>NZ_PKRQ01000009.1 GCF_002855575.1 Tabrizicola sp. TH137 | reverse complement strand
ATACATCGTCCGCGAAATCTTCACGGCGCTGTGCAGGCCAAAATTGCCCACACTACCGGCTTGACGAATATAGGAGCTTCAACTCGATGGTCGAGACATTCTTCAAGACCATCAAGTCGGAGCTGATCTGGCCTGTCGCATGGCAATCCCGTCAGCAGGCCGAAAACGCCGTCGCCAGATACATCGACGGGTTCTATAACCCCGTCAGGCGGCATTCATCGCTCGGCTTCCAAAGCCCAATCGCCTTCGAGCGAAAGGCCCGGGAAGTAAGCTAGAAGCTCTCCACAAAAGCAGGGCAAGTCCAAAGTATCTCGACACCTTGGCTGAGCATGGCTTTGTCGAAAAGCACCGCTCTGGAAAGCACAACTACTTCATCAACGTCGCCCTGGTTAAACTCTTCCTCGACGTGTCGGGCGGACCGTAAACTCGACACCGGGCGTTCGGCTCCTTGGGCAGTCGTGCCGACCTCCGCGTCGGCTCAGATTTCCGGGCCAACGAGAGGTCTGAAAGCCGAACGGCCCGGATCGGGGCCCCTGCCCCGATGCCGAGCCCTCGGCAAAAGCGTAGGCATCATGCCCAAGGGTCTACCTCAGCGATCACTTGAACCTCGTCTCCGTCGATCTCATCGGCGGGGACGGCGCCGAAAGTTCCATCCCCGGCCTGGAAGACAACGATCGAGACCATGAGCGTGGCGGCGAGGGAGGCGGCGAAGGCGTGAGCATCTTTGCGGGACATCTGTTTGGCTCCTGTCTTGGAGGCGGGGGACCATCCCCCGCACGACAGGACCCCGCAGGCCCGAAGACTGGCTGACATCACCGGGTGCGTTCGGCTTGCCCGAATCCACCCGGCGGCACGGGCTTGCCCGTAGTCCGACCCCTCGCGGGTTGATCTCGAAGACAGGATTCGGGGCAAGGAAGGGGATGGCGAGCGGGGGATGGTGCCCTGACGACTGGAGCTTGTTGTCCCGCTGAGTTGCTCTATCGCCAGCCTCCCGGCCAGGCTCATGGTTGAAGACCTCCGTCTTTGGGGGATGGATCCTTCGGCGCCCCGCGACATCGCGGGACGAGGGTGCGGTCGGTGAGAGGCGCGCCCGTCGACAGGCCCCTCACGCCATGTCAGGGCTCAAGCGGCCAGGTCCGCGCCCCCTGCCCTATCGCCGTCTTCGGCACCGACGATTTCAAGCCGCGCGTTGCGATAACCTTCCCGCGCGATCCAGAGCTCCGCTGCGGCGACGGACTCCGCCAGATGCAGCAGTTCGGTGTTCCCGCCGAAGTCCAGAAGCACGCGCACCTGGCCGGGCTTCGGTTCCTCGGCCACCTCGAAGATCAGACGGCTATCCGCCGAATGACTGCGCATGATGGTGACCAGGATCACCCCGTCAGAGGAGAAATTCCCCTCATGGAGCGTGAAGGAGGCCGGAGCGGTCCAGGTCGGATAGACCCTGGGCGGTTCCTTCTTCACGAGACGACCGACGCCGTTCGAGCGCTCCCAGGCCGCGAGCTTCTTGGTGAAACGTGCCGGCGGCTTGGGACTGCCGTCGGTGTAGCGGATAAGCGCCCCGAGGGGGGCTGAGTCGATGATGGTCGTTGCAGACATGATTCCTCATCCTTAATGCGAGATTTCGCATTCATCATATTGATATCGCTGTATTTTGTTGAGATGAGGGCGGGCTTCCCCGCCCTCGGATGGCTCAGATCACTCCGCCGCCATCATCGACGTAACGGTGTCCGGCAGATCAGCCGTCAGGAAGGCTGGGAGATCGATGTCGTCGGGCTCGCCCGCATCCTCCCCCTGCCCTTCTGCGATCTCCTCGCCGTCGCCTGCCGCCAGATCAGCGCGACGCAGGACCTCGGGCAACCAGCCGCTGCCCTTGAGGAGCCGCTCGGCTTCGGTGGCCATCTCGCCCTTCTTCAGGTGATCGAGAAGCTGCGCGGTCCCTTCCCCCTTCGCCTCGCGCACAGCCTCGAGGATGCGGGCCTTGGGCACTCGGTTGAGGTAGCCGTCGACCGTCGGCTCCCACCCCGCTTCGACCATGTCGAGATCGACCGCACGTGCCACCAGGTCGGCATGTGCCATGCGGCGGGTCAAGCCGCTGGCGGAGATGCCCGCGCCATAGGGGCTCACCTTCTCATGGAGCGCGTTGATCCCGAAGCTGAGGCAATGCGCCAGGAGCGCCAAACGGCTTCCCTGATCGAGGACTGTCAGATAGTCCCAGAGCGCGGCATCATCGCCGAGGGGCAGATCGGCCTCCCAGGCCGCGTGACGCTCGTCGACCAGCCTCGCCACAATGCTGTCCTTCAGATCGGGCGCCTGCGCCGACATATAGACATGACGCACCGAAGCCTCGAGACAGCTGCCCGAAGCCGAGGAGCTGCGGAAGGTGTCCTTCACCAGCTTCAGGAGCAGGAGCGTCAGCGCCACATCCGGCGAACGCCCGATGGCCTCGCGCAGCGCAAGAGTCCTGTGGGCCGTCAGTTCCATGACGAGCCGCTCGGGAAGCGGCTTCAGCGCACCGTCATCTTCGTCATCGGACGCATCCGCGCCGATCGGCTGACCACCCGAAGTGATGACGGTGCCCCCAGCGGAGGTCGCCGATGGTTTCCAGCTGGAAACACCGACATCACCCCCCTGCCCCATAACGCCCGCGGTATCGTCAGCCTGGACCGCGGTCGCTTCGCGCGGCTCATCCTCGGGCCGGACATAGCCACGGTAGACCGCGAGGCTGCCGTCCCGATCCAGCGTCACGAAGACGCCAGCGCGCCCGACCTCGACCGGGTCGTAGACCAATGGCCGCTGCTCAAGCGCCTCCATTGCCATCTCGAGCTGCCCGAGCCGAGCGTCGATCTCCTCGGGGTATTCGTCCTTGCCGGAATATTCCTCTTCCAGCGCACGATACTCGGCGAGCAGCGCCGCGTGAGAAGCGCTGTCCTCGTCGGTCATCGGTGCAGGATCACCGGCCAGACGCCGGAGACCGTGGCTGTAGCCGTAGGGCAGGTCGGTCGCCACCTCGATCCACTTCCAGCCCTCTGAGGTCAGCGCCCCGGCTTCCGCCTGGAGCTTCTCGGAGACCAGCCGGTCGAGCAGGGCGGGGTCCTCGAGCCAGCCTCCGTCATCGCCCTGGAAGAGATCACGCAGTACCACACCGCCCGCCGCCTCATAGGCATCGACACCCACGAAGACAGTGCGGCGATCCGACGCCCGGACCGAAGTTTCCGTCAGCATGCGCCGGATGGCGTAGGGCTCCTTGTTCCAGGAGTTCTTCACAGCCTCCCAGACCTGAACCTGACGCGCGTGGTCCGGGTTCACCGTGAAGACCATCAGCTGTTCCAGCGTCATCCCATCCTCGGCATAGACCTCGAGCAGGGCAGGGGCCACGGAGGCGAGCTTCAGGCGCTGTTTCACGATCTGCGGGGTGACGAAGAAGGCGGCGGCGATCGCCTCCTCGCCCTGACCTTTCTCGCGCAGGGCTTGAAACGCCCTGAACTGGTCGAGCGGATGCAGTGCCACGCGCTGCATGTTCTCCGCCAGCGAGTCGTCCTCTGCCAGGATATGAGACGCGGCATCCCGCACGATGCAGGGGATCGGCGCGGCCTTCGCCAGCCGCTTCTGCTTCACCAGCAGCGACAGCGCCTGGAAGCGCCGACCACCGGCCGGGATCTCGAACATGCCGGTCTCGACACCTTCGGCATCAAGCACGGGCCGCACGTTCAACCCCTGCAGCAGGCCGCGACGCGCGATGTCCTCGGCCAGTTCCTCGACCGAGACGCCGGCCTTGATGCGTCGCACGTTGGTCTGGCTCAGCATGAGCTTGTCGAAGGGGATGTCCCGCGACGGGGACAGGACGACGTTCTGGGCAACTTTCGCCATCAGATCTTCTCCACGACGGGCGCCGGAAGACACTCTCCCGATCTCACTTCCCGTCACCCCTCAACCCCCAATCTTTCCCTCTAAGGATCCGTAAGCTCGATTCCGCTAAATGAGTTCACAGCTGTGAACTCTGGGGAAAGCTCTCACCCTGCCACGAACAGTTCACAGCTGTGAACTTCAGGCAGCAGTCCGCCGGGACATCAGCGCCATGACCATCGGCCCGCAGGAGAATTCGCCCGCCGCTGCCTTCGATGTAAGCGCGCGAAGGTACCCCCCAGGCGATCGGATATCGGAGAAGCGTTCCAAGATGGCGGCCAGGACGATGGACGCCTGCTCTGGACCCATGAACCGCTGCGCTTCTTCCCAGGCGGATGCACTGATACCCATGGCGGGCCGGACGTGGCAGGCCGCATCGAAAAGCTGATGCCAGTGTCGGATATCGCCCTGGTAGAAAGTTTTGAGGGAAGGGCAAGCCGCAATCACCAGATGGAGTGGAATCTTTGGCAAACTTCTCGTCTCTGCTTCTTCCACATCTGCACCGCGCGCCTCGGTATCCTCATCAGGCGCGCCGGCCGCCGCCCCGCCTTTTTCTAAGGCAGGTTCAAGATCGAAAGGGTCTGTATTTGAATTATGATAGTGGCGCTCAAAACGATCATCATTGGTGTTCATTTCTTCTGTTTCAGGGCCATCAATGAGGTTCCGGGCCTTATCCAGGAGAGCTTCAAGTTCGTCACGGCAGGCCGCGAGATCAGCAAACGACAACTTGCGGCGCAGAGCGCGCGCTGTGATGACCGCCGTGTCGCGAAGCTCATTCCAGAAGCCAAAGCCCGGCTGGATCTCCTCTCCAAAGTCCGCGAGGGCCGCGAGATCGCGCCGCATGAGGCTCACAACTTCCCTCAACCGCCTGATACGCTCCTCGGCCTCACGCACGGCCTCTGCAGCTCGTGCAATCTCCTCGGACCGACAGTAAAGCGGCGAGAGGTCGAAGCCAAAAGCCACACGCTCTTCGCCAGTCTTGCGGACATAGCGCTTCCCGTTGGGGCTATCACGCCGCATGAGCAAGCCTGCTTCGACCAAGCGGGCCAGGTGACGACGCATCGTGGAGGCAGGCATACCGTTCAGCCGCTCGCAGATCGCTTTGTTGGAAGGGAAGACGACCATCTCCGCGTTCCCGCCAAGCGCATCATTCGGAAAGAAGCTGAGCAGCCCCTGGAGAACCGTCAGATCGCGCTCGGAAACCTCAAAGGCGACCTGCGCCTTGGACAGCTCGCGAAGGAGCTCCCACTTGTTGACGGGCTTGCCCTGAACGGACGCTTCAGGCCGCTCGATCACGCGCAGATGGGCGTGCGAGATCGGCCGCATAAACGGCGAAATCGGTGTGTACTCCATGATGTCAATCACGAAGGCATAGAAAAACCGGTCCGCGAATCACATATGACTTGCGGTTTGCGCGCTGGCCCACTACCTTGAAGGTGCTAAGATCAAAGTTGGGGTCTCGTGGAGCGCAAGCTTTGCGGGACCTTTTCTTTAGCCTGTACCGTGCCTCCTTATTGTTGCTGCTCTACCTGTCTTCATGTCTCGCGTTTCCAGCGGTCATGGAGATCTTCGAGGACGTTCTGCGCACGGGCGTCGAGCCACTGCGCAAAGGCATCGTCCACATTCGTAAGATCCAGCCTAAGCGCCCGAGTCGACCTCTTGATCACTCCCACAGGCGCGCCATCGATCAGAAGGGGCGTCGCTTTTTGTCTCGGCTTCCGGCCAGGAGAAGAACCAGTGTTCCTTTTCACATGACGGACAACGGCCTCAAATGCCGCGACCGAAGGATCAACCCGGGGCTCCTCGTCGGCTTGCTCGCCAGCAGCCGCTTTGCCACGGGCATCAATCGCAACCTGGCAAAGCTCGTCCATGCCCATGTCTGCATTAGACAGGTCCTTCGCCAAGGACTCCCATCTGGGGCGCCCGATGCCATGCGCCGGTCCGATCGCTTGGGCCAAGGCAGTCCCGATCGCCTTGGCAACCGAGATCGACATCGAAACCGCAGAGCGCGTCACGTTCAGCACTTCGGCAATCTGAGCCTGCGAGCCAAAGCCATTGTCGAGCAGTTCCTGCGCGAAGAGGGAGCGTTCGATGTAGCTGAGGTCGCGCCTTCCAGTGTTCTCGGAAACCTGGGCGCGCAACGCGGCCGTATCGTCCAGGTTCGCGATAAGCGCTCGAACCTTCTTGACCTTGTCGGAGGCACGAATGGCCTCAAGACGTCGGCGTCCATAGACGAGGAGATAGCGATTGGCCTCGGTCGGGTGGCGCCTTACGAGAATGGGGACGGTCTGGCCGTTCTGCTCTATCGACACGCGCAGGTCATGCACATCCTTGGGGTCGAGGCGATCCGAATACCTTTCGTCCTCGATCTCATCTGGATCGAGTTCCCAGACATGATGAGCATCCACGGCATCGCGCGCAGAGCGGAGCGCCCGATTGCTTGACATCATGCTGCCCGGGGCAGGGGGCGTGCCCGCAGCCGCCAAACTGTCGAGCATGGACATACGTTTTTTCTTGGTGTCGGTCATCAGCGCCCCCACGTCTTCTGGATGAGCTGGGCGATCTCATCGTTGACGGCATTCAGGCTTTCGACTGCCCGGTCATAGGTCGTCCGGGTGAAGGCGCTCCGTTCGACCTCGTACAGGGTCTGCTTCGTCAGGCCGGCATCCGATATGGCCGTCGACTTGAGCATCGGAGCGTTCAATACCTTGTCTCCGTACATCGTCCGCAGGAAGGCGACGATGCGGTTCTGTGGTGCATCCGTCGGCTCGTAACGGGTCAACAGATAGCGCATCCAGTCATGCGACATGTCGGCTCCGCTATCGGCGATGACATCCATGAGGTCGGCCGTCATTCTGAGGAACTGGCTCATCGACATCACGTCGAGCATCTCGGGATGGATCGTCACAAGAACGCCTGTCGCGGCCGACAGCGCGGACATGGTCAAGAATCCGAGTTGCGGAGGACAGTCGATAACGACGACGTCATACCGATCATCGACCTGCGCAAGTGCCTCCTTCACACGGAAGAAGAACAATCCCGCATTACCGCGAGAAAGTGCCCGGGGCGTCTCGTGCTCAAACTCCATGAGTTCGAGGTTTCCGGGAATCAGGTCCAAGTTCGGTATGTAGGTCTTGCGGATGACCTCTGCTATCGGAACCGGATCTTCATAGCGGATCGCATCGTAGAGTGTGCCACCATCAAGCAGGTCGAACTCCGGCTGAACCCCGTGCAAGGCCGTAAACGATGCCTGCGGATCAAGGTCGATTGCCAGGACACGGTACCCTTTGAGGGCCAACCTTTGCGCAAGATGCGCCGAGGAGGTTGTCTTGCCACTACCACCCTTGAAGTTCATTACGCCAATAACCTGAAGATGATCTCCAGCGCGGCGACCAGGCAGGTAGTCTCCCGGCTTGCGAGCTGTTTTCTCCAACAATATCCGCAAGTTATGGATATCTTCAGCAGAATAATGCCGCCGGTTCCCCGATGTGACCTCTGGCGATGGTCCCTTGCCATCAAGGTGAAGCTTCCTGAGGTATGAGTCGTTGACGCCCAACAGTGCAGCGGCTTCCCCAGAGGTGAATTTGCGCATAGTTTTTGAAGCGTCGGGCGGGAACAGGCTCTCACGCTGCGCATGAAGTTGCGCCGCCAACAACTCTGAGTGCTGGCGGATCACGGCGTTCAGGTCTTCTGGTCTATCGGCTCTGCTCATCTGCCCTCGCGCGTCCGTGGCGTGTTCACGGATTTCGGCGTTTAGTCGCCCTTTTCCGTGACTATTGCCGGAGGAGCCAGATTCGCGCAAGCCCTTTCTAAATATAGTGCCAGCCGCTGCCTGACGCACAAGAGTAGCCCAGGCTCGCGGGCAGTCTTGCCCATGCAGCCAGAATGATATACATTACTGCAAGTATATCCATGCAGGAGGCTGCGATGCAGGTCGCAAAATGGGGCAACTCGCTTGCCGTTCGTCTGCCCGCGGAGCTTGTCCGGGAGCTTGGCCTCAAGGAAGGCGATCAGATCGATCTGGTGAAGGACGACGGCGAGGTCAGAGTCCGTCGTCTGGCGCGCGCAGATGAGGTGCTGACGGGTCTGCGCCGCTTCCGGGGCAAGCTGCCCGCTGCAGAGCGCCTGAGCCGCGATGACGCGCATGAGCGCTGAGTTCGCGGACACGAATGTCGTTCTTTACCTGCTCGACGATGGCCCAAAGGCCGATCGCGCCGAGGTTATCCTGGGGCAGGGGCCCCGGATCAGCGTTCAGGTCCTGAACGAGACGCTGGTGAACTGTCGCCGCAAGGCTGGCCTGAGTTGGGAGGAAGCAGGGGCGTTTATTGAGGGCATTCGTGCCTTGTGCCACGTCGAAGACCTGACCATTCAGACCCATGACGTCGGCCGCGCCTTGGCGGAACGCTACAGCTTCTCGATCTACGACGCCATGATCGTGGCCAGCGCTCTGGTTGCGGGCTGCACCACGCTGTGGAGCGAGGACATGCAAGATGGCCTGCTGATCGAAGGCCAGCTTCGCATCATCAACCCCTTTGTGTGAGTGAGCAGAGAGTTTCTGAGCATGGCGCTGGCCAAAGCCTTGTATTCCTTCCATGTCGTGGAGGATTTGCAAGGTATCTCGACTACGCAAGCAGCCCCAGCCTCACAGCCCTCTCCAGCAGCATCTTCACGGATGACGGCTGCCAGCTTGTCCGCCCACGGGGTGTTCGCTCGCGCATGGCTTCCAGCCGGCTGCAGATCGCCTGAAGCGTGATGTCCGGATCCGCGCCCTTGATGGCGGCGACGATGACGGGCAGGCGGTCGTCGGTTTCGCGGCGGCCGGCGCGGTCCAGTACCGTGGGCGGTAGGAAGCCGTCCCGCACATAGGCGTTGACCGCGCGCAAAAGGCGGCTTTGCGTCCATTGGCGCTCGCGGGGCAGGGGGCCGTTGACGATGCGCAGCACGTCTTCCCAGGCCAAGTTGGGGCGCAGGCGACGGACATGGGGAACCCAGTCCTGCGCCGTCTCATTCAGCCGCTCCATGTAGCCGTCCTGCCGGGCCAGCCTCAACTTGCGCAGCGCCGCCGGATCCCGCGCGCGCAGGCCCGGATTGCCGCCAACCCGGCCTTTAGTCTTTGCACTGGCTAGCCCGGCTTTGGTGCGTTCGCGGATCAGGGCCCGCTCGAACTCGGCCGCAGCACCCAGAACCTGCAGGGTGAACTTGCCCTGCGGCGAGGACGTATCGATCGGGTCCATGAGCGATCGGAAGAAGGCGCCTCTGGCTTCCAGCCGTTCGATCACTTCGAGGAGGTGCGACAGCGACCGCGCCAGACGATCAATGCGCACGACAACCAGCGTGTCGCCCTTGCTAATCCGCTCGAGCACGCGGGCCAGCACGGGCCGCGCGCGGTTCCCTCCCGATGCTTGCTCTTCATGGATCTCTGCGCAACCCGCGGATTTCAGGGCCTGCGACTGGGGCAGGGGGGTCTGATCCTCAGTCGAGACGCGTGCATAGCCGATCAGGGGCATCAAAACAGGACGTTTGCAGTTTCATATATCGTCACTAAACGACCGTTTGTAAACGGATGCAATAGCGCTTTCTGTCGTCCAGTTCAGTGAAATGCCCTTGGTTTCCTGCGGCTGAGCGCAATCCGTGAGCTTCGCGGACGGTTGCGCGCGCGTCATATATGAGGAGTGGGGAATCGCCCGGAGAAAACCCTTTGGTAAAGTGCAAAATGGCTATATTTTGCACATATGAAACGCCAAGCATCGACCGTTCATGACGATTTTGACAATCCTCTGACCAGTGTGGAAGAGGCCGAGGAGTTGTCTGAAGACGAACTTTGGTTCCTGCCCGCTCCAACCGAAGACGAGCTCGACAGTCTGCCGCCGGGACTACGGGTGGAGCCCCACGAGACCGCGGTTCTTGACGACTGGCGGAAGGCCGAGGCGGGCCATGCCGCGCGGCTTGCCCGCGTCGCGGGGCGGCTCGGTGCCTTGGACGAACGGCTGAAGCGGGGACCGGAGGGCTGGCGGCTCAGGCTTGCGCTAATCGAGGCGGCTGATCTCAGCTGGTTTGCGGGTGACCGGATCAGCCCGGATCGGCTTGCGCTTTGGATTTCGCTGCGCCTGTCTGGTGTTCAGGACTCTACGACGGCGCTGGCGCGTGTCGGATGGGCGGTGCGGCGGCTGACGGGGGGGCCGAGGCCTGAGATTGACCTATCCGCTTTCCTTGATCGCCGCGACCCCGAGAAACTGGATGATAAAGCCGAACCCTTCGCGGATCGGGCGTGTGGCTGGCTTGAACTTATGGCGCAAGGCGCTGACCTTCACCCTATCACCCGCGCATGCATGGGATTTCACCTCTGGAGCCTTGCGGGGCTTGGGCAGCTTGGCGACCGGATGGAAGCGGCGGTCACGGCCGCGCGGATTGCGGCCTGCGAGGGAAAGGGTGCGGTCTTTACGCCACTGGCTATGGGTGGGGCAGGGGGGCTGCGCTCCGGAGGCCCAGCCTCTGACCGTTTGGCGCGGTGGCTTGACGGGATGGAGACGGCATGTCGGACGGCGATGCGGCACCTCGACGATATCGAGGCATGGTCAGCGCGAGTCGAAACGGAGATAGCACCGCTATCGGGTCGCACACCTTCGGCGCTGCGCGCAGTGCTGACCGAATGGCCGCTTGTCTCCGCGCCAATGGCCGAGGGCCTTACCGGATCCAGCCGCGCCGCCATTCAGCGCAACCTCGCCTGGATGGAAGCGCGGGGTTTGATCCGTGAGATTACCGGTCAGGGGCGCTATCGACTATGGCGGGCGAGCTAGTTCGCGCTTCGCCTTGAAAACTGCGCCGCCAATCGATCGGGGGGGTGCGGAAGGCCCTGCGAAAGTGATGCCGCAACGACTCGGCGGACCCAAACCCCGCCAACTCGGCGATCCGCTCTATCGACTGATCGGTCTGCTCCAGGAGTTGCTGGGAAAGATGCAGGCGCTCCGTGAGAAGCCATGTCAGCACGGTGGAGCCCGTCAATGCCTTGAATTGACGAGTGAAGGAGCGCCGACTCATGCCCGCTTCTCTTGCCAGACTGTCAAGACTGTGGGTCTCGTTCAGGCGCTTTCGCACCGACTCGATCAGCTGGGACAGACGATGGCCACCGGGGGTGAGCGGCAGGGGGCGCTTGATGAACTGTGCCTGCCCTCCCGCTCGATGAGGTGGGATTACCAGCCGTCTGGCCACTTGGCTGGCCCGCGCGGCACCTAGCCGCTGCCGCACAATCTCTAGGCAAGCGTCCAATCCCGCGGCGGTTCCGGCTGACGTCATCACGCCTTCCTCCGCGACGTACAGCACGTCCGGTTCGACATTAATCGCGGGAAACTGCTTCGCCATCTGCTCCGCATATTCCCAATGGGTGGTCGCTCGGCGGTTGTTGAGCAACCCTGCCTCGGCCAGCACATGGGCACCGAGGCACAAACCGACGATTTGTGCGCCGGCCGCCTTGGCGGAACGGAGTGCGCGCAGCAGGGACTCCGGAGGGCGCTCGTTCACGTTGCGCCAGCTCGGTACGATGACGAGGTCGGCACCGTGCAGCGCTCGCAAGTCAGCGATTCCAGAGATTAGATAACCCGCGCTGGTGGTGAGTGGCTGAGGCTCTGCAGTGCAGAACACAAGCTCGAACGGATTCGGCGCCTGCGGCGCCTCACCAAAGATCACGCCGGGAATGGCCAAATGAAAAGGGCTGATCCCGTCAAAAGCGACCACGGCGACACGAACAGACGGGTCACTGTTTTTTGGATGAGTGGTCATGAGGGCGACCTTTGGGGAATGAGAAGAACATTGGCCCATTCTTAACGAAAAACTTGAATCAGGCCAATGGCGTCGACGGGCCCAAACCTAGAGAATGGAGCCGTCGCCACCGTTGAGTGGCCCCATCCAGGCGAACAAGAACCATGAGCAAACCCGCACTGATCGTCATTGACCTGCAGAACGACTACTTCCCCGGTGGTGCCTTTCCACTGGCCAACACCGACGCCACGCTGCTCACAATCGAGCGCGCCATCGCGAACGCACGCGCCAAAGGCGTCCCGGTGGTGCATGTGCAGCACGTGGCCGACCCGCAGCAAGGACCCGCCCCTTTCTTCAACGCCAACACCCCTGGCGTTGAGATTCACCCCAAGATCCGCGAGGCCGCACCGGACGCGCCGGTAGTCGTCAAACACTTTGCCGACAGTTTCGAGCGCACCAATCTGCACGAAACGTTGCAGCAGTTGGGCGTCGACGAACTGATCCTGTGCGGGATGATGACCCAGAACTGCGTGACGCACACTGCACTGTCGCGTCAGACGGATCGCTACAAGAAGGTCACCGTGCTGACCGATGCCTGCACCACGGTGAGCGACATGCTGCACGCCATCGCGCTGCATGCCTTGTCCACAAGAGTGAACCTCGCTCCTGCCGCACAAGTGCTTTGAGGGCACAGCCTGTCCAGTGACGGGCGGCGACGAGAGACATGCTGATGGCCAGTGCGCACGGATGCTCAGCTATGAATTGTGCAGTGAGGATATCCCGCAGAACCGCGTTCGCTGGGGCATTAATATTGTGTGGGTTTCGACCGACCTCCGACGCGCTGGCGCAATCGGAAGTGAATCTCGTCATGCACACCGAAACTTTCCGCGATGCCGCGAGCGGCCAATGGATACGCCGCTTCTCGGGCCGCGCCGCACCCCGGGAGGCGTTCATAGACCCCGATACTGGCGCCGTCGTGCGGCCGCGTGATCTGTTTCCCAACCAGAATGATCCCTTCGCCATCAACGACCGCTTGCAACTCGGCGAGGGCGGTTATGCCCTTCGCACGCTCGATCGGGCTCGTCTGGGAATGGCTCCCGGGCGTGATCACCAGTCCTGGGCAATGAACATGATTCCCTTCGGCGTGCTGCTCGACGGCTCGATCCTCGATCCTTCCGGGCCTTGGTACGACGGTGGCCCAGCCGACCCCAACAATCCCTTCGACCGTGCGTGCACGGGCTGGGAATATGAGGTGACGCACCCGGTGGTTTCTCAATTGGTTGGCGTGCCGGCCTTGATTGCCGGACACGTGCAACCGAGCGGCATGTTCCACTACCACGGCTATCCGCGCCTACTGATCGAGGCGCTTCGCTCGGAAGCGCTAGCGCGCGGGAAAAGTAGCGGACCGCTGACCGTGGGATACTCGGCCGATGGTTTTCCTGTGCTCGACTATCGCTTCGCCGAAAGCCCGGGCGGCCGCCTCGTCTTTCGCTTCTCAGGCTATGTACTGCGCAAGGGGCAGAGGCAGGTGGTTGAGTTCACCAACCCCGCCACGGTGCCATTGGGCAATCATGATGGTCTGTACGTGCAGGATTACGTCTTCGATCCCAGGCAGAAGAATCAGGAGATCGAAGCGGCGCTGGCGCAAAGCGAGGCCTATTTTGGGTTGACACGCAGTGCCCTACGCGACGGGCGCGCCAGCTATGCACTACTCGATCAGCACAATGGCGGTGTCCTTGGCGATGTCGAGGGCTATCAGGGCAGCGTGTACGGCTGTGTGCTGACGCCCGACTGGCCAATGGTTCCACGCCTGTTCGCCTTTGAGCCCGATGAGACCTTCAAGCAGGTGATCCCTTTCGAGCCGACGGGCTTTGGCTCACGCATCCTCAAAGTGCTGGGCGTGAGCGAGGGACGTCGCTCGCTTTATGACAATTGCCCCGCAGATCTCAGATCGATCCGGCAATGGCATGAACGCCCGCCCTATTGAGCGGATCGTCTTCGCGCAGTGATGTCAGAAAGGAGATCGGACATGCCCGAACGGCACATCGTACTTGGCGCTGGCGGTGCGATAGCGAGTGCAACGGTCAAGGCCCTTCAGGCGACCGGTGTCGATGTCATCGCGATCGGTCGGTCGGATGCCGATGTACGGGATGCCGCAGCACTCGCGCCCCATCTGGTCGGAGCAAGCCACGTTTACCTTTGCATCGGGCTGCCCTATGTCGGAGCCGTGTGGGAGCGCGACTGGCCGGTCATAATGCGTGCTGTCCTGAGTGCCTGCGAGGCTGCGGGCGCCCGGCTGATCTTCTTCGACAACGTGTATATGTACGGCCCACCTCCGCTGGCCAATCCGATAACCGAGGATCACCAGCAAACGCCCACGACGCGCAAGGGCCGGGCACGCAAGGCAGTAGCCGATCTGGCATTGCAGGCACACGCAGCCGGTCGCGTACGGGTCGTGATCGGCCGGTCTGCGGACTTCTACGGGCCCGGCGCTATCAACTCGCCCTTCTATATTCAGTTCCTGGAGAACCTTCTTGCTGGCAAGCCGCCGCAGACGCTGATGCCGCAGGGGCCTCGTCATACCTATGCCTACACGCTGGACAATGGCCGCGCGCTGGTGCGGCTGGCGTTGGATGACGTGGCCTATGGAGCGGTCTGGCATTTGCCGGTCGGCCCGGCGGTCACGGTTGAGGAGATGGCCGATCATTTCCGTGCAGTATTGGGACGAGATTTCAAGGTGGCGCATCTGCCACCGTTCATTATCTCGCTTCTCGGGCTTTTCAATAGCACGATCCGGGAGGTCGCCGAAATGGGCTATCAGTTCCGTGACGACTACGTGCTGGACTGGAGCCGGTTTGCCGCCCGCTATCCAGACTTCACCCCAACCCCATATGCGGAAGGAGTCAAGTCGATGGTTGATTTCTTTCACTCTCGCGAGGCCTGAATACCGACAGAGATGACGTGCAGTAGGTGGGCGGTCACATCGTCAATGCTCAGTGGCTTGTTCCGTCCCGATCCTCTGGCGCAGCGCCCGTGTTGTGGCGCGGGTAGAGACTCCACTAAGGATAGCAGCGACGCTCAGCATGGTGGCCCAAGGTTGCTGTACCCGCAGCTGGAAGCTTTTCACTTGACTGAGCAGTGGTCGCTCAAACTCTGCTTGCCTGCAAACACACACGCCGGATAAACGACCGCATCTCAAGAACGAACGCCGAAGGCTGATTGTGTCAAAAAGTTCCGTAATTGCGTCCGCGATGCGGTTGAATGCGGCTGCCTTCATCGTCACCATCTACGGTGATGTTGTCGTCCCGCGTGGAGGCGTGTTGTGGACAGGCAGCCTGATCGCCTTGTGTTCGAAGGTTGGCATCAACGAATCTCTCGTGCGTACAGCTGTATCGCGGCTTGTGGCGGCTTCACAGATTGAAGGTGAGCGCGTCGGACGGCGGAGCTTTTATCGTCTTAAGCAATCTGCGGCTGCAGAATTCCTGCGTGCAGCGGATCTGCTCTATGGGCTGGACCGACCGGCGCATGGATGGCAGATCATCCATGATCCCGAGATGCGCCTTGAGGATGCAGTACGGCAACGGATGGGGCATCTGGGCGGTAGTGTGTTTATCCGGCCGGATCGTGGGCAAGCCCCGCCCACAGGGGCGCTCGTCTTTCATGCCGAGGCGCTGACCAATGCGAGGCCCTTGACTGCATTCTGGGACCTGACCGCGTTGCGCGATGGCTACGCAGGCTTCATTGCACTCTTCAGCAGCCTCACCCCTGACCGGCTCTCCGAGTCAGAGGCGCTGACGGCGCGCCTACTCTTAGTCCATGCCTATCGCTTTGTCCTCTTGCGCGATCCTCGCCTGCCCGTCGAACACTTGCCCGCAGACTGGAACGCGCCAGAGGCGCGGGCGCTCTTCTGCCGGCTCTACCTCGCGCTGACCCCGGCGGCCGAGTCGCATGTGGCGGCGCTCTGCGAAGGGACCGATGGCCCACTGCCCGCCACGACCGAGGCCAGCGAACACCGTCGTCTCGCCCTTCTCTCCAGCCTGTAGACAGGCAGACAGTTGATTTTCATTCGAGCTTCTAAGTGTGATCAAAAGCATCACATCGATTTAAGATTTTTCTCTTTTCATGTGATGTTTTTATATGTATACGTTGACCGATCGGTCGACGAATGAGGAATCGGCGACCTTCCCGACAAGTACAGGAGCAAGGATGCGCGACGCCTTCATTTGCGATGCGGTCAGGACGCCCGTGGGGCGGTATGGCGGGGCCTTGGCGCAGGTGCGCGCCGACGATCTGGCAGCCGAGCCGCTGAAGGCGCTGATGGCGCGCAATCCGAATGTGGACTGGTCGCAGGTCGATGACCTGATCTACGGCTGCGCCAATCAGGCGGGCGAGGACAACCGCAACGTGGGCCGGATGGCCGTGCTGCTGGCGGGCATGCCCATCGGCGTGCCGGGGACCACGGTGAACCGGCTGTGCGGGTCGGGCATGGACGCCGTCGGCATGGCCGCGCGGGCGATCAAGGCCGGGGACTGCGATTTCGTCATCGCGGGCGGAGTCGAAAGCATGAGCCGCGCGCCCTTCGTGATGCCCAAGGCCGAGACGGCCTTTTCTCGGTCGAACGCGGTTTATGACACCACGATCGGCTGGCGCTTCCCGAATCCGGCGATGAAGAAGATCTACGGCACCCATTCGATGCCGGAAACCGCCGACAACGTGGCGGCGGACTACAACATCAGCCGCGCCGATCAGGACGCTTTCGCGCTGCGCAGCCAGCAGCGGTGGGCCGCGGCGCAGGCGGCGGGCGTCTTCAAGGACGAGATCGTGCCGCTGGTGATCCCGCAGAAGAAGGGCGATCCGCTGGTCATCGACACGGACGAACACCCGCGCCCCGGCACCACTCTGGAGCAGCTGGCCAAGCTGCGCGGCGTCAACGGGCCGGACCTGACGGTGACGGCCGGGAACGCCTCGGGCGTGAACGACGGCGCGGCGGCGCTGGCGGTGCTGTCGGCCGAGGCGGCCGCGGCTCAAGGGTTGACGCCCAAGGCGCGGATCGTCGCCATGGCCGCGGCGGGGGTGGAGCCCCGGGTCATGGGCGTCGGCCCGGCGCCCGCGGTCCGCAAGGTTCTGGCCCGCGCCGGCATGACGCTGGACCAGATGGACGTGATCGAGCTGAACGAGGCCTTCGCCGCCCAGGCTTTGGCCGTGCTGCGCGACCTCGGGTTGCCGGACGACGCGGCGCATGTGAACGCGAACGGCGGCGCCATCGCCATGGGCCACCCGCTGGGCATGTCGGGCGCGCGACTGATCACCACGGCGATGTACCAGCTGCACCGCACCGGCGGCCGCTACGCGCTGTGCACCATGTGCATCGGCGTCGGCCAGGGCATCGCCATCATCATTGAACGAGTCTGAGGGAGGAACGACCCATGTATGCACAGATGGTCAAGGCCGAAGGCGCCAAGTCCCGCGAGGAAATGTCCGAACAGGAACGCGCCTTCCAGGACCGCATCGACCGGGGCGAGAAGATCGAGCCGAAAGAGTGGATGCCGGAAGGCTATCGCAAGACCCTGATCCGCCAGATCGGCCAGCACGCCCACAGTGAAATCGTGGGCCAGCTGCCCGAGGGCAACTGGATCACCCGCGCCCCCACGCTGGAGCGGAAGGCAATCCTGCTGGCCAAGGTGCAGGACGAGGCGGGGCATGGCCTCTATCTCTATTCCGCCGCCGAGACGCTGGGCGTCAGCCGGGATGAGCTGCTGGCGGCGTTGCACAGCGGCAAGATGAAGTATTCCTCGATCTTCAACTATCCGACGCTGAACTGGGCTGATATCGGCACCGTCGGCTGGCTGGTCGATGGTGCGGCGATCATGAACCAGGTGCAGCTGCAGAAGACCTCGTACGGTCCGTACAGCCGCGCGATGATCCGGATCTGCAAGGAAGAGTCGTTCCACCAGCGCCAGGGCTACGACATCCTCTTGAAGATGTGCCTGCAAGGCACGCCCGAGCAGAAGGCGATGGCGCAGGATGCGATGAACCGTTTCTGGTATCCGGCGCTGATGATGTTCGGCCCGTCGGACAAGGACTCGGTTCATTCCGCGCAGTCGATGCAGTGGAAGATCAAGATCAACACCAACGACGAGCTGCGCCAGAAGTTCGTCGACCAGACCGTGCCGCAGGCCGAATACCTGGGCCTGACGATCCCCGACCCGAACCTGAAGTGGAACGAGGAGAAGGGCGGCTACGACTTCTCCGAGCCCGATTGGGACGAGTTCTTCGACGTGATCGCCGGGAACGGCCCCTGCAACGCCGAGCGGATGGAAGCCCGCGTCACCGCCTGGGAAGACGGCGCCTGGTTCCGCGACGGCCTGATGGCGCACGCTAAAAAGCAGGACGCCCGCCGCGCCGCCGCGCGCATCGCGGCCGAGTGATTTGCCGGCGGGCTGCCGAGGCCCGCCCCCACCCCTTGACCCGAACCGGGAGGAATACCGATGTCCAGCGAATGGCCCCTGTGGGAAGTCTTCATCCGCGGCCAGCACGGCCTGAACCACCGCCATGTCGGCAGCCTGCACGCCCCCGACGCCGAAATGGCGATCTGCAACGCCCGCGACGTCTACACCCGCCGCAATGAAGGCGTGTCGATCTGGGTGGTGAAGTCGAACGAAATCACCGCCTCGGCGCCCTCGGACAAAGGCCCGCTGTTCGAGCCGTCGAATTCGAAGGTCTACCGTCACCCGACCTTCTTCGACATCCCGGCTGAAGTGGGGCATATGTGATGCCGTCGCTCACCGATGTGATGACCGCCGATGCGGACTTGGCGCGTGCGCCCGGAATCCGCACGATGGCCGCCAAGGGCGCGGCGCCTTCGGATGCCTTCGTCGACTGGCTGTGCCGGATGGGCGACAACTGCCTGGTGCTGGGGCATCGCGTGTCCGAATGGTGCGGGCATTCCCCCGTGCTCGAGGAAGACATCGCGCTGGCCAACACCGCGCTGGACCTGATCGGGCAGACGCAGCTGTGGCTGGGCCTGGCTGGCGAGGTCGAGGGCAAGGGCCGGACGGCCGACAACCTTGCTTACCTGCGCGACGCGGCGCAGTTCCGCAACGTGCTGCTGGTCGAGCGTCCCAACGGCGACTTCGGCCAGACGCTGATGCGCCAGTTCCTTTTCGACGCCTGGCACATGGAGATGCTGCGCGCGCTGCAAGCGTCCTCGGACAAGCGCGTGGCCGAAATTGCGGCCAAGGCGGCGAAGGAAGTGGCCTACCACCTGGAACGCTCGGCCGATCTGGTGATCCGTCTGGGCGACGGGACCGAGGAAAGCCGCGCCCGGATGCAGAAGGCGCTGAACCTGCTGTGGCCCTATACGGGAGAGCTGTTCCTGGGCGACGCGGTGGATCAGGCGATGGTTGAGGCCGGGATCGCTCCCGCGCCGGAAAGCCTGAAAGCCGCCTGGGACCGCACGGTGGCCGAAGTTCTGGCCGAGGCGACGCTGGTCAAGCCGGAAGGCACCTTCCAGCACAAGGGCGGCAAGCAGGGTCGTCACACCGAGGCGCTAGGCTTCATCCTGGCGGACATGCAGTTCCTCCAGCGCGCCTATCCGGGCGGCACCTGGTAAGGCGATGAGCAGCGCGGTGCTTCCCGATATCCAGATGGTGCGGGACTGGCTGGCCCAGGTGCCGGACCCGGAAATCCCGGTGATCAGCCTGACCGATCTGGGCATCATCCGGGACGTGGAATGGCAGGACGACACGCTGGTTGTCACGGTCACGCCCACCTATTCGGGCTGCCCCGCGACCAGCGTGATCAACCTGGACATCGAGGCAGCACTTCGCGCCAAGGGGATCCAGAAGCTGCGGCTGGAACGCCAGCTGTCGCCCCCCTGGACCACCGACTGGATCACCGCCGAGGGGCGCGAGAAGCTGCGCGCCTACGGCATCGCGCCGCCGGTGGACGGCACCGCCGCCGATGGCCGCCTTGCGGGGCGGATCGCCCGGCTGGCGGGCACCTCCAACCTGGTGATCGCCTGCCCGCGCTGTGGCTCGACCAGGACCGAGAAGGTCAGCCAGTTCGGCTCGACCCCCTGCAAGGCCAGTTACCGCTGCACCGACTGCCTGGAACCCTTCGACTATTTCAAATGCATCTGAGGATGCACCCGATGCTCAGACACTCCGGGAGGACATGATGTCTCGCTTTCATCCGCTGAAGGTCACCGAAGTGCGCCGCGAAACCCGCGACGCCGTGGTTGTGACCCTGGCCCCGCGCGACGAGGACCGCGCGCTGTTCGACTTCACGCAAGGTCAATACCTGACCTTCCGCCGCGCCTTCGACGGCGAGGAACTGCGCCGGTCCTATTCGATCTGTGCGGGCAAGCACGAGGGCGTGCTGCAGGTCGGCATCAAGCGCGTCGATGGCGGTGCATTCAGCACCTGGGCGAACGAGAACCTCGCCCCCGGCGACGAGATCGAGGCCATGCCTCCGATGGGCAAGTTCTTCACCCCCGTCGATCCCGCGGCCGAAAAGCACTACCTGGGCTTCGCGGGCGGTTCGGGCATCACCCCGGTCCTGTCGATCATCAAGACCGTGCTGGCGGACGAGCCGCACTCGCGCTTCACGCTGGTCTATGCCAACCGGGCGGTGGGCACGATCATGTTCCGCGAGGATCTTGAGGACCTGAAGAACACCTATCTCGGCCGCTTCTCGGTGATCCATGTGCTGGAAACCGAAGCGCAGGAGATCGACCTGTTCACTGGCCGCGTCGATGCCGACAAGATGAAAGCCCTTTTCACCGGCTGGATCGACCCGAAGTCGGTGGATACCGCCTTCATCTGCGGGCCAGAGCCGATGATGCTGGCCATCGCCGCCTCCTTGCGCGACCACGGCCTGACCGACGCCCAGATCAAGTTCGAACTCTTCGCCAGCGGTCAGCCGGGCCGCGCCAAGGCCAAACCCGTCTCGAAAGCCGAGCTGAACGCTGGCAACTCCACCTCTGCCACGGTGACGCTGGACGGGACCACCCGCACCTTCGCCATGCCGCGCCAGGGCCAAAGCATCCTGGACGCCGCCATCGAGAACGCGCTGGACGCACCCTATTCCTGCAAGGCCGGGGTCTGCTCGACCTGCCGCTGCAAGGTGATCGAGGGCGAGGTCGAGATGCACACCAACCACGCGCTTGAGGATTACGAGGTCCGGGCCGGTTACGTCCTGTCCTGCCAAAGCTTCCCGGTGACCGACAAGGTCGTGGTGACATACGATGAGTGAGGGCAGCATGACCGAGACGATGAACATCGAGGACTATCTGGCGCAAGGCGGCGTCCTGACCTCACCCGGCAACGTCCCCGCGCGCTATCGGGGCGAGCTGATGCGGCTGATGTCGTCCTTCGTGGACAGCGAGTTGGCGGCCTCGGCAGGCTTCGCCGGGTCGATCAACTTTTCCCCCGGCATCAAGGAGCGGATCGCCGCCAGCCGGATCACGCTGGAAAAGGCCGACCATGCCGAGCGGGTGCTGAACGTGATGGCCGATTTCGGCACCGACACCGCGCGCTACCAGCGCCAGCACGACTGGGCCGCGCGCCTGCCCCGCGATGCCGATTTCGGCTCGACCCGCACCGGGGGCGACATGCGGCTTTCCGTGTTCCACTACCCGATCACCGGCTGGGCCGATGCCGTGGTGATGAACGTCCTGATGGGCCTCGCCACCGGCGTGCAGATGACGGAACTCACCCGCGTCTCCTACGCTCCGCTGGCCGAGGTCTTCCGCGAGATCGCCCCGCGCGAGGCGCGTCATGCCGCCCTGGGGATCGAGGGGCTGGACCAGCTTGTCGCGACCGAGGAAGGCCGCGCGGAAGCCAGGGCCGCCGTCGCCTACTGGCGCCCGCGCGTTGCCGTGACCTTCGGCATCGCGAACTCGGCCCGCTACGACACCCAGGCCAAGTTCGGCCTGCGTCACGCCCCCAACGAGACCCTGCACGCCCGCTGGGATGCGCTGGTCGCCGAAACCCTTGGGCCCATCGGCCTGAACTGACCTGCCGGGGGCCTGGCCCCCGCCTAGACCAAGGAATATGCCCATGACCGCATCGGCCCGCACCCCGCGCCGGTTGGAAAGCTTTGTCTCCGGCCGCTGGACCCCCGGCGCCCGCGACGGCCAACCCCTCCTTGACGCCGCGACCGGAGAGGTCGTGGCCACCATCGATTCCACCGGCATCGACTTTGCCGCAGCACTCGCCTACGGGCGCGAGGTGGCGGGGCCGAAACTGCGGGCCATGTCCTTCCATGACCGGGCCGGGATGCTGAAGGCGCTTGGCCTGAAGCTGATGGAGCTGAAGGAAGAATTCTACACCGAAAGCCTGCACACCGGCGCCACCCGCGCCGATGGCTGGGTGGATATCGAAGGTGGAATCGGCACCATGCTGACCTTCGCGTCGAAGGCGCGGCGGGAGCTGCCGAACACCCGCGTCCTGACGGATGGCGAGGTCGAAGTGCTGTCGAAGGACGGGAGTTTCGTCGCGCAGCACATCTTTTCGCCCCTGCAAGGCGTGGCGGTCCATATCAACGCCTTTAACTTCCCGGTCTGGGGGATGCTGGAAAAGATCGCGCCAACGCTGATCGCTGGCGTGCCCTGCATCGTGAAGCCGGCCAGCCAGACCGCCTACCTGACCGAACTGGTGGTGCGGCGGATCGTCGAGACGGGTCTGCTGCCGGATGGGGCGCTGCAACTGATCTCGGGCTCGGTCGGCGACCTTCTGGACCATGTGACAGGGCAGGATGCGGTGACCTTCACCGGCTCGGCCTGGACCGGTCGGAAGCTGAAATCGCACAAGGCGGTCATCGAGAATTCGACCCGCTTCACGATGGAGGCGGACAGCCTGAACGCCAGTATCCTCGGCCCCGACGCCGGGCCGGGAACCGCCGAATTCGACCTTTTCGTCAAGGAAATCGCGCGTGAGATGACGGCCAAGGCCGGGCAGAAATGCACCGCGATCCGCCGCGTCTTCGTGCCGCGCGCCCATGTGCAGGCGGTCATCGCCGCGCTTGGCGACCGGCTGGACAAGACCGCCCTCGGCCTGCCGGGGGATGAGGGCACGCGGATGGGACCGCTGGCCTCCCTCGACCAGCGCGAAGAGGTGCGGGCGCGGATCCGCGAGTTGCAAGCCGATGCCGAGATCGTGGCCGGCAACCCCGACGCCGTGCGCGTCGCCTCGGGCGATGCGGGGGGCGGGGCTTTTCTGAACCCGGTGCTGATGTATTGCGACAAGCCCTTCGCGGCTGGCGCGGTGCATGATGTCGAGGCGTTCGGGCCGGTATCCACGGTCATGCCCTATGACGACATCGAGGAAGCCGTGGCGCTGGCCGCCAAGGGCAAGGGCTCGCTGGTGTCGTCCGTGTTCACCGACGATCCCAAGGTGGCCGGGGCCGCCGTGCTGGGCCTTGCGCCGCATCACGGGCGGGTGCTGATCGGCAACCGGGCGACGGCGAAATCCTCGACGGGGCATGGTTCCCCCCTCGCCCCGTTGGTCCACGGCGGGCCTGGACGTGCAGGCGGTGGTGAGGAAATGGGCGGGATGCGGGGCGTGAAGCATTACATGCAGCGCACCGCCGTCCAGGGCAGCCCGCGGCTGTTGTCTGCCGTGACAGGGCGTTGGATCGAGGGCGCGGACGTGCAGCATGGGCAGCACCCCTTCCGCAAGTCCCTGGCCGAGCTGCGCATCGGCGACCAGCTGGTCACGGCGGCGCGGCAGGTCACGCAGGATGATGTGGAGCATTTCGCCCATTTCACCGGCGACACGTTCTACGCCCACATGGACAGCGCGGCGGCGAAGGCCAACCCGTTCTTCGACGACCGCGTGGCGCATGGCTACCTGATCGCGTCCTTCGCGGCGGGCCTGTTCGTGGACCCCGCGCCGGGTCCGGTTCTGGCGAACTACGGCGTCGACAACCTGCGCTTCCTGACGCCGGTCTACTTCGGCGACACGCTGCAAGTCCGCCTTACCTGCAAAGAGATCAACCCCCGCGCCAATGCCGAACACGGCGAGGTGCGCTGGGATTGCCAGGTCACCAAGCAGACCGGGGCCGTTGTCGCACAGTATGACGTGCTGACGATGGTGGCCAAAGTCTGGCCCCCCGCCACCGCTCAGGCCGCTGAGTAATGGGCCGCATCTACTCCTGGGACGGCATCGTCCCGGTGATCGACCCCACGGCCTTCGTCCACCCCGAGGCCGTGGTGATCGGAGACGTTCTGATCGGCCCGGCCTGCTATGTCGGCCCCGGCGCCGTCCTGCGCGGGGACTTCGGGCGGATCGTGATGGAAACCGGCAGCAACCTGCAGGAAACCTGCGTGGTCCATGCCTTTCCCGGCAAGGATGTGGTGATCGAGGAAGCCGGCCACATCGGCCACGGCGCGGTCCTGCACGGCTGCAGGATCGGGCGCAACGCGATGGTCGGCATGAACGCCGTGGTGATGGACGAGGCGGTGGTGGGCGCCGGCTCCATCGTCGCGGCGCTGGCCTTCGTGAAGGCGGGCGCGCAGATCCCGCCTCGCAGTCTGGCGGTCGGGTCCCCGGCGAAGGTCCTGCGCGAATTGTCCGACGACGAGATCGCCTGGAAATCGCAAGGCACCGCGATCTACCAGCGCCTCGCGCTGGAGGCCCCGCAGAAGCTGCGTCCTGCCACGCCCTTGACCGCCCCGGAACCCGACCGCCGCCGCGCCGAAGCTCCGGCCTATGACCCGAAGGTGCTGGCGGGGCTTAACGGACGGCCTTGATCCCTTCCAGGATCAGCGTCGTCGCCACGTCGGCGTAATCTTCGCGACTGATGCGGCCGCCGTCGCGAAACCACATGTAGACCCAGTTCATCATGCCGAAAAGCGACATGGTCACGGGCATCAGCAAAGGCCGCTCCTTGGTGTTCAGCCCCGGGTTCACCTGATCCAGCACGGTAGAAAAGCGGCGCACGATGCGGCGTTCGACCCCCGTGATTTCGGCCTTCTGCTCGTCGGACAGGGCCGAGGTCGCGTTGAGCTGGACCTTGTGCTGGTTGTCCGCGCCCCGGTAGTTCTCCAGCACCGCGCCGACCAGCTTGCGCAGACGCTCCTCCGGGGGCAGCGCGGGGTCGTCAGCAGCCTCGATCGCCGCGTCGAGGCCGTCCAGATGCGTCATAATGATCGCGAAGATCAGCGCATCCTTGCTGGGGTAGTAGTGGTACAGCAGCGCCTTCGACACCTGCGCCACGGTCGCGATCTGGGACATGGAGGCCTTCTCCATCCCCTGATCCGCAAAGACCTGCGCCGCGTGGTCCAGAATGACGCGCTGCTTTTCCTCGAAGTCTGCTGCCCGTGTCCGAGCCATGATGTTCTTCCTGACGCTGCCGATGAAAAAGGGGCATCGCTGCCCCTTCTAAAGCAAGCACATGATTGTGTCACTGACCGGACGGTCAGCCTTTGGGTCGATTGTCCACGACGCGCTTGGCCTTGCCTTCGGAACGGGCAATTGCATTCGGATCGGTCACATTGATGCGCGTCGACACGCCGACGATGGCCTTGATGTGATGCACCAGCTCCTTGGCCGACTTGGCGCGGGCATCGGCGTCCACTTGGTCGAGGGCGCATTCGACATGGACGGTCATGTTGTCCATCCGGCCTTCGCGCGCCAGCTCGATCTGGAAATGCGGGGCAAGGCCCTTGCACTTCAGGATCTGCTCCTCGATCTGGGTCGGGAAGACGTTCACGCCGCGCAGGATGATCATGTCGTCGCTGCGGCCGGTGATCTTCTCGATCCGGCGCATCGACCGCGCGGTCCCCGGCAGCAGCCGCGTCAGGTCGCGGGTGCGATAGCGCACCATCGGCAGGCCTTCCTTGGTCAGCGTGGTGAACACAAGCTCGCCCATCTGGCCGTCCGGCAGGACCTCGCCCGTCACCGGGTCGATGATTTCCGGGTAGAAGTGGTCTTCCCAGATGTGCAGGCCATCCTTCGTCTCGACGCATTCCTGCGCGACGCCGGGACCCATGATTTCCGACAGCCCGTAGATGTCGACGGCGTGCATGTCGAAGGCTTCCTCGATCTCCTGCCGCATGGCGTTGGTCCAGGGCTCCGCCCCGAAGATGCCGACCTTCAGCGAGGACTGGCGCGGGTCCAGGCCCTGACGGCGGAACTCGTCCAGGATCGACAGCATGTAGCTGGGCGTCACCATGATGATCTGCGGCTGGAAGTCGGTGATCAGCGTCACCTGGCGTTCGGTTTGCCCGCCCGAGATCGGCACCACCGTGCAGCCCAGCCGTTCCGCCCCGTAATGCGCGCCAAGACCGCCGGTAAACAGGCCATAGCCATAGGCGTTGTGCAGCATGTCGCCCGGACGGCCGCCCGCCGCGCGGATTGACCGGGCGATCAGGTTCGCCCAGACGTCGATGTCATTCGCCGTATAGCCCACCACCGTAGGCTTCCCCGTGGTCCCGGACGACCCATGCACCCGCACCAGCTTGTTCCTCGGCACGGCGAACATGCCGAAGGGATAGGTGTCGCGCAGGTCCTGCTTGTAGGTGAAGGGGAACTTGGCGATGTCCTTCAGGGTCTTCAGATCTTCGGGGTGGACATCCGCCTCGATGAACCGGTTGCGGTAAAAGGGCGAGTTCTCGTAGGCGTGCTTCAGCGACCGCTTCATGCGATGGAACTGCAGCGCCTCGATTTCATCGCGCGAGGCGATCTCGATCGGGTCAAGGTCCTGCTTGCGGGGGGTAAGGTCTTCCATGGTGTCCTCCCTTGGAACTGCGTAGCCCGGTCAGCCGTCGACCGGAAGATGGGTGCCTTTGACAGTGCGCGAATGGCCGCGGAATTCGGCGACATGCACCCCGTCCTGATTGGTGACGCGCACGTCATAGACGCCCGAGCGGCCCTGCCGCGACACCTCGCGCGCGGCGGCGGTCAGGCGGTCGCCCAGGCGGGCAGGGGCGAGGTAGGTGATCGAGGCCTGCTGCCCGACGGTCCGCTGGTTGTAACCGTTGCAGGCAAAGGCAAAGGCGCTGTCCGCCAGCGTGAAGATATAGCCGCCGTGGCAGGTGCCGTGGCCGTTCGACATGGCCTCGGTCACCTGCATCGACAGCGTGGCCTCGCCGGGTGCCAGGTGGTCCATCACCATCCCCAGCCGCTGGCTTGCCGAATCATCGTTCCACAGCGCCTGAGCCGAGGCTTCGGCAAGCTCCTGCGGAGTCATCTGCGCGAGGGGTTTCATTTGCCGCTGAACCTTGCGGGGCGCTTTTCCAGGAAGGCGGTGACGCCCTCGGCATAATCGGCGCTGCGGCCCGCCTGCTGTTGCAGATCGCGCTCCATGTCCAGCTGTTCGTCCAGGCTGTTGGTCGCAGCAGCCTGGATCAGCCGCTTGGTAAGTCCAAGGCCCAGGGTCGGCCCGGCGGCCAGCGATTCGGCCAGCTGCGTCGCCTCGGCCAACAGGTCCGCCTCGTCCACGGCCTTCCAGATCAGGCCCCAGTCGGCGGCCTTTTCGGCGGGCACAGGCTCGGCGGTCAGGGCCAAGGCCTTGGCTCGGGGTTCGCCCAGGATGCGGGCCAGGGACCAGCTGCCGCCCGCGTCGGGGATCAGGCCGATCTTGGCAAAGGCCTGGATGAACTTCGCGGATTTCGCTGCCAGCACGATGTCGCAGGCGAAGGCGATGTTCGCCCCCGCGCCCGCCGCCACGCCGTTCACGGCGCAGATCACCGGCTTCTCCAACTGGCGAATCAGGCGCAGCGTCGGGTTGTAGAAGGTTTCCAGCGTCTTCCCCAGATCCGGCGCCGGCCCGCCCTTGCGCGGATCGCGGTCGCCCAGGTCCTGCCCGGCGCAGAAGCCACGCCCCGCGCCCGTCAGCAGGACGGCGCGTACCGCATCGTCATCATGCGCGCGCTGGATCTGCGCGCGCAGGGCCAGGTGCATCTCTTCATTGAAGGAATTCAGCTTGTCCGGCCGGTTCAAGGTCAGACGCAGCACACCTGCCTCCAGGCTGGCAAGCACGGTTTCGGATGTGGTCATGGTCGTCTCCCCCGTCCGCACCATCTGCCGGACGCCGTGAAAAAGGTCTTGCATAAACCGACCGGCCGGTCAATGATAAAACCCGTCGGGGAGGAGAGCCCCCGGCAGGAGGACAGCATGTCGGATTTCTTCGACCTTCACCGGCCGACGCTTGAGGCGGCCGTTTCGGCCCTTGCACGCCGGGAATACTGGACGCCTTACCCAGAGGTGCCCAGCGGCAAGATCTATGGCGAAACCGCCAAGGCTGACGGTGAGGCCGCCTTCGCCGCGCTGATGGGTCAGGACTTCGACCTGCCGGGCCATCCTGGCGCGACCCGCGCCGGGGCCGAGGTGTCGCCCTTTGGCCCGACCCTTGCCATCCGCTACCCCGCCGCGACCCCCGACCAGCTGATCGCCGCCGCCACGGCCGCCGCGCCCGCGCTGGCCGCCGCCTCGGTGGAAACCCGCGTCGGCGTCTGCATCGAAGCCCTCGCCCGCCTGAACCGGCAAAGCTTCCTGATCGGCAACGCCACCCTGCACACCACGGGCCAGGCCTTCGCCATGGCATTCCAGGCGGGCGGCCCCCACGCTCAGGACCGTGGGCTTGAGGCCGTTGCCGCCGCCTATGCCGAGATGACCCGCTTCGCCGCCCATGCCCGCTGGGAAAAGCCGCAGGGCAAGGCCGCGCCGATCGTGATGGAGAAGTCCTGGACGCTCCGCCCCGCCGGGATCGCGCTGACCATCGGCTGCAACACCTTCCCGACCTGGAACTCTTACCCCGGCCTTTTCGCCAGCCTTGCCACCGGCAACCCGGTGATCGTGAAGCCGCACCCCCGCGCCATCCTGCCGCTGGCCCTGACCGTCCGCGTGCTGCGCGAGGTGCTGACCGAGGCGGGCCTGCCCGCCGATGCCGTCCTGATGGCCGTCGACGAACCGGGGGCCGAGGTCACGAAGACCCTCGCCACCAAGGCAGAGGTCAAGCTGATCGACTACACCGGGTCCTCCACCTTCGGCGGGTGGCTCCGCGACAACGCCCGCCAGGCGCAGCTCTTCACCGAGGAAACCGGGGTCAACAGCGTCGTCATCGCCGCCACCAGCGACCTTGACGGAATGTTCGCCAACCTCGCCTTCGCGCTGTCGCTGTATTCCGGCCAGATGTGCACCTCGCCGCAGAACCTGTACATCCCCGCAGGGGGCATCGAGGCCGACAAGGGCCACAAGTCCTTTGACGAGGTCGCCGCCGCGCTGGTCGCCGCCATCGACACCCTCCTCTCGGATCCCGCCCGCGCCGCTGGCATCTGCGGGGCCATCGCCAACCCGGCCACGCAAGCCCGCGCCGAGGCGACCGCCGCCAAGGGCCGCGTCCTGCGCGCCGGGGCGTCCAAAGGCGAACCGGGGCCGCTGCTACTGGCGGTTTCGGAGGGCGACACGACCGCCGGAGAGGAATGCTTCGGCCCCGTGGCCTTCCTGATCGCCACCACGGACGCCGACGCCGCGATCCGGCAGGCCGCACAGCTTGCCGCCGAAAAGGGCGCGATCACCGCCGCGCTGTATGACACGGACGAAGAACGCATCGCCCGGGCCGAGGCGGCTTTCGCGCAAGCCGGGGTCAACCTGTCGATCAACCTGACCGGCAACATCTTCGTCAACCAGTCCGCGGCCTTCAGCGACTTCCACGTCACCGGGGCCAACCCGGCCGGCAATGCCAGCCTCACCGACACCGCCTTCGTCGCCACCCGCTTCCGCCGGGTGATGTCGCGCCGACTGGCGGCCTGAACCAACCTGACTCTCTGGGAGGAGACCCAATGAAAACGTTCCTGACCACCACCGCCCTTGTCGCCCTTGCCTTCCCGGCCATGGCCGAAATCAAGATCGGCGCCTCGCTGTCGTCGACCGGCCCCGCCGCCTTCCTTGGCGACCCGGAGCTCAAGACCCTGGAAATGCTGGTCGAGGACCTCAACGCCAAGGGCGGCATCAACGGCGAGGAAATCGTCCTTGTCGCCTATGACGACAACGGCGACCCGAACAAGGCCCGCACCTTCGCAACCCGCCTGGTCGAGGATGACGAAGTCGTCGCCATCATCGGCGGCACCACCACCGGCACCACCATGTCGATCCTCGCCGTGGCCGAAGATGCCGAAATCCCGTTCATCTCGCTCGCCGGCGCCATCGACATCATCCAGCCGGTGAAACCCTTCACCTTCAAGACCCCGCACACCGACCGCATGGCCTGCCAGAAGATCTTCGAGGACATGCAGAAAGCAGGCATCACCAAGATCGGCATGATCTCGGGCACTGACGGCTTCGGCGCCTCGATGCAGGCGCAGTGCAAGGAAGTCGCCCCCGACTACGCGATCGAGATCCTGGCCGACGAAACCTACGATCCCAAGGACGCGGACATGACCGCGCAGCTGACCAAGATCAAGGGGACCGAGGGCGTACAGGCGATCCTGAACCCCGGCTTCGGCCAGGGACCGTCGATCGTGACCCGCAACTACAAGCAGCTTGCCATCGACCTGCCGTTCTACCAGTCGCATGGCGTGGCCTCGGACGGGTTCATCGAACTTGCCGGCGCCGACGCGGCCGAGGGCGTGCGCCTTCCGGGCACCGCTCTGCTGGTCGCCGACCTGCTGGCCGCGGACGATCCGCAGAAGCCCGTGGTCGACGCCTACAAGGCGATGTTCGAGGAAAAGACCGGCACCCCGGTCGGCACCTTCGGCGGCTATGCCCATGACGCCTTCCTGATCATGACCGACGCCATCACCCGCGCGGGTTCCGCCGAGCCTGCCGCAATCCGCGACGCCATCGAGGCGACCTCGGGCCTGGCTGGCACCACCGGCATCTACACCTTCACGCCCGAGGATCACCTGGGTCTCGACCTGTCCGCCTTCCGCATGCTGGAAATCAAGGGCGGCAAGTGGACGCTGGTCCAGTGATCTACCCGCCGCGCCCCTGACCGGGGGCGCGGCGACCCATTTCGGGCCATCGGGGGGGCGGGGCGCATGTCGGAACTTCTGCAATTCCTTCTGTCCGGGGTGACGGTCGGCGCGGTCTACGCGCTGGTCGCCCTGGGCTTCACCATCATCTACAACGCCTCGGACGTGGTGAACTTCGCGCAAGGCGAATTCGTCATGCTGGGCGGGATGATCACCGTCATGGCCTACACCGCCGGGGCGCCTCTGCCCCTGGCCGCGCTGGTCGCGATCCTGGTGACCGCCGCGCTGGGGGTGGCGATGAACAAGCTTGCGATCGAGCCCGCCCGAGGCGCGCCGGTCGTGTCGCTGGTCATCATCACCATCGGCGCCTCGATCTTCATCCGGGGCGCGGCACAGCTGATCTTCGGAAAGCAGATCCACAGCTTCCCGGCATTTTCGGGTGACGATCCGTTCCGCATCCTGGAGGCAACGATCCTGCCGCAAAGCCTGTGGGTGATCGGCGGAGCTGTCGCGGTGTTCATCGGCCTCTGGCTCTTCTTCACCCGGACACTTCTGGGCCGCGCCGTTCTGGCCACCTCGAACAACCGCCTGGCCGCGCAGCTGGTGGGCATCAACACGCCCTTCGTGATGACGCTCTCCTTCGCCCTGTCGGCCGGGATCGGAGCCCTTGCGGGCGTGCTGGTGACGCCGATCACCATGACCTCCTATGACGTGGGCCTTGCCTTCGCGCTGAAGGGCTTTGCCGCCGCCATGCTGGGGGGCATGGGCAATCCCAAGGGCGCGCTGGTGGGCGGCTTCGTTCTGGGAGTGCTGGAGGGGCTGACGGCCGGCTACATCTCGTCCCAATACAAGGATGCGGCGGCCTTCATCGTCATCCTCGGCGTCCTCTTCTTCCTGCCGCAAGGCCTTTTCGGCCGCAAATCGACCGACCGGGTGTGACCATGCGACTGACCGCGAAATCCGCCACTCTTCTGGGCCTTGTGGTCCTGATCGCGCTGGCGCCGCTCTTCTTCCCCTCGGGATTCTACTATCGCGTGGGCGCACTGATCTTCGTCAACGCGCTGGCCGTGACCGGGATCGTGATCCTGACCGGCTGGGCAGGGCAGATCAGCCTGGGCCACGCCGGTTTCGCCGGCATCGGCGCCTATGCCTGCGCCCTCGCGCCGGTGCACTGGGGCATCCATCCCGCCCTGGCCGTGCTGCTGGGTGCAGCGGTATCCGCCATCCTTGCCTGGCTGGTCGGCCGCCCCATCCTGCGGCTCAAGGGCTATTACCTGGCCGTGGCCTCGCTGGGCATGGGTATCCTCATCTCGATGGTGCTGAACAATGAACGCGAGCTCACGCGCGGCCCCGACGGGATCGATGTTCCCGACCTCGGAATGCGCGCTCTTCTGAAGGCTGCGGGGCTGGACCTCTCGAACGGCGAGTTCTGGTATTTCTTCTGTGGCATCGCTCTGGTCATCGGCGCCTGGCTTGCGCTGAACCTGCACGACAGCCCCACCGGCCGGGCGCTGCGCGCGCTCCACGGTTCCGAGATCGCCGCCCGCACAGTCGGCATCGATGTCGCGAAGCTGAAGCTTCAGGCATTCGTGATCTCGGCGATCTATGCCTCGGTCTCGGGCTCGCTGCTTGCGCTTCAGAACAAGTTCATAACGCCGGACGTCGCGGGCTTCATGCACTCGGTCGAGATGGTGACCATGGCTGTCCTGGGCGGCGTGGGCTCGGTCGCCGGGGCGATCTTCGGCGCGGCCGTGCTGACGCTTCTGCCCCAGGTGCTGACGGTCTTCGCCGAATACGAACAACTCGTGCTCGGCCTCGTGATGGTGCTGGTGATGATCTTCCTGCGCGAAGGGGTCGTGCCGTCGATCCTGCGCAAGATCCGGGGGAGGGGCGAATGACTCTGCTGTCGATCGAAGGGCTGGGCATCAGCTTCGGCGGTCTCAAGGCCGTCAACAATGTCTCCTTCGGGGTCAAGCCCGGCGAGATCGTCTCGGTCATCGGACCGAACGGAGCGGGGAAGACCACGCTCTTCAACATGATCTCGGGCGTCTACCAGCCGGGGTCGGGAAAGGTCATCCTGAACGGCGAGGATGTGACGGCGATGTCCCCGCACCTCCTGGCCCGGCGTGGCATGTGCCGGACCTTCCAGAACCTTCAGGTGTTCCAGTCGATGACCGTGCTGGAGAACACCATCGCCGGCTATCACCTGCAGGAAGGCGGCTCGGTTCTGGCCGATATCCTGAACCTGCCCGCCTCGCGGCGGCGGGCGAAGACGGCAGAGGCAGGCGCGCGCACACTTCTCAAGCGTGTGGGCCTTGAACGTGCGGCCGAACGTGAAGCGGGCAGCCTCTCCTACGGCTCGCTCAAGCGGCTGGAGATCGCCCGCGCCCTGGCGCTGCAACCCAGGGTCCTGCTTCTCGACGAGCCCGCAGCAGGCTGCAACGCGGTGGAAACCGAAGAGATCGACCACCTGATCGCCGAGATCGCCGCCTCGGGCGTGGCGATCCTCCTGATCGAGCATGACATGAAGATGGTGATGCGGATTTCGAACCACATCGTCGTTCTGGATCATGGCGAGAAGATCGCCGAGGGCGACCCGACCACGGTCAGCCGGAACCCGGACGTCATCGCCGCTTATCTGGGGACCGAAAATGCTGCTGGTTGAAGGTCTGCGTGCCCGCTACGGGCGTATCGAGGTGCTGCATGGACTCGACCTGCATGTCGACTCGGGCGAGATCGTCACGGTGATCGGGGCAAACGGGGCGGGCAAGACCACGCTTCTGCGCTGCCTCTCGGGCGTTCATCCGGCATCAGGCGGCACCATCACCTTCCGGGGCGAGACACTGACCGGCATTCCCGCCTGGCGGCGTGTCGGGCGGGGCCTCGCGCAGTCGCCCGAAGGCCGGCAGATCTTCACAAGCCTGACGGTAGAGGAAAACCTGCGCCTCGGCGCCTATCTCTACGCCGACGACCGGGTGGAGAAGGACATGGCCGACGCCTTCCAGATGTTCCCGATCCTTAAGGAGAAGCGCAACCTTGCCGCCGGGGGCCTTTCGGGGGGCCAGCAGCAGATGCTGGCGATGGCGCGTGCCCTGATGGGGCGGCCGTCCTGCCTGCTCTTGGACGAGCCATCGATGGGCCTCGCACCAATCATCGTTGCCCAGATCTTCGATGTGGTGAAGGGGCTGAAGGCACTGGACGTGACCGTTCTTCTGGTGGAACAGAACGCCTTCGGGGCGCTTAGGATCGCCGATCGGGGCTATGTCATGGAAACCGGGCGCATCACCATGGACGGCCCCGCCGCCGACCTGATCGCCGACCCGCGCATCCGAGAAGCCTACCTGGGGATTTGAGATGACCGTCAGCATCCAGCACGAGGGCGAGATCGCCGTCGTCACCGTCGACAACCCGCCGGTGAACGCCCTTGGCCAGGCCCTGCGCCAGGGCCTCTGGGACGCCGTCGGCACGCTGGACGCCGATCCGTCCGTCCGCGCGGTGGTCCTGATCTGTGCCGGCCGCACCTTCATCGCGGGGGCCGACGTGACCGAATTCGGCAAGCCCCCGGTCCCGCCGCATCTGCCCGACCTTGTGGACCGGCTGGAACAGGCGACAAAACCCTGGATCGCCGCGATCCACGGCTCGGCCCTGGGCGGGGGGTTCGAGGTCGCGATGGGCTGCCGTTTCCGCGTGGCCCTGGACAGCGCCACGGTCGGCCTGCCGGAAGTCACCCTTGGCATCGTGCCCGGAGCCTCTGGCACCGTCCGCACCCCGCGCCTTGCCGGGGTGGAAGCGGCGGTCGAGCTTGTCACCACCGGCCGCCCGGTCAAGGCCGCGAAGGCCCTGTCGCTGGGCCTGGTGGATGCCGTCGTCACCGGCGACCTGCGGGCCGAGGCCGTGGCCTTCGCCCGCAATGCCCTGACCCAACCCCTGCCGCAGCCCATCTCGGCCCGCCCCGTCACCTCGCCCGACGCGGCCTGGTGGGAGGAGCAGCGCAAAGCCATTGCCAAACGCGCCAAGGGCGAGGTTGCCCCCCTCCGCGCGCTGGACTGCCTTCGCATGGCCGCCGAGAAGCCCTTCGCCGAAGCGATGGCGCATGAACGCGCGACCTTCCTGGAACTGCGCGCCTCGGATCAGGCCGCCGCGCTGCGCCACATCTTCTTTGCCGAACGCGGCGCACCGAAGCCCGCACACTTGGACGATGCGAAACCGAAGGACATCCGCTCTGCCGCAGTCATCGGCGGCGGCACGATGGGCGCCGGCATCGCCGCCGCCCTGCGTGACGCGGGCCTGCCCGTCACCCTGATCGAACGCGACGCCGAGGCCGTCCAGCGCGGCCTGCAGAACCTCCGCTCTATCTTCGACGGCGCGGTGAAACGCGGCAAGCTGACCGAGGCGCAGGCTGAAGCCCGCATGGACGGAGTCACGGCCGGCAGCGACTACAGCCTTCTGGCCGGCACCGACCTGGTGATCGAAGCCGTGTTCGAGGACCTCGCCGTCAAGCGCGCCGTCTTTGCCCAGCTTGGCCAGACCTGCCGCGTGGGCGCGATCCTTGCCACCAACACCTCATACCTCGACCCGCGCCTGATCGCCGAGGGCCTGCCTCACCCCGACCGTTTCCTCGGCCTGCACTTCTTCAGCCCGGCCAACGTGATGAAACTCCTGGAAATCGTGCCGACCCCCACGACCTCGCCCGAGACGCTGGCGACCGGCTTCGCGCTTGCCCGGACCCTGAACAAGATCCCCGTCCAGGCCGGGATCTGCGACGGTTTCATCGGCAACCGCATCCTGAAGCGCTACCGGGCCGAGGCGGAAACGCTGGTCCGTCAGGGCACCCCGATCGCCGCCATCGACGCCGCCATGCGCGCCTATGGCTTTGCCATGGGTCCGTTCGAGGCGCAGGATCTGGGCGGTCTTGATATCGCCTTCCTGCAACGCGAAGGCGCGCGGGCGGCGGGGCAGGATGTGCCGGAAACCCTGGGAGACATCCTCGTCCGTGCCGGTCGCAAGGGTCAGAAAACCGGCGGCGGCTGGTATGATTACATGCCGGGCGAGCGGGCCCCGAAACCCTCGGAAACCACCGCTCGCCTGCTGGCGGAGAATATTGGTTCGGGCCCTGTCCTTGGGTTTGAAGAGATCGCCGCCCGCTTGACCGCTGCCATGGCAGAAGAGGGCCGGACGATTCTGGCAGAGGGCATCGCACTGAAGCCCTCGGACATCGATTTGGTGGAAGTACACGGCTACGGCTATCCGCGATGGCGCGGGGGACCGATGTTCGCCGCAGGCTGAAGCCGCGCCCGGTTGCATCTGCCACCGAAGATGACCTCATGCTTTCAGTCCTCTTCCCCGGATTGAAGGAAGCGTCTCTGTATAATGGCTTCACCGTGTCAAGACGGCCCGGGGATCTGATCGTCGGCCTCGCCAACTCAGGCTGGCATCTCTGACGCAACCCGCAAGTCTATCCCAGAAACCGGAACTGCGGCGCGGGCGGGCCCGCGCCGCAATTGCTTCAGGGTTCGTGATCCCCGTGGTGCGGATCACGAATGGTCAGGGCGGGATTGTGCGCGAAGAAGTTGAAAGGCTGGATATGAATCGACTTCCATTCCGTGGACATGACCGGCCAGTCTTCCATGCGGGGAACATGGTGGAACCCGGCCGTCACCCAGGTGACCACGTCGGTGTCGATAAGCGAGCGGTCCTTCTCTACCCACTTTGCAAGGGTGTCAGACCCATCGCTTTGCATCGCATACTTGCCGCCGGCATAGCGCTGATCGGGATCGTATACCGTCGTCCAATTGGAGAACTGAATCCAGCCATTGCGCACGAAGGGTGGGTCATTCTCGAAGTCGAACGGAAAGTAGACGACGTCCGCGTCGTCGATCATCCAGCCGGGCGCATGGCCCAGTGGCCCCTTCTCGGACGCGTTGGTGACCAGCGAATAGCGCGGCTGGTAAGGGTCCAATTTGAATCGTCCATCGAGTTCGGAGTCGATCGGGCGATTCTCAGCCTTCCACATCGAGCGGCGCGGCAAACCCTGTGGGACCGTTGCCGGCACGATGTCGATTGTGGAGGCGGCGTTCACCGGCTGATCGATGTCAAAGTCCACCTTGAAGTTGAAGTAGTGGTCGTGGTTGGCAGCAACCAGATTCGGCTGGATCAGGGTGCCGAACTCAGTCTCTGCGGCGGCCGTCGGGTCGTCCATCGAGGTAGAAGCCGCACCCTTGACGGCATCAAGGCCAGTCGCACCGATCATCAGATGCATTTCGCCATGCTGATGGAACCGGTAGTCAATCAGATAGTCATAGTTCCCCACTTCCGATGCGGTACGAACGACCAGTTCGGTTTCAGGCCGCCCTTCGGCAGGAACCGGAGCATCAGGCGTCTGCGCAAAGATCTCGAAATGCCGCCATGCCGGGTCGCCGATCGATCGTTCGAAAATGCAGATAGCATCCGGGATCGTGAGCGGATTGCCCTGATCGTCGGCAATCGTGGCCGGAAGGAAGGTGGCGTACTCCGGACAATCCACGCCGGCACGCAGCGGGCTAAGGAAGAGCCCGAAGCCATATTCGCCGGAATCCATGTAGGTTCGCCAGTACCAGGCCTCTGACGGGTCCATGTAGGGCACGAACACTTCGGACAGATGGGTCTGATAGATGACCGACCGCCAGGCGTCGCCATCCTTCACGTCGATGTTCGAGATGACCAGACCCGGACGCTTGTCGACCCGAAGGTTGAAACGCCATATATCCCAAACCACTTCGCTGCCGTTCATGGTGAAGTTCGGACCGCCGGGCTGACTGAGCGTTGCCGGATTGCTTTCAGGGCGCAGCGGCAATCTCGCTGCGACCTCGTCCTGGGTATAGCCCCATGGGTCAGTCGGAATAGGAACGACACCACTATCGGTGACGCCAAGCACTTCCTTCTTTGCGACGTCATAAAGGGCGAAAAGGCCTTCGATCGGCTTGGCGTAGAAGTTCGACCCCTCGGGCACCTGATAGCAGGGCACCTTCATAAGGCGTGCCCCGTCACCGTAGTCCTCGGTAAAGAAGTTGCCGGCCGTCAATGGAAGGCAGAAAGCCTGCTCGGGCGTAAGGCCGCGCTTACCGAGGGCCGCGATCATATCCGGATGTGCAAGCGCACCTTCCAGCGCACCGATGAATTCGGTGAAAAGGATCATCGGCTGCCCGGTGTCGCCGGGAATGTCCACATCGCTTTCCACCGTGCCCTTTGTGATGTTCACGATAGCTTCGCGGAACCCTTCGGCAGAAGTGTACTGGACCATGGCCTTTCGGTCAGGAGTTGCGCCGCCACTCTCGGCTGCCAGAACTTCAGCTTTCGGAGGTTCGTGAAGCTCGATCAGCGGATACAGCGTTTCATCGCTGACAGTGCCGGTTTCGCGCAGGATCTTGTTGATCGCCTGATACTCCTCCGCGTTCAGCCCATCCAGGGGATGAGCTCCGAGCGCGGTTGAAGTCAGAAGCAGTGCAAGCGCGGCCGCTCCCAGTCTGTTTGGTTCTTTCATGAGGTCCTCCCTACTACTTGATTGATTTGGGTGCCGCGCGCATCAGCTGAACACGGCTTGCATGTCGGTGTATTCGGCTAGCCCCTCGTCGCCGAACTCCACCCCGAGGCCAGAGGCCTTCACCCCGCCGAAGGGAACATTCGGCTGGATCGCCCCGTGCTTGTTGATCCAGACCGATCCACATTCCATCCGCGCAGCCAGTTTACGCCCGGCCTCGACGTCGCTGGTCCAGATCGACCCCCCCAGACCGTTCGGGCTGTTGTTTGCAGCCGCAATTGCTTCCTCGATGTCGGTGTATCGGATCACCGGAAGAGCCGGTCCGAACTGTTCTTCGTCCACCAGCGGGTCTCCGTTCCGGAGGCCGGAAATGATCGTTGGAGGGAAGAACAACCCGTCGCCCGGCTTGCCTCCAAGCAACACCTTCCCTCGGGTTGCCGCGTCAGCAACCAGACGCGTAACCTTGTCGAACTGCATCCGGTTCTGAACTGGACCAAGGACAGAGCCTTCGTCCGCTCCGTTACCCACGGGGATCTCGGCGGCAAAGGCCACCAGAGCATCACAAACGGCGTCATGAATGCTTTCGTGCACATAGAGACGCTTCATTGCAGCGCAGGTCTGGCCGTTGTTGATGAAAGCACCCCAGAACAGCCCTTCGGCAATCGCTTGTGGATCGGCATCCGGCAGAACGATACCCGCGTCGTTGCCGCCCAGTTCAAGCGTCAAGCGCTTCATCGTTGTTGCCGCCGACTGCATCACCTTCTGGCCGGTTGCGCAGGAACCCGTGAAGACGATCTTGCGAATGTCGGGATGTGCCGACATGGCGGCCCCGAGGTTCACGTCCCTGTCGTCACCGGTCACGATGTTCAAGACACCTGCCGGCAAGACCTGATTCATCAATTCGACTGCTCGCAAAGTCGCAAGGGGAGTAAAGGGCGATGGCTTGATCACCACAGTATTGCCCGTGCGCAGGGCAGGCAGAACATGCCAGACCGCGATCATGACAGGGAAATTCCATGGCGTGATTGAGCCGACCACGCCAAGCGGCTTACGGTGCAGTTCCACTCGCCCGGCGTTGTTGTCCTGAAGAACCTTCACCGGAAGCGAGAGCTTTGCCGTGAAATCGGCCCACGCCTGGGCGCCCCCCATTTCCCAACGCGATCCGAGGCCATTCAGGGGTTTGCCCTGTTCCGTCGTTATGAGCGCCGCAAGCTCGGCTGCATGATCACCCAGGATGGCTGCAACCGCTTCACAGGCGGCTTGGCGCTCGCTGTCCGTCGTTTGCGACCAATCCACAAAGGCCCGCTTGGCAGCATCAACGGCAAGGTCCAGATCAGCCAATGTCGCGTTCGGTGCCGTCCCTGCCACGCCGCCCGTAGCCGGGTTCAGAACGTCAAACCGCCCGGCAGTAGGGTAGGGCTTGCCATTGATAGTAAGGTTCAAGTCGTTCACGTTTCTCTCCTCCCGCACGACAGTGTCGCGACAAAGTTGAAGAGAGGCGGCCTGTGCGTCTTGGCCTACTGTGTCAGAGATATTTGCAGATTACGCCACGATCCTGCCAGCAGGTGGTTTCGACAACGCCTTGACCTGACCGGGAGCCACGCCGAAACGGTCGCGAAACAGTCGGTAAAAGTGCGACAGATCATTGAAACCGCTGTCATACGCAACGCCTAGGATGTTGGTTTCTCCGCCGAGCAAACGTGAGCGCGCGCAGTCCAGACGGATAGCCTGGAGCCGAGTGGTGAATCCATGCCCATGCTCGGCAAACACTCGCTGCAAGGTCCGACGCGAAACACCCAGATCGGCTGCGAGGGTGTCGATCCCAAAGGAAGCATCGCGGGCCCGGGCCTCGAGCCGGTCGACCGCGCGCCGATAAAGATGGTTCGATGCACTCTCTGAGCCATGCGCTTGCGCGTGAAAATAGGCGCACAGAATGTTGATCAGAGCTTCGCCAAGTGCAGCGGAGCAAGCCTCTGCTTCGATTAGGCGGGTGAAGACGCTGGTCAAGGCGGGCACGAGAGGATCGTGCCGACAGATTTCCTTCCCTCCGACGCAGGCTTTGCCGAGGCGCGCGATCATTTCTTCCCGCGGCAGATGAAAGGAAACCTGCGAAGACCGCCGACCGCCATAGACGAACTCAGACGGGACTGCCGCGTCCGCAATGAAGAAATCGCCAGTGTCCAGTTCGCTGGCGCGGTCCTCCTGGATAATGGTACTTTTTCCCTCTTTCTGGAAAATGAGAAAGAGATGTTCACCAGGATCGGACCGGATCATCTTTCGGTCACGAACCACGCGATGCGCGTCCAAAGAAACCGTCACAGTCTCGAAGCGGGAAATCAACCGAGTCTCGACCGCCCCCCGAACCTTGTCCCTTTCGTGCAACCGGGCATCTACGCCAAAGCTTCCGCAAACCTTGCGAAGAAGGCTCGTGTAATCGTCGACGTGGTAATCACGCCATTCGGCCGAAAGGCAGTGCGGAGACCTTATCGAAGGTGCATTTTGACTTCCAAGCATTGGGCGCTCCAGGCTTGAGGCGAGGACGATAACAATTGACTGACCGATCGGTTTATTATGGCATAGCTTGGGCTTTGTGCAACTTCTTTGAAGATCACTGATCCTAAGTTTGCCGGCATCTGTTCTAGAATGATCCTTATCGAGCGAATTTGGCATCTCAGGTGGATTGCATCGAACGCCCGGCGCGCAATGGCCCATTTGGGCCTAGTTTACGAGCGTGGCCTCTGTCGCCGCGCGCAGTCCGGCCTCCGTCACACCATCGGCAAGTTCGACGATCTTCAGCCCGCCCGGCACCACGTCCAACACGCCCAGATTGGTGATGATGCGGTTCACCACGCCTTGGCCCGTCAGGGGCAGGGTGCAGCGCTTCAGGACCTTCGATTCCCCGTGCTTGCTGGTGTGGTCCATCACCACCACCACGCGGCCCACACCGGCGACAAGGTCCATCGCCCCGCCCATGCCCTTGACCAGCTTTCCGGGGATCATCCAGTTCGCGAGGTCGCCATTCTCGGCCACCTCCATCGCGCCGAGGATGGCCATGGCGATCTTGCCGCCACGGATCATGGCGAAGGATTGGGCGCTGTCGAAGAAGGCCGTCTGCGGCAGTTCGGTGATCGTCTGCTTGCCTGCGTTGATCAGGTCGGCGTCTTCTTCGCCCTCGAACGGGAAGGGGCCCATGCCCAGCATCCCGTTTTCCGATTGCAGGGTCACGCTGACGCCCTCGGGGATGTAGTTCGCCACCAAGGTCGGGATGCCGATGCCAAGGTTCACATACCAACCGTCCTGCAATTCCTGCGCGGCGCGGGCGGCCATCTGGTTACGATCCCACGGCATCAGACAGCCTCCTTCTTCCGCACGGTGCGCTGTTCGATACGCTTTTCATGCTGCCCTTGGATGATCCGGTGGACATAGATCCCCGGCAGGTGGATGTGGTCAGGGTCCAGCGATCCCAGCGGCACGATCTCTTCCACCTCGACGACGCAGACCTTGCCGCAGGTCGCGGCGGGCGGGTTGAAGTTGCGGGCCGTCTTGCGGAAGACGAGGTTGCCCGAAGGATCGGCTTTCCAGGCCTTGACGATCGACAGGTCGGCCACGATGGCGCGTTCAAGGATATAGGTCTTGCCGTCGAAATCCTTGTGTTCGTTCCCCTCGGCAATCACCGTTCCCACGCCCGTGCGGGTGTAGAAGCCGGGGATGCCCGCGCCGCCCGCGCGCATGCGTTCGGCGAGCGTCCCTTGCGGGTTGAATTCCAGCTCAAGCTCGCCCGACAGGTACTGACGCATGAATTCGGCATTCTCGCCGACATAGGACGAGATCATCTTCTTCACCTGACGGCTTTCCAGCAGCACACCAAGGCCGAAACCATCCACGCCCGCGTTGTTCGACGCGACCGTCAGGTCCTTCGTCCCCGCCCGCCGTATCGCCGCGATCAGCAGTTCCGGAATGCCGCACAGGCCGAAGCCCCCCGAGGCGATGGTCATCCCGTCGAACAAGAGACCCGACAGTGCGCTGTCGGCATCCGCACACACCTTCTTCATGCCGCACCTTTCTTGGGGTTGCGGGCAAGGTCCATCGCCTCGGCCAGCACGGCGTCGTTTCCGATGTGGTTCATCAGGATCAGGATCAGCCGCGCGTTCAGGGCGTGGCTTTCCGCCTCGTCCAGCCCGTCATGCGTGGCGATCAGCCGTGCATAGGATTCGTCCGGTTTGGTCAGGTTAGGGGTCGTGATAAGCATGGCCTCAGCCCTTTCCGATGGCACGGGTCATTGCCGCGGCCACCTCGGTATCGTCGAAACGGTCCCATCGCGCCGCGACGTGCTGGTCAGGACGGATCAGGTAGACGGCGCCCTTCGCCCCGCCCAAATAGCGGGAGGTGATTTCTGGAGTCGGTTCAAGCAGCAGTCGCGGCACGGCCAGGCCATGCGCGATCAGTCGGTCGGGCACCTCGGCGCCGATTGCCAGCAGCGTGAAACCCCGCCCGAGCCGCGCCAGCAGCCAGCCGTCGCCAAGGGGCGCATCTGGGCAGGGCGACCCCGGCCTTGTGCGTGCTGGCATGTCGGGATGGTCCGGCCCGTTCAGCGCCGATCCGTCATAAGTGCAGGGCATCGACAGCCGCCCCGAATTCACCACCGTCCGGGCAAAGGGCACCGTCTCGGCCAGTTGGAGCACGGCGTTGCGGAACATCTTGGACACGCCTGTTTTCGGCGTGATGAAGTCGGTCGCACGGGTGGAGTTCAGGATGTTCTCGTCTGCCCCGTAGACCCGTTCGGCATCATAGCTGTCCAGCAGGCTTTCGGGCGCGGTCCCGTCCAACACCAACGCCAGCTTCCACGCCAGATTGTCCACGTCCTGTATGCCGGAATTCGCGCCTCTTGCGCCAAAGGGGGACACCTGATGCGCGGCATCACCGGCAAAAAGAACGCGGCCGTGGCGGAACTTCTCCATCCGGCGGCACTGGAAGGTGTAAATGGAAGACCAGTCCAGTTCGTATTCCACATCCGGCCCCAGCATCGCATCAACACGGGCGCGGATGCGGGCGGGTTCCATCTCTTTCGCGCGGTCGATGTTCCAGCCAAGCTGGAAGTCGATGCGCCAGATGTCGTCCGGCTGCTTGTGCAGAAGCGCCGAGTCGCCCGATTTGAAATGCGGCTCGAACCAGAACCAGCGTTCTGTCGGGAAGTCGGCCTTCATCTTCACGTCGGCGATCAGGAAGTTGTCCTCGAACACCCGTCCGTCGAAGCCAAGGCCCATCATGGTGCGCAGTGGGCTGCGTGCCCCGTCGCAGGCGATCAGCCAGTCTGCCTCCAGCCGGTAGGGACCGTCCGGTGTCATCACCTCTACCGTCACGTGGTCTTCGGCCGGGATCACCGCATCGACGCGGTTCTTGCCCCGCAGTTCGATCGGCGCGCCTTGGGCCTGCGCGGCGACGATGGCGTCATGCAGGAACTTTTCGAACCACGGCTGTTGCAGGTTGATGAAGGCGGGGAAGGCGTGACCGCCTTCGGGCAGGAGGTTGAATTCGTAGAGGAGGCGATCATCGTGAAAGACCTTGCCAAGGTTCCATTGCACGCCCTTGGCCAGCATGGGCGCGGCGGCCCCCAGACGGTCGCAGATTTCCAGGGTCCGCTTTGCAAAGCACAGGGCGCGGCTGCCCAGCCCTGCGCCTTCGTGATCGTCCAGCAGGACGACCGGAACACCCCGCTTTCCAAGGTCCAGCGCGATGGCCAATCCCACCGGCCCCCCGCCCACCACGATCGCCTTGTGACGGGCGGGCGTGGCCGCGTCCTGATCGGGGGACTTGGCATAAGGGTAGAGTCGGAACGCCAGCGTGTAGCGCTCCGGAACGTCGTACTTCATTGCATCCTCCCTTGTCGCTGCCGTCAGCCCTGAAGCGCCGCCCACATCTCTAGATCGCGTTGGGCGGTCCAGATGCGAGGGTGGTGGATGCCGCGCGCCTCGTCATAGGCGCGGGCCACGTTGAAGGGCAGGCAGTGTTCGTAGATCGCGTAGTCCTTGAACTTCGGGTCACACTCGGCGCGGACGGCATCCCACGCCTCGCGCAGCGACCCACCCCGCGCGACGATCCGCGCCACGGGCTTGTAGGTCGACTCGACAAAGTCCTTCGTCCGGTCGAGCGCGGCATTGACCGCAGCCCGCCCCAAGACCGCGTCCCCCCGACCGGGCGCGATGGCGTCAAGGTCATAGGCCCGGATCGCCTCCAGCGTGTTGCCCCAGTCGGCGAAATGGCCGTCGCCGCAGTAGCAGGCGGAATGGGCCTCGACGATGTCGCCGGTGAACATGACATTCTGGTCGGGCACATGGATCACCGCATCCCCAGCCGTATGGGCGCGGCCCAGTTGGCAGATGTCCACCCGCCGCTTGCCCAGCCAGACGGTCATCTTGCCGTTGAAGGTGGTGGTGGGCCAGGTCAGGCCGGGAATGCTTTCATGCCCTTGGAACAGACGCGGAAAGCGCTGGAATTCGCTGTCCCAATCCTCTTGCCCGCGTTCGACCACCATGTTGCGCGCGGCTTCCGACATGATGACCTGCGGCGCGGCGAAGGCCGAGGCACCCAGCACGCGGACGGCGTGGTAATGGGTCAGCACGACATGGCTGATAGGCTTGTCGGTGACCTGACGGATGCAGTCGATGACCTTTTGCGCCAGACGGGGGGTCGCCTGCGCCTCGACCACCATGACCGAGTCATCGCCGATGATGACGCCACTGTTGGGATCGCCCTCGGCGGTAAAGGCGTAAAGCCCCTCGCCGATTTCGGTGAAGCTGATCGTCTTTTCCGCCATGTCGCCTTGCGAGGCGAAAGCCTTTGCCATGTCCCAGTTTCCTTATCGTGCGTAGGGGTCGGCAAGGGCGGGGATGACTTTCCCCGTACAGTCGCCGAAGCCGATGGTATATCCGTCACCCTTGCACTGCCCGCGCAGGGTGAGGGTGTCGTTGTCTTCGATGAAGGTCCGTGTGCCACCTGAGATGGCGATGGGCTCCTTGCCGCCCCATGACAGTTCCAGAAGGCTGCCTCGGCTCTCCTTCGTCGGGCCGGAGATCGTGCCCGACCCGAGGAGGTCACCTGTGTTCATCGCGCAGCCACTGGTGGTGTGATGCGCAAGCTGCTGGGGGGCCGAGTAGTACATTTCGGCGTAATTGGTCCGGGCGATGATGGTCTCGGCCCCGCCTTCGGGCTGCAAGGCCACCTCCAGCGCGATGTCGTAGAGCATCGGGCGCGGTTCGTTCAGATAGGGGAGAAGTGGCACCTCGCGCGCGGGGGTGGCTGTGCGGAAGGGTTCGAGCGCAGCCTTCATCACGATCCACGGGCTGATCGTCGTCGCCGTGGCCTTCGCCTGAAAGGGCCCGAGCGGTTGGTATTCCCAGGCCTGGATGTCGCGCGCCGACCAGTCGTTCAGTAGGACGTAGCCGAAGATCATGTCGTCGGCCTCGGCCACCGTCACCGGCCCTATGGACGGGGTGCCGACCACTGCGCCCATCTCGAGCTCGATATCGAAACGGCGCGAGGGTTGGAAGGATGGAACGGCATGGTCCGGCCCCTTAACCTGTCCCCACGGGCGGCGCACGTCGGTGCCGGACACGACGACCGAGGACGCCCGCCCGTTATAGCCGATTGGGATGTGCAGCCAGTTCGGCGGCAGGGCGTTTTCCGGCCCGCGGAACATGGTGCCCACGTTGAAGGCATGGTTTCGGCCCGCGTAGAAGTCGGTGTATTCGCTGACTAGGAAGGGCATGTGCAGCGACACATCCACCAGCGGATGCAGGAACGGCTCCGCCGCCGCCCGGTCGGGCGCTCCTTCGGCAAGCAGCGCGGTCAGCCGGTCGCGCAGGGCGGCCCAGACGGCGGGGCCCGCCCCCATCACCTCGTTCCAGAAGGGCACGTCGAGAAGCGGCTTGCCAGGCAGGGCCAGCAGCCCCGCCTCCTCCAGCCTCGCGACATCTAGGACGCAATCCCCGATTGCCACACCGCAGCGCGGCTCGTCATCGCTGACCGAGAACACGCCGCAGGGTAGGTTGTTCAGGGGAAAGGGGCAGTCCTCCCCGTTGGCGCTTTCCACCCAAGACCGGATTAGGCCCATCTGGCGTCCTTCATTTGTTTGCAGATTTCCGAAGGTGTTGGGGGCCGCCCCCCGACTCCGTCACTTCACGCCGGGTGTGCCGTCGAACTTCTTGTCGAGGCTGCCCCAGCAATCGATGTAATCGTCCTGCATGGGGGCCGACTTCGCCGCCCATTCCGTCAGGTGCTGGGGAAAGCGAGTCTCGAACATGAAGCTCATCGTCTCGTCCAGCTTCTCGGGCTTTAGCTCGCCGTTCGACGCACCTTCGAAGGCGTTCCGGTCGGGCCCGTGCGGGAGCATGCAGTTGTGCAAGCTCATGCCACCGGGAACGAAGCCCTTGGGTTTCGCATCGTAGACGCCGTAGATGTTGCCCATCAGTTCGGACATGACGTTCTTGTGGTACCACGGCGGGCGGAAGGAATGTTCCGCCACCAGCCAGCGTTCGCGGAACAGGACGAAGTCGATGTTGGCCGTCCCTTCCAGCCCGCTCGGCGCGGTCAGGACTGTGAAGATCGACGGGTCTGGATGGTCGAAGAGGATCGCGCCGACGGGGGAATAGGTCCGCAGGTCATATTTCCACGGCGCGTAGTTTCCGTGCCATGCGACGACGTCCAGCGGGCTATGCCCGATTCGCGTGCGGTGGAACTGCCCGCACCATTTCATCACGACGGAGGAGGGGGTTTCACGATCCTCAAAGGCCGCGACAGGCGTCTTGAAATCGCGCGGATTGGCCATGCAGTTGGCACCGATGGGGCCACGGTTCGGCAGGGTGAAGGGCACGCCGTAGTTTTCGCAGACGAAGCCGCGGGCGGGGCCTTCCAGAACCTCGACGCGGTATACCAGCCCGCGCGGCAGGATCGCGATTTCCTTGGGTTCGAGGTCGATGATGCCAAGCTCGGTGCAGAACCTGAGCCGCCCTTCCTGCGGGACGACGAGGATCTCGCCATCGGCCGAGTAGAAATACTCGTCCTGCATCGACTTCGTCACAAGGTAGATGTGCGACGCCATCCCCGTCTGGGTGTTCACATCCCCTGCCGTGGTGACGGTCCGCATCCCCGTGATCCAGGTCAGGTCGTCCTGCGCGTGGGGGATGGGGTCCCAGCGGTATTGGCCGAGGCTGATGACATCCGGCAGGACATGCGGCGCGGACTTCCACAGGGGAACGTCGATCTTTTCGAACCGCGTGGTGTGCTTCACAGATGGCCGGATGCGGTAGCACCAGGTCCGTTCGGGATGCGGCTTGGTGAAGGCCGATCCCGAAAGCTGTTCGGCATAAAGGCCATAGGCGCATTTCTGCGGGCTGTTCTGCCCCTGCGGCAGGGCACCCGGCAGTGCCTCGGTTTCGAAATCATTGCCGAAACCGGGCATATACGCCGTCTGCGTTCCCGAATGGGTCACCGCACGGATCATGCCCTCCGGTAGGCTGTGGCTGGTCATGGGATCCTCCTTGCGCGGGCTCGAACTTGACGACGGAACCGAGCCTTTGAGTCGCACTAATAGTTGCGTACGCAACTAAGTCAAGATAAAGTTGCAGATGAAACCACTCGGAGTTAGCCATGGAAGAAACGGTCCTTTTCGACTACTGGCGCTCGTCCGCAGCTTATCGGGTGCGGATCGCACTGAATCTACTTCATTTGCCCTATCGTACGGTGTCGGTCGATCTTCTCGCGGGTGATCAAATCGGCCCCGAGAATCTTGTACGTAACCCGCAGGGCCTAGTACCTACGATTGAGATCGACGGGCTGCGGATGACCCAGTCGCTGGCCATCTTAGAATATCTGAACGACACTCGCAGGGCGGGCTGGCTGCCAGCGGACCCCGCCGGGCGAGCGGTGGTGCGGGCGCTCGCTTACGCTGTGGCGGTAGACTTGCACCCCGTCTGCAACCTCCGCGTTGCCCGTCACGCTGTCAGCCTCGGAGCCACGATGGAGGGCTGGATGCAGCACTTCATCACCTTGGGCCTGAATGGGCTCGAAGGCCTGCTACATCGCAATCCTGCCGGTCAGTTCTGCTATGGCGATTCGGTAACGCTAGCGGATATCTGCCTTGTCCCACAGATCTACAACGCGCATCGCTGGGCTGTGGATCTGTCGGCATTTCCTCGGGTTTCCGCGATATTTGCTGTGCTGGAGGAACTGTTGCCCTTTCAGATGGCACACCCTGATCGGGTCAAGCCCGCGGGATGACTTGCACCGCGTAGCTGTGCATAGTGCGGCAGCATGCAGCAATGGCCATATGGCGAATATGAACGACGTGACGAACGACTTTGATCTTGAGCAGTTCCTGCCATATCTGCTGAATCAGGCAGCGGAGGCAACTTCGCATAGTTTCGAGAAGGAATACCGGGATCGATACGGCTTCACCCGGACACAGTGGCGAGTGCTGGCAAATCTGGGAAAGTTTGGTGCCATGACCGCTCGGGATATCTGCGCGATCGGCCACATCGAAAAGACCAAGGTCAGCCGCGCTGTCGCCGCCTTGGAGACCACCGGGATGCTGCACCGTTCCCCCAGCGAGAGAGACCGCCGCGCAGAAGTGCTATCCCTGACCGAAAAGGGCCTCGGCGTCTTTGCCGAACTGGGCAGTATGGCCGTCAGTTTTGACCGGCAGTTGCGCGACATGCTGGGAAGTGATCAGGCGGGGCAATTGCAGGCGCTTCTGCGCCGCTTGATGGCATTATCCCCCAGTTCTTCTCAATCGTAGATCGGTTCACAACGATCCGGCAATACGGTCAGTAGCGGCCCTAAGGGCCGTAATGCCACGCTCAAGCGCCTCGCGCTCCTGCTTGGTCATATGCTGCATCACTGCTTCTGAGCGCTTCTCCACCAGGGTGCGGACTTCGTCAAACATTGCGCGCCCCTGGGGCGTACAGGCGTAAAGCCAGAGGCGGCGGTCCGCGCTCGAAGTCGCCCGTTCGATCAGACCCTTCTTTAGCAGCCGGTCGGCGGCGCGGCTGACCTGCACCTTGTCGAGAGAGGTGTTTCGGCCCAAGTCGAGCGATGATTCCATTTCGACATTGGCCAGCAGGTACAACAGGCGCCACTCGTCCCGGCCAAGACCGAACCTACGCTGATAGACATCAACCAGAAGCCGCGAGAAGGCCGAGGCCGTGATCGCCAGACGGTAAGGGAAGAATTCCTCGAGCATCTAGCGCCCTCCATACTCCTGACCTAGCATTGGTTGCACATGCAACGGCTTGATCCAGATCAAGTCGATAGCCTCGCGAATCGAATATTGGTTGCGAATGCAACTATAAGGGAGGCCCTGAGCATGACATCGCCAACACTGAAGCTCGACCAAATCCATCACGTCGCCTATCGCTGCAAGGACGCAAAGCAGACGGTGGAATTCTACACCAAGATGCTGAACATGGATTTCGTTCTGGCCATCGCCGAGGACCAAGTTCCCTCGACACACGAACCTGATCCCTACATGCACCTCTTCCTGGATGCCGGGAATGGCAACGTCCTGGCGTTCTTTGAACTACCGACAAAGCCCGAAATGGGCCGCGATCCCAACACCCCCATCTGGGTGCAGCATATCGCTTTCAAGGTGAAGGACCGCGAAACCCTCGTCGCTTTCAAGGAACATCTCGAAGCGAACGGCGTACCGGTTCTGGGCGTCACCGATCATTCGATTTTCCACTCGATCTATTTCTTCGATCCCAATGGGCACCGTATCGAACTCGCCTGCCCTGATCCACGCGAAGAGGCGCTGCTGAAGCGCCTTGATTCGGTGAAATGGGACATGCTCGAAGAATGGAGCCGCACTAAGCGCGCACCCCAGCACGCCGCTTGGCTGCATGCCAAGGAACTGTCCAAGGAAGGCGTGGAGGTTCTTTGATGTTCCAAACCTACAAATACCCGGAATTTGCCTATCGTCCCTCGGCCGAGCAGGCCGAGGGACGGACCCAGCGCCATCCGGTGGTGATCATCGGGGCAGGCCCGGTCGGTCTTACAGCAGCGCTTGATCTGGCGTCGCGCGGTCTGTCCTGCGTTGTCCTTGACGACAACAACACTGTCTCGATCGGCAGCCGTGCCGTCTGCTATGCCAAACGGCCGCTGGAAATCTGGGACCGTCTGGGCCTTGCCGACCGTTTCATCGACAAGGGAATAAGCTGGAAACTCGGCAAGGTCTTCTTCGGCGACCGCCAAGTCTATCAGTTCGATTTGCTGCCGGAAGACGGCCACAAATGTCCTGCCTTCATCAACCTCCAGCAATACTACCTGGAGGAATGGATGGTTGAGACCATCGCTGCCAACCCCAGAATCGACCTGCGCTGGAAGCACAAGCTTATCAGCCTGCGCCAGGAAGAAGACCACGCCATCCTCACGGTCGAAACTCCCGACGGCATCTTCACCACGGAGGCCGATTGGGTCATCGCCTGCGATGGCGCCAACTCCGACACCCGCAAAATGGTGGGCGCCGAATTCACAGGACAGTTCTTCCAAGACCGGTTCCTGATCGCCGATATCGTGATGAAAGCCGATTTCCCGACCGAACGCTGGTTTTGGTTCGACCCGCCCTTCCACCGCAACCAATCAGCGCTGCTGCACAAACAGGCCGACGATGTCTGGCGACTGGATTTCCAGCTGGGCTGGGACAGCGACCCTGACGAAGAGAAGAAGCCCGAAAAGGTGATTCCCCGTGTCAAAGCGATGCTGGGCGACGATGTGGAGTTCGAGCTGGAATGGGCCTCCGTCTATCAGTTCGCGTGCCGCCGGATTGGGCAGTTCCGCCATGGCCGCGTATTGTTTGCCGGCGACGCAGCCCATCAGGTCAGTCCTTTTGGGGCGCGTGGTGCAAACACCGGCGTACAGGATATCGACAATCTGACTTGGAAACTTGCGCTGGTGATTGAGGGCAAGGCGCCAATCGACCTGATTGATAGCTATCACGAGGAACGCGCTTTTGCGGCCGATGACAACCTGCTGAACTCGACCCGTTCGACCGATTTCATCACCCCGAAAAGTGCCGCGTCGCGGAGGTTCCGCGATGCGGTACTGGACCTGGCCGAAGTGACCTATTTCGCCAAGCCTCTGGTTAACTCGGGCCGCCTGTCCGCTCCGACCCCCTATACCCAAAGCGCGCTCAACACACCCGATTCGGAGACCTGGGAGGGTCGAATGACGCCCGGCACCGTATGTTCCGATGCGCCGGTAACGGTGAACGGAACGCCGGACTGGCTTTTGCGTCAGTTGGGCGCGGGTTTTACTTTGCTATCCTTCGGTCCTGCCAAGGCGGTGGACTGGAACGGCGTCACGGCGCAGCCGCTGGTGGTTGGCCAGGATCTGACGGATGCAGAGGGGCTCGTGGCGGCCCGCTTCGATGGCCGGCCCGGAAGCTGCTATCTGATCCGCCCCGATCAGCATGTCGCTGCGCGCTGGCGGTCTTTCGACCCGGCATCGGTTCGCGCGGCCATCGCCCGGGCATGCAGCGCGAAAGGAACCTATTGATGAGCCTGAATCTCTGCCCCAACATCGCAGACCCGGACGGATTTTACGAATTCATAGTCGAAAGTCAGCGCGCGATGAGCGATGAGCAGGCCAACCGCATGAATGCACGGCTGATCCTGATCCTAGCCAACCATGTCGGTGACCTTGCCACCCTGCGTCAGGCCATCGAACTTGCCGCAACCACCGGCGCACATCGCGCTGGGTGACCCGGCTCAAGAAGCCAATGCCCGCTTCTTCGGGAAGCGGGCATTGCCATGTCAACGGTTCATCAGTGTCAGATTGCCGAAAAGCCCGCCTCCAGTACCGACAGGATCTTCGCAATATTCGCCTTGCTGAAGCCTACTGGCGGAGACAGGATACCGTTGTCGCTCGAAATCCGGATCATCACATACGCCTGATAGGTCGCATGATGCACCTTACTCATGGTCTTGCTGTTGATCGTTGCCTTGGTAGCACGGTCCGACACCAGCTTCAGCGCCCACAACGGCCCGTGGCCGCATCGGATATCACCGTTAACGTGATGGTGCGCCATCAGGTCGTGCAACCCGGCAAACCGGCAAAGTACTACGCCCCACGCGTTCCGGCATTCGTCGCTACCTGCTGAAGCTCGGTCTCCTTCATGCAGACAGCCTCTGCTGCGCTCCAACCGAATGGCCGGAATAGGTGCAAAAGACCAGATGCCATTCTTGCCGCAAGTATTCTTCTCGAACACCCCTGCCACGCCGTCCGCGACCATGACGACCCCAAAGGCAGATGGCCGTTGGTGATCGCATTGATCAAGACCGGCAAGTCAGGCTTGACGCCCCAATCGCCCAACCCCGAGCAGATGCCGGTTGGGCCAAAGACGGTGATGACCTGATCAGCCACCAGCAGGATGCCGTATTAGGAGCAAGCGACGCGCAGGCCCAGCATAAAGCTTCCACACTGCGGAGTGACACTGACTTGCTCCCAGGACCGGCTTGCCGAAGAAGGCCGGGATGATCGAGGCATCGCCAAAGAACGCGTAATTGTCGTTTACAGACTCAGAGAGCAGGTAGGCGCTTACCACTTATCCATGTATCTCTTGATTAGCCGTAGTAGATGCCCAATTCAAGATAATGGGCGGGTGCATATCTCATATGCGAGTTCGCGAATCTTTTTGGCTAGAACACGCTTGTTATCGGCTCGCCAGTGGATCGAGTATTGCAGCTCCGATACTGCCGGTTGGTCCTCGATATCTATCCGTAGCAGCTGCCCTGTATCGATAAAACGTTTGACGAATGGCTCAGCCAACAGTGCAATGCCAAGCCCAGCCATTGTGACGGATGCGACAGCTTCAGGGCTGTTTGAAGCGAGTATCCTGCGAAACCTCAGATCGTGCTGAGCGCTGAAGCTTTGCAGGACAAGGCTGCTGCCTGCCTGCGCTGACATTGAAATAATGGGATAGGCCTGTAATTCTGCTGAGGTTATGCTGGTCTTGCCCTTGACTAGATCCGGTGCGGCTACCCAGCAAAGGGGGATGGACACGATTGGTCGACTCAGGACATCGGGGTTTTCTGAAGTCCCTGGCGCCAGCGCAAACTCGGTTTCTCCCTTTTCCACATCGTCTAGAAGCTCACGCGTGACGGCAACGCGAGGCTCAACAATCACATCTGGAAAGGCCGCCCGCGCCGCAGCAACAATCTTGGGCAGGAACTGCATAGCCATCAATTCGCTTATTCCGAATCGGCAGGTCCCTTGAAGCCCAATAGGGCCACGTGCGGCGAGAACAATTTCGTCGCGTAGGGCAAGGAGGTTTTCTACCCGGCCCAAAATGTTCTGTCCCGCCTCAGTAATGCGTGCCCGCGGTCCGGTGCGATCAAAGAGCGGAATACCGATTTCCAACTCCAACTCTTGTATCCGCTTGGAAAGCGCCGATTGAGTCATGAAGAGGCGCTCAGCGGCTAACGCAAAGCTACCCAGTATTGCAGACCAATAGAAGGCCTCGAGTTGTTTAAGCGTCATCGCATCGCTCCTCTCCGTAACCCTAGGCAGGGCCCGGGCACGACGAGTGGACCTAGAGCTTCATTACAAATGGGGGGGGGCCCTCTGAACCCATATCGATCCAAACAGCTTTCTGCTGCAAGAACTGTTGGATCGCGAGCTGTCCACCCTCTCGGCCGATACCCGACTTCTTGTATCCGCCAAAGGGAGCCATCGGGCCAGACGTGCGGTATGTGTTAACCCAAATGGACCCCGCCTGCAACGCACCCGCCATTCGATGTGCCCGGTTAAGATCTCGTGTCCAGACACCTGCGGCCAAACCGTAGTCCGTGGCGTTCGCAAGAGACAGGGCCTCTTCTTCGGTGTCAAACAGCATCACCGCCAGGACCGGACCGAAAACTTCCTCGCGTGCAAGTCGCATTCCGGGATCGACACCAGCGAATATTGTTGGCTGCACGAACCAGCCGTCTTCACATATGCCACCCACGGCACGCCCGCCGCCAAGCAGCACCTCTGCACCGGCACGTTTTGCGTCATCAATGTGACGCAGAATCTTGCCGAGTTGCTGCTCGGTTGTCACCGGCCCAACTTGGGTTGACAAGTCCATGGGGTCGCCAATCCTTGCAGCCTTTGCGATCATCAAGACGCGATCCACAACTTCTGCAGCGATGGATCGATGGACGACTAGACGTGATCCTGCCACGCAGGTTTGGCCCGACGCAGCGAAGATTCCACCGACGATTCCATTCGCAGCCCGGTGCACGTCTGCATCCTCGAAGACAATGTTCGCACTCTTCCCGCCTAGTTCGAGCGTCGTCGGAATGAACCTGCGCCCCGTGACAGCGCCTATTGCCATACCGGCAGCCTCGCCGCCGGTGAAGGCGACAGCCCTGACGAGTGGATGTTCCACCAGTGCAGCGCCGACTTCTGCACCAGTTCCAGTTACGGCGTTTACCACGCCCGGCGGGAACCCTGCCTCACGGACCAGTTCGAGAAACGGGGTGATCGAGGTCGAAGTGAACTCGGACGGCTTGATGACGACTGTGTTGCCCGCAGCCAAGGCGGGCGCAAGTTTCCAGGCGGTCAGTAGAAGCGGTGAATTCCATGGCACGATGGCGGCCACCACGCCCAACGGTTCCAGCCGCGTGTATGCCATCATGTCAGGTTTGTCTGACGGCAGCACAGAGCCCTCGATCTTGTCGGCAAGGCCTGCATAGTAACGATACCAGCGAGGCATGTAGGCCATCTGTCCCCGCATCTCAGCCAGCAGCTTTCCATTGTCCCGCGTTTCTGCCTCAGCAAGGGCTGCTGATTTGCCTGCGATCAGGTCCGCAAGTCGGTTGAGCAGGACGCCGCGATCAGAGGCAGACATGCGCGACCACGCGGGATCAACAAAGGCGCGGTGAGCAGACACCACGGCGCGATCGACATCGTCAGCCCCGCCAGCCGCAACCTCGGCCCAAGGCTTGCCGCGCGCGGGATCATCCGTTGGAAACCAGCGCCCGGAGATCGCGTCCGTAAACCTGTTGTCGATGAACATCTGAAAGCGAGGAAGTTCAGGCATGGCTAGTTCTCATGTGTTGCGCATTGCAGCATCGCGACCCGCGATGAAGCCGAAGACAAGTGCCGGGCCCAACGTAATGCCGCCGCCCGGATAGTACCCCCCCATGAGGGCACGCATGTCGTTGCCGGCGGCATAGAGCCTTGGTATTACTTGGCCAGCAGAGTTGAGGACCCTTGACTGGGCGTCGGTTGGGATGCCTTCAAAGGTCCCGATATCCCCGGGCCGGATGCGAACCGCATAATACGGGGCCCTGTCAAGCGGCGCCAAAGACGCATTTGGACGATGGTCCGCGTCGCCTTGGAAGCGATTGTATGCAGAAGATCCGCGACCGAATTCCGGATCCTGACCTGCGGCGGCAAAGCCGTTGTAGCGTCGGACGGTTTCAGTCAAGCCAGCTGGGCTGATGCCAGCCTTTTGGGCCAGTTCCTGCAGACTGCGCCCCTTGATGAGATAGCCGCTGCGCAGCCAATGCTGCTTGGGAAATGGAAATGGCTTGGCAAGGCCAAGGCCATAACGGGATATGGCGCGCGCATCCGCGATGAACCACGCATCGGGCAGTTGCTTTCCTTCAAGCTTTCCAAGCCAGCCTGAAACGAAGTCGTGGTATGAAGACGCCTCGTTCACAAAGCGCCGACCGTCCGCAGTGACTGCAATGATCCCCGGTTTCCCGCGATCGACGAAATGCGGATAGGTGACAGCTTTTCCATCTGGCCAATGACCATACGAGACGGGCGCCCAAGCTGCATTCTGCGGGAGATCAGTTCCAACAACTACGCCGACCGATTCCGCGAGGCGAAGACCGTCGCCGACGTTACTTTCAGGTGCCAAGGGAAAGTGTTCGCCGCTTTCTGCTGCGTGGGCATACAAATTTGCCCTTCGTTCAAGATCATGAGGAAAGCCACCGGCAGCCAGCACAATGCCCTTCCGTGCGTGGACCGTCACCTTCTTGCCGCCGCGGCTGATAATCGCACCAACGACACGCTCGCCCTCGACAATCAGCTCTTCGACCGGAGAAGAAAGCCAAAGTTCAGCCCCAAGATCGGTTGCACTTTTTCCGAGGCGCGCCGCAAGCGCGTTGCCGTTCACGAGGCGCATCCCTCTCCCATAGCGCAATAGATCGGCACCATGGGCCAAAAGGCGCTTGGCAACAAACCACGCCGAGCGTGGTGAGCGCGTCGCCCGGATGAAATGGCGAAGCTCCGTCCCGGAACCGATACTCATCCCGGCCAGCATCAAGGCCCGCAACGGGGGGGCGAGAGAGGGAAGTAATGAACCCATTTCACGCGCATCCATGGCAGGAGTAGAGAGTGCCCGCCCCCCTGTTCGTCCACCTGGAGCCTCGGGATGATAGTCGGGAAAGGCAGTTCCCAACTCTAGTCGAACCGATGTTCGCTTTTCATAGAGCGCAAGCATCTCTGGCCCGGCCTTCAAAAAGGCGCGCACCTTTCTTTCGTCAAGTTTTTCGCCCAGTTCTTGCCGAAGATAGGTGAGAACTTCCTCCTCACTATCGTCGACGCCTGCGGCAATGGCCTGCGGCGAAAGAGGTATCCAGCACCAACCACCAGACCTCGCCGTGGTCCCTCCAAACACGGGTTCTTTCTCTGCCACGATGACCTGGGCACCGGCCAGACGCGCCGAAATCGCTGCAGACAAGCCCCCTGCGCCAGATCCAACGACGAGCACGTCACAAGTCTTCTCAGAATCAGTCATTTTAGGCGCTCTTCTTGGACGAGAAAGGTTGTGATGCGGTCGATGAAAGTGCCTGCATGAGCCGTAGGGGCGTCAGAGCCGATAGGACTTGGTGGTAGGACTTCAAACATGGACGCCTCATCCGCAAACCAGAGTTCGGTCATCCCATCGCAATGCGGCGCACTGAGAGAGCGACGAACCACGTGATTTTGACAGTAGCCAAGCAAGGCACCTGCCTGCGCAGCCACCCTCGGCCCATGTTGCGAAAACCAGACTTCGCGAAATTGATCTTGTGGCAGTCCAGATGCCTTCTCAAGCATCGACATCCGCTTCAGAGCGACAGGTTCTGAGGGCGGTGGAAGGAAGATATGCCGACGAACCTCGTAGCCACGGCGAAGCCCGAGGGCTTCACTCGCTCGCCTAAGCGGATCCTCGCCCGCCTCTACCCAAAGCTGAAGCAATGCATGCGCAGGGATGTCACCAGCGTCCATCGGTGTCAGGGCGCGAGAGCTGAAGACACTATTGAGGACAGCATGACGTACACTTTGATCGGATTTGATTTTGTCGACCGCCGCCGATGTATCCTTAGGGCCGTCACAGAGGAATATTAGGGAAATCACGGTTCATCCTTGCTCCAGGCTGTTCGCTCGCACACCTGAAATGCGTTCGTGTTGACCTTAGTTCATGCTGATATGCACTCGTAACGACTTTTTTTCGCGCCACAGCGTTCCTGTTCCGACACCTGCAAGTGCGATCAAGATGAATTCTCCGACAGCGGTCGCTTCACTTTTTTTCGTTATCAATCGACAGACAGGTTGAATAACTTTCAACTTGCCGAGAGCGTTACTGGCTCAGAAGTGTGCAGCCGATCCATCTGACGGCCTGCCGAAGCTGTCAAAGAGTTGAGCGCAAGCAACAGAACGAAAGAGATCGACTTGAAGAACCGAAGCCGAGCTAACGAACTCGATGCAGCCTATCACCTGCATCCTTACTCGAACCTTCGTCAGATCGAGGCCGAGGGTCCCTTGGTCTTTACGCGTGGGGACGGCATCCGCGTCTATGACGAGTCCGGAAAGCCGTACATCGAAGCGATGTCCGGTCTCTGGTGTGCTGGTCTGGGCTTTTCGGAAGCTCGCTTGGCTGATGCCGCCTACCGCCAGATGCGCGAGCTTGCGTACTATCATTCCTTCAACAACCGAGCCCCGGCAATCGTGGCCGAGTTGGCCGCGGAGTTGATGGCCTGGGCCCCCGTGCCGATGGGCCGAGTTCTCTTTGCAAACTCCGGCTCTGAATCAAATGATGCAGCGTGGAAGATTGTTCACTATGTGAACAACGTGCGTGGCAAGCCTCAGAAGAAGAAATTCATCGCCCGAGAGCGGGCGTATCACGGCACTACCGCAGTTGCTTCCGCCCTTTCGGGGCTGGAGGGAGGCAAGGCCATTTTTGACCTCCCGATCGGGGGGGTACTGCGTGTTTCAGCGCCGCATTATTACAGCGGAGCCCTGCCGGGTGAAAGTGAAGCGCAGTTTACAGATCGCCTGATTGAAGAAGTCCGCTCTGTGATCCAACGCGAAGGCGCTGAAACCATCGCCGCATTCATCGCTGAACCCGTGACCGGTGGTGGTGGTGTGATCATCCCGCCGAAAGACTACTATCCGCGCCTTCAACAGCTTCTAAAGGAGAACGACATCCTCTTCATCGCTGATGAGGTGATTTCAGGCTTTGGAAGGTTGGGGGAGCCTTTTGGGACGCAGGTATTTGGCCTCCAGCCGGACATCATCACTGTCGCAAAGATGCTCTCAGCCGCCTATGCGCCCATTTCCGCCCTTTATCTGTCTGAGGATATCTGCGCAGCCCTGAAAGAAGGCAGCGATCGGATGGGCTACTTTGGGCACGGATACACCTACACAGGTCATCCAGTTTCTGCCGCAGTTGCTTTGGAAACCCTTCGGATTTACCGGGAAGACGGCGTCATTGCTAACGCGGCCCGTGTTGGTGCTCATCTGCAAGCACGGCTAAGAGAGCTTGGTCAACACCCTCTTGTTGGAGAAGCAAGGGGCATCGGGATGATTGGTGCTTTGGAGCTGGCCGCTAGCCCCAAGGAGCGCAAGCCATTTCCGGCGGCCCTCGGTGTAGGGGCTCAGGTCCTGCGCAATGCCATGGCACGTGGGCTGATCGTACGCAACATCCCCGGAGACATCATCGCCTTCTCGCCTCCTCTGATTTCGACGGAGGATGATATCGATGAGATCATATCGATCACGCGTTCCGCCTTGGACGAAACCCTCGCGTCATTAAAGGCGCAAGGCGCTTTGGGAGGTTGATCCGATGAGCTTCATCACCTTTCAAGGGATCAGGAAGGCCTATGGCACTGTCAATCCTGTGGTCGCAGTCGAAAACCTTGATCTGACCATAGACGCGGGAGAGTTCATGACTCTTCTCGGGCCATCCGGATCTGGAAAGACAACAACCCTGATGATGCTCGCAGGGTTTGAACAGCCGACGTCGGGTGCGATCCTGTTTGAGGGTCGGCATATCGAAACGCTTCCTGCCTACGCGCGAAACATGGGTGTGGTTTTTCAGAGCTATTCGCTCTTTCCACACATGACTGTGGCCCAGAACGTCGCGTTCCCACTCGAAATGCGAAAAACCCCGCGTGCGGAAATCCGTACTCGTGTTTCGGCCGCACTGTCAAAGGTCCGGCTTGAGCGGCATGCGGACCGACGGCCGGTCCAGCTATCCGGAGGTGAGCAGCAGCGGGTTGCTCTCGCTCGGGCCCTGGTATTCGAGCCGCGGCTCGTCTTGATGGACGAACCTCTCTCAGCTCTCGACAAGAACCTCCGCGAGGAGTTGCAACTGGAGATTCGTCGCCTTCATAGGGAACTGGGCGTGACCATGGTCTTCGTCACGCACGACCAGTCAGAGGCGATGACCCTCTCGGATCGCATCACGGTCTTCAACCGTGGCCGTATCGCGCAACTTGGTAAGCCCTCGTCGCTTTACGATGCTCCGGAAAATGCCTTCGTCGCGGGGTTCATAGGCGACAACAATCGTGCTGATGGAGATGTTGCCCAGATATCAGAGGATGGCAACTCTGCGACACTGCGATGTGGCCACACAAGTCTTCATGGCCGAGCGCACCCAGGAAAGTTGGGGTCCGGTCGGTCAGGAATCCTCTGCGTCCGACCAGAGGCTCTCATTTTGTCTACAGAGACAGAGAATGTGAAGCGTGACAGCACCTTGGTGGCGAGGATCATCGACATCATTCACCAGGGTGACCATTGGCGAATTCAACTGGCGCCCGATCTTGGAACTCCTTCGCCAAATTGGATGGCGAAGTGTCAACCCGGACAAGTCCCGGCCGGCCTGCAAATCGGGATGAACGTAACTGTCGGCTTCGACCAGAAGGATGCCTGGGTTCTTGAGCCAGGCATCTGACATACCAACAGGAGGAATGAAGATGTCGAAAACAAGTTGGATCGCCGCAAGTGCTCTGGCGATCTCAGTTGCTATGGGCGCTGCGCCTACAACTGCCTGGGCCCGCGACCTTACCGTCGTGTCCTGGGGTGGCGAGTACCAGGATGCTCAACGGAAGTTCATGTTCGGCCCATTCACCGCTGAAAGCGGCATCGCCCTTGTCGATGAATATTGGGAGGGTGGCATCGGCAATATTCGCACCCGCATTCGCAGCGGCAACAACACTTGGGATGTTGTGCAGGTTGAGGCCGAAGAACTGGCCATCGGGTGCGAAGAAGGGCTTTTCGAGAAGATCGATCTCGACAAGGTCGGAGGGGCGGATCGCTTTCTTCCCGGTACCACCCATGAATGCGGCGTTGGCGCTGTGATCTACAACGTCGTGCTGGCTTATGATGCCTCGAAAGATGGCCCGAAGCCCGAAAGCTGGGCGGACTTCTTCGACACCCAAAAGTTCCCAGGCAAGCGCTCGGTCCGCAATGGCCCAAAGTGGAATCTCGAGATTGCTCTGCTGGCAGATGGTGTCCCAGAGGACCAGCTCTATGAAGTTCTCTCGACTCCAGAGGGCGTTGATCGCGCCTTCGCGAAGTTTGACTCGATCAAGGACGATCTGCTCTTCTGGAAGTCCGGCGCACAACCGACCCAGATGCTTGCGGCAGGCGACGTTGTGATGAGCACGACTTTCAACTCGCGCATCACGGCCTCGAACGAAAATGACGGCACCAACTTCGGGATCGTCTGGCAAGACTCTATCTATACAATGGACAGCTGGGTCATCATGAAGGGAACGCCATTCCCGGAGGAGAGCCACAAGCTAATCGAGTTCGCAACGCGAGCAGACGCTCAGGCAGCCATTGTGCCTCTGAACCGCTCCGGCCCGACCAACAAGGACTCGGTTTCGCTCATTGACGCGAAGTTCATGGGAGATCTGCCTTCGAACCCCGCGAACTTCGAGGTCGCGATCCCTGACGATCCCGAATTCTGGATCGACAACTTCGACGACCTGAACGAACGCTGGGCCGCCTGGGCCGGCAACAACTAAAATTGGGGGCAGACCATGGCCATGAAGAACAGAAGCCTGCTTTTGGCTCCACTGACAGGATTTCTGCTGATTTTCTTTGTAGTGCCCATGGTCTGGTTCCTCTCTTTTGCTGTCCGCGAGACGGAGGTACCTCGAGCTCTGCCAAGATCGCTTGAGGTCCTCACCAATTGGCAAATTGGTGAGGCCATACCGCCGGAGGTCTATCCTGCTCTTGCGCAGGACATGGTGGAGGCCGCAGATAGCGGGTCCATGGCCGATGCCGCACGGCGCATAAACTATGAACTGACCGGAGCACGGTCAGCTCTTTCTAAGGCGTCGCGTCAAGTTCGCAGGGCCGCCGAGGGGACTGTCTTTGATGAGCAGTTCTTCGCGTCGGTTGACCCGATCCTGACGTCGCCTGATCTTTTCGCTGTCATGAAGCGTGCTGGTGCAACAATTTCGGACCACTACCTGCTCGCCTCGGTTGACTTGCAGCGGAAGCTCGACGGAGCGATCGCACAGGTCCCCTCGGAAAACCGTGTTTACCTTGCAGTGTTATGGCGAACACTTGAGATCTCAGCGCTGGTGATGTTCACCTGCCTGTTTCTCGGTTTCCCAGTCGCGGTCCTTCTGACGACCAGCAGTGAGCGCGTGGCAGATGCCATTCTGATCTTGGTGATGCTGCCGTTCTGGACGTCTCTGCTTGTTCGGACAACAGCCTGGATCGTCCTTCTTCAGAAGGAGGGGATCATCAATTCTGCCTTGATATCGTTGGGCCTTATTTCGGAACCACTCACCATGATATTCAACAGAACAGGCGTGGTGGTTGCGATGACGCATGTGCTGTTGCCCTTCATGATCCTGCCTCTCTACAGTACACTGAAAGGGATCCCCAAAGGCTATATGCGCGCTGCTTCAAGTCTGGGTGCCCGGCCTGTCACCGCGTTCTTCCGCGTCTACCTTCCGTTGGCTCTCCCTGGGATCGCTGCGGGCTGTATCATGGTCTTCATTCTCTCCGTTGGCTACTATGTCACACCCGCACTCGTTGGTGGACCTGCAGACCAAATGCTCTCTGCCTTCGTGGCGAATTACACGACCGGCACAGGGAACTGGGGTTTGGCTTCGGCACTTGGCCTGATCCTTCTGATCGTAACATCCGTGCTCTACCTCGTAGCGCAGCGCCTCTCCGGCGGCCGAACAATCTCGCTTGGGTGAAAAAGAATGAATATCTGGCGCATGCTCTTCGGCCTTGTTTGTCTTGCAGTCCTTGTTTTCCTTATTGCTCCTATTCTGGCGGTCATCCCTCTCTCGTTTTCATCCAACAGCATTCTGAGTTACCCATTGCCCGGGCTTTCCCTGCGCTGGTATGAAAGCGTCCTTACCTCACCGAAATGGTATCTTGCCTTTGTAAACTCGATGAAGATCGGGCTTGCAGCCACATTTTTCGCTGTGCTGCTCGGCACTCTCGCCTCTTTTGGTTTGGCGCGCCGCCAAGGCCCAATCTCTTCGGCGCTTCGCATCCTTATCCTTTCGCCCATGATAGTTCCGATCGTGTTGGTTGCCGTCGCACTCTACCTATTCCTTGCGCCCCTCCAGCTCACCAACACCATGACCGGGATGATCATCGCGCATATTGTCATTGCTGTGCCTTTTGTGGTCATTCCCGTACTGACTGCAATCGAACAGCTCGATCACAATCTGGGTCGTGCTGCTGCGGCGTGCGGAGCGCGCCCTCTAACGGCATTCTTTCGGGTTACGCTTCCCTCAATTTCATCAGCGATGGCTTCCGGAGCATTGTTCGCTTTTGCAGCATCTTTTGATGACGTGGTGATCGCGCTCTTTGTCGCGGGACCAGACCAACGAACACTGCCACGTGAAATGTACTCCGGTCTGCGCGAGACAATTTCACCTGAGCTTACCGCCGTCGCGACGATCATGATGATCTTCTCAACACTCCTCTTCCTGCTCATGCAGAGCATGCAGCGCAAGCGGCGGCGCATGCTTCAGTCTGCCTCACACGCCTAATCAGAGTGAAACTTTCTGATCATGACAAGAACCGATCTCCTTAATCAAAAATGCGCCCTAGTTACCGGAGCTGCGCGAGGCAATGGAGCAGCCATTGCCAAAGGACTGTGTGACCACGGCGCCAAAGTAATCCTCGCAGACCTCGATGAAAGGGCGCTGGAGGAGCAACTGACGATGATGAGGAATGAGGGCAGGCACTGTTCGGCCGTTGTTCTAGATGTCAGTGACCCAGACGCTTGCCGCCTTGCAGCAGCAAAGGTGTCAATTGACCACGGAGATCTGGACATTTTAGTGAACAATGCTGGAATTCGGCCACGGCATTCGTTTGATGCCGTCGATCGCGACGATCACTGGAATCGAGCAATCCGTGTGAATCTAGAAGGAATTCGAAACACTACCCTTGCCTGGCTCGATGGTCTCCGCCGACGAAAGGGCACAGTAATCAACGTGACTTCAATCGCAGCCTTCAACGCGTCGCCTGGTTCGATCGGTTATTCAACATCGAAAGCTGGCGCTGAGATGTTGAGTAAGGCGCTTGCTTGCGAGCTTGCAGCCGATGGTATTCGTGTGAATGCAATAGCTCCTGGTGTAATTGAAACGGACATGACGATCACTTCACGAAATGAGCCAGTCCGACGCGATCGACTGCTGTCTCGAATTCCTATGGGTCGCTTTGGGAAGCCAGAAGATCTTGTTGGCGCATCAGTATTTCTTGCGTCTGATCTTTCCGCCTATGTAACAGGGTGTACCATTGTAGTTGATGGCGGATATCTTGCAAACTGAAGGAATAATGCCCTGGGTATTCTCCGAAATGAAGTCTGTCTGATCACAGGCGCCGGCAGCGGTATAGGTGAAGCACTCGCCTACGCCGCAAGGAGTGAAGGTGCTAGCGTCATCGCGGCAGACATTAAGCCAATAGCGGCCGATTTCGATATTCGCGTAGCATTGGATGTTACCGATAGTGAGGCGTGCAGATCCCTTGCCAGGGAGGTGTCAAAAACCCATGGCGCGGTCTCGATCATTGTTAATGCCGCTGGCCTGCTCAGCCATTCAACCATAGGGGATGACGACTACGACGACACGTGGCGTCAAGTATTCTCGGTGAATGTTGATGGGTCGAAGAATGTAATACGGGCCTTCACGGATCAGATCATAGAACGCCGTGGGAGGGTAATTAATCTTGCATCTACCGCGTCAGTTCTCGGATCAAGATGTGGCAGCGCATATGCCGCCAGCAAGCATGCAATTGCGGGTTTGACAAAGTCCCTTGCTCTCGAATTTGGGAAAACCGGAGTGAGAGTAAATGCCCTTGCGCCAGGACGAATTGAAACGCCAATGACTGCTCCCTATAGAGATGTGGCAGCAGCGAAGGCTACCTATCTCGACAGAACTGCTCTTGGTCGCTACGGGCGAGTTGAAGATATCGTTGGTCCCTTCCTTTTCCTTGCATCGGCACAGAGTGCCTATGTTACCGGGATAATCCTCGCGGTGGATGGTGGATATATTGCCAATTGAGGAGCGAAGTGATGCCCTGCCTTTTGATGACGACGTCGATGCGCTAGATTGGCTTGCATCTTTTACTCGGCACCTATTTGAGCGTTCGACTGGGCGGGCGACCTTTGATACATGGATGCATTTCAGCTACCGCACCCTTTTGAATGGTGAACTGCTTTCGAGAGACTTGGCTTGGCGCCACTTCTCAGATATCTGCAGACAAGCCGCAACTCTAAGATATGCGTTTCTTTCCGTCAGAAGAACGGAAATTGGATTGGATGATCATCACGTTGTAAGAATTGATTACCGGGACGGTCGCTGCGAGCTTTGGGGGGCAATGATGTCCGTAATTTTCAGTCAAGGTCGGATTATCCAGATCGAAGAGATAGCTGCACTCCTATGGTCTGGTCATACTTCCAACGCAGATGAAGCGGACTTGATAATGACGCGAGTGGCGGATGCGTGCAACACGATGAGGCGCAATAAATCAGTGACAGTAGTTGTGCATTCAGACATCTCCGCAACTTGGTAGCATCTGGGGCACATCGAGAACGCTGTGTGCGTAACGCAGTCTTGAGTAACCTGTCATGGCAACATTCTATTTTAGCCTTCTTCCCCTTCTGTCAAAGTTGGGCGCACAGATAAATGGCCTCCCGGCCAACGGCAAGTTACGCGGAAAACCAATAGCTCAATTGACCTGCCACCGGATTTTTCCTCCATCTGCGACTAGAGTCCGCCGCAAGGAAGGGACGGATGATGAAGCGAACGATACGGAGCGAAGAGCAGATCATGGGCATCCTGCAGGAGCATGAGGCTGGCGCGAAGTGTGCCGATCTCTGTCGCAAGCACGGGATGTCGGAAGGCACGTTTTATGCCTGGAAGGCGAAGTATTCCGGGATGACGGTTTCGGAGGCCAAATGGTTGAAGACGCTGGAGGATGAGAACGCCAAGCTGAAGCGTCTGCTTGCCGAGCAGATGCTGGACCTGGCGGCAATGAAGGATCTGCTGTCAAAAAAATGGTGACGCCCGTCGTGAAGCGCGAAGCAGTCGCGCATCTGCAGGCCCAGTTCGGGCTGTCGGAGCGGCGGGCGTGCCAGATTGCCGGGGCAGACCGGAAGACCATCCGCTACCAGTCGCGGCGCGCACCTGACACGGCGCTGCGGGGGCGGTTGCGGGATCTGGCCAATGAGCGGCGCAGGTTCGGCTACCGACGGCTGTTTGTGCTTTTGCGCCGTGAAGGGGAACCTTCAGGGATCAACCGCATCTACCGGCTCTACAGCGAAGAAGGGTTAACGGTTCGCAAACGCAAAGCGCGCCGCAAAGCTATTGGGATGCGGGCGCCGATCCTTGTAGAGGCGCGGGCCAATGCCCGTTGGTCGCTCGATTTCGTGCATGACCAGTTTGCCTGCGGGCGGCGCTTCCGGGTGCTGAACGTGGTGGACGATGTCACCCGCGAATGCCTCGCCGCGATCCCCGACACCTCGATTTCGGGCCGCCGTGTGGCCCGGGAGTTGACAGCGCTGATCGAACGGCGCGGCAAGCCCGGGATGATCGTGTCGGACAACGGCACCGAACTGACTTCGAACGCGATCCTGAAGTGGTGCGCCGAGAACAAAGTCGAATGGCACTACATCGCGCCGGGCAAGCCGATGCAGAACGGCTTTGTGGAGAGTTTCAACGGCCGGATGCGGGACGAGTTCCTTCTGTAATCGGGACGTGGCTGTCAAGCTTGATCGGTCACTTCCCATGCTCCGTCTGGGGTCATGCTTCTGTCCGCGGTCGGCATGTAGGCGCGCCGCATAATGGTGGTCGAAGGTGAGGCGGACCATGCTAAACGGCGGGCTTGCGGATTTGCGCGCATTTGCAGCCCAGACACTCGTGCGGCCTTCGCCTCATCCCCGTCCCTGACGGGAGCCAGTTGTGACCGGGTTTTTTGAACGCGCCCCGGTCGGTGTTGGATCAGGTCATGCAGCAGCGCCCCAACGGAAGGGTGTTTCGTCGCGCCACATACGGTGCATGATCACGGCCAGTTTCCTCGCCACGGCGATCTTGGCCTTCTTCAGATTACTGCGCTGTGCGATACGCACTCCCCATGCCCGGATCGCCGTCCATTGCCGTGACCGGGTCAGCATCACATGGGCGGCCGTGAAGAGTGCCGTTCGCGTGAAGGCGTCGCCCGAACGGGATATGCGGCCGCGCACATCCGTCTCGCCGGACTGATACTGGCGGGGCGTCAGCCCAAGATGGGCCCCGACGTCATTCGACCTTCGGAATCGGGCTGGATCATCGACCGTCGCCTTGAATGCCAGCGCGGTCACCGGTCCGACGCCGGGGATGGTCATGAATCGTCGGCAAAGCTCGTCATTCTCGGTTAGGCGCAGCAGGGCTCGATGCAGATCGGCGAGAGCCATCTTCATCGCCATCCGTCCGGCCAACAGCGTGTGGATGCACAGTTCGAGGAGTGGGTTGCCGGCAACTAGTTCGCGGGCCCGCGCCTCGAAGTCTCGCGCTCCAACCTTACCAACCTTCAGGCCGAAAGGGCGCAAAAGGCCTCGGATCTCGTTCTCGTGGTCCCTCAGCTTGTTGACGTAGAACTCGCGCGCGGTCAGCAGTGTGCGCAGCTCCTGGCTGGGACGTGACTTCACATGGACAGCCTTGAACCAGCCAGAGCGAACCAACTGGGCGAGTGATCGAGCGTCGTTGCGGTCATTCTTGTTCCGGTTCATCGCAACCATCGCGGCCTTTGCATGGCGCGCCTCGATGCACACCACCGGCAGACCGGCATCCTTGAGCCCGAAACACAGCCATTGCGAAAGCGGCCCAGCTTCTAGGCCAACCCGAAAATAGTCGCCCGGAGCCGAGCGCAGCTCGCGAGTGATCGCATCCGGTTCCGAAGCCACCTTGGCCTCTCTGACCATCCGACCCTCTTCATCAACGACACAAACGCTGGTCAGTTCCAGCGACACGTCCAACCCAGCATAAAGCCCAGCCATCTTCCGTCCTCCCTGGCTACAATCGCTGCCGGAAAGGAAAGCACCGGCAGAACCGGGAGCGAAGTCCCGATTACGCCATCTGAACGAGACTTTGTTCCGCAGCCTGGCCCATGCCCGTGATCTGATCACCGACTGGGTCACCGACTACAACACCGCGAGGCCCCATTCGGCCCTCGGCTACCAGACCCCCGCAGGTTTCGCCCTGCACCTGACCACCGCAATCGCCCGTCCCGCTGCACGCGATGAAAGTTCCGCGCGCCGGGCGATTGCTCAACCCGCGCCGAAAGGCGTAAATGACCACAGGGCTCCGGTCGCGGCTGGATGAAAGTCCAGTGGCAGGTCACAATCGATCCATCTGGTGGTCTCACGTCAGACTCCGTGATGAATTTTCTTCACGGCAAACCAGTCCAAAAAAGGAGAAGATTTCCTCTTTTTGGCGAGATATGTTTACACAGCGAACAACCCAACCGGTAGCGAACGTGACTTCAACTCGGCATCCTGATCTCATCATATGTAATGGGCAATTCTACACTGGCAGTGGGTGGGTAGACGCCATCGCATGTCTTGAAGGTCGAATTCTACAGACCGGAACAAATGATGAAGTTCTTTCTTCGACTGGGCCGGATACGCAGATCATTGACCTCTGTGGTGACCCTGTCTTGCCGGGCTTCAACGACATGCACGTTCACCCGTTGCTTGCCGGTATACGCAAGAGAGAGTGCCAGATCCCGCAGGGTTCCGACATGGTCGGGTTTCGGGCCGCCGTATCAAGCAGCTTGAGCAGCCTGTCTGAGGGACGATGGCTGACAGGGGGCCAGTGGGACGCGGCTACTTTAGGCAAAGTTCCCGACCGCAGCGACATCGATGACATCACCGGCGACGTTCCGGCACTACTGAACGATACGAGCGGTCACTCTGCGCTCGCAAACACTGCCGCACTCGCAATCGCTGGAATAACTGCTGCAACTCCGGATCCAGCCCAAGGGATCATTGAGCGACGGGCAGACGGTAGCCCGACTGGTGTGTTACGCGAAAGGGCGATAGAGCTCGTCTTGGCCTTCCAGCCGAAGCCATCACAAAGTGAACTCTGCGAAGCGGTCCGAGTAGCGCATCAGGAACTTCTTTCTGTTGGTGTGACCTCTTGCACCGAAGCATCAATCGGTATGGTTGCCGGTACAGAGGCTGAACTTTGCGCCTATCGTGATGTAATTGCCGCGGGTCAACTCCATCAGCGCACACGCATCTTTCTTATCTGGGAGCCAAATGACCCCGAAAAGAACGAGTCAATCGCAACACGGACAAGGTTTGCGCATCCACTTCTTGACCTGAATTGCGTGAAAATCCATCTCGATGGCGTTCCTACTGACGGGCACACCGCTGCAATGTTGGAGCCATATGTTTCGGAAATGAAGGACCGCTCCGACGCTGCAGCACGTTTCGGGCTTCTTCTTCAGGACCCCGAAACGCTTAACGATGCGGTCGCAAAGTTTGATGCGCAGGGCATTGTCGTCAAGTACCATTCAGTCGGAGACAGGGCGGTTCGCATGGGCCTTGACGCGATTGAGCATGCACGCAAGGCCAATGGCCACGCTGGCTCTCTTCATGAGATCGGGCACAGCACATTCGTTGCATTTGATGATATTCATCGCGCCCGCAACATCAACGCGGTGTTTGAACTTTCGCCCTATTTGTGGGGGCCTTGCCCAATCAATGATGACATTCGCAGCGCGGTCGGAGAAGATAGAATTCATCGGATATGGCCATTTCGAGAGATAATCGACGCTGGAGCCATGATCGTCGCCGGCTCCGACTGGCCCGTCGTAAGTGATCCGAATCCTTGGCCTGCAATTGAAACCATGCTTACCCGCGAGGCACCGGGTGGAAGCGTCGAAAGCTTTGGCAAGATGCAGTCGATCGAACTTGCCGACGCCATCGATATATTCACGTCCAGACCCGCAGAAATCCTTGGAAAGGGGTACGAACTCGGCAGAATTGCTGCTGGGTACCTTGCCGATATTATTGTGCTTGATCGTAATCCATTCGACATAGCAACCCGTGATCTCCACAAGGTAAAAGTTAGAGCTTCGTTCGTTGAAGGGAAGCTGGTCTGGCATGATGATGAGTTTGGAAGTAGGGTCAGGACTTCGGAAACGGTAACGCTTGGATCGGGCAATGTTGGCCGTGCGACTGCGCCTACATCGTAGCGGTTGCTTTGAACCAATCATTTCCTTACCCCCCTCTCAGGCGCGTCTTTTTCTGAGATCCACCCCGGGTACATGCTTCGGTCTGTGCTCGGCGCATTGGCCGCCAACATGATGCTGGTTCTGACGCTGCCCCCGACTTTCTTCCAGCGTGAGCGGGACTCCGAGTTTGAAATGATCGCCGAAGTGCTGGGCATGATTTCGGGTTCGTCCAGTGAGAGAATGACGATGACCTGCGTAACGGACAAAATGGGATTTGTCCGCTAGGTGGTTGACCGCGTGATCTTCATGGACAAGGACGAGATCGTCGAAGAGGCCCCGCTTGAAACGTTCTACCGCTTACCTCACAATGAGGGCACAAATCTGTTCTTGTCGCAGATCCTTGTGCATTGCATCGCGCGCTGCCCTCATCGTGAAATTTCCCCAGCCAAAACGGCCCGTCCATGTACCGCGAGGATTGCGGCGAACTTCGGACATCCAAATTCTCGGACAACCTCGATGACACGGGCATCGTAGGCGGCTTGACCGATCAGCTTGTAGAGATCCGATGCATGGAACTGCCTGTTGGAACTCGGTGCAGCTCTGATCTGGTCAGCAAGCCTTTGCACCATAGGATCAACGGATCGCTGAGGCGTAGGCTCCGCTCTGCCAGGTGACATGCAGGTCCGCCACCTCCGCATGAAACCCAACAGATACCCCGCTGGCACTGCCACATTCCCCCGCGACCGGTTGAAAGCAAGGAACCGATCCCAGATGACCTGCGTGTCGACGTTCCAACATGCAAGCGTTGTTTTCGCGGCCTTGATTGGATCCGCCCAAGGCGTCCGGTAGACGTTGGATAGTTCACCGATCTCAATCCTCCCGACAAAGATAGTTTTGTTCTTAGACTCTCTAGATTGTGAAGTGTCGCCTGAGGCTGACACGACATCTGGCGGCGCATTGGCATCGTCCTGCCCCCCGAACCGGAAGAGCCACGGCGCAAACTTGCCATTCGGCTTCCACCGGACCAACGCCAAACCGGAGGCTGCGAGCTCGACCAGGAGCGCCGTAAGATGCTGTCGTGACACCCCCATCTTCTCTGCGAGATGCGCCAGCGTGAACGCGGCCGTTCCGCGCTCCAGCCCGTTGTAGCCATCCTTCCAGGCGATCCCGTCGAGGATGATCGTCGCGAGCTTGTGCGCCGCCGTGGAGAGCGGGGTTTCGGTGATGCGGCGCAGGATGGCACCGGTCGTGAGTTCCATGTCGTGTCGTTCCTTTAAGGGGCGACACCAGACCGCGAGGCGTGCAAAATTTCGTTCCGGCAAAAGCATTTGCCGGTTGAACGGACCCAAAGCTCGCGCTAGATTCCCACCACCACGAGGAAATCAGTGCGGCGTCGGGCCTATGGTCTGGCGTCGTTTCTGTTTATGGGGGTCTCAGTCTTTCGATCGTGTCGGAGAGGCTGGAAGGTCAGGTCATCAGTAGCGCACCTCCTCGAAGCCGTAGGTGCCCTCGTAGTCGGTCCAGTCGACGAAGACGCCTCGGAACCAGTAATCGGAACAGCTTGTCCCCGGTCGGAACGCAGATGCGGACGGAACCCGGGCGGGCGTAGAACGCGCCCAAGCGAAGTCACCCTGCTCGCCGTAAGTGCCCTCGCGGATTGTCGACCAGGTGTTGCAGTCACCGTCCCTATTGCGGTGCCGCCGATACTCGATCTGGAACACATGGATCGAGCGCACGAAGTCATATGCCGGATCAGAAATGTCGACGTCCGCCCGGTCTTGGGCCAGATAGAGCTCGCTGGTGTTCTCGACCTGAGACTGGCGCCACGGCCCACCCTCGCCACGCAGCGCGATCTCGAGCAGCCGCTCCATCGGGGCCTTATCGCGTTGGATCGACGCCCGCATCGGGCAGTTCCAGATCTGCAACGGTGGCTCGACCGGCCAGGGCGTGATCCGGGCGATGAAGACGGCGCGGGCATGGGCGCATTCCGCCGAGGCCGGCCAGCCACCAGCGAGGCAGAGAAGGATCGCGCAATCGACGGGGTAGGCGGGAGCGGGTGCCGCAAGCGAAACTGAGACGGTAGTCGCTGCGACGGCGGCTGCAGCGCGCATGAAGTTCATTGCTGGTTTCCTTGTTTAAGAGCCGGGAGGGGAGGGGCAGGGAGACTTGATCTTGCGCGATCAGCCGTCAGGCTCCGGGCCGAGGGACTGGTAGTCGCGGATCGCGCGGTTGATCTCTTCGGACACTTCGCCTCGTGCAGCGTCGAGACAGCGCAGATAGGCCTGCGCCTCATCGAAGTAGGTCGTGAACTCTTGCCGGATCTCCGTGCTGTACTCGGCCCGCGTGGCGGCATCGGTCACCGGAGCAGGCGGGATCGGTGGCAGGCAGTCGAGTGCCGTCGCCGCCTGAGCGACCCCGCCGACTGGTTTCGTCAGCATGGCGGCGACCAGGAGACAAGTGCGTCGGGAGGCGAGATGTGGCATGCACGGTCCTGAACTTCAAAACATGTGCATGAATTGCAAAACACCGCTATTGACGCAATAGGATTCTACCGCTAGTGGTGCCGTCACGTTGCGCGACGACATGTTTCTCATCAGCGCGACATGCACTATGTTCTGCCGTGAGCGTGTTGCTTCGGAAGGTGCCAACCCATGAGGAACTTGACCCCGGTGATCTTGCAGGCCGGACTGAAGGAGGCCCTGACCGAAGGCGGCATCGTCGAAGCCCTCTGTGTCGAGGACGCAAAGAAGGTTCTCAATGTCTGGCAAGGCACTTGGCGCATCCAGTTGCGCCTTGGCGACCAGACAGCCCTTCTGGTGATCTCGCGCGGGCTCGAACCCCGGGAGTTCAAGACTGTCACCGGTCTCATCTCCTTCGCGGTCGAGTTGGGTCTGACTACGGTCCCCGTTCCTTTGAAGAAGGGCGAGAAGGCGACCTGGACCCATGATGCGGAGGCGGACCCTAACTCGTGATCTGACCCTCTGCGGCGGGCTGGCGCTTTGGTTTGTTGCCGGACAAGGTGCAGTCGCAGAAGTCATCGATCTTGGGGCCGGAGCTGAGGACCTGCGGGTTCGGGCCAGCGTTCTCGATTTTGGGAAGGAGCTTCCCAAGCGCGTCGATCTCAATCGTGCTCAGCCGACGGATAATGCTGAGACCGACGTCGGTGACGAAAATCTTGTCGTCCTCGCGTCCTACGGCACGCCCCCGAAGGGCAGGGGCCCGCGCGGCACGGCCGAGATCGAGGACCTCGTTCTCGACGTCGGCGACGACTATCTCCGCCATCCCGCACTTAAAGCGGCCGGGCTTTCCGGGACGGAATGGCTGGCGCTCTTCCGGGCCAACATCGCCGTGGAATCCGCCTTCAATCCGGATGCGCGCTCCTCCGTCGGTGCCATCGGTCTTGGGCAGTTGATGCCAGGAACCGCCGATCTCCTCGGTGTCGATCCCTACGATCCGGAAGACAATCTGCACGGCTCGGCCCGCTATCTCCTCGCCCAGCTTGAAGACTTCGGCGCTGCCGATCTTGCACTCGCCGCCTACAACGCCGGACCCGAAGCGGTCCGCGACTATGGCGGCATTCCCCCTTATGCCGAAACCGAGCGCCATGTTGCCAAGGTTCTGCGGCTGACCAACGCAACCCTCAGTTCGGAGTAATTCCCATGTTCCGCAATCTTTTTGGCGCGCGCTTGCCGCGCCTGGCTTTGCACACCCTTTTGCTGGCGCTGCCCTTCGCGGCAATCCTTGCGGAACCCGCTCTCGCGCAGAACCTCGATCCCCTCGAAAACATGCTTCAGACCGTGGTTGATGCACTGACCGGACCAATCGGGCGGCTGATCGCCATCCTCGCCGTCGTGGCTGCGGGCTACATGATGTTCACCGGCCGCCTGAACTGGCCGCTGTTCCTCGCGATCTTCTTCGGCGTGGTCCTGGTCTTCTCGGCCGCGACCATCATCGACGGCTTTGCGGCCCCCTGAGGCGGGATAGGCAACAGGCCGGGTGGCCTCGCACACCCGGCTTGACCGATCCCTCGGATGTTCCCCATGCATGACGCGCCCCTGTTTCTCGGCCTCACCCGGCCGCCGAAGATCTTCGGCCTGCCCATCGGCTATTTCGTGAGCCTGATGCTGGGTTCGGTCATCCCCTTCGTTGGGGCGAACGACTGGCGGTTTCTGCTCATCGGCGTCATCGGCTATCCGGTCTTGTGGTTCGTGGCAGACCGTAACCCGAACCTCTTCGAGACGGTCGCGGTGGTCTTTTCCCGGACCCCGCGCACGCGAGGCAAGTCGGCTTTTGACGGAGATCGCCATGTCAGCTGATCTCAAATCCCTCTTCCAGGCCACACCGGCACTTCGATCTGTCTTGCGGCCGGAGGATCTCGCAGCCGAGACCCTCGCCCGGCACTTGCCTTGGCTCTCCGCACCCGCGGACAATCTGATCCTGACCCGGCAGGGTGACCTGATCGCCTCTGCCGTGGTCGAGGGGCAGGACAGTTTCACGACGGAAGAGGGGGACCTCTCGCTCGCGACCACCTCGCTGGCCCGCTTGATCGGTCAACTGGGCGAAGGCTTCGGGTTCCATGTTTCCAAACTGACCCTGCCGGACACACCCCAGTTGAAGCCCTTCGATGGTGAGGGCACCGGGGCTGCATTCGCAGCCATGGTCGATGCCCGCTGGCAGGGACATCTCCGTGCCCGTACCCTGAAACGCCGGGTGCTGGTGATCTCGCTCATCCTGCGCCCAACCGCGCTGAAACGAGTGCCGCTGATTGGTGCACTCTTCAAGGCAGCCTTCACAGGCGACCTCGCCCAAAGGATCGAGCGCCTGAATGAAGCGATGGGGCTCCTTGCTGGCGCCTGCCAAGGTTTGGGCTTCCGGCGCCTGAGCATTTCTTCCGGGGAATGGCTCGGTCTCCTGGGCGTCCTCCTCGGGCAGCCGATGGCCAAGGTCCTGCCGATGCGCGGCCAGTTTCTCAGTGAGGCCGTCGCGTCATCGCAGATGACGTTTTCCGGGAAGCGGGTGGAAATCGAAACTGGCGCCGGGCAGCGATTTGGTACGATCTTCGGTGTGAAGTCCTATCCAGCCCGCACTTGGGCGCGGATGCTTGACGCGCTGGAGCTGCCCTACGACATCGTCATCACCAACAGCTTCACGCCCGCCCGCAACAACGAGATCGAAGAGCGCATCAAACGCACGGCGCGCCAGATGCGCGCTTCTGAGGATGCCGCCGAAACCTTGCGCCAGGAACTGTACGAGGCGGCGGACAATGTCGCCTCGGGCCGACAGGTCTTCGGCAAACATCACCTGACGGTCATGGTTACGGCCGAAACCCCGGAACAGCTGGAGGAAGCCGCCTCCGAAGTCTGGCGGGCTGGACAGGATTGCGGGGCAACCCTCGTTCGCGAGAGCTTCGCGGCCCGTGCGGCCTGGTTTGCCCAAGCCCCGGGCAACTGGGCCTACCGCCCGCGTACCGCGCTTCTGTCTGCCCAGAACTTCGCGCATCTCGCGGCGCTGCATCGGGTGACCGAGGGTCGCCCAAAGGTGCAATCGCCCTGGGGCGAGACGATCACGGCGCTTCCAACGGTTACCTCGAGCCTCTACCGCTTCAATTTCCACGACAAGGGTGAGCGGGGTGCCGAGCCGAGCGCCGGCCACACGCTTGTGTTGGGTCGCACGGGGTCGGGCAAAACCCTCGGCACGGCATTCCTTATGGCGCAGGCGCGGCGGGTGCGTGCCCGTATCCTTGTCATCGACAAGGACCGGGGCCTCGAGATGGCCGTGCGCGCCATGGGGGGCAGCTATTCCGCGATCCGCATCGGCGAGGCGACCGGCCTCAATCCATTCCAGACCGAGGTCGACGAGCGCGGGGCGGCCTGGCTCACCGATTGGCTAGGTGACATCCTTGCAGGGTCGCGTCCCTTCGAGACCACCCAAACCGTCAGCCTCAACGCCGCCGTCCGTCAGATCGTCACAGCTGACCCGCGGCTTCGGACCTTTGATGGCCTGGCAACCCTTGTCGCATCGACCGACGACGAGGGCGATCTGGTGGGCCGGGTCCGGGAATGGGGGCAGGGGGGGCGGCATGGCTGGCTCTTCGGCCCAGGTGCCTCTTCGGAGATCAGCCTTTCCGAAGATGTGGTCGGCATTGACATGTCGGAGATCCTCGACCTCGGGACCGAGCGCTCAGCGCTTCTGGCCTATCTCTTCCGCCGCATCGAACGGGTGATCGAGGATCGCCGTCCGACCCTCATCGTCATCGATGAGGCCTGGAAGATGCTCGACGATCCGATCTTCGAGAAGCGCCTGCATGACTGGCTCGTCACCATGCGCAAGAAGAATGCCGTGGTGATGATGCTGACCCAGACGCCGACCCATCTGACCCGGGTCAAGGTTGGCCAGATCATCGCGGAAAGCGTGGTGACGCAGCTTCTCTACCCGAACCCGCGGGCCAACCCCGAGGATTACCGGATCCTGAGGCTGAACGAGAAAGAGTCCGAGTTCCTCTGCACGCCAACGGGTGGCCTGCGCCTCGCCCTACTGCGCTCGGCCGGGGACTCGGTCTTCGTGAACATGGACCTCGCCGCCCTTGGGCCCGCGCTCGCCGTGCTCGGCGGTGGCCGATCCGGCGAAGACCGCGCCCCCTACGGCTGGCGCGACGCCCCTGATTTCTGGAAGGACATGACGTGACCCGACGCAACCGCCTGATCCCCCTTTCCCTTCTCGGGATCACCCTCCTCTCCGCCTGCGCTGGCGTCGAAACCGGTGCCGTCTCCCCCTGCCACGGCCAGTTCCGGGCCGAGGGCAAGTACTTCTCGGCGCGCGAGCAAAGCGACGGCACGACGGTCGTCGTTTCCACGATGAACGCCCCCGATGCGCCTTGCACGGACTGAGCTACCGCATGCGTCGCGCAACCCTCCTTCTCGGGCTTCTCCTCGGCACTGCAGTGCCCATGGGCCTCATGGCCCAAGGCGTTCCAATCATCGACGGCTCGCGGCTGTCGAACTTCATCTCGCGACTTGCCGAACAGGCTGAAGACGCCGTGAAGCAGGGTGAGAAACTCAGCACACGCTCCGAGCTCAGCGAGATCGAAGACGACCAACTGGCGGCCTATGAGCGTTTCCTCGCGGATACGACCGGCGTGACCGACCTCAGCGGCTTCGAGATGGGGACGGGCTCCTTTCCACCTGCCGATGAAGTCTATCCTCTTGAGGAGACCAGCCCCGAAAGCCAGCGGCTCTTCGGGGAAGGTGAGACGGTCGAGGCGATGATCATCGCCACGGCGGCGCGCTACGAGACGCACCCCGGCGTCGTGAAGGTCGGGCTCACGCCCACGACCTGGCGCATTCTTTTCCAGTCGCTGGTGAAGCAGGAAAGCGGGTTTTCCAACGCGGCGATCAGCCCGGTTGGAGCCATGGGGTTCTGCCAGTTGATGCCGGGCACCGCCGCCGATCTCGGCGTCGATCCGACCGATCCGCTGCAGAACCTCGACGGTGGCGCACGCTATCTCGCGACCCAGCTCAACAGTTTCGGCCGGATCGACTTCGCCCTCGCGGCCTATAACGCAGGGCCCGGCAACGTTCAGAAACACGGTGGCATCCCACCTTTCGAGGAAACCCAGAACTACGTCCGCCGGATTTCGGGCTACTACGACGCATACCTCTCGGTGATCACCGGCGCGGACGTGACAGGCACTTTGGCGGGGGTAGAGGGCGCAAGTGCCGAGTGGGGCAATATGTCCTCAGCCTTCATCGGCTATTCCGGCCAGCAGTCGGGGCAGATCGAGGCGGCCATGGCCCGGATCAAGGGCTTCCTTGAAGAGGCCAAGCCCCAGACCCCGAAACAGGCGGTCGATCAGAACACCTACATGCTCGCCGAACGCGCGCGCCTCATGGCCCTGACGCTGCGGCTGCGCGCGGGTGCCGTCAAAGTCGAGGCGGCCCGTGGGCTCTCGGATGCCGCGCAAGCCCTGCAATACACGACATTCTGGGAGTATTCGGATGCACCGTAACCTCACGGCCGCGACAGCAGCGCTGTGCTTTTCTCTTATCGGGTCAGCAGCCTTCGCGCAGGGAGTGCCCGTCATCGACGGCACCAACCTTGCCAAGAACATCGAACAGCTTCAGGCGGCACTCCGCGATGCCGAAAACCAGATCGCGCAGATCGAGGAGTTGAAAAAACAGGTCGAGACCGGTCTCGAGCAACTGACCAACCTCGAAGGCATCCTCGGGTCGATCTCGGGCCTGAACGAGATCGCGAGCCTCTACAATTCGGTGGAGGACCTGCGCTCGCGGGCGGCCAAGATCACCGATCTTTCCGGTTTCCAGGATGCGCTGACCATCGGAGACTTCGATGGGCTCTTGGACAGCCTTCTCGATGGCGATGTGACCATGGGCGACAAGATGGCCGCCGAATATATGCGCGACACGCTGGAAGGGGCCGGGCTGACCTCGGAAACCCTGGCCGGGCTGTCGTCATCGGAGAACCCGCAGGACAAGCTCATCGCGACCACCGCAGCGACGAGTGCTACGGCCATGGGCGTGGCGCAGCTTTCCTACGAGGAAGCCGCCCAAAGCCTCGCGCGGATCGACGGTTTGGTGGCTGAAATCGCCAATCAGGAGGGCCTGAAGGAAAGCATCGACCTCAACACAAGGATGGCCGCCGAGACCAACTACATGCTGGGCCAGATGTGGCGGCTGAACGCGGCTGCGGGGCTGGCCGCAGGTCAGACAGGCGTGAACTGGGCCGCCGAACAGGCCAAGGAAAAGAGCTTCTTCGATTACTCAGGGGCCGAATGATGCGGGCCTCTTGCCGGGTTGCGGTAGTTATTGCCTTCATCTGCATCGCCAACGTCGCGGCGGCGGACGACCTCACATCGTTAAGCGACGTTCAGCTGATCGAAGAAACCCGTGAAGCGGTAGTGGCGCAGGATGCGGAGGCCGCTCTGGAGCTCCTGACCGAAATGCAGCGACGCGGGACGGGGATCTTTGCCGCCGCTGACAGGCCTTCCTGCGAAGAGGTGATCGACCTGCCCGCAGGGATCACCGATTGGAAGTTCCGCGCAGTGGCTCGGCAGGCCTATCTTCGCGTAGGGATGTCGCGGCGGCTTGAAGAAGGCTCCTGCGCTTGCCTCTTCGACGGCTTCAGCTTCGACGCCTTCGTAACGGCCGCCTTGGGCAAGTCGACGGCAGAACTGACCGATGCAGACCGTCCGGCGCTGGAACGTATCCGCGATGAAGATCGGCGTGCAACCGAGGCGCGGTTTCGCGAGCTTGGGCAAAGCTGCCGGGCCAAGTGATCCATGGCCATCATCGCCGACATTCTGACCCAAGTCGATGCCGCCGCAACAGCGGTTGGCGCTACGGCATTTGATGCTGTGGCAGCCGCGATTGTGCCGGTCTTCCGGGTCGGGTCGGTCCTGGTGGTGGCCCTGATCGGGATCAACCTGATGGCACAAGCCGTGCCGATGACGCTGCGCAACGGACTCGGCCTAATGGTTCGGATCACGGTCGCTTCGGCGTTCTTGTCGTCCTGGACCAACTTCAATTCGGTTTATGGCGTTCTGACCAACGCCCCGAGTGAAATCGGCGCGGTCGTGATGAACGCGTTTGGGGATGGGTCGGGCAATCTCTACGAGGGTCTGGATGCGCTTTACCTGCAAGCCCTCGATGTGGGTCAGGCGATCAGCCAGAACGGCAGCTACATCACCGGCGCCCTCGCGGGCCTCCTGATGTTTCTTGTGGCAGCCCTCATGGCGACCGTGTCGATCATCGTGATCTCGGCCGCGAAGATCATGATCGGCGTCCTCGTCATCTTCGCGCCGGTCGCAATTGCCTGCACGCTCTACAAGGTCAGGGCCGCATCCTTGTGGCCTGGACACGGCTCGTCACACCGGACGGGCAGTCCGTGCAGATGGAAGCCTTCGGTGGCGATGCCCAAGGTCGCTCTGGCATCACCGGCAAGGTCAACACCCGGTTCGGTGCACGGTTCGGGTCGGCTGCGCTCATTTCACTTCTCGGAGCCGCCCCCGCCGTCGCCGCCGCGAAATACACCGACGAAATCAGCTCTGATACTGCCGAGAGCATGGGCGAGGACCTGAGTACTGCCATGGGCTCAGCGGTCGAGGCCTACACGAGCCTGCCGCCAATCATCACCGTCGCACCTGGCGCCGCGATCACTGTCATGGTCGACCGTGATCTGGAAATCTGGTGATGGATGATCGGCCGAGTTTCCTCGGGACTTATCTCACGCCAATCGCGCCATTGTTCATGAGAGACGATCTGGTTGAGGTGGCGATCAACCCGGATGGAAAGGTCTGGATCGAGCGAAAGGGTGCGACCCACATGGAGCGAGCCGCGCATCTGTCCATCGGTCAGGTCCTGTCTAACAACCTTGGGCAGGCCATCGCTTCCGCCGTCGGCGTGCAGTTCTCGGAGAAAAAGCCCACCGTTTCAGGGAAGATCGTCTGGGGCGACATGGCGATCCGGGCGCAGGTTGTGGCACCGCCGATCGTGGAAGGCGGAATGGCCATCACACTCCGGCCGTTCAAAGTCGCTGCCGATCAGCTGATTGAACCGCGGCTCTTGCATGGGAGTCTCGTTGATCTCGACGCCAGGCGCAGAGAAAGGGCAGGGGAGGCGATGAAGCTGGCTGAGGCCGGGCAAGTTGTCGATGCCATGCGGCTCTGCGTCGATGAGCGCATGAACGTCCTGATTTCCGGCGGGACCTCGACCGGCAAGACGACATTTGCGCGGTCCCTCTTGTCGATGGTGGACCCGGGGGAGCGGATCCTGACCATTGAGGATGCCTACGAGCTCTTCCCCCGTCAGGAGAACGCGGTGGCACTAAAGGCGTGTCAATCGGCACGCAAAACTGACCCCCTATCGGCGTCCAAAATTGACCCCTCTTTGCGTCGTCGAGATCAGGGCCTGAGCCGACGGAACTGATCAC
>NZ_PKRQ01000008.1 GCF_002855575.1 Tabrizicola sp. TH137 | reverse complement strand
TCATCGACGGCTTCACCGACGGCGATGCGGATGCCGACTTCTCGCTCACGCTGCGCGGGGCGCATACCCTCGACAGCTCGTCCTTCTCCTTCTGATGCAGCAACACACCCCCCGGCCGGGTTCACCGGCCGGGGGGTGTTTTTTTGTCCGTCGGGCAGGTTCAGACCTTGGTCCAACGGATCGCGGGACCCTGTTCCGTGACGGAATCAAGCCGGATTTTCTACTTTCGAAGCATAGGGACAGGGCGCCTTCCCCGGAAACGCCTGTCCTCCTTGGACCAGATGGTCCGTTTCGAAGTGTTTGAGAGGCAAAGTTATGGCGCATCCGATGTCGAGTGCAGATCCCCTGGCGATGCGGAAGGCGCGTCAGTTGTTGAATGCGGACCTGACGCGCTACGGCTGGGCCTTGTTCGGGATTTCGGGCCTGATCAGCGTGCTTGCCCTGACCGGTTCCTTCTACATGCTTCAGGTCTATGACCGGGCGCTGGCGTCGGGCTCGGTGCAGACGCTGGCCTTCCTGTCGATCCTCGCGCTGGCGCTCTACATGGTTCAGGGCGGCTTCGACACGATCCGCAGCCAGGTCCTGGTGCGGATCGGCGCGCGTCTGGATCAGCGTCTTGCCCCGCTGTCGCACAAGGTGGCGATCGACATGCCGCGCTATGGCTTTTCCACCACCGAGGCGCTGGAACGCGGCCGCACGGTGGACACGCTGCGCAATTTCCTCGGCTCGCAGGCGCCGGCGGCGATCTTCGACCTGCCCTTCGTTCCGATCTTCCTGATCTTCGTCTATCTGCTGCACCCGGTTCTGGGCGCGGTCACGCTGGGCGGCGCGGTGGTTCTGGCCCTGCTCACCATGCTGGCCGAGTTCAAGTCGCGCGATCTGGCCAAGTCGGCGCAGAAGGCGCTGGTGGTGCGCAACACGATCTCGGAATCCAACACCCGCAACTCCGAAAGCCTGATCGCCATGGGCGCCACGGGCCGCGCGGTGGAACGCTTCGCCGCCGCCAACCGCCAGCATCTGGACCTGCAAACCCGCGCCTCGGACATCACCGGGACGATGGGCGCCATGTCGCGGGTGCTGCGGATGCTGCTGCAATCCGGCCTGCTGGGCCTGGGCGCCTTCTTCACCATCCAGGGCGAACTGTCCGCCGGGGCCATCATCGCCGTCTCGGTCGCCTCGGGCCGCGCCCTCGCCCCGATCGACCAGGTCATCGCCAACTGGAAGGGCATCGTCGCCGCCCGCCATGCCTGGACGCAGCTCCGCGATACACTGGTCGCCCTCTCGGCCGAAAAGACCCCGGTCATGCTGCCCGCCCCGACCCAGTCGCTGCGCGTCGAGAACCTCACCGTCGCCTCGCCCGCCAATGGCCGCGTGCTCTTGTCGGAAGTCAGCTTCGAATTGCAGGCCGGTCAGGCGCTGGCCATCGTCGGCCCCTCGGGCGGCGGCAAGTCCACGCTGCTGCGGGCGCTGGCTGGCGTCTGGCCGGTGCTGCGCGGCTCCATCCGCTATGATGACGTGGATCTGGCGCAGTGGGATCCCTCCCGCATGGGCGAGATCATCGGCTTCCTGCCGCAGGAAGTGGGCCTCTTCAACGGCACCGTGCGCGAGAACATCAGCCGCTTTGACACCAGCCGCGAAACCGATGCGGTCTACAAGGCAGCCGTGGCGGCGAATGTCCACAAGATGATCGCCCAGCTTCCCGAAGGCTATGATACCGAAGTCGGCGCCCTCGGCACTGCGCTTTCCGCCGGCCAGCGCCAGCGCATCGGTCTGGCCCGCGCCCTCTACCAGGACCCTTTCGTCGTCCTGCTCGATGAACCCAATGCCTCGCTCGATGCGGTGGGGGAACGCGCGCTGAACGACACGATCAAGTCGATCCGGGCGCGCGGCGGCATCGCGGTGATCGTGGCCCACCGGCCCTCCGTCCTTGCGGCGGTGGATATGGTGGCGGCGATCCATGCCGGGCGGCTCGCGGCCTTCGGCACGAAGGAAGAGGTGCTGGGCAACCGCGACGGCAAGGTCGTGGCCCCCACCACGGTCGCCGGCAGCGACCAGATCAATATCGGCCCTGCCGAGCGCGAACTGAACGCCGCGGCAAACGCGATCTGACCCAGACCCAACAACCGGGCAAATCCTGCCCTGATGACCGGACAACAGAAGGAGGCGGAGATGGAAATCAAGACCAAGCACCGCAAGTCGGCCGAGCAGAACAAGCCGAAGGGGCGCGCCCTCTTCACCCTGGCCGAACGCAAGGAGGCCCCCTTCGCAGCGATGTTCGCGGCGCTGACCCTCACGCTCGCGGCCTATGTCAAATCGGCCTTTGGCGGCACCGCGCAGCCCGGCGACCCGACGGACCAGCCGCATGACCGCGACGCGACCGAACAGGTCTCGGCCCCGCGCCAGCCGGGCATGGAAGAAGCCGCCCCGCAGGTGGAATTCTCCGAGCTTGACGAAGGCCAGCCGCTGATCACCGGATCGCTGCCGGGCGAGGATACCGACATGGGCCGCATCGGCCGTGGCCCCGGTCCGATCGACCTGTCCCGCTTCTTCCCCGAGGTCGATCCCGCGCTGGACCTGCCCGACCTCTATCTCGCAGACCAGCCGCAGATCCAGACCGCCTCGCTGCCCTCGATGTTCGGCACCCGCGGCGACATGCCCTTCGTGCCCGGCGCGCCCTCCATCGGCGGCGGCACGGGTGGCCAGGGCGGAAATACCGGCCATACCGGCGGCAATGGCAATGGCGGCAATGGCAATGGCGGAACCGGTCCGGTCGATGATGGCGCCGATGGCATCGTGGGGGTGAACTTCCACCAGCTCTTCGCCCAACTGGCCAGCGTGGTGCGCCCCTTCCACCCCACCACCGTCCGCGACATCTCCAACCTCGCCATCGGTGACTGGGTCAGCCAGCACGAGCTTTACAAGCTGCGCGGCGGCGAAACCCGTGCCGATCTCGACACTGCCTATCTGGCGCGCGAGGAACGCACCTATGACCTCGTCTCCAACACGGAGTCGAAGGAAGCCTTCATCGAGCAGTACTTCCCCAGCCTCGATACCCCCGCAGCCAGCACCATGCCCGAAGCGACCCTCGTCGAAACCCCGGTCATCACGGCCGCGGACATGGTCACCACGCCCGACCCGCTGCTGGCCACCGATACCGCGACCGGCCTGCTCTGACACTGCCCCCCCGGCAGACCCCGCGCGGGCCTGCCGGACACCCTCCCCCCCCCTCCCTCGGGGACCTGTCCGCAGGCCCCCGGCAAGAACCGAGTGACGAAGATGATGTCGATGGCCTCCAACCTGCCCTATCCGCCCGATCCGGCCGCCGCCTTCTCGCTGCGCGGGCGCCTGATCGCCGCCGCCGCCCTGACCGTCTTCCTTGTCGGCGGGATCGGCTTCTGGGCCGCCACCGCCCGTCTCGATGCCGCCGTGATCGGCTCGGGCTCCGTGCTGGTGAAGAACGACGTCCAGAACGTGCAGCATGTCGATGGCGGCACCCTGAACCAGATCCTCGTCTCGACGGGCCAGCAGGTCGAGGCCGGCCAGCCCGTCCTCATCCTCGATACCTTCGATCTTCAGACCCGCATCGGCATGCTCGAGGCCCAGCTTCTGGAGGCCGAGGCCCGCGCCGCCCGCCTCGCCGCGGAACGCGACGGGGTGGACATGGTCACCCCTGCCAGCTTCGACGCCGCCGATCCAGACGCCCTCCGCATCCTCGACGGCGAACGCCGCCTGATGGAGGAGAACCGCCTCAACCGCGAGGGCGAACTGGCCTCGCTCGACCTTCAGGCCGACCAGCTCCGCTTCGATACGGAAGGCCAGACCGCCCGCCGCCAGTCGCTGCTCGAGGAACTCGCCCTCGTCGAGGACTCCTTCGCCCGCTTCGACAAGCTGCAGAAGGCCGGCTCCGTCGAGAAAAGCCGCCTTGACGAAATCCTGCGCGACCTCACCCGGATGCGTGGCGAAATGGGCGAAATCGACGCCAACCTCGCCCGCAACCAGACCCGCCAGACCGAGATCACCCTGGAACGTGACCGCCTCATGGCCACGGCAAAGGCGGATGCCCATCGCGAACTGCGCGCGCTCGAACCCCAGATCACCGACCTGCGCCAGCAACTGGCCGCCGCCGTGGAAAAGAAGGAACGCGCCGTCCTGCGCGCCCCCGTCGCCGGTGTCGTGAACGAACTCAACGTCTCCACCCTCGGTGAAGTCGTCCCCCCGGGAAAGACCCTCGTCACCATCGTCCCCAGCGAAACCGACCTCGTGATCGAGTTCCGCATCTCCACCACCGACATCGACGCCATCCAGCCCGGCCAGAAGGCCCGCCTCCGCTTCCCGGCCTTCAACCAGCGCCTCACGCCCGAAATCGACGGCGTCGTGGACACCATCGCCGCCGCCGCCGTCATGGACCCCAACACGGGCATGACCTATTACACCGCCCGCGCCAAGGCGACCGGCAACCTCGACGATCTCGGCACCCGCGGCCTCGTCCCCGGAATGCCCGTCGAAGTCTATATCCCCACCCAGGAACGGGTCGTCATCTCCTACCTCGTCCAACCCGTCGTCGATCAGATGAACCGCGCCATGCGCGAGGAATAGCCAAGGTCTCTCTGTCCGGTAGCTAAAGCCTTTGCCGTCGTCCCACGAATATGATCCATAGTAACAGGGGTTAACCTTGAGACAGGGCAAAGGCCAAACGGCCGGAAAACCGGATACGGAGAGACGGCATGGATCCCGACACGATCCGTGGAACAGAACGGGCAGTCTCGGCCAGCCTCTGGCCACCGGCGAGGATGGCATGCGTCAGGTCCTGAGCTTCCTGCGCTCGCTTGGCCTGACGGCGCAGTTCCTGCTGCTCGCCACGGTCCTCTATACGGTTCTGGCCATCGGAACCGGCACACTCCAGAACCGCATCATCTCCGAACGCATGATCGAAGGTTCGCTGGAAATCGAACAGGCGCTGGCGCGCGGGGTCCTTCTCTCGGTGCTCGGCGACGAACCGGTCCGCGAGTACCTGCCGCCTGCGCTCGAGGCGGAAATCCATGATGCGGTGATGAACCAGATCGACCCGGCCTATATCAATCGGGTCAAGATCTGGGGTGTTGACGGCACGCTGGTCTATTCCTCCTCCGGCCCGGTGGAGTCTCTTGGCAAGCTCGAACCCTCCGTCATGCGCGCCGTGAACGGCGAAACCATCATCTCCCGCGCCGACGGCTTCTCTCCCGAGAATGTCGAGGATGTTACCCTCGGCTCCGTGGTCTATGAAGTGTACATGCCGCTGGTGAACCGGCACGGCCAGGTGATCGCCGTCGGTGAAATCTACTGTAGCGTCGAACTGCTGCTCACCCGCATTTCCCGGATGCTGGCCGATACGGATTACATCCGCCTCGCCTCGCTCCTGATCGGGATCGCCGGTCTCGCCGTCCTTGTCGCCTTCGCCCAACGCCGGATCAATGCGCAGGAACGCTCCATCGCCGACAGCCTGCGCAGGTCCGACGAACTGGCCGAACGCAACCGCCAGCTTTTCAACGAATCCGAACGGCTCCGCACCCAGGCCGCCCAGATCAGCGAAGCGGTGCTGAACCGGATCGGATCGGAACTGCATGACGGGCCGATCCAGCTTCTCAGCATCGCCGCCCTCTATCGCAGCCAGCTCGTCCATGCCGAAGCGGATCTTCCGCTCGCCCGCAAGGCCAGCGAATTGCTGGACTCGGCGCTGACGGACCTGCGCTCCATCTCCACCGGTCTGGTCCTGCCCACGCTCGACGGGCTCGATCTGGCCGAAACGCTGCGTCTGGCCGTGCTGAACTTCCGCACCGAATGCGGAACCGAAGTGGCGCTGGAACTGGATGAGGCGGAAGTCACGCTGGACCCGGACACGCGGACCGCGATCTACCGCATCGTCTCCGAAGCGCTGCACAACGCCCGAAAACATGCCGAAGGGCGCGGTGTCTCCGTCCGGGCCGAGGTATCGGATGGCGTGCTTGATATCAGCGTCTCCGACAAGGGGCCGGGCATCCGTCCGGTCACGAACGAATTGCGGCCCTCGGGGCATGTCTCGCTCGGCCTCGCCGGGATGCGCAACCGCGCCAAGAGCATCGGGGCAAGGTTCGACGTCATCAGCCGGCCGGGGCGCGGCACGCAGGTCCGCCTCTCCATGGATCTGGAAACCGGAGCGGATTGCTGGCACGCCGCCGCCATCCCCACGACAGACCGCACGTCAGCCTCCGGGATGGACGAAGCCGGCGCCTACGCCCTCAGCAAGGAAGGCTGACGCCTCCCCGCTGCCCCTACGCCTCTGGACGATCCTCACTCCGTGCTTTCGGCTTCCGGCTTCGCCTTGTGGCGCCGCGCCGCCTTGTAGCGCCAATAGACATAAGCCATCGCCCCAATCACGCTGCGCGGCGACATGCACTCCATAAGCGGCCGCCCCTGCGCCCCGAAGCGCTGCTTGTAAGGCTCATCACCGATGGTGAAGTCGAAAAAGCCCGCGAAACCGGTCTTCGGCCCGAACTCCTCCAGCATCGCATCGAACATCAGCATCCCGGGACGGTAGCTTTCCCATTCCCCAACGGCAAAGCTCGGCATGACGCTGTGATAGGCCTTTCCCCGCGTCAGCCCATAGGAACAGGCCACCGGCGTATCGCCCACCCGAAGGATCGAGATGGTGATGTCAAGCTGCCGCTTCGGATCGCAGGCCACATCATAGTAGAAGCTGCGCCAGACCTCGGGCGTGTCGGCCCGGTTGATACGCTGGAACCGGCCGCGCCGCATTTCCCAAAGGATGTCCATGATCGGCCGCATCGTCAGCGGGTCGCTGTAATGCGCAAGGCTCAGCGGCCCGATCGCCTGTGCCTTCTTCTTCTGCTGCCGGATGGTGGACCGCAGCCGCGACTGCATGATGTCCTTGGACAAGTCGGCCCAGGGCCGATCCACCGTCACGCCATAGCAGCGTTCCTTCATCGCCACCACATGCCCGACCTGCAAAAGCGGGTTGGCCTTCCCCTCGATCTCCCCATGCATCTTCTGGAAATGCAGCATGTCGCAGCGCGGCAGAACCCGCAGGATCGCCCGCATCACCTCGGCCTGCGCCTCCGTCGGGATGCGATCCTCGCCCGCCATGATCGGACCGGCGTAATCACTCACCCCCAGATCGGCCAGCGAAATGAAGCGCAGCTTCATCCTGCGATACTCGCACAGCGGCAGGATCCAGACGATGCCACCCTCATCGGCGACGGTCACCACAAGGGGCCGCGCCAGGCCGTGCTTCGTCGTGTTCTCATACCAGGCCGACACCCAGTCATAGGACTGGAAGACAGTGCAGCAGCCCGTCTCCTCCAGCCTGCGCCACACCGGCTCCAGCGGCCTCCAGTCGCGGTGCAGCGTCACCGTCCTCGACGCCGCCCTCAGGGTCTTGATCCCCGGACCGCCTTCTTCGCGCAGATCTTTCATCGCTTGCTCTCTACCATTCGGCCCGTCGGAACGCGCCTCCCTGCGGACCGGTCCGCCCTGCGGTCACAGCGCGCAGCCTGCCTGGCAGGCCCTTGCCGCCCTCTGCCGTCTCCGGATGATTTTTTGAAATGGATTGCCAGAATACTCAGTGGCTTGCACCTGTTTGTCGGCGCAGCTTTATCCCGGCGGGTTTCACCTAGGCAAGGCATTTATGGCCTCCGGACATGGCCCCCGCCAGCACCATCTGACGGCCTGATCAGTTGACACGGACGGTCGCCTGACGCACTACGCTCCACAATAGTAACGAAAGTTAACACAAGAGAGAACCCATGCTCGGTTCCGCATCTGACGCGCCAGAGCGTCTGTCGATCCCCGCCAAGATCGTCCGACGTCTCAAGAGGGGCCCCTACAGCTACTCCTCGCGCTTCGGTCTCCGCCGCACCCTCTCCGTGCCGGTCGATCCGCCCCGCGCCAAGATCCCCCTGTCCATCCGCCCCTTCCAGCCCGGCGACGAACAGGCCCTCTTCGGTCATCGCGACCCCGTGGCCGATCCCGCCGATGCGCTCGAAATCCACTACAGGCTCCAGCACCTCCGGGCCAACATCCCCACCCCCTATGTCGCGATCGACGAGACGACAGGAACCCCCTGCTATCTTCAGTGGCTGATGGGGTCCGAACAGAACGACAAGATCCAGGCCCATCTCTGGGGCTTTCCCCGGCTCGACAAGGACGTGGCGCTGCTCGAGAACGCCTATATCCCGCCCGCCTATCGCGGCCAGCGCATCATGTCCGAAGCGATGTACATGGTCTCAGAACGCGCCAGGGACCTCAACGCGAACTATGCCCTGACCTTCGTCGCGGGTGACAACATGCCCTCGCTGAAGGGCTGCAAACGCGCCGGATTCGACATCTACATCTTCAACGAACGCAGCCAATATGCCTTTGGTTTATTCGAAAGGCACAGCTTTTCGGTAATTCCCGCTGGCGATGCGCGGTTGACGTTGCTGGATAACTGAACGCGTTCCGCAGGCCTGTGGCCTTTCCCGGCAATTCAAGCCGAATGAATCCCCCGGTTCATTCCCGATTCGGGTTTCGCCGCGCCGGAATGAATTGCCGCTGGGTAAGCCTATTGCCAATTTGGCCAGTGGCGCGATTCCGCCGACGCCCCCTGTCCTTGATGGCGGAGTTTCGCCAGACGGCCCAAACGATACTGCAACTCATTCGCATTTCTCAAAAGTCGCCCCTCGCTGAAATCACCTCTCTTGCCGCGATGCAGCAATTCCCGCCGGCCAGCGCGCACCCGAGGACGCCCCACCTCAGCGACAAACATCATGACGCCGTGATGCCTGTCCTGAACCAAATAACCCGTCAGCCCACGATCCACAGAATACCAGCCCCGCTCGAAGGCCCGGATACCAATCCATTTCCGCAGAGACTTCCGCATCAGACAAAAGGCCATGCCGTCGCGGCCAGTTCCGATATCGTCCGGCCTTCAGTCACGCCTTTGCCATATAAATGCCAGGATCAACTCCGCGTCTTTCAATAGCGCGGCATCAGCACAGGCAGATGGTTTCAATCAACCCCGCCTTTCGGCTGTAGTCCCAGACCAAAGCCGCGATACAAGCCATGCATCGGTCAAATTCCAGGATGATTCCGGGCGTTATTTTTGCCCTATCGGAAACAATCCACTGGATTATCGCACGCATCCATGCTCCATCTCCTCGAGGAACCCTCTTTCCCTCGCGCCAAGTCGCAACCGGAATCGACAGGCGCCGCGGATCGAATCAGTAAGCGCCAAAGTCAGCTTATCGGGACGCCAAACTGGCAGGGCTTTCACTTAATCAACAGCCCACAATCTTGGCGGTCTCTCGACAACCATTAACGCACGTTAAGGTTGTATTTTTGAGTCAAACTTTAACCTTCGTTAACAAGATGTGCTGGCACCCGAACACATTTCAGCCATAATCCGGCCACAGCCCCGGAGCCGGCCCCCTCCCCGTCGCCGAACCCCGGAAGCCCATCCAACCTTTTGCGTACCAGGGGGCGGAAAGTCTTGAAATGAAACACAATTATGCTCCAACTGTACGGAAGAACGAAATGACGATCTCGACTGCGCAACAATCCATCGCCTACCGGGAAGACGTCTGCGGCGGCGTCATCAAGCGGACTTTTGACATAATTCTCGCCCTCATTGCCATCGTGCTGCTCTCCCCGCTCCTGGTCGGCGTCGCCCTCGCGGTGAAGCTCTCCGATGGCGGCCCGGCATTCTTCGGCCAGACCCGAATTGGGGCCCATGGCCGTGCCTTCCGTATCTGGAAATTCAGAAGCATGGTGCCGGATGCCCAGGCACGTCTGCGCGACCATCTGGAACGCAATCCGCAAGCGCAACAGGAATGGAATCTGTATCGCAAATTGAAATGCGATCCGCGCATCACGCCGCTTGGCCGTATTCTGCGCAAATACAGCGTGGACGAATTGCCGCAGCTTTTTAACATCCTTCTTGGCGATATGAGCTTTGTTGGCCCGCGCCCCGTGGATCAATCCGAATGCGGACTTTATGGGAATTCGTTCACCCATTACGTCCGCTGCCGTCCGGGTTTGACGGGCCTGTGGCAAGTCAGCGGTCGCAGCGATGCGTCATTTGATCGCCGCGTTACCTTCGATCGCTATTACGTGATGAATTGGAGCCTGATCCTCGATTTCGTGCTCATCCTCAAGACGGTGCCAGTTGCTATTTCCGGCCGGGGCTCCTATTAACGCGTATTGCCGTTAACGAAGTTGTAGCAAGGGAACCGGGCGGATGCCGCTGCGCAAATGGATTGTTGGTGCATTCTTTGGTCTGGGACTTCTGCCCGGCACCCTCTGGGCAGAAGACTACAGTATCGCACCTGGCGACGTGCTCAGCCTCCGCGTCATCGAATGGGACCCGATCGAAAACGGCGCGGTGGAGTGGGAGGCGCTGCGGTCCGATCTGCTGGTGGATGCGCAGGGCATGATCAGCGTGCCCTTCCTCGGGCAGATCGCCGCCAACGGCTTCTCCGCAGCCGATCTCTCGGCGGTCATCTCCGACGGGCTGAAGGAACGGCTGGCGGTCGCCTCCTCCCTCGATGCCCAGGTGCAGGTGGCGACCTATCGGCCGATCTTCATCACAGGCTCCGTCCGCTCTCCCGGCGAATATCCCTTCCGCCCCGGCGCCACCGCGGCGCAGCTTGTCGCCCAGGCGGGCGGCGGCTCGCTGCTTCAGGGCGGCATCATCGACCCGCGTGACATCTTGACACGCGAAGGCGACATGCAGGTCCTCCGGCTCGAAGCGGAACGCCTCGCCATCCGCCGCGCAATGCTTCAGGCGGCCATCGAAGGGCTGGACGAAATCGTTGTTCCCGAACGGCAGGACGGCACCGCCTGGCCCACCGACCTGATCCAGAGCGAAAACGAAGTGCTCCGCCTCCGCAAGGAACGCCGCGGCCGCGAACTCGCGGCGCTCGACAACCAGATCGTCCTTCTCGGCAACGAGATCGAGGCGCTGATCGGCCGCTCCCAGGCGCTCGAACGGCTGGTCGAAAGCTCGCGCCGCGAAAAGGAGAACACCCAGACCCTCGCAGATCGCGGCCTTGCTGTCGATGCGCGCGTGACCGAAAGCGAACAGGCCCTCGCCCTCGCCGAGGCACAGCTTCTGGACGTCTCCACCGCCATGCTCCGCGCCCGCCAGGCCGTCACCCAGGCCGAGGCCGAAAAACTCGCCCTGCGCGACCGCGAACTGATCGAAGACACGCGCGAACTTCAGCAGGTGGAACAGGAGCTCAAGCGCGTCCTGACCACGCTGGACACGCAGCAGAATATCGCGGGCGTCGAAACCGGCCTCGTGCTGGGCGATGCCACGGACGACGCCGAAACCACGATGCCCGAACCGATCGTGACCATCCTGCGCGGCCAGGGCGAAAACGCCGTCCGCCTGTCGGGCCTCGAAACGCCACTCGCCCCGGGCGATGTGGTGACAGTCACCCTGCCCCGTTCGGCAACCCGCTGGTTCAGCACCCAGAGCGGCACCGCGAGCCAATGACGCAGATCGCCGACAATACTGCTTCCGGCAGCCCTGCCGCTGCGCCCGCATTGCAGCGGCACGCGGCGACAGCCGCCCGTGGTCGGCGCCCCACACTGGGCCTCACCTTCCCGCGCGCGCTGTCGGGCTGCAAGACCGCAGTGTTGCCCCGGATCGCCGCAACGGAGGCCGCCCATGACTGACGGGCCTCCTCCCCCGCTTCCCGGCAGTCCCGTCACGGTATCGCCTCCCGCGGGCCTCGTCTCGGTCATCATGGCAAACCGGAACGGCGCGCTCTACCTCGAACGCGCCATGCGCTCGGTGCTGGACCAGACCCATCGCCAGCTTGAACTCATCGTCAGCGATGACGGGTCCACCGACAGCAGCCGCGACATCATCCGCCGTCTGGCCGCCACCGATGCCCGTGTCCAACTCATCGAGTCGCCCGTCGGAACCAGCGCCGGCGCCGCGCGCAACCGGGCCATCGCAAAGTCCAAGGGCGACTGGATCGCCATCTGCGATTCCGATGACATCCTCCACCCGGAACGGCTGGAACGCCTGCTCAGGGCCGCCTCCGCCCTCGATACGGATATCGTCGCCGACGATCTGATCTATTTCGGCGAAGACCCGCTCGAACGTCACCTTACGCTGCTCCAGAGCCTGAACCTGCAAGCACCGCAGGAGATCGACCCCCTCGTCCTGATCACCTGCCGCCTGCTCGGCCAGTCGGACCTGTCCTTCGGCTATCTCAAGCCGCTGATCCGCAGCTCCGCCCTCCGCACGATCCGCTACAACGAAGACCTGCGCGTTGACGAGGACTACGATCTCTACCTCCGGCTCATGATCGCGGGTCACAGGTTCATGGTCATCCCTGACGGCCTCTATCTCTACCGCAGGCATCCCAAATCCACCTCCCACCGCGCCAGCACCGCCAGCCTGGAACGCATGGTGAAGGTGCAGACGGATTTCATCCGCACCCTCCCGCAGGGCAGCGAAAAGCTCGCAGAAGCCATCTCTGCGCGGTGCCGCAGCCACCTGCGGGAACTGCACTACACCCGCTTGCTCGACGCGCTGAAGCAACGGCAATGGCTGCTGGCAATCGGGCGGCTGATCCGTCACCCGCAGCATGTCCTGTCGCTCTGGCAAAGCCTGTCCGAACGTTTCCGCCGCAAGCAGCTCAACGAAAGCCTCGTGCGGGGACATCTGAACCTTGTGCTCTGCGCCAAGGGCCGCGCCGCCGATTACGACGTGCCGGGCTTCACCACCTTCGAAGTGCCCGAATACACCGAAGCGCCCTGGTCGCCCTCGGCCGCGCCGATCTGGGCCAAGCTCTCGCAACTGGCCTGCGAAAACGATCTCTACATCCTCGCGGCAGACCGGGCCGGCGCCTTCGCCCTCGGCCTCGTGCCCGAATATGTCTCTGCGGAGCTTCAGGTTCCGCAACCGGCCACCCGCATCCTCGCCCCCGAGCCGGACGGCCCGACCATCATGATGTCCCTCCGCAGGGCGCAGGGGGGGCTATGACACGCATCCTCTATCTCGCCCATGACCTGGACGATGCGGCGATCTGGCGCCGCACAAGCATGCTGCGCGCGGGCGGGGCCAGCGTCGATCTCGCCGGGTTCCAGCGTTCGACCGCGCCGCTGCGGGAACCGGCCACCGTTCTGGGCCAGACCCATAACGGAAAATTCCTCCATCGCGCGCTCAGCGCCCTGCGATCCCGGATGCAGGCCGACGCACTCGCCCGTGGTCCTGCGCCCGATGTCATCATCGCCCGCAACCTCGAAATGCTGCCGCTCGCGCGCCGCATCAAAAGACGTTTCGGCGCCAATCCCCCGCGCCTGGTCTACGAGGTGCTCGACATCCATCGCCTGCTGATCGGGCCCGGCCTGCTGCCATCGGCGCTCCGGCTGGTGGAACGTCACCTCTGCCGCGACGTGGACAAGGTTCTGATCTCCTCCCCCCGCTTCGATCAGGAACATTTTCGCCGCCACGGACAGACCAGCGCCCCCAGAGTCCTCGTAGAAAACAAGGTCTGGAATCCGAATGCGACGGACCTCGCGCCTCAGGTCATCCGCCGCAGCCGCCGGCCCGGTGATCCCATCGTGATCGGCTGGTTCGGCATCCTGCGCTGCGCCGCCTCGCTCCGGCTTCTCGATACCCTCTGCCGCGAGGCAAACGGCCGGGTCCGGCTCGTCCTGCGCGGGCGTCCCGCCCTCGATGTCCTGCCCGATTTCCAGCAGGTCGTTCAGGCCAACCCCAACATCACGTTCATGGGGAGCTACCGCTACCCCGAAGACCTTCCCGGCATCTATGGCGAAGTCGATATCGCCTGGCTGGTCGATCGCTACGAAGCCGGCGCCAATTCCGACTGGCTTCTCCCGAACAGGCTCTATGAAAGCTGCGCACACGGGGCCATTCCGCTCGCGCTGCATGGCACCGAAACCGCAGCCGATCTGAAACGCCGCGGCCTCGGTCTGGTCACGCCGGACCTGAAGCCCGAAACCCTGGCCGCCCTGCTCGCCGGGCTGGATGACACCACGCTGGCCGCCGCCCGCGCCGCCATCGCCGCGACGGATCCCGCCGACTGGCGCTGCACACGCGACGAATGCATCCGTCTCGTCGCCCAACTGGCGGATGCGCGACCCAGCTCGCATCAGTCGGCCCTTCCCGCCCTCGCCGAACCCGCGGAGAATGCCGGATGACCGCCCTCTCTTCCCAATTCGGCACGCAGGGCACCGGTCAGGTCGCAACCGCCGCAGAAACCGGCGGCATCGCCATCCTCATCCCCACCCTGAACGAGGCGCGGCACATTCTCGGCGTGATCAAGGCCCTTGCCGGCAGCGCAGATCGGCTTGGCGCGCAGATCGTGGTGATCGACGGCGGCTCGACCGACGGCACCGTCGATCTGGTGCGGGCCGAAGCCGCCCGTCGCCCCGGCCTCACGCTTCTGCACAACCCGAAACGCCTGCAATCGGCGGCCATCAACCTTGCCATCGAACGCTTCGGCGACAGGCTCGACTGGATCATCCGCGTCGATGCCCATGCAGACTACCCCGAAGACTACTGCGACGTCCTCCTCGCCGAAGCGCAGCGGACCGGCGCAGACAGCGTCGTCGTCCGGATGCACGCCACCGGGACCGGCCCCCTCCAGACCCAGATCGCCGCCGCCCAGAACTCGCTGTTCGGCAATGGCGGCTCCGCCCATCGGGGCGCAGGCGAGGGGCGCTTCGTTGATCACGGCCACCACGCCCTGATGCGCGTCGCAGCCTTCCGCGCCGTCGGCGGCTATGACGAAAGCTTCAGCCACAACGAAGATGCCGAACTCGACCAGCGCCTCGGCAAGCAGGGCTTCCGCATCTGGCTCACTGCGGCGACGCGCATGATCTATTTCCCGCGCAACACCCTGCGCGGACTGGCAAAACAGTATTACCGCTTCGGTCGCGGCCGCATGGCCACCGCCCGCAAACACCCCGGCAGCCTGCACAAACGCCATGCGATCCTGATCAGCCTCGCGCCACTTCTGCTGCTTGCGGCGCTCTCGCCCCTATACCCCCTGCTTGCTCTACCGTTCAGCCTATGGCTGGCGGCCTGTCTTGCAGCCGGTCTGGCGACAGCCCTCCGCGCGCGCTCCCCCGGCATCGCCCTCTGCGGCGTTCCGGGTGCTGTGATGCAGATGTCCTGGTCGCTGGGCTTCTGGAGCGGGCTTCTGCTGGGTCGCCGCGCAAGCGGCACCGGATCTGGTCCCGGATCAAGACAGGGCGCGATGACGGGTCATGGAGGATAAAGCGATTGCTCGTGCGTTTTAATGATAGTGACTCTTCGATCACCCCGGGTCAGCCTCGGGCGCTCGGCTCGTCTCAAAAGGGCATCTCGATCAACTTCCGCTTCATCCTGGCGGCATTGATCCGACAGCGCATGATCCTTGGCGCGTCCATGGGCGTGGCCATCGTCCTGGGCCTGCTCCACGCCATGACCGCACCGCGCGTCTATACCGCCGCGACACAGGTGCTGATCGGCAGTGATGTCGCCGGGCTTTCCAACGGGTTCAACCGCCCGGCCGACATCGCCCAGAACGAGGTGATGCTCGAAAGCGCGCTGCGCGTCCTGCAATCGCAGACCCTCGCCCTCGCCGTGGTGAACGAGCTCAACCTGCACCAGAACGAATCCTTCCTCAATCCGGGCGCATCCCTGCCAAGCCGCGCGATCCAGACGGTCCGCTCGGTGATCTCCGCGATAATCCCTGGCGGTTCGGACCCCGAAACCGAAACCGACCCTGCCGCCGCCGATCTGCGCCAGCGGATGGAAGCGGCCGAGGACCTGCGCGGAAGCATCGAAGTCCGGCGCGAAGGGCGCAGCTCGGTCTTCCTGCTGCGCTACACCTCCTCCGACCCGGCCCTCGTCGCCGCCGTGGTGAACGCCTATGGCGAAGCCTTCGTCGCCGATCAGCTTATCGGCAATGTCGAAGCCTCCGCCCGCGTGCTCGACTGGCTGCAACAGCGCCTCTTCGTCATCCAGGAAAACTCCACCAAGGCCGCCCTCCGGGCCGAGGAATTCCGCGCCCGCAGCGGTCTGGAAACGATCGAAGGCGAACCGATCACCGTCCAGATGATCGCCCAGCTCAAGGCCGATGTGGCCGATGCGACGGTCGAACTGGCCCGCCTGCGCGCGATGAGCAGCGTCTATGACGACCTTCGTCAGCAGGATCTCGATCAATTCGTCCAATCCGGCGCCGCCGGGGCCCGCATTCCTGATGCCGAGTTTTCGGCCGGTCAGGAACGGCTCCTCACCCTCCAGCAGCGTCTGGACGAGGCCGAACGTCGCTACGGCCCCGATCATGTCGAAGTCACCCAGCTGCGCGAACGCATCGCCATGGAAGGCCGCGCCCTCCAGCGCGAGATGCAGCGCCTCCATGACACCACCCTGAACGCCACCCGCGCGCTGGAAACCGAAATCTCCATGCTCAACAGCAGCATCGAAGAGATTTCGGACGAAAACCTCGATCTCGCCACCTCGCGCGTGGAACTGCGCGCGCTGGAAAAGCAGGCCGAAATCTACGAGGCGCTGAACGAAACCTATCTCCTCCGCCTCAAGGACCTGGAACAGACCCAGACCTTCCCCGTCACCAATGTCCGCGTCCTGTCGATGGCCGAAGTGCCGAAAGACCCGATCGCTCCGCGCAAGAAGATGATCCTTGCCGCCATGATGGTGATGGGGGCAGGGGTCGGCGTCGCCCTCGCGCTCTGGCGCGAACGCATCGAACGCGTCATCCGCACGCGCGAGGAATTGCAGCAGATCAGCGGGCTCCCCTTCCTCGGCTACCTGCCGATGCTGGAACCCGCCGAAATGGATGGCCCGACCGAACCCGACGCCACCCGCAAGGCCTCCCGCAGCACCACCGAACCGCGCAAGGGCTTCAAGCACGGCTTCGCCGCGCTCAAGAACCCCCGCTCCCAGTTCACCGAAGTCCTCCGCAACATCCGGATCGCCGTCGACTCCTCCGCTGATGGCAAGTCGGGCCAGGTCTTCGGCATCGTCTCCATCCGGCCGGGCGAGGGCAAGACGACCATCTCCAAGAACCTCGCCGCCGTCGCCGCCGTGGCAGGCCGCTCGGTCCTGCTGATCGACGCCGATGTCCGCACCGCCTCGCTCAGCCGCGGCCTGCTGCAATCCATGGGCGCCGGCCTCAGCGAAATGCTCAACGGTCGCGCCGTCTGGGAGGCGACGCTGCGCCGCGAGATGAACACCGGCATCCACTTCCTTCCCTTCACCTCCGGGGCGGGCGATGCCAATGCCGGCGATCTTCTGGGGATGCCCGAGTTCCGCACCCTCATCGCCGAAGCCCGGCGCCGCTATGATCTCACGATCATCGACCTCGCTCCGCTCGGCCCGGTCTCGGATGCGCGGGCGCTGGTTCCGGCGCTGGATGGTCTGGTGATGGTGCTGGAATGGGGCAAGGTCTCTCCCGACACGCTGACCGAAACGCTCTCCGTTGACCCCGCCCTTCACGAAAAGCTTATCGGCATCGCATTGAACAAGACCGATATGTCGGCTCTGGCGAAGTACAGTCGCACAGAACCATCAGAAGGGTATTATGATGCATATGGCCAACAAGACGCCTGAGCCGATGGCACCGGCACTGAAATCGGCCTCGCTGCGGATCGGCCTTCTCGGGATGCTGCTCGCCTGCACGGCGGGCGGCGCTTCCGCATCCGATCCCGTCGGCACCACCTTCCGCGAAGATTTCCTGACCTTCGATCCGTCCCGCTGGTACATTTCCGACGGCTGGAGCAATGGCGACCACCAGAATTGCCAGTGGTCCTCCACCGCTGTTCAGCACTTGCCGGGCCGGGTGATCCTCGAATTCCTCGAAGATCCCACGCCGACGCACAAATACCGCTGCGGCGAAATCCAGACCACGGCCCGCTTCGGCTACGGCACCTTCGAAGCCAAGATCAAGACCGATGACGGAAGCGGCCTCAACGCCGCCTTCTTCACCTATATCGGCCCCGTCCATGGCGAACGCCATGACGAGATCGACTTCGAGATGCTCACCGCCAATGTCAACGAGGTGACGATCAACACCTATGTGGACGGCAAGCCGCATCACGGCGATGTCCACCCCGTGGCGGAACCCACGAATGAACGGTTCTACCTCTACTCCTTCCACTGGGAACCCGGCCGCCTGCGCTGGTATGTGGACGGAGAGCTGATCAAGGACGTGCAGGATCCCGTCCTGCCGGAACGCCCGCAGAAAATCTATTTCAGCCTCTGGGGAACCGAAACACTGAACGACTGGATGGGTCCCTTCGATCCGCCCACCCGGCCCAAGCAGATGGAAATCGACTGGGTCGCCTTCACGGCTCTGGGCGAACCCTGCCAGTTCGAGGATTCGGTCCTCTGCAAGATCGCGACGGAATGAGATGAACACAGCGGTTCAGCATCGGGGAGACGGCACCGCCTCCGGATCGGGCATCAACATCTGCCCGAACACGGTGCTGAGCTTCCTCATCCTGACATCGCTCATCTTCGTCTCGCTCTTCGGTCGCAACAGCGTGCTGATCTTCCTCGGTGCAGGTCTCGTGCTGCTGCTGCGCCGCCCGGAAATGGCAAAGGAGGAGATCCGCCTCTTCTGGTGGCTCTACCTCCTGCCTGTCTGGTGCATGGTCAGCCTGCTCTGGTCGGATCACCCCGACCTGTCGCTCCGGCACGGCCTTCAGCTTGCGATCACCTTCATGATCGCCATCACCGTCGCCAGCCGCCTGTCACCCATCGTCTTCCTCCGCGTGCTCTTCGCGGCGCTGATGCTGGCGGGATTGGCCAGCCTCGCCTTCGGCAACGTCCGGGAAGACGGCATCTGGCTCGGAATCTTCGACAGCAAGAACTACTACGCCTTCACCATGGTCGCGCTCGTGCTCTCTTCGCTGGCCCTGCTGATCGACCGGCGCGAAACCCTCTTCTGGCGGCTCTCCGGCGCGACCGGCACCGCGCTCGGCCTGCCGCAGATCGTCAAGGCCGAGTCGATCGGGGCCGTCATCGCGGTGATTTTCGTCCTGTCGGCGGCCATGGTCATCCTGGCCACCCAGGCCTTCGCCCCGGCCCGGCGGTTGAAGGTGCTCGGAATCTTCACGGGCCTCGCCCTGCTTTCCGTGCTCACCTCGATCTATTTCATGGACCAGATCCTCGCCATCGTGATCGAACTGACCGGCAAGGACCCGTCACTGACGGGCCGGACGGATCTCTGGCTCTATGCGACCAATGAAATTGCGCGCAACCCGCTTATCGGCACCGGCTACCGGGCCTTCTGGGTAGAGGGCAATCCTCTGGCAGAACAGATCTGGGCCGAATTCTACATCGCCTCGAAATCCGGCTTCAACTTCCACAACATGTTCCTGTCGAACGCCGTGGATGTCGGCCTGATCGGTGTGGCCATCAGCCTCAGCCTGCTGATCCCGGCCTTCGTGCTCTGCATCGGCTGGTCGCTCAAGGTCGGCGGTGCGCCCGCGCTCTTCTGTTTCATGGCGGCCACCTTCGTCATCGTCCTGTCGATGGTCGAAGTGCCGGTCTTCTTCGAATTCAACGCCCTGACGGTGATCGTGCTTGCATCGCTGGTCTATGGCCTGCGGGCCGCCCGCGAACTGCCGCCGCTTCTCGGCCAAGCCGCATGAGGCCGGCCATCATGCGCAATGAAACAGGATCGGTTTCGCAAATCCCTGCCGCCCACAGCGCCCCGCGCCCGGACGTGTCGCCCTCAGACGTTCGGGCCGGATGTCGGCTTCACGGCCGTATCGGACAGATCGCCCTGCCGCGAGAAGACGGATGTCGCGCCGCCATCCTGCCAGCAGCCATACTCCCCCTGCCCCGAAAAACGGGCCATCGCCACCAGCAGCGCAACATAGAGAAGCTGCGCAACCATCATGGTCGCGAACCACATCATCACCGCCCCGAGCAGCGTGCCGCCAAGGGTCAAAGTGGCGATGGAAACCGCGGTTGCGGTTGCAAACATCCCGACGAGGAAGGAAGAAAGCTTCATTGGCGACTCATGTTCTCTTTCGCAAACGCGCGGTCATCTGCAAGGCACGGTCTTTTCCATCGGTCTCAAAGACAGGTTATCCACCGCTTCCCCACGCGGCAATCACTACGCCCAAACTGTGGCAGAATTGAGCCCAACCCCGACCTAAGAATGTTTTTATTGCCGAATATCAACGGCTACCGGGACGTTCCGACGGGCCGAAACCGCCCCGAAGCCCCCCGATCCGCCCGTTTCAAGGGGTCTGCACCGCGATGAAAGACGCCACCGCCACAGAATCACCCGCCACCACCCGGCTGGTCGCCATCGGAATCTGCACCTTCCGGCGGCCCATCCTGACCCGCACGCTGCAAAGCCTCGCCGGACAGACTCCCGGCCCCGGTTTCCGCTGCTGCATCATCGTGGCCGACAATGACGATCAACCCTCGGCCCGGACCGTGGTCGAAGGGGCTGCCGCCGATCTGCCCTTCCCCGTCCGCTATGTCCACGCCCCGGCCCGCAATATCTCCATCGCCCGCAACGCGCTCCTGGAAGAGGCCACCGCCCTCGGTGCCGACTTCCTCGCCATGATCGACGATGATGAAATCGCCTCTCCCGACTGGGCCGCAAACCTCGTCTCCACGATCACCCGCAGCGGCGCCGATGCCGTGCTCGGCCCGGTCCTCGCCCTCTACCGCCCCGAGGCCCCGGCTTGGCTGCACAAGGCCCGCATCCATGATGTCACGCCGGTCTTCCTCTCCGATGGCCGCATCCATACCGGCTATACCGGCAACCTCATCCTCCGGCTGGACAGTCCCCCCGTCCGCGGCCGCCGCTTCGATCTGGCCTTCGGCCGCACCGGGGGCGAGGATGACGTCTTCCTCAGCGGCCTCGTCCGCGACGGGGGGCGGATCGAATACGCCCCCGAGGCCATCGCCAGCGAAGATATCCCCGCCCCGCGCGAAAAGCTCGGTTTCCTGATGCGCCGCAGCTTCCGCTCGGGCCAGACCTTCGGCCGCATCAACGCGCCGAAATCCCTGCCGGGCCGTGTCCTCATGGCGCTGAAGGCCGTCGCGAAGATCGTCTTCCTCGCGCTCTCCGCCGCCGTCACCGCCCCCTCCCCCGCGCGTCGCAACCGCGCGCTGATGCGCGCCTCGCTCCATGCCGGGGTCTGCTCGCAACTCTTCGGGCGCAAGATCCTCGAACTCTACAACTCCTGACGGACCGGAAGCCCAGGCGATGACGCATGCACTCCCCACGCCCCGACCGATCCCCGCAATAACCCGCGGGGTCCGCCATGCGTAAACCTTCCCTCGCCGGGCGGGTCTCCTTCGCTGCCGCCACGCGCTGGACGCCCCGCCCCCTCGCCGCACAGCCGCCCCGCGGCTTCCTCAGCATAACCTTCGATGACGTCCCGCGCTCCGCCTGGCTCGAAGGCGGCGCCATCCTCGCCCGCCACGGCCTGCGCGGCACCTATTACCTCAGCGGCGACCTCTGCGGGAAAACCTTCGAAGGCCGCGAACAGTATCACCTGGAGGATGTGGCCGACATCGCCGCCGCCGGGCACGAGATCGGCTCCCACCTATTCCACCACCTCAGCACCCTCACCCTCAGCCGCAGCCGGATGCAGGAGGAAATCACCGCCAACGACGCCTTCCTCGCCCGGCTTCTCGGCCCGTCCTTCCGCCCGCGCAGCTTCGCCTACCCCTATGGCGAAGTTTCCCTCACCGCCAAGAACCTCTGCCGCCGCCACTTCGCCACCTCGCGCAGCGTGCAGGGCGGCCTGAACGGCGCCGGGGCCGATCGCGACCAGCTTCGCATCCTTGCCATCGACAACCTCTTCGCCGCCGATACCGACTGGACCACCGTCTTCCGCACTGTCGCGCGCGAAAACCTCTGGGCCATCATCCTCGCCCATGGCATCGACGGCGCCGATCACCCCTTCAGTTGCCCGCCCGCCCGGCTCGATGGCGCCATCCGCCACGCGCTCGATGCCGGCCTGACCATCCTCCCGGTGGCCGAGGTGATGGATCACCTCGCCGCGCCGACCTGATCCCCGATATGCGGGCGCAGAAAGGCCCAGCAGGCCGCCCGCGCCTTTTCCTCCGACAAAAGCGCCGGCTCCACGCAGCGCTGCACCCCGAACCCGTCCACCAGGCAGATGAAGGCCGTCGCCACCGTCTCGGCGTCGATCTCGCGCCCATTCGCCTGCGCCGCCTCCTCCAGCGCCGTCATGATCGCCGCGCGGTAATCGCCATAAAGCGCGCGATGCGTGTCGCGCAGCACCGGATTGTTGGCAATCTCCCCCCACAGCGTCAGCCAGATATTCACCACCTCGCGGTCGAACAGCGCGGGCGACACCAGCGCCTCCACCATCGCCTCGATCCGTGACAGGCCGGGGCGCGGTTCCTCCATCACCGCCAGCCAGTCGCGATACATCCGCGTGTAAACCGCCACCAGCAACCCATCCATCGACCCGAAATGATGGGTAATCAGGCCGCGCGACACCCCGGCCTCGGCCACCACCTTGTCCACCGTGAAATCGCGGATGCCACCCCGCGCGATGCAGGCGCAGGCGGCATCCTCCAGAAGCGCCCGCCGCTCCTCGGCCGAGAGGCGGGCCTTCCGTCGCATCGTCTCGGCCAAGCGCGGCCCTCCCTTTGCCGGGCCTGCCCCGGTGATGCCCCGGTCAGACCTTGCGGAAGGCTACCGGGTCCGGGTGGCCGTCGGCAAGGATCACCGGCACAAGGTTCGCGTCATGGATCGCCAGATAGGGCTCGAAACAGATGAAGATGAACCCGCCCGACTCCTCCATCAGGTCCTCCATCCGGTTGAACATCGCCCGCCGCTTCTCTGTGTCCTGCTCGGTCATCGACGCCTGATACAGCTCCTCATATTCCGCGCTGTCGAAGAAGGACCAGTTGTAAACCCCGATCTGATCGGGGCGGAACCAGACAAGGTTCTCCGTCGGGTCGATCCCACCGGCAAAGTTCATCAGCACCAGTTCGACGGATTTGTATCCCTCCCCCGCCGTCTTGTCGCCAAGCGCCCAATAGGCCGCCTCTTCCGTCGGCTGGATGTTCACCGTGATCCCGGCTTCCGCCAGATTCGCCTGGATGATCTGGGCGATGGTCTGGCTCGTGCCGTCGGTCAGGGCATAGAGGTTCAGCTCCAACCCCTCCGCCCCCGCCTCGGCCAGCAATTCCTGCGCCTTGGCCACATCCCGCGTGGCGATCAGGTTCGACGCCCGCGCATAGCCCGATGTCGGCGGCACCACACCCGTGGACCGCGCCACCAGCCCGTCATAGGCCCCAGCCAGCACCGCCTCCCCGTCATAGGCGTATTGGATCGCCTGCCGCACGCGGATATCTTTCAACGGCTCTGCATTCATGTTGATGGTCAGCCAGGCATAGCGGGTCGAGGCCGCCTCGATCAGCGTCGCCCCCTCCGGCATCGCCCCCTTCAGTTGCGCCGCCGCCCCCACCGCCACGCGGGTAAAGTCGAAGGCATCCGCCTCATAGGCCAGTTGCGCCGCCTGGTCGTCGGTGACGATGTAGAACTCCACCCGGCCAAAGGCGGGCTTCTCCCCCGTCCAATCCGGGTTGGCGACCAGCGTCACCTTCTGGTTCTGCTCCCAGGACTCCATCAGGTAAGGCCCGCATTGCGCCGGGATTTCGGTCGTATAGCTGCCCCCCGCCGCCTCCACCGCCTTCTGACAGACGATATGCCCGCCGTAATAGGGCAGCGCGATCACCATGAAGGGCGCGAAGGCCTCGGTCAGGTGGATGATGCCGTTGCGGTCATCAATGACCTCCACCTCCTTCAGCTTCTCGAACTGATAGGCCCAGGCGCTCTCCGACCCTGCGATCCGCTCGAAGGAGAATTTCACATCCGCCGCCGTCACCGGGCCGAAATCCCCCGTCCATGCCAGCCCCTCGCGCAGCGTGAAGGCCAGCCGCGTGCCGTCCAGCCATTCGATCTTCTCCGCCGCCCAGGGCCGCACCGGGTTCCCCTCGCGCATGTCGCCCAGACGCACCAGCGTCACATTGGTGCAGCGCGGGATGATGTCGTCCAACTCGCCGATGATCCCGAACGGGTCCAGCACCTGGAAATCCGCGCCCACCCGCAGGCGCAACGTGTCGCCCTCCGCCGCCCAGGCAAAGCGCGGCATCGCCGCCGCCGCCGCCAGACCCATCCCTGCGGCCTTCAGGAAGCCGCGCCTATCGGTGTTCCACTGCATGTTGTTCTCCCTGTTGGTCTTTGTTTTGATCGGCAAAATGGCACCTCGCCTGCCGCCCCGCCCCGATGGGGGCAAGCGTCGGGGCAGTGGTCCGGCACATCTCGCGCGCCATGGGGCAGCGCGTATGGAACTCGCATCCCGACGGCCGCCGCAGCACCGACGGCACCTCGCCCCTTATGGCCAGGTCCATCCGGCGCTGCCGCGGGTCCGGCCTCGGCTCGGCGGCAATCAGGCTCGCGGTATAGGGATGGGCCGGCGCGGCAAAGACCTGCGCCGTCGGCCCCTCCTCCACCACCCGCCCCAGATAAAGGACGACCACCCGGTCGGCCACATGCCGCACCAGCGCCAGGTTGTGGGTGATGATCAGATAGGCCAACCCCATCTCGGCCCGCAGGTCCGCCATCAGGTTCAACACCTCGGCCTGCACCGAAACATCCAGCCCCGCCGTCGGTTCATCCGCGATCACCAGCCGGGGTTTCAGGGCCAGCGCCCGCGCCACCCCCACCCGCCGCGCCTGCCCGCCCGACAATTCATGCGGATAGCGCCGCGCCATGGCCGGCGGCAGCCCGACCTTGGCCAGCAACTCCCGCGCCATCCCCTCGGGGTCGGGCAAGGCCACGCCATGGATGCGGAACGGCTCCGTCACCAGATACCCCACCGTCAGCCGCGGCGACAGCGACGCCGTCGCATCCTGGAACATCATCGCCGCATCACGGCGCAGCCGCGCATGTCCCGCCGCCCCCTCCACCGCCTGCCCGTCCAGCGCGATGCTCCCGCCCGACACGGCCTGCAACCCCATCACCGCCCGCGCCAGCGTCGTCTTGCCCGACCCGCTCTCCCCCACCAGCGCCACGCTCTCCCCGCGCCCCACCGACAGGCTCACATCCATCAGGATCGGCAGCCGCGCCCGCGACAGGAACCCGCCCAGGGGCAAGGCCACCGACATCCGCGAAAGCTCCAGCACCGCGCTCATGCCGCGCTCCTGTGGCACAGCACCGACCGCCCCGCCCCCCGATGCCGCGGCACCGGCGCCCCGCACCCCGCCTCCGCCATCCCGCAGCGCGCCGCGAAGGCGCATCCTGCGGGCAGCGCCGTCAGGTCGGGAATGCGCCCCCCGATGGTCGGCAGATGCCCGCTCCCCGGCATCACCACCGCCGGATCGCAGGACAGAAGCGCCCGCGTATAGGGATGGCGCGGATCGTGGAACAGCGCATCCACCCCCGCCTCCTCCACCACCTCGCCCGCATACATCACCGCCACCCGGTCGCAGAGTTCCGCGATCACCCCCAGATGATGCGTCACCACGACAATCGCCCCGTCGAAACTCGTCCGCAGGTCGCGCAGCAGATGGATGATCTGCGCCTCCATCGTCACGTCCAGCGCCGTCGTCGGCTCATCCGCGATCAGGACATCGGGCTGCATCAGCAGCGCCGCCGCAATCGCCACCCGCTGCCGCATCCCGCCTGAAAGCTCATGCGGATAGCGCCCAAGACACCGCCCCGGATCGGGAATCCCCACCCGCTCCAGCATCCCGGCAATCTCCGCCGCCCCCTTCCCCCCGCCATGCGCGCCCACGAAATCCGCCAGTTGCCGCCCGATGGTCAGCACCGGGTTGAAGGCCGTCATCGGGTCCTGGAACACCATCGCGATCCGCTGCCCCCGCAGCCGCCGCTGCTCTTCCCCCGGCAGGCGCAGCATGTCCGTCCCGTTCAGCCGGATCGCCCCCGCCGCCACCTCCGCCCCCTGCGGCAAAAGCCCGATCATCGCCGCCGCCAGCGTGGACTTGCCGCAGCCGCTCTCCCCCATGATCCCCAGCACCTCGCCCCGGCCCACCGAAAGCGACACGTCCCGCACCGCCTGCAACCGCCCCCCCGGCACGCGGTAACTGACCGACAGCCCCTCCACCGACAGCACGCTCATCCCCAGCGCCTCCCGGCCCCGCGCGGGTCCAGCACATCGCGCAGCCCCTCGCCCAGAAAGGTGAAACCCAGCGTCGCCAGCACCAGCGGCACCCCCGCCACGATCACCACATGCGGCGCCTGCCGCAGGGCGTTATAGCCTTCCGACAGGATGTTCCCCCAGGAAGGCGACGGCGGCTTCACGCCCAGGTTCAGGTAACTCAGCCCCGCCTCCAGCATGATGACCACCGGAATATCCATGCAGATCAGGATGACCAGCGGCCCCACCACATTCGGCAGCAGATGGCGAAAGATGATCCGCCCCGCCCCCGCCCCCATCGCCCGCTCCGCCAGGATGAAATCCGCCCCCGAAAGGGCCAGCGTCTGCGTCCGGATCAGCCGCGCATAGGCGGGGAATGACACCAGCACGATCACGATGATCAGCGTCGTCGTCCCCGGCCCCAGCACCGTGATCACCGCCAGCGCGAAAAAGATCATCGGCAGCGACGACATGCTGTCAAAGATCAGCACCAGCACCGAATCCAGCCAGCGCGGCCCATAGCCCGCGATCAACCCCAGCACCAACCCGATGGCCCCCGCGATCAGGACAGAGGTGATGGCGATCCCCAGCGCCAGCCTTGCCCCCCAGATGATCCGCGACAGCAGATCCCGCCCCAGATGATCCGTCCCCGCCCAATGCGCGGCGGAAGGCGGCTGGAACTTCGCCTTCACATCCAGCGCGATGGGATCATAGGGCGCGACCCAGGGCGCCAGCAGCGCCATCAGCAGGAACACCACCACCAGCACCAGCCCCGCCAGCCCCATCGGATCGGCCAGCAGCGCCCGCCCGATCCCCCGCCGTCCCGGCACCGTTCCCTCAACCGCGGAGGACATCGCGCACCCTCGGATCAAGCCGCGCGATCAACAGATCGGCAGCGGTGACGACCAGCAGGTAAAAGCCGGTCATGAACAGCACGGTTCCCATCACCACGGGATAATTCCGCTTCTCCACCGCCCCGGTGATCAGCGTGCCGATGCCAGGCCGTGAAAACACGCTCTCCACAAAGACCGCGCTCGACAGGATCGACCCGAATCCCACGGCCAGAATGGAAATCGTCGGCACGATGGCCACGCGCAGCGCATGGCGGAACACGATATCCCGCTCGCGCATCCCGAAGGCCCGCGCCGTGCGGATATGCGGCGCCTCCATCACCTCCAGCATCGACGCCCGGATCAACCGCGCCAGATAGCCCACCCAGCCGATCCCCACCGCAAGGGCCGGCAGGATCAAGGCCCGCACCTGGCTCCAGAAATCCCCCGCCTCCCCCGCCCCGATGGCAGGCAGCCAGTTCAGCCAGACCGCAAAGACGATCAGCGCATAGATCGCCACCACGAAGGACGGCACGGAAATCACGCTCACCGACAGCACGCCCAGCAACCGGTCCGCCCATGTGTCCCGCCAGACCACCGCCGCACAGCCCAGAACGATGCCCATCACCAGCGCCCAACCCAGCGCCACGACCCCCAGGATCAGCGTATTGGGAAACACCTCCAGGATCTGCTCCAGCACCGGCCGCTTCGACCAGACGTCGATCCCCAGATCGCCGCGCAGCACATTGCCGAAGAAATACAAAATCTGCGTCAATATCGGCTGGTCCAGCCCCATCCGCTCGCGCAGCGCCTCCTTCAGTTCCGGCGTGGCCCGCGGCCCCAGCGCCAGCGATGCCGGGTCACCCGGCACCAGAAACACCATGCCATACATGGCCGTCATGACCACGATCAGGATCAGGACCGAAAGCCCCAGTCGCCGGATCGCATAGGCCAGCATCAGCCCGCACCCCTCTCGCTACATGTGGTCACGCGCTATCCTTTCGTTCCAGTCGCGGCTGAACACCGGCACCCCGTTCTCGCTGATCCGCAGGCACATGCTCACGATGAAATGCGTGGCATCGCAGGTCAGCGAACCCTCGCTCTCATGCAGGATGGTCGTGTCCGCCCGCTCGATCCGCACGGTATATCCCGTCTCGCAACGCGCGCTCAGCGGGTCACCCTCGGTGATGCGATACCGCGCATAGCCCGTTCCGCGATGGGTCTGCCCGATGGCGGGCATCTCCATCGCATAGGTCCAGCGCGGAAACTCCACCAGGCTTTCCCCGCTCAGCAGGTCGCGCGTCACCCGCCGCTGTGCGGTCGGCGCATCCGCCGGGATGGGCAGATCATGCTGCGCATCCGCCTCCGCGCATTCCGGCGCATCGAACACCCGCAGGCCTGCATCCTCCGCCCGAACGGGCCGCACCGGCAGCACCAGCGCGCTCTCCCCCAGCCGCAGCCTCAGCGTCGCCAGTTCCGGCGAAGGCCAGGCAATCGGCCAATAGACGGTCGAAATCGACACCGCGATCCGATGCCCCGCCGGAAAGCGATGCCCGATATCGTCAAGGTCCACCGTGGCCACCGTCATCTCTCCGGGGATCAGGTCCTGCGGGGCGCCATGCCCGAACCTGTGGCACAGGTTCAGATGCCCGATGGCCACCCGCGTCGATGCGCCACTCGGCGCAACATCATTCACCCGCACCGATACCAGCGCCCAGGGCTTGTCGCTGGCGAAGGTCAGATGCAGCTGCGGCGCACCCAGAATCTCCACATCCTCGGCCAGCGGCTCGGTCACGAAGACCAGCGATCCGCCATCATCCTCGCGCTGATCGGTCGCCCATTCCGCATCGTCGCCATAGCGGCCCACTTCGCCCGCCGCCGCCCCGACCCAGAGGGGCGAACAGATGGACACCTCCCCCGTTCCCGCCGCCCCCAGCCGCCCATGATCCCCCAGCGCCATCCGCCGCGCCTCGATCCGGGGCGATGGCCACTGATCCTCCCCCACCCAATAGCCCGGCCTTTCGCGATAGCAGGTCTGCGGCGGCACGCTCTCCTGCACCCAAGCGCGCAGCAGCGGTTCCTCCATGATCCCCGTCTCGCGCCCCTTCAGCCACTGGTCGCACCAGCGCAGCACCTCCTGCAACCAGCCGATGGCCGGCTCCACCGTCACGTCATGCGGAAAAGAATGCGCCCAGGGCCCGATCAACCCCCGCCTCGGCCCCGACAATCCCGCCAGCAACCGCGGCACGGCTTCGGAATAATTGTCCGCCCAGCCCGACACCGCATAGACCGGGATCGTGATGCGCGAGAAATCCTCGCAAACCGACCCCTGCTTCCAATAGTCATCCCGCGACTGATGCCGCAGCCAGGTCAGGATCCATGGGCTGTTCGCCTCCATCCGCGCCCGCCACATGTCGCGCCACCGATCCCCCACGATGGCCGGATCGGGCGGCAGGTCCTGACTGGCGAACATGGTGGAGGACCAGTCGAAATTGTCCTTCGACAGGCAGCCGCCGACCCAGTGGATATCCGTCGCATACCGGTCATCCGTCGATCCCACGGTGATGATCGTCTTCAACGCCGCAGGCTGCCGCGCCGCGATCTGCAACCCGTTGAACCCGCCCCAGCTAATGCCGATCATCGCCACCTGCCCGTCGCACCAGTCCTGACGCGACAGCCAGTCGATGGCCGCCACGCCATCCTCCTGCTCCTGCACCGAATATTCGTCGGTGATGATCCCCTCGCTGTCGCCGGTCCCCCGGATGTCCAGCCGCAGGCAGGCATAGCCGTGCCGCGCCAGATAGCGGTGCATCTTCTCGTCCCGCGCCCGCGTCCCGTCGCGCTTGCGATAGGGCAGGTATTCCAGGATCAGCGGAACCTTTCCCGCCCCCTCGGGCAGCCACAGCCGCCCCGCCAGCCGCACGCCATCCGGCATCGGCACCCAGATATTCTCGATCTCCCTCAACCCATAGGGAAAATCCGTCCGAACCGTCGCCCCTCTGCCCTTCGCCATCAGTTCATCGGTGCCCCGCCTTCGGCCTTGCGCCGCGCGACATAGGCGCTCAGCGCCTCGTCCACTGCGGCATCAAGGGGTGGATCCTCGGCCTGCGCCAAAAGCTCTTTCCAGACCGTATTCGCCCGCTGCGCCGCGTCGATCCCGCCGCGCTGCATCCATGTCGGGTAATTGTCCCAGTTCGATACCATCGGCGCGTGAAACGCCCGCTCATAGCGCTCCATCGTATGCGCCGTGCCAAAGAAATGCCCGCCAGCGCCCGCCTCCAGAATGGCCTCCAGCGCCAGATCGGCCTCGGTCGTCGCCAGCGGCTCGAACCAGGCATCCATCATCTGCAACATCTCGGCATCAAGGATCAGCTTCTCGAAACTCGCCGTCAGCCCGCCATGCAGCCAGCCCGCCGCGTGCTCCAGAAGATGCGCCCCCCCGGTCAACGCCCCCCACAGCGCCATCTGCGATTCATAGGCCGCCTGCGCATCCACCGCATTCGCCGCCGTCACGTTGGAAGACCGGAACGGCACCCCGATATGCCGCGCCAATTGCCCGCTCGCCTGCGCCGCCTTGGCATATTCCGGCGTGCCAAAGGCGGGCGCGCCAGACCGCATGTCCACATTCGACGTGAACCCGCCATACATCACCGGCACGCCCGGCCGCACGATCTGCGTCAGCACGATCCCCGCCATCGCCTCGGCATGCTGCAACACCAGCGCGCCGGCCAGCGTCACCGGCGCCATGGCACCGGCCAGCGTGAAGGGCGTGATCACATTCACCTGCCCATGCGCCGCCATCGCGATCAGGCCCTCGGCCATCGGCACATCCAGTTGCAGCGGCGAATTGGTGTTGATGATCCCCAGCAGAACCGGCCGCTCGCGCAGCCCCTCCGCCGTGGTCCCCAGCATGATCGCCGCCATCTCGATCCCGTCCATCGTCCGCGCATGGCCCAGCGTCTGGGTCTGCCAGCTTTTGTCCAGATGCCGGATCTGCGCGTGATAGATGTCCAGATGCCGCGTGTTCGCGGGCAGGTCCAAAGGCTCGAACGGACAGCCGCCCTCCTGATGGAGGACATTCAACCCCTGCACCAGCCGCAGGAAATCGCACATCTCGGCATAGGTCCCGTCCCGCCGCCCCTTGTCGTTGCACATCACATAGGCTGGCCCCCCGACCGAGGCGTAAACGCAATGCGCCCCCCCGATCTTCAGGGATTTCAACGGGTTTCGTGCCTCCAGCACAAAGGCCGATGGCACGGTCGCCAAGCCTTCCGCCACCAGTGCCGGATCAAGGCGGACCGTCTCCCCCTCCACCCTTGCCCCGGCCTGCGCATAAAGATCCCGCGCCGCCGGATGCAGCACGCGCATCCCTTGCCGCGCCAGAACATCCAGCGCCGCCGCATGGATCGCAGCCACCTGATCGTCGGAAATCACTCGGACCCAGTCGATACACCGCTCCACCTGCCCGAAGGGCCGCTGCGGCACCCCGCCCGAGGGGCGGCCGGCCTGCCGTCTGCGCCCCTCGACCCGTGTCATTCCGCCGCCTCCGGCATCTGGAAATCCCTCGGCGCAAAGGGCGCATCCCGGCGCGGCATCACCTGCGCCGCCGAAAGCCCCAATTCCCGCGCCGTCTTGTGCCCCTGATAGACGGCATGGACGATGGCCCCCGGCGCCAGCGCATCCCCCGTCAGATGCAGCCTCTCGCGCGGCATCGTCCCGGCCAGCGCCTCATGCAGCGCGCTGCCCGCCTGCCGATAGCCCACGATCACCAGAGACCGCACCGCGATGTCCCGTGCCTCGCCGCTGAAGATCTGCGCCAGCCGCAGGGTCTCGCCATCAAACCCCGTCACCACCTCCAGCGTCCGCAAAGCGATGCCCTTCTTCGCAAAGGACTGATGCACCAAAGGCTGTTCATTCGTCATGAATCCCCAGGCCGCCGCCGCGCCCGCCGTGGTGATGTAAGTCACCGCCCTCCCCTGCCCCGCCAGTTGCTCGGCAATCGCGGACCCAAGGTAGTAATTGTCATAGTCGAACACCGCGACCGGCCCCTCCGGCACCACACCTGCGGCGATATCGTCGGGCGTGTAAACGCGCGGCGCCTCCAGCGGCACCGAAGGCAGCTCATTCGCCCCGCACAGATGCGGCAACCAGCGCGCGCCGGTGGCGATCACCACATGATCCGCCCCGAATTCCCGCACATCCGCCGCTGACAGTGTGCTTTCCGGGTAAAGCGACACATTCGGCAGCTTCTGCAACTGCCCCATCCGGTAATCCACCACGCGGTGCCACTGGTTCAGCCCCGGCAACCGGCTTTCCCAGCGCAGCCGCCCGCCGAACTCCCGCGCCGCATCGGCCAGCGCCACGTCATGCCCCCGCCGCGCCAGCGTCAGCGCCGCCTCAAGCCCCGCAGGCCCCCCGCCCACCACCAGAACCTGGCCCTTGCCATCCTTCCGCACGATCTCGGGATGCCAGCCGCGCCGCCATTCCTCGCCCGCCGTCGGGTTCTGCGTGCAGCGCACCCAGACCCCGTCATGCCAGCTTGAAATGCACAGATTGCAGCCGATGCATTCGCGGATGTCCTCCACCCGCCCCTCTTCGATCTTCTTCGGCAGGAACGGATCGGCAATCGACGGCCGCGCGCCCCCGATCAGGTCCAGCACACCCCGCTTCACCATCGACACCATCGTATCGGGGCTGGTGAACCGCCCCACCCCCACCACCGGCTTGTCGGTGATCGTCTTCAGGAAATCGACGACAGGCTCATGGCTGCCCTCCGCCGTGTAGCGGCTCGCTGCGCAATCGGTGGCGGAATAGTCCATCTTCACATCGAACAGGTCGGGCGCATCCTTCAGATGGCCGATCACCTCATGCGCCTCGCTGGGTGCCACCTCCGACGGCCGCCCCCGCAATTCCTGCATCGACATGCGCAGCGCCACCGCACAGCGCCCGCCCGTCGCCTCGCGCACCGCGTCAATCAACTGCTCCACCAGCCGCACGCGATTGCGGACCGACCCGCCATAGTCATCCGTCCGCCGGTTGTAATCCGACAGCAGGAACTGATAGGGCAGATAGCCCATCCCCGCATAGACATAGAGGATGTCGAACCCCGCCCGCTCGGCCATCACCGCCGCCTCGGCATGCCAGCGGATCAGGTCGCGGATATCCTGCGCATCCATCACCTTCGGCCGGGCCGAAGACATGAACCCCACATGCGTCGCCATCCACGGCACGCCCGAAGGCGACAGGGCCGCGTGCCGCGTCGTCCGGTTCACCGCCGCCGCCCCGCCATGCCAAAGCTCGATCGCCGCCAGCGCCCCCTGCCGATGCGCCGCCTCGGTCATCAGCATATGCGACCGCAGATCCGCCTCATCCCACAGCGTCGCGCAGGGAAAGGGGCTGTCATCCGAACTCGGATGGATGGAACAGGCCCCGGTCGATACCACCGCCCATCCCCCTTCCGCCTTCATCTCGCGGAAGGCCGCCCGCACATGCGGCGCGGCATTGGTCATGCCCGAGGCATGGGGAACCTGAAAGAACCGGTTGCGGGCCACCTTCGGCCCGATCTTCACCGGCTGGAAAAGAAGGTCGAAACGGGGGTCGCGGGGCATGGGGGCCTCCGATGCCGATTCCTTGCTGAACAACTGTATAGTATCAGCCGGGCGCCATCTGGCAACAGAATCCTACTCCGCCCCCACCTTCACCATCCGCACCCCGCCATCCTCGCGCCGCACGGCGGCCAGAAGACGGATCAGGTGATGCGTCGTCACATAGGCCGCATGGAACCGCGACGGCGCCACCAGGTCCAGGCACCCGCCCGCCAGCCCCACCTGCGCCAATTGCCGGAACCACATGTTGAAGGCCGCAGGGTCCTCCCCCGCCAGCCGCGCCTGCACCCGGTCCCAAAGCGCATCCCCCTCCGGCAGCACCGTCGCCGCCGTCCCCGGAAAGGCCACCACATTCGGCGCCGGCATCTCCGCCGCGGGCCGCGGCCCTGCCATCCGCTCCACGAAATCCGGCCCCACCGCCTCCCAGGCCTCGCGTGTGCTCAGCAGGATAGCAGTGATATCAATCCCGTGGATCGCCACCCGCCCCCGCACCGCCGCCCGCTTCTGCACCAGCCATCCCAGCGCCCGCAGCTTGGCCATCTCGCGCTTCACCGTCCGCTCATCCACCGACCACAGCGCCGCCAGGTCCTTCTGCCCTATGGAAAGCTCGTCATTCTGCCAGTTGTAGCGCGCCACAACCATCGTGATGAACCGCAGGACCAGCCGCTGGAAATGCTTGTCTCCCCGGCAGGCATGAACGCCAAGCGCCGTGATCAGATCGTATTTGCGTGAGGCCGCCTGTCTGCCGACAGGCCGGACGATCTGCATCCCCGTTGCTCCTGTATCGCCGGGATCATCCGCCCCGGTTGCCGTCTTGCCATTCCTGCCCGGTCCGCAACCCGTTTTCCGGTGTTCTTTCGGACTGTGGGCTGATTTGCGTCCTGTTTCCCGATTCTGTCAAGCAAAAGCGCGCCACCCGCCATCTGCCCCGATCCACCGACTCTGAGAATCCGGTTCAAATGGTAATGGGGGACGGGCTGAATGTCACCCTATCCGGCAACAATGTCCCCCCAATCGGCAGTGGGGCGTCCAACCTGTCCCCCCAAGATGGGGTAGGAAACACAGCACGCCCCCGCATCCTTTCCCGAATCGGTCACCCCCCGCTCCGGCCTGTCCTGCCTGGGTTTTCCCCGCTGCCCACCCCTTCGGACGCAAATCCACCAAATCAGGATAATCACGTTTGCGCGGAACGCAAATTCAACGTAATTTCGCGAACGGCAGGAATTAACAATGAGGCGATCATGTTCACCCATCGCGACCTTCAGGAGCTGCGCGACACCTCGCTCAAGATGCAGGGCTGGATCCGCAAGCAGACCTTCTCCCCGCAGATGGAAAAGACGCTCCGCCGCTTCTCCTCCTGGGAAGTTTCGGAACTCATCCTCAAGGTCAACCAGTCCACCTTCCGCGGCCGCCTCGCGACCGATCCCTCCCTCCCCGATGGCGAGGTGGAGGAGGATGGCCGCCAGCGCTGGTTCTCCCTCGACGAGATCAACGAGATGCGCCGCAGGATGAAGGTCAACCGCAAGCCGATGACCCCGCACCGCCCCGCGGGGAAACGCGCCATCCGCGTCGCCGTCGCCAATTTCAAGGGCGGCGCGGGCAAGTCCACCGTCGCGCTCCACTTCGCCCATGCCGCCGCGCTCGACGGATACCGCGTCCTCTGCGTGGATTTCGACCCGCAAGCCACGCTCAGCCATTCCATGGGCCTGTCGGACGTGAACGAGGAACATACCGTCTGGGGCATCATGGCCCGCGATCTCGTGCGCGAGACGGAGCGGATGAACCGCGCCGCCCAGGGCGCCGAAAGCGGCACCGCCCTGCCCCGCCGCAAGCTCCCCGCCTCCATCACCGACATGGGCCTCGGCGATCTGCGCGCCACCGATTTCATCAAGCCGACCTGCTGGCCCACCATCGACCTCGTCCCCTCCTGCGCCAATGCGGCCTTCGTGGAATTCGCCTCCGCCCAGTATCGCCACATGAACCCCGACTGGTCCTTCTTCGCCGCCGTCTCGCGCTGGCTCGACCAGTTGCCCGACGATGCCTATGACATGATCATCTTCGACTGCCCGCCCGCCATCGGCTATCAGTCGATGAACGCGGTCTTCGCGGCGGATGTCCTCTACATCCCCTCCGGGCCGGGCTACTGGGAATATGACTCCACCACCTCCTTCATCGGCCAGTTGGCCGAGGCGCTGGAAGATCTCTCCGCCGGATTCGAAGGTCATTTCCCCGCGGGGAAAATGCCCCTGCCGAAAGCCTTCCTCGACATCCGCTTCCTCCTCACCCGCTATGAACCCGGAAACGACCTGCATCGCGCCATGTATGACGCCTTCAAAAAGGTCTTCGGCGACCGCGTCACCGCGAACCCCATCGAACACACGCGGGCGGTGGAACAGTCGGGGCGCTTCCTCGCCTCGATCTATGAAATAGACTACCGCGACATGACGCGCGAAACCTGGCGCCGGGCGCGGACAACCTTCGACAAGGCATATGAGGAATTCCGCGGCCATGTCTGCGCCGCCTGGGATCGGCTGGAGGAACGCGCATGACCAAGAAACGCCGCATGTTCGACATCGACCTTCCCGAAGAGGATGGTCCCGAACTGGAAGTGAAGTCGATGGGCGATGGGCTGCGCCGCGGCCCCATGGCCACCGCGATCGGCGAGAATGCCGAATCCCTGCGCCAGCGCCAGGCCGCCGAGGCCGAGATCCGCGCCGAGAATGACGCCCTCGCGCATGAATTCGTCCGGCTCAAGAAGCTGGGTCTCGTCGTGGACATGATCCCCGTCGATCAGGTCCATGCGGGCAAGCTGATCCGTGACCGGTCCCGACGCGTGGACCCCGAACTTGACGAACTCAAGGCCTCCATCCGCGCCGTCGGCCTCTCCAACCCGATCCGGGTAGAGCAGGTGGGCGAGGGGCAATACGAACTCGTGCAGGGCTGGCGGCGTCTGTCGGCCTATCGCGAACTTCTCGCCGAAACCGGGGATCAGGCCTATGCCCGCATTCCGGCCGGCCTGATGGCGCGGGGCGAAACGCTCGACAGCCTCTATCGCCGCATGGTGGATGAGAACATGGTCCGCAAGGACATCAGCTTCGCCGAAATGGCGAACCTCGCCCGCGCCTATGCCGAGGATGACGCAACCGGCTGCCGCGATCTGGACGAGGCGGTGAATATCCTCTTCGCCACGGCCAACCCGCAAAAGCGCAGCTATGTCCGCCGCTTCGCTTTCCTGATGCGGGCGCTGGAAAAGGTCCTGGAACATCCCGAGTCGATCCCGCGCGCCCTTGGCCTGACGCTGGCAAACCGCATCGAGGGCGAACCCGCCGCCGTTACCGCGCTGGCCCGGATGCTGGGGCAGGGCAGGCGCACGGCGGAAGAGGAACTCGCCATCCTGCGCCGCTTCGCCGAAGGCGAGGCCGCGCCACCGGCTGCGGGCGCGGTGGCCCGGGCGGCCGATCCGCGCGGCAAGACCGTGCTGCGGATGCCCACCCCGGCGGGTGAGGTGAAATGCACCGCCGCCGCTGGCAAGGTGGAACTGCGGCTCGACCGTGATTTCTCGACGCTGGACCGGCGGCAGTTGGAGGCGGCGGTCAAGGCCTTCTTCTCCGCGCTGGACTGACGCGGCGCAGGGCAGGGGGCTTTCCCCGCGGGGAAATCGCCCCTGCCCGTGCCATTTTTCCCCCGTTGCGACCGTTCGCTGCGTGGCCACAGTTTGCGGCACAAAAGGCGGCACAGAATACGGTACAGCCGTTTTCGCCCAACCCCTTGAATCCCCGCCTTTCCCCGCGGGGAAGTCTCCACAAGCCGCGCCCCCGTCTCCCACCTCCCGCGCAACAGGATTACAGCCCTGCCGCCTTGGTCAGGTTCACCCGGAACCTGTCGCGGCGGCGCTGATAGCGGCGGGTCATCTCGGCGCTGGCATGGCCAAGCTGCTTCTGGATAAAGCGCTCATCCACCTCGGCGCTGCTGGCCAGACCCGCGCGCAGGGAATGGCCGGAGAAAAGCCGCAGTCGTTCCGCCCGTGAAAGCTCCGGCCGCAAACCTGCCGCCTCCACCGTCTGCTTCACAAGCCGCGCGACATGCTTGTCCGAAAGCCTCTCGCCTGTGGCCTTGCGCCCATCACGGGAAACCGCGACGAACAGGGGCCCGAAGTCGATCTTCGCATAATGCAGCCATTGCGTCAGGGCATGGACAGGGCAGGTCTGGTCGGATGATCCGCGGGCGATTTCCACCTCGCGCCACCCGGTCTTGCCGCGCAGCGTGATCAGGGCACCGCCATCCAGAACCTCGACCCAGCCGCCGCTGTCCGGCGTATCATCCTTGCCGTGATCCAGACTCACGATCTCCGACCGGCGCAACCCTCCGGCAAAGCCGATCAACAGGATCGCCCGGTCACGCAGGCCGCGCAGATCATGGGGCAGGGTGGCCAGCATGTCGCGCAGGTCTTCCGGAAGGATCGCCGCCTTCTGTGCCGGCGGCCGCGCATGTTTGCGCCGGATACCGGCAAGGACGCTGGCAATATGGCGATCCCTGCGGTCGAGGCGCTGGCCGCGCTGCGCATAGCCCCAGACAAGGCCAGAAAGGCGTCTTTCGATCGAGGCAACCGAAAGCGGCGGCGTCTTGCCTCCCGGTGCGGCGAGGTCAGAGATATAAAGACCGATCAGGGGGGGCGACGGCGGCAGCGGCTCCGCCCCCCGCATCCGGCACCAGCGCGCAAAATGGGCCCAGTCCTTCGCATAGGCCCGCAGCGTATTTTCTGATGCGGCCTGCCGCGCATAATCCCGCGCCGTCTCGACAAGCCGGTCAAGCGTGCCGGACCCCGCCATCTGGAACGGCAGCACAAGGGCGCCATCCACCACCGCGCCGCTCTCGTTCTTTACGTCCTCGCCAGCCTGCTCTGGCAGATCCGGAGATGATTTCTGATGTGCTTCGGCCATGGCGCCAAGCATAACCTCTTCATGTCCGATAATGCAAGATTAACGGACATACAGGATTCGCGCAGGATGCGGCGCTAAAGGCGGCTTTCTCTGGCCAAAAGCGCCGCGAGGATTTAGGCTTCCGGGCATGCGAGAACCCCGCCCCCCCTCCGCCGCGCCCCTGCCGATGCTGCCCCCGCTTCCGGGTTGGATCGCCACGGCCCCTGCCGATACGCTCGACGCGGCGGCCTTCCGCTCCGGGGCGATGCTGGCGCATCTGTCCCTCGTGGCCGCAATCGGCGAGGTGCCGCTGGCCCTGTGGCGCGACCGCCTTGCCCTCGCTGCGGCCGAGGTCTGTGCAGCCATCGCCGGGCGCCGCGAAGGCGCGCCCGCCTTGCGCGATGCCCTGCACCTGACGAAGCCCGGCGATGATCCCGGCCCGGCGGGGCAGCTTCTGCGGCAATGGTCCCATGTGGTGGTCCGGCCGATCTCTGTCGGCCACCTGGCGCGGGCGCTGGCAGGCATCGCTCCGGACCGGATCGCGCTTTGCCTCGATGCGCAGGGGCCGACGCCGGTGGATCGGGCGGCCCAGGTGATCGAGGCCATCCTGACCGACAACCCGCGCGACGAACTGGTCGCGCTGGTCATGGCCGATGCCACCTTGGCAAAATCGCTGGCCTGGACGCATGTGCTGCCGCTTCTGTCCCTTGCGCTGAAACCCCGCGACCTGCGCCTGCGCGGTGACGATCTGCGGCTTGCCTGTCATCGGGCGGTGGCGGCCGGGGCCGGGCGGGCGCTGCCGATGGCGGGCGATCTGGCACGGGCGGCGACGCGCCTGCGGGAAGTGGCGCCACGGCTGCGGGCCAAGGGGGCCATCCGGGCGGTTGATCTGTTCCTGTCACGCGATGCACTCGCCCCCACAGCCCTGGCGAGAGAGATGAATGACAGCCTCTCCGACCGCGCCGCACGGCGGCTCTGCGACCGGCTGGTGGAACTCGGCGCGCTGCGAGAACTCACCGGGCGCGAAACCTTCCGGCTTTACGGGGTCTGACCATGGCGCGGCGCGAGAACCCGACACTCGACCGTGAACTGGCCGACCTCGCGCCCGAATTGCGCTGGCGGGAATGGATGCGCCGGATCGAGGCGGTTCTCTTCGCCAGTTCAAGCCCGGTCGCACGCGCAGATCTCGCCCGGGTGGTGGGGCAGGGGGTCTCGATTGATCTTCTGATCGAAGACCTGAAAGTCGATCTTGACGGCCGGCCCTATGAGGTGGCGCAGGTGGGCAATGGCTGGATGCTGCGCACCCGGCCCGCCTATGCCGCGTCCATCCGCGCCGCCGCAGATGTCGGCGGGCTGGCCCTGACCCTGTCGGAATTCGATCTCGCCGTCCTTGCGGCAATCGCTTTTCACCAACCGATCAGCCGTGACGGGCTGAAAGACATCTTCGGGAAAGAGATCAGCCGCGACCTGATCGGTCGGCTGGCCGACCGCCATCTCATCGGCACCGGTCCCCGCGAACCGCGCCGGGGTGCCCCCTACACCTTTGTAACCACTGACACATTCCTTGCGGCCTTCGGGATGCAATCCCTGCGCGATCTTCCAGACCCCGAGCAGTTGGACGACGCCGGCCTCGCCGCGCCGTGACGGCGATCAGGCCAGGCCGCCCTTCACCCTTTACCGCACCGCCGCCTTCCGCGGCGCCTGGCCGCGGCTGAGCAAACGGGACCGCCAATACATATACATCCCCTTCAGGCTGTATCGGACCTTGTCTGTCATCGTGAACTTGAGTTCCGGCATGAAACGGTTCTCCTTTCGGAGCCACTCTCCGGGAAGCTTCTTCACGTCCCAATACAGTTGCCGGCAGAAATCCGGTTGAGAGAAGAAGTATTTTGCATACAGCGCCCCACCCCCGATCGAATAGTTTCGGAACAGCTTGTATCCATCCTCTGTCGTCTTGCGGCCATGAAAGTGGTGGATCTTCAGGTCCGGCGCATATTCAATCTCGAAACCGTGGATATAGGCCCGAAAGATGTAATCCATATCCTCGCCTCCGGGGATGCTCGACCCGGCGCCAAGTGCTGTGTCAAACGGCCCGATCTGCTCGACCAAGGTCTTGCGCATCATCATGTTGCAGCCAAGCAGGCTATTCCCCAGATTCTCATTGCGGGTAGAGTTCCGTCCTTTGCTCCAGGACTGGCGCGCCGTCGCCGTTTTGATTGTCACAGGCTGGTCGGTGGGATCGCCCAGGAAAACCGACCCGCCACGCAACACGGGAACGGTGTCTTGCGCGTCATAGGCCAGCGCGTTCACGATGTATCTCTCATCCATGACGCAATCGTCGTCGATCATGACAAGCAATTCACCACGGGCATTGGAAAGGCCGCAATTCCGCGCATGTGACAGGCCCTTCTGCTGTTCAAACACGAGTCTGACTTTGCAGTCCGGATGTTTTGCCTGCCACACCGCAACAACAGCCTGTGTGTTGTCGGTCGAGTTATTGTCCACGATCAGAATTTCCGTTTCGGCCTGCGGTGCCGCAAGGATCGCTTCCCGGATCGATGTAAGACAATTGACCAGCGCGGCAGAGCGATTGTGCGTGCAAATGATGACGGAAACGGTCTTCCCCATGAACAAACCTCTCTTCTTGCGAGCGAAAAAGAACCTTCAGGCGCTAAGACCTGGGGGAAGGAGCCGCTCGGAAAATCTTGGGCCTGTTAACATATGATAAACAGGCGTTCTACCCCGAGTCACTTTCGGATAGTGTCGCCCAAGGCCGCAGAGAGCCAGGCGCTAACCTCCGGACTGGCGTCAGACGCGGGGCAGGGCGTGCAGTGAAACGGCCATCGCGCGCCAGTCATGGTGCCAACAGGATGCACCGTCAAACCTGCATCTGCCGCCGCGCGACCCGTTCCGCGACGAAACCCGCCAGCGCAGCGGCAGCAGGGGTAAGCCGCGCCTGCCCCAGAAGCGCGATCTCCACTTCTGCAAGGTCGGGCCAGCCTGTCAGGATCGCCAGTTCCGGCGGCACCATCGCGCGCGGCATCACCGCATAGCCCAGACCGGCGCGCACCGCCGCGGCCTGACCCGCGAAGGAGGGCGAGGTGAAGACCCCGCTCCAGGTGGCGCCCGCCTTGTCCAGGGCGCGGGTGGCACGTCCGCGATAGACGCAAGGCGACGGCGAAAGAACGAGAGGCAGCAACCGCCCGCGCGCCGCCTCCCCGAAATCCGCCGTCAGTCCCGGTGCGCTGACCCAGACCAATTGCTCACGCCAAAGCGGCCGCGAGCCGGGATAGCGTTGCGCTGGGTCCTGCTTGACGATGATCAGGTCCTGCCCGCCCGCCTCGAATTCCTCCACCAAGGGCAGGGTCAACTGGCATGTCACATGCAACTCCACCGCCGGATGGGCGGCTGCGAACAAGCCAAGGATATCTGGCAGATAGGCCGATGCGAAGTCCTCCGGGCTGCCAAAGCGCACCTCGCCCGCCAGATCGGGTGCATGGAACCGTGCCAGCATGGCATCGGCCTGCGCCACCATCGCGCGGGCATGGCTCAGAAACTGCTCTCCGTCCGTTGTCAGGCGCACACGGCGGGTCGTGCGGTCCAGCAGGCGGCGGCCGAACAACTCTTCCAGCTTTCGGATCTGTTCGGACACGGCCGATTGCGACCGTCCGACCATCATCCCCGCGCGCGAGAAACTGCCGCTTTCCGCCACCGCAAGAAAGGTCCGCAGCACCGCGGTATCGACGTCATGCATCCCTTCACCTATCGGAAAAACGAATGAAGCAAATGTAAATTTCCCGTTTCTATTTTCAAACCGGCTGCCGCAGAAGGGGTGCGCAATCCAAAATCAGGCGAGTGCCATGGACAGTATTCTGATCGAGAACCTCGTTTCCCCCATAACCTTGGCCTTTCTTCTCGGGATCGTTGCAACGCTGATACGGTCCGACCTTGAAATCCCGGAACCGGTCATCCGGATCTTCGCGATCTTCCTGCTCTTCTCCATCGGCCTCCAGGGCGGGCGCGAACTGGCCACCGCAGACCTCTCCAACGTCATGGGTGCCATCACGGTGACAGCCATCGTCGTCCTCGTGATCCCGCTTCTGGCATTCCTCGTCGCGCGCCATGTCATTCGGCTTTCCATCGTCGATTCCGCCGGTGTGGCGGCGCTCTATGGCTCGGTGTCGTCGGTCACTTTCGTCGTGGCGCGTGCTTATGCCGAGGGTGCAGGCACCCCGATGGAGGGCTATGTCACCGGCCTTGTCGCGCTGATGGAACTTGGCATTCTCGTCGCGCTCTTCTACGGCCGCGTGGCCCTTTCGCGGGCAGAAGGGACTGGCGGTGTCCCTCTCAGCACCATCCTGATGGAAACGTTGCGGGGGCGCGGCCTTCTGCTGCTCGGCGGCGGCCTGTTGATCGGTGCTGTCTCGGGTGAGGCGAACTTCACCCGGATCGAGCCGTTCTTTGTCGACCTTTTCCGCGGGGTGCTTGTCCTCTTCCTGCTGGAAATGGGGATGACCGCCGGTCGGCAGTTGAAGGATTTTGCGCGCGTCGGTGGTCGGATGCTGGCTTTTGGTCTTGCCATGCCCATGGTCAACGGCTTCGTGGTGAGCGGTCTTGCAACGCTTGCAGGGCTCCCCATGGGCTCGGCCTTCGTTCTTGGCGCAGTTGCCGCTTCGGCCAGCTACATAGACGCACCGGCGGCGGTGCGGGCCACCTTCCCGGAGGCGAACCCGTCCGTCTATCTGACGGCATCGCTGGGCATCACCTTCCCCTTCATGCTGCTCGCAGGTGTGCCAATCGTCTGGCAAATGACGGCCTTCTGGCAGGGGCTGTAGAGGACACGGTCCTTGCGCGCTGCCAAAGGCGGCGCGCATTCGATAGGAACCGGCAGGTGCCAAGACTGAACCCACAAAAGCATCTTGCTCCGACGGAGACAAAGCTGCTAATCGGCGGGCGAAAAGGGCAGGTGCGCGAAAGGAAAATCGCGGTCTTGGCCGCTGTATTTCAAAGAGATCCGGGCGATTTTGTTCGGGATCTGGGCAATCTGGAAGCACAGTTCGTGCAGAAAACCACGGACGACGCGCGCGAGTTGTAATTGAGGTTTTCTTGGGTCCACCGTGGGCGATCGGGCGAGAACCAGTGGAGCACGTCGCTCGATGGGAAACTGCATGACTGGTGAACGCCATTGAAAAAGCTGGTCACGGGAACAGCACTCATTTCCTCGGTCAACATTCTGCGCCTGATTGTGCAGTTTGTGTCGCTGCCGCTGCTTGCCCGCCTGCTGACTCCAGAGGACTACGGGATCGTGGCAATGGCCATGCCCATCGTTCTTTTTGTGATGCTGTTTGCCGATAGTGGCCTCGCTTCCTCTCTGGTCAGAGAGAAGTCAGAAGACATGACCCCCTGGCATTCTTGCTTTTGGCTTACCACCGGTCTCGGCGCTTCTTTCTGTCTGCTTCTGGCAGCCCTTTCCCCGGTCGTTTCCTACTGGATGGACGAGCCAACTCTCTCTCCCGTGATGGCCGCCTTGGCGACTGTCATCCTGCTTCAATCGCTAACCCTCATCCCCGGCGCCGCTCTGCAACAGGAAGGCATGTTCGGGCGAATAGCTCTGGCAGAGATCGCTGGAATAATCGTCAGCCTGGGCGTCGCAATCTGGGCCGCGCTGAACGGGCTGGGTGTCTGGGCCCTCGTCGGGCAGCAGATTGCGCTTTATGCGGTTAGACTGTTTTTCAACGCCGTGCTCAGCCCATACCGACCCCGCCTTGTGTTCAGTTGGGGGTCGGCAAAGGGGCATGTCGTGTTTGGATGGAACGTCTTCGCCTCCAGCGTTGTCGGCTTCGGAAGCCGCTCCGCGGAAAACATCATCATCGGAAGGTTCAGGGGCGCTGCGGAACTCGGATATTATGGGATGGCATTCCAGTTTGCGCGGCTTCCTTGGATGATCGTGACGGGTCCACTCCAGTACGTCCTCTATCCACTTGTTGCCGGCGCAGATAAGGATCTGGCGAAACTGCGTGCACAGGCCCTGCTGGCGAGCAAGGTGCTTGCGATCCTGCTCTTCGCCCCCATGTTGCTCATCGGTGCGGCCAGCGTGCCGATCTTCGATCTCCTCCTTTCCGAAAAGTGGAGGGAGGCAGCATATGTCTTCGCCATGATTATCCCAGCGGCTGCGGTTCAACCGGTGATCGGGATATTGGGGACCTTCGTCCTTGCGATTGGCAGACCTGACATTCAGTTCAAGCTGACCGTACATTCCACAGTGCTGTGGATGGCCTGCCTTCTTTCATCCGTTTGGTTCAGCCTGACCGCCGTTGCCATCGCTTTCACGGTTTCCACGCTTGTCTTTTCTCTTTGGAGCCTGCGCGTAATGCTCCCATTGGTGGGGTGCAGCTTCCGGGACTATGGCAAGGCGGTAGGTGGCCAGATATTTGTCGGCGCGGTTGCCGTTGCAATCTACGCTGCGATAGCGCTCACTTGGCCCATGACCGACGTGGAATCGATCTTCGTCGCGATGTCTCTAGCTGGCCTTTGCGTTCTTGGATCCTTCCTGGTCCAGTGGAAAAGAATACTTGGTGATTACAAGGCCGTCTTGCCGGCAGGGTAGTCCTGCAACCTGATGTCCGCCGATAAGCTCTTGTTCGGCAAGTGGCGTAGGGTCGTGGCCCTAACGTTCTGGCCTTGATGCAAGAACGAGTCCCGACCCTGGGAACCACGCTGCTGCGCTCTGGCGCAGATCAGGCCCTGTCGTCCTTCGTTTGCGCGGAAAACACATCCGGCATCACCCAGTTCGGCTGACTTCCCATCAGCATCTGAAGGAACCCCGCCGAGAAACGCGCGTCCTGCATCGTGTTTTCCCGGAAACTCCACCAGTGCCGCAGATCGTCGATTGCCGGGTCAATCGTCGTCTCTGTATGGAACTCCTGCGCCGTTGCGGCGGCATGGACCGACAGGCAGAAGATCGTGCAGCAATAGCCTTCGGGCCAGAATGCCGCCGCCGATCCCGGCTGCGCCAGAACCGGCACGCCCTCGGCCTTCAACGGCATGTCCGTTGTCAGCTCGCGCATCATCAATGCGGCCGCGAATTCAAAGAAGGCACGCCGCTGCGACTTGTCCGCAGGGCGCTGCACCTCGATCGCGTCGAGCCAGCGCATGAAGCAGCCGGCAAGCTTGGCCTCGTCCACCTCCAGCTTGCAGCCCAGCTCCTGACTTACCGTCTCGGCATGCCGCAGGAAGGCCGCCTTGAACCAGCGAAGACGCCGCACCGCGATCCGCAGCGGTTCGTTCGTGGGGGGCAGGGCATCCTGATGCAGCCGAACCTTAGACATGATCGACGTACTTCCGGTAAAGCGCGGCAAGGCTGTCCAGCCGACGCGCCGCCAAGGCCCTGGCGATTTCATCCGCCTTGGCAAGGGCGATGTCGGCCGCCGCATCCAGCGCCGCCTCGTTCTCGGCATCCGACCGCGAGGATTGCAGCCACAGCAGCACCGCAAAGACCGCAGCCCCGTCCAAAGCGCCCGTCGGCGCAAGCTGGGCCTTGTCCACGGAAACCCCGCGCACCACCCGCGCGTCCAGCAAGCGCAGCGTGAGTTCCGCTGCCCGCTGTTCCGGATCTGCTTCACCGGTTTCCCGCCGCCAGGCGGCGAAAGTTGCCCGGGCCGACATCTCGCTCACGAAGAAACTGGTCGTGCCGAACCGGCGCAGCACGGCACTCAGCGCGACATAGATCGCCTGCGCAAACTCGGCTTCGGCAGCATCGTGATGGATCAGGTCATCCAGCGCTGCTGTCGGATTTTCCTGCCCACCCAGAATCTTCTTCGCCGCGCTCGACGCAACGGTATCCACGGACCGCACGATCCCGCCGACCTCCGTCATCACGACCGAAGCGATCTCCGAGGCCGGTTTCGGAAGCGCGTCGACCGAAATCGTATCGGCCAGCGTCTCGCCGCCCCGACGCAGCAGGAAGCGAAGGCCGCGCAAGGCTTCGCGCAGCGGCATCGAATCGGGCTGGATGAAGGAAGGCAATGGCACGTCCGGCTCCTCTCACGGTCGGAGCATAGCCTAGCGCGCCCCCGTTACCAAGCCGTCCTTCGGTGCGCGCAGCGCCGTCGTCCTGATGAAATCCAGCGTCCCGGCAAAGTCCCTTACGCCGGCCTGGCTGCCCAGTCCCGTCGCGTTCTGCGCCGAAGAGGCCTGTGCCAACTGCACCGACTCTTCCAGCGACATGCCCTTGATCAGCCCGGTCGCAAAGCCGCCGTTGAAACAGTCACCGCAGCCGCAGGTGCATTTCACGTCCACCGCAAAGGCGGGGGTGGCGAATTCCAAGCCGTCGCTGCGCCGACAATAAGCGCCATCCGCGCCGAGCGTGAGGATCACGCATCCCGCCCCGCGGTCGATCAGGAACTGCGCCAGATCTCGGTTCTCTGTCAGGCCCGAAAGCGCACGCGCCTCTTCTTCGGACGGCAGGAAATAGTCGGTATGCGGCAGCAGTCGCGCAACCTTCGGCAGGTCATCCGGGGTCGAGGCAAAGACATCCAGCGTGGTGATCACGCCCCTGCGCCGCGCCTCGGCCATGATCTCTTCGGTGCGGCCCTGATCCATTCGGTTCATCAGGCCCACGCCCCCCACATGCAGGATGCGGGTATCCAGAAGATCATCAATCTGGTCGTCGGAGATATAGAACCCGTCCGTTGCGCCGCGCTTGTGCAGGGCCGGTCGGGCCCCGTCGGGGCGGGTGGTGACGATGGAAGAAGAGGTGGCAAAGCCGTCGCAACGGGCCATCATCGTGGTATCGATGCCAAAGCTGGCAAGCTTCATCAGCACCCAATCGCCCATGTCGTCATGCCCGACCCCGCCCACGGCGCGGGACTTGAGGCCGTGCTTTGCCGCCACGATCACCGCGCTGCCTGCGGCACCTGAAACGGCCAGCGTGAAGTCTTCGACGAAATAGGTATCTCCCCCCGGCGGGATCTGGGTCACCGGACGGCAGAGGGCGTCAAAGGTGATGAAGCCCATCGAGGTGTAATCGAAACGTGCGCTCATTCAGCCCCCCGGATGCGCTGGCCCGACTCATCGAAGAAATAGAGGTGGGCCGGATCGAAGGCGATGCCAATGGGAACGTCGATCTCCGAACGATAGTCGCGCGCAGCCTTCACCTCGATCTTCTTCGTTCCCGCCAGAACGGTCAGATAGGTCACGTCCCCCGTGGGTTCCACGCCATAGACCTGCCCCTGGACATGGTCACCGCCGACGCGGCAGTCTTCCGGGCGGATGCCAAGCGTCACACTCCCCCTGACATGCGCGGGGCAGGGCACCGATACCCCCGGCGCGGTGAACCGCCCGTTCTGCGCGTTGCCTTCAATCAGATTCATGGGCGGGCTGCCGATGAAACCCGCAACGAAGGTGTTTGCCGGGTCGGAATAGATCTCGTCCGGCGTGCCGACCTGCTGGATCGCCCCTTTGTTCATGATCACGATCCGGTCGGCCAGCGTCATCGCTTCGATCTGGTCATGGGTCACATAGACGGTCGTCACCTTCAGTTGCCGCTGCATGTGCTTGATCTGCACCCGCATCGACTGCCGAAGCTTTGCATCCAGGTTGGACAGGGGTTCATCCATCAGGAAAACCTGCGGCTGGCGCACAACTGCCCGTGCCAGCGCCGCGCGCTGCCGCTGCCCACCCGACAGTGCCCCCGGCTTGCGGTCAAGAAAACTGCCCAGTTCCACCATCTCGGCCGCCTTGCGGATCCGGGCATCATGTTCCGAGGCCGGTATGCCGCGCATCCGAAGCGGAAAGCGGATATTCTCGTAGATCGACATGTTGGGATAAAGGGCATAGCCCTGAAACACCATCGCCACGTCCCGGTCGCGGGCGTCGATCTCGTTCACCACCTCGCCGCCGATGATGATCTCGCCATCCGTCGGCTCTTCCAGACCGGCGATCATCCGCATGGTCGTGGTCTTGCCACAGCCCGAAGGACCAAGCAGGACAAGGAATTCCTCATCCGCGATGTCCAGCGTCATGTTCTGCACGCCGACGAAGGCGCCATAGCGTTTGACGATGTTCTTGAGTTGGATCGAGGCCATGGATCAACCTTTGACTGCGCCCATCGTCAGACCGCGCGACAGGTGCTTCTGGATCAGGATCACGAGGATCAGGATCGGCACGAAGGCGATGAAGGAGACGAGGGCGATGGCGTTGTAGATGATGCCGTCGGAACCGCCGGTGAAATTCGCCAGCGCGACAGACATGGTGTAGGCATTCGCCGTGGAGGCGATGAGCAGCGTGAACAGGAACTCGTTGATCGCGAAGATGGCCGCGATCACCGCCGCCGTGATGATGCCGGGAAGGCAGGCGGGAATGATGATCTCCCACAGGATGCGCAGGTCGCTCGCCCCATCGGTGCGCGCCGCATCCTCAAGTTCCTTCGGGATATCCAGCATGTAGCTGCGGATGATCCAGGTCACGAGGCTAAGGTTGATGGCGGCATAGATCAGCATCAGCGCCCAGACGGAATCCAGCAGCCCCACCGTCTTGAACAGGAAGAAGATCGGCACGGCCACGATGGCGGGCGCCATCATCCGGGTGGACAGGATATAGAACCCGATATCCTCGCGCCCCTTGAACTCATAGCGCGACAGGGCATAGGCCGCAGGAATGGCCAGGATGAGGTCGATCACCACCGATCCCGCCACCGCGATGATGGAGTTGCGCAGGTATTGCGCGATGGGCCAGTCGCTGACCAGCAGATGCCAGGCGTCCAGCGAGAAGGTGGGGAAATAGATCGGCTCCGGGGTGATGACCTCTGTCCGCGGCCGGAACCCGATGGAAAGGAACCACAGGATCGGCAACAGGCAGATCAGCGCCCAGGTGCCCAGCACGGCATAGCGCAGCACGAGGCTTTCACCGCGGGTCTTGCGAGGCTTGGCCATCTATTTCTTTCCCGAATGGAAGGCGCGTTTCACCACGGTCTGTGCAATGATGATCGTCATGATCAGCATCAGCACCGACGCCGCCGAGGCATAGCCGAAGTTGAACATGCGAAAGCCCTGACGGTAGATGAAATAGCTCATCGTCTCCGTCGCTCCGCCGGGCGAGCCCTGGGTCATCACGAAGACGTTGGTGAACATGGTGGTGATGTCGATGCCGCGCAGTGTGACGGCCACCACGATCACCGGCCGCATCATCGGCAGCGAAATATTCCAGAAAATCGACGGCCAGCTTGCACCATCAAGGCGTGCGGCCTCTTCGATCTCCTGATCCTGCCCCTGCAAGGCGGCGACGAAGATGATGAAAAGGAAGGGCGTCCATTGCCAGACATCGGCCACGATCAGGGTCAGCCGGGCAAGCCAGACATTGCCAAGCCAGTCCACATTCGCTTCGACGAGACCGAGCCCGATCAGCATGTCCGAAATCACGCGGCCATCGTTGAAGGCCAGTTTCCAGAGAAAGGCCACCGCCGAAGGCATGAAGAGCATCGGCATCAGATAAAGAATGCGCCAGCCGCGGATGAACGGGTCGCGATAGGCGAAATATGCCAGTGCGAGGGCGATGCAGGTCTGAAGCGTCAGCGAGATGCCCCCGATGATCGCCGTATTGCCCAGGGCGGCCCAGAACTCGCGGTCCTGAAGGATTGCCTGATAGTTGCCAAGTCCCGTCCAGGTCCAGTTGACGAAGCGGACGACGAAAAGGCTTTGGTAGATTGCGAATATGCCGGGGTAGAGGGTGATCGCCAGAAGGTAGATCACCGCGGGTGCGACCAGCAGGTAGGGAAAGGCCTTGCGCAAGGCCGGACTGCGGCGCCGTGGTGGTGCCTTCCGGCGGTTGGGGGTGGCTTGCGCCACCCCCTCTGCCGGAACCGAGGGAGCATCGGTTCTCATCAGGATCAGAAGGGCAGGGGCTTGCCGCCACCGACGTAAAGCCCGGGGGCCACCGCCGCATAGTCGACCGGTCCCGCGCCGTCCTTGAACCCGTTCTTCTCCATGATGGCCTTCCAGGCGGCCTGACCGTTGTCCAGCGCTTCCTTCGCCGTGATCTGCCCGGTGATGGCCCGGTTGATCTCGTTGCCAAGGGCCTGTTCCATCTCGAACATCCCCGGCAGACGCGGCGAGCACCATGCATGCTCAAGGCTGTCCGCCCAGACCTTCATGGGCTGCGACACGGCGCGCAGTCGTTCATTCGAAAGAACAGACCGATAGCCCGGTGCCACGCCGTTCGCATTCGCCTCGTTCATCGCCATGATCGACGAGGTGGTCAGGAAGGCCAGCATCAGGAAGGCGCCTTCGGGGTTCTGGCTGGTCGCCGTCACCACCGAGGTCGAACCCGCGATATTCGGCGGGGCAAAGACGCCGCCGGTGATGCGCGGTTCATAGATCGTGACGAAGTCGTCCACGATCTGGCTCTGGTCGGGACGCATCGCCTGCGTGCCGCTGTCCTGCCAGCTGATGTTCGCGGCGACCTGACCGCCCAGCCAGGCGGCGCGGTTCTCGCCCCAGCCAGCACCCGCGATGCCTTCGATCGCGTTCTGGGCCAGCGCCAGAAGGATCTCCATGCCCTTCATGCCGGCATCGGTGTTCAGCGTCGGGTTCCACTTGTCATCGAAGAGCTGCATGCCCGCCTGCGCGGCGATGTGCTCCCAGGTGTAAGTGGACCAGAAACCGCGCGCACCCAGCAGGCCGATGCCCGCCACGCCACCGCCCAGCTTGTTCGCTTCGGCGGTGATGCGGATCAGGTCGTCATAGGTCGGCACAGAGGTGGCAAGGTCGATCGGCCCGCCAAGGATCGGCTCCATGATCGACTTGCGCAGATGGACCATCTGGATGTCGCAGTCGAAGGGGATACCGACGAGCTGGCCGTTGAAATAGCCATAGTTCAGCCGGTAGGTATCGTAGAAGTCGTCCAGCGGCAGGTTCCACTTGGCCGCATATTCGTCCAGCGGCGCAAGGAAGCCCGGAGCGGCGAAATCGCCCAGCCAGGCCGAGAAGAACTGCAACGCGTCGAAGGAAGCGTTGCCCGAGATGAACTCCGAGATCGCCTTGTCATAGATGCTGTCATCCGGGATCGGAACAAGCTCGACCTTGATGCCCGACAGGGCCTCGAACGGCTTCAGGCCTTCGGCGGCCGATTCCTGGTCAGCCGCACCGATGGCAAAGCGCACTGTGGTTCCGGCAAGCTGGCTGCGCACGGCCTCCCAGTCGACGGTACGGATCCAGTCCTTCGCCGGGTCCCAAAGCGGCTCGTTCGACATGTTGTAAAGCTTGCGGTAATCCTCGCGGACGTATTTCTCCACGGTGATCGTGTCGAGCGTGGCCTGGATATCGGGCAGGCCCTCTTGCGCCAGCGCCGGCAGCGTAAGCCCGCTTGCGCCGGTGGCGACGCCAAAGGCGGCCCCCGTACGCAGGAACGAGCGGCGGGACATTCCCCCCAAACGTATGGTCATTCTTATCGTCCTCCCTTTGGCGATACTTGAACGTGCCGCCGCGCGCGGTGCAAACAGATCGTCTCTGCGGTCTCCTCAGGACGCATTGACAGCGCTCACAGCGTTGCGTGAACTTTCGTTTCGCAAACCCATAGTGTGTTCAGGTCCGGCGACCTGTCAACGACAATTTCGTCGTGGATTTGCTGCGGTGCGGCGTGAACTCTTGATTGACAGAAAAACAATAGTTCATCTACGGTCTCTGAAACGCTCGCAGGAGATCGCCCATGCCCACCAATGTCGCCCTTACGGGACTGGCCCGAGACCTCGCCGCCAGGGCAGCAACCGGGAAACCGATTCGGATCGGGCTGGTCGGCGCGGGTGAAATGGGCACCGATATCGTCAGCCGGGTCGCCCATATGACGGGAATCGAGATCGGCGCCATCAGCGAGTTGAAGCCGGGCGCAGCGGCAAAGTCCGTGGAAATCGCCTATGGGAACAGGGACCGCGTGCAGGAGGTCTCCACCGCCGATGCGGCATCCGCCGCGATGGAGAAGGGCAAGGTGGCCGTTACCGACAATGTCGATGCCCTCCTCGACGCGGGGCTGATCGACGTGGTTGTCGATGCGACCGGCGTCCCTGCCGTGGGTGCCGAGATCGGCCTGCGCGCGATGGAACGCGGCAAGCATCTTGTGATGATGAATGTCGAGGCCGATGTCACCATCGGCGCCTATCTTCGGTCCGAGGCCGAACGGCTTGGCGTCGTCTATTCCCTGGGTGCGGGCGACGAACCGTCCTCCTGTATGGAACTGATCGAGTTTGTCTCGGCCATGGGCCATCGAATCGTCTCGGCCGGAAAGGGCAAGAACAACCCTCTCAACATAGATGCCACGCCGGACGCCTATACCGAAGAAGCGATCCGCCGCCACATGAACCCCCGGATGCTGGTGGAATTCGTGGACGGTTCGAAGACCATGGTCGAGATGGCAGCCATCGCCAACGCCACCGGTCTCATCCCCGACAAGCCGGGGATGCATGGACCGGCCGCCGCGCGCGACGAGCTGAACCGCGTGCTGATCCCGGAATCTGCTGGGGGCGTGCTGTCTTCCGGTGAAGGTCGGGTTGACTACACCATCGGCAAAGGGGTCGCGCCCGGCGTCTTTGTCGTGGCCGAGATGGATCATCCCCGCATCTGGGAGCGGATGGAGGATCTGAAGATGGGCAAGGGGCCCTACTTCACCTTCTTCCGCCCCTATCACCTGACCTCGCTGGAAGTGCCGCTCACCTGCGCGCGCGCCGTCCTTTACGGCAAGGCCGACATGGTGCCGCTGGATCGCCCCGTGGCCGAGGTCTGCGCCGTTGCCAAGAAAGACATCGCGGTGGGCGATACGCTCGACCAGATCGGTGAATACTGCTACCGAGCCTGGATCATGACGGTGGAAGAGGCCCGCCAGGCCGCAGCCATCCCCTGTGGCCTGCTGGCCGGAGGGCGGGTCACAGCGCCGATCCGCAAGGGTGAGTTGATCACGACGGCCAACACGGCCCTGCCCGCCGACAGCCGGATCGCCGCGCTCCGGGCGCGGCAGGACAAGATGCTGGGGCTGGCCTGATGACATCGGACGCCCCCGCCACCGACAACCGGCCTTTCGCCATCCGGACCTATGCTCCCGCTCAACTGCGCGAAGCGCTGCGCCGCATGTATCTGATCCGCCGCTTCGAGGAAGGGGCCGAAGACAGCTATATGCGCGGCCTGATCCACGGGACGATGCACCTCTCCATCGGACAGGAGGCCAGCGCGATGGCCACCTGCATGGAATTGACGGATGCGGACAAGATCACCTCAACCCATCGCGGGCATGGCCATTGCATCGCGAAGGGGGCCGATGTGGGCCGGATGTTCGCCGAATTCTTCGGCAAGGAGACGGGGTACTGCCACGGGCGCGGCGGCTCCATGCATATCGCTGATGTCCGCACCGGCAATCTGGGTGCCAATGGCATTGTGGGTGGGGGCCTGCCCATCGCCGTGGGCGCGGCCCTGACTGCGAAACGGCTTGGCCGCGACGATGTCACGGTCTGCTTCTTTGGCGATGGCGCCAATAATGAAGGTGCCTTCCACGAAGCGCTGAACATGGCCTCCGTCTGGAAACTCCCGGTCATCTTCGTTTGTGAAAACAACGGCTACGGCATGTCCACCGCCGTGACGCGCTCGACTGCGGTGCGCCACATCGCCGACCGGGCCAGCGCCTATTCAATGCCCGGCATCACTGTGGATGGAAACGACTTCTCTGCCGTGGCCGAGGCGGTTCATGCTGCCATCGTCCGTGCCCGCGCCGGTGACGGGCCCAGCCTCGTGGAAAACGTCACCTACCGCTGGCGGGGCCATTCCAAGTCTGATCGCAACCGGTATCGGACAAAGGAAGAGATCGAGGAATGGATGACCCGCGATCCCATCGCGCGTTTCCGTTCCGAACTGATCGCCCATGGCATCCTCGACGAAGCGGCAGCCGATGCCGTCGCCGCCGAGGCAATGGCCGAGGTCGAGGCAGGCATCGCCTTCGCGAAATCCAGTCCCGCCCCCGCGATTGGCGACGTGACCCGCTATGTCTACGCGGAGAACTGACATGAACGCCATGACCGAGACCGGCCTCCGGGTCCTGTCCTATTCCGAAGCCATCCGCGAGGCGATGGCCATCGCCATGGAAAACGATCCCACCGTCATCCTCATGGGCGAAGATATCGGTGTCTATGGCGGCGCCTTCCAGGTCACGCTGGACCTTGTGGATCGCTTCGGTCCGGATCGCGTGATGGATACGCCGATCTCGGAACTGGGGGGGGCCGGCGTGGCGGTCGGGGCGGCGCTGACCGGGCTCAAGCCGATCTACGAATTCCAGTTCTCGGATTTCGCGATGTTGGCGATGGAGCAGATCGTCAATCAGGCCGCCAAGCTGCGCTACATGCTCGGGGGCGAGGCTTCGGTCCCCGTCGTCTTCCGCCTTCCTGCCGGGTCCGGCACCGGGGCGGCCGCGCAGCATTCCCAATCCATCGAGGCCTGGTTCGGCCATGTTCCGGGGCTCAAGGTCCTCCAGCCGGCGACGCCGGAAGATGCCAAGGGCATGCTTCTCTCCGCGCTGGCCGATCCCGACCCTGTGATGATCTTCGAGCACAAGCTGCTCTACAAGATGAAGGGTCACGTTCCCGAAGGCAGCTACCTTACCCCCATCGGAAAGGCCCTGGTGCGCCGGTCGGGTACGGATCTGACCATCGTTGCCGGTTCCATCATGGTGCACCGTGCGCTCGAAGCCGCCGAACGGCTCGCCGCCGAAGGGATCAGCGCCGAGGTGATCGACCTGCGCTCCATCCGTCCGATCGACGCAGAGACGATCCTTGCCTCGGTGCGCAAGACCGGGCGGCTGATGGTGGTCTATGAAGGGGTAAAGGCCTTCGGCGTTGGGGCCGAGATCAGCGCGATGGTTGCCGAAAGTGATGCCTTCGACCATCTCGATGCGCCGATCCTCCGTCTTGGTGCAGCCGATGCACCTGTGCCTTACAACCCCGATCTGGAACGCGCCGCCGTGCCGCAGGTCGAAACCATAGAAGCCGCCGCCCGCCGTCTCGCCCGGCGCGAGGTCTGATCCATGCCGGTCGAAGTGATCCTGCCCAAGGTGGACATGGACATGTCCCATGGCAAGCTTGCCACGTGGCATGTCGCCGAGGGCGAGACTGTCGCAAAGGGCGCGCCGCTGTTCGACATCGAAACGGACAAGGCTGCGATGGAGGTGGAATCCCCCGCCTCCGGTCGCCTCCTGTCCGTCACGGCCCAGCCGGGTGACATGGTCGCGGTCGGCACCGTCGTTGCCCTGATCTATGCCGAAGGCGAAACCGTCGCAGAAACGCCGATCCAGACGACCGCAGCACCCGAACCCGAAGCGCCGGTCGCAAAGACAGTGGAACCGGTGCCCACAGCAACGGCGCATCCGGCTGCCATTCCTCAGGCCGATCCCGCCGTCGCACCGGGCCTGCGCGCCACCCCTGCCGCCCGCGCTGCGGCCCGTGCCTCCGGCATCACCCTTGAAGAGGTTCCCGGCACCGGCCCGCGCGGGCGTATCCAGCGCGACGATGTCGCTGCCTTTCTGGCCCACCGCGTCGAGGCTCCGGCCCTTGCATCGCCCGGGGCAGGGGCCTGGTCGGCACAGCCCGGCCCCCTCCATGTCTCCAGCCGCAAGGGGACCGGTGTTCCGCTGGTCCTGATCCATGGCTTCACGGCCGACAGCCAAAGCTGGGCCCCGCTCGAAAAGGCACTTGGGGCCGATCGGCCGCTGATCCGTATCGACCTGCCTGGCCACGGCCGTTCCCCGCGCCGCAGGCTCGGCAGTTTCGCCGAACTGGCCCGCATGGTGGTCGAGGCTTTGGACGACGTAACGCGCGGCCATGACAAGGTCGATCTTCTGGGTCATTCGCTCGGCGGTGCTCTGGCTCTTGCCGCTGCCGACATCCGCGCCCGGCGCATCCGGTCGCTCGCGCTCATCGCGCCCGCAGGACTTGGCCCCGAAATCGACGCGCAGGCGCTGACCGGCATCACCCGTGCGACCCGCGCCGAAAGCCTGGCACCCTGGCTTCGCCGTCTGACCGCAACGCCCGACGGGATCAGCGACGACTATGCCCGCGCGGCAATGCGTCTGCGGGCTGATCCGGCCCTGCGCGCCTTCCAGGCCGAGCTGGCCGAAATCCTCTTCCCCGACGGTGTCCAGCCCTTCGATCTGCGTCCGGCCCTGTCCCGGCTGGAAATCCCGACCGCGATCCTCTGGGGGCGCAGCGACCATATCCTCCCTTGGCGACAGGCCCTGTCGATCACCGGCGATTTCGCTCTTCACCTTTTGGCGGATGCGGGTCATGTTCCGCAGCTGGAATGCCCTGACCGTGTCGCTCGTATCCTTGTGCGCCATCTCTTGATGTAGGCGGTAAGCGGATGACAGGGCCAAGACCGAGGAAGGCTCATGCAGGCTGGACGGCAGGCCACCGCTGCGCAAAGTGAGGCAGACAGGCTGCGCGCCCGCGCGGTCTGGCTGTATCATGTCGAGGGGATCACCCAGAACGACATCGCCCAGCAGCTCGGGATAAACCGGGTCATGGTGGTGCGCCTCCTCGCCGACGCCCGCCGCCGAAATGAGGTGCGCGTCACCGTCTCTGCGCCGCTCGCGGAACTCACTGATCTGGAGCGGCGCATCGAAACGGCCTATGGCATCAACCGCGTGATCGTCGCCCCCTTCGCCGATCCCGAGGAAGATCCGGTCCGCGTCATCGCCGCTGCGGCCGGAAGCTTCGTTTCGGGGCTGATGAAATCCGGCATGACAGTCGGGGTGGGTTGGGGTCGTACCCTCTACAATTCACTACCCTTCATCAGTGGCGAAACGCTCGAAAACTTTCGTGTGGTCTCTCTGCTCGGCGGGATTGCGGCCGCCCGCCGCTTCAACCCTGCGGAATTCGCCTGGCAATTCGCCGAACTCTTCCAGGGCGAAGGGTTCCTGATCCCCGCCCCGGCTGTGGTAGACAGTCCCGAAACCAAACATGCGCTGCTCGAACGCTGCGGTCTCTCCGCGATCTTCGAAATGGCAAGCAACCTGGATGTCGCCTTGCTCTCCGTCGGTGGCATCTCGACGCTCACCACCAGCTATCGCACCGGCTATATCACCGAGGCGGACCGCCGCTCGCTGATCGAGGCTGGGGCGGTTGGCGATGTCCTCTACAATTTCATTTCCGAAGATGGGACGCCGGTCAGCCACGAGGTGAACGAGAGGGTGATCTCTGCCGATCTGAACGACCTTCGCCGCTGCCCGGAACGGGTTCTCATCTCGGGCGGCAAGGAAAAGCGCATCGCCTTGATGGCTGCAATGAAGACGGTTTCCCCGACCACCCTGATCACGGATGAACAGACGGCGCTAAGCCTCTTGGCCTGACAGACGGGTCGCCGGATCGGAACCGCCGGGACTGGCCCCAAACCATGTCTTGACCCGGCCATGCGCAGAAGCCATTAACCCGCAAATCGCATGTGCCGGTGCAAATCCCGGTCCCGCCCGGATGGAAGGCAGCAGAAGTGACAGCGTCGGTTTGCGTCGTCATCACCGCCAGGAATGCATCGGCGACCATCGCGCAAGCGGTCAGCTCGGCATTGGATCAGCCGGAAGTTGCAGAAGTCGTCGTCGTCGATGACGCCTCTACCGATGCCACTGGCCCTGCGGCACGCGAGGCCGCCAAGGGCGACGCCCGGCTGACAGTCCTGCGGAACGATACCAATCTCGGGCCATCCGCCGGGCGAAACAGGGCGATCGCGGCAAGCCAGTCGCCCTATATCGCCATTCTCGACGCGGATGATTACCTGCTGCCGGGCCGGTTTCAGTCTCTTTTCGCCATCTCCGACTGGGAGATGATCGCCGACAACATCGCTTTCGTGCCGGAACGCCTCGCCTCTCAGCCTCTTTCAGGGGTGCCGACAGCCGATACCCATATCCGGAAACTCGATCTTGCCACCTTCGCCGTCGGCAATCTTCAGCGGTCCGGACGGGGCGATCGTGGCGAACTGGGCTTTCTGAAGCCCGTGCTTTCGCGGGATTTCCTTACCCGCCACGGCCTGCGCTTCAACGAGGACCTCTGGTTGGGCGAGGATTTCGATCTCTACGTCCGCATGCTTGCTGCGGGTGCGCGTTTTCTGGTGTCGCATCGCTGCGGCTATGTCGCGCTGGTGCGCGAGGGGTCTCTTTCCGGTCGCCACCGGACAGGCGACCTTGCCGCCCTGATGGCCGCCTGCGAAGAAAATCTCCGCAATCCGGACATGGACGCTGGCGCCCGGACGGCCCTGCAACAGCATCTTGCCGAAATTCGGGTGCGATGGCTTTTGCGCAGGTTCCTGGATGAGAAGGCGCAGAATGGACTCTCCGCCGCCCTGGCCTTTGCGCTCAATCCGCCCGCAAATTTCCCCCCCATCTTTTCCGGGGTGCTGCGCGACAAGCTGCGCGCCTATCGTCCGCAACCATCCTTGCCGCCGGAAGTCCGCCTCCTCTTGTCCGGGAAGGGCTGACCCGTCTTCTGCCCGATCAGAATCGCGGCCCAATCAAGGGCCCCGGTCCGCTGCGTCGTCCAGCCGATGAACGGTCAGACCCTAAGCTGAAGCATCCAGTCCAGATCCCGCACCGCCGCACGCGCATCGCGAAACACGGCGTCGATATCGACAACCCGGTGCAGCACATCACCCGACATGTCGATTGCCGGGGCCACGCCGATGATGGCCTGCGGTCGGACCAGACGCAGTGCGACCACCAGCCGGATCAGCGCCGCCAGCCGGTCCTGCGTGCTGAGGGACAAGCCGATGATCGCAGGTTCCGTTAGGCGGACATGCTGGACCAAGGCTTCCTGGTCTAGCCCGATCTGGAGGTCGATCCTCCATCCCGCCTCGCGGAAGGTCTCTGCTGCCACTGTCACGCCAAAGCTGTGGGTTTCGCCCGGCACCAGGGCAAAAAGGGCGTTGCGGCGGTTGAAGGCGGACCCGCCCTCCCGCTCCCTGTCAGGCCAGAGGGCGCGCATCAGGGCGTAAAGATGGCCTGTCCCGTGGATCACGTCATAGAAGCTGTTCTCGTCCGCATCCCAGCGGGCGCCCAGCATCCGGGCGGCCCCGGCAAGGTAGCCGTAAAGAAGAACGTGACGATCCGCCCCCTCCGCCTGCCGGTCCAGGATGAAGGACAGCGCGGCAGAAGGCGTCGGTTGAACCAGCGCATCGCAGAACGCGGCGATTCGGGATGCCGGCGCAAGATCGTCGGGTGCAACATTCGGGGTGCGCTTCATGCCAGACAGGCGGCGGACAATGTCCTGTGCAAGTTCCTCGACCGCCTCAGGGGCCAGAACCTTGCTCTTTTCAAGGAAAAGCGTCGATGTCCGGTGAAATGCCTCTGCATCCAGAGGGTCGCGCTGATCTGTCATGGCGTTTCCCCCTGCCTTGGCAAAGCGTAAACACCTCAGGCAGGTTGGCAAGAAGAAATGGCGCAGGAAGCGCGATCCGCAGGCGCGGCGCGACAGCGCACCGCCCCCCTGCCAAGGGCAGCAAGGGCGGGGCCGTCCCGCATCGGGCGAGGGGACTCTCTCCGATGCGAATGGGTGCGTACAGCCCTCTGTGGCAGCGGGCGGAGCGATCCTCAGGTCAGCAGCGGGCCTTCCTGATCCAGATAATCCCGGTCAAAGCCCGCGAACTCGACCAGAGCGTCATAATCGTCAAAGACCACCCGGCCGCGCTGAAACGTAACGAGTCCGGTCTCGCGCAATTCACGCAGCACGCGGTTGACATGCACGGCGCTCAAGCCAAGCGCGTCTGCAAGAAGATACTGCGAAAGCGGGCAGTCATATCCGTCGCGGTTCGCAAGTCCGACCAGCCGCAGCCGCGACCCCAGTTCCAGCAGGAAATGCGCCATCCGGACCGAAGCAGACCGTCTGCCCAGATCGACCAGATGTTCCACGACCATCGCCTCATCCCGCGAAGCAGCCCAGAGGACGGCCGTCGCCAGGCGCGGCGTTCGGGTGAAGGCGTCCAGCAGGTCACGCTGCTGCACTTCCGAGGCTTGGACCGGCGTGATCGGTTCCACATTGTGGTCCGATGTCCGGAAAAGGATGGATCTGAGTCCGATGAAATCTCCGGGAATCTGGAAATCGACGATCTGGCGCGTGCCATCGACCAGAATCTTGTAGGACGAGGCCCACCCCGAGGCGAGCACATAGGCGCACTGGCCCGTCTGGCCTTGATGGATCATGTCACTGCCGACTGCGAAATGCCGCCGCCGCCGATACAGGTCGGACATCACGACCAGGTCTTCATGCGTAAGGCTCACAAAGGCCGAAAGCTTGCGCGCAAAGGGGCTATCCTGAACTGATAGAACGGTGGTCAGTTCCTTCATGGCCAAGCTTTCCGCATTGTGACGCCGGACGTATCGAGCTACCCGCCCATGTTCAGCAAATGACCGGGTCCAAGGCTGATGCAGATCAGCCCGAAAGCCGATTTTCATGCGACGATGCCTCAGGATAAAAGAAAAACCCGTGAAAGTCGAAACCCCATGACCGCCATACCGGACGCTGCTGGCCATGCCGCCCTCGCAATTTGCGAATCGCTTCTTCTGGCGCTGAACGATCGAAACATCCTGCCCGAGCGTGAGATCATGGGCATTCTACAGGATGCTGCTGCCGCGCATGAACTGGCGCCACCCGGCGACGGGCTGGAAGACATGCATATCGCGGCCGCAAACCTTATCAACCGCATCATCGCAGGTGGCAATTCGGTTCGCCGCCGCTAGGCCGCGCCACTCTCACCTCGGGCCCTTCATCTGAATCCATTGCCGCCCGGCCTGTTCGAGGGAGGGCGGGGATCAGGGATTACTCCTGCAACCCTCCTCATCCTTCCGCGAAGGCAGCCGTTCCATCGTCGAAGAGGGCAATCGCAAGCGGGCCGTAAGGCGGTTGCCACTCGCTGTGGACATGTTTGTTGCGCGCCAGGGTCAGCGTGGTGGTTTCGCCATCCGCAAAAGCCACCGCCACGCCATTCACCGACAGATGGATCAGCGCCGCGTCCGAGTGCCAGCGGAGAACCAGCCGCTCGCGCCCGTCATCCAACACCGTGCGGCTGATGGTCAGGGTCGGCCGACTGGCCCCCGACGGCACTGGCCGCGCAACGGGCAGGCCCGTCAGTTCCGGGGTTCGCGGCGGGGCGCGGCGGTAATCGCCCGTCGCCTCGAAAGCGCAGGCGAGTTGCAGCAGCGCAGTGTCGTCCCATCCCCGCCCGGCGAAGGTCAGACCCGCAGGCATCCCGGTATCGGCCATGATCCCCATGGGAACCGTCACCGTCGGAATGCCCAGGTGACGGATGGCCAGATTGCCATTGGCCACCCAGACTCCATTCGCCCAGGCCTTTTCGAAGGACTCCGGGTTCACATCCGCATCCGCAGGGCCGATATCTGCCACGGCAGGAAACACCACCGCGTCCAGCGCATGGGCATCCATCCAGTTCTCCAGATCGACACGCCGGGTTTCCTCCAGCCCGCGCAGACCTTCGGCAAGATGCGGGATGCTGCGAAAATCCTCCACCGGGTTCGCCCTCGCATGGTCGGGATAGGTGGCTATGTCGTCGTCAAAACCGTCATACCGGTCAGGAAGCGCGCCCTTCGGCCGCGGAAAGATCAGCCTGCCATCCACCTGCGCAAGTCGGCTCAGCGCGCTGTCACCGTTGGCCGCCAGGAAATCGTCCCAGGACCAGACGGAAAGATCCATGATCTCACGCTTGAAATATGCCGGGGGGACAAGCCCGCGCGTTCGGATCGTCGGGGCACCCGGTCGGTCACCTTCGTAATTGGTAATCACCGGGAAATCGGTGACGACCACGGTCGCACCGGCCGCCTCCATCGCCGCCCGGGCCTGTTCCCACAGCGCTAGGATCGAGGCCCGCGTCCGGATCCGCGCTCCCGTCGGCCCCCCGATCCCCGGGGTATCGCCTGTCCCCGCAAGGGGATCGGCGTTGATATACATGGCAGGCACCGCGATCCGCTTTCCCTTCAGCGTCGCCCCATCAGCCAGCGCAGGATAGGACCGCGGGCGGATATCCGAAGCCTTGGGGATCGCAACCCAGGTCTGGCGTCGCCACAGGTCGCCCCTCGTTTCAGGGTCATCCGCCACGATGACATCCAGAAGCGCCAGCATGTCCGCCATCCGCCGCGTATGCGGCACGACCACATCCATCGTCGGCACCAACGGCCAGTTTCCCCGGACCGAGATCACACCGCGCGACGGCGTATAGGCGCACAGCCCGTTATTCGCCGCCGGCGCGCGCCCCGATGACCACGTTTCCTCGCCCAGCCCGAAGGCGGCAAAGCTAGCCCCCGTCGCCGAACCCGATCCGTTCGAAGAGCCCGAGGCATAGGCCGCCGTCAGGAAATCCGCGTTGTAGGGACTTTCCGCCCGCCCATAGACCCCTCGCTGCATCCCGCCATTCGCCATCGGCGGCATGTTCGTCAGCCCGATCAGCACGGCCCCCGCCGCCCTCAGCCGGGCAATGGCAAAGGCGTCCTCCCCGGCCACAAGATCTGCAAAGGCAGGCGAGCCGGAGGCCACGGTCAACCCCCTCACCTTGTAGCTGTCCTTCGCCGTGTAGGGGATGCCATCCAGCGGGCCGATGGGCCTGCCCTCGGCCCGTCGCAAATCCGAAGCGCGGGCCTCGTCGAACATATCCGGATTCAGGACCGGAACGGCATTCAGCCTCGGCCCATGCCTGTCCAGCGCCGCGATGCGCGAAAGATATGCCGCGGTCAGCGAAACCGAAGTGACATCGCCCGCCTCCAGTGCGGCACGCAGATCGTTCAGGCTGGCTTCGACGATGTTCATTGGCGTGGCTTCGGCTGCTGCTGCGTGATGCAATGCACGCCTCCGCCCCGCGCGAAAAGCTCGCGCGCATCCATCGGCACGATGCGGCGGCCGGGATAGGCCTCGGCAAGGATTTCCGCCGCCCGGGCGTCGGCCATCGCCTCGCCGAAGGCACAGGCGATGACTGCGTCATTGAGGACAAGGTGGTTCACATAGGACCAGTCAACAAAGCCCTCCGCATCGGTCAGGGTTGCGGGCGCGGGCAAGTCGATGATCTCCAGCCGCGACCCGCTGGCATCCGTGGCCTCCGCCAGCAGGGCCCGGATATCCGACATGGTGGCATGGTCAGGATGGCCGGCATCCCGCTGCTGATGCACCAGCACCCTTCCGGGGCTTGGAAAGGTGGCGACGATATCGACATGCCCGCGCGTTCCGAAGGGCTCGTAGTCGCGCGCAAGGCCGCAAGGCAGCCAGATCGCCTTGCCGATGCCAAGGGTCCGTGCCATTTCGGCCTCGACCCGCGCCTTGTCGGCATGGGGGTTGCGGTTCGGATCAAGCTGCACGGTTTCCGTCAGAAGCACCGTTCCCCGCCCATCCACATGAATGCCTCCCCCTTCATTCACCAGCAGCGAGGTAATCACCGGACAACCGACCAGCCCGGCGATGAAGGCCGCAAGGCCACGGTCATGCGTGGCGCTCGTCCAATCGCCGCCGCCCCATCCGTTGAAGATCCAGTCCACCGCCGCCAGTGACCCGTCCGCCGCATGCACGAAGGTGGGGCCGGAATCGCGTAGCCAGAAGTCGTCAATCTCCCGCTCGATCAACTCCACCCCGGCACCGACCATGCGGCGCGCACGGGCCATTTCCGTCGGATCGACGATCATCGACACGGGCTGAAATTCGGCAATTGCATGGGCGACGGCCGTCCAGGCGGCATAGCCAGCCTCGCGCGCCGCCATTTCGGCGCCAAGTGTCTGGCCCTCTCGGGGAAAGGCCATCCAGATGCGATCCTGCTCGGCAGTCTCGGGGGGCATCGTCCATGTCATCGCGGGCATCCTTGCAGGCCTTCCTGACCCGCATGTGAAGCAGGTCTGGCCCGCCGCGCCAAGGGGGCAGATGCCAAGGCCGCCTCCAGTTCCGATCTCGCGTCAGGTTCTGGGTCCACCCCCGGCACGGACCCAGCCGAAGTAATCCTCCGTTCCCATCTGCCCGCCTTTCAGCGCGATCTCCAACCCGTCGTGCGGGCCTTGGCCATGGCCCTTGCAAAGCGCGGCACCGGGTATGGTTGGAGCCAGCGCCGTCAGGGCCTGCAATCCCAGTTCGCGCAAGGCATGGCTGGACGTGTCGCCACCCGAGATGACGGCGCGTCGCAGCCGCCCCTGCGCGAGCGTTGCCGCCAGCACACGCCCAAGCGCCGCGCCAAGCCGCGCATGAACCCGATCCGGCGCAAGGCAGGTCGCCGTAAGCGCAGCCCCGAACCGGGCAACGGCAGGGTCGTCCGGGCCGAGTGCGGTGTAGATAAGCGGGCTTTGCCCGGCCGCCGCGGCCGTCAGGGCGGCGGTAATCGCCTGCACCTCCGCATCGGCCAGCGCATCGGGCGCTGCACAGGCAGCACAGGCCTCGAAAGGAATGAGAGCGAACCCATGCGCCCCTGCCCAGGCGATCTGAGACGCCGTGATCAGCGAGACAGAGCCTGAAACCGCCGCGATCCGCTCCACCGCACCGGCAGAGGGCGGCGGCGGCGCGGGCGGGATCAGGCCGGTCTCCTGCCAGTGACGAACCAGCGCATATTCCACGCCCTGACTCCCCGCGACGAGACCAAAGTCGCCGCGATTTTGCCAGAGCAGGCGGCCCACCGCCGCCTCGGATCTGTCATCCAGCATGTCGAGCGAAAGAATCCGCGCACCTTCAGCCAGCCGCGCGGCAAGGGTCGGCTCACACCCTGCCAAAAGCGTCGGCAGGTCGATCAATGCAGAGGGCAGGTCGGTCTGCTCCGCCAGATGGTGCAGCAGATCAGACTCCCGCATCGGCGTGGCCGGATGGCGGGCCATCACAGGGTGACGATCCAGCCGGAAGACCCCGTCAGTTGTGCCCGCAAAGAGATGGCCGAAGGCCTGGTAGCGCCGCATCTGCGGTGCCGCAGTCACCAGAGGCACGGCGCGGGCCTGACGGTGGTTCAGTCCGATCTCGATAGCGCGGCCGATGCTGCCAAGATGCGGCGCTGAATCGAAAGTTGAACAAAGCTTGTAATGCAGGATCGTCGGCGACAGCGCCGCAAGCCATGCAAAGGCCGGGGCAAGCGTCTCTTGCATGACGTCCGGGGGTTGGCTTCGTGCCGTGGTGGCAAGGCCGATGCCCCGCGCGCCTGCAAATCGCTCTGCCAATCCGCGAGACGGGATTTCGGTGAAAAGAACGGCCGATACCCCGGCAAAGGCCAGCACTTCCATGACGGCCGCCGCCCCGGTGAAGTCATCGCCCAGCCAGCCGACCCAGGGTTCGGACCCGTCCGATTGCGTCATGCCGTTCCCTTCCGGCCATTCCCGCGGCTCGCCTTGACCGGGGGTTATTATGAGATCATACCAGTTGGCCTGCAACCCGTCGAAGGAGAAAGCCCAAATGACAAGGATCGCCCTGTTCGGAGCGGGTGGAAAGATGGGGATGCGGCTTTCCACAAACCTTGCGAAGACGGATTTCGTCGTATCGCATGTCGAGGTCAGCGCCGCAGGCCAGCAACGGGTGAAGGAAGCCTATGGTGTGGACTGCGTCGCGCCGGAAATGGCCATCGCAGACGCGGATGCCGTAATCCTTGCCGTGCCGGATACCCATATCGGGCGTGTCGCTGCGGAAATTGTGCCAAAGCTCAGGCCCGGGACGATTGTCGTCATCCTTGATGCGGCCGCGCCCTATGCAGGGCATCTGCCGGAACGCGCCGACATCACTTATTTCATCACCCATCCCTGCCATCCTCCCATCTACAACGACGAGGTCACGCCCGAAGCGAAGGCCGATCATTTCGGCGGCATTGCTGCAAAACAGGCCATCGTCTGCGCCCTCATGCAAGGCCCGAGGGAACATTATGCGATGGGCGAGGCGATCGCGCGGGCGATCTACGCCCCGGTGATGCGCAGCCATGAGGTGACGGTGGCGCAGATGGCGATGCTTGAACCTGGGCTTTCGGAAACGGTCGCCGCTTCCCTCATGACGATCATGCGAGAGGCGATGGACGAATGCGTCCGCCGCTCCGGCGTCAGCCATGACTGTGCCCGCGATTTCCTTCTTGGGCACATGAACATCCTCGGTGCCGTGATCTTCGAAGAACGGGTCGGCGTCTTCTCCGATGCCTGCAACAAGGCGATCCAGTTCGGAATCCCGGTCCTGATGAAGGACGATTGGAAGCGCGTCTTCGACTGGGACGAGATCACCGAAAGCATCAGGCGCATCACCTGAACCGGGGCGGGGCAGGGGATCATGCCCCGCCCCGGCAGGCCCGGCCTCAGGCGAAGGTCACGCTGCGCGCGAAGGGCAGGTCCCGCAGCCGTTGCCCCGTCAGCGCGAAGATCGCATTGCCAAGGGCCGGCGCGGCGGGCGGCGTGCCGGGCTCTCCGATCCCCCGGATATGCCCCAGATTTTCCAGCACGCGGACCGCGATGGGCGGGCATTGCGACAGGCGCAGCGGTTCGTAATCCCAGAAGTTCCGCTGTTCTGCCTGCCCATCTGCAATCGTGATCTCGCCCCGGATCGCGGCAGAAAGGCCATAGATCATTGCCCCCTGCACCTGCGCTTCCAGATTTCCCGGATCAAGGGCCGTCCCGACATCCGCCGCTGCCCAGGCGCCCGTCATGCGCAGGCCTGCGGAGGTTTCTTCCACCTCGATCACCTCTGCACAAGGCACGCCGAAGGACAGGCAGAAGGCAAAACCCTTGGCGCGGCCGGGTGCATTGCTGCCCCAGCCGGACATTTCGGCCACCGCCTCGATCACCGCGCGCGAAGGGGCGTGGTCGATCATCGACAGGCGGAAGGCCACAGGATCAACCCCCGCCTTCACGGCCAGCTCATCCATCGCCGTTTCGTGAAAGAACGCGTTCTGCGAGGCCCCGACCGACCGCCAGCTTCCCACCGGCACCATCGCCGGGGCACGGTATCCCGTGACACGGTGGTTGGTGATCCGATAGGGCTGCTCCCAGGCACCCTGTACGATGGCCCCATCCGGCCCCGGCACGCTATAGCCCAACCGCCCGACCTGACTTTCCACGACCGAAGAGGAACAGGTTGCGAAATCGAAGGCCGTCAGACGGTCCCCCTCCAGCCTTGCGCGCACCTTGGCGCGGGCGGCAGGGCGATAGCCGTCATGGGTCATGTCCTCTTCCCGGCTCCAGGTCAGAAGGACAGGCGTCCCCTCCATCGCCTTTGCGATAGTGACGACCTGGCGGATCACGTCCATCTCGGCCCGCCGCCCGAAGCCGCCACCCATCGGCAACACCTCGACGCTGATCGCCTCTTGCGGCAACCCGGTCAGGCCAGCCGCCTCGGGCAGGATCTGCGAAGGAAGCTGATGCCCGGTCCAGATCGTCAGGCGCCCATCCTTCAACAGTGCGGCGCTCGACATCGGCTCCATCGTGGCATGGGCAAGGTATGGGACGGAATACTCCGCCTGCCAGTCATCTTCCGTCAGCACGGCATCCACATCGCCATCGTTGCGGTTGATGCTGTCACGCCGCTCTTCGGTGAAACTTGCAGCAAGAACGGCGTCGATCTCGGCGCTGGTGGCAGGGTAGGGGGCTGGCGCCCAGTCAAAGGTGATCGCCTCCGCCGCCTGCATCGCAACCCAGGTGTTGGTGGCAACCACGGCGATGCCGTTCTCGACCGGGATGATGCGTTCCACCCCCGGCATCGCCTCCGCGGCACTGGCATCGAAGGACAGCAGCGGTGCCCCCTGACGCGGATTGCTGCGCACGGTGGCAAAGCGCATTCCCGGCAGGCGCAGGTCGATCGCGAATGTCGTCGTCCCGGTGACCTTTCCCGGCATGTCGATGCGCGGCAGCGTTCGGCCCAGAAGCTTCCACTCGGATTTTGGGCGGAGCATCGGCTCCTGCTCAAGCTCCACCCCGGCAGCATCGGCGGCAAGATCGGCATAAGGGATGCGGGTGCCATCGGGGGCAATCACATGGCCCGCCTCGGTGGAAAGCTGGTCACCCGGCACCCCCAGCCGTGCCGCCGCCGCAGCCACCAGCGCGGCCCGGGCACCCGCCCCGGCCAGGCGCATCTTGTCGAACGCATCCGGGATGGAGGAAGAGCCGCCCGTGATCTGAAAGCCAAGGAACTTCGCCGGAATGTCCATCCCGGCGCGCACCGTTTCCGCCAGCCAGCCCGTATCCGTCGGGGCGAAGGGGACGCCCTCCTGCAGGACGGCAGCGTTGTAATAGGCGGCCGAGGCGGGGCCATGCAGCACGCGGATGTCTGACCAGTCCAGATCCATCTCCTCGGCAACCAGAGCGGCGAGGGTGGTGTGAATCCCCTGTCCCATCTCGGCCCGTGGCGCGATCACGGTGACCCCGTTCTGATCAATCAACACATAGGGATTGAGCGTCACCTCGCCCGCCGCCAGCCCTGTTTCCAACGGGTTGCCATGCGGCGTGGCATAGCGCCACCAGCCGAAGGCCACGCCGCCCATCAGGGCCACCGATCCGAAAAGGAACCCGCGACGGGCGATCTTCATCAGGCGGGCCATGATCACACCTCCTGCAAACGGCGGGCGGCATCCTGCACGGCGGCGCGGATGCGGGGATAGGTGCCGCAGCGGCACAGGTTGCCCGACATCGCCTCGTCAATTTCGGCGTCCGTCGGCGCGGGATTGGCCGAAAGCAAGGCCGCCGCCTGCATGATCTGCCCGGACTGGCAATAGCCGCATTGCGCCACTTGCCCCTCCAGCCAGGCGGCCTGCACGGCGTGCAGCGCTGCCGGGCTCCCCAGACCCTCGATCGTCGTCACGCTCGCCCCTGCCACATCGCCAAGCGGCGTCTGGCAGGACCGCACCGCCTGCCCGTCCACATGCACGGTGCAGGCCCCGCAAGCGGCCACCCCGCAGCCGAACTTCGTCCCGGTCAGGTTCAGCCCGTCCCGCAGCGCCCAAAGCAGCGGCATCTCGGGTGGCAGGTCAAGCGTTTCGGGGCGACCGTTCACGGTGAGGGTAATGGGCATCCGACTCTCCTCTGCTTTCTGACAAAATGATCTTGAAATGTCAGGATGTCAATTGACAATCTGGAGGATGTTTGTCAGGGTGTCCCTATGGCCGAAGCAGCGCCTCCCCCCGTGACGGTGACGGAACGTCTGGACGTGATCCTCGACGCCGCCTTTCGCGCATTCGCAACCTATGGCTACCGCCGCACCGCGATGGACGACATCGCCAAGGGCGCCGGGATTTCACGCAGCACCCTCTACCTGCATTTCCGCAACAAGGAAGACATCTTCCGCTCCCTTGCCATCCGCTACTTCGACGAGGCGCTGCGCGACATGGGCGCTGCTCTCGAACGGCCGGGCCAGAGCCTTGAACAGGCGCTGCTCGCCGCCTTCATCGCCAAGGATGGCAAATTCATGGAAGCGGTGCTCACCACGGCCCATGGCGAAGAACTCATGGATGCCGGTTTCTCCGTCACCGGCGATCTTGCCAGCGCCGGCGAAGCCAGAATGGTGCAGCTTCTGGGTGACTGGCTCGCCCGTCGCCCGATCCCGCCGGGCCTTGGCACGGCCCATGACGTTGCCGCCACGATCATGACCGCGATAAAGGGCCTGAAGACCTCGGTCCGGGGGATGGACGACTACCGCGCCGGTCAGGCAAGGCTTGCCGCCCTCTTCGCCCGCGCCCTGGCCTGACCTTGATCAGGCGCTCTGCGCCAGAATGAAATCGTGTTCCACCAGATAGAAGGGCCGGTCGAACCCCGCCGCCCGGATCGCCGCCTCATCCTCGATCAGGTCGAACTTCGCCAGAAGGCTTTCCTTGACCCCGAACACCGCATCCGACGCGATATAGGGATCGTCCGGATCAAAGATATGCGTGACCAACCGGTCATGCCCCGCCGCCTCCAGGATATAATGCAGATGCGCCGGCCGATAGGGATGCCGCCCCAGCGCCGCCAGAAGCTTGCCCACCGGCCCGTCATCGGGAATCGGATAGAACTTCGGCTTCACCCCTTTGAACCAGTAGCGCCCGTCCACCCCTGTCCGGAACACGCCGCGCAGGTTGAAATCGGGCTGGATGCCCTTCTGCTGCACATCGTAGAATCCTTCGTCATTGGCTTGCCAGACGTCGATCTTCGCCCCTGCCAGCGGCCTGCCGTCGGTGGATCGGATCGTTCCCCGCACCAGCATCGGATCGCCTTTCTGATCCAGACAGATATCCGCCCCCATCGGCAGTTCCGGCGCATCGGCCACATGGAACGGGCCCAGCACAGTGCTTTCCGACGCGCCAGAAGGTTTGCGGTTGTTGATCGCATCGACCAGCATCGACACGCCCAGGACATCCGACAACAGGATGAACTCCTGCCGCCAATCGTTGCACATATGGCCTGTCGCCGTAAGGAACCGTATCGCCTCGAACCATTCCGCTTCGGTCGGCTCGATCTCTTTCACCGCTGCGTGCAGGTGGCGGATGATCACGGCCATCACCTCGGCAAGCCGCGCATCCCTCGCCTTGGAATTGCGCGAGATGACGACCTCGGCCGAGGTCGCCTCGGTGAAGAACCCGTTTTCGGTGTTGCTCATGGTCAATGTCCCAGAATGGCGCGCAAGGCGCCGGCAAGCGTGGCCTCGGCCGTGGTCGACGACCCAAGACTGCGAAAGGCGACGTGCTGATCCGGACGGACAAGGACGCAGCCGCCATCCCCGATCTCGCGGACCCTGTCCCAATCGCCCACATGATCCTCGAAATCGGCGCGCGGCCCGATGGTCACGATGCGAATGGGCAGTGCCAGATCCCACGCGGCAGCCTCTGCTGCCGCGCGCCAGGCCCTGCCCCCGATCCCGGTGATCAGCGTGAACTGCCCTTTCCCGCACAGGTCCAGCGTGGAATGCTTGCCCCCCTTGCGGTCATAGACCCAGGCATGCGGCATCCGCGCACCGGGAAAGGTGGTGGGCTGGTAGTATAGCTCCATGTCGGCATTCGCCGCGGGGGGCGTCTGTCCCTCCGCGACAACGGCACCCGAGGCATAGCGCTGATTCATCTCCACCCCGTGGCAATCGAATTCATAGACCTTGAAGTCGATCGCCTTCCGCAACGCGGCCCGCTGCTTCTCGCCCGCCCCCGTTGCGTCGCATCGGGCGGCCATGCTGCGTTCGATCCGGTCATGATCCACGCCGCCATCCATCCCCAGGGCCTCGAAGATAGGCCCGAATTCCGCGATGGACTGGTTCGCCCGCGTCACGATCTGCCGCGCCACAGGCGCGCGCTCGGCGCTGTAACTGTCCAGCAGTTTCGGCCCGGCCTTACCCTTGATCACCGCGGCCAGCTTCCAGGCCAGATTGAACCCGTCCTGGATCGAGGTGTTGGACCCCAACCCGTTCGACGGTGGATGCCGATGCGCCGCGTCGCCCATGATGAAGACGCGGTCCTTCTGCATATGCGTGGCAAAGCAGTTGTTCACCGTCCAGGTGTTGGCTCCCAGAAGCTCGATCTCCAGATCGGGCACGCCCACCAGTTGCCGCGCGACCGAGGTGGCGAATTCCGGCGTCACCTCCGGCGCGGGCTGGCTGATGTCATAGCCCCAGACGATCAGCCATTCGTTCCACGGCCGCACCATGCGGACAAGGCCCATGCCGATCCCGCCGACATTCGCCCCCGGCTGCATCACCCAGTACAGAACCGATGGCCGATGCGCGACATAGCGCGACAGGTCGGCCCGAAACAGGATGTTCATGCTGCCGCCCACGCCCATCTTGCCTTCGAAGGGCAGCCCGGCATGTTCCGCGACCAGCGAATTGCCGCCATCCGCCCCCACAAGATACTTCGACTTGATCGTGATGTCCTTGCCTGTCAGCCGGTCGCGGCATGTGGTCGTCACCCCTTCGGCATCCTGCACATGCGACAGGTATTCGGTGCTCATCCGCGCCTGCGTGCCCCGCTTGCAAGCGGTGGTGAAGAGGATCGGCTCCATATAGGTCTGCGGCAGGTCGTTCATCTCGCAAGGCGAGGCGCGCAGGTGCCGCGCCTTGCTTTCCGGGCTCGTCCCCCAGCTCTGCATCCGCCCCAGCTCCTCGCCCGCCAGCGACACGCAGAACACGTTGTTGCCCATCAATTCCTGATGGGTGGCGTGCTTCATCGCCTCCTCTTCCACCTCGTGGCCGAGGTCGCGCAGCACCTCCATCGTGCGCTGGTTGGTGATATGGGCGCGGGGCGTATTGGCCAGCCAGCGGTAGCGGTTCACCACCACATTGGCCACCCCGTAGGACGAAAGGAGCGCGGCGGTCGCGCTTCCGGCGGGGCCGGTGCCGATGATAAGGACGTCGGTCGTGATGTCAGCCATGGCGGGTTCCTTCAAGGATCAGGCGTCGTTGAACAGGGAAAAGGGCGATGCCCCATCGGTCCGCGATCAGGCCCCAAAGGCCACGCGGGGCAAGCAGCATGACAGCGATGGCGATCAGCCCGAGGGCAAGCAGATACCACGATCCATAGTCGGAAAAGGCCGTCTGCAACCCCCAGAAGACAAGGACGCCGAGGATCGGTCCCTCAAGCCGGCCTATGCCGCCGATCACCGCGATGAAGATGACATAGGCCGTCCATGTGGTCACGCTGAAGGCGGCATCCGGGCTGATCCGCGCCGTCTGCACATAGATCAGTGCGCCGACAAGGCCGGTCATCGTGGCGGCGGCCAGAAAGACCATCCATTTCACCCGCCGCGCATCCACCCCCACCGACTGCGCCGCGTTGTCATTGTCGCGCACCGCTGCCAGCGCCAACCCCGTGCGCGATCGCAGCAACGCATAGATCGCGGCCATCGTCCCGACAGCCAGCAGGAGTGCCAGCCAATAGGCCAGCACGTCCCGCGCCGCCGCATCGCGCAGGCCGAAAAGCTGGGCGATGGCCTCCACACCCATGATGTCCGACGTCGCCTCGCGCGGCAGGCTGGTGCCCGTCCCGCCGCCCAGCGTCTTCCACTGCGCGATGATCAGGCGCGTCACCTCGGCGATCACCCATGTCCCGATGGCGAAATACGCGCCTTGCAGACGGAAGGCGAAAAAGGCCATCGGTATGGCCAGCAGGAACCCTGCCACACCTCCCAGAAGTATGGCGGGAACGGGGTCCATCCCCCACAGGATCACGCCCGCGAACATCGCATAGGCCCCGATCCCGACAAAGGCCTGCTGCCCGACGCTGACCATCCCGCCATATCCCGCGATCAGGTTCCACAACTGCGCCAGCGTGAGCATGGTCAGAATGAAGAACAGGTCCTGTATCAGGCTGCGCGAGGCGAAGGCAGGCAAGGCCAGCCCGATCACGATCAGGGCGATGGCGGCATAGCCGGCAATGCTGCTGCTGCGGGTGCGGGTGGTGACGGTGACCTGCATCATGCCCCCTCAATCCACCGCCCGCGGGAACAGGCCCCGTGGCCGCAGGATCAACACCACGAGAAAGGCCAGATGCCCGGCCAATATCTGCCATTCGGGGTTCAACTGCGCCCCGACCGTCTGCGCGACACCGATGATCGCCCCGCCGATCAGCGTCCCCCAAAGGCTTCCCAGGCCGCCGATGATGACCGCTTCGAAGGCATAGATCAGCCGCGCCGGTCCGACCGAGGGATCGAAATTCGCCCGCATCCCCAGATAGAGGGCCGCAATGGTCACGATCACCATGGCCAGCCCCGTCGCGATGGCAAAGACGGATTTCGGGTTTATCCCCATAAGGCTGGCCGTCACGGCATCGTCCGATGTGGCACGGAAGGCCCGCCCCAGTGCCGTCGAATAGAACAGCCGGTTCAGCAGAAAGATCACCAGCACCGCCGACGCGAAGGTCAGCAGCGGCATCGTCCCCACCGTCACGATCCCAAGGTCGATGGAGGCGCTCTCGAGAGGCCCCGCCGCGATGCGCTGGCTATCCGCCGAGAACAGTTCCAGCATCCCGTTCTGCAAGGCGACAGACAGACCGAAGGTCACCAGAAGCGGCGGCAGAATATCCTTTCCCAATACGCGGTTCAGGACGAACCGCTGCAACGCCCAGCCAAGGGCAAAAAGCGCGGGCGCCGCCACCAAAGCGGCAAGGAAAGGATTCAGCCCCAGCGTCTCCACCACGATCAGGATCAGGAAGGCCGAAGCCACGATCAGGTCGCCATGCGCCAGATTGACCAGCCGCATGATCCCGAACACCAGCGACAAACCCGCTGCAAACAGCGCATAAAGCCCGCCCAGCAGCACCCCCTGCACCACGGTATCCAGCCAGATCATGCCGCTTCTCCGAAATAGGCCGCGTGGATCGCCTCGCGCGTGATCTCGGATGCACGCGCGCTCAGGGTCACGCGCCCCTCCATCAGGCAATAGACCCGATCGGCGACCGACAAAGCGCGGCTGATGTCCTGTTCCACCAGCACCACCGCCGCGCCCGAGGCCCGGATCGTCGGCAGCGCGGCATAGATGTCGCGGATCACCACCGGCGCAAGGCCAAGGCTGATCTCGTCGCAGAGCAGCAATTCCGGGTTCGACATCAGCGCCCGTCCGATGGCCACCATCTGCTGCTGCCCGCCCGAAAGCGCCGTGCCAGGGCTGTGCCGCCGCTCCCTCAGGATGGGGAACAGCCGGTAAATCTCGTCCAGCGACCAATGGCCCGATCCGCGCCGCACCTGTCCGCCGATCAGCAGGTTCTCTTCCACCGACAAGGATGGAAACAGCCGCCGCCCTTCCGGCACCATGGCGATGCCGCGCTGCATCACCCTGTCTGCCGACAACGCGCCGATGGGGTCGCCCCGGTGCAGGATCATTTCGGGACCGTTGCGCAGGACCCCGGTGATCGACCGCAGAAGCGTGGTCTTGCCGGCCCCGTTCGCGCCGATGATCGCCACGCATTCGCCTGCCGCGACGGTCATGTCGATGCCGAACAGCGCCTTGAACTGCCCATAGGATGCCGTCAGACCGCGTGTTTCCAGCACCCTAGACCTCCATCCCCAGATAGATTTCGCGCACCTCCTTCGAGGCCATGATCTCGGCAGGCTCTCCGATCCCGATCACCTTGCCGAAATCCAGCACAAGAAGCCGCTCCACCACCGAATTCAGGGCGTGCAGCACATGCTCGATCCAGATGATCGTGATGCCCTTTCCGTGCAGTCCCCGGATGGTTTCCACCAATGTCCGGCATTCCGCCTCGGTCAGACCGCCCGCGATCTCGTCCAGCAGCAGAAGTTCCGGCCCCGTCGCCATCGCGCGCGCCAGTTCCAGCCGCTTGCGATCCAGCAGCGTCAGACTTCCCGCCAGTGCATTGGCCTTCCCCAGAAGGCCCGTATCGCGCAGTACGTCGGCACAATCCCCGGCCACTGCACTTTCGGGCAGTCCCCGGCCATAGGCGGCGGCGGTCAGCAGGTTCTCGAACACCGTCAACCCTTCAAAAGGCTGCGGGATCTGGAAACTGCGCCCGACACCCATCCGCACCCGATCCATCGCCGGGCGCCGCGTCACATCATGTCCCAGCAGGGTGATGCGCCCTTGATCGGCAAGGATGTTGCCGGTGATCAGGTTGAACAGCGTCGATTTCCCCGCCCCGTTCGGCCCGATGACCCCCAGCGCCTGCCCCTTCGGCACCGACAGGCTCACGTCATCGGTCACCTTCAAGGCGCCGAAACTCTTGGAAACGGACGTAAGTTCGAGAACGGTCATCACCACCACCGGAAGGGAAGGCCCGCACCCCCGGAAAGGCCGGGGATGCGGGAATGCAGTCAGGCCAACGCCTCCATGGCCGAGGCAGCGGGGATTTCCGGCGCGGTCTTGTTGTCCACGATGACCAGATCGAAGGTGCCATCCTCCTTGCGCCGCCATTGGCCCCCGACCAGCGGCGTCTTGGTGACGTTGGTCTTGGCGAAATCCGGCACGCCCGCCCCGTTCCAGGCCACCTTGCCGACGATCGTGTCCACATCCGTCGCCGCGATGGCGGCGGCGACGGCCTCGCCATCGGTCGGGTCATCCACGCGGCCCATCACATTCGATGCCACTTCGAACAGCGAATGGACAAAACCGATGGGCTGCGTCCAGGGCCGCCCGGTCTTGGCCGTGAAATCCGCAGCCAGGTCGCCTGCCGATTGTCCGGTGACCGAGGATTTGAAGGGATGCTGCGCGCTCCACCACACTTCCGAGGAAAGGTTGTGTCCCGCCTCACCCAGTGCCTCCACCGATTGCGGAAACAGGATGGCCTTCGCAACCGTGATGATCTTGGGGTTATAGCCCTGCTGCAACGCCTGATTGCGGAAGGTGGTGAAATCCGGCGGGATCACCACACCCGTCACGATGTCGCAATTCGCCGCTTTGAAGGCGTTGATCTGGGCGCTGAAATCGTCGTTCAGGTTCTGATACCGCCCCGGATCGTTCAGGGTATAGCCCTGTGCCGCAAAGCCGGGGCCAACGCCGACATTCGGGTCGCCCCAGGCATTGCCGTCGCCGTCATTCGGGAACAGCCCGCCAACCTGCTTGTTCGTCTCGATCTGGTTCCACATGTTCAGGAAGACCGCGATCACGTCCTCCAGCCCCCAGAAGTAGTGGAAGGCAAAGTCGAACGGCTGCCAGCTTGCTGGGTCGCCCGGGTTGCCCTGCTGCCCGATGAACCAGGGCTGCCACGGCGCCTTGGTCGAAATGCAGGGCATCCCCTCCGCCTCGCAGGTGGTGGCGACGGGGTTGGTCGTCTCCGGGGTGGAGGCGACGATCATCAGATTGATCTCGTCATCCACGATCAGTTCCTTTGCCACCGCGGCGGCGCGGTTCGGATCGGACTGGCTGTCCTTCACGATCACTTCGAAGTTCTGGCCGACCGACGTCGCCAGAAAGCTCTCGATGTTATAGGCGTCGCTCTCCGCAAACCCTGCCAGAGGCCCGGATTGCGGGCTGACATAGCCGATACGGATCTTCGCACCTTGCGCGATGGCGGGGGCGAACAGGCCCGGTGTGGCCATGGCAAGACCCGTTGCCGCTCCGGTCTTCAGAAGTTTCCGTCTGGTGATCATCTCTCTCTCCTCCCTTTGTTTCGTTTCGCCGTGATGGCGATCAGTCAGTCCGGGCAGCGCCCGTCGAAGGCGTCTTGCAGCAGGCGACGGATGCCATCCCGGTCAATTGTCCGGGGATTGGCATAGGGGTTGCGGGTCGCGATCTCGGCCGCGCGGTCCAGATCGGATGATGACAGCCCCAGATCGGCCAGTCGCATCGGCGCACCGACGGAACTTGCGAAATGCCACAGTCCTGCGCCCGCCCGCCCCTCCCCGAAGGTCCGTACGATAGGGTCCAGCAAGCCTCCCACGCTATCCTCGTTGAAGGCCGTCGTATGCGGCAGCAGCACCGCATGGGTCTCTGCATGGGGCAGCCCGAAACTGCCGCCCAGCACATGCGCCAGCTTGTGATGCAGCGCCATCGAAACCTGCCCCAGCGTCAGGGAACAGCCCCAGGCAGCAAAAAGCGCCTGGGCCCGTGCCCCTGCATCCTGCGGATGCTGCATCAGAACAGGCAGCGCGTCCCGAAAGGCCACCATGGCTTCGCGGCTCAGGGCCTCCGTCACCGGGTTCCGGTCCGGGGCATAGAACCCTTCCATCGCATGGGCGATGGCGTTCAGTGCCGAGGTGACCGTCAGGCCAACCGGCAGGGTCAGCGTCAGGTCAACGTCATAGACCACCACCTCGGGCCGGATCGCCGGGTCCCGGCGTGTGGTCTTCTCCCCGGCGGCCGTCTCGCCCAGGATATCCGTCATTTCGGACCCGGCATAGGTCGTGGGCACCACCACCTGATCCGCCCCGGTTCGCAGCGCGATGGCCTTGCCCAGTCCGGTCGTCGATCCACCCCCAAGGCTCACGACGCAATCCGCCCCATGGGCGCGGAAGGCAGCAATCGCGGCCTCCGTCACGTCCACCGGCGTATGCATCACCGCCCCCGCAAAGACCCCCGCCGCCCGCTCCCCAAGTGTGGCGGCAAGGGCCTTCGCCTGCTCTTCCTGCTGCGGCGTGGACAGCACCAATGCACGCGAATGGCCAAGACGCGCCACCTCTTCCGGCACCGCGGCCAGCGTTCCATGGCCAAAGACGACGCGTGTCGATAGACCGGGGAAAACAAAGGGATGGATCATCGCGCAGCCTCCATCCTCGGCCGCTGCCCTGCGGAAAGGTCCATCAGTATCCCGTCCAGCATCGCGATTTCGGGCTCCGAAACCTCATGGGCCCGGTCGTGAAACAGGTCCGCGCGCAAGGCGGCACCACACCGACCCAGTTCCATGGCGGCCTCTGCAAAGGCCGCCACCGGAATCCACGGATCGTCACTGCCACCGGAAAGATACACCGGCAGCCCGGCCGTCAGATCCGCCGCGCGTTCACAGCCCGAAAGGCCGACACGGCAACCCGTGAAGGCCACCACGGCATCCGGCGCGGCGCGCCCCGAAAAGGCATGTTCCAGCGAAAGGCACGCCCCCTGGCTGAAGCCGGCAAGCAGCAAAGGAACATCTCCCGCCGCGCTGCGGAAGGCCGCAATCAGCCGCTCCAGATCCGCCAGTGACTGACCCAGTTCCTCCCGTGTCGCGCTGGTCAGCGCATCAATGGCACGTGCACTGTACCAGTTGGCCTCGCCTGCCCTTGGCAGCACGAAACAGACCGGCAAATCCGACAGACGCCGGATCACCGCTGCGTTCATCTCCTCGGGCGATTGGTTCCGCCCGTGCAGGAACACGCAGACCACCTTCGCGGCCGCGGGCGGCAACCCCAGCAGAAGATGATCCGCTATGCCCGGCATCAGAAGGCCGCCGGTTCCAGCCCGGCCTCCATCTCGGCCCGCCGATCCTCGAACCACGGCGGGAAGACCAGCGACTGGCCGATGGCATCGGCGGGTTCGTCCTTGGCCCAGCCTTCCGGAACCGTCCAGGCCAGTTCGAACAGCGCGCCGCCCGGGCTGCGCATGTACATCGACTTAAAGTAGTTGCGATCCTTCTGCTCGCTCACATCCGTATAGCCCATGCCCTCCAGCCGGGCCTTCAGGGCGATCTGGTTCTCCTCGTTCCCGGTATCGAATGCGAGGTGATGGACCGTCCCACCCGCCAGCGTCCAGGTCCCCTGTGCGCTGTCCCGGTCAAGGATCAGTTCCAGCGCCGCCGTCCGCCCTTTGGCCGCTGGCACCATCCACAGACTGCCCCGGTCATCGCTGCCCTCGCGGGCGAATTGCATCCCGATATCCAGGAATTCTTCCATTGCCGAGGTGTCCATCACCGCGACAGCCCCGCCATAGATGCCCCGGATGCCCTGCTGCGCCCCGATCCCCTGCGCCTCGTTCACGATGGAAGGGCGGCTGTCCGCGGGATTTTCCACCAGCTCATGCGGAATGCCGCACGGATGGGCAAAGGCGACCCGGCTCAGTCCGAAACGTTCCGTCGCCGTCGCCGGAACCCCCATCCGGTTCAACCGTTCGATCCAGAAGGCCGAAGAACCGACGGGGATCGACTGCATGATCGTCCGCGTCTGGTTCGTGCCGCGACGGCCATAGATTCCCGGCTTCTTGAAGGGAAAGGTCGTGATGATGGTCGAGGCATCCCCCGAGCGCGACCCGTAGTAAAGGTGATAGACCGGCAGCGTGCCGTCAAAAAGGACAGTCCGCTTGACCGAATAGAGACCGAGGATCTTCGTGTAGAAATCGTAATCTTCCTGCACGCCATGCGTGCTCATCGTCAGATGATGGTAACCAGTGACGAGGGCCATTTTCGTCATCCTTCCATGTCATGGGTCTTGGGTTTCTGCGGGCTGCCGCCATCGGCACCGGCAAGCACCAGCACCACATCCAGCGCCCATCCGGGGCCATCGGGCCGGAAATCCCCGATCAGCCCGGGCTTGACGGCAAACAGGGCGTCCCTGTCGATGGCCGCGTCACTGCCATCGAAGATCGCGGTCACAAGTCGGTGGTGGCCGGGCGCCGTGACCGCAAAGTGAATATGCGCGGGCCGGTCCAGCGAAAGGCCGATCCGGCGCGCCAATTGGCCCACCGGCCCGTCATCCGGCAAGGCATAGCCCGCCGGGCGGATCGTGCGGAACCGGAACTGGCCATCGGCATCGGTGATGAACCTGCCGCGCAGGTTATGCTCGGGCTGGTTATCCGGGTCCTGATTCTCATAGCGACCCAAGGCATTGGCGTGCCAGACCTCCACGACAGCCCCGGCCAGCCCCTCGCCCGCCTGAGACAGCACCCGCCCCCGCACCGAAAGGGGATCACCTTCCCCGTTCCGGCAGAGGTCCGCGCCCAATGGCAGAAGTGGCGCATCGGCCCGATAGAAGGGCCCGGCAAGGGCCGAGGGTGTCACCCCCTCGGGCGTTCCCTCGTCGCCGTTCATCACGCCGTCGGACAGCCCGAAGACATCGGCAAGCAATACCCATTCCTGCCGCCGCGCATCGGTCGCATAGCCGACTTCGGTCAGGAACTGCACCACGGCATCCAGTTCCTCCGGGCTTGGCCGCAAGGTCGCGATGATCTGGAAGGCATGCGCCGTGATCAGGCGGACAGCATCCGCCAGACGCCCCGGTGCAGCGGCATCCAGCCGCTGGCGCAACGCCGCCGCGATCCTGTGGCCTTCCGAACTGGCGTGATGCCCGTCCATGCCCGCTCCCCCTCTTCCAGCACAAAGGTTAGGTGGCGCGATCCGGTCGGCTGATGACTTTTCGGAAGATCAATATACCATTTTGTTATGAAGCTCAGCGAATCCCACCTCATTCAGCTCTCTGCCGTCGTCGATGCCGGCAGCGTCAGCAAGGGCGCGGCGGCGTTGGGACTGTCGCAACCCGCCATGTCGCGCGCCTTGGCCCAGCTGGAGGCGCGCGTCGGCAAGCCCCTTTTCATCCGGGACCGTCGCCCCCTTCAGGCAACACCGCTGGGGATGCAGCTGGCGGCACATGGGCGGCGCATCCTCGCCGAAAGCCGCCGCGCGACCGAGGCCGTGCAAAGCCTCCTGCGCGGCACCCGCGGGCTGGTGCGCGTCGGTGGCGTGCCCTTCTTCATGGATGCGATGGTCAGCCGGATCATTGCCAACTTCCAGAACCACCACCCTGACGTGATGTTCCAGCAAAGCTACGGGAACCTCTCCGAAGTGGCCCTCGGCCTGCAATCCGACCAGCTTGATCTTGGCATCGTGCCTCTGGGAACCTCTGGCGAGCCAGAGGGGCTTGAATTCATTCCCATTCTTGCGGCGCGCAATGTGGCCTGCTGTCGGCAGGGCCATCCCCTGCAACGTGCAAAGCGGCTGACAACCGCCGATCTGGGCCGTTACCCCTGGGTCGCTCCCCTCCCCGGCTCACCGCTTCTGGCCGATCTCTTCGCCATCCGCTCCTCGCTCGGTTCCTCCGATCTCGATATCCGCTATTCCGGCGGATCGCTCCTTTCCGTCATCAACTACATGGCGGAAACCGATGCCCTCGCTGTCCTGCCCTTTTCGGTCTATTTCGCCGAACGCAAGCAGAACCGCATCGCCGTCCTGCCGGTCGATATCCCGCAGCCGCAGCGCAACCTCGGTGTCCTGCGCCTCGCAGGCCCGAGAGGCAACCCGGCCGCCGCCAGCTTCGCGGATTTCGTGGTGGAGTCCTTCAACTCCATGCAGCAGCTTATCCTGCGTCACGAAAACGCCGTCGTCTGGCGGCGCTAGACCTCAGACAAACCTGCATTCATCGTTTTGATAACATCAGGCTATGTCCAGCAGACGCCTGAAAGACCCTGCCGCGACGGCCGCCCCGATGCCTCCGCGGCGCCCTAACCCGCAACCGCCGAGATAAGGGCATCCCCTGTCTCTTGCGCGCGGCCGGGTATGGCCGCGATGAGCTGGGGCAAGCGCCGCACCGCATCCTCGGTTCGGGCGACGTTCTCGATTTCCTTCAGCGCCGCATGCAGCGCCTTCGCCCCAATGCTGGCCGCCGAACCCGATGTCCGATGTGCCGTCCGCGCCAGTGTTTCGAAATCACCCTCAGCCAGCAATTGCGTCAGTCTGGCGGTGGTCTCCTCCACCTCTGCCAGCATGCGTTTCACGAAGGCGCGGAAGGTGTCGTCTCCCAGCGTTTCGCGCACTTCCGTGATGACATCCACGTCAATCATCATGACCCACTTCTCCGCGTCACCCGGAGTCTATGCATTCCAGCATGGGGTGCAAGACCGACGAAAGCCATCCTGCTACCTGAAAGTATATCATTTCAGGGGTTTGGGCGGCATTCCGCCGGGGCGCCGCAAACCCCATCCCTGCCGCCTTGCCGGGTCAGGACGCCAGTCTCCCTCACCGGCCAGGTGCCGGGGTTCGCTGATCCCGCTCAGGCCGCCTGCCCCAGGGCGGCATTCACTTCGGTCACGATCTTTCCCAGCGGTTGCCGCGTCAGAGTCTTCGGCAGCGCCAACACGACCCGCGCCCGCAACTCCTCGTCAAGGCGGGCCCGTATCGCATCCAGAAGCGGCGTCGGCGCCGCCAGGACAAGCCGCTCCGCCCGCCCACGCGCCGCCTCGCGCGCCAGCCGCCCCACAAGCTGCGCCGCCAGCGCGGTGGTGGCCAGACGGCTGCGATCTGTCACCTCGGGAAGGGTGGCCCAGCCCTCCGGGCGCGGGGTATCCGGCGCATCCATACGGTCGATCAGGCGCAAGTCGGGATTGCGCATGCATCCGGCATTTTCAAGGATCATCGCCCCATCCGGACATGCGACGACGATCCAGGTTCCACGAAAAAGTCCAGACATCCTGTTGTTCCTCCTTCTTCTCGCCCCGGGTCGGTTCAACCCGAGGTGGCCATGCGGTCGGTCCACGGAAGTGCGGCAGCATGACGCAGGTGCGATTATTGCCGCTCCAGGGCGGCGCGAAGGCCTCTGAGGGCCGCTTTCTCACCCAGACGTCATCCGGGGTGAGGCCGTTCCGGGCGGGCCTTTCGGGCACAAAACGATTTCTCTTGCCAGACCGGGGCTTGGCGCGGCTAACCTGTTCTCCGGATGAACAACAAGGTGGGCGCGGGTTTGGGCGTTACGGTTCCCCTGACGGACAAGAGCGCCACCGAGGCGATCCGGGTGGAAGGCCTGCGCAAGTCCTTCGGCCCGCATGAGGTTCTGAAAGGCGTCGATCTGACCGCCCATGAAGGCGATGTCATCGCCGTCATCGGGGGCTCCGGGTCCGGCAAATCCACCATGCTGCGCTGCATCAACTTCCTTGAAACCCCCAGCGCGGGCCGCATCGTCATCGCCGGGGAAGAGGTCCGCCAGCGTCCCGATGGTGGCGGGCCGGCCGATCGTCGCCAGATCGAACGCATCCGCCGCAGTCTGGGCATGGTGTTCCAGAGCTTCAATCTCTGGACCCATAAGACAGTGCTCGACAACCTGATCGAAGTGCCCGTCCACGTCCTCGGCGTCTCCAGGGCCGAGGCGACCGACCGCGCCCGCAGCCTGCTCGCCCGCGTCGGCCTGGCCGAAAAGGCCGACAGCTACCCCGCTTTCCTTTCCGGTGGCCAGCAGCAACGCGCCGCCATTGCCCGCGCCCTCTGCATCGAACCCCGGGCGATGCTCTTTGACGAACCCACCTCCGCGCTCGACCCCGAACTGGTCGGCGAGGTGCTCGCAGTCATCCGCGGCCTCGCCGCAGAGGGCCGCACCATGATCCTCGTCACGCATGAGATGAAATTCGCGCGGGAAGTGGCAAGCCATGTCATCTTCCTCGCCAATGGGCAGGTCGAAGAACAGGGCCCGCCCGATCAGGTCTTCGGCGCACCGCAATCGCCGCGCCTTCAGCAATTCCTCCGGTCCGTGGGCTGAGAGGGGGAAAAAACCAAATCAGGGAGTCTGACCGATGAAAAAGAACATGACCGCCGCCCTTGCGCTGACCCTCGGCCTGATGGCCGGCGCCGCCAGCGCGCAGAACGTCAAGGTGGGCATCGCCGCCGAAGCCTATCCTCCCTTCGCCAGCCAGGATGCCAGCGGCGCCTGGGTCGGCTGGGAGGTGGAGATGATCGGCGCGATCTGCGCGGCCGGCGGCCTGACCTGCGAAATCGTGCCGGTGGCCTGGGACGGCATCATCCCGGCGCTGACGGCTGGCCAGATCGACGCGATCATGGCGTCGATGTCGATCACCGAAGAGCGGATGAAGACCATCGACTTCTCGGACAAGTATTACAACACCCCCACCGTCGTCGTCGGCACCAAGGGGATGGAGATGGACGCCACGCCCGAAGGCCTGACCGGCAAGATCATCGGGGTTCAGGTCTCCACCGTTCATCAGGCCTATGTCGAGAAGTATTTCGCCCCCGTCGCCGCCGAGGTGAAGACCTATCAGACGCAGGATGAGGCGAACCAGGACCTTGTCGCAGGCCGGATCGACGCGATTCAGGCAGACAGCATCGCTCTGGATGCCTTCCTCGCCACGCCCGAAGGCCAGGCCTGCTGCGAAGTGAAGGGAACCGTGGCCGATGATCCTTCGGTTCTGGGCCTTGGCGTGGGCGTAGGCCTGCGCAAGGGCGAGGAAGAGCTGAAGGCCGCCTTCAACAAGGGCATCGCCGGGGTTTTGGCCGATGGCACCTATGACAAGATCACGGCAGGCTACTTCGCCTCCTCGATCTACGGGAACTGAGGCGCAGGCCCGGCGGACAGAGGGGCGTGGAAACCCTCGGCCTTCTCTCCTTCTCTCCACCCGGCTGGGGGGCAACCCTTCTGGCCGGGCTCTGGAACTCCTTGCTGATCGCGGTCGGGGCCTTCGGCCTCGGCCTGATCCTCGGCACCTTGGGGGCATGGGGCAAGCTGCATGGCGGCCCCATCACCCGTGATCTGCTGTCGATGTACACGACCATCGTCCGCGCCGTGCCGGAACTGATCCTGATCCTGATCCTCTATTTCGGCGTGACCGATCTGGTGAACCAGATCCTCATCGCCTTCGGCCATGAACGCGTTCAGATTTCCGGCGTCGCGGCGGGGATCACCGTCCTCGGCATCGTTCAGGGCGCCTATGCGACCGAAGTGCTGCGCGGCGCCCTGCTCGCCGTCCCGCAAGGGCAGGTAGAGGCCGCAAAGGCCATGGGAATGCCGCCCCTCCTCATGGCGCGGCGGATCATCTTTCCCTGCATGCTCGGTCTTGCCATGCCGGGACTTGCCAACCTCTGGCTGATCGCCACCAAGGACACCGCCCTCCTTGCCGTCGTCGGCTTCTCCGAACTCACCTTCGCCACGCGTCAGGCCGCCAGCACGACCAAGGCCTTCTTCACCTTCTTCATGGCGGCAGGGGCGATCTACCTGATCGTCACCCTCCTCTCCGGCTGGGCCTTCGCGCGCATCGAACGCTGGGCGCGGCGGGGCGAGCCGCGCAATGCGGGGGGCTAGGGGCATGCGCGGCTGGCTGCAACCTCATCGCATCGTCCTGATCCTGATCGGGCTTGCTCTGGTCTGGCTCTGCGTCACCCAGATGCGCTGGGACTGGCTGCCCAAATACGCGCCCATGATGGCCGAAGGCCTGTGGCGCACGATCTGGCTGCTTGTCCTCTCCTCGATTTTCGGCATGGCCCTCGCCATCCCTCTGGGATTGGCACAGGCGGCGGGACCGTGGTTCCTGGCCACGCCCGCCAGGATATTCTGCACCGTGATCCGGGGGACACCCCTGCTGCTGCAAATTTGGCTGCTCTATTACGGCCTCGGCTCGCTGTTCCCGCAATTCCCCTGGATCCGCGAAAGCGATCTCTGGCCGATCCTCCGGCAGGCCTGGCCCTATGCGCTGCTTGCCCTCACCCTCTCCTTCGCGGGCTATGAGGGAGAGGTGATGCGCGGTGCCTTCCGCTCCGTTCCCCGCGGGCAGTTGGAGGCGGCGCGCGCCATGGGCATGCCCCGCCACCTGATCCTCTGGCGCATCTGGCTGCCGCAGGCCCTGCGCGCCGTCCTGCCCACTCTGGGCGGAGAGACCGTGCTCCAGATGAAGGCCACCCCCCTCGTCGCAACGATCACCGTCGTCGAAATCTACGCCGTGGCCAGCCGCGTCCGGCAGGATACGTTCATCATCTACGAACCGCTCCTGCTGCTCGCCCTGGCCTATCTGGCGCTTGCAGGGCTCATCGTGCTTGCCTTCCGCTGGTTCGAAAACCGCGGCCCGGTGCGGCACCGCCCGGGCTAGGCGGTGCCGCAAGGGTCATGCCGGTGACGGCTCAGCTCTTGCCGCCGTTGCCACCACCCGAACCGCCGCCATTGCCGTTGCCGTCGCGGGTATTGTCGCTGGTATCCGACCCGTTCGAATCCGAGCTGGGGCCGTTGTCATCCGACGTGTCCGCAGCACCGTTGTCGTCGGTGCTGTCGCCACCCGACCGCAGCGAGTAACGCACTTCACCCTCTTCGACGCGGACACGCACTTCCTGCCCGTCGGCAGTGGTCGCGCGGACACGGATTTCCCCGTCCCAACCGGTGCGATACCGGTCAACCGTCAGTCCGGCCGTCGAAAAGGCCGAACGGACGCTTTCCTCGGTCGGCGGGGTGTCGCCCCGGAACAGCGTGCCGAGGAAATCCAGATTGATCGGCGCCTGACTCGGCACCGTCGGCGCGGTCGGTGTCGTCGTCGTCTGGGCAAAGCCCGCCTGAGCGGCGACCACAGCGGCGGCGGTCATGGCGAGGATGCGATGTGTCTTCTTCATGCTCTTGGTCCTTTTCTGTTATGGCCGGGCGGGGCCGTGTTGCCCCTGCCCTCTCGACAGGTTTGCCGACGGGTTCCTCCCGTGACGCAACAAGGGATGGTCACCTCCGTTGCGCTTCGCCATAGGCCATAGGTTTGGGCATGCCCGATCAGCCTTCGGATGAGGCGCACAAACCGAAGTTTATGAAATAACCCAATACATTCATATACTTGCAGAAAGCTCAGGGGCCTCGACCCCTGCGCGCTTTGCCGCCTGCCGGATTTTGCGCCTTGCGGCCAGGCACGCTCTCGATCCTCGGTTGATGCTCGGACAAGGGCGATCCGTCACCTTCCCCCCGTCGATCCTTGCCGCGCACCCGCCAGATGGGCGATACAGGCCCCGGCCTCCACGCCCGTTCCGCGCAGGGCGGCCGCCTTCTCCCGATGCATCGTCACCATGGGCAGCGGCAGCCCATCCGCCGCGCCGGTCAACAGCGCCCGCGCCGCCTCTGTCCCGAAGACGGTGCCCGGGCCGATCCCCCGCCCCGAATAGCCGAAACAGGCCAGCGCCGACGGGCCGAAGCCGAGGATCTTCGGAACATGGTCCGAGGTCATTGCAATGCGTCCGCTCCAGCAGTACCGGAAGGGCATACCGGCCAGATCGGGGAAAAGCGCGGCCATCTTCCGCGCGGCCCAGTCCTGATGGATGGCGCGCCCCGGCCCGCTGAAATCGCCGATCGCGCCAAGGATCAGCCGCCCGTCGGCATCCATGCGGAAGGACGACATCACCAGCGCCGTGTCCCAGCACCCTTCGCCCCCTGGCAGCAGCCTGGAACGCATCCGCTGCGGCAGGGGATCGGTCGCCACCTGCCCATAGCTGACGGTCACGAATTCCGGCCGCACCGCGGCAAGCGGCCCAAGGTGATAGGCATTCGTCGCCACCAGCACCGATCTTGCCCGCACCTCGCCCTCCGGCGTCGTCAGGCTCCATGCCTCTGCCAGCCGATCCAAGGCCCGCACCGGGGTCCCCTCATGCAGCGCCGCCCCCGCCCGGACCGCCGTCCGCGCCAGCCCCCGCACATAGCCAAGCGGCTGGATCGTCCCTGCGCGCGGATCGAACAACGCACCCTGATAGGCCGCCGTTCCGGTCCGCCGCTCCGTCTCCGCCGCATCCAGCAGCACCAGCGGCGCGCCTCGCCACCTACCTTGTGCCAGCCGCCCTTTCAGATCGCGCAACCCCGAAGGCGCATGGGCCAGATGCAGCGTGCCCGCCCGCCGCGCCTCGCAGTCGATCCCCTCCCGCGCGATAAGGTCGAAAACCCGGTCGGGGGCAGCCGCCAGCTCCGCCACCAGCCGCGCCCCTGCCTCCTCTCCCAGCCGTGCGATCACCTCGTCGGGCGGCAACCACAACCCGGCATTCACCAGCCCGACATTGCGCCCCGATCCGCCATGGCCAATCGTCTCTGCCTCCAGCAGGATGACAGAGGCACCCATCCGTGCCGCTTCCAATGCCGCTGCGCAGCCGGTGAAACCGCCCCCGATGACGGCCAGATCGACGACGACCCGCCCACGCAGGGGGGCCGCACCAATGGGCTCCCCGCCAGTCGCCCTCCACAGGATCGTCTCAGAGGTCAAAGCGCACGCCCTGCGCCAGAGGCAGGCGGTTGGAATAGTTCACCGTGCTTGTCTGCCGCCGCATATAGCCCTTCCAGGCATCCGATCCGCTCTCGCGCCCGCCCCCGGTTTCCTTCTCGCCTCCGAAGGCCCCGCCGATTTCGGCCCCCGAAGGCCCGATATTCACATTGGCGATCCCGCAATCGGAACCGGCCGCCGACAGGAAGGTTTCCGCCTCGCGCAGGTCCAGCGTGAAGATGCAGGAAGACAGCCCCTGCGGCACATCGTTCTGAATCGCGATGGCCTCTTCCAACCGGTCATAGCCCATCATGTAAAGGATCGGCGCAAAGGTCTCCTCTCGCACGCACTCCGTCTGTCCCGGCATCTCCACCAGTGCCGGTTCCACATAGGCCCCGCCCGCAGGCACGCCCTCCGTCACTGCCCGCCCGCCATGCACAATGCCACCCTCCGCTCGGGCGCGGTCCAGCTGCGCCAGCATCCGGTCGCGTGCGGCATGATCCACCAATGGGCCGATCAGCGTCCCCTCCTTGCGCGGATCGCCGATGGACAGGCTCGCATAGGCCCGTGTCAGCCGCTCCAGCAGCTTCTCCCGAACCGACCGATGCACGATCAGCCGCCGCAGCGACGTGCAGCGCTGCCCCGCCGTTCCCACCGCGCCAAAGACGATGGCCCGCACCGCCATGTCGAGATCGGCCGAAGGCGCGACGATCATTGCATTGTTGCCCCCCAGTTCCAGGATCGGCCGCCCCCAGCGCGCCATGACCTGCGGCCCCACGATCCCGCCCATCCGCGTGGACCCGGTCGCCGAAAGGATCGGCACCTCGCGCGATGCGACCAGCGCCGCTCCGATCTCCGGCCCGCCGATCACCAGCTGGCACAGCCCCTCCGGCGCATCCCCGAACCGCGCCAGCGCCCGCTCGAGGATCCGATGCGTGGCCAGCGCCGTCAGCGGCGTCTTTTCCGACGGCTTCCAGATCACCGGATTGCCGCATACCAACGCCAGCGCCGCGTTCCAGGACCACACCGCCACGGGGAAGTTGAAGGCGCTGATCACCCCAACCGGCCCCATCGGATGCCAGGTCTCCGCCATCCGGTGTCCCGGCCGCTCGCTCGCGATGGTCAGCCCGTAAAGCTGACGCGACAGCCCCGTGGCAAAGTCGCAGATGTCGATCATCTCCTGCACTTCGCCCAGACCCTCCGAGGTGATCTTCCCCACCTCCAGCGTCACCAGCGCGCCAAGTTCCGCCTTGGCCGCCCGCAACTCCTCGCCCAGAAGCCGGACCAGCTCCCCCCGCCGCGGCGCAGGCACTTCGCGCCAGGCACGAAAGGCCGCCTGCGCACGGGCGATCACCGCCGGCATCTCCGCCGGGTCCGTCTCGCGGATACGTCCCAGTTCCGCCCCGTCGATGGGGGACCGCACGACAAGGCTTCCCCCCGTCAGATCGGCCTGCGTCAGCCCGGCTGCGGCAAGCGTGGTGGCATGGCTGGTCATGTGTCGGCTCCTGTGGTCACGGTCCCGCGCTGTTCCGGCAGGCCCATCGAGATGAGAAGGGGGCGCGTCTCCTGACGCGCCTGGAAATCGGCCTTGGCCCGCATGCCGCGCCATCCCGAAAGGATCAGGGATTGCGCCACCGCACCCCCCAGCGCATTGCCCGGCCCGGCAAGGATGAAGAGGTCCGGCGCAAACTCGCGCGCCGCGCTGCGGATCGCCGCGGTGAAATCGTAAGGCTCCACCACCTGATGCCCCAGCGTATAGTCGTGGATGGCCCCCGGCGTGGCCGCCCCCGGCCACCAGACATGCCCGCGCCCGTCGATCATCGGCACCCGGTTCCGGCCGAAAAGGGTTTCGGGCAGCGCCGCCCGCCCCGCCGCCGCCACCGGCGTCTGAAGATCGCAGTGAAAGGCCGCATGATTGGCCAGCCGCATCGGGAACCGCCCGCCCACCGGCTCCACCGCCGCCTCGAAGGCGCGCAGTCCCTCGGTATTCCCGGCCACGACCAGCATCCCGCCAAGGTCGATGGACAGCGCCAGCCGATGCCCCGGCCGCCCGTCAATCTCAGCAATCAGCGCCAGCAGCGCCGCCTTGCGCGCCGGATCGGCCACCCAATCCTCGCCCATCCAGGGATAAAGGCTCTGCCCGCCGATCATCGCCTCCTGCATCAGGCGGCCCATCCCATTGGCGATGCGGAACCCGTCCTCCGGCGTCACCGCCCCGGCACAGGCCAGCGCCGTGTACCAGCCCATCGAATTGCCGGTGACCGCCACCACGTCGATTTCCGGCCAGATCGACAGGAAATCCCCAAGGCTCGCCGCATAGATCAAGGCACTCGCCTGATCCCCGCGCCCGTGCCGCGCCATCGAAAAACCCGCCGCCCCGTCCAGCGCCGAAACCGGCTCCTGCCCCGCCTCCGCCCGGATCGCATCGAACCGCGCCAGCAGACCCGTATCCGGGAAACACCGCCCCAGATAACCCAGCTCCGCCGCGTTATAGCTGCCGCGTCCGGGACAGATCACCACCGCCGTCGTCATGCCACCCGCCCCGTCAACCGCAGCGCCGCCGCGACGATCCCCTCCTTCGACGGCATCGTCGCCGCATAGGCAGGCCCGGTCGCAATGAAGCTGTCCTCTGCCGTGATCCGTGCGACCCGCGCCGCCGACACCTCCGCCAGATGCGCCATCACCGCTTCGGCCACACCGCCCGAATGCCGTGTCTCATCCACCACCAGAACATGCGCGCAGCCTTCCACCGCCGCCGTGATGCCCGCCTTCGGCAAGGGTGAAATCCAGCGCAGGTCCACGATCCGCGCCCCGATCCCCGCCGCCTCCAGCGCGGGCAAGGCCTGATTGGAGAAATACACACCATTCCCGAAGGTCACGATGGCAAGCTCCGTCCCCTCCCCCGTTACGCCCACCTCGCCAAAGGCGATGCGCCGCGACGGATCGGGATAGGTCCGCATCCAGCCGCCGTCCTTCTCCGCATGCAGGTCCCGCATCGGATAAAGCGCGATGGGCTCCAGAAACACCACGACCCGCTGCTCCTCGCGCGCCAGCCGCACGCATTCGCGCAGCATCATCGCCGCATCCGCCCCGTTCGACGGCACCGCAAGGATGACCCCCGGAATGTCGCGCAGCACGGCCAGCGAATTGTCATTGTGGAAATGCCCGCCAAAGCCCTTCTGATAGCCCAGCCCCGCGATCCGCAGCACCATCGGGTTGCTGAACTGCCCGTTGGAAAAGAAGGGCAGCGTCGCCGCCTCGCCCCGTATCTGATCCTCGGCATTGTGCAGATAGGCGAGGAACTGGATCTCCGGCAGCGGCACGAACCCGTTCTGCGCCATGCCAATGGCAAGGCCAAGGATCGACTGTTCATCCAGCAACGTGTCGATCACGCGATCCGCCCCAAACCGCGCCTGCAACTTCTGCGTCACGCCATAGACGCCGCCCTTCCTCCCCACATCCTCGCCCATCATGACGATCTCGGGATGCGCCAGCATCAGGTCCGTCAGCGCCCAGTTCACCAGCCGCGACAGGATCTGCGGCTCCTCCATGGCCTTCAGATCGGCCCCGAAAGCCGCCGCCCGCGCCTCGGGCGTCGGGCCGTTCGTCGGCCGGTTCTCCCGGCGCGGCGGGATCAGGCTCGCCATCACATCCGCCGCCGTCTTCAACCGGGGCCGCGTCACCGCCTCGCCTGCCACCCGCGCCACCCGCGCGCAGCTCTCCTCATACAGCGCAAGTGCTGCCTCCGGCGCCATCACCCCCGCCTGATCCAGCAGCCGCACTGCATGCAGCAGCGGGTCCTGCGCCTCCTCCGCCTCCACCATCTCGCGCGGCAGATAGGTCGTCGGCACATCCGCCCCGGCATGGCCGAACAGCCGGATCGTCCGCAGATGCAGGAAGGCGGGCTTCCGCCGCGCCCGCACCCAATCCGCCGCCTCGCGCGCCACGCGATAGGCGTCGAACAGGTCCAGCCCATCCGCCTTGAAATAGCGCAACCCCGGACGCCCGCCGAAGGTCGCCTCGATCCATCCCGCCGGCGTCCGCGTCGAAATCCCGATCCCGTTATCCTCGCAGACGAACATCAGCGGCAGAGGAACCGATTGATAGGCGGTCCATTGCGCCGCGTTAAAGGCGCCCTGCGCCGTGGAATGGTTCGCCGATGCATCGCCGAAGCTGCACATCACCACCGCATCCTCCGGCAGGATGGCATGTTCCGGCCGGTGCCGCCGTGCCGCCCCCACGGAATAGGCCGCCCCCACCGCCTTCGGCAGATGGCTCGCGATGGTCGATGTCTGCGGCGGTATCATCAACGCACGCGACCCCAGAACCTTGTGCCGCCCGCCCGAGATCGGGTCTTCGGACGAAGAGGCAAAGGACAGCAGGATATCCCATGTCGGGTTCTGTCCCGGCACCTGCCCCGCGCGGGCGATCTGGAAGGCCGCATCGCGGTAATGCAGGAAGGCCATGTCGTCGGGTCGCAGCGCCAGCGCCACCGCCGCCATCGCCTCATGCCCTGATGACCCGATAGTATAGAACCCCTGCCCCGCCCTCTGCATCGCCCGGCTCTGCCGGTCCAGCGCCCGCGTGAGGCAGGCCGCGCGATAGGCCGCCACTGCCTGTTCCGCCGTCATCGGCCCGCCCGGCGCCCGGCCCTCGGGGAAATCCCGCGCGGCCACCCGGCGCAGGAAATTCTCATGCACGATCTCGCAGCGATCCATCCAACCCATCCTTCAGGGCGCTTTCGCCCCGTCGCGCGCCATACTATCTGGAATGTTTCGCACATATGAGCGATGTTTTCTCCATATGGCTGGAGGAAACCGCACATGATCGCCCCGCGCCGCCTGCTTCCCTCGGTCAGTTCCCTCCTCGCTCTCGAGGCGGTAGAACGCCTCGGCTCCGCCACGGCGGCGGCCGAGGAACTGTCCCTGACCCATTCCGCCGTCAGCCGGCAGTTGAAGCATCTGGAAGAACAGATCGGCGTCACCCTCTTCCACCGCCAGGGCAAGGGGCTCGCTCTCACCCCTGCCGGGGCCGACTATGCCGCCTCCATCCGCGACTACCTTCAGGATCTCGCCCGCGCCTCGCTCAAGATCCGCGCGGCCGGCACGCGGCAAAGCCTCAACCTCGCCGTCCTGCCCGCCTTCGGCACCCACTGGCTGATGCCGCGCCTTCGCCGCTTCGCCGAGGATCACCCCGACATCACCGTGAACCTCTCCACCCGCCTCGCCCCCTTCGACTTCGCCCGCGAAAGCTTCGATGCCGCGCTCCATTTCGGCGCGCGCGACTGGCTCGGCGTGGATTACCTCGACCTCATGCAGGACCGCATCATCCCCGCCTGCGCCCCCTCCCTCTGCCCCGACGGCCCGCCCGCCCCCGAGGCGCTGCTGTCGCTCCCCCTCCTCCATCTCGAAAGCCGCCCCGGCGCCTGGGAAGACTGGTTCCGCCGCCAGGGTCTGGCGGCCGACCGGCTGCGCGGCATGCTCTTCGACCAGTTCGCCCATATGGCCGAGGCGGCCGCACTCGGCTTCGGCGTGGCGCTGCTCCCGTCCTTCCTCGCCGAGGTGGAATTCACCCGTGGCCGCCTCGTCCCGGCCGCGTCGGACTATCTCACGCTCGACGGGCGCTACGCCCTCGTCTGGCCGCAGATGCGCCCGGCCAGCCGCCCGCTGGCGCTGTTCCTGCGCTGGCTCAGGGCGGATCAGGTCAGGGGCTGAAACTGCCGGGGATACAAGGCCGACAGCCCCAGCCAGACCGTCGCCATCGCCTCTTCCGTCGCATAGGGCGCCGCCATCGTCATCAGGTCCAGCCAGACCCCTTCGATGGAAATGCGGATCAGCCGCGACACCCGTGCTGGATCGTGCGAATAGCCATGCCGAAGGTTCATCTCGGCACAGATGCCCTCCAGCACGCGATTGTAATGCTCGTCATTCGATCCGCAGCGCGCCTGATAGATCGGCCGGCTCTGGCTTTCCCCCCAGAAGGCGCACCAGGCCGCCAACCGGTCGCGCGTGCAGATCACCGGGTTGAAATCCGCCCGCACCAGCGCCTCAAGCTGCGCCTCGGGGCGATCCCCCGCCGCGGCCAGCGCCGCCTGCCAGTTCGCCCGATATTCCTCCGACAGGAAATCCAGCGTCTCGGACAGAAGGTTCTCCTTCGTGTCGAAATGGAACAGCACCAGCCCATGCGACAGGCCCGCCCGCTTCGCCACCGCCGTCAGCGTGGTGCGGGAATAGCCGAATTCCGCCATCGTGCTGATCGTCGCTTCGATCAGCTGCGCCCGGCGCGCATCCTTGCTCAGGGTGCGGGGCGGGCGCGGGTCGGTCTGAAGCGCAGGTCGTGTCACGGCTCACCTTTCGGAAACTGATGCCCATGTAGCGGCAAAGCCGCGCCAGACAAAGGCAGACTAGCGCGAAAACCTGCACGGGAAAAGAATTGATTGACAACCCAGTCAATCGAATGCCAGCCTTGGTCATCACAACTGCGCGAGTCCTGCATGACCCTCCCGCCCCATCGCACCCTCACGAAATCGAACGCCCAGTTCCAACGCGCCGTGAAGCGGCTGCCCTTGGGCGTTTCCTCCACCTTCCGCTACTGGGGCGAGGATCGCACGATCTATGTTGCGCGCGGCAAGGGCGGGCGGACATGGGATATCGACGACAATTGCTATGTCGATTACCGCCTCGGCTATGGCCCCGCGATCCTCGGCTATGCCGATGACCGCGTCGATGCCGCCGCCCGCAAGGGGATGGAGGTTGGCGGCGTCTTCGCCCTCTCGACCGAACGCGAACTCATCGTCGCCGACCGCATCGCCAAGATGGTCCCCGCCGCCGAACTCGTCCGCTTCTCCAATTCGGGGACCGAGGCGGTCATGGCCGCGCTGCGCCTTGCCCGCGCCCATACGGGACGGGAATCCTATCTGCTCGTGGAAGGCGGCTATCACGGCCTGTTCGATGCCGCGATGTGGCAGGCCGATGTCGAGGGCTGGCAGCAGGGCGGCAATGCCGACCCCGAAGTTGTGCCCTATGGCAAGGGCATCCCACCCACCGTCCGCAGCCTCGCCCACCTGACACCGATGAACGATCTGCAACGGCTGGAAGATGTGTTCCGCCGCCATGGCAACCAGTTCGCCGCCATGCTGATCGAACCGATCCAGGGCAATTGCTGCTCGATCATGGCCAGCGCCGAATATGTCCGCCTCGCCCGCGAACTCTGCACCCGCTACGGCGTCATGCTCATCATCGACGAGGTGAAATCGGGCTTCCGCGTCGGCAAGGGCGGCATCCAGGGCATCCTTGGCGTCACCCCCGACATCACCACCTTCGCCAAGGCCGTGGCGAACGGCTATCCAATCGCCGTCGTCGCCGGGCGGGAAGAGGTGATGCGCTCCTTCCGCTATGGCGGGGCAAGCCATGGCGGCACCTATACCGCCCATTCCGTCAGCCTTGCCGCCGCCGAGGAATGTCTGCGCATCCTGGACGAAACCCCGGCACTGGAAACCCTGGCCAACTATGGCGAACGCCTGAAGGCGGGCATCTCGGCCATCCTGAACGCGCGCGGGATCGTCCATTCCTTTTCCGGCCATCCCTCGATGTTCGGCCTCTTCTTCGCGCCCGAACCGCCCGACAACTATCGCGCCTGGAAGACGTCGGATTACAGCTTCTACGACCGCATGGCGTATTACCTGCACGATCTGGGCATCATCTGCGAACCCGACAGCCGCGAACCCTGGTTCATGTGCGAGGCCCATGGTCTTGATCCGACCTGCCTGACCGACACGCTGCGCGCCGTCGAAACCGCCGTGGACCTGACGCTGGAGGATCTGGAGTCTGAGGCGGCCAGGGAACCCGCCCATGTATGATGCCGTCGTTATCGGGGCAGGACATAATGGCCTTGTCGCGGCCTGCTATCTGGCGCGCGCCGGGCTGAAGACCGTCATCGTCGAAAAGAACGACTGGATCGGTGGCGCCGCAGTCAGCCGCGAACTCTATCCTGGGTTCACCTATTCCAACTGCTCCTATGTCAGCAGCCTCTTCCGGCCCGAGATCATGCGCGATCTGGACCTGTCGCGCCACGGCTTGCAAATCCTGCCCTATGAGGGCGGCGCGCTGATGACGCGCGACGGCGGCTATCTGGGCATGTTCCGCGACCATGAATCGAACCGCCGCGAAATCGCCCGCCATTCCCGCCGCGATGCCGAAGCCTATGACCGCTACGCCCGCGATATCCTGCGCAACTGCCGCCTGATCCGGCCCATGCTGATGCGCCGCCCGCCGGACCTCGCCAGTTTCCATCCCCGCGACCTATCCGAACTGCTCTGGCTCGGCCGCCAGATCACCGGGCAGTCCGAAGCCGCTCTCTGCGACATGCTGCGCTTCTGGACCATGTCGATCAGCGACTTCCTCGACGAATACTTCGAAAACCCCGCAGTAAAGGCCTATCAGGCCGTGGGCTCGATCATCGGCACCGCACTCGGCCCGATGTCGCCCGGCACCGCCTATGTCCTTCTCCATCACGCCATGGGCGACGTGGATGGGAATGTGGGCGCATGGGGCTACGCACGGGGTGGCATGGGGTCGATCACCCGCGCCCTGGCCGAAAGCTTCCGCGCTGCGGGGGGGGAAATCCGCGCAGGGATAGGCGTGCAGGAGGTGCGCATTTCCAATGGCCGCGCCACTGGTGTCGTGCTGGCCAATGGCGATGAAATCGCCGCCCGCCGCGTCCTGTCCAACATGGATGTTCGCCGCACCTTCCTTGGCCATGTTGACCGCAAGGAACTGCCGCCCGATTTCGTGAAACGGGTGGAACGGTTCAAGACCCGCGGTTCCTCCGGCAAGCTCAACATCGCGCTCGACGGCCTGCCGCGCTTCACCGCGCTCCCCGAGGGGGCGCCCAACATCAAGGGCGATCTGCATTTCACCGACACGATCGACCAGATGGAACGCGCCTATGACGACTGGAAGGCGGGCCGCTTCAGCCGCCACCCGTTCCAGGACGTGATGATCCCCACGATGATCGACCCGACGATGACCCCCCCGGGCAAGCATTTCATGTCCTGCTTCGTGCAATACGCCCCGCCCCAGATCGAAGGAAAGGCCTGGAGCGATGCCGACCGCGACGCCTTTGCCAAGACCTGCATCGACCAGATCGAGGCCCATGCCCCCGGCTTCCGCGACCTGATCCTGCATGTCGAGGTGCGCACCCCGCGCGAGCTGGAGGCAGAAGTGGGCCTGACCGAAGGCAACATCTTCCAGGGCGAACTGACCTTCGACCAGATGTTCTTCAACCGCCCCGTTCCGGGCTACGCCAACTACCGCTCGCCGGTGAAGGACCTCTGGATATGCGGCTCCTCCACCCATCCGGGCGGTGGCGTCATGGGCGCGCCGGGCCGCAACGCCGCCCGCGAAGTGCTGCGCGACCTGCGCCAACCCGTTTCCCACATGAGCGACGCCTATGCCATCGTTTGACACCATCGTCATCGGCGCAGGCCCCAACGGCCTTGCCGCTGCGCACCGGCTGGCCAAGGGCGGGGCCTCCGTCCTGGTGCTGGAGGCCGGGGCCGCACCGGGGGGCGGCGCGGCGGCACTGGCCCATCTGTCCTACAATCTCGACCCGCGGGTAGAGCAGGGGATGGACCTCGCCCGCCACGGCCTGACATGGGCAACCACAGCGCTGCCCACCACGGCGCTGGCCGCCGATGGCAACCATCTGCGGATGGACGGGGTTCTGGGCGCCCGCCTTTCGGGCAACATCGACCCCGCCGATGCCAAGGCATGGGCGGACCTCCGCGCCCGCCTTTTGCGCTTCGCCGCGATCCTCGCGCCGCTCAATACGATGACGCCGCCCCGCCCCGCCGCCGATGCGAAGAACCCGCTCCTGAAACTTGCCATGATCGGGCTGAAGGCGCGGATGATGGGCGCGGCAGAGTTCCGCGAACTGGGCCGCATCTTCCTGACCAATGTCTTCGACCTGCTGGATGACGAACTCCGCTCGCCCCTCCTGAAAGGCGCGCTCGCCTTCGACGCCACGCTCGGCTCCTGGCTCGGACCGCGCTCTCCCAATTCCGTCCTTCCCTGGCTCTACCGCCTGTCCGGCGCAACCCAAGGCCAGCAAGGCGCCCTCGGCCTGCCCGAAGGCGGCATGCCCGCCCTTGCCACCGCCATGGCCAAGGCGGCCGTCGCGGCGGGCGTCACGATCCGCTGCAATGCCCGCGTCGCCCGGATCGAGGTGACCGACGGCACCGCCACCGGCGTCACCCTGACGTCGGGCGAAGAGATCACCGCGAAACGCATCGTCTCGGCCCTGGCACCCAAGACAACGCTCACTGCCCTGATCGGCCCCCGCCATCTCGACAACGGCCTCTACACCCGTGCCCGCCACCAGAAGGCGCGCGGTGGCGCGGCGCGGCTGGACCTCACCCTATCGTCCCTGCCCGATTTCCGCGGGGCCGATCCGACACATCGCCTGCTGATCGCCCCGTCGGACCAGCATGTCGAACGCGCCTTCAACCCGGTGAAATACGGCGAGGTGCCGGAGGAACCGGTGATGGAACTCCTGATCCCCACCGCCCGCACCCCCGCGCCAGACGGCCAGCACCGCCTGTCGGCCATCGTGCAATACGCCCCCCATGCACCAGCCGACCGCGATGCCGCACGCGCCGCAATGCTGGCCGCCTGCCTGCTGCAACTGGAACGCCACGCCCCCGGCCTGACCGCGAGCGTGACCGAGACCCGCCTCCGCATGCCCTATGACATCGAAGCCGAAACCGGCCTTCCCGGCGGCAACTGGCATGCGGGCGAACTCAGCGTGGAACAGATGCTCTTCCTCCGCCCCCTCCCCGGCATCGCCCAGTATCGCACACCGATCACCGGCCTCTGGCTCGCCTCTGCGGGATGCCATCCCGGCGGCGGCGTCTCGGGCACCCCCGGCTGGAACGCGGCCCTTGCGATGGAGGCCGAGAGATGAACGACCTGCGCCACTACGAAACGCCCCTGCTGCCCACGCCCTTCGACGCGCGCACCGCGGCCGCCTGCAAGACCCACGCCTGGGCAAACTGGGGCGGCTATCGCACCGTCACGACGTTCGAAGACCTTGCGATGGAACATTCCGCCATCCGCAACAGCGCTTCGGTCTATGACCTCTGCCCGATGATCAAATACCGGATCGAAGGGCCCGATGCGGTGGCCTTCCTCGACCGTCTCACCCCGCGCAACGTGGCCAAACTCCGCACCGGATCGGTGCATTACACCATCTGGTGCGATGATGCCGGGCACCTTCTGGATGACGGCACCCTCTTCCGCCTGACCGACACGCGCTTCCGCCTCTGCTGCCAGGAACGTCACCTGCCCTGGCTTCTCGACAGCGCCCACGGCTTCGACGTCACCGTAACGGAAGAGACGGAAGATATCGCCGCCCTCTCCCTGCAAGGCCCGACCTCCGCCGAAATCCTGCGCCGCGCGGGCATCGACATCGACGCCCTGAAACCCTTCCGCATGATGGACGTGCCCTTCGCCACCGGTCGCCTGATGATCTCGCGCACCGGTTTCACCGGCGATCTGGGCTACGAACTCTGGACGACGCCTGACCTCGCCCTCCCGCTCTGGGATCGGCTGATGGAGGCGGGCCATCTCCACGGCCTGCGCCCCATCGGTTCCGACGCGCTCAATATCGCGCGGCTGGAGGCGGGCTTCATCATCACCGGCTACGACTTCACCCCCGCCCATGTCTGCCTGCGCGAAGACCGCCTCCGCACCCCGCTCGACATGGGCCTCGGCTGGCTGATCGACTGGGAGAAGGGCCATTTCACCGGGCGCAACGCCCTGCTGAAGCAGCGCGCGAAGGGCCCCGAATGGGCCTTCGTGGGGCTGGAGATTGACGGCAACATCCCCGCCGATGGCGCAATCCTCTACCGCGCGCAAAAGCACGAGGCCGGCGTGGTGACGGGGGCCTGCTGGTCGCCCACCCTGAAACGCAACATCGCGCTGGCGCAACTTCGCGCCGATCTGGTGAAAAGCCCCGATCTCTGGGCGGAAATCTATGCGCTCCGCGAGCTGCATTATGCCAAGATGATGATGCGCGCCCGGGTGGTGGACCGTCCCTTCTACACCCCCGCCCGCCGCACGCTGACCCCAGCGGCGAGGTTCTGATGGGACAGGAAGACCGCCACCCGCTTTCCCCCCGCCTTGGGCACTGCCCCGAAGGCCTGCCCCGCTCGGCCTATCTGGACGCCGATTGGCAGGCGCGCGAGATGGCCACGATCTTCGCCCGGCACTGGATCATGGTCGGGCGGCTGGCCGACTTCACCCCCGGCACGATGCGGCGCGTCACCGTAGGAACCGCCCCGGTGATCGTGGCGCGAACAACGGTAGGCGCCCTCTCCGCCTATCACAATTCCTGCCCCCATCGCGGCTCCGAACTCTGCCGCACCGAGGTGGAAGAGATCGGCCGCCTCATCCGCTGCCCCTATCACGCCTTCGCCTATGCGGCCGAGGATGGCCGCCTCGTCGCCACCGGCCATGCCCGCCCGACACAGGATTTCGACCGCGCCGCCCACGGCCTGCGCCCCGTCGCGCACAAGGTCTGGAACGGCTTCCTCTTCCTGTCGCTGGCCAAGGATCCCCCGCCCCTTCATGCCGATGTCCCGCTCTCCACGCTGGACAACTGGCCGATGGCAGACCTCGTCACCGGCCATCGCTGGCAGGCAGAGCTTGCCTGCAACTGGAAGACCTTCTGGGAAAATTACTCCGAATGCCTGCACTGCCCCGGCATCCATCCCGAACTCTGCGACATGGTCCCCGTTTACGGGCGCGGCATCATGGGCGCGACCGAGGCGCATGACTGGCAGCCCGGCCAGCCCGCCCAGCCCAATCTCCGCCCAGGCGCGGCAAGCTGGACGCCTGACGGCGCCCTCTGCGCCCCCCCCTTCCCCGACCTGACAGACCAGGAACGCGCGGCGGGCTATACCTTCGTCACGCTCTGGCCCACGGCCTATGTCGTGGCCCATGCCGATTACGTCCGTTCCGTCCGCATCGAACCGCTCGGCCCGGAACGCACCCGCCTCACCGCCGAATGGCACTTCGCGCCCGAGACGCTGCCAGCCCTCGACCCCGCCGCCGTCGCGGCCTTCGCCATCACCGTGCTGGAACAGGACGGCACGGCGGCCGAGATGAACCAGCGCGGCATCCGTTCCCCCGCCTTCACCGCTGCGCGGCTGATGCCCGAGGAATACGAGATTCACAATTTCCACCGCTGGATTCTGTCCGAAATGGAGGATCGCCCATGACCGATCTGCCCTATGCCACCCTGCCCGTCCCGAATGACTGGGATCGTCGCGGCCTGCCCGCCTGGGCCTATCACTCGCAGGCCCTGTTCGATCTCGAACGTGACCATGTCTTCCTGACCCACTGGCAACTCGTCGGCCATGAATGCGACATCCCCGATGCGGGCGACTGGCTGTCCTTCGATCTGCTGGGCGAACGCGCCGTCGTCATGCGCGGCGCGGATGGCGTCGTTCGCGCCTTCCACAACCTCTGCCGCCATCGCGGCGCGCGGGTGGTGGACGGGGCCGAAGGCACCTGCAAGGGCTCCATCGTCTGCCCCTTCCACGGCTGGGTCTACAACCTCGACGGCACCCTGCGCGGCGCCGCCCGCCCCTCCACCTTCGGCGAGATGAAGCGCGAGGATTTCGGCCTCAAGCCCATCGAGCTGTCCATCGCCCACGGCTTTCTTTTCATCCGCTTCAAGCCGGGCCCGCAGCCGCCCATGGCGGACCTTCTGGCCCCCTTCGCCGCCGATTTCGCCGCCTATCGGATGACCGAGCTTCTGCCCGTGCAGACCCCCGACTGGTCCACCGAACTGCCCGTGAACTGGAAATCCGTCCGCGATGTGGACAATGAAGGCTATCACGTCGCCCTCGCCCATCCCGCGCTTCAGGAACTCTACGGCCGCACCTATCGGGATCACCAACTGGAAAACGGCCTCTCCATGTCCATCGGATGGTATGGCGATGCGCCGGGGCGGGGCTGGTCGGTCCGGGAATATGTAAAGCACTCGCCCGACCGCCCGGACCTGCCGCCCCATCTGCAAAAGGCCTGGACCTATTACGGCATCTTCCCCAGCACCGTCTTTGCGATGACGCCGGAAGGGGTGCAGTTCTACCAGGACATTCCTCTTTCCGTCGGCAACACCCGCCTCACGGGCCGCACCTATCGCTGGGCCAACGAAAGCCGCGAAACCCGACTTGCGCGCTACCTTGCCATGCGGATCGACCGCGCCACTTCGGCCGAAGATCAGCAGTTGTCGATCTGGTCCAACGAGTCGATGAAGTCGCAATCCTTCGAAGGCTTCCATCTCTCCGATCTGGAATATGGCCTGCGTCGCCACCATGACGGCCTACGCGCGCTCCTGCCGGTGCTCTCGCTGGCCGATCCCCCGGACGAGGCGCAAATCCCGGCCCTGAACGCACAAATGGCTTGCCGGAATCACCCCCCGGCGTAAGCTGAACCCCAATGATACAAATGAACAACAGGGAGAATGCCATGAAACTCACCCGCCGCAGCACCCTTCTCGGGATGGGTGCAACGCTCTCGGCCCCCTTTGTTCGCCCCTCCTGGGCGCAGGCCGGGGTCGTGAATGTCTACAACTGGTCCGACTATATCGGCGAAACCACTCTGGCCGATTTCACCGCCGAAACCGGCATCGAAGTGGTCTATGACCTCTATTCCAGCGCCGAGGAAATGCAGGCAAAGCTTCTGGCCGGCTCCACCGGCTATGACGTGGTGCTGCATTCCGGGCAGGGCCTGCCCCGGTCCATCCAGGCGGGTGTCCTGCAAAAGATCGACAAGTCGAAACTCACCGGCTGGGGCAATCTCGACCCGGAAATCCTCCGCATCGGCGAAACCTACGATCCGGGCTACGAATACTGCGTTCCCTACATGTGGGGGTCGGTCGGCATGACCTATAACCTCGACATGGTGAAGGAACGCCTTCCCAATGCCGATCTCCATTCGCTCGACACGATCCTGAACCCCGAAAACGCGGCGGCGCTGGCCGATTGCGGTATCTCGCTGCTCGACAGCCCGAACGATATCGGCTTCATGATCCTCAGCCATCTGGGGATCGACCCCAACACCGCCGGCCCCGAAGAATGGGCCAAACTGGTCGAGGCGGTGCGACCGGTCCGCGACTACATCGCGACCTTCGACAATTCGAACTATCTCAGTGGCATCCCGAATGGCGAGCTTTGCGCCATCAACACATGGTCGGGCGATTATGGCGTGGCCAAGGCCCGCGGGGCCGAAGTGGGGATCGAACTCAATCTGGGCTATTTCATCCCCAAGACCGGCGCGCCCGCATGGTTCGATGTCTGGGCGGTGCCGTCGGATTCGGCCAATGTCGAAAACGCGCATCTCTTCATGGATTACCTGCTGCGCCCCGAAGTGATCGCCGCTTGCACCAACTTCACCGGCTATGGCAGCGCGAACAAGGCGGCGCTGCCCTTCGTCGATCCGGCCATCGCCGCCGATCCCGCCGTCTATCCCGATAGCGAGGCGCTGGCGCGCATGTACACGCCCCTGCCGCAGACCGAACAGCAGGAAACGGATCTGAACCGCGCCTGGACCGAAATCAAGACGGGTGGCTGATCATGCCCGCCGACGCGCCCGGCGCGGGCGAACCCTTCCTTCGGATCGAAGGAGTATCCAAGGTCTTCGGTACCTTTCAGGCGGTGAAGAACGTCTCCCTCACCGTCCAGAAGGGCGAGATTTTCTCGCTTCTCGGCGGCTCCGGCTGTGGCAAGACCACCCTCCTGCGGATGCTGGCCGGGTTCGAAGAACCCACGGCAGGCCGCATCTTCCTTGACGGGCGCGACATGGCGGGGGTTCCCCCCTGGTCGCGCCCCGTCCACATGATGTTCCAAAGCTATGCCCTCTTTCCCCACATGACGGTGGAGAAGAACGTCGCCTACGGGCTCAAGCACGAAGACATGTCGGCCAAGGATCGCGCCGACCGCGTGCGCGAGATGCTGGAACTGGTGCAACTCACCCCCTTCGCTACCCGCAAGCCGCATCAGATTTCCGGCGGCCAAAGGCAGCGCGTGGCGCTGGCCCGCGCGCTGGCACGGCAGCCGAAGCTTCTGCTCCTCGATGAACCCCTCGCCGCGCTGGACAAGAAACTGCGCGAACACACGCAATTCGAACTCATGTCGATCCAGCAACGTACGGGCGTCACCTTCATCGTCGTGACCCATGACCAGGAAGAGGCGATGACCCTCTCCGACCGCATCGCCGTGATGGACAAGGGCGAGGTGCGCCAGATCGGCAGCCCGACAGAGATCTACGAATTCCCCAACAGCCGCTTCGTTGCGGGCTTCATCGGGTCGATCAATACCTTCGAGGCCAGGGTGGCGGCCCGCGACGCAGGCCAGTTGCGCCTGACCCTGCCCGCCTTGGGGGCCGAGGTGACGGCGCGCGACGTGCCCCACGTCACGCCGGGGCAATCCGTCACGCTGGCCATCCGCCCCGAAAAGATCCGCATCAGCCGCGACACGCCCGAAGGCCCGAACGCCCTGCGCGGATCGGTCAAGGATCTCGCCTACTTCGGCAAGGACAGCCTCTATCGCATCACCCTTCCCTCCGGTGCCCTCGTTCAGGCCCATGCGGTGAACGCCCGCCGCGGTGATGAAGGCGCAAGGGTGGCGGACTGGGACGATGCCGTCTGGCTCTCCTTCGATCCCGCCGCGGCCATCGTTCTGGCGGAGTAGCGGCATGACCGACAGCCCCCGCACGAAATACATGGATCGCCGGGGCTGGTCGGACATCATCATCGGCGCGCCCTATGTCTGGCTGGTGATCTTCTTCCTGCTGCCCTTCCTCATCGTCGTGGCGATGAGCGTGGCCACCAAGACGGCGACAGCCCCCCCCTTCTCCTTCGGGGGGGAACACCCGCTGATCAACCTTCAGGCCTATCAGCGCATCTTCACCGATGACCTCTACCTGCGGGCCTTCCTCACCTCGCTCGCCAATGCCGCCGTGGCGATGATCCTTTGCCTGCTTCTGGGCTATCCCATGGCGCTGGCGCTGACGCGCGTGTCGCGGGGCTGGCGCAACATCCTGCTGATGCTGGTGATCCTGCCCTTCTGGACCTCCTTCCTTCTGCGCGTCTATGCTTGGATGGGGCTGATGGGCCGCAACAGCTGGTTCAACGGAATGCTCACCGACGCGTGGAACTTCCTCGTCCCGGTCGATTGGGCGGTGCGCTCCATCCCGATGATGAACACGAATTTCGCGGTCATCCTCGTGATGGTCTATACCTACCTGCCCTTCATGATCCTGCCGCTTTACGCCAGCCTCGAAAGGCTGGACCCCACGCTGGACGAGGCGGCGATGGACCTTGGGTCCAGACCCTCGCAGGTCTTCCGCGATGTGACCCTGCCGCAATCCGTTCCCGGCATCGTGGCTGGCGGGATGCTGGTCTTCATCCCGGCGGCGGGCGAACTGGTGATCCCCACCCTTGTCGGCAACGCCGCCGATCCGATGATCGGGCGCGTCATCTCGGACGAATTCGCCACCGCGCGGGATTGGCCCATGGCTTCGGCCGTCGCGGTCGCGCTCTTGGTGCTCATGGTGATCCCGACAATGATCTACACCCATTTCCAGGGCAGGGCGGAGGGGTCGAAATGAAGCGCAGCCCCGTCTTCCTGATCACCGTCCTCTGCTTCGGCTTTGCCTTTCTCTACATCCCGATCCTGTCGATGATCGTCTACAGCTTCAACGCCTCGCGCCTTGCCACGGTCTGGGGCGGCTTTTCGACGAAATGGTATGTCTCGCTTTTGTCGAACAAGCAGGTGATGGATGCGCTGATCCTGTCCCTCAAGATCGCCCTCGTCTCGGCCACCTTCGCCACGATCCTCGGCACCATGGCGGGCATCGCGCTGGCGCGGTTCCGCAAGTTCAAGGGCCGCGTGATGTTCTCCGGCCTCGTCACCGCGCCACTCATCATGCCCGAGGTCATCACCGGCATTTCCAGCCTGATCTTCTTCATCCTGATGGCGGAATGGATCGGCTGGCCCGGCCAGCGCGGCTTCACCACCATCACGCTGGCGCATATCACCTTTTCGATGGTCTTCGTCACCACCATCGTGCAGGCCCGCATGGTGCAGGCCGACCGCGCGATCGAAGAGGCGGCGATGGACCTCGGCTCGCGCCCCTGGCAGGTGCTCTTCGACGTCACCCTTCCGGTCATCAGCCCGGCGATCCTGTCCGGCTGGCTCTTGGCCTTCACCATCTCGCTCGACGATGTCGTCATCACCACCTTTACCACCGGGCCGGGGGCCACGACCCTTCCGCTCTTGATCTGGTCCAAGGTCAAGCTGGGCGTCACCCCCGACATCAACGCGCTGGCCACGCTGATGGTGGTGACTGTGGGTCTTGGCGTCATCCTCGCAGGCATCATCCTGAACCGGGCCGAGGCGCGGCGTCTGGCCGATGAACGGATGGCCTATCGCAGCAATGACTGACGCCCGCGCCCTGCTGCATGCGCCCTTGGGCGTGCCCGGATCGGGGCGCGTCCGCTATGGCGCGGCGATGGCGCTCTATCGCGAGGGACAGATCACCGAGGCACAGTTGGAGGTCTATCGCGAAGCCTCCGCCCATGACGGCCGCGACCCTGCACCCATCCTTGCCGAACGTGGCCTGCCGCCCGTGCCGGGGGCAGCGGCAGCCAGCCCCCTCCGCACCCTCTACCACGCCGCGCGCGATTACCTGCTCACGCTGCACCATCCCGGCGCGGCGGATGTCCGCGCGGGCCTGCCCGCCGATCCGGGGCCCGAAACCGCCGTCACAGCCCAGCCCAATCCGGTCGCCACCACATGGCTTGACCCGGCACTCCACGCCCTCGCGCCCACCCATCCCCTGCTGGCACAGGCCATCCGCGCCGCCGCGCCGCATCTGCACTGGGTCACCTATGACGCCTATCCCCGCGCCCTGATCGGCGACGCCTTCGCCACAGGCCATGCCTTCGCCTCGATCCGGGGCGAGGATGCCCCCTTCACCGCCACCGATTTCGACCTCGGCCTCTTCCTCATCGCCCCGAGGACGCTCTACCGCGATCACCGCCACGCCGCGCCCGAACTCTACGCCCCGCTCACCGGCCCGCATGACTGGCGCTTCGGCCCGGGGCAAAGCCTGCAGGCGAAACCCGCCCATGACCCGGTCTGGAACCCGCCCCACCGCCCGCATCTGACGCGGACCGGCCCCACCCCGTTCCTCGCCTTCTTCGTCTGGACGCAGGACGTGAACCAGACCGCCGAAGTCATCCCCGCCGACGATTGGCCGGAACTGGAGTCCGCCGCCCATGCCTGACCTCGTGATCCACAACGCCCGCATCCGCACGATGGATGCCGCCCGCCCCAGCGCCGATTGGATCCTGATCCGCGACGGCCGCATCATCGCCCTCGGCCAAGGCACCCCGCCCGAGGCACCCGACAGGATGGATGCCAAAGGCCGCCTGATCCTGCCCGCCTTTCAGGACCCCCATATCCACCTCCTCTCCGGCGGCACCGATCTCGCCACCTCGGCCATGCTCTATGACGCGACGACAGAGGACAACCTTCTCGCCACGCTGAAGGCCCATGCGGACACCCATCCCGACCTGCCCCTCGTGCTGGGCAGCGGCTGGCAACCGGGGATCTTCGGCGATCACAACCTGACGGCCGCACTGCTTGACCGCGTGCTGCCCGACAGGCCCGCGCTGATCTATGACAGTTCCTTCCACAACGCCTGCCTCAACAGCCGCGCGCTGAACATGGCCGGCATCACCGATGACACGCCTGATCCGCCCAATGGCCATATCGTCCGCGATGCGCAGGGCCGCGCGACGGGCATGCTGCATGAAGAGGTCATCGCCTGGGCCCTCAAGCGCCTGCCCCACCTCACCGATGCCCATCTGCGCCAGGGCCTGACCGCTGCCATGGCCCATGCCAACCGCCACGGCATCACCGGCGTCCTCGATCCCTGCGTGACCGAAAAGGAAAACCGCATCTACGCCGCCGCGCTGGCCGAAGGTGACCTGACGCTCCGCATCTGCGGCGCGGCGCTGGTGACCGAGGCGGACACGCCCGAAACCGCCACCGCCCGCCTGACCGCCCTGCGCGCCGCCCATCCGGGGCCGGAGTACCACATCCATTCCGCCAAGTTCTTCATGGATGGGGTGTTCGAAAACCGCACCGCCGCCTGCCTCGCCCCCTATGCCGATGGCCCCGGCGGCAACGCCCCCTGCATGTTCGGCGCGGCGGAAACGGATGCCCTCTTCACCGCGCTGGATGCCGCCCGTTTCGCGATCCATGTCCATGTCATCGGCGATGCCGCCACCCGCCGCGCGCTGGACGGCCTCGCCGCTGCCCGCGCCGCCAACGGGCCCTGGCCCGCGCAGCATCAACTCACCCACCTGCAACTCGTTGACCCCGACGATGCCGCCCGCCTTCCTGGCCTCGCCACCGCCAATATCCAGCCGCTCTGGGCACGGCTGGAACCGCCGTTTTCCGACCCTTCGCTGGCCATGATCGGCAAGTCCCGCTGGCGCGACACCTATGCCTTCCGCACCCTCCTCGATCACGGGGCCGACTGGTGCCTCTCCTCCGACTGGCCGGTCAGCACGCTGAACCCGTTCGAGATCATCGAAACCGCCCTCACCCGGCAGAAGCGGCGGGGGGATGCACCGGAAGCGCCGTTCTTCCCCGAACAGGCCCTCACCATCGAAGAAGCCGTCCTCGGCTACACCGCCCATGCCGCCCGCGCCTGCTGGCGCGACGGGTTCACCGGCATCCTGCGCCCCGGCTTCTCCGCCGATCTGATCCTGCTGGACCGCGACATCTTCACCTGCCCGGCGGATGAGGTTTCCGACACCACCGTCCTCCTCACCCTCTTCAAGGGCCGCCCCGTCTGGCAGGCCCCCACCCTCTGACCCACCCCCTGACCGGAGCCGAAAGATGAGCGAGCATGACCACTACCCGCCCCGCCTGATCGCGATGCTCGAGGCGATCTGGGGACAGGGCTTCCTCTCCCCCGGTGGCCCGGAAGAGGTGGCGCGCGTCATCGGATCGCATGACCTGACCGGCAAATCCGTGCTGGATATCGGCTGCGGCGCGGGCGGCATCGACATCGCCCTCGTCCAGACGCATGGCGCGGGTTACGTGACCGGTCTCGATGTCGAAGACCCGGTCCTGACCCATGCGCGCGGGCTGGTCGAAGCGGCGGGACTGACCCCCCGTATCGGCCTTGTAAAGGTCGCCCCCGGCCCCCTGCCCTTTCCGCCGGGAACCTTTGATGTGGTCTTCTCAAAGGACTCCATCATCCACATCCCCGACAAGCACACCCTGATGGCCGAAGTGTTCCGCGTCCTGAAACCGGGCGGGTGGTTCCTTGCCTCCGACTGGCTGATCGGGACGGAAGAGATCAGCCCCCTCATGGCCGATTACATCGCCGCCGAGGGGCTGGATTTCGGCATGGCCACCGCCCCCCGCTATCTCGACGCAATGGCGAAGGCCGGTTTCACCGAGACCGGCGCCACCTCGCGCAACGCATGGTACAGGGAAAAGGCGCGCGAGGAACTCGCGCGCCTGAAGGGGGATGTGGGGGCCGCCGCCGCGCGGATCGTGGGGCAGGATTTCGTGGACCAGAACATCGGCATCTGGTCGCGGATGATCCCGGTGCTGGACAGCGGCGAACACTGCCCCACGCATCTGGCGGCCCGAAAACCGGGCTAGGCTTACAGATCCATGTAGATATGCCGCTCGGCCGCCGCCCCCGGATGGGTGACGGCACCCCAGCGCGCGCCCCCCACCAGCTTGGCGAACTTCCACACCGCGCCCGTGGCATAGATCGTCTGGCGCGGGCCCTTCCATTCGGTCTTGCGCCGGGCCAGTTCCGCCTCATCCACCGCAACCGACAACTCGCCCGTGATCGCATTGATGGTGATCATGTCACCATCCCGGATCAGCGCGATCGGCCCGCCATGCGCGGCCTCAGGCCCCACATGGCCCACGCAAAAGCCCCGCGTCGCGCCCGAGAAACGGCCATCGGTGATCAGCGCCACCTTCTTCCCCATCCCCTGCCCGGAAATCGCGGCCGTAGTGGCCAGCATCTCGCGCATCCCGGGCCCGCCTGCCGGGCCTTCATTGCGGATCACGATCACCTCGCCCGCCTTGTAGGCGCGCTTCCGCACCGCCTCGAAGGCCTCTTCCTCGCATTCGAACACACGGGCGGGGCCGGTGAACACCTGCTCCTCCGGCTTCATCCCCGCCACCTTCACGATGGCCCCGTCGGGCGCAAGATTGCCGCGCAGCCCCACCACGCCGCCCGTCGCCGTGATCGGCGCAGCGATCGGATGGATCACGCGCCCATCCGCCTCGCCCCGGATCTCCTCCAGCTCCTCGCCAAGCGTGCGGCCGCTCGCCGTCATGCAGTCCAGATGCAGAAGCCCGGCCTTCGCCAGTTCCTTCATCACCACCGGCACGCCGCCCGCCTCGTACATGTCCTTGGCAACATAATCCCCGCCGGGGCGCAGGTTCACGAAATAGGGCGTGTCGCGCATGATGTCGGTCACGTCGAACAGATCGAACGCGATCCCCGCCTCATGCGCGATGGCAGGCAGATGCAGCGCGGCATTGGTGCTGCCCCCCGTGCAGGCCACCACCCGCGCCGCATTCTCAAGGCTCTTCCGCGTCACCACATCCCGCGCGCGGATGTTCTTCTCGATCAGCTTCATCACGGCCTCGCCGCTGGCCATCCCATACTGATCCCGGCTTTCATAAGGCGCAGGCGCGCCGGACGAATTCAGCAACGCCAGCCCCAGCGCCTCGGAAACGCAGGCCATCGTATTCGCCGTATATTGCGCGCCGCAGGCCCCGGCACTCGGGCAGGCCACCCGCTCCAGAATGGCAAGTTCCGCATCGCTCAGGCTGCCCGCCTGATGCTTGCCCACCGCCTCGAACACATCCTGCACCGTCACGTCCTGCCCGTTCAGGCGGCCCGGCAGGATCGACCCGCCATAGATGAAGACCGACGGCACATTCAGCCGCACCATCGCCATCATCATCCCCGGCAGGCTCTTGTCGCAGCCCGCAAGCCCCACCAGCGCGTCATAGCAATGCCCGCGCATCGTCAACTCGACCGTATCCGCAATGGCATCGCGCGAGGCGAGCGAGGACCGCATCCCCTCATGCCCCATGGCAATCCCGTCGGTGACGGTGATCGTGGTGAATTCGCGCGGTGTCCCACCCCCCGACTTCACGCCCAGCTTTACCGCCTGCGCCTGCCGGTTCAGCGCGATGTTGCAAGGCGCTGCCTCGTTCCAGCAGGTCGCCACACCGATCCACGGGCGGTGGATTTCCTCCTCCGTCAGGCCCATCGCGTAGAAATAGCTGCGATGGGGGGCGCGGGCCGGTCCTTCCGTCACATGACGGCTGGGCAGGCGGGCCTTGTCGAAACGCTGGGTCATGGTCTGTCCTTCTTCGTTCGGGTCAGGGATTGCACATAGGGCACTGTCCGGGTTCCGCAAAGTCCGGCGCGCCCGGGACGGGCTGCTCCGCTTCGGCACCACAGGCCGTGCAGCCAAGGATTTCGCTGCGGATCAATCCGGTCGGCGTGCCGCAATCGCCGCAGGGCAGCCCTGCCTCCAGCCGCAGCCGCCCCCATCCGGGGGCCGCGCAGGCCGGGCAAGGCCTGGCCAGCCGCGCCGCCAGCCGCTGCGCCAAGGCGCCGATCACCGCCATCCGGCGCGGGTTCACATGCGCCCGCATGTCCGTCATCAGCAGCGCCCGCCCGCTCTCCGAAAGCGCCAGCGCCTCCGCAACCGCCCGCTCCACGGCGCGCGGGTCGCGCAATCCCTTGGCCACCGGCCGCGTCACCCCCTCGCCCGCCACCACAACGGCCACATCCGGAAAGGCGATGCGGAACAGAAACCCCTCCACCTCGGCGACCGAGGTCACCCACGCCTGGTCATGGGCAGGCTGGTCGTCGCGCTGCCATTCCACGATCTCGCGCCCGGTCGCCGCCTCGTGCCACAGGATCAACTCCTGCCCCAGCGCAAGAAACGGCACCACGGGATGCGGCCCATAGGCCCCTTCGCTCGCCATCCCCACCGGCAGCCCGGTCGCCTCCACTGCCGCCTTCGCCTTGGCCCGCGCGGCATCCAGCATCGTCCCGACCCGCGCCACCTCGCCCGAAAAGGTGCCGAACCGGTCGGTGTCCAGCCCAGCAGGCACCTCGACCGCAATCCCCAAGGCCGAAAGCGGCGGTGCAATCACCGCCGCCTTCCCATGCATCGTGCCAAGCGCCACCCGCTTGGGCAGGCTCATGCCGCGCGCCGTTCCACCGCCTCACCCTCCCAGCGCAGGCCGGGGCGATAGCGCGCAGCAACCAGCCCGCCCTCCAGCGCGAAAAGATGCAACCAGCCATTGTCGAACAGCGCCCGCACCCCCGGATGCGCCTCCAGCACCGCCGTCATCGCCTCCACCGGGGCCTCGATCATCACCGACAGGCGCAGCGGATCATGCGCCAGCGCCGCGCCGTCATGCACCGCCTGCAAGGGCAGACCGGGGCGCAGCATTCCGCCATTCCCCTCGACCACACCGATCCCGCCCACGACATTGTGGATCAGCTTGTTGCCGCCACCAAACAGCCCCGGCGCGACGGATGACCCGTAATATTGCAGGCTGATCCAGCTCGCCACCACCACCGGCGCGGTGAGGATCAGTTCCAGCGTGCCGAAACCCTGATCCGCCTGCCAGTCATAGCTGTGCAAAAAGGCCCGGCCCCCCAGATCCCTCCCCGCCGTCACCGCGCGCGGTGCGGCAATGAAGGCGGCACAGCCCGCCAGACCCCATTCCGGGCGCACTTCCGACCAGTTCACCGCCCGCTGCAACAGCCCGTCACCCGTGGCCCCGGGCAGGCGCATCGCCCGTTCCGCACGCGCAAGCCTCCCCGCTGTCTCCAGCCACCCCTTCGCCTGCGCCAGATCGGCCATATGGCTGATCGCCAGCCGCTCGGCATAAAGCGTCACCTTGTCCGTCGTCGTGTCATGCAGCCCGGCAACAAAGATCGTGTCCTCCGGCAGGTCGATCCCCTGCTCCGGCAGGCCCGCCCGTGCCTCGGGATCGTTCAGCAGATCGGCCAGAAGACGTGCCGAAACCTCGCCCGTCTGCCCGCCACAGGCGCCGCAATGATAGGCGCTTTCATGCGGGTTGTTGGTCACCTGCGCACCATGACCCAGCAGCAGGATCAACCGCGCATGGCCCGTCGTCATGCTCATCGCCCGCAGCACCGCCGCCGCCGTCGCGGCCTTCGCCGCCGCATCCAGGGCGGTCTCGAACCGCGGCGCGGGCTCCTGCGGCTTCACACCCGCACCCAGATGCAACGAGTCCTTCACCAGCTTCCAGCCATAGGCCGGCCCCGCCGCCTCGACAAAGGCAAAGGACGAAACCGCCGCCTGCCGGAACCGGCCCCAGGCCCGCGCCGTGCGTGCCGCGATCCGCGCCTGCGCCTCCACCTCCGGCGCGGCATGGGCCGCCGAGTCGATCCTGGCGTTCAGAAGCACCGGCAGATGCGCCGCCACCTCATCCGTGCCATGCGCCTTATGCGCCAGCGGCAGGCCAAAGAACCCGGCAAAGCCGATCGTCTCGATCCCCGCATTCACGCCTTCCAGCGCCCGCCGCATCACCTCCGACCGCACGTCGATGCAAAAGGCCGCCTGCAACGCGGGCCGGCCCTCTGCCATGCGCGGCCCTGTCAGCCGGGCCGCCATCCCGCGCTGCGCCGCGCGCTCTGCCGCCTCTTGCAGGATCGCATCAACCACCATCTCGGGGGTCGGCTGCGGCGGCACCGCATGGGCCGCCGCGACCCCGGCCCAGTCCTCGGCAATCCTCGGCACCATCGCCAGCAGCGCCTCGTCAAAGATCAGCCGGATCGCCAGCAGGTCGATCAGCGTCGCATCCGACTGCCCCGCCAGTTCCGCCTGCCACAGCAGCCAGCGCGCATGCTGCGCCCAGCCGCCCAGATCGACCAGCAGCCGATGGAAGGTCGTTTCCGCCGCGGCCTCGGCCAGCCCCAACCGCTCCGCCGCCCGCAGGATGGCGCGCTCCGCCGTATCCGGCGCCGCCTCCACATGGGCGCAGAACCCGGCCAGCCCGGCAATCTCCGGCGTCAGGTCATGCGTCGCCCAGGCCCGCCAGGCGGCAAAGGCCCCCTGCCCCGGCGCGGGCGACCACAGCGCCTGCCCCCGGTCGAACCGCCCCGCCGCCCAGAGCCCGATGCAGCGCGCGATCACGGCGGGCCAGTCCACCCCCGTCGCCTTCGCCGCCAGTTCCGCCACAGTAGGCAGCGCCTCGGGCGCAGGCGCAGGCTGCGCCGCCCGTGCCTTCAGCAGCGCCAGATCGACCGGCTTCAGCGCCGAAGGACAGGCGATCAGCGCCGCCGCCAGATCATCCTCGTCGATCCGCCCGTCGCGGACCATCGCCGCAAACTCCTCCCGCGGCCGCATCAGCCGCACGCCCGCCACGCGGGCCATCCGCGCCTGCGCCGTGGCCAGATCCTCGCCCGTCTGGCCAAGGAAGGGGTTCACCGCCACCGTGGCCGACAGGGGAAAGGCCGGGGGGATCGCCCGCGCCGCCGCCTCTGCCGCCGTCAGAAGGCCCGTGATCCGGGCCGGTGCGATCTGTGCATGTTTCAGAAACATCGCCATCAACTCCTGTGCGTCAGAGGGATTTGGAAACCCGGAACCCGCCGATCAGCCGGTCCAGCACCGCATTCAGATAAAGCCCGTTGGCCAGATGCACCCGCAGCCCCGCCGCCGCCGGATGATGCGCCCAGAGCGGGAACAGCGCCTGCGCCACCGCCACGATGCCGAAGGACAGCACGGCCAGCACGATCAGTGCCCATTCCAGCGCGCCCGCCTCGGGTGCCGCGGGCAGATGCGGCCCCCAGACCGCCCCGGCCAGCACATGGAAGCCGAAATAGGCCACCGCCGCCGCCAGCGAAGCCGCCCCCGTCCGCAGCGTCAGGGCGCGCGGCGCGGCATCGGCCAGCCCCTGCGCCACCAGATAGGCCACCCCGAAAATCAGGATCGCACCAAGGGCCAGCGCCTGCTCCGACTTCGGCCCGACGAACAGCCCGAAGACCGCCGCCACCACCGCGTAAAGGACAAGGGCCAGCGCGAAGGCCCGCAGCACCGCCGCCAGCCCCGGCACCGCCACCGGACCCGGCCGCCGCACCGCCGCCACCGCCTGTACCGCCCCGCCCGACGACAGGAAGGCATGCGCCTTGTACATCGAATGGGCCACGATATGCAGCACCGCCAGCGCCCAGAGGCCCAGCCCGCATTGCAGCAGCATGAACCCCATCTGCGCCACGGTGGACCAGGCCAGCGCCGTCTTCACCGCCGATTGCGTCAACATCACCGCCGCCCCGAACAGCGCCGTGAACCCGCCCAGCATCACCAGCGCGGCCATCGCACCGGGGCTGCCCTGCACCACCTCGGCCAGCCGCACCAGCAGGAAGCCGCCCCCGTTGATGATCCCCGCATGCAGCAGCGCCGAGACCGGGGTCGGCGCCTCCATCACCTCGGTCAGCCAGCCATGCAGCGGGAAGGCCGCCGTCTTCAGCAGCGCCGCCAGCACCAGAAGGGCCACCGCCACCTGCCCCGCGACCGGCAACCCGGCCTGTGCCGCCTCAGTCAGCACGGCGATATCGGCCGTCCCGAAGGCCATCCACAACAGGGCGACCGCCCCGATCAGCGCCAGGTCCCCCGCGCCCCAGACCAGCGCGAATTTCGCCGCCGCCCGCCGCGCCTCGGCCCGCTCCGGGTAGAACAGCAGCAGATGCCGCAGCCCCATGCCCACCGCCGCGAAGGCCAGCACCAGCACCGCAAGGCTGCCCGATTGCACCAGCAACAGCACCGCCGCCAACACCGCCAGCATCAGCCCGTGAAAGGCACCCTCCCGCGCCTCGCCGTCCAGATAGCTGCGCGAATAGCGCACCACCACCCAGCCGACGAAAGACACCAGCAGCGCCATCGTCGCGCTCACCGCGTCCAGACGCAGCGCCACGAGGCCCATCCCCTCGCCGAAACCCGCAACCTGCGGCCCCGCCAGGATCAGTTGCACCACCCCGCCAAGCGCCAGCACCATCCCCAGGGCCGCCGCCCCCTCGGCCAGAACAGGCACGGCCGCAGGTCGGCGTCCGGGCCGCGTCGCGGCAAACAGCGCCACAAGCAGCAGCGGCAGGGGGGCAAGAAAGGTCAGTACCGGCAGGAAGGCCATGGATCGTCTCCTGTAGATATGTGCTGACGTGCAGATAGCCCTTGCCCATTTTCCAGAAAATTACATATTTTCTGCCAAATCGTTCTGTTTTGTGGAAGTCATGGCCCAGATCAACCTCCACCATCTCCGCCTCTTCCGCGCCGTGGCCAGCGACGGCACCCTCACCGGGGCGGCGCGGGGGTTAAACCTGTCGCAATCTGCCCTCTCCACCCAGATCAAGACGCTGGAAGCCACGCTCGGCCATGCCCTGTTCGAACGCCGGGGCCGTGGCCTGACGCTGACCGAGGCGGGGCGCATCGCGCTCGACCATGCCGAGGCGATCTTCCGCACCGCCGATGACCTGACCGCCACGCTGCGCGAAACCGGCCGCGCCCGCCGCCCCCTGCGCGTCGGCGCGCTGGCCACCCTGTCGCGCAACTTCCAGATGCAGTTCCTGCGCCCCCTGATCGGCCGCACGGATGTCGAAGTGGTGCTGCGCTCCGGGTCGCAGACCGAACTCCTGCGCGATCTCGACGCGCTCGCCCTCGACGTGGTGCTGACGAACCTCGCCCCCGCGCGCGAACCGGGCAGCCCCTGGCTTGTCCATCGCATCGCCGAACAGCCCGTCTCGCTGATCGGCACGCCGGGCCGCCTGGCCGGGCCGCCGCGCGATCTGGCCATGCTCCTCTCCGCCGAACCCCTGATCCTGCCCGCCCCCGACACCGCCCTCCGCGCCGCCTTCGATGCCCTGGCCGCGCGCCTCGGCATCGTCCCCACCATCGCGGCCGAGGCAGACGACATGGCCATGCTCCGCCTTCTTGCGCGCGAAGATGCCGGTCTGGCCGTCATCCCCACCATCGTCGTGCAGGACGAACTCGCCAGCGGCATCCTCGTTCAGGTCGCGCGCATCGAAGGGATGCGCGAAACCTTCTACGCCATCACCCGCGAACGCCGCTTCCCCAACCCCACCCTGGCCAGCCTTCTGCGCGGCTGAACCTTTTTTTGGCGATTTGTCGAAATCGCCGATCCTCGCGTGTCATCCGGTCAGACATCGCCATCCCGGCCCTGTCCGAACCCGGAAGGAACACGCCATGACCGCCACTTTCTCCCCCGCTTCCGCCCGCCCACGCTGGGTCACCCTTGCTGCCCTTGGCGGCATCGGCTGGAATATCTTCGGCCTTGCGCAATTCGCCGCGTCCGTCACCGCCACCGAAAGCAGCCTCATCGCCTCCGGCCTTACGCCCGAACAGGCTGCCGTGATGACCGGCTACCCCGGATGGATGACCGCCGTCTTCTTCCTCGGCGTCGCGGGCGGCCTCTTCGGCAGCCTGCTCCTTGCGCTCCGCTCCGGCCTCGCCCGCCCCGTCCTGCTCGCCTCGCTTCTGGCCTATGTCGCGCTCTGGATCGGCGACGCCATCCACGGCGTCTTTGCCGCGATGGGTGCGCCCCAGGTCATCATCCTCACCCTCGTCGTCGCCATCGCGGCAGGCCTTTTCTTTGCCGCCACCCGCCATTCCGCCCGCGCCTGACCGCACAACCCGTGCTACCCTCACCCCGAACCCGGAGACTGATATGCACTACATGCTCATCCTCAACGAAACCGCCGAAGACTTCGCCCGCCGCATGGACCCCGCCACCACCGGCGAATACTGGGGCGGCTGGAACGCCTTCATCGGCGCGATGGCGCAGGCCGGGGTCATCGTCAAAGGCGACGGCCTGCAAGGCCCGCACAGCGCCACCACCATCCGCATCCGCGACGGCAAGCGCATCGTGCAGGACGGCCCCTTCGCCGACACCAAGGAACAGCTTGGCGGCTATTTCGTGATCGACGTCCCCGATCTCGATACCGCGCTCGACTGGGCCGCCCGCGCCCCCTCCGCGCTCTCCGCCTCGGTCGAGGTGCGCCCCGTGCTGCCGCCCATGCCCGCCCCCGGCGCATGACCACCGAAACCGCCCGACGCGCCGCCGAACAGGCGGCGCGCTCCAGCTATGGCCGCCTCGTGGCGATCCTGGCTGCGCAGGACCGCAACATTGCCGCCGCCGAGGATGCGCTTTCCGATGCCCTCCTCGCCGCGCTGGACCACTGGCCGCGCACAGGCATCCCCGCCAATCCCGATGCCTGGCTCCTGACCGCAGCCCGCAACCGCCAGCGCAACGCCGCCCGCGCCCGGACGCTCCGCCAGAACGCCGAACCCGACCTCCTCCTCACCCTCACCCCCTCCGACGACGCGCCCATCCCCGATGAACGCCTCCGCCTCCTCTTCGTCTGCGCCCACCCGGCCATCGACCCCGCCGCCCGCGCGCCCCTGATGCTGCAAACCATCCTCGGTCTCGACGCCGCCCGCATCGCCCGCGCCTTTCTTGTCGAACCCGCCGCCCTCTCGCAACGCCTCGTCCGCGCCAAGGCCCGGATCCGCGATACCGGCCTCCGCTTCGCCCTGCCCGACCCCGCCGACCTCCCAGACCGCCTTGCCGAGGTGCTGGATGCCCTCTACGCCGCCTTCACGCAAGGCTGGGACGGTCTCGACACCCCAGACGCACCCGAGGCCCTGACGGGCGAGGCGATCTGGCTCGCCCGCCTCCTCACCCACTGGCTGCCCGAGGAACCCGAACCCAAGGGTCTGCTCGCCCTGATGCTGTACTGCACCGCCCGCCATGCCGCGCGCCGCGACGCCACCGGGGCCTTCATCCCGCTCGCGGCGCAGGACAGCCGCCTCTGGAACCGCGACCAGATCATTGAGGCTGAAAACCTCCTCACTGCCGCCGCCCGCGCCGCCCGCTTTGGCCGCTATCAATGCGAAGCCGCAATCCAATCCGTCCACATTCAGCGCCCGATCACCGGGAAGCTCAACCTTGCGGCACTCCGCACGCTCTACGACCTGCTCGTCGCCCATACCGACGGGATCGGTGCCAGGATCGGCCGCGCCGTCATCCTTGCCGAAAGCGGCGATCCCACCGCCGGGCTGGCCGCACTCGACGCGCTCGATCCCGCCCGTATCACCACGCATCAACCCTGGTGGGTCGCTCGTCACCGCATCGCACGTCTCTCCGGCGACACCGCCCTTGCCGAAACAGCACTGGTACAGGCGATCTCCCTCACCGAAGACCCCGCCACCCGCGCCTTCCTCACGGCGCAAGGCAACGCTTCCCCCAACTGACATGCTAGCATACACTCCCCGCAAAGGGAGGCCGCCATGACCCGCATCACCGCCATCCGCGCGCTGGATATCCGTTTCCCCACCTCGCGCAGCCTTGATGGCTCCGATGCGATGAACCTCGCCCCCGACTATTCCGCCGCCTATTGCATCCTCGAAACCGATGGCACCCACCAAGGCCACGGCCTGACCTTCACCATCGGGCGCGGCAATGAACTCTGCGTCGCCGCCATCACCGCCCTCGCACCCCTGATCCAGGATATCCCGGTCGAAGACCTGCTCTCCGACATGGGCGCCACCTGGCGCCGCATCACGGGCGACAGCCAGCTCCGCTGGGTCGGCCCCGACAAGGGGGTGATCCACCTCGCCACCGCCGCCCTTGTCAACGCGCTCTGGGATCTGAAGGGCAAGGTGGAAGGCAAACCCGTCTGGCGCCTCCTCACCGACATGACCCCCGCCGAAACGGTCGCCCTCGTCGATTGGCGCTATCTCTCCGATGCGCTCGACCCCGGTCGCGCCCGCGAACGGCTGGAGGAGAACCTCCCCACCCGCGCCGCCCGCATCGCCGAAATGCGCGCCACCGGCTATCCCGCCTATACCACCTCGGCAGGCTGGCTGGGCTATTCCGACGAAAAGATGCGCCGCCTGTGCCAGGACGCCATCGCGCAGGGCTGGAACCATTTCAAGATGAAGGTCGGCGGCAATCTCGATGACGATATCCGCCGCGCCCGCATCATCCGCGAAGAGATCGGTCCCCACCGCCGCCTGATGATGGATGCCAATCAGGTCTGGGGCGTGCGTCAGGCCATCGACCACATGAAACCGCTCGCCGCCTTCGACCCCTGGTTCATCGAGGAACCCACCAGCCCCGACGATATCCTCGGCCATGCCGCCATCGCCCGCGGCGTTGCCCCGATCAAGGTGGCAACTGGCGAACACTGCCAGAATGCCGTGATGTTCAAGCAGTTCCTTCAGGCCGATGCCCTGCAAATCCTGCAACTGGATTCAGCCCGCCTTGGCGGCGTGAATGAAATCGTCGGCGTCTTCCTGATGGCCGATCACTTCGGCGTCCCCGTCTGCCCCCATGCGGGCGGCGTGGGGCTTTGCGAATATGTGCAGCACCTGTCGATCTTCGATTATGTCTGCGTCTCGGCCAGCCTGACCGACCGCGTGCTGGAATATGTCGATCACCTGCACGACCATTTCGAAACGCCCGTGCGGATGAAGGCCGGCCACTACCTCCCGCCCGAGGAACCGGGCTACTCCATCACCATGAAACCGGACAGCATCGCCGCCCATCTCTGGCCCAGCGGGGCCGCCTGGCAGGCCTAATCCACCCGCCGCGCGCTGATCTGCGCCAGATCGCCCCCGGCGATATCCGTCTCCGGCAGCAGCGCGGCCCCCGCGCGCAATTCCGGCGGGGCGAGATCCGCATTGATCTCCCCCGTCCGCGCCCGCTGCGTCACCAGCGGCAGCAGCCGCGCCCGGTCATCCGCCGCCACCCCCATCGCCGCCAGCGTCTGCACGGTGGAAAGATACCTGTCCCCCGGCGTCAGCCCGGCCAGCATCCCGTTCCGCGCCCCGACTGGCAGCCCCGCCAGAGCCAGCACCGACCCCGGCGCCTGATAGAGGTCCACCAGCCCCTCCACATCGCTCACCCGCACTTCCCAGCGCATCCCGTCGCGCGTCACCACCACAGGCGACCCGTCCGCCACAGGCCGCAGCACGCCCGGCGCCGCCCATTCCGCCCGCACCCGGTTGATGACCGACACCTCCGCCAGCGCCACCCGATGCCCCTCGGCCAGCCGCGCCAACGCCGCCTGCGTCGCCCCGGCCCGCGCCCGCAACGTCCCGGCCAGCGCCGCGATCAGCACCACCCCCGCCAGCACGGCCAGCAGAACCACCCCTTGCCGCCCGTTGCGGCGCAGCCGATGATCCCCGCCCATGACCGACACCCGCTTCCTCCTGCCCGCTGCCCTCGCCGCCACCTATCTGGCGACCTTCGGCCTTGCCCTCGCCACCGCCCCGACCGACCGCCTGATCCTCGCCGCCGCCATCGCCGCGCCGCTGATCTGGCTGTCACTGACGGACCTCGCCCGCCACGAAATCCCCGACACCGCCACCGCGATTATCGCCCTCGCCGGGGCGGTTTTCCAGTGGCATCTCCACGGCCTGACCCCGCCCTTCGCCCTGACCCTGGCCAGCGCCGCCGCCCTCACCGCCGCCTTCTGGCTGATGGGCAGTCTCTACCACCGCCGTCGCGGGACCGAGGCGCTCGGCATCGGCGATGCCAAACTCATCGGCGCGGGCACCCTCTGCCTTGGCGTCACCGCCGTCTGGGCCCTGCTCCTCCTCGCCGCGACCGGGGGCATCCTCGCCCTCCTCCTGTCACGTCGGCGCGAAAAGGCCGCAACGGGTATCGCTTTCGGCCCCTTCCTCGCCTATGCATTGTTCATACTCGTTAACTTTCCCATCTCAACCTGACGCAACCCGGACCCGCCCTCCCATGACCCGCCCCCGCAATCCGCAATCCGGCGTCACGCTTCTGGAAGTGATGATCGTCCTCGCCGTGATCGCCCTGATCGTCGGCTTCGGCGCGCCGCGGCTGATGGAAAGCTTCGGTCGCGCCAAGTCGCAGGCGGCCGAGGTGGCGATGGCCAATCTCAAGGGCGCGGTGCAACTCTTCTACATCGACACCGGCCGCTATCCGACCGAAGGCGAAGGTCTGGCCGCCCTCCTTGCCGCCCCCGAAGGCGTGGCGAACTGGAAAGGCCCCTATCTCGACGGCGAAACCGACCTCGCCGATCCCTGGGGACGCCCCTTCACCTATACCGCCCCGGGCGAAACCGGCCCCTTCGGCCTGACGACCCTCGGCCGCGACGGTCAGCCGGGCGGTTCGGGCGAGGATAGCGACATCTCGCTCTGACGCGCCCGCCGCGCCGGGATCACGGTCAAGGGCGGCACCACCCGCCCCCGGTCCAGATAGTCGATCCGCAGCGCATCGGGCAGCCGCCCCATCGCAGCAGGCCAATCCTCGCGCCAGACTCCATCCGCAAGATAGCGGATGCCGGTCAACTCCCCCTCCGCCGACAATTCCGCCACCACCGCGCCCTCGCCCGCCACGGCGCGCAGCGCACCCGCCTCCGCCGTCACCCGCACCGCCTCCACCCGCGCCGCCGTCAGGGGCGGCGTGTCGATCAGCGTCCCGAACTCCATCCCGCGCGCATCACCCGACAGCCGCGCCGCGACCGGCATCTCCTCCAGCCAGCGCCGCAGCACCGCCCGCGCCGCCAACGCATCCACATCCGCCGCCTCGGCCCCCACCCGCTGCAAGGCCCGCCCCGTCAGGCCCAGCGACGAAGACAGGATCACCGCCGCCGCCGCCATCACCCACAGCGCAATCAGCATCTCCAGCAGCGTCACGCCCGCCCGGCCATTCCGCCTCATGGCGCGATCTCCGGCAGCAGCACCGACAACCGCACCTCGCGCGCAGGCCCCCCCGCCCGCCAGGCCACCGCCTCGGCCTCCACCAGCCCCGCACCCGCAGGCGCAACGGTCAGGCTCCAGCGCCACTCCCCCACCGCGCCTTCGGCCAGCCCGGCATCGCGCGTCACCGCATATTCGTCCAGCACCGACCGGGCCAGTTCCGTGGCCCAGGCCGCCTCCGCCCGCTCTGCCACCCGCCCCACGGTAAACCCCACGCCCGACAGCGCCGCCCCCAGCACCAGCGCAAGGATCGCCATGGCGATCATCGCCTCCAGCAGGCTGAACCCAAGCCGCCGCCGCCGCTGGTCAGAAGGCAAGGTCATTGATCGACAGCACCGCCCCCATGATGGAATAGACCAGCGCCCCCACCGCCCCGCCGATCACCAGCGTCAGGATCGGCGTCAGCAGCCGCAGCAGGCGCTGCGTGCTCTGATCCATCTGCCCCTGCACCGACTGCGCCACCGCCTCCAGCACGGGGACCAGCGCATTCGCCTCTTCCCCCACCCGGAACAGCTCGCGCACAAGGGGCGGCAACCGCCCGCCTTCGGCCAGCGCCAGATGCGCCCGCCCACCGCCCTCCAGCGCCGCCACCGCCGCCCGCAGGTCCGGCGCGAAAGGCCCGGCAGGGTCGGCCTCCACCATCCCGCGCAGCGCCTCGGCCAAGGGTCGCCCCGCCTTCAGCATCAGCGCCAGCGACCGCACCAGCGCCAGCAGCGCCGCATCCCGCATCAGTGGCCCGAACAAAGGCAGCCGGAACGCCACCCGCCCCCACCGCGCCCGCTGTGCCATCACCCCCGCCACCAGCGCGGCCAATCCGGCAAGGATCAGCCACCACCAGCCCCGGATCACCGTCCCCAACCCAAGGAAGAAAGCCAGCGATCCGGGCATGTCCCGCCCCTCGCCCTGAAACAGCGGGGCCAGCGCCGGGGCCAGCGTCAGCGCCACGATCAGCATCACCGCCACCGCCGCCGCCACAAGGATCGCAGGGTAAAGCAGCGCCGTCGCCACCTGCCCGCGCAACTGCTCCTGCAACCGCAACAGGCGCGCCAGGTCGGTCAACTGCTCCGGCAGCGCGTCGGACAAAGCCCCCGCCCGCAGCAGCGACAGGAACACGGGGGCCACCTTCGGCCCCGCCTGTGCGAAGGCCTGCGCCAGCGGCATCCCCTCCGCCACCAGCCGCGCCGTCCGCTCCAGCCTTTCCCGCGTCTCCGCCTTGCCCGCCCCCTGCACCAGGATGCGCAGCATCTCCAGCGCCGGCAGACGCACCCGCAGCATCGTCGCCATCTGTTCCGCCAGCGCCGCCTGATCCGCCAGCGGCAACCGGCCATCGCCAAGGCTGATGTCGCGCTTCCACCAGGGCAGCGCCGCCACCGCCGCGCCCTCGCGCAGTTCCACCACCGTCAGACCCAGCGCCGTCAGCGTCTGATAGGCCGCCGCCTCCGATGGGCTGTCCAGCGACCCGGTCTCGACCGTGCCGCGCGCCCCATAGGCCCTGTAGGAATAGGTGGGCATGGCCCGCCCGTTACTCGATCACATCGCTGATCGTGTGGCGCGGACGGCCAAGCCCGGTTTCCAGCGTGGAATTCGCCCCCGAAAGCTTCGTCCGCCAATAGGCCGTCGCCGAATTGGCATCGCCATCATTCAGGATCACCCGCGGCCGGATCAGGATCAGGAGTTCCGTCCGCCCCCGGCGGCTGTCCTTGCTGCGGAACAGGTTGCCCACCACCGGCACGCGCCCCAGCCCGGGCACTTCCGACCGCGAGACATTGTCGGATTCCTGCACCAGCCCGCCAAGCGCCAGCGTCTGCCCATCCGTCAGCGCAACCGAGGTCTGCACCTTCCGCTGCCGGATCGTCGGGCTGTCGATGCCGGACGTATCCGTCTCGGCCACATCGCTCACCTCCTGGCTGATATCCAGCGTCACCCGCCCGCCATTGCCGATGCGCGGCCGCACCCGCAGGATTATGCCCGTGTCACGATACTCCACCTGCGTCAGGATCGGCGCATCCGCCGTCTGGTCCTGCGACTGCGAGGTGACGATCGGCACCTGATCCCCGATCTGCAACACGCCTTCCTTGTTGTCGATCACCATCAGTGTCGGGGCCGAGATCACCTTCACATCCGTCACCGCCGCCAGCGCCGAAAGCGCGACATTCGCGCTGTTCGATCCGAAGACGGCGGTAAAGCCCGTATCGTTCCCCGCAATCGCCCCCGCCTGATCCGAGGACCGGAAGTCGAAATTCCCGTTCTCAAAGAACCAGCGCGTGCCGATATCCAGCCGGTCGTTCAGCGTCACCTCGGCAATCGTCGCCTCCAGCAGCACCTGCCGCGCCGGGCTGTCCAGCTCGCGCAAAAGCCCCTCGATCTCGGCATGTTGCGCCCGCGGCGCCCGCACCACCAGCGCGTTGCGCGCATCATCCGCCGCAACCCGCGTGCCCTCGCCCGCCCCGGCCAGCGCCTCTTCGCCCTCGGCCACATCCCCCGCGCCCAGCAACCCGGCCAGGATCGGCGCCACTTCCGTCGCACTGCGGTTTTGCAGGTTATAGGTCGCCAGATACATCCCCGCGCCCGGCCCCGGCTTGTCCAGCTCGCGGATCCAGCCCACCGCCCGGTCCAGATAGGCCGCCCGCGACGAAATCACGAGGACGGACCCAAGCCGCTCATTCGGCACGAATTCCACCACCCCGCGCAGCGCACCGCCTTCCTGCGTCTCGAACAGCGCCTGCGCCTGTTCCACCACCGCCTCCGGCTCGCCCGAGGTCAGCCGCACCAGCGCGACCGATTTCCCCGACAGCACATCCACATCAAAGATGTTCAGCGCATCCAGCGCGCTTTCCGTAACCTCCGCCGGGCCGGACAGAAGCAGGATGTTGCGCCGCGAATCCGGCACCACATTCAGCCCCTGGTCGATCTGCGGCTTCAGAAGGTTCAGCATTTCCGAAGCCGACACATATTGCAGCGGGGCCACGATGATCGACGATCCGCCGCGCCCGCCCTGCCCGGCAAGGCGAAAGCTGGAACTGCCCGACACGCCGGCCACGATCTGCACCGTGTCGCCAGCCTTCTGCATCCGCGCGCCATTGGCGTTCAGCCCGGCCTCGAACAGGTCCAGCAGCACCTCGCGCGGCACCGGGCTGGTGGTCTGGATCGTGATCCGCCCTTGCAACCCGTCCGCGATCGCATAGCGCAGGCCCAGCGTATCGGCCAGAACCGCCTGCGCCGCCGCCGCGATAGAGGCATTCACCAGGCTGATCTGCACATTGCCGCCGCCCGTCGCCGTGATCTCGGCCCGCGCCGCGCTGTCGGCCATGGCCTCGGTGTCGAAGAACACATCCGACCCGCGCTGCATCGCCACCCGGTCGCCACCCTCGGCCAGACCAAAGCTCGACCCGCCGGATGACCCGCCCGAAGACCGCGCCCCGTCCGGGCCAAACGCTCCCGCACTGCGGCCCCTGTCAGTCTCGACACAGGCCGCAAGCAACGCCAGACCGGCGCAAAGAACGATGGCAACTCCCCGGAAGGGCATGACAGACAACCCCGAATCCCTGATCCCGATTAGCTATTGGGGGAACATTTTAACAGTTATTTCTTCGCCGTCGCCGCGCAGGACAACGGCATCGGGCTTCACCTGCAACACCGTAAAGCCAAGAAATTCATCCCCTTCCCGCACGATCCCCTCTTCCCCCCCTGCCTCCGAGGCCAGGATGGCGCGCGGTCTGGACCCGTCATTGACATAGCCCACCATACGCGGAACCTCGGCCTCGGTCGCCTCCTCATTCACCGGGGTCTCTGGCACCTCTGCCGCATCCCCCTGCCGCCCCGGCGTGAACAGCGGCCGCGCCAGCAGCGCCGCCGGCGTCACCGCCTCCCCGGCCTGCATCAGCGCGGCAAGATCCTGCACCGCCGTCTCGCCCGCAGGTCCCTCCGCCACCGGGGCGATCTCCGGCCCGGCGCGCAGCACCTCAATCCGTTCCCAGGCCAGGGGCAGGATCACCACCAGAACCGACAGATGCAAAAGCGGCGGCCACCAGCGCATCATCCCGCCTCCCCGCCGATGAACCCCCAGACCGACAGGCGCAGCGTCACCCGCTGCTGTCCCTCCACCACCGGCCGCAGCACCAGTTCCTCCACGCCCAGCGGCACCGTCTCCGCCTCCAGCGCCGCGATCAGCGCGGCCACCTCGGCATAACCGCCTTCCCCCTCGGCCAGAACCGCAACCGTGGGCTGGGTCACGCCCTCCGGCGCCGCCCCCTCCCGCAGGGATGTCAACATCACCCCCGCCGCCTCGGCCAGCACCGCCAGCCGCTCCTGCAAGGCCAGTTCCGCCTCGGCCCGCGTCGCCCCCGGCAGCATCACCGCAGGTGGCAACTCCGGCACCGCGACCCCCGATCCGAATTCCGCAATCCGCTCCGCCAGCGCAGCCTCTTCCTTGACGATCCCGGCCAGCCGGTCCTGCCGCGCGGCAATCGCGTCCTGCATCGGCTCCGTCACCAGCCAGAACAGCGCGCCCCCCGCCCCCACGGCGGCAAGCGCCAGCACCCCCGTCAAGGCCCGGCTCATGTCCCGTCCTCCGCCCGCAAGGTGACAATCACCTGGAACCGCCGCTCGCCCGTCCCCTCGCCCAGCCCGACCGCCCCGTCAAGATCGGCGGCCGCCACCCAGGGCAGCGCCTTCACCGCCGCCAGGACCTGCGCCACATCCCCCGCGACGAACCCGCCCAGCCGCAGCACATCGCCCTGCACCATCAGCGAGGTCAGCCAGACCTCGTCCCCCAGCGCGCCGGTCACATCCGCCAGCAGCGCCATCCTCCGGCCATCCCGCGCCATCCGCAGCGCATCCGCCTGCCGCGCCGCCCCTTCGGCGTCGCGCGCCTCCGCCGTGGCCCGCGCCGCCGCCGCCTCGTCGCGCAGCGCGGCCAGCCGCGCCTCGCCCGCCGCCACGGCCTGATCCGCCTGCCACAGCCGCACCGCCTGCCCGCCCAACACCGCCAGCAGCACCAGCCCGGCCAGCATCGGCATCGCCCAGTTCCAGAACCGCTCCGCCCGGTCCGTCTCGCCCCGCGCATCATGCAGCGGTGCCGTCGCCACCCCGTCGATCACCACGCGCCGCAGCCGCACCCCCGCCTCGCGCAGCAGCTCCGTCAGCCGCGCCTCCTTCAGGACATAGACTTCCACCGTCTCGCCCGTGCCCTCCGCATGACGCCAGATCAACCCTTCCGCCTGTCCCGGCATCGACTGGCGCATCTGCAAGGCCACCGCCCCTGCCGCATCGCGCCGCGCCGCTGCCGGCAGGGGAACCGCCCGCTTCAGAAAGAGTTCCGGCGCCAGCGCCACCTCCACCGCCGCGCCGCCCTGTCCCGCCGAGGCCAGCACCGCCCGCGCCGCAGGTTCCAGAGGCAGCGCCGCCACCCGCACCCGCCGCACGGCCCGCGGCGGCAGACCCGCCCGGATCAGCCAATCCGGCAGGGCGCCCTCCAGTCTCTCCCGCAGTCCGATCACGTAGAACCCCCATTGACGAGGCGCACCCGCCTGCGGTCACTTGGGACACGTTAATGAAATCTAACGCCTGGGGGCAAGCCAGTGTCACCCTCCGATGCCGCTCTGGCCCGCCATCTCGCCGCGCGCCCCGGCCTGACCGCCGATCTTGTCCGCGCCCAGGCGCAGGCCACCGCCGAAGGCCTGCCCCTCCACCGCCTGCTGATCGACCGCGGCCTGGTCGAGGAAGAGGCCGTCCTCCCCGCCCTCGCCGCCGCGCTGGACCTGCCCTTCGTCGCCGATCCCTGGTCGGCCGGCAGCATCGACAGCGCCGCCATCGCCCGCCTCACCCCGGCCTTCCTGCGCAGCCGCGCCGCCGTGCCGCTGCTCTCCGAAACCGGCCCGCAACCCGTCCTCATGGCCGATCCCGCCGATGCCGCCCTGCTTTCGGAACTGGCCTTTCACCTCGACCGCCCCGTCGCCCCCCGCGTGGCCACGCTGCGCACCCTCCGCGCGCTCCTGTCCGAAACCCCCGCCGATCCCGCACCCACCCCCGATGCCGCCCCGGCCGAGGCGGCCGATGACGGCCCCGTCATCCGCTTCGTCGCCGAAACCCTGGCCGAGGCCGTCGCCTCCGGCGCCTCCGACATCCATGTCGAATCCCTGCCCTCCGGCCTGGCCGTCCGCATGCGCGTCAACGGCCTCCTCGTGCCGATGAACACCGATCCGGCCATCCAGGCCCCCTCCGTCTTCGCCAGGCTCAAGGTCATGGCCCGCGCCAATGTGGCCGAACGCCGCCTGCCGCAGGATGCCCGCTTCTCCTCCACCTTCTCCGGCCGCCGGATCGACTTCCGCCTTTCCTCGCTGCCCACCCAGCACGGCGAAAGCATCGTGCTGCGCATCCTCGATCCGCAATCGCTCCGCCTCGGCTGGGACAGGCTCGGTTTCGCCCCCGACATGGTCGCCCGCATCACCGCCTGCATCGAACGCCCCTCGGGCCTCTTCCTCGTCACCGGTCCCACCGGATCGGGCAAGACCACCACGCTCTACACCGCGCTCGCCCATCTCAACGCGCCGCGCCGCAAGATCGTCACGGTCGAGGACCCGGTCGAATACTCCCTCCCCGGCGTCCAGCAGGTGCAGGTCCAGAAAGAGATCGGCCTCACCTTCGCCCGTGTCCTGCGCTCCATCCTCCGCCATGACCCGAACGTCATCATGGTGGGCGAGATCCGCGATCCCGAAACCGCCGAAATCGCCTGCCGTGCCGCCCAAGTCGGCCGCCTCGTCCTTTCCACCCTGCACACCCGCGATGCCCGCGGCGCGCGCACCCGGCTCGTCGATCTGGGCGTCCCCGATTACATCGTCAGCGATGTCCTGCGCGGCGTCCTCGCCCAGAACCTCGCCCTCACCGACTGCCCCGATTGCGGCGGCGCCGGCTGCCGAAGCTGCAATTTCACCGGCTCCGCCGCCCGCCGGCTCGAGGCCGATCTCGTGACCTTCGACTGAACTCGACAGTTCACCTCCATCCTCGAAATGCCCAATTTTCATACGCTTTTCGGGGCCTTTCCCCCAACTTCCACACGCCGTGGTTGTTCCATCAGACCTTAGTCTGATTCATCCGTGCGACCTCTGTCAGAAGTCGGACCGCCCCCCCGGTGCTATTCTTTCAGATGCCCGCAACCCCTTCGGATGTTCCTCCCGAAGCCCGGCGGCGGGTCCGGTTCCTCACCCACGCGCGCAGGCATGGAACCGAGAGGGCAAGGCAAGTGCCCTTTCACGAGTTGGCGGTTTCATTCGTTTCGCCATCCAGGGGAACATTCATCCCGCGCCGGGTTTGCCCGAGCGTGGGCAAAAGGCAGATGGGGTCGCAATGTATCTCGACAAGAATGAATCCCGTGCCCGCATCCGCGAGGCACAAAATGCCCGCAACAACCGGGCGGAAATTGTCAAGGCGCTGTCCACGGGTCAGGTGACGCGGCGCGAGCTTTTCAAATGGGGCATCTTCACCTCGGCGGGCACCCTCGCCATGATCAACGGGCTCAGCCCCTATGCCCACAGCCAGGTCCTTCCGACGATCCCGACAGGGACGCCGCCCAGCCCGCTCTTCGGCATCAAACCCTTCACCCAGAGGATGCCCCGCCTGAACGAAGTGAAGCCGCACGATCTGAAACGGGTCGAGATGAACGGTGAAAGCTGGCTGGAATGGAAAGACCTGCCGAACGAACCCTATTCCAAGCGCACCTCCTGGCACACCGAATATTCGGCTTCCGGCGGCAACCCGCTCTATACCAACCCGCTCACCGGGCGCGGCCCGATGGAAGGCCGCCCGCCGGGGGAATATTTCGCCCATCAGCGTTGGGAAGAATACCTTCCCAAGAAGGGCTATCTGATGTCGCTCGGCTGCCCGCCGACAGGGACAGTCGGCTTCCACCCCGGCCTGCCGGTTCAGGAAGATGAAAAGATCTGGTCCTTCGGTGCGGGCCGCCTTGCCGATGGCGCTCTGCCGCCGCCGCTGCTGAAGATCCGCTACGGCGAACCGGTCATCTTCCGCCATTACAACAACGTCTCGCCGGATCAGGCCGTCAATGGCGGCTTCGGCTCCATCAGCCAGACCACGCACAACCACAACGGCCACAACGCCTCCACCTCGGACGGCGCCTCGAACGCGCATTTTTACCCTGGCCAGTTCTATGATTACCACTGGTCCACCACCCTGGCCCGCGCCGACATGATCAACACCGGCGCGCTGGACAAGCGCGCCTCAGGCCCCGATGGCAATGGCGGCCTGATCCAGGTCCCGGGCGACTTCCGCGAATTGCAGGGCACGCTCTGGTTCCACGACCACCGCTCCTTCTACACGGCGGAAAACGTGTACAAGGGCCATGTCGGGATGATGAACTACTATTCCGGCCCGGATCGCGGCAACGAACGCCTGAATGACGGCGTCAACCTGCAACTGCCCTCGGGCTGGCATCTCGACTGGGGCAATACCGACTTCGACATCAACCTGATGATCTCGGACGGCGCGACCGACCCGGACGGCCAGTATTTCTTCGATATCTTCGATACCGAAGGATTCCTTGGCGACATGGTCTTCGTGAACTTCGCCTACAAGCCCTTCTTCGAGGTGATGCCGCGCAAGTTCCGCTTCCGCATCCTCTGCGCCTCGATGTCGCGCTGGTATCGTCTGGCCCTTGTCAACTCGGCGGGCCGGCTCGTGCCCATGACGATCATCGGCAATGACGGCAACCTGATCCCGTCGCCGGTCTCCACGACCATGCTCGACACGCTGTCCACCGGCGAACGTCAGGACATCATCGTGGATTTCTCCGGCTTCCTGCCCGGCGAACGGCTCTACCTCGTCAACCTGCTGGAATTCGAAAACGGCCGCGGTCCCAAGGACCGGCTCTCGCTCAAGGACGCGCTGGCGGGCAAGACGCTCGACCCCGCCGTCGGCCGCATCCTCGAATTCCGGGTGCAAAGCTCCATGCGCAGCGTGGACCTGCCGGGTTACACCTATCAGCACGGCACCACCAGGGACGCCGACCGCAGCAAGGTGAAGGCCAAGCTCACCGAACAGATCCCGATCGTCGCCCCCGTGCGCGAACGGATCATCGAGTTCAAGCGCGGCGCCAATGACGCCCGCGACGACACGCCGACCGGATGCTTCCCCTCCTGCCCGCTGGAACGCGAAACCCCCTGGGGCATGCGGATCAACGGCGAAGAGACGCATTCGCTCAACGCCAACCGCATCTCCATGCTCGTCCCCCGCCCCGGCGAGGTCGAACACTGGACGCTGGTCAACGGCGGCGGCGGCTGGGACCATCCCGCCCACCTCCATTTCGAGGAAGGCGTCACAATCTCCCGCACCGGCTTCCCGCTGGGCGTGGCGGAAAAGGGCGCGCGGAAAGACGTCTGGTGGCTCGGCGAAGGCGGCTCGGTCAAGATCCAGGTCCGCTTCGGCGAATATGGCGGGGCCTATGTCACCCATTGCCACAACACCGTGCATGAAGATGCCGCGATGCTCGTGCGCTATGACATCCTGACGGACCCGAACAATCCCAAGACGTCACAGACGCATGTGCAGGTGATCCCCACCCCGAACGCAACACCCGACGGCGTGACCTATGTCATGCCCGAGATCATGCCCGAGGGGAACCCGTTCCACCGCAGCTTCAAGCCCTTCCCCAAGATGGGCACCTGAGGACGGGGGAACCAGACATGCACCGCTTTACCCCGATCCTGAAGGAGGCGATCCGCCTCCTTCCCCACTCCCTCATGGCCCTCGCCCTGGCGATCTTCGTCCTCCTCGCGGCCACCGACAGCCGCGCCGCCGATACGCGCGGGGCCGAGTATTTCACCAACCTCCCCCTCGTCACCAGCGAAGGGGAAGAGGTCGCCTTCTTCGACGACATGTTGAAGGACAAGATCGTCGTCGTGAATTTCTTCTACACCGAATGCACTGATTACTGTTCGCTCACCACCGCGCGGCTGGCGCAGGTCTATGAATGGCTGGGCGAACGCATGGGGCGCGACATCTTCTTCGTCTCCATCACCCTCGATCCCGAACGCGACACGCCCGAGAAACTCCACGCCTTCAAACAGGGCTTCAACGCCGACAAGGGCTGGACCTTCCTCACCGGCACGCGCGAAAACATCGACGCCATCCGCTTCAAGCTGGGCGAAAAGGCCCGCGCCCTGAACCTGCACCGCACCGACATGGTGATCGGCAACGCCAAGACCGGGGTCTGGCGCCGCTCCTCGGTCATGGGCAGCCTGACCATCGCCCTGCAATCCATCCTGGAACTCGACCCCGACCACAACGAAAGCGCCCAGACCAATGCCGAGGCGCTTCAGGCCGCGCTCAAGATCAACACGGTCTATGATCTCTCCGCCCATCCGGGCGAGGCGATCTTCCTGTCCGCCTGCGCCTCCTGCCACACCATCGGCTATGGCGAACGCTACGCCCCCGACCTCGCCGCCGTGACGCTCCGGCGCGAGGAAGACTGGCTCAAGGCCTTCATCATGAACCCCGACCTCGTACTGAAATCCGGCGATCCCATCGCCGAGGTGCTGAACGCCGATTATCCCGGCGTGGTCATGCCGAACCTCGGCCTGAACCCGGTCGATGTCGAAGACCTGCTCAGCTACCTCAAGGCCGCCGACGCCCGCCTCGCCATGTCGGAAGAAGAGGCCGCCGCCTCCTTCGAGGCCTTCGAAAAGGCGCACGGTCTGGCCGAATGACGGGGGGCCGCCCGGCCCCCCCCTTACACCGTCTCCACGCTCAGAACGGTCGGCAGATGCCGCGCGATCTCCTGCCAATGATCGCCCCGGTCGGCACTGGCAAAGACCGATCCGCTGTTGGTCCCGAAATAGATGCCCGACGGCGTGCCATGGTCCACCGCCATCGCCTGCCGCAGCACGGTGAAGAAACAGTTCCGCTCCGGCAGCCCCTCCTGCAACGCCTGCCAGCTTTCCCCCCCATCTTCCGACCGCCACACCGCCGCCGCAGCGCCGGGCGGAAACCGCCCCTGCGTGTCGCCGTTCAGGGGAAAGGTCCAGATGCGCCGCGCATCCGCCGGATCGACCGCGATGGGAAAGCCGAACCCGGACGGCAACCCCGCCGTCACCTCCTGCCAGCTTCGCCCGCCATCCGGGCTGCGGAACACGCCATGGTGGTTCTGCTGATACATCAGATCCCCACCGCCCGACGCGCGCACCATGTTGTGCACGCAATGCCCCACCTCATGCCCGCAGGCCCCGTGGTCATGCCCATGTGCCTCCCCCGCCACATTGGACATGCGGTTCCGCCGCTCCCAGGTCGCGCCGCCATCCTCCGTCGCAAAGACCCCCGCCGCCGATATCCCCACCCACAGCTTCGCCGCATCCGCCGGATCGGCCACGATCGTATGCACCACCAGCCCCGCCCCACCCGGCTCCCAGCTGTCCCGCGACGGATGCCCGGTCAGCGCCGTCACCTCCTCCCAGCTTGCCCCGCCATCCCGGCTGGCAAACAGCATCCCCGGCTTTCCCCCGGCATAGAGCACCCCGCCCGCCAGACCCAGCGACCACAGCGCCGCCACCTTCCCCCTGAACGGCGCATCCGGCGCGGGCCCGCGCCCCAGATAGGCCGCCATCCCCGGATCGGCGGCCAGCATCGCATCCATCCCGCCATTCGCCAGCAGCGACAGCGTCCAGCTCACCCCGCCATCCGCGCTGCGCCAGACGCCCGCGCCATGCCAGTCGCTTCCCCCGGCGGCCCAGAGCATGCCCGTCTCCGGATCGCCGATCACATGGTTGATGGGCCAGCCGTCACAATGCGGCCCCTCCACCTCCCATTCCCGCCGCGCCACATCCGACCGCAGCAGGAACGCCCCTTTCGAGGTGCCGACCAGCACCGTCACCACCCCGGAAACCGCCCCGTCCATGCGCCACCCTCCCCGATGCCGACGGAGACAGGGTAACACCAAAAGGACCGAGTCGCCTCCTCAGACGGTAAAGCCGTAAAGCTCCCACTCCGCCTCGGTCACGGTCAGGGCAAGGCGTTGATACTCCGCCCGCTTCACGGCGGCGAAACCGCGATGCTGCGCCGGGCCAAGGATGCGGTGGCAGAACCCCGACCGCTCGAACCGTTCGATCGCCTCCAGCCAGCCGCGCGGCAGGTCCGGCACATGGCCCGCCTCGGCCGCCACACCTGTCACCGGCGGGCCAGGATCGGCCTTCGCCTCGATCCCGTCCAGCGCCGCGCCCAGCGTGATCGCCGCCACCAGATAGGGGTTCGCATCCACCCCCGCGACCCGATGCTCGAAATGCCGGGCCGCAGCGCTGCCCCCCGGCACGCGCAGCGCAACCGTCCGGTTCTCCACCCCCCAGGTGTCATCGGCGGGGGAATAGACGGCACTCGCGAACCGCCGCCAGGAATTCTGGAACGGCGCCAGCACCAGCATCGTATCCCCGATGGTCGCCCGTATCCCCCCTATCGCCTGCAACATCAGCGGCGACAGCCCCCCCTCGGCCGGATCGGCGAACAGGTTCCGCCCCGCCCCATCCGCCAGCGACAGATGCAGATGCATCCCCGATCCCGCCTGATCGCCAAATGGCTTGGCCATGAAACAGGCCTCCATCCCGAGGCGCCGCGCCGTGGCCCGGATCAGCCGCTTGCCGATCACCGCATCATCCGCCGCCCGCATCAACCCGCGATAGCGCAGCGTCAGCTCATACTGCCCCGCCGCATACTCCGAAATCAGCGTCTCCATCGGCAGGTCCAGCGCCTTCGCGCCCGCATAGACCGCATCGAAGAAGGGCGACATCTCGTCCAGCTCATCCACCGACATGCAGTTGTTGGCGGTGGTCTTCCGCCCGCTCAGCAGATAGCGCGCAGGGCGGTGCCGCCCGTCGCCGTCCCGCTCGCGGTCGATCAGGTAGAATTCCAGTTCCAGCGCCCCCATCGGCGCAAAGCCCATCGCCTCGGCCCGCGCCACCTGCGCCCGCAGCGCGTTGCGCGGCTCCACCGCAAAGGGCTGGCCATCCGGCCCCCACATGGAAATCAGCACATGCCCCCGCCCCGTGGCGGGCATCAGTCCCAGCGTCCCGCCCAGCGGCCAGCACAGGCAATCCCCGCCCGCCCCCGCCCAGACCAGACCCGTCTCCTCGACATCGTCCCCGGTCACGTCCTGCGCAAAGATCGAACCGGGTATCCCCCGGCCCCGGGTGAACAGGCCTTCCAGTTCGTGCCGGCGGATCGTCTTGCCCCGCGCGATGCCGTGGCAGTCGATCAGCGCAAGGTCGATGCCCTGCACCTCGGGATGGGCATCCAGAAAGGCCCGCGCCTCGGCAAGGCTGGCCCCGCCCGGCCCGGTGAAATCGTCGCGCATTCCGGCATCCTCCCGCCCCGTCGCCCCTCATCGCGGCCCTAGCATGGCGCGTCCGGCGGGCAAAGAGGGGCAGCAAAAAGGGGGGCACGAAGGCCCCCCGTTAACCAATAGCTGCTGAAATCCTACCCCGCCGCGCGTGGCCACAGTTTGCTGCACAGAATACGGCACAGTCCGCGGCACAGCCGATACGGGGCAACCCGTTGAAATACATCGACGTAAAGACTCTGCGCCCGGGCTTATCGCGCCCGGAACGCCACCACATTGCCACCCGCCGCACGATGCATCTGCACGCCGATCTGGGTATTCCGCATCTTCCGGTTCGACTCCGCATGATCCAGCAGCATCAGGCGGAAGGTCGCTTCCATAAGCTGCGGCGGAATGGTCGCCCCTTCCCCGCCCACCAGCTGCGCCAGTCTCCAGGCGCTGTCCTCGCGGTCCACCTGCCGCTTCACCGCATCCCGGTCCGCCACGCCATAGGTCAGGCAGAAACTGTCGAGGAAATCCTCGTCCGCCGGCGCAAGCTCCGGATGCGGAAGCATTTCTTCCATCGGCAGCAGGCCCTTCACCGAATAGGTCAGCGGTGCCGCCTTGTGCGCTCCGATGCTCTCGGTGAACAGCACGCCGCGGCCCGAGGCAAGGTGCCAGCCCTGCGCCAGATACAGCAGCCGCTGAAGGTCGAAGAACCCGAACCCTTCCCACGCATGGTGGAAGTGATGGGAAAGATAGATTGCCACATCCTGCGCCCGGCTTGTCATGTCACTTTACTCCGATCCTGTCCGCAGCCGGTCCCGGCCCTGCGGAAGTGTTCATTTCTCTGTGCCAATCTCGCCGCCGACGGGCGGGAAAGGGCATCAAGGCTCCGCCCCCGCCCCAAAGGGGGCGGGCTGCAACCGCATGATTGTTATGGGAATCTCTGCCTACGTCGGACCTGCGCCCCGCCTGCCGCCTCCGGTCCAAGCACCGGTTACGGCAAGGCTTCGGGGATCAGGCGTAATAGCGCGGCGGGGTCGTCGCCGAACCGTTCATCCGCTGCACTTCCAGCACCACTTCCAGCCGGTTGCGCGCGTTGAACTTCTGCATGATCTGCGTCATGTAGTGCTTCACCGTCTTGTCCGACAGGTTCAGCTTGTTCGCGATTTCCTTGTTGGACGCGCCGTTCAGCAGTTCCCGAACCACCTGATCCTCGCGCGAATTCAGCGCGACGGAGGCACGTTCCTGCTTCCGCTGCTCGGCCATCCGCATCTCGCGGATCACCTTCGACGCCATCGAGGAGGAGATGAATTCCTTGCCCGCCGCAACCTCTTCGATCGCGTAGAACAGGTCACCGCCCGAGCTTCCCTTAAGGACAAATCCATTCGCCCCGGCCGCCATCACCTGCAAGCAGGAGTCGGGGCTGGCGCTGGCGGTGAAGACCAGGATCTTCACGACCGGATTTTCGGCTCGGATCTGGCGGATCGTCTCGACCATGTCCCCCGGAAGGTTCAGGTCCGCGATCAGCACATCGCATTCACCTTCACGGACATGGCGGAGTGCAGCTTCCGCAGTCGATCCGGTGTTCACGACCTGGTACTGCGCGTGGTTGCGCAGGATATCCACCAGACCGGCAAGAACGATCGGATGGTCGTCGATAAGAACGAGTTTCAGCATGTCAGTCCCACTTGCAGAGTCGGACCGGTTGTCCCGGTCGCTTCCCAATGCCCCCACAGTTAACCTACCTTAATTTGGGCTCAGGTCTAAACGAAAGTTTATATCTTGTCGGCTTTCGGACATAGTTTGGCCACGATTGCCCCCCCGGGGACTTGATAATTCAATCAGTTGCCCGGTGTTCGTTTCCAGGTTGCAAACAGAGAAAGTTTTCCCCATCCGTGACTTGGCCTGAAATGGGGCGGAACTTGGGCGCGATCACCGATGGGGTTCTCCCATAGGTTGAATGCCGGGAGTCAGCGGAAACTGTCGGTTATTGGCGCTACGTAAACTGATTCGTCCAGCAAGGCCGGCGCCTGCAATCGCGGCGAAGCATTCTTTCCTGTCGTGAAAGGCCTGCGGCGGATTCCCGCCCGAAACCCCGCCTTAAACGAAAGGTGGATGCCCTTTCCCCCACCCCCCGCCTCCACGCCACGCCAACAGCACACCGCCGCCTCCGACCTCTTCAGACCAAGGTCGCATCCCGCATTGGACCGTAGACGGATGGATCGTTGGACCCCCGCCATTTGTCGGAACGCCCCCAACTTGCGAACGTAAATCATTCCCATTCGCGCACGGCCGCAACGCGCATCACCCTCGACACAGGATTACGAACATGGTCACCGCAAACCGTCACGACCTCGAATTCATTCTCAAGCAGATCGAAATCTCCGAGGCCCACGCCACCGTGACGGCCACGATCATGGCCCGCACCGACCTGACGATGGAGCAAAAGCAGATCGAGATCGGGAACGCGCTCCGCGCGCTGGTCCCCGATCCGCACCTGCCCTTCGGGGTTCGGACGGTGGACGGCACCTACAACAACCTGATCGAAGGCCGCGAACTCTGGGGCTCGGCCGATCAGGTCATGCCGCGCCTGCTCGACCCGGTCTTCCAGGATGCCGGTCCGGTCGCACCCGGCTTCGGCTTCCTCGCGACGCCCACGCAAGGCAACAACAGCTACACCCAGACCTCGGGCAACGTCATCGACGGCGACCCGCGCCTGATCTCCAACCTCGTGGCCGACCAGTCGCTGGCCAACATCGCCGCCGTCTCGGCCGCCCTGATCCGCTTCTCGGGCGTGGCATCGAACCAGGTCGTTCCCACCGCCCAGACCATCATCACCGCCTATACGGAATACACCGACGCGCTGAAGGTCCTCGAAACGCTCCAGGCCGCACCCATCCCCGACGCGGCAGCCATCGCCGCCCAGCAGGCAATCGTCGCCACGGAACGCGCCGGTGTGGATTCCCTGGTCTTCCAGTACTCCATTCCGGTCGACCTTTCGCCCAAGGGCGACATCAACATCCTCATCCCCGATGTCTCGCCGGACGAAGGCCTGACCGCGCCCTTCAACACCTGGATGACGCTCTTCGGCCAGTTCTTCGACCACGGGCTCGATCTCGTCGGCAAGGGCGGCTCCGGCACCGTCTATATCCCCCTCGCCCAGGATGATCCGCTCTATGTCGAAGGCGGCCGCTCCAATTTCATGGTCCTGACCCGCGCCACCAATCAGGCCGGGCCCGACGGCATCGTCGGCACCCCCAACCTGCCGGGCGCCGACGGCATCTTCGGCACCGCGGACGATATCCCCAGCGACGACATCCGCGAACATTCCAACAAGACCACCCCCTGGGTGGACCAGAACCAGACCTATTCCTCTCACGCCTCGCACCAGGTCTTCCTGCGCGAATACAAGATGGTCGCCAACCCGGCTTATGACCCTGCCAATCCCGGCCTGCACCCGCAGTTCATGCCCGTCCCGACGGGGGAATTGCTGCATGGCGCAGGGGACGGCATGGCCACTTGGGCGGATGTAAAGCGTCAGGCGCTCGAAATGCTCGGGATCGAACTCTCCGATCTCGACGTCCATCGCGTGCCGCTGCTGGCCACCGATGCTTACGGCAACCTCATCCTCCAGGATGGCAAGGTGCAGATCATGAAGGTCGATGGCGTCACCGGCCAGCCGACCGCCGTCCTCACCTCCTATGCCGATGTGCATGACACGATCGGCGCGATCCCGACGGGCCATGCCTTCCTCGAAGACATCGCCCATGACGCCAATCCCGGCTTCGTGGACCCCGACCGCAGCACCGGCCCCCGCGGGCTGGAGGAAAAGCTGGCCGATGCCGACAGCATCGCCGGCAATCCGCAGACCCCGAACGAATTCGGCGTCTTCACCACCTATGATGACGAACTCCTGAACGCGCATTACATCGCCGGCGACGGCCGCGCGAACGAGAATTTCGGCCTGACCGCCGTCCACCACATCTTCCACTCGGAACACAACCGCCAGGTTGCCGAGATGAAGGCCACGATCCTTGCCACCAACGATCTTGAATTCATCAACAAGTGGCTCTCGACGGATCTGACCTCGCTCGCCCAGATCGGCACCACCGAACTCGACTGGGACGGCGCGCGTCTCTTCCAGTCGGCCCGCTTCGCCACCGAAATGCAGTATCAGCACATGGTGTTCGAAGAATTCGGCCGCCGCGTGCATCCGGCCATCGACGCCTTCATCTTCAACTCGATCACCGACATCGACCCGGCCATCGTCGCCGAATTCGCCCATGTCGTGTATCGCTTCGGCCACTCGATGCTGACCGAGAACGTCGATACCATCGCCTTCTCCAAGGTGCTCGATACCGCGACCGGGCAGCAGGTCGCCGATACCTCCGGTTCGGCCAAGCTGCTTGACGCCTTCCTCAACCCCATCGCCTTCGATGAACTGGGCGTCACCGATGCCGAAGCCGCCGGGGCCGTCATCCGCGGCGTGATCCGCGAAACCGGCAATGCGATTGACGAATTCGTCACCAGCGCCCTGCGCAACAACCTCGTCGGCCTGCCGCTCGACCTTGCCGCGCTCAACATCGCACGCGGCCGCGACACCGGCATCCCCTCGCTCCAGACCGCCCGCCAGACCTTCTACGAAGCCTCGGGTTCCGACTGGCTGAAACCCTATGCGAACTGGATCGAATACGCCTCGAACCTGAAGAACCCGGCTTCGATCATAAACTTCATCGCGGCCTATGGCACGCATGAAACCATTCTTCTGGCCGATACCGTGGATGCCAAGCGCATCGCCGCGATGAACCTTGTCCTCGGCGGGCCCGATGCCCCGCCGGATCGGGTGGCCTTCCTTCAGGGCACCGGCATCTATGCCGGCGATCTCGGCGGCCTGAACAATGTCGAATTCTGGATCGGCGGTCTGGCCGAAAAGATCATGCCCTTCGGCGGCATGCTCGGCTCCACCTTCGCCTTCGTCTTCGAAGTGCAGATGGAGAACCTTCAGAACAACGACCGCTTCTACTACCTGACCCGGACCCAGGGTCTGAACATGCTGAACGAGCTGGAGAACAACTCCTTCGCCTCGATCATCATGAAGAACACCGACTTCGGCAACGGCGGCAGCCACCTGCCCGGCGAGGTGTTCGGCAACGTGGACCACATCCTCGAAGTCGATACCCGCTACCAGTTCGAGGATGACCCGATCGACGAAGCCTTCGATCCCTTCCTCGGCGGCCTGGGACGCGAAAAGGTCGAACGGGATGTAGATGTCCTCCAGACCGTCGGCGCCCGCCAGTATGACAACCGCCTGCAATTCACCGGCGGCGAACATGTGGTGCTCGGCGGGACCAGCGCGATTGCCGGTCTCTTCGGCGGCCGCGACATCCTGATTGGCGATGTCGGCGACGATACCGCCTGGGGCGACGGCGGCGACGACCTCATCATCGGCGGCGCAGGCGTCAACCACCTCCATGGTGGCGCGGGCAATGACATCATCCTCGACGGCGGCGATGTCTCCTTCCTGCATGGCGATGACGGCGACGACGTGCTCCATTCCGGCGCAGGCGCGGCCGAACTGATCTTCGGCGGCGACGGCAACGACGTGCTGATCATGGGCGAAGACGATGCCAAGCATGCCACGGCGGGTGAAGGCAACGACTTCATCCTCGGCGGCGCCGGTGCAGACCTTCTGAACGGCAACGAAGGCGATGACTGGATCGAAGGCAAGGGCGGGTTCGACGTCATCTCGGGCGACAACTCCGAACTTTTCTTCAACTCCACCATCATCGGCCATGATATCATGTTCGCCGGTGACAACGAAACCGACTTCGACGCCGAAAGCGGCGACGACATCATGGTCATGGGCGAAAGCGTCATCCGCGCCGAAGGCATGTTCGGCTTCGACTGGGTGACCTACAAGGACGTGGCAATCGAGGCCGATCTCGACCTCAACCGCAAGCTCTTCGCCACCGACCAGCAGGACGTTCTGCGCAACCGCTTCGACCGCGTCGAAGGCGCCTCGGGCTTCGATCAGAACGACATGATCTGGGGTGACGACCGTGCCGGCAACGATCTCGACCCGGCGGTGACTCTCGGCCAGAACGAAACCACCTTCGCGGGCCATGAACTGACCCAGGAAGGCATCGACCGGATCGACGGCCTGCGCGAACTGCTCGGCGCCTATGTCAACGCCACGGATGCCGCCTTCACCAAGGGCAACATCCTGCTCGGCGGCGGCGGGTCCGACACGATCATGGGCCGCGGCGGCGATGATTTCATCGACGGTGACCACTGGCTCAACGTGCGCATCCAGATCACCGGACCGCGCCCGAACGGCGTGCCGGAATCGATCGACAGCCTGTCCGAAATCATGACGCATCTGCTGGACGGCTCCATCTCGCCCGGCCAGCTCGTCATGGTCCGTGAAGTCGTGGACGGCGACACCACCAACTCGGCCACCGACGTGGCCAAGTTCTGGGACGTGCGGGCGAACTACACCGTCACCCGCCTGGCCGATGGCCGCGTGATCGTGACCCATGTCACCGAAAGCGATCCCGAAGCCCTTGGTTTCACCGAGGCAGAGGCGCTGAAACTCGTCAACGAAGGCACCGACACGCTCCGCAACATCGAAGCGCTGGAATTCTTCGGCGGTCAGCGCGTGGCGGTCGGCTCCCTCCCCATCGACACCCCGACGACCGCCGACATCACCCTGTCGGACCTGACCCCGGTCGTGGGCCAGGCGTTGACGGTGTCGGTGGCCAACATCATCGACACGGCTCTGCCGGTGACCTTCACGCTGCAATGGCAGCACCTGCATGACGGCACCTGGACCGATCTCGACGGCGAAACCGGCGCAACCTTCGTGCCGACCGCGGATGAACTGGGCGAACCGCTGCGCGTCGTCGTCACCGCGACCGACGGGCAGGGCAATGTCACCCAGATCATCTCCGGCGAGACGGGCGTGATTGCCGCCTTCGAAGGCACCAATGGACCGGATCTCCTCAACGGAACCGCGGCTGATGATCTCATCAATGGTCTCGGCGGCGCCGACACCATCAACGGGGCTGGTGGCGCGGATACGATCGACGGCGGCAACGGTGCCGATGTCATCAACGGTCAGGGCGATGCCGACCTCATCAACGGCGGGGCCGGGGCCGACATCATCAACGGCGGCGCGGCGGCAGATGTGCTCAACGGTGACGGCGGCGCCGACACGATCAACGGCGGTGCAGGTGACGACGTCATCGCGGGCGGCGCAGGTGATGACACCATCATCTGGGCAGCGGGCGGCGGACGAGACATCGTCGATGGCGGCGCGAATACGGCAATCGGCGACACTTTCGTCGTGAACGGCAACGCTCAGGCCGAAACCTTCCGCATCTTCGCCGTCCAGGGCAACGGCGCGGCGAACAGTGCAAACCGCGCACTGCTCGAGTCGCAGTTCGGCCCGCTGGCGACCGGCACCGAAATCGTCATCACGCGCACCGTTGGCACCGTGACGACGCTCATCGCCGAACTCGACAATATCGAAGAGATCACCATCAACACCTTCAACGCGACGGCGAATGACGGCGACGGTGTGGTCAACGAAGGTGGCGTCGGCGGCGACAGCATCGTTGCCATCGGCAACTTCAACCCGACCAGCCTCAACTTCTCCACCATCACCATCGACGGTTCGACCGAGAATGACACGGTCGATATCACGACACTGGAATCCGCTCACCGGATCCTCTTCCGTACCGGCGGCGGCACCGACATGGTGGTCGGCACCCTGCGGGCGCAGGACGTGATCGAGGTTCCGGCAGGCGCCAACCCGGCCAGCTACACGCCCACGGCCAATGGCAACGGCACCGTGACCATGTCGAACGGCACCCATTCGGTGACCTTCACCGGCTCGCTCTCCGCCCTGCCGCTGCTGGTTCCGGCCGGCACTTCGGGTGGCGGCGAAACCCCGGCGCCGCTACTGACGGCGAATGATGCGGCAGGCCTCCTCGACCTTGTCCGCGGCATCAATCCCGATGGCAACGACGATGCGGCCAACGCGCTCGGCGTGCGCACCCTGACCGGTGTCGGCAACAATCCCGACAACCCGACGATGGGCGCCCATGGCGAACCCTTCATCCGCATCACGCCCAACCGCTCGGGCGAACGCGAGGAAGGCGGCGTCAACAACGAGATCAACCCGATCTTCGACGGGCTCGATCCGCGCAGCATCTCCAACATCATCGGCACGCAGGAGGCCGATCTCGCACCCAGCTCGCAGGCCAACATCTTCTTCATGGCCTTCGCGCAATACTTCGACCACGGCCTCAGCTTCATCCCGAAAGGCGGTGCCGGCACGGTCCAGATCGGTGAACCCGGCACGGGCGCCCGCGCCCAGAACCCGGCCGACCTGACCCGCGCCTCGGTGGACGGTTTCGATGCAGACGGTGCCGCACAGCACCTCAACATCACCTCGCCCTTCGTGGATCAGAACCAGGTCTATGGGTCCACCAGCATGATCGGCCAGCTTCTGCGCGAAGGCGACGGCAGCGGCGGTCTGGGCGCCCGCGTCCTTCTGGGCGCGGACGATCCCTCGGCACCGGGCTACAAACTCCTGCCCACACTGCGCGAGGTGCTGGAACACCACATCGAGAATGGCACGATCTTCCAGGGCGACTACCTGCCCAACGGCGGTCAGACCCTGCTCGAATACTACCCGGCACTCAAGAATGCCGACGGCACTTTCAACGCCGCCGTCGTGGCGCAACTCGCCGCCAACTTCATGGGCGAGGGGCAGCCGCTCCTTCTTGATGCCAACCCCTACATCAACCTGCTCGACCATATCGTGGCAGGCGACGGCCGTGTGAACGAGAACATCACCCTTACCTCGATGCACACGATCTTTGCCCGCAACCACAACTTCCACGTGGATCAGCTTGAAGGCGTCTATGCCGACAACGGCACCGTCCTGACGGCGGAAGAACTCTTCCAGGCCGCCAAGATCGTGAACGAGGCCGAATATCAGCGCGTCGTCTTCACCGAATTCGCCGAAAAACTGCTCGGCGGCGAAGGGATCCGCGGCGAGGGCGACCATGGCTTCACCGAATGGAACCCCGATGCGAATGCGGCGATCAGCCATGAATTCGCCTCGGCGGTCTATCGCTTCGGCCACACCATGATCGGCCAGACCATCGCGGTGACGAACGAGGATGGAACGGTGTCGCAGGTGTCGCTCTTCGATGCCTTCCTCAACCCGACCAATGCCGAAGGCGCCTTCACGCAAAGCCTCGCGACACTGGCCCAATATGGCTACGTGCCGCAGCCCGGCTACCTGCAATATGGCGCGGGTGCTGTCCTCGAAGGCATCGCCGGACAGGCCGCCGAAGAGGTGGACGTGAACGTGGTGGATGGCGTCCGCAACGATCTGGTCCGCGTCAGCGCCGACCTCTTCTCCTTCAACGTGGCCCGTGGCCGCGATGTGGGGATCGGCACGCTGAACCAGGTCAAGGCGGCGCTTCTGGCCTCGCAAAGCCCCTTCATCCAAGAAGCGCTCAGCTTCGTCGATGCCGACCTGCTGCAACCCTATGTCAGCTGGGAGGATTTCGGGGCCCGCAACAACCTGTCGGCGGCAGTGCTGAACCAGTTCCGCCAAGCCTACCCCGATCTCGTCCTGGAAAACCAGGCGGCGGCGGATGCCTTCGCGGCGATCAACCCGGATATCGACCTTGTCGATAACGGGGACGGCACCTTCACCGTGAAAGGCATCGACCGCGTCGATCTCTGGGTCGGCGGCCTGGCCGAAGCCAAGGTCAACGGCGGCATCGTGGGCTCGACCTTCTGGGTGGTGATCCACGAACAGCTCGACCGGCTCCAGGAAGGCGACCGCTTCTACTATATCGACCGGCTGGAAAACTTCGACCTCTACCCGAACTTCGTCGAAGGCCAGAGCTTCGCCGACATCGTGATGCGCAACACGGGCCTCACCGGCCTCGACGAGCGGATCTTCGAAGTCTCGGATGAAGACAATGGCGGCGGCGCAGGGAACGGCGACGGTGACGGCGCCGGAAATGGCGACGGCAACGGCAATGGCGATGACGACACCGGCAACGGCGGCAATGATGACGACGGCGACGACGATACGGTCGGCGGTGGCGACAGCGGGACCGGCGATGACGATGGCGACGACGACAGCGTCGGCAGCGGCTCGGGCAGCGGTTCGGGTTCGGGCACCGGCTCGGGTTCGGGCACTGGCACGGGTTCGGGCTCCGGCTCCGGCACGGGCGGCGGGACGACGGCGCCGGTTGTCGAGGGTGTGGTGCTGATGCCGGGGTCTTCGGCGGGTGTCATGGTCG
>NZ_PKRQ01000007.1 GCF_002855575.1 Tabrizicola sp. TH137 | reverse complement strand
AAGCTGGAATATCGCTGCTCAGGGCCAGCTGACTGCACCGCGGTAGCACTCAAACACAAATCTCGGCGCAGCCGAACGCGTTGATCAGACGTTCCTTAGGTTGAACCGTGGGGCGGGTGGACTGTCGCCAATTCGCCAGAGTTCGATCTCACAGGCAAAGAATGAGTGATCATCGTCACTTATTGCATTCAACCAGTCCAATGCCGCCCGATGTTCCTCCCGGATTGTCTCGGCAATTAAGATGACTGTTCTGGCCTCGGTTCCGCTTGCATAGGTCAGTAGTTTACCTAGGTGGTCGTGATCTGACTTGCCGAACATATTCTCAATTACGACGAGGCCTCCATTTGGGCTTGTCGAGCGGCACACTATATCGGCTGAGAAAGTTCCTATGGATTTTTCGATCCCTTCAACTTCCAGCCCATCTCTGTCCAAACCGATCGCCTCTGCCAGCTCAGCCAAATTGTCCGCCTCTGCGAGCCATGGGGTGAAGTTTCGTGCTTCGTCCGGCCAGACAGATCTGATGTTCTTGATCCGATGAAGTTTTCCAAGCATCACACCATCGTCCCCACGATCTTGCGCCCGCGTTCGAGGCGGAGGTTGCGGGCGAGGAGGTCCATGCAGGCCATGCGGACGGCGACGCCCATTTCGACCTGATCCTGGATGACGGAGCGGTTGATGTCATCGGCGAGGTCGCCGTCGATCTCGACCCCCCGGTTCATGGGACCAGGATGCATCACGATGGCATCGGCTTTGGCATGGGCGAGCTTTTCGGCATCCAGCCCGTAGCGGTGGTAGTATTCGCGTTCCGAGGGGATGAAGCCGCCATCCATGCGTTCCTTCTGGAGCCGCAGCATCATCACCACATCGGCGCCTTCGAGGCCCTTGCGCATGTCGTCATAGACTTCCACCCCGAATTCGCCGATGCCGGCGGGCATCAGCGTGGGCGGGCCGATCAGGCGGATGCGGTTTTCCATCTTGCCCAGAAGGATGAGGTTCGACCGGGCAACGCGGCTATGGGCGATGTCGCCGCAGATGGCGACGGTGAGGCGCTGGATGCGGCCCTTGGCGCGGCGGATCGTCAGCGCATCAAGCAGCGCCTGGGTCGGGTGTTCGTGGCGGCCGTCGCCTGCGTTCAGGACGGCGCAGTTGACCTTGGAGGCAAGGAGGTTGACCGCGCCGGAGGACGGGTGGCGGACGACCAGCAGGTCGGGATGCATGGCGTTGAGGGTGAGGGCGGTGTCGATCAGCGTCTCGCCCTTCTTCACCGAGGATTGGGCCACGGCCATGTTCATCACATCGGCCCCGAGACGCTTTCCCGCCAGTTCGAAGCTGGCCTGCGTGCGGGTGGAGTTTTCGAAGAACATGTTGATCTGCGTCATGCCTGCCAGCACGTCGGACTGTTTCACCGTGCGGCGGTTCAGATCGACATAGCGGTCGGCCAGATCGAGGACGGTGGTGATTTCCAGCGGGGCCAGATGTTCGATGCCGAGGAGGTGGCGGGCGCGGAAGGTCATCTGTTCCTCCTTCGGTGTTCAGGGGGCTTGTAGCGGGGGGCGGGGGTTCGGGCAAGCGGGCGGGGGGCCAGAGCTGGGGGAAGAAATTTGGCGGTGGCGCGGGGGCGGGGGCGGGCCTAGGTTTGCGGGCATGGGAATCGAGTTCGACATCACCACACCCGAAGGCTGGCTTGCGGCGCGTGCGGCGCTGCAATGGCAGGTGGAGATGGGGCTGACCGATGTGATCGGCGATGCGCCGGTGAATGCCTATGACCTGCCCGAGCGGGCGGCCTGGCAGGGGGCGGCGCCTGCGGCGGCGGTGGCAGCGGTGGCGGCGGCGAAGCCTGCGCGGGCGGCGGCGGAGCCCTATGTGCCGCAGATCAGCGCGGCGGAGCGGGCGGCGGCGGCGGCGGATGCCGCGGTGGCCGAGGCCGAGGCGCGGGCCAGGGCGGCGGGCAGTCTTGAAGCGCTGCGCGAGGCACTGGCGGGATATGAGCATTGCGAGGTGAAGAAGGGCGCGCGGAACCTTGTCTTTGCCGATGGGCGGGCGGGGGCGCGGGTCCTGGTGCTGGGCGAGGCGCCCGGGCGGGAAGAGGACCTTGAAGGACGGCCCTTCGTCGGCGCGGCGGGGCAGCTCTTGGACCGGATGTTCGCGGCGATCGGGCTGTCGCGGGAAAGCCCCGATCTGGAGCGGGCGCTTTATATCACCAATGTGATGCCCTGGCGGCCGCCGGGGAACCGGGAGCCGACGCCGGAGGAGATTGCCATGATGCGGCCCTTTGTGGCGCGGCATGTGGAGCTTGCGGCGCCGGAGATCATCGTGGTGATGGGGAATACTCCCTGTTCGGCGCTGCTGGGGGCGAAGGGCATTCTGCGGCTGCGCGGGACCTGGGCCGAGGCGCTGGGCCGTCCGGTGATGCCGATGACGCATCCGGCCTATCTGCTGCGCAACCCGGCGGCGAAGCGGGAGGCCTGGGCCGATCTGCTGGAGATACAGGCAAAGTTGAGGGGATGATGAGCCGGATCGACGAGACGCGGGAGTTCATCCCGGTGCGGATTGCGGTGCTGACGGTGTCGGACACGCGGAAGGCCGAGGATGACCGGTCAGGCGATACGCTGGTGGAGCGGTTGACGGCCGCGGGGCATGTGCTGGCGGCGCGGGGGATCGTGCGGGACGAGCGGGCGGAGATCGCGGCGCGGCTGCGCGAGTGGATCGCCGATCCGGGGGTGGATGTGATCCTGACGACGGGGGGCACGGGTCTGACGGGGCGGGATGTGACGGTGGAGGCGCATCGCGACGTCTATGAGAAGGAGATCGAGGCCTTCGGGACGGTGTTCACCCTGGTGTCGATGCAGAAGATCGGGACAAGCGCGGTGCAGTCGCGCGCCTGCGGCGGCGTGGCGGGGGGGACCTATCTTTTCGCGCTGCCCGGAAGCCCCGGCGGGTGCCGCGACGCCTGGGACGAGATCCTGAAATGGCAGTTGGATTACCGGCACCGGCCCTGCAACTTCGTGGAGATTTTCCCGCGGCTTGAGGAACATCGGCGGCGGAAGTAGCGACGGAAGCCGCGCGGCCCGGCGTTGAACGGGGCAGAGGGCGGTTTCACGCAGGCGTCATTGGCGCGGGGCGCGCGGACGGCTAGGTTTCCGGCTGGGCGGGCGGAAGGGGTTTCGATGCGGTTCTTCGGACGCGCGATGGGCGGGCTGTTTCTGGCGGCGGTCACGCTGGCGCTGCTGGCGCTGGCGGTGGGGGTCGTGGCGGGGGCGCTGCGCGAGCGGATGGCGGGGGGCGGGATGGCCCGGCCTGCCGAGGAGCGGGTGGTTTCGGCAAATGTGATCCGGGTGGAGACGGGGCGGATCGTGCCCGTGACCACGGCCTATGGCGAGCTGCGGGCGGTGCGGAGCCTTGAACTGCGGGCGCCGGTGGGCGGGCGGGTGGCGGAGCTGTCGCCTGCCTTTGCCGAAGGGGCGGCGGTGGCGGCGGGTGAGGTGCTGTTGCGGCTGGACCCGGCAGAGGCGACGGCGGCGCGGGACCTTGCGGCGGCGGCCCTGGCCGAGGCGGAGGCAGGCGGGCGCGAGGCGGGGCGGGCGCTGCTGCTGGCGCAGGATGATTTGCGCCAGGCGGAGGCGCAACTGGCGCTGCGGGCGCAGGCGGTGCAGCGGCAGCGTGACATCGCGGCGCGGGGTGCGGGGTCGGCGGCGGCGGTGGAGACGGCGGAACTGGCCGAGGCACAGGCGGAGCAGGCGCTGCTGTCGAGCCGGTCGGCGCTGGCGCAGGCCGAGGCGGCGGTGGATCAGGCGGTGATCGCGGTGGAGCGGGCGCGGATCAGCCTTGGCGAGGCGGAGCGGGTGTTGGGTGACACGGTGATCCGGGCGGAATTTGCCGGGCGGCTGGAGGCTGTGGCGCCGGTCGTGGCGGGCGGGCAGGTGACGGCGAACGAGGTGCTGGGGCGGGTGATCGACCCGAGCGCGATGGAGGTGGGGTTCCGGCTTTCGACGGCGCAATTCGCGCGGCTGGTGGATGGGCGGGGGGAGCTGGTTCCGGCGGCGGTGACGGTGACGCTGGAGGTTTCCGGCGCGGCGCTGGCGGGCGAGGGGCGGCTGGTGCGGGCCGGGGCTTCGGGCGCGGAGGCGGGCGGCGGGCGGGTGGTCTTTGCCGCGCTGGACAGCGCGCCGGGGCTGCGGCCCGGGGATTTCGTGACGGTGCAGGTGGCGGAACCCGCGCTGGAGGACGTGGCCGATCTGCCCGCGACGGCGGTGGATGCGGCGGGGCGGGTGCTGGCCGTGACGGCGGAGGAGCGGCTGGAAGAGGTGGCGGTCGAGGTGCTGCGGCGGCAGGGGGATCGGGTGATCGTGGCCCCCGGCGCGCTGGCGGGGCGCGAGGTGGTGGCGGAACGGTCGCCGCTGCTGGGCGCGGGGATCAAGGTGCGCCCGGTGCGGCCGGGGGTGGAGACGGAGGCCGCGGCAGGCGTGGCGCTGACCGAAGAGCGGCGCGCGGCGCTGATCGCGGCGGTGGAGGCTGACGGGACGCTGGGCGAGGCCGTGCGGGCGCGGCTGATCGAAGAGTTGCGGCAAGAGGTGGTGCCGACCGAGGTGGTGGCGCGGATCGAAGCCCGGATGGGTGGGTAGGCGCGATGAAGGGGCGGGGGATACTGTCCTATTTCGTGCGCCACCGGACGGTGGCCAATCTGTTGATGGTGCTGATGCTGGTGGGCGGGCTGGTGGCCGCCCTGAACATCCGCGCGCAGTATTTTCCCGATGTGGTGCTGGCCGAGGTCGATGTCGATATCGTCTGGGAGGGGGCCGGGGCCGAGGATGTGGACCGCGGCATCGTGCAGGTTCTGGAACCCGTGCTGATGGCGGTGGAGGGGGTGGCGGCGACGGCCTCGCGATCTGTCGAGGGGCGGGCGAGCATCGAGATCGAGTTCGAGCCGGGGGTGGATATCGACCGCGCCGCGCAGGATGTGGCGGCGGCGGTGGAGGCGGTGACGACCCTGCCCGACGGCGCGGAAGAGCCGGAGGTGCGGCGTTCGGCATGGCGCGACGGGGTGACGGATGTGGTCATATCCGGCCCCGTGGGGGTGGATCAGCTGGCGCGGCTGGCCGATGAATTCACCGCGCGGCTGTTCGCAGCGGGGGTGACGCGGACCACGATCAGCGGGCTGGCCGCGCCGCAGATGGTGGTGGAGGTACCGACCGTCGCCCTGATGCGGCATGATGTGACGCTGGCCCAGATCGCCGAGGCCATTGCGGCGGCGGTGGTGACCACGCCGGCGGGCGAGGTCGCCACGGGGGCTGCGCGGGTGCGGACGGGCGAGGAGCGGCGGCAGGCCGAAGAGATTGGCGAGATCGCGCTGCGGGTGGCGGCAGATGGCACGGTGCTGCGCATCCGCGATGTGGCGACGATCCGGGTCGAGGGTGCGGATCGGGGGCGGGCGGCCTATGTGGGCGCGAACCCGGCGATGGCGATAAGGGTGGAGCGGGGGGCCGAGGGCGACGCCATCGACATGCAGGCCCGCGTGGCCGAGGTGGCCGAGGCGATGCGCCCCGGCCTGCCCGCAGGGGTGACGCTGGACCTTGTCCGGGCGCGGGCGGATCAGATCACCGAGCGGCTGACATTGATGCTGGACAATGCGCTGTCGGGCCTGGTGCTTGTGGTGTTGATGCTGTTTTTGTTCCTGAACGGGCGCATCGCGCTGTGGGTGGCGGCGGGGATTCCGGTGGCCACGCTGGCCGCCATCGGGGTGATGTGGCTGGGTGGGCTGACGCTCAACATGATCTCGCTCTTTGCGCTGATCCTGGTGCTGGGGGTGATCGTCGATGATTCCATCGTGGTGGGGGAACATGCCGATTTCCGCGTGCGGCACATGGGGGAAAGCCCTGTGCAGGCGGCGGAACGGGCGGCGGTGCGGATGGCGGGGCCGGTGCTGGCCTCGACCCTGACGACGGTGATCGCCTTTCTGGCGCTGGCGGCCATCGGGGGGCGGTTCGGCGACCTGATCAAGGATATTCCGCTGACGGTGATGGCGGTGATGATCGCCTCGCTGATCGAGTGCTTCCTGATCCTGCCCAATCACATGGCCCATGCGCTGGCGGATTCGGTGAAGGAGAAATGGTACGACGCGCCGAGCCGGTTCATGAACCGCTGGCTGGACCGGTTCAAGGAGCGGGCGATGAAGCCGCTGATGCGGGGCGTGGTGGCGGCGCGCTATCCGGTGCTGGCGGCGGCGGTGCTGGCGCTGGCCACGCAGGCGGCGCTGTTCCTGCGGGGGGATGTGCCGTTCCGGTTCTTCAACGCGCCGGAGCAATCGTCGCTGACGGGGAATTTCTCGATGCTGCCGGGGGCCACGCGGGCGGATACGCAGGCGATGATGGCCGAGTTGCAGCGCGCGGTGGAGGCGGTGGGGGCGGCGTTCGCAGCCGAGCACGGGCTGAACCCGGTGGAATTCGCCATGGCCGAGGTGGGGGGCGGGTCGGGGCGGGGGCTGTCGGGGGCGGCGACGAAGGATGCGGATCTGCTGGGCGGGATCGCGGTCGAGATCGTCAATCCTGACCTGCGGCCCTATTCGGCCAATGCCTTTATCGCGGCGGTGGAAGAGGAGGTGCGGCGGCATCCGCTGCTGGAGGAACTGAGCTTTCGCGGCGGTCGCTTCGGGCCGGGGGGCGCGTCGATCAGCGTCGATCTTTATGGCGCGGAGGCGGGCGACCTGAAGGCGGCGGCAGAGGCGTTGAAGGCGCGGCTGGCGGTCTATCCCGAAGTGTCGGGGCTGGAGGATACGCTGGCCTATGACAAGGAGGAACTGGTCCTGAGCCTGACGCCGACGGGGCAGGCGCTGGGCTTTACCATCGAGGGGCTGGCCCGTGACCTGCGGGCGATGCTGGGGGGTATCGAGGCGGCGACCTATCCGGACGGGCCGAGATCGGCGGCGATCCGGGTGGAATTGCCGGAGGGGGAGCTGACGGCGGATTTCCTTGACCGGTTGCAGATGCGGGCGGAGGGGGCGCAGGGGGCCCTTTACGTGCCGCTTTCGGATATCGTGACGGTCAGCCGGGAGGCCGGGTTCTCGTCTGTATTACGGGAGAACGGCCTGCGTGTTGTCACCGTATCGGGCGATCTGGCCGAAGATGACCCTGCGCGCGCGTCGGAGATTCAGGCGGCGCTGCGCGGGCAGATCGTGCCGGGGGTGGAGCAGGATTTCGGGGTCATGGCGCGGTTTTCCGGTCAGGCGGAGCAGGAGCGCGAATTCCTTGGGGGGGCGGCGGTGGCGGTCGTGCTGGCGCTGGTGGGGATCTATCTCTGTCTGGCCTGGATCTTTGCAAGCTGGGCGCGGCCGGTGGTGGTGATGTCGGTCATCCCCTTCGCGCTGGTGGGGGCGGTGTTCGGGCATTGGGTCTGGGACGTGCCGCTGTCGATGTTTTCGATCGTCGGGATCATCGGGATGTCGGGGATCATCGTGAATGATTCCATCGTGCTGGTTTCGACCATCGACGATTATGCGCGCAAGCGCGGGCTGATCCCGGCGGTGGTGGATGCGGTGGCGGATCGGTTGCGGCCGGTGCTTCTGACCACGCTGACGACGGTGCTGGGGCTGGCGCCGCTGCTGTTCGAACGGTCGTCCCAGGCGGAGTTCCTGAAGCCGACAGTGGTGACGCTGGTCTTCGGGCTTGGCTTCGGGATGTTCCTTGTGCTGCTGGTGGTGCCGGCGATCACGGTGGTGCAGGCGGATGTCGGGCGGCGGTTCCGGGCGCTGCGGCGGATGCTGCGGCGGGGGCCGGGCGGGATGCGGCGCGCGGTGGCGGCAAGCGCGGCCGGGGTCGGGGTGATCTGGCTGGCGGTGCTGGGGCCGGTGGTGGCGACGGGGGCGCTGCCGGGCTGGGTGCTGGCGCTGGCGCCGGGGCTGGCGGGCGCGCCGGTGGGCCTTGCGGCGCTGGCCCTGGTGGTGGTGGGAGCGGGGCTGGTGACGGGGACCGTCCGGCTGCTGGCCGGGCGGCGCATCTGAGCGCGGGTCAGGCGGCAGGGATCAGGGCGCCGGGCAGCCGCGGATTTCGACGGCACGCTGGTCCGAGAGCACCGTCACGGTGACGGCGGAGCGGTCGAGCGCGAAGGGTTTGCCCTGCGGGGGGACCATCTCGGCCTTGGCCACGAGGGTGGGTCCGCTGCGGGTGGCGGCGGCTTCGGAGACCCAGACGCCGTCCTTGCCGCTTTCGAAGATCACGGTTTCCCCGGCCTCGCCGGGCAGGTCGAGCGTGGCGGTGATGCGGATGCCGTCGGCGATGGGGTCGATGGCGCAGCCGATGCCGCGCAGGCCCGCCTTGGCGGCGGGCAGGGGCCTGTCGGCGAGGGCGGCGTCGATCACCGGATCGGGGGCGCCGGGGCCGTCGATCACGAGGTCGAAGGGCAGGGCGGCGGGAAGGCAGATGTCGTCACAAACGCCGAGTTCCACGCTGCCCTTCAGATGGACGGGACGGGACGGGTCGGCGGGGATCACCTCGATGGGGAGGACCAGTTCGCCCTTGTAGCCGACGGTCTGGAGCCCGTTCAGTTCGAAGACATGCGGGCGCGGCCAGTGGAAGCGGACGGAGGCGAGGTTCTCGCTTCCCGTCCAGTCGAACATGGGGGGGATGCCGGCATCGCCGGGACTGCGCCAATAGGTCTTCCACCCCGGGGCCAGCGCGATATGCAGCGCGGTCATGTGGCCGCCATCGGGCAGTTGCCAGCCGGGCCGCATCTGGCCGGACATGACATCTTCGGGCGAGAAGGCCGTGGCCGGTGCGGCGGCGAGGGCGAAAAGGGCGGAGAGGAGGGTGATCGGACGCATGGCGCAAGGATAGGCACTGTGCCGGGAAGGGGAAATCACGTTCCGGAGAAGGGATGTGTCAGCTTTGCCCTTGAGGCGGAGCGGCAACAGCCCCATCTTGAAGGCAGGCGAAGCGATGGCAGGGGATCGGTGATGGCTGATCTGGATCTGGACGGGAAGCTTCTGGTGGCGATGCCGGGGATGGGCGATCCGCGCTTTGCCAAGAGCGTGATCCTGATCTGCGCGCATTCGCCCGAAGGGGCGATGGGCCTGATCGTGAACCGCCCCTCGCCCGACCTGAACTTCCGCAATCTGCTGGAGCAGTTGAAGATCCCCCGGGCGCCGGCGGGCCGCGACATCCGTGTGCATGTCGGAGGTCCGGTCGAACGCGGGCGGGGCTTCGTGCTGCATTCGCGCGACTATGCCGGGGGGCCTGCCACGATGAAGGTGGGTGGGGCCTATGGGATGACGGCGACGCTGGACATCCTCGAGGCGCTGGCGCGGGGGGAAGGGCCGTCGCAGGCGATCCTTGCGCTGGGCTATTCCGGCTGGGGGCCGGGGCAGCTTGAGAACGAGATCAAGGCGAATGGCTGGCTGATCGGCGAGGCACCGGAGGCATTGGTGTTTTCGCAGGATGACGCGGGCAAATGGGCCGGCGCCTTGCGGGCGATGGGGATTGACCCGCTGACCCTGTCAGCGGCGGCCGGGCGGGCCTGAGGGGCGAAAATTTTTCTGCGAAAAATTTTCGGTCGGGCGAATTTTCCATGGAAAATTCGCGGGGCTTTCCTTGGAAAGCCCCTTTGGGAAAAATCTTCGGAGAAGATTTTTCGTCACTCGCCGTAGGGGACCCAGACCGTCTTGATCGCCGTGGCATGGCCCAGGAATGGGCGCCCTTCGCCTTCCGCTCCGGTCCAGTCGCGGGCCTTGGCGTGGTTCACCCAGGTCCGCTTCAGATTGGTGGCGCTTTCGCTTTCGATCAGGGCCGAAAGGTCGGACGAAGAGAAGGACCAGAGCGCATCGACATCCATATGGCCTGCCAGCGGTTTGGCCAGTTCGGCATGGCTGCCGGTCACGATGTTCACCACACCTGCGGGCAGGTCCGAGGTTTCGAGCACCTGGTAGAGGTCGGTTGCCGCCAGCGGGAAGGGCTCTGACGGCACAAGGACGCAGGTATTCCCCATGGCGATGGCGGGGGCCATCACGGAGATCAGGCCCAGAAGCGGGGCCTCGTCGGGGCAAAGGGCGGCGATGACGCCGACGGGTTCGTTCATGGCCAGCGCGATGCCGCGCAGGGGAACGGATTTCGCCTGACCGTCGAACTTGTCGGACCAGGCGGCATAGGTGAAGAGGCGGGAGATGGTGGCCTCTACCTCCTCCGCGCCATCCTTGCCGGTGAGGTCTTTCAGGCGGGCGGCGAATTCGGCGGCGCGGGCCGAGAGGTTTTCGGCGATGTAATAGAGGATCTGGGCGCGGTTGTGGCCGGTGGCCTTGCCCCAGCCTTTGGCGGCATGGGCGGCCTCCACCGCGTTTCTGATGTCCTTGCGGTTGCCGATCCCGACATGGCCGAGATGTCTGCCCCTGGGCGAGAAGACCGCGCGGGAATAGCCGCCATCGGGGCGGGCCTGCTTGCCGCCGATGAAAAGCTTTGCCGTGCGGTCGAGGGCGGGGGCGTCGAAGCTGGCGGGTTCGGGGGTGGCGGGGAGGGGCTTGAGCGGTTTCGCGGCGCGGGCGGGTTTGAGATAGGCCATCAGCCCTTCCCAGCCACCTTCGCGGCCGAAGCCCGACTCTCGCACCCCGCCGAAGCCTGCGGCGGCGTCGAAGAGGTTGGTCGCGTTCACCCAGACCACGCCCGCCTTGATCTTGGGCGCGATGTCGAGGGCGAGGTTGACGTTTTCGGTCCAGACGCTGGCCGCGAGGCCGTAGCGGGTGTTGTTGGCAAGCTCCACCGCCTCGGCCGGGGTGCGGAAGGTCATGGAGACGAGGACGGGACCGAAGATTTCTTCCTGCATCAGGCGGGAGGCGGTGCCGAGGCCGGTGATGAGGGTGGGGGGGTAGTAGCAGCCCTGCGCCGGGAGCGGCGTATTGGCGTGGTAGATGTCGCCGTCGGAGCTGCGCACCATGTCGGTGATCGTGGCAAGCTGGACCGGGTCCACCACCGCGCCCACGTCGATGCATTTGTCGAGCGGGTCGCCGAGGCGGAGGCCGTCCATCCGGCGTTTGAGTTTTTCGTGGAAGCGGGGGGCGATGCCTTCCTGCACCAGAAGGCGCGATCCGGCGCAGCAGACCTGGCCCTGATTGAACCAGATTGCATCGACGAGGCCCTCTATGGCGCTGTCGAGATCGGCGTCGTCGAAGACGATGTAGGGGGATTTGCCCCCGAGTTCGAGGGTGAGCGCCTTGCCGGTTCCGGCGGTGGCGCGGCGGATGGCCTTGCCCACGGCGGTGGAGCCGGTGAAGGCGATCTTGTCCATGCCTGGATGGGCGACAAGGGCGGCGCCGGTGTCGCCGTCACCCGTGACGATGTTCAGCACGCCCTTGGGAAGCCCCGCCTCGCGCGTGATTTCGGCGAAGAGGAGGGCGGTGAGGGGGGTGTATTCGGCGGGTTTCAGGACGATGGTATTGCCAGCGGCAAGGGCCGGGGCGACCTTCCAGGCGAGCATCAGGAGGGGGAAGTTCCACGGGATCACTGCTCCGCAGACGCCAAGGGGGGCCTGGCCGGGAAGTTCGGACTCCATCAGTTGGGCGAGGCCTGCGTGGTAGTAGAAATGGCGGGCGACGAGGGGGATGTCGATGTCGCGGCTTTCGCGGATGGGTTTGCCGTTGTCCATGGTTTCCAGCACCGCGAGGAGGCGGGCGTGTTTCTGGATCAGGCGGGCGAGGGCATAGAGGTATTTCGCGCGGGCATGGCCGGGCAGGCGCGCCCATTTGGGTTGGGCGCGGCGGGCGGCGGCGACGGCGGTGTCGATGTCCTGCGCGCTGCCCTGGGTGATCTGTGCAAGCTCCGCGCCGGTGGCGGGGTTCTTCGTCGCGAAGGTCTGGCCAGGGGCGGTGAATTGGCCGTCGATGAAATGGCCGAAGGTCGCGCCGTGTCTGGCGAGCCATGCCTTCGCCTCGGCATTGCCTTCGGGGGCGGGGCCGTAGTCCATGCGGTCGAAGATTTCCTTGATCGTCATGGTCTTATCCCATCGGGTGGCGGTTGGCGGCCGAGTAGTGGCCGGTCAGATAATGTTCCAGTTGGCGTTCGATGTCGCCCAGGAGGGACGAGGCGCCGAAGCGGAAGAGATCGGGTTGCAGCCAGGGGTGGCCGAGTTCGTCCTTCATCAGGGCGAGGTAGAGCAGCGCGTCCTTGGCCTTGGCGATGCCGCCTGCGGGTTTGTAGCCGACCTTGATGCCGGTGCGATCCTGATAGTCGCGGATGGCGCGGATCATGGTGAGCGTGACGGGGAGGGTGGCGTTGACGGCCTCTTTCCCCGTGGACGTCTTGATGAAATCGGCCCCGGCCATCATGCAGACGAGCGAGGCGCGGGCGACGTTGCGCAGGGTGGCGAGTTCGCCGGTGGCGAGGATCGCTTTCACATGGGCCGGGCCGCAGGCTTCGCGCATTTCGCGCATTTCGTTGTAAAGCGCCTGCCAGTTGCCGGTCAGGACGTGGCGGCGGGAGATGACGATGTCGATTTCGCGCGCGCCGGCGGCGACGGATTGGCGGATCTCTTCGATCCGCAGATGGAAGGGCGAGAGGCCTGCGGGGAAACCCGTGGAGACGGCGGCGACGGGGATATTGGTGCCTTCCAGCGCCTTCACGGCGGTTTCGACCATGTCGTGATAGACGCAGACCGCGCCGACCGTCAGCCCCTCCATCCCCAGCTTTTCCAGCATCCAGGGGGAGACGGGCTGGCGCGCCTTGGCGCAGAGCCGTTCGACGCGGCCCCATGTATCATCGCCCGACAGGGTGGTGAGGTCGATCAGCGAGATGGCCTTCAGGAGCCAGGCCGCCTGCCAGTCCTTCTTGACCGAGCGCCTGCCGCCCAAGGTGGCGGCGCGGCGTTCGATGGCGGAGGTGTTCGCCTGCACGGCGGCGACCCAGTCGAGATCGAGCGGCATCCCTTCGTTGCGGGGATGGGCGACTTGCGGAAGCTGGGTCGGGCTGGGGGTGAGAGTGGTCACGCGGTCCTCCCTTCGGACGAAGGGAAGATGCACGGGGGCGCGGTTCCGCGCAAGTGCGGGGCGGTGAGGATCGGCAGAAATTTGACCTTTCGGTCAGGAATCGCGGCTGGGAAGCCGTGGTTCCGGGTCTTCGGGTTGCTGGTCGAAGGTGGCCCAGTCGCGGCTGACGCCGGTGGCCGGGGTCTGGCCGTCATAGTGGCGGGACTGGAGATGGACCTTCGACAGGTAATTGGCGGTGATGGGGGCGGTGACGAAGATGAAGATCATCACCAGCACCTCTTGCCACGAGAACCCGGTGCCGATCATCAGCCCGTGGAACATGGAGGCGAGGAGTGCTGTGCCGAGGCCGACGGTGGAGGCCTTGGTGGGGGCATGGAGGCGCTGCATCCGGTCCTTGAGGCGGATAAGGCCGTAGCTGCCGGTCAGGCCGAAGAGGCCGCCGACGACGAGGAGGATGGAGAGGATGATGTCGAGGGCGAAGGTCATTCGATCACGCTCCCCCGCAGGAGGTATTTGCAGAAGGCGACGGTGCCGACGAAGCCGGTCATGGCGAAGAGCATCGCCGCCTCGAAATTGATGCCGAGGCCGGTCTGGATGCCGTAGAGGACGATGATGGCGATGACATTCACGACCATCGTGTCGAGCGCGAGGACGCGGTCTGCGACCGTGGGGCCAATGACGAGGCGCCAGAGATTCAGGATGAGGCCAAGGCCGAAACAGACCAGCGCGAAGGCGAGGGCGTAGGTGATCATTCGAAGATCCTCTTCAGCCGGGATTCGTAGCGCGACTTGATGTCGTCGCGGATGGCGTCGGGGTCGGGCGCGTGGAGCGAATGGATGAGCAGCACGCGGCCGCAGGCGGACATGTCGGCGGTGACGGTGCCGGGGGTCATGGTGATGGTGCCCGCGAGAAGGGCGATGGCCTCGGGCGATTTCAACTCGATCGGGACGCGGATCCAGGCGGACTGGATGCGGTCGCGCGGCATGAAGAGAACGATCTTCGCCACCTGCACATTGGCGACGATCACGTCCCAGACCACCAGCAGGACATAGGATAGAAGCGCGGGCATGCTGTTGAGCCGGGGCCGGTGCGGCCAGTAGGGCGCGGTGAGGAGCGGGATCACCGTGGCGAGGAAGATCGCCATGACGAGGGAGCCGAGCTTCCACTGGTTGACGAGGAGGAACCAGGTCAGGACGAGGAAGAGCGAGAGGTAAGGATGCGGGTAGAGGCGGCGGAACATGTCAGTTCACCCCCGGCAGGTTGTTGGCCCCGATATAGGCGGCGGGGGCGTGCAGGGCGGCGGCGGTGGCGTCGAGCCAATCCTTCACCGGGCCTGCGAAGATGGTGAGAAGGACGAGACCCGCAAGCAGGCCGCCGATGGCGGCGAAGGCCATGGGTTCGGGGCTGTGATGGGGCTCCGCCGCCTCGCCCGTGGCGTGGGATTTCCAGAAGAGGGTGGAACCCGCCCGCCCGAAGCCGAGGACCATGAGGAAGGAAGAGACGAGGATCACGGTCCAGATCAGCGCGGCGTCGGCACGGAGCGCGTCAAGCACCATCAGCTTGCCGATGAAGCCCGAAAGCGGCGGCATCCCGGCCAGCGCGATGGCATTGGCGAAGAAGAGCGCGGCGATCAGGCCCTGTTGGGCGATGCGGGGCTGGGCGGTGAGCGTGCCATTGCCGCGCCGGTCGGTCACCAGATCGGCGATCAGGAACACTGCTGCCGTGGCGAGGGTGGAGTGCAGGAGGTAGTAGAGCGCGGCGGAGGTCGCCTCGGGCGTGAAGGCGGCGAAGGCTGTGAAGATCGTGCCCATGGAGGCGATGCCGGAGAAGGCCGCCAGCCGGGGCAGGGTGGTTGCGCCAAGGATGCCGATGGAGCCGATGGCCAGCGTGACCAGCGCGGCGGGGAGCATGATATCGGCGATCATGCCGCCCGTTGCCGCCGTTTCCGGCGGGAAGATCAGGGTCGTGGTGCGCAGGATGGCATAGGCGCCGACCTTCGTCATGATGGCGAAGAGGGCGGCGACAGGACCCGGCGCATTGGCATAGGTGCCGGGCAGCCAGAATTGCAGCGGCACCAGCGCGCCCTTGATGGCGAAGACCGACAGCATCAGGACGGCGGCCACGCGGATGAGCGCCGCGTCGCCTTCGGGCAGGGCGGCGACCTTGACCGCGATATCGGCCATGTTGAGCGTGCCGGTGACGGCATAGATCGTGGCCAGGGCGAAGAGGAAGAGCGTGGAGGCGATCAGGTTGAAGGCGATGTATTGCACGCCTGCGCGCAAGCGATCCTTTCCCGCGCCGTGGATCATCAGGCCGTAGGAGGCGATGAGCAGCACTTCGAAGAAGACGAAGAGGTTGAAGGCGTCGCCCGTGAGGAAGGCGCCGTTGATGCCCATCATCTGGAACAGGAAGAGCGCGTGGAAATGGCGGCCCCTTGCGTCCCAGTTGGTGGAGATGACGTAAAGCTGCACGGCGATGGCCAGAAGTGCCGTCAGCATCAGCATCATGGCCGAGAGCCGGTCGAGCATCAGGACGATGCCGAAGGGGGCGGGCCAGTTGCCGAGCAGGTAAATCTCTGGCGGGTTGTGGCTTGAGGCGATCAGGAGGGCGGCGGCGATGGCGGCCAGGGCCAGCGTGCTGGCCAGGCCGAAGACGCGTTGCAGCGTCAGGTCGTTGCGCATCATCAGGACGATGAGCGGCGCGATGACTGCCGGAAGGACGACCGGCGCGATGATCCAGTGCGACATCATGCGCGCGTCTCCTGTTCGTCTTTCTCGTCATCCATATCGACCTTGTCATGGCCGGATTCTAGCCATGACCCCAGCGCCATGAGCACGATGACGGCGGTCATGCCGAAGGAGATGACGATGGCCGTCAGCACCAGCGCCTGCGGCAGCGGATCGGTATAGCCGGCCGCATCCTTCGCTATGATGGCGGGCAGGCCGGGAACAAGGCGGCCTGCGGCGAAGATGAAGACGTTGACGGCATAGGAGAGCAGCGTCAGCCCGATGATGACCGGGAAAGTGCGCTGGCGCAGCATCAGGTAAATGCCACCTGCTGTCAGGGTGCCGATGGCGATGGCGATCAGGGCTTCCATGTCAGTTCCCCCCTTCCGGGCGATCCACCGAATAGGGATCGGCGCTGACCGTTTCGCCAGCGCGGCGGGCCAGTCGGCTGAGCGAGTTGAGGGCGAGCAGCACCGCGCCGAGGACGCAGAAGAACACGCCGAGGTCGAAGATGGCGGCGGTGGCGAGTTCGAACTCTTCCAGCGGCCAGAGGTTCACGTAGGTGAAGCTGGAGGCGAGGAAGGGCGCGCCGAAGAGCCAGGAGCCGACGCCAGCCGCGGCGGCCGTCAGCGCGCCGATGGCGATGAGGGCGTGGTGGTCGATGCGCTGGCGTGCCTCTGTCCAGGCGAGGCCGGAGGCCATGTATTGCATCACCGTGGCGATGGCGAAGACGAGGCCCGCGACGAAGCCGCCGCCCGGCAGGTTGTGGCCGCGCAGGTAGAGGAAGACGCCGATCATCATGGCAACGGGCAGGATGAAGCGGGTGGCCATCACCATCAGGAGCGGGTGGCGGTCGCCCGCAAGGCCGCTGCGCGTGGCGGCCATGGCGCGGAGCGCGTCATTGGCAGGGCCGGGTTTCAAGAGCGCCTCGACCAGGGCGTAGATCAGGAGTGCGGCGATGCCGAGCACGATGATTTCGCCGAAAGTATCGTAGCCGCGGAAGTCCACGATGATGGTGTTGACCGCGTTGGTGCCGCCTGCGCCGGGTTTCGACTGTTCCAGATGGTAGGCCGAGATGGTGGGGAAGGCGAAGTTGCGGGTCATTAGGGCATAGGCGAGGGCGGCGATGCCCGTGCCCGCGCCGATGGCGATGACGGCGTCGCGGGTGCGGCGGACCGGGCTGCTTTCGCGCGGGGTTTCCTTGGGCAGGAAGTTCAGGGCGAGGAGCATGAAGACGACCGTCACCACCTCGACCGTGATCTGGGTGAGGGCGAGGTCGGGGGCCGAAAGCCAGGCGAAGCCGAGGGAGATGATGAGGCCGATGATCCCGATGAGGATGAGCGACATCAGGCGGTTGCGGTGCATCAGCGCGACAGCCAGCGTGGCGAACATCAGCAGGCCCCAGGCGATGGCGGTGACGGGGGTGATGGCCAGCATGTCGCGTGTGCCGGGGCTGTGGATGCCGCCATTGAAGGCCCAGAGCGCCGTTGCACCGATGGCGATGGTGGCGATGGCGATGGCGCGGGTGAGCGAGCCGTTGTGCAGGAACTGCGTCACGGCGCGGGCCGTGGCGGCGAGGGGTTCGATGAGCGCGTCGAAGATCGCCTTCGCCTCGGGGCGCGGGGTGGCGTCCCACAGGGCGCGGAGGCGCGGGAAGATGGCGAGCAATGCGTAGCCGCCGCCGACCGCCGCGAGCGACATCCAGAGGGCGGGGGCGTAGAGGCCGTGCCAATGTTTGATATGCACCTCTTGCGGGGTGCCGGTGACGGCGGAGGCGGCGGCATCGACCAGCCAGGCGGCGGTGGTCATGGGCATCAGGCCGATCAGGACGACGAGCAGGGCCAGGAAGGCGGGCGCGGCCCAGAGGCCGAAGCCGGGGTCATGCGGATGATGGGGGTAATCGTCGCGCTTCGGCCCGAGGAAGGCATGGGCGAGGAAGCGGAAGCTGTAGGCGACCGAGAAGAGCGCGGCGAGGGTCGCCAGCACCGGCAAGAGCCAGGCCGGGCCGAGGGCGGTATGCGCGGCCTCTTCCAGCATCAGTTCCTTCGACAGGAAGCCGTTGAAGGGCGGGATGCCCGCCATGGACAGCGCCGCGATGCCCGCGATGGTGAAGGTGACCGGCATCAGGTGGCGCAGGCCGCCGAGCCGTTTCAGATCGCGGGTATGGGTTTCGTGATCCACGATCCCGGCGGACATGAAGAGCGCGGCCTTGAAGGTGGCATGGTTGATGATGTGGAAGACGGCAACGGTCGCGGCCTTGGCCGTGCCCATGCCGAGAAGCATGGTGATGAGGCCGAGATGGCTGACTGTGGAGAAGGCGAGGAGGGCTTTCAGATCATCCTTGAAGAAGGCGATCTTGGCCCCGATCAGCATGGTGATGAGGCCCGCCGAGGTGACGATCCAGAACCATTCCGGCGTGCCCGCCAGCACCGGCCACATGCGCGCCATGAGGAAGATGCCGGCCTTCACCATGGTCGCGGAATGCAGATAGGCCGAGACGGGGGTGGGGGCGGCCATCGCGTGGGGAAGCCAGAAATGGAAGGGGAATTGCGCGGATTTGGTGAAGCAGCCCAGCAGGATCAGGATCAGGGCGGGCAGATACCAGTCGGAGGCCTGGATCGCCTCTTTCTGCGTGAGGATCACCGACAGGTCATAGCTGCCCGCGATATTGCCGAGGATCAGCATCCCCGCGATCATCGCAAGGCCGCCGCCACCGGTGACGGCCAGCGCCATGCGCGCGCCCTGGCGGCCTTCGGGCAGGTGCTTCCAGTAGCCGATCAGCAGGAAGGAGGAGAGCGAGGTCAGTTCCCAGAAGATCAGCAGGAGGAGGATGTTGTCCGACAGCACGATCCCCACCATCGCGCCCTGGAAAAGCATCAGGTAGGTGTAGAAGACCCCCATCGGATCCTCCTTGGCGAGGTAGAACCGCGCGTAGAGGATGATCAGGAGGCCGATGCCGAGGATCAGCCCCGCGAAAAGGAGGCCGAGACCGTCGAGCATGAAATTGGCGTTCAGGCCGAGCGAGGGAAGCCAGTCGATGCGGGTGGTGACCACCTCGCCCCGCAGGACGGCGGGGGCCTGCATCCCGAGAAGCACCAGCGCCAGCAGGGTGACGGACCCTGTCACGGTGGCGCAGGCGGTGCGGCCCGAACGGATGAGCAGGCCCGGAAGAAGGGCACCGAGGAAGGGCAGGGCGGCGATCAGCGCAAGGGTCATCGTGAAACGGTCTCTCCCTTTGCGCCGTTTCCCCGACGCAGTCTCCTTATTCGTCTGGGTTCGCCCGAAAGTTAGGGCATCCGTACGGACGGACCCACCCCATCTGGGCAAAATGTTCGATCAGATCAAGATGCGGTTGCAGCGAAAAGGACACAACCGCGACGAAAGCGTTGCGATTTCGACGCAGGGTCGCAGTGGCGGGACTGTCAGCCTTGCAGGGCGGCGGGGTCGATCAGGTAGCGCTGGGCAAGGGGAATGGCGGCTGCGCCGAGGGCGCGGGCCTCGGCCCCGACGGTGCCTTCGCGGACCTGCGGCAGTTCGACGCCGGACAGATCAATCTGGCCGAGGGCGTGGATGGTGCGGCGGGTGATTTCGGCGCGGATGCGGGTGGGCATCCAGCCGTCGATCATCACGGCCTCCAGTTCCACCAATGCGGCGGCGGAGAGGGTGGCATAGGCCAGCCCTTCGGCGGCGTGCTGGATCCAGTCGTCGAGGACGGCGGCAGAAACCCGCCATTCGAGGTGCTGTTCCCAGAGGTGATCGCTGCTTTCGCCGGCCTGTTCCATCATCTCGGCCAGGCGGGACATCGAGGCCACGTCGAAGAGGCGCTGGAGGCGGCCGTCGGGGCCGGGCACCGGCAGCGGCCCCACGCCGCCCGCATTGCCGGTGCGGCCGGTGAAGAGCTGGCCGTTCAGCACCAACCCGCCGCCGATGAAGGTGCCGAAGTAGAAATAGAGGAAGTCCTTGGGCTTTTCGCCGGTGCCGAAGACCAGTTCCGCGCCGCAGGCGGCGGTGGCGTCGTTCTGGATATGGACGGGCATTCCGGCCAGGGCGGAGATTTCGGCGGCGATGTCATGGCTGCGCCAGGCGTCCATCTCGGATTGCGGCGCCCCGATGTAGCGGACCCAGTTCCAGAGCTGGAAGGGCATGGCGATGCCCATGCCGCCGATGCGGTCGCGCTGTGACGGCGGCAGGGCGTCGGTCACGGCGGGCAGCGCCTCGCGCACGAAGGCCACGACGGCAGAGGGGGTGGGGTAGCGGTAGATCCGGCGGCGGGCGGAGCGCACACGACCGAGGAAATCCACCAGCATCAGATCGGCGGAGCGGCGGCCGATCTTGAGGCCGAGAAAGAAGGCCCCTTCGGCATCGAGCGACATGGGAACGGAGGGCTGGCCGATGCGGCCGCGGATCGGTTCGCCGCGCAGAAGAAGCCCGTCCTGTTCGAGCGCGCGCATGATGACGGAGACGGTCTGCACCGAGAGCCCGGTGATGCGGGCGAGATCGGATTTCGCCAGCGCCCCCTGCTGGCGCAGGATGGACAGGACGAGCCTTTCGTTATGGGCGCGCATGCCCGACTGGTTCGATCCCCGGAAGCCGGATGCTTCGGGGACCGGACGATCGGACATCGTCTCGGCCTGCTGTCTCACGTCTCCTCCCGCCCGGAGCTTTGCCGGGATTTGAGGCGAGGATGCGCGGGGAATCGGCAGCCTGTCAATAATAATTCAGAGTGATTTAATTATCTTGACGCGGCGTCGGGAATCGGTTTTCTTGTGGCCTGTCGCAACGGGCCATGACCCGCACGGCATGTCACAAAGGGGGTGCACCCCCGGATTTTCTTGGGAGGAAAATCAATGAAATTCAAAGCAAAGGCCCTTGCGGGCGCTGCCACGCTTGCGCTTCTGTCCGTGGCCCCGGCCATGGCGCAGGACGTTTCTGCCTGCCTGATCACCAAGACCGACACCAACCCCTTCTTCGTGAAGATGAAGGAAGGCGCGGAGGCCAAAGCGGCCGAACTGGGCGTGACCCTCAAGTCCTATGCCGGCAAGGTTGACGGCGACCATGACAGCCAGGTTGCTGCCATCGAAGCCTGCATCGCCGATGGCGCGAAGGGCATCCTGATCGCGGCCTCCGACACCAAGGCCATCGTCGATTCGGTGAAGAAGGCGCAGGAAGCGGGCATGGTGGTGATCGCGCTCGACACCCCGCTTGATCCGGCCGATGCCGCCGATGCGACCTTTGCGACCGACAACCTGGAAGCCGGCAAGCTGATCGGGGCCTGGGCCGCGGCGACGCTGGGCGCGGAAGCCGCTAATGCGAAGATCGGCTTCCTGAACCTGACCCCGTCGGAGCCGACGGTGGACGTGCTGCGCAACCAGGGCTTCATGATGGGCTTCGGGATCGACGTGGCTGATCCGAACGACATCGGCGACGAGACCGATCCGCGCATCGTTGGCCATGACATCACCAACGGGAACGAAGAAGGCGGCCGCAAGGCGATGGAGAACCTTCTTCAGATCAACCCCGACATCAACGTGATCCACACGATCAACGAACCCGCCGCCGTGGGCGCCTATCAGGCGCTGAAGGCTGTGGGCAAGGAGAACGACGTGCTGATCGTGTCGGTCGATGGCGGCTGCCCGGGCGTTGCCTCGGTCAAGGAAGGCGTGATCGGCGCGACCTCGCAGCAATACCCGCTGATGATGGCGGCGCTGGGCGTGGAAGCGATCAAGAAATGGGCCGACTCGGGCGAGAAGCCGCAGCCGACCCCCGGCAAGGCCTTCTTCGATACCGGCGTGGCGCTGATCACCGACAAGCCCGCCGAGGGCGTGCCGTCGATCGACACCACCAAGGGCACCGAGCTCTGCTGGGGCTGATCTGAAAGGACTTGCGCGGGGGGCATGTCCCCCCGCACGATCCCGCAAGGGAGAAAACGGGGGCGGCTCTCGACCAGGGCCGCCCTTCGTCTAGGCAGCGCCCGGATGACGGGATGAAGGGGGGACAAATGAGCCAGCCACAGGAATTCGAGAAGGTTCTCGAGCAGAGCGCGACGACGGTCGCGCATTTCGAGGAGCAGAGGAGCGGGCTTCGCAAGCTTCAGCATTACCTGCATTCCAACCCGGCCGCCGTGCCGATGATCGTCCTTGTCGCGCTGATCATCTTCTTCGCCGCTGCGCGTGATGGGGCGGTCCTGCTGGAATTCCGGTGGCTTACGGGGGATTTCGAAGGCCTTCGCTTCTTTTCGGCCTATACCCTGACGCTGATCATGCAGCAGGTGGCCGTGGTCGGTATACTGGCCGCTGCACAAACGCTTGTCATCCTGACGGCGGGCATCGACCTTGCCATCGGCGTGGTGATGGTTTTCGCCTTTGTCCTGATGGGTCATGCCGTGCTGACCTATGGCCTGCCCTGGTATCTTGCCATCCTTGCGGGGTTTGCGCTGGCCGGGTTGTGCGGCTGGATCAACGGCTTTCTGGTCGCGCGGCTGCGGCTGCCGCCCTTCATCGTCACCCTGGGCACGTGGAATATCTTCATGGCGGTCTGCCTGATCTATTCCGCCAACGAGACCATGCGCGAGGCTGATCTGACGGCCCTGACGACCGGCCTGCATTTCTTCGGGAACCGGTTCGAACTGGGCGGGGCGCAGGTCACCTATGGCGTGATCTGCATGGTGCTGGTCTATGTCGCGCTCTGGTACATGCTGAATTACACCGCCTTTGGCCGCCATATCTATTCGGTCGGCGACGATCCCGATGCTTCGGAACTGTCGGGGATCCGGGTCGGCCGCGTGCTGATCGGCGTCTATGCCCTTGCGGGGCTGATCGCGGCGCTGGCGGCCTGGGTGTCGATCGGGCGGAACGGGTCCATCTCGCCCTCGACGGTGACCACCGACTTCAACTTGCAGGCCATCACGGCGGCGGTGATCGGGGGGATATCGCTGTTCGGGGGGCGGGGGTCGATCCTGGGCGTGCTGTTCGGGACGCTGATCGTGGGCGTGATGAGCATGGGTCTGAACATGCTGGGCGCGGACCCGCAATGGAAGGTGCTGCTGACCGGTATCCTGATCATCGGCGCCGTCGCCATTGACCAGTGGATCCGCAAGGTTTCGGGCTGAGGGAGGACGAGAGATGGCTGAACCCATTCTGATGGCGCGCGGTCTGACCAAGCGCTATGGGCGCGTGACCGCGCTGGACAACTGCGACTTCGACCTCTACCCGGGCGAGATCCTTGCCGTGATCGGCGATAACGGGGCGGGGAAATCCACGCTGATCAAGGCCTTGTGCGGCGCGGTCGTGCCGGATGAGGGCGAGATCAAGCTGGACGGCAAGCCTGTGCAGTTCAGCAACCCGATGCAGGCGCGCGAGGCAGGGATCGAGACGGTGTATCAGAACCTTGCCCTGTCGCCGGCGCTGTCGATTGCGGACAACATGTTCATGGGGCGGGAAATCCGCAAACCGGGCGTGCTGGGATCGGTGTTCCGGATGCTGGACCGCAAGGCGATGGAGAAGGTGGCACGCGACAAGCTGAGCGAGCTGGGCCTGATGACCATCCAGAACATCGGGCAGGCGGTGGAGACGCTGTCGGGTGGCCAGCGTCAGGGCGTGGCCGTGGCGCGGGCGGCGGCCTTCGGGTCGAAGGTCGTCATCATGGACGAACCCACCGCCGCGCTGGGGGTGAAGGAAAGCCGCCGGGTGCTGGAACTCATCCTCGATGTGAAGAAACGCGGGCTGCCGATCATCCTGATCAGCCACAACATGCCGCATGTCTTCGAGGTGGCGGATCGCATCCATATCCATCGTCTGGGCAAGCGTCTCTGCGTCATTGATCCGAAGGAATACACGATGTCTGATGCGGTGGCCTTCATGACCGGGGCGAAAGTGCCGGAACATGTGATGGCCTGACTGTTTTCCCCCTGTCGGGGAGGAAAAGGGGGCCGCGAGGCCCCCTTTTTTGCGTCGGCCGGGCTGCCCTTGCCATTCCGCTTGCCCAATGGAAGCATGGGGCATGGCAGAGGCAGAGGCAGCGAAGACGGGCGGGCGGCGGGCCGAGCGGCGGGTGCAGATCGCCCGGGCGGCGCTGGCCGTGATGGCGCGCGAGGGCGTGGCCAGGCTGACGGCGCGGCGCGTGGTGGCCGAAGCGGGCCTGTCGCTGGGCCATCTGACCTATAACTTCGACGGGATGGACGAGGTGCTGTCGGAAGCCTATCGCCTGCTGTCGGCCGATCTGGCGGCGGCGGGGGAGGCGGCCTTGCAGGGGGCAGATGGCCCCAAGGCGCGGGTGTCGGCCTTTCTGCGAACCGGCTTTGCCGCGCCCTTCCTGACGCCCGATCATCTGCGGCTGCGGCTGGACCTGTGGTCGGCTGCGCGCTGGCATCCCGGCATCGCGGCGACGGAGCGGGACCTTTACGAACGCTATCGCGCCCGGTTGGAGGGGTTGCTGGCGCCCTTCGGGGCGGACCCGGCACGCGTGACGGCGGTGGTGGATGTGGTGATGGCGGCGCTGGACGGGTTGTGGCTGGATCATGCGCGGCGGGCCGATCAGGCCGCACTGGCGCGGGGTCTGGCGGAATGCGAGGCGCTGCTTTTCAGCCTTGGGCCAGAAGGAAGCGGCGGACAGGCGGCAGGACGCGATCCGTCGCCTCGATGAAGATGGCGTGTTTCAGGCCCTCGAGGATGACGAGGTCCGATCCCGGCAGGGCCTTGTGGATTTCGCCGTTCAGGCGCGGGTTGCAGCCGCCGTCGAGTTCGCCGGTGATGATCTGGGCTGGCACCGTGATCTGGTGCAGCCAGGGGGCCATCTCGGTTTCGGCATAGATGTCGAAGACGTTGAGGAAGACGTCAGGATCGGTATCCATCACCTGCCGCTTGCGCCAGTCGATGACATCGGGACGGGCGGCGCAGAAGGCATCGGTGAACCAGCGCGCGGTCAGCGTGTCGAGGACGGGGCCGATGCCGCGGTCGCGCATGGCGGAGACGACGGCGCGGACCTTGGCGCTGTCATCCTCGGTACGGAAAGCGGCGGTGGACCAGAGGCCGAGCGAGAGGACCCGGTCGGGAAAGCGCAGGGCATAGCGCGGGCCGATCATGCCGCCGAGCGAATGGCCGGCAAAATGCGCGCGGTCTATGCCGAGGCGATGACGGAGCGCCTCGAGATCATCGACGAGATCGTCGAGGGTGAAACGCCCTTCGGGAAGGGGGGAGAGGCCGTGTCCGCGCAGGTCATAGCTGATGCAGGTGAAACGGTCCTTCAGCCCCGCGACCATGCCGTCGAAGGTGGCGCGGCGGGCACCGATGCCGTGGATCAGGAAGAGGGCCGGGCCTTGGCCCGCGACGGAGAAGGCGCAGTCGATGGCCATGGCGTCAGGCCGGTTTCGGATCGCTGGCGAGCCGCCCGGCGGTGGCCCAGTCGTGCTTTGCGACATCGGTGAAGACGATGGTGACCATGTCGGGCGTGCCGCCGCAGGTATCGCACCATGCCTTTGTCACGGCTTCGGCGCAGGCACGTTTCTGGTCGCGGCTGCGGCCTTCGAACATCTCGATGCGGATGATGGGCATGGGATTTCTCCGTTGGGTCAGGCGGCCTTGCGGCGGAGGGGCAGAAGATGCGGCATCACCTCTTGCGAGAAGAGCGACATCATGGCGAGGGTTTCTTCCTGGGGCTGGCCGAAGACGGAGGTGGTGATGACCTCGTCGATGCCCATGTCGGCATAGGCGGCGAGGCGGTCGATCATTTCGTCCTTCTGGCAGATCAGGATGTTCTGTCCCAGTTCTTCGGCCGTCTGGGCGCGGGGAAGCGGGCGGATGATGCCCTGATCCACGATGCCGGGGCCGCCGAAGACATTGTCGAAGCTCTGGTAATAGCGGTGGGCGGTTTCCACCATGCGGCGGCGCTGGCTTTCGGAGGTGACGAGGAAGACCCCGCGTTGCAGCGACAGGCGGCTTTGCGAGGCGGGGTTCTGCTCGCGCCCGCGGAAGAAGGCGGCGACCTGGCTTTCCAGCACGCCATGGGCGGCGGAGAGCGGGGTCGTCTGGACGTGGTAGCCGCGCCGGGCGGCGGCCTCGATCGCCGCAGGGGCCATCACGCCGAGCATGAGGGGGATCGGGTCTTCGGGACGCGGCATGATGGTGAGCGGGTCGAAGCGGTAATGGGTGCCGGACCAGGAGACCTCTTCGCGGGTCAGCAGCGCCTCGAGCACGGCGAGGGCCTCTTCGAACCGGTCGCGGGTTTCCTCCATCGGCACGTCGATGCGCCCGGTCTCATATCCGAAGGCGCCCTTGCCGACGCCGAGCATGAGGCGGCCGTCGCAAAGCGCCTGGGCCTGCACCACCTCGCCCGCGAAGACCCGCATGTCGCGGATCGGCAACTGGCAGATGGAGGTGACAAGTTTGAGCCGCGAGGTATGGGCGGCGATCTTCACGGCCATCTGAAGGGGCGAGGGCACGAGGAGGATGTTGACGAGGTGATGTTCCGGGATGCCGACGCCACGATAGCCGCAATGTTCGGCATGGATCGCCTGCGCCACGGTATCGGCATAGAGGCGTTTGCCGCCGGTGGCGGGGTCGAGCATGTGGCTGGAGAGGAAATGGACGAAATCCATGGGCCTGCCTTTCCCGCTTGGGCCGCTGCCATCCGCGACGACGTTCAGGATGGTACAGATGTACCAATTGCGTCAAGTGGTTTCGCCGGGCCCGTTAACGGGATGGCAAGGCGGATATGCTGATCTGTGCCGGGATGGTGACCAGGGGGCGGCATGGACGGCGGGGTCTTCGGTGCAGCGCGGGGCCGGATCGCGGCGGACGCGGCGGAATGCGTGGCGGCCTTCGAGGCGGCGGCGGGCGACCTTGGAAGGTTGCAGGCCGAAGTGGGGGAGATCGGCGCGCGCCTTGCGGCGCTGTGCGACTTTCTGGGGCGACAGGAAGGCGAAGCCGATCCGGTGGCGGGGTTGAGGGCCGAGGCGCGGGCGCTCGGCTCGGCGATGCGCGGCTGGGTCGGGCGGAAGGCGGGCGCGGCGGTCGGGCCTCGGCTGGCAGAAGGGATGCGGGCGGTCGATCTGATCGCGCGCGAGGCGCAGATGCTGCTTGCGGTGGCGTCTTTGACGCGGGTCGTGGCCTCGGAGGCCGAGGATGGCGGGTTCGAGGATTACGTGCGCGGCCTGCGCGACCTTGCGGCGGCGGTATCGGACAAGAGCCTTGCCACCCGCGCCGGGCTTGGCCTGGCGGAGGCCGAAGTCCTGCGCTGCGTCGGCGTCATGGCCGATGCGGTGGCGGTGATCGACGGGCTGGCGGCCCGGCTGGGCCGGGCGGCGGAGGAGGTGGCGGCGCTGACGGCGCAGGTCGGGCAGGATCGGGCCGCCTTGATGCAGGCGGCCGCGGGCTTTCCGGCCGCCGCCGGGCGCGAGACGCGGGGGTTGATCGGCTGCATTCAGTTTTCCGACATCCTGTCGCAGCGCCTGGATCATGCGGGGCGCATTCTGGCCATGAAGGGCGCGGGCGCTGCGGCGCTTGCCGGGGCGCAGATGCAGGCGGCGGTGGCCGATGGCCGCGCGGTTCTTGCCACGGCGCTGGCCGGTCTGGAGGGGTTGATCCGGGTCGGGCGGGCCGTGCTGGCGGTGTTTGACGGGCATGGCGGTCCGGACGCGGCCCGGATTCTGCTGGATCGGCGGCAGGGGGAACTGGCGCAGGTGGAGGTGGCGTCGGGTGCGGCGCGTGGCGCGGCGCAACTGGCGGCCACGGTTTCGGAGGCGATGCAGGCGCGACTGACCGAGGGCCTTGCGGCGACGCTGGCGCTGGACCGGGCAACCCATGCGATCAATCTTTCGGCCCTTAACGCCGCCTTCCTTGCGGCGCGGGGCAGCCAGTCGCGTGGCGCGATGAAGGTGCTGTCGGATGCGGTGCGCGAGAGCGCGGCCCTGTGTTCGGAAAGCAGCGCGGGATGTCGCCGCGCGCTGGAGGCCTGCGTGACTGTCTTTGATACAGGCGGCAGCGAGGCGATCCGTGCCCGCGCCGATGCGCTCCAGCTCGCGCTGGATGGCACACGCGACGGTCTGGTGACGGCGCGGCAGGCGGCGCAGGAGCTTGCGGCGTTGCAGGCTGCCGCAGCCGAGGCATTGAACCGCTTTGTCACGGCGGCAGGATCGGGACGCGCGGCGCTGATCCGGATGGAAGCGGTTGTGGAGTCGCTGGCGACGACGGCGGCGGAACTGGCGTCGGGGTCGCATGGGGAAATCTCGGCCGAACTGGAGGCCGCGGCGCGCGCGATCTACACAATGGAGCAGGAACGCGAGGTGCATCGTGCCTGTCTGTCTGGCGCCGTTCCGGCCGGAGTTTCGGGGGCCATCCCCGCACGGGTGGAAGCGCGGGCCAGGCATGCCGATGAGGCGGCGCTGGCTGCGATCCTGTTCTGAAGGTGGGCCGCGTAGCGGCGCCGTCGGCGCCTCTGCACGGCGCGGCACCCTGACCCGTCATCCTGTCTTTTCACAGGGCGCGCGTGGCAAGGCGTTGGATTGCAGGGCCGATCTGGTGCAGCGGCAGCAACTCCTCGACTGCGCCATGGCGATGCGCCTCTTTCGGCATCCCGAAGACGACGCAGGTCGCCTCGTCCTGGCCGAGCGTGCGCGCCCCGGCATCGCGCATCTCCTTGAGCCCGCGGGCGCCGTCATCCCCCATCCCCGTCATGATCACGCCGATCGCATTGCTTCCGGCATGTTGCGCGACCGACCGGAAGAGAACGTCGCAGGATGGGCGGTGACGCGAGACGAGCGGGCCATCGCGGACATCGACCAGATATGAGGCACCGCTGCGGCGCAGCAGCATGTGGCGATTGCCGGGGGCGATCAGGGCATGTCCGCGCAGAAGCCGATCGCCCGATTGCGCCTCGCGGACCGTGATGCCGCATTCCGTGTCAAGGCGGCGGGCGAAGGCGGCGGTAAAGCTTTCCGGCATGTGCTGCACGATGACCAGAGGAGGGCAGTCGAGCGGCATGGATTGCAGAAGGATGCGCAACGCCTCTGTCCCGCCGGTCGAGGCGCCGACGGCGACGACGGTCTCGGTCGTGCGGGCCATGGCACGGCCGACCGGGGAGCGGATGACGGGCGCGGGCAGGACGGCATCGGCGGTGAGCTTCGGTTCCACCTCCAGCCGGCGCAGGGCCGACAACCGGGCCTGAGCCGCGGCCTTGATCGTGGTGCAGATGCGGATGCGGCTGTCTTCGAGAAAGGCCTTGGTGCCCAGTTGCGGCTTGCAGATGATGTCCACCGCCCCGGCCGCGAGGACCTGGCCGAGGGATTCGCTCCCGTCGCCCACGAGAGAGGAGCAGATGACGACCGGAATGGGGTTCTGCGCCATCAGTTTGCGCAGGAAAGTGATGCCGTCCATGCGCGGCATTTCGATATCAAGGGTGATGACATCGGGCCGCTCCTCGCGGATGCGCTGGGCCGCCTGGAAAGGATCACTGGCGGTTCCCATCACCTCCAGTTCCGGATCGCTGCCGATGATATCGGCCAGCGTCTGGCGCACCGCCGCGCTGTCATCCACGATCAGGACACGCGTGCGCCCGGTCCTGCGGAAGGTCGGCGAAGGGGGCATCATCAATCCTTTCGGTAGATGGAGGGCTGCACGGGCACGAGTCCCGGGGGCGGCTGGACAAGGCTTTCGGAGTGACCGGTCAGGAGATAGCCGCCCCTGCGCAGCCGGGTGCAAAGCTGGTGGATGACCCGGCCCTGATCGGGAAGATCGAAATAGATCAGGACGTTGCGCAGGAAGATGATGTCGGCGGTGATCCCCGGCATCCGGCCTGGATCGAGCAGATTGATCTGGTGAAACTGCGCGCGGCGACGCAGTTCGGGGATGATGCGAAAGACATGGCGCCCCCCGACCGGGCGGGAGGAGCGCAGCAGATAATCGCTGCGCCAGTCTTCGGGCAGGCCGGCAATCTCCTCTTCGCTATAGGTGGCACCTTGGGCGCGGCGCAGGGCGCTGCGCGACAGATCCGTGCCGACGACAGTCCAGCGGAGGCGGCCGAGGGGGCCGCGACAGGCGCGGTCGAGGAGGATGGCGGCGGTCCAGAGTTCCTGCCCGGTCGAGCAGGCCGCACTCCAGACCACAAGGTCGGAGATGCGGCCGGTCCCCTGCTGCGCGAGGGCGGGCAGTCCCTCGTCGTTTAGCCAGTCGAAATGCGCCCTTTCGCGGAAGAAGCTGGTCGTATGGGTGACGAGCGATTCGGCGAGAAACTGCCGCTCTGTCGCGCCTTCCGCCCCGAGGAGAAGGGCGATGTAGGGGCTGAAGGACGTCAGCCCGAGGTTGCGCAGACGGCGACCCAGCCGCAGTTCGAGAAAGGATCGGTTTTCGGCCGGGATCGACAGACCGCAATGATCGCGCAGGATCGCCACCAGAAGCCCGGCTTCGGAGGCCGTAAGGCGCGGTGCGGAGGGTAGCGTTGCACCGCCCGCGGCGGCAGATTCACCCGAAGAAAAGGCCATCGCCTGCATCCCTGCCAAGCAGCCTTGTCGGATCGAGAAGGATCGTCTGGCGCCCCCCGATGCGGATGATGCCGAGCATGCCGTTGCAGGACCAGTCGATCCTCGTGTCGGGCGGAGGCTCGATATCTTCGGGCGCGAGGTCGATCACGTTGAGGACGCGGTCGGCAATGACGCCGATCGCGGCGCCGTGCCCCCCTTCAAGGTCGAGGACGAGGATCCGCTCGGGATCGCTGGCCCTGTGAGGCAGGCCAAGGCGCGCGGTCACGTCGATGACGGCGATGCTTTCCCCGCGCAGGTCGATCATTCCAAGCAGATCGGACGGCGCGTTCGGCAATGGCGTGATCGGACGGATTTCAAGGATTTCCCGAACCATCGCCACGTCGAGGGCGAAAGCCTGCATCCCGAGTTCCATCGTCACGCAGGGGCGCGATGTCCCGTCCGGATCGAGCCCATCCAGCCGGTACGGGCGGTCGCGGCCCAAGTGGGGGGCAGCGTCGTGTGCAAGGGGGCGGTTCATAAGGGTCATCGCGATCTCGCCGGGTGCAGGGTCAGTAACGTTCGAAGGCGGTGTCGGGCAGATCCTCGGCGCCGAGGTCGAGGGTCACGCCATTGGCCTTTCCCTCGGGCCGCGACAGGGCGCGGAGGCCCGGGCTGTGGCGGGCGGCCTGGTAGGGCACGGCGATCGGCGCAGCCGGGCGCGACCGCGCCGGGGCGGCGCGGGGTTCGCCTGCCGCCGGGAGGGCGCTACCCTCTTCCAGCCGGAAATAGCTGATCACGGCGCGAAGCTGCCGGGCCTGGGCGGCAAGGCCGTCGGACAGGCTGGCCGCTTCGGTTGCGGCGGCGGCGTTCTGCTGGATGACCGCGTCGAGTTCGCGGATCGACATGTTGATCTGTTCGGCCCCGGCATTCTGTTCCCGGGTCGCGGCACTGATTTCCTGCACGAGGTCGGCCGTGCGACGGATGCTGGGGACCAGGGCCTTGAGCATGTCGCCGGCCTTCTGGCTGACGGTGAGGGTCTTGCCGGAGAGCTGCCCGATCTCGGCTGCGGCCTGCTGGCTGCGCTCTGCCAGTTTGCGGACTTCGGAGGCGACGACGGCGAAGCCCTTGCCATGCTGCCCAGCGCGCGCGGCCTCTACCGCCGCATTGAGGGCGAGAAGGTCGGTCTGGCGCGCGATTTCCTGGATGATGTTGATCTTTTCGGCAATGGTCTTCATCGCCTCGACCGCCTCTTCCACGGCTTGCCCGCTCTCGGCCGCTTCGCGCGAGGCCTGGACGGCGATCTTTTCCGTCTGCGCAGCATTGTCGGCGGATTGGCGGATATTCGCGGCCATCTCTTCCATCGCCGCGCTGGCCTTTTCGGCTGCGGCGGCCTGTTCTGTGGAGCCCTGGCTGAGCTGCTCGGAGGTGGCGCTCATGCTTTCGGCGCTTTCGGCGACGTTCGAGGAACTCAGCCCCGCATTGGTGACGACCTCGCGCAGCTTGGCGACCATCTCTTCCAACGCGATTCCGAGAGTGTCGGCATCCGAGCGGCGCGAGACATCGACCTTGAGGTTGCCTTTCGCGACAGAATCCGCCACGCTTGCAAGGTCGCGCATCGACCGGTTCATGTCATCCATCGCGCTCAACAGGTCGCCCAGTTCATCGCGACTGATCGGGCTGGCATTGACGGAGAGGTCCCCTTTCGCAACGCTGCGGGCGACGGCAACGGCCCGACCGAGGCCGCGGCTGACCGAGATCGAGATCCAGAGCGCGGCGCCGACCCCGATGACCAGGGCGATGGCAGCAAGGGTGATGACGAGGCTCCGCCCGGTCGCATAGGCCTGGGCGCTGTCGGCCCGGTCGGCCTCCATCGCGGCATCGGCGGTTGTGAGCAACACCTCCAATGCGTCGCGTACCCTGATCCGCGCCTCTTCGGCGGGACCGGTGAGGATGGCATAGGCCTCGTCATCCGTGTCGTAGCGGCCGATCTCGCGCACCTGGGACGAGATTCGGATGAAGTCATCGAGCAGACCGCGGATCGTTGCCGTTTCCGACCGGGCGGCGGGGCCGAGCAGGCGGTCGAGATCGGCGATGCCGGCCTCGGCGCGCAACCGGCCTTCTTCGGCGACCCCGTCGAACCTTTCCCGCAATTCCTCCGTATAGGCGAGGATGACGTTCTTTTCTGCCATCGCGATTTGCCGGATGCCGATCTCGATATCCTTCAGCGCCATGTCGATGCGGACCGGATCAACGCCCGGCAGGGTTTGTGACTGGGACCGGAGGCGGGGAATTTCTTCGTCGAGGATGGCATTCATGGCATCCCGCGCCACACCCATCGACATTTCGGAGGCGCGGAAGATCGAGTTCTGGAGCGTGGCCTCCGCCATCTCGTCCATCGCGGTCCGGAAGGCGCCGAGCCCCTCGCGCAGGTCCGTTATGGTCGACTGCTGATCGCCATCGACGAGAAGGTCCAGCCGGCCGATCAGAGTTTCGATCCCGTCGAGGCCATTGTTCAGCGAGCTGCGGTGTTCGGCCTTTCTTTCGGGGGATTTGGTGATGATCATGTCCCTTGCGGAGCGACCTGCGCGCAGCCATTCCGCTTCGATTTCGGTGAGCAGTATGTTTTGGGCCACGCTGCGATCGAGCAGGGTGCCGACCCTGACGTTGAATTCCGAAAGGCGGGTGATCCCGATCATCGCAAGGGCCGCCATCAACAGAAGCAGGGTGGCGAAGGCGGTGATGAGTTTTGCCTTGATGGTCATGCGCATGATGGCCCCCTTGTCAGGTTCGCGCGGTGGTGGACGGTTCCGGTTGGAACAGGGTTTCGGGATCGAGCAGGACGAGGATGCCGCCATTGCGTCGGGCCACGCCCCTGAGGAAACGGGCAGGCCAGCGCGCGCCCAGTTCCGGCAGGCTGGACAGCGCGGAGAGGTCGGTTTCCGCCACTTCCTCGACACTGTCGGCGAGGAGGGCGAGGCGGGTCACCTCGCCCCCGACGGGCAGTTCGATGACGATCATGCGACCCTGACCTGCCGGTGTGGAGGACATGCGCAGGCGCCGCCGCGCGTCGAAGAGCGGCACGATTGTGCCACGCACATTGACAAGGCCAGGCACGTGATCGGCCGCCCCGGGCAGATGCGTGACCGGCAGCGGATCGAGGATTTCGTGCACGCAGGACACAGGCAGGGCGAAATCCTCGCCGCAGAGGCGGAAGATCAGGACCACCTGCCCCTGCCCTTCGGCCGGGATCGGCGTTTGCATCTGCGGTGTCGGGCCCTGTTCATGCGGATACATCGGCAGGCTCCGGTTCAGGCGGCGGTGCGGCGTGGCGAGGAGGCGAGGCCGGTGTCGGCACCCGCGGCAGGGCGAAGGAGCGTGGCCACGTCGATGATGAGCGCCACCGTGCCGTCGCCAAGGATGGTTGCCCCGGCAAAGCCGCGCAGGTCACGGTGGAAGATGCTGAAGGTCTTGATGACGGTCTGGTGCCGTCCGAGCACATCATCGACGATAAGGCCGACACGGCTGCCCTCCACCCGCAGGCAGACGACGCGGCGGCGGAGCCCGGCCTCTGCCGCCGGATCGCAACCCATGTCGAGATCAAGGAAGGGAATGAGGTCGTCGCGCAGTTGCAGCATCGTTCTGCCGCTGTCGCGCCGACCTTCGTCTTCGTTGAATTCGACGCATTCCTCGACCGCGGCGAGGGGTATCACGCAGACGGTGCGGCCCAGTCTGACGAGAAGACCGTCGATGATGGCGAGGGTGACGGGCAGGCAGAGCGTGATCCGCGTGCCGAATCCGGGGCGGGAGGCGACCTCGATCCGCCCGCGCAGGGCATCGACGGCGCTGCGCACGGCATCCATGCCCACGCCGCGCCCGGAAACGGAGGAAAGCCGTTCCGCCGTCGAGAAACCCGGGGCGAAGATCAGATGATGCAGCTCTTCCGCAGGGGGATCGGCATCCGGTGGAAGCAGGCCACGTTCGATGCCCTTGCGGCGCAGGGCGGCCGTGTCGAGACCGCGCCCGTCATCCTCCAGCGTGATGAGGACTTCGCCCCCGTCCTGGCGGGCAGAGAGGCGGATCGTGCCAAGGGGTGGCTTGCCCGCGGCGAGGCGTGCATCGGAGGGTTCGATGCCGTGGTCCATGCTGTTGCGGATCATGTGGACCAGCGGTTCGGAAAGCCGGTCGATGACGGTCTTGTCAATCTCCGTCTCGCCCCCTTCGGTGAGGAGGCGGACCTGTTTGCCGAGGTCGGTGGAAAGGTCGCGCACGACGCGGCGGAACTTGCCGAAGACGGTTTCGATCGGCAGCATCCGGGTGGAGAGGGCGGCATCGCGCAGGCCGGTGACGAGGCGATCCATCTCTTCGACCACAGTGGCGAGATCGGGATCGCGGCGCGAGTCGGCGATCCGTTGCAGATGGGCTTGCGCGATCACCAGTTCGCCGAGGCGATCCATGATCTCGTCCAGGCGCGCGGCAGGGATGCGGATGGTTTCTCCGGCCCGGTCGGGGGGTGGTGTGGGCGCCGTGCCGCGCGGGGCGGTGGCGGGGTCTGACGGCTGTGCCGGCGCAGGTTGGGTGATCGCAAGCTCGGCCTCGTCTGCGAAGAGGAAGACCGCCTCGATCTGCGCGCGTGACTGTCGGGTGGACAGAAGGATCGTCCAGCCGAGCAGGCTTTCATCCGGGACCAGATCTTCGAGCGGTGGCACGCGGCTGGCATCGAGCGTGACGTCGATATCGCCCATCGCGGCGAGTTCCGCGATGAGCAGATCGGGCCGCATGCCGTTGCGCAGGGCTGTCGCTTCCGGGCGGAAGTGGATTTTCCACAGACGGGGCGCGGCCTCTGCCGCGTCCTGTGGCGGAGGGGCGTCATCGGGCCGCGCCTGGGTCGGGGACCCTGTCAGACCGGCAAGGGCGGAGATGAGGGCGCGGCTTTCCTCGGCCTCATCCGTTTCGCCGCCCTGTTCCAGCAGGGCAAGCATCCGGTCCCGTGCCCGCAGGGACAGGCCGATCAGCCCGGGATCGACGGTGATCCGGCCAGTCCTGAGACGGTCGAAGGCATCTTCGAAGTGATGGGTGAACCGGGCCAACGCCCCGAAGCCGAACATGGCGCCCGATCCCTTGATCGTGTGCAGCGCCCGGAAGACGGCATCAATTCCTTCGGCGCTGGGCGCGGCTTCGAGATCGAGAAGCTGCGATTCCAGCCCTTCGAGAATTTCACGGGCTTCCTGGAGGAAGGTGGCGACGGCGGGGTTTTCCATGTTCAGCCTGCGAGTTTGCGGGTCACGGCGACGAGCATGTCGGCATCGAAGGGTTTGCTGAGCCAGCCGGTTGCCCCGGCCGCCTTGCCTTGTGCCTTCATCTCGGGGCTGGTTTCGGTGGTGAGCATCAGGATCGGGATGCCGGCGCCGCGCGGATCGGCCCGCAGGTGGCGGATCATCTCGATCCCGTTCATGACGGGCATGTTCAGGTCTGTGATCACAAGGGCCACAGGTTCGCGCCTGAACCGATCCAGCCCGTCGCGGCCATCGCAGGCCGGAACGATGCGATAGCCGAGCGGTTGCAGGGTGAAGGTCACCATGTCGCGGATCGACTTGCTGTCATCGACCGCAAGGATCGTGCGGGTCATGCCTGCCCCCCGCGATCCGTAGCAAGGGCGTTTGCGGCATGCGGGCCGTAACCTGCGAAACGCCCGGAGCGCAGCAGGCTGGCGCGCAGCGCGGCGGCGATCTGCAAGGCGGGTGCCGTGGCCGATGCGGCGGTGAGTTCCACGGTGCAGGCAGGGGGATGCCCCTGCGCCAGAATCGCCAGCAGGCGGTCGCGCAGGGTGACGGCACCTTGCACATCCAGCGAGGCATCGACGGTGATGCAATCCGGAGGGAAGGAAGGGGTGTCCTTCGACATGGGCGGCCTTTCCTGTTTTCTGACTGTCATGTCTTCCCCATTTCCATGAACAAACCGTGGATTTCCCCGTTTCGCTGCCGCCCGGATGCAGAGAAATTGAACGATCGGCCGACAGGGCCGAGGGCATGATCGGGCCTCCCGTCGCGGGGATGGCCATTGGCGTTCGGCTGAGGGGAGGACGGTCAGGGCAGCGGATCGAAGACCGTCGGATCGGCGGCGCAGGCCGGGGAGGTTTCGCAGCGCAGGGCGCGCATGAAACGGGCGAGGCGGAGGGTTTGCAGGCAGGACGTCGCGGCTGGCATGGGCTGCGCCGGTGCCTCGGCCGCCGCCTTGGCGGCGAGGCGGGACAGGGCCGTCAGGCGCTGCAAGAGCGGATCGAGGCCCTGGAGCGAGGCCCCGAGGTCGCAACGCGCGGCGAGGGCGGGAACAAGGGCCGCCTCCAGCCGACGAACCTCTTCGGCGAGATCCTGCGCTTCGGTCGCTACCGCGCCGAGCAGGGCAGGAAGCAGGATCGGATCGGTCATGTGAGCGGCCCCGTCACGGATTCGATGCAGCGGCGGAGCTGTTCCTTGGTGAAGGGCTTGTTGATCAGGTTGTTGAGCCCGAGGGCGCGGCCATTCGCGACCATGTTCGCATCGGCCCGGCCGGTAACGATGATGAAGCCGAGGCGCTGTAGCCCGGGGGTGCGCCGCACCCGTTCCAGCAAGGCGAGCCCGTCCATATCGGGCATGTGGAAATCGGAGATCACCATATGCACGGGATTTGCCAGCAGGCCGGCGAGGGCGGAACTGCCGTTGTTGTAGGTGGTGTAGTTGAACACCTCCATCCAGTCGAGGACTTCGGTGATCAGGTGGCGGCTGACGGCGGTGTCGTCGACGACCGCGATCCGAAGGTCGGAGCGTTTCATGGTCTGCCTTTCTTCTGTGGCGCGGGTGGAGCGTTTCGTCACCCGATCTTGCGGTAGGCGGTGATGTCTTCGCATCGGAAGTCGGCCGCGGCGGGACCTGTCAGCCGTTCGGAATGGCCGAGGATCAGCCAACCCCCGGGGGCGAGAAGGTCGCCGAACCGCTGCCAGAGCCGTTCCTGCCGGTCACGCGGGAAGTAGATCGCGACATTCCGGCAGAAGATGACGTGAAAGGGCCCGCGCATCGGCCAGTCGCCGTTCAGATTGAGCGGACGGAAGCGCACGAGACGCCGCAGATCATCGCGGATGCGGGTCGCGCCCGTGCTGCCGAAAAGCGCCATCCTTTGCTCTGCCCCAAGCGGGGCGATCTGTTTTGCGCCGTATTCCGCCAGCGCCGCCCGTGCCAGCACCTGTTCGTCGATATCGGTTGCGAGGATGCGGGCATCGCAGGTGCCGATGTCGGGGCAGACCCTGTGCAGGCTGGCGGCGATCGAATAGGCCTCTTCGCCAGTCGAACAGGCCGCAGACCACAGGCGCAATCGCCCCGCCCGGCGCAGCGGATCGACCAGCGGGGGCAGTATCCGCTCTGCCAGCAGGGTGAAGTGATGCGCTTCCCGGAAGAACCCCGTGACATTGGTGGTGACAGCCGAGATCAGGGCCGCACGTTCGGCATGGGCATCGGGTTCATCGAGGCGGGCGAGGAAGGCCTGGAACCCGGTCATGCCCATGCTGCGCAGACGACTGCCCAGCCTGGCCTGAAGCATGTGGCGCTTGCCCTCTGCCAGCGCGATGCCGGTTTCCCTCTCGACGATCCGCCGGAGGGTGGTGAAGGTCGCGTGATCAATCTCCTGCTCGTTCCGGTCGGCGGTGATGGCCTGTGTCATCATCCACCCTCTGCTTGTGAAGGGAGAAGCGCCTCCAGATCGACGATGCGGATCAGCCGGTCTGAATCCACGATCATGCCGGACAGGGCGACATGCGTTTCCTCGCGCGTGAGGTCGGGGACGGGATGCATCGCATCGGATGCGGCCGAGAAGATGTCGGTCACCGTCTCTACCAGAAGGCCGACGACACGCTTGCCCACGACGGTGACGATGATGACGTTGCGGTCATGTTCGCGGATGCGGGGCAGGCCAAGCTTGGCGGCCAGATCGAAGATCGGCACGATCGCGCCACGCAGGTTGATCACGCCCTCGACGTAATGGGGTGCATGGGGCAGGGCTGCCGCCCTGGTCCAGCCACGGATTTCGCGCACGGCAAGGATGTCGATGCAGAAATCCTGCCCCTGGGCCCGGAAGGCGATGAATTCGCGCGGCTTTGCGCCGCGCCCGCCTTCTGCGAGGCCGGAGTCCGGGATCGGGCTTGAGGCCGTCTCCCCGGTTTCGGCCGAGGCGGGACTGGCAAGGGGAGCGGGGTCTAGGACGACTGTCTGCATCGGTCACTCTGCTGCTGCGGAGAAGGCGGTGAGGCTGGCGCGCGGCGACCTTGCCTGCACCAGTTCGGCGGGGTCGATGATCAGGGCCACGGATCCATCGCCGAGCACGGTGGCGGCGGCGATGCCGGGGATATGGCCATAGTTTTCGTCAAGGCTCTTGATGACGATCTGGCGTTGATCGTCGATGCCGTCGACGATGAGTGCGAGCCTGCTTTTGTCTTCGCGTTCGACGACGATGATGACCTGGTCTTCCGGCCGGACGGAGGCTTGTGTCAGCCCGAGAGCCGCAGCGACACCGAGGATCGGCAGGCACTGGCCGCGCAATTGCACCAGCCGGCCGCCATCGCCGAGGGCATGCAGATCGGCGCCGTCGAGGCTGAGGGTTTCGACGATGCTGGACAGGGGAAGGACGAGCGGCTGCCCCCCGGCGCGGACGACCATGCCATCCATGACGGCGAGGGTGAGGGGCAGGCTGATGCGGAGGGCGGTGCCTTCCCCGGGCGTCGAGGTGATGCCGATGCGGCCCCCGAGGGCGAGGATGGCCGAGCGGACCACATCCATGCCGACACCGCGGCCGGACAGCGCCGAGACGGACTTGGCCGTGGAAAAGCCCGGAAGGAAGAGCAGCGCATCGACATCCGCCGGGGCAAGGTCGGCGGTCGGCGGGATCAGGCCGCGCTCCGTGGCGATCTGCTGGACCCGCGCGCGGTCGATGCCGCCGCCATCGTCGGACACGATGATCAGGATGCGCCCGGAGCGATGCTGCGCCTCGATCCGGACGGTGCCGGCTTCGGGCTTGCCCGCCGCACGACGACGCTCCGGAAGCTCGATCCCGTGATCGACGGCGTTGCGGACCATGTGGGTCAGCGGATCGGCAAGACGTTCGATGATGGTTCGGTCAACTTCCGTCGCCTCACCCACGATGTCCAGCCGTGCCTTCTTGCCGGTGGCGGCGGCTGCTTCGCGCAGGATGCGATGCATCCGGTCGAAGAGCGGTTTCACCGGCTGGGCGCGGATGGCCATCGCACTGTCCTGGATCATGCGGGAAAGCTGGCGCAACTGATCGAGGCTTCGCGCGACTTCATGCGGGTCGGCGGCGGGGCGACGGTTGATGGCATCGGTCAGCATCGCGTTGTGAATGACCAGTTCCCCGGCGACATTGACCAGACGATCCACCCGTTCGACATCCACCCGCAGCGTCGCCTTCTGCGCGGCAGCGGCAGCGTCCCGCAGGCCATCGGCCGTGACCGGGCGGGGGGCAGACGGCGCGGCTGGCGCGGGGAGCGGCGGCGGAGAGGGCGGCGCAGGCATCCGATCCGCCGCAGCAGGGGCGGGGCGTTCCTCGGTTTCGGTTGAGATGTCGATATCGGCGTGAAGCGCGATGAAATCGAAGACGGCGCGGATTTCGGCCTCCGTCCGGTCAGTCTGGAGGGTGATGGTCCAGGAAAGGTAGCTGCTGGTCGGATCGAAGGCGGCAGCCTCTGTCAGCGCGGAGTGATCGAGAAGGACTTGCATTTCGCCGATTTCGGCGAGATCGCGCAGGATCAGGGCGGGCTCGTGGCCGGACCGGAGCGCATCCGGATGCGGGCGGAACCGGATCGAGACGCGCGCGGGCGGGGCGGTTTGTTCCACGAGCGGAAGAGCGTCGAAGGCAAGGGGGAGCGGGTCGAGCGCCGCCAGCGGAACCGGATCGAACGGCAGTTCGACTCGGATCTGACTGGGACCGGACTGGCCGAAGGCCTTGAGACGGTCGAGAGCGTGACGGATCTGATCGGGATCGGCGGCGGTTCCGCCGCGTTCGCAGGTCACGAGATCGGCAAGGTGATCGGCGGCCTCGATGAGCGTTGCGATGCAGTCGGGGTCCGGCAGGCGGGTGCCGGTGCGCAACTCATCCAGCAGGGATTCGAAGCTGTGGGCAAAGGCGACGAGATCATGCAGCGCAAAGGCGGCGGCGCCGCCCTTGATGGAATGGACGGCCCGGAAGACCGCGTTGATCACCTCGCTCGCGGCATGGCCTTCGCTCATGGCGCGCAGGCCTTCGTCGAGGGCGGTAAGGAGTTCATCCGCTTCTTCGAAGAAGATGGCACGGAGATCGGTACTTGTCGGCATGGGCGCCTCGCTCAGCCAGGGAGGACGCGGCGGATCGTGGCCACCAGCGCCGCGTCATCGAAGGGCTTGCCGATCCAGCCGGTTGCCCCCATCCGGCGGGCCCGGTCTTTCAGTTCCGCACCGGTTTCGGTGGTGAGGACGAGGATCGGGATCCGAGCGGCCTGCACCCCGGAGCGGACCGCCTCGATCAGGCCGAAGCCATCGAGATGCGGCATGTTGAGATCCGTCACGATCAGATCCGGGGTGGTTTCGGCCAGCCGGACCAGCGCCTCACGGCCATCGCTGGCAAGGGTGACGGCATAGCCTGCCTCGCTGAGGGCCGAGCGGAGGAGTTCGCGCATCGTGAGGCTGTCATCGACGGCCAGCACATGGGCGGCGGGAGTGGCGAGGGCCTGCGACATCATGCGGTTCGCCCGGTGATCGGCGCATCTCCGGCCGGGAAAGCGGCCCCGGCCCCCACCAGGGCAAGACGGGCAGCACCGTCGGCACCCAGATTGATCAGGGAGAGCCGGTGGCCCTTGCCCTGCTGGATGCGGTCGGCAAGCAGAAGGACCTGAAGGCCCGCCGCGCCGACATGGCGCAGAGCGGCGGCATCCAGAACCAGCGGACCTTCGGCCTGGGCGCATTCCGCCCAGAGGTCGCAGGCGGCATCGACATCGAGCCGTGCGGGAAGGGAAATGGGTTTCGACATGGCGGCGGACCTTGAAAGAGGGCGGAGACGCAGAGATCGGCGAGGGGGGACGGCGACCTAGAATTCCTCCCAGCCGGATTGGGCGGCGACGGCGCGGGCGGGCGGGCGGCTGTCGCGGATGGCGGATGCCTCGGCGACACGCAGGGGCGTGACCTTCGGATCGCGCAGGGGCGGAGGTTCGGCGGTCGCTGCCACGCCGTCGAGGCGGAAGCGCTGCATCAGGGCGGCCAGGCTTTCGGCGGCGCGGTGGAGGGAATGGCTAGCGGCCGTAGATTCCTCGACCATGGCGGCATTCTGCTGGGTCACCTGATCCAGCATGGTGACGCCGGAATTGATTTCCGTGATCCCGGTCGCCTGTTCACGGGAGGATTGCGCAAGCGCCGAGACCCGTTCGGCGATATTCGTCACCCCGGCGAGGATGGCGCGCAATGTCTCGCCCGCCTGACCGACGAGCGTCACGCCATTCTCCACCTGGCGGCTGGAGGCGGAGATGAGGTCCTTGATTTCGCGCGCAGCGGCGGAGGATCGCTGGGCGAGGGCGCGCACTTCCGAGGCGACGACCGCGAAGCCACGCCCGGCCTCGCCGGCCCGGGCGGCCTCTACCCCCGCATTGAGGGCGAGGAGGTTGGTCTGGAAGGCGATCTCGTCGATCACGCCGATGATCTGGCTGATCTGGCGGGAGGAGGCCTCGATCTGGCCCATCGCCTCGACCGCGTCGGTGACGACACGCCCCGATTCCTCGGCCTCGCGATGGGCGGCGCGGGCGGACTGGTCGGCGCTTGCGGCACTTTCGGCGGCAGAGCGGACGCTGGCGGTGAGTTCGTCCAGAGCTGCCGCCGTCTGCTCCAGCGTGGCGGCCTGTCCTTCGGTGCGGCGGGAGAGATCTTCGGCGGCCGCGTTCATTTCGGCTGCGTCGTTCCGGATGCCGCCGGTGACGGATACGACTTCGACCAAGGCCTCCGACAGACGGTCGAGCGCGGTGTTGAAGTTCTGGCGCAGCGGTTCGTATTGCGGGGGGAAGGGGGTCTGGATGCGATGGGTGAGGTCGCCAAGGGCGAGGGCCGTCAGCCCGTCGCCCAGATGGCGGGCCATGAGCGCCTGCCCGTCTTGCGCGCTGCGGCGCTGCGCGTCTTCCTGAAGGGTCGCGGCGACGCTGTCGGTGACATCGGTGCCGAGGCAGAGGATGTGCTGGATCTGCCCCGCCTCGTCCCGGATCGGGTGGAGCGTGCAGTCGAGCCAGGACTCCGCGCCGTGGCCGGCCAGGTGCAGGCGGGCCGTTTCATAGCCGGAGCCTGACGCCCGCGCGAGGATCGCGGTCAGGGCGGCCCCGTCCGCGGACAGGAGCGTGCCGAGGTTGCGCCCTGTCATCCCGGCCGGATCGCAACCGGCCGCGCGGGCGGCCGCCTCATTGGCGCGGAGAATGCGCCCGTCTGCCGCCAGTTCGAAGACGGGCTGATGCCTGTCGATCGCCGCGATCTGCGCCTTGAGCCGACTATGGGCGGACAGATCGGCCAGAGTGATGACGGCGCCGCCTGTGCCGGGAAGCGGGGTCATCCGCAGGCCGAGACTGTGTTCCCCCGCCGTGATCTGCGTCGTCGCGGGTGCGCCGCCGCTGAGCCGGGCATCGTAATCCGCCAGAAGGAAGCGGATATCCGCGCCGATGATCAGGCCGTCGGGGGGAAGCGGAAGGTGACGGCGCAGGTCAGCGCCATGCTGCGCGATCAGCGCCCGGAATGCGGCGTTCGCATGGGTGATGCGGCCATCCGGCCCCGTCAGGATGAGCGCGGAGGGCGCGCAGTCGAAACCGATGCTGCGGGCGTCTTCCCCGGCATCGACCGGCGCAGGGCGATTGGCGGCGGCCCGGCCTGCCTGCCAACTGGCGACAAGACCCGTGGTCGCGGCCGCGACGAGCGCAGCGGCGAGGGCGGCCCCGGCCCCCGGGAGACCTGCGGCAAGGGGGATGCCCCCGGCCAGCAGGCCGGCGAGCGTTCCGGTGGCGACCAGAACCGGCGGTTCGGCCCTGAATTGGCTGATCATCCTGGAGAACTCCATCTTGCGAGGGCCTGTCCTTCCGCCCCCTCCGTGTCTTTCCTCGGGCCAAGTCTGCGGCTGATTCGTTAAATCGAGGTAAGTGCGCGCTGCCCGTCGCAGCCGGGCGTGCCGGGTCAGAACAGGACCACTTCGCCGGATCGGGGCGCGGCGGGGGCAGGGCCTTCCTGCACCGCCGTGGGGGGAAGCAGGAACTGCTGGGCGCGGCCATCGACCGGCCAGAAGCGGATGCGCCGGCCGCGATCGCCGCCCACGGACCCGCCGATGCAGGGTATGCCTTCGCGGCGGAGGAATTCCTGCGCGAAGGTAAGGTTGCGGTGGCCGATGTCGGGAAGATGCGGTTGCAGATGCGCGCCACCGAAAAGCTTGGCCCGCAGGGCGGAGCGTTCGGCCCCCTGGCGCAGCAGGGCGTTGATCAGCAGTTCCATCGCATGCAGGCCATAGCGCAGCGAGGCCCCGTCATGGGCCGGGCCGTCGGGCAGGAGGAAATGGTTCATCCCGCCAATCCCCGCCCGCGCATCCCAGAGGCAGGCCGCGATGCAGGAGCCGAGGACGGTGCTGATTACCTCGTCAGCATCGGAGGTGACACGGTGTTCGCCCTGCATCAGGGCAATCAGGCGCATCGCGGCACCCGGGGGTGAAGCGCGGCTGTCGGCGGGGGACTGTGGTCGAGCTGGCACATGTCTCCGACTCTAGCGGGCGCGGGTTAATGCATCCTTGCCGCGGCAAGGGGCGGGTTGCAGGAGGCTGCGGCCCGTCGGGCCGATCGGGTGAGCGGGCAAACCTCGGCCCGGCCTGTGCGGCGCCATGGCGCGGAGGTTGGCGGCGGGGCGGGCTGCCGTCACGCGCCATGCCGAACCGGTGTCCGGAACAGCACGCTTCGGGGCGTCTGTTGGTAATCTGAAACAAATTTGTGGGATTTGCGGTCAAGGCTGTAACAGAAGTGACTCTCGTGCGAATGGACGATCCAGAATGACGAACCGCGAAGCCGAATGGTCGGCGCTGCTGATTGCGGCGATGGAAGGGGACGGGCGCGCCTATGCCCGCTTCCTCGGCCTTGTCACGCCCGTCTTGCGCGGGATCGTGCGGGCGCGTGGGCGGGTTCTTGGTCCGGAAGGGCAGGAAGATGTGGTGCAGGAGGTGTTGATCGCCATCCACACCAAGCGCCACACCTGGGACAGGTCGGCGCCGCTTCTGCCCTGGCTTCATGCGGTGACGCGGCACAAGGTCGTGGATGCCTTCCGCCGCAGGGGCGGTTCGGTGCATCTGCCCATCGAGGATTTCGCCGAGGCGCTGGAAGCGGAGGCGGAGCCCGATGCGATGGCGGCGCGGGACAGTGCGGTGCTCATCGGGCGGTTGGATGCGCGGTCGGCCGATATCGTGCGGTCGGTAAGCCTGCACGGGTTGAGCACGGCCGAAGTGGGTGCGCGGCTGGAGATGAGCGAAGGCGCGGTGCGCGTGGCGCTGCACCGGGCGATCCGCCGGATGGCGGATATTGCGAAGGGAACCGAGAAATGAAGACGGATGATCTGATCGGGCTGCTGGCGGCGGATGCCGCGCCGCAGGCGCCGCTGCGTCCGGTGCGGATCGCCGGTGTGGTCCTTGCGGCCATTCTGGCGGTGGCGGGTCTTTTCCTGATGCTGGCCGGGGTGCGGGAAGGGCTGGCGGCGGCGCTTCAGCAGCCTGCGGTTCTGGCCAAGACGGCGCTGCCGCTTGTCCTTGCGGGGCTGGCTTTCCCGATGGCTCTGGCGCAACTGCGACCGGATGCCGTGCGGCCGCGCTGGTGGGGGCTCTTGCCCCCGGCCATGGCGGCGGCGGGGCTTTGGCTCTGGGGCTTTTCGGTGCTGTCCCCGGCGGAGCGGTTTGCGGATGTTTCGGCCTTTTCCGTGACGGAATGCCTTGGTCTGATCGTCACCCTGTCGATCCTGCCGTTGGCGGTTCTGATCGCGAAGATGCGCCGGGGGGCGAGCGTGGCCCCGGCACGGGCGGGGGCATTGGCGGGGCTTGCCGTGGCTTGTGGCATCACGACGGGCTATTCGCTGTTCTGCACGCAGGACAATCCGGTCTTCTATGTGACCTGGTACGGGCTGGCCATCCTGCTGGTCACGGTGCTGGGCGCGGTGCTGGGTCTGCGCTTCCTGCGCTGGTGACGGGGCCTGCGGAGCGGGTGGTCAGAACCATTGCCCCGGTTCCATGAGGCCGAGGTCCATAAGCTGCTGCGAATGCCATTCGAACGGGGTGGAATTGTGCCAGCGGAAGCTGCGGATTTCCCATTTCGAGCCCGGATTGGACTTCAGCGCCTTTGCCGTGCGGAAGGAACAGACGGCCGCGGTCAGGTTGTTGTGCCAGGGGCAGGCATAGGTGTTGTATTCCTCGTCCGAGAAGGTGAAGTCGGGCCGCAGGACGAGGCCCCGCTTCGCCTTGAACAGCGAGACCCGGTCAATCTTGCGGCGGGTCCAGGGAACATGCTCTTCGAACCGCCAGCGCAGGCCGCCGAAGAAATCGAGCTGGCGTTCCTTGGGGTGCCAGTTGTTGTCCGGGTCCTGCCGGGCAAGGGCGTAATAGCCGGACCGGTCGAGATGGGCAGCTTCGAGATTGACCGCGCCGGGGTGGCGGTCGAGGTCGTCGGCATAGAGGTCGATGACATAGGTGAGCATCGCATCGCGCCTTTCCTCGGCATGGAAGGCGAGAAGGTCGCGCACGGTGCGCGTTTCGCAGAAGGGGTGGAAGAGATATTCGGCGTTGAAGCAGTAGAACATCCAGAGGCCGGGGAAGGCCTCGATCAACTGGTTGACCGCGGCGATCAGCGCGTTTTCGGCATGAACGTCATGGCGGATGCGGTGCACCGCCGGTTCCAGCGCCGCGGCCAGCGTGATTTCCGGCGGGGCGAGCAGCAGCACCTCGGGGAAGCCCGCCTGCAAGTGATGACGGAGGGTGGTGTCCACTTCCACCCCGTCTTCGGCCATGATGATGGCCATGGGGCCCTTGGGCGGGCTGGCCGTGGCGGACCTGATATACTCTGACAACGACTCGTGCTGCATGCACCCTGCCCGAACTGCGCCCCTGCGGCCGGTCTTGGCCAGCCTTGGTGCAGAGTCCGGCATGGCCCGCGCCGATGCAAGCCCCTTTGGCGGGGGCGCGATTGCGAAACCTGCCGATTTGCCTATATGGGACGCTTGCGGAACAGGGGGGCGCCATGCCGGAACCGAAGAAGCTGTTCATCAAGACCTATGGCTGCCAGATGAACGTCTATGACAGCGAGCGCATGGCGGAGACGCTGGGCGCGGAAGGCTATGTCGTGACCGAGGTGGCGGAAGAGGCGGACATGGTGCTGCTGAACACCTGCCATATCCGCGAGAAGGCTTCGGAGAAGTTGTATTCCGATCTTGGCAGGCTGCGCCCGCTGAAGCAGGCGAAGCCCGATCTGAAGATCGGTGTGGCAGGCTGCGTGGCGCAGGCCGAGGGGGAAGAGATCCTGCGGCGGATGCCTCTGGTGGATCTGGTGGTGGGGCCGCAAAGCTATCATCGCCTGCCGGGCATGATGGATGAGGTGGCCAAGGGCAGGAAGGCGGTCGATACCGATTTTCCCGCCGAGGACAAGTTCGACCACCTGCCCGAACGCAAGGCGCTGCGCGGGCCCTCGGCCTTTTTGACGGTGCAGGAGGGTTGCGACAAGTTCTGCGCCTTCTGCGTAGTGCCCTACACGCGGGGGGCGGAGGTGAGCCGCCCGGTGGCGCGGTTGCTGGGCGAGGCGCGGGCGCTTGTGGAGAAGGGGGTGAAGGAAATCACCCTGCTGGGCCAGAACGTGAATGCCTATCATGGCGAGGGCGACGGGGGGGCCTGGGGGCTGGCGCGGCTGGTGCGGGCGCTGGCGAAGATCGACGGGCTGGAGCGCATCCGCTACACGACGAGCCATCCCAATGACATGGAGGACGATCTGATCGCCGCCCATGGCGAAGAGGCCAAGCTGATGCCCTATCTGCATCTGCCGGTGCAATCGGGCAGCGACCGCATCCTGAAGGCGATGAACCGCAAGCATACGCGGGACCAGTATTTCCGCCTGATCGAACGCATCCGCGCGGCACGGCCCGACATCCTGCTGAGTTCGGATTTCATCGTGGGCTTTCCGGGCGAAAGCGAGGCGGATTTTGCCGATACGATGGACCTGATCCGTCATGTCGGGTTCGGCGCGGCCTTCAGCTTCAAGTATTCTGCCCGGCCTGGCACGCCTGCGGCAGAGAAGACTCCGGTGGAGGCCGCGGTGGCGGATGCGCGGCTGCAAGAGTTGCAGGCGCTGATCACCACGCAGCAGCGCGCGGCGCAGGAGGCGATGGTGGGGCGCGAGGTGGGCGTCCTTTACGAGAAGGCGGGGCGTCTGCCGGGGCAGATGGTGGGCAAGTCCGACCATCTGCATGCGGTGCATGTCGCGGACCCCGCGGCGCGGGTGGGCGATCTGGTGCGGGTCCGGATCACGGCATCGGCCCCCAATTCGCTGGCCGGGGCGCGGCTCGACGCGCCGATTGTTGCCTGACCGGCGACAATCGTGCCGAAGGCGGAGGATTGGCCCGCCTGTGATCTGAAACTGACGGCGCAGGCTCTGGAAGGGCGTGATTTTCCCTTGCCTTGCGGCCCTGAGGGCGGCAATCCTGATGGCGAGTATCTGTAGGTGGTGATCTGTTAACGAGGAGGGCTTCGGCTTGTTTCGATACTCGCGTCGCGCGCTGATTGGCGCGCTTTGTGTGGCGCTCAATGTGGTGGCGCCGAGCGGGCTCTTGGCCCAGACCCAACCCGAAGTGACAGGACGGATCGACTGGGGCGCCTGGATCGACGATGACGGCTGCATGCATTGGTGGGCCGATGGCGGCGTCGAGGGCTATATGGTGCCGCGCCGCGATCCGCATACGGGCAAGCCGGTCTGCCTGAAGCGGAACCTGTGCCTGGTGGAGAATACCGATACGCTTTTCGCGACGGACAGCGCAAGGTTGACGGCGCAAGGCCGGGCGCGGTTGCAGTCCTTCTTCCAGTCGGCGGGCGCCTTTGGCTATGCGATCTACGGGCATACGGACAGCCGCGCCTCGGATGAATACAACATCCGCCTGTCGGAGCGCCGCGCGGCGGCGGTGGCGGATGTGGCGCGGTCGGTCGGCGCGCCGGTGGAACGGCAGATCGGCTTTGGCGAGCGGCAACCGCGCGCCAGCAATGCGACGGCGGAGGGCATGCAGCAGAACCGCCGGGTGGAAGTCGTCTGCTACACGTGGGGTCGGTGATGATGTGTGTGAGCTTGCCCCGCGTGGGGGTTCTTGTCCTGATGGGTCTGGTGCTTTCGGCCTGCGGGATCGCGCCTTATGGCGGGCCGGACAGCGTGATCGCCACAGGGTCGGATCGCGGCCTGTTCGACCGGACGTCGCTGGTCAATGGCGAGGCTGCCATTGCCTATGACCCGGACGGCTGCCAGAACTGGATCATCGACGACGGGATCGAAGGCTATTCCAGCCCGCGCTATGACCCGGCGAGCGGTTTGCCGATCTGCAACAACCGCTTCCCGCCCGGGACCGTGATCGGCCCTTATGAGACGCGGTCGGCGGCCATTGGGGACTGGGTGCCGCGCTGAGGCGCGGGAAATGCGTGAGCGGGACGGGGGGCGCATCGGGGATGCGCCCCTTCTTTCTTCTGCGGTGGGACCAAAGGCGTCATGGCATTTGCACAATCCTTGGGCAGAATGACCCTGTGACCTTGATTGATGCTTGCCTTGTGGCGGAACGCGGCACATCATCAAGATATTGGCGAAGCCCCTTGCAGAAGGAGACCCCTTTGGGCATCAGCGCGCTGACCCCCCCGACCCGTTCCGAGGACGTTGTGGAAACGCTGCTCGAATTTCCGGACAACCGATTGCTGATTGATCTGTGCGGCGAATTCGACCGCAATCTTGCGCAGATTGAACACCAGATCGGGGTTCATATCCTGAGGCGGGGCAACAGGTTGGCCGTGATCGGCGAGAAGGGCGCGAGGGATCAGGCGGCGGGTGTGCTGCGATCACTTTATGCACGGCTGGAATCGGGGCGCGGCGTGGCGGCGGGCGATATCGACGGCGCGATGCGGATGGGGCGTCCGATGCCCGACCGGGCGATGGCCGAGGGCGAGCAGATCGAGATGTTCTCGGCCGGCGGGATCGAGCTGCGCACGCGCAAGAAGCCCATCGAGCCGCGCACCGAGGCGCAGAAGGCCTATGTGGCGAACCTGTTCCAGAACGAGCTGGGCTTCGGCATCGGACCGGCGGGGACGGGGAAGACCTATCTGGCCGTGGCGGTGGGCGTGACGATGTTCATCTCGGGTGCGGTGGAGAAGATCATCCTGAGCCGCCCGGCAGTGGAGGCAGGCGAACGGCTCGGCTTCCTGCCCGGCGACATGAAGGAGAAGGTCGATCCCTACATGCAGCCGCTCTATGACGCGCTGAACGACTTCCTGCCGCAGAAGCAGGTGCAGAAGCTGATGGAGGAGAAGCGGATCGAGATCGCGCCGCTGGCCTTCATGCGCGGGCGGACGCTTTCGAATGCCTTCATCGTGCTGGACGAGGCGCAGAATGCGACGACGATGCAGATGAAGATGTTCCTGACGCGACTGGGCGAGGGCAGCCGGATGGTGATCACCGGCGACCGGACGCAGATCGACCTGCCGCGCGGCGTGCCGTCGGGGCTGGCCGATGCAGAGCGCATCCTGAAGGGGGTGAAGGGCGTGGCATTCAACTATTTCACCGCCAAGGACGTGGTGCGCCACCCGCTGGTGGCGCGGATTATCGAGGCCTATGAGGCGGACGAATCGCCCTCGGCGTGAAGTAAATTGCGCGCGGCCCCCGCAGGCGGGGACCGCGCAAGCCTTTTGTCTCGCCTCCGCGCGTGCCGCGCTGCGGCTCGGTCGCCGGGGGCGCTGCCCCCGGACCCCCGGAGTATTTGGGCCAAGATGAAGGGACAGGGCTTTGCGCATTCCCTCCGCTTCGGCTAGAAGCGCGGCCATGAGCGGGATCGTGGATATCGTCATCGAGGATGAGCGCTGGGAGGCCTTTGGCCTTGAAGCTTTGGCGGAACGGGCCGTCGCGGCGGCCTTGCAGGCAGTCGGGCCGGGTGGGGCGGGATATTCCGTCGTGCTGATGGGCTGCGATGATGCACGTATCGCGGCCTTGAATGCGGATTTCCGGGGCAAGCCGCAGCCGACCAATGTTCTGTCCTGGCCGTCGGAAGAACGGGCGGCGGAAGAGGCCGGGGGCATGCCGGACCTGCCGGAACCGGGGGATGCGGAGGAGCCTTGCGAGTTGGGTGACATCGCTATTGCCTTCGAGACATGTGAACGCGAGGCGGCGGAGCAGGGCAAGCCGATGGCGGAGCATGTGACCCATCTGGTTGTTCATGGCCTGTTGCATTGTCTGGGCTATGATCATGTCGATGCGGCGGATGCCGCCGTCATGGAGGGCCTTGAGGTGCGGATACTTGCCAGCCTGGGCCTTTCTGACCCATATTGAAGCGGCCCTGCGGGACAGGGTGTTTTGGAAGAAGGATCCATGGGCAGTAGCAGCGACGGTTCTCTTGCGGCGCGGGGCGCGCAGGACGATATGGGCGCGGATGAGGCGGAGCCTCCGCAGCGCGGATTTTTCGGGCGGATACTGAACGCCCTTTCCCCTTCGAACAGCGATCAGTCGGCACGGTCCGAGGCTGCTCCGCAAGCCTCCGGGCCGGCCGGGGCTGCGGCGCAGACCAGTCTGCCGGGGCTGGGCGCCCTGCGGCGGCTGCGCGTCGATGACGTGGCGGTGCCGAAGGTGGATATCGTGGCGGTGCCGCTGGATATCGGACGGGATGAGCTGGTGGAGGTGTTCCGCGAGCATGGCTTCAGCCGGGTTCCGGTCTACAAGGGCACGCTGGACCATCCGCAGGGGCTGGTGCTGTTGAAGGATCTGGCGCTTCAGCACGGGTTCGGGGCGGGGGGGCGGTTTTCGCTGAAGCGGATGCTGCGGCCCGTGCTCTATGCGCCGCCATCGATGCCGATCGGTGTGCTCTTGCAGAAGATGCAGCGCGAGCGGGTGCATATGGCGCTGGTGATCGACGAATATGGCGGGGTGGATGGTCTGGTGACCATCGAGGACCTGATCGAGACCGTGATCGGCGAGATCGAGGATGAGCATGACGAAGAGGAAGGCGCCCTCTGGAAGGAGGAGAAGCCCGGAGTCTTTGTCGCCATGGCGACCGCGCCGCTGGAAGAGATCGAGACGGCCATCGGGTTGAAGCTGCGGCATGACGAGGATGACGAGGAGATCGACACGCTGGGCGGCATCGTCTTCCTGCGCACGGGTCGCGTGCCGGCGCGGGGCGAGATCGTGCCGCATGAGAGCGGGGCGGAGTTCGAGGTGATCGACGCCGATCCGCGCCGGATCAAGCGGTTGCGCATCCGCCTGCCCGAGGCTGTGGCGGCGCGACCGCCGGTGCCTGCCGAGGAATGACGGCCGACGTGGCGGCCCCGGCCCGGCGCTGGGCGCGGCCCGGTTGGGGCGCGCTGGCGCTGGCTTTTGCGACAGGTGCGGTGGTGGCATCGGGGCAGGCCCCTCTGGGCTGGTGGTGGCTGGCCTTGCCGGCGCTTGCGCTGCTGATCCGGCGGGTCGGGCAGGCTGGGCGCGGGGCGGTCTGGCTGGCATGGTTCGCGGGGGCGGGGCATTATGCGGCCGCGCTGAACTGGATCGTGGAGCCTTTCCTGATCGAGCCGGAGGTGCATGGCTGGATGGCGCCCTTTGCGGTGGTCTTTCTGTGTTTCGGCCTTGCGCTGTTCTGGGCGGCGGCGGCTTTTCTGGGCGCGCGGGGGCGCTGGCCGGGGATCGGCTTCGCGGTGGCGCTGGGCGGGGCGGAACTGGCGCGGGGCTATGTTCTGACCGGGTTTCCCTGGGCGGCGCTGGGCCATGTCTGGATCGGCCATGCGCCCATGCAGGTGGCGGCGCTGGTGGGGCCGTCGGGATTGACGCTGCTCACGCTGCTGGCGGCGGCGCTGGTCGCGCTGTGGCGGCCGGTGCCGGTGGTGGCAGGGGCGGCGCTGGTGGCGGCGGGGTTCGGCTTCGGCCTGTGGCGCGAAGCGGGGCCGGAGCCCGTGGCGCAGGGGGCAGTCTTGCGCCTGGTGCAGCCCAATGCCGAGCAGGGGCTGAAATGGGACCCGGAGCAGGCGCGCATCTTCTTTGAACGGCAACTGGATTTCACCATGGCGGGGGACCGGCCCGATCTGGCGATATGGCCCGAGACGTCGGTGCCCTATCTGCTGGAGGATTACCCGGAGGTGGCCGAGCGCATCGGCGCGGCGGGGCGCGGACAGCCGGTCGCGGTGGGCATCCAGCGGGTGGAGGGCTGGCGGTTCTGGAACAGCCTTGCGGTGATCGGGCCCGAGGGGCGGGTCGCGCAGTTCTATGACAAGCACCATCTCGTGCCCTTCGGGGAGTATATCCCCTTCGGCGATGTGCTTTACGACTGGTTCGGGCTGGTGGCCTTTGCTGCGCAGGAGGGCAACGGCTATTCGGCGGGGCCGGGGCCTGCGGTTCTGGACCTTGGGCCGGGGCTGGGCAAGGTCTTGCCGCTGATCTGCTATGAGGCGGTCTTTCCGCAGGATCTGCGCGGGGCGCCGGAGCGGGCGGACTGGATCCTTCAGATCACCAATGATGCCTGGTTCGGGGAATGGACCGGCCCGTATCAGCATCTGGCGCAGGCGCAACTCAGGGCGGTGGAGCAGGGGCTGCCCTTCGTGCGCGTGGCGAATACCGGTGTCTCGGCCCTGATAGATGCGCGCGGGCGGGTGGTGGAGAGCCTGCCTCTGGGCGAGGCGGGTTTTCTGGATGTGGTGTTGCCGGGCGCCTTGCCCCCCACGCCCTATGTGCGACTGGGCGAGGGGCCGGTCCTTCTGTTGCTGGCGGGACTCGGCGCCGGGCTGGTTCTGGCCGGGCGGCGGAAGGCGGCTTGACGCGCCGGGGGCGGGGGTCTAGTCACGCGCATCGAACCGTCACAACGGCTTCCTGGCGTGACGGGGGTAACCCCAATGGAGCACTTCCCATGTCCCGACTGAACTATGTCTTCACCTCCGAATCCGTGTCGGAGGGGCATCCCGACAAGGTGTGCGACCGCATTTCCGATGCGGTGCTGGACGCCTTCCTGTCGGAAGAGCCGAATGCCCGCGTGGCCTGCGAAACCTTTGCCACGACCAATACGGTTGTCGTCGGCGGGGAAGTCGGCCTTTCCACCGAAGCAAAGACCAAGGCGATGCTGGCGCGGGTCGAGGGCATCGTGCGCGATTGCGTCAAGGATATCGGCTACGAGCAGGACAAGTTCCACTGGAACACGCTGAAGGTGCACAACTTCCTGCATGAGCAATCCGCCCATATCGCGCAGGGTGTGGATCGCGACGGCGCGGGCGACCAGGGCATCATGTTCGGCTATGCCTGCCGCGAGACGCCGGAACTGATGCCGGCGCCGATCCAGTATTCTCATGCGATCCTGCGGCGACTGGCCGAGGTGCGGAAGTCGGGCAAGGAACCGACGCTGGGGCCGGATGCCAAGTCGCAGCTTTCGCTGCGCTATGAGGATGGGAAGCCCGTCGAGGTGACCTCCATCGTGCTGTCCACGCAGCATCTGGATGAGGCGCAGACCTCGGACGACATCCGCGCCATCGTGGAGCCCTATATCCGCGAGATCCTGCCCGATGGCTGGATCACCGCGAAGACGGAATGGTGGGTGAACCCCACGGGGAAATTCGTGATCGGGGGCCCCGATGGCGATGCGGGCCTGACCGGGCGCAAGATCATCGTGGATACCTATGGTGGCGCTGCGCCGCATGGCGGCGGGGCGTTCTCGGGCAAGGACCCGACGAAGGTGGACCGGTCGGCGGCCTATGCCGCGCGCTATCTGGCCAAGAACGTGGTGGCGGCAGGGCTGGCGGATCGCTGCACCTTGCAGGTGTCCTATGCCATCGGGGTGGCCAAGCCGCTGTCGATCTATGTCGATACGCATGGCACCGGGGCGGTGGATGCGGCGGCCATCGAACGGGCAGTTGCGGAATGCATGGACCTGACGCCGCGCGGCATCCGGACGGCGCTGGGCCTGAACAAGCCGATCTATGCGCGCACCTCGGCCTATGGCCATTTCGGGCGCGAGGCGACGGCGGATGGCGGTTTTAGCTGGGAGCGGACCGATCTGGTCGAGGCGCTGAAGAAGGCGGTGAAGTAAGGCATCCCCGTCTGGGGTAGGGCGGCGCGCCGGGGGAACCAACCCGGCGCGCCGTTTCCGTCTTGGGCCTGCGCCAGCCGTGCCAGGCAAGGGGGAACGCATTCGGGAGGGGAAGATGGGGATCGGCGCGCCGCCTGCAATCTGGGCCATGGGGATGGCCGAGATGATGGTCACGGATTATCCGGCCTCGCTGGCCTTCTGGACGGGGCCGATGGGCTTTGCCTTGGCCTTTGAGCGGCCCGCGCAGAAGCTTGCCTGTCTGGCCCATCCCGATGGGGCGCAGGTGATGATCTATCAGCGTGACGGGGATTGGGAGACCGGGCCGATGGAGCAGCCTTTCGGGCGCGGGCTGGTGGTGCAGGTCTATGTGACCGATGCCGCGGCGGCGGCGGAAGCCATGCGGGTGGCGGGGATCGCCTTCTATGTCGAGCCGCGCGAGAAATGGCGCGACTGGGGTGACCGGATGGGTGGTCAGCGCGAGTTCCTCGTGCAGGATCCCGACGGGTATCTGGTGATGGTGGCCGAGCGGATCGGCGAGCGGCCTCTGGAGGCCTGACGGCTTGACCCCGTGGCGGTGGGGGTCTAGGCGCTGCGCGACCTTGCGAGGAAGCCGATGATGACCACCGATCCCAAGGATACCGCCGCAGCCGCACTGACCGCGCGGCGCAACTTCTATGGGCGCGTGCATGGCAAGACGTTGCGGGCCAGCCAGAAGGCCTATCTGGCCGAGGATCTGGGCAAGGTCCGGCTGGCGGGGGTGACGGTGGAGGAGAACCCGTCGCGGGCGGCGCTGGATGTGGCGGGGCTGTTCGGCGGGCGGCCGCTCTGGCTGGAGGTGGGTTTCGGCGGGGGGGAGCATCTGGTCCACATGGCCGCGCGATACCCTGAAGTGGGGATCATCGGCTGCGAGCCCTTCGTGAACGGCGTGGCGATGCTGCTGGGCAAGATACGCGCGGCGGGGGTGGAGAATTTGCGCATCCATCCCGGCGATGTGCGCGATCTGTTCGATGTGCTGCCGGGTGCTTCGGTCGTGAAGTGTTTCCTGAACTATCCCGATCCCTGGCCGAAGGCGCGGCACCATCGGCGGCGGTTCGTGACGCCCGGCTATCTGGGCGCGCTGGCGCGGGTGATGGCCCCGGGGGCGGAGTTTCGAGTGGCGACGGATATTCCCGATTACGTGCGCCAGACACTGGAAGAGGTGCCTGCGGCGGGGTTCGACCTTGTGGCGCAGGCCGGGGCGGGGGGCGCGTGGGAGGACTGGATTTCCACGCGATACGAGCAGAAGGCGCTGCGTGAGGGGCGGGCGCCGCATTACCTGACCTTCCGGCGGCGGGGTGAAGGTTAACGAAACGTTAAGCCGGGATCGCCCACCATTCGCCGGGGCCCAGTGCGCGGAAGCGGTCAGGCCCTATCCCCTTGGCGGCAAGCGCGGCCGCGAGGGCGGCGGGGGGCGCATCGCGGCCTTCATTCGTGAGCTGGAAGGTGCCCCAATGGTGGCCCACCGCATGGGATGCGCCGGAGAGGAGGAAGCCTTCCACCGCCTCGGCCGGGTCCTGATGCTGATCGCGCATGAACCAGCGGGGTTCATAGGCCCCCACGGGCAGGATGGCCGCGCGGATCTTCCCATGCTTTTGCGGCAGGTCGCGATAGGGGCGGCCCTGATCAAAGCCGGTGTCGCCGACATGGAAGATGCGGCCTGCGGGCGTGTCGATCAGGAAGGCCGACCAGAGCGCCATGGAGCGGTCGCGCGTGCCGCGTGCCGACCAGTGGTGGCAGGGTTCGAAATGCACGGTGGCCGGGCCGACGGGAACGGTGTGGCCCCAATTGCCGGTCGCGACTCGCATGTCGGGAACGGTATCCTTGACGATCGTGTCATTGCCGAGGGGCGTGATGACCAGCGGGTCATGCGCCTGTTTGAGGCGGGCCAGGGTTTCAAGATCGAGATGGTCGTAATGGTTGTGGGTCAGAAGCACCGCGTCGATGCGCGGCAGGGCCTCGAACCTTATGCCGGGGGCGGTGGCGCGGCGGGGGCCTGCGAAGGAGAAGGGGCTGGCGCGATCCGACCAGACCGGATCGGTGAGGAGGTTCAGCCCCGCCACCTGTATGAGCAGGGTCGCGTGGCCGACCATCGTCACGATCAGGTCGTCCACGCGGGGCGCGGGGATGGATTGCCGGATGCCGATGCTTTCAGGCCATTTTGCCCGGCCCCCGCCCGCCTGCCATTTCAGCAGATCGGCAAAGCCCTTGGGTGGGCTGCCGCCGGGATTGAAGAAGCGGGTGCCGTCGAAATTCGGCCCCGGAGGACCCTGATAATAGCGGTTGCGGGTGGGGGACAGGGCAAAGGCTCCGGTTGCGGCGGCGGCCGCGCCTGTGGCGAGGAGGGCGGTCCGGGTGAGGAAGCGGCGACGGTTCATCTTTCGGATATGCGATCTGTTTCGCGGTCTTCAACCCTTGCGTGATCTTGCGGCTTTGCCTCTGGCGTCTTGCGCGGGGCATGGACCGGCCCTCTTGCTTGCGCTATCAGGCGGGCCGGAATGACAGGGAGATCACGATGTCCGGCCACGGCGAAGCGCAACCGATGACCGCCCGCAAATCCGGGCCTCTTTCCGGGACGGCGGAGGTGCCGGGGGACAAGTCGATCAGCCATCGCGCATTGATCTTTGGGGCCATGGCGGTGGGCGAGACCAAGGTGACAGGCCTTCTGGAAGGGCAGGATGTGCTGGACACGGCCAAGGCGATGCGTGCCTTCGGGGCCGAGGTGACGCGCCATGCCCCCGGCGAGTGGACGGTGAACGGCGTGGGCGTGGGCGGGTTCCGGGAGCCTGCGGATGTGATCGACTGCGGCAATTCCGGGACGGGTGTGCGGCTGATCATGGGGACGATGGCGACCTCGGCCATCACTGCGACCTTCACGGGGGATGCGAGTTTGCGCAAGCGGCCGATGGGGCGGGTGACCGATCCCCTGTCGCTCTTTGGCGCGCGGGCCTTTGGGCGGCAGGGCGGGCGGCTGCCGATGACGGTGGTGGGGGCGGCGGACCCGGTGCCGGTGCGCTATGCCCTGCCGGTGGCGAGCGCGCAGGTGAAATCGGCGGTGCTGCTGGCGGGGCTGAATGCGCCGGGGCAGACGGTGGTGATCGAGAAGGAACCCACGCGCGACCATTCCGAGCGGATGCTGCTGGGGTTCGGCGCGGAACTGGTGGTGGAGAAGACGGCCGAGGGCAATGTCATCACCCTGACCGGGCGGCCGGAATTGCGGCCCCAGACCGTGGCCGTGCCGCGTGACCCGTCTTCGGCGGCCTTCCCGACCTGCGCGGCGCTGATCGTGGAAGGGTCTGACATCCTGGTTCCGGGCGTGAGCCAGAACCTGACGCGGAACGGGCTTTATCTGACGCTGGTCGAGATGGGGGCCGAGATCGAATTCCAGAACCCGCGCGAGGAGGGGGGGGAGCCTGTGGCCGACCTGCGGGTGAAGTTTTCCCCGAACCTCAAGGGCATAGAGGTGCCGGAAGAGCGCGCACCGTCGATGATCGACGAATATCCGATCCTGTCGGTGGTGGCGGCCTTTGCCGAAGGGACGACGGTGATGCGCGGCGTGAAGGAGTTGCGGGTCAAGGAAAGCGACCGGATCGACGCCATGGCGCGGGGGCTGGAGGCCTGTGGGGTGCGGGTCGAAGAGGATGAGGATACGCTGATCGTCCATGGCCTTGGCGCGGGCGGAGTGCCCGGTGGGGCGGTGGCAAAGACGCATCTGGACCACCGGATCGCGATGAGTTTCCTTGTCTGCGGGATGGCGGCGAAGAAGGCAGTGTCGGTGGATGACGCCTCGCCCATCCTGACGTCTTTCCCGATCTTTGAAGGGTTGATGACCGGTCTGGGTGCCGATCTGGCGCGCGGGTGATCGGCCGGGGACGGGGGGCTGTCTGCCCCCCACGGCCCTGCGGGCCTCCCCCCGAGAGTATTTTGGCCAAGATGAAGGGGCTTGGGCGGTGATCTTCACGGTGGCGATCGACGGGCCTGCGGCGGCGGGGAAGGGGACGATCGGGCGGGCCCTGGCGGCGCGGTTCGGGTTTGCGCATCTGGATACCGGATTGCTCTATCGGGCGGTCGGGGCCAAGGGGGGGGACCCTGTGGCGGCGGCGGTCGGGCTGGTGCCGGGCGATCTGGAACGGGGGGACCTGCGGTCGCTGGAGGCGGGGCAGGCGGCATCAAGGGTGGCGGTCATTCCCGAGGTGCGGGCGGCGCTGGTGGAGTTCCAGCGGCGCTTTGCGCGAGCCGAGGGGGGCGCGGTGCTGGATGGACGGGACATCGGGACGGTGATCTGTCCGGAGGCGGAGGTGAAGCTCTATGTGACCGCCTCGCCGGAGGTGCGCGCCCATAGGCGGTGGCTGGAAGTGGGCGGGGATCAAGCGCTTGTGCTGGCCGAGGTGCGGGAGCGGGATGCGCGCGACATGGGGCGGGCGGATGCGCCGCTGAGGGCGGCGGCGGATGCGGTGGTTTTGGATACCAGCGAGATGACGGTGGAGGCGGCGGTGGCGCGGGCCATCGCGGTGGTGGAACGGGCCTTGGAGGGGCGGGGATGACAGGGATGCGGTTGCCGGAACTGAAGGGGAAGGCCGTGCTGATCACCGGGGCCTCCACGGGCATCGGGGCGGCGCTGGCGCGGGCATTCGCCGCGCAGGGCGCGCGGGTGGGGCTGCATTACAACGCATCGGAAGAGGCTGCGAAAGCCGTGGCTTACGAGATCGGCGCGGCGGGGGGCGAGGCGGTTCTGATCCGGGCCGACATATCCACCGGGGCGGGGGCCAGGTCGGCGGTGGAGCAGGCGGTGGCGGCTTTCGGGCGGCTGGATGGGTTGGTGAACAATGCGGGCGGGATGGTGCGGCGGGTGCCCTATGCCGATGTTTCCGAACGGGATTATGACGAGATCATGGACCTGAACGCGCGGTCGGTGGTGGTGGCGTCACAGGCCGCTGTCGCGCCATTGAAGGCGGCGGGGGGCGGGTTCATCATCAGCACCACCTCGGTCGCCGCGCGGAATGGCGCGTCGGGCGGGGCGGGGCTTTACGGATCGTCCAAGGCCTTTGTTCACAACGTGACGCGGGGGATGGCCAAGGAGTTGATTCCCTTCGGAATTCGCGTGAATGCCGTGGCGCCGGGGGTGATCACCACGCCGTTTCACGAGCGTTATTCGACCGAGGCGCAGTTGCAGGCGCAGCTTGCCACGATCCCGGCCGGGCGGCTGGGCACAGCGGAGGATTGCGTGGGGGCCTATCTGTTTCTGGCCTGCGCTTCGCTGTCTGGCTACGTCGTGGGGCAGGTGATCGAGGTGAATGGCGGGCAATTGATGCCCTGACGGGCGGGCGTTAAGCTTTGTCCGCGCTGGGGAATTTGGCGGGAACTGCCGTTCGCGACTGTGCCGCATGTTGTGCCGCATTCTGTGCAGACAAGTGTACATACAAATTCGGGCAGGGTGGTGGTGGGATTGCTGGTTAAGGGTGCGGGGGTGCACAGAGGGGCGACCCCGCCCCGGATGTGATGATGGATCCCCGGGCCAGGCCATCGGGATCAGGGAGCGCGGGACCTTGCGGCCGGAGCGGTTGGTTTCGGTCAGGGGCGCGTGGTTGTGGCGGGGAGACCCCCGGCCTATGGATGCCTTGGGTTTTGGCGGGGAGACCCCCGCCCTACGGGTGCGGTGGGGGGCGTGGGCCGGAGTCGGACCGTGTTTTCGGGGGGGCGGCGCGGGGACGGGTTTACCGGACTGGCGCAGCGGCCGAGATTTCGCGTCCCAACCAGGTGAGATATTCGCCGATCGCCGCTTCGTCGCGTTTGCAATAGGACCATTTCAGGTGCCTTCGCACCGAGATGAAGCCTGCCTGCCGGAGAATGTCGATATGTCGGCTGGCGGTCGGCTGGGCAATCTTCAGCGCCTCGGCGATGAGGGTCATGCAGACGCCGAAGGCGACAGGATCGGCGGACCATTGGTGGCCGAAATGGTCTTCCGGCGCGGCGAGGAGGCGAAGGATCAGCAGGCGCTGTTCGCTGGCCATCGCCCGGATTTGCGTTGATCTGTCCATGCCTTCCATCATATCGTCATTTAGCTAAATGACAATATGAGTCGCCGTGATGCTAGACCTGCCGAATTCCACGATCATCGAGGGCAATGCCGTGCGCTGGGGCAGGATCGGGCAGGGGCCGCCGCTGGTGGCGATCCATGGCACCCCGTTTTCATCGCAGGTCTGGCGGCGGATCGTGCCGGAATTCGCCGACCGCCGGACGGTCTATTACTTTGATCTGGTCGGCTATGGCCTGTCCGAGATGCGCGAGGGTCAGGACGTGTCGCTGGCCGTGCAGAACAGGGTTCTGGCCGCCCTCTTTGCGGAATGGGGTCTGGAACGGCCCGATGTTCTGGCGCATGACTTCGGTGGCGCGACGGCCCTGCGCGGCTGGTATCTGAACCGGCTCCGCTATGGCTCGTTGACGATCGTTGACGCGGTTGCGCTTGCCCCCTGGGGATCGCCCTTCGTGCAGCATGTGCGCCGCCATGAGGCGGCCTTCAGCGGGATGCCGGACTATATGCACCGGGCGCTGTTGCGGGCCTATTTGCAGACCGCAGCGTACAAGCCCCTGTCGGCGGAGGCCTTGGACATCTACAGCGCGCCATGGCTGGGGCAGGCGGGGCAGGCTGCCTTTTACCGGCAGATTGCGCAGATGGACCAGCGGTTCACCGATGAGGTCGAAGGGCTGTATGACAGGCTGGATTGCCCGGTGACCGTTCTTTGGGGGCGGGAGGATGGGTGGATTCCCATTGAGACGGGAGAAAGGCTGGCGGCCCTGATCTCTGACCGTCCTGTCGTGCCGGTGGCCGATGCCGGGCATCTGGTGCAGGAGGACCGGCCGGAGGTGCTGGTGGCGGCCGTTCTGAAGACCCTGTGGGGGCGGTGATCCGGCCTTTGCGGCGGGCCTGGGAAGGGGGCGTCAGATCAGCGCGATGCGTTCGCGTTGCGAAGGGTCGGGATAGGGGCGGTAGAGGCCGATTTCGACGGTTTCGATCATGGCATGCATTTTCTCGTAAAGCTCCACCGCATCGGCATCGGCATCGGCAAGGGCGGTGAAGGCGGTGTCGAGGGCGGCCATGCCTTCGATTTCGATTTCAAGGACGAAATCGGTATGGCGCCCGGAGGCGAGGCCGAATTTGCGGCGTAGCAGGCGCCAGTCGGAGACCAGTTCCAGCTTGGTCAGATGATTGAGCCAGAGGCCCACGGCATGGGCGAAGGAGAGGGCGCGGGCCTCGGGGCGCAGTTCGATCAGGCAGTGGTACAGGTTCACGGCATCTCTCCGTCTGGAAGGCGATCCGGCGGGGCCGGACCCTTTCGCGTCATGGCGGTTCAGGTCTTGTCAGACCCTAAAGACGGTTGGAAACGCCATCGCGTTAGGGTCGGGAGGGGGTGGTGGAGGATGGTGGAGGGGGGAGGAAGGGTTTTGACAGTGCCCCGGTCTTGGGCTAGCCAGTATCGATGATCATGTTGCAACACGCATCGTCGTACTACCGCCGTTCCTGACGGCGGCCTCGTGATGCTCATGGATCAGAGTAGCCGCCCCCGGTAGGGCGGCTTTTCCTTCGAAGGCGTCCGGGTCGGCCAAGAAAGGAAAAGCAAATGACTGCTCGAGACCTCTGCCACCGCTATCTTCATGCCCTCAATACGGGGGATCTGGAGGGTGTCTACGCACTCTTCACGCCAGATGCGTCCATCGTGTCGCCGCTTTACGGAACGCGCCCCGCGCGCGCGTTCTATGCCGAACTTTTTGCCGATACGAACCGGTCCGAAACAACTCTCATAAACATTTTCGATAGTTCTGCCTCTGGTGAGGCGGTTGCCTTGCATTTCCGGTATCGTTGGACGCTGTCCACAGGCAAGGTCGTGGCCTTTGAATGCGTGGACGTGTTTGATTTGGCACCGGATGGTCAAGCCTTCACCTCCATGACCATCATCTACGACACGGCGCCCTTACGCGCCGATTTCGAGGCCGCGCGTCGCGGCGGGTGAGCGGACGGGCGGCAGGAATGGTGCCGCCCCTGTGACGTGGACCGGGGGCGGGTATGGCCGTTCCCGGCCTGCGATGGCGCTTCGCGCTTGTTTTCCAAAGCCTGAGAGACTATAGGCCCCCAATCCTGACGGCAGAGTCGCGGTGCTTCCGGTTTTCCGGGCGTGCGCGGTTTTTCCAGAGGGGCCAGCGAAAGACCTGCGGAGACAACCGCATGGCCGGAAAACCATGACAAAGGACGAACTGCATATGTGCGCGAAAAACGCTATGGAAGAATTCGAAGCCCTTCTGAAGGAGAGCTTCGAGATTGACACCCCCGAAGAGGGAACGGTTGTCAAAGGCAAGGTCATCGCCATCGAGGCGGGCCAGGCCATCGTCGATGTGGGCTACAAGATGGAAGGCCGCATCGACCTGAAGGAATTTGCCAACCCCGGCGAACAGCCCAATATCAATGTGGGCGATGAGGTCGAGGTCTATCTGGACCGCGTGGAGAATGCCCGCGGTGAGGCTGTCATCAGCCGCGAGAAGGCCCGCCGCGAGGAAGCCTGGGATCGTCTGGAAAAGGCCTATGCCGCCGAGACCCGCGTCGAAGGCGCGATCTTCGGCCGCGTGAAGGGCGGCTTTACCGTCGATCTGGGCGGTGCCGTGGCCTTCCTGCCCGGTTCGCAGGTCGATGTGCGCCCCGTGCGCGATGCCGGCCCCCTGATGGGCATGAAGCAGCCCTTCCAGATCCTGAAGATGGACCGTCGCCGCGGCAATATCGTCGTGTCGCGCCGCGCCATCCTGGAAGAGAGCCGTGCGGAACAGCGCGCCGAGGTCATCTCGAACCTTACCGAAGGTCAGGTCGTGGATGGCGTGGTCAAGAACATCACCGAATACGGTGCCTTCGTTGACCTGGGCGGCGTCGATGGCCTGCTCCATGTCACCGACATGGCCTGGCGCCGTGTGAACCACCCGTCGGAGATCCTGTCGATCGGCGAGACGGTGAAGGTTCAGGTCATCAAGATCAACAAGGACACGCATCGCATCAGCCTTGGCATGAAGCAGCTTCAGGCCGATCCGTGGGATGCGGTCGAGCGCGCCTATCCGCTGGGTTCGGTCCACAAGGGCCGCGTGACCAACATCACCGATTACGGCGCCTTCGTGGAGCTGGAAGCCGGTGTCGAAGGTCTGGTCCATGTTTCGGAAATGAGCTGGACCAAGAAGAACGTGCATCCCGGCAAGATCGTCTCCACCTCGCAGGAAGTGGATGTGATGGTGCTGGAGATCGACAGCGCCAAGCGCCGCGTGTCGCTGGGCCTGAAGCAGACGATGCGCAATCCGTGGGAAGTCTTTGCGGAAAGCCACCCGGTGGGATCGACCATCGAAGGCGAAGTCAAGAACATCACCGAATTCGGTCTGTTCGTCGGCCTCGACAACGATATCGACGGCATGGTGCACCTGTCCGACCTGTCCTGGGATCAGCGCGGCGAGGATGCCATCCAGAACTACCGCAAGGGCGACACGGTCAAGGCCGCGGTCACCGAGGTGGATGTGGAGAAGGAGCGCATCTCGCTGTCGATCAAGGCGCTGGGCGATGATTCCTTCACCGATGCGGTGGATGGCGTGAAGCGCGGTTCCGTGATCACCGTCGCCGTGACGGCGATCGAGGAAGGCGGGATCGAGGTGGAATACAACGGCGCCAAGTCGTTCATCCGCCGGTCGGACCTGTCGCGCGACCGTGCCGACCAGCGGCCCGAGCGGTTCCAGGTGGGCGACCATGTGGATGTGCGCGTGACCAATATCGACCCGAAGACCCGCCGTCTGGGCCTGTCGATCAAGGCGCGCGAGATCGCGGAAGAGAAGGAAGCCGTGGAACAGTACGGTTCGTCCGATTCGGGCGCGTCGCTGGGGGATATCCTTGGCGCGGCTCTGAAGGGCGGCAACTGATCCGATCCTTCGGATGAGGCTTTGGGAAGGCCCCGCTTCGGCGGGGCCTTCCTGCTTTGTGCAACCCTGACGCGCATCGGCGGGTTGCGGCTGTGCCGCAGGGCGGGGCGGATTGCCGGGGAAGGCTTTCGTTTTCGTTGTGCGACGGGTTTTTTTGCCTATAGTCCAAGGCAAACAACGACGTGGCGACCAGGCGGCACCAGGCTGGCGGCGACCACAGGGGGGACATGGATGATCCGATCGGAACTGATCCAGAAGATCGCGGACGAGAATCCGCACCTGACGCAGCGGCATGTCGAGCGCATCGTGAACACCGTCTTTGACGAGATCATCGAGGCGCTGGCCAAGGGCGACCGGGTGGAGTTGCGTGGGTTCGGAGCGTTTTCCGTGAAGTCGCGCGAGGCACGGGTGGGCCGCAATCCGCGGACCGGCGAGTCGGTCAAGGTGGATGACAAGAAGGTTCCCTTCTTCAAGACCGGCAAGTTGCTGCGGGATCGGTTGAACGGCAAGTCCTGAGCGCGGCCATGGCTTGCGCCGGGGCGCGCGGGGCGCGATAGTCGGGGCCTGCCCGAAGGGAGAGGCCGATGCTGCGTTACCTGCGCTATGCCCTGATCGCCGTTCTGATGGTGCTGTTGCTGACGGTGGGGATTGCCAACCGGACCGTCGTGCCGGTGCGTTTCCTGCCCGAGGACATGGCGGCGCTGTTCGGGGTGACCTGGCAGATGGAGATGCCGCTGTTCCTGGTGATGCTGGGCGGCGTGGTGGTGGGCGTGGTGATCGGCTTCACCTGGGAATGGCTGCGCGAGCACAAGCACCGCAAGGTGGCCAGCGAGAAGAAGCGCGAGGTGGCGCGGCTGGAGCGGGAACTGGCGGTGATGAAGGATTCCGCCAGCGTGCCGGGCGATGACGTGCTGGCGCTGATCGAGAAGCGCAAGGCGGGCTGATTTCCATGGGACAGGTGCGGGTGAAGATCTGCGGTCTGCGGACCGCGGCGGATGTCGATGCCGTGGCGGCGGCAGGGGCGGCCTATGCCGGGTTCAACTTCTTTCCGAAATCACCGCGATTCGTGACGGTGGAGGAGGCGCGGGCGCTGGCTCTGGGCGCGCCCGAGGGGCTGTGCAAGGTGGCGCTGGTGGTGGATGCCGAGGATGCGGCGCTGGATGCCATCACGGCGGCGGTGCCTCTGGACATGCTGCAACTGCATGGCCACGAGACGCCTGCGCGGGTGGCCGAGGTGAAGGCGCGCTATGGCCTGCCGGTGATGAAGGTGATCGGCGTGGCGGGCGAGGCGGATCTCGCGGCGCTGACCGAGTTTTCGCTGGTGGCGGATCAGATCCTGATCGACGCGAAGCCGCCGAAGGACGCGGTGCTGCCGGGCGGCAATGGGCTGACCTTCGACTGGCGGCTGCTGGTGGGGCGGAAATGGCTGAAGCCCTGGATGCTGGCCGGGGGGCTGACGGCGGGGAATGTGGCCGAGGCGATCCGGCTGACGGGCGCGCGGCAGGTGGATGTGGCCTCTGGCGTGGAAAGCGCGCCGGGGGTGAAGGATGCCGCCCGCATCGCGGATTTCGTGCGGGCGGCGGGGTGAAGGCCCCAGGTCGGCTGGTGCCGCTGGGGCCTTTTGCCATCCGTTTTGAAGGCCCCAGGTCGGCTTGCGCCGCTGGGGCCTTTTCTTTCCCGTTTTGAAGGCCCCAGGTCGGCTGACGCCGCTGGGGCCTTCGGGCGCTTACATGGCGGGGAGGACCGTCATGTCGCGGATCGGTTGATCCGTGCCGGTCAGGGGCATCGTGCCCGAGACGGCGCCGGTGGCGAGGTCGAGCCGGTGCAACCCGCCCAGCGCCGCGACCCAGGCGGTGTTTGTGCCGTCGGCCGTGGTGGCGATGTCCAGCGCGACGGGGCCGTCCAGCGTGACGCCAAGGGAGCCGATGGTGGCGAGGAGGCCTTCATTCGGCTTGGTCTGCTGAAGCAGCGCATTCAGCCCGGCGTCGATGTCATACATCGCGGTCTTTTCCGGCTTGCCGAAGCTGTTGGAATAGGCGACGGCCACGACCATCGGGGTTGCGGCGGCATTGGCATCGGCGGCGTCGAAGTTCAGGGCGAGGTCGGTGGTGACGTCGCCCGTGGCCATGTCGATCCGGTAATTCGCGGTGCCGGAGATGACGCGCAGCTTGTCGGCGGCGGGGTTCACGTCAACGATGACCGGCACGCCTTCGGCCAGCGTCAGGGGCGCGGCGAGTTTCGCGATCTCGGCCGTCGCGCCGGTGGCGGGGTCGATCTCGACGATGGCGAAGCTGTCGGTCAGGCCGATGACCTTGCCCGTGCCAGGACGCCAGTCGATGCCATGAAGCGCGGTGACGCCCTGCGCCTCCAGGCTGCCGGTGACGGCGGCGGTGGCGGTGTCGATCATCACGAGAGTCCGGTCGCCGGTGAGGCCGAGCGCGGTGTCGGCCTGGGCCGCGCCGGCAGTGGCGGCGGCGAGGAGGAGGGTGGTCGTCAGGGTTTTCATGGCATCGCTCCTGTCCATGGGTTGCAACGGGCGCAGCTACGAAGGCGCAGGGGGCAGGGTTTCAGGGGGCGTGTTCACGAAAGCGTCAGGCGAGCCGCCCTGCCGTGCCCCCGGGGGCCTTGCCCCCGGACCCCCAGGATATTTGAAGACAGAAAGTGGACAGGGGTGCCGCCTGGCAGGCAGACGGGGCCGTTAAGGTTAACGCGCCCGGGTTCAGGGTCTGTTCACTTTCTGTCTTCAAATATCCTCGGGGGGTGAGGCGCGGCACGCGCCGAGGGGGGCAGACGGCCCCCCTTTCCCCGGCAGGCCAAGGGCGCTACATCGGGACGGAAGAACAAGGGGAGTGGCGGAGATGGCCGAGGACGGGATCAACAGTTTCATGACCGGGCCGGATGAGGCCGGGCGGTTCGGCATTTTCGGCGGGCGGTTCGTGTCGGAAACGCTGATGCCGCTGATCCTGGAACTGGAGGAGCGCTATGACTTCGCCAAGACCGACCCGAGCTTCTGGGCCGAGATGGACGACCTGTGGAAGCATTATGTGGGGCGTCCCTCGCCCTTGTATTTCGCGGAGCGGATGACCACGCATCTGGGCGGTGCCAAGGTCTATATGAAGCGCGACGAGCTGAACCATACGGGCGCGCACAAGATCAACAATGTGCTGGGGCAGATCATCCTGGCCCGGCGCATGGGCAAGACGCGGATCATCGCCGAGACGGGGGCGGGGCAGCATGGGGTGGCGACGGCCACGGTCTGTGCCAAGTTCGGGTTGAAATGCGTGGTCTATATGGGCGCGCATGATGTGGAGCGGCAGGCGCCCAACGTGTTCCGCATGAAGCTTCTGGGGGCGGAGGTGATCCCTGTGACTTCGGGCCGGGGCACGCTGAAGGATGCGATGAATGACGCGCTGCGCGACTGGGTGACCAATGTGCGCGACACCTTCTATTGCATCGGCACGGTGGCGGGGCCGCATCCCTATCCGGCGATGGTGCGCGACTTCCAGTCGATCATCGGGAAGGAAGTGCGCTGGCAACTGGCCGAACAGGAAGGCGAGGGGCGGCTGCCCGATACCGTGATCGCGGCCATCGGAGGCGGGTCCAATGCGATGGGGCTGTTCTATCCCTTCCTGGACGATCCGTCGGTGAAGATCATCGGCGTCGAGGCGGGCGGCAAGGGCGTGGATGACCGGATGCAGCATTGCGCATCGCTGACGGGGGGGCGGCCCGGCGTGCTGCACGGGAACCGGACCTATCTGTTGCAGGATCCGGACGGGCAGATCCTTGAGGGGTTCTCGATCAGCGCGGGGCTGGATTATCCGGGGATCGGGCCGGAACATGCCTGGCTGCATGACACGGGCCGCGCGAGCTATGTGAGCATCACGGATGCCGAGGCGCTGGAGGCGTTCCAGTTGTGCTGCAAGCTGGAGGGGATCATCCCGGCGCTGGAGCCGAGCCATGCGCTGGCCCATGTGATGAAGATCGCGCCGACCCTGCCCAAGGACCATATCATCGTGATGAACATGTGCGGGCGGGGCGACAAGGACATCTTCACGGTGGCCAAGCATCTGGGCGTGGACATGAAGGTCTGACGCCGCAGGGCGGAGTTTCGCGAGGTCTGGACACAAACCCCGGCGCGGCGCGTCGGGGTTTGTGGCTTTTCTGGGGCAAGATGCTGTGGCCACCGGCCATGATTCAGCAACATTTACCCCCGAGAGGGCGAATAATCCGTAAACTTGCGTTTAGTGGCGGCTGACGATGAGGAAAATGCAGCCGTAAACCTTGGTTAAATTCACTCCTTCCCGGGATGGGTGCATTCGGTGAGCGTCGGGGGTTGCGCCCCGTCGTGATTGATTGAGCCGTGCAGGACTGGGGGAGATGGTCCCGGGCGGCTCCTAACAAGGACCGAGAGATGGAAACGAAATCGAGACTTCTGACATTGACTGCTGCCGCACTTCTTGCCGGAACGACCAGCCTCGCGCAGGCACAGCAGGCCCCTGTCGTGGTGAGCCCTGCGCCCACGACGCCGACCGCCCCGACCTATGACTTCGGCTTTCTGACCGACCTTTTCGGCGGCACGACGAAGCCCAGCAGGGATGCCGTGGAGGCCGCTCTGGATGCCCAGAACCTGACCCTGACGCGCTATTCCTATGCCGGTGACGGCGAGGTGCGCATCCGGGCCGTGACGGAGGACGGGCAGCGCATCCGCGTGCGGATCGAGGATGGCGAGTTGCGCTATCGCATCCGCCCGGCCTCGGATTCCTCGGATACCTCTGATTCGAACGGAGACACCTCGGACAGCAATGGCAGCTCGACCGGCAGCTCGGATGCCAATGGCGCGACCTCGGGCGGTGGCAATGGCGGCGGGTCCGGCAAGGGTGGCGGAAACGGTGGCGGCAGCAAGGACTGATCGTTGCCAGAATGAGAACAACGAAAGGCGTCCCGGGCTTGCCGGGGCGCGTTTTGTGTAAGATAACTTTAAGACCGCCCAAGGCGGTTTTGCCCTAGAGGGGGTGAAGATGATGGGACGGAAGAAGTTTGTGGGGGCTCTTGTGGTCGGCGCGATGGGCGCCGTGCCCGCGATGGCCGATGTCTTTTCCGAGAATATCGTCCAGCAACTGGAACAGCAGGGATTCAAGAGCATCTCGACCGAGCGGACCTGGCTCGGCCGGACGCGGATCGTCGCGGAAGGCGATGACGGGCAGCGCGAGATCATCGTGAACCCGAATACCGGCGAAATCCTGCGCGATTTGCTGCTGACATCGAATGCAGGTGGCGACGGGAACGGCGGTCTGGTTAACTCTCGCGCAGCGGGCGATGACCGGGACGATGGGGATAACGGTGGCGACAGCGGCAAGAGCGGTGGCGACAACAAGGACGACGGCGGTGGCAAGAGCAGCGACCGGTCCGGCCCGAGTGACCCCGGCGATGGCAATGGCGGACCGTCTGAGTGAGCCCCTGAAAGGGCCGAGGCTTTCGTGACGAGCAGGTGGGTCATTCTGGCGGTTCTGCTCGTTCAGTTTCTCTGCACGATCTTTTTCGTTTCGGATATTCTTTCGTCGATGTTCGGCATCTACACGCAGCCCTTGCCGTGGGAGGTGCGCGAACTCATGGAGATCGGATCGGCGCTGGGTCTGGTGCTGGGTCTGGTCGTCGGGTCGCTGATGCTTCGGCGCACGATCAAAGAACGCAATGCGGCACAGGAGAAGCTGCGCCGGGCCTCGGGCGCCTTCATGGACCTGCTGGAAGAGCGGTTCAAGGAATGGGCGCTGACGCCGGCGGAGCGGGATGTGGCGCTGTTCGCCATCAAGGGCATGACGACGTCGGAGATCGCCACGCTGCGGGCGACGTCGGAGGGCACGGTGAAGGCCCAGACCAATGCCATCTATCGCAAGGCGGGGGTGAGCGGGCGGCCGCAGCTTCTGTCGCTGTTCATCGACGATCTGATGCGGGATGATGTGACGGACCAGCTTCGCCCGAAATCGGCGGCCTGACGGGCCGCGCTGACGGCCGGTCTGCCGCGTCAGTCGGCGGGGCCGTCGGCGGGCAGGTCCACGGCGTAGAGTTTCAGGATCGAGAGCGGCACGATGTCGAGCGTGCGGATATGGGTGGCGGCAAGGCGCAGCTTGGGGGCTGCGCCTTCTTCATGCGCCTGATGGAAGCGGGCGGCGCAGAGGCACCATTGATCACCCGGCTTGAGGCCGGGAAAGGCGTATTCCGGGCGCGGGGTGGAGAGGTCGTTGCCGAGATATTTCGACAGCGCGAGGAATTCATCGGTCATCAGGGCGCAGACGGTGTGGCGGCCGGTATCCATCGGGCCGGTGTCGCAGCAGCCGTTGCGGAAGAAGCCGGTGAGCGGTGCGCGGGAGCAGTCTTCCAGCGGCTGGCCGAGGACGTTGAGCGAGGCTTCCTTCATCGGGCTCCCTTTCCTGATGGCGGGAAGGTATCGCATGGGGGGCGGCTGTCCAGAGGGTGCGGCGGTCGGTTAACCTGACTTTCCGTCACGGAAGAGTGCGGTAAGGTGGTGGGCGGAAGAACCGCGAGGGAGTGGGTGCGTGGACCTGGTGATCTTGGCTGTGCTGGCGGTGCTGGCGATTCCGGTGGGGGTGATTGTCCTCTTCGTGCAGGTGAGCGGGTTGCGGCAGCGGCTGGAGCGGGCCGAGGCGCAATTGAAGGCGGCGCTGGCGCGGCTGGATAGCCTGGAACTGCGGCGGGGTGAGCCGGAGGCGGGGGCGGCGCTGGTGCCGACGGTTGCGCCGCCGCCCATGCCTTTGGCGCCGGTGAGTGAGCCGGTGGCCGTGCCGGAGGTGCTGGGGCCGGATGCCCCCGAGGCGGAAGTGACGGGGCCGTGGATGGCCCCGACCCCGCCCATGACGGAGGAGGGGGTGCGGGTTCCGCCTGCGCCGCTGCCGCCCCCGGTGCCGCGTGCGCCTGATCTGATGGAGCGGTTCGGGGCCTGGTTGCGCGAGAACTGGGTCTATGCGGTGTCGGGCGTGTCGCTGGCCCTGGCCGGGGTGTTTCTGGTGCAATACGGGGCGGAGCGGGGGCTGTTGCCGCCGGGGCTGCGGGTGCTGGCGGCGCTGGCCTTCGGCGCGGCGCTGGTGGCGGCGGGGGAATGGCTGCGGCGGCGTTATGGTGACGCGGAGGGGGTGGCGACGGCCTATCTGCCATCGCTTCTGTCCGGTGCGGGGATCGTGTCGGGCTTTGCCGCCATCGTGGCGGCGCGGCAGATGTATGGGTTGATCGGGCCGGAGGTGACCTTTGCAGGGCTTCTGATCGTGGCGGGCGCGGCGGTGGTGCTGGGCTGGCTGCACGGGCCTTTGCTGGTGGCGCTGGGCCTGGTGGGGGCGGTGGGTGCGCCCTTCCTTGTGGGCGGGGCGTCGGAGTCGGTCGATTGGCTGTATGGCTATTTCGCGCTGGTGGCGGCGGCGGGGCTGGCGGTGGATGCCTTCCGCCGCTGGGCCTGGGTTTCGGTGCTGGCGGTGGTCTTGCCGATGCTGGCCGGGATCGTGCTGAATCTTGGCGGGGGCAGCGAGGCGGGGCTGATGCTGATGGCCTTCGTCATGGTCGGGCTGGCGGTGGCGGTTCCGGCGCGGGCGCTGTTCCCGGATCACGCGGGGCCGGGGGTGATTGCGGCGATGGCCGTGGTGAAGGGGGGCGCGCGGCCTGCCTTTCCGGTGATGCTGGCCAGTGGGGTGGTGCTGGCGGCGGTGGTGCTGATGGTGCTGGCCTCGGGCTGGGAGATGCCGCTGTTGCCCTTCGTGCTGCTGGCGGGGCTGGCGGCGGGGCTGGCCTTGTGGACGGGGCGTGCGCCGGGGGTGCAGGATCTGGCGCTGATCCCGGTGGCGGGGTTCCTGCTGCGGATCGCGATGGAGGCGCAGAGTTTCGGCGCGCTGCATGAGGCGTTTTCGGTCTTTCCGGGGCCGGAAGAGGCGCCGCATCGCGGGGTGACCTGGCTGGTGCTGCTGGCGGCGGGGATGAGCGGGGCGCTGGCCTGGCGGGGGTTGCGGGGGGCCGCGCTGCCCCTGGTGACGAGCGCGGCGGCGGCGCTGGCGGCGCCTTTGGCGGTGCTGGCCCTGGAACTGACCTGGCCGGTCAGCGCGGTGATGGGGCCTTACCCCTGGGCGCTGCATGTGATCGTGCTGGCGGGCCTGATGGTGGCTTTTGCCATGGCCCATGCGCGGGCGGATGGCGGGGAATTGCGGCGCTTCGCGCATTTCGCGCTGTCGGCGCTGGCGCTGATCGGGTTGGCGCTGTTTCTGGTGCTGTCTGCGGCGGCGCTTTCGCTGGCGCTGGCGGTGCTGGTGGTGGTGGCGGCTGCGCTCGACCGGCGGTTGGGCCTGCCCGAGATGGGCTGGGCGGTGCAGGCGGGGGTTCTGGTCCTTGGCTGGCGGATGGCGGTCGATCCCGGGGTGATCTGGGGCTTTGAGGCGGGGCTGGTGCCGGTGCTGCTGGCCTATCTGGGGCCGGCGGCGGGGTTTGCGGCGGTGCTGTGGGTGATGCGTGGGGCCGAGAGGGCGGGGGCGGTGGCCTTTGCCGAAAGCGGGCTGGCGCTGGCTTTGGTGCTGCTGGCGGATGTGCTGCTGGTGCGGTGGCTGTCGGGCGGGAGCCTCTGGCAGTTGCAGGAGGCGCATTGGACGGCGGCGGCGCTGGCGCTGCCCTGGCTGGCGATGGCGCTGGTGCAGTTGTGGCGCGTGGGTCTGGGCGGGCGGATGGCGCGGCTGCGCTATGGGCTGGCGGCGCTGGCCGGGCTGATTGGGGGCTTGGGCCTCTTGGTGGCGGTGGGGCCGTTGAACCCGTTGCTGATGGGGCGCGTGGTCGGGCCGCTTCTGTTTGACTCGCTGATGCTGGCCTATCTGCTGCCGGGGGGGATGCTGGCGGTGGCGGGCTGGAAGATGGCGCATCTGCCCTTGCGGTTGCGGCAGGGGATGGCGCTGGCGGGGGTGGCCCTTGGGGCGCTGTGGCTGGTGCTGGAGATCCGGCGGTTCTGGCGGGGTGCGGATCTGAGCGTGCCGGGGACGAGCCAGGCGGAGCTGTATTCCTATACCGTCGCGCTGCTGGTGATCGGGGTGGCGCTGCTGTGGCAATCCATCGCGCGGCGGTCGGGGATGCTGCGCCGGATCGCGATGGGGGTGATTGGCGTCACCGTGGCGAAGGTGTTCCTTGTCGATGCGGCGGGGCTGTCGGGGCTGATGCGGGTGTTTTCCTTCCTGGCGCTGGGCCTGTCGCTGGCGGGGCTGGCCTGGCTGAACCGCTGGGCGGGGATGCGGGCGCGGGAGGAATGAGGGCAACTGCGCAGGCTGGACCATGGCGGGCGGGGCGACTATAACGCCCGCCATGAGATGCCTTTTTGCGATAGGCGGGCGAATTACCGGCCCGGCGCGCTGATCCAGCCGCCGGGACTGCCTGCTGTTGCCGTTGCGGTGCCTGTTGCGCCGCCTCTCCCAAGCCCATCCCAGAGGACCGCCGCTGATGTGCGCCGATACCACCGCCACGCCCGATTACCGTTCGACCGTCTTCCTGCCCGAGACCGAGTTTCCCATGCGCGCGGGCCTGCCGCAGCGGGAGCCCGAATGGCTGGCGCGGTGGGAGCGGATCGGGGTCTATGACCGCTTGCGGGAAAAGACGGGGCGGCAGCCCTTCACCCTGCATGACGGCCCGCCTTATGCGAACGGGCATCTGCATATCGGGCATGCGCTGAACAAGGTGCTGAAGGATTTCATCGTCCGGTCGCAGCAGATGCTGGGGAAGGATGCGCGTTACGTGCCGGGTTGGGACTGCCATGGTCTGCCCATCGAATGGAAGATCGAGGAGCAGTATCGGGCGAAGGGTCTGAACAAGGATGACGTGGATGTGGTGGCCTTCCGGCAGGAGTGCCGGAAATTCGCCGAGGGCTGGATCGACGTGCAGCGCGAGGAGTTCAAGCGGCTGGGCGTGACGGGGAACTGGGCCGATCCTTACCTCACGATGGATTACCACGCCGAGGCCGTGATCGCGGATGAGTTCATGACCTTCCTGATGAACGGAACGCTCTATCAGGGGTCGAAGCCCGTGATGTGGTCGCCGGTGGAGAAGACCGCGCTGGCCGAGGCGGAGGTGGAGTATCACGACCATACCAGCCATCAGGTCTGGGTGAAGTTCCGGGTGCACACGGCCGGGGATGCGATCTTTACCAGGACGCCGACCGATGTGGTGATCTGGACGACGACGCCTTGGACCATCCCGCAGAACCGGGCGATCTGTTTCGGGCCGGAGATTTCCTATGGCCTGTACGAGATCATCGGGCGGCCTGAGGAAAGCAATGCCACCATCGGGCATCGGGTCCTGCTGGCCGACAAGCTGGCCGAGGCGGCCTTTGCGCAGGCGAAGCTGGGCGGGGCGGACTATGTGCGGCGGCTGTGTGATGTGTCGGCGGCGGATCTGGGGACGCTGGTCTGCGCGCATCCCTTCCGGGGGATCGAGGGCGGCAATGGGGAGTGGGACTATGACGTGCCCCTGCTGCCGGGCGAGCATGTGACGGATGATGCGGGGACGGGGTTCGTCCATACCGCGCCGAGCCATGGGGATGACGACTATCAGATCGGGCTGAAATTCGGTCTGGCGATGACCTATAATGTGGAGCCGGACGGGTCGTATCGGGCCAATCTGCCGCTGTTCGGTGGGCAGCACATCATCCTTCCCGATGGGAAGGAAGGGCCTGCCAATGTGTCGATCATCAAGGCGCTGGCGGGGACGGGGACCCTGTTCGCCAAAGCGAAGCTGCGGCATTCCTATCCGCATAGCTGGCGGTCGAAGGCCCCTGTGATCTATCGCAACACGCCGCAGTGGTTCGTGTCCATCGACCGCAAGCTGGAGGATGGGATGGGGACCTATGGCGACACGATCCGGGAGCGGGCGCTGACCTCCATCGACAAGCTGGTGGACTGGACGCCTGCGACGGGGCGCAATCGCCTCCATTCCATGATCGAGGCGCGGCCGGATTGGGTGCTGAGCCGCCAGCGCGCATGGGGCGTACCGCTGACCTGTTTCGTGAAGAAGGGGGCGCAGCCCACGGATGCAGATTTCCTGCTGAAGAACGCGGAGGTGAATGCGCGGATCAAGGCGGCCTTCGAGGCCGAGGGCGCGGATGTCTGGTATGTGCCGGGCTTCAAGGAGCGGGTTCTTGCGGGGATCGTCGATCCGGCGGCCTATGATCAGGTCTTTGACGTGCTGGATGTGTGGTTCGATAGCGGGTCCACCCATGCCTTTGTGTTGCGCGACCGCAAGGATGGGACCGAGGACGGGATTGCGGACCTTTATCTGGAAGGGACGGACCAGCATCGCGGGTGGTTCCATTCGTCGATGTTGCAGGCCTGCGGGACGAAGGGGCGCGCGCCCTATCGGGGCGTGCTGACGCATGGCTTTACGCTCGACGAGAAGGGCATGAAGATGTCCAAGTCGCTGGGCAATACGGTCGCGCCGCAGGAGGTGATCGGGGAGTATGGGGCCGATATCCTGCGGCTTTGGGTGGCGCAGTCGGATTACACGGTCGATCTGCGGATCGGGAAGGAAATCCTGAAAGGGGTGGCCGACAGCTATCGGCGGCTGCGCAACACGATGCGCTTCCTGCTGGGCAACCTTGCCGGGTTCGACGAGGCCGAGCGGGTGGCGGTGGCCGAGATGCCGGAGCTGGAACGCTGGGTGCTGCATCGGCTGGCGGAGCTGGATGCCGAGGTGCGCGAGGGCTATGCGAAATACGACTTCCAGGGGGTGTTCCAGAAGCTGTTCGCCTTCTGCACCACGGACCTGTCGTCGATCTATTTCGATATCCGGAAGGATGCGCTGTATTGCGATGCGCCGTCGTCGCTGCGGCGGCGGGCGGCGCGGACGGTGCTGGACCTGATCTTCCACCGGTTGACCACGTGGCTGGCGCCCATTCTGGTGTTCACGATGGAGGATGTCTGGCTGTCGCGCTTCCCCGGCGAGGGGGAGTCGGTCCATCTGCGGGATATCCCGGAGACGCCGGGCGCTTGGCTTGATCCGGCGCTGGCGGCGAAATGGGACCGCATCCGGGCGGTGCGCCGGGTGGTGACCGGCGCGCTGGAGGTGCAGCGGGTGGCGAAGGTGATCGGCGCTTCGCTGGAGGCGGCGCCCATCGTGCATGTGGATGCGGCGACGGCGGCGCTGCTGGAAGGGATCGACTTTGCGGATGTCTGCATCACCTCGGGCATTTCCGTGGTGACGGAGGCGGCGCCGGAGGGGGCCTTCACGCTGGCGGATGTGGTGGGCGTAGCGGTGGTGTTCCGGCTGGCCGAAGGGGCGAAATGCGAGCGCTGCTGGCAGGTGCTGCCGGATGTGGGGACGCATAAGCATCCGGGAACCTGCGCGCGCTGTGACGGGGCGCTTTCGTAGGATGGGCACTATTGCCCATCCTACGGATGAGGCGATTGCGACCCTGATGCTGGACCTCGCCTTGCGGCGGGGTCGGGGCAAGACCTTTTGCCCGTCGGAAGTGGCGCGGGGGCTGGCCGCCGACTGGCGGCCCTTGATGCCGCGCGTGCGGGCGGTGGCGGCGGTTCATCCCGATATCGAGGCGGTGCAGAAAGGCGTGCCGGTCGATCCGCAGGCGGCGCGGGGGCCGATCCGGCTGCGGCTGCGCGAGAGGGGCCGGATGGCCGATCCTGCGGGTCGCGTCCTCTGATGCGTGGCGCAAGGTGAGGCGTTGCAGGTGAGTATTTGGGCCAAGGTGAAGGGGCAGGGGGCGGTCTGCCCTTTCACGCCGGGAGAGGGTGGGGTTTGAGCCCGCAGCCTTGCCTTTTCGGCCTTGCCCCGGCGCGCGGCGGGGTCTAGCCCTTCTGTAACGGTTCCATGACGGGTGCATCTTGACCCTTGGCGTCTTTCTGGCGGTGCTGGCCGCCGCCTTCCTGCATGCGCTGTGGAATGCGCTGATCAAGCTTGGCACGTCGAAGGCGGGGGGGATGCTGATCCTTTCCATCGCGGAAGTGCCGATCGGCCTGTCGGTCGCGCTGTTCCGGCCCTTTCCCGAGGCGGAGGTCTGGTGGTGGCTGATCGCCTCGGGCTGCACGCATTTCTGCTATAAGTCCTTCCTCGTCTTTGCCTATGAGCGGGGGGACCTGTCCCGCGTCTATCCCATCGCGCGGGGGGCGGCGCCGATGGTGGTGGCGGTGGTGGGGGCCTTCACCCTGCCCGATGCGATTTCCTTGCAGGAGTATCTGGGCGTGGTGGTGCTGGGGTTCGGCATCCTGCTGATGGCGCGGGGGGTGTTCACGCGGGGCGAGGACCGGCGGCTTCTGCCCTTTGCGCTGGGGTCGGCCTGTGCGACGGCGACCTACACGCTGATCGATGGGCTGGGGGCGCGGGTGTCGGGGGATGCGGTGGCCTATGTGGCCTGGGTCTTTGTGGTGGACGGGGTGATCTTCACCACGGGGATGCTGCTGTGGAAGGGGCTGGACGTGATCCCCCGGCAGCGCAAGGCCTGGGGCGTGGCGACGGTGGCCTCGGCCGCGTCCTATGGGGCCTATGCGGTGTCGGTCTGGGCGATGACGGTGGCGCCTCTGGCGGTGGTGGCGGCGCTGCGCGAGACGTCGATCCTGTTTGCCGTGCTGATCGGCTGGCTGGCTTTTGGCGAGAAGATGGGCGTGGAGAAGGCGGTGGCGGCGCTGGTGATCGTGGCGGGTGTGGTGCTGACGCGGTTGTAGGGGGGGCGGTGCGTGCGGAGCACGCACCCTACGGCGGGGTAGGGTGCGTGCTTGTCACGCACCGTGGGCAGAGGTCACGCCACGCGGTCGATGGAGCGATCCGGGATGATCTGCTGCGCGATGCCGGCGAAGGTGAGGTAGAGCGAGGTGATGACCAGCCCCCAATGCGCCCAGCTTTGCGGGTAGAAATCCACCCAGGCGGCCCAGCCCGCGAAGAAGACCCAACCCAGCGCCATGGGGAGCGTGACGTAGCGCCAGCGGGCCGTGCGGACGGGGTGGACGAATTTCAGGTTGGTGAACATGCCCACGGTCAGCGCAACCACGATGATGAGGCTGATCCACCAGGCGGGGTGGAGGGCGAAGAGGACGAGCACGACCATATTCCAGCAGGCGGGGAAACCTGCGAAGGACTTGTCCTTGGTCTTCATCCGGGTGTCGGCGAAATAGACGACGGAGCCATAGACGATGGCGATGATGGCCAGCCAGCCCGTCCAGCCCGGCAGGAGGCCGGATTTGAAGAGGGCATAGGCCGGGATGAAGACATAGGTCAGGTAGTCCACGATCAGGTCCATCAGGACGCCGTCATAGGTGGGCCAGTTCTTCGTCACGTCGTAGCGGCGGGCGAGGGGGCCGTCGATGCCATCCACCAGCAGGGCTACGACAAGCCAGAGGAACATCAGGCTCCATTGTTCCTGCACGGCGGCGAGCATGGCGAACATCGAAAGAACCGCGCCAGTCGCGGTGAGGAGGTGAACGCCGAGGGCCTTGTAACGCATATCCATCCTGTCGGTTTGCACTGAAACTGCCCCCGGTTGCAATTCCTGTCAGGCGCGGGGATGCGCCTTTTCGTAGACTTCCATCAATCGTGATGCATCGACGGCGGTATATGCCTGCGTTGTGGACAGCGAGGCATGGCCGAGCAGTTCTTGGATCGCGCGCAGGTCGCCCCCTGCGGAGAGAAGATGCGTGGCGAAGCTGTGGCGCAGGGCATGGGGGGTGGCGGTGGCGGGCAGGCCGAGCTGCATCCGTGCCTTTTCCATCACCAGGGCGATGAGGCGGGGATTGAGCGGGCCGCCGCGGGCGCCGCGAAAGAGCGGTTCGGTGCGGGACAGGTCGAAGGGGCAGAGGCGGGCATAGCGGGCGACGGCATCGCGGGCGGCGGGCAGGACGGGGACGAGGCGGGTCTTGCCGCCCTTGCCGGTGATGCGGAGGACATCGGGGAGGGGATGGGCCGCACCGGTGAGGCCGAGGGCTTCGGATATCCGCAGGCCGCAGCCATAGAGCAGGGTGACCACGGCGGTATCGCGGGCGGCGAGCCAGTCTTCGCGGTGCTGGTCGCCGACGGTTTCCAGCATGGCGCGTGCGCCCTCTTCGGTCAGGGGGCGGGGGAGTTTGCGGGTGAATTTCGGGCTGCGGGCAGAGAGGAGGGGGGTGGCGTCCTGGCCGTCGCGGTCCGCCAGCCATGCGGTGAAGCCCTTCACGGCGGAGAGGGCGCGGGCGAGCGAGCGGGCCGAGAGGCCGCGCCCGCGTTCATGCGCCATCCAGGCGCGCAGGTCGGCGAGGGGCAGGGTGGTGAGGCTGGCGGTGCCTTCCGCGCCGCCGCGATGGCGGGCGAGGAAGGCGAGGTAGCCGCGCACATCCCGGCCATAGGCGGTGACGGTGTTTTCCGCCGCGCCGTCCAGCGCGCGCAGATGGGTGAGCCAGCGCGCCAGCGCGTCGCGGGCCTGCGGGGAGATCATCCCCTCGGCGGCGGTGTCGGTCATTGCAGCCAGCGGCGCATGGTCCGTTCGAAGACCCCGGCGAAGAAGGCCAGAAGGTCTGTGCCATGCGTTGGCTTGAACTGATGCGGGTCTTCGGCCCCGAGGACGAGCATCCCCGGCAGGCGGCCCTTGCCGAAGTCGAGGCGCATCAGCGCCTCGGACCGGATCCAGCCGGCGCGTTCGCCATAGAGGGCGTCATTGTCGGGCTGGACCTGCCGCAGCACCACGGGGCGCATCGGCACGTTGCGCCCGCCGGCGAGGTAATCGGTGACAAAGCCCGGTTCGGCCACGTAAAGCACATCGCCCAGTTTGCGCAGCAGGGCGGGGCTGTCTTCGGGCTGCACGCTTTCCAGCACGAGGCGGATGCAATCGACGCGCAGGGTGGCGGCCACGTCGGAGGCGAGTGATTTCAGGAAATCCTCGAAGCTGAGCGGGTCGAGCATCTGGAGGATGGCGCGGTGGATCTGGTTGGTGCCCGCGAGGTTTTCGTAAGCGGCGGCGATGACGGAGCGGTGGGTGTCTTCCAGCCGTTCGAGCCGCGCCTCCAGCCGTTCCATCGCGATGCCGCGCAGATCGACGATGTTTGATCCCATCGCCCGTTCATTGGCCGCGATGAGGGCGTTCATCACGTCCTTGTCTTCCAGCAGAAGCTCCGGCTCCGAAAGGAGCCGGTCGCGCAGGTCAGGTTCGATCATGTGGTGCACTGCCCGGTGTTGTTCTTGGTGATTTGCCGGACAGTATAGCAGGGTTTCAGAGGATCTTCTGCCCTGTTTTTGCCCAGTCCTTCATGAACTGGTCGAGGCCCTTGTCGGTGAGGACATGCGAGGCCATGCCCTTGATGACGGCGGGCGGCGCGGTCATCACGTCGGCGCCGATCAGGGCGCATTGGGTGACGTGGTTCGCGGTGCGGACGGAGGCGGCGAGGATCTGGGTGTCGAAGCCGTAATTGTCATAGATCGTGCGGATGTCGCCGATCAGTTCCAGCCCGTCGAGGTTGATGTCATCCAGACGCCCGATGAAGGGGGAGATGAAGGTCGCGCCCGCCTTGGCGGCGAGAAGCGCCTGATTGGCCGAGAAGCAGAGGGTGACGTTGACCATCTTGCCTTCGGAGGAGAGGACCTTGCAGGTCTTGAGCCCGTCCCAGGTCAGCGGCACCTTGACGGCGATATTCGGCGCGATCTCGGCCAGCTTGCGGCCTTCGGCGATCATGTCTTCGGCCTTGAGGGCTACGACCTCGGCCGAGACGGGGCCGGAGACGATGGAGCAGATTTCCTTCGTCACCTCGATGATGTCGCGGCCGGATTTCAGGATCAACGAGGGGTTGGTGGTGACGCCGTCGACCATGCCCAGATCGTTGAGTTCGGCGATGGCGTCCACATCGGCGGTATCCACAAAGAATTTCATCGGCGCGGTCCTTATGGGTTGCGAGGCTTTGGGGGCGGGTTTACCCCAAGAGGCCGCCGGGCGGAAGGGCCGGGCGGGCGCGGCGGCGATAAAAATGTATGAGGGTGGTGACATTTGTATGACCGAACCTATCAGGCGGGCGAACTGGTCGGCGTGCTGACGACCGAACCGCTGGGGCGCGTGCTGGATTACCGCGCGCCCGAGGGGGGCTGCGGGGATGGGGATTTTGTCGAGGTGCCGCTGGGGCCGCGCCGCGTGCTGGGCGTGGTCTGGGGCCGGGGGCGGGGGGATTGGGATATCGCCAAGGTGCGGGCCGTGGGGCGCGTGCTGGAGGCGCCGCCGATGCGGGCGGAGTTGCGGGCCTTTCTGGGGAAGGCCGCGGATTACACGCTGACACCCTTGCCGCAGATGCTGCGCCTTGCCACCCGCGCGCCGGGGTTGATGGAGGGGGCGGCGTTGCGGCGGGTCTATCGGCTGGGGGGGGCGGTGCCCAACCAGTTGACCGATGCGCGGCACCGGGTGGTGGAGGCGCTGCGGGCCTTTGCGGGTGCGCCGATGACTTTGGGCGAGTTGGCGGAAGAGGCGGGGTGCGGGACATCGGTCATCAAGGGACTGGTGAAGCTGGGGGTGGTGGTCGAGGAGGAGGCGCCGCGCGACCTGCCCTTTCCACCGCTCGACCCCAAGGGCGGGCCGGAGTTGCAGGGCGATCAGGTCGCGGCGGCGGATGCCCTGGTCGCGGCAGTGGCGGCGGGGGAGTATGCGACCACACTGCTGAAGGGCGTGACGGGGTCGGGCAAGACCGAGGTCTATCTGGAGGCGGTGGCGGAATGTCTGCGGGCGGGGCGGCAGGCGCTGGTTCTGCTGCCCGAGATCGCGCTGACGGCGGAATTCCTGAAGCGGGTGGAGGCGCGGTTCGGCGCGCGGCCGGCGGAATGGCATTCGGGCGTCACGATGACCGAGCGGCGGCGGGTCTGGAAGATGGTGGCCACGGGGGGCGCGTCGGTCGTGGTGGGGGCGCGGTCGGCCTTGTTCCTGCCCTATCAGCGGCTGGGGCTGATCGTGGTCGATGAGGAACATGACACCTCCTACAAGCAGGAGGAGGGGGTTCTTTACAACGCCCGCGACATGGCGGTGTTGCGGGCGTCGATCGTGGGCTGCCCGGTGGTGCTGGCCAGTGCCACGCCATCGCTGGAGACATGGGCAAATGTGGAGGCGGGGAAATACGGGCGGCTGGACCTTTCGGCGCGCTTCGGGGCGGCGGAAATGCCGGAGGTGCGGGCCATCGACATGCGGGCCGAGAAGCTGCCTGCGGATCGCTGGGTGAGCGGGACACTGGCGGCGGAGGTGGCGGCGCGGGTGGCGAAGGGGGAACAGGCGATGCTGTTCCTGAACCGGCGGGGCTATGCGCCAGTGACGCTGTGCCGGGCCTGCGGGCATCAGGTGGGCTGCGATCAATGCGACGCGCGGATGGTGGAGCATCGGTTCCAGAAGCGGCTGGTCTGCCATCAATGCGGGGCGACGAAGCCGGTGCCGGTGGCCTGCCCCGCCTGCGGGGTGGAGGGGCGGATGGCTGCCGTCGGGCCGGGGGTGGAACGGCTGGCCGAAGAGGTGGCGGCGCGGTTCCCTGACGCCCGCGTGGCGGTGCTGTCATCGGACCTGTTCGGATCGGCGCGGGCCTTGAAGGCGCAGATCGAGGCGATTGCGGGAGGCGAGGCGGATATCATCATCGGCACGCAAATCGTGGCGAAGGGGCATAACTTCCCCTTGCTGACGCTGGTGGGGGTGATTGACGCGGATCTTGGCTTGCAGGGGTCGGACCTGCGGGCGGCGGAGCGGACGTTCCAGTTGATGCGGCAGGTGGCGGGGCGGGCCGGGCGGATGGAAGGGCGGAAGGGGGTGGCGCTGCTTCAGACGCATCAGCCGGAGCATCCGGTGATCCGGGCGATTCTTGGCGGGGATGAAGAGGCCTTCTGGAAGGCCGAGGCGGCGGAGCGGCGGGCGGCGGGGGTGCCGCCCTATGGGCGGATGGCGGGGATCATCCTGTCGTCGCCGGATGTGGCGCAGGTCTTCGACTTTGCCGGAGAGCTGGCGCGGCGGGACGCGCCCCTGCGGGCGGTGGGGGCGCAGGTCTATGGCCCGGCGCCCGCGCCCATCGCGCGGGTCCGGGGGCGGCATCGGGTGCGGCTGCTGGTGAAGGCGGAAAAGGGCGTGGCCTTGCAGGCGGCGCTGGCGGATTGGGTGGGGCAGATGAAGCTGCCTGCCAATCTACGGCTGGCGGTGGATATTGACCCGCAAAGCTTTCTCTAGCGCCAGACCCGCCATCTAGCGGGGCAATGGGCGGAATGCCGCCCTATCTGGTATCTTCTTGGTTTTGCCACAAAGATTGGGGGATATGCCTTAATTTCTCCGACCTTTGTCTGTTTTTTCCGGGGAAGGAATCAGGCACTGTGACGTTGTCCACAGGCCAAGCCTTTGACGGCAAAGCGGTTGACAGGCGGGCTGGACCGCCGGAACGGGCGATGCGTGAAGACCGGACGAAAGTTCGGGGCATCCGTGTCGCAGGAGGTAAGGAAAATGGGTCTGACAAGGGCCAAGGGTGCCGCTGCGATCATGGCAGGGGCTGTCTGTGCGGGGCTGGTGGCGATGCCGCAGGCCGCGCGGGCGGATGTCGTGGACAAGATCGCCCCGGAGAGCATCGCGCGGGTCCAGCTTCTTGGCCCGGTGACGGTGCTGACGGAAGAGGAAGCCGAGGCCATGCTGCGGGCCGAAGGCTTTGCGGTCGTGGAATCCGAGCGCACGCTTCTGGGCCGCATCCGCATCCTGGCCGAAGGGCCGCAGGGGTCGCGCGAGATCGTGATCCATCCGGGCAGCGGGCGCGTGCTGCGCGACATCTTCACCGAGGCGGAACGTCCGACGGCGGTGATCGTGCCGGCCGCACCGGCAGAGGTGGCGACGGTGGTGGCCAGCCTGCCCGCCGAGACGCAGCCCGTGGTCGAGGAGAGCCCGGTCGTGGTGGAAGAAGTGGCGGCGGCGGTGCAGGACAGCGCGCCCTCCGAGCCGGTGGCGGATGCCGCGCCAGCCGAACCGGTGGCGGATGCCGCGCAGGCGGAGCCGACCGCGCCGGAGGCGGAACCCGCCCCCTGATCCTGTTGCGGCCTGCGCGCGGGTGGCCCTGCGGGGCGACCGCGAATGTCACCGATACAAGTTCAGCCTGTCCTCGCTGCCGCGAAGGGCGTATGGCCTAGGCATGTTCCTGCGCACCCTGACCCTTGACGAGGCCGAGAGCCTGCCGCGCTGGCGGCGGCCGGAGTCCCTGCTGTTCCTGATGGCCTTCGCGATGCCGGTGGCCTTTGCGACCTGGTCGGCGCTGCTGAACAATTTCGTCATCGAGGTGGCGCATTTCTCGGGCGTGGAGATCGGCTGGCTGCATACGGTGCGCGAGATTCCGGGCCTGCTGGCGGTGGGGGTGATCGCCCTGATCCTGGTGATGCGCGAGCAGGTGCTGGGCGTGGCGATGCTGGGATTGCTGGGCCTGGCCTCGGCGGTGACGGCGTGGTTTCCGTCTTTCGGGGGGCTGCTGCTGGTCACGCTGATGTCGTCGATCGGGTTCCATTATTTCGAGACGGTGAACCAGTCGCTGCAATTGCAGTGGATCGAGAAGAAGCGGGCGCCGGAGGTTCTGGGGCGGATCGTGGCGGTGGGATCGGGCGCATCGCTTCTGTCCTATGGCGCGCTGGTCCTGCTGTGGGAGCCGCTGGGGTTGAGCTATGACCTCGTCTATCTGGTGTCGGGCGGGATCACGGCGGGGATCGCGCTGTTCTGCTTTCTCGCCTATCCGCAATTCGAGGGGCCGCATCCGCAGATCAAGCGGATGGTGCTGCGGCGGCGCTATTGGCTGTTCTATGCGCTTCAGTTCATGGCCGGAGCGCGACGGCAGATCTTCGTCGTCTTTGCAGGCTTCATGATGGTGGAACGCTTCGGGATGAAGGTCTCGGAGATGACCATGCTGCTTCTGGTCAATTACGTGCTTCAGATGGTGGCCGCGCCGGCGATGGGCCGCGCGCTGGGCCGGTTCGGCGAGCGGCGGGTGATGGTCTTTGAATATGTCGGGCTGACGCTGGTCTTCCTCGCCTATGGCGGGCTTTACTGGTTCGGCTGGGGGCTTCTGATCGCGGGGGGGCTGTATATCCTGGACCAGATGTTCTTTGCGCTGTCTTTCGCGCTGAAGACCTATTTCCAGAAGATCGCCGATCCGGGCGACATCGCGCCCACGGCGGCGGTGGCCTTCACCATCAACCATATCGCGGCGGTCTTCCTGCCGGCGGCGATGGGCTACATGTGGGCGAAAAGCCCGGACTGGGTGTTCCTGATGGGGGCGGGGATGGCGCTGGTAGCGCTGGCGCTGGCGCTGATGATCCCGCGGCATCCGGAGCCGGGATATGAGACGGTCTTCGGCACATGGCGCGCGCGTCCGGCCCCGGCGGAGTGACGGGTCAAAAATCTTGTGAAGATTTTTGCAAATTTCTTCCAAGAAATTTGGGCGGCGCATCCCTATATTCGACGGGAACCGATGGAGGGTCTGGGGATGTTTTTCGTTGATCGCCGCAAGATGGAGATGGTGACGCCGGACAAGGCGCTGCCCGGACGGGCGGAGCCGCTGCCCACGGCGGAGACGCATTTCCTGTCGGGCATCCCGCTGAAATCGCCGGTGCCGGAGGGGATGGCCGAGGCGATGTTCGGCATGGGCTGTTTCTGGGGGGTGGAGCGGAAGTTCTGGCAGAAGAAGGGCGTCTGGCTGACCATGGTCGGCTATGCGGGCGGCTTCACGCCGAACCCGACCTATCGCGAGACCTGCACGCAGTTGACCGGGCATAACGAGGTGGTGCGGGTGATCTTTGACCCGGCGGTGGTGAGCTATGCCGAACTTCTGAAGCTGTTCTGGGAGGGGCATGATCCGACGCAGGGAATGCGGCAGGGCAATGATGTGGGATCGACCTATCGCAGCGGCATCTACTTCTATGATGAGGCGCAGGCCGCGCTGGCGCGCGAGACGAAGGCCGCCTATCAGGCGCGGCTGACGGCGGCGGGCCATGGCGCGATCACGACGGAGATCATCCCGGCACCGGTCTTCTATTTCGCCGAGGACTATCACCAACAGTATCTGGCAAAGAATCCTGACGGTTATTGCGGCATCGGGGGCACCGGGGTAACCTGCCCCATCGGACTGACCGCCTGAAGAAGCGGCAGCGCTTTTCTGGGGGGAGGCGGTTACCGCAAATGGGGTCGGGGCGCATCGACACGCGCACCGTCGGTCTGGAGGCAGGCTGCGCGCTTGCCCGCTGGCTGACGGGCAAGGAACACATGCATTACGGGCTGTGGGCGGGGCTGGAGCCCGTGGCGGCCAATCTGGGCGCGGCGCAGGAGGCCTATAGCCGGCGGCTGATGGCGCTGTTTCCGGAGGGGCGGCTGCGGATACTCGACATCGGGGGCGGCGCGGGCGAGACGGCGAAACGTCTGATCGCGCTGGGGCATCGGGTGGAAATCGTGGTGCCGTCGGCCTTTCTGGCGGCGCGCTGCCGGGAGAATGCGCCGGGCGCCGTGGTGCATGAGGCGATGTTCGAAGAGGCAGCGGTGACGGGGCCGTTCGACCTGTGCCTGTTTTCGGAGAGTTTCCAGTATATCCATCTGCATGACAGCCTGCCGCGGGCGAAGGCGCTCTTGGCGCCGGGCGGGGCGATTGTGATCGGCGACTGTTTTCGCCGCGATGCCGGGCCGTGGCGGACTGCGCCGGGGCGGACGGTGGGCGGCGGCCATGTTCTGGGCGATTTCCGGGCGGCGGTGGCGCGGGAAGGGCTGGTGATCGAGGCTGAGGAGGAGGTGACCGCGGAGGTTGCCCCCTCGATCGACGTGGAACAGGCGTTTTTCAACGTGCTGGGCGTGGGCGTGGCGGGGCTGGACCGCGAGTTGCGGGCGAAGCGGCCTCTGCTGCGGGGGCTGGCCGTGGGGGTGCTGGGCCGGGTGATGGGCGAGCGGCGGCGGCAATCGCTGGCGCGGCGGCTGACGGCGCAGGAGCGGACGTCGGCGGCCTTTCTGGCAAGCAACCATTACCTGCTGATGCGGTTGCGCCCCGGGGCGGTTTAGGGTTTACGGGGACCATCCCTGAAGGAGATGCGCCCCATGCCCACCTATTCCGCCCTGACCACGCTGGAAGGCGAGGAGGCCGCCGTCGCGCTGGCCAATGCCATCGAGCGGATGACGCCGGAGCCGACGGGGGTGGGCGTCTTCGAGATCGAGGATGACAGCGGGCTGTGGGAGGTGGGGGCCTATTTCCTGGAAAAGCCCGATATGGTGATGCTGGAGGTGATCGCGCTGGCCTTTGGCGCGAAGCCCTTTGCCCTTTCGGAACTGCCCGAGATCGACTGGGTGGCCAAGGTGCGGCGGGAGTTGAGCCCGGTCGAGGCGGGGCGGTTCTTCGTCTATGGCAGCCATGATGCGGACAAGGTGCCGGAAGGGCGGGTGGCCTTGCAGATCGAGGCGACGGTGGCCTTTGGCACCGGGCATCACGGCACGACGCTGGGTTGCCTGCGCGCCTTCGACCGGCTGTTCGAGGCTGGGTTTCGTCCGGGGCGCGTGGCGGATGTGGGCTGCGGGACGGCGGTCCTCGCCATGGCGGCGGCGGCGGTGCTGCCCGAGGCGCTGGTGATCGCGTCGGATATCGACGCGGTGGCGGTGGAGGTTGCGCTTGCCAATGTGGCGATCAACGGGCTGGAGGGGCGGCTGGACTGTCTGGAGGCGGCGGGCTTCGACCATCCGCGACTGGCGGCGGCGGCACCTTTCGACCTGGTCTTCGCCAATATCCTGAAGGGGCCGCTGATCGAACTGGCCCCGGACATGGCCGCGCATATCGGCCCGGGCGGGCTTGCGATCCTGTCGGGATTGCTGGTGGTGCAGGCCGAGGCGGTGACGGCGGCCTATGAGTCGGCCGGGTTCACGCTGGAGGGGCGCGAGGATATCGGGGAATGGTCGACCCTGGTGCTGCGGCGGGGCTGAGCGGCGCGAACAGACGGGATTTGAATTAAATCTTGCGGCAGAAACGTGGCGAAGGGCCCCGTTTGCCGCAATTTTGCCACGATTCATCCGTAAAGGCTAACGCCGGTGGGGGTTGGAATCTGGGGTTCATCCATGTCCGACCCGAATATGAAAGAGTTCTACAATCGCGTGGTCCGGATCGAACAGGCCCATTCCATGGGCTATGGGTTCGAGGCGGAAGGGACATTGGGCCGTTCCTTCTATCGCCGGACTCCCGTGCGGCGCCGTCCGGTGTTCCGGATCGGCGTCTTCCTGATTTGCTTCTGCTTTGGCATGAAGGGCGCGATCCATTACAATATGGGCGCCGAAAGCTATGACCGCCGCGTGGCCGAGATCGAGGCGCGCGGGGGGCTGGATGCGGTGCAGGGCTTTCTGATGCGGTCCGAACCCGTGACGCGCCTCATTTCACATGGCATCGGTGTCGTCATCGAGCGCAGCCGGACCTGACGGTCCGGCGGGGCGTCCGCGCATCCCGGCCGCCGCTTTTGCCACAGTCTGAAATGCAAAGAGCCGTCGTCCCCCACGGACGACGGCTCTGGCATGTCGGAGCGGTGCTGAGAGTTCAGCGACCGATCATTTCGATGTCGCCGCGGCACAGGCCGATATCGTCAAGCTCACGATCGGAGAGCTTGGCGAGCGCCTTGCGGGTGACGCGGGCGTCGTTCCAGTTCGAGAAGGCGATGAAGCCGTTGCTGACGAATTGGACAGCGCGGAAGATCGAAATGGCGCCGAACGGCGCCGGACGGGTCGTTTCATAGGCGGCCATGGGAGGTAATCCTTTATAAACTGCTCATGGTGGAAGCATTCTTGCTTCACGACAGCCATATAATCGTGCTGCGGCTGCATAACCAGCGCTGCAAAGGCAAAGCACCCTTGCAATGGACGCATGACAGAAAGGGGCTTTATGCCCCTGTTTTTGCTGGATGATACGGTTTCGGACTGCTTTGTCGTCGGTTTGTCGACGGGCAGCGTCGCTTTCTGCGACTGCATAACAAATCGTTTACAAATTGTGCAAGAGGAAATGGCATTTGCCGGATGTTCCCGTTTCGTGCTAGTTCTGCGGCAAGCAAGGAGAAAAGGGGCAGGGATGCGGGTTCTGGGAATCGACCCCGGTCTGAGGAACCTCGGCTGGGGGGTGATCGACGTGGCGGGGGCGCGGCTGACCCATGTCGCCAATGGCATCTGCCATTCCGCGCCGGGCGAGGCGGAGGGCGATCTGGCGCAGCGCCTGCTGTCGCTGCATTCACAGCTCACCGAGGTGCTGCGGCAGTGGCAGCCGGATACGGCGGCGGTGGAGCATACTTTCGTGAACAAGGACGCGGTGGCGACGCTGAAGCTGGGTCAGGCGCGGGGGATCGCGCTGCTGGTGCCGGCGCAATTCGGGCTGACGGTGGGGGAATATGCGCCCAATGCGGTGAAGAAGACGGTGGTGGGCGTGGGCCATGCGGCCAAGGTGCAGGTGGATCACATGGTGAAACTGCATCTGCCGGGGGTGAAGGTGGCGGGGCCGGATGCGGCGGATGCGCTGGCCGTCGCGATCTGCCACGCGCATCATTGCCAGAGCGCGGGGCGGTTGCAGGCGGCGCTGAAGAGGGCGGCGGGATGATCGGCAAGATATCGGGGCGGCTGGACTGGCGCGGGCCGGATACGGTGCTGATCGATGTGCGCGGGGTGGGGTATATCGTCCATGTGAACGAACGCACCATGGCCGCGCTGCCTGGGGTGGGGGAGGCGGTTTCGCTTTATACCGATCTTCTGGTGCGGGAGGATCTGCTGCAACTCTTCGGCTTTCCGACGATGCTGGAGAAGGAGTGGCACAAGCTTCTGATGACGGTGCAGGGGGTGGGGGCGAAGGCGTCGATGGCCATTCTGGGCGCGCTGGGCGCGGAAGGGGTGGCGCGGGCGATTTCGCTGGGCGATGCGCGGGCGGTGCAGGCGGCGCCCGGCGTGGGGCCGAAGCTGGCGCAGCGGGTGATCCTGGAGTTGAAGTCGAAGGCGCCGGGATTGATGGCGATGGGGGGCAAGCTGTCGGTATCCGCCGTGGCGGATGAGGCGGATGCGGTGATCGAGCCTTTTGCCCCTGCGCCGAAGAAGGCGGCGAAGGTGGATGGGGCCGCGCAGGCGCGGGCGGCGGCGAGTGCGGATGCGCTGTCGGCCCTGGCGAACCTTGGCTATGGGCCGGGGGATGCGGCGCAGGCGGTGGCCACGGTGGCTGCCGAAAGCCCGGAGGCCGATGCGGCGGGGTTGATCCGGGCGGCGCTGAAGCTGTTGGCGCCGAAGTAAGGCTTGCACGGGCGGCGCATCTTCCCATCTTTCTTTGCGTGGATGACGGAGGGTCGGGCCATGGGCGGCTATGCCAAGACATTCATCCTGATGGCGGCGCTGACGGCGCTGTTCATGGGGATCGGCGCGATGATCGGGGGTGCGGGCGGGGCCGTGCTGGCGCTGGTCTTCGCGGCGGGGATGAACCTGTTCGGCTATTGGAACGCGGACAAGGCGGTGCTGCGGATGACCGGCGCGCGCGAGGTGGATCTGTCCAGCGCGCCGGAATTCGTGGGGATGGTGCATCGGCTGGCCGACGGGGCGGGGATGCCGCGGCCGAAGGTCTATGTGATCGAGACGGATCAGCCCAATGCCTTTGCCACCGGGCGGAACCCGGAGAATGCGGCGGTGGCGGCGACGACGGGACTTCTTCGGCGGTTGACTGCCGAAGAGGTGGCGGCGGTGATGGCGCATGAATTGGCGCATATCCAGAACCGCGACACGCTGATCATGACGGTGACGGCGACCTTTGCCGGGGCCATCGCGATGCTGGCGAATTTCGCGATGTTCTTCGGCAACCGGGAAAAGGCGGGGGGTGTGCTGGGCCTGATCGCGGTGATGATCTTTGCGCCGATGGCGGCGGGGCTGGTGCAGATGGCGATTTCGCGGTCGCGGGAATATGAGGCGGACAAGGCGGGGGCGGCGATCTGCGGCAATCCGATGTGGCTGGCCTCCGCGTTGAAGAAGATCGACGCCTTTGCCAAGGGCATCGACAATGTGCAGGCAGAGCGGAACCCCGCCGTGGCGCATATGTTCATCATCAATCCGCTGCACGCGCATAGGCGGGATGCGCTGTTTTCCACCCATCCGGCGACGGCGAACCGGATCGCGGCGCTGGAGGCCTTGGCCGCCGAGGGGAAGCGCTGGGGCAAGGTGGGGGTGCAGGCGCGGGGGCCTTGGACCTGAGTGGCTTGCCAAAGGGGCGGCGTTCTGTGAATGTTCCCGCCCATGATGACCCCTGATCCCACGCTTCGCCCCGACCGTCTGCCGGAAGACACCGACCGCGCGCTGCGACCGCAGGCGCTGGAGGAATTCGTGGGGCAGGCGGAGGCGCGGGCCAATCTGCGCGTCTTCATCGAAAGCGCCCGGATGCGGGGCGAGGCGATGGATCACACGCTGTTCCATGGGCCGCCCGGTCTGGGCAAGACGACGCTGGCGCAGATCATGGCGCGGGAGTTGGGGGTGGGGTTCCGGATGACTTCGGGGCCGGTGCTGGCAAAGCCCGGCGATCTGGCGGCGATCCTGACCAATCTGGAACCGCGGGATGTGCTGTTCATCGACGAGATTCACCGCCTGAGCCCGGTGGTGGAGGAGGTGCTGTATCCGGCGATGGAGGATTTCGCGCTGGATCTGGTGATCGGCGAGGGGCCGGCGGCGCGGACCGTGCGGATTGATTTGCAGCCCTTTACTCTGGTCGGGGCGACGACGCGGCTGGGGTTGCTGACCACGCCGCTGAGGGACCGGTTCGGGATTCCCACGCGGTTGCAGTTTTATACCGAGGAGGAGTTGGACCTGATCGTGCGGCGGGGGGCGCGGCTGCTGGGCGTGCAGGCCGATCCGGAGGGGACGCGCGAGATTGCGCGGCGGGCGCGGGGGACGCCGCGCGTGGCGGGGCGGTTGTTGCGGCGGGTGGTGGATTTCGTGCTGGTCGAGGGGGATGGGCGGCTGACAAAGGGGATCGCCGACCGGGCGCTGACGCGGCTTGGGGTGGATCATCTGGGGCTGGATGGCGCGGACCGGCGCTATCTGGGCCTGCTGGCGGAGAATTATGGCGGCGGCCCGGTGGGGGTGGAGACGATTGCGGCGGCGCTGTCGGAGGCGCGGGATGCGATCGAGGAGGTGATCGAGCCGTTCTTGTTGCAGCAGGGGCTGATCCAGCGCACGCCGCGCGGGCGGATGCTGGCGGCCAAGGCCTGGCGGCATCTGGGGCTGGAGCCGCCGAAGGGGCCGGGGCAGCCGGATCTGTTCGAGGCGTGAGGGAATGGGGCTTTGCGCCCCTACGGCCGCGCGGGACGCGCGGCCTGCCCCCGCAGAGTATCTTTCACAGGATGCAGGTCAGGTCTGGCGGTGGGTGGATTGCCATTCCGTGGGCGTCTGGCCCGTGATGCGGCGGAATTCGCGGTTGAAGTTGGATTTGGTCAGGATGCCTGCGTCGAGCATCGCCTCGGTCGCCGTGGCGCCTTTGGCGAGTGCCGCACAGGCGGCGCGGATGCGGTAGCCGTTCACGAGGCGCGAGATATTGTCGCCGGTGGCGCGGTTAACGGCGGTGGATAGGCGTTTGGCGGGCACCTGGAGGCGGCGGGCAAGCTGGGTGAGCGTGAGGTCCGGGTCGCGCCAGAGGCGGCGGGTTTCCATCAGGTCGTGCAGGCGGGCCATGAGGGCGTGGTCGTCTTCGGTCGCCATGGGCGGAACGGGGCTGTCGCGGGTGTCGCCTGGGGCGGTGAGGCGTTCGGCGGCCAGTGCCAGCGTGCCGATGCCGAGGAGGAGCGCGGTGGTGGCGATATCGACGATCAGCGGTACGCGGGCAGCGTGGCCTGCGGCCATGGCGGCGGCAATGCCGAAATCGGACAGGGAGGAGAGGCCGAGCGCGAGGGCAATGCCGCCCCAGAGGAGGCGTGGATGGCCGCCCTGGCCGAGGCGGGTGCGCGGCAGGTCCGGCCCTGTGCGGTGCAGGGCGAGGGCGATGGCCGCGGCATAGGCGGCATAGGTGAGAGGGACGAGGAGTTCGAGGAGAAGCCCGCCCTGCCAGCGCAGGGCGAGCGCGGCCAGCGGGCCTGCGGCATGGAGTACATCGCGGGGGGCAAGGGGGTGGGCGAGGCCGTCGGCCTTCCACGCGAGCCAGGCGAGGGCGGGGATCGCCATGGCGGTGACGGGCTGGGCGAGGCGGGCGCCCGCATGGCCGTAATGGAGGGCGAGCGCATTGATGAGGGCCTGGACCGCGAGCAGGGCGAGAAGGCCCGCGATCACCGGCACAGGGCGGCCACGCAGCGCCATCCGCAGCGCGAGGAAGCCGAGGATCAGGGACAGGACAAGCGGCAGGGGCAGGGCGATCATGGGGACAGGGGTAGTCCTCGAACCGGTTTTGCACAACCTTGAACCGGTTTCAGGGCGCGGGGCGGGGAATGGCTTGGCAGGGAGGGGGTGTTCGAAACCTTGCCAACCGATGGAGTGATCCGATGAAGACCCTGATTGTCACGCTGTGCCTTTCGCTACTGCCTGCTGCCCTCTCCGCCGAAGAGGCGGGCCCCGTGGCGGGGGTGCAGGAAGGCAGGATCCCCGCGCCGCATCACGGGCGGGATATGGAATTTGCCGTCTGGTATCCGGCGGTGGATGGCAGCGCGGTTGCGCCCTTTGCCGGGAACCCCGTCTTCCGACCCGTGACGGTGGCCCCGGAGGCGGAGGTGGCGGCGGGGCGCTATCCTCTGGTCCTGCTGTCGCATGGGCTTGGGGGGCATTACCGGTCGCTTGCATGGCTGGCGGTGGCGCTGGCCGCGCGGGGGGCGGTGGTGGTGGGGGTGAACCATCCGGAAAGCACGGTCTTCGATTTCGACATGCAGGCGGGCTTGCGGCATTGGACGCGGGCGGAGGATCTGCGGCTGGCGCTGGATCACGTGCTGGCCGATCCGGTTCTGGGGCCGATGATTGACGAGGCGCGGATCGCGGCGGCGGGGTTTTCCTACGGGGGCTGGACGGCGCTGAGCCTGGGTGGGGTACGGGGGAACCTTGCCGGATACCGGGCGCATTGCGCGACAGCGCCGACGGGGCATTGCCGGGACATCGCGGCGCGGGGGGGCGATCTGGGGCTGCTGGATGCGGCGCTTTGGGATGGTGAGTGGTCTGACGCGCGGGTGGATGCGGTGGTGGCGATTGATCCGGGACTGACCTGGGGGCTGGATGCTGCGGATGTGGCGGGGCTGACGGTGCCGACCCTGCTGATCCAGTTGGGGGCGGGTGCGGATCGGTTGGACAGCACTGACATCTCGGCCGGGGGAAGCGGGTTTGCCGCCCTGGTGCCGCAGGCGCGGCTGGTGGAGGTGGTGCCGGCCTATCACTTTTCGGTCCTGCCGCTCTGCACCGAAAAGGGGGCGGTGATCCTGGAGGAGGAGGGGGACGATCCGGTCTGCACCGATCCCGACGGGGCCGATCGCGGGGCGATCCATGAGGCGGTGATCGCGGCGGTGGCGGGGCATCTGGGGCTGTGAGCCGGGGAAGGGCTTGCGTCCTGCCTGCGGCAGGGGCAGGCCCTTTGCGCGGTTGAGGTGCGTGCGGGAAGGCGGTAAGGCGCGCGGGTCGGGGTCGCTGGGGGCGGGGATGGAACCGGATCAGGTGCGGGCGTTGTTCACGCGGGCGGATGGGCAGTATCTTTGCGCCCGCTGGGGGCGGCCCATCGTGCCGGTGGTCTTTGGCGTGGAGGAGGCGACGCTTTCGGTGGTGAAGGGCGCGCTGGAGGCGGTGGTGGCGTTGGCCGGGCACCGGATGGCCGAGACGGACCCGGAGCTTGGCGCTAACCTGATGATCTTCTTCTTCCGCGACTGGGCGGAATTGCCTGAGGTGCCGAACCTTGACCGGCTGGTGCCGGGGCTGGCCGAGCTTTGCGCCAGGCTGGAGGCGGCGGAGGCGAACCAGTATCGCATCTTCCGCTTTGACCCGGAGGGGGCGATCCGGGCGGCCTTTGTTTTTGTGCGGATGGATGCCCATCTGGCGGCGGTGCCGGTGGAGACGCTGGCCCTGAGCCAGGCGGTGCAGGTGATCGTGCTGTGGTCGGATCGGGCCTTTGCGGACCGGTCGCCGCTCGTGGTGGCGGAGGGCGGCGCGGTGATGCTGCGGCCCGAGATCGCGGGGGTGATCCGGGCGGTCTATGACCCGGTGCTGCCGGGTGTGGCGCAGGATGCGGCCCATGCGCTGCGACTGGCGGCGCGGATGGGGCGGCTGGTCTAGCCGCCCGCCATCTGTGGCAGGAGCCAGGGGCCACTGGCGGGGCTGCGGCAGGTGCGGATGGGGCAGCGATAGGCTTCGGACAGGAGCGCGTCGGTGAGGACTTCGGCGGGGGGGCCTGCGGCGAGGCAGCGGCCTTGCGCGAGGAGGACCACCCTGTCGGCCACCATCGCGGTGAGATTGAGGTCGTGCAGGACGGCGAGGACGCCGCCGCCTTCGGTGGCGAAGCGGCGGGCGCGGCGCATGACGAGGAGCTGATGGGCGATGTCGAGGCTGCTGACGGGTTCGTCGAGGAAGAGCCAGACGGGGCCTTGCGGTGTGGTCGCGCGGCGGGCCTGGGCGAGGATGCGGGCGAAATGGACGCGCTGCGCTTCGCCCCCGGAGAGGGCGTGATAGGGACGCTCGGCCATGCCGGGGAGATCGACCTCGGTCAGGAGACGGTCGATCAGGGCAGGGTCGGCGGGGCCGGGGCTGGCCTCGACCCCGAGACAGATGAGTTCGGCCACGGTGAAGGGGAAGGCGACCTCGGTCGTCTGGGTGAGGACGGCGCGGCGGGCGGCCAGCGCGCGCGGCGGGAGGGTGGCGAGATCGTCGCCGTTCAGGTGGATGCTGCCGCTGTCGGGGCGCAGGTCGCCGGTCAGGGCGGCGAGAAGCGTGGATTTGCCTGCGCCGTTGGGGCCGATGAGAGCGGTCACTTCGCCGGGCCGGGCGGTGAGGGTGATGTCGGTGAGGACCGGGCGGCGGTTGCGGGTGAGGGTCAGGTTGCGGGCGTCGAGCATGGGTCAGATCCCGGCAAGGCCGCGGCGGCGCAGGAGGATCCAGAGGAAGATCGGCGCGCCGAGCGTGGCGGTGACGATGCCGATGGGAAGTTCGGCAGGGGCGGTGAGGGTGCGGGCGATCATGTCGGCCGCGACGAGGAGGGTGCCGCCGAGAAGGGCGGCATGGGGCAGGAGCGTGCGGTGATCCGGCCCGCAGGCCAGCCGCAGGAGATGCGGCACGACGATGCCGATGAAGCCGATGCCGCCTGCGATGGCGGTGGCCGCGCCCGCCGCGGCGGCGGTGGCGAGGATGGTCAGGCGCTTGGTGCGTTCGACGGCGATGCCCATATGGGCGGCCTGCGCCTCGCCCAAGGCGAGGCCGTTGAGCGCGCGGGCGAGGAGGGGGGCGAGGAGGACGACAGGCAGGATCAGCGGCAGGGCGGTGGCGATCCTGGCCCAGCTTGCCCCGGCGAGGGAGCCCATGGACCAGAAGGTAAGGTCGCGCAACTGCTGGTCATCGGCGAGGAAGGTGAGGATGCCGGTGGCCGCCCCGGCCAGAGCGCCGAGCGCGATCCCGGCAAGGAGGAGGGTGGCGACGGAGGTCCGGCCGCCGGACATGGCGGCGCGGGCGAGGATGAGGGTGGCGATCCAGCCGCCAAGAAAGGCGGCGAAGGGAACGAGCTGCCCCCCGATCAGCGCGGCGAGGGCGGGCGGCAGGAGACCGCCCAGCACGATGGCGAGGACGGCCCCCAGCCCGGCGCCCGCCCCCACGCCGACGATGCCGGGATCGGCCAGCGGGTTGCGGAAAAGGCCCTGCATCAGCGCGCCCGCCACGGCGAGCGCGGCGCCGACCATCAGTCCCATGGCCAGGCGGGGCAGGCGAATGTCGTGCAGGATGAGGGATTCGGCCGGGGTCAGCGCGTCGATGCCGGACAGGGCCGCGAGCAGGCGGGCGGGCGGCAGGCCCGCCGCCCCGGTGCCGAGCGACAGGAGCGACACGCCCGCCGCGAGGGCTAGCAGGACCAGCGTGATGTGGCGCGGCTTTGGACGGCTGCCTTCGTCGGGGAGGGGGAGGGCGACCATGGTTCAGCCCGTGGTGGGGTAGAGGAGGGCGTGAAGCTCTGCCGCTGCCTGCGGGGTGCGGGGGCCGAAGCCGAGGAGCAGGAGGCCGTCCATCCGCAGGATCGCGCCTGACTTTGCGGCCGGGGTCTGCGAGAGGGCGGGATGAGAGAGCACGTCGTCATTGGCGATGGCCAGGTCGCCTTCGCGATCCATCATCAGGATGACGTCGGGCGCGGCGGCGATGACCGCCTCATCCGTGATCTGCTTGTAGCCGTCGAAGCCCGTGGCGGCATTGATGCCCCCCGCCAGGGCGATGATGCTTTCGGCCGAGGAGCCTTCGCCCCCCGCCATGATGCGCCCGCCCTGAAGCGAGAGGACGAAGAGCACGCGTTTCGGGGACTGCACCGTTGCGGCGCGGGCCTTTGCTTCGGCCAGGCCTGCGGCGGTGCGGGCGGCGAGGGCCTTGCCTTCCTCGGGCAGGTCGAGGGCGCGGGCCACGACGTTGATTTTGGCGATGAGGCCTTCGGGCGTGGTGTCCTGACCGGTGGAGATGAAGGGGATGCCTGCGGCCTGAAGGATGTCGAGCGCCTCGGGCGGGCCTGCGCCATCTTCGGACAGGATCAGGTCGGGATTGAGGGCCAGCACGCCTTCGGGCGAGAGGGCGCGGAAATAGCCGACATCGGGAAGGGAGGTGACCTCGGGCGGGAAGGTGGAGGTGGTGTCGCGGGCGATGAGCCGGTCCTGTGCGCCCAGGGCCACGGCGATTTCGGTGACAGAGCCACCGAGGGTGAGCACCCGTTGCGCCGGGTCCGCGAGGGCCGGAGTGGCGAGAAGGGCGAGGAGGGGAAGAAGGCGGATCATGCCGTCACCTCTTCCAGCGCGGGGAGGGAGGCGGTGAAGGCGTTCCAGGCGGTCGGCGCGGCGTCCTTGCGGTAGCCGAAGATCTGAAGGATCAGGCTGCCCCTCGCATCGAAGGCCTCAAGGCTGATCGCGGCGCCGGTGCGGGTGGGTTTCCAGATGCGCCAGACTTCGGCGATGTGGTCGGTGCGGAGATGGAGGTTGAAGCGCGGGTCCATCACGTTGATCCACGGGCCCATCGGGACGACTTTGGCGATGGGGCCGCCGTGGATCTGGATGCAGCCCTGATTGCCGACGAAGACCATCAGGGGGATGCCGCCTTCGGCGGCGGCGTGCAGGGCCCGGGTGATGCCGTCCTGCGCCACGCGGACGGCGCGGCTTTCCCCGGCAAGGCGATAGGCGCCGAGGCGGTTCATCTTGAGCCGGCGGGTGAGGGTGTTGAACTGGTGCGTGTCGGTCATCGCGTCCCATTCGCGGCGCAGGTCATCGGCGCGGGCGGGGTTGCCCTTGGGGCCTTCGGGCGGGGTGCGGGGGATGAGGTGGAGCGTCTGGTCCTGCTGGTTCTGCCCGAGGGCCGCGACAAGGCGGTCGAAGGCGGCGGCATCGGATTCGGGTTTCAGATGCACCTTGTGGACCGCATCGCCTGCGGCGTCGAAGATTTGCAGGCTGCGTTTCGGGCCGTCTTCGCCCTGTTCGATCACGGCGAAGGCATGGACCCAATAGGCGGGGAAGATGCGCAGGTCGATTTCCGGGTCGAGGACCATCGCGGCATGGGGGCCGGAGCGGTAATCGGAATAGACCCCGCGGCGTTCGTGGACGCAGGAGTCGTTGCGGGTGAGCGCCATCACATCGCCGAGGTCGCGGATCAGGGGAAAGAGCCGGTCTGGCGTCGCGTCGATGACGGTGACGCCATGGCCGACATGGGCGGCGACGAGATCTGCCTCGGTCAGGCCCTGCGCATGGGCGAAGTCGCGGGCGCGGGCCTTGGGGTTTGCGGCGCGCAGGGCGCGGATGTCGGACGGGGTGAGGGAAGGGGTTTGGCCGAGGGCCATGACGGATGCTCCGGGTCTTGAGGCGGGGGCGCGTCTGGCGGGCCGGGGCCGAGGCCGGGGCAAGGGGCTGGTGCGCGTCGGTCAGGTATCGGGGATACTTGACAGTTATGGTCAGCTTTTCTAGAAGCCATTTCCTGACAGATCAAGTCGGAATTTTCCGGCCTGCCGCCAGCCACGCGACCCTTTCCGGATTTCGCCCGGCCAGCCCTGCAAAAACAACATCTAATGGGGTGATCCATGGCGATCCGTTCGCGCGCCTTCCGGGCGCAACTTCTGTGTTCCGTTCCGTTGATTCTGATCTGTGCCGGTCCCGTGGCCGCGCAGGAGAGCGACGGGTTCTTCCAGATGCTGGGCCGCATCATCCTTGGCGCCGGGACGGCGAAGGTGGCGATCGAGACGCCGCAGGCGGTGACGACGATCGAGGAAGCGGAACTGGAGCGGGACCAGCCTGCCACGCTTTCGGACCTGTTCAAGTCGGTGCCGGGGGTGCAGGGGGCGGGGGCCTCGGCCCGAGTGCTGGGACAGGCCTTCAACATCCGGGGGATCGGCAACAGCGAGCAGACGGCCTCGGAGGCGCGGATCATCGTCACGGTGGATGGTGCGCCGAAATTCTATGAGAGCTACCGGATGGGATCGTTCTTCGGCGATCTGGACCTTTACAAGCGGGTGGAGGTGCTGCGGGGACCGGCCTCTTCGACGCTTTACGGATCGGGGGCCATCGGCGGGGCGGTGAATTTCACCACCAAGGATGCGAGCGACTATCTGGAAGAGGGCGAGACCCAGGCCTTCCGCTTTTCCAGCGGATACGAGTCGAATGGCGAGGGGGTGAAGCTGGGCGTGCTGTCGGCGACGCGGGTGGGGAATGCAGAGTTCCTTGCGGCGCTGAACACCACCTCGTCGAATGACAAGGCGGATGGATCGGGGACACGGCTGGCGGGGACGGCCTATGAGGGCTGGTCGGGCCTTCTGAAGGGGAAGTGGTCCTTCGGGGCGGAGGGGGAGCAGAGCCTGACCTTCTCGGTCTCGCGGACGGACAGCGATCTGGACGATACGCCGGTGGCGCAGACGGGGGGCGCGACGGTGACCTCCTTCGGGCTGCATGACCTGCATTCGGTGGATGACACGATCACCCTGACCTGGCGGAACGAATTCCGGGACAACCCGCTTCTCGATCTGACGGTGCAGGCATCCTATACGGATACCTCGGTGGAGAAGAGCGACTATTCGCTGGGTGCGCTGTGTTCGGTGGGCACGTTCCAGGTGCTGTGCGACAGTTCCTACGGCTATGCCACCACGACCCTGAAGGTGGAGAACATCGCCGATCTGAGCGCGGGCGGCTGGGAGAATTACCTGACCTTCGGGGTGCAGGTGATGGAGCAAGAGCGGACGGCGACCTCGTCCCTTGGGGCGCTGGGCTTTCATCCGGGTGGCACGGACAGCCGCATCGGGGCCTATGTGCAGGGCGAGTTCACCTTTGCGGAACGGTTGACGATCATTCCCGGCGTGCGGGTCGATTTCGGCGAGCAGGTGCCGAATGCGGCCTCGGCTGCGGCGGGGGGGACGGCGCAGGAGGATACGGCCGTGTCGCCGAAGATCGCCGCGATGTACGAGATCAACGACAGTTTCGCGCTGTTCGGGTCAGTGGCGCGGACGGAGCGGATGCCGACGCTGGACGAGCTGTATTCCACGCAGGCGGCGGGGGCCTTGCCCGCGCGGACGGTGAGCCTTGGTCTGGAAAAGGAGACGGCCGACACGGTGGAACTGGGCTTCACCTTCCAGCGTGGCAACATCCTGTCGGAGGGTGACAGCTTCCAGATGAAGGTGACAGCCTTCCACAACGACGTGACCAACATGATCGCGGTGACGCCGCGCGTGGCGGGGGGGCCGTCGGTTCCCTACTTCTCGAACATTGCTGCGGCAGAGCTTTGGGGCGGCGAGATCGAGGCGGCCTATGACGCCGAGCGCTGGTTCGCGCAACTGGCCTATGCCCATGTGCGGACGAAGGACGAGACGACGGGGCTGACGCTGGCCGATACGCCTGCGGAGAATGTGGTGCTGACGCTGGGCGCGAAGCTGCCGGAGCAGGCGCTGACGCTGGGGTGGCGGGCGAGCTATTTCGACGACATCACCACATCGTCGGCGACGACGAGCGGGACGTCCTATGACACGCATGACCTGTTCCTGACCTGGGCCCCGGAAGAGGGTGCGCTGGCCGGGCTGGAAGTGAACCTGTCGGTGGAGAACATCTTCGACGAGACCTATCGCAACAACCTGGCGCTGGACAATGCGGTGGGGCGGAATGCGAAGCTGTCGATCGCGAAGCGGATCGCCTTCTGATGCGGCGGGTGCTGGCTTTCCTGCCGGTCCTGCCGGGGACCGCGCTGGCGCAGGAGGGGGGGGCGACCAGCCCCGCCCTGACCCCCCTTCATGCGCCCGTTCCCGTTGTGGAGATGCTTCAGGCCGCACATTGGGTGGTGCAGGTTGTGAGCCTGCTGCTGGGGCTGGGGCTGTTCGCCGTGGTGACGGTACTGGTCTTCAAGCTGGGGGAATTGTGGCTGGCGGGGCATCGGCTGCGGCTGAGCCTGGCCGCCGTGGCGCGGGCCGGGACGCTGGCCGAGGCGGGGATGATCCTGCGCGGGCGGCGCTGTCCGGGGGCGGCGATGGCCGAGGCGGCGGTGGAGGAGGTGGCGCTGATGCCGCCGGGACCATCGGCCGCCGTGTCGGCGGGGGTGAAGGAGCGCGTCCGGGCGCGGCTGGAGCGGGTGGCCGGGCGGGCCACGGCGCGGCTGCGCCGGGGGACCGGCGTTCTGGCCACAGTGGCGGCGACGGCGCCCTTCATCGGGCTGTTCGGGACGGTCTGGGGGATCATGTCGTCCTTCCTTGCGATCAGCGCGGAGGGGACGACGAACCTTGCCGTGGTCGCGCCGGGGATTGCCGAGGCGCTGCTGGTGACGGGCTTTGGTCTGGTCGCGGCGATTCCGGCGGTGATTGTCTATAACGCCGTGCAGCGGCGGGTGGCCGCCCTGCGGCAGGGGATGGCCGATATGGCGGTGGTCATCGAGGTGCTGCTGTCGCGCGATCTGGACCGGAGGGCGGGGGCGTGAGCGGGGGGCTGCCGCGCGAGGGGGAGGAGGATGAGGTGGCGGCGGAGATCAACGTCACCCCCTTTATCGACGTGATGTTGGTCTTGCTGATCGTCTTCATGGTGGCGGCGCCGCTTTCGACTGTGGATGTGCCGGTAACCCTGCCCACGAGTTCGGCCGCGCCGCAGGACCGGCCGGAAGAGCCGATCTGGATGACGGTGACGGCGGAGGGCGTCTGGTCGGTGGGCGAGACGGAGGTCGCGCCCGAGGGGCTGGCGCCCGCGCTGGAGGCGGCGAGCGGCGGGGACCGAAGCCGGGCGGTGCTGATCCGGGGAGATGCGGCGCTGCCTTACGGGCAGATGATGGAAGTGCTGGATGCGCTGCGGGCTGCGGGCTTTCTGAAGGTGGCGCTGGTCGGGACGGAGGAGGCGGGGGGATGAGCGGGGCGCGCGATCTGGCAGGATGGCTGGGCGCGGCGGCGGTGACGGCGGGGCTGTTCGCCGGGGCGGCGGCGGCGGCGCTGCGGGGGCCTCTGGCGCCTGCCGGAGACGGGGCGGTGGAGGCGGTGGCGCTGGATCTGTCGGTGGGGGTGGTGGCGATGGCGGCGGTGCTGCCCTCGACGCCGCCTACCGTGGTGGCGGAGGCGCCGCGCATGGCCGAGGCGGAGGTCGCGCCGGAGGTGCCGCTGGCCGATCCGGTGCCGCAGGTGGCACCTGTGGCGATGCCGCGCCCCGATCTTGCGCCGCCGGAGATGACGCTGCCGGAGATGACGCTGCCGGAGGCCGAGGCCCCGCCGATCCTGCCTGCGGCCCCGCCGCCCCCGCCCGAAGTGGCAGAGCCGACAAGGGAGCTGGCGGTCAGTCCGAGGCCGCAGCCGCGGCCGGAGCGAGCGCGGCGCAGCCCGGAGACGCCTGCCGAGACGGCAGAGGCGCCGCGCCGGGAGCCCGCCCCGGAGAAGCAGACAGCCGAGGCGGAGGCGGCCCCGGCGGCGGCGCAGGCGGCGGGGGCGACGCAGGCGGTGCGGCCCGCCGAGGTGCGGCGCGCGGCGGGCGGGCAGTCGGCGGCGCACTATGGCGATGTGGTGATGCGCCAGATTGCGAAACTGCGGCGGCAGAAGGCCCCGGAGCGGGGCAAGGTGACGGTGGGGTTCGAGATCGGGGCGGATGGCGGGCTGCGGCGGGTTGCGGTCGTGGCCTCTTCGGGATCGGTGGCCCTGGATCAGGTGGCGGTGGACCATATCCGCCGCGCCGCGCCGTTTCCGCCGCCTCCGGAGGGGGCTGCGACACGTTTTGCCTTTGAATTCGTTGGAAGATAAGGCGCGCAGGCGGCAGTGACGGCGCCCCGGTTGACGGCGTCTTCCTGTGTTCCTATTGTGCCTGTCGTTGGGTCGTGACCCGTCATCCTGTGTGTAAGTGGTGGAATTCGTGTCGGTGGAGATGACCGAGCCCGCAAGGGCGCGCGACCGGAATGCGGGGCAGGCTGTCCCATCTTCCCTGATCCTTGTGGCCGATGCCGATCTGGAGGCGGCGCGAAAGCTTGCGCTTCCCGTGGCGCTTTGCGTTGGCGGGGCGGAGGGCTTTGTTCTGGAGGGGCGGGGCGTTCCGGCCGATCTGGTGCATGGCGCGGCGCTGGGCGTGCTTGTCCTGTCGCGGGCCGGGGCGGCGGCGGTGGAGGCGATGGCGGCGGGGTGGCTGGCGCGGTTCGGCGTTTCCCTGCCCGACCGGCTGGACCTGAGCGAGGAACGTGCCGGGGCGCGGCGCGAGGCGGCGCTGTCCTGGATCGCGGACGTGCTTTTGGCACAGCGGCAGGGCGCGGCGCGGCGGGCGGTGGCCCTGATGCGCGACATGGCCGCCTTGCGGCGGGAGCATGAGGCGATGCAGGCGGCCTTTGCCCGGCTGGAGGCCCATGCGTTTCACCATCGCCTGTCGGAGCGCAAGTTGCTGATGGCCTTGGCCCCGGTCGAGGGAAGTCCGGTGGCCGAACTGCCGAGCGGGGCAGAGATGGTGCAGCGGCTGCCGGGGGGGAGCGTGGGCCTGTCCGATCTGGCGGTGCGGATCGCGGAAGTGCCGCAGCCGCGGCAGGGGGTGCTGACCTGCCGGCTGGAAAGCCCCGATCTGGGCCGGGAACTGGCGGAATGGACCTTGCCCGCGGCGCAACTTTCTTCGGGCTGGCTGAGGCTGTCGCTGGTGCGGGGGCTGGAGGAAGATCCGGTCGGGTTGCAGCTTCGGCTTGGCTGGAGCGGGGCGGTTCCGCTGCGGCTGGCCACGGCGATGGCGCATCCCGACCCGCGGTTCCGGCCGCAGACCGGTGGCGGGACGCCGGTGGGGCGGCATGTGCTGGCGATGGAGATCTGGCACTATCTGCCGGGCGTGCGCGCACCGGCTTCGGCCACGGGGCGATTGCCAGATGGCGAGATGGAGGCGGGTCCCGGAATGCGGCGGCTGGAGGCGCGCGATCTGCTGCGGGCGATCAATCTGGACACGCTGGCGCGGGACATGACGCCGGTGCAGGGCGGCGGTGCGCTGTTGGTGCATGTGATGCCCGAGCAGGTGGCCTGTGCAATTCTGCCGCTGCCTCTGGCGGGGCCGCGTCAGGTTTCGGTTGACGTCATGACGCGGAACGCCAAGGGGCCGGTGGTGGAGTATGCGATTGCGGTGCTGCCTGCCGCGATGCGGCCGAAGCGGCCCGGCGCGCTGCCGGATTTTCCCGAGGAGGCCCATTCGGGCTGGGTGCGGATGAAGCCGATGCGGGCCGGGCAGGTGACGCTGATCCTGCCCGATCTGCCTGCGGCGGAGCATGACCTCTATCTGATGACGCGGCTGCCGCCCGGTGCGACGAGCAATGCTTATGGCTGGAGCGGGTTCTCGTCGGTGGTGCTGCATGTCTGAGGCGCGATATGCGGGATGATCTGGCGGAAGGGGAGCGCGCCCTGACGGGCGCGATGCATCTGCCGGTGCGGGCGGTCGCCGTGATCATTCCGGTGTTCCGGCATTCCGTCCTGCTGCCGGAGGCGATCGAGAGCGCGCTGGCGCAGGAGGGTGACTTTGCGCTGCATGTCGTGATCGTCAATGACGGGTGTCCGCATCAGGAGACGGAGGCGGTCTGCCGGGCCTATGCCGAGGCCTGGCCGGAGCGTATCCGCTATCTGCGCAAGCCGAATGGCGGGTTGAGCGATGCGCGCAACCACGGCATCCGGCATGTGCTGGCGGAGGCGCCGGAGGTGGATGCGATCTACATGATGGATGCGGACAACCGGCTGCGGCCCGGCGCGCTGGCGCGGGCGGTGGCGGAACTGGACGACCATCCCGAGGCGGACTGGATCTATCCCAATATCGACATGTTCGGCCTGACCTTCGCCGGGGATTATGGCGGCGACTATTCGCTTTTGCTGCACAGCCAGATGAACCTGTGCGAAGCGGGCAGCCTGATCCGGCGGCGGGTCTTTGCGGCGGGCATCCTGTTCGATGTCAGCTTCAGGCACGGTTTCGAGGATTGGGAGTTCTTCCTTCAGGCGGGCGGGGCCGGGTTCCGGGGCCGGAATCTGGAGAATTTCGGCTTTCTCTACCGCAAGCGCGGGGAAAGCATGCTGGCCGAGTCCGAACGGGATGCGGCGGTCATCCGGGGCGAGATCGAGCGGAAGCACCGGGCCCTGTATCGGCCGAGGCGGCTGGTCGATCTGGAGCAGGTGGAGGCGCCCCGCTATGCCGTGGTGCTGAGCGACCGGGACGAGGTTCTGGTCATGCTGGACCCGGCGCAGGGGCCGGTGGAGCGGCTGACCCTGGCGGAGTTCGAGGCGCTGTGGTGGCGCGGGCAGACCGGGAGCAGCCGCTATCACGTGCCGCCCTTCCTGGTGGTGACCCGCAGTGCGGTGCTGGCGGCGCTGACGGCGGCGGGGATGGTGCATTTCGCGCTGTGGCTCCTGGAGCGGCGGACGGCGGATCATCTTTTTGCCGGGCTTGCGCTGGAGCGCGGCAAGGCCGACCGGTTGGGCTGGTCGGAGGAGGCGGTGCAGGGGCGGATGCGGTTTCAGGCCGAGATGGTGATGCTGCGGCCCGCCTTGCTGGGCGAATTGTTCCGCGACCGGTCGGACGATTGGGTGTCCGGGCTGGCGGCGGCGGTCTGTTCGGTGCCGGCGGGCGTGGTGCGGCTGCGCCTGCCGCCGTCGCTGGTGCCGCCGGTGACGGGCGGGTTTCTGACGCGGTTGCGTCAGTTCCTGCCCGAGGCGGCGCGCGTGGCGCCCTGGTCGGTGGCGCAGGACATGGTGGCGCTGGCCCGCCGGATGCAAGGGTCGGTCTATCGCGCGGCGGCGGACAAGGTCTGGGAATGGCGCAATCCGGATGTCGTCTGGCGGACCCGCAGCCATGAGGTGGCGCGGGTGCCGACCGGGGGCAAGGCGGCCTTTCCGCGGGCGGGAGACGGGCGGTTCCATGTCGGCTTCCTGCTGCCGCTGGTGGAGTTCGGCGGCGTGGAGCGGGTTGCGCTGAATGTCGCGGCGGCGCTGAAGGCGGCGGGGCTGGTGCCGCATCTCTTCGTTCTGGAGGCGCGGGAGATCCAGCTTGGCCCGGAATGGCGGGATGCCTTCGAAAGCGTGACCTTCTTCTGCGACCCGGCCTTTGCGACCTGGGGCGGGGGCCAGACGCTTTATGACGGGACGGTGCTGTCGGACTGGGCGCGCTGGGGCGATCACGGCGATGCGCTGGCGATGCTGGCCTGGCTGGATGCCGTGCTGAACTTCCATGGCGGGGCGATTTCCGGGGTGATGGGCAAGCTGCGCCGCTTTGGTGTGAAGACCGGGCTGTCGCTGCATCTGAACGATCTGAGTCCGTTTTCCCGGCCCGTGGGGAATGTCTATCTCGGGCTTGCCTATGAACATGCCTATGACCTGTTCCTGCCCTGTTCCGAGCAGCTTGCCGGGTGGTGCCACGCGATGGGGGTGCCGGAGGAAAAGATCGTGCCGGTGTTGAATGCACCGAGCTTTGCCCTGCCGGAGGGCGTTCTGCGCAAGCCACGGCCCGAGGGTGCGCCGCTGCGGGTGATCTATCTGGGCAGGCTGGACGGGCAGAAGGGTGTGGACCGGCTGGTGGCCACGCTGCGCCACGCGCGGATGGCGGGCCTGCCCTTGCGCTGGCGGTTGATCGGGAAGGCGGTGCTGGATGGCGGCGGCGCGCTGCCCGAGGACATTGCCGCGATGGTGGAGCCGCCGATCCAGAACCCCGGGGCGCTGGCCGAGGCGCTGGCCGAGGCGGATGTGTTCTTTCTGCCGTCCTATTTCGAGGGGCTGCCGCTGACGGTGCTGGAGGCGATGCGGTCGGGCGTGGTGCCGGTGGCGACGGATGTGGGCGCAGTGGCGGAAGTGCTGCGCGACGGCGAGAACGGCGTGCTGCTGGGCGGCGAGGATATCCCCGGCCAGGCGGTGGAGGCGCTGCGGCGGCTGGCGGAGGACCCGGCGCTGCTGGCGCGGCTTTCGGCACAGGCGCAGGCCGACATGGCCGGGCGGGACTGGAATTGGGCGGTGGCGGCGCTGCTGGCGCGGCTGCGGCCCGGGACGTGACAGGAACAGGTGGATGACGGTGGACAGCAAGCCAAGGCCCGACAAGGCGAAAGCGGTGGAGACAGGCGTGACGGCGCTTGTGCATTTCAACCATTCCACGGAGCGCGACCTGACAACCTGGCCGGATATGCGCAGTTCCGCCTGGAAACCGAATTACGGGGACATGCTCGTCTGTGTCGCGATCCTGCGGCAACTGGCGCTGAAGCGCACGTTGCGGGTGGGGTTCGGCTATGCGCCGAAGGGCGTGGCGCAGCGGGCAATCGTCCGGGGATCGACCTATCTGCACAAGAGGTTTGACTTCGCGGCGGCGAACCTGACGCTGGATGCGCTGGACATGCCGATGGCGATTGTGGGGCTGGGGGCGCAGAACCCCGAGGCGGATGTGACCTTTCTGGATGACCACCCCCCGGCGCGCGATTTCATCGCGCGGCTGAACGAGAAATCGGTCAGCATTTCCGTGCGTGGGGAGTTTACCGCGGCGGTGGTGGAACGGCTGGGGGGGCGCAACATCCGGGTGACGGGCTGCCCGTCGCTGTTTTACCGGCAGACCTGCCCCGAGGTCGTGGTGCCGGAGACGCTGTTGCGGCCGGAGCGGGCCATCGGCGTGTCGCTGCATTCCGGGCTGACGCGCAACATCTTTTGCCGCGATCCCGTTGCCGCGTTGCGAAGCCATGGCGCGGCGGTGCGCTGGGGGCTGGAGAATGCGCTGATCCTGTCGCTGTTCGAGCAGGGGGTGATGCTGGAATATGATGCGGCCGACCGGTCCCTGCCCTTGGCGGAGCGGCGGGTCGCGGCGGAAAAGGTGCTGGAGCGGATCGGGCTGACGGGGCAGGTCGCGCCGGAGCGGTTCATGGCGCATCTGGTGAGCGTGAAGAGCATCGAGGAATGGCTGGCCAAGGCGCGCGATCTGGATGCGGTGATCGGCTTCCGGTTCCACGGCAATATGGTGGCGCTGTTGCAGGGGCGGCCCTGCCAGTACCTGACCTATGACTCGCGGCTGGAGGAGTTTTGCAGGCTTTACGGCCTGCCCTGGCGGGATGTGCGGCAGGACTGGGCCGATCCGGTGCGGGTGATCGCAGATCACGACTGGGGCGCCACGAACCGGCGGTTTGCGGAGCTTCTGGCGGAACTGCGGGCCTTCTATGCCGAGAACGGTTTCGAGCTGACGTTCTGACCGGCGCGACAGGCGGGAGGGCGAGATGCGGATGAGGCTTTGGCCGCGGAAAGCGGGCCTGCTGCGCGCCTATCCCGATCTGCGCGGCACGCTGTTCATCGTGACCTATGGGCGCAGCGGATCGACCTTGCTTCAGAACCTGTTGATGACGATACCGGGCTGCACCATACGGGGCGAGAACTTGAACCTTCTGGAAGGCCTGTGGCGGGCCGAACGGCGGGCGGTGGAGGTGCGGCAGGGTTTTGCCCATCTGGGGCGGCATCCGACGCAGCCCTGGTTCGGGGTGGAGCATATCCGGCCCGAGGCCTTTGGTGCCGCGCTGGTAGAGGCTTTCGTTGCGCAAGTGCTGGCCCCGCCGCCGGATGCGCGCTGGTTCGGGTTCAAGGAAATCCGCTATTCCCAGGTGGGGGACGATCTGGAGGCCTATCTGGATTTCATCCGCGCGCGGTTTCCGAATGCTCATTTCATATTCAACACGCGCCGGGGTGAGGCGGTGGCGGCATCGCGCTGGTGGCGCAAGCGGAAGACGGCGGATGTCTTGGCCATGGTGGCGGCCATGGATGCGCGCTTTGCCCGCTATGCCGCGGCGCATCCCGACTGCTGTTTCGAGACGCGCTACGAGGCCTTTACCGCCGAGCCGGAGGTGTTGCGTCCGCTGTTCGAGCGGTTGGGGGAGCGCTTCGACCCGGCGGCGATCCGGGCGGTTCTGGAGCGGCGGCTGACGCATTGAGGGGGCGGGGCCTGGGGTTGAAGACCAGTGCGGCGAGAAGGCTGCGCCAGATCGGCCAGCGCAGGCGGAACGGCACCTTGCCTGCGTGAAGCTGGCGGCGGACGTGATCGGCGAAGAGGAGGTAGCTGACCCAGCCTTCCCGATGCAGGTGGAACGAGGCTTCGTTGCGGGCGCCGAAGCGGAATTTCCACAGGTCATCCGGCGTGACGCGGCCGAAATTGACCCCGCGATTCACGGTGATGTCGTGGCGGATCACGCTGGCCGGGACATAGAGGCCGGGATGGCTTGTCGAGAGGCGGCGGGTGTATTCGGCATCGTCGAACCAGATGAAATACTCGGCCAGCGGCAGGCCGTGCCGTTCCACTGCCCAGCGGGGGATGAGGACCGAGACGAAGGAGCAGGAATCGACCAGCGCCACGCCGTCGGTCGCGGTGAGGAAGCGGGGCCAGTCCCAGACGGGGCGGGGGGTGTTCATCTCGCAATGGCTGCCATCCGTCCAGATCACGCGGGAACAGGCAAAGGCGGGGCGGCGGTCGAGGCGTGACTCGAAGTCCTGAAGGGCGGTGAGGAGGCGGTCTATCGCATCGGGCTGCGGGAAGGCATCGTCATCGGACAGCCAGAGATGGCTTGCGCCGAGAGCGCAGGCCTGGCGGATGCCTTCGGCAAAGCCGCCCGCACCGCCGAGATTGCGGTCGAGCCGCAGCAGGCGGAGCGTCGGATCGGTGGCGCTGCGGGCCTTGAGGCGGGCGGGCGTGTCATCGGTCGAGGCGTTGTCGATGACGAGGGTCAGGTCGGGGCGACGGGTCTGACGGGCAAGCGCGTCGAGAACCCCGATCACCTGCGCGGCGCGGTTGCGGGTGACGATGACGGCAACGAGGCAGGTCATGCGCCTTGCCCCGCAGCCTGACGGTAGAGGGGGGAAAGCACCTCCTCCGCCGTCGGGTCGGTGATGAGGTCCTGCCAGCGGGCCTGAACCGCGCGGCGGGTGTCTTCGAGGAAGGCGGGGTCGTGGAAGAGCCGGTCGATCCGGCGCAGGCCCTGGCGCAGGCAGGCCAGCGGTGCGGCGGGCAGCAGAAGGGCGGGTGGCAGGAGTTCGGATTGCCCGCCTACATCGGTGGCGAGGGGCAGGCAGCCGTGGCGCAGCGCTTCGATCCCCACGAGGGCGAGGCCTTCATTGGCGGAGGGAAGGAGGAGGATGTCGCTGCGTTCCAGAAGTTCGGGAACATCGGCATCGGGGGGCAGGAGGCGGATGCGGTCGGCGAGCGCGTGGCGGCGGATGAGGTCTTCGACCAGGGGGCGATAGGCCCCATGGCCGAGGATCGTCGCCTCGACGTCGATGCCCTTGCGGAGGAAGCGGCGGATCAGGGCGCGGATCAGGGAAAACAGGAGCAGCGGCCGTTTCTGGTGGCTGAGGCGCCCGACGAAGGCAAGGCGCAGGCGGCGGGTTTCGGGGCGCAGGTTGGGCGGGACGAGCCGATGGGGTGCCGTGCGGCGGTCGAACATGCGGCCGAGGAGAAGGCGGTCTTCCACGGGGAAACGGCGGTGGAAATAGGCGGCGAGGTCGGTGCTGATGACGTGGTGATGGTCGATGAAACGGGTCCAGACGCCCGAGATGCGGGGATAGCCGCCATCGGCATGTTCCACGATATGCGTGCTGTCGATCACCGTCAGGCCCGGATGATCGGTCCGCAGGCGGGGGAGGCAGTCGTAGAGCGGGTGGCAATGGTGGATGTGGAGGAGGCGGATGTTCTCGGCCTCGATCAGACTGGTGACGAAATCGGGCCAGAGATTGCGCGGAAGGTAGCGGTCGGTCCGCAGGAAGAGGATGCCGGGATCGCCTGCGATCTGCGGGGCCAGGGATTGCGGCGCGGGGACGGAGGCGAGGAGGATGACGCGCAGGCCGGCGGCGCGTGCCCAGCGGATGCAGTCGAAGGCGAGGCGTTCGGCCCCGCCCACCTCGAGCCAGTGCATCCCGATCAGGATGGCGGGGGGGCGGTGGGGGATGGTGGCTTGCGGGGCAGGCTGGGCGAGGGGCGGCGGGACCGGGCGGGTGCCGTGGCGGCGATGGGCGCGGAGGGCTGACCAGCGGTCCAGCAGATGGCGGGGCAGTTCCGGCAGGACCGGATGCAGCGCGATCAGGCCGCGCAGGAGCGGGCCGGGCAGGAGCGGGCGTTCCGGCGTCGGCTGGGTGGCGAGGCGCTGGGGCGGCGGCAGGCCGATGTCGATCCGCAGGCCGGGTGTGGTGCCGGGCAGGCGGATGCGGGCGATGCCGGGGGGCGGATCGGGGTCCTCTGTCGGGGCGGGGGTGATGCGGGGATCACCCCACCATCCCGCCGCCTCGGACAGGCAGAGGTCTATTGCCGCCTCGGGCCAGAGGCGGCGATAGATCGCGCCGATGGCCCGGACTTCGGCCCGGAGGTCGTCTTCGGTCCAGCCTGGCGGGAGGCGGTGGATCGTCATTCCGAAACGGATTGGGCCGTGTTGACGACATCGGCCCCGAGATCGAAGAGGGACAGAAGCTTGCCCAGCGAGATGGTCGCGGCATTGGTCACGAGCAGCGCGTCGCCATCGGTGAGAAGGAAACGCTGGGCGCGGAACTGGGTTTCGGGGCGGGACATGTCGAAGCGATAGACCGTCGGGATGCCTTTCTCGGTGACGGGATAGGTGTCGAGATGCGGAATGCCCGCGCCGGAGAGGCGGCGCGGCATTTCATGCCGGAAGAGGAAGAGACCGGCGGGATTGGCGCGGTCATCGCTGGCACCGCCCGCGGCGGCGATGGCTTCGAGCAGGGAGTAGCGGGGGGTTTCGATCCGGTAGGTGCCGGGCTGGCCCACCGCGCCTGTGAGCGTGTAGCGGGGCGGTTCATGGGCGAGGACAACCAGATCGTCGCGCTGGAGCGGGATGTCGTTTTCCGGCTGGAGCAGGATTTCGCTGAGCCGGGCGCGGGCCTGGCGGTTGTTGCGCAGGATGGTGACGGTGGTTTCATGGGCCGGATGGTCGCTGCCGCCGACGGTGGCGATGGCGGCGGAGAGGCGGTCGCCGCTGAGCGAAAGCTCGAACGGGCCGGGGGAGCCGACGGTGCCGGTGATGACGGCCCGGTTGCCGCGCGACATGGCGATCCGCACGAGGGCCTGCGGTTCGATGGCCTTGCCCTGGAGGTTTTCCACGATCAGGGCTTCGATCTGGGAGGGTGTGCGACCGGCGACCTCGATCTCTCCGACATAAGGAAGGGCGATGCGGCCGTTGCGCCCGACGGTGACGTCCTGGAAATCGGTCCCGCCTGCGCCGCCATTGCTTGTGGCGAAAAGGCCGCCGGCGCCGGCTTCGAGGATGCGGATGTTGAGGACATCGCCGATCCCCACGGAATCGGAGGGCGCGGCGCTGGGGTCCAGTGCGAGGCCCGAGACGGAGGCGACCGGCGGCTCGCCAAGCTTGCGGGTTACGGCGTCATCGACGTCGATCAGGAGGAAGGCCCGATCCTCGGCACTTTGCAGGACGGCGGCGGTGGTGGGGCCCTGTTGCGGCAGGCCGCAGGCCGAGAGCGCGGCAAGGCTGCCCAGAAGGAGGCTGCGGCGGGTGAGGCGGGCAGCGACCGGCGCGGCGCGGCGGGATGGATTGCGCGGCACGGTGCAGGCGGGCATGGTGGGAGCCTTGGCTGTTTGGAAGGGTGCGAGTGACATGGGGAACGCGGTGCGGACAGTCTTCGTGACAGGGGGATCAAGCGGCATCGGTCTGGCCGTGGCGCGCGACTGGGCGCGGCGGATGCAGGGTGGGCCGGGCGGGATCGCCCTGTTCGCCCGCGATGCGGCGCGGCTGAAGCAGGCGGTGGACGGGCTGACCGCCCTTGCCCCCGGCCTTGCCGTGCGGGGCTGGGCGGTGGATGTGGCGGAGGAGCGCGGTGCCGCCCTGGCGATGCATGCGGCCATGGCGGCGCTGGGCGTGCCGGACCGGGTGATCCTGTCGGCCGGCATCACCTTGCCGGGGCGGTTCGAGCTTCTGGACATCGCGGCGCAGCGCCGGGTGATGGAGGTGAACTATTTCGGCGCGGTGCATGTGTTGCAGCCGCTCTTGCGGCATCTGGAGCCGGGGGCGCGGATCGGGTTGATCGGATCGGCGGCGGGATTGGCGGGCATCCATGGTTATGGCGGCTATGCGCCGTCCAAGTTCGCGCTGCGCGGGCTGGCCGAGGTGCTGCGGGTAGAATTGGCCGGGCGCGGCATCGGGGTGACGCTGTGCCAGCCGCCCGATACCGAGACGCCGATGCTGCGGGCCGAGCGGGGGCATCGCCCGCTGGTCACGGAGCGGATCGCCGGGCCGCGCGCCCTGCGGCCCGAAGCGGTGGCCGCCTGCCTGATCCGGGCGATGGAGGCGGACCGTTTCCATGCGCTGCCGGGGCTGCCGGTTCGGCTGCTGCATCTGTTCGGCCCGCTGGCCGGGGCGGTATTGCGCTGGCGGCAGGGACGGCTGATCCGCGCTCTGGGGCCGGAGTGAGGGGCGGCGCGTCATGTGAGATGCTCGCGCAGGATGTGGATGAACATGGCGAGGACGCCCCAGATCAGGAAGGCCACCGTCCCGATCAGAAGCATGGAGAGCGTGACCTGCGGGTATCGCGCCGATTGCGGCTGGGACGGCGTGACGAAGGTGGCGACGTAGCGCTGCTGGCGGTCGGCCTCGATCCGGGCCGCTTCGAGCGAGCTGAGGGCGGAAAGATAGGCGCGCTGGCGGAAATCGAGATCGACCTTGAGCGCCTCGTATTCCGTGACGGAGCGGTTGAGGGAGTCGGTGATGGTCTCGCCCGTGCTGCCAGCCGCCGCCCCGGCATCGCCGATGCCGAGTCGGGCGCGTTCGGTGCCGATCTGGCGTTCGAGCGAGTCGATCTGGCTTTGCAGGACGCGGACGCTGGGTGCATCGGGGGCGAGGAATTCGCGCAGGCTGCTGAGTTCGGTGCGGGTGCTGGCCAGGCGGTTCTGCAACTGGGCGAGGACGCCTTCCTGCGTGGCCACGGTGGCGGTCGGGTCAATCTTCTGTTCGGTTTCGCGGAAGGCGGCGATGGCGGCGCGCTGATCGCGCAGGGCCTGTTCGGCGCGGGCCAGTTCCAGTTCGGCAAGGCGGACGGTATCCTGCCGCGCCTTTTCGGAGACGGCATTGATCAGGGTCGAGGTGGCAGAGAGCACCACCTCGGCCATGCGCGTTGCCTCTTCGGGCGAGAAGGCTTGGGTTTCGACGGTGATGATCTGGGTGGAGGACTCGAAACTGGCTGAAACGACGCGGGGCAGGAAATCCACCATGTCTTCGGTCGTGGCCTCGGCGGCGAGACGGGTGAGGATGTCGCCGCGCGGGGCGGCATAGAGGGCCTTGAGATCCACCTCCTGCGCGAGGGTGTCGAGGAATTCGCGGCTTTCCAGATATTCGACGACCATCCAGCTATCGGCCACGGTGCTGTTTGATGCGGCGCTGCCGGTGACGATGCCGAGCAGGTCGGTCGAGGCTGTCACGCCTGGCGAGCGGATGGCGAATTTCGTTTCGACGGCGAAGCGATCCACGGCGAGGAAGGCGTAGTAGCCTGCGCTGGCCAGGACGGGCAGCAGCACGCAGAGCAGGAAGGACAGCACGGTGATCCGGCTGAAGAGGCGGCGCTGGGTGGCCGTTGGAACGGCAACGGGCCCGGCGACGAAGGTCATGTCGCGCTCTGGTCGCGGCTTGGCTGGGGCGGGGGGGGACGGGGCGGGGGCGGGCGGGGCGTCCGGGGCGGTTTTCCGGATCGGGGTTGGCGCGGTGGCCTTTGCAGGGGGGGCAGGTTTGGCCGGTTCCTTGGGGGCCGGTTCTTCGGGTGCCGGCAGCGGGGAGGCCGCGTCGGTCGGGGTGGATGCGGGCGGGGGTGCCGCCGCCGGGGGATCGGCTGCGGGCGGTGTCTTGGGGGCGGGGGAGGCGGCTTTGGTGTCAGGCATTGATGGCGGCATAGGCGTCGATGGCCTCTTCTATGTCGTCGTAGAACCGCGCCGTGCCATTGGCGACGAGCAGGCCGCAGTCGCAGTAGTCGCGCAGCGATCCCATGGAATGGGAGACGAGGATGATACGGGAGCGGGTGAGCAGATCGTCGAAGGCGCGGCGCGACTTGGCGCGGAAGCTGGCATCGCCGACGCTGAGGAGTTCATCCACGAGATAGACGTCGAAGCGCAGCGCCATGCTGAGCCCGAAGCCGATGCGCGCGCCCATCCCGGCGGAATAGGTGCGGACCGGTTCGTAAAGGAAGGGGCCGAGTTCGGCGAATTCGGTGACATAGTCGATCACCGCCTGTTCATCCGCGCCATAGACACGGGCGACGAAGCGGATGTTTTCGATCCCGGTCAGCATGCCGTGGAAGGAGGCGCGCAGGCCGATGGGCCAGGACATGGAGGCGGAGCGCGTGATCTGGCCGTGATCCGGGTCGATCAGCCCCGAGATGAGGCGCAGGAGGGTGGATTTTCCCGCACCGTTGCGCCCAAGGACCGCGATGTTGCGATAGGGCAGGGACATGGTGAAATCCTGGAGCACGATGCGCCGCGCCCCGCCGCGCAGGCGGTAGGATTTGGTGACTCCGTCGAAGTCGATCACTCCATCCCCCGTTTGCTGAGGATGATCTGGATCATCCCGGTGAAGGTGAGGAGCAGGCCCATGAAGTAAAGGTAGGGCAGGTCGATGTGATGGTCGGGATAGCCGGAGAGGTAGCCGGCGCGGAAGCCTTCCACCCCGTGCAGGATCGGGTTCCAGGCGATGATGTGGCGCAGCTCGTAGGGCAGGGATTGCAGGGTGAAGAAGACACCGGACAACACGAAGGCCGGTGCCATGAGCATGTTGTAGACATGCGCGGCCATGTTGAAGCGGCGTTGCAGGGCGGCGATGTTCAGCCCGACGCCGAGCGCGAGCAGGGAGAGGCCGAAATAGGCCAGCAGCATCTGTCCGAGGGCGCGGGGGGGATCGGCCCCGAAGGCGAAGAACATGAAGGTGAAGACGAGCGTGCAGATCAGCAGCGAGGTGATCGTGTCGAGCGTCAGCCTGGCGAGGGCGGCATCGAGTTCGCGCACGCGGGGATAGCTGAAGAGCGGCCCGTTCGCCTCGAGCGAGAGGCCGATGAAAGAGGAGGCGTGGCGGAAATAGGCGAAGGCGAGGATGCCAGAGGCATAGAAGGGCGCGTAGTCGAGACTGCCACCCCGACGGCCGAGCGCGACGAAGAAATAGATCATCGCCGCCGTCACAGCGAAGGGTTCCAGCACCGCCCAGGCATAGCCGAGGCGGGAGCGGCCATGGCGGACCCGCGCCTCGCGCAGGACGAGGGCGAAGAGGGAGCGCAGGAAGGTCTGCCACCCGATACGGCATTCGAAGAGTTCGCGCCTGAGCGAGGCTGTCATGGCCGGCGCGCCCGGCAATCTGTGCCGATGTGCGGCAAGAGCGGGCAATTGCCAGGGATTTGGGCGGCCATGCGACCGGTTACTGCCCAATCATGAGGCAGTTGCGGCGAATTTACTCTCACACCCGAACCCTTTACCTGCGCCGATGGTTGACCGATGCTGCGGTGCGGATTAGGCATGATTGCGTAGCGACTGACAAGACGCTGTTTTGTTTACCTTTGTTAACGAGTGTGGTGCGTGTCCAGGAAGATCTATGTCACAGGGCGGGCCTGTCGGCTGCCCGGCGCCGCTACTATTGACGCCCTTTCGTCGGTGTTGTTTTCCGGTCGCGATACGGTGACGGAAGTGCCGGCGGATCGTTGGGCGCAGCGGTTCTTTCTGCATCCCACCCCGGGAACCAAGGGCAAGACCTACACTTTTGCGGCGGGCATTGTGGACGACCTCTGGTCGTTCGATGTCGCGCCTTTCGGCATCTCGCCGCGCGAGGCCGGGCAGATGGATCCGCAGCAGCGGTTGCTGCTTCAGGTGGTCTGGGAGGCGCTTGAGGATGCGGGTCTGCCGCCCGACCGGCTGGCGGGGCAGCATGTGGGCGTCTATGCGGGCTGTTCGGCCATGGCCCATGCGGCGCGGCTGGCACAGGATGCGGCGATCACCGACGCGCATCTGATGACCGGAAACACGATGGCGCTGGTCTCCAACCGGGTGTCGCATGTGCTGGACCTGCGCGGACCGTCGATGACGGTGGACACGGCCTGTTCCTCTTCGATCGTGGCGATGCGTCTGGCGGAAGAGGCGCTGCTGCGGGGCGAGATCGACGTGGCGGTGGTGGCCGGGGTGAATGCCCTGCTGGACCCGATCCATTTCATCGGCTTCTCGGCCGCGCGGATGCTGTCTCCGACCGGGCGTTGCCAGCCCTTTTCGGCTGCTGCCGATGGTTATGTGAGGGCCGAGGGGGCGGTGGCCTTCGTGCTGGAACGGCGGACGGCGCGCGAACTTGCCCCCCGCTGCGCCCATGCGGTGCTGCGGGCGGTGGAGGTCAATACGGATGGCCGGACCTTGAACGTGGCGCTGCCGTCGCTGGAGGGGCAGGCGGCGCTGCTGCGGAAGGTCTATGCGCGGGCAGAGGTGGACCCGGCGGCGCTGGCCTTCGTCGAGGCGCATGGGACCGGGACGCTGGCCGGTGATCCGGTGGAGGCGGGGGCCCTGGGCCGGGTGCTGGGCCAGGCGCGGACGGTGCCGCTGCCGATAGGATCGGTGAAGTCGAATATCGGGCATCTGGAACCGGCCTCGGGCGTGGCCGGGATGCTGAAGGCGCTGATCGCGCTGGAACATCGGATGCTGCCGCCCAGCCTGCATGCCGAGTCCCTCAATCCCGGAATCGACTTCGAGGGGCTGAACCTTCAGGTGGCGCGGGCGGCGCTGCCTTTGGGAGAGGGGCCGTTGCTGGCCGGGGTGAGTTCCTTCGGCTTTGGCGGGGCGAATGCGCATGTGATCCTGGAGCGGCCCGTCGAGGCGCCGGCGTCGGTGTCGCGGAAGCCAGCGGAGGCGGCGCCGATGCTGCTGCTGACGGCGGCGGGCGATGCGGCGCTGGGACGGATGATGGCGGCCTGGCAGCCGCTGGTGGCGGCAGAGGACAAGGACGGCTTGCAGGATCTGTGCGGACAGGCCGCCGCGCATCGCGGGCGGCTGCCGCATCGGGCGGTGGTGCTGTGCGACGATGCGGGGGCTGCTGCGGCGGCGCTGGCGCGCGGGGCCGCAGGGCAGGCCGATCCGCGGCTGGTGACCGGGCGGTCGGAACTGGTGGAGGCGGATGTTGCCTTCGTCTTTTCCGGCAACGGGTCGCAATATGCGGGTATGGGGCTGGCGGCGCTGGCACGGGATGCGGCCTATGCGAAGGAGATGCGCCGGATTGACCGGGCGTTCCGCGCGATTGCGGGCTGGTCGATCCTTGAAAAGCTGCAAGCGCCCGATCTGGATGCGCAGTTGCGCGATGCGGCGGTGGCGCAGCCGCTGCTTTTTGCCGATCAGATGGCGCAGGTCCGGGCCTATGGGGCGCGCGGACTTCGGCCTGCGGCGGTGATGGGTCATTCCGGGGGCGAGGTGGCGGCGGCCTGTGCTGCCGGGGCCCTGACCCTTCAACAGGCGCTGGAGGTGACCTTTCTGCGTAGCATCGCTTCGCAGCATTTGCGCGGCACGGGGGGGATGCTGGCGATTCAGGCCCCGGCGGCGGAGGTGCGCGCGGCGATGGCGGCCTTTGGCGACGGGCTGGAACTGGCTGCCGAGAACAGCCCGCGCAGCGTTTCGGTCGTGGGCGAGGGGGAGGCGCTGGAGGCTTTCCTGCGCCATGTGCGGCGGGTGCTGCGCTGGCCTGCGGTGAAGCTGGCGATCGACTATCCCTATCACTCGCGGGCCTTCGACGGGGTTGCCGCCGATCTGCGGCTGCAGCTGCGCAAATTGCGGCCCGGTGCGGCGCGGGTTGCCTTCGTTTCTTCGGTGACGGGGCAGGAGATGGCCGGGACGGACCTGATCGCCGATCATTGGGCCGCGAATGTGCGTCAGCCGGTGGCCTTTGCCCCGGCGATGGCGGCGCTGCGGGCGCGCGGGATCAAGGCCTATCTGGAGGTGGGGGCCTCGCCCGTGTTGCAAGGCTATATGGCGGGGTGTCTGGAGGGCGAGGGATCCGCCCTTCTGCCCGGTCTGGAGCGGGGCGATGGCGAGGCCTTGGCGGGCGGGATCAACCCTGTCGAAAAGGTCGTGGCACGGGCCGTGGTCGCGGGGGTGAAGCTTGCGGGCGGGAAGGTTCTGCCGCCGGCGACGGGGCATCGGCGCGACCTGCCGACCTATCCCTGGGACGCGACGGAAGTGCGGATCGACCGCACGCCGGGCATCCTGAACCGGCTTGGCGACGGGTTGCGCCAGCATCCGTTCCTGGGACGCGAGGAAGGGGTGGAGGCGCGGGTCTGGTATTCCAACATCGACGCGGTGATGGTTCCGGCGCTGGGTGACCATCGGCCCGGGGGGCGGGTGATCCTGCCCGGAACATGGATTGCCGAAGTGATGCTGGCGGCGGCGGCCGAGGTTTTCGGACAGCCGACGGTGACGCTGCATGACCTGGACCTGATGGCGCCCGTGGTCCTGACGCGCCAGAACCTGACGGAGGTGCAGGTGCGGGCCCTGCCGGAACAAGGCCGGGTGACGCTTGCCTGTCGGGGACGTGGCGATGCGGGGGGATACCGGTTGCACGCGCAGGGGCGCATGGAACGCGGCCAGACCGTGCCGGATGCCAGGGAGGCAGCGCCGGACCGGATGCCGCAGGCGGGTGACCGCGGGGGGGCGCGCATCTATGCGACGGCGGCGCGGTTGGGCCTGCATTACGGACCTGCCTTCGCCCTTGTGGAACGGGAACGGCGCGTGGCGCCCGGGGTGGTGGAGGTGTTTCTGCGCGAAAGCCCGCCGCTGGACGCAGCCGAAACGCGGCTGCTGCTGGATGTGGCAGGCGCGGATGCGGCGTTTCATGCCCTGATCCCGGCGCTGGACGGGACGGAGTTCGAGCGGCTTGGCCTGGGTTTCGTGCCGGTGCGCATCGGGCGGCTGGTGCTGCTGAAGGCGGGCGCGCGGGTGGCGAGCGCCAGGCTGCGCCTGCGGCGGAAGGGGGTTCGGTCGGCCGTGGCGGATGTCGTGCTGTTCGACCGGGAGGGCGCGGTCGTCGCGCGGATCGAGGCTGTGCGGTTTCAGGCGGTGCGCATGCTGCGCGAGGCCAGTCTTTCCCAGCACGGGTTCCGCCAGATCGCGCTGCCCTTGTCGGGACGGCCGGATGTGGACGGCCTTGTCGCCGAGGTGAAGGGCGCGTTGAGGGCGGAGGGCTGTCCCGAGGAGGCGGGATACTTTCTGGTCGAGGCGGCGGCGCAGGCGCTGGCTTGCGAAGGGCTGCGGCTGCTGGCGCGGCAGGGGATGCTGCATGCGCCACTGCCGTCAGCCTGGGTCGAGGCGATGGCGGGTGTGGCGCTGCGCGCCGGGATGATCGTCCCGGTGGCGGGGGGCTGGGAGATGACCGAAGCGGGCAAGGCGGCACAGGCTGCGCCGCTGGTCGCGCTGATCGGCGCGGAGCATCCGGAACTTGTCGCGGAACATGCCATACTGACGCAGCTTATCCGGCGCTTGCCGGATCTTGTGCGGCTTGGACCGGAGGACATGCCGCGTCCCGAGGCGGTGTTCGGGCGTGCAGCCCTGGACAGTCTGGCGAAGGGGTCGGTGTTCCGGCATCGGCGCAGCGCGGCTTTTGCCGCGGCGGTGCAGGCGGCAGTGGGCGGCTTGCCCCGGGGCGGGGTGTTGCGGATTGCCGAAGTGGTGGAAGAGGGGCCACGGCTTCTGCCGCGCCTGCTGGCCGGGATTGCGCCAGAGAGGGCGGTCTTTGCCGAGATCGTGCCGCCCGGTGCAGAAGAGGGGCCCGTGCTGCACCCCGATCGCGTGAGCCGGGTCGAGGCGACGGTGCCGGGTTTGCGGGCGGCGGGGGGTTTTGACCTGATCCTGTCGGATGGGGCGCTTTCGGCGCTGGGATTGCCTTTTCAACGCCTGTCGGAGGGCTTGGCCGCAGGTGGGCGCATCCTTGCGCTGGAACCGGAGCCGTCGGATTTCGCCGATCTGGTCTGGGGTCTGGATGCAGGCTGGTTCGCGGGCGGCATGACGCCGGAGGGGCCTTTGTCGCCCCTTCAGACGGGGGCGGACTGGATCGCGGCGGCACAGGGCGCGGGGATGCGGGCCGAGGCGCAGGCGTTGCCCGAGGCATGCGGGGCGGCGAACCTTGTTGCCGCGGGGCGGTTGGAGGAGACGGCGGCAGCCGAGGCGCAGGGCGACCCGGCGCTGGCGATGGCGATTGCCGAGGCTTTGCAGCGGTCGGAAGACAGCGTGCAGGATGTGGATGGCTGGCGGCTGGCAGTGTTTCCGCCGGGTGGTGCCGGGGGCGAGCCGGTGACTGCGCTGGCGGCCCGCGTTCTGGCGTTGCGCGATCTGGTCACGGCGGCGCAGGGGGTTCGGCTTCTGCTGGTGGTTCCGGGGGGCAGCGCGCTGGGCGATGCGGCGACGGAGCCGGGTCAGGTGGCTGTCTGGACGCTGATCCGGTCGGCTGCGAATGAACATCCGACGGTGCCGATGCTGCGCTGTGACCCCGAGCCGGGCCTTGCGGCGGAGGAGGCCGGGCTGCGGATCGCGGGCCTGATCGCGGCGGGTTCGCCCGAGACGGAAGTGGTGATCGGGGCCGGGGGAGCGGCGGCCTTGCGTGTGATGCAGGGGGTCGTTGCGCCCCGGCCGCAGCCCGGACATGCCGAGGATCGCGCCGTGCTGCGGGCCGCAGCGGCGGGTGGCATCGACGATCTGCGCTGGGTGAGGGAGCCGCGTCGCGCACCCGGACCCGGCGAGGTGGAAATCGCGGTGGCGGCGACGGGCCTCAACTATCGCGATGTGATGTGGTCGATGGGGATGCTGCCGGAAGAGGCCCTGGAGCGCGGCTTTGCCGGGCCGACCATCGGGCTGGAATGCGCGGGACATGTGCTGCGCTGCGGCCCGGGGGTGACGGGGCTGGCGCCGGGCGATGCGGTGATGACCTTCGGGCCATCTTCCTTCGCCTCGCATGTGACGGTGCGGGCCGAGCTTGCGGCGCGGCTTCCCGACGGACTTACACCCGAGGCTGCGGCGACGGTGCCGGTGGCCTTTTTCACCGCCTGGTATGCGCTGGTGACGCTGGGCGGGGCGCAGGCGGGGGATTGGGTGCTGATCCATGGCGCGGCGGGGGGCGTTGGTCTGGCGGCGATCCAGATTGCACGGCTGCGCGGGTTGCGGGTCATTGCCACGGCCGGATCGGAGGTGAAGCGGTCGCTTCTGATGGCGGAGGGGGTGGAGCATGTGCTGGACAGCCGCACGCTCGACTTTGCCGAGGAGGTGCGGGCGATCACGGGGGGGCGCGGCGTCGATGCCGTGCTGAACGGTCTGGCCGGGATGGCGATGGAGCGGAGCCTTGCCTGCCTTGCGCCCTTCGGGCGGTTCCTCGAACTGGGCAAGCAGGATTTCTATGCCAATACGGCGGTCGGCTTGCGGCCGCTGAAGGAAAACATCGTCTATCACGGGATCGACGTCGATCAGGTCATGGCGGCGCGGCCCGACGTGGCGGCGCGGGTCTTTGCCGAGGTGATGGCGGCCTTTTCCGCCGGGGCCCTGCGGCCCTTGCCCTATCGGGCCTTTGCGGCGGATGAGGCGGTTGCGGCCTTCCGTCTGATGCAGAAATCGGGACATGTCGGAAAGATCGTGGTGACGCCGCCCGATCCTGCCATCGTGCAGGACAGCGAGGGTGCGCTGGGCCGGTTCGCGCCGTCGCAGACAGGCTGGCATCTGGTGGTTGGCGGTCTTGGCGGGCTGGGGCTGGAAGTGGCCGAATGGCTGGTCGCGGCGGGGGTGCGGCGGCTGGCGCTGATGAGCCGTCGCGGCAGTGCGGAGGGCGCGGCTGCGGAGGCCGTCGTACGCTGGCAGGAGCAGGGGGTGGAGGTGCGGCCCATCGCCTGTGACGTGGCGGATGAGGCGGCGCTGACGCGGGCGCTGGGCGATCTGGTGCCGCTGGCCGGGGTGATCCATTCGGCGATGGTTCTAGAAGACATGCCGTTGGCGCAGGTCACGGGCGAGGTGCTGGAGCGGGTTCTGCCGGCCAAGGTGGCAGGCGCTGCGCATCTGGACCGGCTGACGCGGGGCATGGGGTTGCAGTATTTCGTGCTGTTCTCGTCGATGGCGACGTTGATCGGCAATCACGGGCAATCGGCCTATGTCGCGGCGAATGGCTATCTGGAGGGGATTGCGCGGGCGCGGCGGGCGGCGGGTCTTCCGGGGCTGGCCGTCGGCTGGGGTGCGATTTCCGATGTGGGCTATCTGGTGCGGGACCGCGAGACCGCCGCGCTGGTGCGTCGCATGTCGGGCGGGACGGAGTTTACCGGGGTGCAGGTGACGCGGGCGCTGGAACGGTTGCTGGCGATGGGCGATGCGGTGGACCCTGTGGTGCATGTCTCGCCCATGGGGTGGAACGCGGTGTCGGTGACCTTGCGGACGCTGGGTGAGCCGGCCTTTGGCCTGTTGCGCGCATTGGGGCGGCGGGCGGAGGCCGATGCGGGCGAGGATGACTTGCGCGTCACCCTGGCCGGGATGACGGAGGCGCGGGCGGCCGAGCGGCTGGAAGCCTGGCTGGTGGGGCGGGTCGCCCATATCTTGCAGGTGCCGGAAAAGGCGGTGGCGGCGACGAAGCCGGTGGCGGATCTGGGGGTGGATTCGCTGATGGGCGTGGAACTGGGCCTGACGGTGCAGCAGGCGCTGGGCGACGATATTCCGGTGTCGCTGATTTCCGATGCGCTGAGCCTGCGCGAGATCGCGTTGCGCATCGTGCATCATCTGCATGGCACGGGGGGCGCAGAGCCTGTGGTCGCGGAGGTGGGGCTGGCGGAGCAGCATCTCGCCTCGGTCGCGGGGGCGCCGGAGCGGCGCCCGGAGGCCGCCGAATGAGGGAAGGCGCGCCGAACAAAGCCGATCTGGTGGCGGCGGCGCGGGCTGCTGCGCAGCGGCGGCCCCAGCGCGGCGTGGCGGTGGGTGAGGGGCCACGCGGCTTTGACAGCCATCCCGACTATCGCGACAGCCTGAGGATGAAGCAGGTGGGGGCACTGGTCGGGCTGTCCACGCCTTTCTTCCGGCTGCATGAGGGCCATGCGCAGGCCGTGACGCGCATTGCCGGGCGCGAGGTGACCAACTTCGCGTCCTATGACTATTGCGGTCTGAATGCCGATCCGCGCGTGGCGGCAGCGGCGAAGGCGGCGATTGATCTTTACGGCGTGTCGCCCTCCGGCAGCCGTCTGGTGGCAGGCTGCCGCCCCGTGCATGATGCGCTGGAGGCGGCACTGGCGCGGCATTACGAGGCGGAGGCGGCGCTGTGTTTCGTCAGCGGGCATTCCACCAATGTCTCGACCATCGCGCAGGTGATGGGCGAGGGTGACCTGATCCTGCATGATGCGCTGTGCCACAATTCCATCCTTGTCGGGGTGAAGCTGTCTGGTGCCGCACGGCGGGCCTTTCCGCATAACGACATGGCGACGCTGGAAGCTCTGCTGGCAGAGAATCGCGGCCTGTACCGGAATGCGCTGATCGTGACCGAGGGGCTGTTCTCGATGGATGGGGACATGCCGCCTCTGGCCGAGCTGGTGGCGCTGAAGCGGCGGTTTGGCTGTTGGCTGATGGTGGATGAGGCCCATGCCCTTGGTTGTGTGGGCGCGCGGGGCGCGGGGAGTTTCGAGGCCGCGGGCGTGCCGCCGGGGGATGTGGACATCTGGATGGGCACCCTTTCAAAGACGCTGGCGGCGACGGGGGGCTATATCGCGGGCAGTGCCGCGCTGATCGAGTTGCTGCGGGATCACGCCGCGGGTTTCGTCTATTCCGTGGCGCTGGCCCCGGCACTGGCGGCGGCGGCGACGCAGGCGCTGGCCCTGCTGGGGGCGGAACCGGAGCGGGTGGCGCGGTTGCAGGCCAATGCGGCGCTGTTCCTTGATGCGGCGCGGGCGGCGGGGTTGCAGACGGGTGCGGCGGGGCCTTTCGGGATCGTGCCTGTCCTTGTCGGGGATAGCCTTCTGGCGGCGAAACTGTCGGAGCGGCTGCTGGCGCGGGGCGTGAATGTGATGCCAGTGATGTTTCCGGCCGTGCCGATGCAGGGGGCGCGGTTGCGGTTCTTTCTGAGCGCCCTGCATGACGAGACACAGGTGAGGGCGGCCGTGGCCGCGACGGCGGAGGAGTTGGAAGGGTTGCGGCGGGACGGGTTCGGATCGGCGATCCCACCCGCCCTGCTGGGTATGTAGCGAGTGCCGATGCCATCGCCCAAGGGGCGGGTGGTGGTGTCCTTGTTGAAGAGAGTAGGCTGCCGATGAGTCCGTTCGACCGACGTCAGGAAGTGCTTGACGCCATGCGTCTGCAATCCGTGCTGACCCCTTTGGAGGGGGTTCCTGTCAGCCTCTATCTGCAAGAGGGGAGCCGGGTCGAACCGGTGGCGGATGGGGCGTTCCGGTTGCCGCCGCGCGGGCGGATGGAGACGGATACCTATTTCAACGCCTTCTATCTGAATGTCTGGCGGGCGCATGTGCGGCTGGATCGGCTGGGTGTGCTGTGCCGGGCGCGGGGGGTGGTGTCCCTTCGGGTCACCGCCCATCTTGCCGGCGGGGGGAGCCGCATTCTTGCCGACTGGATGGATGAGGGGGAAGGCGCCGAGGCGCTGCACTGGGTCTGGACGGAAGGCCCCGAGGAGGAGGAAGAAATCCTGCGGTTGAGCCTGTCCGTGGCGACGGCGGAAGGGGCGGTCATCGAGGAGCTGGGCTATGTGACCGATCCGGTGGCCGATCTGCCCCTGCGCCTTGTCGTGGGCATCTGCACGATGAACCGCGAGGCGCTGCTGGAAGGGACGCTGCTGGCCTTGTCGCACTTCGCGGCGCAGTCGCCGACCTTGCAGCGGGTGGTGCTGGTAAATCACGGGCGGCCTTTCCAGCGGTCGGAGCTGCGCCATCTGCTGGAGCGGCCGCTGTTCCGGGTGGTGCAACAGGCAAATCTGGGCGGCAGCGGCGGCTTTGCCCGCGCGATGATCGAGGCGCAGGAGGGAGAGACGGCCCCGACCCATCTGCTGCTGATGGATGACGACATCCGGCTGGACCCGCGGATGATCTGGCGCGCCCTGGCCTTTGCACGGATTGCGGGAGAGGTGGCCGTTGGTGGGCAGGCGCTGGAACTGGAGCGGCCGCATCGGTTGCAGGAGGCCTGGGGGCGGCTTGGCCGGAACTGGTTGCCGATGGTGGAAGGGGGCGGGACCGATCTTTCGGACCCGGCTGCGATGACGCTGTGGGAACGGGTGCCGCAGGCGGATTACAACGGCTGGTGGTTCTGCCTGCTGCCGATGACGGCGGTCCGCCGCTGCGGATTGCCGATGCCCTGTTTCATCCGGGGGGATGACATCGAATACGGGCTGCGCCTGAAGGAGGCCGGGGTCAAAACGGTGCCCTTGCCGGGGCTGGGGGTCTGGCATGCCTCGGTGCGCTACAAACATGCGGGGATCGTGCATTACTATGACCTGCGCAACAGCCTGATCATGGCGGTGGCGCATCCCGGACTGGGCGATCTGCCCGGGCCCTTGCATGTGATCGGCTATGTGCTGCATCACCTTCTGGTGCATCGCTATCGCTCTGCCGCGGCCTGCCTGATGGCGCTGAGGGATTTCCTGAACGGCCCGGATGTGGCGCTTTCGGCCGATGCGGCCCGGCTGCACAGAGAGTTGACCCGGGCGGTGGAGGGGATACCGCCACCGGCCCGCGTCAGCGCAAGGCCGGAGGAGATGACGCGGCCGGACCCGTTTTCGGCGCAGGCGCCCGATCCGCGCCCGTGGCAGGTGGTGCGACTGGTGCTGATGGTATTGCTGCGTCCGCAGGGCCGGGCGATCCGGCTTTTGCAGATGGGCGCGCCGGACCCGGCACGGATCGGGGGGCAGCCCTATCTTCTGGCGCTGGATCCGATGGCGCGGTCCTGTCTGGTCATGCGGCCGCAGCGCGGGCGGTTCCTGCTGTATCTGGCGCAGACGCTGTGGCTGGGGTTGCAATATGCGGTCTGGCGGCGCGTGGCGCGGCGCAGCTGGCGGCTGGCGCTGCCCCGGTTGCTGAGCCGTGACCGCTGGCTGCGGGAATTCGCGACGCGACCGCTCTAGGGGGTGGTGGTGCGGTTACGGCTTGTGCAGCACGCAGGCGAAATCGGCCCGTCGGCCGGAGGTGTATTCGGCATATTCCTCGCTGCCGGGCATGTCGGCCCATTTCCAGCCATAGGCCCGGAAAGGCCAGGGCACGCGGGCCAGCTCCTCGGCGCGGCGGGGGATATCTGCCTTGAGCGCGGCGAAGGTCTGGGGCGTGATGTCGCGATAGAGGTGGAAGGCAAGGCCGTTTTCGGCAGCGGCCTGCCGCAGTTCGGCCTGGATGGCGGCATGGTCGCCCTGACGGTAGCCAGCCGAGAAGGCGATGACCGCACCGGGACGGGCGCAGCGGGCGGCTTCGGCAACATAGGTGGACAGGCCGAAATAGGTTGGCGCACCGACGGAGAGGACGAAATCGGCGCAGGCATCGGGCAGGTTGATGCGCTTGCCGGTTCCCTTGACGAGCCGAGTTTGCGGGATCGTGGCCAGAAAGCGCGCGGCCTTGCGGGTGACGGTGCCGTTTCGGTCCGTCCCGATCAGGCGGGCCTTCGGATAGAGGGCATGGGCATAGTGGAGCCCGCCGCCCTGACCACAGCCCACATCGAGGATCACCTCCGGGTCCGGCGCAAGATCGGCGACGAGGTCGGCCAGCAGGAGGTGATACATCATCGCACTGGCCTCTTCCCCGGCAAGGGCGGGAAGCTGCCGGAAATCAGGCGAGAGGGGCAGGTAGCCGCTGTTGAAGAAGCGTTTCCGCGCCACCGGAGAGAAGCGGTAGAGCACCTCATAGGCGGCAAGGTCGAAGAGATGGAGGGCGAGGCGGCTGATCGCCGGGGCGGTGGCGTGCCGAATGCGGACAAGATCGGGCATGGTCGGATACCTGGAAAGGCGAGCACTCATTACGCCTTATGGCAGACCACAGGGACGGGGCGGATGCAAGGCGTGGCGCCATGCGGGTGATGCTGTTGCAGGGCCCGCCTTCGCCCTTTGCCCGCGAACTGGGCGCGGCGCTGGCGGCGCGGGGGCATCACGTGACGCGCGTGCTGTTGAGTTTCGGTGACTGGCTGTTCGGGCGGGGCGCGGGGGCGGTCCTGTGGCGGGGACGGTTCGAGGAGTGGGAGACCTGGGTCGAGGCGCGGATGCGGGCAGAGGGGATCACCCATCTGGTCTATTATGCCGACCGGCAGCCGCATCATGTGGCTGCACAGCGGGCGGCGCGGCGGCTGGGGGTGCGTTGCGTGTCCTATGAAAACGGCTATCTGCGGCCCGACTGGATTCTGGTCGAGGAGGGCGGACAGGGCGCCTTTTCCCATTTCCCGGCTGATCTGGCGCTGGTGAAGCGGCTGGCGGCGGGCTTGCCGGAGCCGGAGATGCAGCGGCGCTATGGCCATGGCTTTGCATCCGAGGCGGTGGCGGAGGTCGCCTGTCATCTGGGCAACTGGCTGTTCGCGCCTGTCTTTCCGGGGTTCCGGGCGGATCGGGCGGTGAACCCGGTCTTGGAATACCTGTCCTATCTGCCGCGCCATGTGCAGGCCTGGCGCGGGGCAGGTGCTGCGGATCGGGCGGTGGCGCGGCTGATCGCGGAGGGGCGGCGGTTCCATCTGATCGCGCTACAGATGGCGGGTGATTATCAGATCCGCGCCAATTCCGGCTATGCCGATCTGCGGGATTTCCTTGCCGAGGTGATCGCTTCGCATGCGCGACATGGGCCGGCGGAGGGGCTTTTGGTCGTGAAGCGGCACCCGATGGACAATGGCCGGATCAACTGGCCGCGCGTGGTGGCGCGGATGGCGCGGCGGGCGGGCGTGGCCGATCGCGTGCTGTTTCTGGATGGCGGCGACCTCGGCCTTCTGCTGCGCCATGCGGCGGGCTGTGTCGTGGTCAACAGCACGGTGGGGCTGCATGCGCTTCAGGCGGGCTGTCCGGTGCTGTGCCGGGGCATCGCGGTTTATGGCATGGCCGGGTTGACGCATCAGGGCGGACTGGACGGGTTCTGGACTGCGCCGGAACGGCCCGATCCGGACGGGGTGGCCGCGCTGGTGCGGTTGATGGCGGCGGCGATCCATGTCCGGGGAGATTTCCTTGCGCCAGAGGGACGGCGGGCAGCCGTCACGGCCATGGTGGCGCGGCTGGAGGCAGGGCTGGCGCGGCCCTTCGGGGCCTTCGTGCCGGTTCCGCCGCGCCTGATGCAGGCGCGGGCGGCGGGCATACCGATCGCGCCATGGGAGGCGAATCATCCGATGGGGGGAGGTTCCGGCGGGCTGGTCAAGGGTGTGGCGGCGCAGGTGGGGCGGGGTATGTGACAGCGGGCGTGACGGGGCGCGCGGCTGCGGAATTGTGGCCGAAAGATGGCGCGAACAATTCTCATTCGCCGATCAGAATCATGGGGTTGCAGAGTGGTCCCCGGCTGTGGCGCGACGTCTGGTCCGACCTGGCGAAAGGTGCGAATGCGAATGCGAGTGCCTTGCAAAGCTATTGCAAGTCAGTCGCATTTGTGGCAGTTTGCCAAGAATAACAGGGGCGTGATGGCGCCCCATCCTCACTGCGCCTGTTCTGCGGATGGGCCTTTGGGGCAATAGGTCTCGGCTTTATCAGACTTTTGTCTGATGGGGCCTTATACCTATTTCAGAAGGCTGTCGGACCGTCGGCCTTTGTTCGATTATGGCCAAATCGTGATCATGGGACCATCCGAAAGGACAGGTCCGCCCTGTCCCTCCGTCATGGTTCAACACAGGGACATACTGCCATGGTCACGCTTAACCTGAACGACCTCGCCCATATTCTGGAGCAGATCAAGATCGCCGAAGCGCATAGCTCCGCGATGCAGAGCGGGGCCGACGCTCGGGCATCGCTGGAGGCTTTGATCACCAATCCGCTGATTCCGACGGGGCTGCGGACCGTGTCGGGCGTGTTGAACAACTACACCATCGGCTACATGAACAATGGCGCGTCGGACCAGGTGATGCTGCGGCTGCTGACGCCGGAATTCAACGTGGCGGAGACCAACCCGCGCAACGGCCAGCAGACGAGCTATGCGCAGACCTCCGGGTCGGTCTATGACAGCCAGCCGCGGACGATTTCCAACCTCGTGGCCGACCAGACGCTGGGCAATATCGCCGCGATCTCGGCCGCCTTGCAGATTGCCGGCATCGTCGGGGTGGAAAACCTGACCGTGTCGCAGCAGATCCATGCGGCCTTTGAGGCGGCGCAGGCGGAAGCGGCGCAGACGCAGGGCCTGAGCCTGGCCACGCTTGAGGCGAACCTGGCCACGCAGCAGGGGCAATTGGCGGCGGCCATCGCCGACCGTGACGCCAAGATGGCGACGCTGACCACGGCGGAAAGCGCGGTGACGGCGGCAACGGCGGCGGAAGCCACCGCGCAGGCCGCCTTTGACGCCCTGATGAGCGGCGTGACGGCGGCGGAAGCGAGTGTAGATGCGGCGCAGCTTGCCTTGAATGCGGCCCTGGCCGCGCAACTGGCCGCTGCGGCGGAACTCGCTGCGGCGCAGACGGCAGTGACGGATGCCGGAGCGGCAGTGACGGCCAAGCAGGACGCGCTTGCCACCGCGCAGACCGATCTGTCGGCGGCTCAGGCCATTGCCGCGACGACCGAAAGCAGCAAGGCTGCTGCTGCGGCGCAACTGGCGACGGCGCAGGCCAATCTGAATACTGCGCTCGCGGCACTGGATGCGGCGGCGACGACACCCCTGAACCCGATCGACGATCTGCTGGCGGCGCTTCAGGTCACCCTGGCGACGCAGGCGCGTGAAGATGCGCAAGCCGCCTATGATGCCGCAGTGGCGGCGGACAATGCAGCGGATGCCGACGTGGCCGCGAGGCAGGCAGTGGTGAACACCGCGCAAAGCGAGCTGGACACTGCCATTGCCAATGAAGAGGCTGCGCAGACCACGCTGGCCACGGAAATCAACGAGAAGGCGGCGGCGGATCAGGCCGTCGTGACCGCGGAATCCGTGCTGGTACAGGAGCAAGCGGATCTTCAGGCGGCACAGGATGCCGTTGCGGCGGATGCCGGGGCTGCGGCGGCGGTGTTGCTGGCGGCGGAAACGGCCCTAGCGGATGCGATTGCTGCCGAGGCATCGGCCCAGACGGCCTATGATGCGGCCGTGACCACCGTGACCGCGGAACAGGCCGATGTGACGGCGGCGCAGAACGCGCTGCTTCCCTTCGGCGAGGCGGCGGTTGCGAACGCAGCGGTGCAGGCTCTGCTGACCGAATACGGGATCGAGATGGACGGCGTGAACGTCCTTCTGGGCAACGTGGCGGCCGATCTTGGCGATACCGCGCCCTATAACAGCTTCTTCACCATCTTCGGCCAGTTCTTCGACCATGGCCTCGATCTGACGCAGAAGGGCGGGGCTGGATCGGTCTTCATCATGCTTCAGCCGGATGACCCGCTTTACGTGCCGAACAGCCCGACCAACTTCATGGTGCTGACGCGGGCGACGAACCAGCTTGGCCCGAATGGCGAGATCATCCGCGAGAATGCCAACGAAACCACGCCCTGGATCGACCTGAACCAGCTTTACACCTCGAACCCGTCGCATCAGGTCTTCCTGCGCGAATATGTGATGGTGGACGGCGAGCCGATGGCGACGGGCCGGATGCTGGAGGGCGCGAATGGCGGTGCGCCCACCTGGGCCGACATCAAGGATCAGGCGCGCAACCTGCTGGGGATCGAGCTTTCGGACCTGAACGTCCATTCGGTGCCGGCGATCCTGACCGATCTGTACGGCGAATTCGTGCGCGGCGCCAATGGCCTGCCGCAACTGGTGACGGCGACCGGTTTCGTCGAGGGGCAACTGCCGGTGGTTGCCGGTGGTCCGGCCATGACGCTGGCGGCCTCTGCGCTCAGCGCGGGACGCGCCTTCCTGAACGACATCGCGCATGACGCGGCTCCGGGCTTCGTGGATGATGACCGCGACCCGACGACCGGTGCCGTTCAGAAGGATCCGGATGCCGATACGGCGACGGGCAATGCCCAGCCGCTGAACGCGTTCGGCCAGGCGACGACCTATGACAACGAATTGCTGGACCGCCACTTCATCGTGGGTGACGGACGCGGCAACGAAAACATCGCGCTGACCGCGATCCATACCGTCTTCCATGGCGAGCATAACCGCCAGATCGACGCGGTGAAGGCGACGCTGCTGGGGTCCACCGATCTTGCGCTGCTGAATGAATACCTGCTGAACGATCTGCCTCCCGGCACGAACCCCGCGACGCTGACTGATGCGCAGAAGGCCGCGCTGGTCTGGGATGGCGAGCGGTTGTTCCAGACGGCACGCTTCTCGACCGAGATGGTGTATCAGCACCTCGTCTTCGAGGAGTTTGTCCGCGCCGTCGCGCCGCAGATCGACCCCTTCGTCTTCTCGAACTCGGTCGAGATCCCGGTCGGCATCAGCCAGGAATTCGCGCAGGTCGTCTATCGCTTCGGCCATTCGATGCTGAACGAAACGGTGGACATGCTGGGTCTGCTGGATGCCAATGGCACCCTGGGCGAAAGCGGCACGCCGGGGATGACGACGGTCGAGCTGTTCGATGCCTTCCTCAACCCGGTGATGTTCGATGCGCAGGGGATCGACGCCCATGCGGCGGCCGGGGCGATCCTGCGCGGCATGACCCGCCAGCATGGCAACGAGATCGACGAATTCCTGACCGATGCCCTGCGCAACAACCTGGTGGGGCTGCCGCTCGACCTGGCCGCGCTGAACATCGCCCGGGCACGGGATGTGGGCATTCCCTCGCTGAACGAGGCGCGTGCGCAGTTCTTCGAGCAGACGGGGAATACCTATCTGAAACCCTATGAAAGCTGGACGGACTTTGCCGCCAACATCAAGACGCCGCTGTCGGTGGTGAATTTCATCGCGGCCTATGGCACGCATGGAACGATCACCGGGGCGACCACGATGGAGGCCAAGCGGGACGCGGCGATGAAGCTGGTGCTGGGCGGGGCCGGTGCGCCGGAGGACCGGCTGGCCTTCCTGAACGGAACCGGGGCCTGGGCGGGTGTCGAGACCGGTCTCAACAAGGTGGACTTCTGGATCGGCGGTCTGGCCGAGGCCAAGATGCCCTTCGGCGGGATGCTGGGATCGACCTTCACCTTCGTCTTCGAAGCGCAGATGGAGGCGCTTCAGAACGGTGACCGGTTCTACTACCTGAGCCGGACGCAGGGCATGAACCTGCTGACCCAGTTGGAAAGCGACAGCTTCGCCGATCTGATCAACCGCAACACGGATGGCGAGCATCTGGGACTTTCCATCAACGGGGCGGCCTTCCAGACGGCGGCCTGGGTTCTGGAAGTGGATCAGGCCAAGCAGTTCAACACCGGCATCGGCAGCGCCGACCCGACCCGCGAGATGGACGTGCTGTCGTCCATGAACGGTTCGGCCAGCCTCGTGGTGCGGGATGCAAACTATCTGAAATATCTGGGTGGCGAGCATGTCGTGATCGGCGGCACGGCCGGGGATGACACGATCATCGGCGGTGCGGGCGATGACGGCCTGTGGGGCTATGACGGTGATGACGATATCGAAGGCGGCTTCGGCGTGGATCACATCCATGGCGGCGAAGGGTCTGACCTGATCACCGACAGCGGCACCGATATCGGCGCGGCGGATGTGATCAAGGGGCAGGGCGGCGACGACCTGATCAACGGCGGGATGGGTCTTGACCTGATCTTCGGCGGCGACGGGCGCGACGTTCTGGCCGGTGGCGACGAAGCGAAGGACATCTTCGGCGGGCAGGGGGATGACTTCATCCGGTCGCCCACCGGGGGTGGCGGCATCGTCTATGGCAACGAAGGCAATGACTGGATGGAAGGCCAGGGGAACATGAACACCCTGACCGGCGACAATTCGGAACTGTTCTTCAACAGCCGCATCATCGGCCATGACGTGATGAAGGCGGGCGAGAACGACACCGACTTCGACGCGGAATCCGGCGACGACATCATGATCCAGGGGATCGGCATCAATCGCAACAACGGCATGGCCGGGTTCGACTGGGTGTCCTACAAGGACAACAACTACGATGTCGATGCCGACATGAACATCAGCATCTTCGTCAACCAGCAGAACAACATCCTGCGGGACCGCTTCGACCTGGTCGAAGGCCTGTCGGGCTGGAACAACAACGACAAGCTGACGGGCCGTGAAGTCGTGGTGGGGGCCTATGACGATGCCTTCAACGCGGCTCAGGTTTCGGCGACCTCTCCCATCGCGTCCTATTCCAACGCGCTGCTGGAAGAGAACATCGACATGGTCCGCGGCCTGCGCGAACTGGTCGATCATCTGGCGACCTTCACCCTGACCCAGCCGAACACCCTTGAGACCAAGGTGGCGCGGATGAGCACGGTGAATGGCGACGACATCATCCTGGGCGGTGGCGGCAACGACACCATCAAGGGGATGGCGGGCGACGACATCATCGACGGTGACAAGTGGCTGAACGTCCGGATCGAGGTGAAGAATGCGGCGGGCACGGTGATCGGCACGACCGATGGCCTGACCAAGCAGATCTTCGACATTGCTACCGGGGCGGTCATGTTCGGAGGCCAGACGCTGGAACAGGCGCTGTTTGCGCGGGATGTGAAGGCGGCCGACCTGAACGTGGTGCGCGAGATCCTGGACGGCGATGCCGCCAATACCGGCATCGACACCGCGGTCTATTGGGATGCGCGCGGCAATTACGATGTCGCGGTCAACGCGGATGACAGCCTGACGGTGACGCATACGGTGGCCAATGCGGTGGGTCCGGTGGACCCGACCTCGGGCCGGGCGCTGTCGAACGAAGGTGCGGACCGGTTGTCGAACATCGAGCGCATCCAGTTCGGTCTCGACGCAGGTGCGCCGACGCTGAACGTGATCAACGGCACGGATGCCGGGACCACGGTGGACGGAACGGGCGGTATCGAGATCATCTTCGCCGGCGGTGGGAATGATCTGGTGACGGCGCGTGCCGGGAACGACACCATCTCGGGCGGTCTGGGGAATGACACGATCCAGGCCGGGGCTGGGGATGACACGATCCACTGGTTCGTCGGGCATGGGCGTGACACCGTGACCGGTGGTTTGGGCGAGGATACGCTTGTGATCAATGGCGATGCCTCGGCGGAAGCCTTCATCGTCTATTCCCGCAACGCGGCGCTGAACGCCGGGATCACGGGCCTTGCCCTTGCGACGCAGATCGTGATCACCCGGAATGGGGCCGTGGTTTCGGAACTCTCCGGGATCGACGAGATCGTCATCAACACGGGCGCCGGGAACGACACGGTCCAGACGCGCGGCAACTTCAACGGGACCGACCTCAATTTCAACACCATCACGGTGAATGGCAGCGAGGGCAGCGATACGGTCGATATCTCGGATCTGCAATCGGCGCACCGCATCCTGTTCCGGTCCAACGGTGGCAACGACTTCATCGTCGGCTCGCTGCGGGCGCAGGATGTGATCGAGATCGCGGAAGGCACCGATCCGGCCTCTTACACGGCCACCGAGAACGAGGACGGCACCATCACCATGTCGAACGGCACCCATTCGGTGACTTTCGCGGGGTCGATGGACAGCCTGCCGACGCTGTCGCCGAAGGGCACCCATCAGCCCGGCGAGGGCGAAGGGGAAGGGTCGGGCAGCGGTTCGGAGGGCGGTTCGGAAGGCGAAGGGTCGGAAGGCACGGGTTCGGAAGGAACCGGGTCCGAAGACACCTCGTCGGGCGGCAATGACGATCCGGCGGATGACGAGGCCGAGGATGCCGATGACGACAATCCGGGCGCTGGCACGGGTTCGGGCAGCGGCACCGGTTCGGGCACTGGCACAGGTTCGGGCTCCGGCTCCGGCACGGGCGGCGGGACGACGGCGCCGGTTGTCGAGGGTGTGGTGCTGATGCCGGGGTCTTCGGCGGGTGTCATGGTCGGCGATGCGGGCGATGACGTGATCGTCGGCGGCGAGCAGGGCGATGCGCTGCTTGGCAAAGGCGGGGCGGATATCATCCTCGGCAATGGCGGCAATGATGTCGGCGTCGGCGGATCGGGCGGTGACACGATCGAAGGCGGCGCGGGCCGTGACGTTCTTCTGGGCGGCGAAGGGGATGATGTCTTCCTCGCAGCGTCCGGCGACGGGGCGGACATGCTCTTCGGGGGCGCGGGGATTGACACGCTCGACCTGTCGGCCCTGACCGAGGATGCGGTGATCGATCTGGGGGCCTACACGGCCATCGGGACGGCGCGCATCGGCGGTGTGACAGATCACCTGGTGGGGATCGAGAACGCCACCGGCGGGATGGGCAATGACGTGATCAAGGCCTCCCTGTCGATCAACGTGCTGACGGGCGGGGATGGCGAGGATGTCTTTGTCTTCGTCTCGGCCGGTGCTGCGGATGGCGACGTGATCACGGACTTCCGTCCGGGCGACAAGATCGACCTGTCGGGGATCGATGCGATGGTGGGTGTGAACGGCAACCAGGCCTTCACGCTGGCCGAGCAGGGCACGACGGCGGCAGGCAGCCTGGTGATCCGCGAAGTCGCGACGGAGAACGGTGTGGACACGATCATCGACGGCTTCACCGACGGCGATGCCGATGCCGACTTCTCGATCACGCTGCGCGGGGCGCATAACCTCGACAGCTCGTCCTTCTCCTTCTGATGAAACACGCCCCCGGCCGGGATACCGGCCGGGGCCCCTTGCGGGACGATGTTCTGCATATGGCGATGGAAGACATGTATGACCGTGAACTGACTGAACTACAGATCCTGATCGGACAATGGGCCAACACGGGCCGGGTGGATGTGAAGGACTGGGGCGCGAACGAGGTGATGACGATCCTCTCGGGCCGCCCGGAATTCCGCGAGAAATTCGTGGCGCTGCTGGAGATGCGACTGGGCAAGCCCGTGCAGTGAGACGCCTGAGGAAGATGCCGGGGGCCGGATAGCGCGAGAGTGGTGTCCGGCCCCTCGCTTTGTCTGGCCCCTGCGGTGCGCGGCTTTGGTCAGGCCCGGTCCTTGCGGCCGCCGTCGATGACCGAGAAGGGGGGCGCTGCGCCCTTGTCGGCCTCGATATGGATCGTGACCTGTGTGTTCGGTGTCGCGCTTTGCAAAGCCTGGGTGATGCGCTGGGTCAGGCCATGTGCCGTGGCCACGGTCATGCCGCCGGGCAGGATCAGCCGGAATTCGATGAAAGTGGCCGCCCCGGCATGGCGGGTGCGGAGGTCCTGCATCCTGAGCCCGTCGCCGCCTTCGGCATGGATCACCGCGCGGATGTTTTCCAGTTCGCGTTCGGGCAGGCTTTCGTCCAGCAGGCCGCGCACGGCACCGAGGACGACAGACAGGCCCGTGCGCAGGACGTTGAGCGCGACAAGGCCCGCGATCAGCGGATCGAGGATCAGCCAACCCGTGAGGCTGCTGGCCACGAGGCCGAGGATGACAGCAGCGGAGAAGAGAACATCCGAAAACAAGTGCCGCCCGTCGGCCTGAAGCGCGGGTGAGCGCAGCTTGCGGCCTTCGGTGATGAGGACATAGCACCACAGGCCGTTGATGATGCTGCCCAGCCCGGAAAGCATCAGACCCTGAAACATCGCCGTGACGGGTTGCGGATCGAAGAGACCCGCCGCCGCCTCGCGCAGGATCATCACGGCGGCGAGGGTGATGAGCGTCCCGCCGAACAGGGCGCTGAGCAGTTCCGCCTTGTGGAAGCCGAAGGGATGACGGTTGTCCGCCGGGCGAAAGGCCAGCCAGACGGCGAAGAAGGCCGCGAGGGAAGAGGCCAGATTGACCAGGCTTTCGGTGCTTTCGGAAAAGAGGGCGATGGAGCCCGTCACCCACCACGCGCCCATCTTCAGCGCCAGCACGAGGAGGGCGATGCAGATGCTGATGGCGGCGATCTTTTGCAGGCGGGACATGGGAAAGGTCGTCCGGCAGGGCCGGCCAAAGTGAGAGTCACAATCATTAACTGCGATTCGGTGTCGAATTGAAGGAAAGATTGCGGTCGCGGCGCCGGGTCAGGCCTCGGGCAAGGCGGCAAGCACGAGGGTAACGGCAAGGCCTTGCCCCGTATCCTTGATGATCAGGTCGCCCCCGGCGCTGACGGCGATTTCATCGGCGATGGACAGCCCGAGGCCGGAGCCTTCGCCGCTTGTATCCAGCCTCTGGCCGCGCTGGCGGAGGCGGGCGATCTGATCGGAGGGCATGCCGGGGCCGTCGTCGCGGATGGTGACGTGGATATGCGGGCCGGATCGTGCCACGGTGAGGGTGACACAGGCGCGGGCATGGGTGACGGCGTTCTCGACGAGGGCCCCCAGAGCCTCGGTCAGATCCGCGCTGTCGATCCGGGCGAAGTGCTGCGCGGGCGCGTCGATCCGCCAGTCGAGCGCGGCCCCGGCGGGCGTGCGGCGCAAGACGGCGACCACGCCTTCAACGGCGCGGGCGACATCGGCCCGGACGGAGGCTGCGCTGCCTGCGATGGTGGCGCGGGCAAGTTCGCGGTCCACCTGCTTGCGGATCGAGTGGACGACGGTTTCCACGCCGTCTGCCTCGTCGTTGCGGCCCTGGCTGCGCAGGCGCTGGGCTTCGCCGAGAAGCGCCTGGAGCGGGGTTTTCAACCCATGGGCCAGGTCGGCCGCGCGACGGCGGGAGCGGTCGATTTCCTGCGCGCGGGCCTCCAGAAGGGCGTCGATCTGGCGGGCGAGCGGGGCGATTTCCACGGGAACGCTGTCGCCGATCCGGTCTTCCCTGCCGCTGGTCAGATCGCCCAGGCGGCGGCCGAGGGTGGCAAGGGGGGCAAGGCCCACCACGATCTGCACTGCGCCCGCGGCGAGGAGCAGGAGGCCGAGCGCCGCGAGCCAGGGCAGCATCTCCGCCTCGAAAGCGGCGCGGGCCGCGTCGATGCGGGCGCGGTCGAGCGCCACGGTGATGCGGAGGGTCCGGTCGCCTTGCGCCGTGCTGCGGATCACGCTGCGGTCCAGTGCGAGAAGGGAGGTGTCCTGCGGGCCGGGCAGGGTGAGGATGGCATCTTCCCCCGGAGGCGGGGCCGCGGGCAGGGTGAGGGTGAAATCCCAGAGCGACCGCGAGGTCCAGCTTTCCGCGTCGGACGCGACAGCCCAGTAGCGCCCGGAATAGGGGCGTTCATAGGCCGGGTCAGTTGGGGGGGAGGGAAGGGTCAGGCTGCCATCGGCCCCGGCCTCGACGGCGGCGATCAGGAAATCGGAGCGGTCGGAAAGTTCGGCCGCTATTGCGCGTTCGGCATGGCGGTTGAAGAGGATGGAAAGACCGATCTGCGCGGCGATGAGAGTGAGGATCAGAACCAGCGCCCCGGCGAGGGCAAGGCGCAGGCGGAGGGAGGCGCGCCTCATGGATCGGTTCCGAGACGGTAGCCAAAGCCGCGCCGGGTTTCGATCGCGCCGGAGCCGAGCTTGCGGCGCAGCCGCGTGATGACGGCCTCGATCGCATTCGCCTCGCGTCCGTCTTCGCTGCCATAGATGTGATCGAGCAATTCGCTGGGCGCGACGGTGCGGTCGCGGTTCAGCAGCAGATAGGACAGAAGGCGGAATTCGAGCGGGGTCAGGGCGACGGGCAGGCCGTCGCGGGTGACGGTCATGCGGTTGGTGTCGATGGCCAGCGCGCCGAGGCGGTGGACGGTCTGCACGTGCCCCGCTGCCCGGCGGACAAGGGCGCGGGCACGGGCGGTGAGTTCCTCGACCATGAAGGGTTTGGGCAGGTAGTCATCTGCCCCGGCCTCGATTCCTTCCACCCGTTCGGACCAGGTGCCGCGGGCGGACAGGATCAGGATCGGAAAGCCCCGCCCTTCGCTTCGCCAGCGTTTCAGCAGGGTAAGGCCATCAAGGCGCGGCAGGCCGAGATCGAGGATGACGATGTCATAATCCTCCGTCCCGCCCTGGAACCATGCCGTGTCGCCATCCGCCACCGTTTCGGTCCGGAAGCCTGCGGCGGAGAGGGCGGTCGCGACCAGATCCGCGATGCGGGCGTCATCCTCGACAATGAGGGCGCGCATCAGTCATCGACCTCGATATCCAGGACGCGGGCGGTCGCGGCATCCACCTGAAGGTCAAGAACGCGGCCGTTGCGGGTGATCATCTCGATTTCATAGATCACGCGTCCGCGTCGTTTCTTGATGTCGGCGTCGATCATGCGCGCGCCATATTCCGGTTCGACCTGGGCAAGGATGGCCGCGAGCGGCAGGATCATGCCTGAGGAGACCCCGGCGCGGGCATCGCTGCCGTCGTCGTCATCGCTGTCGCCGCCGTTGTCATCGCTGTCGCCGCCATTGTCGTCGCCGCCGCGATCGTCGCTGCCATGGCCGCCCTTGTCATCGCCACCACCGCCGCCATCCCCGTCCTTGGCAAGGGCGGGGGCTGCCGCATTGAGCAGCAGGAGAAGACAGAGGAGGGCCGGTCGGATCATGGGCGCACCCTAGCAGAACGAAGCTGACAGTTCGCTGACAATCCGGGTCAGGCCGCTGTCAGGCAGCGTGTGGCAAAGCTGTGTCATCCCGCAGTGAGGGGCAACCGAAAACATGATGAAGGATGATGCCATGACCTCCAATGAACTCCGCCGTGCAGGCCATATCTCGATGGGCTTCGCTCTGGTCGCCGCCGTCGTCGGCGCGCTTTCGCTGATGTCGGTGACGAGCACCGCCTATGGCGGCAGCGATGACAGCGGCAGCGATGATCGGGGCAGCGACGACCGCGGTGGCGACCGGGGTGGTCGCAGCAGTGATGACGGCGCGGGCGATGATCACGGGCGTCGCCATGGTGGCCATGGCGCCGATGATGGCCCGGGCGATGATCACGGGCGCCGCCATGGCGGCCATGGGGCGGATGACGGCCTGTCGGGGTCCGGTGTGGTGCTGCCGCTGGCCGAAGTGGCCGGAAACTGGGAAGCGCGCGGCTACCGCATTCTCGACATCAGCCGCGAGGACGGGTCTGTCGTGGAGATGGATGTGATCGACCCGGCCGGGATGCGTTGGGAAATGTATGTGGACACCGCGAACAACGCGATCCTGAGCAAGCACGTCGAGGACTGAGCAGGTCGGCACAAGACCGAAGGGCAGGAGAGAAGGCCGGGCGAAAGCCCGGCCTTTGGCCTTTGTGCCGCAGTCGCCGCCCGCGCGGGGAGGAAATTGCGCCCGAGGGCAAGAGCGGCGTTGCCTTCAGGGCCTTTGCTGATGTCATCTGCCGTCGAAGGCGGGCCGGATGCGCCGGGCAGGGATCCGCCCTGCGCCAGGGCGCAGGGCAAGGCCGGAGATGAGGGGGGAACGGGATGGAAGGTTTTGGCGTTCACACCAGCATGTGGACCATGCATTGGGATCGCGCCGGGGCGGAGCGGACGATTCCCGCTGCGGCGGCCTACAGGATGGATTTCATCGAGATCGCGCTGCTGAATACCGCCATCGTGGATGCGGCGCATACGCGGGCGCTGCTGGAACGGCACGGGATGCGCGCGGTCTGTTCGCTGGGCCTGCCCGAGCGGAACTGGGCGAGCGTCAACCCCGAGGGGGCCATCGCGCATCTGTGCGACTGTATCGACACCGCCGCCGCGATGGGGGCGGAGGCGCTGTCGGGCGTGACCTATGGCGGGATCGGGCAGCGCACGGGCCTGCCGCCGACCATGGCGGAGTACGACAACATCGCCCGCGCCCTGGCGGCAGTTGCGAAACATGCCAAGGCCCGGGGAATCGCCTTCGGGATCGAACCGGTGAACCGCTACGAGAACCATCTGATCAACACCGCCGCGCAGGCCAAATGGATGATCGAGAAGGTGGGGGCGGACAACATCTTCATTCACCTTGATACCTATCACATGAATATCGAGGAGAAGGGCGCGGGAAACGGCATCCTCGATGCCCGCGACCATCTGCGCTACATCCACCTGTCGGAAAGCGACCGAGGCACGCCCGGCGAAGGCACCTGCGACTGGGACGAGGTCTATGCCACGCTGGCGGCCATTGGATTCAAAGGCGGGCTGGCGATGGAAAGCTTCATCAACATGCCGCCCGAGGTGGCCTATGGTCTGGCTGTCTGGCGTCCTGTCGCGGAAAACTTCGAAGAGGTGATGGACAAGGGTCTGCCCTTCCTGCGGAATAAGGCGCGGCAATATCGGTTGATCTGAGGCGCAAGATGACGGCACTGACCATCGACATCGCAAGTCTGGCAGAACTGCTGGCGGCCCGTGCAGAGGGTGGCGGGCGCGTGGTCGCGGCCCTGGCCGGGGCGCCCGGATCGGGCAAATCGACCGTGGCAGAGCGTTTGGCCGAGGTGTTGAATGCGCGGGCGCCGGACATGGCTGCGGTGCTGCCGATGGACGGGTATCATTACGATGACCTGCATCTGGTGCCGGCGGGATTGCGCCCCCGGAAGGGCGCGCCGGAGACATTCGATGTGGGCGGGCTGCACCACACCTTGCTGCGGTTGCGGGCGCGGGATGAGGCATTTGTCGCCGTCCCGGTCTTTGATCGCGATATCGAAATCGCGCGGGCCGGGGCGCGGATGATCGCGGCAGAGGTGCCGATCATCATCGCCGAGGGGAATTACCTGCTGCTGGGGCAAGAGCCATGGTCGCGGCTGCGCCCGCTTTTCGATGTGGCGGTGCTGGTCGATGTGCCCGAAGCCGTGCTGCGGGACCGGCTGACGGCGCGCTGGACCCATTACAACCTGACGCCGGAGGAGATCGCCTGGAAACTGGAGGGCAATGACCTGCCCAACGGGCGCTTTGTCATGGCGGAAAGCCGCGACGCGGATTTCCGGCTTCCGAACGGCTAGCACATGGCAGGATCGGGCATCATCGCCGTTCTGGATGTCGGCAAGTCCAATGTGAAGCTTTCGGCCTGCGACATCGACGGGCAGGTGATCGAGACGCTGTCCGTGCCGAATGCCGTGCTGCCCGGCCCGCCCTGGCGGCACCATGACCTGAAGGCGCTGAACGGCTGGGTGCTGGCGGGGCTGGCCGATCTGGCACGGCGGCATCCGCTGGCGCATTTCGTGGCCTCTGGCCACGGCTCCGGGGGCGTGCTGGTGGGCGATGACCCGGATGCGGGGGGCGATGGTGCGGTCTTGCCCATGGTGGATTACGAGCAGCCCTTGCCGGATGGGCTGGCCGCCGAATATGCGCCGCTGGCGGGGGATTTCCTGGACCGGGGATCGGCGGTGATGATGGCTGCGACACATACTGCGCGGCAGATGTTCTGGGCCGAGCGGGATTGTCCAAAGGCCTTTGCGCGGGCGCGATGGTGCCTTGGCATTCCGCAATACTGGGCATGGCGCCTGACGGGTGTTGCGGCGAGCGAGGTCACGACCCTGGGCGCGCAATCGCATCTGTGGAATGTCGCGCGGGCGGAGTGGTCGCCGATTGTCGCCGCGCGGGGATGGGCGCGGCTGATGCCGCCTTTCGCGAAGGCATCTGATGCGCTGGGGCCGGTCCGGGCCACGCTTGTGGCACAGGGGGTGCCGAAGCTGCGTGTGCGGGCCGGAGTGCATGATTCCTCGGCCAATTTCCATCGCTATCGCGCGGCGGGGATGGAAAGGATCTGCGTGATCTCTACCGGCACATGGATCGTGGCGATGGCTGACGGGATTGATCCGGCGCGGCTGGACGAGACGCGGGGCATGACCTGCAATGCCGATGTGGCAGGGGCGCCGGTCTGCGGGGCCCTGACGATGGGCGGGCGGGAATTCGCCATCCTCGCTGGTGCGCAACCCGAAGGGGCGCTTGCTGATCCGGCGGCTCTGGGGCGGGTGGTGACGCAGGGGACGATGGCCTTGCCGGCCTTCGGGACGAATGACGGGCAGTTTCCGGGATCGGCAGAGCAGGGGCGGATCATCGGCCCGGCGCCGGACGGGGCGGCGGAGCGCCTTGCGCTTGCGGTCCTGTATGTCGCGCTGCTGACGGTGGAATGCGGCAACCGGCTTGACCCGGAGCGGGACTGGGTGCTGGACGGCAGTTTCCTGCGCGATCCGGCCTTTGCGGCGCTGGTAGCGGCGTTGCGACCGGGCCGGGTTACGCGGGTGAATGCCGAAGGGCATGGCGTTGCGGCGGGGGCGGCGGCGCTCTGCCATCCCGGGCGGGCGATGCCTGCGCCAGAACTGACCACGCCCGCAGCCCTGCCCGGACTGCCGGACCTGACCGATTACGCCACGCGCTGGCGCGCCTTAGCCGAGAAAGCGACGACATGACGGATGACGAAGCAAGCCTGCGCGCGGCGATGGTCGCGACCTGCCGGAAGATGAACGAGACCGGCATCAATCAGGGGACGGCGGGCAATCTTTCGCTGCGGCATGGGGACGGGTTCCTGATCACGCCTTCATCGCTCCCCTATGATGTGATGCAGCCGGAGGACCTTGTCCGGATGTACTGGGATGGCAGCTATGAGGGACGGCGGCCTTCCTCGGAATGGCGTTTCCACCGCGATATCCTGAGGGCGCGTGGCGATGTGAACGTGGTGCTGCACTGCCATTCCGCCTATGCGACATCCGTGGCCTGCCATCATCGCAGCATTCCCGCCTTTCACTACATGGTGGGCGTGATGGGGGGGAACAGCCTGCGCTGCGCGCGCTATGCCACTTTCGGCACACAGGCCCTTTCGGATGCGGCAATCGAGGCGCTGGAGGACCGGATGGCCTGCCTGCTGGGCCAGCACGGGCAGATCAGCCTTGGCACCACGCTGGACGGCGCGCTGTGGATGGCGGTGGAGGTGGAGACGCTGGCGCGGATGTATGTGCAGGCGCTGGCCCTGGGCGAACCGCCCATCCTGCCGGATGACGAGATGGAGCGGGTCATCGCGCAGATGCAGCGGATGAGCTATGGCCTTGGTCCCGAAGAGGAGGGGGCGAATGACATCGCCCGCCCGAGATCAGTCTGACTGTCTGATGGCCCTTCTAATGGCCAGTGTCTTCGACATGGCTGCCGCAACTGGCCGGGCTCTGGCGAGCACCCTCCGCCTGCGGGATGGTTGACGTTGCGGGCAGGTCGCTGGTGCCGCGAGACGGATCGCTTCGGCCCAGAAGGCCATACCAAGCCGTGACATTGTCGAGATAGGCCATGAAGACAAGCCGTTCGTCCACGCGCGCAAGGGGGCGGGGGCGGCCGAAGGTATCGCCAAAGACCCATGTCCGGTCGGACGGGTCGATGTAGAAGGCGAGCATGTGAAGTTCGCGCCCCCGGCCGAGGGGACTTGTGGTGATCAAGAGGCCGAGCCGATCGGCAGGGATGCCGGCGCAAACGGCCAGTTGGGCGCTGCTGATGCTCATGTCGTCGCAGTCGCCCGCAGGGCGCTTGCCCGCGATCAGCGCCCGGGTGAGCGGGGTCCACGTGTCGGTGCCGCTGTCGTTGCGGAAGACCATGCCTGCGCGAACCAGTCTGTCGATCTGCTGGATCGTGTCGATTCCGCCGCCGCGTGGCCAGCCTGCGGCAGTGTAGGCATTCTGATAGGCGGTGCAGGAGGCAACATCTGGATGGCTGCGGGCCATGATCGTGGCCTGTGGCACGGGGATGGCCTTTCCACCTGCCTCGGGCAGGCTGTCTGCCGCCTGGGCAGGAAGGGCGAGAAGGGTGGCGAAGAGGGCGAAGATGACGCGGACCATGGTCCATCCCGTGGCGCAGCAGGCGCCTTAGTGTCAGAATAAGAGATTTATCGAATTGAGTGAATATCTCCATACAGAGGGTTTGGCATCCTTTCGGATGCAGGATTGCGGCAAGATCGCGGCGAAACGCACCCTGTGATCTGGCCTCTCGGTGTGCGCCATATCGGGGCTGAAACGGAAAGCTATCCGGATCGCGGGAGAACCCAGCCGGGGCAAGGTGGTCCGGGTCACCTGGCGGGGCGGTCATCCGGCGTGGTGACGCCGGACTGCCCTGGGGTGGCCACGGTGCCCCCGATGCCGGAGATCGGCGTTGCCGATGGTCGGGGGCGGCCACGGTTTTCAATCCCTTTGCGAATCTTCCGCTGACGGGCTGACAGTCTCCGCCGGATCCGAAGTTCTGACGGCTCACGGCTTGCCCTTCACCGCCTCCCTGCGCAAGAGTGGCGGAACGGGGGAGAAGAACGGGGTGAGGGAATGCTGAACCTGCCGGGATCCGGGGTGTTTGTCGGTCGCGTCTGGCGGCGGGGTATCGGTCCTTCGGTGGTGACCTTGCGCGGGGATCGGGTGGTGGACATCACCACGCGGGCCACGCCCACGATGCGTGATCTGCTAGAGGCCGAAGATGTGCCGGAAATCGTGGCCGGGATTGCGGGTGAGGACATCGGCAGCCTGGACGAGATCGTTGCCGGTTCACTTCAGGGGCGGGGCGGGACGCGGCTGCTGGCGCCGGTCGATTTGCAGGCGGTCAAGGCCTGTGGCGTGACCTTCGCGCGGTCCATGCTGGAACGGGTGATCGAAGAGCGTGCAGGCGGCGACCCGACGCGGGCCGAGGCCGTGCGGGCCCGCGTGGCCGGGGTGATTGGCGACAGCCTGCGCAATCTGGTGCCGGGATCGCCAAAGGCCGCCGAGGTGAAGGCGGTTTTGCAGGCAGAGGGGCTGTGGTCGCAATATCTCGAGGTCGGAATCGGCCCGGATGCGGAGGTGTTTACCAAGGCCCCGCCGATGGCGGCGGTCGGCTGGGGCGCGGGCGTGGGCCTGCATCCGGTGAGCCGTTGGAACAACCCAGAGCCGGAGGTGGTTCTGGCGGTGGATTCCACGGGGCGGATTGTCGGGGCGACGCTGGGCAATGACGTCAATCTGCGCGATGTGGAGGGGCGGTCGGCGCTGCTTCTGGGGAAGGCGAAGGACAACAACGCCTCGGCGGCGATTGGCCCCTTCATCCGGCTGTTCGATGACGACTTCTCGCTCAATGACGTGCGGAAGATGGAATTGACGCTGGAGGTGACGGGCGAGGACGGTTTCGTGCTGGAAGGGCGATCTTCGATGGCCGAGATCAGCCGCGACCCGGCCGATCTGGTGGCCCAGACGCGCGGGGCGCATCATCAGTATCCGGATGGCTTCGTGCTCTATTGCGGGACGATGTTCGCGCCGGTGCAGGATCGGGATGCGCCGGGGCAGGGCTTTACCCATCACATGGGGGATGTGGTGACGATCTTCACCCCGGCGCTGGGCAGTCTGCGCAATACGGTGCATCTGGCGACGGACCTGCCGGAATGGACCTTTGGTGCCGGGGCCCTGATGCGGAATCTGGCAGGGCGCGGCCTGCTCTGAGGGGGCAGTGACTTGACCCAGCGCGGCGCGGATGCGATGCGGCTGTGTCATGTCTGTCGGAGGAGACGCCCATGCCCGCCTATCGTTCCCGCACAACCACCCATGGCCGCAACATGGCCGGCGCCCGGGGCCTTTGGCGCGCGACCGGCATGAAGGATGGCGATTTCGGCAAGCCGATCATCGCCATCGTGAACAGCTTTACCCAGTTCGTGCCGGGGCATGTGCATCTGAAGGACCTTGGGCAATTGGTGGCGCGCGAGGTCGAGGCGGCGGGGGGCGTGGCCAAGGAGTTCAACACCATCGCCGTCGATGACGGGATCGCGATGGGGCATGACGGGATGCTCTATTCCCTCCCGTCGCGCGAGATCATCGCCGATAGCGTGGAATACATGGTCAATGCCCATTGCGCCGATGCGATGGTCTGCATCTCGAACTGCGACAAGATCACCCCCGGCATGCTGATGGCGGCGATGCGGCTGAACATTCCCGCCGTCTTCGTGTCGGGCGGGCCGATGGAGGCCGGGAAGGCCATTGTGAAGGGGAAGGAACTGGCGCTCGATCTCGTCGATGCGATGGTCGTGGCGGCGGATGAAAGCTACAGCGATGCCGAGGTCGAGGCGATCGAGAAGGAGGCCTGCCCGACCTGCGGGTCCTGTTCCGGCATGTTCACCGCCAATTCGATGAATTGCCTGACCGAGGCGCTGGGCCTGTCGCTGCCCGGGAATGGTTCGACGCTGGCCACCCATGCCGATCGGCGGCGGCTGTTCGTGGAGGCGGGGCACCTGATCGTGGATATCACGAAGCGCCATTACGAGCAGAATGACGACAGCGTGCTGCCGCGCAATGTGGCGAACAAGAAGGCCTTCGAGAATGCGATGGCGCTGGATATCGCGATGGGCGGGTCCACCAACACGATCCTGCACATCCTTGCCGCCGCGCATGAGGGGGGCATCGACTTCGATCAGGATGATATCGACAGGCTGTCGCGCAAGGTTCCCTGCCTGTGCAAGGTCGCGCCCGCCAAGTCGGATGTGCATATGGAGGACGTCCATCGTGCGGGCGGGATCATGGCGATCCTCGGCCAGCTGGACAATGCGGGCCTTCTGCACCGCGATTGCGTGACGGTCCATTCCCCCACGATGGGCGCGGCGCTGGATCACTGGGACATCAGCCGCACGAACCATGACAGCGTGCGGCATTTCTTCAAGGCGGCCCCCGGCAATGTGCGGTCGGCCACGGCCTTTTCGCAGGAGAAGCGCTATGCGGAACTGGACCTTGACCGGGAAAAGGGTGTGATCCGGTCGGCGGAACATGCCTTCACCAAGGAGGGCGGTCTGGCGGTGCTGAAAGGCAATATCGCGCTGGACGGCTGCATCGTGAAGACGGCGGGTGTGGATGAGGCAATCTTCGTCTTTTCGGGCCCTGCGAAGGTTTACGAGTCGCAGAATGACGCTGTGGCGGGCATCCTGAACAATGAGGTGAAGGCGGGGGATGTGGTCGTCATCCGCTATGAGGGGCCGAAGGGCGGGCCGGGGATGCAGGAGATGCTCTATCCCACCAGCTATCTGAAATCCAAGGGGCTGGGCAAGGTCTGCGCGCTTTTGACGGATGGACGCTTTTCGGGCGGAACCTCGGGCCTGTCGATCGGCCATGCCTCGCCTGAGGCGGCCTCGGGCGGGGCGATCGGGCTGGTGCGGGATGGCGACATGATCGACATCGACATTCCCAGCCGGACGATCAACCTGCGGATTTCCGAGGCGGAACTGGCCGAGCGCCGGGCCGCGCAGGACAAGCTGGGATGGAAGCCCGCCAAGCCGCGCCCGCGCAAGGTGACGACGGCGCTGAAGGCCTATGCGCTCTTTGCGGCCTCGGCTGACAAGGGGGCCGTGCGGGTGCTGCCCGACAACGCCTGATAGGGGCTTGAAAACCTGAAGCAAAGGGGCGTCCGATGTGACGCCCCTTTCACTTTCTGTCTTCAAATATCCTCGGGGGGTGAGGCCGCAGGCCGAGGGGGGCAGACGGCCCCCCTGCGACGGTCGTCACCAGCGCTGATGCACATGGGGGGCGATGAGGCGGTCATAGACCGCGCGGCAGGCCTGCATCGTGGCGGCGGGCAGGGGGGCAAGCGCATCGGCCCCGGCATTGGCGATGCTTTGCGCTTGGGTCCGCGCGCCGGGGATGACGACGGTCGCGGCCTCTTCCATCAGGATCCAGCGCAGGGCGAATTGCGCCATGGTCGCGCCTTGCGGGACGAGCGGGCGCAACTCCTCCACCGCCTGAAGGGCCACGTCATAGGGGACGCCGGAGAAGGTTTCGCCCACGTCGAAGGCCTGCCCATGCCGGTTGAAGTTGCGATGGTCGTCGGCGGCGAAGGTGCTGGCGGCGGTCATCTTGCCGGTGAGCATGCCGGAGGCGAGGGGGACGCGGATGATGGTGGCCACATTGCGCGCCTGTGCCTCGCGGAAGAAGAGGGTGGCGGGACGCTGGCGGAAGAGGTTGTAGATGATCTGGACCGAGGCGCAGCCCGGATATTCGATGGCCTTGAGCGCCTCTTCCACCTTTTCGACCGAGACGCCCCATTGGGCGATCTTGCCTTTGGATTTCAGGGCTTCCAGCCCGTCGAAGAGGGCGGGGGTGTAATAGACCTCGGTCGGCGGGCAGTGAAGCTGCACGAGGTCGAGGCAATCAAGCCCAAGGTTCTTCAGGCTGCGGTCGATGAAGGATTCAATGTTTTCAATCGTGTAGCCGGAAGCGATGTGGGGCGAGAGGCGGCGGCCCGCCTTGGTGGCGACAAAGGGGCGGGGACCGGAGCGGGATGCCAGCACGTCGCGGATGATGCGTTCGGAGCGGCCATCGCCATAGACATCGGCGGTGTCGATGAAGGTCATGCCGGCGTCGAGCGCGGCTTCGAGCGTGGCCTTTGCCTCGCCTTCGGACACGTCGCCCCAACTGCCCCCGATGGCCCAGGCGCCAAAGCCGATGCGGGTAACGGTCTTGCCGGTTCTGCCGAAGGGGGTGGTCGAGAGGGTCATGTCACGCTCCTGCTGTCAGAATTGCGCGGGCCGTTCCGGCCCGCATTCCTTTTCTGTCGCCTCCGCTGCCGCGTCGGCTCCGCCGGGGGGCGTTCCGCCCCCGTCGCCCTGACGGGCTCCTCCCCCTGAGAGTATTTGGGCCAAGATGAAGCCGGGGGTCAGGTCCGGACGCCGGAGAATTTCTGTTGCCATTCCGCGCGTTCCTCATCCGTGATCTTGCGGAAGAGGTTTTCGGGGACGGTGAAGTGATGCCCGGAAGGCAGGGCGCGGAGGGTTGCGTGGATATCGTCCGGCCATGTCCAGTCATCGGACCCCATCGCCTGCATCATGGTGGCGGCGGCGTCGGGGATGAAGGGTTGGGACAGGATCGCATAGACGCGGATCAGGTTGAGCGAGAGGCGGACGATCGCCTCGGCCCGCGCGGGATCTGTCTTGACGGCGGACCAGGGGGCGGCGGATTGGAGGTATTCGTTGCCGATCACCCAGATGGCGCGGAGTTCGGCGGCGGCCTTGCGGACCTCCATCTGCGCCATCAGGGTTTCGTAGTCGCGGATGCGGGCGCCAAGGTCGGCGATGAGCGCGGTTTCAGCGGCGGTTAAGTCGCCGCCCGAGGGGATGGTTTCGCCGAGTTTGGACTTGGCGAATTTGGTCACGCGGCTGACGAAATTGCCAAGGACATCGGCGAGGTCCTTGTTCACGGAGGCCTGGAAGTTTTCCCAGGTGAATTCGCTGTCGGAGTTTTCCGGCGCGTGGGAGAGGAGCCACCAGCGCCAGTAATCGGCGGGCAGGATTGACAGGGCCTGATCCATGAAGACGCCGCGGCCCTGGCTGGTGGAGAATTGGCCGCCGTCATAATTGAGGTAATTGAAGGACTTGAGGTAATCCACAAGCTTCCACGGCTCGCCCGACCCCAGGATGGTGGCGGGGAAGGACAGGGTGTGGAAGGGCACGTTGTCCTTGCCCATGAACTGGTAATAGGTGACGTCCGCGGCGCCCTTGTCGGTGCGCCACCAGCGTTCCCATGCGGCGTCGTCCAGGCCGTTGGCATCGGCCCATTCGGCGGTGCCGGCGATGTATTCGATGGGGGCGTCGAACCAGACATAGAAGACCTTGCCCTCCATGCCGGGCCAATCCTCGCTGCCCTTCTTCACCGGGATGCCCCAGTAGAGATCGCGGGTGATGCCGCGGTCTTGCAATCCGTCACCGTCGTTCAGCCATTTCTTGGCGATGGAGGTGGTCAGGATCGGCCAGTCGGTCTTGCTGTCAATCCATGCCTCCAGCTTGTCCTTCAGGGCGCGCTGGCGGAGGTAGAGGTGTTTGGTTTCCCGCACTTCGAGGTTGGTGGAGCCGGAGATGGAGGAGCGGGGGTTGATCAGGTCGGTCGGATCGAGCTGCTTGGTGCAGTTTTCGCACTGGTCGCCGCGCGCGGCCTCGTACCCGCAATTGGGGCAGGTGCCGGTGATGTAGCGGTCGGGCAGGAAGCGGTTGTCGTCGATGGAAAAGACCTGCTTTTCAGAGACTTCGGCGATCAGGCCGTTTTCGGCCAGACGGCCTGCGAAATGCTGGGTCAGGCGGTGGTTGCGCTGGCTGGAGGAGCGGCCAAAGTGATCGAAGCTGAGGCGGAAGCCTTTGGCGAGATCGGCCTGCACCTTGTGCATTTCGGCGCAGTATTCCTCGACCGGTTTGCCAGCCTTGGCGGCGGCCAGTTCGGCAGGGGTGCCGTGTTCGTCGGTGGCGCAGATGAACATGACTTCATGGCCACGGGCGCGCATGTAGCGGGCGAAGAGGTCGGCGGGAAGCTGGGAGCCGACGAGGTTGCCCAAGTGCTTGATCCCGTTGATGTAAGGAATGGCGGAGGTGATCAGAATCCGTGCCATGGATGCGCCTTTCGTCCCGATGCGCGCGCTGTTTAGCGCGGGGTTGCCGCAAGGGCCAGAGGTTAGGCGCGGCGGGTGGCGATTCTGCGACGCTGCGGCCTGCGGGTCAGTCGCGGGCGCGGCCGGTGATCATGCGGCGCAGCGTGCCGTCGCCGTCCATCTCGCGCTTCAGCGCGGCGCCCATGTGGAGGAAGAGGAGGAGGATCAGGACCTTGGTCAGCGCGTCGTGGAGGGCGAAGGCGCGGGCTTCCCAATCCGGGGAGACCGGGGCGATGGCGGGCAGGGTCCAGCGGTCGAAGATCACCACGTCGAGGCCGGTGGCGGCGCTGCCGATCCAGCCGGAAAGGGGGATGGCGAGGAGGAGGAGGTAGATCGCCCCATGGGTGGCGCGGGCGGCGCGGGCCTGCCAGCCGCCGCCGATGGGGCGGGGCGGGGGGCTGTAGAGGTGCCACAGGATGCGGGCGAGCATCAGGGAAAGGGTGAGGAGTCCCAAGGACTTGTGCAGTCCGTAGAGCCAGAGGTTGGCAAGGCCCGGTTGCATGTCCTCAAGCCTGAGGCCGAGGGAGAGCATGACCACCACCAGCCCCGCGATGCCCCAGTGGAGGAGGCGGGAAACGAGGCCGAAGCTTTCGGCGCCGTTTCGCAGCATCAGTCCACCCGGGCGATACGGGCGAGGATGGTGAGGCGCACCTCATCCCCCACCATGTCGGCCCAGCCGGTGGCGCCGTAGTCGGAGCGCAGGACGGCGCCGGTGAGCCGGACGGTGAGCTGGCTGAGATCGCCTTCGGCATGGCCCTTCTGTCGCCAGATCATCGCGTCGAGACTGACCGGGCGGGTGACGCCGCGGATCGTGAGCAGGCCTTCCACCGCGGCGCCCTCGCCCTGCGGGGTGACCCGGGTGGATTGGAAGGACATTTCCGGAAAGCTTGCAGAATCAAGGACTTTCGGCCCCTTGAGCGCCTGTGCGGCGAAGGGGAAGGAGGCCTGTGCGCCGGTCACGTCAAGGGCGACGGCGATTTGCGAATTCTCTACCCGGTCGAAATCGAGGATGAGGTCGGCAGTCTTGACCGGCATGTCGCCGGTGATGAGGTCGGGGCCGAAATCGGTTTCGAACCCCACGACGGATTCGGCGGGTTCGAGGATATAGGGCACCGGGCGAGCCGTGGCGGGGAGGGCCGTCAGGGCGAGGGCGGCGAGCGTGGCGAGGATGGTTGGGCGCATGGTGGCCTCCTGCTGTGTGGCGAGCATAGCAGGAAATGGCCTTTGCGTATCGGGGCTTTGGCGGTGGGGCCTGAGGGATATGGCCTAGCTGCCGTCAGTGTCTGGCATCAGGGCCCGGCATGAGGGGATGCGGGACCGGGTCCTTGGCGCGGAGGAAGTGGGCGCGGAAGATTTCGGCATAGCTGCGGTAGCGGTAGCCGTCGTTGCGGCGCAGGTAGTGATCGCGGTTGGCGGCATAGAGCGCGGGGAGGCGATACCACGGCACATTGGGGTGCATGTGATGCACGACGTGGAAATTGTTGTTCAGAAACAAGAGGGAAAGCGGGCCGCGATCTTCGATGATCACGGTGCGGGCGCGGGCGGCCTCATGCGCGCGGTGTTCGAGGAAGGTGCGGATCTTCAGCAGGCCGTGGCCGATCCAGGCGGCGAGGAGATAGGCCCACCAGGGCATGGCGGCGACCCAGAGCCAGAGGATGACCGGGATGAGGCCGGCGGCATGCAGCGCCCAGTCGCGGCGCAGGCCGGGATCGTTGCGCAAGAGGCCCTTCGCTTCGCTGCCAAGCCACAGCATGGCGCCGAGGAGAGGGCCGATCGTGACCCGGCCAAGGAGCGTATTGTTGAGGCGGAACAGGGACTTGACCCATGCGGGCAGACGCGCCCAGACCACCGGATCGAAGTAGTTCGACTCGGGGTCGTCATAGGGATCGGTCAGGATCGGGTCGTGGTGATGGGCGAGATGGGTGTCGCGGAAACGGCCATAGGGGACGGTCAGGGTGAAGGCCGGGAAGGCCAGGGCTTCGTTGACGCGGCGGGAGCGGAAGGGGTGGCCGTGCAGGATCTCGTGCTGGAGCGAGGAGAATTGCGCGATGGCGATGCCGGTCAGGACGATGCCGAGAAACGAACTGAATTCAAAGGCTTGCGTCGTTCCGATTGCCCAGAGCCCATAGGTGGCGAGGAGGAGGAGCAGGGTTGGCCATTCGATGGCCGGGCTGTCGTCGCGCAATCTGGGGCCCCGTGACAGGAGGATGACAGGATAGCAATAGCACTTGCCTTGGCGGTGGAGAATCCGGAGGATACGCAACGAAAGATCACATTTGGTGAGGAAAGTCACCGATGATGGGAAAAATGGACAAGCGGGATCGGGCCGGGCTGTTTCGCGCGCGGCTGGCCGAGGCGATGGCCGACAAGGGCATGAGCCGCGCGGCGCTGGCGCGGGTGGTGGGGGTGGATCGGTCCACGCTGTCGCAGTTGCTGGCGGCCGGGACGCGGCTGCCGAATGCGCAACTGGCGGCGGATTGTGCGCAGGCATTGGGAATCTCGGCCGATTGGCTGTTGGGGTTGACGGGGCGGCCGGAGCCGATTGCCGATCTATTGGCGACAAGCCTTACCGTGACGGAAGCGCCGCGCGCGCTGATCGACGAGACGATCTTTGGCTGGCATCAGGAGGCGGCGGGCTACAAGATACGGCATGTTCCGGCGACTTTGCCCGACATGTTGAAGACGCGGGCGATGGTGGAGTGGGAATATCGCCCGCAACTGGGCCGGACGGCGGAGCAGGCGCTGGGGGCCTTTGAGGACCGGTTGCAATGGATGCGGAATGCCCGGTCGGATTACGAAATCGCGCTGCCTTTGCATGAGATCGCGGCCTTTGCGGGTGGGACGGGCTATTATGCGGGGCTGGAGGCGCGGGTGCGGGCCGAGCAGATGGACCGGCTTATCCTGTTGACGGAACAGCTTTATCCGTCGCTGCGGCTGTATCTGTTCGATGCGAAACGGGTGTTTTCTGCGCCGGTGACGGTGTTCGGGCCATTGCTGGCGGTGGTCTATCTGGGGCGGCATTATCTGGCGTTTCGGGACAGTGGCCGGGTGCAGCAGATCAGCCAGCATTTTGACTGGCTGGTGAAGGAAGCGGCCTTCAGCGCCAGGGATGTGGCCGAGCATTTGCGGGGGTTGCGGCTGCGGATCGGGTGAAAACGGCTGTGCCGTATCCTGTGCCGCAAACTGTGCCGCAAACTGTGGCCACAGTGCGGGCGGCGAAGGCGGAAATCCTTAAGGAAGGGTGAGGCGGGGCGAGGGGTGCTTGGCCGTGGCGGCTGTGCCGTGTTCCGTGCCGTTTTCTGTGCCGCAAACTGTGGCCACGCGCCGGGCGCTGCGTTTACGGCGGGTGAAGACCGGCGGACGAGGATCAGCGCGTGAAGGTTGCGAGGCGGGTGATGTCGTATCCGTTCCAGTCGAGGATGTCGCGGGCGGCGGTCAGCCGGTCGGGCGGCAGGGGGCCGCCGCGATTGAGGATGAAGCCGAAGCTGCCATCCGGCGTGCCGAGGACGAGGGTGCGCAGATCGGCATCGGCCCAGAGGAGCCACCAGTCGCGGTCAAGCGGTCTGGGGGCCTTGCCCGTGGGGCGCAGGCGGCCGGGGCCGGTGATGGCGAGGGGGCCGGCATAGGCGAGGTCGGCCCCGTTCAGGCAGAGCCGGGCGCGGATGGACAGGCCGGTGGGGGTGGCGGTGATCTCGGCCCCGCCGGGGCGGCAGGTGGCGCGGGCGGCAGTGAAGGCGGCGGCCTGGGTCCAGGTGCCGGTGATCTGGCGCAGGTCGAGGACGGCGTTGGAATAGATCGGCCCTTGTGAGCGGAAGCCGTCGATCCGTGTCGTCTGGGTGCAGGCGGCGAGGAGGGCGAGGAGGAGGGCGGGGATCAGTCGAGGCATAGCGTCACCTCGGCCCCGGTGTCGAGGAGGACGGCATTGCAGCCGAAGAGCGGTTTGATGGGCGAGCAGGAGCGGGAGCGGGCGAGGCATTCGCCTTCGCAATCGTCCTTGCCGTCGCAGCGTCTGCCGCCGTCGCGGGTCTGGTAGATGCAGGCCATGCCGCCGCCTTCGCCGGCGCGGGCCCATGTGCCACCGTCATCTTCGCAGGCGATTTCGCTAGGCGATTTGAGGATGGCGGGGATTGCGGGTTCGGCGGCGGGGTCGGGCGGGGCGGGTTCTGCCGTTTCTGCCGTTTCTGCCGTTTCTGCGGTTGCGGCAGTCGCGGTATCGGGCCTGGGTTGGGGTCTTGGCGCGCCCGCGGGGGCGGCTGTTGCGGAGATCTCGGCTGCCGTGGGGGTGGCGGCTGGAGGCGGGGCGTCGAGCGTGGTGGTGGTGATGGCGCCGCCGGTGACGGGGTTGGCCCCGGATGCGGCTGCGCCGTCACGGCCCGGCTGGCCGAGCTGGCAGGCGGCGAGCAGCGCGAGAGCGAGGAGGGGCGCGAGGAGGCGGGGCATTCACATGTCTTTCCGGGGGCTGCGCCAGAAGGGCAGAAGCCGGGCCGGGTTGCAAGGGGGGAGGCGGTCAGGCAGCGGCGGCGAGGGCGGCGGCGAGGTCCGTGGCGGAGAGCGGCACGGGATTGCCCTTCATCGAGGAGGAGAGCAGGGCGGCCTCTGCGACCTGCGGGTGAAGGCCGGGGGCAAGGCCCTGGGCGGTGAGGCCGGGCAGGCCTGCGGCGCGCGCCCAGGTGGCGAGGGTTTCGGGCGCGTCCTCGGGCGTGCCGCCAAGGGTGGCGGCGATGTGGTGAAAGACGCTGTCGAGGCGGCGGGCGGTTTCGCCTGCGGCATGGGCGCGGTTGAGGCGCAGGATGGGCGCGAGGAGTGCACCGCAGATCGCGCCATGGGGCGCGGGGGTGAGGCCGCCGATGACCCCGGCGAGGCCGTGGACAGCGCCGAGGCCGGCATTGGCGAGCGCGAGGCCGCCGGTCAGGGAGGTATAGGCGAGGGCGTCGCGGGCCTGCGGGTCTTCGGTTTCCATCAGGCGGTGGAGGGCCTTGATCCCCTGCGGGATGGCGGGGGCGGTGAGTGCGTCGGTGAAGGGGGTGGCCTTGCAGGAGATGAAGGGTTCGATCACCTGGGTAATCGCGTCGAGGCCGGAGGCGAGGGTGGTGGCGCGGGGAGTGTTGTCGGTCAGGGCCGGATCGACGAGGGCGAGGCGGGCCAGCATGCGGTCATCGCGGAGACTGACCTTTCGCCCGTGTTCGGGCAGGCCGATGACGGCGTTCTTCGTCGCCTCGGCCCCTGTGCCTGCGGTGGTGGGCAGGGCGATGAAGGGCAGGGGCGGGGCGGCGAGAGGGAGGGCTTTGCCGACCACCTCCAGATGGTCCATCGGGCCGCCGGGGGCGGGGATGAGGGCGGCCAGCGCCTTGCCAAGGTCGAGCGCCGCGCCGCCGCCGAGGGCGGCCACCCAGAGCGGGGCGAAGGGGCGGGCCTGGGCGAGGGCGGCGTCCAGCATCGGGAGGCTGGGTTCAGAGGGGCAGGCGAGGGCGAGGGTTTCCACGCTTTCGCTTTGGAGCGCGTCGATCAGCCAGCGGGCGCGGGCGGCGCTGGCCCCGTGGACGATCAGGCCGCGCTGGCCGAAGGCGCGGATGAGCGCGGGGGCCTTGGCGGCCTCGCCCCGGCCGAAGAGGATGCGCTGCGGGGTGGCGATGGCGAAGGGCGTCATACCGACATCGTCGCGGCGACAGCGCGGCCCCAGCGGGCGTATTTGGCGGCGCGGGTGCGGTCGTCCATCGCGGGGGTAAATCGGCGTTCGAGTGCCCAGCCCTTCTGGAATTCGGCGGGCGCGGGGCAGATGCCGGCCTTGAGCCCTGCGAGATAGGCCGCGCCGAGGGCGGTGGTTTCGGTGACGACGGGGCGGTCCACGGGGGCGCCGAGAATGTCGGAGAGGAATTGCATGGCCCAGTCGGAGGCCGTCATCCCGCCATCCACGCGCAGGATGCCATCGGCGGCGGCGCCCCAGTCGGAGCGCATCGCCTCCAGCAGGTCGCGGGTCTGGTAGCCGACGCTTTCCAGCGCGGCCTTGGCCAGTTCGGCGGGGCCGGAATTGCGGGTGAGGCCATAGACCGCGCCGCGGCAATCGGGCCGCCAATAGGGCGCGCCGAGGCCGGTGAAGGCGGGGACGAGGATCACGTCCTGCGACGGATCGGCGGCATTGGCGAGGGGCTGGGTTTCCTTCGCCTCGCGGATGATCTTGAGCCCGTCGCGGAGCCATTGGACCACGGCTCCGGCGATGAAGATGGAGCCTTCGAGGGCATAGGTCGTCTGGCCGTCGAGCCGGTAGGCGATGGTGGTGAGGAGGCGGTTCTTCGAGGGCACCATGTCGGTGCCGGTGTTCAGAAGCGCGAAGCAGCCCGTGCCATAGGTGGATTTCATCATGCCGGGGGCGAAGCAGGCCTGGCCGACGGTGGCGGCCTGCTGGTCGCCCGCCACGCCGAGGATGGGGATGGGGCGGCCGAAGAGATCGGGGCGGGTGGTGCCGTAATCGGCGGCGCAATCCTTCACCTCGGGCAGAAGCGACATGGGAATGTCGAGCAGGGCGCAGATGTCGGCATCCCATTCGCCCTTGGCGATGTTGTAGATGAGCGTGCGGGCGGCGTTGGTGGCGTCGGTGGCGTGGACCTTGCCGCCGGTGAGTTTCCAGATGAGGAAGGTATCGACGGTGCCGAAGGCCAGTTCGCCCCGTGCCGCGCGGGCGCGGGCGCCGGGGACATGGTCGAGCAGCCATTTGATCTTGGTGCCGGAGAAATAGGGATCGAGCAGCAGGCCCGTGCGGGCGGTGATCATCGGTTCGTGACCTTCGCCCTTGAGCCCGGCGCAGATATCGGCGGTGCGGCGGTCCTGCCAGACGATGGCGCGGTGGATGGGTTCGCCGGTGGCGCGGTCCCAGATCAGGGTGGTTTCGCGCTGGTTGGTGATGCCGATGGCGGCGATGCTGTCGGCGCCGATCCCGGCCTTTTCGATGGCGGCGCGGGCGGTGCCTGCGACGGTGGACCAGAGATCGGAGGGATCATGTTCCACCCAGCCGGAGGCGGGGTAGTGCTGGGGGAATTCCTCTTGTGCTGTGGCGCGGACGCGCAGCGCGGTGTCGAAGAGGATCGCGCGGGAGGAGGTGGTGCCCTGGTCGATGGCGAGGATATGGGTCATGGGCACTCCCTTGGTTTTGTCGTCCCCGCGCGGGGGGCGGTGTGGTCTGGCATGCCTTGCGGCGGGTGGAGGCCCCGGCGCGGCCCATCGGGGACCGTGCCGGGGCGATTTGTCATGTCTTTTGGATCTTTTGCATCACCGCCACAAGGACGATGCCGTAGAGGACATGGCCGACAAGCGCGACCCAGGTGATGCCGGTGAAGTTGAGGAAGAAGGGAAGGCCCGCGATGGCAGTGATGCCGCCGATGGCGAAGACCCAGAGCCCGAAACCGTAGATCGCCGAGGGCAGGAGCCAATGCGTCGGCCCGATCACCGCGCGCCAGAGGGGGGCGAAGATGAAGAGCCAGCCCACCGGGTAGCCGATCAGCCCGACAAGGTAGAAATGCATGAAATAGCCGGCGAAATCGCCATTGGGCAGGCCGAGCGCGCCGAGAAGGCTTTTTGCAAGGCCGTGGGGCGAGAGGTTGGCGAAGCCGAGGGCCGGGCTGACGAGCTGGCCCCAGAGATCGAAGGCATTGCTGGCGAAGAAGCCAGCGACGAAGAGAATGCCCAGCGTCCGGGCGTTCAGGGCGGGAAGCGATCCCGTTTCAGGAGAGGCGGCAGTGGCAAGTGACATGATGAGTTCCGTCCTATGGAGTGCGTGTCCTGCCGCTACGCCCCGGAGGGCCTGTCCGTTACCGGCATGGTCGCATCCTGCGGAAAAACCTGCACCTGCTGCATAGGGTCGTGCCTGTTCCGGTGATCTGTCGGGCATATGCCGCACATCCGGCGGTATCCTTGGGCCAAGGTCCGGAAGGGCGTGGAAGCCGGTCCAGAGGGGCCGCAGCACCTGCCGTGGGGGGAAACGGGCGGGGCTTGCGCCCCGCCCGCAAGGATCAGCCCTGCTGCCAGGACTTGATCAGCTCGTCATAGGAGATCGTTTCGCCCTGGGGCTTTTCGTTCTCCAGCTTGCCGACGGGCGAACCGGGTTCGTCGATCCAGACCTGCGGATCCTGCGGTTCGTTCAGCTTCGGGCCGATATCGCCCTGCACGCCCGCGCGTTCGATCCGCTCCAGCACCTTTTCCTGCTCTTCGCAGAGGGCATCGAGCGCCTCTTGCGGGGTCTTTGCCCCCGACATGGCGTCGCCGATGTTCTGCCACCAGAGCTGTGCCAGCTTCGGATAGTCCGGAACGTTGGTGCCGGTGGGCGACCACTGAACGCGGGCGGGCGAGCGGTAGAATTCGATCAGACCGCCGAGTTTCGGTGCGCGTTCGGTGAAGCTTTCGTGCTGGATCGTCGATTCACGGATGAAGGTGAGGCCGACATGGGACTTCTTCACGTCCACGGTCTTGGAGGTGACGAACTGGGCATAGAGCCAGGCGGCCTGGGCCCGATCCACCGGGGTGGACTTCATCAGCGTCCAGGAACCGGCGTCCTGATAGCCGACCTTCATGCCTTCCTGCCAGTAGGCGCCGTGCGGCGAGGGGGCCATGCGCCACTTGGGCGTGCCGTCCTCGTTCATCACCGGGATGCCTTCCTTGACCATGTCGGCGGTGAAGGCGGTGTACCAGAACATCTGCTGGGCGATGTTGCCCTGGGCAGGAACCGGGCCCGCTTCGCCGAAGGTCATGCCCTGCGCTTCGGGCGGCGAGAACTTCTGGAGCCACTCGATCGCCTTGGTCACGGCATAGACGGCGGCGGCGTCGTTCGTGGCACCGCCACGGGCAACGCAGGAGCCGACGGGCTGCGAGTTCTCGTTCACGCGGATGCCCCATTCATCGACCGGAAGGCCGTTGGGTTCGCCCACGTCGCCCATGCCGGCCATGGACATCCAGGCATCGGTGTAGCGCCAGCCGAGGGACGGGTCCTTCTTGCCGTAGTCCATGTTGCCATAGACGCCGGTCGCCGGGCCGCCCGCATAGGACATGTCGCGGCCGGTGAAGAATTCGGCGATATCTTCGTAGGCGGACCAGTTCAGCGGGACGCCGAGGTCATAGCCATAGGCGGCCTTGAAATCGGCCTTGGTCTTTTCGTCGTTGAACCAGTCGTAGCGGAACCAGTAGAGGTTCGCGAACTGCTGGTCGGGGAGCTGATAGACCTTGCCATCCGGACCGGTGGTGAACTTCAGACCGATGAAGTCCAGCATGTCGAGGTTCGGGTTGGTGACGGAGGCGCCTTCGCCTGCCATCCAGTCGGTCAGGTTGCGGGCCTGCTGATAGCGCCAGTGGGTGCCGATCAGGTCGGAGTCGTTGATGTAGGCGTCATAGATGTTCTCGCCCGACTGCATCTGAGTCTGGAGTTTTTCCACCACGTCGCCTTCGCCGATCAGGTCATGGGTGACCTTGATGCCGGTGATGGCGGTGAAGGCCGGGGCGAGGACCTTGGCTTCGTATTCATGGGTGGTGATGGTTTCGGACACCACCTTGATTTCCATGCCGGCGAAGGGGGCGGCGGCGTCGATGAACCACTGCATCTCGGCCTCCTGCTCCTCGCGGGTCAGGGTCGAGAGATCGCCGATTTCAGCGTCGAGGAAGGCGCGTGCGGCCTCCATATCGGCCCAGGCCGGGGCCGAGCCGAGGGCGATCAGCGCGAGGGCCATCGCCGTTGCCGTTTGTCTGAGTCTCATTAAGTTTCCTCCCAGAATGTGAGACATGCGGTCTTTCGTTCTGCCGGGGGGGAAGGGTCGCATCCGGCCCCCCCGGCGCTGTCATGCCTTGGATCACACCCAGCGGAAGACCGCTGCGGCGTAGATCAGGCAAAGGATCAGCGCGCCCCAGAGGGGAGCGCCGAAGAAGAAGAGCCAGCCGAGGCAGAGGAAGGCCGAGCCCAAGAGCGAGATGAAGAGCCGGTCGCCGCGCGTGGTTTCGATGCGCAGGACGCCGCGGCGCGGGGTTTCGGGGAAACGGATCGCCAGCAGGGTGAAGAGGATCAGCAGGCAGGCGATGACGTAGAAGAAGAGGGCGACCGGGAAGGTCCAGGCCATCCAGCCGCCCGGGATCATCGGGGCGAACCAGTCGATCCCGTCTTCGGTGCGCGGCGTGGCGGCGATGAGGGCCACGAGGATGGCGGCGAGGATGCCGCCGGTGATGAGGTAGATGGCGGTCCAGCGGGAGGCGGTCATTACACCCTCCCCAGGGCGAAGCCCTTGGCGATGTAGTTGCGGACGAAATAGATCACCAGCGCGCCGGGGATGATGGTGAGGACCCCTGCGGCGGCGAGCACGCCCCAATCCATGCCGGAGGCCGAGACGGTGCGGGTCATGGTGGCGGCGATGGGCTTGGCGTTCACCGAGGTCAGCGTGCGGGAGAGCAGGAGTTCCACCCAGGAGAACATGAAGCAGAAGAAGGCCGCGACGCCGATGCCCGAGGCGATGAGGGGCATGAAGATCTTCACGAAGAAATGCCCGAAGCTGTAGCCGTCGATATAGGCGGTCTCGTCAATCTCCTTCGGGACGCCGCGCATGAAGCCTTCGAGGATCCAGACCGCGAGCGGCACGTTGAAGAGGCAATGCGCCAGGGCCACGGCGATATGCGTGTCGAAGAGCCCGACCGAGGAGTAGAGCTGGAAGAAGGGTAGGGCGAAGACGGCGGGCGGCGCCATGCGGTTGGTCAGCAGCCAGAAGAAGAGATGCTTGTCGCCCATGAAGTTGTAGCGCGAGAAGGCATAGGCCGCGGGCAGGGCGACGGTCAGCGAGATGACCACGTTCATGATGACGTAGATCATCGAATTCACATAGCCCATGTACCAGGACGGATCGGTGAGGATCGTCACGTAGTTCTGGATCGTGAAGTCATGCGGGAAGAGGGTGAAGGCCGAGGTGATCTCGGTATTGGTCTTGAAGCTCATGTTCACGAGCCAATAGATCGGGATCAGCAGGAACAGCAGATAAAGCGTCATCACAAGGGCGGAGCCGCGCAGGCGCATGTTATCGGCCCTCCTCTTTGTCGAGATTGGTCATCACGGTGTAGAAGACCCAGGACACCAGCAGGATCACGAGGAAATACATGATCGAGAAGGCCGCGGCGGGGCCGAGGTCGAATTGTCCGACCGCCATCTTCACGAGGTCGATGGAGAGGAAGGTGGTGGAGCTGCCGGGGCCACCGCCGGTGACGACGAAGGGTTCGGTGTAGATCATGAAGCTGTCCATGAAGCGCAGAAGGACCGCGATCAGCAGGACGCCCGCCATCTTGGGCAGTTCGATGTAGCGGAAGACGGCCCAGCGGGAGGCCTGATCGACGCGGGCGGCCTGATAATAGGCCTGCGGGATGGATTGCAGGCCGGCATAGCAGAGCAGCGCCACGAGCGATGTCCAGTGCCAGACATCCATGACGATGACGGTGATCCAGGCGTCGAGCGGATCGTTGGTGTAGTTGTAGTCGATGCCGAGCTCCGCGAGGTAATGGCCGAGAAGGCCGATATCGACGCGGCCGAAGATCTGCCAGATGGTCCCCACGACGTTGAAGGGGATCAGGAGCGGCAGCGCCATCAGCACGAGGCAGACCGAGGCCCAGAAGCCCTTTTTCGGCATGTTGAGCGCGATGTAGATGCCGAGCGGCACCTCGATCGCCAGGATGATGGCGGAGAAGAGGATCTGACGACCGAGCGCCTCGTGCAGGCGGTCGGAGGTGACCATCTCTTCGAACCATTCCAGGCCGACCCAGAAGAATTCGTTGTTTCCGAAGGTGTCGTTCAGGGCGTAGTTCACCACCGTCATCAGCGGGATGACCGCCGAGAAGGCCACGATCACGAGGACGGGCAGGACGAGGAACCAGGCCTTGTTGTTCTGGGTCTTTTCCATCAGGCGGCCCCCCCGGCAGGTGCGACGCGCCAGTCGTCGGCATAGACATTGATGCGGTCGGGCGTGAAGCGGACATGGGTCAGGGCGGCGCCGACGGGCATGCCTTCGGGGGCGATGACATTGACGGGGCTGCCCGCCACTTCGCCGCGCACGATGCGGTGGCGGCCCACGTCTTCCACCCGGCGGATGGTGATGGGGAGGCCGTCGCCTTCGGTCAGCACGCAGTATTCGGGGCGGATGCCGATCTGGGTGCGGCCCGTGATTGGCCCGTAGGCCGCACCCAGCGGGACGGCGGCGCCTTGCAGATGCGCGGTGCCGCCCCGGATTTCCGCCGGAAGGATGTTCATCCCCGGCGAGCCGATGAAATAGCCCACGAAGGTATGGGCAGGGGTTTCGAAGAGGTCTTCGGGCGTGCCCATCTGCACCACGCGGCCGTCATACATGACGACGACCTTGTCGGCGAAGGTGAGCGCCTCGGTCTGGTCATGGGTGACGTAGATCATCGTATGGCCGAATTCGCGGTGAAGCTGCTTGAGCTGGGTCCGCAGTTCCCACTTCATGTGCGGGTCGATCACGGTGAGGGGTTCGTCGAAGAGGATGGCGTTCACATCCTCGCGCACCATGCCGCGACCGAGGGAAATCTTCTGCTTGGCATCGGCGGTCAGGCCGCGCGCCTTGCGGTCGAGGATGTGGTCCATCCCGATCATGGCGGCGATCTGGGCGACGCGGGCCTTGATATAGGCCGCATCCATGCCCCGGTTGCGCAGCGGGAAGGCGAGGTTGTCGCGCACGGTCATCGTGTCGTAGACGACGGGGAACTGGAAGACCTGCGCGATGTTGCGTTCGGCCGTTTCGGCATCGGTCACGTCGGTATTGCCGAAGAGGACGCGGCCTTGGCTTGGGCGCAGGAGGCCCGAGATGATGTTCAGAAGGGTGGTCTTGCCGCAGCCGGAGGAGCCGAGGAGCGCATAGGCGCCGCCGTCCTGCCAGACGTGATCCATTTGCTTCAGGGCGAAGTCCTGTTCGCCGCGCGGAGTGGCGTGGTAGCTGTGGGCGAGGTTCTTGAGGGTGATCTGTGCCATCGGTCAGGCCGCCGCCGCATAGGCCGCAGGGGCGGCGAGGCGCCCGTCGGCATCGAAGAGATAGACATGGGTCGGGTCGAGCCAGAGGCTGACCTCGCTGCCCGCTTGCAGGTCATGGACGCCATGCACGAGGCCGACCCAGCGGTCGCTGCCATGGGTGAGATGGAGGAAGGTCTCCGATCCGGTGATTTCCGACACGCCAAGCGTGCAGCGGAATTCCAGCGCATGGCCGGAATGGGTGTTGAGATGCAGGTGGTTGGCGCGGAACCCGGCGGTGTAGCGGCCATCGGGGAGAGCCGCGAAGGTGCCGTCGGCGGGGGCATGGGCATGGCCGCCGAAGGTAACGCGGTTGCCCTGTTTCTTGCAGGGCACGAAATTCATCGGCGGGTCGGAGAAGACGCGGGCGGTGGTGGCGTCTGCCGGTTGGCGATAGACCTGCGGGGTGGGGCCGAACTGGGTGACGCGGCCTTCCCAGAGGGTGGCGGTGTTGCCGCCCAGAAGCAGCGCCTCTTCCGGTTCGGTCGTGGCATAGACGAAGATCGCGCCCGATTCCTCGAAGATGCGGGGGATTTCGGCACGGAGTTCCTCGCGCAGCTTGTAGTCGAGATTGGCGAGCGGTTCGTCGAGCAGGACGAGCCCTGCCCCTTTCACCAGCGCGCGGGCCAGGGCGCAGCGCTGCTGCTGGCCGCCCGACAGTTCCAGCGGTTTGCGGTCGAGCATCGGGGTGAGTTTGAGCATTTCCGCCGTTTCGCGGACGGCGCGGTCGATGGCGGCCTTGTCCTTGCCCATCAGGCGCAGGGGCGAGGCGATGTTTTCATAGACCGTCAGGCCGGGGTAGTTGATGAATTGCTGATAGACCATGGCGACCTTGCGGTCCTGCACGCGGACGCCCGTCACATCCTGCCCGTGCCACATCAGGCGGCCAGAGGTGGGCGCGTCGAGCCCCGCCATGAGCCGCATGAGCGAGGTCTTGCCCGAGAGCGTGGGGCCAAGGAGGACGTTCATCGTCCCCTTTTCCAGCGTCAGCGTCGTGGGGTGGATATGCATCTGCCCCTTCACGACACGGCTGACGGCTTGCAGTTCCAGCGCCATCGGTCCCCCTTCATTCTGCCGCGGGGCTGATCGCCCCGTGGGTGGCTGCGCCTGCCATGAAGGCATCGAGCGCGGCGATCTGTTCCCTGGTCATGCGCAGACCAAGCTTGGTGCGCCGCCAGACGACATCGGCGGCGGCGCGGGCGAATTCGTGCTGCATCAGCCAGCGCACCTCGGCCTCGGTGAGCGTCGCGCCGAAGTCGCGGCCAAGGTCGGCAGGCGTGGTGGCGGTGCCGAGCAGGGTTTCCGCCTCGGACCCGTAGGCGCGGATCAGGCGGGCGGCCCAATAGTCGGTGAGGAAGGGAAAGCGCGATTTCAGCGCGGTGGTGAGGGCGGGCACGGCGTCATGGGCGAAGGCCCCGCCGGGCAGGGGGACGCGGGCCGTCCACGGGCCCTTGGCCTGCGGGAAGAAGGGCTGGAGCTTTTCCAGCGCGGATTCGGCGAGGCGGCGGTAGGTGGTGATCTTGCCGCCGAAGACGTTGAGAAGCGGCGCGCCGTTGCCGTCGAGCGAGAGGACATAGTCGCGGGTGGCGGCGGTCGCGGATTTCGCCCCGTCATTGTAGAGCGGGCGGACGCCCGAATATGTCCAGACCACGTCCTTCACGGTGACGGGGTTGGCGAAATACTGGCTGGCGAATTTCAGCAGGTAGTCGCGTTCTTCATCCGTGCAGGCGGCGTCCTTGGGGGCGCCGGTGTGATCCTTGTCGGTGGTGCCGATCAGGGTGAAATCCTGCTCATACGGGATGGCGAAGATGATGCGGCCGTCGGTGCCCTGGAAGAAATAGCAGCGGTCGTGATCGTAGAGTTTCTTCGTCACGATATGCGAGCCGCGCACGAGGCGGACGCCTTCGGAGGAATTGATGCGGGCGACGTTGCGGATCACGTCTTCGACCCAGGGGCCGCCCGCATTGACCAGCGCGCGGGCCTGGAAGGTTTCGGTGCCGTCCGGGCCTTCGGTGACGATCTCCCACAGATCGCCCGAGCGGGTGGCGGAGGTGACGCGGGTGCGGGTGAGCACCGTCGCGCCGCGCTGGGCGGCGTCGCGGGCGTTGAGGGAGACGAGTTTCGAATCCTCCACCCAGCAGTCGGAATATTCATAGGCGTGGCGGAAGCGCGATTGCAGCGGCTTGCCGGCGGGATCGCGGGTCAGGTCGAGCGTGCGGGTCGCGGGCAGGATCTTGCGGCCGCCGAGCGTGTCGTACAGGAAGAGGCCGAGGCGGATCAGCCAGGCAGGGCGGCGGCCCTTCATCCAGGGCATGAGGCGGGCGAGGAGGCGGCCGGTGGGCGTGTCGCCTTCAAACCGCATGTCGGGATGGTAGGGCAGGACGAAGCGCATCGGCCAGGAGATATGCGGCATGGCGACGAGGAGGGTTTCGCGTTCCTCCAGCGCCTCGCGCACGAGGCGGAATTCGAAATATTCGAGATAGCGCAGGCCGCCGTGGAAAAGCTTGGTCGAGGCGGAAGAGGTGGCGGAGGCGAGGTCGTTCTGTTCGGCCAGCACGACCGACAGGCCGCGGCCCGTGGCATCACGGGCGATGCCGCAGCCGTTGATGCCGCCGCCGATGATGAAGAGGTCGGCCACTTCGGGCCGTGTCTTCCTGTTCACGCCAGTCTCCTCCCTAGCGGTTGAGAGGTTGAAACGAATCCTACGCATAGGTCAATCCACATTTTTCGCTTTTGCGCGCTTTTACTGAAAGCGAACATTGGCGCGCAAGTGACCTTGGGTAATTCCAGGATTCTCAAGGGTTTGTGAGCAAAGCGCGCAATTTCGCGCTGCGCTGCGGCGTGAGTTCCGCTTGCGCGTGCAGAAACTTTTCCGGCTTGATCGGGGGAAAGACAATATCGAAAGTGCGCGATACTCCGGCGAAGGAAAAGGAACGCGCGATGGCGCTGAGCTTCCGGCAGAGCGAGATTCTTGAGATTGCCCGTGCCGAGGGGCGGGTGGTCGTGGAGGATCTTGCGCAGCGGTTCGACGTCACATTGCAGACGATCCGGCGCGATCTGGCGGAACTGGCCGATATGGGGCATCTGGACCGGGTGCATGGCGGGGCGGTGCCGAAGACCGGGGTGGCGAACCTGGGCTATGAGCAGCGGCGGCGGATGAACGAGGGGGCGAAGGCCGCGATTGCGCGGGCCTGCGCGGCGGCGATTCCGGAGAATTGTTCGCTGATCATGAACCTGGGCACGACGACGGAGGCGGTGGCGCAGGAATTGCTGGGCCATCGCAATATCACCGTGGTGACGAACAACATGAACGTGGCCAATACGCTGGCCGCCAATCCGGGCTGCGAGATCATGGTGGCGGGGGGCGCGCTGCGGCGGTCGGATGGCGGGCTGGTGGGGGAGCTGACGACGCAGTTCTTCGAGCAGTTCAAGGTGGATTACGCGGTGATCGGGGCGTCTGCGCTGGACCGGGACGGGGATCTGCTGGACTTCGATCTTGCGGAGGTGCGGGTGTCGAAGGCGATCATCCGGCAGGCGCGGAAGGTGTTTCTGGTCTGCGACCATTCCAAGCTGGACCGCAGCGCCCCGGCGCGGCTGGCCTCGCTTTCGGAGATCACGGTGCTGTTCACCGATCGCCCGCTGCCGCAGGATCTGGCGCGGAAATGCGGGGAATGGGGGACGGAGGTGGTGGTCGCGTCAGGCTGAGGCCCCGCCCCGCCCGCTCCGGAGATGATCCGGGGGCGGCGGGTCCTGGGGGAGGGTGTCACGCGGTCAGCCAGTCGAGGCGCGGGCCGAGCGGGACGATGCCGTTCGGATTGAGCGTCTTGATCGAATAGTAGCCGCGCTTGATGTGGTCGATTTTCACCGTATCGGCGATGCCGGGCAGGCGATGGACGCGGGCGGTATAGGCGGAAAGCTGCGGGTAATCGGCCAGACGGCGCAGGTTGCATTTGAAGAGGCCGTGATAGGCGGCGTCGAAGCGGACGAGGGTCACGAAGGCGCGGATGTCGGTTTCGGTGAAGCTGTCGCCATGCAGGAAGGCGCGGCCATCGGAGAGGCGGGTTTCCAACGCGTCGAGCGTGGCGAAGACGTCGTGGAAGGCCTCTTCATAGGCGAGCTGGGTGGTGGCGAAGCCCGCGCGATAGACGCCGTTGTTGAGCGTGGGATAGATCGCGTCGTTGAGCCTGTCGATTTCGGCGGCGAGGGCCTGCGGATAGAGGTCGGGACCCTTGGCCAGAGCGCCGAAGCCCGAATTGAAGATGCGCAGGATATCGGCGCTTTCGTTGTTGACGATGGTGGCGGTGGCCTTGTCCCAGAGGACCGGGACGGTGGCGCGGCCGTTCACCTGCGGGTCGGCCTTGCGATAGAGGTCGTGCATGTAGGTCGCGGCGTTGACCGGATCGGCCCCCGGTGCGAAGCGCCAGCCTTCATCGGTCAGTTCGGGTTCGACGATGGAGAGGGTGATGACCTCTTCCAGACCCTTGAGCTTGCGCGCCATCAGGGTGCGGCTGGCCCAGGGGCAGATGAGGGCGACATATAGGTGATAGCGCCCGGCCTCGGCCTTGAAGCCGCCGGTGCCGGTGGGGCCGGGGCGGCCGTCGGGGGTGACCCAGTTGCGGAAGGTGGAGGTCTGGCGGACGAAGCCGCCCTTGGCATCCTTGGCCTGGACCGGATCCCATTTGGCGACCCATCTGCCGTTGACGAGCATCAGACCTTCTCCGTCAGGGTGATGCGGGTTCCCCAGGGGTCTTGCAGGTCGGTCTTGCCGCCGGTGCGGGCGGTGATCGCGGCGAGAGAGGAGGCATCGGCGAGGATTTCAACGGCGGTGAGGCCGGTGGAGGGGCTGCGGGGGCCTGCGCCGCGGCTGTTCCAGGTATTCGTGGCTAGGTGGTGGTGATAGCCGCCTGCGCCGTAGAAGGCGGCGCCGGGGTAATGGGCGGTGACGGGAAAGCCGAGGGTGCCGTGGTAGAAGGACTCTGCCTGTGGCACGTCGCCGACCTGAAGGTGGACATGGCCGATCACGGTGCCGTCCGGCGCGCCTTGCCACGCTGCGCGGGCAGCGGCGGCGAGGTCTTCGACATCGAGCGGATCGGTGGTCATGTGGATCGTGCCGTCCGGCTTTGTCCACTGGCTGCGGGGGCGGTCGGCATAGATCTCGATCCCGTTGCCTTCGGGATCGGCGAAGTAGATCGCTTCGCTGACCTTGTGGTCCGAGGCGCCCTGCACGGGCAGGCGGCTGGCCGAGGCGTGATGGACCCAGGCGCCGAGGGCGGCGCGGTCGGGCAGCAGGATGGCGGTGTGGAAGAGGCCCGCCTCGCGCGCCGAGCGGGCGCGGGCGGCGGGGTCGGCGATGAGCCGCACCAGCGCCCGGTCGCCTGCGCCCATCGCGGCCTCGGTCCCGTCGGAGCGGAGTTTCTCCAGTCCGAGGGCGCGGGCGTAGAAATCGGCGCTGCGGGAGAGATCGGTCACGGTCAGGGTGACGGTGCCGATCTCCATCGGGGCGGTGGCGGTGCTCATCGCTGGTCTCCCTTCGCGTCGGTCAGCGCTTGCCCAGAGCGTAGGCCCCATCGCCCAGAAGCGCCAGCGCCCAGAGCGTGAGCGCCCAGAAGGCGGGGAATTCCCAGCCGCCGCCTTCGTTGGAGAAGAAGAAGCCCGCGGCGAAATGGGGGGTGTAGATGGAGCCGAGCAGGATGACCGAGAGGCCGAGCGCGACGAGGCGGGTCTTGAAGCCTGCGATCAGGGCGAGGCCGCCGAGGAGTTCGGCCGCGATCACGACATAGGCGAGGATGGCGGGCAGGCCGATGGATTCGAAGAAGCCTGCGGTGCCGGCGGGAGTGAAGACGAAGAGCTTGAGCCCGGCATGGAGCAGGAACCAGACGCCCGAGGTCACGCGCAGGAGCGTGGCGGCGAGATCGGCATTGCTGGCGGAGGTGGAGGAGGCGGTGAGGCTGGTCATGGTGCGGGTTCCCTTTTGTCATGGCCGCATGGGGCGGCGATGCGGGGAAGATGCATCAATTCCCTTGCAAAGATAATCCGTCGCGCTGGAAGGATATTGCTTCCGATTTGGAAGGGATCAGCGCGTCCAATCCGGCTTGTGGAACCGGGCGGCGAGGAAATCCACGAGGGCGCGCAGCTTGGCGGTGAGGTGCCGTCCGGGCGGGTAGAGCGCATAGATGCCGCCCGGCGCTTCGGCGAAGCCGGGCAGGAGCGCGGCGGTGCGGCCGGCAGCGAGGCTGGGGCCGGCGACGAAATCGGGGACATGGGCGATGCCGAGGCCGGTTTCGGCGGCGCGCAGGCAGGCTTCGGCATTGGAATAGCGCAGGCGGGCCGTCAGGGGGATGGAGAGCGTCGCCCCCGCGTCGCGGAAGCGCCAGAGCAGCGGGTCGCGGAAATTGGTGTCGATGATGCAGGCGTGGCGCGTCAGGTCTGCCGGATGGGCGGGGGTGCCGTGCCGTTCCAGATAGGCGGGGGCGGCGACGAGGATCGTCTGCATGTCGCAGAGCTTTTTCGCGATCAGCGTGCTGTCGGCCACCCGGCCCGCGCGGATGGCGGCATCGAACCCTTCATCGAGGAGGTTCACCATGCGGTCGGTGAAGGAGACGTCGAGGTCGATCTCGGGGAAGGCTTCGGCGAAGGCGTTGAGAGCGGGGACGAGGCGGAGGGTGCCGAAGGTGAGCGGCGCGGTGAGGCGGAGGCGGCCGCGCGGGGTGGTGGCGCGGTCCTGCACCTCGGCATCGAGGGTGTCGAGTTCGTCGAGGATGCTGCGGATGCGGTCGTAATAGGCCTGCCCGACCTCGGTCGGGGCGAGGGCGCGGGTGGAGCGGTTGAGGAGGCGGACGCCGAGATCGGTTTCCAGCCTTGCCAGCAGTTTGGAGGCCTGCCCGGAGGAGAGGCCGAGCCTGCGCGCCGCCCCGGCGAGGCTGCCGGTTTCCATGATGGCGACGAAGAGGCGGTCGGGTTCGAGGCGGGGCATGAGGGGTGGGGCCTTCGGCTGCGGCGGTCGGCCGAGACTACCAGAAACCCGCGCCGACGCCGCGTGCCATGCGAAGCTGGGCGAGGAGATAGACCAGCAGATCGAAGGCCGCGCCCGCGAGGAAGATCAGGAGCCGCCTGGGGTGGAGCAGCGCCCTGGGATGGGCCAGGGCGCGCTGGGACCGTTTGATGAGGAAATGGACGGAGACATAGCCGTAGGGAAAGCGCGGCAGCGCCCGGCGCAGGAAGGCGGGGAGCCAGTCGTCGCTCTGCGCGGCCTGAGCGAGCAGGGCGCGGCGACCGGCGCGGTCGCTGCTTTCGAGGGTGCGGAAGATCGCCTCGTTGATGGCGGAGCCGATGACGATGCGGATCTGGTGCCGGACGAGGGCGGGGATCGTGCGTTCCGATTCGTAGATATGGGAGGCCTCGCTGCCATCGACGCGGAAGCCGACGGGAGGGGAGTCGAAATTGTCGGTTGCGATGAGGGCATGCAGGAAGCCGTCTTCCACGGGCAGGCCGATGGGCAGGGAATAGCCGCGCGCGCGGGCGGCGGGCATGGCGTAGAGCTGGCCGCAGATGGCCTGACGCCAGTCATTCGCGGTTTCGGCAGAGGCGACGATGAGCTTTTCCACCGGGGTCAGCCGCCGGTCGAGCAGGGCGAGGTCCTTGATCGGGCGCGAGTTCACGGCATGCAGGCGGTCATCGGCCTCGAGGGCCGCGATCAGCCGGGACAGCGTGGCGGGATCGGGCAGGCGGATATCGGCATCGGCGAAGATCAGGATGTCGCAGGTGCTGCGGCTTTCGTCATGGACGAAGCTGTTCCAGGCGCGCGACTTGCCGGATTTCGGCAGGAAGACCGGGACGATGGCGGGGTGGCGGGCGGCAAGGTCGGCCACGATCTGCGGGGTGGCGTCGGTGCAGCCGTTCACGAGCACGACAATCCGCAGGTCATGCGCCGCCAGCGCCTGCTGTGCGAGAAGGTCTTGCAGCGTGTCGGCGATGACGGCGGCCTTGTTATGCGCGAAGACGCCGACATCCACCGTCAGGCGCGCGGGCGCAGGGGCCTTGTCCGCGCCGCTGTCATGGTCGGCCATGGGGATCAGTCCGGCAGATAGTCGGAGAGCACCGGTTCCATCCTGAGGAGCAGGTCCTGCAAGCGGCGGTCGGCGGCGGCGGGGTCTTCGCCGCGGGCGAGGGGGGTGATGATGCGCACGAGGCCGCCATCCTTGCGCCCGTCCAGCACGCCATCCCAGAGCAGCCAGAGCTTCGATCCGAAATCCCAGGCGAGCTGACGGCCGTTCTGGCGGAAGAAGTAATAGGCCAGGAGCCGCTCTTCGCCGAATTGCAGGATGGCGCGGTTGACGGGGTATGGCCGGGCGAGGCCGAGTGCGGGGCCGAGATCGACGCGGTCCAGGGTGGAGAATTCCCAGCCGGCGCCGGGCAGGCACACTTCGGGCGAATGCGCGCCGCTGACCGTCTGGTCGGAGAACCACGACAGGAAGATATCCACCCGTTCCCCGGCGGGATTGGTGGCGCTGGTGAGCAGATAGTCCTGCGGGTTGAGGATCGCGGTGATGTCGGGCGGCAGGGCATCGCGGCGGCCCACCGTCCAGTCGCCGAGCCGGTCGGGGAAGGCGGCGAAATCGGCGCGGTCCGGCGTCACCGTGCGGGCGCCGGGCGAGACCTGCCAGGCCAGGGCGGCAAGCGCGGTGATGACTGCCGCCGCGGCCAGGCTGCGGGACGGTTCCACCAGCAGCAGGCGGCGGGACTGTTCGACGAGGCCGGAATATTCCAGATCCATCGCATCGACGAGGCTGGGCCGTCCGGGACGGAACAGGAGCAGGAAGCGGGCCAGCGCGAAGAGCAGCAGGACGCAGAGGATGAAGATCACCCAGCCTTCGAAGAAATGCGAGAAGCCTTCGACATGGTCGATGCCGAAATACTGGACGATGACCCCGGCCATGGCGATGCGGACGGAGTTCATCAGCACCGAGATCGGCGCGGCCGAGAGCAGCAGGATCGCCTTGTGCGTCATCGGTCCCTGGAAGAGGACGGCGAAGATGTAGGAGAAGCTGAGGATCGGAAAGAGATAGCGCAGGCCGGAGCAGGCCTCGGCCACATGCAGTTTCATCACGCCGAGGTCGATCACATTGCCGTCGAGGAAGACGGGGACATTCAGCAGCTTGAGGAACCAGACGCCGAGTTCGGACGAGATGAATTGCAGGTCGGTGGAGACCTTGTAGTAGAGCACGCCGGGCAGGGGCAGCATGAAGGCGAGATGCACGACTGGCGGCCAGAAGCGGCGGCCCTGGTCCCAGCCGAAGGAGATGAGCAGGATCGCGCCGACCCAGAGGATGAGCGCATAGGCGGTGACATCGCCGATCTCGGCCATCTTGCCGAAGAGGGCGAGGATCAGCGACAGGCCCAGCAGGACAAGACCGGGGATGCGGTTGACCGGTCCGGTATGGATCGGTTCCTCCTTGAGCTGGCGCAGGAAGAGGATGGCGGACAGGACCGGGATCAGCGGACCATGGCTGTATTCCGGCTGTTTCCACGAAACGAGGAGCGTCTCGATGCCCTGCCAGAAGAAGATGAAGGCGCCGAGCGTGGCGAAGGCCAGCCAGAAGAGGCCCGCTAGACGGGTGCGGGCGACAAGCCGGTCGGGAAGATGGGCCGGAGCGTCATTCATGCAGGCAAATCGCTGAATCGGAGGTGGACGTCGGAAAAAGTGTTAACGGTTGCGGCACGTTCTGGCAAATGGGGTGTAGGACGGACGGTGGGAATCGGGACGGGACACGGGCGAATGGGCAACATTCTGGACATCTATACCGATTTCTACGGGCTGAACGCGCGGCCCTTCGCCATCGCGCCCGATCCGGAGCTGATTTACTGGTCTTCTGCGCATAAGCGGGCCTATTCGCTGCTGGAATACGGGATCATCACGCGGGCGCCGATCACGCTGATCACCGGGGAGGTGGGATCGGGCAAGACGGTGCTGATCCAGCATCTGCTGCGTGCCGGTGCCGAAGATGTGACCTATGGGCTGGTGTCGAATGCGCAGGGCGGGCGGGATGAACTGCTGCGCTGGGTGCTGCTGGCGCTGGGGCAGGGGGCAGAGCCGGGGGATACCTATGTGGACCTCTATGCCCGGTTCGAGGAACATCTGGTGGCGGAATATGCGGCCGGGCGGCGCGTGGTGCTGGTTTTCGACGAGGCGCAGAACCTGACGGCGGAGTCGCTGGAAGAGATCCGGATGTTCACCAACATAAACACCGGGACGGATGAGTTGTTGCAGGTGGTGCTGGTGGGCCTGCCGGAACTGCGCGAGCGCATCCTGCGGCCTGGGCTGCGGGCCATCGCGCAGCGGGTGACGGCGGCGTTCCACATCCCGCCGATGGATGCCGCGACGACGGCGGCCTATATCGCGCACCGGCTGGCCTGTGTTGGCGGGCAGGCGCCGATGTTCACGCCGGAGGCCGTGGCGATGATCCATGACCACGCGCGCGGCGTGCCGCGGCTGACCAACCAGCTTTGCGATTTCGCGATGGTCTACGCCTTTTCCAAGGGCAGCCCGGAGGTGGACCGGGTGACGGTGAGCCAGGTGCTGCGCGACGGCGTGTTCTTCGCGGGGATCGAGCCCGCCGCGATCTCGGCCGAGGAAGAGACGGTCCGGGTGCCGATGTTCCGGGCGGGCCGGGACGGGTGAGGCTGGGGTGGCTTACAATACGGGCTTAGGTCGCCATCCATCCCGGCCGTGGCCGTGATGGTATCGGGCCGGATGCCTGCCGCGTGATTGCCCGCGGGTGATGCGTCGGCAGGTTGCCTGAATTCAGGCGTCGCGCTGGTCATCCGGATGATCGCGCGCGGCCTCTGCCGGGGCGTCAGATCAGACCGGTCAGGAGGACGATGGCTGGGATGGCAAGCCATGCCGCCCAGTCTTCGGTGACGTTCAGACCCGGCAGATGGCGCTTGAGCTTCCACAGGACGAAGGGGACCTGGGAGAGCGGGTGAAGGACGCTGGCGAGGATCAGCCCGTCGATGCCGCCGAGATACCAGCCGAGCGGCAGGGCCAGGCCGAGGGCGATGGTGCGGAGGGTGGAGGCGGCGGCGAGGGCGCGGCTGTCGCCGAGGCTGATGAGCAGTTCATGCCCCGGCCGGAAGCGGGCGACCAGCAGGGTGAAGGCGCCGAGGGCGAGGTAATGGGCTGAGTCCGCATAGGCGTCGGTATAGAGCAGGTCGATGATAAGCCCGGCACCGAAATGCAGCACGAGGAAGGCGGCCAGCAGGTAGGCATCGGCCATGCGTTGCAGCCGCCGATAGAGGCGCGGCAGATCGGCGCGGCGGGTCAGGCCCACCTCGCTGAAGGCCGGATAGGCGATGCGGCCCATCAGGGTGGAAAAGAGCATCTGGCCTGCCTCGACCCAGATCAGGGCGATGACGTAATGGCCGAAGGCGGTGGGGCCGAGCAGCGCGGCGAGGACCAGCTTGTCGGCATTGGTCTGGAGGAAGGTCAGGCTGGAGGACAGGATGATCCAGCGACCGAAGGTCCAGATGCGGGCCGCGATCTGGGGGTCGGGGTTCCAGGCCATGCGCGGGCCGGGATAGGCGGTATGGCTCAGGATCAGGCCGAAGACCGCCCCCACCACCATGCCGATGGCGATGGCCCAGACCGAGGGGAAGAGCCAGGCGACGATCAGGGTGGAGAGGATCGTGACCGCCTGCGCGGCGAGCGTGACGATGACGATGCGCCCCGTCTGCATCCGGCGCGATGCCAGTTCGGCGCAGGTGCTGGCCAGGCCCTGCGTGAGGGCCATGAGGGCGGTGGCGGCGATCAGGCCGGGAAGGACGGGATCGGCATAGGCGCTGCCTTCCGGAGCAAGGGTCGGGCCGAGGAGCCAGAGCAGGGCGGCGGCGAGCAGCACGCCCGCGGCGATGGTGGCGCCGCGCAGGACCTTGGCCCGCCAGGCCCCATGCAGGAAGGGCGTGGTGTCGCCATCCGGTTCGCGCACGATGCTGCGCCCGATGCCGATGTCGGAGAGCAGCGACATGGCGGTGATCACGGTCATCGCAAGGCCCACGAGGCCGAAGGCTTCTGGGGCGAGGAGGCGGGTGAGGATCAGGTTGCTGCCCAGCCGCATCGCGTTTCCGATCACGAGTTGCAGCACGGTCCAGGAGGCCGCGTTGCGTGATCGGGCGCGGAGGGAGGGCGGGGGAGAGGTCATTTGTATTCGATCAGCCCGACGCGGCGGCGGCGCAGGCGCGAGAGGTGAAAGCCGAACGCGCCTTGCGCCTCGGCGAATTTGGAAAGGGTGAGGAGGAGGGCGGTTTCGCGGCCGCTGCGGGAGAAGCTTTCGCGCGCAGCGAGGCGCAGGATCTGGGCGGGATAGGCGAGGGCGAGCAGCGCGGCAAGGCCGGGCGAGAGGGGCAGCAGGACGAGGATGAGGGCCGGCAGGGCCGCGCCCCAGAGCAGGGCGCGCCGGGTTTCACGGCGGAAATGGCCTTCGGGGCCGTGGCGATGGCGCCAATGGCCCTCGGCGAAGGCATGGCCGGCGCGGCGGGCGCGGCGCCAGAATTGGCCGAAGCGGGTGATGGCGGCGTCATGGCTCGTCATCTCGGCCTTCAGCCGTTCGATCTGCCAGCCGTCGCGGCGCAGGCGGAGGCAGAGATCGGGCTCTTCGCCGGCGATGAGGTCGGGGGAGAAGCCGCCGACGGAAGTCAGCGCCTGATATCGGGCGAGCGCATCGCCGCCGCAGGCGGTGGCGGGGCCGATGGGCGTGTCCCATTCCCGATCGCAGAGGCGGTTGTAGGCGGAGGCCTCGGGGTGGCGTTCCCGGCGCCTGCCGCAGACGATGGCCAGCCGGGGATGGGCCAGCAGATGCTGCGTAGCGGTGGTGATCCAGCCGGGGGCGAGGGTGCAGTCGCCGTCGATCAGTTGCACGAGGTCGGGCGGCGCATCGGCCAGCGCGGCGAGGCCCGCATTGCGGGCGCGGGCGGCGGTGAAGGGCGTGGTCAGGTCAAGCGCCAGGACCTGCGCCCCGCAGGCGGCGGCCTGGGCAGGCGAGCCGTCGGTGGAGCCGCTGTCCACATAGACGATGCGCGGGATGCCTGCGGCCCGGAGGCTGTCGAGGCAGGCGGTCAGGCGGGCGCCTTCGTTGCGGCCGATGGCGATGGCGGCGAGAGTCGGGGCGTCGAGGGGCGGGGCGGCGGTCATCGCTGCCCGATCTGCCGGGCGGGCACGCCTGCCATCACCGCCCCGGCGGGAACGTCGCGGGTGACCACGGCATTGGCGCCGATCACCGCCCCGTCGCCGATGCTGATGGCGCCGATGATCACCGCCCCGGCGCCGATATCGACCCGGTTGCCGATGCGTGGCCGGTCATGCGGGGCATCGGGACGGGCGATGCCGAAGGTGGTGTTCTGGCGGATGACCACGTCATCGCCGATGCTTTCGGCGACGAGGATCATGCCGCCGAAATGGTCGATGCGGACGCGGCGGCCGAGGCGGACGGTATAGGGCAGGAAGATGCCCCCCATCCATTGCGTGAGCTTTTCGCCGCTGCGGTAGAGGGCGGTCAGGGGCAGGCGCAGGGCGCGGTTGCGGATGCCCATGCGCCAGTTGCCGAAGCGATGCCAGAACACGGCCCAGAACCCCTGCGAGAAGGGGTCGCGGCCATGGGTGGCGTAATCCTCGGCGATCAGGGCGGAAAGGCCTATCCCTGCCGGGTTGGCATTGGTGAGGCCCAGGGGTCTGGGCTGCGGATCAGTCATGCGAGGGCCTTTCCGCGGACAGGAGCGGGCGGAGGGCAAGCGCGGTGAAGTCGCGCAGATGGCGGGGCGGCAATAGCGGGCGGGCGCCGCGCAGGCGGGTTTGGGCGATGTTGACGAGGGCGCCCGCCAGATGCGCGAGGGCGGTTGCCAGGGCGCGCGGGCGGCCCCCGGCGCGGCGATGGTAGAGGTGCCAGGAGTCGAACCAGTAGGCCGGGCGGGGGCGATGGATGCCGGATTGCACCCCGGTGGAGGCGCCTTCGATATGGCGGACGCGGGCCGTGGGCAGATACCAGATCGGCCCGGCCTGGGCCTGAAGGCGGCGCATCAGATCGACTTCTTCGAAATAGAGGAAGAAGGCCGGATCGAAGAAGCCCACCGCGCGCAGGGCGGAGAAGCGGAACAGCACCGCCGCCCCGGCGACCCAATCTACCGGGCCTTCGGGATGGTCAGGCGGGAGCGGGATGCGATGGCGGTGCAGGAAGCGGCTGACCGGGCCGAAGCAGGCCGTCGCCTCGAATTCCCCCAGGGCCGAGGGAAAGCGGAAGGCTGCCGTGACGGGGCGGCCGTCCGGCTGCGAGATGCCGGCGCCGACGCCCGTCACCTCGGGGCGGCGGTCAAGCAGGGCAGCGAGGCGGGACAGGGCATCGGCTTCCAGCACGGCATCGGGATTGAGGAGCAGCACGTAATCCGGTGCCTTCGCTGCCTGCGCGAGGGCGGAGAGGACCACGTTATTGCCGCGACCGAAGCCGTGATTGATCTGTTCCGGCCAGAAGGTGACGCGATCCTGCCAGCCGCGGGCGGCGATTTCGGCGCCGAGATGGGCGGCATCCGTGCCGGGGGAGGCGTTGTCCACCAGATGGACATGCAGCCTGCGGCCCGGCAGATCCTGCGCCAGCGCACTGGCGGCCGCATCAAGGGCGAGCTGCGCGGTGCCGTAGTTGACGATGATCACTGCGATGGACGGCAGGGGCGAGAGCGCGTCATCTGCGGTCTGGCGGCCGTTCATGCTTGCAATTCTGTCCCTTGGCTGAGGTAATGGGAATTAACCGCCTTGCGCGGGGGACCACAACAGGAAAGACGACACAGACGCGCGATGCCGAACCTGATTGCTCATCTTGTGCTCTTTCTTTGGCCGCTGGTGGCGGTGGTGCTGTTTCGCACCCAGCCGCCGGAGCGCGCCTTGGTCTGGACGATCCTCGGCAGCTATCTGTTCCTGCCGGTGCGGCCGGTCTTCGACTTTCCCATGGTGCCGAGCATCGACAAGGCGGTGATTGCAAGCCTTGCCGCCCTGGCCGGGGTGTTGATCGTGCGCAAGGGATGGGCCTTGCAGGAGGCCGTGGCGGGGCCTGTGGCGGTTGTCCCGGCGGCCCGTGGGGCGACGGTCTATAGCCGCTATTCCCGGCAGAGGCCGGTGGAGGAGCCGGCGCAGGGCGTGGCGGTCGCCACCGCCCCTGCTGCGGAGACTGCTGAACGGATTGCTCCCCGTGGGTCTGCCGGTCTGTCCGCAGCGCGCGGGGCGGGGCGGCCGGAGCGCCGCCTGTTGCCGGGAACCTGGGTGGCGGCGCTGGTCCTTCTGGGGGCCATCGGAATGATGGGCACCACGCTGACCAATGGCGAGCCGGTGCCTGCGGGGCCCTATTTTCTGCCCGCGATGCAGGTCTATGACATGCTGTCGGTGGTGGCGGGGCTGGGACTGTCGCTGATCCCGTTCTTCCTTGGCTGGCGCTATCTCGGCACGCCGACGGGGCAGCGGGCGATCCTTCTGGCCTTTGCTCTGGGCGGTCTGCTTTATGCGCCGCTGATGCTGATCGAGGTGCGGTTGAGCCCGCAGTTGAACGTCTGGCTTTACGGCTTCTTTCCGCATTCCTTCCTGCAGCATATGCGGGGCGGCGGGTTCCGGCCCATCGTCTTTCTGTCGCACGGGCTGTGGGTCGCCATCTTCATGGCGATGGCGATCCTGTCCAGCCTTGCGCTGTGGCGGCTGACGCCGACGGGGCTGCGCCCGTTTGACCGGTTGCGCTGGCTGGTGTTGGCGGGGGTGCTGCTGGTGGTGCTGCTGCTGGCCAAGACGCTGGGGGCATTCATGATCACCGTCGCGCTGGGTGTGGTGGTGCTGTTCGGGGGCAGGCGGCTGGTGATGCTGGTGGCGGCGGGGGTGGCGGCGCTGGTGATTCTTTATCCTATGGCGCGGGGAGCGGGCCTTGTGCCGCTGGATACCGTGATGAGCCTGGCCGAGAGCGTGAGCGCGGATCGGGCGGGATCCTTCCGGTTCCGGCTGGACAACGAGGATCTGCTGCTGGCCAGGGCGAATGAGAAGGCGCTGTTCGGCTGGGGGACCTGGGGGCGGGGGTTCATCTATAATGAATGGGGCAACCGGACGTCGATCACGGATGGCTCTTGGATCATCGTGATGAACGGTTTTGGCTGGGTGGGCTATCTGGCGCAGTTCGGGCTGTTGTGCGTCCCCTTGATGCGGCTGGCCTTCCAGCGCGAGGTGACGCCCGAGGCGGCCTTTCTGGCGGCCGTGGTGGCGGCGAATCTGATGGACCTGATTCCCAATGCGACGCTGGAATCCATCACTTGGCTGGCGGCCGGTGCCGTGGCGGGGTCGATCTTGCCACGCGGGGTGGCGGCGGCACGGGTGGCGGCGCGGCGGGCGCCCCCGGCGCGCGACGGGATGCCGGGGGGGATGCCTGCGCGGCGGGTCAGCCGGTCGTGACCTGAGCGGCGAAGAGGGCGGCGAGGCGGCGGGCTTCGCTGTCGATGGCGAAATCGGCCAGAACGGTGGCGCGGCCCGCCTGTCCCATCCGCTGCCGCAGGGCGGGATCGGCGAGGAGCCGGTCGATGGCGTCGATCAGAGATCCGGTATCTCCGGCGGGGATGAGGAAGCCGTTCTCGCCGTCGCGGACGAGTTCGGGGATCCCCGCGATGCGCGAGGCGATGACGGGCAGGCCGGTCGCCATCGCCTCCATCAGCACCACGGGGACGCCTTCGGCGAAGCTTGGCAGGACGAGGAGATCGGACTTTTGCAGCAGGTCGGCCACGGCCTCTTCGGGCTGGGCGCCGAGGAAGGTGGCGATGCCGTCGAGGCCGAGCGCGTGGGCATGGGCGCGGATATGCGCGCCATGGGGGCCGTCGCCGATGAAGCTGGCGGTGAGGTCGGGATGCGCGGCGCGCAGGGCGGCAAGGGCATCGAGCAGCAGGTCGGCGCCCTTGACCGGGTCGAGGCGGCCGACGAAGGCGAGATGCGGTCGGCCCTCGGGCGGCGTGACGCGGGGCTGGAAACGCGCCGGGTCGATGCCGCAATGGACGATGCGGATGCGGTCCCAGTGGCGCCGGTCGGAGAGATACATGAGCTGGCTGCGGCAGAAATGGCTGATGGCCACGGTGAAGGCGGCGCGGGCGACCTTTTCATCCAGCCGCCAATGCGGGGTTTCGAAGAATTCCGACGGGCCGTGCATGGTGAAGGAATAGGGCAGGCCCGTCATCGTGGCCGTGAGGAGCGCCACGCTACAGGAGGAGCTGCCGAAATGGTTGTGCAGATGGACGATGCCGCGTTTCTGGAGGTGGCGGGCGAGGATGCCCGCCTCCAGAAAATAGAAGACCTGCCAGAGAAAGGCCTTGAGCCCCGGCGGGCGCAGGCGGAAGGCCAGGGTGAGGGTGTGGAACCAGCGCCGGGGGGCGCTGGCGATCAGGTGCAGATGGGCGGCGATCAGGGTGAAGGGGTTGCGCGCGGCATCGAGGATGCAGAAGGTGCGCGCGGCTTCGGCTTGCTGGTCGGGGCCGACGATGGCGGCGGTCGGAGCGCGGCGGACGGTGCAGGTTTCGATGGTCAGGCCGAGGCGGCGGAGGGCGGCCACCTCGCGCTGGATGAAGGTATGCGAGACCTTGGGATATTCGCCGGTCAGATAGGCCATGGGGCCGGGATCGGGGATCGGGCCGTCGGGCAGGGCGGGGCGGGGATCAGCGGCCACGGGTGAAGTCTCCGGAGGCAGGTCGCAGCCGTGCGGCGAGGCGGACAGCCATGTAGGTGGCCAGATCGAGCGGCTGGCGCGCGAGCAGGCGCAGCAGCAGGCCGGGCGCGGCGGCGGTTTCCTCGCCCTTGCGGAACAGGGCGGGGTGGTCGCGGTGGAGTTCGGCGAGGCCCGCATCCTGCCTGCGGCGGACGCGGGCGAGGTTGGCGAAGCCTTCGGGCAGGGGCCAGAGATAGGGGAAAGGCACTTCGATCCGTTCGGCGGGGGTGAAGTGGAGGCGGACGAAACTGTCATCCGAGATCAGGTCGGGGAAGGCCTTCCAGCGGGCGCGGCCGGCCGGGTTCACCGCGAAGAGGCCTGCGCCGGGTGCGCCCTGTTTGTGGAAGGGCAGCGCCATCCAGAGACGGCCATAGCGACGGGTGACCGCGCTTTGCGCCGGGGCGAGGGTGAGGCGGCCTGTGGCATAGCGGGGTTCGGGCTGCGCGAGGACCGCGCGCAAGGCGGCGATCAGGCCGGGGGCACAGGTCACATCGGCATCGAGATAGGCGCGCGGGCCATGCGGGGCGAGGGCATCGGCGCGGTTGAGGGCGGCGGGTTTGCCGGGCGTTTCGCTGTCGATCACGATGAGGCGGCTGCCCCGGGCGGCAAAGGCGGCACTGCGGAGCCGGGCCTGCGCCACGGTATCGTCGCGGCAGGCATTGGCCGACAGGATCACCACCATCTGCCCGGCCTGGGGCGACTGGTCGAGCAGCGCATCGAGGCAGGGGCCGATCCAGGCGGATTCGTTGCTGGCGGGAATGATGATGGTGAAGGGGGTATCCGCATCGGTCGGGGAATCGGTCATGCGGGCTACTCGGACATCCGATACGGGTTTCGCTGCGGGGCATGTTAAACTAGGTTAAGAGCCTTGAGGCAACAGGGCTTTCCCGGAATGCGATCCGGGGGCGGAAGATCGGCGGCGGTGCGCGTGACGGCAGGCGAAGGAAGGGCGGCGATCCTGCGGTTCGGGGTCCCGGGGGCGGGCGAAGTGGGCGTGACGACCGCGGGGCGGGAGGCGCTGCTGGCCGAGATGGCGGCACGGTTGCAGGCGGGGCAGGGCTTTGCGGTGGCCACGCTGAACCTTGACCATGTGGTGAAGCTGCGGCGCGATGCGGGGTTCCGGGCGGCCTATGCAGCGCAGACCCATGTGGTGGCGGATGGCAATCCCATCGTCTGGCTGTGCCGGTTGGCGGGGCGGCGGGTGGAGCTGGTGCCGGGATCGGACCTGATCGGGCCGGCCATGGCCATGGCGGCGCGGCTGGGCGTGCCGGTGGGGGTGATCGGATCGACCGAGGCCGTGCTGGAGCGCGCGGCGGCGCGGCTGGAGGCGGCGCATCCGGGGCTGCGGATCGTGGCGCGGCTGGCCCCGCCGATGGGCTTTGATCCCGAGGGGCCGGGGGCCGAGGCGGTGCTGGAGGCGGTGGCGGCGCGGGGGGCGCGGCTGGTGTTGCTGGCGCTGGGTGCGCCGAAGCAGGAAAAGCTGGCGGCGCTGGGCCGGCTGCGGCAGCCGGGACTCGGCTTCCTGTCGATCGGGGCGGGGCTGGATTTCATTGCCGGGGCGCAGAAGCGGGCGCCGCTCTGGGTGCGGCGGCTGGCGCTGGAATGGCTGTGGCGGATGCTGGGCAATCCGCTGCGGCTGGCCGGGCGCTATGCGGCTTGCCTCGCGGCATTGCCGGGGCTTGCGCTGCTGGCGCTGGGAGAGCGGCGGGGCGGTTAGGGCGTCGGGGCGGCGGGGGGCGGGGTGTCGATCTCGGTCCCGTCTGCAAAGCGCAGCCGTTCCACCGAGAAGAGGTGCCAGCGCCCCGAAGGGCCATGGGCAACGGTGCGCGGGCCATCGGTGGTGAAGGTGATCTGGTCGGGGGCGTCGGGCAGAACGGCGGTGTCGGTGCCGTCGCCGCCATGGATATGGTCGAGGCCCGGACCGGGATTGAGCAGATCGTCGCCCGCCCCGGCGAGCAGGATGTCACCCTTCACGGTGCCGGACAGGGCATTGTCGCGGTCATTACCTTCGATGGTGCGGCCATGCTGATAGCGGGTGCCGCCCGAATCGCCCCACCAGTTGGGGGTCGTGCGGTTGCGTTCGAACAGGAGTTCGGCGGTGGGGTTGGGGATGCCGGGCGCATCGACGAGCGAGAAGCTGCCCCATTTGGAGCCGACACCGCTGTCGCCGAAATGCATGTAGGGACCGTCGCCCACATCCTTCCAGACATCCCAGTTGGTGGCGGTGAGGGCGGCCATCTCGGGGCCGCGGACATAGGCGGTCATGAACTCTGTGACGGCCTGGACATCGGCCTCGGTCAGGCCGGGGATGGCCCAGGCGTGATGGAGGTGCTGGCCGCCTTCATAGGCCAGAAGATCGAGGCCCGCGGCGGCGGCGAGGGCCTTCTGTTCCTCCAGCACCTTGCGGTTGGTGGCGGGGGTGTCCGGACGGGCCGGATCGGTGAGGACCTCTGTCAGCCATCTGCGGGCGGCGGCGGGGTCTTCCTGGACGCGTGCGACGAGTTCGGCCCGCGTCTCTTCGTTCGACATGATGTTGCCGGCGAAATAGGTCGTCAGCGCGAGCGAGTCGAAGACGGCTGCCGGAGGGAGATAGCTGTCGGGTTCCGCCTTTGCCCAGGGTTGCGGGTTGAGGAGGATGCCGGTCCCCCAGGTGTTGACGGTCTGGGTGGGCAGGACGTTGTTGAGCCGGGTGGTGGCATCGGCACCGAAGACGTCTTCCCAGATCAGCGCGTCACGGGTCGCCTCGCGCGTGGTGAAGGCGAAGCCGCCTTCGTGGGAATAGGGAATGCCCCAGGTGGCGGCGGCCTGTTCGCGGACCCAGCGGCCCTGGGGGAAGGCCTCGTTCCAGACTTCGTTGGAATATTCGACATGGGCGACGAGCGCGGGGTCGAGATTGGCATAGACGTATTCGGCAAAGGCGCGGACATAGGCGTCGTCGGCGGCATGCGGCATGCAGAACCACGGGTCGGCGCCGGTGAGGTTGGCGAGTTCCACCATGAGCGAGAGCGGCGCGCCCTGCCGGCGCATCTTCCAGAAGCCGGGCGCGTCGATCAGGGGAAGATCGCCCGGCGCGATGCGCGACCCGTTGATCGGCTGCCAGTTCATGAAGCGCAGCAGGCGGGCATCCTTGACGAGGTCGAGCCATTCGGGACGGAAGATCACGCCCGCCTCATGCAGGGGGAGGTATTTGTCCTGAACGACCGAGATGTTGCGGATCGGGTTGCCGATCCCGCGCGGATCAAGGTCGGTGATGGTGATCCAGAGCGATTTGCCTTGCGTCGAAAAGACGATGCGGCCGGGGCGGGCGTCCAGCCTGCGGACATCGCCGTCGATGGAGATACGGCCTTCGCCTTCATAGGTGAGGATATAGGTTCCGGCGCGTTCGCTGGCGGTGGCGTCGGGATAGGCCCAGATGGTGCGGATGGCCGTGATGCCGGGAGGGAAGCGGGTCACCCAGCCTTCGTCATCGACATAGCCGCCCGCGATGAGGCTGGCGGCATTCATGGTTTCCCAATCGCCCGGCGCGGCGCCGAGCCAGGGCCGGGCCGACATCATCTGGTCGATGAAGGGGCGGCCGGTGTCCCAGTCGCTGAATCCGCCGGTGCCGATGGCCAGCGTCGGGTCGGTCAGGCCATCGGGCGGCAGGAGGGGCGGCAGGGTCTGGGCGGGGGCCGCCGTGGCGGCGCAGAGCAGGGCAAGGAGGGGGAGGACACGCGGGCCGCGTGTCACGGGGTGCCATCCTCTGCATCGGCGGGTGCGGGGGCCGGTTCCGCAGCCGGAGCCGTGGCGGCAGGGGCCGGGCTGTCGGCCGCCGGAGCGGGCTGATCCAGCGCGGCCAGCGCGGCCTCGGCGTCGATGCGCCAGGGGGGCGTGGCGGTGCCAGCCAGCGCGATGGCGACGGTCAGGCGATCACGCGCCTCTTCGATCCGGCCGAGGGCGGCGTAGGCTTCGCCCAGGTGGAACTGCACCGACCCGTCTTCCGGCAGGCCCTCGGAGGCGGCTTCCAGATAGGGCAGGGCTTCGGTGACCTCGCCCTGAAGGAAGGCGATCCGGCCATAGGTATCCTGGAAGGCGGGGACGGGCGTGCCGCGCAGGCGGCGGGCGATGGTATAGGCGCGGGCGATGGTTTCCGGGTCCTGCCGGAGGGTGGTCAGCAGGCTGGCCAGATTGTTGGCAACGATCACGTTGGCGCTGTTTTCGGCATAAAGCTCTTCATAGACGGCCAGCGCACCTTCGTAATCACCGGCATCCTGTAGGGCAGAGGCACGGACCCAGCGGAGATCGGGCGAGGAGGGATTTGCTTCGAGCCCTGCGGCGAGGATCGCTTCGGCTTCGGTCGTTTCCCCGGCGAGCAGCAGCAGGGAATAGAGGCCGCGGATGGCGAGATCGTCACCCGGATTCGCGGCGATCAGGCGGCGGTATTCGGCGATGGCCGCGTCATTGCGTTCAAGCAGCGTGTCGAGCGCGGCGGATTGGTGGCGCAGTTCGCGATCCTCGGGCAGGCGGGTGAGCGCCTCGTCAAGGAAGCGGCGGGCGTCTTCGGTCTTGCCGCTGCGGATCTGGGTCTGGACGATGAGGGAAATCCAGCGCGCATCGGCGGGGCCGGCGGCGGCGCGGGCTTCTAGGAGGGCGAGGCCCTCTTCGATACGGTCCTGACCGATCAGGATGGCGCTGTCGAGCTGATCGGCGGCGGCGGTATAGACCTCGTCGCCGAGGCTGCGCATGGTGTTGGAGATTTCCGTCGCAAGCGGCCAGTCCGAGGTGCGGACGGCCAGACCGGCGAGCGAGTCGAGCAGGGCAGGATCGGCGCGGTTGCTGCGCCAGGAATCAAGCAGCACCGTCTTGGCAAGGGAGTCCCGCCCGTCTTCGAGCAGGAAGGCCGCGTAGCGCAGGGCAAATTCCGGCGCGCTGGCAGAGGCCTGGGCGGCCTGGGCGAGGCTGTCGGCGGCCAGCTCGCGGCTGCCGTCGCGGAGATAGGCATCGGCCAGCAGCGACAGGATGCGCGGATCGTCCGGCGTCTGGCCGAGGGCGGCGCGCAGGTCGATCACGGCATCGGCGGAGCGGTCTTCGGCGATGCGCCAATTGGCGCGGATCATCAGGGCTTCGACCTGGCTCGGATCTTCGGCGAGGACCTGGTCGATCAGGGCGCGGGACCGGTCGCGGTCGCCCGTGCCATCGAGCATCCGGGCAAGCAGCGTCTTGATGCGGCGGGTCTGGTCCGAGGCGGAGGCGGTGGCGAGAATGCTGTCGATTTCCGCCACGGCGGTATCGGTATCGCCCAGTTCAAAGCGCAGCGAGGCGCGGAGGGCGGTATAGAGATCGGCGTTCGGCTTGCCCTGATTGGCCGTGATGAGGGCGTCCAGCGTTTCGATGGCGCTTTCGGGGCTGCGGAAGGTCTTGCGGAATTCCACCAGCGCGACGTGGTTATCGACCGGACCGTCGAGCGGACCGGCGCGTTCCACGAGGAAGGCTTCGGCACCGTCGGGATCATCCTGCCGGATGAACCATTGCAGCAGGGTGGGGGGCAGTTCCTCCACATTGGGGAAGAGGTCGATCATGGTCCGCAACTGGGCGGTGACCGCGTCCGTGTCTTCCGCAGCGATCAGGAGGCGGAGCTTGAGTTCCTGAAGGCCGTAGTCGATCGGCTGTGCGGCGAGGGCCTCTTCCACCAGCGGCAGGGCATCGGCGGGCGTGTCGCCGAGGCTGGTCTGGTCGATCAGGATGCGGCGCAGGGCGGGATTGTCGGGCTGGTCTGCGCGCCGGGCGGCGGCCTCTTCGGCGATGCGGGCGCGGGCGGTGTCGTTGCCGCTTTCCGTCGCGGCGCGGTAGTCGAGCGCGAGGATGAGGGAGCGGACAACGGGGCTGTCGGGTTGCAGCCGTTCGGCGGCGCGGGTCTGGGCTTCGTAGGTGTCCCAGTCATTCTGGCTGAGCGCGATTTCCGCGATGCGGATGATGCCGTCGATGGCATCGGGATGCTGTTCGACCAGAATCTGATACTGGCCGTAGGCGCCCGCGATATCGCCCCGTTCGTAGAGGAGGTTGGCGAAGTAGATGCGCGCCTCCCGGTGATCGGGGTCGTATTCGAAGACGTTGCGCAATTCGACGATGGCGCGTTCGAAATCACCCGAGTCCACGAGGGCGCGGGCGGATTCGAGATGGCCGTTGGCCTTTTCTTCGGAGCTTTGGCAGGCGGCAAGCGCCAGGACGGCGGCCAGAAGGAGCGGTCGGATGAGGTTTGATCTCTTGTGCATGGGTTTGGCGGTGGGGCCGGTTAGTGACCGGTGCCCTGAAGGACGACAACGAGGGTTGCAAGGATCAGCCGCATGTCGGTGACGAAGGACAGGCGGCGTTCATATTCCTGGTCGAAGGCGGCGCGTTCGACGAATTCCGAGTTGTTGCGCGAGGAGACCTGCCACATGCCGGTGATGCCGGGGCGGAGGCGGTAATAGGCGCTGCCGGGATAGAGCGGCTGCTGGCAGGGGAGCATCGGGCGGGGGCCGACGAGGCTCATGTCGCCCTTCAGCACGTTCCAGAGCTGCGGCAGTTCGTCGAGCGAGGTCTTGCGCAGGGCGCGGCCGAAACGGGTGATGCGCGGGTCGTTGCGCAGCTTCTGGGTGCGGTGCCATTCGTCATGGGCGACCGGGTCGATGGCGAGATGCGCCTCAAGGCGGGCATCCGCATCGGTGACCATGGTGCGCAGTTTCCACATCCGGTAGGCGCGGCCATCCTTGCCGATGCGCATCTGGCTGAAGAAGGGAGAGCCGCCATCGCGGGCGATGATGAGCGCGAGGACCAGCACGCAGAGCAGGACGGCGGGCGCTGCGGCAAGAACGAAGAAGATGTCGAGCGCGCGTTTGCCGAACCTGCGATAGACCGTCGCCGCAGCGCGGCGAGGAAGGGGCAGGGGCTGGTCAGCGGATGCCGGAGAAAGCGGGTTGACCGCCGGGGCACGCGAGGGATCGAACGGCGCAGTCATTTCAAATTCGTTCCGCGATTACCGGTGCTATCAACGTTGACCCTGCCTGTCCTGACCGGGCCCCATCGGCGACTCGGCCCGGCGTTTTAGGGCAACGGCGTTTACCTTGCCTAATTTTCCCGGGAAATGTATCCCCTTTTTACGAATGTTAACACCCGCAAGAGGTTTTTGTCCGCAAGCGCCGCAGAATTAGGCGCGAGTGTTGCAACAATCATAGGATGATCGTTTCCCGTTTTCGCTTGGGGGTCCTTCTGCGACGCTGCGGCGCGGCATCCCTGCGGGAAAACAGTGAGATTTTCGGCCGGGTGATTCGTTCCGGCGGGGGCGCGGTCGGAATCTGCCCGTGTGTCCTGTTCGAAATTCATAAGTGTTGCCAGCGCCGGTTGTAAGAGGCATCAGTGGGGCGCAGAGGTGATCGGCACCTGTCTTTGGGAGGGGGCAGGCGGCGAGGTTTGCGGGGCGAGCGGTCGGGGCGATGGATCTGAGGTTTTATCTTTCACGGTTTTTGCGGCAGGTTCACTGGTTCCTGCTGGTCGTCGTGGTGTTTGCGGCGGCGGGCTTCGTTGCCGCGCGGGTCTTGCCGACCGTCTATGTGGCCAGCGCGCTGCTTGTCGTGGAATCGGAGCAGATACCCGATGCTCTGGCGCAATCGACGGTGCAGACCCAGGCCAGCGAGCAGTTGCAGATCATCGAGCAACGCATCCTGGCGCGGGACAAATTGCTGGATGTGGCGGATCGGCTGCGGATCTATGAGGTGGTCCGCCCCGGGGCGGAGCGGCCGCTGACCGCAGGCGAGATCGTGGCGGACATGCGCAGCCGGGTGGACATCAACACCACCTTCGATCGCGGTGGCAGCGGCCGAGCCCAGGCGACGCTGGTGCGGGTGAGTTTCGATTCGCCCGAGGCGCAGCTTGCGGCGGCGGTCACGAATGAACTGGTGACGCTGATCCTTGAGGAAGACGTCGCCATGCGGACGGTTGTCGCGCGGCAGACGCTGGAATTCTTCCAGCAGGAAGTGGAGCGGCTGGAGCAGGCCATGGCCGAACGGTCGGGGGCGATCCTGGCCTTCAAGGAAAAGAACCTGTCGGCCCTGCCCGACAGTCTGGAATTCCGGCGCGAGGAATTGACGCGGGTCCAGGCCCGCGTGGCGGAACTGGAGCGCGAGGAGGCGGCGATTTCCGAACAGATCGACCGGCTGGCGCGGCTGCGGAGTAGCACGACGGCAGCAGCCACCGGCGAGGCGACGGCAGGAACGACGGGCGGGGTGACCACGCGTGACATCCGCCGCGACGATCTGGTGACGCAGCTTGGCTTTGTGACCGACGAGAAGGCGCGGCTTGAGGCGCGGGTGCTGGAATTGACGACGTCGATCTCGCAGACCCCCGGAAATGCGGTGCTGCTGGAGGCGCTGGAGCGGGAGTATTCGAATATCCGCTCTCAATATGATCAGGCGGTGTCGAACCGGGCGAAGGCCGAGACGGGCGAGACGATCGAGGCGCTGTCGAAGGGGCAGCGGATCACGGTGATCGAACAGGCCGTGGCCCCCGATGCCCCGACCAAGCCGAATCGCCCGAAGATCATGGCGGCCGGAATCGGCGCAGGGATGATGGCGGGGCTGGGTCTGGTGGCCGTGCTGGAGTTTCTGCGCGGGGCCGTCCGGCGGCCGGCCGACCTGACCTCGGCGTTGGGGATCACGCCGCTGGCGACGCTGCCCTATGTGCCCACCCTCGCCGAGAAGCGGCGCAACCGGATGCTTGCGGTCGGGGGGGTGGTCATCCTCATCCTGACAATCGTGCTGGGGATATGGCTGGTGCATACGCAGGTAATGCCGCTGGATCTGATCATGGAGAATCTCCGGGCCCGCCTGCCTTTGTGGATGTCGCTGTGACGGGGGAACGGATGGAGCGGTTGCAGGCGGCGATTGCGCGGGCGCGCGAGGCACGGATCAATGGCGGGGCAGGTGCGGGAGAGGCGGCGGTGCGTGCGCTTCCCGTGGCGGATGCCATGGCGGGGGCGGATGTCTGGTCGGCCCTGCCGCAGTATCAGCCGGAGCGCGGCGTGTTCGAGGCGGCGCGGCTGGTGTCGATGACCGGCGGGCGGGATGGCCCGGCCTTCGATGTGGTGCGGACCAAGGTGCTGCACCAGATGAAGACGAATGGCTGGAAGCGGATCGCCATCACCTCGCCCACGGCGGGATGCGGGAAGAGCACGGTGTCGCTGAACCTCGGCTTTTCGCTGTCGCGGCAGAAGGACCGGCGCACGATCCTGTGCGAGGCCGATCTGCGGCGGCCGTCCTGGACGAAGATGCTGCGGCTGAAGGAGCGGCACAGTTTCGCGCGGGTTCTGACGGGAGAGCAGCCGTTTTCCGCCAATGCCTTGCGCTATGGCCAGAATTTCGCCCTGTCGAGCACCTTCGAGGCGGCGCGCAACCCGGCCGAGACGCTGCATGGCGGGGTGGTGCCGGAGATATTGGCCGAGATCGAGGCGGAGTATCAGCCGGACATCATGATCTTTGATCTGCCGCCGCTTCTGGTGACGGATGATGCGCTGGCCTTCCTGGTGAATGTGGATTGCGCCTTGCTGGTTGCGGCGGCGGAAACCTCGACCGTGGGGCAGATCGACAATTGCGAACGCGAGATCGCGTCCCGCACCAACATGATGGGCGTGGTGCTGAACAAGTGCCGCTATGCCGGAGCGGAATACGGCTACGGCTACGGCTATTGATCAGGACAGGGCGCGGCGGCGCATCCGCGCCGCGCCGAGCAGGGCAAGACCGGAGAGCAGCAGCACGGGCCCGGCGGGCAGGGGCACGGCGCTGATGGTGGCGTTGACATAAAGCTCATCGAGCTTGGCGCTGCGCCTGTTGCCAGGGGCGCGCAGTTCGAGGTCTTCGAAAGCGACCGCCAGCGTGCCGACACCCTGGACGACGACATCGGTGATGGGGTTCCACGCGATGAAGAAACTGGTGAAGCCCTCTCCCCTCGTGGTGAAGGCACCCATCCCCGTGGTCATCACGGAATACCAGACCGTGTTGATGCGGAAGGCGAGTTTGGCTTCTGCGAAGAAGGTGCCGCCTGCCTGTGCGCGCTTGTCCTCGTCTTCATCGTCGTCGTTCTCGTCCTTGCTGTCATCGACTTCGAACTTGAGGAAGCGGAAGGTCGCGGAGGGATCGAGACGGCGGTCGTCGCCTCTGTTGAAGTCAACTTCGGCTTCAATACCGCAGTCATCGCCCTTGCTGCGCGACGGACCCGGACAGGACAATTCGATGGAGGACCGGCTTTCGCTGACGGTGAAGGTCACCGGTGCGGCCAGGGCCGGAGCGGCGAAGAAGAGAAGAGCAGCGGAGATGGCGGCGAGGCGGGACATCGGGATACTCTTGGCAACAGGGGCGCAGTGCCCGGGTTAAGACGTGTTGCTGCCAGAATTAGGCCACATTCCGAAAAACACCAAGGAAATCAGGGGATCGAGGGGGGCATCAGACCTTGGTCGCGCCTTTGGACCGGGAATTGATGCCGGAACCGCAGCAATCCCACGGCCCGCGCGCCCTTTGATCCCGCTTCGGCATCGGCTGCCCGTGACCGGCGAGGCGAATCGGTTGCTGTGTCGGGTGGGCGTGTCGGGAAAAAGAAAGGGGACGCCGGAGCGTCCCCAGATTGCGATGGGTTCCGCCTCTCGGACCGCCGCGATGATGCGACAGACCCGCGAGTTCCAAACTCTAATCCCCAGAAGGAGCGGCAGTCCGATCCGCCCCCGTGCGCGAGGCACCCCAGTTCCCGTTAGGAAAGGTTAACCCAAAAGCACCCTGATTGGGAAACACCTTTCTCAACCCTGCCGGGAACCGGGCGTGATTTGGCCATGGGCTGGCCAAACTGCAACATCGGAGCGGCTAGGCGCCGGCGCGGATGGCGGCGAGATGGGTGGCGAAGGACGCCTCGGCCATCAGCGCGCGGCAGCGGGTGAAGCGGCCGGTGGCATAGGCCATGAAGTCATCTGCCGGGTTGCCATTGGCGTGCTGGATGAGGCCCCACAGCGTCCAGAGCAGATCGCACATCGCCTTGTAGATGACCATGCGCCCCCGGTCGGCGGGATGGGGCGGGCCGTCGAAATAGACGTGGAGGAGTTCGTCATCCTGCGCGGCATCGAAGCCCGCCTCGACGGAGAGGTCGCCCAGATCCCACATCGGATCATTCATGCCGGAATATTCCCAATCGACGATCCACATGCGGGTGCCGGTATCGAGGAAGTTTTCGCAGAGCGGGTCGCAATGGCAGGGGACGAGGGGGAGGGGATGGGCGGCGAGGGCGGCGCGGACCTGCTGCGCTTCGGCCAGGGCGGCGTCATAGCCGTCTGGCAGGGCGGTGGATTTGGTGGCGAGCAGGGCGCGGTAATCGTCGATCATCGCGAAAAGGTCGAAGCGGGCGGGGAAGTGTTCGCCGCTGTCGTGAAGCTGGCGGAAGGCGCGGGCGGCGCGGGCGGGGCTGCCTGCGCGCGTGCGGAAAAGGTCGGGCGTCATGGTGACGGTGTCGGCGATGTAGCGGGTGACCATCAGGCCGGTGGCGGGATCGGCATGGATCACCTCGGGCGAGACGCCGGCGCGGGCGGCGGCGCGGGCGGCGATGGCTTCGTTGGCGCGGTCGATATATTCGGCGGTGCCTTCGCCGGGGATGCGGAGGATGTGGTCGCCCATGTGCCAGACGCGGTTCGTGAGCCCGCCAAGCCGGCGGGGTGTGCCGGTGAAGCCCGCAAGTGCCGGGATGGTGGTGGCGATGGCGGCGATGTCGTCGGTCATGTGTCCCCCGGTGGCGTTGCCTTGGGCCGCAGTCTGGCCCAATCTGGGCCGGGCGCAAAGCGGGGAGTGGCGGGATGGCGGGGCAGCATGACGGGCATCTGGGTGCGGTCTATGAGGCCAAGGCACCGGAGGAGGTGGCGGCGCTCTATGATGGCTGGGCCGCGACCTATGACGCCGAGATGGCGAAGGCCGGGTATCGGCATCCTGCCGTGGGGCTGGCGCTTTTGTCCCGGCATCTGCCACGGGGGGCGGGGCCGGTGCTGGATGCGGGCTGCGGGACGGGCTTGCTGGGCGATTGGCTGGGGATCATGGGATTCGCGCCGGTCGAGGGGTTGGACCTGTCGGAAGGGATGCTGGCGGTGGCGCGGGCCAAGGGGGCCTATGCGCGGCTGCATCGGCTTGCGCTGGGGCGGGCGTTGCCCTTTGCCGATGGGGAATTTGCGGGGGTGATTTCGACCGGCGTCTTCACCACGGGTCATGTGGGGATCGAGGGGGTGCCGGAGCTGGTGCGGATCACGGCTTTGGGCGGGCCTGTCGTTCTGACGGTCAAGACGACGCTGTGGGAGGGCGGCTTTGGCGCGGCGCTGGAGGCGCTGGGCGGGGTGCGGGTGGTGGAGCGGACGGAGCCCTACGTGTCGATGCCCGGCGAGGCGGGGACGGTGCCGTCGTTGGCGGTGGTGTTGCGGCGGGTCTGAGGCGCGGTGCCCGTTGGCGGGGTGCGATGGGGGGCTGTCCGCCCCCCTTGGGCCGCTTGCGCGGCCCTTCCCCCCCGAGCATGTTTCTGGACAGAGAGTGCAGGGGGGCGGTTGGACTGTGTCAGCCGTTCTCGGCGGTGTAGAGCGCGTCCATGACGCTGCTGCCGGGGTTCTGCTGGCAGAGTGCGATGGCGCCGTCGATATTTGCGCTGAGGCGGTCGAGGTCGAAGGTCGGGTCCTGCGCCTGCCCGCCCATGTAGCCGTCGATCCAGAAGAGGAGGGTGGTGATGCCGTCCTGATCCATCGTCGCCAGATCGGCGCAGGTGATGGTGGAGATGTCGGCGGATTGGGCGAGGGCGGGGCTGGCAAGCATTGCGGCGAGCAGGGTCGCGCTGGCCATGCGGGAGAGGTGGGTCATCGGATCGGTCCGTTCACTGGTTACAACAGAGGATGCCGGGTCGCGCCCGGCAATCCTATCCTATCCTTGAGCCTCTGGTCTTGCCAGCGGGATCAGGCGCGGATGCGCCGGCCCTCCGGGTCGATCAGGGGGGAGAGGGTCAGGCGCGCGGGCAGGGTTTCGCCTGCGACGACGAGGTCGTAGCGGCCCGCCGTCATCCAATCCTCGGTCACGCCTTCGGGGTTGCGCAGATAGCCGTAGCCGATGCTTTTGCCGACCGTGTAGCCATAGCCGCCGGAGGTGAGGTAGCCCACGGGGGCACCGTCGCGCAGGATGGTTTCGCGGCCCACCAGCACGGCGTCGGGATCGTCGAGCGTGAAGCCCACGAAGCGTTTGGCGAGTGGTTTGGTCTGTGCGGCCTCCAGCGCCGCGCGACCCATGAATGGGGTGTTGGTCTTGAGTTTGACCGCCCAGCCGAGGCCCGCCTCGAAGGGCGTGTCATTGGGGGTGATGTCGGAGGACCAGGCGCGGTAGCCTTTTTCGAGCCGCAGGGATTCCAGCGCGCGATAGCCCACGGGGCGGATGGCGGTGCCGCCTGCGGCCATCAGCGCGTCGAAGACTGCGCCGGTATGGGCGAGGGGGGTGTGCAGTTCCCAGCCGAGTTCGCCGACATAGGTGACGCGCAGGGCGCGGATGGTGGCGCCTGCGATGGTGATTTCCCGCGCATGGCCGAAGGGGAAGGCGGTGTTGGAGACGTCTGCATCGGTGACTTTGGCCAGCACGTCGCGGGCCTGGGGGCCCATGAGGGAGAGGGTGCCCCAGTCTTCGGTCACGTCTGTCAGGGTGCAGCCGGTGGCGGGCAGGTGGTCGGCGATCCAGGCGAGGTCATGGGTGCGGAAGCCGGTGCCGGTGACGATGTAGAAGCGGTCACCCGACAGGCGGGCGACGGTGAGGTCGGCCTCGATCCCGCCGCGGGTGTTGAGAAGCTGGGTATAGGTCAGGCGGCCGGGTTCGCGGGCGACGCGATTGGCGCAGATGAATTCCAGCGCCTCGGCTGCCGCAGGGCCGGAGAGTTCGTATTTCGCGAAGGAGGATTGGTCGAAGATGCCGACCTTTTCGCGGACATGGGCGTGTTCCGTTCCCACAGGGGCGAACCAGTTCTGGCGGCCCATGCTGTAGATGTCGCGCGGCTCCATCCCCTCGGGCGCGAACCAGTTGGGGCGTTCCCAGCCGAGTTTGGAGCCGAAGACGGCGCGGTGGGTTTTGAGGCGTTGGTAGAGGGGCGAGGTGATGCGGGGGCGGCCGCTGGTGTATTCCTCATGCGGGAAGCCGATGGTGTAGTGTTTGCCATAAGCCTCCATCGTGCGGTCGAAGACCCATTGCCGGTCGCGGTGGAGGCCGGAGAAGCGGCGGATATCCACGACCCAGAGGTCGAGGGGGGCTTCGTCGCGCATGACCCATTCGGCCAGCACCCAGCCCGCGCCTCCTCCGCTCGCGATGCCGAAGGCGTTGAAGCCTGCGCCCACGAACATGTTGGCGCATTCCGGGGCGGGGCCGAGGATGAAGTTGCCGTCGGGGGTGAAGCTTTCCGCGCCGTTGATCATCTGTTTCACGCCTGTCTGTTCCAAGGCGGGGATGCGGGCGATGGCCTGTTCCAGATGCTGGGCGAAATGGTCGTAATCATCGTCGAAAAGGCGGAATTCCCAGTTCTTGGGGATATCGCCCGTGACCCAGCCCTGCGGGTTGGGTTCGTATCCGCCCATGACCAGACCGCCGACTTCTTCCTTGAAATAGGTCCGGCGGTCGGGGTCGCGCAGGGTGGGGGCGTCGGGGGAGAGGCCGTCGATCTTCTCGGTGATGATATATTGGTGTTTCACGGGTTGCAGCGGGACGGTGATGCCTGCCATGGCCCCGATCTCGCGCGCCCACATGCCGCCGCAGTTGACGACTTTCTCACACTGGATCGTGCCTTGGGTCGTGTGAACGGCGGTGATGCGGCGGCCGTCCATGGCAAAGCCCGTGACGGTGACGCCTTCATGCAGTTTCGCGCCATGCATCCGCGCGCCCTTGGCGAGGGATTGGGTGATGTCCGATGGGCTGGCCTGTCCATCGGTGGGCAGCCAGCTTGCCCCCACCAGATCGGAGGTGTCCATCAGGGGCCACATGCGTTTCACCTCGTCGGGCGAGATGAGGTGCATCTCCATCCCGAAGCTGCGGGCGGTGGTGGCGAGGCGGCGGTATTCGGTCCAGCGGTCGGGGTTCGTGGCAAGGCGCAGGCAGCCCGACATCTTCCACCCGGTATCAAGGCCCGTCTCGGCGGCGAGGCCCTTGTAGAGTTCCACGGAGTATTTGAGGACGCGGGTGATGGAGGCCGAGGCGCGGAGCTGCCCCACCAGCCCCGCCGCGTGCCAGGTGGAGCCGGAGGTGATCTGACCCTGTTCCAGCAGGACCACATCGGCCTTGTGGTCGCGGGCGAGGTGGTAGGCGGTGGAACAGCCGATGATGCCGCCGCCGATGACGACGATCTGGGCATGGGTGGGGAGGGTCATTTCGGGCTTCCGTGGCGGGAGTGATAGAGGGAGAGGGCGGCGTCGAGTTTCGCGAGGTTCTCGCGGGCATAGGCCTTGTAATCGGCCCCCGGCGCGGCGAGGTGGAGGTCGGAGACCATGGCCCACATCGCCTCTCGCAAGAGGCTGGTGCATTGCATGGCGTCGAAGGCGCGCAGGAGGGCGGGAGCGGGGCTTTCGCCGAAGTAGGTGGAGAGGAGGCGGTGGGTTTCTGCGGCTTCCATGCCTGCGTTGGAGGCGGCCCCGGCGAGGTCGAAAAGCGCGGTGCCGAAGCCTGCATATTCGTAGTCGATCAGCCAGAGGCGGGTGCCATCGTCGAGAAAGTTGGCGGGCAGAAGGTCGTGGTGACCAAAGATGAGGGGCAGGGGGATCTGTGCGCCTTCCAGTTCGGCGCAGAGGGAAAGGAGCGCGGGCAGGTCGGGGGTGAAGGGGCTGCCGCCCGCGCGGAGGGTGCGGGCATAGTCGCGGATCACGTGGAAGGGCCAGAAGAGGAAGGCCGCGCCTGCGATATGGGCGGGCATTTCGGCATGGAAGCGGCGGAGGAGGGTGGCGATGCGCTCGGGGTTGGCGCGCAGGTCATCGGGGCCCCAGGTGCGGGCGTTCAGATATTCGACGACGGTCACGCCGGGTTCGGCATGTTCGACGCGGGGGCCGAAGCCTGCGGCATGGGCGGCGCGGGCCACCATCACCTCGCGCGCGCGGTCCACGTGATGGAAGGGGTAGTCGCGGCCATAGCGGACGACATGGGTGCCTGTCTGATCGGTGACCTTCCAGCTTTCGTTGGAGAGGCCGCCGAGCAGGGGTTCGGCGGTGATGTCGCCCTTGAAGGGAAGGGTGCGGAGTTTTTCGGGGATCATGCGGTCCCTCCGAGGCCGAGTTTCGCGCGCTGTCTTTCGGCGGCGGCATGGATCAGGCGGTCGGCGATGATGGCGATGAAGGCGATGGCGAGGCCTGCGACAAGGCCGTTGCCGGGATTGGCCTTGGTCAGCGCGATATAGACGTCCTGCCCAAGGTCGCGGGTGCCGACGAGGGCGGTGATGACGAGCATCGAGAGGGCGAACATGATGGTCTGGTTCACGCCGAGCAGGATTTCCGGCAAAGCAAGGCGCAGGCGGATGCGGGTGAGGATCTGCCAGTCGGTGCAGCCCATGGCGCGGCCTGCTTCGATCAGCCTCGGGTCCACGCCTTGCAGGCCGAGGACGGTATAGCGGATGGCGGCGACCACGGCATAGGCCACGACGGCGATCATGGCGGTGAAGTCGCCCACGCGGAAGAGCATCACGACGGGCATCAGATAAACGAAGGAGGGCAGGGTTTGCAGCGTGTCGATCACCGCGCGGGTGATCGTCCAGGCCTTGTCGCGGTTGGCCACGGCGATGGCGATGGGAATGCCGATCATCAGGGCGAAAAGGGTGGAGAGGCCGCAGAGATAGACGGTGATCATGGCCTTTTCCCATTGCCCCGTCGCGGCGATGAGCAAGGAGAGGGAGGTGGTGAGGGCGGCGAGTTTCCAGCCGCCCAGACGCCAGCCGAGAAGGCCCAGAAGGGCGACCACGGCCAGCCAGGGGAGGGACAGGAGGAAGCGCTTTACCGGGACGAGGAGGAAGACGAGGATGGCGGTCTTGATCGCCTCCAGCATGTCGAAGAAGGTGAGGTTGATCCATTCCACCAGGGCCGCCCAGAAGGGGCTGGTCGTCAGGCGGGCGGCTTCGGGGTAGGTCTGGAGGGCTGGGGCGATCAGGCCCAGTGTCCATGTGATGGCGATGAGGGCGAGGGCGGCGGTCAGGTAGGGGTGACGCTGGACGAGCGTGCCATGGGGGGCTTCGGTCCGGCTGCGGCGGGCGAGCGCCTGCGAGAGGCGGTCGAGTGCGACGGCAAGGGCGACGATGGCAAGGCCCGCTTCCAGCCCTGCGCCGAAATCGAGGCGGCGGAGTGCGTTCAGCACGTCGAAGCCTAGGCCGCCCGCCCCGATCATCGAGGCGATGATGACCATGTTGAGCGAGAGCATGATGACCTGATTGACGCCCACCATCAGCGGTTCGCGGGCGGAAGGCACCAGCACGCGCCATGTCATCTGGCGCGGCGTGCAGCCGACCATGCGGCCGAGGTCGTGAATCTCGGACGGGACGCGTTGCAGGGCGAGGGTGGTGATGCGGGTCATCGGCGGCATGGCGTAGATGAGGGTTGCCACGATGGCCGCCGTGGGGCCGAAGCCGAAGAGGATGAGGATGGGGACGAGATAGGCAAAGACCGGCATGGTCTGCATCAGGTCGAGGAGCGGTTTCAGCGCCCGGTCGAGCCAGGGCATCCGCCAGGCGGCGATGCCGAGGAGGAGGCCGCCCAAGACCCCGATGGGCACGGCCACGATGATGGAGGCGAGCGTGACCATCGCGCTTTGCCATTGGCCGAAGATGGCGACGAAGCCCATGCAGAGCGTGACGGTCAGGGCGAGGGGCAAGCCGCCGGCATAGAGGCCGATAAGGGCGAAGAGGCCGATGACCGCGACCCAGGGCAGCGGCGGCCAGAGCTGGACCGCGCTGGAGCCTTCGCCGGAGAGTAGGCCGGTGGAAAGGAGCGACAGGACAAGGCTATAGGGCGCGTCGATCAGGTCGGCGAGGAAGCGGGTGACATCGGAAAAGGCGAGGGGGCCGATGGCGGCCTCTTTCACCAGCCAGGTGATGACGCCGCCGATCCAGCGGGCGGCAGGGATCTGCCATGACTTGGGGTAGTCGAAGGCGAAAGGGGCCAGTGTCTGGCCCCAGAGCCAGAGGATGGCGGCGAGGGCGAGGGCTACGCCCCAGATCAGGCGCGGTTGCGATGCTGAGGGAAAGGGAAGGGCCGTCATGCCGCGCCCCCGAGGATGAGGCGGATCGCGTCGTCGCGGTGCAGCGTGCCGATGGGGCGGCCTGCGGGATCGGTGACGGCTAGGGCGGTCGCGCCTTCGAGGAAGGCGCTGCCCGCCTCTGCCACTGTGGCGCGGGCGGGGATGGCGGCGGCGTCGGGCGGGGGCGGGGCGTCGATCATCAGGGATGCCACGCGCACCGCCTTGGCCTTGGGCACGGCGCGGGTGAATTCGCGGACGTAATCGGTGGCGGGATGGAGGACGAGGTCTTCGGGCGTGCCGGTCTGTTCGATGCGGCCGTCCTTCATTATGGCGATGCGGTCGGCCAGACGGATCGCCTCGTCGAAGTCATGGGTGATGAAGACGATGGTCTTTTTCAGCCGCGATTGCAGGCGGATGAATTCGTCCTGCAACTCGCGCCGGATCAGCGGGTCGAGCGCGGAGAAGGGTTCGTCGAGGAACCACAGTTCCGGTTCCACGGCGAGGGAGCGGGCGATGCCCACGCGCTGTTGCTGGCCGCCCGAAAGCTGGCGCGGGTAGCTGTCTTCGCGGCCCGAAAGGCCCACCAGCGCGATCATCTCGCGGGCGCGGGCCTCGCGGGCGGGGCGGGGCAGGCCCTGCACCTCCAAAGGGAAGGCCACGTTTTCGAGGACGGTCAGATGGGGCAGGAGGGCGAAGTGCTGGAACACCATGCCCATCTTGTGGCGGCGGATCTGGGTCATCTCGGCCTCGGAGGCGGCGAGGAGGTTCTGGCCGTTGAAGAGGATCTCGCCCGCCGTGGGTTCGGCGAGGCGCGAGAGGCAGCGGACGAGCGTGGACTTGCCTGAACCGGACAGGCCCATGATGACGAAAATCTCGCCTTCCTTCACCGTCAGGTCCACGGCGCGGACGGCCGGGACCAGCCCGGCGGCGAGCAGCCGGTCGGGGGCGGGGTCGTGGCCCAGCCGGGCGAAGGCATCCTCGGCACGGGCGCCGAAGACCTTCCAGACATTGCGGCAGACGAGTTTTGCAGGGGCGTCGGACATGCGGGGGCTTTGCGGAGGGGGCGGCGCGGAGGCCGCCCCGGTGCCGATGGGAGAGGGCGGATTACTGGGCGATCCAGCCGCTCCACCGTGCCTCATTCGCGGCCATCCAGTCGGCGACCACGGCCTCGATCGTCTTGCCGTTCAGGTCCACCTCGGTGATCATCGCGCCCATTTCGGCATTGTCGATGGTGAAGGCGGTGATGGCCTTGTGCGCGCCTGGCCATTTGTCCTTGAGCCCCGACCAGCCGACCTTCCAGATATCGCCGAAGGGTTTGCCGCAGTCATAGGCGAGGTCGGGATTCACGCCCACGGCGGGGTCGTTGTAGCACTCCACCGAATAGGTGGGGAATTCGACCCATTCGCCTTCGTATTTCGCGGGCGCCCAATGGGGGGCGTAGATCCACAGGAGGATCGGCGCCTGCCGTTGATAGGCGCTTTCCAGTTCGGCGAAGAGGGCGGCGTCGGTGCCGGCATGGATCACCTCGAAGGGCAGGCCCAAGGCCTCTACCCGTTCCTCGTCGAACCCGCCCCATGTGACGGGGCCGCCCAGATAGCGCCCATTGGGCGCGGTTTCGGGGGTGGAGAAGGCTTCGGCGCAGGCGGGGTCTTTCAGCGCCTCCCAATTGGGCAGGCCGGGGCAGAGCTCCTTCATGTAGGTGGGATACCACCATTCCTCTTTCGCCTGCATGCCCGTGGGGCCGAGGATTTCGACATTGCCGGTGGCCACGGAGGCATCCATCGCCTCGCGCCCCGTGGTTTCCCAGATTTCCATCGCGACATGCAGGTCGCCGGCTTCAAGGCCGGGGAACTGGGCGAGGTAGTCGGCCTGCACATATTCGACGCTGTAGCCTGCCTTTTTCAGGACCTCGCCCATGAGTTGGGTGGTGATGAGCTGACCGGTCCAGTCGTGGAGGGTGAGCTTGATCGGATCGGTCGACTCCTGCGCCATGGCGGTGAGGGCGGTGGTCGAGGCGATGAGGGCGGCAAGGCCCAAGGGGCGGAGGGTGGAACGGAGGGTGCGGGGCATGGTGAACTCCCTGTCAGAGGTTCGGATGGGCGGTGTCGGGTTCTTGTTGCGCGCCGGTCTGCGCGGGGTCTGCCGGGGCAAGGTTAGCGGGGGGGGGCGGCAGGCTGTCAATCCGATTCCGTGGAGGGTTGGAATTTCCTTGACCGGATGGGCGAGAGATGTTGTTGAACCAGTCAGAGTTTCCACAGAAATCGGTCATGGTTCGGGCGATGGTGTCGCGGCGGCAGTCGGAATTGATGGAATGGCTGGACGGGCGCGGGCGGGTGGCGATCACCGAGGTTGCCGCGGCGATGGGCGTTTCGGCAGAGACGGCGCGGCGGGATATCCGGGCGCTGGTGGATGCCGGGGCCGTGGTGCGCAGTCATGGCGCCGTGGGTTTGGCGGGGCAGACGGGCGAGGCCCCCTTTGACCGGCGGATGCGCGAGAATGCGGCGGCGAAACGGGCGATCGCGCGGGCGGTGGCGGCGGGGATCGCGGATGGCGCGTCGGTCATGCTGGACACCGGGACGACGACGAGTTTCATCGCGCGGGCGCTCTTGGGCCATCGGCGTCTGACGGTGGTGACGAATTCATCGGATATCGCGCGGACGCTGGCCACGGTGAACGGGAACCGGGTCTTCATGGCGGGGGGCGAGTTGCGCGGCGACAGTGGGGCGGCGCTGGGCGCGCCCGCGCTGGATTTCATCGCGCGGTTTTCGGTCGAACATGCGGTGATTTCGGCGGGGGCGGTGGATGCGGGGGGCGTGATGGATTACGACTTGCAGGAGGCAGAGTTCGCCCGCGCCGTGCTGGGCTGCGGCGGGCGGCGGATCGTGGCGACGGATGCGACGAAGTTCGGGCGGCGCGGGGTGATCCGGGTGGCGGGGTTCGGACAGATCGACCTGCTGGTGACGGACAGGATGCCGCCCGCCGATCTGGCGGCGGCCTTGGCCGGGGCCGGGACGGGGGTCGAGGTCGCCGTCTGAGGGCGGTTTTCCGTTTCGAACAGCCATGGGTTGTTTCGGTTGGGATGCGCAATCGGAGATTGCAAGTTTCGATCACCTTGGGGTTGCGCGCGGGTGCCACGCGTTCCGCGCCAAGGCAAGGATTGCCCTACTGGTGGGCGAGCCTGCCGGAGGCCGCGTCAGCGGACGATGGTCTTTGGTTTCAGGTAGGAAAAGCGGATCGGGCTGTCCTTGAGGGCATGGCAAAACCCTGCCTTCGACCCTGTGGAAGAGGACGCGATTGCAGCCCTGGGTTGTGCTTTTCGATCCAGCGATGAATCAGCAGCAGGGCAGCTTGATCGTGGCGAGGATGGCCATCTGTTCCGGCGTCGGCTTGGGCAGAAGGCGGGCGAGCAGGCCGGGTTTGGCGGGGGGCGCGGGTGCGTCAGCCATGGGCATCCTCCTTCCGGTCGGCGCTGCGGCGGATGAGGGTGAGTTCGGCGAGGATCGAGAGGGCGATTTCCTCGGGCGTGATGGCGTGGATGTTCAGGCCTGCGGGGGCGCGGATGGTGGCGAGCGCCTCGGCCGGGACGCCGCTTTCGGTCAGGCGGGCGGCGAGGGTGGCAAATTTGCGCCGCGATCCGACGAAGGCGATGTAATCTGCCCCCGCGGCGAGGGCGGCGCGCAGGGCGGCCTCGTCCCCCTTGCCTTGCGTGGCGATGACGATGAAACGCTGGCCTTCGGCATCGGTGTCGAGGGCGAAGCCGTCTTGCAGGCTGTCGGCGGCATCCTCCGGCAGGTCGGCGGCGGCGCCGGGGGCGGCGAGGGTGCGGTGCAGGTCGAAGCGGGCGGCGAGTTCCGTCAGGGCGAGGGCCACGGGACCGGCACCGAAGACCACAAGGCGCGGGCGGGGCAGGACGGGTTCGACGAAGATATCCATCGACCCGCGCGAGGGGCAGCCGTTGCGGGCGAAGCGGATGCCGTCGCGTTCTTCGCCGGGGGTGACGCCTTCGGCGGCGAGCAGGTCTTCGGGGCGGAGCGAGAGGAATTGCGGCTGGCCCGTGGTGATGGCTGCGACGCCTGCGCGGCCCACGGCGCCGCGCGCGCAGCCGCCGCCGATCCAGCCTTCGGCGATGGTGCCATCGGGCAGGATCAGGGCCTTGGCCCCCGGCTTGGCGCTGGTGGCGTCGAGCGTGCGGACGACGGTTGCGATGGCGAAGGGGCGGCCCGATGCGCGCAGGCGGGCGAGGGTGTTGTCGAAACGGTCGGCGAGGCGGGGGGCGGTCATAGGCGGGCAAGCTCCGTTTCCAGGGCGGCGAGGTCATCGAGCGTGGCGGCGGGGGCGAAGAGGTCGAGATGGGGCAGGGCGGCGGCCATGCCTGCGGCGACGGGGGCATAGTCGCGCCATCCCTTGAGCGGGTTGAGCCAGAGGATGCGGCAGCCGCGTTTCGACAGGCGGTCGAGGGCGATGCCGATCTCGGTTCCCGGCGCGCTGTCATAGCCGTCGGAGAGGATCATCACCACGGTCCGGCCATCGACATGCGACCGGGCATGGGTGGTGGCGAAGTGCTGGAGCGCCGCGCCGATGCGGCTGCCACCGCCGAAGCCATCGGCCAGAAGGGTGATGCGGTTGAGGGCGCGGAAGGGATCTTCATCCCGCAGCGCCTCGGTCACGCGGACGAGGCGGGTGTGGAAGAGATAGGCGTCGGCGGCGGGATCGGCGCGCATGAGCCCGGCGAGGAAGGCGAGGAAGGGGCGGGCATAGGGCTGCATGGAGCCCGAGACATCGACAAGGGCCGCGATGCGGAGGGGGCGGTCGGGTTGGCGGCGGCGTTTCAGGCGGAAGGGTTCGCCGCCGGTGGAGAGGCTGGCGCGCAGGGTGCGGCGCAGGTCGATCCTCGCGCCTTTGGCGGCGGCCTTGGCGCGGCGGGAGCGGCGGTCGCGCAGGGCCGCGCCGAGGCGGCGGGCGACGGTTTCGGCGAGGCGGATGTCATCGGCGGAAACCACCTCGCGCAGGTCGCGGCGGCGGAGGTTGGCGATACGGGTGGCGATAAGGCGGCCTTCACCGCCGGTATCGGCCTCGCCGTCCTTGGTGCTGTCGGGGCTGTCGGTCTTGCCCGAGCCGCCGCTGGCCGTGCCTTCGGCCTCTCGCGTGGCCTTGGCGGGGGGTGTGTTGGAGGGCACGGCCTTGCTGCGGACGCGGCCGCCGTTCCGCCAGTAGCTGTCGAAGACGGGGTCGAAGCGGGCCCAGTCTTCGGCGCTGCCGCAGCAGACGGATTTCAGCGCGCGGCGGGTTTCGGGTTCGGAACAGTCGGTGGCGGCGAGGGCTGCCAGCGCCGTTTCGGTTTCGGCGATGCCGAGGCGGAAGCCGTTGGCGCGGAGATGCGCCATGAAGCCCGCGAGGCGGGCCAGAGGGCCTGCGTCGCGGGCGGCGAAGCGGGTGACCTGCCCCCTCATGCGGCCTTCCCCGCAAGGCGCTGGGCGACCTCGGTCGTGATGATGGCGCGGTCGGATTGGGTTTTCAGCAGGGTGGCGAGGGCGGCCTGAAGGATGGCGGGGTCGGCGGAGAGGTCGGCCACGCCAAGGCCTGCAAGGGCGGCGGCGAAATCCAGCATCTCGGCAACGCCGGGTTTCTTTTCCAGTTCTTCCTTGCGCAGGGATTGGACGAAACCCACGATCTGACCCGCAAGCTGGTGGTTCAGCGCCGGGTGGCGGGTGGTGAGGATGCGGAGTTCGGTCTCCGTGTCGGGATAATCGACATGGGCATAGAGGCAGCGGCGGCGCAGTGCATCGGACAGGTCGCGGGTGCCGTTGGCGGTGAGGATGACCATGGGGCGCGTGGTGGCGCGCAGCGTGCCAAGCTCGGGGATGGTGATGGCGAAATCGGACAGGATTTCAAGAAGGTAGGCTTCGAATTCCTCATCCGCGCGGTCGATCTCGTCGATCAGCAGGACAGGGGCGACGGGTTGGCGGATCGCGCGCAGGAGGGGGCGTTCGAGGAGGTAGGTTTCCGAGAAGAGCCTGGCTTCATCCGCATGGTCGCCCTGGGCGCGGATGGCAAGAAGCTGGCGCGGATAGTTCCATTCATAGATCGCCTGCGCGGCGTCTAATCCTTCATAGCATTGCAGGCGGATGAGGTCGCAGCCCTTCCATGCCGCCAGCGCGCGGGCAACCTCGGTCTTGCCGACGCCTGCGGCGCCTTCCAGCAAGAGGGGGCGGCCAAGGGTCAGGGCAAGATGCAGCGCCATGGCGAGGTCGGGCGAGGCGACATAGCCCTGGGCGGAAAGGCCGGATTGGACGGTTTCGGCGGTCATGAGGTCCTTCCGTTGCGCAAGGCGGGGTGAACCCCGCCCTGCGTCATGCGTCCCGTAGGGCGGGGTTCACCCCGCCGCCCGAGGCGGTGCATGGGGCGGAGTTTGCCCGCCCCGCCTGTTCACCCGTGCAGGCCCAGAGCGCGGGCGATCTTCCAGATGCGCCAATGGTCATGCGGCATGTGGGATTGCCGCAGGCCGAAGGCGCGGAAGGCATCGTGGACCGCGTTCGAGAAGGCCGGAACCGACCCCACATTCGGGCTTTCGCCCACCCCTTTCGCCCCGATGGGGTGGTGGGGCGAGGGGGTCTCGGTGTGGTCGGTGGTGTAATGCGGCGTCTCCCATGCGGTGGGCAGGAAGAAATCCATCAGCGTGCCGGTCTTGACGTTGCCGATCTCGTCATAGGCGATCTCTTGCCCCATCGCGATGGCATAGCCTTCGGTCGCGCCGCCATGGACCTGGCCCTCGATCACCATCGGGTTGATGCGGGTGCCGCAGTCATCGAGCGCATAGAACTGGCGCACCTCGTGTTCGCCGGTGTCCACGTCGATCTCCATCACGGCGATATAGGCGCCGAAGGGATAGGTCATGTTGGGCGGGTCGTAGTAGGAGACCGCCTCCAGCCCCGGTTCGATGCCGGGGATCGCCTGATTATAGGCCGCATAGGCGATGTCCTTCATGGTCTTGAACCGTTCCGGCGCGCCCTTGACCTGGAAGCGGTCCACGTCCCATTCGAGGTCGCCTTCGTGGACTTCCAGCAGCCAGGCCGCGATCATCTGCGCCTTGGCGCGGATTTTCCGCCCGCAAAGCGCCGTCGCCGCCCCGGCAACGGGCGTCGAACGGGAGCCGTAGGTGCCAAGGCCGTAGGGGGCGGTGTCGGTATCGCCTTCCTCCACGGTGATGGAATCCGCCGAAAGCCCGATTTCCGAGGCGATGATCTGGGCGAAGGTTGTGGCGTGGCCCTGGCCCTGGCTGATGGTGCCGAGGCGGGCGATGGCCGATCCGGTGGGATGGATGCGGATTTCGCAGGAGTCGAACATGCCCATCCCGAGGATATCGCAGTTCTTGACCGGACCTGCACCGACGATTTCGGTGAAGTGGGTCAGGCCGATGCCCAGAAGCTTGCGCGTCTTGCCGGCCTTGAAATCGGCGATCCTTTGCGCCTGTTCGGCGCGGAGGCCGGTGTAGTTGACCGCCTCCAGCGCCTTGTCCCAGGCGGTGTGGTAATCGCCGGAGTCATATTCCCAGCCGAGTGCCGACTGATAGGGGAACTGGTCCTTGCGGATGAAGTTGATGCGGCGGAGTTCGGCTGCGTCCATGTTCAGTTCTATCGCCAGAACCTCGATCATCCGTTCGATGAAATAGGCGGCCTCGGTCACCCGGAAGGAGCAGCGATAGGCGACGCCGCCGGGGGCCTTGTTGGTATAGACGCCGTCCACGCCGACATATGCCACCGGGATGTCATAGCTGCCGGTACAGATGTGGAAGAAGCCTGCGGGAAATTTCGTCGGGTCGGCGCAGGCATCAAAGGCGCCGTGGTCCGCGGTGACGTGGCAATGCAGGGCCGTGATCTTTCCGTCCTTGGTGGCGCTGATGCGGCCCTTCATCCAGTAGTCGCGGGCGAAGGCGGTGGCCATGAGATTGTCCATCCGGTCTTCGACCCATTTCACCGGCTTGCCGGTGACGATGGAGGCGACGATGGCGCAGACATAGCCGGGATAGACGCCGACCTTGTTGCCGAAACCGCCGCCGATATCGGGCGAGACGACGCGGATGTTGTGTTCCTCGATCCCCGATAGGAGAGAGGCCACGGTGCGCACCACATGCGGGGCCTGGAAGGTGCCCCAGACGGTGAGCTTGCCGTTGACCTTGTCCATGCTGGCCACGCAGCCGCAGGTTTCCAGCGGGCAGGGATGGGTGCGGTGGTAATAGACCATTTCCTCGGCCACCACTTCGGCGGCGTCGAGCGCCTGTTCGGTCGCCTCCTTGTCGCCGGTTTCCCACAGGAAGATGTGGTTGTGGTGGCGGCGGGGGCCATGCGCGCCGGACATGATGCCGTTGAGGTCTTCGCGCAGGACGGCGGCATCGGGTTCCAGCGCCTTGAACGGGTCGGTGATGACGGGGAGTTCCTCGTAATCCACCTCCACCTTCTCGATGGCGTCGGCGGCGATGTAGCGGTCGGTGGCGACGACGAAGGCCACCTCCTGCCCCTGGAAGAGCACCTTGCCGTCGGCCAGCACCATCTGCTTGTCACCCGCCAGCGTGGGCATCCAGTGCAGGTTGAGCGGTGCGAGGTCGGCAGCGGTGAGGACCGCGATCACGCCGGGAATGGCCTTGGCGGCATCCGCGTTGATCGACTTGACGCGGGCATGGGCATAGGGCGAGCGGACGAAATCGCCAAACAGCATGCCGGGCATCTTGATGTCATCGACATAGTTGCCCTTGCCCTGGGTGAAGCGCGCGTCTTCCACGCGCTTGCGGCTGGAGCCGAGGCCCTTGAGATTGGCGATGCGTTCTTCGCGTGTCGGCGTCAGGTCGTTCATTCCGCGGCCTCCTTCGCATTCAGTTCGGCCGCAGCGGCCAGGATCGCCTTGACGATGTTCTGATAGCCCGTGCAGCGGCAGAGGTTGCCGGCCATGCCGAAGCGCACCTCTTCCTCGGTCGGCGCGGGGTTTTCCTGGAGCAGGCGATGCGCGCGGGTGATCATGCCCGGCGTGCAATAGCCGCATTGCAGCCCGTGATGTTCGCGGAACATCCGTTGCAGGACATGCAGGCCATCGGGGCCGCCAAGGCCTTCGATGGTGGTGATGTCGGCGCCATCGGCCTGCGCCACGAAGACGGTGCAGGCCTTCACCGAGCGACCGTTCATGTCGATGGTGCAGGCGCCGCAATGGCTGGTTTCGCAGCCGATATGCGGGCCGGTCAGCCCCAGCCTTTCGCGCAGCGTATGGATCAGGAGTTCGCGCGGTTCGGCGAGGAATTCCTGCGCCTCGCCGTTGACGGTGAGCGTGACGTGAATCTTCTTGGCCATGATCCCCTCCTTCAGGTGCGCGACCAGGCGCGGGCTATGGCGCGGGCGAGGATGACGCCCGCGACGTGACGCTTGAAGGCGATGGGGCCGCGATTGTCGGCCTGCGGGTCGATATCGGCCAGCATGGCGGCGATGGCGGCGGTGACGGCCTCGGTGCCGCAATCGGTGCCCAGCAATGCCTCGCCCGCCGCCTGCGACCAGACCGGCATGTCGGACAGGTTGGTCATCGCGATGGAGGCGAAGGAGACAGTGCCGCCCCGGCGGTTGAGCAGCACGGCGGCGGCGGCGGTGGCATAGTCGCCGATCTTGCGCTTTTGCTTTTCATAGGCGTAGCCGCCTGCGGGGACGGGGATCGTGATGCGGGTCAGGATTTCGTCATCCGCGCGGTCGGTGCTGTAGAGCCCGTGGTAGAAGTCGCGGGCGGCCACATCGCGGCTGCCGGAGGGCCCGGTGAGGGTGAAGCTCGCGTCGAGGCATTGCATCAGCCCCGGCATGTCATTGCCCGGATCGCCATTGGCGACATTGCCGCCGATGGTGCCGACATAGCGGACCTGCGGATCGGCGATCTGCAACGCTGCCTCGCGGATGAGCGGGATGGCGCGGGCGAGGCCGTCATGGGCGATCAGGTCGGATTGCGTGACCATCGCGCCGATCTGGACATGGTCGCTGGCGACGGTGATGCCCTTCAACTCGCCCACCGACTGAAGGTCCACAAGATGGGCGGGTTCCGCCATGCGCAGTTTCATCATGGGGATCAGGCTGTGCCCGCCCGCGATGACCCGCGCCTCGTCGCCGAGTTGTGCCAAGAGTCCGACCGCCGACGCAAGGTCGGTCGGCCGATGATATTCAAAGGCCGGTGGTATCATGTTCTCCTCCCCTCGGCGGCCGATGCGATGCCGGTCGCCGTTGGGAGGAAGCTATGGCGGGTCTCGTGCAAGTTGAGCGCCGCCGAACGAAGCGGGAAGGCAATTGCACGAACTGCGAAATGGCTGCACGAGTTGCGCGGGCGGGATCAGAGCCCCAGCGCGTCGCGCAGCGTGGCGAGGCGGGTGCGGCTGACGGGGATGCGGAGCGTGTCGGCGCCCTCGACGCTGCATTCGCCGGAGTCCTTGAGCCGTTCGAAGCGGGTGACGCGGGCGGGGTTCAGCAGATAGCTGCGATGCACGCGGAGGAAGCCGGCTGGTGCGAGCCGCTCTTCCGCCTCGGAGATGGACCAGGGGCAGAAGAGGGTTTCGGTTCCGCGCTGGAGCAGGGTGTAATGGCCTTCGGCGCGGACGACGGAAATGGTGGCCGGATCGAGGAAGAAGGTGCGCCCTTCCCGTTCATGCGGGATGCGGAGGGTGCCTTCGGGGCGGGGCGGTTCGGACCGGGCCGGGGCGGGAAAGGGCTGCGGGGCCGGTTCGCCGGTCGGTGCCGGGGCCGGGGTGGTGGCGGCGGTTTCCGGGGCGGGGAAGAAGGTGATGCCGCTGAGCAGGAAGGCCGCCGAGATGAGGAAGGCCGCAAGCGTGACGAGGATGGCAAGGGTCCCGTTTTCCAGCGCGGGACCGAGCGCGCCGGATTGCGGATCGGGCACGAAGCCCGTGCCGCCCATGGCGAAGAAATGCACCATGAACACCGCGCTGCCAAAGCCCGCCGCGCCGAGCAGGATGTTGCGATGGCCCCGTTCGGAATAGGCGAGGCGGATGGCGAGGATGGAGAGCGCGATGGAGGCCGCGAGCGCGCCGATGATGCCGGGGGCGGTATAGACGGGGCGGCAGAGTTCCATCCCCGACATGCCGATGTAATGCATCAGGGAAATGCCGCCGCCGACGATGGCCCCGGCCAGAACGAGGCTGCGCGGCGTGCGCGGGCGGAAATGCAGGATCAGGAGCGCGAGGCCCGTGAGCAGGATGGCGACAAGCGCCGAAAGCAGCGTCACCAGCGCGTCATAGGTATAGAGGATGGGCAGTTGCAGGCCCAGCATGGCGACGAAATGCATCGACCAGATGCCGCCGCCGAGGGCCACCGCCGCCATGGAGATGACGGCCTTGCGCTGGCCGACGGGCAGGGCATTGGCACCGCGGGTGAGCGACAGGCCGGTGAAGCCCGCCATCAGCGCGATGGCGAAGGCGGCCAGGACGAGCCAGGGGTCATGGCTGTAATCAAGCACGCGACAGCCTCCCCGCTGCCGATGACATCGCGCACAGCTTACAGGCAGGGGGGCCGGATCGGAAGGAGTTAGCGCGGTCATTCGGGGGCCTATACAGGCGGGTGGCGATCCGACATGCTTTCGCCGATCGGTTCGTGACGCGCGGGGGGACATGGCACGGCGAAGGCAGGGACGCATCGTGATGCTGCTGGCCGCGCTGTGCCTGCTGGTGACGCTGGCGGTGGACCGGCTGGCCACCCGCGCCGCACTGCGCGAGGGGCAGGCGCGGGCCGAAGTTACGCTGCGGCAGACGGTCAATGCGCTGGAAGGCCATATCCGGCGGTTCGAGGCGCTGCCCGCGCTGCTGGCCCGCGATGACGAGGTGCGGGATTTCTTCGCCGTTCCGCAAACCGCCGCGGGCATCGACTCGATGAATCTGTGGCTGAAGGCGACGAATGATCTGGCGGGATCATCCGATCTTTATCTGATCGCGCCGGACGGGGTGACCCTTGCCGCATCCAATTTCGACCGGCCGGACAGTTTCGTCGGCGAAAGCTTCACCTATCGGCCCTATTTCACCGATGCGCTGGCCGGAGGGACGGGGCGGTTCTTCGCGCTGGGCACCACATCGGGGGTGCGGGGCTATTACTTCGGGTCGCCGGTGCGGGATGGGTCCGGCCGGGTGATCGGGGTGGTTGCGCTGAAGATCGGGGTCGATGATCTGGAAGCGGCCTGGCGCAGTGCGGAATATGAAATCCTTGTCTCCGATCCGGAAGGGATCGTCTTCATGGCGACCGATCCGACCTGGCGCTATCGCGGCCTGTTGCCCCTGACGGCAGAGCGCGTGGCGCGGACCGAAGCCTCGCGCCGCTATGCGGAGATCGCCCTTGCGGAACTGGCGGTGCAGCGGGCAAGCGAGGGGCGGTTTGCGCTGCTGTCGCTGTCCTCGGGCGGGGTAGCGCGGGACTATCTGGAAGTGGAACGGGCGATGCCCGAAGCGGGCTGGACCGTGCATGTCTGGCTGGACACTGCGCCCTTGCGGGGACAGGCGCGGCTGACGGTGGCGGCGACGGTGCTGCTGCTTGGGGTGGCCCTGTCGCTGGGTTGGGCGCTGTGGCAGCGGCGGGCGCGGCTGGCGGAGCGGATCGCGTTGCAGGCCGCGGCGCAGGCCGATCTGGAACGGCAGGTGGCGGAGCGGACGGCAGACCTGACGCGGGCGAATGAGGAATTGCACCGGATGCAGGCCGATCTGGTGCAGGCGGGCAAGCTGGCGGCGCTGGGGCGGATGTCGGCGGCGCTGAGCCATGAGATCAACCAGCCACTGGCGGCGGCGCGGAACTGGGCCGACAGCGCGGCCTTGCTGATCGAACGGGGGGAGGTGGCGCGGGCGCGCGAGAACATCGGTCAGATCCTGTCGCTGATCGACCGGATGGCGGCGATTGCGCGCCATCTGCGCAACGTGGCGCGCAAGCCGGAGGAGCCGTTGAAGGTCTTTCCGCTGGCCCCGGTGGTGGCGGATGCCTTGCAGGTGGCCGAGACGCGGCTGAAGGCCTCGGGTCATGCGGTGCAGGTCGATCTGGCGCCCGACCTGCCGCTGGTGCGCGGGGGACCGGTGCGGTTGCAGCAGGTGATCGTCAACCTTCTGTCGAATGCGGCGGATGCGATGGAAGGGCGGGCGGGCGAGATCGAACTGGGTGCCCGCGCGGAGGGGGGCGAGGTGGTGATGACGGTGCGCGATCACGGGCCGGGGGTGGCGGCGGCGATTGCGGACCGGATCTTTGATCCGTTCTTCACGACGAAGACGGTGGGATCGGGCCTCGGGCTGGGCCTGTCGATCAGCTACAACATCATGAAGGATTTCGGTGGTGATCTGCGGGTGGCCAATCACCCCGAAGGCGGCGCGGTCTTTTCGGTGGTGCTGATGGCGGCGGGGCGGGCCGAAGGGGGGATGGCCGCGGAATGAGGCAGACCGTTCTTCTGATCGACGATGACGAGGCGATGCGGCGGTCCACGGAACAGGCGCTGGACCTTGCCGGGTTCGAGGTGAGCGCGCATGGATCGGCCGAGGCGGCGCTGGGGCAGGCGGGGCCGGGGCTGAACGGCGTGGTGGTCACGGATATCCGCATGCCGGGGATGGACGGGATGACCCTTCTTCAGCATCTGGGCGAGCGGGACCCGGAGCTGCCCGTGATCCTGATCACCGGCCATGCCGAGGTGAGCCTTGCGGTCGAGGCGATGCGGCGCGGGGCTTATGACTTCATCGAGAAGCCCTTTGCGGTGCAGACGCTGGCCACGGTGATCCGCCGCGCGCTGGAACATCGGGCGCTGGTGATGGAGAACCGACGGCTGCGGGCCGTGGCGGGGCAACGCGACGATGTGGAGGCGCGGCTGCCGGGCCGGTCTGCGGCGATGGTGGAGTTGCGGCGGCGGTTGCGCAGCCTCGGGCCATCGGAGGCGGATGCGCTCATCCTCGGGCCGACGGGGGCGGGCAAGGATGTGGTGGCGCGGGTGATGCATGACCTGTCGCCCCGCGCGGCGAAGCCCTTCATCGCCATCAATTGCGCGGCCCTCCCGGCGACGATGATCGAAAGCGAGTTGTTCGGACATGAGGCGGGAGCCTTTCCCGGCGCGATGCGGCCCCGTTTCGGGCGGTTCGAACATGCGCGGGGCGGCACGATCCTGCTGGACGAGATCGCCGCGATGCCGGTGGATTTGCAGGCAAAGCTGTTGCGGGTGTTGCAGGACCGGGTGATCACGCGGTTGGGGTCGAACGACCCGGTGGCGCTGGATGTGCGGTTTCTTGCGACATCCTCCGCCGATCTGGAGGCGGCGGTGGCGGCCGGGACGTTCCGGGCGGACCTTTACTGGCGGCTGGCCGTGGCGCGGGTGCAGGTGCCGGCGCTGGCCGGGAGGCGCGAAGATATCCCCGTTCTTTTCCTGCAATTGTTGCGCGAGGCGGCGGCGCGGCACGGGGTGGAGGATCGTCTGCCGCCGCCGGAACTGCTGGCGGCCTTGTCGGCCTGCGACTGGCCGGGGAATGTGCGCGAGTTGCGCAATGCGGCGGATCGCTTCATCCTTGGCCTCGACTGGCTGGAGGGGGCGGGGGCGACGGCGCCCCGGTTGGCCGAGCGGGTTGCGGAATTCGAGCGCAGCGTGATCGCCGCGGCGATTGCCGCGCATCGGGGGCGGCTGCGGCTGGTCTATGAATCGCTGGGGATCAGCCGCAAGACGCTGTATGAGAAGATGCAGAAGCATGGGCTGGACCGCCGCCTGATCGTCGATCCGGACGACGCGGAGGGGTAGGGCCACCCCCGATGGGTGGAAACCCACCCATGCCATCCGGCCCGATGTCACCTTTTCCACCCAAGGCCCGGCGCAGCGCGGGGTTTTCGCGCGGGCGTCACGCCATTGACCCTTTCCGTAACGCGCTCGTGACGGATTTGCTGTGGGCAACCACAGGGCGAGGAGGCTCTGCGGGGCAATCACAAGCCACGTCTGGGAGGACATCATGGCACAGAAGACCTTGCTTGCCGGTCTGGCGACCGGCCTTTCGCTTGCGGCATCCGTGACCTTCGCGCAGGCCTATCCCGAACGGCAGATCACCATGGTTGTGCCCTTCGCGGCAGGCGGGCCGACCGATACGGTGGGCCGTCTGATCGCGGAGCGCATGTCGGCCGATCTTGGCCAGCAGATCATCGTCGAGAATGTGGGCGGCGCGGGCGGCACGCTGGGCGCGGGGCAGGTGGCCACGGCCGAGGCGGATGGCTACACGATCCTGTTGCATCACATCGGGATGGCGACCAGCGCCACGCTCTATCGCAACCTTGCCTATAACCCGCTGGAAGCCTTTGAATATGTGGGTCTGGTGACCGAAGTGCCGATGACCATCGTGGCGCGCAAGGATCTGGAACCTGCGGATTTCACGAGCCTCGTGACCTATGTGAAGGAAAATGCCGACACGATCACCATGGCCAATGCCGGGATCGGGGCGGCGTCGCATCTGTGCGGGATGCTGTTCATGCAGGCGCTGGAAGCGCCCATCGTGACGGTGCCCTACAAGGGAACCGGTCCCGCGATGACCGAGCTTCTGGGCGGGCAGATCGACATCATGTGCGACCAGACCACCAACACGGCCGAGCAGATCAAGGGCGGCACGATCAAGGCCTATGCGGTGACGACACCCGCGCGGCTGGACATCTTCCCGGACCTGCCGACGGTGGCCGAGGGCGGTTTCCCGGGGCTTGAGGTTTCGGTCTGGCACGGGGTCTATGCGCCCAAGGGCACGCCCGCCGATGTGGTGGCGCGGCTGTCTGCCTCGTTGCAGGTGGCGCTGGCCGATCCGGGGATCGCGGCCAAGCTGGCGGAACTGGGCACCGCGCCCTCGCCCGCGGCGGATGCGACGCCGGAGGCGCTGAAGGCCAAGCTGGAGGGCGAGATTGCCCGCTGGAAGCCGATCATCGAAACCGCCGGCGTCTATGCCGACTGAGGATGGCGGGCCGCACCGGAAGGTGCGGCCCTTTTCCACAAGCGAGAGGCCGACATGAAAGTCGCATCCTTCGACCGGACCGATGCCGCCGCAGGCATCCTCTTCATCGGCTTCGGCCTGTTCTTCGGCATCCAGTCGCTGGGCCTGGAACTGGGCACGGCTTTCCGCATGGGGCCGGGCTATTTCCCGCTGGTGCTGTCGGGCGTGCTGATCGGGTTCGGGCTGCTGATCCTGTTCAACGCGCTGAAGACGGAGGGCGGGGAGGGCATAGGATCCCTGGCCTGGCGGGGGATGGCCTTCATCCTGCTGGCGCCGATCTTCTTTGGCCTGACGGTGCGGGGGCTGGGGTTCATTCCGGCGATCCTGCTGACCACGCTGATCGCGGGGCTGGCCTCGTTCAAGATGCGGCTGCCCTGGGCGCTGGCTCTGGCGGTGGGCGTGACGATCTTTTCGACGCTGGTCTTTTCCTATGGGCTTGGTCTGCCGTTCCGGCGCATCGGCCCGTGGCTGACTTTCTGAGGGGCGCGAGATGGACCTGCTTTCAAACCTCGCGCTTGGCTTTGCGACCGCCGCCTCGCCCGAGAACCTGTTCTTCTGCCTTGTCGGCGTGATCCTTGGGACGCTGATCGGGGTGCTGCCGGGGATCGGGGCGACGGCGACGATTGCCATGCTGCTGCCGATCACCTTCCAGTTGGAACCGGTATCTTCGCTGATCATGCTGGCGGGCATCTACTATGGCGCGCAATATGGCGGATCGACGACGGCGATCCTGATCAACATGCCCGGCGAAAGTTCGTCTGCCGTCACGGCCATCGACGGCTATCAGATGGCGCGGAAGGGCAAGGCGGGCACGGCGCTGGCGGTGGCGGCGCTGGGGTCCTTCTTTGCCGGGACGGTGGCGACGCTGCTGGTCGCGCTGTTCGCGCCGCCCTTGACGGCGATTGCGCTGAACTTCGGGGCGGCGGAGTATTTCAGCCTGATGGTGCTGGGCCTTGTTTCGGCCATCGCGCTGGCCCATGGGTCGATCCTGAAGGCGCTGGCGATGGTGGTGCTGGGGCTGCTTCTGGGTCTGGTGGGAACGGATATCTACACGGGCGAGCCGCGCTTCAATCTGGGGATAGCGGAATATGCCGATGGGCTGAACTTCGTGGCGCTGGCTGTGGGGGTGTTCGGGATCGCCGAGATCCTGCGCAATCTGGAGGGCGAGCAGGACCGGACGGTGCTGGGCACGAAGCTGGCCGGGCTCTTTCCGTCGAAAGAGGACCTCAAGGCCATGCTGGCGCCGATGGTGCGGGGGACGGCGGTCGGGTCGGTGCTGGGCATCCTGCCGGGCGGAGGGGCGGTGCTGGCCTCTTTCGCGTCCTACACGATGGAAAAGCGCCTGTCGGACCATCCGGAGGAGTTTGGCAAGGGCGCGGTGGCGGGCGTCGCGGGGCCGGAATCGGCCAATAACGCGGGCGCGCAGACGAGTTTCATCCCCCTGCTGACGCTGGGCATTCCGGCCAATCCGGTGATGGCGCTGATGGTGGGGGCGATGATCATTCAGGGCATCGTCCCGGGCCCCAATGTGGCCACCGAACAGCCTGCGCTGTTCTGGGGGATCATCGCCAGCATGTGGATCGGCAACCTGATGCTGGTGGTGCTGAACCTGCCCCTGATCGGGCTGTGGGTGCGGCTGCTGAAGGTGCCTTACCATGTGCTGTTCCCGATCATCATGGCCTTCTGTTCCATCGGGGTCTATTCGGTGAACTCCAATGTCTATGACCTCTTCGCGGTCGCCTTCTTCGGGTTGATGGGCTATGTGCTCATCAAGCTGCGCTGCGAGCCTGCGCCTTTGCTGCTGGGCTTTGTGCTGGGTCCGATGCTGGAAGAGAACCTGCGGCGGGCGATGATCCTTGGCCGGGGCGATCCGACGGTGTTCCTGACGCGGCCGATCAGCCTGACCCTGCTTTTGCTGACGGTGGCGGTGCTGGTGATCGTGCTGCTGCCGTCCATCCGCAAGAAGCGCGACGAGGTCTTTGTCGAGGCGGATTGACGCGTGGCGCGCGTTGACCTGCGCCGGTCGGCATGGTCATCTTGAGAGGGCCGGGGGTGACAAGCCCCCGGCCTTTTCGTTGGTGGTGAGCGGGTCTGAGAGGGCGCGACAGAAGCGGAGGCGCGGCATCATGGCGAAGGACCGGGTCAAAGCGGGCGGTGCGGGGCGCAGGCGGTTGCTGGCCCGGCCATCGGCCCCCGGTCTGCTTTTGGCGGCGCTGTTCTTCGGGCTGTCGGTGACGCCGTCGATGGTGCCGCGCGCGCCGGAATTGCAGGGCGTGCTGGGCGGTGTCGTGGCGGGGATCGGCTACGGGCTGTGGTGGGCCTGGGCCGCGACTGCGCGCTGGATGGGCCTTGGGCCGCTGTGGCGGATGCCGCAGCCCCTGCGGGTGGCGCTGATGGCGGGGGCCGGTCTGGGCCTTGGCCTCTGTCTATGGCGCGCGGCCTATTGGCAGAATTCCATCCTGCTGGCCTGGGGACTGCCGGAGGGAAAAGCCTCGGCCCCCATTCGCATCGCGCTGATCGGGGGGGCGGTGTTCCTGATCCTGCTGCTGCTGGGGCGGGTCTTCGCCGGATCGGTGGATGCATGGCAGCGGCGGAGCCGGCGCCTGCTGCCGCCGCGCGTGGCGCAGGGGGTAGGCCTGGTCGTGGCGCTGGCGATCTTTGGCACGCTGATCGACGGGGTTGCCTTTCGCGGGCTTCTGCGGGCGCTGGACAATGGGGCGCGGGTGGCGGACGGGCTGATCCCGCCCGAGGAGGCGCCGCCGACATCGGCCTTCGTCAGCGGCGGGCCGGGATCACCGCTCGACTGGCAGGAGATGGGGCGCTGGGGGCGGAGTTTCGTGTCCTCCGGCCCGGATGCGGCGGCGATCGGGGCCTTCTGGGGCGGGGCGGCGCTGGAGCCGATCCGCGTCTATGTGGGGCTGAACGCGGCGGACACGCCCGAAGCGCGGGCGCGGCTGGCCTTTGACGAAGTGCTGCGCCTTGGCGGGTTCGACAGGGCGGTCCTTGTGGTGGCGATGCCGACCGGATCGGGCTGGCTGGACCCCGGTGGGGTGGATACGCTGGATTACATCGCGCGTGGTGATGTGGCGACGGTGGCGGTGCAGTATTCCTATCTGCCGAGCCCGGTTTCGGTGGTGGTCGATCCGACGCAGGGCGTGGCCGAGGCGGCGGCGCTGTTCGACATCATCTATCGCCATTGGGTGACGCTGCCGAAGGAGGCGCGGCCCCGGCTTTATCTGCATGGGCTGAGCCTTGGGGCCTTCCTGTCGCAGGAGACGGTGCCGCTGCTGGACCTTTACGCCGATCCGATCGACGGGGCGCTGTGGGTGGGGTCGCCATACCTTAGCGAATTCTGGCAGATGGTGCAGGCACGGCGGGTGGCGGGCAGCCCGGCCTGGCGGCCGCGCTTCGGCAACGGGTCACTGATCCGGACGATGAGCCAGCAGGGCGCGGCAGAGCAGGTTGACGCAAGCTGGGGGCCGATGCGGTTCGTGCTGCTGCAATATGGCAGCGATCCCATCGTGTTCTTTGACTGGTCGCTGGCCTGGGCGCGGCCTGACTGGCTGGGGGCGGAACGCGCCCCGGATGTGTCGCCGCTGATGCGCTGGATTCCGGTGGTGACGCTGTTTCAGGTGGGGATGGACATGGCGGTGGCGGTGGGGACGCTGGGCTTTGGCCATGATTATCTGGCGCGGGATTACATCCCGGCCTGGGTCGAGACGCTGGCCCCCGAAGGCTGGACCCCGGCCGAGACGGCGCGGTTGCAGGCGCATCTGGCGGGGCTGGTGCCGCGCTGAGGCGTCAGGGCATGGCGGACAGCGTCAGGAAGGCCCCGAAGATCACCAGATGGATGCCGCCCGTAAGCGCGGTGGTCCGCCCCATGGTGAGCGAGAGCGTCGCCATGAACAGGCTGAGGACGAGAAGCACGATATGTTCCGCCTCCAGCCCGAGAACCAGCGCCTGACCTTGCAGGAGCGAGATCAGCGCCACCGTCGGGATGGTGAGGCAGAGGCTGGCCAGGGCCGATCCCAAGGCGAGGTTGACGCTGGTTTGCAGGCGGTTCGCCTGCGCGGCGCGGAGAGAGGCCACGCCTTCCGGCATGAGCACGACAAGGGCGATGGCCACGCCGACAAGGGCCTCGGGAAGACCGGCGCGGGTTACCCCTGCGGCAACGGGCGCGGCGAGGAGTTCGGCCAGCAGCACGACGGCGATGAGGGAGAGCGGCAGCAGGCCGAGGGCAAGGCGGAAGCTGCGGGCATCGACCGGGCCGTGAGGCGCGTCGCTGTCCTGCGGTTCGGCGAAATCCTCCTTGTGGCGCACGGTCTGGGCATGCAGGAAAAAGCCGTAAAGGGCGAGCGAGACAACCGCGACGAAGGCCAGTTGCGCCGGGGCATAGAGCGGGCCGGGTGTCGCCACGGTGAAATTCGGCAGGACGAGCGCGAGGACGGCAAGCGTGCCCAGCACGCCGAGCGCGGAGGCGGCGCTGTGGGGTTGCAGGGTCTGGCGGTGATGCCGGAGGCCGCCAATCAGCAGGCAGAGGCCGAGGATGCCGTTCAGAACGATCATGATCGCGGCAAAGACGGTGTCGCGGGCGACCGCGCTTTCGCCTTCGGGAGCTGAGAGGAGGAGGGAGACGATCAGCGACACCTCGATCACCGTGACGGCAAGGGCGAGGAGGATGGAACCGAAGGGCTGACCCACGCGATGGGCGATGGTTTCGGCATGATGGACTGCCGCGAAGACGGCCCCGAAGAGAAGCGGCAGCGCGGGCAGGATCGCCCAGAGCGGCAGGGCATGGTGCCAGAGCGTCATGCCAAGACCGGCGAGGCCGAGGGCGGCCAGAGGCGCGAGGATCGTCCAGATCGGGGTGACCGTGGCGGGTTCGGCTTCGGTCAAGATCGGGTCTCCAGCGGCCGGATGGCGGGGCTGCGCCAGCTTGTCACGGCAGAGCGCGGATCGGCAAGGGATGGAGCAATGCCGTCAGAATTGCAGCGTGAGACCGAGGAGCGGCCCGCTCATCGCGCCGTCGAAGACGGTGCCCCCTTCGCTGTAATCCACCGCAAGGTGCCGCCAGCCGAGGGAGAGCCAGAGACCATCGCGCGCCTGCCAGTTGGCGGTGACAGCGGCCTGCCAGGTGAGATCGGACCCGATGCCGAAGCCGCCGATATCGGCATAGCTCAGGATCGACCAGCGGTCGGTCAGCGACGTGTTCACCCGGACGGCGAGGATCGGATCGACGAAACTTGCCGACGGGGCGATGCTGGGGCCCGGGGTGGTGATGGCGCCGTCAATGTCCCAGCCGCGCAGGCCGCCGAGGACATCGACGCTTGTGCCGCCGCCTGCGTCGAAGCGGCGCCCTGCGGCGAGGGTCAGGGATTTCAGCGTCACTTCGCCAGTGGCAGGCAGGCCGGGCGGGATGATCCCGGCGCGGGAGGAACTGGAATAGGTCAGGTCTCCGAAAAAGACGAGGTTGCCGCGGCGCGCAAGGCCCGTGGCGAAGAAGGCGGCATCAAGGTCGTCCAGCACCTCTGAAAGAGACTTGTCGAAGGACAGGGTCGGCGCGCCGGCAAGCGGCGTGAAATCCCCGCCGACACCTGCGCCCCAGCCGTAGACCGTGACCTGGCCCGACCAATCCTGCGCGGTTGCGGGAAGGCCCGTCTGTGCCAGCAGCGCCGCGAGGGTTGCGGCGAGGACGGTGACGGGGCGGGACGGCGATCTGGTCATGCCAACGCCTCCTTGAAGATGCGGCCGCCCTTCATGATCAGGCGAAGGTTGGTGTCAGGGTCGGCAATGGCGGAAAGATCGGTTTCCAGATCGCCATCCCAGACCAGCAGATCGGCGAGCGCCCCTTCGGCCACCACGCCGAGCCGCCCCTGATAGGGTGCGCGTTCCCCTGAAAGCGCCAGAAGATCCCCTGCCGCACCGGTTGCCATGCGCAAAGCCTCGAGCGGGGGCATGAAGCGGGTGAGTTTCGCAAGCTGGCGGCCCTGTGTCGCCGCGCCGGAGGGATTGAAGAGGACATCCGTGCCAAAGGCCATGTTCACGCCCTCGGCCCGGCCCATCTGGAAGGCCCGGACGGTGCCTTCGGCGACCTGCTGCTGCTTGGCGATGCTGCGCGGGTCGGAATACTGGTTGGAATCCTCGTCGGCGAGGAAGGGCTGGATGCTCCACCATGCGCCGCCCTCGGCCATGGCGCGGATGGTGGCGTCGTCGGCCAGTTGGCCATGTTCGATGGATTTCACCCCGGCCTCGAGGCAGCGCAGGATGCCGGTCGGGGTATAGACATGGGCGCAGACATAGGTGCCCCAGTCGGCGGCGGCCTCGACCGCGGCGCGCATTTCGTCGAGCGTGTATTGCGCGGTGTCGAGCGGATCATAGGGCGAGGCGACGCCGCCACCCGCCATGATCTTGATCTGGCTGGCGCCCTTCATCAGTTGTTCGCGGGTGCGACGGAGCACCTCGTCCCGGCCATCGGCGATGGCGGCGACGCCCTGGCGTTCAGTGTGGTCAGCGGCATCGCCCGGCATCCGGGGCAGGCTGTTCAGAAGGCGGAAGTCGCCATGGCCCGAGGTCTGGGATAGCATGGCGCCCGAGGGGAAGATGCGCGGGCCGGTGACGGCGCCCTGGTCGATGGCCATCTTCAGGCCGAAGACCGGGCCGCCCGTATCGCGCAGGGTGGTGAAGCCGCGCATCAGCGTGGCCCCGGCCTCGCGTCCCGCCATCAGATGAACCCAGCCGATATCCTGTGTCAGCGCGGCGATCTGGCTGACGCCGACCAGCGTGGCATGCCAGTGGCAGTCGATCAGACCCGGCGTGACGGTGCGCCCGCCGCAATTGATGATGTCGGCCTCGGCGGGGCCGGTGCCGGTGGCGGGCAGGCCGGTGATCCGGCCGCCTTCGATGACGATGTCGCGGCCGGATTGCAGCGCCAGCGTTGTGCCGTCGAAGAAGCGCAGGTTGGTCAGGACCGTGGGGCGGCCCGGAGACTGGGCGCGTGCGTCGCGCGGGGCAAGGCCGAAGCCTGCAAAGAGGCCGACGACGGAGGCGGCGCCACCCAGGAGCTGTCGGCGGGTTATGTCGGCCTCCAGCCGCGCCATGGCGGCCCGGGTTTCGGGCGCGCCGCAGAGGCAGGGGTTGATCGGCGCATGGCCCGCTTCGATTGCTTCGCCACAGGAAAGACACATGGCCGGGCTACCTCCATGATCGGGAAATGTTTTGGAAAAGATCAATCGCAATACATGTTTACGATGCGCGCGCGGCGTCGCGAAAGCAAGCGCGGCCTTGGCACGGTTCGATTCCTTGATGAGCAGTGGCGGTGCCCCATCCCCTGGCTTTTGCGCCCTGTTCCTGCGCCCGGCGTGGCAGGGAAGAGCGTCCCCGCATGGCCCGCGTCAAGCGATGCTGTTCGACGTGCTGCCGCATCATGTGCCGCAAATGGGCAGCGCCAGCGGGGGGAACTGTTCGAAGGCGCCGAGGATCACGGCGCCGGGCGCGATGCGGACGGTGACATCGGTCGCTGCCTTTCCTGAGAGGGGCAGGGGTCGCCGAATGAAATTTCAGGGAATTCAAAGGGATACGGAGGGTGACGAAGGGGTTCGTTGCCCTGCCCATCCAGCGATGAGACCTTGATCAGCCCGCACCGGATGATCCCGCCCCGCGAGGCATGCTGCCCGCCCGGCAGGATCGTTGCGCCGCAGCGAGGATGGCTGCATGAATATGCCGGATCCTCGGCGGATGGAGTACTTGTTCCGAATGGCGTGCAGTCTTCGTTGCCTTCCTGCCGATGACAGGTCTGTCGGCTTGGGGCAGGGATTGATGAAGGGTCCGGAACATCCAGAATTCACCCTATCGCGTAACGGAACGACTGTTCTAAGCTTTCCTCAAGATCGGGGCCAATGCGCCCCTGACGGGAGGGATCACATGGCGAGACGAGACTACAGCCTGCTCGGCCCCGATGGCGCGCGCGCCGTGGAAACCGGGCTTGCCGCGGCAGAGTGGTACCATACAGATGTCCCTCGCAAGGTTATGAAAGAGTTGATGCAGCGGTCGGATCAGCCGGCGATCCGCGACACGATCCTTCTTTATGGCTGCATGATCGGCTTTGCTTCGGCGGGCATCGCCCTGTGGGGAAGCTGGTGGTGCGTTCCCTTCTGGCTGGCTTACGGGGTGCTCTACGGCTCTGCTTCGGATTCCCGTTGGCATGAATGCGGGCATGGCACGGCCTTCAAGACGGCATGGATGAACAATGCGGTCTATGAAATCGCCTCCTTCATGATCATGCGGAATTCGGCCACCTGGCGGTGGAGCCATGCGCGGCATCATACCGACACCTATATCGTGGGTCGCGACCCCGAGATCGCGATCATGCGGCCCCCGGCCTTCGTGAAGCTGATCGGCAGTTTCTTCGGAATTCCCGAAGTGATCGACTTCTTCCCCCGGATGATCCGCAACGCCCTGTCCGGCCCGACGGCGGAAGAGCGCAGTTTCGTGCCGCAATCCGAATGGGGCAAGGTGCAGCGCGTGGCCCTTGTCTATCTGGCGATCTATGCGGCGACAGTCGGGCTGGCGCTCTGGATGCAGTCCATCCTGCCCCTCATGGTGATCGGTCTGCCGCGCCTCTATGGTGCCTGGCACCATGTGATGACCGGGCTGTTGCAGCATGGCGGGCTGGCCGACAACGTGATCGACCATCGGCTGAATTCACGCACTGTCCTGATGAACCCGATCAGCCGGTTCATCTACTGGAACATGAACTATCACGTCGAACATCACATGTTCCCCATGGTTCCGTATCACGCGCTGCCGCGGCTGCATGAGACGATCAAGCACGACCTCCCCTCCCCCAACCGCTCCATCCCCGAGGCCTTTGCCGAGATGTGGCCCGCCCTGCGCCGCCAGCTTGCGCATGAGGATTTCTTCCTGCGGCGCGACCTGCCGCCCGGCGCGAAACCCTATCGCGAGGATTTTCACCGCGCCGCCCTGGGCGAGATGCCCGATGCCCTGCCTGCCGAATGAGGACTGCCTGAAATGCCCCAATGGATCCGCGCCTGCGCCACCGATGACGTCGATGAAGAAGACCTGATCCGCTTTGATCACGGCGGGGCCACCTATGCCATCTACCATTCCCCAGAGGGCGATTTCTTTGCCACTGCGGGCCTTTGCACGCATGAGAACGTGCATCTCTGCGACGGGCTGGTGATGGGCCATCTGATCGAATGCCCCAAGCATAACGGGCAGTTCGACTATCGCACGGGCGAGGCGAGGCGTGCGCCCGTCTGCGTGAACCTGCGGACCTTCCCGGTGAAGGTCGAGGGGGCCGATGTCTTTATCGAGGTGCCGTGATGGCGGCCCGCCTGACGGTGCGCGACCTGCTGGACCTGCGGGGAAAGCGCAGGTTCGCCATGCTCCGCGTCGCAACGCTGGAAGAGGCCGAGGCGGCGGAGCGGGCGGGGGTGGAGCGGCATTCCGTGGGGGTTCTGGCCTTCCGCGACTGGCTGGACAGGGTGGCGGCGGGGCGCTGATCCGCCCGTCGCCTTTGTCCCCTTGCCCCGTGTCCGACCTGCCGTATCGGGCAGGACAACGGTCGCGCCCATGCTGCGGCGGGGATGGGCGAAGGAAGTATTTCCGCCAGTTCAAGGGGATGGATGGTGCTGCAAGAGAGGATTGAACTCTCGACCTCTCCCTTACCAAGGGAGTGCTCTACCACTGAGCTACTGCAGCGCCAGGGCCGGGTGCGGGTTGGGCCCGCGCGGCGTGGCGGGTGAATAGCCGCGATCAGGGGCGGGTGCAAGAGCAAACATGGGCGGGATCGGCCGGTCTGGCGGGGGCTGGCTGGACCCCTGTCGCGGCTTCGTATAGGAAGCGGGCATGAGCCCGAAAGCATCGGAACCACAGGCGGGGAAGGCGGGGCGTCCGGCGGCGGAGATGACGCGGGACGAGCGGCGCAAGGCTGCGCTGAAGGCCAATATGGCGCGGCGCAAGGCGCAGGCCAGGGCGCGCGCCGAAGGGGCGGGAACACAAGATGCGGGGGGCGACGGTGGCCCTGACCGCGAGGATGGGTGAGGCGGGCGGATGGATTCGATTCTGGTCAAGGGCAACGGGGCGCTGAACGGGGCGATCCCGATCGCGGGGGCGAAGAATGCCTGTCTGACGCTGATGCCGGCGACCTTGCTGACCGAGGAGCCGCTGACGCTGACCAATGCGCCGCGGCTTTCGGATATCCGCACCATGACGCAGCTTCTGCAATCGCTGGGCGCGGAAGTGGCGTCCTTGCAGGATGGGCTGGTGCTGGCGATGTCGTCGCATGACATCGACAATCACCGCGCGGATTACGACATCGTGCGGAAGATGCGGGCGAGCATACTTGTTCTGGGGCCGATGCTGGCGCGGGACGGGCATGCGGTGGTGTCGCTGCCGGGCGGATGCGCCATCGGGGCGCGGCCGGTGGACCTGCATCTGAAGGCGCTGGAGGCGATGGGGGCGGAGCTGGACCTGCGCGAGGGCTATGTCCATGCCAAGGCGCCCGGCGGGCGGCTGAAGGGGGCGGTGATCGAGTTTCCCTTCGTCTCGGTCGGGGCCACGGAGAATGCGCTGATGGCGGCGACGCTGGCCAAGGGGACCACGGTTCTGAGGAACGCGGCGCGGGAGCCGGAAATTGTCGATCTTGCCCAATGCCTTAGGAAGATGGGGGCCGAGATCGAGGGTGAGGGGACATCCACCATCACCGTGCAGGGCGTGGACCGGCTGCATGGCGCGACCCATCCGGTGGTGACCGACCGGATCGAATTGGGGACCTATATGCTGGTGCCGGCGATCTGTGGCGGCGAGGTGGAATGTCTGGGCGGACGTATCAATCTGGTAGGCGCCTTTGCCGAGAAACTGGATGAGGCGGGCATCTCGGTGACCGAGACGGAGCGGGGGGTGAAGGTCACGCGGAAGAACGGGCGGGTGCGCGCCGTGAACGTGACGACGGAGCCTTTCCCCGGCTTTCCGACCGACCTTCAGGCGCAGATGATGGCGCTGCTTTGCACCGCCGAGGGCGTGTCGGTTCTGGAGGAAAAAATCTTTGAAAACAGGTTCATGCATGCGCCCGAATTGATGCGGATGGGGGCGCGGATCGACGTGCATGGCGGCACTGCGACGGTGACGGGGGTGGAGCGGCTGCGCGGGGCGCCGGTGATGGCCACCGACCTGCGGGCCAGCGTGAGCCTGATCCTTGCCGGGCTGGCGGCAGAGGGCGAGACCATCGTGAACCGCGTCTATCACCTTGACCGCGGCTATGAGCGGGTGGAGGAAAAGCTGCGGGCCTGCGGGGCGCAGATCGAACGGATCAAGGGCAACTGATGGTGGATGCGCGCTTCGAGGATGGGGAGATCGGCCCGCTGAACCTTGTGGCGCGGGATGCGGAGGATCTTCAGGTTGTTTCGACCCTTGTGCAGGATGCGGTGCTGACCGGCGCGGACCTGAAATGGGAGCGGTCGAAGCGGAGATTTGCCTGTCTCATCAACCGCTTCCGCTGGGAGGACCGGGAAGCCGCCGAGGCCGCCAAGCGGCCTTATGAGCGGGTGCGGGCGCTGCTGGTGATCGAGGATGCGGGGGCGGTCCGGTCGCAGGGGATTGACCGGGGGGACCCGGAAACGGTGCTGTCGATCCTGTCGCTGGCCTGGGAGCCGGGGGAGGACGGGACAGGGGCGGTGACGCTGGTCCTGGCAGGGGATGGGGCGGTGCGGGTGGAGGTGGAGGCGATGGAAGTGACGCTGCATGATGTCACGAAGCCCTATGTCGCACCGAGCCGGAAGAAACCGGTGCATCGGGATTAATCAAGCCGTTGAAATCGCTGCAATTCGGCGGAAACGGCTGTGGCGCGCGCTGTGCCGCAATCTGTGCAGCAAAGTGTACATACAAATCTGGAGAGGCGAGGGGGCCGCGGGTTGGTTAACCGTGCGGGGGCGCACAGGATTTGCCGGATCTTGTGGGTGGGGCACTTGGCGCCGCAGGATTGGCTTGGGGGTGGGGCGATAGGGTTTGATTATGGGTAGGGTGCGTGCTTGCACGCACGGTTCCGGGGGCGTGGTGCGTGCGAGCACGCACCCTACGGCTTGAGTGGCCCCCTCTCGCGCGCTAGATGGGGCGGACCCTGCGGAGGCTGTTTCCATGACCTTTTTCCTCTCTACCCGCGACGCCGGTTTCGAGGCGGAGTTCGCGCAGCTTCTGTCGATGAAGCGGGAAGAGGCGGAAGATGTGGATCAGGCCGTGGCCGCCATCATCGCCGATGTGCGGGCGCGGGGGGATGCGGCGCTGATCGAGCTGACCGCGCGCTTCGACCGGCTGGAGCTGACCGCCGACCGGCTGGCCTTTTCCGAAGGTGAGATCGAGGCCGAGATTGCCAAGGTTTCTGCCGAGGATCGGGCGGCGCTGGAACTGGCGGCCGCGCGCATCCGGGCCTATCACGAAAGGCAGCGCCCAGAGGATGCAAGCTGGACCGATGCGGCGGGGGCGACGCTTGGCTGGCGCTGGACGCCGGTTTCGGCGGCGGGGCTTTATGTGCCGGGGGGGCTGGCCTCTTATCCGTCTTCGGTTCTGATGAATGCCATACCGGCCAAGGTGGCGGGGGTGGGGCGGCTGGTCGTGACCTGCCCGACGCCGGGGGGCGTGGTCAATCCGCTTGTGCTGCTGGCGGCGCGGATCGCGGGGGTGGATGCGATTTACCGCGTGGGGGGCGCGCAGGCGGTGGCGGCGCTGGCCTATGGGACGGCGACCATCGCGGCGGTGGACAAGATCACCGGGCCGGGCAATGCCTATGTGGCGGCGGCGAAGCGGCGGGTCTTTGGCCGGGTGGGGATCGACATGATCGCGGGGCCGTCGGAGGTTCTGGTCATCGCGGATGGGGACAATGACCCGGACTGGATCGCGCTGGACCTGCTGTCACAGGCCGAGCATGACGAGAGCGCGCAGGCCATCCTGATCACCACCGATCCGGCCTTTGGCATGGCCGTGGCGGGCGCGGTGGAGGCGCGGCTGGAGATGCTGGAGCGGCGGGCCATCGCGGGGGCATCCTGGCGCGACAATGGCGCGGTGATCGTGGTGCGCGATCTGGAGGAGGCGGCGGATCTGGCGAACCGGATCGCGGCGGAGCATCTGGAGATCATGGTGGCGGACCCCGAGGCGCTGGCCGCGAAGATCCCGCATGCGGGGGCGATCTTCCTTGGGGCGTGGACACCGGAGGCGATTGGCGATTACGTGGGGGGGCCGAACCATGTGCTGCCGACGGCGCGGTCGGCAAGGTTTTCCTCGGGGCTGAATGTGCTGGACTTCATGAAGCGGACGACGATGGCGCGGATGACGCCCGAGGCGCTGCGCGCCATCGGGCCGAGCGCGGAGCGGCTGGCGATTTCCGAGAGCCTTGAGGCGCATGGGTTGAGCGTGCGGGCGCGGCTGGACCGGTTGAATGGGGGGAGCGCATGAACCGCATCTGCCATATCGAGATTGACGAGAAGGGCTTGGCACGGCCGACACCGGAGATCGAGCAGGAGCGCCGGGTGGCGATCTTTGACCTTCTGGAGGAGAACTCCTTCGCGCTGCCGGTGCGCGAGGGGCGGGCGGTGGTGCCGGGGCCTTACCGGCTTGGCCTGGCGATCCGCGAGGGGCGGCTGGTCTTCGACATCGGGTCGGAGGCGGGCGAGAAGGTGGGGGAGTTCCACCTGTCGCTTGGCCCCTTCCGGCAGGTGGTGAAGGATTACTTCCAGATCTGCGAGAGCTATTTCGAGGCGGTGAAGCGCCTGCCGCCGAGCCAGATCGAGGCGATCGACATGGCGCGGCGCGGCATCCACAACGAGGGGGCGCGGGTCTTGCAGGAGCGGCTGGAGGGCAAGGCCGAGGTGGACACGGACACGGCGCGGCGTCTGTTCACGCTGATCTGCGTCCTGCACTGGGGTTGATCTTGGGGCAGGAGTTTCCGACCTCGATCCTGTTCTGCTGCGATCACAACGCAGTCCGGTCGCCGATGGCGGAAGGGCTGATGAAGAAGATGTATGGCCAGAAGGCCTATGTCCAATCGGCGGGCGTGAAGAACGACATGGAGGTGGACGGGTTTTCCATCGCCGTCTGCAAGGAGTTGGGGATCGAGCTGTCGCGGCACCGGTCGCGCAGTTTCGAGGAGATGCAGGAATGGGGGGATGATCTGTCGCAATTCGACCTGATCGTCGCCCTGTCGCCCGCAAGCCAGAGAACGGCGCTGGAGTTGACCCGCTATTACCATCTGGACGTAGAATACTGGCCGATCCTTGATCCCACGGGCCTTGGCGAAAGCCGGGAGGCGAAGCTGTCGGCCTATCGGCAGGCGCGGGACCAGATCAGGGACAGGATGCTGGCGCGGTTCGGGCCGCCTTTGGAAGAGGATGCGACATGACGAGAGCGGAAGCCATGGCCCTGATCGGGCGCTATTACGCGGCCTTCAATGCGGGGGATGCGGCGGGCATGCTGGATTGCGTGGCCGAGGATGTGGAGCATCGGGTGAACGAGGGCGGCGTGCGGCGGGGCCGGGCGAAGTTCGCCGAGTTCTGTTCGCATATGGGCGTGAGCTATCGGGAAGAGTTGAAGGACATGGTGATCTTCGCGAGCGATGACGGCGCGCGGGGGGCGGCGGAATTCGTGGTGCATGGCGAATATCTGAAGACCGATCCGGGCCTGCCGGAGGCGAAGGGGCAGCGTTATATCCTGCCGGCGGGCGGGTTCTTTGACATCAGGGATGGCAAGATCGCGCGGGTGACGACCTTCTACAACCTGAATGACTGGATCGCGCAGGTTTCCGCATGACGCGCGCGCTGCCCGAGGGGATTTCCGTTCGGGCGCTGCGCGGGGCGGCGCTGGAGGCGGCGCTGGAGGATGTGGCGCGGCTGCGCATCGCGGTGTTCCGGGACTGGCCCTATCTTTATGACGGGTCGCTGGACTATGAGCGGGAATATCTGAGCACCTATCGCGACTCGCCGGGGGCGCTGCTGGTGGGGGCGTTCTTTGGCGATGTGCTGGTGGGGGCCTCCACCTCGACCCCGATGGAGGATCATGCGGGGGAGTTTGCCGCGCCGATGCAGGGGCGGGGCGTGGCGCTGGAGAAGATCCTCTATGGCGCGGAATCGGTGCTGCTGCCGGAATATCGCGGCAAGGGGATCGGGCATCGCTTCTTTGACCTGCGCGAGGATCATGCGCGGGCGCTGGGGCGGACGCATGTGGCCTTTTGTTCGGTGATGCGGCCTGCGGATCACCCGCTGCGGCCAGCGAGCTATCGCACGAACGATGCCTTCTGGCAGGGGCGCGGCTATGCGCCGGTGCCGGGCGCGGTGGCGGAGTTTTCCTGGAAGGACCTGGGGCAAGAGGGCGAGACGGTGAAGCCGTTGCAGTTCTGGATGCGGGAAATCTGAGCGCGGGGATCGGCTGGAAACGGCCCGAGTCCGGGGCGGGGCGGCCCGGTGTTATTGCATAGCAAGGTGTGACTTGGGACAGTCGGGGCCTTGTGCAGAACAACCCCGGAGGACCTGCAATGAAAAAGACCATCCTTCTGACGATCATCGGCCTTGGCACCGCCGCCTGTGTTCCCGCCGCAGATCAGGCGACGCTGGGCGGGGCCGCGACGGGCGCCCTGCTGGGCGCGGCGGTGTCGGATTCCGATGACCGGGTCGAAGGCGCGATCATCGGCGCGGCCGTCGGCGGTGTGGCGGGCAACCTGATCGGGCGGGCGAATACGCCGAATGACTGCGTCTATGAAGATGCCTATGGCCGCCGCTATGTGGCGCGCTGCTGATCTTGCGTGACGGGGGAGGGGGCGCCGGTGGCGCCCCCTTTTCGCATCAGGGTCGGCGCGGGCCGATCAGGACATTGCGGTTGAAGCGGAAGGCGCGGCCTTCCACGAGCGGCGTGTAGTCGTTCTGGTCCAGCCAGCGGGCGAAGCGGTCTTCGTTGGTCCTGGCCAGTTCGAGGAAGATTTTCGGGCGCGATCGGGCGATGTTCGCGGCGAAGCCTTCGAGCACGTCGAGTTCCATGCCTTCGACATCAATCTTCAGGAAATCGAGCGCGCGATCGGTGAAGAGGTCGTCGCCTGCGCGGAGTTCGATCTCGCCGCTGCCTTCGACCAGTTGCGTTGCGCCGAGATTGTTCTCGCGGGCCGAGAGGCCAAAGCCGCTTTGGCTGCGGTTCGAGATGCCGAAGCCGAGGGCCGAGAGATCGGCCTTTTCGAGCAGGTCGTTGAGGATGAAGTTCGAGACGAGAAGCCGGTACGCCGCGGGGTTGGGTTCCAGCGGGATCACCAGGCGGGCCCCGCAGAACCGGGCCGCGAAGATGGAATGGTTCCCGGTGTTCGCGCCGATGTCGCAGAACACGCCGCCCGGGGGGAAATGCTGGCGGATGAGGTCCAGTTCCTCGGGTTCGTAGAAGCGGCCGCGCATCTGCTTGCGCTGGATGCGGTCGCCGGGATTGGCGATGGAGAAGAAGATCGGCTGGCCTTCGATGACGGTCCGGACCACCTGCATCTCGGGCGGCACGCAGAAGCGGTCTCGGAACCTGATCCAGCGTCTGATTTCCTCCAAGGACACCTTGACCTCCATGCAAGGGGCCGCTGTCCTGCGGCACCGGCATCAGAATCCTCATCTTTGGCTGCCGACGCAAGGCGGTCCACCGAGGGAGGGAGACAGCGCCGGGAGGCGCGTGTCGCCCCTTGCCGTCGCGCAGAGGCGCTGCTTATCTGCCTGGGCCCTGCCTTGGAGACCCGCGATGAAGATCGCTGCCGCTGCCTATCCGCTGGATTTTCTGGCCGAGTTTGCCGCCTATGCGGCGAAGGTCACGGCCTGGGTGGAGGAGGCCGTGGCGCAGGGGGCGGAACTGCTGGTCTTTCCCGAATATGGGGCGATGGAGCTGGCCTCGCTGGGGGGGGCGGCTGTGGCGGCCGATCTGGAACGCGCGCTGCATGAGGTGGCGTCGCATCGGGCAGAGGTGGACCGCCTGCATCTGGACCTGACCGCGCGGCATGGGGTGCATATCCTGGGTGCTTCGGGGCCGGTTTTCCCGGCGGCCGGGGCGCGGCCGGTGAACCGGGCGACGTTGTATGGGCCGGGCGGCATCGTCGGGCATCAGGACAAGCAGATCATGACGCGGTTCGAGCGGGAGATCTGGTTCGTGGAGCCGGGCGAAGGCCTGCCGGTCTTTGACACGCCGCTGGGGAAGATCGGGGTGCTGATCTGCTATGACAGCGAATTCCCGCTGCTGGCGCGGAAGATGGTGGAGGCGGGGGCGGAGGTTCTGCTGGTGCCGTCCTGCACCGACAGTCTTGCAGGGTTCACGCGGGTCAGGGTCGGTGCCATGGCGCGGGCGCTGGAGAACCAATGCGTGACGGTGCAGGCGCCCACGGTGGGGATGGCGGAGTGGTGCCCGGCGGTGGATGAGAATGTGGGGCGCGGGGCGATCTATGGCCCGCCCGACCGGGGCTTTCCGCCGACGGGGATCCTGGCCGAGACGGGGTTGAACGAGGCCGGATGGGCGGTGGCGGAGGTGGAGCTTGCCGCCATCCACGAGGTGCGGCGCGCGGGGGGCGTGCTGAACCATCTGCATTGGGGCGAACAGGCCGACCGCATCGCCCGCGCCTGAAGCGGCCTGCAAGGGGGAGCGCTGCCTTTGCCCCTTCATCTTGGCCCAAATACTCATCTTCCCCGGCCCCTGCGCCGTGCTGCCGAAGAAGGGGTGCGTCTTTACTTTTCCCTTGAAAATCCGCCCTGACAGGCGCATTAGGCGGCGCTAAGCGCAAGGCGAAGGCTTTTGCGCCCCAACCCCATTTGGAGTGACCATGGCCAAGGAAGACATCCTCGAATTCCCCGGTGTCGTGAAGGAACTCCTGCCGAACGCGACATTCAGGGTCGAGCTGGACAACGGCCATGAACTGATCGCGACGATGGCAGGCAAGATGCGCAAGAACCGCATCCGCGTTCTGGCGGGCGACAAGGTGCAGGTGGAGATGACGCCCTACGACCTGTCGAAGGGCCGCATCAACTATCGGTTCAAGTGAAGCTGATCCTCGGATCGGGCAGCCCGCGCCGGAAGGAGCTTCTGGCGCAGTTGGGCGTGGTGCCGGATGCGATCCTGCCGCCCGATATCGACGAAGACCCCCGGAAGGGGGAACTCCCCCGCCCCTATGCGGCACGGCTGGCGCGCGAGAAGGCGGCGGCTGTCGCGGCAGGCCCCGATGACATCGTGCTCTGTGCGGATACGACGGTGGCCCTGGGCCGTCGCATCCTGGGCAAGCCGCGCGATGCCGGAGAGGCGGCGGAATTCCTGACGGCGCTGGGCGGGCGGCGGCATCAGGTGATCACGGCGGTGGCCGTGCGGCGCGGCGACCGGGTCTGGGCGCGGGAAAGCGTGAGCGCCGTGAAGATGAAGCGGCTGTCGGATGCGGAGCTGAACGCCTATCTGGCGGGGGGCGAATGGGAGGGCAAGGCCGGGGCCTATGCCATCCAGGGCGCGGCGGGGGCCTTCATCCCGTGGATTTCGGGCAGTTTCACCGGCATCGTGGGCCTGCCCTTGGCCGAGACCGCAGCCCTGCTGGCGGCGGCGGGATGGCCGGTCTGGAGGCAGGGATGAAGGGGCGCGTGGTCTGTCTGGACGAGATCGACGGGCGGCGCGCGGCGGCCCTGATCGTGGATGGGCGGCTGGAGGACCTGCTGGTCGATCCGGCGGGGGATGACCCTTTGCCGGGCGCGATCTATCGCGCGGTGGCGGACCGGCCCGTGAAGGGGCAGGGCGGCATGTTCGTGAAGCTGCCGGGGGGCCTGTCGGGTTTTTTGCGGCAGGTGTCGGGCATTGCGCCGGGGCAGCGGATCATCGTGCAGGTGACGGGGCAGGCGGAGGCGGGCAAGGCGGTGCCGGTGACGGCGCGGCTTCTGTTCCGGTCGCGCTGGGCCATCGTGACGCCGGGGGCGCCGGGGCTCAATATCTCGCGCCGGATCCGGGATGAGGCGGTGCGGGCGGAGTTGCAGGCGCTGGCCGTGGCCGGGATGGAAGGCGCGGCAGCGGATCACGGGCTGATCCTGCGGTCGGCCTGCGAGGGGGCCGATCCGGAAGAGGTGGCCGAGGACATCGCCGCGATGCGCGATCTGGCGGCGGCGGTGGTGGCGGACCTGTCGGGGGGGCCGGAACTGCTGGTCGATGGGCCGGATGCGCATGAGGCGGCCTGGCGCGACTGGGCGGAACCCGCGCCGGATGAGGTGATGGAGGGCGGGTTCGAGGCGATGGGGGTGTGGGAGATGATCGACGCGCTGCGGTCCCCCCGCGTGGCACTGCCCGGGGGCGGGCATATGATGGTGGAACCCACGCGCGCGCTGGTGGCGGTGGATGTGAATACGGGGCCCGATACCTCGCCCGCGGCTGCGATGAAGGCCAATGTGGCGGCGGCGCGCGATCTGCCGCGGCAGTTGCGGCTGCGGGGTCTGGGCGGGCAGGTGGTGGTGGATTTCGCGCCGATGACGAAGAAGGACCGCGGCACGCTGGACCAGGTGCTGAAGGCGGCCTTCCGGGGCGAGGGCGAGGCCAATCTGGCGGGCTGGACAGGGCTGGGGCTTTACGAGCTGACGCGCAAGCGGGACCGGCTGCCGCTGGCGGCCTTGCTTGGGGGGAAGGCATGAGTTGCCCGATCTGCGGGAAGGAGGTGGTGGCGGCCTACCGCCCCTTCTGTTCGCGCCGCTGCGCCGATGTCGATCTGGGCCGCTGGCTGACCGGAAGCTATGCGATCCCGGTGGCGGAGGAAGAGGAGGAGGACCCGCCGCCGCCGTCGGGAGAGGAGCGGCCGGAGCGGCCGCAATAGGGCGGCAGTCGGGGGCATAGCTTGCGCCGCCGGCGCGTCCTGCCGGTTCGGCGCGGGTGCGGGCCGATGCTGCCGCCGCCGGGGTCTTGGGGGATGGCGGGGACGGCTGGCGGAGTGGCGAAAATCTTGGCGAAACCCTCTGGACAGCCCCGCCCGCCTGACGTATCACCCGCCCACCCGAAGGGCAGCGCCCTACGGTGACGGTGCCCAGATAGCTCAGTTGGTAGAGCAGCGGATTGAAAATCCGCGTGTCGCTGGTTCGATTCCGGCTCTGGGCACCATTTTTCTTTTCAAAGAATCTCTAACCTCTTGAAAATAAAGAAAATATTGAAACTCCTCGGCTCAGCGAGCCTGTTTTTGTATCACATTTTGTATCACATTCGATTCCGAGAAGCGGCGATTCTGGCGCTGTTTTGGGGCTGAGTGCTCATAGGCCGAAAATTGGTCGGTTCTGGTGCAGGCTCGTGGCGGTTCGCTGTGTGGAGACCATCAGCACGCTTTGGCTCCGCCTCTATGGCTCTGCTGCTAGGTTCCGGTTGCGCCCTCTTGCGCTGGAATCGCTTGAGAGCTTCGACCTGATGTCGCGGATGATCCCTCCCTGGCGCAGGTGATCTTGCCACAATACCTTCTGCCCAATTCCCAGCGGTGACCGTGCATCCAGTTACTGCGCTCTACGCCTAGGTAGCTTGGAGGGGCATATCGGATGTGTGTCGGTGTATGCGAGGTTTGGGCGGACGCGGTCTCGTTCTCTGTTGGAGGTTTGCGCTTGCCCTGTCTTGCCCCAGTCACGAAATGGAACCGATCAGCGGCGACGTTTTTATTCCTAATCAACGGGTTAGAAGAATCGTTGTGCTGCGAGTCGTCGGAATTTTTTGAAAAAACGCGTTGTCAACATTATAGAGATGACATCACGTCGATGTGATTCGCCTTATCGGATTTTAATTTGTAAACGAGCGACACCAAACGGAGGTGCAACATGCGCAGCAGAGAAGGAATATAGCCGAAACTTACAGCGGATGGCAAAACCATCGGTCTGTTGCGCAAGCCGAAGTCAAGGCATTTGAGCCGAGGCAACTCCGTCTGACTTAATCAGACATTTGGTCTCACGGTGAGAGGACGCGTCGGCGTCGTCGGTGAATTCTCACCCCATGGACCCACGAAATCTACGTCCGCAATTTCGCGGGCTTGGATGGCATGCGCACTGTGCTGGCACAGATGCATGCAAACAACCTCTGCAATTGTAAAGAAAGGAAATTTCAATGCGGGAAAGAACTAAGACTACTAGGTCCAGAAAGACCACCCAGAAGACAAAGACTAAGGCAAGCAGGGCTCCGTCTCGCAAGCGCAGGAATACAGGCACCAATGGCGAGCTTCGCCACCAGGCAGTGGGGGTAAACAAGCTCGAAGCCTGCATGGTATCGACGGCTGACATGCTGAAAAGCCGAGCGCAACCGCTCGACTTTGTTTTCCCGACCGTGCTTCGCGGCACGGTATGCGCTCTCATTGGAGCGGGCGGTGTTGGGAAGAGCGGCTTTGCTTTGCAGACCGGCATTTCCGTGGCCGTCGGTCGCGATGTCTTTCACCTTTGGGGAGACCCAGATGCGCCCGTCACGATCAAGAAGGGCAAGGTGCTCTACATTTCTGCCGAAGACGGCAAAGTGGACTTGCCCGGAAAATGTGGAGAGCACCAACTGAGGAACCAGGAGGTGTTCTATGGGAAACGGGAACAGACCGACGCCGGAGTTTCGGCGTGAAGCTGTGCGGCTGGCGCTGACCAGCGGTCGGACGCGGCGGGAGATTGCGGAAGATTTGGGAATCGGCTTGTCGACCTTGACGCGATGGCTTGGTCAGGAGCGCGATGCAGCTGAGCCGAGTGAGGCACCTGTCGATCTGCATGCCGAGCTGAAGCGGCTGCGGCGGGAGAATGCGGTCCTGAAGCAGGAGCGCGACATTCTAAAAAAAGCCGCGGCCTTCTTCGCGAGCGAGGGAAATCGGTGAAGTTCGCCTTCATCGATGCAGAGAAGGCCCGTTTCCCGATCAGCCGGATGTGCAGCGTCCTCGGAGTCAGCCAGAGCGGCTTCTTCGCGTGGCACGAACGACCTGCCTGTTTGCGCCAGCAGCAGGACATGGTCTATCTGGCGCATATCCGGACGGCCTTCGCGCTGTCGAACGGCACCTATGGCAGCCCCCGAATGCACCGCGATCTCGTCGACGAGGGCCATGAGATCGGGCGGCATCGCACGGCACGCCTGATGCGCGAGAACCAGTTGATCGCGCGGCAAAAGCGACGGTTCAAGCGCACGACGGACAGCGAACATGCCTGGCCCGTCGCCCCGAACCTCGTGGCGCAGGACTTCACCGCAGATGGCCCGGACCGGAAGTGGGGGGCGGACATCTCCTACATCTGGACGGCAGAGGGCTGGCTCTACCTCGCTGTCATCCTGGATCTCTTCTCGCGGCGCGTCGTCGGCTGGGCCACGAGTGACCGCCTGAAGCGCGATCTTGCCGTGGAAGCCCTGCGCCGTGCTCTGGTGGCTCGCAACCCCGCGCCCGGGCTGGTCCATCATTCCGACCGCGGATCGCAATACTGCTCTGTCGACTATCAGGCGCTGCTCCGAAAACGCGGCATCCTGATCTCGATGAGCGGGCGCGGGAACTGCTACGACTGTGAGTATGGTATCGCAGCCTGATGGCCTGACCCATGCTACGATTGACTCCGTGTCATTGTGTTGACGTGTCGACCATCAGGTTGCCC
>NZ_PKRQ01000006.1 GCF_002855575.1 Tabrizicola sp. TH137 | reverse complement strand
ATGAAACGCGCCCCTCGCAGCCGTCAACGCCATGATTTATATGCGAAATATCACGATTACGACAGCGAAATCAGCGACTTACTTGGAGAATGTGGGTTCTCAGCAGCGGCGGCATAATTTGAGGCTTGGAACAGGTAAGCGCCCTGCTTGTTCAGCTCTGCTATGCGGCTTTCGATAGCGCCCAAAATGTCGCGCAACTTTGCATCCACTGCGTCTCTCGGTTTGGAGAGGTCCCGGTAGCTCTCTTTTTCAAAGACCCCATCTTCAAATGCGCGTAATCTGTTCACGATTGTCTTATTGATTTCTTCTTCTGACGGAATGTCTTCTGGCGGCGTCCAATCCAGTTCATTCGGATCAGGCAATGTCCTATGAAGCGGAGTAAACGTTCCCTTTGTTTCGTCGCTCATTCTTCGTCCTCCATTCCATATTAAGCTTCAAGAGGAGTCATCGCCGAAGCTCCGGGATGTCGCTGCGATCCAATCTAAAATCAGCATTCTTCACCTTTGCCCACGTATCCGCTCGTTTTGCTACTTCAGAGAACTGTTGACCCGGAGCGATCCTATTGAACTCCAAATTTATGATGACGGCCCAATCCCAGAGCAGGTCGCGCAGACCACCTGAAATCCCTTGCCGCATCCAGATCTGTTCAAGATCGAGCCTGTCGCCAAGTCTGTCAGCGGCCACCGAAACGACGTAGGTTGCGATGTTGACCCATCCCTGGCGAAACACCTCCTTTGCTTCCTTGGTCTTGATCATGCTCTCGATTGCTTTGAAAAGAATGACCTTGGCGATCATCGTCCGATACCAACGGGCATCGAGAGGGCTCGGGACAATGGTCGGATTATCATCGAGTGCAGCCATGAAGGCAGCGAAGTTCTTCTCGCCGGCCATGGCGACCTGGTTCGGCTTGCCGCGCCACGCTTCATGGTACTTCGCGATGTCGTTCTTGGTCAGTTTGCGTTTCGGCGGGATCATCTCTTTCAGGTTTCGCCTTTTGGCAGGCGTGGTGCCTTCTCTCAGAAGCATGACATTGTAGGCGCCAGCTGCGCGCTCGTAGAACCATCGCGTTGCACCGTCAGGGCACCACGTGTCGTTCGCGAGTTTCTCAAGCTCTCGGTGGAACGGGCGGTTTGCCGACAGGTCGGACATTTTGACCGCGTTCTGACTGTTCGCATAGCGGGACACGTTGCTGATCAGTCTCTCGCGCGCTTCGTCCTGCGATCCCTTGAGGATGATGATCTTGGCCGGGACCATGACGTGGCTGAGATCGATGGTGCGATCGTCGCGGGATGAGAAGTAGATGGTCGAGGTTGTTTGGCCGCCGTTCACGATCTGCAGACCCTTCAAGAAAGACAGGCCTAGGTTGCCGTCCTCAGTTCGCTCGAAGGCCGCTTCGTCGCAGACAAGTACGAGGCCATTGTTGAACGCGAGGAAGTGCTCCGGCTCCTTTCGGAGCGTCTCAACGATGCCATTGTTCACGGATTTCTTTCGGCTGGCCCCCAAGAAGGTGCGAACATTTGCCTCCAACAATCGAGTTCCGAAACGAAGGTAAAGGTCCCGAATAAGCTGTCCCGGAATTGCCGTCAGGGCGTACTCATAGTCGGCGTCGGGATCAGGTACGTGGACACATGGCAGCGGACGACCGATCGACTGCACAAGACTCACAGAGAGTTCGTCGCGAGGTTTGCCCTCGGTGTGGCGGAACAGCCTCTCCATATCCATGGCCTCGACAGCCACCATCTTCTGGTGAACTTCCTTGTTCGAGAACCGTTTGGTCTTGGTTTTGCCGTCCGTAATTACGAAAACACGAAGTCGGTCGATTTCACCCCAGCGAGAGCGAATGGTTGCCACAAGGTCCCTGACCGGATGGGTCGGATCAATTCTTGCGTCGAGGTTGCCGCTGGCCGCACGAAAGAGAAAGCGAACGCCCTCGCTTGCAGTTGCCGTCGCATCCGAGTCCTTGAGATCGTTCAGCTCGTCGGTCCCGAAATAGTGGGTCACGAAGAGGTCGAGAGACGTTTCATCAGAACTGAGCGCATAACCGGTTATGCGGAGTGTGGCGTTTCCAACCTTGCCGCTCCAGTGGCAAACGATTGGCGACTCGCAGATCCCTGTTTCTGCGACATGCTCCATGACCATTTCCGCAAAGACGAGTTCATCCGAAGGAAATGGACCTTCGCCAGCCTCGACGCGCTCGGCGATTATGGTCTGCAGGTCAGAACGAAAGTTGCGGTGAAATTCTTCGAGGCTCATGTCAATCCAGTCCAAATTCATTGATCAACTCCGAGAGTCTGATCGAGGGAACTTCGAGCGCGTCGAGGTCGAGCACATAGGCAGCTGAGCGGATTGCAGCTGGAAGCATAGCGCGCGTGAGACGCGGCATGTCACCTTCCGCACGGACTACCCTCGCGTCCTTCAATGTCACTGTTCGCCCGTAGAGAGCCGCATGCTCGTCGAGGTATCCCATCACCATGAGCAGCGCTTCGAAGCCGCGTCGCACTCCGGCCATTCCGAACCTCTCCCGGAGTTCCGTCACGAGAGCGACGAGCGAGATCCCATCGGTGTTTTCCTCGAAGCGGAAGGCGCACAAGAAGATGGGCGCCCGGTCACCATCCAGCTGTTCGATGCTGTTGATCCGCGCGAGGAAGCTACCGGTCCGGACCGTGCTCTTCACCTCTACAGCGCCTCCCCGAATGTGGAAGTCCTGCGCCGCCCGCAGCGGTCCCTGCCAGCAGTTGAGAGCGTCCGCCCCAATCGAAGTGTCCGCCAGCAATCTGAGCATCCAGAGTTCGCCAAGCAGGCCGATCTGCGCGTCGGACGAAAGAGGGCGGTGCGTTCGAGCCATGAAAGCCTGCCACTCCCTGACCCGCTCGAGGAAGGCCTCCATGACGTCGCGACCCGCACCGCTGGCTGCAGTCTCCAGCGCTCTCAAGACATCCACGACCATGATGGCGAAGATGTCGGGCGAGCCCTCCGGCCGCCTGACGAGAGAAATCGCCGTCTTGCCTGTGAATACGGATTGACCCTCGATGCGGGAGACGTCGAAGCCCTTGCCTTCAGGAAGCCTAGCCGGATTCACCGGCCACGATCCTGGAAAGGAGACGATCAACGCCTCCCGTCCGAGGGGGAAGTGACACCCAGCTTCGACCGAGACAGCGCCCATATCGGTGAGATGCACAAAGCGCCAGTCTTCCGCCCCTTCCTGTCGTGCGAGCGCTCGCCAGGCGCGTGCAATCCCATCTTCAGTCCACCCAGTCATTGAGGCCTCCCCAAAGTACGCTGTTGGCGATGTACCTCGAATTGGAGACTCTTCTCTCGGAGTTGCTTGATGGAAAACTGATTGCCCATGCGACGACGGGATCGGCATCCTTTAGCTCTTCTACCTCGGCACCCTCGGGATCGAGCAGATAGAGCATCAGGAGACCACGCTCCCGGCGCGCCCGGACGCCTGCTTCGGTGTCTCCTTCCCCGAGAACGTGACGGATCTGCGGACCTCTCGGCTCTGAAGGAGGCTCCTTGCCCTCGTTACGATCGGTATCGTTGCGCCAAGTTTTCTGGCTGAGGCCGAGCGCAGCCTTCCATTCTGCTTCCGTCAGATCGATGGCCTGATCGCGAGGCGAGATCAGGGTCTTGATAGAATATCGATCCGCATGTTCTGTCGTTCTCCTCCGCTTCAGCATGTTGACCGAAGAGCCGCCGACCTTTCGGTACTTGTCGTCCGGGCCCGTGTCCTTTCCGATCAGCGCAACGGTCCAGCTCGTGAGCTCGCTATCCTTGTTCATCTCCTCGATGAAGTCCGCAATCAGCGGACTCATGATCCGGAAACTGGCAGGGTGGGTTCTGTAATCCCGCAGGAACGAGATGACGCTCAGGGCTTGTACAGCTCGCCAAAGGTGACCGTTCCACTTCTGACCTTGTGGAACGAAATGCTGATCATTCAGATCCGTCGATGGACCGAGAGCGTTGATGAACCGATCCGCGGCCTTGAAGTTCGCCGTGATGTCGTCCTTGCGGTTGGGGAAAACGATGGTTTGCAGAAGGTCTCCCGAATAGGTCAGCTGCATCGCTCGAGCGTTTCTCATTTTGGCCCGAGAGGTCACCGTCAGTACTGAATGCGATTTCACCCGCAGACCGAACTGTTTTGGCGTGGCGCCGGCCGCGACCATGTTGTCGAATTCCTGGCGCAACTCTTCGGCAGCATCGGCGATATGGCCGAACCACTCCACCATTTCCTGCGATGTGTAGAGGCGGCAGACATCGAGGTAGCCGTCGCGGTAGCCGAACCAGCGCCCCATCTGCATGAGCGTGTCATACATGCGCGCGGTCCGAAGGAAGTAGCTTGTGCAGAGACCCTCCAGCGTCAGACCGCGCGCCAGCTTGTCGCCGCCGATGGCAATCACCTTGAGGCCGGTGCCATCATTTTCGGCGTAGTCGAGTGCGTCCTTGGCCGTGCCATTTATCTCGCGGACACGAATGTCGGACAGCACATCGGGGAGGACGACGCGAATGTCGGCCCACGAGAAGTCCTCCAGCGCTTCGCCTTCGACGAGGGCGGAACGGATACGCTGCATCCCTGGCAGAAAGGTTTCCTCATACTCCGTGCGCATGGACGCCTCGAGGTCTGCAAGCTCGATGCCGCGGGTGTAGCGGCTCTTCAGATCCCGCACGTACTCCGCGACCTGGTTGACGACGGCGCTCTGCACCGAGGTGAAGCGGGTAACGTGGATGAGCATCGATGAGTGCTTGCTGCCTTGTCCGCGCAGTTTCCTCACGGCACAGGCATAGACGAATGAGCGGATCGCTTCTGCGAGCGAGTCCGGCACACGGTCCTCCCCCTGCCATCGCGGCCGATAGCCGTTCTTGTGTCGTGGCGGCATCCAAGGCTGGAACTCATCGTCCGACAGCGGGCGCACCAGAGGCAGGCCGTCCGGAGTGCTGGAAGCAGATCCAAAGACACGACCTGGCCCGACATAATTCGATGGTGCCGCAAGGCTGGTGATGAAGGCAGCGGGGAAGAGGTCCGGTCCGTACTCCTGAGTTTCCCCTCGGTCATGAATGAAGATGTTCGCAAACGGTGTCGCCGTGTAGCCGACATAAGCCTTTCGCGAGAAATGGTGAAGGATCGACCGGATCAACCTGTTGATCGTCTTGGGTTCATGGTCGAGATCCGGATTGCCGAACTCGTCCACCACATCTTCACCGGTGTCGACAGATCCGTGATCGGACTCGTCGTCAATCACCATGAGAGGCAGGTTGGTGACGAGTTTGCGACCCGTTTCGGGGTCGACGTGATTGGCGACACGGTTGCGGATCCAGTGCAGCAGGCGCTCGAGCACCGTCTTGTTCTTCTTGACCACGAACAACCACGGTCGCTGTTCCGGGCTGATGTTCATCTTCGCCGCAACAGCCGTATTGAAATCGCCCTTGTCGCTCCGATTCGTTGCGGCGTTGGGACGGACCGACCTGTCCTTGTCGATCAGCCCCACGCCTACTGCTGGGAGCTCGTCAGCATCCGCAATGGTGGCAAAGCCGAGGAACCCCTCGTCCAGTCGGATCTGGGTCTGTGATCGAAGGTTATTGTGCAGGCCAGCCAGAACGATGATGATCTTGTAACCGGAGTCAGCAGCCTTGCAGATCAGTCCGGTGTAATTGCCTGTCTTTCCCGACTGAACGTGGCCGACGACAAGTCCGCGTCGATCCCAAGCGCCTTCCCGGGTAGGGTCCTCGAGTTGTGCAAGGACTTCGTCAGTGGCGACGTCAAGGGCGTCGAGGGCCGTCCAAGGGATGCGCGCTTCCATGTATTCCGAGTAGCGCTGCCAATAGGTCCAGCCCTTCTTCCTTTCTGCATCAAGCCAGGCGACATGGTCCTCACCGCTCGACAGGGTGGCGTTCTCGCCCACGGTGCGGCTTGAACGGCGGATCAGTTCGTCAACGAGCGCGTCCCGATCAACAAGGGCGAAATCGTCTTCCATCATGATCGACAGCTTGGTCAGCTCCTTCTCGATCATTTCCGGAGTGACAGGGCTCTGAGCGCGTTCCGCAGCAAGGCGAAGCATGTTCTGGGCCATGGAAAGGATTGAATCGAAGGCCTTCTGGTTTGAAATCGTCATTGCGCGTCTTTCGCTTCAAGGGCTGCAACCAGGTCGAGGTGCCGGTCGAATGGGGGCGTGCGACCGAGCCGCTCGCGCGCCTCGGTCGGGCTGAGCCCGCGGAACTTCACCAGTGCTTCAAACATCGAGGACAGGGTCTCCATCACCTCGTTCTCGGCCGCTCCGGTGAAACCAGTTCTCGGCGTCTCCCTGTCTTCCGCAGTATCCAGCCAGATGCGCTGCACGGGCACTGTCTCTTCGATCAGCCTCAGGAGAGCGCGGATGTCGGGCTTGAGAGGGCCGGCGCGATCGAGGATCGAGGCGACAAGATCATGGTCGAGAGCAATCCGGTAAGACGTTCCTTGTGCCGAACGCCGAACTTGCCAGGCTTCAGCGACGGCGTTCGGGCGCGCGCCTGAGGCCGGGGTCACGTGTCCCCGGTGGGCAAAGACCCGCCGCGCCGTGTCGCGTGTTTCTTTTGCGAGACGATGAAGCTGGGATCGCAGGCGCACCGGGGGGCTGGCCGTCGATTTCAGGACATTGATCTTCCATTCGGCATCCGCGCTGTTCGGTATGTCGAGCCGGATACGAGCGAGCCTGTGAGCCTCATCGCGCAGCCATGGTTTGCCGCCATCGCCGAGGCCAAGCCAACCCCCAGCGAGAAGGAGACGCTTGTTGCGGTAGACGTAGAAACCCTCTTGCTGTGTCCATCCTCCGGGCCCCGCCGCGACTTCCTGTTCGACAGGCTTGAGCATGTCGCGATGCGGAAGGACGTGGCATTGCACGGTCACACCGGTGGTGTGGAGTATTCGATACTCAGGGCTTTCGAGCGCCTTGCCAGGATGACCGATGAGGTACGGGTCCCAAGGCTTCACTCCTCTGCCATTAAGAGCCAAGCGCAGCATGGGCAGTTGGCCGTCGAGAAGCCGATGAAAGGTCATAGCAAGATGCGCTTCCACGCGATCCGCGAGCTCGATCATGTCGGTGGCTGCGAAGCCATCAGTCACGATACGGTCCAGTTTCTCCCACAATACGACGGTGCCATGGGCCATCTGGTCCAGCGGCTCAAACAGATGCTCTGATCCCGGAGCCGGCCCCTCGAAGAGCGGCCATTCGGCCCCGGGTTCCTGATCGATGAGATCAAGGTCCCAGCGCAGGCAGACGACTGCTCCACCTTTCTTCCGACTGGCGACGGTCAGGCGACAAGCCTGAGAGAAGCTGGCTGTCTTTAGGCCCAGCCCGAAGCGCCCGAGGTCAGTGGCGGCGCGTTCCGCCCTCGGATCGCGAGCGCCAAGGCGCATGCCTGCCTCCAGAGCCGCGTCGTCCATGCCGTCACCGTCATCAACGATCCTTACCCAGCTCTCTGGACCGGCCCACTCAAGATGGACGGCGACGTCGCGCGCATTTGCGGCGATGGAATTGTCGATCAGATCGGCAAGTGCGGTGGGAGTCGCGTAGCCGAGACCACGAAGGGACTCGAGCATCGAACCGGCATGAGGAGGAGCATTTCTTACACCCATCCCGTCACATCCCCAGCAGTTCCTGGAGCCGACGCTTGCGACCCGGATGGGAAAGTCGATCGAGGCCTTTCGCTTCGATCTGACGAATGCGCTCGCGCGTCACGCCGTAGATCTGACCGATTTCCTCGAGGGTCATGTCGGAATCGCGCCCGATACCAAAGCGCATCCGGATCACATCAGCCTGACGTTCCGGCAGATAAGCCAGTGCGTCTGTCACGATACTTTCGGTTTCTGCTTGGTCGAAGACATCCACTTCTGGAGGTTCGGGCAGCAGATTGTCCCAGTCGTCGAGGCTTGCGGGATATTCGGCTTCACGCGGGATGCCGCGAAACTGTCTGACCTCGTCGATTGCCCATTCCAGCTCTTCGGCGAGATCAAGGTCGGAAACGGCACCACCGACCCAAACGTCCAGCCTGTCGAGGGCGCGATCAAGCTTGGTGACCTTCTCGTTCCGATGCACCGGGATGCGGATCGCCGCGCCTTCATCAGCGCGCCATCGCATGATGGCCTGTCGCATCCAGTAAGTGGCGTAGATGAGGAAGCGATAACCACGTTCGGGGTCAAACCGCCTTGTGGAACGCTGCAGACCCATGAACGCGACCTGAAAGACGTCCTCTGGATCCTCGCCTTCCTCCACGTTTCGCGAGGCAAACCGCCGGACGTAAGGCAGGTGCTCGCGGATAAGGTGTTCGGTAGCGGATTCGGAGATCAGGATTTCGGCTTCCAGCTGACTGGCCTCGGCTTGGCACGCTGGGAACTGCTCCAGTCTGCGGACCAACTCCTTTTGGAATGCCATAGAGAGATCCAATGCCTCGAGCGCACCAAGTGCCTCTCTTCGTCGTTTGCCGTCCATTACCCGGCCAGTAGTGTGCCACGACCTAAGGGTGTCCGCGGCGGCCATTACTTCGGACGTCTCCGCATGGCCCGGTCGCGAGGGAATAATGGTTCTCAGGGAGACCGAGCCAGGGTCTCGCGAACCGTCGCGGATGCGGTCCATGACGTCGAGGATCGTTTCGACGGCGGTCTCGGAGGCCAGAATGCCCAGCTGGAGTTCCTGCTTGGCCCGCATCATGGGCTCCAGCAGTTGCAGCTCTTCTGATTTGTCCATGACGAAGCGCTGTGTGCCGGGAAGCCGCGTCCGACGCGTAAGGGCTGCCTCTATCGCGTCAGCAAGGTCATCGGACGATGTGTCTGAGACGGCGTCCCAGATGTCGGCATGATGCCCCGTCGCCTGAGCGAGATCGAAGCCAGCCGTTTCCATGTTGCGCTGAAGATTGATGCGCAGTTCCTCGAGATCACCATTCCCTTCGCAATGGGCAACCAGGCGGTCGATATCGTCGAGTGAGCACCGACCCTTTGCCAGAATCTCTTCTGCCCAAGTGAAGCAGAGCTCCGGGTCGATCGACATCCGCGTGCCAGTCTGGACGACAGCGCGTTTGACCGATTGTCGGCCGCGGTTCCGGACTTTCAGGAAGTCGTTCTCTGCAGCATGATCGGCCGTCACCGCGGCGTTGGAGCCGATGCCTTCTCCGGCAATCGGCGCAGCTGAAAGGTCGAGATCCCAATCCCCGTCCTCGTTGTCCGAAACCACGGGTGACGGACTGACGAGCGCTACGAATATCCCCGATGCCGCATCGCCCGCGGACTGATCGAAGAATTCCTCTGGTTCTGCCTCAGCTTCGAAAATCAGAAGGCTATCGAGGTCGTCGGCCCTGTCGGCTGGCTCCGTCTCCTGAAACACAGGGACACGATGCTCCGGAATTCTATCGGGCGCGGTGAGATTCTCGACCACAAGTGAAACCTCGCGCTCGCCAACATTCTCGGTTTCCGCCTCCGGAGACCCCGCAACAAGCGAAGACAGAAGCTGCCCGGCGAGGCCGTGACCTTCGGCAAATGCCACATCCGCAGGTGTCTGTCGGTCGTGGTTCAGTGCGCCGGGGTCGGCACCTGACCGAATGAAGAGATCGCAAACGGCAAGATTCCCTATGCGCGCCGCAAGGTGGAGGGGCGTGTCCCCCTTCAGGTCGGCGGCGTAGAGGCGAGAAGATGCCGCAAATTCTGCAAGCCTCTCGAGCTTCCCTTCGGCGATCAGCCGGATCTCGAACGGCCCAAGAACATTGCTTTCCGGTTCGCTCGTAGCCTGGTCGCGACCGCCGAGGCTGCGGGACAGTCTATCCATGATCTTCATGAATGACCTCCCTGTTGAGAAGCACGATCTGCTGGTCCTGCGGCTTCCTCGCGCCGGGATCAGTATCAAGCCCGAGACGCCTGAGCGCGTAGTACAGGAGCGCGCGCCGGACCTTGATCTTCGCCTTGCCGCCATGCATCCCGTAGTCGAGCGCGATGACCTTGGCCTGGGTTTCGGAAAGGGCGGGGTGGGGCCCGATTTCCAGTGTGGCTTCAGTATTCCAGTCGCGGTCGTCCTTCGCGGACACACCGCTTTCACGACACTCTCCAGTATCGAGCATTCGCGAGAGCAGGAAGTCCTTGAAGGCTTCGTCGGTCAGGCAGAACGCCCGTGTGTGCCAGCGGAACCCGTCGAATCCGATGGCGTGCGGAGAGATCCAGCGCCAGCGTGGCTCCGGATTAGACAGGGACTGGTACTTAACCTCGATCGCCTCGGAGCGACGGATGGCGCCGACCACGGAGCGGAGCGTCACCGGATTGACGCCGCGCGCCGGGGTCGGGGCTGAGGCGTAGGGTGGGAGATCGGCGATCCAAGAGTCCTCGCGGTCGAGGATCCCATCCGCTACCGACCGAAGCTGGGCGAGGTACCGGCTTGCGTCGGGTTCGAGGAACCGGGGCTTGAACTGGGGGCCACGGACGTAGGTGCGCGCGCTCTTGTCGTAGACCATGTTGTCGGGCGCAAAGCCGGTGTACCGGTTCAGGTCAGTGGACGCCTGGTTCACCGAGACCCCGAACTGGTCCATCAGGTCGCTTCGGTTCACATGTCCCTCCCAGAACAGGCGGAACTCTATGAACTCGAGACGCTGCTCGACTCCCCAGCGAAGTTCAGACCTCTCGCTGTCCACCGCGGCCTCCCAGCCCCCTGATGCGCATGGTAACTATGCGCGCCCATTTTCTGGGTTGTCGTGAGGCTAGCCACGGGATGATGATCTGGCAATGGAAATGCTTCTCCTTGCAGCATCAATCGCGATCTAAGCGAACAGCGGCCATAAAGGGCTTGGGCAGAGGAGAAGCACACAGTAGCCCCAGCCAGAGCTGACGGGGGGATCGCCAAGCGGATCTTCAAGCTCGTCGACTGCCGGAAACAGATCGCCTTGGCCCGCAAAGGATTTAGCAGCATCCAGTCCGGTTTGACGATCAAGCTCAACCAACCGTGACTCTACCCACTGCAGCATCCGGCCCAAATCCGAGTCGACGGCTAGGCTGGCTTCCTGCGGCAGGCCGGAGATCCATTCGCGGATTTCGCGGGCCTCCCGACGCAGCTCAATGATCTGCCGGAGGTGAGAGAGTCGCGTCTCCTCGCGTTTGAGGCGGGCCTGTGCGAGCTGTCGCCGGTGCTGTAGGATTTTCCACTGCCTCTCGCGCTCCTCACGCTCCTCGCGGCGCACGCGAATGGTCTCTAGAATGAGCTCTATGCCGGCGACTATTTCGGGGACCATCCGTTCCACGCGTTGCGTCTTGCCGTCACCCCACGTCTTCCGCAGGCCGTCCGCCCACGCATCGATCGAGAACACGAGTTCGCCGGTCCACGCAGTCACATAGTCCGGCCAGGGTGGACTGCTGCCGAACGAAATGCTGTCCCAATCGTTGCGCCGAACGGACCGTGCCTGTTTCTCCTTCCTCTTATCCTCCCGAGCGATTTCTTCTGGGGTCGGTACGTATTTCAGCCTTTTCGTTCGTTCGAGCAGGGTGAAGCTGATCTTGTCCGCGCCCTTCTGAACGGACATCTTCCCTCCGTCCGCTGTCAGGCTCAGCCCGACCTCGTCGAGCGTCCGCGCCAACGCGTCGAGGAAGAAGCAAGCACGTTCGGCGGACGCAGCGCTGACGATCACGCCACACTGGCCTGGTGCCGTGGCACTGAGGACGCCCTCCTTGTCCGGCTTCCTGGTCCGAAGGAACTTCACCGTTTTCGCCACCGAGGCGTGTGGGTTTTCTACCAGAGGCATTGGGGATTCTGGCGTCGCTTTGATGGTAGCAGCCCGGACTTCCCGCTCAGCCTTTCGCTTGCGGGCAAGTTCGGCGACGCCGTCAGGAAGAGCTGAGGTGGCCCCGCGAATGCTTACCCGATCGAGGCTTCGATCCCTAAGGTCGAGGAACGGCGGCACTTTCGGTTGTTCTCCGGCAGCAACCTTGGCCCAGTACCCCCGGGGCGGTACGGGAATACGATGACGACTGCAGACCTTCGCGAGCCCCCGATCCGATATCCCGAAGTCCTGTGCAAGCGCTGTCATCGGTTTGCTCCAGACAAGGTCGTAGAGGTCCCGACGACTAAGTATCTGTGAAGGCGACAATTCTTGAACTCTCCGCAATACAGCTTCGCGCGGAAGCAATATCCCGCAGCGCCATTTTAGCTGTCATCGCCACCCGAGTGAAACCTGGAGAAGGTTGGATATCAGGCCCATCCCCTCCGCCACTTGCCCTCGCGAAAGCGTTCTCCCGATCCGGCGGAGGCCGGATTTTTCCGTTGTTTTCGGGGGTTATGCGGGTTGGGCTGAGCACTGGCAGTGGCGCAAGCAGGTCTGGAAGCGGTCTCTCGGGGCCGGTATTCTCCGGACCTCTCGACTGCGCCTATTCTGTGTAGCGCCCGTAACCGTGGGAAAACATAAGGATACTTCCTCGCACAGGCTAAACACTTCGACGCCAGTGGCATGATTGACAAGGTACTGGGATCGGACATAACTCCGCTGCGCTTGACCTGCCACTGAACTTTCATCCAGCCGCGACCGGAGCCGGTAGCTGATCTACGCCTTTTGGCGCGGGTTGAGCAATCGCCCGGCGCGCGGAACCCTCATCGCGTGCAGCGGGTCGGGCGATTGCGGTTGTCAGGTTCAGGGCAAAACCTGCGGGGGTCTGGTAGCCGAGGGCCGAGTGGGGCCGCGCAGTGTTGTAGTCGGTAACCCAGGCCGTAATCAGATCGCGGGCATGGGCGAGGTTGCGAAACAGCGTCTCGTTCAAGAACTCGTCCCGCATCCTGCCGTTGAAGCTTTCGACAAAGCCGTTCTGCATCGGCTTGCCAGGCGCGATGTAGTGCCATTCGATCCTGTGCTCGGCGCACCACTTCAGGATCGCGTTCGAGGTTAGTTCGGTCCTGTTGTCAGACACGATCATCCCCGGCTTGCCGCGGCGTTCGATCAAGGCGGTCAACTCCCGCGCCACGCGGCGGCCCGAGATGGACGTGTCCGGGATTGCCGCAAGGCACTCGCTCGTCACGTCGTCCACCACGTTCAGTACCCGAAAGCGCCGCCCGCAAGCGAACTGGTCATGCACGAAATCCAGCGACCAGCGCGCATTGGCCCGCGCCTCGATCAGGATCGGGGCCCTTTTGCCGGCTGCCTTGCGGCGCGCCTTTCGTTTGCGCACGGTCAGCCCTTCCTGTCGGTAGAGCCGGTAGATGCGGTTGATCCCCGTCGGCTGCTCCCCCTCGCGCCGGAGCAGCACGAAGAGCCGCCGGTAGCCGAACCTGCGCCGCTCATTGGCCAGATCCCGCGATCGACCCCGCAGCGCCGTATCCGGGGCGCGCTGCGACCGATAGCGCACCATCTTCCGGTCCGCCCCGGCAATCTGGCACGCCCGCCGTTCCGACAGCCCGAGATGGGCCTTCAGATGCGCGACAGCCTCGCGCTTCACGGTATCGCCATGGCCTTGAACCAGTGGCGGCACATGGCTCTACGTCACCATTTTTTTGACAAGAGCTCCTTCATCGCCGCCATGTCGAGCATCTGCTCCGCCAGCAACTTCTTCAGCTTGGCGTTCTCGTCCTCCAGCGCCTTCAGCCGATTGGCTTCGGACACCGTCATCCCGGAATACTTCGCCTTCCAGGCGTAGAACGTGCCCTCCGACATCCCATGCTTGCGGCACAGGTCAGCACACTTCGCCCCGTTCCGCATGGCCCTCGAACCAATGGCAGGCTCATGCCTCACCATGCTCCTGCAAGATGCCAATGATCTGCTCTTTCGTCAGTCGTGCCTTCTTCATCGTCCGTCCTCTCCATGGGCCGGACTCTAATCGCAGTTGGAGGAAAAATCCCGTGGCAGGTCACGGCCTGCGCCTGCGCTTCATCTATCGCCGCAGGGGGCCCAGCCTGCTGGTGGCCGAGGGGCGGTTGAACACGAAGGGCTGGGCGTTCGGCAGGCTTACGCAGCCCCACAGGGGCCACGGTCCTGCCTCACCATCACGGTCGAAGACCGGCCGGGGCCTCGTGACCGCGCCGATCTTCCTGCTGGTGCCGCAGGTCAAGCTGCAGAAGCGGCTGGACCTGGCGCGGGATGCGGAGTGGGCGCATGACGCAGTGCCGGGGCTGATCCTGTTGGGGTGGCGCGCATTAAATCCTTGAAAGTCAGGATCGCACTTCAATTCAGTGCCGAAATGTCAAGCGGGATGGAACGCGAAAAACACGTCGCCGTTCAGAAGCAGCTTTCGTCCTGGCAAGGACTCGAAGAAGGCAAGCATTGCCTCTCGGGCCTGCACGGTATGGTCTTTCGAGTGTCTGCAACACACCCTTGTTTTGAAACCCTTCCGCACGCCGTACTCTTCCATGATCTCCTCATGAAACGGCCCAAGATCATCGCTTGCACTCCAGATTTCCCAAACGCCGTTAGCGGAACGAGCCGCATCGTTGAGGCGGCGTTCCAAGTCCGCCTCGCCTAGATCCGAATAGACAGAATACTCAATTGCCATCAGAGTTCTCAATCGTCCCATCGGGACGCACGATCAAGACACGTCCCAGACCGTCAATCGGCCAATCCGCAAACTGCCTTGTGGGTGGAGGGCAATTGGCCTTAGTTGAATCAAGCCACAATTACAAAGAGGACGCCCATGTCTGAAAGTCCTTGAGAAGCCGACGAATACCATCGTTGGAAATGACCCAGTCTGACCTGGATTCCCTGAACCAAAAAGATTCTAGGTTGGTCTGTTCGTCCGACAAAAGCCTTGCTGTAAAGGCGTTCAAGTCGCGCACCGCCTGATCACCATACTGCCGGCGGAAGCTCTTGTAGATTTCATGGCGCGCTGTGGGGGCATCAGAAGCCCAATCCGGATAGACTAGGTCCAGATCCTGGTGGAACTGCAACGTAAAGTCATGGAAGGCTTGGGGCGCTTTCACGTCATTCGTTCCTTGGAAAAGAGGTTACGATAATGAAGCCATTCGGCATTTCAGGCGCATGACGGATGTACGTCCTCACGGAGTATGTGGGGCGCAATCTCATCGGTGAGGATGTCCCGCGAGTCAACCGATAGGCCTCTTGCCCCGTTATGCTGGAGAAAGTGCTTTCGAGGACAGCATCCTCCTGTTGTCCGGTTGCGACGGCATTTACGATGGCGGCGTTCCGCGAAAGGTTCGCGTTCGTGAGCCTTTCTGCCGCCGCAAGCGAGCTGAAAGAACCGTGGCGCCAGCGATAGACAGTCTGGAAGAGAGTCCGCGCGACCGGGACGCTGACCATGCCGATTAGGAAGGATTCACTCTTGCCGACATGCCGTTCAATTGTGTGCCCGCCAGCAGCCTCGTGTTCTGCGAGATCCTGAAGGGGGTAGCCGCTCTCTGTGGGAACATACTCAATAGGAGTGATGTCGATCCGCGATCCCGGCGTGACCGGCTCTGCATAGCACCGACAGTTGTGCGCCTGTCCCGGATGACCGCCTGCGGGCGGCTCGTCCCAACGAAACACCCGATCATCATACTCGGCATGGCTGTCGCGGACTTTCGCGTCGTCCTGGGAACGCCAGATGTACCGCTCGATCCCCAAATCCTGCTGCCGAAGCTGGTTGATAAGACCTGCGAAGGCCCGAAGCAGGCGTTCTTCCATGGCGGTTCGCAGCGGTCGAAGGCGCTGCGGGTGGGTCTCATATTCCTCGAAGATGGCCGTCAGGTGAGTGTCCCACTGGCACAACGCCTCCTCCTTCGCGTCCGAAACGTCGCGCAGGTCGGCTTCGGTCACCCACGGCACGGTCTCCGGGGGCGTGAGCGCATTCAGCAGCATCCGAGTGTTCTCGGCGATCACACGGTCCAGTTGGTCGGTGAAATCGGCCCGCAGGTCCGCAGAGCCAGGGAAAGTCGACTTGATCGAAATTCCCGCGCGATAGCCGAAAATGGCCCCGTTCTGCCGCGCGAAAATGTACTGCCCGCTGCCGCCGTGGCGGAGAAATTCCCGAAGATTGTGCTGCATGGAACCTCCCGCTGACTGGCGGGTGGTTTGTAGAGGCAATTGGTAAAGAAGCGTTCACCCCACCGTACGGTGCCTGCAACACGGCAAAACAAGCCTTTGCGGCTCAGAAAGCCTGCCCTGCCAAAGAAGGACTGTGAAGGTTCAGGGGGCGGAGTAGGTTGGATGGCGGGTCCATCCCCTCCGCCACTCAACCCGATCCTTGTACCTTCAGGCCGATTGGTTAGGCGGCAGTCGTGGCGGCCTGAGGTGGCAGGCGACGTGGCGTGAATGTGTTGGTTGTTCGAAGCGGGGTGAGTGAGATGTCCGGGCGGTGCCGGGCCTCTGCTTTCCTAACCGAGTGGCGCGGGGGTCTGTGGGGCTTGCGGCAGGCCGATTTCCGTCCAGTGCCTGTCGAAAAGATCGCGGAGCAGTCCGGATTGCCGGGCCAGCACGCCGGCCATCGCCTCGGCCCCCGGATAGGTCGCCACGGCCAGAAGATGCGAGATGATGAGACGCGCTTCGTCCACATGCCCGCAATCGGCGAGGATCAGCGCGGCGGGCACATGGATCGAGGCAAAGACATAGGACAGCCGGACCGCTTCGCGCGTCCATTTCACCGCCTCTTCGGTTTCACCGAGACGGAAATGCGCAAATCCGCGCGACAGAAGGGCCGAGGCCATCACCGGATCGAAGGGGCTGAGGGACTGGAAAATCTCCACTTCGCTGATCGCGCGCCTTGGATCGCCCTGCAACGCCTCGATCAGGCCAAGCTCGTAATGGCAGAGGGCAAGGCTGGGGGACAGCGCGATGCCCCGTTCCAGCGCCTGCCGCGCACCGGTCACATCGCCGCCAAGCCAGAAGGCCCGGCCAAGCGACCATTGCGAATAGGGGTCTTCGATATCCAGTTCCACCGCCTTGAGGGCGCAGCGCATTGCGGTGACGACATCGGCTTGCACATCCTGCGAAAGCCCGGACATGACCCGCACATAGCTGACGGCGGACTGACCAGCCCAGGCCCGCGCAAATCCGGGTGAAATGGAGGCCGCCGCGCGGAACCGTTCCAGCGCGAGGTCAAGCGAGGCCGGGTCCGATTTGACAAGGCAGGCCACGGCAAAGTGGAACTGTTCCCAGGCATCCAGGCTTTCGACCGGCAGGGAAAGGACACGGCGCCGTTCGGCCGCCCAGACCTGACTGTGCAGCGCCTGGGCGATCTTGTCCGTCACGCCGCCGACGAGTTCCAGAAAATTGGCGCGGACTTCGGAATACTCGCCCGTCCAGACGGTTGTTCCTTTCCGGGCCTCGCTGATCTCGATCCGCAGGCGCACACGGTCGGATTGGGATTCGCCCGTCCCCGTCACGACATAGAGCACCCCCAGCGCGCTGCCCACGGCACGCGGATCGGTGACGGCCTGCTGGGCGGCGAAGGCGCTGCCCAGAGAGATGACATGCAGGCCTTTCAGCGTGGAAAGACGGTTGATGACATCCTGCACAAGGCCCAGCATCAGGGTCGGGGCGCCCGGATCATCTGACATTGCCAGCGTGAAGGGCAGCACGGCGATGCCATCCGGCCGGAGCGGGGCGCCTTCGCCTTGGGCAGCAGGTGGCGCGACCGCCGCGGAGCCTTCGAAAAGATAGCCCCGACGCGCCACGGTCCGTATCAGGCGCGCCCCGTCCGGCCCGAGCGCGGTGCGGATCTCGTGGATGCAGCGGGTGAGCGAGTCCTCGGTCACCACGACATCCGGCCAGATCGCGGCAATCAGTTCATCCTTTGACAGGACACGGCCTGCCCCGCGCACCATGTGGATCAGCAGCGCGAGGGATTTGGGGCGCAGGGCCACCTCGGTGCCGTTCCGGAAAACCCGTCCCAGTGAGACATCCAGCGTGACCGCGCCGAACTCGAAGACATCCCTCGGTGCTTCATTCACGATCTCGATCTCCCACCAAACCGGCCTGCGGCGCAATTCGAACGTGTTCATCTGTCGGGCGCAGGAAACGCCTGTCGTGGCAGGAGCGTCAACGGAATTCATTCTTCGCAAGAGTGACGGGCAAGTTTCAGAGGTTCTTCAGAACATTTTCATTACTGGCGGATGCCGCCCTGCAAGTCTGACCGGGCTTTTCAAGACGTGTTGCAGATAACTTCAAGGCATCGGTCATGACGCAGATATGGCGTGGTCATTTCGGGTTGGCTCATTACCACTGCTCGGGGCATTGCAATGGCCGTCCGGCGCTGGCGGCACTTTATCGAGGCCTGCGCGGGGGCGTGGCGTCCTTGCGTGTTCTGGCGGCGTCGCTCGTTCTGTCTATCTCTGGCAGCCTGGCGGCGGCCTGCTCTGATCTGGCGATTGTCCTTGCGATTGACGCGTCCGGCAGCGTGAACGACGCCGACTTCCGGCTGCAACAGGAGGGATATGCGCGTGCCCTGCTGTCGCCGCGCGTTCAGGCGGCGATCCAGTCGGCGGGACATGTGGAGATCGGCGTGGTCGTCTGGGGTGACAGCGACTGGCCTCCGCAGGTGCTGCCTCTGGCCCGGGTGGCCAGCGTTGCCGAGTCCGTCGCTCTGGCCGGGCGGATTGCGTCGCTGCCGCGCAACGTCTCGGGCAATACCGGTATCGGGCGTGGCGTCTGGGCCGCGACCGATTTGCTGGAGGCGCAGGCGGCTTGTGCCTTTCGGCGGGTCATCAACGTGTCGGGCGACGGGATCGAGTCCGTCGCGCCCAGGCCAAGAACGCATATCCCTCTCGACTTTGCGCGCAAGCGCGCCGTGGATGCAGGGATCACCATCAACGGGCTGGCCATAGACCCTGACCGGACGGGCATCGGCCTGTGGTATCGCGACCGCGTGATCGGGGGGCCGAGTGCCTTTGCGATGGAGGTGTCGCGCTATGGCGACTTCGCCCTTGCGATCGAAGAGAAGCTGGCGCGGGAGATAGCGCCGCCCAGTGTCGCGGCGCTGACCGCGCTTCCGCCCGAGGCGAGACGGATCCCGGCCATCGGTCCGTGACCGTTCGGGGGGCGGGGGGAAACACACGGCACGACGAAAGAGAAAAGCGCCATGAAGCCGCTGTTCGCCAATGGCGCGGCCCTGCTGGCCGCCCTGACCTGGGGCCTCGGCGGCGTGCCACAGAAGACGGTGCTGGATCACCTCGACCCTGTCACCGTGACCGGCCTGACCTGCCTTCTGGGGGCCATCGTGATCTGGCCCCTTGCCCGGCGCGAGTGGCGCGCGGCGCGGGGCAGGGACCGTCCTGGCCTGGCACAGATATGTGCCGTGGCCCTGCCCTTCAGCGCCGGGGTGCTTTTGTCGCAGATCGGCTATGGGCTGACCTCGGTCACGAATGCCGGTTTCTTCACGAATACCGCAGCCGTCATCACGCCTTTCGCCGCCTGGATCCTGTATCGCAGCCGCCCGAATGTCTGGATCTTTCCGGCCAGTGCTCTGACGGGGGTGGGCCTTCTGATGATGGGCGGGGGCGTCACCGCGATGGCCGCGGGCGATTTGGTCTGCCTTGGCGCCGCGGTCGCATTTTCGTTGTGGATATTGAACCTTGGCAGTCATGTCGGCCATTTTCGCAACCCCAGGGTGATTACCTGTGGGCAGCTCCTCGTGGCGGGGGTTGGCTGCACGATGCTTGGCCTGCTGCTTCACGGGTTTCCGACAAAGGTGCAGCTTCTTTCCGCCTTGCCCGAACTTCTGGTCATCGGCGTTCTGTCGAAGGGATTGGCCTTCCTTCTGAACTCTGCCGCACAGCAATATGTGCATCCCGCCGCGATTGCCGTGCTGATCAGCACCGAAGCGGTGTTCGGGTCGTTTCTGGCCATGCTGTTGATTGGCGAAACGCTGGCGCCGATGCAGGTGGTGGGCGCTTTGCTGGTGATTGCGGGCGTGTTTGTTGTGGCGATCCTTCACGTCGAGAAGAACCCGACTGCGGCCTGTTGAGTGCCCTTGGGCCCTGTGTCGGCCGGGGGCAGGTTCAGCCCGTGATCAGGGCCGCGGCGGCCGCGCGTCCGGTGATCAGCGCCCCGTGGACGGTTGCCGGTTGATCGGCTGAGGTGGCTTCGCCCGCGAAAAACAGCCGACCGTCCCAATCCGCGCCGAACAGGGCTTTGCGGTCCTTGCGGCTGGAGCCGACGGCCTTGAAGGAATAGGCGCCGAGGGCGAAGGGGTCCTGCCGCCAGCGGCTGATCTGGGCACCCGAGGGATCGGGCACCGAAGTTCCGAACATGGCCCGCAGCGCCGCGACGGCGGAGGCGACGGTGTCGCGGTCATCCAGTTCCTCGATCTCTTCGGCCATGCGGGCGGCGTTGAAGCCGACGATGAGAGGGTGCCCGGTGGCGGGGAGGTAGCTGGTCCAGTCGGCCCAGAGCGTCTGGACCGGACCGAGAAAGTCGATCCAATCCATGTCTTCGGGCCAGAAGACCCTGTCGAAGCGCAGGACGCATTTGTTGAGAAGGCCCATGCCCAGACCTTCGATCGCCCGCTGCCGCTTGCGCGAGAGGGGTTCGGCAAAGCGGATGTCGCCCGATTGCAGGACGCCGAGGGGCAGGGTGACGATGGCATGGTCGGCGAAGTGGATGCCTTGCGCGGTGCGCACCTCCACCCCTTCCGGTCTGGGGGTGATGGACCGGACTGCTTCGCCAAGGCGGAGGTCGAGACCCTGCGCGAGATGCGCGAGGATCGGGCCGAAGCCGGGGGTCACCACCGCCTCGTCGCCCGGAAAATCGACACCCTGGTCGAAATTCCAGGCGGAGAGGCGGCTCCAGTCGCCGGAATACTCATGTTCGATCCGCGTGTTGATCGCCAGACGCGCGACGCGGCGGGCATCTTCTGAAAGCTGCTGCCATTCGGGCGAGGCTTCGATGGCCACTTGCAGCGACAGGTCGGCATCGGCCTTGTACACGCGTTTGCGGGCCTTCTCGACCAGCTTGAGCGCCGATTTCGCGGCCTTCACGAAGGGGACCTTCTGGCCGCAGGAATCAAATGTGACCGAGCGTTCGTAATCGGTGGGGGTGATCTTCAGCCCCTGCGCCCGGGCGAGGGCGGTGACTGGATTGCCCTTTGTGCCGTGAATCCAGCTTGCCCCCATGTCCACGGGCAGATCGGGCCAGAGATGGCTGGTATGGGTGCGCCCCCCGATGCGGTTTCGCGCCTCGATCACCTTGACGCTTGCGCCCGCGTCCTTGAGCGCGCGGGCCGCGCCAAGGCCCGCCATTCCGGCGCCGAGCACGAGGATGCTGCGGGGGGATGCCAGTCTGTCAGGCACGGACACGTTCGCCTTTCGGATCGAAGAAGGGTGCCAGCGAAGGGGTTGCGGGGATGCGGCGGTCGTTCACCTCGACCTCCCAGCGATGGCTGCGCAGCATGTCGGCGGTGATGCCGTCGTCATGGGTCACCAGGCCGAGGCCGACCGAGGCGCCAAGGGTCGGGCCGAAGGCCCCGGCGCGGATGTAGCCCGCATCCTTGCCGTCGCAGAGAATGGGTTCGTTGCCGAAGAGCAGGGGTTCGGGGTCCTGTAGCAGGAACTGCACTACGCGCCGGGTCAGGGGGCCGGCTGCCTTCTGCCGCAGGAGGGCATCGCGGCCGATGAAATCGGGTTTGGAGAAATCGACGACGAAGCCGAGCCCGGCCTGAAGCGGCGTATCGGTGTTGTCGATATCCACGGCAAAATCGCGGTAGCCCTTTTCAAGGCGCAGCGATTCCAGCGCCATCATCCCGCAATGGACCGGTTCCACCCCGGCGGCGCGCATGCCCGCGATCAGGGCGTCATGGGCGGCGTGGGAATATTCGGTGGGGATGTAGAGTTCGTAGCCCAGTTCGCCCATGTAGGTGACGCGCACGATCCGCAGGGGGACCGGGCCGATGTCGATGAAGCGGCTGGCGCGGAAGGGCAGGGCCGCATTCGACAGGTCCTCGCCGGTCATGGCCTGAAGGATGTCGCGGGATTTCGGACCTTGCAGCGACAGGATGGTGAAGGCGCTGGTCACGTCGCTGACGGTAACGGCCTCGTCTGCGCGGGTCTGGCGGCGCAGCCAGGCCGGTGTCATGGATTGCAGGATATCGCCGGTGACCAGCAGGAATTCGGCCTCGCCGGTGCGGGTGATGGTCAGGTCGCTGATGATCCCGCCCTGATGGTTCAGCCATTGGGTATAGACATTGGTGCCGAGGGGCACATCGACATTGTTGGCGCTGACGCGGTTCAGGACGGCAAGCGCGTCCCGCCCCTGCACGAGGAACTTGCCCATGAAGCTTTTGTCGAAAAGCCCGGCGGCGGTGCGGGTGGCGTGGTGTTCGCGGGCGGAGAGATCGTGCCAGGCCTGACGGGCGTGGGAGGCATAGTCCACCTTTGGCGGCGGGGCATCGGGGGAGAACCAGTAGGGCATTTCCCAGCCGGACAGATCGTGGAGATAGGCGCCCATCGCGGCATAGCGGTCGTGCAGGGCAAGGCGGCGCATGCCGCGGGCGGTCTTGTGGTGCCAATGCGGCAGCGGGCCGAAGGTGAAGGTGTATCCCAGCGACTTCGGGATACGGGCGCCCAGATAGTGGCGCGTGGCCTGATGCGGTCGCGTCCGGGCGATGTCGAGACCGGTGATGTCCTGTGTGGAGGTGCCGGTGGTCAGAAGCTCGGCCAGGATCGACCCCACGCCGCCGGCCGAGAGAATGCCGAGGGAGTTGAGGCCGGTGGCGAGGAAGAGGCCGTCCACCTCGGGCGCTTCGCCGAGGAGATAGGAGCCGTCGGGGGTGAAGCTTTCGGGGCCGCAGAAGAAGGTCTTGATCCCGGCGGTCTTCATCACCGGGTAGCGTTCGAATGCGGCTTCGAGGAAGGGGGTCATGCGGTCCCAGTCGGGGGGCAGGACCGAGAAGCTGGCATCCTGCGGGATGCCGTTCAGGTTCCAGGCGGCGCCTTCGGGTTCGAAGAGGCCGAAGAGCATCCCGCCGCCCTCTTCGCGGACATAGGTGTAGGTGGTGGGGTCCTCGACCACGGGCATGTCGGGGTGCATCCCGGCAATCGGCTCGGTCAGGAGGTAGTAGTGTTCGGCGGCCTGAAGCGGCACGCGGACGCCGATCCGCGCCGCGATCTGGCGCGACCACATGCCGGTTGCGAGCACCACCTGATCGGCGAGGATCGTGCCCCGCAGGGTGACGACGCCGGTGACGCGGGTGCCGTTCATCACGAAATCGGTGACCGGGGTGCCTTCGAAGAAGCGCACCCCCCTTGCCCTCGCGCCGGCCGCCATGGACATGGTGGCGTCGACCGGGTTCGCACGGCCATCGGACGGGGTGTAGAAGCCCGAGACGATGCCGGCGGTTTCGATCAGGGGGAACTTGGCCTTGATTTCGGCTGGGGACAGCTCGAACCGTTCCACGCCCTGCGAGCGCACGAAATTGGCGTCGCGCCGCAGCACCTCGTGCCGGTCGGCGTCGCAGGCGAGGTGGATGTGGCCGCATTGCCGCCAGCCGGTGGACAGCCCGGTTTCCGCGGGCAGGTCGATGTAGAGCTGGCGGGTGTATTGTTCGATCCAGATGAGCGTTTCGGTGGACATGCCGCCCGAGGCGATCAGGCCCGCCGCATGCCATGTGGTGCCCGAGGTGAGCTTGTCCCGTTCCAGGAGGACGACGTCGCTGACACCCAGCTTGCCCAGATGATAGGCGATGGAGGTGCCGATGGCACCGCCGCCGATGATGACGATCCGGGCATGGCTGGGAAGGGTCTGCATCTGGAATGTCCTTGAGGTGAGGCGGGCGGCGGTCAGTCGGCGGTGACATCGACGAGGATGGCGACGGTGCTCGGTGCCGTGGTCCAGGCGCAGGTGGTGCCTTTCGGGAGAAAGACATGGCTGCCGGGAGCGAAGGATTCGGGTGCGGTCGAGGGGGCGGAGAGGGTGATCATCCCCCGCAGGACGCGCACCAGCCGATGCGTCGCGCAGGGGGCGGGCGGATCGGTCCGGCCCTGCCAGGCGCAGAGCGTGACGGTCATCGTGCCGGCATCGTTGCGGAAGATCACCTCGCGGGTCAGCCCATCGGGGCCGGGGCGGCCCGTCGGGACGCGATCCGGTGCGAGGACGCGGACGCCGCCTTCGGCCGAGGCGATGGGGGCGGCGTCATCCGAGGAGGCCTGAAGAGTGAGGTAGATCTTGCGGAGGTAGCCGTCCTGTTTCCAGCTTACGGGGATGGCGTTGCGGAAGGTGGCGCTTTGGCCGGCATGGCCTTCGACGGCGTTGCCCGCGCCATCAAGGATCGCGAAGCTGCCGTCGAGGACGGTGATGTATTCGTCGCCCGGATAGGGGCCGAAGGATTCCTGCATCGTGGTCGTGTCCCAGATGCCGACGGCAAGACCGATCCGCGCATCCTCGAAGACGAGGGCGTAGTGCTGGACCGGCAGGGCCGACTGGAAGGCCGCGGGATCAAGGTCCAGCGGTTCGAGGGCGAGCGCTGCGGGGTCGATGCGCAGGGGGCGGGGGGCTGGCTGGGCTGTCATGGATCGCGTCCTTTGATGCGCCGGGATCAGAGACGGCGGAGGCTGTCGCCGAGGTGGAATTCGCCGTCCTGTTCGACCGAACAGAAAAGCCCCCGCAGGCGCAGCGGCAGATGGGCAGGCGAGGCGACCCAGTCATAGGCCGCGCGACCGCAGCGCACCTTCCATTTGACGCAGCCGTCATTCGGCACGTCGCTGACACGGAGGATGGCTGTCCCGGCACGCAGCAGCGTGCCTTCGGGCAGGTTCTCGGTCGTCAGGTTCATGTCAACGGCGATGTTGTCGCCGGGATGGGCGACGCGGTCCCTGTCCCGCCAGACGAGGTTCAGCACCTGCCAGGGCATGATCGAGACCTGGATGCGCGGGTCCGGGCTGCCGTCGGGCCGTTCCAGCCAGGGACGGGACATTTCGAAATCGCCGACCACGCCCTGGCTGCGGCTGAAGATCAGCCGATCGGGAAAGCTGCGGGCGTTGGGCTTTGGGCGGGCGCAGAGCAGGTGGGCGATCCCGGCATCGCGCGGGGCGGCGAGCACGGAGGGCAGCGCCTGCGCGAGGTCATCGGCCGTGACGGGATTGGCGGGGCCTTTGGTCATTCGGTTGCCTCCGTCCGGCTGCTGCGGAGGGCGGCAAGATGGGCGTGGCGGGCGTCGCAGCTTGAACAGGCCGGGGCGGGCGCAACGGCCTGCGCGGCCGTCTGCCGATGGTCGAGAGCGGCGATGGCGGACAGTCCGAGAAGGGCGAGGGCGAGAAGGCCGACGGCGTATCGCCGGGCCTGTGGCGGGCGCGCGCGCATCATTCCGCGGCCTGCTGCCATTGGGACGGAGGGACCAGTCCGACATCCACCTTGTCATGGGCCATCGGCAGATCGACATCCACGGCAGTGTCGAGTTCCTGGGCGTAGCGATGACCGGCATAAGTGGCGGCTGCGATGATCGCCGGGGCCTCGCAATCGCCGATGCGCGCGAGGGTGAAGGGCAGATCGGCATGGCTGCCGTCCGGGGCATAGCGCAGCGCGGTGTAGAGGTCATCCACGGGCGCGCGCTGGCCGACAAGGACGAGGTTCGCAGCGGGCAGAAGGCTTTCCCGCCCCGAATAGGCGCAGGACAGCGTCACGGCGGCGCCATCGAACCAGGACAGTTCCTGCGCGGTCATCAGGGTGATCCCGAGGCGCATGAGATGCCCCGGCACGCGCCACCCTTCGCCCGTATTCTCGGCCCAGGGGGAGACGCGGTCATCCGGCGTGACCAGCGTCACCTCCAGCCCGGCGGCGCGGAGGCGTTCGGCGATGACGCCGCCCATGTAATAGCCGTCGGCGTCATAGACGACCGTCGGCCCGTCGGGCAGCCGCCCGTCCATGATGTCGTCGGGGGTGAAGATCGGGGTATCCGGCTCGGCGATGGGGGCGAAGTGCTTGCCCGTGAAGAGGTCGCGCCGCCAGCGCGCGCCGGTGGCGATGACGACATGGTCGGCGCCGAAATCGCGCACATCCTGCGCGGTGAGGCGGCTTTCGCGGAAGACTTCGACATTCGGGAGCTTTGCGATCTGGCCTTCGCGCCAGTCGCGGACGCGGATGTATTCGCGCATGCCGGGCAGTGCCGCCTCGCGCACCACGCGCCCGCCCAGCACGCGCGAGGCCTCGGCCAAAGCCACGCGATAGCCGCGCGCCCCGAGGGCGCGGGCGGCCTCCAGCCCTGCGGGGCCGGCGCCGACGACGAGAACCTGGCTATCCGATCCGCGCGGCTGGCTGCGTTCCGGGTGCCAGCCGCGGCGCCATTCTTCGCCCATCGTGGGGTTCTGCGTGCAGCGGATCGGCAGGGCGAGGCTGTCGCCGGAGTAACAGATGTTGCAGCCGATGCATTCGCGGATGTCTTCGACGCGGCCTTCCTCGATCTTGCGGGGAATGAAGGGATCGGCGATGGAAGGGCGTGCCGCGCCGATCAGGTCGGTCAGACCGGATTTCACCCAGCGGGCCATCGTATCGGGCGAGGTGAAGCGGCCGACCGTGACCACGGGCCGCGTCGTCACCGAACGGACCCAGTGCATGTAGGGTTCCAGCGACCCTTCCTTGACGAAGCGCGAAACGCCCATTTCGAGGGAATAGTCGGCGATGTTGATGTCCCAGAGATCGGGCATTTCGGCCATCATGGCGAACATGTCCTGACGCTCGCCCAGGATGGGCTGGCCGTCCTCGCCCACCTCGGCATCGGCGGCAAAGCGGACGGCGACGGCGCAACGGTCACCGACGGCCTCTTTCGTTTCGGCGATCAGTTCGCGGACGAGGCGGGTGCGGTTTTCCAGCGAGCCGCCATATTCGTCGCTGCGGGTATTGGTTTCCGGGTCGAGGAAATGGGCCAGAAGATAGCCGTGGGTGGCATAGACATAGACGATGTCGAAGCCGGCATCGCGGGCGCGGATGGCCGCGTTGCGATGCCAGCGCCGGAAGGTGCGGATGTCCTCCTTGTCCATGGCGCGGGACTGGAAGGGGTGACCCACGCCATTCGGGCGGCTGGCCACATCCATGGAGACGAGACGCGAGGCGAGGTTGGCGCTGCGCGAGCCGGAGAACCACAATTCGCAGCCCGCAAGCGCGCCGTGTTCGTGGACCTTGTCCGTCATCAGCCGGTGGTTGCGCACGTCGGCATCATCCCAGATCGTGGCCGAGATATGAAGCTGGTCATCCGATGCCGGGTGGATGGAGCAGTATTCGGTATTGACCACGCCCCAGCCGCCTTCGGCCTTGACCCCCCGCATCTCGGCCACGGTGCGCGGGCGGACCCAGCCCATGCCGGTGCAATGCGGCACCTGATAGAAGCGGTTCTTCGCGGTCACGGGGCCGATGCGGATCGGTTCGAAGAGAATGTCGTAGCGGGCATCGCGGGCCATGGGTCAGGTCCTTTGCTGCGGCGGCGCGCCCGGTGCGCGCGAGGCGACCGTTTGCAGGCCGGAGACATGGGCGGGGAAGAGGGCGGCAAGATGTTCGATGGCACGCTGGCGGCAGCCCAGACGCTTGAACTCGGCCGGGTAGAGGAGGTGGTTGAGCCAGAGCCCGTCATAGAAGGCCTCCAGCCCCAGCGCGGTCTGCATCGGATCGCGCTGATGGCCTGACGGATCGGGGCCAAGGGCCTGGATGATCGCAACGGTGGCGTTCAGACGGTCATCGTCCAGCGTGCCGACCACGCGGCGGTAAATCTCGCGGGCGCCCGCATCGCCCCAGAAGGCGAACCAGACGGCCAGCGTGCGGCGATTGCAGATCTTCGCGTCGAAACGCGCGTCCAGCAGGGCCACCAGCCGTTCGGCCGGTGTCAGGGCGGCATCGCCGTTGAACTTTTGCCAGATCGCGCGCTCTTCATCCGCGAGATATTGCAGCGTCGCCTCGAACAGGCGTTCCTTGTTCTCGAAGTGGAAATTGGCCAGCCCGATGGAGGTGCCGGCAATCTCGGTCACCCGGGCGATCGTGGTGCCGGAGAGGCCGTAATCGGCAATCGAGCGGATCGTCGCGTCGATCAGGGTCTGGCGACGTTCGACCTTGGCCTGTGCGCGGCGGGTCTTCGGCGGTTCAGGGGCGTTGTTCTGGTCTTCGAAGGTCATCTGGAGGTCCGGAGTCTGGTCTGTCGGTCAGTCGGCATCTAGCACGGTCATGGCGTCCCGGCTCCAGCCCAGCCAGACGGGATTGTCTTCCATCCCTTCCCATGGATCCTGGCCGCGATGGGCCACGGCGGCGACGGCCACCGGCGCAGCGCGGCCCTCGACGGCGACGTGAAGAAGCTGCCGCCCGCCGAGATACTGCCGCGCCATGAGGCGGCCCGCAACGCGGGGGCCGGGGCCTTCCGGAGGCTGGGGCGAGAGGGCGAAGCCTTCGGGCCGGATCGCGACCAGCACCCTGTCCCCGTCCCTGCGGGCGGAGGGGGCGACCGGATGGCGGCCAAGCCCCGCGATTTCGGCGGATGTGTCGGGGCCTTGCGCGCGGATGCGCGCATCGAAGAAGTTCATCGTGCCGACGAAGGCTGCAACCTGCCGGTTCACGGGCCGGTCATACAGCCCCGAGGGCGTATCGACCTGGATCACCTGTCCGTTCGACATGACGGCGACCCGGTCCGACAGGGTCAGGGCCTCTTCCTGGTCATGCGTCACGAGGACGAAGGTGATGCCCAACTGCCGTTGCAGGCTGCGCAGTTCCAGTTGCATCTGTTCGCGCAATTGCTTGTCAAGGGCCCCCAGGGGTTCGTCCAGAAGGAGGACCTTGGGCTTGAGGATCAGGGCGCGGGCGAGGGCGACGCGCTGCATCTGGCCGCCCGAAAGCTGGGTTGCCAGCCGGTCGCCATAGCCGGGCAGGGCGATCATCTCGAGCATCGCATCCACCATGCGCGCCTGTTCGGCCTTGGGCGTGCCGAGGCGCCGCAGGCCATAGGCGATGTTGTCGCGCACGTTCAGATGCGGAAAGATCGCATAGTTCTGGAAGACCATGTTGATCGGCCGCAGATGCGGCGGGGTGTCCTGCATCGGCTGGCCGTCGATGACGATCTTTCCGGAGGTGACGCCTTCGAAGCCGGCAAGCATCCTGAGCAGCGTGGTCTTGCCGGAGCCCGAGGCCCCGAGCAGCGAGAAGAACTCGCCCCGCGCGATATCGAGCGTCACGTCGCGCACGGCCTGCACCCGGCCGAAGGTCTTGGACACGTTCTGGATCGAGATCACCGCAGGGCTCCTTCAGGATGTCTTTCGACCGGGCAGGTCGCGGTTGAGCCGCGCGAGCCGGAGGCTGGCCAGCACGAGGCCGAAAGAGACGACGAGGATCAGGGTCGAAAGGGCCAGCAGCGATGGGAACGATTGCGGAAAGCGCAGTTGGTTCCAGATGTACATCGGCAATGTCGGGTCGGTGCCGCTGAGGAAGAAGGCGATGATGAATTCGTCGAAGGAGACGGTGAAGGTCAGCAGGAGGCTGGCCATCACGCCGGGTAGGATGGTGGGGAAGGTCACGCGCCAGAAGGTCCACCAGGCATTCTCGCCGAGGTCGGCCGAGGCTTCCTCGAGCGACCGGTTCGCGCCTTCGAAACGCGGCAGCAGGATCGAGATCGCGAAGGGCAGGCAGATGATGATGTGACCAAGGCCGACCGTCCAGAGGGACAGGGGGATGCCGAGGCGGCTGACCAGAACCAGCAGGGCGACGCCGAAGATCAGGCCCGGCACGACCAGCGGCAGCAGCATGAAGCCGAGGATCGGACCCTTGCCGGGGATGCGGTAGCGCGCCAATGCCTTGGCCGCCGGAACGGCCAGCACGGTGGAGATCACCGCCACCGTGAGCCCCACTTGCAGGCTGTTCTGAAGCGCCGCGAAGACCGGGCCGCGGGTCCAGAGTTCGGCATACCAGGCGAGGGTGAAGTCTTGCAGGGGGAAGCGGGCATAGAGGCCGGAATTGAAGGAAAACAGCGGGATGAACAGGATGGGTGCGTAGAGGAAGAGCGTGAAGCCGAGGGCATAGAGCGCCAGCGGGCGGTTCGGGCTGTGGAAGGGTTCTGTCGCGGCCATGGTCCCTACCTCCGGATCATGCGGGTGAGAAGGAGGAAGGCCAGCCCCGCCACTGCGACCGCCAGCGTCATCACCAGCGCCAGGGCCGCGCCCATCGGCCAGTCGTTGATCGGGCCGAACTGCGCCTGGATCAGATTGCCCACCATCATCCCGTCCGGCCCGCCCAGCATGGCGGCGGTGACGTAATCGCCGACCGTCGGGATGAACATCAGGAAGAAGGCCGCGACAACGCCCGGAAGCGAGAGCGGCAGGGTGATCCGCCAGAACCGGCGGGCGGCGTTGTCACCCAGATCGGCAGCGGCTTCGAGGTAGGACTTGTCGATCTTTTCGAGGCTGACATAGATCGGCAGGATCGCGAAGGCGGCCCAGGCATGGGCGAGGGCGATGGTCACGGCTGTCTGGCTGTAGAGGAAGACCTGCATCGGTGCCTCGATCAGCCCGAGGGACATGAGCGCCGAATTGATCACGCCTTCATAGCCCAGCACCACCCGCCAGGCGAAGATGCGCATCAGGTAGCTGGTCCAGAAGGGCAAGGTGAGCAGGATGAGCCAGAGCATCTTGTGGCGGTGGACATGGAATGCCACGAAATAGGCCACCGGATAGCTGAGCAGCACGGTGGCCGCCGTCGCGATGGCCGCAATCTTGAGCGAGCGGCCGAGAAGCGCCGCATAGATCGGGTCGCTTGCGATGATGGCGTAATTGCCGAGGCCGGGCGTCATCAGCATGTCGAAACCCGACATGGACCATGTGCTCATCACGATCAGCAGGATGAGGGGGGCGATGATCGCAACGCCCAGCACGGCGAGGGCGGGGGAGAGAAGGAGATAGCCCCGAAGCGCCTCGCTCCGATGGACCCGGTTGCGCAGGCCGACCGCCAGAGAAGGGCGGCCTGCCGGCGCGGGGCGAAGGTCGGAGTCGAAAGGTGTCACGGGGCCTGCCTTGGCTGGTGGAAAGGGTCCGGGGTGGGGGAGGCGGGATCAGAACCCGGCCTTGATCTTTTCCCAGGTGCTGTTCATGCGCGCTTCCCAATCGGCCGATTGCGGGGTCATGAAATGGCCGGCCTGAAGGATTTCGATGGGGTTCTTGGACAGGCCAAGACCCCGGAGGGTTGCCTCGTCGAAATTGTCGAAGGCCTTCATGTTGGAATGGCCATAGCCATAGGTGCCGATGTTGAAGATGCCCGAGGGCACGCTGATCAGCGAGTCGATCACGTCATAGGCGCGGTCGAGATGCGGCGCGTCCTTGTGGAGCATGACCCCGCAGACCCAGGTCAGCGCGCCTTCCTTCGGCTGGGCGAAGGCGACCGGCACATCCTGCGCCCGCAGCGTGACGGCCGATGAGTTCCAAGTCATGGCCGCCACCAGTTCGCCTGAGGCGAGGGCCTGTTCGAGCGAGGTGGTGTCGTCCGTATAGATGCGGATCAGCGGGCGCTGGGCGCGCATGAAATCGCTGATCCGGGTGAAGGCGTCCTCGGTTGCGATCTCGGAGAGTGGCACCCCGGCCATGATGGCGCCGCACCACCACGCATCCCCGCCCGAAGAGAGCATGCCGAGCCGCCCGGCATGGCGCTGGTCTGACAGCATGGCCCAGGATTCTTCGCCCTGAAGATCGAAAAGGTCGGTGCGGTAGGTGATCGAGGTCTGTCCCCAGTCGAAGGGCACGAGCCAGAACTTTCCCTCCGTCTGGTTGAAATCGGCATTGTAGAGTTCGGGCATCACATTCGGCCAGTTCGACAGGCGCGAGGTGTCGATCGGCTGGAAGAGGCCGGTTTCCACCCAGCGCGGCACGCCGGAGAGGCAGGGATGCGAAACATCCGCGACGAAACCGGAGCGCAGCTTGACCAGCGCCTCTTCGGAGCCGCCGAAGGTGGAGAAATTCGGCATTTCGCCGTGTTTGGCCTGATATTCGACGAAAAGTTCGGGAATGTCGAACCCGCCCCAGGTGAAGAAGGTGGGATGATCCTCGGGCGCGGCGAGGGCGCGTCGCGCGCCCAGAGGCACCGCGGTCAGGCCGATGCCGAGCGCCATCAGCGACCGGTTGAAGGCGCGGCGGCTGAGCTTGCCGCTGCGGACGGCGTGCAGTTGGTCGATGACGTCCATGGCTTGAACTCTCCTCTGTTGGGTCCCGACGGATGGCGGGACAGGGTGATGTCAACGCAAGCTGGAAGCGGCTGTGCCGTTTGCCGCAACGGGCCTGTCTGAGGGCAGGAAGCGGCTGCCGTTCCGGCCATGACCGCAGAGGACGTTGCCGCGGAAAGCGGCCAAGGAGGGCCGTGCAGGCCCGACGGCGTTGCGCGCTGCGCGGGTCGGGACGGCGGACAAAAGCATCGTCAAGCGGCACCCCCGTTGCTGTCGGACATCGCGGTTGCCTGCCGTGGCATTCTGCGATGCCTGCGGGCGGGCCGGACGATGTGCGGCGATCTAATTTGATTGATCGTTCATTCAGTCAACGCTAGGAAACGCGGTTTCGCGAGTCAAGCGCGATGTCGCATTGACTTTGGCCCCTCGGCGACAGGCGCCGCGATCCGGCAGGAAAAGGATGAAGATTTGGGCAATGGTTCCGCTCCGGGCGGGCGTGGCGGAAGGGGGGGAGCCCGGCCGATGACGCGGGTTTCGTCATTCCGACGATTCGGCCTTTGCCCTGGGCGGAAGGTCAGGCGGCGGGGGGCCGCCTTCGGTGGTGCATGGGCTTGCGCAGTGGAGCGGCTATCGCCGGTGCGGGCAGCGATGGGGACTGAAGGCCCCGGAGCGCCTGTTCGGCCAGGCGCGCGGGCGTCAGCGCAGGCGGATCGCGCGGCGGCCGAGGGCGCTGATCGACACTGCCACGAGGATGATTGCGCCGACCAGGACCTGGCGGACATAGCTGTCCACCTGAAGCTGGGTCAGACCGTTGTCCATCACGCCCAGCGTCACCACGCCCGCGACCGTGGCGAGGACATGGGGCTGGCCGTCCCGCGTCACCGTCATGCCCAGGAAGACGGCAGCGATCGCCGTGAGCATCAGGCCATCCCCCTGCACCGGATTGGCGGAGGCCACGCGCGAGGCATACATGAGGCCCGCGACCGCCGCGCCGACCCCGGTGAAGGCGAAGGCCGAAAGCCGCAGGGCCGTGACCCTGACCCCGGCCAGGCGGGCGGCTTCGGCATTGCCGCCGATGGCATAGAGCCTGCGGCCATAGAGCGTATGCTCCAGCACCAGCCAGACGGCGAAAGTCACCGCCGCCGCAAGGAGCGTCAGGGCGGGGAACAGGACGGGTTTGCCGTCCCATGTTCCAAGCGGCAGGCCGGAGCGTGCGAAATCGGCAAATCCCTGCGGGATGTCGCGGCCGAAGATCGTCTTGCCGCCCGAGACGAGGAAGGCCGCGCCCGAGAACATGGTAAGCGTCGCAAGCGTGGCGACGAAGGGGAGGATGCCGAGGAGACTGACAAGGACACCATTGGCCAACCCGCCGAGCAGCCCCACCGCGAGGGCCCCAGCGAGCGCCACCGGCACGGGCAGGCCCTGGGTGAAAAGCACCGCCGCGACCACGCCGGAAAGCGAGGCCATCGCCCCGACGGAGAGGTCGAAATCACCCATGACCATGACCACCGTCATGGTCACCGCCACCACGACCAGCATCGAAAGCTGCTGGCTGATGTTGAGCCAGTTGCGGAGGGTCATGAACGTGTCCGGCAGGGCGATCCAGAAGAAAAGCACGATGGATGCCATGCCGATCAGCGATCCGTAATGCCGCAGGAAGGATGCCATTGTTCAGCTTTCCCTTTGGTAGCAGGCGGTGAGCAATGCGGCCTCGGTCAGCCCGGCGGCGGGCAGGGTTCCGGTGATGCGCCCGGCTGCCAGCACGGCGATCCGGTCGGAAAGGCCGATCAGTTCGGGCAGGTCGGAAGAGACCATGATGACGGCATTGCCCTTCGCCGCCAGATCGCGGATCAGCGCGTAGATGTCGAACTTCGCGCCGACATCCACGCCCCGCGTGGGTTCGTCCAGCAGCAGGACAGCCGGGTCGCCGGCCAGGGCGCGGGCGAAGAGAACCTTCTGCTGGTTGCCGCCCGAGAGTTCGGCGACGGGCTGGTCCGGGCCGCTGGCCTTCAGCCGCACATCCCGGGCGAGGCGGGCCACCAGGCGCGTTGCGGCGCGGCGGCGGATGAAGCCGAGGCGCGATAGCCGGCCCAGATGCGGCAGCACCACCGTTTCGGCCAGGGCACGACGGGGCATGACGCCTTCGGTCCGGCGTTCGGGAGGGACATAGGCCAGTCCCTGCGCCCATGTCCCTGCGGGATCGGTTGCCAGTGCCGCACCGCGCAGCGAAAGGTCGCCCTTGCGCGGCACGGCCCCGATCAGGGCGCGAAGAAGCACCTCCCGGCCCGAGCCGGAGAGGCCTGCCACCCCGAGAACCTCGCCCGCCGCCACGTCGAAGGAGAGCGGACCGAGCCCTGCGGCACGCAGGTCGCGGACGGAAAGCACCGGCTCGGCGGTTGCCGGGATGCGGCGGGGAAAGAGGTCCGTCAGGTCACGGCCTGTCATGTCGCGGATGATCTCGTCCCGCGTCGTGGCACTGCGGTCGCGGGTGGCGACATGCCTGCCATCCCGCAGCACGGTGATCCGGTCGGAGAGCGTCATGACTTCGTCCATCCGGTGCGAGACGTAGAGAATGGCGGCACCTGCCGCCTTGAGCGCGGCGATGGCCTCGAACAGGCGGGCGGCTTCGGTTCCTGTCAGGGCGGCGGTGGGCTCGTCCATGACATAGGCCCAGGGGGCGGCGCCCTCTGTCAGAAGGGTGGCCGCGATCCGCACCAGCATCTGGTCGCCGGTGCCGAGCGACCCCATCATGGCGCGCGGGTCGATATGCGTGGTCCCGAGGCGCGCGAGGGCCGCTGTCGCGGCCTTGTGCAGGGCGGGCCAATCGACCAGCCCGAAACGGTGCGGATAGGGCCGTGCGAGATGCATGTTCTCGGCCACGCTGAGGGCCGGGACGACCTGAAGCTCCTGATGCAGGAAGCGGAAACCTGCCGCCTCGGCCAGAGCGGGCGAGCCCAGACGCAGGGGCGCGCCATCCAGCGTCACCGCGCCGGAATCGGCGGTTTCCAGCCCGGCGAGGATGCGGATGAGGGTGCTTTTGCCCGCCCCGTTTTCGCCCATCAGGGCGTGGACCTCGCCGCCGCGCAAGGACAGCGCCGCGCCGTCCAGCGCCCGCGCCGGACCGAAGGTCTTTACAAGGCCCGAGAGGTTCAGTTCCGGCATGATGACAGGGCATGGGGGCGGCGCGGGCCGCCCCCGGCTGCGATCATTCCTGGGCGTTGGCGCTGGTGATCAGTCTGGTCGGGACGTAGATCACGTTGGATTTCAGCGTCTCGCCCGCGAGAACCCGCGCGACGGTATCCGCCGTCGTGGCCCCGATCCCGGCGAAATCCTGCGCGACGGTGGCTTCGAAATTGCCGCCCGTGGCGACCGCTTCGCGGGCCTGCGGATTGGCGTCGATCCCGGTGATGACGATGCCTTCGCCTTGCCGTCCCGCCGCTTCGATCGCCTGAAGCGCGCCGAGGGCGGGCTGGTCCCAGGCCGCCCAGACGGCCTTGATGCTGCCGGGTTCGGGATTGGCGGCGAGAATCGCCTCCATCTTGGCGCGGCTGTCGGCGATGCCGCCATCCGAGACATCGGGGGTCACGCGATCAAGGACCGTGATGTCGGGATGGTTGGCGAAGACGGCATCGGCGATGGCGCCGCGCACCTGGACGGGCGGAAAGGCATCGAAGACGAACATCACCACATTGCCCGCACCGCCGATCCGGTTCGCGACATAGACGGCCGTTTCGGCGGCCATGGCATAGCCGTTCGACGTGACATTGGCCTTGATGCGGGGATCGGTGCCGGCATCCATGCCGAAGACGGGAATGCCGGCTGCCGCTGCGGCATCGAGGCCCGCGCCCACCTGTGCCGGGTCCACGTTCAGGACGATGGCATCCACGCCCTGCGTGGCCAGATCCTCCATCCGGCTGATCACGGCGGCCACATCGCCTGCCGTGTCGATGACATTGACTTCCCAGCCGAGTTCCTTGGCGCGGGCCTGGAAGGCCTCGACATAGAACTGGGTGCCGGGCTGCGAGAGATAGGGGGTGACCACCGCCACCTTTTCGCCCGCCGCGAAGGCCGCCGTCCCGAGCGTTGCCAACCCGGTGGCCAGCGTCAGCCCTGCGATGCGGCGTCCGATATCGCGCCGTGTAAGTCCAGTCATGTCCCGTCGCTCCCCGTTGGTTTCTCGACCTTGCGGCGGAATGATTGTCAGGCCAGTCTGGCCGCGTCCAGAGGTTTTCGGAGCCTGCGGGGACGGCATCTCGGAGGTCATGTGTCCGCTTCACATCTGATCGGCATTGATATCGGCACCACATCGGTCAAGGCGGTGATGATCGACCTGCGCGGCCGTCGCGTGGCGGAGTTCGCCGCTGCCTATCCGACGCGGCGGCTGGCCGCAGGGCAGGTGGAACAGGATCCGGAGGACTGGCTGCGCCTTGTCCGGCAGGCATTGGAGCAGTTTGCCCGGCAGGGGCGCGCCGCCGCGCTGTGCCTGACGTCGCAGGTGAATACGCATGTCTTCGTCGATTCCGGGCTTTCCGTGCTGCATCCGGCGCTTGTCTGGCAGGATACCCGCGCGGCAGAGGCGGGGGCGGCCCTCGACCGGGGGATTTCGTCTGCGGAGAAGATCGCCTGGCTTGGTGCGCCGATCCCTGTCGATGCCAGCCACGCCTTGGCCCGCATGGCCTGGATGCAGGCGGCCCATCCCGCGATATGGGAGCGCAGCGCCCATGTCCTGCTGCCGCGCGACTGGGTTCTGGCCCGGCTGACCGGGGCGCTGGCGAGCGATCCGATATCCTCTGTCGGGCTGGTCACGCCGGGATTCGCCTATGCCGATCCGCTGATCGCGCGTCTGGGCGGTGCGAAGGAGCGTCTGGCGCCGCTGGCCGATCCCTTTGCGGTGGTGGGGCATGTCGGCCCCGACTGGCCCTTTGAGGGTGTTCCCGTCGTGCTGGGCGTCATGGATGCCTGGGCCAGCCTTTTCGGTCTGGGCGTGGCGCGGGATGGCGAAGCCTTCTACCTGTCGGGGACGTCGGAGGTTCTGGGGATCATGTCGGCCGACCTTCATCCGGAGCCGGGCATCATCACCTTTCCCGAATGGCGCGGTCTTCGGCTGCACGCGGCGCCGACGCAATCGGGCGGGGCCTCGCTTGACTGGGTGGCGCGGTTGCTGGGCCGGTCGGTTGCCGATCTGGCGGCGATGGTCGGGGCGGTGGCGGCGGATGCCCCCCTCTTCCTGCCGCATCTGCAAGGCGAGCGCGCGCCGATCTGGGATGCCGCGTCACGCGGGGGCTTTGCCGGCCTGACCACGGCCCATGGCCCGGCAGAGATCGCCGCCGCCGTGATGGAAGGCGTGGCCTTTTCGGCGCGGCTTGCCCTTGAGGCGCTGGAACGATCGGCGGGTGTGGTGCCGCCTGTTCTTCGGGCCGGCGGGGGCGGATTCGCGTCGGATGGCTGGGCGCAGATGCGGGCCGATGTGCTTGGCCGCCCGGTTCTGAGGGTTGCGGGGCGCGATCCGGGGGCGGTTGGCGCGGCGCTGATGGCGGGCGTGGGAACGGGCGTCATGGCCGACCTCGCCACCGCTGCGGGCACGCTTGTCACATCCGACAGGACTTTCCTGCCGCGCCCGACCGAAAGCGGGCGCGCGGAGGCCCGCTATGCCATCTGGCGCGATCTTTATGGGGCGCTGCGTCCCGTCAGCCATGCGCTGGGTGCAGCGGGATAGAGGCGCCGGCGGTGCCGCGCATGGCGAAAGCCGCGCCGGGGTGGCGCGGTTTCTTCACTGGCCCTGACGGGGCGTCATTCGGCGGCGATGACCGGCTTGCTGCTGCCGCGACCGTCGAGCTTTTCCGTGCGCAGGCTGAGGATATGCACGTCGCCGCCGAGGCGGGCGATGACATCCGCCATGCGGGGCATGCCCGAGAAACGGTGTTCGGTCACGGTCTGGCCGTCCGTCGAGGTTTCGACGATGGTGACCGTGCGGTCCACAAGCGCCGTACGACGGCCCGCACGCGCCCGCTCCAGCAGGTTTTCGGTCGGTTTGCGGCTGGACAGGAGGGTGACGCGGTTTTCAGTCATGGCAATGCCCCTTGGTGAAGGTGGGCACTGCGACGGTGGCCGATGCAGTCCGTTGCCGCATGGGCAAAGGGCGGACCGGGCCGGTGATCTTGAGTCGACGCATCTGTGTCCCCACTCGTTAAGTCGGGCGAAGCGCGGCCCGTGGACCAAATATGGCAAAAACGTGGCGGGTTTGTGATCGTCGTTTGGTCTGACAAATTTTTGGAACTTGGTCCGAAAAAGTCTGAAAATTCAACTATGAACTGCGACAAATTGCCCTTTTCAACCCATGCCGCGAGGTGCCTCGGCGGTTGGTCTGCCGCAGTTTGCCACATTTCCGCCCGATTCGGGCCTAAATCTGCCACCCCGCCACATGGGCGGCTGCGCGGAGAGAGGCGCTGCGGCAGGCGGCGGGAAGATCCGCGCCGCGGGCCAGCTCGGCCGCCAGCGTGCCGCAGAAGCAGTCCCCCGCGCCATGTGTGCTGATGACGGTCACGGGGGATGCGGGCAGGGCCAGCGTGGCACCGTCTGCGCCGACAAGGGCCAGGCCATGGCCGCCCGCCGTGACGATGATGGCCTGACCCGGGCGCGCGAGGTGGCCTGCGGCGCGGGCAGCGGAGGGCAGGTCCTGGACATCGCCCGCCCCCATCATCGCCGCCTCGACGGCATTGACGATCAGGACGGTCACGGCGGAACGCAAGGCTTCGGGCAGGGGGCGGGCGGGCGCCGCGTTGAGCAGGACGGGCAGGCCGCGCTGCCGGGCGGCAGCGGCTGCGGCGAGGTTCACCGCCTCTGGCACCTCGTTCTGAAGGAGGAGAAGGGCCACGTCCTGCCACAGGGCCGGGTCTGCCAGAGTAGCCGGATCGAGCGCGAGATTGGCCCCCGAGACGATGGTGGCGGCATAGTTGCCATCGGGAAGGGTGAGCGCCACGCTCATCCCGGAGCCGTGATCGGGCAGCGTGGCGACGAAGCGGTGATCCACGCCGGCGCGATCCAGCGTTGCCCGCAGAAACAGGCCGAAATCATCCTGGCCGACGGCCCCGACCATGCGGGCGCTGGCCCCGGCGCGGGCGGCGGCGATGGCCTGGTTGCCGCCCTTGCCGCCGAATTTGGGATACCAGCGGCGGCCGACGGCGGTTTCGTCCGGGCGCGGCAGGTGGTCCGTTTCGATCATGATGTCGTGGTGGAGGGAGCCTGCGACGAGGACGACGGGGGAAGCGGTCATGGGCGGTCCTTTCGCGGCGCTGCGGGGGTGATCCTGTCGGTTGGCGCGGCGCGGTCAAGGGGGCGTCAGCCCTGAAGCGTGGTCACCTTGCGGGCCTGCGCCCGATCCTTGCCGAGGCGGCGTTCGCGCCAGATGATCAGGATTCCTGCAAGGATGATGAGCGCGGCCCCGGCCAGCATGGTTATCGTGGGCATTTCGGCGAAGACGAACCAGCCGATGGCAAGGGCGAAGAGCATCGAGGCATAGTCGAAGGGGGCGACGAGCGAGGCATCCGCCTCGCGGTAGCTGGAGGTGAGGAGGATCTGGCCGACGCCCCCCAGAAGCCCCGCGCCGATGAGAAGGGCGAGTTCTAAGGGTTCCGGCCAGACCCAGCCGAAGGGCAGGGTGATCAGTGACAGGAGCGTGGCGGTGAGCGAGAAGTAGAAGACGATGGCGGGGGTTTTTTCCGTCTGCACCAGCTTGCGCACGAAGACCTGCGCGAGGGCGGCGAAGACGGCCCCGCCGAGGACGAGCATCGCCCCGAAGGCTTCGGCATGGCCCGCGCCGCCGTCGAGGACAGTCAGGCGGGGGGAAAGGACGATGAGCACGCCCACCATCCCCAGGGCCACGCAGGAGAGGCGGAAGAGGCGGACATCTTCGCCGAGGAACATCGCGGCGAAGATGACGGTGAGGAGAGGGGCGGCATAGCCGATGGCGGTGACTTCCGGCAGCGGCAGATAGCCGAGGCCTGCAAAGCCGAGGCCCATGGCGCAGGTGCCTGCAAAGCCGCGCCAGACATGGCCCATCGGATGGGCGGCGCGCAGCCCGGTGGCCAGTTCGCGGCGGAGCATCAGCCACAGGACAATGACGGGAATCGCGAAGGCGGAGCGGAAGAAGACGGCCTGTCCTGCAGGGACATGGTCGGCGGTGGCCTTGATCATCGCCGACATCACGATGAAGACGAGGACGGAGCCGAGCTTGAAGGCGATGCCGCGCAGGGGGCGCATGGGGTTCTCCGGGTCTTGGGAGGGTTGGACCATCCTTTCTGCGGGGCTGCAAGGGGGATCGCCCTCCTGTGATCGGGGGCTGTGTCATCGGGGGCTGGACGGGGGCGGGGGCTTGGGCTTTGCTGGGGCAAAGGAGACCGACCATGCCGCAGATTTCCCCCAGGGCCGCCCTTTCCGACCGCATCGCGCAGGGGCGCGGGCAGATGCCCGCCGATCTGGTGCTGCGCGGGGGGCGGGTCTTCGACCTGATCACCGGGGAGTTGGTGGAAACGGATGTGGCGATCTGCGGCGATACGATCGTTGGGGTGTTCGGGGCCTATGAAGGGCGGCGGGTCGTCGATGTGGCGGGCAAGGTGCTGGTGCCCGGGTTCATCGACACGCATCTGCATATCGAAAGCTCGCTGGTGACGCCGTTTGAATTCGACCGTTGCGTGACCCCGCGGGGGGTGACGACGGCGATCTGCGATCCGCATGAGATCGCCAATGTCTGCGGGCTGGAGGGGATCGGCTATTTCCTGGAGGCGTCAAGCCGGACGCTGATGGACATACGGGTGCAGTTGTCGTCCTGCGTGCCGTCCACGCATATGGAAACGGCGGGGGCGCGGCTGGAGGCGGCGGACCTGATCCCGCTGATGGATCATCCGCGGGGCATCGGGCTGGCAGAGTTCATGAATTTTCCCGGTGTCCTGATGCAGGACGCGGGCTGCATGGCCAAGCTGGAGGCCTGGCAGGGGCGGCATATCGACGGCCATGCGCCGCTTTTGCGGGGGAATGACCTGAACGGCTATATCGCGGCGGGGATACGGACGGAGCATGAGGCGACCAGTGCCGAGGAGGCCTTGGAGAAGCTGCGCAAGGGGATGCGGGTGCTGATCCGCGAGGGATCGGTGTCGAAGGACCTGCATGCGCTGGCCCCGCTGCTGGTGGAGCGGTATGCGCCCTATCTGTGCCTTTGCACGGATGACCGGAACCCGCTGGATATCGCGGAGCATGGGCATCTGGATCACATGATCCGCACGGCGATTGCCTTGGGGGCGCAGCCTCTGGCCGTCTATCGGGCGGCGAGCCTGTCGGCGGCCGAGGCGTTCGGGTTGAAGGACCGGGGGCTGATCGCGCCGGGGAAGCGGGCGGATATCGCGGTGCTGGATTCGCTGGAGGGGTGCCATGCGGCGATTGTCTTTGCGGGCGGGGTGGAGGTGACGGAGGCGGCCTTTGCCGCGCGCGAGGTCATTCCTCCGGTAGCGCGGCATTCGGTGAAGGCGCCGAAGGTGGAGGCGCATCACTTCCGCTGTGGTGGGAACCGGGTGGAGACGCCGGTCATCGGCATCCTGCCGGGAAAGATCATCACCGACCATCTGACCTTCGACATCGCCCCGGTGGATGGCGACAAGCGGCCCGATCTGACGCGCGACCTGATCCGCATCGCGGTGATCGAACGGCATGGGAAGAATGGCAACCGCGCGACGGGATTCGTGCAAGGCTTCGGGTTGAAGCGGGGGGCGATCGCCTCCACCGTCTGCCATGACCATCACAATATTGCAGTGGTCGGTGCGGATTATGCCGACATGGCGCTGGCGGCGAACCGTCTGGGCGAGATCGAGGGGGGATTCGTTGTGGTCGAAGGGGGGCGGGTGCTGGCGGAACTGGCGCTGCCGGTGGCGGGGCTGATGAGCCTTGAGCCCTTCGAGGTGGTGCGCGAGAAGCTGGTCGCGCTGCGGGCGGCGGCGGCGGGGCTGGGCGTGGTGCTGGAGGAGCCTTTCCTGCAACTGGCCTTCCTTGCGCTGCCGGTGATCCCGCATCTGAAGATCACCGATCATGGCATGGTGGATGTGGACCGGTTCGAGGTCATCCCCTGACAAGCCCGTCATGGGGCGGCGGGCCGGGGTTGCATCCGGCGGCGGGAATGCCGAGGTTGGGTGGGCAGGGAAGAGGATCACCTTCGATGGGTCGGGGACGGAAGATCGCAAAACGCTTTCGCGGGATCGAAGGCCCGCAGCCCGAGGGCAAGAAGCGGTTTTCCCAGATCCTTGATGCCATCGGCGCGGATGAGCGGCGCGAGCGGGTGTCGGTCTCTGATCTGATGCGGGCGATGGATGCCCGGGCGGTGGCGGCGCTGATCCTTCTGTTTGCCTTGCCGAACGTGGTGCCGACGCCTCCGGGGACGTCCTCTATCCTAGGGCTGCCGCTGCTTTACCTGACGGCGCAGATGATGCTGGGCAAGCTGCCCTGGCTGCCGGCGATCATTGCCGACAGATCCATGACCCGGGCGGATTTCAATTCCTTTGTCGGGCGGGTGACGCCCTTGCTGGCGCGGGCGGAGCGGTTGTTGAAGCCGCGGCTCCTGTTCATCACCTCGGCCACGGGGGAGCGGATCATCGGCGGGTTGTGCCTTGTGCTGGCCATCGTGCTGGCGATGCCGATCCCGCTGGGCAATATGCTGCCAGCCTTTGCGATTTCGCTGATGGCGCTGGGCGTGCTGGAGCGGGACGGGCTTTGGGTCATGATCGGGGCGGTCATGGGCGTGCTGTCGATGATCGTGGTGTCGGGCGTGGTCTGGGCCCTGGCGAAGGCGACGATCTTCCTGATCGTGAACGCGTTCTAATCGGCCTCTGGCTGCGGAAAGCGGCAGCGGATGACATGGCCCTTGCCGGAGGCGGCAGGAGCGAAGTCGAGCGTGGCGCCGAAGAGCCGGGCGATTTCGGCCACCACGGCGAGGCCGAGGCCATGGGTGCCTTGCGTGGCATCAGCGCGCAGGTCCTGACGGGCGATCAGGCGGGGGATGGCGTCGGGGGGCAGGCCGGGGCCGTCATCCTCTACCTCCAGCACCGGGCCTTGGGGTGTGGTGCGGGCGCGGACGGTAATCGTGGCGCGGGGGCCTGCATAGCGGATGGCGTTGTCCACGAGGTTGGTCAGCAGTTCGGCGCAGAGGACGGGGTCGGCGCGGACGGTGAGGCTGTCTTCACCTTCGAAGCCAAGGTCATGGCCGAAGCGGGTGGCTTCGGGGATCGCTTCGGCGGTGGTGGCGCGGGCGATGGCGGCGATGTCGGTGTCGGGCAAGGCGCGGCGGGCGGCGGCGGCGTCGATGCGGGCCAGCATCAGGAGTTGCGCAAGCACCCGTTCGGCCCGGATCAGCGCGCTTTCGGCCTTGGCGATGCCGTCGCGGCTTTCGGGGCCACCGCGGGCGATGAGGGCAAGCTGGGCGCGGACGGTGGCGAGGGGCGTGCGAAGCTGGTGGCCCGCATTGCCGGTGAAATTGCGGAGCGCGGCTACGGCACCGTCGAGCCGCTGCATGAAGCTGTTCATCGCCTCAATCGGGCCTGCGACTTCGGACGGGATATCGGCCTGAAGCGGGCTGAGGTCATCGGGGGCGCGGGCGGCAAGCGTCCGGGTCAGCCGGTCGAGAGGGCGCAGTGCGATGGTCACGATGACCCAGACGATCAGCGCGGCCCCGGCGGCGAGGCCCGTCATCCGCAGGGCGGAGCGGAAGAGGATGGATTTCGCCAGCGCATCGCGGGCGCGGGTGGATTCGGCCACGGTGACGGAGAAGGGCAGCACATCCGCGCCGGTGGAGACCTGCCCGTAGCGCGTGGCGATGCGAAGGCGCGTGTCGCCGAAGGTGCCGTCGGCAAAGCCCGTTTCGGCCCCGTCCAGCCGGGGGGCGAGGGCAAGGCCTTCATATCCGGTGAGAAAGCCGTCGGGGCCATCGACGCGGTAGAAGACCTGATCCTCGGCGGCGGAGGCCAGCATGTCGAGCGCGGAATAGGGGATGTCCACCTCGATCGCGCCGGAGAGATCGACAGTTACCCGTTCGGCGATGGCAAGGGCAGAGCCGGCGAGGACGCGGTCCGACACGCCTTGCGCGGTGCGGCGCGCCTCGGCCCAGGTGTCGGCGAGGGCGATCAGGCCGAGGAAGAGGGTGGAGACGAGCAGCCAGCCCAGAAGGCGGCGGCGCAGGGACCCGCGGGCGAAGACGGGAAGCGCTGTCATGCGCCGGGGCCTTTGTCGATATAGTAGCCGATCCCGCGCGCAGTGCGCAGCGTCACGCCATGCGGGGCAAGGCGGCGGCGCAGGCGCGAGACATATTGTTCGATGGCGTTGTCGGACAGGCTGTCATCGAGCGAGGTCAGGGACTGGACGATGGTTTCCTTGCTGACCACCTTGCCCGCGCGGGTGAAGAGCAGTTCCAGAAGCGCGAGTTCGCGGGCGGGCAGGTCGATGGCGCCGTCGGGGGTGAAGAAGCGGCGCGAGATAAGGTCGAAGGTCACTTCGCCAAGGGTGAGGCTGGAGGCCCGCAGCCCTGCCTGGCGGCGCAGGAGGGACCGCACCCGCGCCTCGAATTCCGCCACGTCGAAGGGTTTGGTGAGATAGTCGTCGGCGCCGAGGTTCAGGCCGCGCACCCGATCTTCGGGCGCGCCGCGTGCTGTCAGGATCATCACGGCGGCATCGTCCGACCGCGCGCGCATGGCGCGCAGGACGGCGAGGCCGTCCATTTCCGGCAGGTTGAGGTCGAGGATCACGAGGTCGAAGCGCTCCACGGCCCCCAGCGCCTCGGCCGAGGCGCCGTCATGGACGGTGTCCACGGCATAGCCCGCTGCGACCAGAAGCGTGGTCAGCGCCTCGGCCAGTGGGCGGTCATCCTCGACAAGCATGATGCGCATGGGGTCCTCCGGCGCGGCAGAGTAGGGGGGAATGGCGGCGTTGTGAACCGGGGCGGGTTGGGGCAAGCTGTGCGACATGAGGGGGATATTGCCGTTCCTTTTGGCCCTGGCCTTCGCGTGGCCCGCGCGGGGGGAAGTGTTCCTGTTTCAGGCCCCGTCAGGCGCGGCGGCACGGGAGTTGACCATCTATTCCACGCTGGACGAGGGGCTTGCCGCGCCGATGATCGAGGCGTTTCAGGCGCGGTATCCGGATGTGGCGGTGCGCTATGAGGACCTTCTGACAGGCCAGATCCGAGACCGCGTGCGGGACGAGACGGATGGCGGGGGCGTGACGGCGGATTTCGTCTTTTCCTCCGGCATGGATTTGCAGATGAGCCTTGCGAATGACGGCTATGCCCTGGCCGTGCGGCCCGAGGCGGCGCGGGACTGGCCGGATTGGGCGCAATGGCAGGATCGGGCCTATGCCCTGACCTTTGAGCCTGCGGTGCTGGTCTATCACCGGCCCAGCTTTCCGGATGGCCCGCCGCAATCGCGGCTGGCGCTGATGGATTGGCTGAAGGCGCAGCCTGCGGGGGCCGGGGGCGCTGTGGGGACCTATGACATCACGCGGTCGGCGCTGGGCTATCTGTTCCTTGCCCGCGACGAGGAACGCTTTGCCGATATCTGGACGCTGGTGGGCGCGATGGCGCGGGCGGGGCTGGAGGTCTTTCCCACCAGTCAGGACATCATCGACCGGGTGGCGGATGGTCGGTTGAAGATCGGCTACAACATCCTTGGGTCCTACGCCGCCGATCAGGCGCGGCAGCGACCGGAGATTGGCTTGGTGCTTCTGAAGGATTTCACGGTGGTCGTGTCGCGCGTCGCGCTGGTGCCGAGGGCGGCACGGAACCCCGATCTGGGCGAAGCCTTTCTGGGGTTCCTGATGAGCCGCGAGGGGCAGGAGGTTCTGGCGCGCAAGCTGCGCCTGCCTGCGGTGTCGCTGGAAGTGTCGGATGGCAACAGCGCGCGGATGATGCAGGCGGTGCTGGGCGCGCAGTTGCAGCCGGTGGGGGTGAGCCCCGGCCTGCTGGTCTATCTGGATCAGGCCAAGCGGCGGCGGCTGCTGGCGCGGTGGGAAGAGGCGCTGACGGGGCGATAGGCCGTGTCAGGTTGATGACAGGTTTCTGTGATTGCTTCATCCTCGGGAGGCACGAGGAGGTGCCCACCAAGGGAATCATCCCGGACATGATCCGGGACAAGGGAGGAAAGCACATGAAACACGCCCTTTTCGGCGCGATGGTTGCGGCTGCGCTGGCACTGCCGGCCTTTGCCAATGATTACAGCATCATGGCCCCGGCAAGCCCCGGCGGCGGCTGGGATTCCACCGCGCGCACCATGCAGGAAGTGATGCAGGCGGAAGGCATTTCGTCCAGCGTCCAGGTGACGAACGTCCCCGGCGCGGGTGGCACGGTGGGCCTTGCGCAATTCGTGGCGAGCGCGTCGGGCGATCCGTCGCAACTGATCGTCGGTGGCTATGTGATGGTGGGCGCGATCCTGACCAATGCCTCGCCCGTGTCGCTGGCCGATGTCACGCCCATCGCGCGGCTGACCGGTGAGGCGGTGGCGATCGTGGTTCCGGCCGCCTCGCCGATCCAGGACATCAAGGGTCTGGTCGATGCGATGGCCGCCGATCCGGGCGCCGTGAGCTGGGCCGGCGGGTCTGCGGGCGGCGTGGACCACATCACCGTGGGCCTTCTGGCCAAGGCGGCGGGCGTGGACCCGACCAAGATCAACTATATCGCCTTCTCGGGCGGTGGCGAGGCGACGGCGGCAATCCTGGGCAATCAGGTGACGGCGGGCATCTCGGGCCTTGGCGAGTTCCTGCCGCAGGTGCAGGCGGGCACGATGCGGCTTCTGGCCGTGTCTTCGGATGCACGGATCGAGGGCGTGGATGCGCCGACGCTGTCGGAGGCCGGCTATGACGTGGTGGTGCAGAACTGGCGGATGGTCGCCGCGGCGCCGGGCCTGAGCGACGAGCAGAAGGCGCAGGTTTCGGCCGATATCGAGAAGCTTGCGAAATCGGCGGGCTGGCAGAAGGCGCTGGCCGACAAGGGCTGGGCCGACACCTACCTCGCCGGGGCCGACTTCGAGGCGCAACTCGCCAAGGAGATCGAAGCCACGACCGCGATCCTCAAGGATATCGGTCTGGTGCAATGACACCGAATGGTGCATCCGGACGCCGCCCCGACGGGGCGGCGTTCATCATCGCGCTGGCGCTGATCGGCCTTGGCGCGTTGCTGATCTGGGATGGTGCGCGGATACCTGACAAGGCGGGCTATTCCGGCGTCGGGCCGGGAGATGTGCCGAAGCTGATCGGTTATGTCCTTGTCCTGCTGGGGATCGGGACGGGGATCGAGGGGTGGCGCAATCCGGGGCCGAAGCGGCCGAAGCAGCATCCAGTCCCGCTTTTGTGGTTGCTGGGCGGGATGGTGGTGATGGTCGCCAGCATCCACAGCATCGGTTTCGTCCTTGGGGCCACGATCCTGTTCACCTGCGCGGCGGCGGCTTTCGGCGAGCGGCGGTTCCATGTCGCCATCCCGTCGGGGCTGGTTCTGGGTCTTTTCATCTATGCCGTCTTCGACGTCCTGTTGCAGTTGAACCTGCCGGCCGGACCGATCGAGATGGCGATCTTCGGGCGCTGAGATGGATACGTTTTCCTTTCTTCTGCAAGGGCTTGCGACGGCGTTCGAGCCGATCATGCTGCTTTATGCGCTGATCGGGGTGACGCTTGGTACGGCGGTGGGCGTGCTGCCCGGGATCGGGCCCGCGCTGACCGTGGCTCTGCTCTTGCCGGTGACCTATGGGCTGGATGCGGCCGGGTCGCTGATCATGTTCGCGGGGATCTATTACGGGGGGATGTATGGGGGATCGACGACGTCGATCCTGCTGAACACGCCCGGTGAAAGCGCATCGGTCATCACGGCGCTGGAAGGGAACAAGATGGCGCGGGCCGGGCGTGGCGGGCCTGCGCTGGCGACAGCGGCCATCGGGTCTTTCGTGGCCGGGCTGATCGCGACGCTGCTGCTGGCCTTCCTTGCGCCGCATGTGGTGAAGCTGGCGCTGGTCTTCGGGCCGAGGGAGTATTTCGCGCTGATGGTGCTGGCCTTCGTCACCGTCTCGGCCGCTTTCGGGGAAAGCGCGATCAAGGGATTGGTGTCTCTTTTCATCGGCTTGGCGCTGGCAATGGTGGGGATCGACCAGTTGACGGGGCAGACGCGGCTGGCCTTCGGGGTGCCGCAGCTGCTGGACGGGATCGAGGTGACGACGCTGGCGGTGGCGATGTTCGCGCTGGGCGAGGCGCTGTTCGTGGCGGCGCAGGGGCCGGGGAATGACGGTGCCGTGCTGGCGATCAAGGGGCGGGTCAAGATGACGGCGCAGGATTGGTCGCGGTCCTGGAAGGCCTGGTTGCGGGGGACGGGGATCGGTTTTCCCATCGGGTCGATGCCTGCGGGCGGGGCGGATATCGCCTCCTTCCTGTCCTATGCGACGGAGCGGAACCTGACTAAGCATCCGGAAGAATTCGGAAAAGGCGCGATTGAGGGGGTGGCGGGGCCGGAGGCCGCGAACAATGCCGCAGCCGCCGGGACGCTGGTACCGTTGCTGACGCTGGGCCTGCCGACGACGGCGACGGCGGCGATCATGCTGGCCGGGTTCCAGCAGTTCGGGTTGCAGCCGGGGCCGCTCCTGTTCGCCACGGCGCCAGACCTTGTCTGGGGGCTGATCGCGTCGCTTCTGGTGGCCAATGTCATGCTTCTGGTGCTGAATCTGCCGCTGATCCGGTTCTGGATCCTGCTGCTGAAAATCCCGCAGCCCTGGCTTTACGGGGGTATCCTGGTCTTTGCCACGCTGGGCACGCTGGGGGTGAACCCGTCGCCTGTGGAGCTGACCATGCTCGTTCTTTTCGGGACGCTGGGCTATCTGATGCGGTTGTACGGCTATCCGATCGCACCGGTTGTGGTGGGGCTGATCCTCGGGCCGATGGCGGAACAGCAGTTGCGGCGGGCGCTGTCGATCTCGCAGGGCGATCCGATGACCTTGGTGCAGTCGCCCATCGCGGCGGTGCTGCTGGCGCTGGCGGCGGTGGCCTTGATCCTGCCGATGATCCTGCGGGCGCGGGGACGGGGGGATGTGCTGGCGCAGGTGGGGCAGGCGGAGGATTGAGGGCGTGCGCCGGCATGGTTAATTCTGCCGCCTGCCAAGGGGTTACCCCGAAATCGGTTGTGTCCCGTCCTGTGCCGCTTTCTGTGCAGCAAACTGTGGCCACGCGCGGCGGCGCGACGGGGCGTTAAGCTTTTGGGCAGCAGGAGGATGCTGACCGGAAGACGTGAAGAAGGCGCAACGACGCGCAGGCCGCCAGAGGCCGCTAGCATTACAAGAAGCCGTTTAGGCCATAAGGGTAGTGGCGAGGGGCTTTATGCCCCTCCTTCGCTCGGCAGTGTTGCCATAACCTCGTGAAAAGTCTCCTCGACCTTCGAAATGCACTCCTCGCAGAACTCGACGGCATTTCTTGCGATCGTAACCCCGTGTCGATCGGTTATCGAGATTGTCTGTTCTAGGCGCAGTCCGAAGTCAGCGAAGGGCCTTGCGACCGCACCCTGTTCCGGTGTGGCAGACGCTCCATCAATTCGACCTGCTTGATCCGTAGCCTCACCGCCACCGGAGGCCCGGTCTGCCTCTGGGACCGCATTCCGAGGGATGATGTGCAGCTTTGCTTTCAGGTCAACGTAACCTTTGTGTCTGGTCCTAGCGTGGTCGCGCAGGTGCGTGAGCCAGTCGTTTTCTTCCCTCAAGAAGGGCTGCCGCGACCGAATAGCTTCGTAAGCAGCTCTGTTTGTGATTGCTAAGTTGCCAAGCTGCGCGTCAATGAGTTCATCTTCAAAGTCGTCAGATGATAGCCAAATCGGAAAGTAAGGCTTGTATTTCCTTTTTCTGCGGCGGGGCGCGGCGAGGTCCCTGTGCGCAAGCCAGACTGCTTCCATCGCCGTATCAAGTATGTCGCGGCTTCGGGCGAGAACATTGGTAACCACGATGTCGTCTTGCGGGCTAAGCGTTGCCTCATGCCCGCGCTCAAGTAGGGGCTGTAGGCTTCCCTTCATGCCTTCGATCTCCATAGAAACTCGAAAAATCAGATGCTTGTATGGCATTTAGGTCCTTCGTGAGTAGCCTACAGCGACGCGAAATATTTTGCATCTTGGCAGTCAGATGAAGCACCGAATCCCCGCAGGGAGGCAACGGGGTAACGGGCCGGGGTAACGCCTGCGATGACGACTCGGGTATTGCAGCCGGGTCGCGGCCCGTCCGGGTAAAGCTACCCCGCGACGTTGTTCCCCCTGGCGTTACCCCAAAGCGAAAAGGCCCGGATCAGACCGGGCCTTTTTCTCGCGAACCACTTGTTTTTGTTGGTGGAGCCACGGGGAATCGAACCCCGGACCTCTTGAATGCCATTCAAGCGCTCTCCCATCTGAGCTATGACCCCACCGGAGGTCGAAGCGTTGCCGCTTCGATGGGCAAGGCGTCGCCGCCTTGTTGGGCCGCTGTCTAGTGGAGGGCGCGGTGGCGTGCAAGGGGAAAAACGCGGGGTCTTTCCGACTTTTGCAGGGCACCGCAGCCCCCCGCCGGATGGCGGTTCAGACTTCCTCCTCGTCGCCGGCCACATCGGCCAGATCGTCGAGCGAGACGTTGTCATCGGCATCGTCTTCGAGCAGATCGTCGTCGAGTTCGGTGTCGTCGGCGACCCCGGCCTCGAGCAGTTCGTCATCGGCTTCCAGATCATCGACCAGGACGTCGTCATCCTTTTCCGGGATCACGCGGCTGATCGCGGCGGCGGCCATCTTGCGGCGGGCGGATTCGATATCCACCACCTCGCCGGTATAGGGCGAGACGATCGGGTTGCGGTTCAGGTCATAGAAGCGCTTGCCGGTGGTCGGGCAGATGCGCTTGGTACCCCATTCTTCCTTGGGCATGGTCGTTCCCTTCTGTGGCGGCCCCGATCCCCGTGGAATCAGGCGCGCCGATGGTCAGGCTGGGTTGTCCAGAGTCGTGGTCGCTTGCCACACCGCAGGGCGGGTGTCAAAGGCTTTTGCAGCCGTTGCGGCCAACGTCCAAGTGGCTATCCTTGGCGGGCAAATCAAGAGGTTCCGCATGCCCATCCTGCCCGGACCGCCGCCGGTGGAGATTGTGCTGAAACGGTCGGCCCGTGCGCGGCGGTTTTCGCTGCGCGTGTCGCGGCTGGATGGTCGGGTGACGCTGTCGCTGCCCGCCCGCGCGCGGGAGGCGGAGGCGATGGCCTTTGCGCGGGCGCAGGAGGGGTGGCTGCGCGAGACGCTGGCCGGGATGCCGCGGCGCGAGGGCGTGGGGATCGGATCGGTGATTCCGGTGGAGGGGCGGCTGCTGCGGCTGGTTCCCGGCACGGGGCGCGGCGTGCGGGTGGAGGGTGAGGCGCTGCTCATTCCCGGCGATCCGGCGCAGGCGGGGGTGCGGGCGGGGGCCTTTCTGAAGGCGCTGGCGCGGGATCGGCTGGTGGCGGCCTCGGATCGTCATGCGGCGGTGATCGGGCGGCAGGTGACGCGGGTCACCCTGCGGGACACGCGGTCGCGCTGGGGGTCTTGCGCGGCGGACGGGGCGCTGATGTATTCCTGGCGGCTGGTGATGGCGCCGCCGGCGGTGCTGGATTACGTGGCCGCGCATGAGGTGGCGCATCTTGTGGAGATGAACCATTCGGATCGGTTCTGGGCGGTGGTGGAGCGGCTTTATCCCGGCTGGCAGGCGCAACGGAAATGGCTGCATGCAGAGGGGCAGGCGCTGCATGGCTTTCGTTTCGGGGATTGATTTCCGCGCCATGGCGGTGCTTGGCTGTGCCCCATGCCGATAGTTCCGCGCCAGACCGACCCCAATGCCGCCGCGCATGAGCGGCTGTACCGGACGCTGCGCCAGCAGGTGATGCATGGCGAATTGCCGCCCGGTCAGGCGATGACGCTGCGGGGCCTGGGCAAGCAGTTCGGGGTGTCGATGACGCCTGCGCGCGAGGCGGTGCGGCGGCTGGTGGCGGAGGGGGCGCTGACGCTGTCTTCCTCGGGGCGCATCTCGACGCCGGAGCTGACGCCGGAGCGGATCGAGGAACTGGCGGCGATCCGGGCGCTTTTGGAGCCGGAGATGGCGGCGCGGGCGTTGCCACGGGCGCATTTCGCGCTGATCGAGCGGCTGGCGGCGATCAATGCGCTGAATGCGGAAGCCGTGGTGAAGCAGGATGCGGTGGCCTATGTGCGCACCAATCTGGAGTTTCACCGCACGCTGTACCTGCGCGCGCAGGCCCCGGCGATGCTGGCCATCTGCGAGACGGTCTGGCTGCAACTGGGGCCCACGATGCGGGCGCTCTATTCCAAGCTGCGCCGGAAGGAGCCGCCGCAGCATCACCGCATGATCCTGGCCGCGCTGAAGGCGGGGGATGAGCCGGGGCTGCGGCTGGCCGTGCGGACGGATGTGACGCAGGGGCTGCGGCATCTGGCGGGATGACGGAATGAGCGTGTCGCCCCTTGCGCTGCTGATGGCGGCGGTGACGATTGTCGGGTCCAATTCGCTGGCACTGTCGCCCGTTGCTCTGGAGATCGGGCGGGGATTCGGGGGGGCATCGGCGCAGGAGGTGCTGGTGGCGGCCTCGCTCTTTGGCGCGGGGACGGCGGTGGCGGCGGTGGGGATCGCGCCTTTCGCGGACCGGATCGGGCTGTCACGCGCGCTGTTTCTGGCCCTTGCCGTGCTGGTGCTGGGGATGGTGGGGACGGCGGTTGCGCCGTCCTTGCCCGTGGTCTGGGCGGCGCAGGCGGTGGCGGGGCTGGGGTCGGGGGTGGCGCTGCCGGCGACCTATGGGCTGGCCGCCGAGATCGCGCCGAAGGGGCGGGAGAGCACCTTTCTGGGCCGGGTGCTGATGGGTTGGACGCTGTCTTTGGTCTTTGGCGCGTCAGCGGCGGCGCTGATCGCGGAAGTGGCGGGGTGGCGGGCGGTGCATGGGGTGCTGGCGGCGCTGGGGCTGCTGGTGCTGCTGGCGATGGCGCTGTCGCCGCGGATGGGCGAGGTGCGGGCGGCGCAGGGGGCATCGCCCTGGGCTGCGCTGCGGGTGCCGGGGATCGGGGCGGCGCTGGGGGTGGCGGGGGGCTATATGGCCGCCTTCTACGGGCTTTATGCCTATGTCGCGCCGCATTTGCAGGCCGGGCTGGGCTGGCCGGTCTGGATGGCGGGGGCGGTGCCGCTGGTCTATGGGATCGGCTTCGGGTTGGCCTCGGTCGGCGATCCCTGGATCGACCGGTTCGGGCCGCGCCGGGTGGCGCCTTGGGTCTTTGGCGTGCTGGTGGTGCAGTATCTGGCGCTGGCGGCGGTGGCGGGGAGCGCCTGGGCGCTGGTGGCGCTGTGCCTGAGCTGGGGGATGATCAACCACCTTGGCCTGAACCTGATCGTGGGGCGGCTGGCGGCGCTGGACCCCGCGCGGCGGGGGGCGGTGCTGGGGTTGAATTCCGGGATCACCTATATGGCGATGTTTCTGGCGACGGCGGGTTTTGGCTGGGTGGAGGTCGGGCTGGGCTTTGCCGCCTGCGCGGTGCTGTCGGCCGGGCTGGTGCTGCCTGCGCTGGGGGATGCCTTGCGGCGGCGCTAGGGGCGGCTGTCTCTGGCGAAGGCCCCGGCGGCGCCTGGGGTGGCCGCCGGAGATTTTGAGTATTTGGGCCAAGATGAAGGGGCTTGGCCCTTTTGGGGATCAGGCGTGGATCGGGCCGTCGCCGCAGGCCAGCGCCGCCTCGCGCACCGCTTCGGAATAGGTCGGGTGGGCGTGGCAGGTCAGCGCAAGGTCCTGTGCCGAGGCGCCGAATTCCATCGCGACGCAGATCTCGTGGATCAGGTCGCCCGCCATCGGGCCGATGATATGCGCGCCGAGGATGCGGTCGGTCGCCTTGTCGGCGAGGATCTTGACGAAACCGTCGCCCTGGAAGACGGCCTTGGCGCGGCCGTTGCCCATGAAGGAGAACTTGCCGACCTTGTAGGCGCGGCCTTCTTCCTTGAGTTGTTCTTCGGTCTTGCCGACCGTGGCCACTTCGGGCGTGGTGTAGATCACGCCGGGGATCACGCCGTAATTCACATGGCCGGACTTCCCGGCGAGGATTTCGGCCAGCGCCATCCCCTCATCCTCGGCCTTGTGGGCGAGCATGGGGCCGGTGATGGCGTCGCCGATGGCGTAGAGGCCCGTGATATTGGTGGCGAAATGGCTGTCGGTCTTGACCTGGCCGCGCGGCAGCATCTCGACCCCGAGCGCCTCCAGCCCGAGGCCCGCGACATAGGGGCGGCGGCCGGTGGCGACGAGGACGGTGTCGGCGTCGAGCGTGGCTTCGCTGTCATCCTTGCGCAGCTTGTAGCGGATGGTGGCGCCCTTTTTCCCCTTGTCCACGCCCTGCACGGCGGCACCGAGGATGAACTTCAGGCCCTGCTTTTGCAGGATGCGCTGGAAGGTCTTCGCCACCTCGGCATCCATGCCGGGGGTGATGGCGTCGAGATATTCGATCACCGTCACCTCGGCCCCGAGGCGGGCATAGACGGAGCCCATTTCCAGCCCGATCACGCCGGCGCCGATGACAACCAGTTTCTTCGGGATCGCCTTCAGCGTCAGCGCGCCGGTGGAGGTGACGACCACCTCTTCGTCGATGGTGACGCCGGGGAGGGGGGAGGATTCGGAGCCTGTCGCGATGACGATGTTTTTCGCGCTGTGGACCTCATCCCCGACCTTGACCTGGCCGGGGGCGGGGATGCTGCCCCAGCCTTTCAGCCAGGTGACCTTGTTCTTCTTGAAGAGGAATTCGATGCCCTTGGTGTTCTGGCCGATGACATCGTCCTTGTAGCCCAGCATACGCGCCCAATCGACCGTGGGCTTGGCGCCCATGATGCCCATTTTTTCAAAGTTCTCATGCACTTCGTGCAGGTGATGGGTGGCGTTCAGCAGGGCCTTCGAGGGGATGCAGCCAACGTTGAGGCAGGTGCCGCCGAGCGTGTCGCGGCCTTCGACGACCGCGGCCTTCAGGCCCAGTTGCGCGCAGCGGATGGCGCAGACATAGCCGCCGGGGCCGCCGCCGATGATGATGACGTCAAACTCAGCCATGGGTCGGTTCCTTCCTTTGGGGTCCGTCTGCGCCTGTGCGCCTTTTGTGCAGCATTATGTGCAGACGGTTGTGCATACAAATCATGTCAGATCAGCGCGGCCAGCATCAGGCCGAGGGTGGCGCACCAGCCCACCGTCCAGATGGCCGAGCGCCAGGGACGCCAGCCCCAGGCATAGGCGGGGATGTAGAGGATCCGCGCGCCGAGATAGGCCCAGGCGCAGGCGGCGGTGAAGGGGGTGGACTGGTCCGAGACGGTGATGACCAGCACGGCGAGGGAGAAGAGGATCAGCCCTTCGAAATGGTTGTTCATCGCCCGTTGCAGGCGGCCCGTGAGGGTGGAGAAGGGCCGTTCCGGCGGGCGGTCGCGCGGGCCGGAGGTGTAGCGGGTGCCGAGTTCCATGTTGGCGGGCACGGCGAAGAGGATGAACTGCGCCATTTGCAGCAGCCCGGCGAGGGCGAGGGCGGTGAGTTCGGGGGTCATGGCCGCGCTTCCTCTTGCGGGGTGGTGGTGGTCCAGGCGCGGCGGCGGGCTTCGGTCAGGTGGCGGGCGCGCTGATCGCGGAACCAGTTCTGCGCGGCGCGGTCAAGCGGGCCGAGCACGGGATCGGCGAGGTAGCGGTCCCAGATCGCCCGGGTGGCAGGCAGGTGGCGGAGCATGGCGCGATCCTCGCGCCGGTTGCGGTCGCCGCGTTTCCAGAAGAGCGAGCCGAGGTGATACTTGTCCGAGACGATCCCCATGCCGTCGCCCCGGATGTTCTTCATCAGGAAGACATCTTCGGATTTCACGGCGTAATGGCGCAGGCTTGCATTGGCCCAGGTCAGGGGGACGGCGCGGTTGCGGCGGAACTGGCTGTGGGTCGGATGGAAGAGGGCGCGGGGATCGAGGCGGCGGCCTTCGGTATCCTTGAGGGTCAGGCTGTCGCGCCGGGGGGCCTTGGGCATGTGGTCGATCGCCTCGGCGAAGAGGGCGGGGCGGAACAGGCTTTTGTGCCGTTCGGAATCGCGGCGGGCCTTGCCGGCGGTGCGGGTGAAGGTTTCGATCACGCTGCCGCCGGGCCAATCCTTCAGCCCGCCGCTGCCCATCGGCTGCCAGCAGATCGCGATGACATCGGCGGGGTCGTCGGCGGGGGAGAGGGCGGCGGTGAGATCGGCCACCCGGCCCGCGCCGAGGGTGACATCGAGGAATTCGTCGGCGTCGCAATGGAGGAGCCAGGCGATATCGGCCATGGCCGGATGAGCGAGGATGCGCCGCATCCCCGAGACCTGCGGCGGGATGCCGGGGGTGACGTGGTTGCGGATGTGGTGGATGTCGTCGATTTCCGAAAGCCGGTCGAGCATGGCATCGGTGCCGTCGGTGCAGTCATTGGTTGCCACGAAGACGCGGTCAAAGCCGATGGCGCGGTGATAGGCCACCCATTCCAGAAGGAACTGGCCTTCGTTGCGCATGCAGGCGGCGATGGCGTGCAGGGGGGCGGTCATGGGGCCTTCCGTGGCCGTGGGAGAGGCGGCGGGGTGAACCCCGCCCTACAGGGCGGGGCGTAGGGCGGGGTGAAGCCCGCCATCCGTAGGGCGGGGTTCACCCCGCCATCGCTCAGAGATCCATCAACAACCGGCGCGGGTCTTCCAGCGCCTCTTTCACGCGGACGAGGAAGGTCACGGCGCCCTTGCCGTCCACGATCCGGTGATCGTAGCTGAGCGCGAGATACATCATCGGGCGGATGACGATCTGGCCGTTCACCACGACGGGGCGATCCTGGATCTTGTGCATGCCCAGAATGCCCGATTGCGGCGGGTTCAGGATCGGCGAGGACATGAGCGAGCCATAGACGCCGCCGTTCGAGATGGTGAAGCTGCCGCCCTGCATTTCGGCCATCGACAGTTTCCCGTCGCGGGCGCGGATGCCGAGTTCGGCGATTTTCTTCTCGATCTGGGCGAAGCCCATCTGATCGGCATCGCGCAGGACGGGGACGACGAGGCCCGAGGGCGTGCCGACGGCCACGCCCATATGGACGTAGTTCTTGTAGACGATGTCGGTGCCGTCGATTTCGGCATTGACCTCGGGCACCTCTTTCAGGGCGTGGCAGCAGGCCTTCACGAAGAAGGACATAAAGCCCATCTTCACGCCGTGCTTCTTCTCGAAGGCGTCCTTGTAGGTGTTGCGCAGCTCCATGATGCCGGACATGTCCACCTCGTTATAGGTGGTCAGCATGGCGGCGGTGTTCTGCGCGTCCTTCAGGCGGCGGGCGATGGTCTGGCGCAGGCGGGTCATCTTGACCCGTTCCTCGCGCGCGGCGTCGTCGGCAGGGACGGGGGCGCGGGGGATGGCGGCGGGGGCGGGCGCGGGGGCCACGGCGGCGGCGGCGGCCCCGGTGGCGCCGGCCACGGTGCGGGCGACGTCTTCCTTCATCACGCGGCCATCGCGGCCGGTGGGCTGCACCTGATCACGGGACAGCCCGGCTTCGGCCATCGCCTTCTTGGCGGCAGGGGCGTCTTCGACATCCTTTGCGGCGGCGGGCGCGGCGGCAGGGGCCGGGGCCGCGGCGGGCGCGGATTTGGCGGCGGGGGCGGGAGCAGCCGCTGCGCCGCCTTCGGTCATGATGGCGAGGCGGGCATTGGCCGCGACGGTCGCGCCTTCGGGGGCGAGGATTTCGGCCAGCGTGCCGGAGACGGGGGCGGGCACTTCGACCGAGACCTTGTCGGTCTCGAGCTCGCAGAGCATTTCGTCCTGTTTCACGTAATCGCCGGGCTTCTTGAACCAGGTCGAGACGGTCGCTTCGGACACGCTTTCGCCCAGGGCGGGCACCATAACATCGGTCATCTTCGGTTCCTCCGCGCCACTATGGGGCGCCTTGCAGGGGTCTGGCCCGCGCCGGGGGTGGCGCGGGCGGGATGGGATCAGGCGGAAACGCCCAGGGCTTCGTTCACCAGCGCCTCCTGCTCGGCCTTGTGGCGCGAGGCGAGGCCCGTGGCGGGCGAGGCGGAGGCGACACGACCGGCATAGGCGGCGCGGCTGTTCTTCGCGCCGATGCGGGTGAGCACCCATTCGAGATTGGGTTCGACGAAGCTCCAGCCGCCCTGGTTCTTGGGTTCTTCCTGGCACCAGATGATGTCGGCGCCCTTGAAGCGTTCCAGTTCCTTGACCATCGCCATGGCGGGGAAGGGGTAGAACTGTTCCAGCCGCAGGAGATAGACGTCGTCGAGCCCGCGCTTGTCGCGTTCGGCGAGCAGGTCGTAATAGACCTTGCCCGAGCAGATGACGACGCGCTTGATCTTGGCATCGGGTTTCAGCTTCAGCTCCGAATGGCCCTTCTGCGCATCGTCCCAGAGGACGCGGTGGAAGGTGGAGCCGGTGGTGAAATCCTCGGCATCCGAGATGCAGAGCGGGTGGCGCAGCAGGGATTTCGGCGTCATCAGCACCAGCGGCTTGCGGAAGCTGCGGTGGATCTGGCGGCGCAGGATGTGGAAGTAGTTCGCCGGGGTGGAGCAGTTGGCGACGATCCAGTTATCCTCGGCCGAAAGCTGGAGGAAGCGTTCGAGGCGGGCGGAGGAATGTTCCGGACCCTGGCCTTCGAAGCCATGGGGCAGGAGCATGACAAGGCCCGACATCCGCAGCCATTTGCGTTCGCCGGAGTTGATGAACTGGTCGAACATGATCTGCGCGCCATTGGCGAAATCGCCGAACTGCGCCTCCCACATCACCAGCGCGTTGGGTTCGGCCAGCGAGTAGCCGTATTCGAAGCCCAGCACCGCATATTCGGAGAGCATGGAGTCGATCACCTCATACCGCGCCTGTCCGGGGCGGATGTGGTTCAGGGGGTAATGCCGTTCCTCGGTCGTCTGGTCGATGAAGGCGGAGTGGCGCTGCGAGAAGGTGCCGCGGGTGCAATCCTGCCCGGAGAGGCGGACGGGGAAGCCTTCGACCGCGAGCGACCCGAAGGCCAGCGCCTCGGCCGTGGCCCAGTCGAAGCCCTTGCCGCTGTCGAACATCTGCTTCTTGGCTTCGAGTTGCCGGGCCACCGTCTTGTGGATGTCGAAGCCATCGGGGACGCGGGTGAGGGCGGCGCCGATCTCCTTCATCGTTTCGGGTTTGATGGCGGTCGCGCCGGGGGTGTATTCCTCTTTCTCGCGGTCAAGCCCGGACCAGCGGCCATCCAGCCAGTCGGCCTTGTTCGGCTTGAAGTTCTTGCCGATCTCGAATTCCTCGTTCAGGCGGGCCTGGAAGGCGGCCTTCATATCCTCGATCTCGCCTTCCGGGATGAGGCCGTCCTTCACCAGACGTTCGGTGTAAAGTTGCAGCGTGGTCTTCTGCTTCTTGATGCGGGTGTACATCGCCGGGTTGGTGAACATCGGCTCGTCGCCTTCGTTATGGCCGAAGCGGCGATAACAGAAGATATCCAGCACCACGTCCTTGTGGAATTTCTGGCGGAATTCGGTGGCCACGCGGGCGGCGTGGACCACGGCCTCCGGGTCGTCGCCATTGACGTGGAAGATGGGCGCCTCGACCATCAGGGCGATGTCGGTGGGGTAGGGGCTGCTGCGCGAGAAGTGGGGCGCGGTGGTGAAGCCGATCTGGTTGTTCACCACGATATGGATGGTGCCGCCGGTGCGGTGGCCGCGCAGGCCCGACAGGCCGAAGCATTCGGCCACCACGCCCTGACCGGCGAAGGCCGCGTCGCCATGCAGCAGGATCGGCAGGACGGAGGAGCGGGTGGTCTGATCGCCCAACTGATCCTGTTTCGCGCGGACCTTGCCGAGGACGACGGGGTTGACCGCCTCGAGGTGCGAGGGGTTGGCGGTCAGCGACAGGTGGACGGTGTTGCCGTCGAAGGTGCGGTCAGAGGAGGCGCCGAGGTGGTATTTCACGTCGCCGGAGCCATCCACATCCTCGGGCTTGTAGGAGCCGCCCTGGAATTCGTGGAAGATGGCGCGATAGGGTTTCTGCATCACATTGGCGAGGACCGAGAGGCGGCCGCGGTGCGGCATGCCGATGACGATGTCCTTCACGCCGAGCGCGCCGCCCCGCTTGATGATCTGTTCCATCGCGGGGATGAGCGCCTCGCCCCCGTCAAGGCCGAAGCGTTTTGTCCCCATGTATTTGACATGGAGGAATTTTTCGAAGCCTTCCGCCTCGACCAGCTTGTTGAGGATGGCGCGGCGCCCCTCTCGCGTGAAGGCGATTTCCTTGCCATAGCCTTCGATCCGTTCCTTCAGCCAGGAGGCCTGTTCCGGGTCGGAGATGTGCATGTATTGCAGGGCGAAGGTGCCGCAATAGGTGCGGCGCACGATCTCGATGATCTGGCGCATGGAGGCCATTTCGAGGCCGAGCACCTTGTCGATGAAGATCGGGCGGTCGAGGTCGGCCTCGGAGAAGCCGTAGGAGGCGGGGTCAAGCTCGGGGTGCAGCTTCTGGTCGCGCATCCCCAGCGGATCGAGATCGGCCACCAGATGGCCGCGGATGCGGTAGGCGCGGATGATCATCAGCGCGCGGATGCTGTCCAGCACGGCGCGCTGAAGCTGGGCGTCGGAAAGGGAGACGCCCTTTTCGGCGGCCTTTTCGGCGATCTTGGCGGCGGCGGCCTTGGCTTCCTTGACGGGGGCGGCGGGCCATTCGCCGGTGAGCGCGGCGGTCAGGTCATCGGCGGGGGCGGGCGGCCAGTCGGCGCGCGCCCAGGAGGGGCCTGCGGCCTGCCGCTTGGCATCCATCTCGCTGTCGCCAAGGGCGCGGAAGAATTCGGCCCAGGCCGCATCGACCGAATTGGGATCGGTGGCATAGCGGGCCTGAAGCTGGTCGATATATTCCGCGTTATGGCCTTGCAGGAAGCTGGAGGCGTGGAACTGGTCGTTCGGCGTGTGCTCGGTCATGGATGCACCTCGGGGGATGGGGGATTGGGGGCCGCTGCCGCGCGGGGCGCGACAGGACGCGGGCTGTCGGGGGCGAAGGTCGGTTCCATCAGGCAGGCACCTTCGGCAAGGGGCGCGATTGCGCCATCACATCGGTCAGGGTGGTGACGATGAGCCGCTCCACCGCATCGCGGGAATGGGTGGCCTGCTGCAACTGGTGCAGGGCGGCCCCTTGGCGGGCGGCGCGGGCGGGATCGGCGAGCAGGTCGATGCAGGCCTGCACGAAGCCGGGCGCATCGGTGGCGACGGAGAGGGCGGCTTCGATCGCGGGGCCGAAGCCGCCCGAGGCGAAGGCGGTGGTGACGACGGGACGGGCGAAGGCGCAGGCCTCGATCACCTTGATCTGCGACCCGGCCCCTTCGCGGATGGGGCAGATGGCGGCGCGGGCGAGGGCATATTCGGCGGAAAGATCCTCGACCGTGCCGACGACCTGCACGCCGGGCTGTTCGGTGAGGTCGGCAGGCAGGGCCGACCAGTCGCCGAGGCCGACGATGCGGAAGGTGGCGGAGGGCCGCGCGGCCCGGATGGCGGGCCAGCAGGCGCGCAGGAACCAGGTGACCCCGGCGAGGTTGGGGCGGTGGCCGGCGCTGCCGACAAAGAGGATGGTTTCCGCAGTCCCCGCGACGGGCACGATTTCTGCCGCGTCCGGGGCGAGGAAGGGCACGTTGGGCACCACCACCTGCGGCGGCTCGGTCAGAGGGAAGCGGTCCTCCGGCTTTGCCAGATAGACAAGCGATGTCTGCGTCAGGGTGTTGTGCAGGGTCTGCGTGAAGCGATTGCGCCAGAGGAGGCGCGCGAGCGTGCCGAGCAGATTGCCAAGCCTGCGGCGGATCTGGAGGTCGATCTTCTGGTCATCGCGGTCGTCGATGTCGAGACAGGTCAGCAGGCCTTGCGCGGGCTGGCTGCGCAGGCCGGTGACGGCGAAGGTCCGGGCGTAGCGGGCCGCGACGAGGCGCTGGCCGGTCCAGGCCGTCTGGCCGTCCCAATGGGTGAACTGGTGAAGGATCGCATCGGACAGTCCGGCCTGCGGCGCGAAGGTGCGTCCGGGGAAGAGGAAGCGGTTCACCGCCTGTGCCGCCCGGATCACCGCATTGCGCGACGGGGCCGCCATGGCGGGGGTTGCGAAGGAGACCACGCGGCGGGCGCCGGGGAAGAACTCCTCGGCGCCGGTGACCGGGGTTTCGGCAAGGATCAGGACCACGACATCGCCGATCCGCTTGAGTGCCTCGAACAGGATGGCAGAGCGCTGGCCGCCGCCGCTTTTCGGGTGGATGGCCCCCACTGGCAGCACCAAAACGACCGCTGCCGCCTCGGGGGCGGCGTCGCGTTGCGGTTGGAGGCTGGACTGGGTCATCTGCGGGTCCATCGCGTGGCGTGAGGCCTTTTCCTTTTGCCTGTCACTTCGTCTGCCCGAACAGCGCGCCTTGCAGCGCGCGGTTGGGTTCGGCGTGGCCGAGGGAGGCCCAGGCGGCGAGGGCCAGCAGGGCCAGCAGGGCGAGGAAGGAGGCCATGACGGTTTTCGTGCGGATGTCCATCGTCGTCTCCTCCATCGTCTTCGCGCTCCTTACCGGCCGATCGCCTTCATCACTGCCTCGCCCAGATGGGCGGGGCTGTCTGCGACGACGATGCCTGCGGACTTCATCGCTTCGATCTTTGACTCGGCGTCGCCCTTGCCCCCTGCAACGATCGCGCCAGCATGGCCCATGCGGCGGCCGGGAGGGGCGGTGCGGCCTGCGATGAAGCCGGCGGTGGGCTTCCAGCGGCCGCGCTTCTTTTCATCGGCGAGGAACTGGGCGGCCTCTTCTTCGGCGGAACCGCCAATTTCGCCGATCATGATGATCGAGTGGGTGTCGGGGTCGGCGAGGAACATCTCGAGGATGTCGATATGTTCGCTCCCCTTGATCGGGTCGCCGCCGATACCCACGGCGGAGGTCTGGCCGAGGCCCACATCGGTGGTCTGCTTGACCGCCTCATAGGTCAGCGTGCCGGAGCGGGAGACGACGCCGACGGAGCCCTTGGAGAAGATGCTGCCCGGCATGATGCCGATCTTGCATTCGCCGGGCGTCATCACGCCGGGGCAGTTCGGCCCGATCAGGCGGGATTTCGAATTCAGCAGGGCGCGCTTCACCCGCATCATGTCGAGCACGGGGATGCCTTCGGTGATGCAGACGATCAGCGGGATTTCGGCATCAATCGCCTCGAGGATCGAGTCGGCGGCGAAGGGCGGCGGGACATAGATGACGGTGGCATTGGCGGCGGTCTTTTCCACCGCGTCATGGACGGAGTCGAAGACGGGCAGGCCCAGATGTTCTGTGCCGCCTTTGCCGGGGGTCACGCCGCCGACCATCTTGGTCCCGTAGGCGATGGCCTGTTCCGAGTGGAAGGTGCCCTGGCTGCCGGTGAAGCCCTGGCAGATGAGGCGGGTGTCTTTGTTGACGAGAACGGACATTTCGTTGTCTCCGTAGGGCGGGGTTCACCCCGCCGTTGATCTGTCGCAGGCGGGGAAACCCCCGCCCTACGGGTTATCCCTTGACGGCCTTGACGATCTTTTCCGCGCCATCCTTCAGGTCATCGGCGGCGATGACATTGAGGCCGGATTTGCGGATGATGTCCTTGCCAAGTTCCACATTCGTCCCTTCCAGCCGGACGACCAGCGGCACCTTGAGGCCCACTTCCTTGACCGCCGCGATCACGCCTTCGGCGATGATGTCGCAGCGCATGATGCCGCCGAAGATGTTGACGAGGATGCCTTTGACGTTCGGATCGGAGGTGATGATCTTGAAGGCCTCGGTCACCTTCTCCTTGGTCGCGCCACCGCCCACGTCGAGGAAGTTGGCGGGTTCGGCCCCGTAGAGCTTGATGATGTCCATGGTCGCCATGGCAAGGCCCGCGCCGTTGACCATGCAGCCGATTTCGCCATCCAGCGCGATGTAGTTCAGGTCGAACTTCGAGGCGGCGAGTTCCTTGGGGTCTTCCTCCGTCTCGTCGCGCAGGGCGGCGATGTCGGGGTGGCGGTAGAGGGCGTTGCCGTCAAAGCCCATCTTGGCGTCAAGCAGTTTCAGGCTGCCGTCCTTGAGCACGCAGAAGGGGTTGATCTCCAGCATGTCCATGTCCTTGTCGGTGAACAGGCGGTAGAGATCGCGCACGATCTTGACGCATTGCTTGACCTGGTTGCCAGAGAGGCCGAGCGCGAAGGCGACGCGGCGGCCGTGGAAATCCTGGAAGCCGGTGGCCGGGTCGATGGTGAAGGTGTGGATCTTCTCGGGCGTGTCGTGGGCGACGTCCTCGATGCTCATCCCGCCTTCGGTGGAGGCGACGATGGAGATGCGGCTGGTCTGCCGGTCGATCAGCAGGGCGAGGTAGAATTCGCGGTCGATGTCGGAGCCGTCTTCGATATAGATGCGGTTGACCTGCTTGCCTTCCGGCCCGGTCTGGACCGTGACGAGCGTGCGGCCGAGCATCTGGCGGGCGAACTGGCTGGCCTCTTCCACGGAGCGGGCGAGGCGGACGCCGCCCTTTTCACCGGCCTCGGGTTCCTTGAAATGGCCCTTGCCGCGGCCGCCGGCATGGATCTGGGCCTTGACGACCCAGAGCGGGCCGTCGAGTTCGCCCGCCGCCGTCTTGGCCTCTTCGGCCTTCAGCACCACGCGGCCATCGGACACCGGAATGCCGTAGGAGCGCAGCAGCGCCTTGGCCTGATATTCGTGGATGTTCATCGCAACCGTCCCATCGCTGTGGTTTTGCGGGGTGAATGCCACGGAAATGGGCAGGGGTGAAACGGTATTCTATGGTATGCAGTCGTTTCCGGGGAAAAATCGTCATTTTGTGATCACACGCGGAAAACGTGTGATCACAAGTTGGAAACCGTTAGCGATAAAGGCTGATTCGCGGCGGGCCATCCGTCCGGATGGGCCATACAGCCTATCCTATGGGGTGGCGGGATCGGCCGTGAACATCACCTGACCACGGGGCAGGCGGTGGGGCAGGGGCCGGGCGGTGAAGCCTGCGGCGGCGGTCAGGGCGAGGACCTGCGCTTCGGCCATGTGCCAGGGGAAGCGGTCGGGATGGGTGACCACGCCGTCCTTCTGCCGGTGGGGGCCGATCTGGCCTTCGGGGGCGAGGAAGACCGTGAAGAGGATCCGGCGCAGGTGCGGGAAGCGCGGGCGGAGATTGGTTAACGCTTTGTGAAGATCGGAGGCCGGGAGATGGGTGAAGACGGCGAAGGCGAGGGCGAAGGTGATGGTTTCGGGGATTTCGGGATAGGCGAAGGCGGCGTCTTCGATCAGGCGCTGTTGCGGGAGGGTCTGCCGGACAGCGTCGTCGAGTTCGGTTTCCCAACCCTTAAGCATCAGGGCGCGGGAGGCGTCGGTCGCCCAATAGGCGGCGACCATGGGCGCGAGGTGGCGGCCGAGGCGGAGGCTGCCTGCGCCGATGTCGAGCAGGTGGTCGGTGGCGGTGAGGCCGTGCTGTGCCAGCAGGGGCAGGACGATGCGGGGGGTTTCGTCCCAGCGGCCCCCGACGATGTCGCGGTGGCGGCCGTCGCGCAGGGCCTTGTCGTAGAAGCCGGGGGCGGCATAGGGCGAGGGGTGTTTCATCGCAGGATGGGCAGGATTGCCCATCCTACGGCTGCGCCGCGGCGCGGCGCAGGAGGGCGAGCATCAGGTCCGAGGCGCGTTCCATGTCTTGCACCGAGACCCATTCCAAAGGTCCGTGAATCTCCTGCATTCCGGTGAAGAGGTTGGGGCAGGGGACGCCCATTTCCGTGAGGCGGGAGCCGTCGGTGCCGCCGCGGATGGGGACGGAGACGGGATCGAGGCCGATGTCGCGGCAGGCCTGGGTTGCCAGTTCGACGGGGCGCATATCCTTCTCCAGCCAGTAGCGCATGTTGCGATATTGCGGCGTGATGGTGCAGGTGATGGTGGCGCGGGGTTCGGTGGCCTGCACGGCATCGCAGACGGCGCGGAGGATTCTGCCTTTCTCCTCAAGCCCTTCGCGTTCGAAATCGCGGAGGATGAAGCGGAGTGTCATGGCAGAGGAGCCGCCCGTCATTTCGGTTGCGTGGATGAAGCCGTCGCGGCCATCGGTGAGTTCGGGAAGCATCGTCTGCTGCGGCAGGGCGGCGATGATCTTGGCGGCGAGGTGGATGGCGTTGACCATCTTGCCCTTGGCCCAGCCGGGATGGATGGAGACGCCTTCGATGCGGATTTCGGCGCCGTCGGCGGAGAAGGTTTCATACTCGATCTCGCCCGCCTCGCCGCCGTCGAAAGTATAGGCCCAATCGACCTTCAGGTCTTCTGGAAGGCGTTTGTCGACGCCGCGGCCGATTTCCTCGTCCGGGGTGAAGGCGAGGCGGATGGGGCCGTGGGGGATGGTGGGGTCTTTCAGCAGGGTGGCGGCGGTGTGGAGGATGATGGCGATGCCGGCCTTGTCATCGGCGCCGAGAAGGGTGGTGCCGGAGGCGGTGACGATGTCGTGGCCCAGCTTTTTCAACAGGTTGGGCGAGGCGTCGGGGGTGAGGGTCAGGGTTGGGTTGTCGGGATAGGTGATGGCGCCGCCATTGTAGCCCTTGATGAGGCGGGGTTTCACGCCGGTCGCGTTGAACTGGGGCGCGGTGTCCATATGGGCGAGGAAGCCGATGGTGGGGCCCTCTGCCGTTGCGGGGATGGTGGCCAGGACGGTGCCGTAATCGGTGAGGGTGACGTCGGATGCGCCAATGGATTCAAGCTCTTGCACCAGAAGGCGGGCGAGGGTGAGCTGGATCGCGGTGGAGGGTTGGCTGGGGCTGTCGGCATCGGACTGGGTGTCGATGGCGCAATAGCGCATGAGGCGGGCGGCGAGGTCTTCGGTGCGTGTGGTCATGGTGGCTCCCCTGTCCTGGGGATGTGGCCGTGGGGGCGGGGAGAAGTCAATGGTGGCAGGGGGTTGGGTGAAATCGGCTGTGCCGGATGTTGTGCCGCTTTCTGTGCAGCAAAGTGTACATACAAGTTTGGAGAGAGTGGGGTGGGGAGTCGTGGTTAAGGGTGCGTGGATGCACAGGGGGGGCATGGGCCGGATGGCCCATCCTACCCCTGACGTCGCGCTGTAGGATGGGCCATCCGGCCCATGGCCCCTCTCAGTTCAGCCAGATCGACATGAGCATCGCATCGCCGCCCATCAGGCCTTCGAAGGCCCGCCAGTTTTCGGCGCTGACGGTGGCGCCCTGTTCGAGATAGGGCAAGGCGCCGGTGCCCTGGATCCAGTCCTTTACGTCGATGGGGGCGGGGTCGGTGAAGAGGCGGGCGAGGTTCACGCCGCCGCCATCGCCCAGACGCCAATAGGGGATGAGCTTCTCGCCTTTCAGGAGCGCCTCGCCATCGGCGAGAACGGCAAGCCATGTGGCCCCCGTCTCGGGCGGCAGCGTGAGGCCGAGGGCGGAAGTCTGGCGGGCATTCGGGAGCCATTCGGCGTCATTGTCCGCCTCGCCTTCGACGGCGGCCCAGAAGGCGCGGTTGTCGGCGATCATGGCGAGGAAATGGTCGCGGGCCTGCATCAGGCGGGCGGCGTCGGGCTGCTGGTCCAGCGCGTCGAGCATGACCCAGAGCGCATCGACCCAGGGGCGGATGACGAAAATCTCTTCGGCATAGGGGGGAGAGATGGCCTGCATCGCCGCGCGGGCAGAGGCGGCGCGGGTGAGGGCATCGGTGGGATCATAGGCGAGGATGATCTTCGCCACGCCTTCGAGGAGGTGGGTATAGGCGGAGAGCCAGGCCGCATCGGCGCGGTCGAAACGGATCACGGGCGCGGGGGCGGCGGGGTCGCGGTCGAACCAGCGCCAGCCCATGAGGGTGGGGCCGAGGAGTTGCATCAGGTCTTCGTCAGGCGTGCGGGTGCCGTCGGCATTGACGTCGAACCAGAGGTCGGCGAGGCGGATTTCCACGCTGAATTCGGGGCCTTCGGCGAGGCCCGCGAGGGGGGCGCGGGCGGAGGCCATGTCGGTGGCGGCCTGCGCGAAGAGGGCGGCGACGTCGCCGGGGGAGGAACTGGCCTCGGGCGAGACGCCCTGTTCGAGGCGCAGGAGGGGGACCATGCCTGAGGGATCGTCAAGGCCGGTGCGCCAGCGGGTCTGATAGGTGGTCTCGATAGCGCGGAGAAAGCGGAGGCCAGCGAGGGCGAAGCGGTCGCCTTCGCTGGGGGTGGGGAGGGCGGCGAGTTCCGCCTCGGTCGCGGCGAGGCCCTGCGCGGCGATCCGGGCGGAGAGGTCCTGCGCCGTGGCGGGGAGGGGGGCGAGGAGGAGCGCGGCGAGGAAAAGGGCTTTGCGGAAAAGGGTCATCGGCGCCTCCGGGAGTGGCGGGTCAATCCTTGGATTTGCGCGCCTCGGCGGCGGCCTTCATGCGGGCGAGGAGTTCGGCCTTTTTCTTCGCGGCGGCATCGTCGCCCTTGGGCGCGCCGCGGCGGGGTTGATCGAGTGGGTGGTGGCTGTCCTTGGCGGCTTTGGGATTGCCGTTCTTGCCATAGTCCATGGGGCGGGCCTTTCGGGAAAGAAGAAGGGCGTTCCTTGCGGAACGCCCCTTTGGGTTAGCATGGCTTTGACGATCAGGCCAGCGACGGGTCGATGCCCTTGCAGGCGGCGACGAGGCCTTTCACGGCGTCGATGGATTTGTCCATCATCGCCTGTTCGGCGGCGTTCAGCTTGATGTCCACGATGCGTTCGATGCCGCCCGCGCCGATGATGGTGGGAACGCCCACATACATGCCGTCAAGGCCATAGGCGCCCTTCACATAGGCCGCGCAGGGCAGGAGGCGTTTCTGATCCTTGAGGAAGGCTTCGGCCATTTCGATGGCGGAGGTGGCGGGGGCGTAGAAGGCGGAGCCGGTTTTCAGCAGACCCACGATTTCCGCGCCGCCGTCGCGGGTGCGCTGGACGATGGCATCAAGCTTTTCCTGCGTGGTCCAGCCCATCTGGACGAGGTCCGGCAGCGGGATGCCCGCGACGGTGGAATAGCGGACCAGCGGGACCATCGTATCGCCATGGCCGCCGAGGACGAAGGCGGTGACGTCGCGCATGGAGACGTTGAATTCCACCGAGAGGAAGTGGCGGAAGCGGGCAGAGTCGAGAACCCCCGCCATGCCCACGACCATGTGGTGGGGGAGCCCTGAGAATTCGCGCAGCGCCCAGACCATCGCGTCGAGCGGGTTGGTGATGCAGATGACGAAGGCCTTGGGCGCATGGGCCTTGATGCCTTCGCCCACGGATTTCATGACCTTGAGGTTGATGCCGAGAAGATCGTCGCGCGACATGCCCGGCTTGCGCGGCACGCCGGCGGTGACGATGCAGACATCGGCGCCCGCGATATCGGCATAGTCATTGGTGCCTTTCATCACGGCGTCGAAGCCTTCCGACGGGCCAGACTGGGCGATATCCAGCGACTTGCCCTGCGGGGTGCCTTCGGCGATGTCGAAAAGCACCACATCGCCGAGTTCCTTGATGGCGGCGAGATGGGCGAGCGTGCCGCCGATCTGGCCGGCGCCGATGAGGGCGATCTTGGGTCGTGCCATGGTCCGGGTCCTCCGTTCGGAATGAGTCGCGTGGTTTGCTACGCCCCTCTGCGCCGTCTGGCAAGCGTTCCGGTGGCTGTTCGGTATACAATGGCATGCGGCAAAAGCGGCAGGGGTGGTGGTCGCGGTGTTCCGTTTGCGCTAAAGCCCGGAGCGGGGCTTGCGCGGGGCGGGGATGGACGGTCCGGGATTCTGGATGGCGGCGGTGGCGGCGGCGGTCTGCGTGGGGGCGGGCAAGGGGGGTATTCCCATCGTGGGGATGCTGAGCGTGCCGATCCTTGCGCTGACGATCAGCCCTGTGACGGCGGCGGGGCTCTTGCTGCCGGTCTATGTGGTGTCGGACATGTTCGGGCTTTGGGCCTATCGGCGGGATTTCGACGGGCGGGTGCTGGCGATCATCCTACCGGGCGCGATGGCCGGGGTCGCGGCGGGATGGGCGGCGGCCTCGATGGTGCCGGAGAACTGGGTGCGGATTCTGGTCGGGCTGATCGGGGTGATCTTTGCGCTGAACCTGATCCTGCGGGGCAATCCGGATGGCCCGCCACGGCGGGCGGCGCTGGGGCCGGGGCTGTTCTGGGGGGCGGTGACGGGATTCACGAGCTTTGTCAGCCATTCGGGCGGGCCGCCCTATCAGGTGTACACCCTGCCGTTGAAGATGACGAAGACGGTCTTTGCGGGCACCTCGACCATCGCCTTCGCGGTGATCAATGCGGTGAAGCTGATCCCCTATTGGCATCTGGGGCAGTTGAGCGCGGCCAATATGAAGGTGGCGCTGATGCTGATGCCGATTGCGGCGGGGGCGGTGTTTGCGGGGGTCTGGCTGGTGAAGATCCTGCCCGACAAGCTGTTCTTCCGGCTGGTGATCTGGGCGCTGCTGATTCTGTCGCTGCAACTGGTCTGGACCGGCTGGCGGGGGTGACCTGAGGGAAGATGCTGCGTTGCGGCATTTTTGGGCTTGCTGAATCTTCCGGAATGGTGCCTTTGTGCGAAAGAATCTTTCGTGGAGGCGAATCCGATGATGCGGCCCTACCGATCTGTCCTCTATATTCCCGGATCGAAGGAGCGGGCGCTGGAAAAGGCGCGCGAGCTGCCGGTGGATGCGATCATCTTCGATCTGGAGGATGCGGTTGCGCCGGAGGAGAAGGTGGCGGCGCGGGAGACGCTGGCGCGGTTCCTGGCGGAGGTGGACTATGCGCCCCGCGCGCGAATCCTGCGGATCAACGGCTTTGACACGGATTGGGGGCGGGCGGATGCGGCGGCCTTTGCCGGGCATCCGGGGGTGGAGGCGATCCTTGTGCCCAAGGTGAACGGGCCGGCCGATCTGGATGCCGTGGCGGCCGTGGCGGGGGACAAGCCGCTTTGGGCGATGATGGAGACGGCGGCGGGGATGTTGAACGCCGCGGCGATTGCCGCCCATCCCCGGTTGCAGGGGATGGTGATGGGGACGAATGATCTGGCCAAGGAACTGGGCAGCCGGTTCCGGGCGGACCGGGCGCCGCTGATGGCGGGGCTGGGGCTGTGCCTGCTGGCGGCGAAGGCCTTTGGGCGGGTGATCGTGGACGGGGTCTATAATGCCTTCCGGGATGAGGCGGGGCTGCGCGCGGAAGCGGAGCAGGGGCGCGACATGGGGTTTGACGGCAAGACGCTGATCCATCCCGCGCAGGTGGAGATCGCCAATGCGGCCTTTGCGCCGAGTTCGGAGGAGATCGACCTGGCAGAGCGCCAGATTGCCGCCTTCAACGCGGCGCAGGCGCAGGGGCAGGGCGTGGCGGTGCTGGACGGGCGGATCGTGGAGAACCTGCATGTGGCGAGCGCGCAGGCGGTGCTGGCCAAGGCGCGGGCAATTGCGATGCTGGCCGATTGAGGGCAGGGTGCGCGGCGTCGATAGCCGGGAGGAATGAGCGATGACCCTGTTGATCCTTGGCGTGGCCCTGTGGTGGGCGGCGCATCTGTTCAAGCGTGTGGCGCCGGGGGTGCGGGCCGGGCTGGGCAATCCCGGCAAAGGGATCGTGGCGGTGGCGGTGCTGGCCTCGGTCGTGATGATGTATTTCGGCTATGGCGCGGCGAAGGCGGAGGCGGCGGTCTGGTGGGGGCGTCATCCGGCGCTGGTGGGGATCAACAACCTGCTGATGGTCCTTGCGGTCTATCTTTATGCCGCCTCGGGCGCGAAATCGGCGCTGGCGCGGAAGATCCGGCATCCGCAACTGACGGCGGTGAAGACCTGGGCGGTGGCGCATCTGCTGCCCAATGGCGATCTGCCGTCGGTCATCCTGTTCGGGGGCCTGCTCGCCTGGGCGGTGGTGTCGGTGATCCTGATCAACCGGGCGCAGCGGGATTGGGTGCCGCCGGTGGCCAAGCCGGGCGCGGAGGTGAAGGCGATTGTGGCGACGGTGGTGGTGACGGTCGTGATCATGCTGATCCACAACTGGCTGGGCTATCAGCCCTGGGGCTGATCTGGGGGATGACGCGATGAAGCTGTATCGGTTCCTTTCGGAGGATGACACCTCGGCCTTCTGTCACAAGGTGACGGCGGCGCTGAACAAGGGGTGGGAGCTGCATGGCGCGCCGACCTATGCCTTTGATGCGGCACGGGGCGTGATGCGCTGCGGGCAGGCGGTGGTGAAGGAGGTTCCGGGCAGCTACAGCCCGGAGGTGAAGCTGGGCGAGATGTAGGATGGGCCGGCTGGCCCATGCTGCGGGTGGAGACAGGTGATGAAGACCAATCCGGGGCGGTTTTTCGAGGATTACAGGCTGGGCGAGACGATCGTCCATGCCGTGCCTCGCACGATTTCGGGCGGGGAGCGGGCGCTTTACCATGCGCTTTATCCGGCGCGGGGGGCGATTCATTCCTCGGACGAATTCGCCCGCGGCTGCGGGCTGCCTGCCGCGCCGGTGGATGACCTGATCGCCTTCCATGTGGTCTTTGGCAAGACCGTGCCGGATATCAGCCTGAATGCGGTGGCCAATCTTGGCTATGCCGAGGGGCGCTGGCTGGGGCAGGTCTATCCGGGCGATACGCTGCGGTCGGAATCGACGGTGATCGGGCTGAAGGAGAATTCCAACGGCAAGTCGGGCGTCGTCTATGTGCGGACGCGCGGCATCAACCAGCGCGATGAGGTGGTGCTGGAATATGTCCGCTGGGTGATGGTGAAGAAGGGCCGTGCGGATGCGCCCGCGCCGGGGGCGGTGGTGCCGTCGCTGGCCCCGGTCGTGGTGCCGGAGGCGCTGGTCGTGCCGAAGCGGCTGGATTTCAGCCGCTATGATTTCGCGCTGGCGGGGGAGCGGCATCGCTGGGCCGATTACGCGGTGGGCGAGAGGATCGACCATGTCGATGGGGTGACGGTGGAAGAGGCCGATCACCTGATGGCGACGCGGCTGTGGCAGAACACGTCCAAGGTGCATTTCGACGTGACGCAGCGCGAGGATGGGCGGCGGCTGATCTATGGGGGCCATGTGATTTCGCTGGCCCGCGCCCTGAGTTTCAACGGGCTGGCCAATGCGCAGATGATCGTGGCGCTGAATGCGGGGGCGCATGCCAACCCCTGTTTCGCGGGGGATACGGTGCGGGCCTGGTCGGAGGTGCTGGATCGGGCGGAGACTGCGGCGCCCGGGGTGGGCGCGCTGCGCCTGCGGCTGGTGGCGGTGAAGGAGGGTGCTGCGCCCTTCGCCTTGAAGGGGGCGGATGGGAAATACCTGCCCGAGGTTCTGCTGGATCTGGATTACTGGGCGCTGGTGCCGCGGTGAGGGGCTTTGTGATCACAAAATCCCGCTTGATCGGCGTTTTTCTTTCGGCATGATGCCCGGCATGTTGCGCGTGTTCTGGTCCCTGATCCTGTTCCTGTGGCTGGCCTTCGGGGCGGCGGCGCAGACCCTTGGCGTGAAGGGGCCGGCCGAGGGCACGGACGGCGAATCCCTTGCGGGGGAGGAGCTGGAGCTGACGGATGCGGAATGGCATGTCCGCGACGTGATGCTGGCGATCTTTTACCACGAGCTGGGCCATGCGCTGATCGACGTGATGCAGTTGCCGGTGCTGGGGCTGGAGGAGGATGCGGCGGATGTGCTGTCGGTCGTGATGATCGACCGGCTGTGGGATGCCGAATCCTCGGAGGCGAAGGTGGCGGCGGCGGCGCAGTTCTGGGCGGCGAGCGCGGCCGAAAGCGCGGAAGCGGGCTATGAACCGGCCTTCTGGGGTGTGCATTCGCCGGATGAGCGGCGGTATTTCACCTATCTCTGCCTGTATTACGGCGGTGCGCCGGAGGAACGCGAGGCGCTGGCGGTGGAGTTCGGCCTGCCCGAGGATCGCGCGGTGACCTGTCCGGAGGAATTCGACATGGCCGCCTCGTCCTGGGGCGTGTTCCTGGACGAGCTGGAGGCGGCGGGGCCTGGCGAAACCCTGGTCTGGCTGGGCGAGGGGGAGCCTGCGGATTACGTCGAGGCGGCGATTCTGGAGGAGGTGGAGTATCTGAATTCCATCTGGACCCTGCCGGAAGATGTGGGCGTGCGGGTTGGCCCCTGCGATGAGGCGAATGCCTTCTATGACCCGGAAGAGAAGGCCATCACCATGTGCCGCGAGATGGCGGAGTATATCCTGTCCAGCGCCCCGGGTGAGTGAAAAACTGTGATCACGAATTTTCAGCGCGTGATCACAAACTGAAAATTTTCGCGGATTTAGCGCCAACATGCTGCAACTGCGGCGTTCTGAAGCGTGACTTGCCTGTAAAAACCGCTATTCAAACACGTCATAAAGCCAAGAGAGCGCGCCCGCCGGTCCTGTCGGACGGGCAAGCCAGCGACGAAGGGAACCGAGATGGCTGATGTGAAGCGGGTCGAGCGGCCCCTTTCCCCGCACTTGCAGATTTATCGCCCGCAATTGACCTCTGTCACCTCGATCCTGACGCGGATCACCGGCAATGGGCTGATCGTGGGGACGGTGCTGGCGGTGTGGTGGCTGCTGGCGGCGGCGACCTCGCCCGAATACTTCGCGATTGCGGATGCGGTGGCGACGAGCTGGTTCGGCGATCTGGTCTTTACCCTGTCGGCCTGGGCGCTGTGGTATCACTACCTGGCTGGCATCCGGCATCTGATCTATGACGCGGGCAAGGGGCTGGACATTCCCACGGCGGAAAAGCTGGGCTGGGCCTGCATCATCGGGTCGGTCGTGTTGACCGTCCTTACCGTCATCATCGTGTAAGGGGGGCGGGGGATGCGTTACCTGACCGACCGCAAGCGCGCCATGGGCAAGGGCGCGGGGCATAGCGGGACCGAACATCACTGGTACATGCAGGTGAGCGCGGTGGCGTTGGCCTTCCTGCTGCCGGTGTGGGTCTATATCTTCGGCAGCGCCCTGGGGCAGGGGCATGAGGCGGTGCTGGCGACCTTTGCGCGGCCCTTCCCGGCCATCGTGACGGGGCTGGTGCTGTTCGTGTCGATGCGCCATTTCGCCAAGGGCGCGCAGATGATGATCGAGGATTACGCGCGGGGGCATACCAAGAAGGCCCTCGTGATCGCGGCGATTTCGCTTTCCTACGTGGTGATGGCGACGGGGTTCTATGCCCTTGTCCGCATCGCGCTTTGAGATTTGGGGCTGAGATGACGGCTTATCCGTATGAAGTGCATGACTATGACGTGGTCGTGGTTGGGGCCGGTGGGGCCGGCCTGCGCGCGACGCTGGGCATGGCGGAGCAGGGGCTGCGCACGGCCTGCGTGACGAAGGTGTTTCCGACGCGGTCGCATACGGTGGCGGCGCAGGGGGGGATTGCGGCCTCGCTTGGCAATATGGGGCCGGATTCGTGGCAGTGGCACATGTATGACACCGTGAAGGGGTCGGACTGGCTGGGCGACACGGATGCGATGGAGTATCTGGCGCGCGAGGCGCCTAAGGCGGTGTATGAGCTGGAACATTACGGGGTGCCGTTTTCCCGCACGGAAGAGGGGAAGATCTACCAGCGTCCCTTTGGCGGCCATACGACGGAGTTCGGCGAGGGCCCGCCGGTGCAGCGCACCTGCGCCGCCGCCGACCGGACGGGGCATGCGATCCTGCACACGCTTTATGGGCAGAGCCTGAAGAACAATGCGGAGTTCTTCATCGAGTATTTCGCGCTGGACCTGATCATCACGGATGGGGCCTGCACGGGGGTTGTGGCGTGGAAGCTGGATGACGGGACGATCCATGTTTTCAACGCGAAGATGGTGGTGCTGGCGACGGGCGGCTATGGGCGCGCCTATTTCAGCGCGACCTCTGCCCATACCTGCACCGGGGATGGCGGCGGGATGGTGGCGCGGGCCGGGTTGCCATTGCAGGACATGGAATTCGTGCAGTTCCATCCGACGGGGATTTACGGGTCGGGCTGCCTGATCACCGAAGGCGCGCGGGGCGAGGGCGGCTATCTGACCAACGCCAATGGCGAGCGGTTCATGGAGCGCTATGCGCCGCATTACAAGGATCTGGCGCCGCGCGACTATGTCAGCCGCTGCATGACGCTGGAGATCCGCGAAGGGCGGGGGGTTGGTGCCAATGGCGACCATATCCATCTGCACCTGAACCACCTGCCGAAGGAAACGCTGGAACTGCGCCTGCCGGGGATTTCGGAATCCGCGCGCATCTTTGCGGGTGTGGACCTGACGAAGGAGCCGATCCCGGTTCTGCCGACGGTGCATTACAACATGGGCGGCATCCCGACGAACTATTGGGGCGAGGTGCTGAATCCCTCGGCCGAGGATCAGGACCGCATCTTCCCCGGCCTGATGGCGGTGGGCGAGGCGGGCTGTGCGAGCGTGCATGGGGCGAACCGGCTGGGGTCGAATTCGCTGATCGACCTTGTGGTCTTCGGGCGCGCTGCGGCGATCCGGGCGGGGCAGATCGTGGACCCGAAGACGCCCGTGCCGCCGGTGAACCGCGCCGAGGTGGACAAGGCCCTGACGCGCTTTGACGCGATGCGCCATGCGAAGGGCGCGACGCCCACGGCGGCGCTGCGGCTGGAGATGCAGAAGACCATGCAGTCGGATGCTGCGGTCTTCCGCGCCGAGGCGACGCTGGCGGAAGGCGAGCGGAAGATGACCGCGATTGCCGGGAAGATGGGCGATCTGAAGGTCACGGACCGGTCGCTGGTCTGGAACAGCGACCTGATGGAGACGCTGGAACTGGCCAACCTGATGCCCAATGCGCTGGCCACGATCTATGGCGCGCATGCGCGGACCGAAAGCCGTGGTGCCCATGCGCATGAGGATTATCCGAACCGGGATGATGCGAATTGGCGCAAGCACTCGCTGGCCTGGGTGGATGGGGACAAGGTGACGCTGGGCTATCGCGGCGTGCATGTGGACCCGCTGACGACGGAAGCCGAGGGCGGCATCAGCCTGAAGAAGATCGCCCCGGCGGAGCGGAAGTTCTGATGGGGCATGGGCGGTCATCGGCGGGGATGCGCCGCCCCGGTCGCGCCATGGCGCGGCGGGGCTGCGGTGCGGGCCGTGGGCGTGGCAGGATGCGGGAAATCCCTGCAACCGGAGGCCCGACCATGCGCCCGACCCTGATGCTTGCCCTTCTTCCCCTGACACTGGCCGCCTGTTCACCGCAGGACATGGCCGACAAGGTGGCGCGGCGGACGGCGGAGACGGTGGTGCGGCCCATCGTGGATGACCGGCTGGCCGGACCGCAGGCGGGGGCCGCCACGGCGTGCGTGGTGCAGAATGCCAGCGCGGCGGAGATACAGGCGCTGGTGCGGGATGTGGGGGTCTATGCCGGAACCTCGACCGAGGCCACGGTCTGGGCCATCGTGGCGCGGCCCGAGACGCAGTCCTGCCTTGCCGCCAATGGCGTGGCGCTGGGGGGATGATGCGGGCGCTGTGGCTTCTTCCCCTGCTGCTGCTGACGGCCTGCGGGCCGATCCCGGTGGACCGGGCCGAGCGGCAATGCCTTGACCGCGCGCAGCTTGCGGCGAAGCCGCGGGGGATGGTGAGTGCGGGCGTCACCTCCAGCGGCGACACGCGGGCCGGGCTGCGGCTGGAAGTGTCTTCGGATTATCTGCTGGGTCGTGATCCCTCGGCGGTCTTCGATGCCTGCGTCTATCAGAAATCAGGCGTGCCGCCGACGCGGCCGCTTTATTCGTTCCCGGAATGGAGGGGATAAGTCATGGTCCAGTTCACCCTGCCCAAGAACAGCAAGGTCCGCACCGGCAAGACATGGCCGAAGCCTGAGGGCAAGAATGTGCGGAAGTTCCAGATCTATCGCTGGAACCCGGATGACGGGGAGAATCCGCGGGTCGATACCTATTTCGTGGATATGGATAGCTGCGGGCCGATGGTTCTGGACGCGCTGATCAAGATCAAGAACGAGATCGACCCGACGCTGACCTTCCGCCGGTCCTGCCGGGAAGGGATTTGCGGGTCCTGCGCGATGAATATCGACGGGATCAACACGCTGGCCTGCATCTATGGGCTGGATGAGGTGAAGGGGGATGTGAAGATCTATCCCCTGCCGCATATGCCGGTGATCAAGGACCTGATCCCCGACCTGACGCATTTCTATGCCCAGCATGCGAGCATCATGCCCTGGCTGGAGACGAAGACGAACCGCCCGGCCAAGGAATGGCGGCAGTCGATCGAGGATCGCAAGAAGCTGGATGGGCTGTATGAATGCGTGATGTGCGCGTCTTGCAGCACCTCCTGTCCGTCCTATTGGTGGAACAGCGACAAGTATCTGGGCCCGGCGGCGCTGCTGCATGCCTATCGCTGGATCATCGACTCGCGCGATGAGGCGACGCCGGAGCGGCTGGATCAGTTGGAGGATCCGTTCAAGCTTTATCGCTGCCACACGATCATGAACTGCGCCAAGACCTGCCCCAAGGGGCTGAACCCGGCCAAGGCGATTGCGGAGATCAAGAAGATGATGGTGGAGCGGGTGGTGTGACCACCGACTTCACCGAGGCGGCAAAGGCCCCTTGGGAATGTGTTGAAGAGAGAGCGCCCTGCGGTTCTGCTGCGGGGCGTTTTCCTTATGGTGGGCGCGGTCTGCTGCAAGTCGCGCCCGTCTATGGGTGGGCTGAGGCATAACGCCTGTCGGGGCGATCCTTGACGATGTCTTCGTAGAGGATTGCCATCCTGTCGATATACCAAAGCTTGCCGCCGATGATGAGAACCATGCCCATGATCGTGGGCCAGACCTGCAAGGCGGTAAGGCCCCAGACGACGAATGGCAGGCCAAGCAGCGCAACCGCGTTCAGGATATGGGGGAGTGTTCGGTGCCTTTCCGGCACCGGGTCTGTTGCGCGCAGCGACCAGAATCTTTCGCCGAAGACCCCTTTCGTGATCCATGCGCTGTCGTCTCGTGCGGGGCCGAAGGCGCGCGGGTTTATCCATATCCAGACGAGTGCGAGGGAGATGGGTGCGAGGCTCCACCATCCGAGCCATGTCCTGCTCCATATCGCGAGAACAAGCAGTGGCAGACAGGTGGTGAATCTGGTCCAGCCGCTCCATGGATTGGCGTGGCGTGCCCAGCCCTCAGCGTCCAAACCGAAGGCGCTTGCGATGCGGGACTCCGTGGTCATCGGTCAGGTTCTCATCGCTGAAACTCTTGAGGCAGATTGCTGCGCGCCGGGGGCAAGACCCGGCGTAGCCTTCAGCGCCCCACGCCTTCGTAGATGTCGAAGCCGGCTGCCAGCGCGTCCTTGCGGCTGTAGATGTTGCGCAGGTCGGCCATGCGGGGAGTGTTCATCTTGCGGGCGAGCTTTTCGAGGTCGAGCGCGCGGAATTCGTTCCATTCGGTCAGGATCACCACCACATCGGCGCCCTGCGCGGCCTGATAGGCACTGTCCACCCAGCGGACATGGGGCAGCAGTGCCTCGCCTTCGCGCTTGCCTTCGGGATCGGTGACGCGGACCTTGGCGCCCATGCCCACCAGCGCCGGAACGATGGTCAGCGACGGGGCGTCGCGCATGTCATCGGTGTTGGGCTTGAAGGTGACGCCGAGGATGGCGACCGTCTTGCCGTTCACCTGGCCATCCAGCAGGTCGATGATCTTGTCGAGCATGCGCTGCTTGACCTGATCATTGACCTTGATGACGGTTTCCACGATCTGCATGGGCACCGCATGTTCCTGCCCGATGCGGGCGAGCGCCTTGGTGTCCTTGGGAAAGCAGGAGCCGCCATAGCCGGGGCCGGCATGCAGGAACTTGTTGCCGATGCGGCCATCGAGGCCGATGCCCTTGGCCACCGATTTCACATCCGCGCCGACGCGTTCGCAGAGGGCGGCGATTTCGTTGATGAAGGTGATCTTGGTCGCGAGGAAGGCGTTGGCGGCGTATTTGATCATCTCGGCCGATTCGAGGCCGGTGAAGACGATGGGGAATTCGCGCAGGAAGAGGGGGCGGTAGATGTCGGACATCACCTTTTGCGCGCGGTCATTCTCCACCCCCACGACGACGCGGTCGGGGCGCATGAAATCGTCGATGGCGGCGCCTTCGCGCAGGAATTCGGGGTTGGAGGCGATGTCGAAATCGGCGGTCGGGTTGGCGGCGCGGACGGCTTCGGCGACCTTGCGGTTGGTGCCGACGGGGACGGTGGATTTGGTCACGACCACGGTGTAGCCGGTCATGGCGCGGCCGATCTCTTCTGCCGCGGCCATGACGTAGCGCAGGTCGGCATGGCCGTCGCCGCGCCGCGTGGGGGTGCCGACGGCGATGAAGACGGCATCCGCGCCATCCACGGCCTGCGCGAGGTCGAGCGAGAAGGACAGGCGGCCTGCGGCCACGTTCTTGGCCATCAGGTCCTGAAGGCCGGGTTCGAAGATCGGCACTTCGCCGGCGAGGAGGCGGTCGATCTTGGCCGGGTCCTTGTCCACGCAGATGACGTCATGGCCGAAATCGGAGAAACACACACCGGATACGAGCCCGACATATCCCGTCCCGATCATCGCAATCTTCATCTGCCCGCCACCTTGTTCACGCTGGCCCCGTGCCAGCCGCCCCTTCCGGGCCACCTGTGTAGGACAGGGCGATTCGCGCTGTCAAATGCCGCAGCGCGGCACATTGGGGCAGAGCGCGCAGTGGCGGGCGGATCAGGCCTGGCGCAGCCAGATGGCGGTGGCGTTGGCGCTGGAGATTTCGGCGGCGTTCCAGCCCCAGAGGGCGGGGGCGGGGCTGGACCAGGCGACCGAGCGGCGCAGCACCTTGCGCGCGGTGGTTGCCGGGGCGGTGCCGCCGTTCAGGTCGGGCGTGGCGGTGGGCGCCCAGGTGGAGAGGGTGGCGGTGGCTGAGTGGCGCAGGCCGAGCCAGACGGTGCGCCCCTGCCGGAGGGCGAGGCTGACGGTGGCGGACTTGGCTCCGACCGTGCCGAGGTCGAGATCGTCGGTTTCGAGGATCAGCGTTTCGGGGCGGCCCTGGGCATCGGCGGCATAGATGGCGATGCGGGCGAGGGCGCCGGCGACGGCGGCGGTGCAGTTCACGAGCAGGCGGTCGAGCGTCAGATCGGCGCGGGGCAGGAAGGGGAAGATGTCGAAGCGTCCGGCGGAGCCTGCCACCGTGCTGGTCGTGGTGCCGCCTGCGCCGGTGGTGGAGAGGATCAACTCGCCGCTGGGTGGGGTGAGGACGGGGATATGGCCCTGCCCGTCAAGGCGCAGCGTCTGGCCGGCGAGGCGGGCGGAAAGCTGGCCATCCGCATGCCAGAGCGCGCCATCGGGCAGGGCTGCGGGCGGTGTGCCCTGATCTTGCAGGACCATTGGGCGGGCGATTGTGGCGCGGCCGGTGGCGGGATCGGCGGTGAGGACGGGTTGGAAGGCGGTGCCATCGGCGCTGACCTTGAGGGAGAAGGCATCCTCGCCGACAAGGCCGATTTCGGCCCGGCCCGACCAGCCGGTCTGGAACAGGAAGCTGGCCGTGTCGCCGGGGGTGGCCTTGTTCAGCTTGACCTGATGGCCCTGGCCCGCATGGGTGAAGAGGCTGGCGGGCGATGCGACGGCAAGGCGGTTGGTGGCATCCGGCGCGGTGGCGATGCCGAGGCGGGGCTGCATCTCGGGCGCGGTGAAGGCGGGCTGCCAGGTCGTGCCGTCATGGCAGAGCGCCAGGTCTTCGGCCAGAACCCGCGCCTGCCAGCCGGCGCGCGGGTCGAGAAAGACCCAGACCCCGTCCCAGAAGGCGGCGACCTTGCCCGACTGCCCGGCCCAGGCGCCGGTTGCGCCGGGGGCGACGATATGGCGGTCGCCTTCGCCGGGCAGGGCGGGTGCGGCGCTGCGGTCACGGTCCAGCACTGCGAGATGCAAGAGGATGTCGAGCAGGCGGAGCGCCTCGTTATGGGTGACGTGTTTCTGCGCCTGGGCGGGCAGGATCAGGGGCAGAGACAGGAGCGGGGTCGCATCGGACATCGGTTTTCCTTTCGGCAGGGCGATCTGCCGGGAGGATGGGTGGCGATGGTGAACGGTTTCCGAAGACGGCGCGCGGGGGCTACCGCTCTTCTGCGGCTGCGGATAGCATCCGGCGCGGGGCGATTGAGAAGGGAGCGTATCCTTGGCGGAACATGTGCTGGTGACGGGAGGGGCGGGCTATATCGGGTCGCATGCCTGCAAGGCGTTGAAGCGGGCGGGCTATGTGCCGGTGGCCTTTGACAACCTTTCGACGGGCTGGGAGGCGGCGGTGAAGTTCGGGCCGCTGGCCAAGGGCGATCTGATGGATCGCGCCAGCATCGACGCCGCGCTGGCGGAGTGGAAGCCGGTGGCGGTGATGCACTTCGCGGCGCTGTCTCTGGTGGGCGAGTCGATGTCGGACCCCGGTCGATACTGGCGGGTGAATGTGGGGGGGGCGCTGAACCTGATCGAGGCCTGCGTGGCGGCGGGGGTGGGGCAGTTCGTCTTTTCCTCTACCTGCGCGACCTATGGCGATCAGGATGGGGTCGTGCTGAACGAGGACACGCCGCAGCGCCCGATCAATGCCTATGGGGCGTCGAAACTGGCCATCGAGCAGATGCTGGGGAATTTCGGGGCGAGCCACGGGCTGCAATCGGTGATCTTCCGCTATTTCAACGTGGCCGGGGCCGATCCCGAAGGCGAGGTGGGCGAGCGGCATGAGCCGGAGACGCATCTTATTCCGCTGATGCTGGATGCGATCGAGGGGAAGCGGGCGGCGCTGACGCTGCATGGCACGGATTACGCGACGCGGGACGGGACCTGTTTGCGGGATTACGTGCATGTGAGCGATCTGGCGGAGGCCCATGTGCGCGGCCTGCGCTGGTTGCAGGGCGGCAAGGGGGGACGGGTCTTCTGCCTTGGCACGGGGACGGGCTATTCGGTGCGCGAGGTGATCGACCATGCCCGCGTGGTGACGAACCGCGCGGTGCCGGTGGTGGAAGGACCGCGCCGCGCGGGGGATGCGGCGGCGCTGGTCTGCGGATCGGCGCGGGCGCGCGAGGAGCTGGGCTGGGAGCCGGAGCGGGGGCTGGAGGCGATGATCCGCGATGCCTGGCGCTGGTCGCAGGGGCCGGGGTTCTGAGCCTCGGTCCGATCCCGTCAATAGGGCTGTGGATGGGCGCGGTGGGCGGTGTCGATCTCGGCCAGCACATCGTCTGAGAGGGTGAGGTTCGCTGCGCCGAGGGCGATGCGGAGCTGGTCGAGCGTGGTCGCGCCGAAGATCGGGATGCAGGGGAAGGGGCGCTGGCGGCAGAAGGCGATGGCCATCTGTGACGGGTCGAGCCCGTGGCGCGCGGCGATGCCCAGATAGGCGGCGACGGCGGGAAAGACCTGCGGGGTGACGCGGCCCCCAAGCGCCGGGTTCACGCTGCGGCGCGAGCCGTCGGGGATGACATCGCCCGCGTATTTTCCCGTGAGCAGCCCCGTGGCGAGGGGCGAGAAGGCGAGGAGGGGGAGGTTTTCGGCGACCGAAAGCTCTGCCCAGTCGCTGTCGAACTGGCGGCAGAGGAGGGAGTATTCGTTCTGCACCGTGGCCATGCGGGGGAGGTTGTGCATCTCGGCCAGATGCAGCCAGCGGGCGGTGCCCCAGACGGATTCGTTGGACAGGGCGATGTGGCGGATCTTGCCCGCGCGGATCAGATCGGCGGCGGTGTGGAGGATGTCGAGCATGTGGGCCGTCACCTCGGCCTTGTCGAGCGGGCGGGGGTCGTAGTCCCAGATCTGGCGGAAATGGTAGCTGCCGCGATTGGGCCAGTGCAGTTGATAGAGGTCGATCACGTCGGTCTGGAGGCGTTTGAGGGAGGCATCGACCGCGGCGCGCATCGTGGCCCCGGTGATGGGGGCGCCGTCGCGGACGGCATTCTGCCCTTCGCCGGTGACCTTGGTGGCGATCACCACCCGGTCGCGGCCCTTGCGGGAGGCGAGCCAGGTGCCGATGATTTCCTCGGTCCGGCCGACGGTTTCGGCGCTGATCGGGTTCACGGGATACATTTCCGCCGTGTCCCAGAAGGTGCAGCCGTGATCGAGGGCCAGGTCCATCTGGGCATGGCCTTCGGCTTCGCTGTTCTGGGTGCCCCAGGTCATGGTGCCGAGGCAGAGTTCGGAGACCGTCAGGTCGGTTTCGCCGAGGCGGATCTGTTTCATGGTGAGGCATCCTTTCCGTTGCCGCCAAGCCTAGCGGCGGGTGGGGCGGGGGCAAGGGGGGTGCGGCTGCGGATTGAGAACGAATGGTGAACATGATAGGATCATGGGCATGAGTCTGTCGATCCTGTCCGATCATGGGCCGCGCGCGCGCGGGATGGTGCCGATGCCCGGCGGGGCGGCGGCGGGCATCGGGCTGGCGCGCGGGCGGGTGCATGAGTTTCGCGGCCCGTCGCGCGTGGCGCTGGCGGTGCAGGTGATGGCGGAGTGCAGGGGGCCGGTGCTGTGGATCACCCCCGGCTGGCAGGCGGAGCGGATCTATCCCGACGGTGTGGCGACCTTTGCCGACCCGTCACGGCTGATCTGTGCACGGGCGCGGCGGGTGGAGGATATCCTCTGGGCGATGGAAGAGGGGCTGCGGTCGGGCGCGGTGCCTCTGGTGGTGGCGGAGATGCCTGCCGCGCCCGGGCTGACCCCGGTGCGGCGGCTGCAACTGGCCGCCGAGGCGGGGGCGGAGGCGGCGCATCACGCAGGGCGCGGGATCGTGCCTCTGGGCGTGATGCTGACGGGGGGCGAGGAGGGCGCGGCGGGGGTGGAAAGCCGCTGGAGGATGGCGCCCCTGCCGTCGGAGTCGTCGCTGCTGGAGGAACGGGGGGCGATGTGGCGGCTGGAGCGGGAGCGCGCGCGGGGCGCGGGGCCTGCGGCCTGGGTGCTGCGCCGCGAGGGGGGGCGGGCGGTGATGGAGGGGGCGGCGGGGAGACCCCCGCCCTACGGGTGTTCTTCGGGGCGCGGGGCCTGCGGCCCGGGTGCTGCGCCGCGAGGGGGGGCGGGCGGTGATGGAGGGGGCGGCGGGGTGAACCCCGCCCTACGGGTGTTCTTCGGGGCGCGGGGCCTGCGGCCCGGGTGCTGCGCCGCGAGGGGGGGCGGGCGGTGATGGAGGGGGTGGCGGGGTGAACCCCGCCCTACGGGTATCCTTCGGGGCGCGGGGCCTGCGGCCTGGGTGCTGCGCCGCGAGGGGGGGCGTGGCGGTGATGGAGGGGGTGGCGGGGTGAACCCCGCCCTACGGGTGTTCTTCGGGGCAGGCGTGGTGCGGGGGGCTGCGTCGGAGGTGAGTATTTGGGCCAAGATGAAGGGGCAGTGCGGTCTTTGTCCCCTCACGCGGCGCGGGATCAGCGCAGGCGGCGGAAGGTCGGGATGGGGCCGGAATTGTCGAAGAAGGGGGTGCCTTCGTCGGGATGGCCTGCCGCGAAGGCCGTGATCTCGGCCAGCACGACCTCGGTGATGAAGGGCAGGTCAAGGGCGCGCGCCTCGCCCGTGCCGATCCAGTGCAGATGCGAGAGTTCGTCCGAGGCGGCGGAGAAATCCTCGGGGTCGCCGGCGATGCGGTCGGCCTCGATCAGGAAGAAGCGCGCATCGAAGCGGCGGGAGCGGCCGGGCGGCGTGATGGCGCGGAAGATGAAGCGCAGCGCGGGGGTATCCTCGCCTTCCGGGGCGGGGATGAGGGTGAGACCCGTCTCCTCTTGCAATTCGCGCAGCGCGGCGGCGGCGAGGGCGGCGGGCGAGGGCGCGGGGGTGGGCAGGTGCTGGCCCAGTCGCGCGATGCAGGGCTGGGCAAGCAGGCCGGGGGCGAGGGGGCGGTGATCGGCCGGGTCCACGCCGCCGCCCGGAAAGACGTATTTCGACGGCATGAAGGCCGCGCCCGCGCCGCGCTGGCCCATCAGGACCTGCGGTCCGTCGGGCGTGCGGCGCAAGAGGACCGTGGTCGCGGCGGGGCGGATCGGCTCTGCCACTGCCGCTTTGGTCACTGCCTGCCCCCGAATCCGTGCATCCGTTTCGCCCATTGCACCGCCACCAGTGCCCCCTTCAGACGTGGCAGAAGGTAGAGCGAGAGCGCCACCGTGCCTACCGAAAAGATCGAGGCGAGGATCAGCGGATCGGGCCGCCAGGTGGTGAAGGCCCAGAGGATGATGGGGGCCATCAGATGGCCTACGATCAGGATCGTCAGATAGGCCGGGCCGTCATCGGCGCGCTGGTGATGCAAGGCCTCGCCGCAGACCGGGCAGCTTTCGCGGACCTTGAGATAGCCGCGCAGCATCGGACCGGCGCCGCAGCAGGGGCAGCGCCGCCGCCAGCCGCGCAGCATGGCCTGGCCGAGCGGGCGGTCTTCGAGAAGGTCTTCGCGCAGGTCATCCTGCGGGAACTGTCCGTCGGGCATGAGGTCACCAAGGGGCCGGGAGAGGGCCGAAGGCGCCTTGCTAGCGCAGCGACCCCCGTCCGGGGGAGGGGACAGATCGCCACAGCGGCGGAGGCCTGCGGATTTTTGCGCGCGGCGGCGACGGAACCGGCCTCGCTGGGCGTTTGATGGTCAGAAGGGCGGCAGAGGCGCCTGCCCGCGACAAGGAGAGACCCGAGATGACACAGCAACGCAACGCCCTTGTGGTTCTGGCCCTGGCCGCCGTGACCGGGGCAAGCCTGTCGACCGCCGCGATGGCGGACCGGATGGGCGAGGGACCGATGGGCATGGGGCCGGGCATGGGCTTTGGCGCGATGGATTTCGCGGCGATGGATGCGGACAAGGATGGCAAGGTCACGCAGGCCGAGATCGACGCCTTCCGCGCGGCGGAGGTGACGGCGGCGGATGCCGACAAGGATGGCAAGCTGTCGGCGGCGGAACTGTCGGCGATGCATCTGAAGCGGATGCAGGTCCGGGCGGACGAGATGGCGGCGCGGATGGTGGAGCGGCATGATGCCGATGGCGATGGCGCGCTGACGGCGGCGGAACTGGCCACGCGCCCCGCGCCGGACCGGATGTTCGGGATGGCCGATGCCGATGGCGACGGCGCCTTGACCGAGGCGGAGATCGAGGCTGCGCGCGCCGAGATGGCCGAGATGCGCGAGGGGCGCGGGCATGGCGGCAAGGGCGGCCATCGCTGGTTCTTCGGCGACTGATCCAAGCGGCACGCGCCCCCGCTGCGGGGCGCGTGCCATTTGCGCCGCGCCGGTTGACCCGTTAAGCCCGAGGCAGGATGGACATGCCCCGCGACATGCAGGCCGAAGACCTGGCCGCCGCCTCGGACGAGGTGGTTCTTGCCCGCTATGCGGCGGGCGATCCGGTTGCGGCGCGGGTTCTGACGCTGCGGCTGGTGCCGCGGGCGCTGGGCTATGCGGGCCGATTGCTTGGCGATGCGGCCGAGGCCGAGGATGTGACGCAGGAGGCGATGCTGCGGCTGTGGCGGGCGGCGCCGGGCTGGCGCGCGGGAGAGGCGCAGGTGTCCACCTGGCTGTACCGCGTGGTGACCAACCTGTGCACCGATCGGTTGCGGGCGCGGCGGCGGCGGCCTGCGGCGGCGCTGGACGAGGCGCCGGAGGTGCCGGATGGCGCCAGGGGGGCCGAGGCGGGGATGATCGAGGCGGATCGCCTTGGGGCCTTGCAGGCGGCGCTGGCGGCGCTGCCGGAGCGGCAGAGGCAGGCGGTGGTGCTGCGGCATATCGAGGGGTTGGGTAATCCCGAGATCGCCGCCGTGATGGACATCGGCGTGGAGGCGGTGGAAAGTCTGACCGCCCGCGCCAAACGGGCGCTGACGGCAATCCTGTCGGGGCGGCGCGAGGAGCTGGGTTATGACGGCGAGGAATGACGGGATGACGCGCAAGGACGGGGGGGCGGCAGAGGGGGGTCTGGACGATCTCTTCGCTGCGGCACGGGCTGCGACACCTGCGCCTTCCGAGGCGCTGATGGCGCAGGTTCTGGCCGATGCTCTGGCCGAACAGCCACGGGCGGCGGCGGTTCCGGCCTCGCCCCCGGTTTTCGCGCCGGTCCGGCGGCCGGGCCGGGCGCTGTGGGCGCGGCTGGTCTGGGCGCTGGGCGGGGCCGGGGCGCTGGCCGGGATGGGGACGGCGGCGGCGGCGGGGCTTTACATCGGTTTCGCACAGCCGTCCGGGCTGGCGGGACTGGACGAGGCGATGCTGGGCGCGCCGCTGGAGACGGTGGAACTGATCCCCGGCGTCGATGCCTTTCTGAGCGGGAACTGAGCGATGACCGGGACGGATGACATGGCGAAGGCGGGTGGGGTCGGGCCGGGCGGGGTGGCGCCGTCGCCCGAACCGCCGCGGGAGAAGGGCGGCGCGAGCCGCGGCATCCGGATCGCGCTGGGGGTTTCGCTGGCGCTGAACCTGCTGGTCATGGGCGCGGTGGCGGGGGCCCTGCTGCGGGATGGCCCGCCGCGCGAACGTCTGGTGCGCGATCTGGATTTCGGGCCTTTCACCGAGGCGCTGTCGCCTTCGGACCGTGAGGCGCTGCGTGAGGATTTCGTGTCGCGAATGCCCGATCTGCGCGACACGCGCCGTGCCATGCGGGCGGATCTGGATGACCTGCTGGTTGTCCTGCGGGCCGAGCCTTTCGATGTGGACCTGGCGCGGCGCGTGATGCAGGGCCAGCGGGAGCGGATGGAAGAGCGGATCCTGCTGGGGCAGGATCTGATGCTGGAACGGCTGGCGCAGATGTCGCCAGCGGCGCGGCAGGGCTTTGCCGACCGGCTGGAACGGCGGTTGCGGCGCGGGCCACTGACGGAAGGCGAGCGCCATGACCGTGGCGGGGCGGCCGAAGGCGAGGGCCACGGGCAGGGGCGCGACGAGGCTGGCGACTAGGGGCGGGCGACTAGGGGCGGGCGACTAGGGGCGGGCGACTAGGGCCGGGCGAGGGGCGGGTCAGCCTGACGGGGGGCGGTGGTCGCCGCGCAGCATGTCGATATCGCCATGCGGGAGCGGACCCTTGTAGAGCAGCGCCTCGTTCCTTGCGACCCAGGCGAGGATTTCGGCCACCACGTCGAAGACATCCTCGGGGATGAAGCCGTGCAGTTCGGCATCGGCATAGAGGTGGCGGGCGAGCGGGACATTGTGGAAGATCGGGACGCCGGCGCGTTCCGCCTCGGCCCGCATATCCACGGCGAGGGTGCCCGCGCCCTTGCCGCTGACCACGGGAAGCGGGGTTTCGCCGGGCTTGTAGAGCAGGGCGATGGCAAGATGGGTGGGGTTGACGATCAACGCGCTGGCCTTGCGGGCCTGGGAGGGGCCGTCGCTCATCACCAGTTCCATGGCGACCTGCTTGCGGTGACCCTTCACATGGGGGTCGCCTTCGCTTTCCTTGTATTCGCGCTTGATCTCTTCCTTGGACATCATCAGCGATTTGGTATGGGCGTAGCGCTGATAGTAGAAATCCGCGACGCCCACGATCACGAAGGCCACGGCAGAGATCAGCAGGATGCGGCGGGTGACGCTGTCGGTCACGGTGGCGATGCAGTCCATCCCGCAGGAGACGGCAGAGATGAAGGGACCGATCGCCTCGTTCAGGACGTAGTAGAGCAGGACCGTCAGGAAGACGATCTTGAGGATGGATTTGAGCAGTTCCACCAGTTGCTTGCCCGAGAAGATGCGCTTGAACCCGCCGATGAGGGAGATGCGTTCGAGTTTCGGCTGGACCGCCTCGAGCGAGGCGAGGACGCCGAACTGCATCATGTTCGAGGCGATGGCGAGGAAGATCACCGTGGCAAGGATCGGCAGCGTTATCGCGACGCCCATATCCCAGGTCAGGGCCAGCCCTTCGCTGAGCGAGACGTTTTCGCGGCGGGCGGCGATGGCGGCGATCTGGTCGATCAGGACAATGAGGCGGTTCCAGATCACCCCGCCCATGGCGAGGATCACGGCGATGGTGCCGAACATCGAGATGGTGGTCACAACCTCCTGGCTGCGGGCGACCTGGCCCTTCTGGCGGGCGTCGCGTTCCTTTTTTGGTGTCGGCTGTTCGGTCTTTTCGCCGCCCTCGCTCATCCTGCGTGACCTTTCGCGGGGCTAAAGACGGAGAAAGCCTTCGGCCGGCGGGTCGTCGCGGCCGAGTTCGTCTTGCAAGAGGCGGATGCCTTCGCTGCGCCAGAAGTCGAAATAGAGCGAGACGTCGATGAAGCGGAGTTGAAACTGTTCGAGCGTCATTTCGCGCAGGTCGAGGACATCGCGATAGCCGAGCGCGCCATCCTCGCGCAGGCACATTGCGCCCATGCCGGTTTCCAGGCCCTGAAGATTCGCTTCCAGCAGGCGGCGGAGCAGGCGGTCTTGCGGCAGGTCGTCGGGCAGGGTGAGGGCGGCGAAGATCGCGAGCGTATGGGCGTCGATCTCGGTCAGGGAAAAGGGGAAGGGCATGTCGAACAGGTATTCGGCATCGCCTTCGGCGGTTGTGCCGAGCGTCGAGAGGCCGAGTTCCGCGATGAGGAAGCTGATGGCGTCACGGGCCAGCATCGTATTTTCCTTCGTCGGTCCGGGCCGGGATGTTCTGCAAGGGGATCATGTCTGCGGTCCGTCCTGTGGCCCGAAACCCGGCAGGCCGAGGGTGGAGAGGACGGCATCGAACCGCTGGTCGAGGCTGCCTTGCAGCGGGGCGAGTGCGGTGGCGAGGTCGGGCGACAGCCGATCCGTGCCGGTTTTGCCAAGGAGGGCGTGGAGGGAAAGCACTGCCGCGTCGAGGCCTTGGGGACTGTCGGGCCGGCCTGCGAGGCCGAGGAGTTCGGGCAGGAGGGCGCGCTGGAAGATCACCTCGCGGGCGAGGGAGCGGGTCGCCTCGGCCCGGTCATCGCCGGAGAGACCGGCGGTGACCTTCTCCGCCTCGGCGCGGAGGCGGGTCAGCACGGGCTGCGGCAGGTGGTCGACGAGGCCGCCGCCTTTGCCTTCCGCCCCGAAGAGTTGGTCGAACAGGGAGGCGGTCAGGTCGGTGACGCGGCGAGCATCGTCAGGGCCCATGCTGCGCAGCGAAGGATCGGCGAGGGGTGTGGGGCCGGAGGTCGGAAGGCTGCGGAGGAGATCGCCGACCGGCAGATCCCGGCGCAGGAGATTGGCGATTTCCCCGCGGCTGTCGGTCTGGCCGGGGCCGGAAGGGCCGGAGGCGACCTGACGCAGGAGCGCGGCAAAGCCGAGGGTGCCTGCGGTGAAACCGGGCCAGAGCCGGGAGAGGCGGCTGCTGCCATCGGAGAGGCTGTTGCGGAGGTGATCGAGCCGCCGCCCGGCCTCCGTTCCGCCCGAGGGTGCCGTCTGCCCCGGGCCGAGGCGGGTGGTGAGGCGGCCCCTTTCGGTGCCGTCGCGCTGTGACAGGATGCTGTCGAGCGCGAGGTCCGGCCGCCCCGGCGCACCGCCGATCGCGGTGCTGCCCGTGGTCGGGGGAAGGCGGGGACTCTCGGGGCCCTTGATGTTGCCGGTCACGGATTTACCCACTGCTGAACGCGCATGGTTGTTCCTGCCACCTTGCCGCCGGGGAATGGATTGCCCTGTGTCATATGATATGGGTCACAGCCGCAAACCGGGGGGAAAGGCCTCTCCCCCGGTCTGCCCGTGTCGCATGACACGCTGGACCAGCGCCTCGGCCCCGTGGCGGCGCCAGTCCGCGGCGGCGTAGAGGAAGGCTTCGACCGCCTCGGCGATGCGGGCCTCGCCGAGGGTGCGGATGTCGAGGCGGCGGCCCAGAACGATGCCGGGCCGATCCGCTTCGAGGGCGAAGCGCAGGCCGTGGAAGCGGGCGTTCCAGCGCATCAGCTCTGTGATCAGGGCGGGGGAGAGGTGGTCGTCGAGTTCTGTCAGGCGGGCGGACAGTTCCAGTTCGTATTCGTCGGCCTGGCGGAGGAAGATCGGCAGGACATCGGCCACGACGATTTCGGCAAAGCCGTCGGCATTCGGCTGGATCTGCGCGAGACCCAGCCTGTCGGCCACTGCCGCGAGGGCGGCATGCATCGTTCGCATCGGGCCTTCCTTCAGTTCAGGATCGAGCGCAGGATTTCGGTCATCTTCGTCACCGTTTCTGTCGCCAGTTCGTAATGTCGGTTCTTTTCCTTGGCGACCCGGTTGATCGCATCCATCCGCGCCTCGCTGTCGGCGCTGAGGACCTTGGATATCTTGGAAAGGTCCTGCGAGAAGAGATCCCATTCCTGCTGGGTATAGGCGACCAGAACGCTGCTTGCGGCAGGGTTGGTGATGGGAAAGGTCGGCCGGGTGGAATTGGTTTCGCGTTCGATGGGCAGAAAGCTGTTGCCATTCGCCGGGGCGAAGGTGCGGTCGAACATCGAGACGACCAGCAGGTCCTGTGTCGAAAGGTTCAGGCTGGCGGTGTTGGCGACGTTCATGAAGGACTTGCGTTCGACGGCGTCGGGGTTGTTTTCGTTGTCCTTCTGGAATTGCGTCGGATCGAAGCTGCGGATCGTGTCATTCACGAATTGCTGCATCTTGGCATAGGCTTCGAGCAGGGATTTGGTCTGGTTCAACTCTTCGCTGCGGGCCTGGGCATCGGCTTCGTCGGAATAGTTTTCCTGGGTCTGGAAGAGGAAGACCATGAGGGGCGTATCGACGGCGCGGTTCTGGAAGGTGCCGTCGAAGACGATGACGTCGTTGGTGGCGAGGATGTCGCGCTGACGCAGTTCGGATTGCAGGAAAATCTGGAGCGCGCGGTTGATGCCGGCGAGATTGTCGATGCTGTTGACAGAGGTGGTGAGCCGGCTGGTGGCATCGGTGGTGCCGGGCGGGGTGACGGTGGAATAGGACTGGAGGCGGGTGAAGCGGGTGTTCAGGTCGGCGACCATCTGGCTGATGACGTCGGGGTTGAAGACGGCCATCCGGTCCAGGCGGCGGCGGAGCGAGGCGATCTGGTCGAGGAACAGGTTCGGGTAGAGCGCGGCGAGGTTTTCGGCGGTGATGGTTTCGTTGCGGCGGGTGGGATCGGCGGCGGCGAGGACCAGGGTTTCGAACGGGGCGAGGATCTCTGTTTCGATGCGGGCGCGCGCCTCATCCACCGTGGCCGGGGGGGCGGTGCCGCCGCTGGCGGCGAGGTTGAAGATATCGTCGGCAGGCCAGAGGCCCATCGGATTGGCATGCAGCTCGCGGAAGGCGGGGAGCATGGCCAGCCGTTCCTGATCGGCGAGAGCAAGCCGGGCGATTTCGGTTGGCTGGAGGGTGGCGATGCGCAGCACCTGCTTGCCATCGGCAGTGAGGAGGAAGGTTTCGTTCTGCGTCGGATCGACCGACGTGCCGAAGGTGAGGAGGCGCAGATCGCCCGCCGTCCAGTTCGGGGCCTGATCCTTGAGGTATTGCACCTGATGCGCGCTGTGCCAGTTCAGGAAGGAGGCGAGGCTGGGGCTGGCATAGTCTGCGGGCAGCGGCAGGGCCAGTTGGGTGAGGCCGTCGAATTCCGGAAAGATCGCGGCGGCATCGTCCAGCACCTTCTGGGCCATGCCGTTGGCACCTTCGGAGAGGCGCGTGTAGGGGCGCGTGTCCACCCCGGTGATCCCGAGGGCAGAGGCGCCGTTGAACCCCATCCGTTCCCAGAGCGTTGAATCGGCGGGCATCGCGTCACATCCGGCCGATGGACATGAGCATCTCGTTCATCTTGCGCAGGGCGTTGGTGCCGAGATCGAAGTGGCGGTTGCCCTGCTTTGTGTCGTTTTCGATGTCGTTCTGCTTGAGCTGGTTCTTCTGGTTGAGGATGGTGACGGTATCGGCAAGCTGGGATGACCACTTGTCCCAATAGTCGCGCCGTTGCAGCGCGAGGCTGCCATAGCCTTCATTGGTGTCATCCGAGAGGTTGGTGCGTGGCCGGGTCGCGCCATAGAGGAGTTCTATCGGGTGGGCCTGATAACGGCCACCGTCGCCGGAACCCCAGGAATCGTTCGAGAACATGCCGACGATCCGCATTTCTTCCGCGGTGAGCCCGCCCGAGCGGACGAAGACGTTCGATTCGTCCGGGGCGAAGTAGTTGTAAACCTCGCCGTTGATGGAATCGTCTGCATCGTTGGATTCGATGTAGCCGGGATCATCTCCCCTGAACTGGTAGATCCGGCCGTCGCCGATGCGGGCATTGTCTTCGGTTCCGGCGAGCATGTACCAGTGATAGGCAGGGGCGTGATCGAAGCCGTCGGAGTCGTTCGGCGGGGTGGTCCAGACAGACCAATTGGCCGAGGAATTCGCGAAGAACGTGTACTGGATGTAGTTGTTTCCCGAACTGTCCCGCGCGGATTGGGCCGCAGCATTGGCCTGGACATTGCCATTGGCCTGCGCGCCGAGGTTCATGAAGCGCCGCTCTTCCGCGGCCTCCTTGGGGTTGTAGGCCTTGAGCGTTTCATTCACGAGCCGCTGGATGATCGCGTAATCCGACAGCAGGCGGTGTAGCTGTGCCATTTCTTCGGTGCCGGCATCGCCGCGGGCCTCGGCCTCGGCCTGGTAGAGAAGCTGAAGCTGGTAGATGAGTTGGGCGGCATCCATCTTCGGGTCGTAGATGCCGGTGGTGCGGCTGATCGCGTCGCGCCGCAACTGGGCGCTGAGGATTTCCCGTTCGGCGCGCATGAAGGCCTGATAGCCGGACCTCACGGTCTGAGAGTTGTCGGAGGAGATGGCCCAACCCCTGACATCGCTTTCGAGCACGGCTTCCTTGTAATCGTCATCGCCCCGGTCGTTGACGAATTTGGTTTGCAGGGTGAGTTCGTCTTTGACTTCGCTGAAGATTAGGGCGCGTTTGAAGCGTTCGGACAGGGCGCCAATCTCCGACTGCATGTTTTCGACGGCGACGAGGGAGGCATTGGCATAGCGCCGAGCGATCAGGTCGAGCTGGCTGTGGAAGACGGCCCTGTCTGCATCGGACATCGTATAGGCGGGCGGCAAGGGGATCGTGGTCGGGGGCGTGCCGATCAGGCTGCGCAATTCGGCGATGGCGCTGTTGACGGTATCGCTGCTGCTGCCCTTGATCGCCAGGCCCAGAGTCGTGCGGACGAAATCCATGAAGGGCTGCACTGATTGCAGACGCTGCTGGTCCGTCAGAGACAGCTTCTGGTAATCGGCCAGGGTCAGGCTCATGACGTTGAGGACGGTGCGGTTGTCGCTGAGCAGGATGTAATAGGCATCGGGCGGCGTCCCGGCGGTGGGCGAGGCCGGGATGGAGACGAATTGCGACCCGTTCGGAAGCTGAGAGATATACCGGGCCTGAAACAGCGAATGCCAGCTTGAGAACTGCGCGAACTGGGTGGAGACGAGCGTGTTGTACTGGGCGAGCCGGTCGGCATCGGTGAAGTCAAGGGTCCAGGGATAGACGGTCCGCGCCGAGGAGAGATAGGTGGTGGGAATGGCCCCCGCCGTGGTGCCGGGAAGCTGGCCCATCGGCCCGTCCTCAAGGTCGCCGAGACTGTCGAGGGTGATCACGCTTTGCTGCGGCGTCTGCCGGTTGGGATTGGACCAGAAGGTATCGGTGGGCATGTTCCTGTTCCCCCTAAAGCCGCAGGATGCCGCGCCGGGCGCGGGCGGGCGCGGGTTCGTCCGAAAGCGCGAAATCGCTGCCTGACGGCCCGAATTGCGCCACGACCCGCCCCGCGCCGGGGGCGGAGGCCCCGAAGTGGCGCGGGATGAGATCGGCCGGATCGGGTTCGCGCCCGTCGCGCAGGGCCTTGAGCGCCGCGTTATAGGCCAGTTTTCCGGCGACATAGTCGCCCAGGTCGGTGACCCTTTTGTCGAATTCCTCGAGATCGGAAGAGGCGGCCATGCGGGCGAGCAGCATTTCGGCATGGCTGTCGCCGGCAAGGAAAGGATGGGCGGCGAGGTCGAGGAACAGGCTGTGGATCTGGCGAAAGAGCGTGTCCCAATCCGACGGGAGGACGCGGCGGCGTTCCCGGTGGATCCGGGCGATGGCGTCGCCCAGATCGCGCACGACAGCCTCCACCTCGGCCAGGCGGCGGTTGGCGGCGGCGAGGATGGGATCGGGCTCTGCTGCCGTCACAGGCCGACCCTCAGCCTCGGTTCGCCCGCCGTGGCGAAGCTGCCCGCCGTTTGCATCCCCAGACCGCGCGTGAGGTTGTTCAGCAGATCGGCCACGGCACCCAGGACACCGGCGATCATGCCGGCAAAGGCGATGGCGCGGGCGACGGGGGCGGAAAGCTGGCCGAAACGATCGGGGGTGGACTGGGTCTGGTTCAGCCCCGCGCCGCTGGTGTGCAGCACGACATCGGAACCAAGCTGCTGTTCGCTCAGCGCGGCGCCGAGCCCGACCAGGGCGCGGGCCATGTCCTGAAGGAGGGTTTCGAAGAAGTCGCCTTCCACGGTGATCTGGCCCGCGTCGCGGCCCATGTCGCTGCGCGTCTTGCCGGAGGTGACCAGCATGAGTTCGATGGTGCTGGAGATGAAGGCCTCCATCAACCCGCCCGTGATACGGATGACCTCCTGGCTGGCCTTGCGGGACTTGTCGGCGGCGGCGATGTTTGCCTCGGCCTGCTTGATGGTCTCGGTCGCGGCGTTGATCCGGGTGTCGAGCGTGTCGATCTGGGTTTGAAGGCTCTGGTTCGCTGCGTTTTTCTGGCCGATCTGATTTGCCAGGGAGGTGGTTTCGTCGTCGATCTGCTTGATCAGATCGTTGAGCACGATGGAGCGCGCGTCGATTTCGCCGATGCGGGCGTCGATGAGGGCGATGGCTGCTGCGTTCTGCACCGGGTTCAGGTTGAGGGCGAAACGCTGGTTTACGAGTTGCTGGCGTTCCGATGCATTGTTGTTGTTTTCCGTCTGGAGGGGCTGCCGTTCCGAACTCAGGGAATTGATCTGGTTGGTGAAGGTCTTGATGTCATTGTTGTTGTCGGTCATCTGCTGTTGCAGTGAGCCGCGCTGCGATTGCAGGTTCGTGCGGGTGGCGGTGGCTTCGTCGCGGATGACGATTTCCCGCGCCTCGATGTCGTTCTGGTTGCGGATGTTCTCGTTGTTGATGTCGATGGTCTGGCCCCAGCGGACCATCTGATCGAAGGCTGCCAGCGCCTCGCCCAGGCGGCCGCGGAAGCGTTCGGCCTTGGCCAGGTCATCCAGTTCGGACAATTCGCCGAGCGTGTCCTTGAGGGCGCTGGAGATGCGGGCGAAGAGGATTTCGAGGTCGCCTGCGCTGCTGGGCGGGGCAAGGCCGAGGGCCGAGGCGCGGGTCAGGCCGGCGAATTCGAGATTGTACTGGGGCAGGACGGTCCCTGTCGTGCCGGTTGCCGTCGTCCCCGTCGTGGGGAGGACGGTCTGGGTGGGAACGGTTCCGCCCACGCCGGATGTGATCTGTATCGACACTGGTCAACCTCCGAAAGCGGCACGTCTGGGGCGACCATAGGGGCGAAACCCGGTGCCGCCTGTAATGAACGTCACTCTTGATCCGGTACGGGCGATCCGGGTCCGGTCAGGGGCCCTGGCCCGTCCGGCCCTGCCGGAGGTAGAAATCCAGCGCGGCCCGTCCTTCGGCATCGAGTTCACCATGCAGGGCATAGGTCGCGCGGGCTTGCAGGAAGCTGCGCATCCGGACGCGGGGATCGGCCTTGCGCCCTTCGCGGAATTGCGGCGGGTCGATCCGGTCGAGCTGTGTCAGGATCGCCAGCACCTCGGCATGGTTGCCCAGTTCGTTTTCCACCACCGCCTTGGCCATCAGAACCTCGGTCGTGCGATGGCCGAGCGCGAGGAGCGCGTCGAGCAGGGTGCGCGCCTCGGCATGGCGGAGATGCTGGATGCGGACGAGGACGGCGAGGAGAAGGTAATCCACCTGCTGGCGCGGAATGGAGATGCCCGCGCCGGTTGGCACGGGGAGCGGGGGGGCGGTCGGGTCCGGCTGATCCATGCCCGGCGACGCAGTCAGGGGGTGGCTGGGGACCACCCCCTTCATCCTGCGCGGTGCCCTTGGTCAGGCGACGTTGCGGACGATGGCCTTGAGCGTGTCGGACACGCTCTTCATGATGTTCGTGCGCAGGTTGGTGACCGCCGACCAGGTGTTCATCGCCATCTGCATCGCATACATCTTTTCGGTATCCGACAGGTTCGCGTTCAGTTCGATTTCGCGGATGTCGTTCTCGATCTCGCGGATCTGGGTTTGCAGATATTCCTGGCGCCAGATCAGATCGAAGCCGTCATAGGTTTCATAGCTGGTGCGCGAATAGGCCACGGGGTTGGTGGCGAGACCGCTGCCCGGTGCGGCATTCCCTGTCAGGTTGATGAAGTTGGCGGTGGTGGTCATGTCAGTCTCCGCTATGGGTCAGGTGGATGAGTATGCGCTCGGCCGCGTCGATGGCCGCAAGCGCGTGCCTGGAGCGCATGGAGTCTTCGGGGGGCAGGCCGTCGTCGATCTGCGCCGACACGGCCTGACGAAGAGCGATGATCCGCCCGGCGGTCATGCGCAGGACGCTGGTGCCATCGGGGCCGAACAGCCCGTCTTCCAGATCCGTGAACACCACGCCGTCGGTCATGCCGCCTCCCAATCACGCAGGGTTACTATGACGTTACGCAGGTGGCTGGCCTGTGCCGTTTGACACCTCTGGCCGGCGTCAGGCTTCGGAGAGGGTCAGGTTCCGGAGCCGGTCTTCATCGAGGACGATGATGTGACGATCCTCGAGCGCGAGGATGCCTTCGTCATGCCATTTGCGGAGCATCTTGTTGACGTTCTCGCGCGTGCCGCGCGCCATGGAGCCGAGGTCGCGCTGGGTGACCACGGGACCGAGGCAGCGATACATCGCGCCGCGGAAGCGTATCTCGTTTCCCATCAGGTCGAGCAGGCGCAGCAGGGAATGGGAGAGGCGCTGCATCAGGACGGGGCGGTAGAGGGCGCGGGTGAATTCCATATGGTCGCGCAGACGCCGCCCGATCAGGCGGGCGACATGGCCCTGCATCCGGGCCGCCGGAGGCGAGGTATCGTTCAGCCAGCCGAGGTTGAGGACCATCACCTCGGTCTGGGTGGCGGTGAAGGCGGTATCGACGAAGCCTTCGCCATCGAAGGCCCCCGCCTCGCCGAAGGAGCGCCCGGGCGGGACGATGGAGTGCAGCGTGACGACGCCATCCTCGCCGATATAGGAGAGGCGGACATAGCCGCGGGTCAGGAAATAGATGCAGTGCGTGGGATCATTCTGGAAATAGATGACGCTGTTGGCCTGGAAGTGCTGGGCCGACATATGCGGGCGGATGAAATCCACCACGTCCCGGCCAAGTGCCGAGAGCCCGATCAGGGCGATCTTGGAATCGTTTACATACACCCGAGGAACCACACACTCGCTACAGGGTGCAGCCTATTTCAGAATGGTTGCATTCTCAAGGATATCGAAGGGATAGGTTGGGCGAATTCCGCAGATGTCATGCAGTTTTCACCTGCCGGAGCGCATCGGCCGCCGAAGGGCGGGGCGACTCGCGGGGATTTGCCATTTTGTTAACTATTGTTAATGACTTGCGCGATGCGCGGCGTCAGCCGACGATCCTTGGGAATTCATCGAAAAGCTTTAATGTATAGTTGAGCATCTGCGCGCCGAGGAGGCCCGACATGGCGACGATGGTCACGGCGACAGCTATCAGTTTGATCGCAAATGACAGGGTCTGTTCCTGCACCTGCGTCAGCGCCTGGATGAGGCTTACGACGATGCCGACGATGGAGGCCACGATGATGGGCGGCATCGACAGGATCATCGTGAGCATCATGGATTCGGTCAGGTAGAACAGCGCGTCTTCGGAGGACATTTCCGGCTCCTACACATAGGTCATGATCAGGCCGAGGATCAGCCGCGACCAGCCGTCCACCATGACGAAGAGAAACAGCTTGAAGGGCAGCGAGATGGTCATGGGGGAGACCATCATCATCCCCATCGCCAGCAGGATGTTCGACACGATCAGGTCGATGGCGATGAAGGGCAGATAGAGGAGGAAGCCGATCTCGAAGGCCTCGCGCAGTTGCGAGACGACGAAGGCGGGCAGGATGATGGCGAGATTGTCCTGCGTGGCATAGGCAAGGAGTTCGGGCGGCCAGATCTTTTCCGCCGCCTCGACGAAGAAGGTCAGTTCGCGCTGATCGGCATGGAGCTGGAGCCAGGAGATGAGCGGCACCTTGGCGGCGGTATAGGCTTCCTGCACAGCCTCGACACTGTCGAAGCTGTAATTGCCGGCGACGAGGATGTTGAAGGTTTCCACGATCACGGGCGCCATGATGTAGCCCGAGATGATCACTGCCAGCGCGTTGAGCACCATGTTCGGCGGGATCTGCTGCACGCCAAGCGCGTTGCGCACCAGAAGCAGGACGATGGAAATCTTGATGAAGGAGGTCGCGACCACCGCGATGAAGGGAACGAGTCCCGCGATCACGAGGCCGAGGATAAGGTTCAGCGGATCAATCATCCGGGGCACCCTTGCATCATGCCAGACCCCTGCTGTCAGCCGCCGAACAGCCGCGCGATGCGGATGGCGGGCTGCCCCTCCACCTCGACGACATGGCCGTCGCCGATCTGTCGGCCATTGGCGAGGATGCGGACCGGTTGCCCGGCAGTGGCGGGGACCGGATCGAGCGGCAGATGCGCCCCCGGGGTGAGGGTCTGGAGATCGGCCAGCGTCAGCAGGTGATCGGCCAGAACGAAGGAAAGGCGGATCGGAACCTCGCCGAGATCGGTGGCGGTCTGGTCGGCCAGCGGGGGGGCGGGGGGAAGGTCGTCGTTCATGGCGAGGGGGCCTATGGTCCAGCGGGTGCCGTCATGGTGAAGGGCGAAGGCGGCCTGGGGTGCGTGCAGCACCGGGGCCGCCGTGGCGAGGAGAAGGATGTCGCCGGGAGAAAGGCTGCGCAGGCGCGCCAGTGCGAGGTCGCGCCCGGCAAGGCGCAGCGTGCAGGGCAGGGTGATCCGGGCGGCCAAGGCATCGGGCAGGGGGCGGTGCGGCGCGGCGGGAAGAAGGTCGAGCAGCAGGGTGGAGAATACCGCGCGATCGGCCTGAAGGGCGATTTCGGCGGGTTCAGGCCACAGACCTTCGAGCCGGAGGAGGAGCCGTTCCTCGCCCTTCATCTGCGCGGCCTCGCTGCGGGTGATCGACCGGAGGCGGGCGCGGGCGGCTTCGCCCGCCTCTGCCAGAAGCAGGTTCAGAGCATGAGTCAGGATCGCCCCGGAGAGGTCGGGCGGCAGGCGGGAGAGGGCGGCCATGTCGAGCCCGCTTTGCGTCATCGCCCCAAGCGGCAGGTGGCGGAGTTCGGCAAAGATGGGGCCGGCGGCGGTGTCCAGAAGGAAGACGGGTCCTGTCTGCGGTGGGTCTTCGGCGGTGACGACCAGCGTGGCGCGGCCGCGCCGGGGCAAGGGGATGCCGTCGGCCATCACGGCCACTGCCGTGTTCCAGAGGCGGAGCGGGTCGATGGGGAGGCGGGCCTCGTCTCTCATTCCAGGCGCCCCTTCGGCATCAGGGGATTGAAGGGGCGGTCGGTTTCGGCGCGCGGATCAGCTGTGTCGCCATCCTCCAGCGCAAGGCGGACGGAATGCCGGGGCTGGCGCAGCGAAAGCGCCTGGCCCAGCAGGGCGAGCTGGGCCTGCATCCCGGCCGCTGCGGCGGTTTCGGCCTGCATCCCGATGCTGACGAGGAGGACGTCGCCCTGAAGCTTTACGCTGACCTCGGTCACGCCAAGGACATTGGCCGGAAGGCGGACCACCATGGCTTCGCCCTGACGCAGGGATTGCGCGCCTTCGGCGCCGCGCAGATAGCGGTCGATCCGGTCGGCGATGCTGTCCACCGGGGCGCGGGCGGGTTCGGCGGCGGGGAGGGAGGCGGGGGAAAGCATGGGAAGGGGCGGCAGCGGCGGCGGTGCCGCGGCAAGGGCGGGCAGGTCTTCCGGCCCGTCCTTCACGGTGGGACGGGTCTGGGCCATGGCCTTTTGCAGGGCGCGTCCGAAGCGGTCATCCTGTCCGGGATTGCTGTCGCGGGCCTGGCCGTGCCGGGGGTCGCGCCCTCCGGGCGTCAGGGCGGTTCCCAGATCGGCCTGACCTTGCGGGCTGCGCGCCGACTGCGGCGAGGCGGGTGGGGTGGGGCCTTGAACGCTCATGCCGCCACCTCGGGCGGAGGGGTGCCGGGCCGCGTGCGGGGACGGGAGAAGGCATCCTCGATTTCGGCCTCTTCGCGGGCAAGCTGATCGGCGGCGAGCGCCTCGGCCAGTTCGCCGGTGACGGTGCCGATCTTTTCGCTGTCCTGCTGGCGCATCCGCAATTCGTTGCGGGCGGCCTCCAGCGCCTGAGCGCAGCGCTTGACGTGATCGCGGGCGCGGTCGCGGCGGTCTGCGAGTTCCTGATGCTGGCGGTGGAGGGCGAGGACGTTTTCCTTCACATCCTCGATGGCGGGCATCCCGACGGTCTGGCCCAGAACGGGCCGGAAGAGGGCGCGTTCGCGGGCGGGCAGGGTGGCGCGGCTGTCGGACAGTTCGGCTTCGAGCGCGGCAAGCCGGTCTTCGGCCTCGCGCAGGATGAGGCGGGCCTTCTGAAGGGCGCGGAGGGCCTTGTCTTCGCGCAGGGCCTTGACCTTGCCCAGGATGCGGAACTGGCCGATCATCGCGTGAGATCCCGCAGTTTTTCGAGCGTCGACTCGAAGGTTTCAAGCTGCGTCGTCGGCTGGCGCAGGAAATCGCGGATCGCGTCCTGCTTGGCGATGGCGAGGTCGGAGCGCGGGTCGGACCCTTTCTGGTATTCGCCGATCTTCACCAGAAGCTCTACCTCGGCATAGAGCGCGAGCCATTCGTTGACCTTGCCCGCCATCTGCACATGGTCGCGCGAGGCGACCTTGGTCATCACCCGGCTTTTCGAGGCGAGGATGTCGATGGCCGGGTAGTGGTTCTGGGCGCCGAGTTTGCGCGACAGGATGATGTGGCCGTCGAGGATGGAGCGGGTTTCGTCGGCAACGGGTTCGTTCATGTCGTCGCCTTCGACCAGCACGGTGTAGAGTGCGGTGATGGAGCCCTTGTCGTTCATGCCGACCCGTTCCATCAGGCGCGGCAGATTGGCAAAGACCGAGGGCGGAAAGCCACGCCGCGTGGGCGGTTCGCCGGCGGCGAGGCCGATTTCGCGCTGGGCGCGGGCGAAGCGGGTGACGCTGTCCATCAGGAAGAGGACCTTCTTGCCCTGATCGCGGAAGTATTCGGCGATTGAGGTGGCGACGGAGGCAGCCTTGGCGCGTTCCATCGAGCTTTTGTCGGAGGTGGCGACGACGATGACGGATTTCTTCAGGCCTTCGGGTCCGAGGTCATGTTCGATGAATTCGCGCACCTCGCGGCCGCGTTCGCCGATGAGCGCGAGGACGGTGACATCGACATCCGCCCCCTTCACCAGCATGGCGAGGAGGGTGGATTTGCCGCCCCCGGCGGCGGCGAAGATGCCCATGCGCTGCCCCTCGCCGCAGGTGAGCAGGCCGTCGAGCGCGCGGACGCCGAGCGAGAGGGGATGTTCGATGATCCGCCGTTTCATCGGGTCGGGCGGGGATTGATAGACGGGATAGTGGGCGTCGGGAACGAAGGGATCGTCCCGGCCATCGACGAAATTGCCAAAGCCATCCAGCACGCGGCCGCGCAGGCCTTCGCCGACGGCGACGGATTGCACGCGGCCGGTGGGGATGACCTCGGTCGTGGGCGAGACGCCTTGGGTATCGCCGATGGGGGCGAGCAGCGCCTCGCGCCCGAGGAAACCCACCACCTCGGCCGCAAGGCGGAGGTCGGTGTCGCGGTTGTAGAGATGGACGAGTTCGCCGACCTGCACCGCCGGGGCATTGGCGTGGATGATGGTGCCGACGACCTTTTTCACCCGGCCGGTGACGCGGTAGGGCGCGAACTTGCCGGCATTGCCGGCCAGCCGGTCGGGGATGGCGTCGATGCGGGACGCGAGCAGGGCGTTGGCCGCATCCCAGCCGGGGGAGAGAGGGGGGGGCATGCCGGAGGGACCGTCCATCCTAGGCCCCGCCCGGCGTGCCGCGCAGCAGGCGGCCAAGCTCTGCCAGCGTATCGTTCAGGATCGAGGTGACGGTGCCGAGTTCGCTTTCCAGGCGGACATCGGGCGGGGTCAGCGCCGGATCCGCGATCAGGTCGATCGACTGGATTTCGGGGTACTCCGCCATGAGGGCGGGCAGCGCGGCACGGATCGCCGCCTCGGCCTGCGGGGCGACGAAAAGCTGGAGGCGCCTTTCGCTGCGCAGCGAAGCCATGGCGGAGCGGACGGTATCGAGGGCGAGTTGCCGGTCGTCGAAGGAGAGGACGATGCGCTTGACGCAGGCGGCCACCACATCGGCAAGGTCGATCTGGATGCGGTCGAGGCGGGCGTCGAGGTCCTGCCGTGCCTGATGCATCCAGGCGGCCCCTTCGGCCTGGGCCTGGCGCAGGCCCTCGGCATGGCCGCGGCGGCGTTCTTCCTCTCTGGCGGCGACGGCATCGGCGCGGATCGCCTCGGCCTCAGCCCGGGCGCGGGCGAGGATGCGGTCGGCATCGGTCATCGCGTCGGCCAGGGCGGCCGGGATGATGCCGTCCGGCGCGGCAAGGCCAAGGCCAAGCGGGCGAAGGGCGAAGACCTGCGTCATGCCAGCGTCCCCCGCAGGGCGAGGATGGCCCAGGCGGCTTGGGCCTGACGGTCGGTCAGGGGGATGGGATCGGGCAGGTCGGGGCGGCGCAGGCGGTAGAGGCGGAAGAGCCAGGGATGCGCCCGGGCGACCAGGGCGCCAGACAGGGCATAGCCTGCCGCCAGCGGATCGGTGGCCGTCTGCGCCAGCGGGTTTTCCATCAGGGCCCTGGCAAGGAGGGGGGCGCGGCGCAGGCCGAAGGCCATCGCCTCGGCCCCGAGGCGGGCGGCGAGGCTGTCGCGGTCGCTGCGCAAAAGGGTGCGGCGCAGCCGATCGGCCCAGAGCGCGGCGCCAAGGAAGCGGGCCACGTCCAGCAGCCGATCCTCGGGTTCGGTGAGGAGCGCGATGGCCAGCGCGACCTCTTCCTGAGAATGCGGCTCGGCGAGGAGCGTCGCGGCCCCGTCAAGCGCGACGAGGCCGGCCTGTCCGGTCAGCCAGTCATTGAGAAGGGGGCGCAGGACCGGGCTTTGGGCCAGTTCCGCCCGAAGTTCGGCAGGAAGGCCGCCATCGCCGGGAAGCCAGGCGGCCGGATCGGCCAGCCATTCGGCGAGGCGGAAAAGCCCGACGGCGGGGGGATGGTCAAGCGGCATGGGGCTTTCCCCCGGTCATGAGGGCGGCGGCGATCATTCGGCGGGTTCCTCGGCCGCGGCGCTGCGGCGGGCCTTCCCGAACCGGTCGAGGCCGAGCCAGACCGCCGCGCCGAGGGCGGCGACGAGAAGGCCCGCAAGGCCGCCGAACCAGCCCCAGAAGCTGGCGACCGATCCCATATGGACCTGCACGCCGGGCAGGACATCGCGCAGCGTCGCCTCGCCGCGATCCGAGGCGATCGCAGGGGGGCGGGCTTCGACGAGGATGACGGTGACGGCGTCGAAGGTCAGCCCTTCTATGGAATTCGCCACGAGGCGGCGGATCTGCGGGGTGAGGTATTCCAGATCATAGCCTTCGCGCGTGCGGATGAAGACGGCGGCCGAGGAGGGGGCGGCCGGTTCCCCCAGCGCCGGTTCCTCGGGCATCACGATATGGACCCGCGCGACGAGGACGCCGTCGATTTCCTGGATGGTGCGGGCCACCTCTTCGGAAAGGGCATAGACGTAGCGCACCCGTTCCTCGAAAGGCGAACTGACGATGCCGGAACGGGCGAAGACGGCACCGATGGACTCCCGGGCGCCGCGCGGCAGGCCGTTGGCGTTGAGGATTTCCAGCGCAAGCTGCACGTCGGAATTGGAGACATGAAGGGCAAAGCCTTCGTCAACGGCGACCTTTTCGGCCTGCACGCCACCGTTGAGGAGGACACTCATCATCTCGTTCACGTCACGTTCGGGCAGGCCGGAATAGAGTTCCGACTGACAGGCCGCCAGCAGCAGGACGGAGGAAAGCAGGACAGCGCGGTGCAGGCTGCCGGTCAGGCGACGGGTCACGGTGGATCACTGCCCCTTCATCAGGCTGTCGAGCGCCTGCGTGGACTTGCCCGCGAGTTTCGATGTCACGTCCACGACCAGAGAAAACTCCACCAGTTCGGCCTGAAGCTGCATCATCGCGATGGAGTCATAGGGGGTGGTCATCGCGGAGCGTTGGGCGACGCCGTCAAGCTGGCTGTCGAAGAGGCCGCGCAACTGGCCCAGACCTTCGAGGATGGTGGTGCCGGTGCCGGGCGCGGAGTCGGTTTCGCCGTCGAGTTCCAGACCCTGCACCGCACGGTTCGCGGCATTGGCGTTGTCGGCGGGCGTGGTGGCATCCGTCGCGCTGCCGAGCGGATCGAGCTGCGCGATGCGGACCGGTGCCTCGACCTGGGTGGTGCGGGTGGGAAACCCCGCCTTTTCCAGCGCCTGCTGGAAGCGGTCATATTCCGCGGGCGGCACCTGCATCGGCACATTGCCGACCTGCCCCGTTTCAAGGACGCTCCAGAGATGCGTGCCGGTTGTCGGTGAAATGCCCATCGGAACCTCCATACCCTTTACATCAGCCGCTCCGCCGGACCGGCGGCGCGGGCGCGACCCGCGTCAGCCCTTTGCCGCGCCTTCCGCGATTTCCATCACCGCCATCCCGGCCCGCATGAAGCCGAGATCGCCCAGAATTTCCTGCGCCATGCGCCTGTCGCCCGCCCGGCCATGCGCCAGCGCGCGGAAGGCGAGGACGGATTCGGTCTGCGGGGCGTTGCGCAGCATTTCCGCCGCCTCGGCCGGGCGGCCCTGCGCCAGTTCGGACAGCGCCCCGCCGACATGGCCCGCCTCCAGATCGGGGCGCTGGAGGCGCAGGAAGGCGAAGATCGCGGCGGCATCGGCCGCGCGGCCACGGCCGATGCCGAGAAAGCCGATTTCGGCCAGCAGTCGCAGATCTTCGGTCCCGATGCGGAAGGTCACGCAGCCACCCCATGCCTGTGTTTTCCGGAGGCCTGTCGCGGCCCCGCTTGGCCTTGGTGTGGCACAGTTTTTTCCGTCGGCGTGTGACAACCAATACCCCGCGGCAGGCGGCTTGGGGTCATTCTGGCGGCAAAGATGCCGATTCACGCGCCCGCGCGGATCGTTGTGCGGGAGTGACGGGTGACAGGTTTCCTTACCAAGATGTCGAAGCGGCAGGACCTCGTGCTTGCCATCCTTCTGGTCTGCATCGTCTTCATGATGATCATGCCGCTGCCGACGGCGCTGGTGGATTTCCTGATCGCCATCAACCTCTGCCTTGCGGCCGTGATGCTGATGGCGGCGATCTATCTGAATGACATCGTGGCCTTTTCAGCCTTTCCGTCGATCCTCCTTCTGTCCACGCTGTTCCGGCTGGCGCTGTCGATCACCACGACGCGGCTGATCCTGCTGGAGGCGGATGCGGGCCATATCGTGGAGACCTTCGGGAATTTCGTGATTCAGGGGAATTTGGTCGTCGGGATGATCGTCTTCCTGATTTTGACCATCGTGAACTTCATCGTGATCACCAAGGGATCGGAACGGGTGGCCGAGGTTTCGGCGCGGTTTTCGCTGGATGCGATGCCGGGAAAGCAGATGTCGATCGACAGCGACATGCGGGCCGGGCTGATCGACCTTGAAACCGCCAAGGCGCGGCGTGCGAAGCTGGAGAAGGAAAGCCAGCTTTACGGGTCGATGGACGGGGCGATGAAGTTCGTGAAGGGCGATGCCATCGCGTCCATCATCATCATCTTTGTCAACCTGATCGGGGGGATCATTGTCGGCACCTCGCAGAAGGGGATGACGATGGGCGATGCGCTGGACCGCTATGCCCTGCTGACGATCGGCGACGGGCTGGTGAGCCAGATCCCGGCGCTGTTCGTGTCGATCACGGCGGGGTTCATCGTCACCCGGATCGCATCGGATGACGAGTCGAAGAACCTTGGCACCGATATCGGCGCGCAACTGGTGAATGAGCCGAAGGCGCTCATGATCGCGGGGTTCATCCTGTTCTGCTTTGCGCTGGTCCCCGGGTTCCCGCCCTTGACCTTCCTGTTCCTTGCCGCAGTGACCGGTCTTGGCGGATGGTATATCGCGCGAAAGCGCAAGGCCCGGGCGGATGAGAGCGAGGGCCGCAGCATGCCCGCGCTGGCGGCGGCCGGGTCGCCCGCGCTTGCGATGCCGAGCTTTCCGGCCAATGACGATGAACCGGTCGAGAAGGTGGAACCGGTCAGCTTTGCCCTGACCGTGCCGCTGATCGTGGATATCTCGTCCAGCGTGCGCGGCTATATCCAGCCCAAGCGGCTGGATGCCGAGGTGGCGAAGGTCCGGCGGGCGCTGTATTTCGATCTGGGCGTGCCCTTCCCCGGCGTTCACCTGCGGCTGAACGATACGCTGGAAAAGGACCAGTACCGGATTCTGGTGAACGAGATTCCGGTCGCGGTGGGCACGGCGCGCCCCGGCCATCTTCTGGTGCGCGAGACGGTGCAGAACCTTGAGATGTTCCAGATCCCGCATGAGCGGGGCGAGGATTTCCTGCCGAATGTCCCGAGTCTCTGGGTGCCGGCCAAGCACGAGCCGGTGCTGCGCAACGCGGGCATCCAGACTTTCACCCTGCCCACGATGCTGACCTATCACCTGGCGCATACGCTCAAGTCCCATGCGGGGGAATTCGTCGGGGTGCAGGAAACCATGTTCCTGATGAAGCAGATGGAGACGAACTTTGCCGAACTGGTGCGCGAGGTAACGCGGACCCTGCCGGTGATCACCATCGCGGATGTTCTTCAACGGATGGTTTCAGAGGATATCTCGATCCGCGACATGCGGACGATCCTTGAGGCGCTGGTGGAATGGGGGCAGCGCGAGAAGGACCCGATCCTGTTGACCGAACATGTCCGGTCGGCACTGAACCGCTATATCACGCACAAATTCTCGGGCGGGCAGAGCGTGCTTTCGGCCTATCTGCTGTCCAAGCAGGTGGAGGATGAGATCCGGGGCGCGGTGCGGCAGACGAGCGGCGCCTCCTATCTTGCGCTGTCGCCCGAGGCGCATCGCCGCCTGATCGCCGCGCTGAAGGAAACGATCGGCGATTTCAGCCGTCATGCGATGAAGCCCGTCGTCCTGGCCCCGATGGATATCCGGCGGTTCTTCCGCAAGATCGTGGAGCGCGACTTTCCCGATCTGGCGGTTCTGTCCTTCCAGGAACTGACGGCGCAGGTGAACATCCAGCCTCTGGAACGGATCGAGCTGCGATGAGGCGGGGGGCTGCCATCGTCCTGTCGGGGATGGCGGTGATCTTCTACGGGATCGGCCTGGCGCTGATGCCCGAAGCGCTGGCTGCTGCGGCGCGGATCGCGGAGCTGGCCGCCCTGCCGGGGGGGGCGCTGCTCCTGTTCGTGCTGTCCGCAGCGGTGCCGCCGCTTGGGGCGGTGGCGCGGCTGCTCTGCGGGCTGTGGCCGATCCTGGTCTTTGCCCTTGTCTGCGGCAGCACGGGGTTGCGGGCCGAGTATCTGGCGGGGTTCGGGTTCTGGCCCTTCGTCGCGGCGGCAACCGCGGCGGGCTTGGCCTTGATGCCGGGATCTGCGCGGCATCTGCCGACGCTGGCGCTGTTTCCCTTTGCGGCGGTCCTTGCCGGCTGTCTCTGCGCGGCGCTGGTGTTGACGGCGCCGGGGCTGGCGCGGCTGCTGGCCTCGTCGCCCTATCATTTCGTCATCACGCTTGCGCTTGCGGCGACGCTTGTCGCCCTGGCGGATGCCGCGACGGGCCACCTGTCAGCCCCGCGGGAACGGCTGATCCGGGCGCTTGTGGCGATGCTGCCGCTGCTGGGCTTTCTGGGCACGATCGCCGGGCTGATCGAGGCGCTGGGCAGCCTGCCGGATGTTTTCGCTGCGGAGGGGCAGAGGGAGGGCGCGCTGACCGAGGTGATCGCAGGGCTTTCGACGGCCTTCGAGACGACGCTGGTCGGTCTGGTGGGCGCGGCAGGTTGCAGCTTTCTGCTGGTGCTTCTCGTGGATCGCGAGGCGGCGCGGACATGAGTCTTGGCGGCGCGGGGGAGGAGATCGGGGCGACCGACCTGTTCTTCAGCCTTGCCGCCGTTCTGATCGTGCTGCTTTGCATCACATCTCAGGCCTTGCGCGGGACACTTGCCGCAGAGACCGAAGCGGAGATCGGTGCGCAGATCGGTGCGGCGCCTGTCTCGCTGGTGTTGGCGCGGGCGGAGGAGGTGGTTCTGCGGCATGGCGACGGCGCGCCGCTTCGCGTGCCGCTGGATGCCGTGCTGGCCGGCGTGGTGGAGGATTGGGCGCGGGGGGTGGACGGGCAAGTCTGGGTGATCATCGCCGAGGATGCGGCGGATAGTGCCTTTCTTCTGGACACCGCCCTGTCGCGTGCGGGTTTGGCCGAGATGCGGCGGGTGCGCCTGGCAGGACCTTGCGCGCGGCCAAGGCTGGTGGCCGGGGGGGTGGCCTGCGGTGGATGAGGAGGCGCGGGGTGCCGTAACGGCCGATATCGGCGCGAATCTGGTCGTGGTGCTGGTGATCCTTCTGATGGCGGCGGGGCTGTCCGGCGCGGCGGGCCGCGCGCCTGGGGCGGCGCGGGTGATCGCCGCCGATCTGGCGGTGCCTCTTTCGGGGAAGGCGCAGAGCGATGCGCTGTTTCTGCGGCTGCGACCCGATCCCGAGGTTCTGGTGGTGGAACTGACGGCGGGCGGGGCCTTTGTGCCACGGGCGGACGGGATGGCGCTGCTGGCCGACCATCCCGAACCCTGGCCGGGCCGGGCGGTGGTGTTTGTCTTTTCGGCTAAGCATCATGCCGCGTTCCGCGCGAAGGCCGCAGAGCGCGGCATGCAGGTGACGGAGGTGACCGTGCCGCAGGTTCTGCGGCGCGACGTGCCGCAAGACGGCGTATCAGCCTTTAGCCCCGCCTTTCTGGCGATACGGGCGGGGCGCGACCCGGCGTCGATCCGCCCGCCGCTGCTGCGGTTGCTTCAGGCGGGGCCGGTGGCAGGTGCTGCGGGCGGGGTGGAGGTCGAGGCGGCGGGGCAGTCGGTATTGGCCCGCTGGATGGCCGGGCTGCGGGTCCTGGGGAATGCGCTGTGCCTCGCGCTGTCGGTCTGGCTGCTGTTTGCGGTGAGGCGGCGCTGGCGATGATCAGAGTTTCAGCCGATGCCGCCGGCCACCCAGGCCGGCGGGTTGCCCTTCGGTTTCGACCGCCACCCTTTCGAGGAGGGCCCTTTGTTCTGCGGTCAGGTCAAAGGCCAGTTGCATCCCTTTCACCAGCGTATCCATCGCCACGCCGAAGAGTGCGAAAAGGCCGAGGATGCTTTCCTTCTCTTCCCGAAGGCTGCGCGACAGGCGTTTCTTGACCAGCAGCAGGAACCCGAAGAGCGCGGCCATCCTCGCCAGGAATTCGGCGGTTTCCTCAGGCGTCATCTGCGCAAGCTGACTGCCGGCGAGGCGGATGGGCTGCGACTCGGGGGAAAGCGGGTCAAGGCGCAGGGCAGGGGGCCAGGACGGGCTCATCGCCGCGTTGAAGATCACGAGGGCGGCGGCAGAGGCCCCTGTTCCGCCGAGGGTGAAGGGGAAGGCGCCGTAGGACATCGCCTCGTCCAGAGCGGCGGGAAAGGCGGCCTTGAGGTGGGACGGGGCCGCCGGGCCGGGATCGGGGGGCGCGGTTGTGGCTGGCACGGGTGCCGTGGTGGCGGGGCGGGCGGGTCTTTCGGACGCATCCGGCCGATCCTCGCCGGACAGGGGGGGAGGAGTGAGGGCAAGGCCGGATTTCGGCGAGGCCGGGTCGGACAGGCCGGAAAGCCGGGGCGAGAGGGGGTGCGGGGCGGCAAGCCCGGTGAGCCCCGGATCGGTGGCGGGAAGGGTGGCTGCGTTCAGGACAGCGGCGGCTGCGCCCGACGGCGGCGGGGAGGCGGGTGACTGTCCTTTGGCGGCCGGGACGGGAAGGTCGGGCGGGGTGTCGGCCTGCGGTGCGAAGGCGCGGGCAATCTCGGCTGCGGCGGCGGCGCGCAGGAGGGGGAAGAGGGTCGCTAGCACGGTGGGCACGGCCCTTCCGCCGGAGATCCGCCCCTGCCCGTCATGCGCCCGTCCGCAGGTGGATCGCCGTGATCAGCCGCCGCGCCTCGGGCAGGATCGTTTGCTTCAAGCTGCTGTCCTCGAAGGTCGCAAACGCCTGCATCAGCGCGCGGGCCTGATCCAGCTTGTCTTCGGCGAGGCAGAGTTCGGCCAGATGATAGGTGACGGCGGGGCAGTCTGCTGCAAGATCGAGGGCAGCGGCGAAGGCGAGCCGTGCCCCGGCGAGGCTGTTGGAGAGGCGCAGGCAGATGCCGAGGCCAAGCCAGTGATCCTTGACCTTGGGGGCCAGAACGACGAGGGCCTGAAACAGGCCGAGCGCATCGGTGAGTTGCCCGGCATTGAACCGGGCATGGGCCTGCGCATAGAGCAGGGCGACCGTCCCGTCCGGGAGGTTCAGGGCGGTGGTGAGGTCCTGACCGTCGAGAAGCGCCGAGAAGAGGGCGACCAGATCACCCTGACCGCCGCGCGACAATTCTGCGAGGACATCCTCCATCTCGGCGCGGGCCGTGTCGGACAGGCCATCCAGCATCCGCTGTGCCAGCAGCGCGGCGGTCATTGTGCGGCAGGCTCGGCGTCGCGGATCAGGGCCCTGAGCTTTCGCGTGGCGTCGATGATCGCGGCTGCCCCCGATTTCAGCGCCAGACGCTCTGCCTCTGCCAGGTCTTCGAGCGCGAGCGCGGGTTCCTTGAGGCCGATGCAGGCCCGGGCCGAGAGGAAATAGCCATCCGGTGCAGAAGGGTTCGCCGCGACGACGACAGAGGCGCTTTGCAGCGCGATGGCGTAGTCGTTCACGCCAAGTGCCGCCTCGGCCAGACCGGCGTGGAAGTCGGGGTTGACCGGGTCGAGCAGCAGAAGATGCGCAAAGGCGTTGAGCGCCTTGTCGAAATCGCCTGACCGCAGGGATGCAGTGGCGGCGACGGCGGCACCGTAGAGATCGCCATCCTTGAGGCCCATGCGCTGCATCAGCGGCTGTTCCACGACTTCGGCCAGAATCTGCCTTTGCAGCGCGATGAAATGTTCGCCTTTCATGGGGCTTCTCCTGGGATCGTGGTCATGGCTGGAAGATGAGGAACCCGGACCGGTCGTCCGGCCCGGACGGGTTTGCCGGGGAGCCGGGGACGAGGGACGGTCCAGCCTCGTCGGTGCCGAAGGGCGTATCGTCCCGCAGCAGATAGTCGAGTGCGACGGTGCGGAGCTGGATCACGTCCTGAAGCGCGGCGATGATTTCGGCGGGGCGGTTGTTGCCGATCTGCGCGACAGCCTTGAAGCGCAGGGCGGGGGCGGAGGCCATGCCGGAATGCAGGGCGCGCAGACCCGCCTCATCCGGCGGATCGTCACAGACAATCGCGGCGCGATTGACGAGGGCGAGCCCGAGCGATGATCGCAGCAGGCGACGGAGCCGGTCAGCCCCGGCATGGGGGTCGCGCGTCAGGGTGCCGATTTCCAGGGTGAGCAGGACCTCTGTTCCCGACGCTGCCCGAGACACGGTGCAGCGGGCGTCATCAACCTCGAACAGCTCGGCCGCCTCGGGATTTGCGGGAGGCGGGCCGAGGCTGAGGGCGTTGAAGAGAACCGCGAGGACCTGACGCAGGTCAGCCGACACGGCTTTGGCCTAGAGCCGGGAGGCGGAGGCCATCATTTCGACCTCGGCATCGTTGAGTTTCTGGATGAAATCCAGGGCGGACTTCAGCAGATCATCGACGGCATCCATGTAGGACTTGATCTGGTCGGCATCGGCCTTGGTGTCTTCGGCATTGGCGGCAAGGATCTGGCCCTGCGCGTCATCCATTTTTGCAAAGCCGCGCAGCGTGCCTTCCATGGCTTCGCTGACCCCGCGCAGAAGGGTGGACAAGGCCTGCGTCACGAGGTTCGTCTGATCGGAATTGCGGAACCCGATGTTCGAGGCGAGGTCGAGCTTGGCCGCCGACTTTTCGATGGAGGCGATCTTCATCTCCATCTTCTTGGCCATTTCGGGGCTCATGTTGTTCATGTGCTTCTGGAAGTCATCCTTCATCGCCGAGACCTTTTCGGAGATGGAGGCGGACTTGGATCCCGCCTGCGCCCCTTCCTTGATTTCGCCCCCCATCTTCAGGGTGCCGGCGAAGGAAACGGCGAATGTGACGACGGCCATGGCGACGGCCACGGCGGCAGCGGCCATTTCCTTGACCGCGGCCTGCATCATTTCGGCGGCCTGACCTTCCAACTGGCTTTTCGCGATGTCGCGCGATGACAGGCGCTGATCCAGCGCGTTCTGGCGCTGCAAGTCGTTCATTTCGATCAGCAGCGCGGCGAGTTGGTCAGGGTCCCGCAGGCTCTTGATCAGCTTGTTCAGGAGTTCATAGGCCTTTTCCATCCCCTGGGTCTGTGCATCCGAGACGCGGTTCTTGGTTTCCGTCGTATTGCCGCTGCGCGTGCCGCTGGTCTGGGTGAGGGTCCCGGTCTGGGTCTGCCCTGTCTGGGTCTGCCCGGTCTGCGGCGGAACGCCGGTGGTGCCGCTGGTCCCCGTCGTGCCGGAGATGCCGCTGCCGGTGGTGGAAACCTGGCCTGTGTTCTTGGTGCCGTCGGTGGTGACCGGGGTGGTCGTCGGCACCTGGGTCTGGATCGTGATGCTCATCTGATCAACCTTTCACTGAAACTGCCTTAGCCGGCAAACCGGGTGTTGGAGAGCGTGTCTCCGGTGTCTTTCATCATGTCCGAGAGTTGATCGAGCATGCCCTGCATGTTGCCGTTGATCTGCATGAGCAGGGTCAGGGCCATGTCGATGATATCGTCAAGCTGCTGCATCATGGCCTGAATCTCGGTGCTTTCGGCGCGCAGCTTCGTCGCCTCGTTCTTATCGATGGTGGCTGCCAGGCCCATGCCCGAGGAGCCGATCTGTGTGCCTGCATCCAGCGTGCTGGTGACGGTCTGAAGCGCAAGCCCGAGCGGCTTTGCCGCCTGCGTGACCTTCGTCAGCACTTCGCCCAAGATGCTTGCAAGCGTGCGGCCAAGGGTCTCGGCCATTTTCGACAGCTTTGCCGACATGTCGGCTACCGTCGCAGGGACCGCCTTGGCCGCAACCGGGATCATCGCGATGGCGGCAATCAGCATGGCGGCGGCAAAGGCCCCGTCGGCGGCCATCACCGCCTTGTCGTCACCCCCGGCAGCCTTGACGATGGAGCCCAGGATGCCCGCGCCTTCATTCTCTTTTGACGTGACCGAGTTCACGAAGCTGACCATCATCATGATGCCCGAGGCCAGCAGCATCCCGCCCAGTCCGCCGCCCACGCCGGTGGCCATCAGCGCGGCGCCCAATGCGGTGAGAAGGGCGGCGCCGATCGCCTGAAACACAAGCGACAGGATGTCGAAGATGTTGCCGGAATTGCGTTTCGCTTCCGCCTCGTCGAGCTTTTTCTTGGACTCGTCGATCTTGGCTTCGTTCTCCTTGATCGAGACGCGCTTGGATTCCATCTCGTTGTTGGCGCGGCCTTCCTGGACGGTGGTGATCGCGTCCTTCAGCTTGGACGTGGCCTTGGCCAGCATCGCCTCGAAGTCGTCCACCGTCGTATTGGGCAGGAAGGACCGAAGCTGCTGGATCAGGTTGGTATAGACCGGACTGGCCTGATCGGGGACAGGTCCGACGGAGCCGATGACGCCGGTGCCGGTGGTGGTCTGGGTCTGGCTGGTCTGGCTGGATTGCGTCACGCCGCCTGTCGAGGTGCCGGTCTGCCCGATGGTCCCCGGCCGGGTCGTGGGTTGGGAAACGGGGGTGTTCATGCCGTGGCGTCCTTGTTCAAGAGCGCAAGCTTTGCGCGGGCTTCTTCCAGTGCGATGCCGTCCCCATGGCCGTTCCGACATTCGGCCTCGGCCAGTTCGAACGCCTCGCGGGCAAGGGCGGTGGCGCCGCGGTGCAGATAGCATTCCCCGAGGCGGAGATAGCCGTCGGGATTGGTGGCATCGAGCGCGAGGAAATTCACGAATTCCCGTTCGGCATCCTTGATGCGGCCCATCCCCTGCCAGGCCACGCCAAGGCAATAGTGGTTGGGCGCATGGAGAGGGTCGATCATCACCAGATAGCCGAAGGAGTCGACCGCCGCAGCGAAGTTGCCCGCCGCCAGCAGGCGAAAGGCCGCGGCATAGAGCGCCTCGAGTTCGTCGCGGGTCAGGCCCATCGCCTGTGCGACGGTCAGACCTTCCATCATGTCGCGGACGATCGGGTTTTCGTCCGCCTTGATGTCCTTGAGGAACTGATCGACAGCTTCGCCGATCAGCGCGGCGATCCGGTCTGTCGATATCCCCGGCGGAGTTTCCGGAAGGTCGGCCATCTTGAACCTTTGCAGATTGGGCATTCGCAGCATGAGCCGGTGGTGGAAACGATAGCAGATGCCCATCCCGGCAGAGTGCTGTAGAGCACAGCCTGGCAGGGCTAGAATCCGAGCGAGTCGTAGATGGCGCGCAGGTCGTTCAGGGCGCGGTCGAGGGTGGGGACGCTGAAATCCTGATCGGGAAGAGCGATCACGAGGACAGGTTGATCGGTCGATGTGAGCCCGGCCTGGACCATGCGCCCATCCGGCAGAGGCCCGGCCATGGCGGCAAGGCGGGCGAGAGCCACCACGCCGTCAAGCATCGTGCGCCGGGTGATGCTGACGAGCACATGCCGACCTTCGCTGTCCGGCATGACGGTGAGGCGGCCGGTTTCGGAAAAGTCGAAGCCGAAACTGCCATCCTCGCTTTCCCGCGCCGTCAGGCCGAGCGTTCCGGCGAATTGCGAGATGGTGGATTTCGCGGCATTGCCAAGACGTGACACGGGATCAGCCGCCGAAGGCCTTTTCTTCCGTCTCGACCACGCGATCCGAAAGATTGAGGAGCAGGCGCGACTGCTGTTCATGTGCCTGGAGCGAGGGCATCACGCTGTCGGGCAGAAGGGAGTGCTGGTTGCGCAGGAGGTTCACCAACATGACCGGCACCTCGGGCGGTTCGCCCTCGTAGCCGCGCAGCAGGGCGTTGGCATCGGTGAAGCCGGGAACCGACATGCCCGCGAAATGCAGGAGGCGGGAGGCAATCTCTTCGCCGCTGGGGCGGACGGTGCCGGAGCCGGGCGGGAAGGTGCGATCCAGCTTTGCCGCCATGTCTTCGGAGGATTTCAGGACGGTGCGGAGGTTCTTGAGTTTCGAGAGTTCCGAAACCAGCGCCCCCAGAAGGATCGGGTCGGAGGAGGGGCCCGCGCTGGCCAGATCATTGCCGGCGACCTTGAGGAAGCTTTCGATGACCTCGTCGAAGGAGTCCGACAGGCTGAACTTGCGGAGCGTGTCGAAGATGGGGCCAAGGCGCGGCGAAGGTTCACGCAGAAGCTCGCGGTAGCTGTCGCGGAAGCTGGAGGGATCGGAGCCGAAACGATCGCCGATCCGGTGCGCCTCGCGCCCGGAGACGAGACCGGCGCGGATGTCGCGCATGGTTTCGGGCCGGCTGAATTCGGCGCGAAGCTGATCCAGCGCGGCCAGGACCGAGGGCGCGGCGCCCTGCGACATGGCCTCGCTGCGGAGGCGTTCGAGGGCATAGGCCTGATGCGTGATGTCGCCGTCATATTCGGCCAGCATCTTGCGGATATCGTCGGCCGTGATCTGGCCGTCGCCGCCGCTGCCGCCGGAGGACAGATCCATGCGCTGCTGGAACTGCTGGAGCTTGTCAACGAGTTGCTTGTACTTCTCCTCGCTCGGCAGGCCGGGAAGCTGGTCGAGGTAATCGGCGATGCGGGACAGGGCGTTGACATCCGATCCGGCGCCGCGGCGGGCCTTGATCTTGTCGATGTCGGGCTTGCCGCGATGGGCCACGCTCATCCCCAGTTCCTCGAGCGCGTCGGTCAGGTCCGATTTCGTCGGGGTGACGCGGACGGCTTCGTTCGTCCGCTGATCCTTGCCCATGGCATTGGCCATGATCTCGCTGCCGACGATTGAGGTGGCGTTGTTGACGGAAAGCTGGGCGCGGATGACTTCGGAAGATGACGTGATACTCATGTGGGCCTCCTGCGATGACGGCAGGCTAGCAAGACTGCACGCGCCGGGGGTGCCGTATGACACCCGCAGAAGGCGCGGCGGTCCGGCCCCGCTTGCCAAGGGCGGGCGGGGTGGACCAGTCTCTGCGGCATGGAGTTTGCGGGTGTCGTCCTTCTTTACGAGGCGTTCAGGGATCAGGTTCTGGCCTATCTGATGGCCTTGCCGCGGGCCTATGCCTTTCTGATCGCAAGCCAGTTGCTGAACCCGCAGGTGATGCCGAGGATCGCGCGCAACGTGGTGATCATGGTGCTGACGGCGCCGCTGGTGCCGGGGCTACAGGCCGAGGCGCAGGTCTTCACGGCGGATGTGCCGTCCTTCATGGTCTATTTCGCCAAGGAAGTCGCGATTGGCGTTGTGCTGGGCTATCTGGTGTTCTGGATGTTCTGGGCCATCCAGGCCGCGGGAACCTATATCGACAACCAGCGCGGCACGGCCATCGCGTCGTCCATAGACCCTCTTCAGGGGCATGAGGCATCGCCGATGGGCCTTCTCTTTTCGCAGGCCTTCGTGACCTATTTCTTCGCCCTGGGCGGGTTTCTGGTGGTGCTTGGCCTGCTGTATGAAAGCTATGCGCAATGGCCTGTCGATCGGTTGCTGCCGATCGGGCGGGATGCGTCCTTTCCGGCCCTCATGCTTGAAATCCTTGATCGCGGGACGATGCTGGCGATCCTGCTGTCTGCGCCGGTCGTGGTGATCATGTTCCTTGCGGAATTCGCGCTTGCGATGATCAGCCGCTTTGCCCCGCAGATTCAGGTCTTCATCCTGGCCATGCCGATCAAGAGCGCCATCGCCATGCTTATCCTGCTGTTCTACCTGCCCATCATGATGGATCACGCGGTGGGCGAACAGGCGATGGTCGAGGTCTTTTTCGACCGCTTCTACGAAATCCTGCGGGTGGGGGCCGAACGGCCCTGAGGGCGTGGCGGCTGCGGCCATGCCGTGGCGTATCAGTTCATCCCGATGGCAAGGCGCAGCTTGCGGGTGATGTCGTTCATCTGCGTATCCGTCCGCACCACGCGCGGGGTGATCATCACCAGAAGCTCGCTGCGCGACTGGGTGTCTTCGGTCCGGTTGAACGCCTCGCCGAGGATCGGGATGCGGCGGATCACGGGGATGCCGTTCTCGGTCGTTTCTGTGCGTTCCTGCATCAGGCCGCCGAGCAGGACCGAACTGCCGGACTGCACGATGATCTGGCTGGTGATGCTGCGCTGCGCGATGACGGGATTGGACCCGGCGGCCGTCGAAACCTCGCGCGCGGAGGAGACTTCCTGCGTGATCTCAAGCAGGACGGAATTGTCCGGGCTCACGCGCGGGGTCACGCTGAGGATCACGCCGACATCGCGCAGATCGGTTTCCTGGGTGACCGTCACGGTGCCGTTGGAGTTCGAGGTCTGCGAGGCGATGGTGAAGGGGATCTGGTCGCCCACCGACAGGCGCGAGGTCGCGCCATCGACCACGGTCAGGTAAGGCGAGGAGATCACCTTCACATCCGTCACGCTTTGCAGCGCCTGAAGCACGAGGTCGATGCTGGTGTCGCCGCGCACGACGCTGAGGGTCGAGGCGAAGCCGCCGCCTTCGGGCATGGCGGCCCCGGAGGTGTCGGAGGAGCGCCCGGTAAAGCCGTTGCGGGTGAGGAAGGCCTGAACGCCGTATTGCAGTTCGTCGCTGATATCGACTTCGAGGATCGTCGCCTCGATGGCCACCTGCGACAGCGGGACATCCATGGATTTGACGACTTCCTGGATCTGCTGGAATTCGGCAAAGGTGGACCGGACGAGCAGCGCCCTGTTGCGGTCATCGGGGCTGAAGCTGATGCCCGCGCCCGCGCCGGGGCGTTCGGTGCGGGCCTCGGCTTCGGGTTGGGCGGCAGCGCCCTGTCCGGCATTCGCTCCGACGAAGCGCGAGGGCGGGATGGCGATGTTGCCTTCGCCCTCTTCGCCCGAGGGGGTGCTGACTGGATTGGCGCGGTCGATGGCGGCCGAGACGATGTTGGACAGGTCGCGGTCGGAGACCGGGCCGGAGGGCCCCGGACCGACGGATTCCGAATCCACGAGGCTGTTGAGCTGATCCGCCAGTTCGGACGGGTCGAGATAGCGCAACTGGATCACCCGGACCTTGGGCGTGTCGCGGTTTTCGACATCGAGTTGCCGGGCGATGGTCTGGACTTCCTGGATCAGGCTGGGCTGTGCGGCCATGACGAGAATGCCGGGAATGGTTTCGACCGGCACGAGGACCAGTTCATTCGCCCGCCTTTCGTAGATCGTGGTGAGCCGGTCCGCGACCACGTCGGGCGGAGAGCGGCGCAGGGGCAGGATGGCCAGATGACCAAGCTGGTTGTCGCCCATCACGACATTCACGAGGCCTTCGATCGCGGCGAACTGATCGGGATCGCCGTTGATCAGCACGCCGTTGCCGTCATCGACAAGCTGGATGTTCGTGCCGGCAGGCAGGATGGCGTTGATGATGTCGGCCAGATTGTCGGGGGCCTGGCGGCGGAGGCGCAGCACCGTCGTCTCTTCGGCCTCGGAGGAGGAGAGGCCGCGGATGCCGGTGAGCGTCTGCATCTCTTCCGGGCGGCCGATGTGATAGACCCCGTTGAAATACTGCATCAGATAGCCGTTGCGGGCGAGAATATCGGAAAGCGCATCGAGCACCTGTTTCTTGGTGAAACGCTCTTCCGAGCGGAAGGTGACGGTCCCTTCCAGCCCGGTGCCGATGTTGTAATTCACCCCGAGGATGCCCCCCAGCACGCGCTGCACGACCGAACCGAGCGGTTCGTCGGTGAATTCGAGCTGGACCGTGGCATTGTCCAGCGTTCCCTGCCACTGGCCGCCGAGGATGCGCTGGGGCGGGATGGGCTGGATGACGACCTCGCTTCCGCCGACTTCAGTGTAGAAGGCACCGCGATTGGCCTCCATGTCGCCGGGCTCGCGGTTGGAACTGCGGGTGTCGAGGAAGCCTGTCGGATCGCCGGAGGTATTGGCCCCGAAGCGGGGATTTGCATTGCCCGAGAAGCTGGTGGCGCGCAGGTTCTCGCGCGAGAAGAAGTTGATCTTCTGCGCTTCCGGCGCGGTGGTGATAAGTTCGGCCCCGGTGGCCGGATCGCGGACCACGACCAGGGCCTTGCGCTGCGCTTCGACCTGCATCCCGTCGGAGCAGGCGACCAGCGCGGCGAGGGCTGCGGAGGCCAGCAGACCGCGCGACAGGAGGCGCCGGAGGGACAAGCGCCCCCCTCCGGACTGCGCCGGGTGCATCCGTTCGCCACGAGTGTCTGCCATCTTCTTCCCCGCCCGATCCCAGCGATTGCCCCTTGCCTGACGTTTCAGCGCACTCTCGCAAGGACCCGCGTTTCGTTGACGAAGGTTCAACCATGAAACCCGCGCGCGGAGAGTGCCGTATGACACGTTTGCGCCGCGTCTGGCGCGCTAGGCTGACACCCAAGGTTGTGCAGGCCGTTTGCAAGCCCCCTCGCCGGAGCAGTTCCTGCCGGCAGCGGGGCCCTATCGGATGGCGCGATGGGACAAGCACCGGAAGAGGGTGATGGCGGAACTGACCGGCGATAACGTCTTCAAGGTCCTGAGCGGGAACCAGTTCGGGGCGGAGGTCTTTCTGTCCGACGGGACCTACAGCTTCGGCTCCGGGGGGGAGGCCGACATCCAGCTTGACGATGTCGCCTTGCAGCCGATCCATGGCTATGTCCGGTTGCGGGACGGCAAGGTCGAATTGCGGGCGGGGCAGGGCGATCTGGTCACGGCTTCGGGCATGACCGTCCCGCGCGGGGATGAAACCTGGCGCGAGATCGCGCAGATGGATGCGATTTCGGCCGGTTTGTCGAAGTTTGTCATCGCCGGGCCGAATGCCAACTGGTCGGCCTTCGGTCCGGCCAGTCCGGCGGCGCCGCCGCGCCGGGCTGCGGCATCGGCGGCCTTGCAGGACCTGATCGCAACCGTGCCGAAGCGCGCGATCTATGCTGCGGGTTCCGTTCTGGCGATCGTTGCCGTGGTGGGCGTCCTTGGCAGTTTCGGCAGTGATGCCGCGCAGCGATCGGCTGCGGATGTGACGGTGCAGGCCCTTGCGACCCTGCGCGAGGAGATCGCCGCGATGCCCTTTGCCGGTAAGGTGACGGTGGTTCAGCGGGCGGACGGGACCATCGCCATCGAAGGCTATGTCGAAGAGCAGGTGGAGCGGCGCGCCATCCAGAACAGCCTGGATGCAAGCGGCCTGCCCGCGACGCTGCGCGTCTATGTGCGCGAGAACCTGCGGGCCGATGTGCAGGGCACGATCGACAGCCTGCAGCTTCCGGTGCGCTTCGTGCTGGACGAGGCCGGAAACCTGACGCTGTCGGGGACCATCCTTGATCCGGCGACGGCGGAGCGGCTGGTCGAGAGCATCGAGACCGGCGTTTTCGGCCTTGCTTCGCTGCGCAGCGAAATCCGCACGGCCGACTCGATCCTGGCCGAATTGCGCAGCATTGCCGGGGATGCCGGTCTGGCCGATCTGGTGATCTTTCGCCTCGACGGGCTGGTTGTCGAGGCGACGGGGATCGTGCCGCGCGACAAGATGGACAATTGGGTTGGGCTGATCGGCGTCTATTCGCGGCGCTTCGCGCAGGAGATTCCGCTGCGCAGCTTCGTGACGCTGGACCAGCCTGCCGAGGTGGACACGGCGCCGGTGATCATCGGGACGGGGCCGGTTGCCGCCGCCGAGCCGGGCCGGGTGGTGGCCCCGGAAACCCTGACGGAACCCAACGAGCTGGATGCGCAGTCGCTTTTTGCCGGGCAGCCGCCTGCGGTGCCGCCGACCGAAGGCGCAGCGCCGCAACTGGACGGAGGGCCGGGCACCCTTGCGCTTGCGCTGGATCGTCTGCGCGAGAGAAGCCCTGCGCTTTACGATCAGGTCGTCGCGGATGTTGCGGCGGGCCGAGCCCCCGAAACGGGCCTCTTGCAGGAGGTGCTGGAGGTTATCGGCGGGCGGATTGAGCCTGCGCCTGCCGGTGGGGATGGCACGGCGCAGGTCGTGGTCGAGGGTCTGGGCCCCATCGGATCGCTGGACGGGCTGGCGGCCGACCTGCGGAACCTGCTGTCGCGTCCAGAGAGCGCGGCGCCGGTGGCGCCACTGGACGGGGCGGCGGTGACGGCTTTGCCCGTGCCGCAACCGGCGCTGCCGATGCAGTTCCGGATCGGATCGGTGGAGGAGGGGGGCGCGGCCCCGGTCGCGGTTCAAGCTGCCGCCGCGAGGCCGGGCGTGGCGGTTTCGGCGGCGGGGTTGTCCGGGGTGGCGGAGGGGAGCGGCCCGGTGCTGTTGCCGGAGGGGGAGGCCCTTGGCCCCGGCGAACAGGCGCGGTTCGCGGCCCTGTCGCTGGCCCTCGACCTGCTGGAGGAGCGCAATCCGGGTCTCTACGCGGAGGTTGTGACCGAGCTTGACGCCGGGCGCGGGCTGGAACGGCCTGTGGTGCAGGAAGTGGTGGAAGCGCTGGGCGGCAGTGTCCCGCCCGAGGCTGATCCGCAGGCCGGGATCGCGGTGCCGGGACTGGGCGATATCGGAACGCTCGCCGCGCTACCCGAGGGGATGGCCCTTGTGGTGCAGCAGCGGCGCGCCGCGGCGGAGGGGGCCGGGATGCCGCCCGCGGAAGCCGGGCTCGACGGGCTGTCCGGGGCGGCGGCGCCTGAAGCCGCCGGGACGATCTCGCCCATGGCAGATGTGGCGGGTGGGTCAGGTATCGCGGCTAATGATGTGGCCGGGCAGGGCATGCCGGGGCTTGCGGTTGTGCCTGCAAGCCCATCGGCGGTGCGGGCCGCAGGCCTGACTGCCGCGCTGGATCGGCTGGAACAGGCCAACCCCGATGTGCATGACCGGCTGGTTGCGACCATCACAGCCGGGCAGGTGCCCGATCCGGCGCTGATGCGCGAGGCGGTCGGCATTCTGGGCGGGACGGTGCTGCCGGGCGCGTCTGCGGCAACGGACGCATCGGCAAACGCTGCTGCGGAAAATCCCCGGATCGTCATCGCGGATCTGGGTCTTTCCGGCGCGCTGGAGGAGTTGACGGATGAGATCCGGCTGATCCTAGCCCAGCAGGCGGGGGCGGGCGAGGACGGCGGTGCCCCTGCGCCCGGTCCCGTTGTGCTCGGTCTCGGCTCTGCGCCGGTGCTGGCGGGCGGGGTGGCGGGGGCCGAGGGCACGGCCTCTCTGCCCGCGCCATCGGCGGGGGAACCGGCGATGACCCTGCCGCTCTTTGCCCTGCCGCAGGGCGAGATGGTCTCCGTGCAGCCCATGATAGATGCCGCGAACGAGGTGATGGCCCGCGAAGAGGGCGCGGCGGAGGGTGGCAATCCGGCGATTTCGCCCAATCTGCTGGCGCTGGTCGCGATGCAGAACGAGCAGCTTCAGTTCGGCAAGACCCTGATGCGCCTGCCGCAGCCGCTTTCGGCCCTGCCCTATCCGGTGGATCAGTCGGTCGCCTGCTGGGAGGGGGCCCGCCTGACGCCCGGAATGCTGCCGACCGCTCTGCTTCTGCTGGATGCGCTGAGCGTGTCGAACAACAGCGATGTCACGGGCCTGACCCCGGATGTGCGGGAGGTGGTGATGGAAACCGCCCTTTCGCCCGAACGGGTGCGGGCCTGTCTGCGGCAGACCGGCACCGCCTTTGGCGAGATGGTCGGCGGCAGTTCCACCTTCCTGACCGAGACGGAGCGCAATCCCGATTTCGTGGAGTTCCTGTTCCGCAACGTGCCGAGGGCCACGCTTCCGCTGGCCGGGGCGAATCTGGTGGCGGATCGCTATGTGGAACTTGGCGATGGGCGAAAGCTGGGCGAAGGGGCCGCGCCGGACATCACGAGCCGCATCACCTCGATCGGCGATCTGGGCATTCTTCTGCGCACGGCGGAGGGCACGCGTGTCCAGCTTTATGGAAATGCGTTGGGCTGGCGCGTGGCGGAATCCTGCCCCGCAGATGGCTGCGGGATGAACTGATGGGCAGGTCCGGGCATCTCAGCGGCGCGACGGTCGCCTTGGAATTGCTGCCGCGGGACATCGAGCCCGCCGAAGGCGATGGGCCGGTGGCCGTGATTGACGGCGATGATCCGGAACGGCAGGGGGAGCATGAGACGGCGCTGCACCTGATATCGGGCCTTGCCCTGCGGGCGGGACGCTCTGTCGTGCCGCTGGCGGGTATCGCCGCGCTGGCGGATGTGCCGCAGCCTCCTTTCCAGGCGATGGAGGATGCGGGTGTCGATGCCGGCTCGGGCAATCTGCCGGAGGCGCTGGGGCGGATGATCGCGACCATGGTCGCGCGCAAAGGGGCGGACCGACGCCTTCTGTATCGGATCGGTCTTGCACTGGCCACGTTGGGCCGGAGTGCCGAAGCCTATGCCATCCTGTGCCTGATGGATGGGCCGACCGTGCAGCATCCGGCAATCCTGGCGCTGAAGGGCTATCTGGCGTTGCAGAATGGCGAGGTGGATATCGGCCGCCGCTCTTTGGCCAAGGCGGCGCTGACGTCGCGGGGGATGGTGTCGAACCGCAGCATCCTGCATTTCACGCAGCATGTGCTGCTGGTCCATCAGTTCAACGGCTGACCCATGCAGAGCGGTCGCATCGGTCCCCTGAACAGCGGTCTGGCCGATATCCGGCGCTGGCGCGAAAGCGATGAGGTGCATCTGCCGCCGGGCCAGCGGCCGCGGGTTCCGTTCCTGCCCGAACAGCGCCCGCTGGATGCGATCCTGCGGCGGGAAACGCTGGAAGAGCGGCTGGCCGGTTTCATCATTCCCGACCGCATCTCGCCCGAGCTTGGCGAACCCGGCGCCATCGCAAGGGCGCGGGAGGCGTTGCATCAGCGCTTTGCGGCGCTGGCGCGGGTCAGCCCCCCGGGAACAGCCGCCATCTTGCAGGCAGCGGCAGAGCTGCTGGCCCGCGAGACCGTTCTGGACGAAGACGTCAGGACGGCGCTGGCGGCCCTGCTGCGCGCCTGAGCCGGGCGGGAGGCGGGCGTCCGCCCCATCCTTTCACGCTGCCGAACTGCCCATGATGACGCGGTTGCGGCCCTGCGTCTTGGCGGCCATGAGGGCCCGGTCGGCGCTGTCCATCGCCTCGTCCGGGAGGGTGCCGGGCGGGGCCATGGCCAGCCCGATGGAGATGGAGACCGCCACCTCGCCCAGTCCCGGAAGGGTGACGGGGTGGCCGCTGATCGCCGTGCAGAGTCGTTGCGCCAAGGCCTGAGCTTCGGCTGCGGGGTGGCGGGCAAGGGCGATGAGGAACTCTTCACCGCCGATCCGCGCCAGCAGATCGCCTTGTCCCAGACGGGCGGACAGGCGGGCCGAAACCTCGATCAGGACGGCATCGCCCGTGGCGTGGCCATGCCTGTCATTGATCGTCTTGAAACGGTCGATATCCACGATCATGACTGCCAGCCCCGCGCCGCGCAGGGCGGCATCCACCGCCATCTCGCCCATCCGCCGCAGCGCGTAGCGGCGGTTGAAGAGGCCGGTCAGCGGATCGGTCAGGGCGAGGCGGATATTGTCGCGCAGCGCGTTGCGGCGGAAGGTGGCGGCGCGGCCACGGGCGATAAGCCCATGCAGCCGATGGGCGATTTCGGCCTCGGTGCTGCCCAGGACGATGGCTTCGTCCGCGCCAAGGTCATAGGCGAGGGCGGCGGCCGAGGGGCTGGGGGCGAGCAGCGCCAGCCCGGCATGGCGATGGGCGGGCGTGGCGCGCAGTTCCGACAGCAGGCGCAGGGCGCTGGCGGTGCGTGCCTCGTCGGCGCCGCCGTCGCCTGCGTCGATGAGGAAGGCATCCGGCGCGGCACCCGCAGGGACCGGGGCGCCGCGCCCAAGCGCCGTCTCGCCGTCCCAGAGCGCGAGTTGATGCGGCATCAGCCCGGCAAGGCCGGATTTCAGGCGAAGGCCGTCGGCAGGGGGAAACGCCGTCAAGGCGATCAGGCCGGGCCAGTCATAAGGGGTGGAGGCCTCTTGCAGGGTGAATTCGGGCGGAGTGGTGGCATCGCCGGGTTCCCTGCGCCGCAACAGGCTGCGGATGCGGGCGAGGAGAAGCAGGTCGTCCAGCGGTTTAGTCAGCACGTCATCCGCCCCGGCCTCGAAGGCGGCAAAGCGGGCCGCGACGGAGGTGGAGGCGGTATGGACGATCACCGGTATGTCACGCGTGGCCGGATCGGCACGCAGCACCCGCAGCACGGCGCAGCCGTCCATGTCGGGAAGGTTGAGGTCCAGCAGCACCAGATCGGGCTTGCGGTCCTGCACCATGCGCAGCGCGGTCTTGCCGTCCCCGGCAAGGATCGTGTCATGGCAGACCGAGGCAAGCCGCACCTTCAGGACGATCCGGTTGGTCGCCACATCGTCAACGATCAGAATCCGCGCCGCCATATTCCGTCAGACCACCGCTTGCCCGAAGCCGTTCCACTGTGGTGGAGGAAGTCTTACCAATCCGTTAACGAATGCTTTCCAGACTGCGGGCAAGTTTCATGATCTTGTGATCGCGGGATGCGAAACGGAGGGCGGGATGACGGGTGAGATGGCGGAAACCGTGGCGTTGCAGGCGCTGGGCTGGCTGGCGGGTCAGGAAGAGCTTTTCCCTCTGTTTCTGGGGGCGACGGGCGCCTCGGCGTCGCAGGTCGCGGCAGCGGCGGCCGAGCCGGGATTTCTGGCGGCCGTGCTGGATTTCCTGCTTCAGGATGATGCCTGGGTGATCGGTTTCTGCGATGCGGCCGGGCTGGCCTATACCGTGCCGATGCAGGCGCGGGCAGCGTTGCCGGGCGGGGCGCTGCCGCATTGGACCTGAGGGCATGCAATGACGCAGAGTTGATTGCATTCCCGCGCGGCTGTGGCCACAGTCCGGGAGCGGTGCGCAACAGGGAGTGACGGCATGATCGACGGCGTGATCTTCGACAAGGACGGGACGCTGTTCGACTTCCGGGCCAGTTGGGGCGCCTGGGCGGCGCGGCTGGTGGAGATGCTGGCCGCGGAAAGCGGGCTTTCGGCCTCGGTCCTTGGGGCGGCCATCGGCTTTGATCCCGTTACCCGGCGCTTTGTTCCCGACAGCGTGGTGATCGCCGGCACGCCGACCGAAATCGCGCGCGACCTGGCGGCGGCCTTGCCGGGCGCGTCGGCCGATCTGCTTGAAGAGCGGCTGAACCGGCTTGCAGAAGGCGCGCCGATGCTGCCCGCGGTGGACCTTGCCGCCGTTCTGGGGGCGCTGCGCGACCGGGGCCTGCGGATCGGATTGGCCACCAATGACAATGAAGAGGCGGCGCGGGCGCATCTGGCGGCGCATGGGATCACCGGGCTGTTCGATTACATAGCGGGCTATGACAGCGGGCACGGGCCGAAGCCGGGGCCGGGCATGTGCGCGGCCTTCGCGCGCCAGCACGGGCTTGATCCGGCGCGGGTGGTGATGGTGGGCGACAGCCGCCACGACCTGGAAGCCGGGCGGGCAGCGGGGATGCGCGCGGTGGCCGTGCTGACGGGCATCGCGGGGGCGGCAGAACTGGCCCCCCATGCCGATGCCGTCTTGCCCGATATCGCCCATCTGGGCGCGTGGATCGACAGTCTGGCGGCCTGAGCGGCGCGGTCGCCTGCGAAAAACGACATGAACGCGTCGTGGGCAGAGTGTCATTTGCCCCCCGCCTTCGTCATCCTTGTGGCCTAGGGGCGCGGATGGCGCCGGACGGAGGACGCGATGAACGAAGAGCCACGCAAGCGCCGCGCCGGGGGACGGGCTGGCAACCAGCAGCGTGCGGGCACGGCGGTCATCGACCAGATGCCCTGGCGCATTCCGGTCAATCCGGATGCCCCGGTGGAGCCGCTGGATGCCGAGGGCGTGCAACGCATCCACAAGGGCGCGATGCGGATCCTCAGCGAGATCGGCATCGAATTCCTGAACCCCGACGCCGTGGCGCATCTGAAGCGCGCGGGCTGCAAGGTGACGGGCACCAATGTGAAGATGGACGAAGCCTTCGTGATGGAGATGCTGTCGCATGCGCCGTCCGAATTCACCATCACCCCGCGCAACCCGGACCGGGAACTGATCATCGGCGGCAAGCATATGGTCTTCGTCAATGTCTCGTCCCCGCCCAATGCCTGGGACCTTGAGCGCGGCAAGCGGTCGGGGGATTTCGAGACCTTCAAGGAATTCATGAAGCTGACGCAGTATTTCAACTGCATCCATATCGCGGGCGGCTATCCGGTGGAGCCGATCGACATTCACCCGTCGGTGCGGCACCTCGATTGCCTGTATGAAAAGCTGACCCTGACCGACAAGGTCGTGCATGCCTATTCCCTGGGTGCCGAGCGGGTCGAGGATGTGATGGAGATGGCCCGCATCGCGGGCGGCCTGACGGAAGAGGAGTTTCAGGCCAAGCCGCGGATGTACACCAACATCAACTCGGTCAGCCCTCTGAAGCATGACTTCCCGATGCTGGACGGTGCGATGCGGCTGGCCAAGCGCGGGCAGCCGGTGGTGGTGACGCCCTTCACGCTGGCGGGCGCGATGGCACCCGTGACGATGGCGGGGGCGGTGGCGCTGTCGCTGGCCGAGGCGCTGGCGGCGATTGCCCTGCTGCAATACATCGCGCCGGGTTGTCCGGTGGCGATCGGCACCTTCACCTCCAACGTGGACATGAAGTCGGGCGCGCCCGCCTTCGGCACGCCGGAATACATGCGCGCCACGCAGATGACGGGGCAACTCGTCCGCCATTACAAGCTGCCGATGCGGTCTTCGGGGGTCTGTGCGGCGAATGTGCCGGACGGGCAGGCGATGTGGGAGACGTCGAACAGCCTCTGGGCGGCGGTGCAGTCGGGGACCAACATGGTCTATCACGCGGCGGGCTGGCTGGAGGGCGGGCTGATCGCAAGCCCCGAGAAATTCGTGATGGATTGCGAAGTCTTGCAGATGATCCAGCGCTATTTCGAGGAGGCGACCTTCGCCACGACGGAGGATGACATCGCCTTTGACGCGATCAAGGAAGTGGGGCCGAACGGGCATTACTTCGGCTGCCAGCACACGCAGGAACGTTATACCACCGCCTTCTATGCGCCCTTCGTCAGCGACTGGCGGAATTACGAGGCCTGGCAGATCGACGGGTCGGTCTGGACGCCGGAACGCGCGCATCGGATCTACAAGCAGATCCTGGCGGAATTCGAGGCCCCGGCGATGAATGGCGACCATCAGGAAGAGCTGCGCCGCTTCGTCGCCCGCCGCAAGCAGGAAGGCGGCGCACCGACCGATTTCTGATCGGGCGCCCTGGACCAGTCTTCGGTATAGGGTGCGGGTTTTCCCTTTGCCTGCCGCGCCGTAGAGGCTAGCCTGACCCTTGGGGAAAGGTCCGCGACAGCCGGACCGTGACAGGGGACACCCGCCGGTGGCGGGACGGAGGGGGCATGGATATCCAGACGCTGAGGCGCGGGATTCTCGCGCTGACGGGGGTCGTCGCAGGACTGGCCCTGTGGCTGCTGGAGGATGCCGCCCTTCGCGGCGCAGTGGCCGAGCCCCTTACGCTGCCGCTGACCACCTTCGTTCTGGTCTTCTTCGGGGCGCTGATGGCGATGACCGGACCGCTGCGCCTGCGCCCGGCGGCGCTTGCGGCGCTGCCCCTCGGCCTTGTGGTGGCCGTGCTCATGGCGGTGGCGGCGACGCGCTATGGCAGCGCGGCCGAGTTCCGCCAGCAGGGCCTGCACTGGATCGCAGGCTTCCTGATTGCCAGCCTGCCACTGCCCTATCTGATTGCCTTCGGCATGACGGGCGGCACGGCCTATCCGGCGCTGTTCACGGCAAGCTGGCAACTGGTGGTGCGGGCGGCGGCAGGCTGGATCTTCGCCGGGCTTGTCTGGGGGGTGATCTGGCTTGCGGATGCGGCGCTGGCGTTGGTGGGGCTGGGCTTTCTCGACTGGGTGATGACGGAGGGCGGTCCGCTGCCGGGCATGGCCACGGGGGCTATGCTGGGGGTGGGGCTGGCCGTGGCGCATGAGCTTTCGGACCTGCTGTCGCCGCTGGTGATCCTGCGCCTGCTGCGCCTTCTGACGCTGCCGGTTCTGACGGTGATGATCCTTTTCCTCGTGGCCTTGCCGGTGCGCGGGCTGTCGCAGCTTCCCGGTGGGGTGTCGGCGACGGCTGTGCTGCTGGCCCTTGCCATGGCGGCTGCCGGGCTGATCGCCGTGGTGATCGACCAGTCCGAAGACGAGGAAAGCCGCAGCCCCGCGCTGCGCATAGCGGCGCGGGTGATGGCCGGGCTTCTGCCGCTGCCCGTGGCGCTGGCCGGGTTTGCGCTGGCCGAGCGGGTTGGACAGCATGGCTGGACGCCGGAGCGTGTGTTTGCCGCGCTGGCGGTGGTGGCAGGGGCGGGATATGGGCTGGCCTATCTGGCGGCGGTGCTGCGCGGGTCCGGTTGGACCGGCCATCTGCGGCAGGCCAACCGCCTGCTGGCGCCGATGGTGGCGGGCTTGGCCATGCTGTGGCTGACGCCGGTGATCAATGCCGAGGCCATCTCGTCGCGCTCGCAACTCGCGCGCTATGAGGCAGGGGGCATCCCTCCGGCCGATCTTGATCTTGATGCGCTGGATCGCTGGGGTCTGCCGGGTGATCGGGTGCTGGAGCGGCTGGCTTCGCTTGCCGCCCTGCCGGATCAGGCCGCTTTGGCGCAGCGGCTTGCGGCGCGGGCGGCCGGGGGCGAAGCCGAGGTTCTGGTGATGGAAGAGGATGCCGAGGCGTTGCTGTCCGATCTTCGCGCGGTGATGCCCTTGCAGCCGCCGGGGGCGACGGCCACGCGGGACCTGCTGCTGACGGCCATTCCGCCGGTGGAACTGCAAAGCTGGATCGACGCCTGCCGCACGCCCCTGCCAGGAACCGAGCGGGCGGGCTGCGTCTTTGTGGTGGGCGAGTTCTGGACGGCGGAGCCGGGCGAAGAGGGGATGATCCTTCTGCGCGAACCTTCGGGCTTTGTGCGTTACGAAGGTCTGGGGATGATGGAGGGGAAGGTGCATCGCCTGTCGGTCGGGGCCCTGTCCGGGATGCTGCCCGACCGGGCCGAAGGCGAGGCGCTGATCGCTGCGTTGCAGGATACGCCTGCTGCGCTGACCCCGGCCCCGTTGAACATGCTGGGGGTGGCGGGCGGGTTGCTGCTCTTGCCGTAAATCTTCATTCATCCGAATCGCGCAGTCTTCCTTCGGGATTTTCTGGGGAAGGGCGATGAACGGGCTGATAAACCGATCCATCCAGTGCTTTCTGCGCGATGGTTGGGGGTCTGGTGTCTGGGATGATGCGGCGCGGGCGGCGGGTGTGCCGCCGCAGGGGTTCGAGCCGCTGCTGCCCTATCCGCCTGAGGTCACGGATCGTCTACTCGCGGCGGCCGCCACCCGCCTGAACCGCGACAGTGCCTGCCTGCTGGAGGATATGGGAACCTATATCGTGTCGCATCCGGCCCGTGCGGCGGTGCGGCGGCTGCTGCGGTTCGGCGGATCGGATTTCCGCGACTTCCTGCAATCGCTGGAAGACCTGCCCGCGCGGGCGCGGCTGGCCCTGCCCGATCTGGTGCTGCCTGCCCTGCGGCTGCGGGAAGAGGCGCCGGATGATTTCCGGCTTGAGATCGGCGCGGGGCGGCCCGGTCTGGCCGAGGTGACGTTGGGCCTTCTGCGCGCGATGGCGGATGATTACGGGGCTCTGGTCACCATGCGGCTGGAGTCGGTGTCGCCGGATGGCGCGGCCATCCTCGCGATCCGCCTTCTGGATCAGGCCCATGGCATGGGGCGGGCCTTCTCGCTGGGTCGCGTGGAATGACCGGCGGGGTCTGGATCGGCGCGGTCGCGCTGGCGCGGCTGATGCCGATGCATCTGGTCCTGGACGGGGCGGCGGTGATCCGGTCCTGCGGGCCGACCCTGCGGCGCCTGCTGGGGGCCGATGATCCGGTGGATCGGCCTTTCTCTCAGCTTTTCACCCTGCGTCACGGTCCTGCGCTGGTCGGGGTGGCCGATCTTCTGGCAGGGCAAGGGCGGCTTTTCGTCGAGCGGCGGGGAAGCAGCGACCTTTCCTTCCGCGGCATCGCGGTTCCGGCCAAGGATGGCGCGCTGATCAACCTCTCCTTCGGGATCGGGGTGGTGGAGGCGGTGCAACGCCACGCCTTGACCGAAGCGGATTTCGCACCCACCGACCTGACGGTGGAACTGCTCTATCTGTATGAAGCCAAGACCGCGGTTCTGGAAGAGTTGCGCGCCCTGAACGACCGGTTGCAGGGCGACAAGGTGGTGGCCGAGGAACAGGCGCTGACCGATCCGCTGACCGGGCTGCGCAACCGCCGCGCGCTGGACCTCGCGCTGGAGCAGCCGGGGCGGAACGTGGCCGTGGTGCATCTTGACCTTGACCGGTTCAAGCAGGTGAATGATGCGCTGGGCCATGCGGCGGGGGATCACGTTCTGGCCGAGGTGGGCCGCCGCCTTCTGGCGGCCAGCCGCAGGGATGATCTGGTGGCCCGCATTGGCGGGGATGAATTCGTGCTGCTGATGCCGGGGATGGACCGGGCCGAAGCGGCGCTGGCGCGGATGGAGGCGATCCTGTCCGCGCTGAGCGAGCCGATCCCGTGGCAGGGCATGGGACTGTCTGTCGGGGCCAGCGCGGGAATGGTCCTTTCGGCGACGTCGCCGGAGGCGCCCGTGGCCGTGCTGCTGGCCCGTGCGGATGCCGCGCTCTATGCCGCCAAACGCGCCGGGCGCGGCCGGGTACGGCTCTGGTCCCCCGACCTGTGGTCGGTCGAGGGGCAAGGCTAGTGTCTGGCTGCCAGCGGAAAGGATGGGGGGCGGGCATGGACCGGCCCATCCGCAGGGTGGCTGTCCATACGCTTTTCCCCCCTGCAAGACCGATGCCAAACTGACGATCTGTGTCGTGCGGCCGTATCCCCGAGTCACGGAGTTTCGAGGATCGTCACATGCGCCCCATCCTGACCCTGATTGCTGCCGCAGCCACTCTCCTGTCCTTCACCGGCCCTGCGCTGGCGATCGAGGCCGTGGGGAAGGATGCCTTTCTGCCGGTGCAGCAGGCGGCGCCCGCGCCTCCGGGGGCGGCCGGCCTGTGCCGCGACTACGACTGGGCCTGTGCCAGGGGGCCGTTGACCCCGGCCGGCGCCGATGTCCTGAAGATTGCCGCACAGGTGAACAGTGCCGCGAATGCGGCCATCCGCCCGATCTCTGATCAGCGCCAGTTCGCGGTTGTCGAACATTGGTCCTTGCCCACCGCGCGGGGCGGCGATTGCGAGGATTACGCGCTCTACAAGAAGCGGGCGCTGGTTGCACAGGGGATTGCGCCCAACCGATTGCTGATTGCCGTGGTCCTTGACCGGAAACGCCAGCCCCATGCGGTTCTGGTCCTGCGCAGCGATCTGGGCGATTTCGTGCTGGACAACATGACCCGCCGCGTCCTGCCGTGGCAGAAGACGGGCTATGCCTTCCTGCGGATGCAGGACCCGAAGAACCCCGCGCGCTGGGTTTCGGTTCTGGTGCAGGCGGGAGCGGATCTTTCGAGCTGATGCCGCGCGGACAGCAGAAGGGGCGCCCCGGTTTCCCGGGACGCCCCTTTCCCGTGATGAGCCGTGATCAGGCGGCCAGATCGTAGCGGTCGGCGTTCATCACCTTGACCCAGGCGGCGATGAAGTCCTGCACGAACTTTTCGCGGTTGTCGTCCTGGGCATAGACTTCGGCATAGGCACGCAGGACGGAGTTGGACCCGAAGACGAGGTCAACGCGGGTTGCGGTGAATTTCACCGCGCCCGAGGCGCGATCGACGATGTCGTAAAGGTTGCGCCCCTTCGGCACCCATTTGAAGCCCATGTCGGTGAGGGTGACGAAGAAGTCATTCGTCAGCGCACCGGGGCGGTGGGTGAAGACGCCATGCGCCGTGCCGCCATGGTTGGTGCCCATCGCGCGCATCCCGCCCAGCAGGACGGTCATTTCCGGCGCGGTCAGGCCCATGAGCTGCGCCCGATCCAGGAGCATCTCTTCCGCCTCGACGCTGTAGGTCTTCTTCAGCCAGTTGCGGAAACCGTCGGCCAGCGGTTCCAGCACGGCAAAGCTGGCCGTGTCGGTCTGTTCCGCCGTCGCATCGCCGCGACCGGGGGTGAAGGGAACGGTCACGTCAAAGCCAGCGGCCTTGGCCGCCATCTCGACGCCGACATTGCCCGCAAGGACGATGACATCGGCGACCGAGGCACCCGTTGCCGCCGCGATCGGTTCCAGCACCGACAGGACGCGCGCCAGGCGGGCCGGTTCGTTGCCTTCCCAATCCTTCTGCGGGGCAAGGCGGATGCGCGCGCCATTCGCGCCGCCGCGATAGTCGGACTGGCGGAAGGTGCGGGCGCTGTCCCAGGCGGTGCTGACCAGGTCGGCGACCGAGAGGCCCGCCGCCACGATCTTCGCCTTGACCGCCGCCACGTCATAGGAGGCGTTGCCAGCGGGGACGGGGTCTTGCCAGATCAGGTCTTCCTTCGGGACGTCGGGACCGATGTAGCGGAGGCGCGGCCCCATGTCGCGATGGGTCAGCTTGAACCAGGCCCGCGCGAAGGTTTCCGAGAAATAGGCCGGATCCTTGGCGAAACGTTCCGAGATGGCGCGATAGGCCGGGTCCACCTTCATGGCCATGTCAGCATCGGTCATGATGGGCGTGCAGCGGATGGACGGGTCTTCGACATCGGGGAACTTGTGTTCGTCCTTGATGCCGACGGGTTCGTATTGCCACGCGCCGGCGGGGGATTTCTTCAGCTCCCAGTCATAGCCGAGGAGCAGGTCGAAATAGCCGTTGTCCCATTTGGTGGGGTTCGTCGTCCATGCGCCTTCGATGCCCGAGGTCACGGTGTTGCGGCCCACCCCGCGCGAGACGTGGTTGTTCCAGCCCAGACCCTGTTCCTCGATCTCGGCGCCTTCCGGCGAGGGGCCGAGGTTTTCGGCGCGACCATTGCCATGCGCCTTGCCGACGGTGTGGCCACCTGCGGCGAGGGCGACGGTTTCCTCGTCATTCATCGCCATGCGAGCAAAGGTTTCGCGGATCATGCCCGCCGTCTTCATCGGGTCGGGCTGGCCGTTTACGCCTTCGGGGTTCACATAGATCAGACCCATGTGGACAGCCGCCAGCGGGTTTTCCAGCGTGGTCGGATCGGCGAGGTCGGAATAGCGGTTTTCCGACGGAGCCAGCCATTCGGTTTCCGAACCCCAATAGACGTCCTTCTCGGGGGCCCAGATGTCTTCGCGCCCGAAGGCGAAACCGTAAGTCTTCAGGCCCATGCTTTCATAGGCGACGGTCCCGGCAAGGATCATCAGGTCGGCCCATGAGATGCGATTGCCGTATTTCTTCTTGATCGGCCAGAGCAGGCGGCGGGCCTTGTCGAGGTTGGCATTGTCCGGCCAGGAATTCAGCGGGGCAAAGCGATGGTTGCCCGTGCCCGCGCCGCCCCGGCCATCGGCCACGCGATAGGTGCCTGCCGAGTGCCAGGCCATGCGGATCATCAGCCCGCCGTAATGGCCCCAGTCGGCGGGCCACCAGTCCTGGCTGTCGGTCATCAGGGCGTGGACGTCGCGCTTGATCGCGGCGAAGTCGAGCTTCTTCACTTCCTCGCGGTAGTTGAAGCCCTTGAGCGGGTTCGACTTCGTGTCATGCTGGTGCAGGATGTCGAGGTTCAGGGTCTTGGGCCACCAGGCCGTGACCGAAGTGCCGGAGGTGGTCAGGCCACCATGCATCACCGGGCATTTGCCAGCGTCGTTTCCGTCCATGTCGCTCTCCTCGTGGCTGCAAATGGGGGCGGGCACACGCCCCTTGGTCAGGAGCGGCCCGCCAGAATGGAATCGTTCTAACAGTGTTGGATGATTAGTTTAAGTTGGATTTTCTGATTGCAACGATAAGATGAACTTATGTTGAACCTGACCCTGAAACAGCTCCGCTATTTCGAGGCTCTGGCCCGGCATGGCCATTTCGGCCGTGCGGCCGAGACCTGCGCCATTTCCCAGCCTGCGCTTTCCATGCAGATCCGCGAGATGGAGGCGGTGCTTGGATCCGAGCTTTTCGAACGGGGCGCGCGGCAGGTGAGGCTGACCGGGTTCGGTGAGGATGTGCTGCTGCGGGCGCGCGAAATCCTGCGCGAAGTGGATGAACTGGCCGATATCGCGCGGGCGGCGCGGGGAAGCCTGTCCGGGCGATTGCGGATCGGGGTGATCCCGACCATCGCGCCTTATCTTCTGCCCGCCATCATCGCCCGGCTGACCGAGGCGAATGAGGGATTGGACATCCATCTGCGCGAAACGGTGACGCCCAAGCTGATCCGCGAGCTGGAGGAGGGGCGGCTGGATACGGCCATCGTGGCGCTGCCAGTGTCGGAGCCGTTCCTGACCGAAGTCGATCTTTTCACCGAGGATTTCGTGCTGGTCCGCCCCGGGGCGGATGCGGAAAAGCCGGTGCCGCAGCCCGAAAAGCTGCGCGAGATGCGGCTGCTGCTGCTGGAGGAAGGGCATTGCTTCCGCGATCAGGCGCTGTCCTTCTGCTATGCCGGGCAGGCCGCGCCGCGTGAATTGCTGGATGGCAGCAGCCTTTCGACGCTGGTGCAGATGGTGGGGGCGGGGATCGGGGTGACGCTGATCCCCGAAATGGCGGTGGCGGTGGAAACGCGGTCAGCCCATGTCGCCATCGCGCGGTTCAACGGGACGCAGCCGTCGCGGCGGATCGGGATGGTCTGGCGGCGGACCTCGCCTTTGTCAAAGCAACTGATGCAGGTGGCCGAAGTGGTGCGCGCGGCAGGGCTGGCGCAGCGTGCCGGGGCTTGACCTTCGGCGCCGATATGGGACGGTCGGCGCAACAGGGGAGGACATCATGACCGTCTGCTTCACGACCGACCGGATGCTGCATTTCGGCGATTGCGACATTTCCGGCACCGCCTATTACCCGGCCTATATGAACATGCTGAACGGTGTGGTGGAGGAATTCTGGGCCCATATCGGCTGGCCCTGGCACGAGATCATCTGGAAGGAACGCTGGGGAACGCCGACGGTGCATCTGTCCTGCGATTTTTCCAAACCGTCGTTCTTCGGCGACCGGCTGACCTTTCGGCTGACCATCCTGAAGGTGGGCAAATCCTCGGTCCGGTTGAAGCATACGATCCATTGCGGCGAGGAACACCGCTGGTCAGTGGAACAGGTGCTGGCGGCAAGCTGGCTGGACAGTCATACGTCGATGCCCTGGCCCGAGGATGTGAAGGCCAAACTGGAAAGCCTGATGACGCCCGAGCCCCCGGAGCGTCGCCCCGTGGCGGCGCCTCAGACCCAGGCCCCTCAGACCCAGGGCTGAGCCGGGTCGGGCAGGGGGATCGCGTCCAGCAGGTCGCGGGTATAGGCGGCCTGCGGTGCGGCGAAGAGGTCGGCGGTGGGGCGATCCTCCACGATCTCGCCCCGGTGCAGGACGATGGTGCGCTGGCAGAGGCGACGGATGACCGAAAGGTCATGGCTGATGAAGGCCAGTGTCAGGCCCAGATCGGCCACGAGCCGTTCCAGCAGGTTCAGGACCTGCGCCTGCGAGGACACGTCGAGACCCGAGACGATCTCATCGGCCAGGATGAAATCGGGTTCCAGCGCGATGGCACGGGCGATGCCGACGCGCTGACGCTGGCCGCCGGAAAGTTCGTGCGGGTAGCGGGTGGCGAAATGCTGCGGCAGGCCGACATGATCCAGCGCGCGGGCGACGCGATCCTGCACCGAATCCATGCCATGCAGGCGCAGCGGTTCGGCGATGATCGTGCCGACGCGGTGCCGCGGGTTGAGCGAGGACATCGGGTCCTGGAAGATCATCTGGAACCGCTGCCGCAGTGGCCGCAGCGCGGTCTCGGGCAGATGCGCGATGTCGGTTCCGTCGAAGCGGATCGAACCGCCCGAAGGTTCCAGCAGGCGGACCAATGCGCGGCCCAGCGTGGATTTGCCGGAACCGGAGCCGCCCACGATTCCGACCACGGCCCCTTTCGGGATCACGAAGGACAGGCCCTTGAGGATTTCGATCCGTGGCGCGGCCCCGAAGAGCGGCTTTGCCGTCATGTCGGCCAGCGACAGGCGGAGGTTCTCGACGCGGTAGAGGTTCATCGGGCGCTCTCCCGGTCGAAAGCTGCGACTTCGGCACGGACAGCCTCGATCACCGCTTCGGGCACGGGGTTCAACCCGGCCTTCGGATCCGTGTATTTCGGCGTCGCTGCCAGCAGGGCGGCGGAATAGGCATGGTGCGGGGCGGCGAAGAAATCGGTCACTGCCGCATCCTCCACCACCATCCCGGCATAGAGGACCGACAGGCGCTGACAGACCTTGGACACGACCCCGAGGTCATGGGTCACGAACAGAAGCGCGGTGCCATGGCGGGCCTGCATGTCGCGGATCAGGCTGAGGATCTGCTTCTGCACCGTCACATCCAGCGCCGTGGTGGGCTCATCCGCGACGATCAGCCTGGGCTCTGCCGCGAAGGCCGAGGCGATCAGGATGCGCTGGCGCATCCCGCCTGACAGTTCATGCGGATAGGATCGCAGCACCCGGTCCGGGTCTGCGATCTGCACTTCGGCCAGCAAGGCCTTGGCGCGGGCCTCGGCCTCTGTCCGCCCCCAGCCCAGGATATCGACAAGGCGGTCGGTGATCTGCGGGCCGATCCGGTGGCTGGGGTTCAGCGCGGTCAGCGGGTCCTGCGGGATCAGCGCGCAGCTGGCCCCGATGCGGCGGCGGCGGTCCTTCGCGGAAAGGGTCAGGAGGTCGGTGCCATCGAGAAGGATTTCACCTGCGGTAACTTCGACCGACGGGGGCAGGATGCCCAGGACGGCCTTGCCGATCATCGACTTGCCCGCGCCGGATTCCCCGACCAGCCCCCGCACCTCGCCCGGCGCCACGTCCAGCGACACGCGGCGCAGCAAGGGCGGGCCACCCTTCAGCCGGACCGAAAGGTTGCGGATGGACAGGAAGCTCATCTCAGCACCGGATCGAAACGGTCCTTCAACCCCTCGCCCAACTGGCTGAAGGACAGGACGGTGAGGAAGAGGGTGATCAGGGGGAAGACCAGCACCCACCAGGCCTGATGGATGGAGGTGCGGCCTTCGGCGATCATCCCGCCCCAGGTGGGATCATCGGTCGAGATGGAGAGGTTCACGAAGGACAGGATCGCCTCGACGATAACGGCGATGCCCATTTCCAGTGTCAGGAGGACGACGACGGTGGGCAGGACATTGGGCAGGATTTCCCTGACCATGGTGCCGATACGCCCGCGCCCGGCGACACGGGCCGAAGCCACATAGTCCATCGCCCCCTGTGCCATGGCCTCGGCCCGCACCACGCGGGCGAAGCGTGTCCAGTCGATCACCACGATGGCGATGATGATGGAGGTCAGGCCGGGGCCGAGGACGGCGATCAGCAGGATGGAAAAGAGGACGGGCGGAAAGGCCATCCAGATGTCGATCAGGCGCGAGATGACCATGTCCACCCAGCCGCGCAGGAACCCTGCAAGCAGGCCCAGCGTTGCCCCGATCAGGCAGGTGATCGTGCCTGCGACCAGCGCGACCAGCAGCGCGACCCGTGCGCCGTGCAGGATGCGCGACAGGACATCGCGGCCCAGACTGTCGGTTCCCAGCCAATAGCCCGGTTCCGCCCCCGCCATCCAGAAGGGCGGCAGGCGGCCGAGGAACAGGTCCTGTGCCAGCGGGTCTTTCGGCGCGATCCATGGCGCCAGCAGGGCTGCGATGCCGAGCAGCATCAGCCACCCCGCCGAAAGCCACAAACGCAGCCCCGCACGGCGGCGGATCAGGGACCGCCCATCCATTCCTCTGGCCTCAAGCATGGCGCAGCCTCGGGTTCAGCACGGCATAGAGCAGGTCAACGATCAGGTTCACCGCGGTGAAGATCAGCGCGAAGAGCAGCACGATCCCCTGGATCAGCGGCAGGTCGCGGTTGACCACGGCGTCGATGGCCATGTTGCCGAGGCCCTCATAGGAAAAGAGCCGTTCGATGATGACGGTTCCGCCGATCAGGAAGGTGAACTGCACGCCCACAAGGGTCAGCGTCGGCAGGGCGGCGTTCCGCAGCGCCTCGCGCAGGATGACGCGGGCTTCGCCATAGCCCTTGGTCCGGGCGAGGGTGACGTAATCGAGGTTCATGGTTTCCTTGAGGCTCTGCTTCAGCAATTGCCCGATGATCGCCGCCAGCGGGATCGCAAGGGCCAGCGCCGGCATGAACATATGCGCCACGATATCGGCCCAGAGGTCGAAGCGCAGGCGGATCAGGCTTTCGAACAGATAGAAATCGGTGGTGAAGGGCAGCTCGAGCGAGGGCGTCACCCGCCCGGAGATGTGAAACACCGGCCAGAGCACCCCGAACAGCAGGATCAGCACCAGACCCCAGAGGAAATCGGGGACGGAAAGCGCCATGCCATTGGCCACGTCGATCGCCCCTTCGCGCCGTCCGCCCCGGTACCGCGTGCCGATCAGCGCCGCCGTCCCGCCCAGGATCACCGCCATGACCAGGGCCATGATCGACAGTTCCAGCGTTGCCGGAAGCCGCCCGAGCACAAGGTCCAGCACCGGTTGGCGGGTCGTGATCGAGGTGCCGAAATCGCCTTGCAGCACACCGGCGACCCAGATGCCGAACTGGGTCACCAGCGGCTTGTCCAGCCCGTAAAGCGCGGAGAGGCGGGCGATGTCTTCCTCCGTCGCGCCTGGGGGCAGCATCATGGCGATCGGATTGCCGGGGACGACGCGGATCACGAAGAAAACGATCACGGCCACACCCGCCAGGGTGATGACGGTCGTCAGAAGCCGCGTGAGGAGGGTTCGTAGGATCACCATGCCCGTGCCTGTCACTCGGTGCCGCATGTCTTGCTTCGCGGCACCGCCGGGGATCATGCCCCTTCATGTCCTGTTCAGTCGTCGATCCGCGCCGGGCCGGAGGGTGATGCCCCCCGGCCCGGGCGCAAGGGATCAGGCCCGCTTCATCAGATGCGGCAGCAGCGCACCCGAGGCGTGCGGTGTCACCACGACGCCCGGCGCGTGCAGGATGGGCTGCACATATTGCAGCAGCGGGATCACCAGCGCGTTCTCGGCGATGTATTTGTCAACTGCCTTCCAGCCTTCGATCCGTTTCGCCTCATCCGCCTCGCCCCAGAGCGGCCCGATCATGCCAATCAGATCCTCGCCATCCCAGACGGAATGCGGCGAGGGGCCGAACATCGCGAAACCGGTCGAGGTGGTCGGATCGCCCACCGAGTTGCCCCAATTGTAGAAGGCGGCCGGGGCAAGCTGGTCCGCAGCGCGCAACTCGTAATGTTTGGCGATTTCGTAAACCTCGATCTCGGCCTCGATCCCGACCTTGCGCCACAGGCCGACGATGGCCTGGATCATCTCGTAATCCTTGGGCTTGAAGCCCTTGGTCGTCTGGATCTTGAACTTCACGGGGTTGTCGGGGCCAAAGCCCGAGGCGGCCAGAAGTTCCACCGCCTTCGCCTCGTCATAGGGCACGCTGACCGAGGCATCGTAGGCGTCATATTCCGGGGTCTGGAGCGTGTCGATCTTTACCCCATAGCCCGAGAGCAGGCGGTCGATGATGGCCTGCTTGTCGATGGCATGGGCTGCGGCCATGCGGACATTGGGATCGGTCATCACCTCGATGTCGTTGAGGAAGATCATCCCGATATCCGAGATGGGCGCGGCCACGCCGGCCAGCGGACCGCCTTTCAGACGGTCGTATTCCTCATAGGGCATTTCCAGCGTGACATGGCTGTTGCCGCTCTCCACCTCGGCCACCCGCGCGGCGGCATCGGGGACGAACTTGATGGTGACCGTGTCGAAGTCCGGCTTCCCGCCCCAGTAATTGGCATTGGCCTTGAGGCGGACGAAGGCGTTGCGTTCGAACTTCTCGACCATATAGGGGCCGGTGCCGATGGGGGCAGCCTCGAAGCCTTCGGGGCCGACCTTTTCGTATTAGGCCTTGGGCAGGACATAGCCGGTCAGGAAATACATCCATTTGAAGATCGTCGGGTCGAACTGCGCCACATCGGCGATTACCTTGTTGCCCTCGACCCGGTGGTTGGCCAGCGTTCCCCAGACGAACTGGATCGGGCTGCCAGTGTCGGGATTGGCCACGCGGGCCAGGTTCCAGGCCACATCCTCGGCGGTGAAGGGCGATCCGTCATGCCAGGTCACGCCTTCGCGCACTGTCATCCAGACCTGCGTGCGATCCTCGTTCCAACCCCATTCCGTCAGCAGGCCGGGGGCGGGCGACAGGTCGGGCTGTTGCAGGATGTACTGGTCGAAGACCGATTGATACAGGCCCTGGATCGTCGGGTTCACCGCGCTGGGGCCGACGGTCGGGTCCCAGGAGGGGAGGTTGACGTTATAGGCGATGACAAGCTCGTCTATCGCCTGTGCAAAGCTTGGCAGGCCAAGGCTGCCTGCGGCCATCGTGGCGGCGGAGAGCTTCAGTAGGCTCCGGCGGTTGAGGTTCATGGTCGTTTTCCCTGTTGGTGGTTTTCTTTGGTCTTTGTCTGGTCTCGTCTCAGGCTCCGGCGAGTTTCCGGGCAAGCAGATATCCCGGCCCCGCCCCTGTGCCTGCACCGGGCCAGACGGCGGCCCCGGTGAGATGCAGCTTGGCGATGGGCGTGGACCCGTCGGCATGGCCGCGCGCCGGGCGGAACAGGAAGTTCTGCGACAGGTGGTGACTGCCGCAGACCTGATCGCCGCCGATCAGGTTGGGGTTGTCGGCCTCCAGTTCGAGAGGCGTGACGATCCGATGGCCGAGGATCTTTGCCCGCGTGCCGGGGGCATGGGCTTCGAGGATCGCCAGCGCACGGTCGGCGAAGGGTTCGGCGGCCTCGCCCCAGTCCCGTGCCGCGATTTCACCCTTGGCATCGCCCGTGATGGCGCCGGGGGCCATGCGGACCTGCACCCAGAGCACATGCTTGCCGTCCGGTGCGCGGGACGGGTCAAACACCGTGGGCTGGCCGACAACAAGGATCGGTTCGTCGGGCAGCAGCCCCGCCTGGGCCTGCGCATAGGTGCGTGCCATCTGGTCAAGGCTGGGGGCAAGATGGACATAGGCAAATCGTTGCAGATCGGCCCCCGCGCGCCAGTCGGGCAGGGCGCTCATCGCCAGATGGATCATCATCGTGCCGGGGGCGTGGCGGAAGCCGGCCATGCTGCGGTCGAAGGCCGGGGTCGTCCCGCCCGTAAGGCGGGTGAGGGCGCGGGGGGCGACGCCTGCGATCACGGCACGGGTGGCGGTGATCCGGCGGCCGCCCTCCAGTTCGATGCCCGAGGCACGCCCGCCCTCATGCAGGATGCGGGCGACGCGCGTGCCGGTTTCCACCACCCCGCCGCGCGCCGTGATGGCGGCGACCAGCGCCTTGACGATGACATCCGCCCCGCCCTTGCCGAGCGCCATGCCGAAGGCCTGCCCCGCCATGCCCTCCAGATAGGGAAACATCGCGCCCCCGGCGACATCGGGCGCAAAATCCAGATGCATCCCCCAGGCGGCCAGCAGCGCGCGGATATGGGGATGTTCGAAGGTCTCTTCCAGCCAGGCCCGCGGCGAGGAGAGCAGGAAGCGCGCGAAGTCGAGCGACCCGCCCGCCCCTTTGGCGCGGTATGTTTTGAACATGAAATATGCAAGCGCACGGAATTTCATCTCGGAGCCGAGCAGCCCGAAGAGATGCGGCGCCTCTGCCCCGAATCGCGCGACGAGACTTTCCCATGTTTCTGCATCGCGGCGTGAAAGCGCGCGGAAGGCGGCCAGCGTTTCCCCCATGTCGGTGGAGACACCCGCCCAGGCGCCATCGGGAAAGGACGAGGCGAAGGGGCGGTTCACCGGGATGAAGTCGCAGCCATGCCTCGCAAGTTCCGCGCCATGGGCCTTGAAAAAAGGGCTTCCGGCAAAGAGGGACAGGTTCATCGCCGCCCAGTCATGGCGAAAGCCGGGCAGGGTATAGGCACCCGTCTTGACCGCCCCGCCTGCGACGGAGGCCTGTTCAAACACGCCCACGCGCCAGCCCTTGGCCGACAGGTGCAGGGCGGCGGCCAGGGTGTTGTGGCCCGCGCCGATCAGGACTGCGTCGAAGGTGTCGGCCATTTTCTCCCCGCCGGATTGACGCTGGGATATTTGCAAATGCATTTAAATCTGTCTAGCATGATTCCATGACGGCCGGAGGCAACCGGTTCGCGTGACTGCCGGGCGGGTCCGGCCAACAGGGAGACGATGATGACCTCTGCAAGCGTTCTTTCATCCTTGGCGGGAATGCTCGCCTCGGGCGGGATCGAGGTGGTGGATTGTTCGGGCGTGCTCGGCCCGGAAACGCCGCTGCTGAAGCTGCCCCCGGATTTCGCCAAGGACACGCCGCCGATCAAGATCCATCGCATCAGCGAGTATGACAAGGATGGGCCGTTCTGGGCCTGGAACTGGCTGGAACTGGGCGAACATAGCGGCACCCATTTCGACGCGCCGCATCACTGGATCACCGGCAAGGATTACGCCGACGGCTATACCGATACGCTGGACGTGCAGCGTCTGGTGGCGCCGGTGAATGTGCTGGATTACAGTGCCGAATGCGCCGCGAACCCCGACTTCCTGCTGACCATCGACCATGTGAAGGCCTGGGAGGCAAAGCATGGCGCGATCGGCAAGGGCGAATGGGTCGTGCTGCGGTCCGACTGGGACAAGCGCGCGCATGACGAGGCGCTGTTCCTGAACGCGAACGAGACGGGGCCGCATACGCCGGGGCCGACCGCCGAGGTGATCGAATACCTGCTGTCGAAGGGCATCGTGGGTTGGGGCAGCCAGTGCATCGGCACCGATGCAGGGCAGGCGGGCGGCATGACCCCGCCCTTCCCGGCGCATAACCTTTTGCACAAGCACAACTGTTTCGGCCTCGCCTCGCTTGCCAACCTCGACAAGCTGCCGGCCAAGGGGGCGATCCTGATTGCCGCGCCGCTGAAGATCAAACAGGGGACCGGCTCGCCCATCCGGGCGCTGGCCCTTGTGCCGAAGGGCTGATCCATGACGCCGGATCACGTCATCATCGGAAGCGGGATCAATGCGCTGGTCGCGGGCGCCATGCTGGCGCTGAAGGGCGACCGCGTGCTTCTGCTGGAGCGCGAGGCGGTGCCAGGCGGTTGCCTGCGGACCGAGGAGATCTCGCTTCCCGGCTTCCGGCATGACGTGATGGCGGCGACCTGGGTCCTGTTCATGACCTCTCCGGCGGGGGCCGTGCTTGGCCCCCACCTGGCGCGGCATGGCTTCGACTATTGCCACACGCCCCACCCTACGGCCGTGCTGCGGCCGGACGGGCAGGCGCTGGTGCTGACGACGGACCGGGCGAAGAATGTCGCGGCGTTCAACGCGCTGTCGCCCGGCGACGGCGATGCCCATGCCCGCGATGTGGGCGGGGTGGAGGCGGATGCGCCTTTCCTTTTCGCGCTGCTGGGCGGGGCGTTGTGGTCCTGGCCTACGGCGAAACTCCTTTGGGGGCAGATGCGCAAGCGCGGCTTGCGCGGGCTTGCGGCATGGTTCGGGCGCGCGCTGGTGCCGGCGCGGGGGTGGTTGGAAACGACCTATACCTCGCCCGATGTGCAGGCGCTTTACGCGCCCTGGGTGCTGCATTGCGGGCTGACGCCCGAAAGCACCTATTCGGGTCAGATGGGCAAGGTCATCGCCTTCGCCCTGGAGGCGGCGGGGGCGCCTGTCGTCAAGGGCGGATCGGGGGCAGGGGTGGCCGCCTTCCGCGCGCTGATCGCAGAGAAGGGCGGCGAGATTCGCTGCGGTGCGGATGTGGACCGGATCATCGTGAAGGATGGAAAGGTGCGCGGCGTGGCCCTGGCCTCGGGCGAAGAGATCGCCTGTGCATCAGTGCTTGCCTCGGTCGCGCCGGGGCAGTTGCAGGGGCGTCTTCTGCGCGAGGTGAACCTTCCGGAGGATCGCGATGCGGCAAAGTCCTTCCGCCACGGGCGGGGGAATTTCCAGTTGCATTACGCACTGGACCGCCATCCCGACTGGCTTTCGCCGGGGCTGGACGATGTGGCGCTGATCCATCTGGCGGATGGGATCGACAGCGTTTCCAAATCCGCCAACGAAGCCGAAAGGGGGATGCTGCCGGCCATTCCCACGATCTGCGTCGGGCAACCGCATCGACTGGACCCGTCGCGGGTGCCGGAAGGCAAGGCGGTGCTGTGGTTGCAGATCCCCGATGCGCCGCGCGTGGTGAAGGGCGATGCGGCGGGCCAGATTGCCACCGATGGGACGTGGTCCGAAGCAACCCGCGAAGCCTTTGCCGACCGGATCGAAGCGATCCTGAAACGCCACATCAAGGACTTCGATGCCATCAAGCTGGCGCGCAGGGCCTATAGCCCGGCCGATCTGGCGGCGATGAATGTCAACCTCGTCGGCGGTGATCCCTATGGCGGGCTTTGCACCATCGACCAGTTCTTCATCTTCCGTCCCTATGCCCATTCCACCAATGGCACGGGGCTGGTGCGGGGCCTTCGGCACATCGGGGCCTCCACCCATCCCGGCCCGGGTCTGGGCGGCGGATCGGGCTTCCTTGCGGCAAAGGGTCTGGGCGCATGACGGACCAATCCCCCCCGGAAAAACCCCCCGAAACCCTGCCCCGGCTGGGAGAGATCGGACTGACGAATTACGCGCCCTATCTGATGAACCGCATCATGGGGCGCTACAACGCCAGTCTCAGGGACGAAATGGCGGGGCTGGGTCTGACCACGCCCAAGATGCGGGCGCTGGCGGTGCTTTCGGTGATCGAAGGGCCGCTGATCCGCGAATTGGCCGTCTATTCGGTGGTGGAGCAATCAACCCTGTCCCGCGCGCTGGACCAGTTGGCGGGCGAGGGGCTGATCCGGCGCGAGGCCGACACCACCGACAGCCGCGCCACCCGCGTCTTCATCACCGAGGCGGGGAGAACGGCCTTCGAGACGCTCTGGCCCCGGATGGCCGAGGCGCATGCCCGCATGTTCCGCGGCATATCCGAAGATGAGAGGCGCGCCTTCGTCGGCACGTTGCAGAAGATGCTGACCAATATCCGCAAGCATGAGATCTGACGCGATTTTCGGCCACGCGCAGACACCGGACATAGCCGAACGAGGGAGTTCCACCATGCACCGTCTTTTCGTCCTGACCTGCTCTGCCCTGGCCATCATCAGCCCGGCCATGGCCGATCCGATGCCCGGCATCAAGGGTGTCAACCATATCGGCATAACCGTGCCGGATCTGGCCGAGGCGGAAGCCTTCTTCACCGATGTTCTGGGATGCCAGAAGGCCACCGCCTTCGGCCCCTTCCGCGATGATGCGGGCAGCTTCATGCAGGATGTGCTGGACGTGGACCCCCGCGCGGTGATCGAACAGATCACGCTGATGCGGTGCGGTTTCGGGTCGAACATCGAACTCTTCAAATACACCGCCCCGGACCAGAAGACGGTGACCCCGCGCAACAGCGACATCGGCGGCCATCACATCGCCTTCTATGTCGAGGATATCAACGCCGCCGCCGCCTATCTGAAGGAGAAGGGCATCCGCAGCCTGATGGGCCCGATTCCCGTCAGCGAAGGGCCCGCAGCAGGCCAGTCGATCCTCTATTTCTTCGCGCCCTGGGGATTGCAGATGGAGGCGATCAGCTTCCCGCAAGGCATGGCCTATGAAAAGGACGGCGGCCCGGTGCTGTGGTCCAACATCGCCCCGGCGAACTGAGGGAGGCGGCAGATGGCGGAACGGTCCTTCAAGGCAGAGGTGGAACATCTGCGTCTGGGCGCGGGGGAAACCTTCACCGGCGAGGGCATTCTGGCCATCACCAAGGCGCTTCTGGAAAATGGCGTGGGCTATGTTGGCGGCTATCAGGGGGCGCCGATATCCCATCTCATGGACGTTCTGGCCGATGCCGAGGAATTGCTGTCCGAACTGGGTATCCGCTTCGAGGCGAATGCCAACGAGGCAGCGGCGGCGGCGATGCTGGCGGCATCGGTCCATTACCCGATCCGGGGGGCGGTAACCTTCAAGGGGTCTGTGGGGGTGAACGTCGCCTCGGATGCCCTGGCCAACCTCGCCTCTTCGGGCGTGAATGGCGGCGCGCTGATCATTGTGGGCGAGGACTACGGCGAAGGTTCCTCGATCATGCAGGAGCGGTCGCATGCCTTTGCCATGAAATCGCAGTTCTGGCTGCTGGACCCGCGCCCCAACCTGCCCTGCATCACCAAGGCGGTAAAGGACGGGTTCGAGCTTTCGGAGGCGTCGAATACCCCTGTCATGCTGATGGTGCGCATCCGGTCCTGCCATGTGACGGGGTCTTTCCAGACCCGCGACAACCAGCGCCCGAAACTGACGGTGCGCGAGGCGCTGTCCAATCCGCAATCGGATTTCGCCCGCGTCGTGCTGCCGCCCATGTCCTATGCGCATGAGCAGGACAAGATCCGCAACCGCTGGCCCAATGCGGAAAAGTTCATCCGGGAGCGGGGCCTGAACGAGGTCTTCGGTCCCAAGACGGCCCCCGTCGGGCTGGTGTTGCAGGGGGGGATGTACAATGGCGTCATTCGCGCGCTGCAACGGCTTGGGCTCGCGGATATCTGGGGAAACTCGCAGGTTCCGCTTTATGTGCTGAACGTGACCTATCCCCTGCTGGCCTCCGAGTTTCTGGACTTCTGCGAGGGCAAGGACCAGGTGCTGGTGATCGAGGAAGGACAGCCGGAATTCATCGAACAGCAGTTGACCACCTTCCTCTATCGCGCCGGGTCCACGGTAAAACTGCGCGGCAAGGGCCTGTTGCCGATGGCGGGGGAATATACGGGGCAGGTGATGCTGGACGGGATCACCGCCTTTCTCAAGGAGGCCGCCCCCCAGATGCTGCCTGCGCTGGTGCGCGCGCCCAATGAGGACAAGCCGCAGATCCCTGACCTTTCGAAGACGGTGCCGATCCGGCCGCCGGGGTTCTGCACGGGCTGCCCGGAGCGGCCCATCTTCGCCGCGATGAAGCTGGTGCAGAAGGAAACCGGAAAGCTTCAGATCAGCGCCGATATCGGCTGCCATCTCTTTGCCGCGCTGCCCCCGTTCGAAATCGGCGGTGCGACCATGGGCTATGGTCTTGGCCCTGCCGCCAATGCCGCCTTTGATGGCGGGGGGGAACGGCGGCCTGTCAGCATCATCGGGGATGGCGGGTTCTGGCATAACGGGCTGTCTTCCAGCTTTACAAACATGGCCTTCAACAAGTCCGATGGCGTGGCGGTGATCGTGGACAACTACTATTCCGCGGCCACGGGGGGGCAGGACATCATGTCCTCGCGCGCCGACAACCCCACGAAGGCGACGAAGCATCCCATCACCAAGGCGTTGAAGGGCATCGGCATCGACTGGGTCCGTCAGGTGGACCGCACCTATGACGTGGGCCGCATGCGCGATGTGCTGCGCGAGGCGCTGACCACCGATGCGCCGGGGCCGAAGGTCATCGTCGCCTCGTCTGAATGCATGCTGAACAGGCAGCGGCGGGAAAAGCCCCTGACGCAGAAGGCGATCAAGGACGGGCGGCGCGTGGAAGCCCCCCGCTTTGGCGTGGATGAGGATGTCTGCACCGGCGATCATGCCTGCATCCGCCTGTCGGGCTGCCCGTCGCTGTCCTTGAAGAAGCTGGACGATCCCCTGCGCGACGATCCGGTGGCGAGCATCGACCAGAGCTGCGTCGGCTGCGGCAATTGCGGCGAGGTGGCGGATGCGGCCGTGCTTTGCCCGTCCTTCTACCGCGCCGATGTGGTGCACAATCCCGCACCCGCCGAGGTGAAGCGCGCGCGCCTGCGCGACCGCGTGATCGGCTGGCTGCAATCCCGCCGCGCCGCGCGGCGTCTGACATTCGAGGGGGCCGCATGACGGTGCAGGAAACGCTGGGCAACAGGGCCGGGACACATCCCGTCGATCCCCGGCTGTCGGGGATCATCAAGCTGGCGATCCTTGCGGTGGGCGGGCAGGGCGGCGGCGTGCTGACCGGCTGGATCGAGGATCTGGCCCGCGCCAATGGCTATGCGGCGCAGGCGACATCGGTCGCGGGTGTGGCGCAGCGCACGGGGGCGACGGTCTATTACGTCGAAATGGCCCCGCATCGCGCGGGCGAAGCGGTGCCGGTCTTTTCGCTGATGCCCGCAGCGGGCGATGTGGACATCATGGTGACGGCCGAGATGATGGAGGCGGGTCGCGCCATCCTGCGCGGCTTTGTCACCCCGGACCGGACGGTGCTGATCACCTCTACCCATCGCGCGCTGGCGGTGTCGGAAAAGATGGTGCCGGGCGATGGAATCGCCTCGTCCGAAGAGGTGCTGGCGGCGGCGGAGGTCGCGGCGCGGCGGGTGATCGCGGCGGATTTCGACGCCTTGGCGGTGGCGAAAGGGTCGGTGATTTCGGCCTCGCTCTTCGGCGCGCTGGCCGGCTCGGGGGCGCTGCCCTTTGCGCGCGAGGCTTTCGAGGCGGCGATCAGGGCGGGCGGCAAGGGGGTGGAAGGCTCGCTCCGCGCTTTCGCGGCGGCCTATGAGGTGGCGGCCAATCCTGTGGCAGAAGCGCCCCCGGTCCCGGCGGCGAAGCCTGTGCCGAAGGCGCAGGGTCCGGCACGGCTTGTTGCGGAATGGGACAGGCTGGCGGCGCGTGTCGCCGCCCTGCCCGGCCCCGTCGCCGAAATGGCCCTGCCTGGGCTGCGCAAGGTGGTGGAGTTCCAGGACCTTCGCTATGGGGCGGAATACCTTGACCGTCTGGCGGGCGTGATGGCGCGGGATGTGGCGGCGCGGGGCTGGACCCTGTCGCGCGAGGCGGCGAAGTACATCGCCAATGCCATGGCCTATGATGACATCATCCGCGTGGCCGACCTGAAGACGCGGGCGCAGCGCTTTGACCGCATCCGCAGGGAAATGCGGGTTAAGGACGGCACCCTGATGCATCTGACCGAGTTCTTCCATCCCCGCGCCGAAGAGATCGCCGGGATGCTGCCGGCGCGACTGGGCGCGCGGATCGCGGCCGATCCGGCCTGGATGGCGCGGCTGGATCGCTGGTTCAACAAGGGGCGGCGGCTCAGGACCGACAGGCTGCCCGCCTTCCTGACCCTGCATCTGCTGGGAGGGATGAAGGGCTGGCGGCGGCGCACCCTGCGCCATGCGCAGGAACAGGCGCATCTGGACCGCTGGCTGGAGACGGCGCTGGCCGAAGCGGGGCGGAATTACGATCTGGCGGTGGAGCTGATCCGCTGCCGCCGCCTGATCAAGGGCTATTCCGATACCCATGCGCGGGGCCATTCGAAGTTCGACCGCGTGCTGGCGGCGACATCCCGCATCGCCAGCCGCGACGACGCTGCCGATTGGTGCCGTCGTCTGCGCGAAGCGGCGCTGAAGGATGAGGAGGGCACGGCGCTGGAGGGCGCGATCCGGACGATCGACAGCTTCGCCTGACGGCCCCTTTCTTGGGGCGGAAGCCCCCTCGTCAGGTCAGGGCGCGGTAGCCGCCGTTCCAATAGATCAGCGCGCCCGCATCGGGCGTGGTGCGGATGGCGCGAACCCGGCCGATCAGGATGGAATGGGTGGCGCGGTCGATCATCTCTTCCACCGTGCAGTCAAAGGCGGCGGGCGCGCCCTTGAGAAGCCTCGCGCCGGTGATGGCGGTTTCCCATTCCGCCCCGTCATAGCGGGCCGCCCCCTTCACCCCGCCAAAGCCCGAAAACCGCTCCGCCACCGCCTGATGCGCGGCCCCCAGCGAGGACCAGCCGAAGCGGCCATAGCGAACCAGAAGCGGATGGCTGGAGGCGGTGCGGTTCACGCAGGCCAGCAGCAGCGGCGGATCAGCCGAAAGCGAGATGGCCGAGGTCACGACAAGACCCGAGGCTTCCGCGCCATCCCCCACGGTCAGGATGCTGCAATTGCCCACGAAGGCGCGCATCGCATCGCGGAAGTCTTTTCCCGTCGGTTCCTCGGCCATCATCCCGCCCCTTACCTGATCCCTGCCGCTGCCAGCTTTGGCAGGACGGTATCGCGGAAATAGGGGAATTCCTCGACATAATCGACGAAGGAGAGGGTGGTTCCCGCAAAGCCCGCCGCGTGCAGCTTCAGGATGCCTTCGGCCACCTGATCCGGAGTCCCGATGAGGGGAAACCCGCCATGACCCAGCGCGAAGAGATGCTTGATTTGCGCCAGCAGGTCATGCGGAAAGCTGTGGGCATGGGCGAATTGCAGGCGCACCAGATTGTCCACCGCGTCGGTATCGGCATTCTGGACGGCGGTGTACTCTGCATAGGCCTTCGCCTCCGCCTCCGTCGGGCGACAGATGACATGGGCAAAGGTCAACACGTTCACCTCGCGCCCCTTGGCGCGGGCCTGCGCCTTGAGGTCCGCGATCTCGGCCTTGGACCGGTCAAGGTCGATGGCGGGGGTGAACAGGAAATTCGCGTTGTCGGTGGCGAATTCGCGGCCCTGCGGGCTGCCGGCCGCGTTGATGATCGGGACCGTCCCGCGCAGCGGTTTCGGGTCGCCCTTCACCCGCTTTGCCTTGAAATAGGTGCCGTCCCAGTCGAAATGTTCGTCCGATGTCCAGAGCTTGCGGATCAGGTCGAACCATTCCTGGGCATAGCCGTAGCGGGTTTCGTGATCGTCCGGCAGGGTCAGGCCCAATGCCTCGTATTCCGGCTTGTTCCAGCCCGCCACGATGTTCAGCCCGGCGCGGCCATGGCTGATATGGTCGATGGTGGCCATCTGCTTGGCCACCACCACGGTATGATTGGCGGCGGTGTGGATCGTGGCGAAGACGGCGATGTTCTTCGTGGCCGCCAGAAGGCCCGCCGCCCAGGTCATCGTCTCCAGCACGCCGCCGTGGAAATCCGTCTCGCCGCCGTAACCGATCCAGCGCGCGATGGGCAGCATGAAGTCGATGCCCGCCTCATCCAGCATTTTGGCCAGTTTCAGGTTGTTGTCCCATGAGTTGTTCCACCGTTCGGGCGCTTTCGTCGGGGTCATCCCGGATGAGCAGTTGGTGGAGAAGGTGCCAAGGCGAAAGCGATCGCCCGAGAGCATCGGGTGTTGCGGCATGTCGGATGTCCCTGTTGAAGTTTTGGTGGTATTTTATGTTTGAAAGTCTATCGTAAAATCCAATTGCGTCAACGGTCCGCTGCGGTGATGGTCAAGGCCGGAAGGGGACAAAGGCGATGGCGCGGAAAAATGTTCAAACTCAAAATGATGGCGTGACACGCGGGCTCGACTGGCATTGGCATCTGGCCGAGGGGCCGGTGGAGGTGGACACGACCGAGCTTGAATTCGCCCTGATGCGGACCTTCGAGGGATTCGGTCGCTGGCAGTCGGAATGTCTGGCTTCGGTCTGCGATCTGGCGGCGACGGGGCCGGAGAATGCGCTGTTGCACATCATCCGGATGAACGACCGTCCCAAGACGATCAAGGATCTCGCGCGGCTGACCAACCGCGACGATGTGCCGAACATCCAGTATTCCCTGCGCAAGCTGATCGGTGCGGGGCTGGTGCTGCGCAAGGGGGCCGGGCGGTCGGGTGTGACCTATGAGGTGACGGAGGAAGGCCGCCGCGTGACGGATGATTACGGTGCGGTCCGGCGGCGGCTGCTGATTCAGGCGGTGGTGAATGTGCCGGGGTTCAGCGACCGCTTGGCCGAGGCGACGCGGACGCTGAACCTTCTCTCGGGCATCTATGAAGAGATTTCCCGCGTCGCGGCGACGCATCGGCGGGGATAGCGTCGGGACGGCTGTGCCGCGATCCGTGCCGCAAACTGTGCAGCAAACTGTGGCCACGCAGCGCAGGCTGCCGCGGTCTGGCGCAGCGCGGCAGGCGGCGCGCGGACGGCCCTTTCGGCCTCAGGCCATCGCCGGCTTGCCAAGGGCGGGTTGCGGCTTGTCCAGCCTGCGGTGCAGGGACTTGGCCACGCGGGCATAGTTGCCCGGTTTCACCGGCATCTGCCATTCCATGAACCGCTGCATCGCCCCGATGCCAAGCCCCATGTCCTCCAGCAATTCGTCGATCTGGTGCATGGAGAAGGGGATGATGTTGGTGCCGCGCGCATGTTTGCCTTCGGTGCGCGCCTCCATCCAGCGCAGGCGGCGGTCGGTGACGTCAAGCTGTGCGCTTTCCGAGGGCAGGGTCAGCGCCCCGCCCAGCAGCGCCGCGATCCAGAGCGCGCCCATCTCGGCCGAGAGGGGCGAGAAGAAGGAGGAGTTGTAGCCGTTGAAGGCCAGGTTCCGGACGCCGGTCGGGAGGATGCAGCGATAGAGGCGGAAATTGCCCCGGTCATCCAGAAGACGGGCCTGAAGGGCGGGGTCGAGGAAGGGCACCTCCTGCCGCCAGCCCGTGCCGCAGATCACGATATCGGCGGGGATCTTCTCGCCCGTCTTCAGCAGGGCGAAGCGCCGCCCCCCCTCGACCAGCAATTGCGCGATGGCCGTGTCGCGCTTGATCGCGATGCGCCCCTGATCCACCAGCCCGAAGAAGCCGTCGGTGACGAGGCTGACGGTGGACCGCGCGATGCGCTCGAAAGACCCGCGCGGCAGGGCGTTCAGCTTCTTGAGCTTCAACTGTTTCGTGATGACCGACTGGACGGAGCCCAGCATGGAGTTGCGGACGGGCTTGCCTGCGCCATGCAGGAATTTCTCGAACCCCTTGAGATGGATATAGGGGAAGAGCCCTTCGCCCATGCGGGTGAGGAACAGGTATTTGTAGTTCAGCACGCCTGCCAGCTTTTTCGGCATCTTCCAGATCAGTTCCCGCGCGACCACGGTCATCGACGCCGCCGCATCGACCAGACCTACCGCCACGTCGCAGGAGGATTTGCCATAGCCGATCACCACCACATGCTTGCCGCGCGCGGCGTCGGCATCAAGGAATTCCGAGGAATGGCAGAGCGTGCCGCCTGCGGCCCGGAACTCGGCCGCGCCGGGAAAATCGGGGATGGCGGGGGCCGAGAAGATGCCGTTGCAGATGGTCAGGAAGTCAAAGCCTTCGCTGCTTGCTTCGCCCTCGGGCGGCTGGAAGGTCACGGTCCAGCGCCCGTCAGGCCCCTGTGCGGCATGGGTGACGGGGGTGGACAGGCGGATCAGCGGCTTCAGCCCGAACTGATCGGCATAGGCGTTGAGATAGGCCTGCACCTGTTGGCCCGAGGGCCATTCGGGATAGTGCTTCGGCATCGGAAAATCGGACAGGCAATAGGTGTCCTTGCCGTTCTGGGTAGAGACGCCCGGATAAAGGCGCGTCGTGGACCAGACCCCGCCCACGTCATGGACCTTTTCGAAGACGGTCACGTCATGGCCGAAGTCGCGCAGATGGCGCGCGGTGGTCAGGCCGGCAAAGCCGGCCCCGATGATGGCAATCTTCATGTGCATTCCCCGTTGGAGTGAGGCGGGGGCCTTCTGCGCGCCCCGCGCCGGAAAGATCAGGACATCAGCAGCGGGATGGCCGGTTCGGCCCTTTCGGGCCCCATCGCCGTATAGCCGCCATCGACGCGGATATCGGTTCCGGTGATGAAGGAGGCCTCGTCCGAGCACAGGAAAAGGACGGCCGAGGCCACCTCTTCCGGATTCGCCACGCGGCCCAGCAGGTGGAAGGGCGCGGCGACGGCATCGGTCTTGGCGCGGTTGCCGCCGGTCAGTTGATCCATGATGTTCGACCATGTCCAGCCGGGGCTGACCGCGTTCACGCGGATGCCCTTGGGTGCCAGGTCCATCGCCTGATTGCGGGTCAGTTGCAGGATCGCGGCCTTGGACACCGGATAGAGCCAGCGCCCCGTCTGCGCCACGCGCGACGAGATGGAGCCGAAATTGACGATGGCGCCGCGATTGCGGGCAAGCTCCTCTTCCGCCGCCTGCATGAGCATGACCGAGCCCACGATATTGACGTTCAGGCTTTCCAGCCATTCGGCGCGGGTGGAGGCGGCGCCATTGTCCAGATAGGAACAGGCCACATTCACGAGGAAGTCGATGCGGCCGAACTTTGCCTTGGTGGCCGCGACGAGGGCGGCAATCTGGGCATCGTCGCGCAGGTCGCAGGGGTGAAAGGCCACGGCGTCGCCGAATCCCTCGCCCGGCACGATGTCGGCGACCATGACCTTTGCCCCGGCTGCGACGAAAGCATCGACCACCGCGCGCCCGATCTTCGTGCAGCCGCCCGGAACGATGGCAACCTTGCCGGCAAGTCCGCGCATCCCAACCCCTCCTGTTTTCTTTGAATTTGAAGGAATTGTGACCATCGCCGCGCCGCGTTCTATCCGCCGGGCGCGCCCATTATCCGAAAAACGAAAAAAACGTTCAGGGGCCGGGCCGAATTGCCGCAGCCCGTGCTAGGCTGACCGGGCAACAAGCGAAGGCAAGGCGATGGCGCGGCCCCTGCTGAAGGATCATGCCCTGTTCCGGTCCTGCGACCTTGATGAGGCGCGCGAACGGGTGGCGGCGGTGTTCTGTCCGCACCGGCTTGAAACGCTGGGGGCGCGCAGTCTTTTCGATGCCTGCCATCACCATCTGCCGGGGCAGAAGCTTTCGCTCAACTACATCGAATACGGGGCGAAGACGCTGATTGCGCCGGGGGAACTGGGCGGGTTCTACCTGCTCCAGATCCCGCTGGAAGGCGGGGCCGAGATCACCAATGGGCGCGAGACCTATCTTTCCACCCCCGACCGCGCGGCGATCCTGAACCCGCATCTGCCCACCCGCATGACCTGGGAGGAAGGCACGCGGCAGGTGCTGGTGCAGGTGTCGCGCCGGGCGATGCAGGATCATCTGGCCGGCCTGCTGGGCGGGCCGTCCGACCGACCGCTGACCTTTGACGGCCCACTGGACCTGTCGGCGGGGCCGGGGGCGGCGCTGCGGCGGCTGGTGATGTGGCTTGTGGCCGAGGCGGATGCGGGCAGCCCCCCCATCGGGCCGGGGCTGATGGCGCGGCAGATCGAAAGCACCGTCCTGTCGGGCCTGCTGGAGGCGCGGCATGACCATGCGGCGCAACTGGCCCGGGTCCGCGCTGCGCCGCGGCCGCGCCATCTGCGGTTGGCCGAAGGCTATATCGAGGCGCATCTCGATCAGCCGATCACCATCGAGGAAGTGGCGCAGGCGGCCGGCATCTCGCCGCGCGGGTTGCAGATGGCCTTCCGCGAACACCGGGGCACCTCGCCTCTGGGTTTCTGGCGCGAGGCGCGGCTGGCCCGCGCCCATGCGGACCTTCTCTCCGCCCCGCCCGGAACGCGGGTGACGGATATCGCCCTGCGCTGGGGATTCACCCATTTCGGGCGGTTTTCCGAGCTTTACCGGGCGCGCTATGGGCTTTGCCCGCGCGATGCGCTGCGCCGGTAGGATGGGCAATATTGCCCATCCTACGGGGCAAGCAGTTCCAGTGCCACGCCTTGCCCCACGCCCACGCAGAGCGTGACGAGGGCCGCGCTGCCCCCCGTTTCCGCCAGCCGCCGCGCCGCCGTCCCGGCGATCCGCGCGCCGGACATGCCCAGGGGATGGCCCATGCTGATCCCGCCGCCATGGGCGTTCACCTGCGGGGCGTCCTCCGCGATGCCCCAGGACCTGAGGCAGGCCAGGACCTGCGCGGCGAAGGCTTCATTCACCTCCAACAGGCTGTAATCGCGGGGGTTTCGTCCCGTGCGAAGGGTGAGCCGTTCGGCGGCGGCGACGGGGCCGAGGCCCATCACGCGCGGGGCGACCCCGGCCGAGGCTGCCGCGCCGATCCGGGCGAGGGGGGTGAGGCCGTGCCGCCTGACCCCTGCCGCCGAGGCAAGGATCAGGGCCGCCGCCCCGTCATTGATCCCCGCCGCATTGCCCGCCGTGACGGTTCCGCCGCTGCGGAAGGGGGCGGGGAGGGCGGCGAGTTTTTCAAGGGTCGTGGCGCGGGGGTGTTCGTCGGTGGCGACCACCGTGTCGCCCTTGCGCGATCGGATCGTGACGGGAAGGATGTCGGGCGCGTGCCAGTCTGCGCTGTAGCGCGATTGCGACCGGAAGGCGAAGGCATCCTGATCCTGCCTCGGGATGGCATGGTCTGCCGCCACGTTCTCGGCCGTTTCGGGCATCGAGTCGGTGCCATAGGCGCGGGCGATGCGGTCGTTGATGAAGCGCCAACCTATTGTCGTGTCGTGGATTTCCGCCTGGCGGGAAAAGGCGGCCTCGGCCTTGCCCAGGACGAAGGGGGCGCGGGTCATGCTTTCCACCCCGCCCGCGATCACCACATCGGCCCCGTCGCGAATGGCCCGCGCGCCTGCGATCACGGCGTCGAGGCCCGAGGCGCAGAGGCGGTTCACCGTCAGGGCCGGCACGGTTTCGGGCAGGCGGGAGAGCAGCACGGCCATGCGGGCGACGTTGCGGTTGTCTTCTCCGGCCTGGTTGGCGCAGCCGAAGATGACCTCGTCCACCGCCAGCCCGGGATGCAGGTCGAGCAGGCCGTCGATCACATGGGCGGCCATGTCGTCAGGGCGGATCATGGCCAGGGCGCCGCCATGGCGGCCGATCGGGGTGCGGCGGTGGGCGCAGAGGAAGACGTCGGTCATGGGGCCAGTCCGGGGGCGGGAAGGTAGCGGGATTTCAGATGGGGCGGGGCGTTTTCTTCAAGTCTGGCAAGGGTTTGCAGGACCGTTCCGCGCCCGTGGCGGGCCAGCGCCTCGAACGGGCCGCGCGGGAAGTTCAGGCCCAGCTTCAGCGCGGTGTCGATGCCTTCTGCCGTCGTTCCGCCTTCGGACAAAAGCCAGGCCGCCTCGTTGGCCAGCGTCGCCTCGATGCGCAGGGCGATGGTTGCGGCATCGGCGGGCGGGGGTGGCGGATTGTCTGGAAATACAAAGCCTTTCAGTGACTTACGGCCAATATGCCCGCTTTCCACCTGCCGTTTCAGCGCCGTGAAGACGTGATAGCGCGGGTGATGTCCCATCGCTGCGGCCAGCCCTTCGGTCGCGGCAAGGTTGATGTCGGCCCCGATCAGGTCGATCAGCGCGAAAGGCCCAAGCCGATAGCCCGCCGCCATCATCGCGGCGTCGATCTCGCCCGGATCGCGGCCTTCTTCCAGCATGGCCAGCGCCTCGCCGTAATAGGGGCGGGCGCAGCGGTTGACGATGAAACCGGGGCGGTCGGCGCATTGGATGACGGTCTTTCCGGCGCTTTCCGTCAGGCTGCGGGCGATGGTCACGGCATCGGTTGCGGTTCCGGCATGGGGGATCAGTTCCACCAGACGCATTACCGGGGCGGGGTTGAAGAAGTGTAAACCGACCACCCGATCCGGGCGGTGCAGCCCCTGCGCGATGGCCCCGACCGACAGCGAAGAGGTGTTGGTCGCCAGAACGGCACCCGGTGCAAGATACTGTTCCAGCAGGGAAAAGACCGATTGCTTGACGGCGAGGCGTTCCACCACCGCCTCGATCACCAGATCGGCGGGGGCGATATCCTCGACCCGTTCGGTGACCACAAGCCTTTGCAGGATCGCGGTTTTTTCATCCTCTGTCAGACTGCCTTTCGCAACACGGGCAGAGAGGGTGTCCGACAGGCGGGCCGGGGCGGTGGCGCGGGTTTCCGGGTTGGCATCGGTGGCGCGGACAGGGTGGCCCGCCATGGCAAAGACCTGCGCGATGCCCAGGCCCATGGCGCCCAAGCCGATGATTCCGATGGTCATTTTCCCAGAAACTCCGGTTTCTCGCGGCTGCGGAAGGCGCGGATGCCGATGGATTTATCGGCGCTGTCGAGCAGGTTTTCGAAGGCGGCGCGTTCCTCGGCCAGGGCAAGCGCGCGCTCTTCCCCTGCGATGAGGGCGGATTTTGCGGCCATCAGGGCCAGCGGCGCGCGTGCCGCAATCCGTGCCGCAAGTTGTGCCGCAAACTGTGGGCACGCATCGGGCGCATCCTCAACGATCCGGTAAGAGGCGATGCCCCAGTCATGGGCCGTCGCGGCGTCGATCACCTCGCCGGTGAGGACCATGCGCATCGCCCGCGCCCGGCCCGCCAGCGCCATCAGTCGCTGCCCTCCGCCCGCGCCGGGGATAAGGCCGAGATTGGTTTCCGGCAGGCCGAGACGGGCCGTGGGGCCAAGCACCATCAGATCGGCCATCAGCGCCAGTTCGAAGCCGCCGCCAAGGGCGAATCCCTCGACCGCCGCGATGAGCGGCTTGGGGAAGGCGCGGATCGCGGCCCAATGCGCCTTGCGCGGGTCGGCGGCGCCTTCGGTGGCGGTCTTGTGTTCGATCTCGCCGATATCGGCCCCGGCGGCGAAATTGCCCTCTGCCCCCGCAAGAACCACGGCGCGGATCGCCGGATCGGCGGCAAATTCCGTCAGCGCCCCGGCCACCGCCCCGAGAAGGGCGGTGTTCAGCGCATTCTTCTGCGCCGGGCGGTTGAGGGTGAGCCGCGCCCACCCGTCCATGCGGTCGATCAGCAGTTCCATGACGGCATCTTCGCGGCTTGCCGAAAAATTTCAAGCCCGAAAATTTTGAACTTGAAATGAATGCCTCTTGGTGCCAGCTTCGGATCAGGGCGCATTCCGCGCCGCAACTGGGATTTGGGTCGATGAAGATTCTCTGCCTCGGCGGCGGTCCTGCCGGACTTTACTTTGCCATCTCGATGAAGCTGCGCGATCCGTCGCATCAGGTGACGGTGCTGGAACGCAACCGGGCCAATGATACCTTCGGCTGGGGCGTGGTGCTGTCGGATGATGCGCTGGGGCGGATGCAGAAGAATGACCCTGTTTCCACGCAGGCGATCCGTGACCATTTCGCCTATTGGGACGATATCGCCGTGGTGCATGACGGCGTGCGGACGGTTTCCGGGGGGCATGGTTTCGCGGGCATCGGGCGCAAGCAGATGCTGATCCTGTTGCAGGCGCGGGCGCGGGAACTGGGTGTCGATCTGCAATTCGAGACGGAATTCCGGACGGCGGAGGAATACCGCAAGGACTATGACCTCGTCGTCGCCTCGGATGGCATCAATTCGGCCGTGCGCAAGGAATATGCCGAGGTGTTCCAGCCCGATATCGACATGCGCCTGTGCAAGTTCGTCTGGCTGGGGACGCATCAGAAATTCGACGATGCCTTCACCTTCATCTTCGAGAAGACGGAGCATGGCTGGGTCTGGGCTCATGCCTATCAGTTCGATGACAAGACCGCGACCTTCATCGTCGAGATGGCGCAGGAGACCTGGGACAGATGGGGTTTTGCCGACCTGTCCAAGGAGGAGACGGTGGAGACCTGCCGCCGGATCTTCGAGCGGCATCTGGGCGGTCACGCGCTGATTTCCAACGCGGCGCATCTGCGCGGGTCGGCGGTGTGGATGAACTTCCCCCGCGTGATCTGCGGGACCTGGTATCACGAGAATGTGGTGCTGATGGGCGATGCGGCGGCGACGGGGCATTTCTCCATCGGGTCCGGCACGCGGCTGGCCTTCGACAGCGCCATCGCCCTGGCGGAATTCCTGCATTCCGAAGCGGATATGCAGGCGGCCTTCCAGCGTTATCAGGACGAGCGGCGGGTGGAGGTGCTGCGCCTGCAATCGGCGGCGCGGAACAGCCTGGAATGGTTCGAGCAGGTGGAGCGCTATCTGGACCTGCCGCCGGAACAGTTCGCCTATTCGCTGCTGACGCGCAGTCAGCGGATTTCGCATGAGAACCTGCGCCTGCGCGATCCGGCATGGCTGGGCCGGGCGGAGGACTGGTTCCAGGAACAGGCGGGCGGGCAGAAGGGGCGCAAGCCCATGTTCGCGCCCTTCCGGCTGCGCGACATGGCGTTGCGGAACCGTGTCGTGGTGTCGCCCATGGCGCAGTACAAGGCGGTGGAGGGATGCCCGACCGACTGGCATCTGGTGCATTACGGCGAACGCGCCAAGGGCGGGGCGGGGCTGGTCTATACGGAAATGACCTGCACCAGCGCGCAGGGGCGGATCACGCCGGGCTGTCCGGGGCTTTATGCGCCGGAGCATGAGGCGGCCTGGAAGCGGATCGTGGATTTCGTCCATGCCGAGACGGAGGCGAAGATCTGCTGCCAGATCGGCCATGCGGGGCGGAAGGCCTCTACCCAGGTCGGCTGGGAAGAGGGGGATGCGCCCCTGCCTGCGGGGAATTGGGAAATCATCGCGCCGTCGCCGGTGCCGTGGTCGGCCCGGAACGCGGTCCCGCGCGAGATGACGCGGGCCGATATGGAGGCGGTGACGGCGGAATTCGTCGCGGCCACCGAAATGGCGAAGCGGGCAGGGTTCGACATGATCGAACTGCATGCGGCGCATGGCTATCTGCTGTCCTCCTTCATCAGCCCGAAATCGAACCGGCGGGCGGATGCCTATGGCGGCAGTCTGGAGAACCGGATGCGCTGGCCGCTGGAGGTGTTGCGGGCGATGCGCGCGGCCTGGGGCGAGGAGAAGCCGCTGGCGGTGCGTATCTCTGCAACGGATTGGGTCGGTGACGAAGGCGTGACGCCGGATGAGGCGGTGCAGATCGCGCGGATGTTCGCGGGTGCGGGGGCGGATATCATCGACGTTTCGGCGGGGCAGACCTCGGTGGAGGCGCGGCCTGTCTATGGGCGGATGTTCCAGACGCCCTTCAGCGACCGTATCCGCAACGAGGCGGGGATCGCCACGATGGCGGTGGGCAACATCACCGAACCCGATCATGTGAATTCCATCCTGCTGGCCGGGCGGGCCGATCTTGTCTGCCTTGCGCGGCTGCATCTGGCCAATCCCTATTGGACCCTTCACGCCGCCGTCGCCATGGGCGATGCTGCGACCGACTGGCCGCTGCCCTATCTGGCAGGGCGCGACCAGATGCGGCGTTTGCAGCAGAAGGCGGTCGAGGTGATCCGGGCATGAGCGTAGCGGGGCGGCGGGTTCTGGTCACGGGCGGCGGGTCGGGCGCGGGGGCGGACCTTGCGCTGGGCTTCGCCCGTGCGGGGGCGGCCGAGGTTGTCATCTGCGGGCGGCGGGTCGAGGCGCTGGCCGCGGTCGCGGCGCAGCATGGGGCGATCCGGGCGCTGCCCTGCGACGTGACGGAGGAAGGGTCGGTCCAGGCGCTGTTTGCCGCTGCGGGCAGGGTGGATGTGGTGATTGCCAATGCCGGGGCGGCGGATAGTGCGGTTCTGGCGAAGACGAGCCTCGCGCAGTGGAATGCGATGATCGCGGTGAACCTGACGGGGGTCTTCCTGACCTTCCGCGAAGGGCTGCGGCAGTTCGACGGCTGGGGGCGGTTGATCGCCATCGCCTCGACGGCGGGCGTGAAGGGCTATGCCAAGGTGGCGCCCTATGCGGCGGCGAAGCACGGGGTGATGGGGCTGGTGCGGTCGGTCGCGCTGGAAGTGGCAAGAGGGCCGGTGACGGCAAATGCGATCTGTCCGGGGTTTCTGGATACCGAGATGACGGAGCAGTCGATCCGGGTGATATCGGAGAAGACGGGAAAGACCCCCGAACAGGCGCGGGCGGCGCTGGAGGGGATGTCGCCGCAGGGGCGGCTTTACCGGCCCGACGAGGTGACATCGGCGGCGCTCTGGCTTTGTTCCGACGGGGCGGCGGGGGTGAACGGGCAGGGCATCGTGATTTCCGGGGGTGAGGTGTGAGCGATTCCCTGTCCAAGCGGCGCCTGAAGATGTGGATCCGGCTGCTGGGCGTGACCCGCGCGGCGGAGAGCGAGCTGCGCGAATTCCTGCGGGTGCGGCACGAGACGACCCTGCCGCGTTTCGACGTCATGGCCGCGCTCTATCGGCGCCGGGATTGCGTGACGATGAGCGAGCTTTCCCGGATGCTGCTGGTGTCGAATGGCAATGCGACGACGGTGGTGGACCGGTTGGAGAAAGACGGGCTGGTGCGGCGGATGCCGTCGGAAACCGACCGGCGCACGGTCTTTGTCGCGCTGACGCCCGAGGGGCTGGCGCAGTTCGAAGTGCTGGCGGCAGGGCATGAGGCGGAAGTGGCGCGGATGTTCGGGGGGCTTTCGGAGGCCGATCTGGACGCGCTGACCGATATCCTGAAGCGGATGGGAGAGGCGTGATGGGGGCCATGGCCGGGCTGCAACCGCAGCATTTCCTGTGGGAGGTGACGGACCGCGTGGCGGTGATCCGGCTGAACCGCCCGGAGCGGAAGAACCCGCTGACCTTCGACTCCTATGCCGAATTGCGCGACACCTTCCGTGCGCTGCCCTATGCCAGCGATGTGGATGTGGTGGTGATCGCCTCGAACGGGGGCAATTTCTGTTCGGGCGGGGATGTGCATGACATCATCGGCCCGCTGGTCGGGATGGAGATGAAGGAGCTTCTCGCCTTCACCCGGATGACCGGCGATCTGGTCAAGGCCATGATCGGCTGCGGCAAGCCTGTCATCGCCGCGGTGGATGGCATCTGCGTGGGGGCGGGGGCGATCATGGCGATGGCCGCCGACCTGCGGCTGGCGACACCGGGGGCGAAATGCGCCTTCCTGTTCACCCGCGTCGGGCTGGCGGGTTGCGACATGGGGGCCTGCGCGATGCTGCCGCGGATCATCGGGCAGGGGCGGGCGGCGGAACTGCTCTATACCGGCCGGGTGATGCGGGCCGAGGAGGGGGAACGCTGGGGATTCTGGAACGCGCTGCATGCCCCGGAAGCCTTGGACGCGGCGGCGATGGACCTTGCGCGTGCCTTGGCGGCCGGGCCGACCTTCGCGCATGGGATGACGAAGACCCAGCTCAATCAGGAATGGAACATGGGGCTCGATCAGGCCATCGAGGCCGAGGCGCAGGCGCAGGCGATCTGCATGCAGACCCGCGATTTCGAACGGGCCTATCACGCCTTTGTTGCCAAGGAGACCCCGCTGTTTCGCGGGGATTGAGGCGTTGCAGGGGGCGTTCCGCCCCCTCGTCGCTTCGCTCCTCACCCCCTGAGAGTATTTTTGCCAAGATGAAGACGAGATGAGCGATCAAAGCTTTCTGGACTGGCCCTTTTTCGAGGCGCGGCATCGCGATCTGGCGGCGGCGCTGGAGGCGTGGTGTGCCGCGCATCTGCCGGTGGCGCATGGTGATGTGGATGCCGCCTGCCGTGCGCTGGTGCGGATGCTGGGGCAGGGCGGTTGGCTGACGCATTCCGGCGCGGGCGAGGGGGAGCGGCTGGATGTCCGCACGCTCTGCCTGATCCGCGAGACGCTGGCGCGGCATGACGGGCTGGCGGATTTCGCCTTTGCCATGCAGGGGCTGGGCATGGGGGCGGTCAGCCTGTTCGGGACGGCGGAACAGAAGCGGTGGCTGGAGCGGACGCGGGCGGGGGAGGCCATCGCCGCCTTTGCCCTGACGGAACCGGGATCGGGGTCCGACGTGGCGGCGACGGCCACGACGGCAAGCCGGGTGCAGGGCGGCTGGCTGATCGAGGGCGAGAAGACCTGGATTTCCAATGGCGGGATTGCCGATCTCTATGTCCTTTTCGCCCGCACGGGCGAGGCGCCGGGGGCGAAGGGCCTGTCGGCCTTCCTGATGCCCGCCGATGTGGCGGGGCTGGAGGTGGTGGAGCGGCTGGAGGTGATCGCGCCGCATCCGCTGGCCAGCCTGCGGATGCGGGGCGTTGTGCTGCCGGAAGAGGCGCTGATCGGCCGTCCCGGCGAGGGGTTCAAGCTGGCCATGTCGGTGCTGGACGTGTTCCGGTCCACCGTCGGGGCGGCGGCGCTGGGCTTTGCGCGGCGGGCGCTGGACGAGGCGCTGGCGCGGGTGAAGGCGCGGCGGATACAGGGCGAGCCGCTGGCGGGGTTGCAGATGGTGCAGGGCCATCTGGCCGACATGGCGCTGAAGATCGACGCGGCGGCGCTGTTGGTCTATCGGGCGGCCTGGACCAAGGACAATGGCGCGGCGCGGGTGACGCGCGAGGCGGCGATGGCGAAGCTTTACGCCACCGAGGCCGCGCAGGAGGTGATCGACATGGCGGTGCAGTTGCATGGCGGCGACGGCGTGCGGCACGGGTCGGTGGTGGAAAGCCTCTATCGTGAAATCCGCGCGTTGCGGATCTATGAGGGGGCGTCGGATGTGCAGCGGGTGGTGATCGCCCGCAGCATCCTGGGCTGACGGCACAACAGGGGAGAGGGACATGACCAAGACACTGGACGGCGGCATCACGAAGGACGGCAGCGCCTATCACGGGCGCGAACTCAACATCCTCGGGCAGCGCTATTTCCCGAAGGCAAGCTGCGAGGCGACCTTTGCCTTCGAGACCAACAGCGAGCCGGGGCAATATGTGCCGGTGCATGTGCATCCGACGCAGGATGAATTCATCCTCGTGCAGGAAGGTCAGCTGGAGCTGAAGCTGGACGGGGTCTGGCATACGGCGCGGGCGGGCGATCTGGTGCGGATGCCGCGCGGGGTGCCGCATGGCTATTTCAACAAGTCCGACAAGCCCTGCCGGGCGCTGTTCTGGGTATCGCCGGCGGGCAAGCTCGAGGCGCTGTTCGACCAGTTGCACGACATGACGGATATCCCCGCCATCATCGCCGCCTCGGCCGCGCATGACGTGGATTTCCTGCCGCCCGAAGCCAACGACTGAGCGGCGCAGGAGACAGGGGCCCATGTATCAGCGCGCGATCCGCGTCGAGTTCAACCATTGCGATCCGGCGGGGATCGTCTTCTATCCCCGCTATTTCGAGATGACGAATTCGGTCATGGAGAATTTCTTCCGCGAGATCGTGGGCTATTCCTATGCCGCCATGATGGCGGATGGCATCGGCGTGCCGACGGCGCGGGTGGAGACGGATTTCCACGCGCCGTCGCGGCTGGGCGAGGTGCTGGACTGGGGGCTGGTGGTGGAAAAGCTGGGCGGCAGTTCCGCCGGGTTCCGGCTGGAGGCGCGCTGTGGCGGCGCGCTGCGCCTTGTCGCGCGGCTGGTGCTGGTCTGGCTGTCGCCGGAGGGGCGGCCCGCGCGCTGGCCCGAACGCATTCGCGCGGTGCTGGCCGCGCATGAGGAGAAGACCGCATGACCGACAGCACGCTGCAATTCCTGCACCCGTCGCATTGGAAACCCGCCATCGGCTATTCCAACGGGGTGGCCGCCACCGGGCGGATGGTGTTCACCGGGGGGATCATCGGCTGGAATGCCGATCAGGTCTTCGAGACGGATGATTTCGTGGGGCAGGCGGAGCAGGCGCTGCGGTCCATCGTCGAGGTGCTGGCCTGCGCCGGGGCGGGGCCGGAGCATCTGGTGCGGCTGACCTGGTATGTGACGGACAAGCGGGAATACCTCGCCTCGCTGAAGGACCTGGGGCGGGCCTACAAGGCGGTGATCGGGCGGCATTACCCGGCCATGGCCCTGGTGCAGGTGGTGGCGCTGGTCGAGGACCGCGCCAAGGTGGAGATCGAGGCGACGGCGGTGATCCCAGCCTGATGCCGGGCGGGCCGGGCATCCGGCTTGACGGGTCGGGGAGGCTGTGCCTTTCTTCGCGCCGGTAACGAGTGACGGAGTAGCACAGTGACAAGCAATTTGCCCGCCTATGGACCCTTGCCGACAAGCGGGGGAACGGTCGGCTTCATCGGCATCCGGGCGCAGGGCCGCGAGGGGGCCCGCGAGAACACCGGAAACTTCCTGCACGGTTATGCCGCCCGGCATATTCTGGGGTCCTATTCCGATGCCGTGACAGGGGACCTTGGCGAGGCGGATGTCGAACGCATCCGCGCGAGCTTTACCCATCTTGCAGTCGTGGTAGCGACCACCATCGCGGTCAATCGCGAAGGCGGGTCCAAGCATGATCACCTGGCCTCGATCATCCAGCGGCTTGGCCTGCCCGTCGTTGTCTTCGGCCTGGGAGCGCAGGCCTCGCTGCGCCAGACGGTGAAGGAGGCAGTCGTCGCCCCGTCCACGCTGCATCTGCTGCGGGTTCTGTCGGACCATTCGCCCAGCATCGCGGTGCGCGGCGAATTCACGGCCGACCTCTGCCAGCATCTTGGCATCCGCAATGTCGAGGTGATCGGCTGCCAGTCCTGCTTTCTGAGCTGCCGGCCAGACTTCCGTTTTCCGGCCCTGTCCGGCGTCCCGGAACTGGCGCGCAGCATCGTCAATTTCACCAGGCCATCGCAAGAACTGCCCCTGTTGCAGGCCTCCCTGGCGGCCGGGGCCACGGTCATCGGCCAGTCCTCGCATTTCGAATATGAGCTGAAGCGCCACCCCCCGGTCGAAAGCACGGAGGACCTGCCCGAGGAGACCTGCGCCCTGATATCTGCCGGGATGCAGGGGTTGTTGCGAAAGGGGCATCTGTCGCTGCCCGCCTATCAGGACTGGATCAAGGCGCGCTTTCACCAGTTCTACCGGATGGAGGACTGGTTTGCCTTTCTTTCGCAGGGTTTCGATTTCACCATCGGCACGCGCTTTCATGGCAACATGACATCGGTCCAGGCGGGGATACCGGCGCTTTGGGTCGTGCATGACATGCGCACGCGCGAATTCTGCGATCTGATGGGTCTGCCCAATGTGCGCCTGCCCGAGGTGCAGGCAGGCAAGCCGCTGGCGCAACTGGTGGAGGAAAACTTCGACACCTCCGCCTTCCATCGGCGTTATCCCGAAAACTATGCCCGCTTTCACGCCTATCTGACGCGGCACGGCGTGGCGCATCGGCTGGCGCCCCCGGTCACTGTGGCGGCGGAATGACGGCCGCGCGGCGGCCGCCCCATCCCTGCCGGGGGCGCCGCCGTGCTATTCCGAAACCCATTCGGGATGGCCGATCTCGGCAAGGGTCTTGCGGATAGCGTCCCGGTCCGCTTCGGCGAAGCGCGACAGGATCTCGTTGCTGTGCAGCCGCTGTTTCTGCGGTGGAAGGGCCTGTTCGGCCACGCCCAGAAAAGCCAGGACCCGGCTGAAACCCGTCTCGATGACGTCGCGATAGGTCAGGTCCAGCACCGGGCCACGCGCCCTTGCGCGATACCCGGCGAACAGGGCGCGATGCGCGTCGAAATAGCCGAGAAAGGCCTTGCGGTTGAAATCGACGAGGGTGTTCAGCTTGCCGGGACGCGCCCTTTCGCTGTTGATGTTGTAGATGCCCGTCGCCTTCACCAGCCGACTGGAGGAAAAGCGGGCCAGCACGTTCTCGCGTTCATAGATGATCTTCAACGTGGCTTCGTCCGCCAGCAGCCGGTCGCAGACGGCGTCCTGCTGCGACCGCCACATCTTGAAGCCGGCAGCGGCGACGCCGGGCCGAGTCAGCGCCCAGTCGAGATAGCCGATCGGATCACGGTCGCGCAGGGCCACCGCCTCTTCGACCGAAAGGTCGCCCTCCTGCCGCTTGATATGCGAGGCGGGCGTCGGATGGAACAACTCGCCATGGCAGAGGATTTCGGGATGGACGTTCAGCGTTTCCGACAGAAGCGAGGTGCCGGAGCGCGATCCGCTGAGGATGACAAAGCGCCGGGGGGCTTGGACAAGGGTCACTCGATACTCCACACAGGACAAAAGGTCGGGCCGCACAAGGCCCCTGTCCGGAAGTGCTAGTCCGGCCCGGCGGGGCAGGTCAAGCCCGACCGGGCGGGGCAGACCGGGAACAGCGCAGAACCCCGGCGGGATGCGGGGGTGCCTCGGGTGGTGCGATCAGGGGAGGTGGCAGCCCGTAGGGGAGTCGAACCCCTCTTCCCAGGTTGAAAACCTGGTGTCCTAACCGATAGACGAACGGGCCACGATCAGTGCGGCGGTGTCTAATGGCGGGGCCGGGCGGGTGCAAGAGGGAAAATGAAGCTGCCGCGACGCAAGCCGGGCGGTTCAGGCCCGCGCGGCGTCTTCAAGGCGCAACTGGACCTTCGTGCTGCCATTCCAGGTGTTGAGTTCCAGCCGCCCCGCCAGATGGAACCGCTGATGCCCCGCCTCCATCAGCGCAGGGCCGAGCGGGCCGTCGAAGGCGCCGAAGGCCATCGCCTCGAGCGTCGGCCCCGCGCCATCGCCGAAGCTCAGGCGCAGATGGGTTTCGCCCACACGGCGGGCGCGGACGGACATCGCCGCAAAGGCGAAGCGTGGCGCGGGGGCGGAGGCGCCGAAGGGCCCCGCCTCTTCCAGCCGTTCCACCAGCGCGCGGTCGGCGGCGGACGGCATCAGCAGCCCGTCCAGCTTCAGGTCCGCCGGTCCCGTGGCCCCCGCGCCCTGCCGGGCGAGCAGGTCGGACAGCCGCGCCATCGCCGCCTCCAGCTTGCCTTCCTCGACGGTCAGGCCCGCCGCCATGCGATGCCCGCCGCCTTTGACCAGCAGCCCTTCGGCGGCCAGCCGGTGGACCGAGGCCCCCAGATCGACGCCACTGACAGAGCGCCCCGATCCCTTGCCCATGCCGCCCTCCAGCCCGATCACCACGGCGGGGCGGTTGGTCGCCTCTTTCAACCGGCTGGCGACGATGCCCACCACACCGGGATGCCAGCCTTCGCCCGCCGCCCAGACGAGCGGGCCGTCAAGACCCCGCGCCTCGGCCTGGGCCAGGGCGGCGTCGCGGACGCGCATCTCGATCTCGCGCCGCTCGCTGTTCAATTCGTCCAGCTGGGCGGCCAGCGCCTGCGCCTCGGCCTCGTTCTCGCAGCACAGAAGCCGCGCGCCCAGATCGGCCGCGCCGATCCGCCCGCCCGCATTGACCCGCGGGCCGAGAAGGAAACCCAGGGCATAGCTGTTCGGCGCCTGATCCATCCGCGCCACATCGGCCAGGGCGCGCAGGCCGATCCGTTCGCGCCGCGCCATCACCTTCAGCCCCTGCCGCACCAGCGCGCGGTTCACGCCGATCAGCGGCGCGACATCGGCCACCGTGGCCAGCGCCACCAGATCCAGCATCGCCATCAGGTCCGGCCCTTGCACGCCCTGCCCACGGAGCTGGCGGTTCGCCTCCACCAGCATGAGGAAGACGACGGAGGCCGCGCAAAGATGGCCGAGGGCGCCGTCCTCGTCCTGCCGGTTGGGGTTCACCACGGCCAGCGCAGGCGGCAGCGTCTCGGCCCCCAGATGGTGGTCGAGCACGACGACATCCGCCCCCCTGCTGACGGCGGCGGCGATCGGGTCATGCGACAGCGTCCCGCAATCGACGCAGAGGATCAGGCGGTGGCGGTCGGCAAGGGCCTCCATGGCGGGGACGTTGGGGCCATAGCCTTCGTCGATCCGGTCAGGGATATAGAGCGTGGCCTGATGCCCCATGGCCCGCAGCCAGGTGATGAGAAGCGCGGCAGAACTGCCGCCATCCACGTCATAATCGGCAAAGACGGCGATGGGTTCGTGGGCCGCAACCGCCCGCAGCACCCGGGCGGCGGCGGGGCCCATGTCGCGCAGGGAGAGCGGATCGGGCAGCAGGTCGCGCAGGGCAGGGGCGAGGAAGGCCGCCGCCGCCTCTGGCGCGACGCCGCGGCGCACCAGCGTATGGCAGAGCGCCAGCGGCAGCCGCGTCTGCTGTGCCATCGCCTCGGCCAGACGGTCTTCCTCGGCGGTCGGGCCGACCCAGCGGCGGCCGGTCAGCGAGGCATCGACATTCAGGAAGGCGCGCAGGGTCATGGCTCAGGGAGTGCCGCAAAGCCCGCTTTGGTGCAAGAGCCGATGCCGGGAAGATGCGGAGGGCCGCATCCGCGCCGGCGTGCCCTATTTCAGCGGGCTGCGATAGAGCACGCGGCGCACCGAGCCGGTCTTCGACCGCATCAGGATCGTCTCGGTCGTCACCATCTTCGGCTCGCGCTTGATCCCGGCAAGGAGCGAGCCGTTGGTCACCCCCGTCGCCGCGAAGATCACATCGCCCCGCACCAGATCGTCGCGGGTATAGACGCGGTCGAAATTGGTGATCCCGGCCTTGCGGGCGCGGGCGCGTTCATCCTCGTTGCGGAAGAGCAGCTTGCCGAAGAACTGCCCGCCCATGCATTTCAGCGCGGCGGCGGCCAGCACGCCCTCGGGCGCGCCGCCCGATCCCATATACATGTCGATCCCCGTCACCTCGGGTTCGGCGCAATGCATGACACCCGCCACATCGCCATCGGTGATCAGCCGGATCGCCGCGCCGGTGGAGCGGATCTCCTTGATCATCTCCTCGTGCCGGGGCCGTTCCAGCACGCAGACGGTGATATCCTCCGTCGAGCAGCCCTTGGCGGCGGCCAGCGCCGAGACGCGCTCTGCCGGGCTCATGCTCATGGTCACGGTGCCGGGACGGAAGCCCGGTCCGATGGCGAGCTTGTCCATATAGACATCGGGGGCATGCAGCAGCGTGCCGCGCGGCGCCATGGCGATGACGGTCAGCGCATTGGGCATGTCCTTGGCCGTCAGCGTGGTGCCTTCCAGCGGATCGAGCGCGATGTCCACGGCGGGGCCGTTGCCGGTGCCCACCTCTTCGCCGATATAGAGCATCGGGGCCTCGTCCCGCTCCCCCTCGCCGATCACCACCACACCGGCGATGTCGAGAAGGTTGAGCTGGTCGCGCATGGCATTGACGGCGGCCTGATCGGCGGCCTTTTCGTCGCCCCGCCCGATCAGCGCCGCCGAGGCCAGCGCCGCCGCCTCGGAGACGCGGGCAAGGCCCAGCGAGAGGAGGCGATCCTCGAATTCCTGCTTGTCGGCCATCTGTCCCTCTTCCCTGCCGTTTCCGCCCGCATATCGCCGGGCGGCGGGCGCGGCAAGCGTGATGGCGCTAACGGCCCCTGCGGCGGTTGCGTGGAGGCCGTGGACGAAAATTCTTCGACGAAGAATTTTCGCACCCCCGCCCTCCGGGCGGGGCGCAAATTTTTCGTCGAAAAATTTGCTTCTGCGAAAACTTTTCGGATGAAAAGTTTTCGGCCCCGGTCAGACCTCTTCGATGCGGATGGCCACGGGTGCGCCGACCAGCACCCCGGTTTCCGGGATGCGCGACAGGGCCCAGCCGATATCGGCGGGCGCGGCCTTGTGGGTGACGATCAGGACCGTGGCCTTGTCATCCTGCTCGCCGGGCTGGTTGATCTGGCGCATCTGGTCGATGGAGATGCCCGCCTCGCCGATGCAGGTGGCGACCTTGGCCAGCGCGCCGGGTTTGTCGAGCAGGGTCATCCGGATGTAATAGGGGGCCGGGGTGGCGGATTTCGCCGCAACCGGATCGACCAGGGTGGCGGCCGGACGCCCGAAGGTCGGGAGTCGGAAGCCGCGGGCGAGGTCGATCACATCGGCCATCACCGCGCTTGCCGTCGGGCCTTCGCCCGCGCCGGGGCCGCGCAGCACGATCTGGCCCACGCTGTCGCCTTCCAGCACCACCATATTGGTCCCGCCCTGCAACTGGCCGAGCGGGCTTTCGGCGGGGACGAGGCAGGGGGTCATGCGCTGTTCCAGCCCCCGGCCCGTCATCTGGGCCACGCCGAGAAGCTTGATGTGATAGCCCATGTCGTCGGCCATGCGGATGTCCTCGATGGACACATTGCCGATGCCTTCGAGTTCCACCTTGTCGAAGCTGACCTTCGTGCCGAAGGCGATGGCGGCAAGGAGGGAAAGCTTGTGGCCCGCATCGATGCCGCCCACATCGAGATTGGGGTCGGCCTCCAGATAGCCGAGTTGCCGCGCCTCTTCGAAGACCGTTTCATAGGGCAGGCCGGCGTTCTGCATCCGGGTGAGGATATAGTTGCAGGTGCCGTTCATCACGCCCATCACCCGGCGCATCTGGTTTGCCGCCAGCCCTTCGGTCAGGGCCTTGATGACCGGAATGCCGCCGGCCACGGCGGCCTCGAAGCGGATCGCGCGGCCTGTCGCCTCGGCCGCTTCGGCCAGCGCCTGCCCGTGATGGGCAAGAAGGGCCTTGTTGGCGGTGACCACGTCCTTGCCTGCGGCGAGGGCCGCTTCGGTCGCGGCCTTGGCAGGGCCGTCATGGCCCCCCATCACCTCGACGAAGACATCCACATCGTCGCGGCGGGCCAGCGCGACGGGATCGGTTTCCCAGGCATAGCCCGACAGGTCGGCGTCGCGGGTCTTGGCCCGGTCGCGGGCCGAGACGGCGGTGATCGTCACCGGGCGGCCCGCGCGGGCGGCGATCAGATCGGCATGGCGCTGCACGATCTTCACCACGCCGATGCCGACGGTTCCCAGACCGGCAAGACCGAGGCGAAGGGGCGCGGGCATGGGAGACTCCATCATCAGGGCGACCCCGCCCTGTTATCCCGTCGGCGCGGGCGGTGCAACGCAGGCCTAGCCGCCGCTGCCGCTGCCAGCCACTTCTGCGGCCGGCAGTCCGGCCCGGTCGCGCAGGGCGGCGGCGCGGGCCTCCAGGGCGGCCGTCGCCTCGGCGTCGAGATGCGGGCTGCCTTCGGCAAGGATCTCTTCCACTGGCAGAAGCGGGGGTGCCGGTCCGACCTCTCCGGTCTCGATGAATCCGGGCTGGCTGCATCCCGCGATCAGGATCAGAGCCGACAGGGCAGGCAAGAGGCGGAACATGCGGGCATCCCGGAACGGTGTCGGCGGCATCCTAGCCGCGCCCGGCGCGGAAGGAAACGCCGCTTCGCGCCGCGTCAATGCGCCGGGCGGATGAAGGTGCCGTTCTTCAGCTCGGCCATGGCCTGCCGGATTTCGGCATCGGTGTTCATCACGATGGGCCCGTGCCAGGCCACCGGTTCCTGGATCGGCGCGCCCGAGATGAGGAGGAAGCGGATGCCGTCCGGCCCTGCCGTTACCGTCACCTCGTCGCCCGTGCCGAACTGGATCAGCGTGCGGTCGCCCGACATGTCGCGGATGTTCACCTCCTGCCCGCGCACTTCCTTTTCCAGCAACACACCCTTGGGCGGGGCGGCATCGCGGAAATTCCCCCGGCCCTCGAAGACATAGGCGAAGGCGCGGCGGTAGGTATCGACCTTGAAGGTCTTCTTCCGGTTCGGCGGCACATAGATATCGAGATATTGCGGATCGGCGGCGATGCCGTCCACCGGGCCGGTCTTGCCCCAGAAGCTGCCGACGATGACCTTCACCACCGTCCCGTCATCATCCATGATCTCGGGGATGTCCTTGCCCTTCACGTCCTGATAGCGCGGCGCGGTCATCTTCAGGCTGGAGGGCAGGTTCGCCCAGAGCTGAAAGCCATGCATCTGCCCCCTGGCATTTCCGCGCGGCATTTCCTGATGCAGGATGCCCGACCCGGCGGTCATCCATTGCACATCGCCGCCCTTGAGCAGGCCGTGATTGCCGAGGCTGTCGCCATGTTCCACGGCGCCCGCCAGCACATAGGTGATCGTCTCGATCCCCCGATGCGGGTGCCAGGGAAAGCCGCGCAGGTAATCGCGCGGGTCTTCGTTGCGGAAATCGTCGAACAGGAGGAACGGGTCCATCCGCTTGGGGTCGCCAAAGCCGAAGGCGCGGTGCAGATGCACCCCCGCCCCTTCATAGGTGGGCTGGGCGCGGTTTTCCTGGATCACGGGGCGGATGGACATGGGGCCTGCTCCTGGCTGCGGACAGGCGGAAAGCTAGGACCGCGGGGCCGCCGGGGCAAGGCGGGGCCGTGCAGGGTGATCGTGCCACCCTGCACAGCCCGCGAAGGCGCGTGTCAGCAGATCGTTCCCTGAAGGCAGAGCGTGGGCAGGAAGCGGGGGCGCATCGCCACGATCTCTTCCAGCGAGTCCACCTCCAGCAGGTCCGTCACCGGGGCATAGGGCACAACCGCCTCGAAGATCACCATGTTGGACCCGATGGCCATCATCGGAATGTCCGGCTCTACCAGCGACAGGGTCGCCTCGGTGATGGGCTCCATGACGTTGCCGGGGGAATAGGACCACAGAACGTCGATCCCCTGGGCGCCGGCCGGGCCATCCGACACGCGGCGCACGCTTGTCACGCGGATGCGCGCCTCGGCCTGGATCAGGAATTCCAGCGTATCCTCCAGCCCGTCGATGAAGGCGGGGGTGGCCGGGATCATTTCGCGCGACAGCATGTCGGCCACGGCATAGGTCCCCTTCTGCACCATGTTCTGGGTGCGATAGACATCCCAGAAGGCGAAGAAGCCGAACAGGCCCATGGCCAGCATCGGCAGGACGAAGGCGGCCTCGACGGTGACAGAGCCGGCGCTGCGGTCGCGGAAGCGGCGAAGAAGGCTGCGGATCATTCGGGTCATCGCGTCCCTCCCTCAGCTCGGTTCGTTCACATAGACGGAGGCGACCGAGATCGCGTAGCCGCCATGGGCGTCATAGGTGATCGGCACCGCGAAGGTGGAGCCGGCGAAAAGCGCATCCGTGGTGACGCAGACGCGGATCAGCATCAGGTCGTTCTGCTGGCCCGGCGTGACTTCGACAACCGGCTGGATGATCTCGTTGGCGCGGGTCACGCAGGGCGCATCCGCGTCGGGCATCAGGAAGGTGGCGCGGTTGATTTCGCGGATATCCACCACCGTATTCTCGAAGCAATCCTCGATCATGAAGGTGCGGTCGCAGATTTCCCGGCGCAGCATCAGGGCATCGGGATTTTCGTACTGGCCCAGCCGCAGCGACCGGATCACGATGTCCGAGGCGCGGTCGATGCTTGTCCAGCGCAGCATCATCAACCCGCTTTCGAGTGCAGCGGCGAAGATGGTGAAGCAGAGCGGCATGAGGATGACGAATTCGATCGTCGCGTTGCCGCGTTCGTCACGCCGGAAGCGTTTGAGAAGTCGGGACAACCGCATGTCAGTTCACCAGACGGAGTTGCGTGATGTTGGTGGCGATGGCCTGGAAGGCCGCGTTCAGCGCCGTGTTGTTGGTCGAGTGGAAGAAGTGCCCATCCGACGAGGCGCAGTTGCGCAGGGCCTCCACCCCGCGGGTCGGGGCCGAGAAGGCCACGGCATAGATCAGCACGCCTTCCTGTTTGGTGAGACTGCAGATGTTTGCCAGTTCGACATCCATCTCGGGCGTGGAGGCGCTGTCGCCGCGCTGGGTGCGGAAGTTGTTCCACCACTGGCTGTAAGTGGTCGTCCGGGTCGTCGAGTTGGTGCCGAGGGCACGGGCATAGAAGTGCCAGGCGACATAGGACACCCGCATCTCCTGCCAGACCTGCTGCCAGGTCATCTGCGTGCCCTGCGTCGAGGTCGTGCCCCCCCACGAGGTTGCGCGCCACTGACCCTGAAGCCCGTTGTTGGAGTTGTTGTCGGGGTCGCGATGCGGAACCCAGAATTCGTTGGTCCCCGCCGAAGCCGGACGGCCGGTCTGGTGGCGGATGGAGTAGTTGCCATCCGTGCCCTTGAAGATGGGCGACAGGCCGGTGCGATAGCTGTCGTTGATGCGCACGTCGCCGAAGTTCTCACCATCCGAAAGCAGCAGGATGATCTTCAGCGCGTCGCGCTTGGAATAGTCGAAGGGACGGTCGCGGAATTCCACGGGAACCACGTTCGCGTCCACGAATTCGTTCACCACGGACCGCGCTTCGGGGTCGAGCAGGGCGCCGCCCCATTTCATGCCCGCGTTGATCGAGGTCGCGCCGATGGCCGTGAGGTTGTTGATATAGGTGTGCAGTGCGGTGATGTTGTCATCGGGCATCCGCACGATGTTGGTGGTCGAGGGCGGGCACCAGACGTTGGATGCGTTCGGCGCGCGGCTGGTCGAGGAATAGGTCGTCGGCCAGTCCGACATGCTGTTGCCGTACTCGAAGGCCATGGTGGAGAAGGCATCGGCCCAGCCCGTCGCCTGCATCTGAAGATCGCGGTCGATGCCGGTGTTGTTATAGACGCTGGACGGCATGTCCACGCAGTTGACATTCGCCGTCGCGGTCAGGCCGGGCACGTTGGCGATGTTGTACTTCGCCGCAAGGGCCGGGCCGAGGTTGACCTGCCCGTTATAAGGCACCATCGCGATGGAAATCTTGTTGTTGTTGTTCGCCAGCACGGTGGAGACGAAGTTCCGCGCGGCGGTCTTCAGGCCGGACAGGCGGTTGTTGTTGTTCATCGAACCCGACACGTCGAGGACCATCGCGATCTCGATATTCGTCGCGCGCTGTTCGGCCACCGACCGGCCGTGAATGTCGATCTCATGCACGCCCGAGGCGCCCATGAAGAAGGTATCCAGCTCGTAATCGCCGATGGCCTCCACCGACCGCTGGCCGGTGCCGTTGGTGACGTTCACATCCGTCAGTTGCGGCAGCAGACCGACGCGATCCACGCAATCGCGGACCACCGTTTCGGGATCCAGCGTCTGGCGCAGCGCGGCGGCGTTCAGCGCGCAGCGGTCCAGCGTCTGCGCGAGGGCAGTGCGCTTGTTCTCGGCGCGCATGATGTCAACCGCCATCCCGCCCATGAGGAAGAAGGTGGCGAAGAGAAACAACCCGAACACAAGGAGCGATCCATCCTCGCGCTTGACGAAGCGCCGGAACGGATGGCCGGAAAGCCGGGGGGCGAACTTAGGCATGACGGTCTGTCCCATTCCAAAGAGATCGCAGCCCGGTATCCCGGTCTGCAACAGTGTGACGCCCCCGACCGCAGAAGCTGCACAGGCTTGCGGTCATGGGCAAGGAAATGCGCGAAAGAAGGGTGAATTGGCCTTTGCCCGGGAAACGGTCGGCAAAGTTTCGCCATAATTGTGAAAGGCTGGCAGACAGTGCTTTTGCCACCTTGGCGACGGCGAAAGCGAATGATTCGCGCACCCCTTCCTCGGGGCGCAACCCATCCGTTCGACTGTAGGCTATGGCATTCGTCATCATCTTCACCCGTCTGGCCGTGCGGCCGGTGCCGGAACAGGCTCCGGCTTGGGAAATGTTTAATTGATGGCTGGGGCAGCAATGGGGCGGCTTTGGGCAGGGGAATGCGTCGCGCGCGGTGACAAAAGGGCGGAAATCGGGCCGGTTTCAACAAATGGCAACACTTGCCGTTCTAGTCTTTCACGCATCTCCCGTGCCGCGTGCTAGGCTTTCGCCGGCCCGCCGCAGCGGGCGAACCCGCAGGAGCCATGAAGGGAGGAACCCATGATCCGCGCCGGTGAACCCAGTTTCCGCGACTCTGTCGATCTCATGTTCAACCGCGCCGTGCGGCTGATGGACCTGTCGCCGGGGCTGGAAAACAAGATCCGCGTCTGCAACTCCACCTATACCGTCCGCTTTGGCGTGCGGCTGCGGGGGAAGATCGAAACCTTCACGGGCTATCGGTCCGTCCATTCCGAACATATGGAACCGGTGAAGGGCGGCATCCGCTATGCGCTGTCTGTCAGCCAGGACGAGGTGGAGGCGCTGGCCGCGCTGATGACCTATAAATGCGCGCTGGTCGAAACGCCCTTCGGCGGATCGAAGGGCGGCCTTTGCATCGACCCGCGCCAGTGGGACGAGCATGAGCTGGAACAGATCACCCGCCGCTTCGCCTATGAACTGATCAAGCGCGACCTGATCCATCCGGCGCAGAACGTGCCGGCCCCCGACATGGGGACGGGCGAACGGGAAATGGCCTGGATCGCCGACCAATACGCCCGGATGAACACCACCGACATCAACGCCAAGGCCTGCGTGACCGGCAAGCCGCCCCATGCCGGCGGCATTCAGGGCCGGGTGGAGGCGACGGGGCGCGGGGTGCAATTCGCCCTGCGCGAATTCTTTCGCCACCCCGAGGATGTGGCCGCCGCCGGCCTCTCCGGCGCGCTGGAGGGCAAGCGCGCCGTGGTGCAGGGCCTTGGCAATGTGGGCTATCACGCGGCCAAGTTCCTGTCGGAAGAGGATGGGGTCATCATCACCGCGATCATCGAACGCGACGGCGCGCTGATATCGGATGCGGGGCTGGAGGTGGAGGCGGTGCGCCAGCACCTGACCGCAACCGGCGGGCTGAAGGGATTTGCCGGGGCCGAATATGTTGCCGACGGCGCGAAGGTTCTGGAAAAGGCCTGCGACATCCTCATCCCCGCCGCGATGGAGGGCGTGATCCATCAGGGCAATGCCGCACGGATCAACGCGCCCCTGATCATCGAGGCGGCCAATGGCCCCATCACCTTCGGCGCGGATGAGATCCTGCGCCAGAAGGGCGCGGTCATCATCCCCGACATGTATGCCAATGCGGGCGGCGTGACGGTCAGCTATTTCGAATGGGTCAAGAACCTGTCCCATATCCGCTTTGGCCGGATGCAGCGCCGGGCAGAAGAGGCGCGGTCGCGCCTGATGGTGGAGGAGCTGGAACGGCTGAGCGCCGACAAGGGCCTGGGCTGGACGCTGTCGCCCGATTTCAAGGAGAAATTCCTGACCGGATCGGACGAGTTGGCGCTGGTGCGCTCGGGCCTCGATGACACGATGCGCAGCGCCTATGCCGCGATGCGCGAGGTCTGGCACGGGCGCGGCGATGTCGATGACCTGCGCACGGCGGCCTATATCGTGTCCATCGGACGGGTGGCGCAGACCTATCGGTCCAAGGGGCTGTGACCCCGGTGGTGGGCGAACCCGCGCCGGGAAAGGCGCGGAACCGCCCACCCTACGCGGTGGCGGCGATCCGAAAAGCGACATGTTCCTGTCGCGGGCGGCAATGGCTTTGCGGGGCGGGGGTTGCATCCTCCGCCCCGCGGCGCTTTGCTGGGCGCGCTTCGCGAACGGGACAGGTGGGATGCGCTACTCCGGGCTAAAGGTCATCACCGAAGGGCTTTTCGGCAACAAGGGCTGGAAACCCGCCTGGCGCGACCCGGCGCCCAAGGCGGAATATGACGCCATCATCATCGGGGGCGGCGGGCATGGGCTGTCCACCGCCTATTATCTGGCCAAGAACCACGGGATGACGAACATCGCCGTGCTGGAAAAGGGCTATCTGGGGTCCGGCAATATCGGGCGGAACACGACGATCGTGCGGGCCAACTACTTCCTGCCGGGGAATTCGGAGTTCTATTCCCATTCCATGAAGCTCTGGGAAGGGCTGGAGATCGATCTGAACTACAACGTGATGCATTCGCAGCGCGGCCTCATCAACCTGTTCCATTCCGACGGCCAGCGCGATGCCTTCGTCCGGCGCGGCAATTCGATGATCAATCAGGGCGATGACGCGATCCTTCTGGACCGCGAGGGGGTGCGCGAGATGCTGCCCTATCTCGATTTCGAACAGACGCGCTTCCCCATCTATGGCGGCCTCTACCACCCGCGCGGCGGCACGGCGCGGCACGATGCCGTGGCCTGGGGCTATGCGCGCGGGGCCGATCAGCGCGGCGTGGACCTGATCCAGAATTGCGAAGTGACGGGGATCGACATCGAGAATGGCAAGGTTGTGGGCGTGCAGACGACGCGCGGCGCGATCAAGGCCAGGAAGGTGGGGATCGTGGTCGCCGGCCGGTCATCCCAGGTCGCCGCCATGGCCGGGATGCGCCTGCCCATCGAAAGCCATATCCTTCAGGCCTTCGTGACCGAAGGGCTGAAACCCGTGATCGACCATGTCGTCAGCTTCGGCATGGGGCATTTCTATATCAGCCAGTCCGACAAGGGCGGTCTGGTCTTCGGCGGTGACCTTGATTTCTATGCCTCCTATGCCAGCCGCGGGAACCTGCCGATGGTGGAACATGTGATGGAGGCGGGCATGACGCTCATGCCCATGATCGGGCGGGCCAAGGTGCTGCGGTCCTGGGGCGGGATCATGGACATGTCGCCCGACGGATCGCCCATCATCGACAAGACCCATGTCGACGGGCTGTTCATTGATTGCGGCTGGAATTACGGGGGTTTCAAGGCAGTGCCCGCCTCGGGCTTCTGCATGGCGCATCTGATGGCGACCGGGGAAAGCCATCCCGTCGCCGCGCGTTTCAAGCTCAACCGCTTTGCCACGGGCCATATCCTCGACGAGGAAGGCACGGGCAGCCAGCATAACCTGCATTGACCATGACCGATCCGCAGCCTTTGCGCCCTGCATCCCCCTGCGCCTCCGGCGGGAGTATTTTTGCCAAGATGAAGCCCAGCCCCTTCAGCTTGGCCCAAATCCTCCGGGGTGAGGCCGCAGGCCGAGGGGCAGCGCCCCTATGCGCCGCCCATCCCCCTTACCATCAGGGAAAGACCCGCCCATGCGCCTGACCTGCCCGCTCTGCGGCGAACGCGACCGCCGCGAATTCTATTACTACGGGTCCGAGGATTACCTGAACCGCCCCGCGCCCGAGGCGCCGCCGCAGGCCTGGGACGATTACCTGCACAACCGCGACAACCCCGCCGGGGTGGTGCGCGACCTCTGGTATCACGACATGGGCTGTTCAAGCTGGCTTGTCGTCACCCGCAACACCGTGACGCATGAGATTCTGGCCGTCGAGGCTGTGGCCGACCGGAAAGGCGGTGCCGCATGAGGCTGGCCGGAAAGGGGCTGATCGACCGCAGCCAGCCCGTCACCTTCACCTTCGACGGCACGACCTATCAGGGGTTCCGGGGCGATACGCTGGCCTCGGCCCTTCTGGCCAATGACGTCCGCCTTGTCGGGCGCAGCTTCAAGTATCACCGCCCGCGCGGCATCCTGACTGCCGGGTCGGAAGAGCCGAACGCGATGGTGGAGATCGTCGAGGGCAACCAGCAGACGCCAAATGTCCGCGCGACGGTGCAAGAGGTGTTCGACGGGCTGGCGGCGCGCAGCCAGAACCGCTTCCCCTCGCTGAAGTTCGACCTTCTGGGGATCAACGACCGGCTGTCGCCCTTCCTGTCGGCAGGCTTCTATTACAAGACCTTCATGTGGCCGCGCCCGCTTTGGGAAAAGCTCTATGAGCCGCTCATCCGCCGCGCGGCAGGCTTGGGCAGCCTGTCGGGCCGGCATGACGAGGCGCAATATGAAAAGGCCTGGGCCTTCTGCGATGTGCTGGTGATCGGGTCGGGGCCTGCGGGGCTGTTGGCGGCATGGACCGCCGCGCAGGCCGGGGCCGATGTGATCCTGGCCGAGGAAGAGGCGCGGATGGGCGGGCGGCTGGTGTCTGACAACATCCGCGTCGATGGCCAGCCGGGGGCGGATTGGGTGGAGGGGTTGCTGGCCGATCTGAAGGCCATGCCCAATGTCCGCCTGATGACCCGCACCACCGTCACCGGGGCCTATGATGACGGCACCTTTGGCGCGCTGGAGCGGGTGGGCCTGCACCGCGCCCCCGCGCCGCATCTGCCGCGCGAATGTTTCTGGCGGATCGTGGCCGGGCAGTCCGTGCTGGCGGCAGGGGCCTTGGAACGCCCCATCGCCTTCCCCGACAATGACCGGCCGGGGATCATGCTCGCCTCGGCGCTGCGCACCTATCTGCACCGCTATGGCGTGGTGCCGGGCAAGCGGGTGGCGCTGATCGCCAATAACGACGCCGCCCGCGCCACGGCGCGCGACCTGATGGCGGCGGGGGTGAAGGTGGTGGCGATCCTCGACACCCGGCCTGACGCCAGCGTGGTGGAGGATTGCCCCGTCTATGTGAATGCCCAGATCACCGGCACGGCGGGCCGCCTTGGCCTGACCTCCGTCACCTTCCGCCATGCGGGCGGGACGGCGACGCTGGAGGTGGACACGCTGGCGGTGTCGGGCGGCTGGAACCCGACCGTCCACCTGACCTGCCACATGAACGGCCGCCCCCTGTGGCGCGAGGATATCGCCGCCTTCGTCCCCGCGCCGGATGCCGTGCCGCGCCTGACACCTGCCGGGGCCTGCAACGGCACCTTCTCCACCGCCGGTTCCTTCCGCGAAGGGCAGGAGGCCGCGCAGAAGGCGCTGGCCGCGCTGGGCAAAGTCGCGCCCGACATGCCTCTGCCGCAGGCCGAAGACGCGCCCTATGCCATCACCCCCTTCTGGGAAACGCCGGGGGTGGAGGGGCGGCAATGGCTCGACTTCGCCAATGACGTGACGACGAAGGATGTGAAGCTGTCGGCGCAGGAAAACTTCCGGTCGGTGGAGCATATGAAGCGCTACACGACCCAGGGCATGGCCCCCGATCAGGGCAAGAATTCCAACGTGGCCGCGCTGGCCGTGCTGGCCGATGCCACCGGGCGGGGCATTCCGCAGACCGGAACGACGACCTTCCGCCCGCCTTACGTGCCCACCTCGATTGCCGCGATGGGGGCGGGGGGGCGCGGTGCGGGCTTCGCCCCGCAGCGCTTCCTGACATCGGATCAGGCCAGCCGCGACCGGGGCGCGCCGATGATCGAAGCGGGGCTCTGGTATCGCCCCAGCTATTTCCCCAAACCCGGCGAAACGACCTGGCTGGAAGCCTGCAACCGCGAAACGCGGATGGTGCGCGACAGCGTCGGCGTGGCCGATGTGTCGACGCTGGGCAAGATCGACCTTCAGGGCAAGGATGCCGCGCGTTTCCTCGACCTCGTCTATACCAACACCTTCTCCACCCTGCCGGTGGGGCGCGTGCGCTATGGCCTGATGCTGCGCGAGGACGGGCATGTGCTGGATGACGGCACCTCGGCCCGGCTGGGAGAGCATCACTTCCTGATGACCACCACCACCGCCGCCGCGGGTCTGGTGATGCGGCATCTCGATTTCGTGCATCAGGCCTTCTGCGCGGGCTGGGATGTCCGTTTCACCTCGGTCACCGAGGCCTGGGCGCAATTCGCCGTGGCAGGCCCCAAGGCGCGCGATCTGCTGGCGACGCTGCTGGGCGACATGCCCGATCTGCCCTTCATGGGTGTTGCGGATGTCACCCTGGGCCGCGTGAAGGCGCGGCTCTTCCGCATCTCGTTCAGCGGCGAACAAGGATACGAGATCGCGGTTCCCACCCGCTATGGCGAGGCGCTGTTCCGCGATCTGGTGGCCCGGGCCGAGACGATGGGTGGCGGCCCCTACGGGATGGAGGCGCTCAACGTCCTGCGCATCGAGAAGGGCTTCATCACCCATGCCGAGATTCACGGACGGACCACCGCCTTCGACATCGGCATGGAAAAGATGGTGAGCGCGAAGAAGGACTGCATCGGCAAGGCCGCCGCCGCCCGCCCCGGCATGCTGGGGCCGGAGCGCGATCAGCTTGTGGGTCTGAAGGCCACGGCGGCGATGGGGGCAGGGGCGCATCTCTTCACCCCCGGCGACCGCGTGCATCGCGAGACGGATCAGGGCTATGTCACCTCCGTCTGCTATTCGCCCACCTTCGACGCCCATCTGGCGCTGGCCTTCCTGCGGAACGGCCGCGCCCGGCATGGCGAGAAGATCCGGGTGGTGGATCATCTGCGCAAGATCGACATCGTGGCGGAAGTCACCGATCCCGTCTTCCACGACAAGGAAGGAGTGAAGCTCCGTGCCTGACCTCATCGCCAAATCGCCCCTTGCGGGCATCGCGCCCCTGACCCGTGGGGGCACCACGCTGGCCGAAGGGCAGGCGGGCGCGATCACCTCCATCGCCCCCTATCCGGGGCGGACACCCCAGGTCGGCGCGCTCCTCGCGCCGCTGGGGCTGTCCTTTCCCGAACCGAACCGGGTGGTCAGCCAGGGCGCGGCCCGGATCCTCTGGGCCGGGCGCGAGATGGCCTTCCTGATCGGGGCCGAAGCCCCTGCGGCCCTGGCCGACCATGCGGCGATGACGGATCAGAGCGATGGCTGGGCGCTTCTCACCCTTGCAGGCCCGATGGCCGAGGCGGCGCTGATGCGCCCCGTGCCGCTCGACCTGCGCCTGTCGGCCTTCCCTGTGGGCCGCACCACCCGCGCGCCGCTCAATCACATGCAGGCGATCCTGACGCGGACCGGCGCGCAGGAGTTCGAGGTGATGGTCTTCCGGTCGATGGCGCGCACCGCCTGGGCCGAACTGGCCGAGGCGCTGGAGGTGCTGGAGGCGCGGGCCAAGGCCTCCTGACCGCGCGCCCTGCCGCACCCCCGGGGGCGCCGCCCCCGGACCCCCGGAGTATTTTCCGCCAAGATGAAGACCAGCCCCTTCATCTTGGCCTGAAATACTCTCGGGGGTGAGGCGCGGCACGCGCCGAGGGGGCGGACAGCCCCCTGAACGGGCCCCGCACCCGGCGCAGCCGGGGGTGGGGAGAAAAGGCTTCGGCGCGCAGGCGCCGTCCGCGTGGTGACTGGACAGCCGCCGCCCCGCGCCCGATATAGGACCCATGTCCCTGCCGCCCGGATTCCTTGACGAACTCCGAACCCGTGTGTCCCTCAGCCAGGTGGTGGGGCGCAAGGTCACATGGGACATGCGCAAGTCCAACATGGCCAAGGGCGACTGGTGGGCGCCCTGTCCCTTCCATCAGGAGAAATCCGCCTCCTTCCATGTCGATGACCGGAAGGGGTTCTACTATTGCTTCGGCTGCCATGCGAAGGGCGATGCCGTCACCTTCGTCAAGGAAAACGACAATGTCTCCTTCATGGAGGCGGTCGAGATCCTTGCGCGCGAGGCCGGGATGCAGATGCCCGCGCGTGATCCGAAGGCCGCGGAGAAGGCCGACCGCCGGACGCAGCTTGCGGCGGTGATGGAAGAGGCGGTGAAATGGTTCCGCCTGCAACTCAAGACCTCTGCCGCCGCCGAGGCGCGGGCCTATCTGGAAAAGCGCCGCATGTCGCCTGCCGCGCAGGACCGGTGGGAGATCGGCTTCGCCCCCGATCAGAGGCAGGGCCTCTTCCAGGCCCTGACCCAGAAGGGCATCGCACCCGATCTGATCGTCGATGCGGGCCTCTGCGCCAAACCGGATGAGGATGGCACGTCGCGCGGGGGCGGCGCCCCCTATGACCGTTTTCGCGGGCGCATCATCTTTCCCATCCGCGATGCACGGGGGCGGGCGATTTCCCTGGGTGGCCGCGCGATGGACCCGAATGCGCGGGCGAAATACCTCAACGGCCCCGAGACGGAGCTGTTCGACAAGGGTCGCAACCTTTTCAACCACGGCCCGGCGCGCGAGGCGGCGGGGAAGGGCCTGCCGCTGATCGTGGCCGAAGGCTATATGGATGTGATCGCGCTGTCCGAGGCCGGGTTCCGCGCCACGGTCGCCCCTCTTGGCACCGCTGTCACCGAAGACCAACTCCGCCTTCTCTGGCGCATCAGCGATGAGCCCATCATCGCGCTGGATGGCGACACGGCGGGGTTCCGCGCCGCGTTGCGGGTGATCGACCTTGCGCTTCCGCTTCTGGAGGCGGGAAAGGGCCTGCGCTTCGCCCTCTTGCCGCAGGGGATGGACCCGGACGACCTGATCAAGGCGCAGGGCGCGCCCGCGATGCAGAAGGTGCTGGATGCGGCGCAGCCCATGGTCAACCTGCTCTGGCGGCGGGAAACCGAGGGCAAGGTCTTTGACAGCCCCGAACGCAAGGCCGCGCTGGACAAGACGCTGCGCGCCGCGCTGAAGAAGATCGCCGACCCGTCGATCCGCGCCCATTACGGCGAGGATATCAAGCGGCTGCGGCTGGAGCTTTTCGGCCAGAACGCCCAGCCCTTCCGCCCCTATGCGCCGCGCGGGCAGGGCAGGGGCACAGCGCGCTTTCCCTTCCAGCCGGTCGCGCCTCTGCCCACGACGCGCGCCTCCCTCCTCGGTTCGGCGACGACGCCTGTGGAGGAACGGCTGCGCGAGGCGGTGATCCTCGCCACCCTGGTCGCCCATCCCGGCCTGATCCGCCGTTTCGAATCCGCGCTGGAGCGGCTGGATTGCACGGGCGAGGATCACATGCTGATCCGCGACCTCCTTCTCGCCCATGCCGATGCGCCCGATCCCCGCGCCGAAATCGCGGCGGCCGCCCCCGCGCCGCTTGACGCGCTGCTCTCTCATCCCCATGTCCGGAATGCGCCCGCACTCCTGAACCTGTCCGATTCCGAAAAGGCGGAATTCGCCGTCGCGCAGGATCTGTTCATCCTTCAGGCCGAACGCGGCATGCGGCGCGAGATCGAGGAGGCCACGCAGGATATCGAAGGCGTGGCCGATGAGGGGCTGACATGGCGGATCGCCAAGGCCAACGAAGCCCGGGCCGAAGCGCAGCGCGGCCCGCAGGACAAGACCGGCGAAGCGGTGATCTCTCCCAACGGGGTCGCGCTGGACAAGGAGGAACTCGCCGAGGCGCGCAAGGTGTTCGACAGCATCCGCTTTGAACGGCCCAACCGCCGACATTAACCCAGTAAAGACAAAAGAATCACCGCCCGCACCCTTTCACCCGACGTGATTCGCGTTATTGATTCGAAACAGCGCGAGTCGATTCGCCGCCCATCCGCCCCCTGCGCCCGAGGAGGACACATGGCACTCAAGGACACTGACGACGCGAAGCCCGACGAGCAGGAGGCCGATGTCTCGCTCGACATGAGCCAGGCCGCGGTGAAGAAGATGATCGCCGATGCGCGCGAGCGCGGCTACATCACCTATGACCAGCTCAACGCCGTGCTGCCGCCCGATCAGGCGTCTTCGGAGCAGATCGAGGATGTGATGTCGATGCTCTCCGAAATGGGCATCAACGTCATCGAGGATGAAGAGGCCGAAGAGGGCGAAACGGGGGGCGAACTCGTCGAAACCTCCACCTCGCGCGAAGTGGCGATCGTGGGCGCCACGACCGAGACGCTCGACCGCACCGATGACCCGGTGCGCATGTATCTGCGCGAGATGGGGTCGGTGGAACTGCTGTCGCGCGAGGGCGAGATTGCCATTGCCAAGCGGATCGAGGCCGGCCGCAACACGATGATCGCCGGGCTTTGCGAAAGCCCGCTGACCTTTCAGGCCATCACCATCTGGCGCGACGAACTTCTGAACGAAGACATCCTCCTGCGCGACGTGATCGACCTTGAGGCGACCTTTGGCCGGTCGCTCGACGGCGAGGATGAGATGGACGGTCCGGCGCTGGAAGAGGTGGACATGTCCGCCGCCCCCCGCCGCAGCGCGGGCGGGTCTTCGGAACCAGAGCTGGATGCCGATGGCAACCCCATCCTGCGCGCCGAGGAAGAGGATGAGGATGACGAGGCGTCCAACATGTCGCTGGCCGCGATGGAAGCCGCGCTGAAGCCCAAGGTCCTTGAAACGCTGGAAATCATCGCCCGCGACTATGCGAAACTGGCGCAGATGCAGGACCGCCGCATGTCGGCCACCCTGTCGGAAACCGCCAGCTATTCCGCCGCCGACGAGGCCGCCTATCAGAAGCTGCGGTCGGAGATCGTGACGCTGGTCAATGCGCTCCACCTGCACAACAACCGCATCGAGGCGCTGATTGATCAGCTTTACGGCATCAACAAACGCATCATGTCGATCAATTCCGGCATGGTGAAACTGGCCGATGCCGCCCGCATCAACCGCCGCGAATTCATCGACGAATATCAGGGCTATGAGCTTGATCCCACCTGGCTGGACCGCATGGCCGCCAAATCGGGGCGCGGCTGGCAGGCGCTGATGGAAAAGTCGCGCGACAAGGTGGAAGAACTGCGCGCCGAGATGGCGCAGGTCGGCCAGTATATCGGCGTGGACATCTCCGAATTCCGCCGCATCGTGAACCAGGTCCAGAAGGGCGAGAAAGAGGCCCGTCAGGCCAAGAAGGAAATGGTGGAGGCGAACCTGCGCCTCGTCATCTCCATCGCCAAGAAGTATACCAACCGGGGCCTGCAATTCCTCGACCTGATCCAGGAAGGCAATATCGGCCTGATGAAGGCGGTCGACAAGTTCGAATACCGCCGGGGTTACAAGTTCTCCACCTATGCGACATGGTGGATCCGGCAGGCCATCACCCGCTCCATCGCCGATCAGGCGCGCACGATCCGTATTCCCGTCCATATGATCGAGACGATCAACAAGCTGGTGCGGACGGGGCGGCAGATGCTGCACGAGATCGGGCGCGAACCGACGCCTGAGGAACTGGCCGAAAAGCTCCAGATGCCGCTGGAGAAGGTCCGCAAGGTGATGAAGATCGCCAAGGAGCCGATTTCGCTGGAGACGCCCATCGGGGACGAGGAAGACAGCCAGCTTGGCGATTTCATCGAAGACAAGAACGCCATCCTGCCGCTGGACTCGGCCATTCAGGAGAACCTGAAGGAAACCACGACCCGCGTTCTGGCCTCCCTCACGCCGCGTGAGGAGCGGGTTCTGCGGATGCGCTTCGGCATCGGGATGAACACCGATCACACGCTGGAAGAGGTGGGCCAGCAGTTCAGCGTGACGCGGGAGCGTATCCGCCAGATCGAGGCGAAGGCGCTCAGGAAGTTGAAGCATCCGAGCAGAAGCCGGAAGCTGCGCAGCTTCCTCGACCAGTAGGGCGGGGTTCACCCCGCCACGGAATCGAAAACAAAAGGCGCCCCGTAGGACGCCTTTTGTTCGTTCGGATACTCAAGGTGAAGATCAAATCTCCACCCACCCCACCACACTCTCTGGCACAGGCACAGCCTCGTCCTTTCCCATCCCATCCAGGTGGAACGGGATTGCCTCGGCCAGACGAGCCTTCACCGCTTCGACCGACGCGCCTGCCGCCACGCAACCCGGCAGATCGGGGACGTAACCCGAATAGCCCTTGCCCGCCTTCTCGATCACCACGGCATAACGCATGTCACTGTCCCTTCAGACCTGCCTGCTTCAAAATAGAATTGAATGTCCCCGGAGCCAAGTCGTCGTTGTTCTTGCCCGCCACGGTTACCCGTCCCGGCTTTGTCGGATGCGCGAATTGCCGATGGCTTCCGCGCGTGGCCACGAGTTGCCAGCCATCATCCGACAGCAGACGCAGGACATCGCGGATTTTGACGATGGGCATGATGCGGCAAGTTCAAGGCATTTTCTCCAGCCTCGCCTGACGCGGTTAACAGACCCTTTACGTGATATGTCTTTCCAAAACGTACGCGATCACGTACATTCTACGCCATGAAAACCCTCACCTCCACCGAACTCCGCGCCAATCTCTCCGCTGTCATGGACCGCGTGAACGATGACCATGAACCCGTCATCGTCACCCGCGCAGGCGGAAAGCCCGTGGTCATGGTCAGTCTGGAAGACTGGTCCAGCATGGATGAGACCACCTATCTGACCGCCTCGCCCGCCAACAAGGCGGCGCTCGACCGGGCGATTGCGGACTTCAAGGCGGGCGTTCCGGGCATCGTCAAAACGATGGAAGAGCTTGAGGCCTACGAGAAAGAGTGAAGGTCCTCTTCCTCCCCGACGCGTTTGAGCAATACGTCCACTGGCAGGACCGCGACCGCGCTATGCTGGGAAAGCTGAACCGCCTGATCCGCCAATGCCAGCGCCACCCGTTCGAAGGGACGGGCAAACCCGAACCTCTCCGTGGCGACTATTCCGGCTTCTGGTCCCGCCGCATCGACCGGGAGCATCGCCTCGTCTATCGGGTGGAAGGTGACGCGCTGATCATTGTTCAGTGCCGCTATCATTATTGACCATGCGGCGGGCAGACCCCCGCCCTACGAGCCCGCCCCCACCACCCCCCTGAGTCCCCGCCGCCACACATCGCGCCCCCCGCATATGGGGGCGCGAAATCCCCCCTAGCCGAAACCTCGTCCGCGCCCCTATAGTTTGGGCAAAACCGGGGGGAACACCCCGGCATGAGGCAGGCGTAACCAACAACAAGCAAGGAGGGGGCCATGCGCTGCCCATTCTGCGGCAATATCGACACCCAGGTGAAGGACAGCCGTCCCGCCGAAGACCACGTTTCCATCCGCCGCCGGCGCTTCTGCCCGGCCTGCGGGGGGCGTTTCACCACCTATGAGCGCGTGCAGTTGCGCGACCTCGTGGTCATCAAATCCTCGGGCAAGCGCGAGGATTTCGACCGCTCCAAACTCGAACGCTCCATCCGCATCGCGATGCAGAAGCGGCCCATCGACCCCGAACGCATCGACCAGATGATTTCCGGCATCGTCCGCCGTCTGGAGTCCCTGGGCGAGACGGATATCCAGTCCAAGGTGATCGGCGAGATCGTGATGGAATCCCTCGCCCGGATCGACACCGTGGCCTATGTGCGCTTTGCCAGCGTTTACAAGAACTTCCAGGCCGCCGACGATTTCGACAAATTCGTCAGCGAACTGCGCCCCGGCGCCTCGCCCGACGAGTGACGGGCCGCATGTGACCGAGGACGAGGTCCATATGTCCCACGCCCTCGCGCTGGCGGCGCGGGGGCTCGGGCGGACATGGCCCAATCCGGCAGTGGGCTGCGTGATCGTGAAAGAGGGGCGCATCCTGGGGCGCGGCTGGACGCAGCCGGGCGGGCGGCCCCATGCGGAACGCATGGCGCTGGATCAGGCGGGGCAGGGCGCGCGGGGGGCCACGGCCTATGTCACGCTGGAACCCTGCGCCCATCACGGCCGCACCCCCCCTTGCGCCGAGGCACTGGTCGCGGCCGGTCTGGCCCGCGTCGCCACGGCCCTGACCGACCCCGATCCCCGCGTCTCGGGCCGGGGGCACGCCATCCTGCGTGACGGGGGCGTGACCGTCACCGAAAGGGTCTGCGAGGCCCGCGCGCGGCAGCTTCAGGCGGGGTTCCTGAAGCGGATCACGCAAGGCCTGCCCTTCGTCACCCTGAAACTCGCCGCCACGCTGGACGGGCGCATCGCCACAGCCACGGGCGAAAGCCGCTGGATCACCGGCCCGCAGGCCCGCCGCCGGGTGCATCTGATGCGGATGACGCATGACGCGGTGCTGACATCCTCCGCCACCGCGCTGGCCGATGACCCCGACCTGACGGCGCGCGATCTTGGCGCAGCGCACCAACCGCTGCGCCTTCTGGCCGACAGCCGCCTGCAAACCCCGCCCGACAGCCGCCTCGGCCGCAGCGCCAAGGATCACCCTGTCTGGGTCATCCACGGCCCCGCCGCGCCCGACACGGCCCGCGCTGCCTGGGCCGCGACTGGCGCAAGGCTGATCGAAGCCCCCACTGAAGGGCCCCACCTGAACCTGACCGAAACCTTCCGCCTCCTCGCCGCCGAAGGCCTGACCCGCCTCCTGATCGAAGCCGGCGGCCAATTCGCCGCCGCCCTGATCCGTGCGCGCCTCATCGATGAAATCGCCCTCTTCCAGGCCGGCTGCCTGATCGGCGGGGACGGCACCCCCGTCCTCGGCCCCCTCGGCCTTGCTGCCCTTGGCGATGCCCCAAGGCCAAGGCTGGTGGAAACCGCCACCCTCGGCCCCGATACCTTCACCCGCTGGTCCTTCTGACCTGCCCTTTCACCTTGGCCCAAAGGGGGCGCCAAGGGGGGACATCCGTCCCCCCCCCCGCCACCCCTCACCAATGGCCGGTGCTGGCCATGCTCTTCCAGGGTTCCACCGGCTCCTTCGCGCCGCCCTTCTGCAACAGCTCGATCGAGATATTGTCGGGGCTCCGCACAAAGGCCATCCGCCCATCCCGCGGCGGGCGGTTGATCACCACGCCATGGGCCTGAAGATGCGCGCAGGTGGCATGGATGTCGTCCACCTCATAGGCCAGATGCCCGAAATGGCGGCTGTCACTCGGCAGCCCGTCATCCCCATCCCAGTTATAGGTCAGCTCCACCGGGCATTCCGGCTGGCCCGGAGGCGCCAGGAAGACCAGCGTGAAACGGCCCCCCTCATTGTCATAGCGCCGCGTCTCTTCCAGCCCCAGAAGCTTGTAGAAGGCGATCGACTTCTCCAGATCCAGAACCCTGACCATCGTATGCAGATACCTGATGCCCATCGCATCCCTCCTTTTCTTTGCGCCACAGTACACAGCCCGTCGCCCCGGACGCCACCGCAAGATATAGTGTTCCGCGACTCATGAACCACGATCAGGCCCATGCAGCAATATCACGACGCGCTTCGCACCGTCCTTGCCCACGGCATCCCCTCCTCCGACCGCACGGGGACGGGCACGATCAGCCATTTCGGCCTGCAATGCCGCTATCCGCTGGCCGAGGGCTTCCCCCTCGTCACCACCAAGAAACTCCACATCAAGTCGATCATCCATGAACTGCTGTGGTTCCTGAAGGGCGACACCAACATCCGCTATCTCAACGACAACGGGGTGACGATCTGGGATGAATGGGCGGATGAGAGCGGCGATCTCGGCCCCGTCTATGGCCGCCAATGGCGCGATTTCGGCGGGGTGGACCAGATCGAGACGCTGCTCGACATGATCCGCCGCAGCCCGGACTCGCGCCGCCTGATCGTCTCGGCCTGGAACCCGCCGGACGTGCCGCAGATGGCGCTGCCGCCCTGCCATACGATGTGGCAGGTCCGCATCCTGGGCGGCAAGCTGCATCTGCAACTCTACCAGCGCAGCGCCGACATGTTCCTCGGCGTGCCCTTCAACATCGCCTCCTATGCCCTCCTCCTCGTGATGCTCGCCCATGTCACGGGCTATGAGCCGGGGGATTTCATCCATTCCATCGGCGACGCGCATATCTATTCCAACCATATGGAACAGGTCGCAACCCAGCTTTCCCGCGACCCCCGCCCCCTGCCCAGCCTGCGGATCACGCGGCAGGTGACCTCGCTCTTCGATTTCCGGTATGAGGATTTCGAGATCACGGGCTACGACCCCCATCCCGCCATCAAGGCCCCGGTGGCGGTATGAGCGCGCGATGCTGACCCTCGTCGTCGCCCGCGCCCGCAACGGGGCCATCGGCAAGGGGAACACCATCCCCTGGCACGCGCCCGAAGACCTCGCCGCCTTTCAGCGCGAAACGACCGGGGGCGCGGTCATCATGGGGCGGCGGACCTGGGAAAGCCTGCCCTTCAAGCCCTTGAAGAACCGTCTGAACATCGTGGTGACGCGCGATAGGTCGGTCTGGGAGACGACCGCCCCCACGCCCGAGGCGGCGGTGCAGATGGCACAGGCCGCAGGCCATGCCCGCCTCTACGGGATCGGGGGCAGTTCGATCTACGCCGCCCTCCTGCCGCTGGCGCATCGCCTGCTGGTGACCGAGGTGGATCTGGAGGTGGAGGGTGCGGATGCCTTCTTTCCGGCGTTCGACGAGGGGGCGTGGCGGGTGATCTGGGAGCATCGGCTGCGGGAGAGCGGGCCGGGCTGTGTGATGCGGGAGTGGGTGAGGTAGGGCGGGGGTCTCCCCGCCTTCCGCCCGGAATGGCGGGGAGACCCCCGCCCTACGGACCGTCGCCCCGTGCAACATCCCGCAGATAGGATGAATAGGGCCAGTCCTGCGGGGCATCGACCAGACCGTGCTTGACCGGGTTCATCCAGCAATAGTGCCGATGCGCCTGCCAATCGGCCGTGTTGCGGATGTGATGCTCCCAGAACCGCTTCTGCCAGATGCCGACCTGCCCCTTCCGTAGGGCGGGGTTCACCCCGCCATGCGGCAAGGTTTCCGGCAAGGCTGAGGTGAACCCCGCCCTCCGCAAGGCCATCGAAAAGCGTGCCTTGATCGCGCCCATGCGGATCGAATAGTCGCTGTCCCCCTCGGGCAATTGCCAGATGCAATGCATATGGTCGGGAAGGACGACCCAGGCATCGACAGCGAAAGGTCTTTCCCGGCGTGTCACGCGGACGGCGTCACGCAAGGCATCGACATGACGGATCAGCAGGTCACCCCCACGCTGTTGCAGCGCGACGGTGAAGAAGATCGTGGCACCGGGTCTTCGGGGGCGAATGTAGTGCGGCATTCCCTTGTTTCGCGCGGAAGCGTTCACAAAGGATGAATGCCGTAGGGCGGGGTTCACCCCGCCATGACGTCCCCGCTTGCCGCCTCGCGCGTGGCGGGGTGAACCCCGCCCTACAGTGCGGATCGCGGTCCGGGCCGCGCCGCCGCGCGGTCACAAAGGCCCTACCTCCCCCACCCCCCGCCGCGCCGCCACCGCCAATTCCCACCGCATCTGCAAGCCCATCCAGAACTCCGCCGAGGTCCCGAAGGCCGCCGCCAGCCGCAGCGCCGTGTCGCCCGTGATGGCCCGGCGCCCCGCCACGATCTCGGACACCCGGTTCGCCGGCACGCCGATATGCCGCGCGAGTGCTGCCGCGCTCAGGCCCTTGGGGGCAAGGAATTCCTCCGCCAGCACCTCCCCCGGATGGACCGGGTCCAGCGCCTCAGTGATAGTCGGTGAGTTCAACGTCTGAAGCATTCCCATCCCTCCAGCGGAAACAGATCCGCCACTGATCGTTCACCCGGATCGACCACTGTCCTGCCCGGTCGCCCTTCAACGCCTCCAGCCGGTTTCCGGGCGGGGCGCGCAGGTCTTCGACCCGGATCGCCGCATCCAGCATTGCCAGTTTCCTCAGCGCGACCCGCTCCATACCGTGGAACCGCGCCACCCGGTCCAGCCGGAAAAGGCGCTCCGTGTCCCGATCCGCAAAACCCAGAATCATACGCTATACGTATCCCATACTGATTTCAACCTGTCCACCCACTCTGACACCCGTTGGTTAACGCCCCCTTTCCCCCGCCACCCCCCGTGCTACCTGTCGCGCGTCACAGGAGCGCCCCATGCAGATCGCCGTTCTCTACCTCTCCACCGCCGCCGTCTTCCTGATCCTTGACGCGATCATGCTGACCTTCGTGATGAAGCCGCTCTTCGACCGGCATATCGGCGCGCTGATGCTGGAGAATATCCGCCTCGTTCCGGCGGCGGCCTTCTACCTCGCCTATGTGGCTGGTCTCCTTTACCTCGTTTCGCTTCCGGGGCTGCGGACGGGGGCGCCGGTGCTGGTGCCGGCCATGATCATCGGGGCCATGGCCTATGGCACCTATGAATTCACCTCCTTCGCCATCATGAAGGATTGGCACTGGCAGATGGTGGCGACCGATACGATCTGGGGCACGGTGCTGACGGGGCTTTCGGCCTGGGCCGGGGTGGCGATCACGCGGGCGGTGACGGGTTAACCACTGGCGAAGGGGCCGTTCGTTGCGTATGCACAGTTTGCGGCACAGAAAGCGGCACAGTTTGCGGCACAGCCGATGACGGAGGATGACAAGGATGATGCTCTACGGCATTCCGACCTGCGATACCTGCAAGAAGGCGCTGAAGGCGCTGCAAGGCGCCGGTCATGAGGTGGCTTTCCGCGACGTACGGGCCGCGCCGCTGACCGAGTCGGAAATCGCTGAAATCGTTCATGAATTCGGCGACAGGGTGATCAACAAATCCTCCACCACCTACCGCGCCTTCAACGATTTCCTCAAGGCGTCGGAGCCCGAGGCCCAGATCGCCGCCCAACCCACGGTGATGAAGCGCCCCATCATCCGCAACGGCGCGGACTGGCATCTCGGCTGGGACGAGGCGGTGCAGGCGAAACTCCTCTGACGAAAAGGCCCGCCAGGGGCGGGCCTTTCGTTTCAACGGGTTGCGCGGATCACAGCAGCTTCAGATCGCTCGCCGAAGACCGGCCATCCCGGCCCGATTGCAGTTCATAGGCGATCTTCTGGTTGTCGTTCAGCCCCTTGAGCCCCGCCCGCTCCACCGCCGAGATATGGACAAAGATATCCTTGCCCCCATCATCGGGCGCAATGAACCCGTAGCCCTTTGTCGTATTGAACCATTTCACGGTGCCGGTCGGCATGCCGCTTCTCCTTCAACTACCCCCCCTGCGGCGAGATTGCCGTCAGGCCGTGCAAGCCAGGTCTTCCTTTGTCCACTTGCCTGTGCGTCGCAGGGAAGGCGGTAGAAGTCTGTCGTCACTGCTGAAAATCATGCCAAAGCCCATATGAAAATCAAGCCCGATTAAGGGGCGGGGAATCAGGCTGCAACCCAATGAAACAAGGGGAAAATCGGCGTTCCGTCTGTTTTTTGGGCGATCTGCGAATCGTTGGCAAAAAGGAAAAAAGGGGGGGCAGCCCCCCCATTTCCCCCTGTCTCAGCGCAGGTCGGGCGGCAGGGCCGCCGCCGCAAGTTCCGCCACGATGGCATCCAGCGTCATGGTTTCGGTGCGGTTTTCGCCCAGTCGGCGGACAGAGACGGTGCGCTCTTCCACCTCTTTCATGCCCAGGGCGAGGATGACCGGCACCTTGCCGACCGAATGTTCGCGGACCTTGTAGTTGATCTTTTCATTCCGCATGTCCGCCTCGGCCCGCACCCCGGCCAGGGTCAGCGCCGTCACCACCTCTTCCACGAAAGGATCGGCATCCGACACGATGGAGGCCACCACCACCTGACGCGGGGCCAGCCAGAAGGGCAGCTTGCCCGCATGGTTCTCGATCAGGATGCCGATGAACCGTTCGAACGACCCGAGGCAGGCGCGGTGCAGCATGAAGGGGCGGTGTTTGGCCCCGTCCTCGCCGATATAGCTGGCATCCAGCCGTTCCGGCAGGTTGGGGTCGAGTTGCAACGTGCCGCATTGCCAGTCGCGCCCGATGGCATCGGTCAGCACGAATTCCAGCTTCGGCGCATAGAAGGCCCCTTCGCCGGGGAAGAGCTCATAGGGATATCCGGCGGCCATGCAGGCATTGGCCAGCGCCGCCTCCATCTTGTCCCAGATCTCGTCCGAACCCACGCGCTTTTCGGGGCGGGTGGAGAGTTTCACCCGCCATTTGTCAAAGCCGAGGTCGGAATAGATCTTCGCCAGAAACTCGATGAATTTCTTGGACTCGGATTCCACCTGATCCAGCGTGCAGAAGATATGCGCGTCGTCCTGCGTGAAGCCGCGCACCCGCATGATCCCATGCAGCGCGCCCGAGGGTTCATAGCGCGCGCAGGAGCCGAATTCCGCCATGCGGATCGGCAGGTCGCGATAGGATTTCAGGCCCACGTTGAAGATCTGCACATGGCAAGGGCAGTTCATGGGTTTCAGGGCGTTGACGACCTTCTCGCGCGCCCCTTCCTCATCCACCTCCACGATGAACATGTTCTCGCGGTAGTTTTCCCAGTGACCCGAGGCTTCCCACAGCTTGCGGTTCACGACCTGCGGCGTGTTCACCTCGACATAGCCGTCGCGGCGCTGCTGGCGGCGCATGTAATCTTGCAGCGTGGTGTATATGGTCCAGCCATTGGGGTGCCAGAAGATCTGCCCCGGCGCCTCTTCCTGCATGTGGAAGAGGTTCATCTCGCGGCCCAGCTTGCGGTGATCGCGCTTCGCCGCCTCTTCCAGCATGGTCATATGGGCCTTCAGATCGTCGCGGTTCCTGAAGGCCACGCCATAGATGCGTTGCAGCATCGGGCGGCTGGCATCGCCCAGCCAATAGGCCCCCGCCACATGCGTCAGCTTGAACGCATCCGCCGGAACCTGCCCCGTATGCTGGAAATGCGGGCCACGGCAGAGGTCCTGCCAATCGCCATGCCAATACATCCGCAGGTCCTGATCCTCGGGGATCTTGTGGACCAGTTCCACCTTGTAGGGTTCGCCCCGGCTTTCGTAATAGGCCAGCGCATCGGCGCGCGACCAGATTTCGGTGCGCACCGGGTCGCGGGCGTTGATGATCTGTTTCATCTTGGCCTCGATCTGGCCAAGGTCATCGGGCGTGAAGGGCTCTGCCCGGTCGAAATCGTAGAACCAGCCGTGATCGCGGACGGGGCCGATGGTGACCTTCACATCGGGCCAGATTTCCTGCACCGCGCGGGCCATGATATGGGCCAGATCGTGCCGGATCAGTTCCAGCGCCGGCCCGTCATCCTTCATCGTGTTGATGGAAATGCGGGCATCCGTCTGGATCGGCCATTGCAGATCCCAGTGCTGGCCATCGACCATGGCCGAGATTGCCGCCTTGGCCAGCGAGGGCGCGATGGCCTGTGCCACCTGCGCGGGTGTCACGCCCGCCTCGAAGTGACGGATATTGCCATCGGGGAATGTCAGGGAAATCTGGCTCATGGCCATGCTCCTCGTCGGTTTGGCGCCCACGGAACGCCCGGTTGCGGGTTATGTGCCGCCTTCCTGCGCGGGGGCGTCGCGATTGTCAACGGTGGGTGAGGGGGCGGTGTTGCCCTGTGGCATCCCGGCCCGCGCTTCGCTATGTCCTGTCGGATGAAGGAGGCACCGATGACCGAATACCTGACCACCCCGCAGGGCCGCCGCCTCGCCCATCACCGGACGGCCGGGCAGGGGCCGGGGGTGGTGTTCCTTGGCGGCTTCATGTCCGACATGACCGGGACCAAGGCGATGTTCCTTCAGGACTGGGCCAAAGCCGAGGGGCGCGCCTTCCTGCGCTTCGACTATTCCGGTCACGGCCAATCCTCCGGCGCCTTCGAAGAGGGCTGCATCGGCGACTGGGTGGAGGATGCGGTGGCTGCGCTGGAGGCGCTGACCGAAGGCCCGCAGATCCTCGTCGGGTCGTCCATGGGCGGCTGGATCGCGCTGCATCTTGCCCGCGCGATGCCGTCCCGCGTGGCGGGACTCGTCGGCATCGCCCCCGCGCCGGACTTCACCGAAGACAGCATGTGGGCGGGCTTTTCCGACGCGCAGCGGGCGCAACTGATGGAGACGGGTCGCATCACCATCGCATCGGATTATTCCGCCGCAGGCTATCCGATCACCCGGCGGCTGATCGAGGACGGGCGGCAGCGGCTGGTCCTGCGGTCCCCCCTGCCATTGCCCTTCCCGGTGCGCATCCTGCAAGGCACGGCAGATACCGATGTGCCGGTCTCGGTGGCGCTGCGGCTCATGGATCATGCGCAATGCGATGATCTGCGCCTGACGCTGGTGAAAGGGGCCGATCACCGCTTTTCAACGCCCGGCTGCCTTGCGATGATCGCCGCGGCGGTGGTCGATGTGAGTAACCGGTGATGCGTTCCCTTGGCAAAGCCCTCGGTCGGCTGCTGCTGATCCTTGTCCTTGTCCTCGGCGGCCTGTGGCTGCTGGCGCCGCGCAGCGGGGTGGACCGCGTCATCGCCTTTTCCGAAACGGACATTCCTGCCGATATCGAGACGTGGATCAACCAGCGCGAGCAGATGTTTTCCGACATTCGCGCGGGGGATGAAAAGCGCATCCTCTGGGCCGGGGCGAGGGGGGCGAAGACGCCCCTTGCCATCGTCTATATCCACGGCTTTTCCGCAGGCCCCGCCGAAATCCGCCCCGTGCCCGAAGAAGTGGCCCGCGCCCTGGGCGCGAACCTCTTCTTCACCCGCCTCGCGGGCCATGGCCGCGACGGGGCGGCGATGGCAGGGGCCAGCGCCGAGGACTGGCTTTTCGACATGGCCGAGGCGATGGCCGTGGGCCGCCGTCTGGGCGAGCGGGTCATCGTCATCGGCACCTCCACCGGCGGAACGCTGGCGGCCCTGGCGGCGACCGATCCGCAGCTGAACGAGGGGCTGGCGGGGACGGTGCTCATCTCGCCCAATTTCGGGATTCACCCGCCCGCGCAATGGCTGCTGGATGCGCCCTTCATCGAAAGCTGGGGAAGGCTGGTCGCCGGGGAAACCCGTGCCTTCACGCCGCTCAATCCCGAACAGGGGCGGCACTGGACGACGGAATACCCGACAGAGGCGCTCTATCCCATGGCCCGGCTCATCCGCGCGGCGCGCGAGGCTGACTATGCGCAGGCCGTGACACCCGCCCTCTTCCTCTATGCGCCTGCCGATCAGGTGATCGACCCTGCCCGCATCCCGCCTGTCATCGCGGCCTGGGGCGGGCCCACGCAGGTGGAACGGCGCGAGATGCAGGGGGATGACGATCCCTTCTCCCATGTGATCGCGGGCGACATCCTGTCGCCGGGCCAGACGGAACCCGTCATCCGGATCATCACCGACTGGGCGCGCGGGCTGTGACCGAACCGATCCTCCTGATCCCTGGCCTTCTTTGCGACGCGCGCATCTTCCTGCCGCAGATCGTGCATCTGGGGGCAAAGCACCCCCTGCACATCGCCCTGCCCGCGAAGGGAGAGACGGTTGAACAGATGTCCGAAACGATCCTCGCCACAGCCCCGGCGAGGTTCATCCTGATCGGCCATGGGCTGGGTGGCGATGTGGCGCTGGATATCCTGCGCCGGGACAATGGCCGCGTCAGCCGCGCCGTACTGATCTCCACCGATCCGCTGGCGGAACCGCCCGCCACGGCGGCGGCGCGCGAGGCCCGGATCGTGGCCGCCAAGGCGGGCCGCCTGAAAGAGGTGGTGGCGCAGGAATATCCCGAAACGGCCTTCGCCTCCTTTGAATGGCGTGGGGAAATCCTTGCCCTGATGCGCGACATGGCGCTGACTTTGGGCGAGGGCGTTTTCCTGCGCCAGTCCCGCGCCCTGCAACGCCGCCCCGATCAGCAAAAGACGCTGCGCCGCGCCAATCTGCCCCTGCTGATGATCGCCGGGGCAGAAGACCCGATCGTCCCCGTCCGCCGTCAGGATTTCGCGGCGCAACTTGCCCCTTATGGCAAGCTCATGGTGATCGAGGGTGCGGGCCACCTGCCAACATTGGAACAGCCCGAGGCGGTGAATGCCGCCATCGAGACCTTTCTGAATGGCCCGATGATGCTGCGCGTTACTGCGAAGCCGCGAGGCTGATCTTCGCCTTCTTCGGCCGGGGCTCGCCCGAATTGGTGTCGATGAAGTTCAACACCAGCGGCCGGATGTTCAGACGCCACGACTTGCCCGCGAAGATGCCGTAATGGCCCGCGCCGGGTTCCAGATGGCTGGCCTTCTTCTCTTCCGGCAGGCCGGTCAGAAGTTTCAGCGCGGCCACGCATTGCCCGGGGGCCGAGATATCGTCATTCGCGCCTTCCACCGTCTTCACGGCGACCTGCGTGATCGCGCCGATATCCACCCGCTTGCCCGCGACGGTGAATTCGTTCTTCGCAATCTCGCGGTTCTTGAAGATGCGTTCCACCGTGGAAAGGTAGAATTCCGCCGTCATGTCCATCACGGCCAGATATTCGTCATAGAACCGGTTATGGGCATCGTGATCCGATGCCTCGCCCCGCGCCACGCGCATGATCTGTTCGGCGAAGGCCTTGGAATGGCGCTCGGCATTCATCGACATGAAGCTTTGCAACTGCATCAGCCCCGGATAGACCAGCCGCCCCGCACCCTTGTACTTGAACCCCACGCGCTGGATCACCGTCTGTTCAAGCTGCCCCATCGTCACGCGGCGGCCGAAATCCGTCACGTCGGTCGCGGCGGCATCCGGGTCGATCGGCCCGCCGATCAGCGTCAGGGATCGCGGCTGCGCCTCCGGGTCCTCGCCCGCCAGATAGGCGGTGGCGGCCAAGGTCAGCGGGGCAGGCTGGCAGACGGCGATGATATGGGTATCCGGCCCCAGCGCCCGCATGAAATCCACCAGATAGAGGGTGTAATCCTCCACATCGAACTTGCCCGCCGACACGGGGATATCCCGCGCATTGTGCCAGTCGGTGACATAGACATCCGCATCCGGCAGAAGCGAGGCGACGGTGGACCGAAGAAGCGTGGCGTAATGCCCCGACATCGGCGCCACCAGCATGATCTTGCGGGCCATCGGCGCGCGGCGGCGGACGAAGAACTGCACCAGATTGCCGAAGGGCCGTTCCACCACCGTCTTCACATCGACCAGATGATCCGTGCCATCCGGGCCCACGATGGAGCGGATGCCCCAGTCAGGCTTGGCCACCATGCGGCCGAAGGTGCGCTCCGTCACCTCGCCCCAGGCGGCCATCAGGGGCAGCACGGGGTTCATCGACATCGCGAAGGCGGGATATGACGCCATGGCCCGCGCGGTGGCGCCAAGCCACTCGTTCGTGTTGCGAGCCGTCTCCATCATGTCGTAAGTGAACATGTACCGCACACTGCGTCTCCTTGTCCGGGTGGGCCAACACCGGCATTCACAGCTTTCCCCTCCGGACCGGTGGCGATATGCTGCACAGCGGCGAGGATAGGGGGGAAATATTCGCATGACAACGGAAGACAACGACGCAGGCGAAAGACTCGTTAGATTGAACGAGAATCTCGCCAAGGTCGAAGCGTTGTCGCAACGTCTGGTCGCGGCGCTGTCCCGGCGCAAGGCGGTGGACAATGCCCTGCATGGCCCCGCCCCCGATGTGTATATGAAGGCCGCCGCCGCCTATCTGGCCGAGATGATGCACAACCCGGCCAAGATCCTGGAACATCAGATCAACTACTGGGGCAAAAGCCTGAAGCATTACGTCGAGGCACAGCAGACGCTGGCCAAGGGCGAATTGAAGGCCCCGCCGGACCCGACGCCGCGGGACCGCCGCTTCGCCAATCCGCTGTGGGAAACCCATCCCTTCTTCAACTACCTGAAGCAGCAATATCTGATGAATGCCGAGGCGCTCTCCTCGGCGGTGCAGGACATGTCCACGCTCGATCCCGCAGACAAGCGGCGCGTGGAATACTTCACCCGCCAGATCGTGGACATGTTCTCGCCCACCAACTTTCTCGGCACCAACCCCGATGCGCTGGAACGCGCGATCGAGACGGATGGCGAAAGCCTGGTGAAGGGGCTTGAGAACCTCGTTGCCGATATCGAGGCGAATTCCGGCGACCTGATGGTCACATTGGCCGATCGCGAGGCCTTTCATGTGGGCCAGAACCTCGCCACCACGCCGGGCGCCGTGGTCTATCGCAACAAGATGTTCGAACTGATCCAATACGCCCCCACGACCGAGAAGGTGCATCAGACGCCGCTGCTGATCTTCCCGCCCTGGATCAACAAGTTCTACATCCTCGACATGAAACCGGCGAACAGCCTGATAAAATGGGTTGTGGATCAAGGCTTTACCGTCTTCGTCGTCTCCTGGGTCAACCCCGATGCCAGCTATCGCGACACCGGGCTGGATGACTACATCCGCGACGGATATCTGCGCGCCATGGCCGAGGTGCGCCGCATCACCGGGGAAAAGCAGATCAACTGCGTCGGCTATTGCATCGCGGGGACCACCCTGTCGCTCACCCTCGCGCATCTGGAAAAGGCGGGCGACAGGTCCGTGAAATCCGCCACGCTGTTCACCACGCTGACCGATTTCTCAGATCCGGGCGAGGTGGGGGTCTTCCTGAACGACGATTTCGTCGATGGCATCGAACGCCAGTCGGAACAGGACGGCATCCTGTCCAAATTCTTCATGTCCCGCACCTTCAGCTTCCTGCGGTCCAATGACCTGATCTACCAGCCCGCCATCAAGAGCTACATGATGGGCGAGGCGCCGCCTGCCTTCGACCTTCTCTACTGGAACGGCGACGGCACGAACCTGCCCTGCAAGATGGCGCTGGAATATCTGCGCGGCCTCTGCCAGCGCGACCAGTTCGCCACGACGGGGTTCCCGGTCTTTGGCAAGCCCGTCACCCTTGCCGATGTGAAGCTGCCGCTTTGCGCCATCGCCTGCGAGACCGACCACATCGCCCATTGGCGCGGCAGCTTCAACGGCGTGCGCCAGATGGGTTCCAAGGACAAGACCTTCATCCTGTCGGAAAGCGGCCATATCGCCGGGATCATCAACCCGCCCGCAAAGGGAAAATACGGCCATTACACCAATGATGGCCCCGTGGCCGGAACGCCCGAGGAATGGAAGGCCCAGGCGACCTTCCATGCCGGAAGCTGGTGGCCGCGCTGGGGCGAGTGGCTGGCGGCCCGGTCGGGCAAGAAGATCAAGGCGCGCATCCCGGGCGATTCGGGGGGCGAAGTCCTGGCCCCGGCACCGGGAACCTATGTGACCGCCACCCCCGCGGCCTGACCCCTGCCTGACGCAAGTGCCTGAACCGCCGCGCAATTCGCGATTGCAGGACATATGTCGGCCAAGCAATGCTGCAATGCAGAAAAATACTTGAATTGCTGCGTTGCAGCATGTATATCTTGGTCATCAGGAAACACCGCACACCCGCCCGTCAGACCGGCACGCCAGGAGCAAGACCATGAACAAGACCCCCGATTTCACCAAAGTCATGCAGGACATGATGGCCTCCTTCCCGGTTGACGCCTCGGCGCTTCAGAACGCGTTCAAGACGCAGGCCGCGATGGGCGAGAAGCTGTCGAAAGTGGCCCTCGAAGCCGCCGAGAAATCGACCGAAATCACCGCCAAATGGACCAAGGACACCATCGCCAAGCTGGGCGACGTCTCCAAGGCCAAGACCGAACCGACCGAATACACCAAGTCGGTGACCGATTTCGCCTCCGCCTATGCCGAAATGGCCGCCGAAAACATGGCCGCCTTCGCCGAAGTCGCGAAGAAGGTCCAGATGGAAACGGTCGAACTGATGCTCGCCGCTGGCAAGGACTTCTCGGAAGACGCGACCGCCGCCGTCAAGAAGGCGACCGCCGAAGTGACCTCGGTCGCCAAGAAAGCCGCTGCGGCTGCGAAGTAAGTCTTAGCGTAAAGCGTCCCCGCATCCTCCTCCCTGTCGGATGGACGCGCGTCGGGCGGGCCTCGTGCCCGCCCTTTCTTTTTGAAAATCCCTGTCTTAAGCTTCTCTGCATTGCAGCCATTGCAACTGCAAAAGGAATGGGGAGGGGGGCCGATGGCCGACACCGACAAGCCGCTTCTGATCAAGCGCTATGCCAGCCGCAGGCTCTACAACACCGAGACGTCGGATTACGTCACCCTGGAAGACATCGCCGGTTTCATCCGTGCGGGCCGGGAGGTGCAGATCGTCGATCTGAAATCCGGCGATGACCTGACGCGGCAATACCTTCTGCAAATCGTGGCCGAACATGAATCGAAGGGCGAGAATGTCCTTCCGATCAATGTGCTGACCGATCTTGTCAGGTCCTACACCACCGAAATGCAATCCGTCGTCCCGCAATTCCTTGCCGCCTCTTTCGAGATGCTGCGCGAAGGCCAGTCGAAGATGATGGAGAACCTCTCCGCCTTCCCCAATCCGATGGCCGCCATGCCGGGCTTCGAGGCGATGCGCAAGCAGCAGGAGGCCTTCATGCAGGCCTTCATGGGCGGCATTCCCGGCTGGGGCGGGTCAGGCCCCACGAAGGAAGAGGGGCCCGCCACCGCGGGCGAGGCCGCGCCGAAGGATGAGGAACTGGCCCAGATCAAGCGGCAACTGGCCGAATTGCAGAAGAAACTGTCCAAGCTCTGACCGGACGAAGGGGGCCGTCCCATGACCGAAGGCCAGGGGCGCGTCACCCTCTGGGGGATCGAGGTCTTTCTCGCCGCAGCCGAGGAAGGGGCGATCTCTGCCGCCGCCCGCCGTCTGGGCGTGAGCCCCTCTGCCGTCAGCCAGCAGCTCTCCTCGCTCGAAACGGCGCTGGGCACGGTTCTGATGGACCGCAGCGCAAGGCCGCTGCGGATGACGCCCGCGGGCACGATGTTCCGCCGCCACGCACAAGTGATCCTGAACGCCGAGGCCGAGGCGCGGGCCGAACTGGCCCTTTCCGACCTGTCGGGGCTCACGACGCTGCGGCTGGGGATGATCGAGGACCTGGATGCCGAAGTGACGCCGCAGCTTCTGGCCGAACTGGCAACGGAATTGAAGGGCTGCCGCTTCCTGCTGGAAACCGGGGCCAGCCATCACCTGCTCGAACAGCTTTCGAACCGCGCGCTCGACATGGTCGTGGCCGCCGATGCCGCGCTTGAGGCGCCCGAAGGCTGGCGCGAAGTGCATCCGCTTCTGGCCGAACCCTTCCTCGCTGTCGCGCCGAAAGGGGGCGATCCGGCCAGCCTGCCCCTGATCCAGTACACGACCCGGCATCTGATGGGCCGGCAGATCGCCGCCCATCTGGCGCGGCAGAATCTGCGCATCGGGGCGCGGTTCGAACTGGACAGCTATACCCCGATCCTTGCCATGGTCGCGGCCGGGGCCGGCTGGACGATCCTCACCCCGCTCGCGCTGCACCATGCCGCGCGGTTCCGCGAGGCGGTGGAGTTGCAGCCGCTGCCCTTCGACCCGCCGGGGCGGACCCTGTCGCTGCAAGCCCGCGCGGGCGTCCTGCGCGACATGCCGGGGGAGGTGGCGGTGCGGCTGCGGCGGCTGCTGGACCGTCAGGTCGTGCAGCCCACCCGGGCGCTCTGGCCCTGGCTGGGCGATACGCTGCGGACCTTGTGACGGCGAAGATTTTTCGTACGAAAAATCTTCATCCCGAAAATTCTTCGACGAAGAATTTTCCCGATCTTCCGACGGAAGATCGAACCGGAAGAATTTTCAGTGAAAATTCTTCGCCCTCAGCCCCGAACCTCGCGCGCCGCTTCGGTCAGGGCGCTGGCGATATAGTCCAGGTCCGCTTCCGTCAGGCGGGCGGGCAGGCGCACGTCGCAGGCGCGCATCAGCATGGCGCGCGTGCGCGGCAATTCGGGCAGATCACCCAGGAACTGCCAATTCCAATAGGCCCGCGCATTGCCTTCGGACAGGCCGAAGACCTGCACCGAAACGCCGCGCCGCTTGGCGGCCTTCTGGAAGGCCCGCGCCTCGTCATCCGACCAGTCGCCCTTCAGGTTGAACTGGATGGAATCCGGCGCGCGTTCTTCCTGCGGCAGGGCAGGGGGCACGTGCAGCAGGCCGCAGGCATTCAGCCGCGCCGCAACCCAGTCATGGTTCGCCCGGCCCTGCGCCACGCGGCGCGCCACCTCGGGCAGTTGCGGCCGGATCACCGCCGCCGAAAGGTTCTGCATGCGCAGATTGTACAGCGGCAACTTGTTCTGCCAATGCGCGCAGGAATTCGACAGGCCCGGATGCTTTTTCCAGTTTTCCTCATAGGCGCCCGACATGATGATGGCCCGCGCCGCAATCTCCGGGTCATCCGTCACGAGGATACCGCCCTCGCCCGCATTCACCAGCTTGTAGGACTGAAAGCTGAAACAGCCCACCTTGCCGATCGTGCCGATCTTCTTTCCGTTCCACAGCGTTCCCAGCGAATGGGCCGCATCCTCGACCACCGGGATGCCGCGCGCATCACACAGTGCCATGATCGCATCCATATCCGAGGTATGCCCCCGCATGTGGCTGATCATCACCGCCGCCGCATCGTCAAGCTTTGCCTCGAAATCGGCCAGATCAACGCGGTAATTCTCGCCCACCTCCACCAGCACCGGCACGCAATCGGCATGCACGACGGATGAGGGCACGGCGGCAAAGGTGAAGGCCGGGATCAGGACCTTCGCCCCGCGCGGCAGGTCCAGCGCCTTGAGCGACAGGAACAGCGCCGCCGAACAGGACGACACCGCCAGCGCATAGCGCGCGCCCAGCAGCGCGGCGAATTCCGCCTCCAGCAGGGCCACGGGCGCATTCTCGGGGGCCGTATAGCGGAACAGGTCGCCCGTCGCGATCAGCCGGTCGATTTCGGCCCGTGCGGCCTCGGGGATCGGTTCGGCATCATAGACATTGGGGGCGAGTGTCTGTCCGTCCGGAGCCATCCCTGCACCTTTTCTGAAAGTCTTCTTCCGTTTTTCTGTAAAGGGACGGCTGTCACATTTCCAGTGACAAGTTCACGACAGCAGGATTTTTCCTGCGCCACAGGGCGGGAAACCGCCGAGGGTGGGGATCAGAGGCCCAACCTGTCGCGCATGGAATACCAGGTCATCGCAAGCACTAGCAATGGCCAGCGCAGGGCCACCCCGCCGGGAAAGCGCGGCGTGGGCAGTTTCGCGATCAGGTCGAAGCGTTCCGCCTGCCCGGCCACCGCCTCGGCCAGGATGCGGCCTGCGAGCGTGGCCAGCGCCACGCCATGCCCCGAATAGCCCGAGGCCGACAGCACATTCGGCGCCACCCGCAGGAAACAGGGGTTGCGGGTCATGGTGATGGCCAGCGTGCCGCCCCAGGCATGGTCGATCCTCACATCCCGCAGGGCGGGATAGACCTCCAGCATCGGCTTGCGCACCGTCCGGATGATATCCGGGAAGCGGTAGCCATAGCTTTCGCCACCGCCGAAGAGCAGGCGGTTATCCTCCGACAGCCGCCAGTAATTCACCACGAATTTGGTATCCGCCACCGCGACGGGTTCGGTCAGAACTTCCTTCGCCCGGTCGCCCAGGGGTTCGGTTGCGACGATGAAATTGTTGATCGGCATGACGCGGGCGGCCACCTGCGGCTCCAGCCCGCCCAGATAGCCATTGCAGGCCAGGATCAGATGATCGCAGGTCACCTGCCCCCCCGCCGTCCGCACCACCGGTGTCGCGCCATGGGCGATGCCCGTCACCTCCGACGCCTCATGGATCACCGCCCCCGCCGCCTGCGCGGCGCGCGCCAGACCGATCGCGTAGTTGAGCGGATGCACATGGCCCGCGCCCCGGTCCATCTCGCCCCCCGCAAAGACCCCCGACGGGATCAGCCGCCCGATTGCCTCGCGCGACAGCGGTTCCAGTTGATCATAGCCGTAATCGCGGCGCAGCTTTTCGGCATAGCGCGCCGCATCCCGCGCCTCTCCCTCATGCCAGCAGGCATGGGCAATGCCGGGGTGAAACCGCACCGGCATGTCATGCTCCGCGATCAGCCCGCGCACCATGTCCTTCGCCTCTTGCGCGAAATCCCACAGCTTCTTCGCATCCGCCAGACCAACCGCCGCCTCCAGCGCATCCTGATCCAGCCGCTGCCCGCTGCCCACCTGCCCGCCATTGCGCCCCGAGGCACCAAAGCCCACGCGATGCGCCTCCAGCAGCACGACCTTCAGCCCGCGCTGGGCCAGATGCAGCGCGGCCGAAAGGCCGGTATAGCCGCCCCCTACGACGCAGACATCGGACCGCACCGAACCCTGCAACGGGGGGAGGGGGGCGAATTCGGCGCGTGTGGCCGCGTAATAGGACGGGGGATATTCCCCCGCCCGGTCATTGGCGTGCAGCAGGTTCATGGGCATCAGACGTTCAGCAGCAGATGCTCCCGTTCCCACGGGCTGATGACCTGCAAGAACTCCTTGTATTCGTTCCGCTTCACGCTGTCATAGACATTGCAGAACTCCACCCCCAGCACCTCGCGCAGCGCAGCATCCTCTTCCAGCAGGTCCAGCGCATCGCCCAGATTGTAGGGCAGGTCGGAATCCATGTTATAGGCATCCTCGGTGCATTCCGCGCGCGGCATCTTGCCCGCCTTCAGGCCGAGATACCCGCAGGCCAGGCTGGCCGCGATCCCCAGATAGGGGTTGCAGTCCATCCCGGCGAGGCGGTTTTCCAGCCGCCGCGCCTCGGGCCCCGAAATCGGCACGCGCAGCCCCGTGGTGCGGTTGTCGCGGCCCCATTCCAGATTGATGGGCGCGGCAAAGTCGGGGACATAGCGGCGATAGCTGTTCACGTAAGGCGCCAGCAGGGCCACGGCGGCGGGCAGATGGGTCTGCATCCCGGCGATGAAATGCAGGAATTCCGGTGTCTCGCCCCCCTTCCGGTCGGAAAAGATGTTCTTGCCCGTCTTCATGTCCACCACCGAATGGTGGATATGCATGGCCGATCCGGGCTCCCCTTCGATGGGCTTGGCCATGAAAGTGGCGAAACAGTCATGCCGCAGCGCCGCCTCGCGGATCAGCCGCTTGAAGAAGAAGATCTCGTCGGCCAGCGCCACGGGGTCGCCATGGGCGAGGTTGATCTCGATCTGCCCCGCCCCGCCTTCCTGAAGGATGCCGTCGATCTCGAACCCCTGCGCCTCGGCGAAATCGTAGATATCGTCGATGACCTTGCCGTATTCGTCCACCGCGCTCATCGAATAGGCCTGCTTGCCCGCCGCGCGGCGGCCCGACCGGCCCATCGGCGGGATGATCGGCATGTTCGGGTCGATGTTGCGCGCGACGAGGAAGAATTCCATCTCGGGCGCGACGATGGGCTGCCAGCCTTCGGCGTTGTAAAGCTGCACGATCCGCTTCAGCACGTTGCGCGGTGCGGTGGGGACGGGGTTGCCGGCCTGATCCTGCGCGTCATGGATCACCTGCAAGGTCACATCCGCCGTCCAGGGCGCGGCCGTGGCCGTGGCGAAGTCGGGCACGAGGATCATGTCGGGTTCGGTGAAGGACCCGGTCGGATTGTCCGCCCATTCCCCCGTGATCGTCTGAAGGAAGATGGAGTTGGGCAGAAAATAGCTGGTCTGCTTGGCGAATTTCGAGGCGGGCATCGCCTTGCCCCGCGCCACCCCGGCAATGTCGCCGATGATGCATTCCACTTCATCGACGCGGCGTCCGGCAATCCAGTCGCGGGCGGCTTCGGGCAGTTTCTCGGTCCATTTGGACATGTGTCACACTATCGGTTTTGGGTTGCCCGCGCCGCCCGGGATCAGGCGCGCGGCTCCTTGAAGAAGGCGGCAATGCGTCCCGCCATGGTCTTGTCCTGAATGGGAAGGTCCAGCTTGGCGGCGGCCTCGGCCATCACCTCGTCTGGCACCAGGCCCTTGCCCCGCGTCCGCATCAACCCATCGACGAATTCGGGGCGGAATTCGGGATGGGCCTGCACCGTCAAGGCGCGGTCATCGTAGAGAAGCGCCGCATTGGCGCAGAACGCGTTCGTCGCGATTACCGTCGCCCCGGCCGGGGCCTGCACCACCTGATCGCGGTGCCAGGCGTTCAGGCGCAAGGTCTCGCCGCCGAAATCATATTCCGTCGCGCCCACGGCCCAGCCGCCGGCATAGCGCTCCACCTTGCCGCCCATCGCCTGCGCCACGATCTGATGGCCAAAGCAGATGCCCACCACCGGCACCCGCGCGGCAAAGGCGTCGCGGATGAACTGCTCCAGCGGCGGGATCCAGGGATGATCCTCATAGACCCCGTGCCGCGATCCGGTGATCAGCCAGCCATCGGCCTGATGCACGTCGGAGGGAAACTCCTCCTCCACCACCTTCCAGGTCCGGAAGGTGAAGCCGTGCCCGTCCAGCAGGCGCGCGAACATGTCGGGGTAATCCCCCATTTCGGGGGCAAGTGCCTCGGGCGCGAGGCCGGTCTGAAGGATGCCGATCCGCATCTGGTTCCATCCGCCGTTTCGTTCAAGCTAGGCGCGCCCCCCGCCCTCTGGCAAGGGCCGCGCCGCAAGCGTGGCGCGAAGAATTTTCGGATGAAAATTCTTCGCCCCCGCTCAGACCGTGTCGAGATAGAGTTCCACCCGCTCGCTTTCGCTCAGCTCGCCGATGTAATGCAGTTCCTGACGCTTGGTCTGGATCAGGTTCTTGATCAGCTCGGGATGGATGAAGCGCGAAACGATCTGGCTGTGTTCCAGCGCCTCGATCGCGCCTTCCCATGTTGCCGGGATCTGCGGCAGATCCTCCATCGCATAGGCGTTCCCGGTGATCGGCGGCGGCGGTTCCATCGCCTGGGTGATCCCGTCCAGCGCCGCGCCAAGGATGGCGGCCAGCATCAGGTAGGGGTTCACGTCCCCCCCCGCCACGCGATGCTCGATCCGCCGCGCCGACGGGTTGCCCGCCGGAATCCGGATCGCGCCCGTGCGGTTCTCATAGCCCCAGCAGATTGCCGTGGGCGCATGTTTCCCCGGCACCAGCCGCTCATAGCTGTTCTGATGCGGCGCGAAGATCAGCGTGCTGTCATGCATCGCGTTCAGGCAGCCCGCCACGGCCGACCGCAGCGTCGCCGTCCCCTTCGGACCGCCCGAATCGAAGACGTTCCGCCCATCTTCGTCGATCAGGCTGAAATGCGTGTGCAGGCCCGATCCGGAATATTCCGGATAGGGCTTTGCCATGAAGGACGCCGCAAAGCCGTGCCGCCGCGCCAGACCCTTCACCAGCATCTTGAAGAGCCAGGCATCATCGGCGGCCCGCAGCGGATCGTCGCAATGCATCAGGTTGACTTCGAACTGGCCAAGGCCGGTTTCCGACGTGGTCGTGTCGGCGGGAATGTCCATCGCCTCGCAGGCGTCGTAGAGATCGGTGAAAAAGCTGTCAAACGCATCCAGCGCCCGGATCGACAGCGTCTCCGCCGCCTTCCGCCGCTTGCCCGACCGGGGCGAGGGCGGCACCTGCAAGGTCTTGCCGCTGTCGTCGATCAGGAAGAATTCCAGCTCCATCGCCACCACGGGCGTCAGGCCGCGTTCCTTGAACTTCTCCACCACCGCGCGCAGCGCGTGGCGGGGATCGCCCTCATAGGGCGTGCCATTCTCGCGGAACATCCAGATCGGCAGCAGCGCCGTCGGCGCCTCTAGCCAGGGCATGGGCATGAAGCCCCGCTCGGTCGGTTTCAACACACCATCCTGATCGCCCTGCTCGAACACCAGCGGGCTGTCGTCGATATCCTCGCCCCAGATGTCCAGGTTCAGGACGGAAAACGGGAACCGCGTCCCGTTCTTCACCACATTCTCTGCAAAGCGCGCCGGAATCCGCTTGCCGCGCGCCTGACCGTTCAGGTCAACCGCGGCCACGCGGATGGTCCGCACGTCCGGATGCTTCCTCAGCCAATCCTTCATCATCGTTTTCACCAGACGGGGGAGCATAGGCCCGGCCCCGGTCTTTCCCCTGTGTTCGATCCCATGTCCACCGGGCCCCATGCCCTGCGCCGCCCTGTTCGGCAGACCCGGCGCGCTGTGCCGGGGAATTTGATCAAATCTAGGCTACTATCGGATCACCTGCGGACGCAAGCGGATTCTGCCGCGCATGTTGGATGGCAGATGGCGGTTCAGACGGCGGTTGATCAGGCCGAAAACCCAGATCAAAAGCAGCGTCAGGCAGATGAAATAGAAGCCCACGATGGGATAGGGGATGAAGGGGTTGAAGGTCTTGTCGGCGAAATAATTCGCGTAATAGAGCGCGTCGCCCTTCTGCTGAAACGCCGGGAAGCCCGAAAAGAAGACCAGCGTCGTCGCGTGGAACAGGAAGATCGCCTCATTCGTATAGGCAGGCCAGCCCAGCCGCAGCATGGTGGGCCAAAGCACCCGGCGGAACCGTGACCAGCCGGTGATGCCATAGGCATCGGCCGCCTCCACATCGCCCTTGGGCACGGATTTCAGCGCGCCGTGGAAGATTTCCGCCGAATAGGCCGCCGTGTTCAGGAACAGCACGAACAGCGCGCCCGCCCAGGCCCGCGTCGTCCAGGCCGTTTCGATGGTGATGCCCAGAACGTTGATCCCGGCCTTGGGCAGCAGCACCAGAAGCTCGTAGGCCAGGAAAAACTGGATGAAGAGGGGCGATCCCCGGAAGACGAAGATGAACCATTCGGCAGGCTTGCGCAGCCAAGGAGAGTCCGCCGCCTTGGCCAGGGCAAGACCGGTGGCAAGGAAGAACCCGAAGAACAGCGCCAGCACGCCGAAATAGATGTTCCAGATCAGCCCCGACCCGATCAGCGTGAAATGCTGACAGAGGGTGAAATCCGAACGCGGCAGCAGCCGCTCGCCGATCCCGATGGACCGAAGCCCATAGGCCTGGATCGTTTCAAGGCAGGTCATCGGCTCCATCTCAGGCCCCCGCCTTGCGCAACTGCTCGCCGCCCAGCGTGGCCTGCCCATGCGACAGCCGCTGCGTCAGCCGGGCCAGGACCACTTCGGATACCCGCGTGAAGGCAAGATAGAAGACCAGAAGCCCGAGGAAGTAGAACACCCGCCAATCGCCATGCGGATAGGGGTTGTTCCCGCTCGTCTTGGCGCTGCCCAATTCGCGCGCCCAATAGACGATGTCCTGAATCCCCAGCAGGAACAGCAAGGGCGTCGCCTTGATCAGGATCAGCCACAGGTTCGACAGGCCCGGCAGCGCATAGACCCACATCTGCGGCACCAGCACGCGGCGGAACACCTGCCGGGGCGTCATGCCATAGGCTTCCGCCGTTTCAAGCTGCGCGCGCGGCACCGCCTGCATCGCGCCGTAAAGGACATTGGCCGCAAAGGCCCCGAAGACCAGCGCATAGGTGAAGACCGCCGTCGCAAAGGCATAGGCCGAATGCCAGATGGCCGAGGATGTCGCGAGCGGCACCTTCGCCTCCGGGCAGACACGGAACTCCGTCCCGTTCCAGACGGGCTGCGCCAGGTCCTCGCAGACGAAAAGATGCTTCGTCCATTCGATGCCCTGATCCAGCGCGATCACGAAGAACAGGAAATAGACGATGTCGGGCACGCCCCGCACCGCCGCGATATAGACCTTGCCCAAGATCGACACGGGCAGAAGCGGCGACCGCGCCGCCATCGCCCCGCCAAAACCGAAGGCCAGCGCGACGGGCGCCGTCACGGCCAAAAGCATCAGCACCGTCAGGAAGGACCAGTAGAAGTTGAAATGCGTCCCGGTGGTCAGGAAGCAACTCAGCCAGGTCAGGCCGGACAGTTGGCTCGGATCGGCGCAATATGCGAACATGGCAAAGAAACGGGGCGGCCCGAAGACCGCCCCCCTTGGCTCAGAACGTCGCGGCTTCGGGGCCGAACCACTTGGTGATCATCGCATTCAGCGACCCGTCATCCTTCATCGACTGGATGGCGGCGTTCAGCTTGTCCTTCAGCTCGGCATCCGTCTCGCGCAGGCCGATGCCCACGCCGCCGCCAAGCTGCACTTCCTCGGCCAGCAGCACGAGTTCGCCATTCGAATCCGCCGCGATCGGGGCCAGATAGTCCTTGTCGGCAAAGACGGCATCCGCCTCGCCATTCTTCACCGCCGCCACGGTTTCATCCGGCGTCGCGAACTCCAGCAGGGTCGCGCCCGATTCCGCCACATAGCCCGCCTGGATCGTGCCGGTCTGCGCCGCGATCACCGCGCCTTCGCCGATGGCCACATCCGCCGTCAGCGCCAGATAGGCCGACGAGGCCGGGGGAATGTAGTTCTGGCTGAAGTCGATGACCTCATCCCGTTCCGCCGTGATCGACATGCCGGCCATGATCAGGTCGTAGTTGCCCGATTGCAGGTTCGGGATGATCGAATCCCAGGCGTTCTGCACGAATTCGCAGTTCAGCGTCGCGCGCTTGCACAGCTCGTTGCCCAGCTCGATCTCGAACCCGGTCAACTCGCCGGTGGCCTGGTCGATGTAGTTGTAGGGCTCGTATGCGCCCTCGGTGCCGATCCGCACCACGTCCTGCGCCAGCGAGGCGCCCGCGGTCAGCGCCAGCAGCGCGGTGGCAAGCATCATCTTCTTCATCAGTATCTCCCTAGGGTTGGATTTGGTCTTGTGGGGTTGCCCCGGCGCTCAGGCCGTGGCGGACAGGAAACCGCGCAGCCGTTCGGTCTGCGGGTTTCCGAAAAGCTGATCGGGCGGACCCTCTTCCTCGATCTTCCCCTTGTGCAGGAAGATCACATGGTCCGACACATCGGCGGCAAGCTTCATGTCATGGGTGACAAGGATCATCGTGCGCCCCTCTTCGGCCAGCGCCTTGATGACCTTCACCACCTCCTGCTCCAGCTCCGGATCAAGGGCCGAGGTCGGCTCATCGAACAGAAGCGCGCGGGGTTCCATGCAGAGCGCGCGCGCAATCGCCGCCCGCTGCTGCTGCCCGCCTGACAATTGCGCAGGCCAGGCCTCGCATTTCTCGACGATGCCCACCTTGGCAAGGTATCCGCGCGCCTTCTCCTCCACCTCCTTCGGATCGCGACGCAGCACCGTCACCGGCGCCTCCATCACATTCTGAAGGATGGTCATGTGCGACCACAGGTTGAACTGCTGGAACACCATGGAAAGGTTGGTGCGCATCCGCATCACCTGCGCCTTGTCGGCGGGGTGGCGGTTCGGCCCCGTGCCCTTCCAGCGCACCGCCTCGCCCTCGAATTCGATCTCACCATCCTGACTGTCTTCCAGCAGGTTGCAGCAGCGCAGAAGCGTGGACTTCCCCGATCCCGACGACCCGATCAGCGACACGACATGCCCCTTGCGGGCGGTCAGGTCCACACCCTTCAGCACCTCCAGTGAGCCATAGCTCTTGTGCAGGTTGCGGATGCGGATGACGGGTGTGTCAGGGCTGTTGGATGTCACTGTTGGCAGCAGGCTTGTTGTTATCGTGGCTTATGTGGGGGCGGAGTAAGACCGATCAACCGGGGCAATGCAACGCCCTTTCCGTATAGCCGACGCACCGTCGCCGCCGATTTGATCACTTTTCCTGCGCGATCTGGTCAGGCGCGGGCGGAATGGGCACCGCGAGGTAATCCGCCGCCGGGATCGCCACGATGCCGCGCAGCCGCAGCCGGGCGCGGTCCTCGGTCGTCAGCCGGGCGATGGCCGCCGCAACCGCCGCGAAGATTTGCCCCGCATCCCGGCCCTTCGCGGTGATATAGGGCAGGGCAGGGGTGGGATCGGTCGCCCCCACCACCTTGACGCCCGACACATCCTCGAATTCCGAGATCAAGGCCCAGGTCAGCGCGTCGATGGCCGCCAGGTCCGCCCGCCCCTCGGCCACGGCAAGGAAGGACGCGCGATGCGACCCCGTCTCCACCCCCGGCAGCAGGCGAATGCCCCGCGCCGCCGCATGGTTGATCGGCGCGGCCCAGCCCGATTGCGACAGCCCGTCATTATAGGCGATCCGCGCCCCGTCGAAGGCCGCGAATTCCCCGCGCGGATCATCCGCCCGCGCGATCAGCACCGACCGATAAAATCCCGGCGCGCAGCCCTCATTCCTGAAATCCGGCGTGCCGACCAGTTGCACCCGCCCGTGCAGCCGCGCGCGATAGGGAAAGCCGCAGGTCTGCGACAGGATCAGCCCGGGGTCTTCCCATTGCGGCATCAGCACCGCATCACCCCGGCGCAAGCCTTCTGGCGCGGCGATCCCGCGCGCCGCCAGTTCCTCGCGGATCAGCGCCCAGTAGCGATCCGTCTCCGCCCGCAGTTCCGGGCGGTCATACATCGGCAAGGACGCGATCATCCCCGTTCGGCCCTCTGCCGGGCCAGCCCCGATTCCACATCCGTCAGGCCCAGAAGCGAGGCGACCATGCGCAGCAGCCGATCCTCCTCTGCGTCACGGATGCCATCCGCCAGCGCCACTTTCCACAGCGCCTCCATCAGCGCGGCCCGGTCCTCCAGCGCCGTCGCCGTCTTCAGCGCGCGGGTAAAGCGCACCGTATCCGGCGCCACCGCCTCAAGGTCCTCCGCCTCGCTGCGCAGCTTTGCCGCCTCGAAAGGGCCAAGCCCGTGATGCGCCATCAGGATGCGGTCGATCCGCTCCACCTCCTCGGCAGAGTAGAGTCCATCGGTCTTCGCCACCCGCACCAGCAGCGCAGCCAAGGCGAGGCGCGCATCGGGTTCGGGCAGGCGGGCGGGTTCGGGTGCGCTCAGCGCGCGAAGGATGGCTTGCAGCATGGGGGAAGAGTATCACCCGCCGCGCCCGCGGCAAGGGCGCGCGCGTCACGCCTGCGGGATCGCGATGCGCCCTTCCGAGAGCGGCACCGCCGCACCCCGGATGCGCACGGCGCGGAGGGCATCGCCCTCAACCTCCACCGTCATGTACAGGTCGGAGGCCCGCCCCATCTCCACCCCCTGCCGCAGATGGAACCGCGTCGCGCCCTCGGCCAGCGCCCCGCTGGCAGCCAATTGCGCCGCAAGGATCGCCGTCGCCGACCCTGTCGCGGGGTCTTCGGGTATCCCTGCCGTCGGCGAAAACATCCGCGCCCGGAAATCGCAATCCGTGCCGGGGGTATAAAGATAGGCGCTGTCCACCCCCGCCGCCGCCATCACCGCATCCCAATGCGGCTGCATCGCCCGCGCCCGGGCCAGCACCTCCAGCGAGGCCACCGGCACGTAAAGGAACCGCGGCCCGCCCTGCCAGACCCCCGGCCGATGCGCGCCAAAGCCGATTTCATCCGGCATCAGCCCCAGCGCATCGGCCAAGGCGGGATGCACCCGCCCCTCCGTCCCATGCGGGATTACGGGCGCGGTGAACTCGGCCTCCGTCACGCCGCCCCTGCGCCAGACAGTGACAGGCACCAGCCCCACCTCTTCCTCCAGCACCAGATGTGCCTCGAAATCCCCGTCCCCGGCATCCATCCCGGCCAGCAGAACCGCACAGCCGATGGTGGGATGGCCGGCAAAGGGAATCTCTGCCGTCGGAAAGAAGATCCGCACCCGCGCCCGGTGGGCGGGATCGCGCGGGGCCATCACGAAGATCGTCTCCGACAGGTTGAATTCCCGCGCGATGGTCTGCATCTGCGCCGTGTTCAGCCCATCCGCCCCCAGCACCACCGCCAGCGGATTGCCCGTAAAGGGCCGGGTTGTGAACACATCCAGCGTGCGGAACTCAAGCATGGCCCAGCCCCTTGAACAGCGCATCCAGCCGCGCGCATTCCGCCTCGATCCCGAAGGGCGGGTTCAGCATCCAGATCCCCGATCCCACCATCCGGTGCCCGTCGCGCACGGGCGGAAACCGCAATTCATGCCGCAGCGCCTCGGGATGCGCCGCCATCAGGGCGCGCAGCATCCCCTCATGCAGGCCATCCGTCAGGATCGGATACCACAGCGCGATGATCCCCACATTCCACTTCCGCGCCACCTGACCGATGACTTTTGGGATCGTCTGATAATCCGCCTTCACCTCATAGGACGGGTCGATCAGCAGCATCCCCCGCCGCGGCGTCGGCGGCGTGATGGCCAGCGCCATCTCGAACCCGTCGCGCTTTTGCACATGCGCGCCCCACGGGGCCAACAGCGCCGCCAGCGCCGCATGTTCCTGCGGATGCAACTCTGCCAGATGCATCACGTCGCTCTCGCGCAGCCCCATCGCCGCCAGAAGGGGCGACCCCGGATAGGCCCGCGCGTCATGCATCGCCCGCACCCCCGCCAGCGAGCGGCGATAGGGATGATCGGCCGCAAACCCCGCCTCCAGCCGCGCGATGCCCTGCGCCGCCTCGCCCGTCTTTTCCGCCTCAAGCCCCGCCAGATCGTAAAGCCCGCGCCCCGCATGAGTTTCGATATAGGTCAGAGGCTTGTCCTTCTGCGTCAGGTAGTCGAGCGTCCATGCCAGAAGCGTGTGCTTCTGCACATCGGCCAGGTTCCCCGCGTGATAGCTGTGCTGATAGGAAAGCATCCCCCCGCCTAACCCGGAACCCCGCCCCCGCGCAAGCCGCCCGCCCGCGCCCGAGGCGCAGGGCAGGGGCCTTCACCCCCCGTTAACGCTGCCGCGCGAGGATGCGGCAGCGGGATTGACGGATATAGCGTGAAGGGTATATAGCGAAGATGCGATGGGTGGTGGAACTCGTGCCGATGGCTGCGCAGGAATTGGCCGACCTGCCACCGGGGCTGCGTGGCCGGATGCTCCGCCTGATCGCCTTGGTCGAGGACTATGGAATCGCCGCCCTCTCCGCACCGCATGGGCGGCAGATCGACGGAAAGCTTTGGGAGATGCGGGTGATCGCAGCAGAAGGAATCGCACGCGGGTTCTACGTCACCCGGCAGGGTCGCCGCCTGATCGTCCTGCATGTCTTCGTGAAGAAAAGTCAGGCAACCCCGCCACGCAGGATCGAACTGGCCCGTCAACGCATGAAGGATATTGACTGATGCCGACGATACCCTTTGCCGAACTGAAGGCGCGTCTTCTGGCCGATCCCGAAGCCGCCCGCGCCTATGACGCCGCGGTGGAGGAATACGCCGCGCTCGAGGCGATGATCCGCGCGCGGGCGGAGAGCGGGGTCACGCAGGCGGAACTCGCCGAACGCATGGGGACCACGCAATCCGCCATCGCGCGGCTGGAAAGCGGGCGGGTCTCGCCCACGGTCGAAACCTTGCAGAAATACGCCCGCGCGCTGGGCAAGCGGCTGAAGATCGAGATGATCTGACGGCAAGGCGTTTCCTGACGCAGGAAACGCGCCGGAATTTGACGCAAATTCCGGGCCCCCGGCGCGACAGCGTTTTCTGCGTGCAGAAAACGACGCGAAATCTGCGTCAGATTTCGCCTCACACCAGCCGGCTCACCTCCACCGCCGCCCGCACGAAATCGGCAAACAGCGGATGCGGCGCGAAGGGTTTCGACTTCAGCTCCGGGTGGAACTGCACGCCGATGAACCAGGGGTGATCCTTCACCTCCACGATCTCGGGCAGCCGACCATCGGGCGACATGCCCGAAAAGATCAGCCCGCAGCTCTCCAGCTTGTCGCGATACTGGATATCCACCTCATAGCGATGCCGGTGCCGCTCTTCGATCACCGTGTCGCCATAGACCGAAGCGACCCGCGACCCGTCCTTCAGATGCGCCGTATAGGCCCCCAGCCGCATCGTGCCGCCCTTGTCATCCGTCACCTTGCGCGCGACGACATGGTTGCCCTGCACCCATTCCTTCAGGTGATAGACGACCGGGGTGAACCGCTTCGCCCCCGCCTCGTGGTCGAATTCCTCCGACCCGGCATTGGCCAGCCCGACCAGGTTCCGCGCCGCCTCGATCACCGCCATCTGCATCCCCAGGCAGATGCCCAGATAGGGGATCTTCTTCTCCCGCGCGAATTGCGCGGCCTTGATCTTGCCTTCCGTCCCCCGTTCCCCGAACCCGCCGGGCACGAGGATCGCGTGGAAATTCTCCAGCCAGGGCGCCGGGTCTTCCCGCTCGAAAATCTCGGCGTCGATCCACTCCGCCCGCACCTTCGTCCGGTTCGCCATCCCGCCATGGGCCAGCGCCTCGGCGATCGACTTGTAGGCATCTTCCAGCTGCGTGTACTTCCCCACGATGGCCACCCGCACCTCGCCCTCCGGATGGGTGATGCGGTCCATCACGTCCTCCCAGCGCGCCAGATTGGGCTTCGGCGCCGGCGTGATGCCAAAGGCATCCAGCACCGCCTGATCCAGCCCCGCCCGGTGATAGGCCAGCGGCGCCTCATAGATCGTCTTCAGGTCATAGGCGGGGATCACCGCCTCCTTCCGCACATTGCAGAACAGCGCGATCTTCTCGCGCTCCTTCTCGGGGATCGGATGCTCCGAACGGCAGACCAGCACATCGGGTGCCAGACCGATCGACTGCAATTCCTTCACCGAATGCTGCGTCGGCTTGGTCTTCAACTCGCCACTGGCCGAAAGATAGGGCAGCAGAGTCAGATGCATCAGGATCGACTGGCCGCGCGGGCGTTCATGGATGAACTGGCGGATGGCTTCGAAGAAGGGCAACCCTTCGATATCCCCCACCGTGCCGCCGATCTCGCACAGCATGAAATCGACCTCGTCATCCCCGATCTTCAGGAAATTCTTGATCTCATTCGTTACGTGTGGAATGACCTGGATCGTCTTGCCGAGGTAATCCCCCCGCCGCTCCTTCTCCAGCACATTGGAATAGATGCGCCCCGACGAGATGCTGTCGGTCGTCCGCGCGCTGACCCCGGTAAAGCGTTCGTAATGCCCGAGGTCGAGGTCGGTCTCCGCCCCGTCATCGGTCACGAAGACCTCGCCATGCTCGAAAGGCGACATCGTGCCGGGATCGACATTCAGATAGGGGTCAAGCTTGCGCAATCGCACCGTATAGCCCCGCGCCTGCAACAGCGCCCCAAGCGCCGCCGAAGCCAGCCCCTTGCCAAGCGAGGACACCACGCCGCCGGTGATGAAGATATAGCGCGCCAAGGTCGGATCTCCCGTGATGTCATGTCAAAGGGGGCGATGTGAAACCCGCCGGGGAATCGCACCATCACGGGAGTCAAGCCTTACCCGACCTCGGCCCGGCTTGCAACCGGACCGCAAGATGCAGGCCATCCCGTGGCTTTCGCGTCAATACGTGGTGGTCAGTCGTTGGCCGCGGGCGGGGTTGCCGGGGCATCGGCCGCAGGCGGCGTCAGCGGTGCATCCGCCGGCGCGGGCGGCAGCAGGTCAGAGCCCAGCGGCGCCTCCCCTTCGGCCGGCGCGGGCGCATCCGCCCCGATCTGGTCGATCACCGATCCGCCACCGGCCCCCTGGGCCGCGAAATAGGTCAGCGTCAGCGAGGTGATGATGAAGCAGACGGCGAAAAGCCAGGTCAGCTTTTGCAGCGCGGTCGTCGTGCCGCGCCCCGTCATCACGGAATTGCCACCCCCCATGCCAAGCCCGCCCCCTTCCGACCGCTGGAGCAGCACGACGCCGACCAGCAGCAGCGCAAGGATCAGGTGGATGGTAAGGACGACATTTTCCATTAGGCAGGCTTTCCGCGATCTGACGCGCCTATCTAGGCGCAAGGGCCAAGGCGCGCAAGTGGGCGCGTCACCCCGCAGGCAGCCCCTCGCAGACCGCCGACAGCTTGTTGCCGTCCGGATCGCGCACATAGCAGGCATAGAAGGACGGGCCAAAGGGCCGCAGCCCCGGCGCGCCCTCATCGGTTCCGCCATGCGCCAGCGCGGCGCGGTGAAAGGCATCCACCGCCGCCCGCGTATCCGCCACCAGCGCGGGCATCGACCCGTTGCCCACCGTTGCAGGCTTGCCGTCGAAAGGCCGCGTCACCCAGAGACGGCAGCGGCTGTCCCCCGGCGCGGCATAGCCGATCTCATCCTCCAGCGTGCGCAGGCGCGCCAGCCCAAGCGCCCCCATCACCGGGTCATAAAAGCGCGTCGCCCGCGCCAGATCATTCGTGCCAAGCGTGATGTAAAGGAACATCCCCCAACCCTGCCGCCCCGCGCGCCCTGCCGCAAGGCACAAATTTCTTCGAAGAAATTTGCAAATTCGTTCGAACGAATTTGGCCCGCCTCGCGGGCGGCGCGACCATTTCCCCGTTTCCATCCCCCCCGCGCCCCGCTATAGGACGCACGGTTTCACCGGACCGAAAAGGACAGTCCCGATGGCAAATGTTGTGGTCGTGGGCGCCCAATGGGGCGACGAAGGCAAGGGCAAGATCGTCGATTGGCTGTCCGAACGCGCCGATATCGTCGCCCGCTTCCAGGGCGGGCATAATGCGGGCCATACCCTTGTCATCGACGGCAATGTCTACAAGCTCTCGCTCCTGCCCTCGGGCATCGTGCGCGGCGGCAAGCTGTCGGTCATCGGCAATGGCGTGGTGCTTGATCCCTGGGCGCTTCTGTCCGAGATCGAGAAACTGCGCGGGCAGAGCGTGGACGTGAACCCCGACAACCTGCTGATCGCCGAAAACACCCCCCTCATCCTGCCCGTTCATGGCGAGCTGGACCGCGCCCGAGAAGGGCAGGTGGGCGTGGCCAAGATCGGCACCACCGGGCGCGGCATCGGCCCCGCCTATGAAGACAAGGTCGGCCGCCGCACCGTCCGGGTGGCGGACCTCGCCGATGAGGCGACGCTCGATCTGCGCATCGGCCGCCTGCTCACCCATCACAACGCGCTGCGGGCAGGGCTTGGCCTTGATCCGATCGACCCCGCCGCGCTGAAGGCGCAACTCCTCGATGTCGCGCCGAAGATCCTGCCCTATGCCAAGCCCGTCTGGAAGGTGCTGACCGAGGCACGGCGCGCGGGCAAGCGCATCCTCTTCGAAGGGGCGCAGGGCGCGCTCCTCGACGTGGATTTCGGCACCTACCCCTATGTCACCTCCTCCAACACGCTGGCCGGCATGGCGGCCACCGGCACCGGCCTCGGCCCTACGGCGGTGGATTTCGTCCTCGGCATCGTCAAGGCCTATACCACCCGTGTCGGCGAAGGCCCCTTCCCGACGGAACTCTTCGATGCCGACGGCGAACGGCTGGGCCAACGCGGCCATGAATTCGGCACCGTGACGGGGCGCAAGCGGCGCTGCGGCTGGTTCGATGCGGTGCTGGTCCGCCAGACCTGCGCCACCTCGGGCGTGTCGGGCATCGCACTGACGAAACTCGACGTGCTGGACGGGTTCCAGACGCTGCGCATCTGCACCGGCTATGAACTGGACGGCGAAAAACTCGACTACCTGCCCACCGCCGCCAATCTTCAGGCCCGCGTGACCCCGATCTACGAAGAGATGGAAGGCTGGTCCGAATCCACCGCAGGCGCCCGGTCCTGGGCCGACCTGCCGGGGGCGGCGATCAAATATGTGCGCCGGATTGAGGAATTGATCCAATGCCCGGTCGCCCTACTTTCCACCTCGCCGGAACGCGATGACACCATCCTCGTGACGGACCCCTTCGCCGATTGAGGACTAGGAGCAAGATGGCGCTTTCCTACAAGACCCGACGCCGCCTCTCGCTTCTGATCCTGCTGATCGGGCTGCCGCTTTACATCGTGGTGGCGGTCAATGTGGTGGGCCTGTTCGACCGCCCGCCGATCTGGCTGGAACTCCTGATTTATGTCGGCCTCGGCATCCTCTGGGCGCTGCCCTTCAAGGCGGTGTTCAAGGGGATCGGCCAGGCCGATCCCGACGCGCCCGATCGGGGCGAGGAGTGACGGGCCAGGGGCTGATCCTCCGCCCGGCCGCCGCAGCAATGAAAAAGGCGGACCCGCACAAGGTCCGCCCCTCCCTTTGGGTCCGGCTGGCAGCGCCCGGCCCACGAACCTGTGACGGTGCAGCCTAGCCCGCGATCTTGCGCGCCTCGGCCAGATAGGCCGATTCCTCGGTCAGCGTGAACTGCCCGCGCCGGATCTTGGCGATCCGGCCCTTGCGCAGCAGCGCGCCGAAGCTGCGCAGACCATCCTCGCGCTGGAAGCTGCCCGAAGGCACCACCGCGGCCACGTTCTGCATCAGCGCCGGGCGGCTGAAATGCTCGCGCCCTTCGACGCCCGACAGATAGGCCGCCGCCGCCTCGAGGATCTGTTCCAGATTCTGCGCGCCGACCCGTTCCACGAACTCCGCGAAGCCGCGCGTATCGCCGAACATGTTCCCGGCTTCGTCGCCATCCTCGTCATCGTCGTCAAAGGATTCGGCAGCCTGCACCGCCAGACCGGAGGAGGCGACGCGGCGCGGCCGCACCGGCGCGACCGGGGCCATCGGCCCGGGGGCCGCGCTGGGCGCGGCGGGACGCGGACGGTCGATCCGCTGTTCCGACACCAGAACCAGAGGGGCCGGACGTTCCACCGCGCTGTCGCCGCCGCGGCCCGGCAGCACATTCTTCACGGCCATGGCCAGATCGTTGCGATACCGCGCCAGGCGCGACACCTTTTCATTGTCCTGCGGGGCTTCCCCGGTGACCTTGCGCTCTGCCACGGTGGCCGCCACGGCGGCGCGCAGATGCTGGATGGCCGACAGGCGGCGCTTCGCCTCGCTGCCCTCCATCTCGTTGTCGGTCTGCTTCATCAGGCGGCTCACCGCCTCGTCGGCCGAGGGGCCGTCAAATCCCTTGCGCGTCTCCGGCGTGGCCGACAGATCGGCAACCGCCGCCGCATCGTCCTCCGGCCCGGTCAGGGCGGCAAGCTCGCGCTGAAGCGCCGCCTCATCCTCGGCAGACAGGATCATCTCCACATCGCCCATCACCGAAAGATCGGGCATCTCTTCGCGCGGCGCGGCGGGCGGGGCCACCGGTGCCTTGGCGGCCGGGGCCGGGGCATTTGGGGCGGCCTCGGGGGCCGCTTCGACCGGTGCCGTCTCGGCCAGCGCCGTGACATAATCGGAAATCGCCGATCCTTCGGCGGTCATGGCCGGGGCCTGCGCCTCGCCTTCGTCGGATTTGCGGATGCGGATCACCCGGGCACGGGCACGCAGCAGCTTTTCCTGCGCGCCGGGGCGCAGTTCCATCCCGTTCGTGGCGCTCTCGGCAAGCTGGGCCGCAGCCTGGGCAGGCGTTTCATCCTCGGGTTCCGCCTCCGGGGGCAGCTCCGCCGCTTCCGCCATCGCCGCGACCTGTGCCTCGGCCTCGGCCTCTTCCTCACGCGCCGTCTCTGCCACCACAGGCTCGGCTGCGGGCGGCTCTGCACCCGCCAGCAGCGCGTCAAGCGAGGCCCGGATCGCCTCATCTTCCGCGCCCGCCTCTTCCGGCGCGGTTTCCGCGGCAGCAGCCTCGATCAGATCGGCTGCGCCTTCCGGCTGTGCCATGACCGGGGCATCGGCAAAGACCGCCTCATCCTCGACGGCGGCCAGCGCGCGGGCCAGCCCCTCGGGCAGATCGACCGCCGCGACCTCATCCTCGGCAAAGACATCGTAATCCGCGCCCGTTTCCGGCGCCGGCACGGCGGCCTCCGCAGGCGCGGCTACCGCATCGGCCTCCTCATTCAGCGCCGCCACAGCCTCGGGACCTGCCATCTCGGCGGCCCCCATCTCTGCCGTTTCTTGCAGCGCGGCCTCGGCCTCTGCGGCCATTTCGGCCTGAAGCATCGCCTCCACGGCCAGCATCGGCTCCGCTTCGACCTCGACCGCCGCCTCGGGCTCAGCTTCGACCGCCGCCTCCGGCTCCGTCACGGCACCCAGTTCCGCCATCACGGCGGCCAGATCGTCATCGCCCGGCACTTCGGCAGATGCTTCGGCGGGCACTTCGGCAACCGCCTCTTCAACCGCCTCGACAGCCGCCTCCGTTACCTCCGCCTCCGGCATGGCTTCCGCCGCGACCTCAGCCGCAACCTCCTCCACGACCTCAGCCGGTTCGGCGGCTTCCACCACCGCTTCCGTCACCACCTCTTCCGGCGCAGCCTCGGGCAGGGATTCGGGCAGAAGATCGCTCAGGTCCGCCACCTCGGGCATCGCCTCGGGTTCGACCACATCCTCCACCATATCCTCGACATAGTCGGGAATGGCGAAACTCACGACAGGCGAGGTCGCCACCGGCGCCTCGGCCACGGGCTGCGCGGCCACATCCGACCGCAGCCGCATCAATTTCTCGACGACCGACTCCCCGGCCATGACCGCCGCCGGGGCAAGGGCGGGGGCCACGGCGGGCGCGTCGGCCACCCGTTCCGCAACCGGTGCGACAGCCGGAACCTGCACGGACACGGGGGGCGCCACCGGGGCGGGCGCCATCGGCTCCGCCGGTTCCGAAGCCCGCAGCACCACACCGTTTTCCTGAATCTTCGCCTCGACCCGCCGCTGAATCTCGCGCTCGGCGATCCGGTGCAGCATGGCCGCGTCCGGCGTCGGGGGCTCCGCGCCGAAATACCTGTCCTCGGCGGCAAGGTCGCGGAAATATTCCGCAATCGCCTTCATCGTGTTGAAGGGATCGTCGAACCCCTCCAGCGTACAGGAAAAGGTCCCGTAGGAGACCGTCAGTATCTTACTCGCCCCGTTCATCGGATGCTCGCTTTGCCCAGGTTCGGTCCGTTCAATCTACTGTCCTCCTGATCCTTTTGATGGACAGATGGCGGTAATTTGAAGGATTGATTATGGCCCACGAACGCTCGACTTGCCTCAATTCGGAAAACAGTATCGCCATGAATCCCGTCATTGTTCAATCATCCGATGGGGTCACGCTGGTTGGTGGTGCGCCGGTCTCTGCTGCGGCCTTCCGACTGGCGCTTTCCCGCGCGCCGCGCCTTGTTGCGGCCGATGGCGGGGCAGACCGCGCGCTGGCCGCGGGCCACCGGCCCGAGGCCGTGATCGGCGATTTCGATTCGATTTCCCATGCCGCCCGCGCCTCCCTTGGCCCTGACCGGCTCTTTCCTATCGCGGAACAGTTGACGACCGATTTCGACAAGGTGTTGCGCTCCGTCGCGGCCCCTTTCACCCTGGCGCTCGGCTTCACCGGGGCGCGGATCGACCATGGGCTTGCCGTGTTCAACACCCTCGTCCGCCAGGCCGACCGGCGCTGCCTCGTCCTCGGGCCGCGCGATGTGGTCTTTCACTGCCCGCCCGCACTGGACCTGCGCCTTTCCCCCGGCGACCGGCTCTCGCTCTTTCCCATGGCCCGCGTCACCGGGCGCAGCACCGGCCTCGAATGGCCCATCGACGGCCTGACCCTCGCCCCCGATGGCATGATCGGCACCTCGAACCGCGTCGCCAGGCGCGAGGTGCGGCTTTCGGTCGATGGCCCCGGCCTGCTGGTGATCCTGCCGCGCGCGCGCCTCGACGCCGCGCTCAGATCGCTTCTGGGGGAAGCGTGGCAGCCGCCGCCGCCCGCTTCGCCTTCGCGCTGACCCGCTCTCGGTGGATGATATAGAGGCCCGAAGACACGATCACCGCGATCCCCGCCCAGGTCATCGGATTGGGGAAATCCCCGAAGATCAGGTATCCCAGCGCCACCGCCGCCACGATCTCGGTGTAATGCAGCGGGGCCAGCGTCGCCGAGGGCGCGTATTTCAGCGCATAGGTCATGCACATATGGCTGACCCCGGCCCAGAACCCTACGCCGAACAGCCACAGCCAGTTCCACCCGCCCGGCATCACCGGGTCCAGTTCCTCCCAGCCGGTGCCGTTGAACAGCACCATCAGCGGTACGCAGATCACGATCCCCGCCAGCGATGTATGCAACTGCATCGTCACCGGATGCATATAGGCCGCCATGGCCCGCGTCACCAGCATGTAGAAGGCGAAGAAGAACGCCGTCCCCAGGGGCCAGAGCGCGACATAGCCGAAAGCCGCCAGCGACGGCTGGATCACCAGCAGCGCCCCTCCGAATCCCACCGCGCTCGCCGCGATCCGGCGCGGCCCCACCTCGTCGCCGAAGATCAGCCGCCCGAGGATCAGCAGGATGAACGGCTCCACAAAGGCGATGGCCAGCGCATCCGCCACCGGCATGACCTCGATGCCGGACACGAAGGAGAAAGTGGAAAGGATCAGGAACACCGCCCGCAGGAAGACAAAGCCCAAAACCCGCGCATCCACCCGCCACGCAAGCCCCATCCACAGCACGATGGGCAGCATCAGCGCCCCCTGCACCACGAAACGCGCGGCGGTGATCTGGCCGACGGGAATGCCGTTCTCCGCCGCCAGCTTGGACGAAACATCCAGCAGCGGCGCCAGCGCACAGAAGCAAAGCATCAGGACGATGCCGGGGAAGATGCGGTCAGGCTGTCGGCTCATGCCCCGTGGCTATCCCCGCCCCTTGCTGCCGTCCATCGCAAAAGCGACATGCGCCGCCGCATCCCCCCTTGCCCTGCCGCCCATCCACCCCCAATCTCCGCCCGTGTGTCACGGAGGTGTGGTGTGCTGGTTCTGCCCAAGGCTCGTCTTGTCTATCTCGCCACGCCCAAGACGGCTTCGCAGGCGATCCGTGCCATGCTCGCCGCGCATTCCGAAACCCCCGAAACCGCGCGGCAGTTCCCGCATCTGAATGCCGCGACCTATGCCCGCCGCTGGGCGCCCTTCCTGAAGGAAACGCTCGGTTTCGCGCCGGAAACCTTTGCCGTGATGCGCGAACCGATGGAACAGATGGAAAGCTGGTTCCGCTACCGCCAGCGCGAGGCCTTGATCGGCCATGCCAATTCCACCCATGGCATGAGCTTCGCCGAATTCGTCGAGGCCCGGCTCTCCGATCCGCAGCCGCCCTTCGCCGCCGTCGGCAGGCAGGACCGGTTCCTCGGCTTTCTCGATGGCGGCCCGCCCGTCACCCATGTCTTCGACTATGCCCGCCTCGACCGGATGATCGCCTTCCTCCAGGGCCGTCTCGGCACCTCGCTCACGCTCGAGGCGCGCAATGTCTCTGCCCCTGCGGCCGCCGGGGCGGCAGACCTGCCGCCCGCCCTCGTGAAACGCTTCCGCACCGCCCATGCCGCCGAATTCGCGCTTTATGCACGGGTGGCCGCCAAGGGCCATCTCATCACCCGCGGCTGAAGGGATCAGCAGTTCGGCACATTCACGGCCAGCCCGCCCAGGCTGGTTTCCTTGTATTTTTCGTGCATGTCCCGCCCCGTCTGGCGCATCGTCTCGATGCAGACATCAAGGCTCACCAGATGGATGCCATCCCCCCGCAGCGCCAGCGACGCGGCGGAAACGGCCTTGATCGCCCCCAGCCCGTTCCTTTCGATGCAGGGCACCTGCACAAGGCCCTTCACCGGATCGCAGGTCATGCCCAGATGATGCTCCAGCGCGATCTCGGCCGCGTTCTCCACCTGCTCGGGCGTGCCGCCCAGCACGGCGCACAGTCCCGCCGCCGCCATCGCCGCCGCCGACCCGACCTCGGCCTGACAGCCGCATTCCGCGCCGCTGATGCTGGCGTTGTGCTTCACCAAACCGCCAATCGCCGCCGCGGTCAGCAGGAATTCCCCCACCCGGCTGGACGAAGCCCCCGGCACATGGTCCAGCCAATAGCGGATCACCGCCGGCACCACCCCCGCCGCGCCATTCGTGGGGGCCGTCACGACCTGCCCGCCCGCCGCGTTCTCCTCGTTCACCGCCATCGCATAAAGCGACATCCAGTCGTTGATCGTATGCGGCGGCGTCATGTTCAGCCCGCGCTCGGCCATCAGAGCATCATGGATGCCCTTGGCCCTGCGCCGCACCTTCAACCCGCCCGGCAGAATGCCTTCGCCCGCCATCCCGCGCGTGATGCAGTCGTTCATCACCTGCCAGATGCGCTCCATCCCCTTGTCCAGCTCGGCAGGCGACCGGAACTTCACCTCATTCGCCCGCTTCATCTGCGCGATGGACAGGCCCGATGCCTTGGCCATCGCCAGCATCTCGTCGGCCTTTTCAAAGGGATAGGGCACATCCGCCCGCGCCTTCGCCTTGCCGCCCCCGGCCTCGGCCATCTCCCCCGCCGTCAGGACGAAACCGCCGCCGATGGAGTAATAGGTTTCCTCCATGATCACGTCGCCCTGCGCGTCCGTGGCCTTCAGGATCATCCCGTTGGCATGGCCGGGCAAGGCCGGGCCGTAATCAAAGACCAGATCGCGCCCCGGATCGAAGGCCATCTCGCCCAGTCCCGGCACCTCGATCACCTTGCGCGCCTTGATCGCCTCCAGCACGGCCTCGGCCTTCGCGGCGTCATAGGTGGCAGGCTCGAACCCCGCGAGCCCAAGGATCGTCGCCCGGTCCGTCGCATGCCCCACCCCGGTAAAGGCAAGCGACCCGTGCAACGAGGCGCGCAAGCCTTTGAAATGGAAGGGCGAGGCGCGCATCTTTTCCAGAAACCGCGCCCCCGCCACCATCGGCCCCATCGTATGGCTGGAGGACGGGCCGACCCCCACCTTGAACATGTCGAAGACAGACAGGAACATGCGGGATCACCCTTCCGGATCGCTGAAGAACCGCCCGCTCAGCCCATTGGCCGCCGCCGCCCGCTGCGTTGCAGGGCGCGCCTCGCAGGCCGTGGCGATGGCGGCCAGCGCCGGATAATCCTGCGCGGAAATGGCAAGATCGGGCGCCCAGGCAAAGGCCCGCATCCAGCGCAGCAGCATGGAAATGTAGATGCCCAGAACCCCCGGCCGATCCGGCGACAGCCAGCCGGGCCGCGTCGCCGCCACAGCCTCCAGCGCCGCCATCCGCTCCACCAGCCGCGCCCGCGCCGCCTCGGCCACGATGCGGGCATGGTCCTCGCTGATCCGGTAGGGATGGATCAGGTCCATCACCGCCGTATGCAGCCCGTTATTGACAAAGACGAACCAGGACAGGAACGCCACCCGTTCCGCCGCGCCCGGCGCAGGCGCCAGCCCGTGCCGCTCGCCCAGATAGAGCAGGATGGCCCCCGTCTCGAACATCGTCCCCTCCGGCGTCTCCATCGCGGGCACAAGGCCCATCGGATGCCGCGCCAGATGGTCGGGCGATTGCAGGTCCCCCGCATCCATGTCCAGAAACACCACCTCATGAGGCACGCCCGCCTCTTCCAGCGCGACATGCACCGCCAGATTCGCGAAATCCTGAACGCCGTAGAGTCTGTACATCACCGCTCCCTTGCCGGACCCGCGCCAGAATGCGCCGCGCCACCATGCCACGTCCTGCGGAAAGCGACATCCGGAAAGCATATTCCGCACATCCCGCCGCCGATCTTCACCGCGCGTTAACCCCGCGCCCCCATCCTCGCCCCCATGTGCCTCTAGAACGGAGCAGCCATGCGCGCCCATTTCCCCCTTCTCCTCCTGCTCGCGGCCCCCGCCGCCGCGCAGGAGGCAGCGATCCTTCCCGCCGCCCTTCCGGCCGAGGCGGCGGAGGCCATCCTCGCCCGCCCCGACCGCTTCGCCGATCTCGCCGCTGACCTGATCCACGGCCATGGGCAGGATGGCGCAATCACGCGCGAGGCCATCGAAACCACCATCGCGCTCGACCGCGCCTTCTTCCGCACCCGCGCCCTGCGCGCCTTCCACGAATCCGATCTCGACGGTGACGGCACCCTTGCCCCGCCCGAACTCGCCGCCCGGGCCGCCACCCTCTCGGCCCCCGCCCGCGCCCGGCTGATGCGCCAGCGCGACGCCGCCGATGCCGATGCCGACGGCACCCTCGCCCCGCCCGAACTCCGCGCCTTCGCCGAGGCCGAGGTGGCCCGCGCCTCCCGCCCACAGGATGAGGCGCTGCTGCGCGCCGTCGCGTCCTTCGACAGCGATGCCGACGGCCGCACCACGCTGGCCGAACTCTCCCGCGCGCTCGGCCCGCTCGCCGCCAACGATTGACCGCCGGGCGGGGCAGGGGGTGGCATTTCGCCCTTACACGCCCCGCCCGCATTGCCTATAAGCAGGGGCAAGCCGTGAAGGAGTTGCCCCATGCCAGCAGAGCTTTCCCCCATCGACAAGGCGAAATTCGTGGCCGCCAAACGCGCCACCGAATTCGTCGAGGATGGCATGAAGCTGGGCCTCGGCACCGGCTCCACCGCCGCTTGGATGGTGCGCTGCCTCGCCGAACGCATCCGGGAAGAGGGGCTGCGCGTCACGGGCGTACCCACCTCCACCCGCACGGCGGAACTGGCGGCCTCCCTCGGCATCCCGATCACCTCGCTCGACGATGCCAAATGGCTCGACCTCACCATCGACGGGGCGGATGAATTCGACCCGCAACTCGCCCTCATCAAGGGCGGCGGCGCGGCGCTCTTGCAGGAAAAGATCGTCGCCACCGCCTCGGACCAGATGATCGTCATCGCCGACATCGCCAAGGAAGTCAGCCAGCTCGGCGCCTTCCCCCTGCCGGTGGAGGTGATCCCCTTCGGCTGGCAGACGACCAAGGCGCTGATCGAGGAAACGCTCGTCTCGCTCGACGTCCTCAACCGCGACTGCACCCTGCGCATGAACGGCGACCGCCCACTGGTGACGGATGAGGCGAATTACATCATCGACCTGCACCTGAAACGCATCGGCAACCCGCGCCAACTGGCGCTCGTCCTGAACCAGATCCCCGGCGTGGTGGAAAACGGCCTCTTCATCGACATCTGCGATATCGTGGTGATCGGCCATGGCGATGGCCGGGTGACCGTGCGCGACATCAATCAGGGCACCGAGGGCGAGGATTTCATCGAATTCGCCCCCTCCGACAACATCTTCGCGGATATGGAATGAGCTTCGACACCGATCTCTTCGTGATCGGCGGCGGCTCGGGCGGCGTCCGCGCCGCGCGCATCGCGGCGGCAGAAGGCGGCGCCCGCGTCATGCTGGCCGAGGAAAGCCGCATGGGCGGCACCTGCGTCATCCGCGGCTGCGTGCCGAAAAAGCTGATGGTCTTCGCCTCCGCCTTCCCCGAGATGATCGAGGATGCCAACGCCTATGGCTGGCGTGTGAAATCCGATGGCTTCGACTGGCCGAAATTCCGCGCATCGCTGGAAGCCGAACTCACCCGGCTCGAAAACGCCTACCGCTCCACCCTCCTGAACGCGGGCGTCACCATCCATGACTGCCGCGCGACCGTGGTCGATCCCCATACCGTGCGGCTCGCCACGGGCGAGACGATCACCACCAAACACATCCTCATCGCCACCGGCGGCTGGCCCTTCGTGCCAGACATTCCCGGCAAGGACCTCGCCATCACCTCGAACGAGGTCTTCCACCTCGACGCCCTGCCGAAACGGGCGCTGGTGGTGGGCGGCGGCTATATCGCCTCGGAATTCGCCTGCATCTTGCACGGGCTGGGCGTCGAGGTCGCGCAATACTACCGCGGCGCGCAGATCCTGCGCGGCTTCGACGATGAATCCCGAGGCCATGTCGCCCATGCCATGCAGGCGCGCGGCATCGCCATCCATTGCGGCACCGATGTGATCCGGCTGGAGAAAACCGCCTCCGGCATCCGCGCCGTCGCCACCGATGGCAGCGAACGGGAATTCGACCTCGTCCTCTATGCCACCGGCCGCCGTCCCAATTCCTCAGGCCTCGGCCTCGAAGACCTCGGCGTGAAATTCGGCCGCAGCGGGCAGATCATCGTGGATGAATGGTCCCAGACCGCCGTCCCCTCGATCTATGCCGTGGGCGACGTGACCGACCGCGTCAACCTGACCCCGGTCGCCATCCGCGAAGGCCATGCCTTCGCCGACACCGTCTTCCGCGGCGTGCCGACGCGGTTCGACCATGACCTCATCCCCTCCGCCGTCTTCACCCAGCCCGAACTGGGCAGCGTCGGCCTGTCGGAAGAGGCCGCGCGCGAGATCGAACCGATCGAGGTCTATGCCGCCACCTTCCGCCCGATGCGGACGCTTTTCGCAGGCCGTCAGGACCGCGTGCTGATGAAACTGATCGTCAGCCAGGCCAGCCGCAAGGTTCTGGGCTGCCACATCGTCGCACCCGAGGCGGGCGAATTGATCCAGCTTGCCGCCATCGCCATCCGCATGGGGGCCACGAAAGAGGATTTCGACCGCACCGTCGCCGTCCATCCGACCATATCGGAGGAACTGGTGACGATGCGAAAGCCCACCAGAAGGGGCTAGACGCGCGGGGCCATGTGCTTGATTTTGGCGCGCGCATACACAGTTAAAGCCGGACGAAGATAAAAAGGGTACGATCAATGGCAGGAAGCGGAGGTCCGTGGGGCGGCGGTGGCGGCCCCGGCGACGATGACCGGAACAATGGCGGACGCGGCGGCGATGACCGTCGCGGTGGCCGCAGGCCCGGCGAAGGCGGCCCCCAGATCCCCGAGATCGACGAGATCATGAAGAAGGGGCAGGAACAGCTCCGTGTTCTGATGGGCGGCAAGAACCGTGGCGGCTTCAACGGCGGTGGCGGCGGCGGGCGTGATCCCGGTGGCCCGATGATCACCAAGCAGGGCCTCCTCCTCGGCGGTCTGGTCGCCGTGGGCCTCTGGGCCTTCATGTCCTTCTACACGGTCCGGCCCGAAGAACGCTCGGTCGAGCTTTTCCTTGGCGAGTTTTCCACCGTGGGCAATCCCGGCCTGAACTTCGCCCCCTGGCCCGTGATCACGGCGGAAATCGTGTCGGTGACGGGCGAACGCACCACCGATATCGGCGCCGTGGGCGACGGGGCGGTGGGCGATGGCCTGATGCTGACCCGCGACCAGAACATCGTCGATATCGGCTTCCAGGTGGTCTGGAACGTGTCGGACCCGGCCGCCTTCCTCTTCAACCTCGCCGATCCCGATGACACGATCCGTGCCGTGTCGGAATCCGCGATGCGCGACATCATCGCCCGGTCAGAGCTTTCGCCCATCCTCAACCGTGACCGGGGCGTCATCGCCTCCGATCTTCAAGCCGGGGTGCAGGCCACGCTCGACAGCTATCAGGCCGGGATCAACGTGATCCGCGTCAACCTGCAACGCGCCGCGCCGCCCCGCGAAGTCATCGACAGCTTCCGCGAAGTGCAGGCCGCCCAGCAGGAACGCGACCGGCTGGAAAAAGAGGCCGACGCCTATGCCAACCGCGTGACCGCAGGCGCAAGGGGGGAAGCCGCCCGCCTTCTGGAAGAGGCCGAGGCCTACCGCGCCCAGGTCGTCAACGTGGCGCAGGGTGAAGCTTCGCGCTTCCTTTCGGTCTATGAGGAATATGTGAAGGCGCCCGACGTGACCCGCCGTCGCATGTATCTGGAAACCATGGAGAAAGTTCTGGGTGGCATGAACAAGGTCATCCTTGACGGCGTGGCCTCCGGCGAAGGCGGCGGTCAGGGCGTGGTGCCTTTCCTGCCGCTCAATGAACTCAACCGTCCGGCCCCTGCCGCAGGTGCCGCCGCGACCGGAGCGACCAACTGATGAAAAGCGCGATCCTTCTTCCCGTCGTCGCCATCCTCGGCGCTGCCGCCCTGTCCTCGCTCTTCATCGTGGACGAACGCGAAAAGGCGCTGGTCCTGCAATTCGGCCAGGTCAAGCAGGTGAAGGAAGAGCCGGGCCTCGGCTTCAAGATCCCGCTGATCCAGGAAGTCGTGCGCTATGACGGCCGCATCCTCGGCCTGCCCACGACCCCGGTCGAAGTCACCATGCTCGACGACCGCCGTCTCGTCGTCGATGCCTTCGCCCGCTGGCGCATCGTCGATCTCGTGGAATTCCGCGAGGCGGTCGGCGCCGGCGGCGAATCGCAGGCGCTCCGCCGTCTGGAAAGCATCATCAACCCGGCAATCCAGCAGGTGCTGGGCTCGGTGAACTCCAACCGCGTGCTGTCCGAAGACCGCACCGCGCTGATGAACCAGATCCGCGACATCGCCCGCGCCCAGGCCTCCAACCTGGGGATCGAGGTGATCGACGTCCGCCTCACCCGCACCGACCTGCCGGAACAGAACCTCGACGCGACCTTCGCCCGGATGCGGGCCGAACGGGAACGCGAGGCGGCGGATGAAATCGCCCGCGGTGGCGAAGCGGCGCAGCGCGTCCGCGCCTCGGCCGACCGGACGGTCGTCGAACTCACCTCCGACGCCCGCCGTCAGGCCGACGTCATCCGAGGCGAGGCCGATGCCGAACGCAACGCCATCTATGCCGAAGCCTTCGGTCGCGATCCGGAATTCTTCGCCTTCACCCGTTCGCTCACCTCTTATGAGCGGGCGTTGCAACCGGGCAATTCCTCCATCGTGATGCAGCCGGACAGCGAATTCTTCGATTACCTTCGCTCCGATGCCGGCCCCGCAGGGCGACCCGCCGCCCCGGCGGAATGACCTGGGTCCTTCTGGGCCTTGGACTGGTGCTTGTGATCGAGGGGCTGGCGCTTGCGCTGGCCCCTTCGCACATCCGGGCCGTGCTGGAATTCCTGGCCTCCCTCCCGCCCGATCGCGCCCGCCTGATCGGCCTTCTCGCCATGACAGGTGGCACGGGCCTCCTCTGGCTGGCTTTCCGCCTGATGGGCTGACCGCGCCCCTCGGCCGCATTCGGCCCTTGAAACATTTCCCCCCGCAGGTTCACATGCTGTTGAGAGGGCGCGACCCGGTTTGCATTGCGTTTCGCGCTGCCTACCTGATGATCGGAAACGTGCTCCGCCGCCCGGCCGGTCAGTGGTACGCGCGGCACCGTGAAACGAAAGGAGTTCGGAGTGCATCCCTCAATCCCGTCCCCTGCGGCCCGCCTCGCCGCGGCACCGCGTCCTGTCCCCCGCGTGTTCCTCGCGCTTGCGCTGGGCCTGTCGCTCGCGCTGGGGTCTGCGCTTGATGTCTCCGCGCGTGGCGCGCCGGAAAGCTTTGCCGATCTGGCCGAACAGATCAGCCCCTCGGTGGTCAACATCACCACCTCTGCCATGGTCGCCGCCCCCACCGATGGCGGCCCGATGGTCCCCGAAGGCTCCCCCTTCGAGGATTTCTTCCGCGATTTCATGAACCCGGAAGGTGGCCCCGGCGGCCCCTCCGAACCCCGCCGGTCCGAGGCGCTGGGATCAGGCTTCGTGATCTCGGAAGACGGCTACATCGTGACGAACAACCACGTCATCGAAGGCGCGGATGAGATCGAGATCGAATTCTTCTCCGGCGACCGGCTGAAGGCCGAAATCGTGGGCAAGGACCCCAAGACCGACATCGCGCTCCTCAAGGTCACCTCCGACGAACCGCTTCCCTACGTCCAGTTCGGCAATTCCGATCTGATGCGCGTGGGCGACTGGGTCATGGCCATGGGCAACCCGCTCGGCCAGGGCTTCTCCGTCTCGGCGGGGATCGTCTCCGCCCGCGGGCGCGAACTGTCCGGCACCTATGACGACTACATCCAGACCGACGCCGCCATCAACCGCGGCAATTCGGGCGGCCCGCTCTTCAACATGGACGGGCAGGTGATCGGCGTGAACACCGCCATCCTGTCGCCCAATGGCGGCTCCATCGGCATCGGCTTCTCGATGGCCTCCAATGTCGTGACCAAGGTGGTCGATCAGCTCCGCGAATTCGGCGAAACCCGCCGCGGCTGGCTCGGCGTCCGCATCCAGGATGTCACCCCCGACGTGGCCGAGGCGATGGGCCTGACCGAAGCCGCCGGCGCCCTCGTGACCGACGTGCCGGAAGGCCCGGCCCGTGACGCGGGCATGCAGGCGGGCGATGTCATCACCACCTTCGACGGCACCGCCATCGCCTCGTCGCGCGACCTGACGCGGCAGGTGGCCGACAGCCCGGTCGGCTCTGCCGTCCCGGTCGTCGTGCTGCGCGACGGGAAATCCACCACGCTCTCCGTCACCCTGGGCCGCCGCGAAGAGGCCGAGGCCGAAGAGGCCGTCCCCGCCGCCGCCGAAGCCCCGGCCGAGCCGCAGAACCTCGAACTGCTCGGCCTGACGCTGGCCCCCGTGACGCCCGAAATCGCCCAGCAGCTCGGCCTGCCCGATGGCAGCGAAGGCCTGGCCGTGACCGCCGTCGATGCGGCCTCCGAAGCCTATGGCAAGGGTCTGCGCGAAGGCGACGTCATCACCGAAGCGGGCCAGCAGCCCGTCGCCCGCCTTCAGGATCTGGAAGATCGGGTGACCGAGGCGCGCGAGGCCGGGCGCAAGTCGCTCCTCCTCCTCGTGCGCCGCGCAGGCGACCCGCGCTTCGTGGCGCTCTCCATCGAAGAGGGCGCGGCGGAACAGTGATCCCGCCTCTGGCGGGTCAAGGAAAGGGGCGGCGGGGCAACCCGCCGCCCCTTTGCCATGGTCACAACTCGTCCAGACCGACCGGCAGCAGCCCCAGATCCCGCGCCGCCGCCAGCGACAGGAGCGGGCTGTCCAACCCCCGGTCCGCCTGGAACCGCCGCACCGCATCGCGCGTGCCGTCATCCATCTGCGCCGTCAGCGGCAGCAGGTAATAGCCCCGCGCCTTCAGCGCGCGTTGCAGGCTGGCCACGAAATCCACCGTGTAATCCGCAGGGCAGGGGGCGCGGAACCAGACTTCCTCGCGGTCCTGCACGATGCGGGCGCGGGTATCGGTGCGATAGCTGGCCGGGGTCAGGATGCGGCCTTCGGCATCCCTCTCTTCCGGGGTCACCACCACCTGTTCGGTCACCGTCTCGATCACCGCAGGCGTCACGTCGCTTTCCCAGCAGGCCCCTTCGGGCCGGGCGGGCGGCCCCGGTCGATCCAGCCGCACCACTTCCGCCGAAAGGTCCAGCCGTCCGGGCGCCTTCGGCACCCCCGTCCCCTGGCAGGCAGCCAGTGCCGCCACCGCAAGGCCAAGACCCATCACTGCCCGTTTCATGCCACCTCGCTGCCCGTCCGGTTCGCCCGGATCACGGTTCGGCACCATAACGGCAAAGCGCCCGGCCCGAAAGCCCGCAGGGCCGCATGTCAGGGCTGATCGGCGGCCCGCACCCCGTCATGCCGGAAATCGGGACGCAGAAGCTGATCCAGCATCGCCGAAAGATCCTCGATCCCCTCGGCCACCACATGCACCACGCCCGCCTCGCGCTGCACCCGGCCCGTCACCCGCAGCATCCGCCCCGCGATCACCGCGCGGCGGAACCGTTCATAGACCTTCGCCCAGACGACCACATTGCAGGTGCCCGTCTCATCCTCCAGCGTGATGAAGATCACCCCCTTCGCCGTGCCGGGCCGCTGCCGCACCAGCACCAGCCCCGCCACGCAGACCCGCGCCCCTGCCGGCGGCTCGTCCAGCCGCGCCGCCACCAGCGCCGAAGGCGGGCGCGGCCAGTCGCCGGGACGGCGGTCACGCGCCAGCCATTGCCGGGCGGGCAGGGCAGGGGCTCCGGGCCGGGCGGGGGGCAGGGCGGGGGTCAGCCATGGGGTCATGAGAACAAAGATAGAACATCCTTCGCTTCAGGGCAAGCGCCCGGCCGCACCGTTGCAGGGGGGCTGTCTGCCCCCCTCTTGGCGCCTTGCGCCAATTCACCCCCCGAGGATATTTCTCGACAGAAAGTGGGGGCAGGGGGCGTTAACCTTAACGCGGACCGCTTCCCCGGCCCCGCCGCCAACCCCCCCCGTCCACTGACCCCACTGGCAAATCCGCCCCGGATGGCCTATCTGGGCGTCAGGAAACGCGTGTCTGGCGAAACTGGTAGGGCTTGAATGGCAAAGATCACCTATGTGGAACACGGCGGCAAGGAACATGTGGTCGAGGTGGCGACCGGCCTCACCGTGATGGAAGGCGCCCGCGACAACGGCATCCCGGGCATCGAGGCCGATTGCGGCGGCGCCTGCGCCTGCTCCACCTGCCATGTCTATGTCGATCCGGCCTGGGTGGACCGCCTGCCCAAGAAGGACAGCATGGAAGAGGACATGCTCGATTTCGCCTGGAATCCCGATCCGGTCCGCTCGCGCCTGACCTGCCAGTTGAAGGTCAGCGATGCGCTGGACGGGCTGCGCGTCCAGATGCCCGAAAAGCAGATCTGATCCCCGCCGCGCCGTCCTTCGGGGCGGCGCTCACTGCACCTTGCGGGCGGGCAGGAAGGGCAGGGGGGCCACCGGCACCCCCTCCTCGATCAGCTTCTTCGCCTCCTCCGGCCGCGCCTCGCCATGGATGGATCGCTCCGGCGCCTCGCCCTGATGGATGCGCCGCGCCTCGGCGACGAAGTTCATGCCGACATATTCGGAATTTTCCTCGACCTGCTTCTTCAGCGCCGCGATGGCCTGTTCCATCGGCGTCTCCGCCCCGCGCAGCGGCCCCGCCTCCTCGCGCGCCGGGCGCACAGCCGGGGCCATCAGCGCCTTCTCCACCACCACCGACCCGCAGACCGGGCAGGACACATGGCCCGCCGCCTTCAGGGACTCATAGGCCGCACCCGAGGGGAACCAGCTTTCAAAGCCGTGGTCCTGGTCGCATTTCAGGCTGAAACGGATCATCGCGGATCACCGAAGGGCTGCATGGTCGGGCCTTGGGTCGTCATGGGCAGGTCTGTCGCTGCGGTCTTGTCCGGTTCCTCAGGGGCGGAGCTAAAGGCCCCGGCCGCGCAGTCAAGACCGGATTTCAGGCAGATGCAACCGCGTCCGGCTGCAACGCGGCGGGGTCGCTGGCCAGATGCAGAAGCAGCGCCCGCAATTCCGGTTCCGCCACCAGCCGCGCGGCCCGTTCGGCGCTGAACCAGCGCCGCCGCCGTTCGGCCCGTTCCGGAAAGCGTGCCGCCAGCCGCGCCACCTTCAGCGGATAGACCGACACCACGCAGGGCAGCGCCTCCTTGGACTTGCGCGCCTTGTCATAGGAATAAAGACCCAGCGCCGCACCGGCGCTTTCACCCGTAACCCCGGCCTCTTCCCAGGCTTCCAGCGCCGCCGCCTCTTCCGGCCGCTTGTCGGCCATGGGCCAGCCCTTGGGAATGACCCAGCGCCCGGTATCGCGGCTGGTGATCAACAGAACCTCCACCCGCCCCCGATGCATGCGCCAGCACAGCGCACCGTACTGGCTGCGCGGCCCGTCTTCGCCAAGGCCAAACATCTGGCTGTTGCCGCTGCCTTTCATCATCCCGCCCGATCGTTCGATCCGGTTCTTGTCCGGGGTTCCTGCTCTGCCGACAATATGGCATGGCTTGTGACCAAACACCAAGAAAAACACGGAAATTTGTCCGGACCGCGGCAAGACATGGCCATTCGGCACGGCCCTGCGCGCCCGTCCCCGCCCGCGCAGAGTTGATTTGACCCGCGCGCCGCCCGGTTTATCTCCCGGCCATCACAGCTTTCGAGACATCCGATTATGCCCCGCGCCCGCCTCTTTCCCTCTGCCCTCGTCACCGCCCTGGCCGCCCTCCTGCCTGTGGCCGCCTTCGCCGGGTTCAGCTTTCCCTCCATCGACGGCGGCACGATCGACCTCGATGCCTTCAAGGGCCGCCCCGTCCTTGTCGTGAACACCGCCTCGCTCTGCGGTTTTGCCGACCAGTTCGACGATCTCCAGGCGCTGCATGACAGCTATGCCGACCGTGGCCTCGTCGTCCTTGCCGTGCCCTCCGACGATTTCCGCCAGGAACTCGCCTCCGCGGAAGAGGTGAAGGAATTCTGCGCCGTCAATTTCGACCTCACCATCCCGATGACCGACATCACCCCCGTCACCGGGGCAGAGGCGCATCCCTTCTACAAATGGCTGGCCGAAACCGAAGGCTTCACCCCGGCCTGGAACTTCAACAAGGTGCTGCTGGATGGCGAGGGTGCCGTCGTCGCCACCTGGGGCAGCGTGATGCGCCCCACCGCCCGCCCCGTGACCGACCGGATCGAGGCGCTGCTGCCGTGACATCCCCCCTGCCGGGGCCGCTCTTCTTCGGCTCCGCCATCTATCGCGGCTCCAGCTACGGGCGGCACCACCCCCTCCGCGTGCCGCGCGTCTCGACCGTGATGGATCTCGCCACGGCCCTCGGCTGGCTTCCCCCCCAGCACTACCGGCAAAGCCCGCGCGCCAAGCCCGCCGCGCTGACCGCCTACCACACCCCCGCCTATCTCGCCGCCCTCCAGCAGGCCGAGGCGACGGGCACCGTCGATGACGACACCCGCCGCCGCCACCATCTGGGCACGACCTCGAACCCGGTGTTCCCCGAGATGTTCCGCCGCCCCGCGACCGGCGCCGGCGGCGTGATGCTGGCCGCCGAACTGCTGGCCAGCCATGCCACGGGCGCGATCCACGTCCCCGGCGGTGGCACCCATCACGGCCTGCCGGACCGCGCCAACGGCTTTTGCTACCTCAACGACCCTGTGCTTGCCCTCATGGCCCTTCGCCGCGCCGGGCTCACCCGCCTCGCCTATGTCGATCTCGACGCCCATCACCCCGACGGCGTGGAACCCGCCTTCGCGGGCGACCCCGACCTTCTGATGATCTCGGTGCATGAGGAAAACCGCTGGCCCTTCACCGGGGCGCTGACGGATGATGCGGGCGGCAATGCCTTCAACCTGCCCGTCCCGCGCGGCTACAATGATACCGAGGCGCGCGCCGTCCTGCACGGCCTCATCCTGCCCCGCCTCGCCGCCCATGCGCCGCAGGCCATCGTCCTGCAAGCCGGGGCCGATAGCCTGCTGGAAGACCCGCTTTCCCGCCTCGCCCTCTCCAACCGCGCCTATCTGGAGGCGCTCACCGAAATCCGCCCCCTTGCCCCGCGCCTCCTGCTGCTCGGTGGGGGCGGTTACAACCCGTGGTCCGTGGGGCGCTGCTGGACGGCGCTCTGGGCCAGGCTCGCTGGGCTGGAAATCCCCGACCGCCTGCCCGAAGATGCGGCCGATATCCTGCGCGCCCTCTCCTGGGGGGGCGGCACCCGCCCGGCCCCGGAACCGCACATGACCGAAACCCTGCTCGATCCCCCGCGCGAAGGCCCCGTCCGACCCGAGATCACCACCCGCCTCGCCCATCTGGCCCGCCGATGATCCGCGCCTTCCTCGCCCTTCCCCTGCCGGACCCGGTCCTGTCCGCCCTCCGCGTGCAGCAATTCCTGCTGCCCCTCCCGCAAAAGACCGATCCCGACAGCTTCCACCTCACCCTCGTCTTCCTCGGCGAACAGCCCGAACCCGTCCTCCACGCCGCCCATGAGCGCTTCGCCGAGGTCCGCCTCCCGCCCTTCCCCCTGTCGCTGCAATCCCTTGGCCTCTTCGGCGGCGCGAAACCCCGCGCGGCCTGGGCGGGCGTCGCGCCCTCTGAACCTCTCACCCGCCTTCAGGCCAAACTCGACCACGCCGCCCGCAGCGCCGGGATCGCCACCGAAAGCCGCCGCTTCACCCCCCATGTCACGCTGGGCCGTTTCCCCCCGCCGCCACCCGAGGAATGCTTCCGCCTCGAACGCGCCATCGCGCAGGGCAGCAGCTTCACCACCCCCGAATGGGTGGTGGACCATTTCTGCCTTTACGAATCCCGCCTGACGAAACGCGGCAGCGTCTATTCCGAACTCGCCCGCTACGATCTTTAGTCGCGGCTAAAGAACCGGCACCCGCCGCCCCGGCCAATCCGTCGCCAGATGGTACTGCTGCCCCATGGCCAGCACCTTCGCATCCGTCCCGAAGGCCCCGAAGACCTGCATCCCCATCGGCAGGCCCTGCGCCCCAAAGCCCACCGGCACATTCAACGACGGCAACCCGGCAAGGCTCACCGGGATGACCACCTCCATCCAGCGGTGATAGGTGTCCATCGCCCGGCCCTCGATCGCCTGAGGCCAGCGCCACTCCGCCGGAAAGGGCCAGACCTGCGCCGATGGCATCACCAGCGCGTCGAACGTGCGGAACAGCCTCGCCACCCGCGCATACCATTTCGACCGAATCACGCTCGCCGCATGAAACTCCGCCGCCGTCACCTTCGACCCTTGGTCGATTTCCCAAAGGCTCTCCGGCTTAATCAGCGCGCGCTTGGCCGGGTCCGCCGCCATCGCCTGCTTGTCGCCCGCATTCAGCATGGCCCGGATCGTCGTCCAGGCGAACCACAGCTTTTCCGCCGGGAAGGGCGGGGCGACCGGTTCCACCACCGCCCCCATCCCCTCAAACACGCGCAAACCCTCTTCGCATAACTCCAAAATCCCCGGCTCGAAAGGATAGGCCCCGCCCCAATCGCCCAGCCAGCCGATGCGCTTGCCCCGCATCTCCATCGCCAGAAGGTCACCGAACGGCTCCGACTCCCGCCCGAAAGGCACTTCCGGGTTTACCCCCGCCTGCACCTCCAGCAGCCGCGCCACATCCTCCACCGTCCGCGCCATCGGCCCTTCGGTGGCCATGGTGGCAAGGAAAGTATCCCCCACCGCATCGGCAGGCACCAATCCGTAACTCGGCCGAAAGCCATAGACATTGCAGAAGGCCGCCGGATTGCGCAGCGATCCCATCATGTCCGACCCGTCCGCCACGGCCACCATCCGGGTCGCCAGCGCCGCCGCCGCGCCCCCCGACGATCCCCCCGCCGTGCGCGTCAGGTCATAGGGGTTGCGCGTCACCCCATGCACCGGGTTGAAGGAATGGCTCCCATGCCCCCATTCCGGCGTGTTCGTCTTGCCGATGAAGATCGCCCCCGCCGCCCGCATCCGCGCCGCCAGCAGGTCATCCGCCGCAGGCACATGATCGGCATAGATCGGCGACCCCCAGGTCGTCCGCATCCCCTTGACCGCCACCAGATCCTTCACCGCCAGCGGAATGCCATGCAGCCAACCCGCAGGCACCGCATCATCCGCCGCCCGCGCCTGATCCATCAGCACATCCGCATCCGGCATCGACACGATGGCATTCACCGCGCCATTGACGGCAGCGACCCGTGCCAGCGTCGCCTCCATCACCTCCGACGGCTTCACCTCCCGCGCTGCGATCAGACGGGACAGGGTGCTGGCCGACAGCGCACAAAGATCATCCATCTTCATCTTGGGAAAAATACTCCGGGGGTTTGGGGGCAGGGGCCCCAATTGGAACGGGCGCGGGCGAAGGCCCGCGCCCGTGACCTGAAGAAACGTGCCGCAGCCCCTGGCCGCGGCACTCGGGCAGATCACTTCTGCAACTCGGTCCAGATCGCGGTGATGTATTCCTGCGCTTTGCCCGTGCAGGTCGGCAGGAACACGCCATTGCCCGCGAATTCCGCCGGGATCACCACTTCCGGCGCCGTCTTCATGTCTTCCGGCATGAAGGCCTCCGATCCGGCGATCCCGTTCGCATAGCGCGCGAAGGCCGAGATCATCGCCGCATTCTCCGGCACCATGATGAAGTCGAGGAACTTGTAAGCCTCTTCCACATTCTGCGCATCGGCCAGCAGGGCGACCGAATCCATGAACAGCGGATAGCCTTCCTTCGGATAGCCATAGGCCACCGTCGGATTGGCCAGACGCGCCCGCATGGTGGACCCGTTCCAGTTCACCGACCCCGCCCAGTCGCCATTCGACAGCCGCTCGGTCGCGCCGTAATCCATGCTGATCCAATGCGGCTTTGCCGCGACCAGCAGGTCGCGCGCCTTCTTCAGGACTTCGGGATCTTCCGAACAGGGCTCGCCGCCTGCATACATGGTGGCCATGGCCACGATGTCGTTCATCTCGGGCACCACGTTGATCTTGCCCTTCAACTCATCCGGCACTTCCAGCCAGACGGCGCTGGTATTGATGTCACCCGAATAGACGGCGGTATCCACCGCCACCCCGGTCGATCCCCATTGCCACGGCACCGTATGGGTCCGGCCCGGATCCCAGCTCACATCCCGCCATTCCGGCGCGATATTGGCATGGTTCGGCAGCTTCGACAGGTCCAGCGGAACGATCAGCCCCTTCTCCACCCAGATCGGCACATAGTTGGCCGACGGCACCACCAGATCAAAGCCATGCCCGCCCGCCTCGACCTTGGCCAGCGCGGTGTCATTGCTGTCATAGTCGGTCACCGTGACGGTGATCCCCGTCTCGGCCTTGAACTTCTCCAGCAGTTCCGGAGAGGTGTAGTTCCCCCAGTTGTACAGGTTCAGTTGCCCCTCCGCCTGCGCGATGGCACTCGTCGCCATCAGCAGCGCGGTCGCGGTCAGAAGTTTCTTCATTGCAGTCGCTCCCATGTTGAAGTCCCTTTTTTCCTTGTTCACTCCCGCTTTCTGGTGAGCAGGAAGAAGATCGTCAGCAACACCACCGTCAGCGCCAGAAGCGCGGTCGAGATGGCATTCACCTCCGGCGTCATCGTGCGCCGCAACTGGCCCAGCATATAGGTGGGCAGCGTGTCCTGCCCCCCCGATTTCACGAATTCCGTGATGATGACATCATCCAGCGAAATCACGAAGGCCAGCATCGCGCCCGCCAATATCCCCGGCCCCAGCAAAGGCAGCGTCACATGGCGGAAGGTCTGCCAGGGCGTGGCATAAAGATCGCCCGCCGCCGTCTCCAGCGACAGGTCCATCCCCTCCAGCCGCGCCCGGATCGGCAGATAGGCGAAGGGGATGCAAAAGGCCGAATGCGCCAGGATCAGATAGCCCAGCCCCTGATAGCCCGTCGCCTCCTTCACCATCCCGAACAGGATCATCAGCGCCACCGCCGTCACGATCTCGGGCACCATCAGCGGCTGGTTGATCGCCACATAGATGAACGTATCCCCCCGGAACCGCGCCCGCCGCGTCGTCCCCATCGCGGCCAGCGTCGCCACCGTCGTCGAAATCACCGCCGCGCAGACGGCGATGATCAGGGACCGCGCCGTCGCATCCTTCACCGCCTGATTGTTCCAGGCATCCTGATACCAGTGCAGCGAAAACCCTTCCCAGACCGCCACCGAATTCCCCGCATTGAAGGAATAGGTCACCAGCGCCGCGATGGGCAGATACAGCATCACGAAGGTCGCCACCGCCACCGTCGCAAAACCGGGAATGCGCGAGATTTCGAACCGCCGCTCAGCCATGCGGATTGCTCCCCCGGTTCGCCGCCCGCACATAGATCAGCAGCGCCGCCGTCACGATCACCAGCAGCGTCACCGACAGCGCCGCCCCCAGCGGCCAGTTGCGCCCGGCCAGGAACTGCAACTCGATGAAATTCCCGATCATCATGTTCTTGCCGCCGCCCAGAACGCGCGGGGTCACATAGGCCCCCAGCGACGGGATGAAGACAAGGATGGACCCCGCCACGATCCCCGGCTTCACGATGGGCAGGATCACCCGCCGCAGCACCTGCCAGCGGCTGGCATAAAGGTCATAGCCCGCCTCCAGTAGCCGCATGTCGAACCGGTCGATGGCGGCGAACAGGGGCAGCACCATCAGCGGCAGATAGACATAGGCCATCCCGATCAGCACCGCGACATCCGTGTAGATGATCGCAAGTGGCGTCTCGATGATCCCGGCCCAGAGCAGCGCGGTATTCAGCACCCCCTCCGCCCGGATCACCTCCATGATCGCGAAGGTCCGGATCAGAAGGTTGGTCCAGAAGGGGATCGTGATCAGGAACAGCCACATCGCCCGCTGCCGCGCCGGTCGCGTGGCAATGAACCAGGCCGTCGGAAAGCCAAGGGCAAAGGCCACCACCGTCGTCATGATCGACAGGCTGACCGACCGCCAGAAGATCGTCAGATGCGCATCGGCAAGCCCCAGCGTGCCGTCGAAAATGTCCCGCGTGAACAGGATGGAAACCCAGCCGTCCAGACTGAAGTCCCAGACCACATTGCCGTATTGGCCCGGCGTCAGGAAGGAATAGATGATGATGATGACCAGCGGCCCGATGGCAGCCACCATCAGCAGGACAAGGGCAGGGGCCGACAAAAGCCACCCGTTCCGGGCCGATTGACGCGTCAGCCTGTCCTCTGCCGCGCTCATCGCCCTAATCCTCCAGAACCTGCGCCGCGCCGGGGGCGAAGCGGATGCCGACATCCGTTCCCTCCACGACGCCCGCCTCGCCACTGGCCGGGCTCTGCACCCGCGCCACCACCTCTGTCCCGTCGGCCAGGGCCATATGGCAATGCGTATCCGTCCCGAAATAGACGTTGAACTTCACCCGCGCCGCAATCGCCCCCGCCTCTCCGGCCCCCACGATCCGCACCTGTTCCGGCCGCACGGTCAGCGTGACCGTGCCCTGTGCGGCCGTTGCCACCTCGACCACATCGCCGGTGGACAGCTTCACGCCCCCCGGCACCACCGTCGCGGGCAGGAAATTCGTCTCGCCGATGAAACTCGCCACGAAGCGGTTCACGGGCCGGGTATAGATCTCCTTCGGGCTGCCCACCTGCTGCAACTTGCCCGCGCTCATCACCCCGATCCGGTCAGACATGGTCAGCGCTTCTTCCTGATCATGCGTCACGAAGATGAAGGTGATGCCCGTCTCCGTCTGCAACCGCTTCAACTCGACCTGCATCTCCTTGCGCAGCTTCAGGTCGAGGGCGCTCAGCGGTTCATCCAGCAGCAGAACCTTCGGCTGCGGGGCCAGCGCGCGGGCCAGCGCCACGCGCTGTTGCTGCCCGCCCGAAAGCTGGCTCGTCTTGCGCCCGGCCATCGGCTCCAGCTTCACCAGCGCCAGCATCTGATCCACCCGCGCCTTCACCTCGGCCTTGGGGCGGCCCTGCATCGTCAGGCCGAAACCCACATTCTCGGCCACCGTCAGATGCGGGAACAGGGCATAGCTCTGGAACACCGTGTTCACCGGGCGCCGGTTCGGCGGCAGGTCAGTGATATCCGCGCCATCCAGCAGGATCGTGCCCGAGGTCGGCATCTCGAACCCCGCGATCAGCCGCAGAAGCGTGGTCTTGCCACAGCCCGAAGGGCCAAGCAGCGTGAAGAACTCTCCCTTGCGGATCTGGATCGAAACATCATCCAGCGCCCGCACCACATGATCGCCCTGGCCGAAGGCCTTCACGGCATTCCGGGCCTCGATGGTGACGGCTTCGGTCACTCTGCGGCGCTCCCCATTGGTTCTTGTCTTTTGATCATATCTGACCGCCCGAATCCCCGCTTGGCAAGCACTATTGCCGCGATGCCCCCGCCATCGGCGCGCGGATCGCCGCCCAGGGGGCTGCGCGTTCCAACTCTGCACAAAGTGCAATCAACTCCTCATCCGCCCCAAAGCGCATCGCCAGATGCACACCGATGGGCAACTCCCCTTCCGACCAGCCAAGCGGGACCGAGGCCGCAGGCTGCCCGCTCGCATTGAACACGGCGCAGAAGGGCGAATATTCGAAGATGCCGCCGGGTCCGATGCGATAGCCGACGTAATCCTCCGTCGCATGCGAAAACCGCCCCACCCTGGCGGGCGGTTCCGCCAGACAGGCCGACAGGATCACATCCGGGCCATGCTCGAACACCGCCGCCATCTGCCGCCCGAAGGCATGGATTTCCCCCACCGCCTCAAGGTATCGCGTCGGATGCAGCGTTTCGGCATGGGCCATCGCACCGCGCGACACGCCCTCGACCAACCCCTCCGCATCGCGCCCCTTCAACGTCTTGCGCACCCCCAGCGCCGTGCCGACCCCCACGATATCCGTCCAGGCCCGCATCATCATAGGCACATCCGCCTGCGGTCGCCCGGGTTCCACATGATGGCCAAGGCTCTCCAGCAGCCGCCCCGCCTGATGCACCGCCGCCTTCACCTCCGGATGGATCGGCGCGCCGGTAAAGGTCGTGTCGCAGATCATCACCCGCAGCCGCCTCGGCGGGCGGCTGATCGCATCGGCATGGCTGCGGATCAGTGGCGGTGCCACATAGGGCGCCCCCAGATCAGGCCCCGCGCAGGCATCCAGCATCACCGCCGTATCCCGGACCGACCGCGTCAGGAAACCGTCAATCGCCATCCCCGCCCAGCCCTCGCCCACATAGGGCCCATCCGGCAGCCGCGCCCGCGTCGGCTTGAACCCGAAAAGCCCGCAGGACGCCGCCGGTATCCGCACCGACCCGCCGCCATCCGACCCATGCGCAAAGGCCACGATCCCCGCCGCCACCGCCGCCCCGGCCCCGCCCGATGACCCGCCCGAGGTATGGTCCAGGTTCCACGGGTTCCGCGTCGGCCCGCCATAGACCGCCGCCTCCGTCGCCGCCCCGATCCCGCCTTCCGGGCTCGTGGTCCGCCCGAAGGTCACCACCCCCGTCGCCCGGATGCGCGCATAGATGGCCGAGTCGCGGTCATAGCGCGTATCGGCCAGCAGCCGCGATCCGTTATGCGACGGGAAATCCACCGCCTCGCAGCCCAGATCCTTCAGAAGGAACGGCACCCCCTTGAACGGCCCCTCGGGCAGGCCCGCCGCGATGGCCCGCCGCGCCACACCCTCCTGCATCAGGACAACCGCATTGAGGTCGGGATTGCGCGCCTCCACCGCCGCCAGCGCCGCATCCAGCAATTCCTCCGCCGTCACCTCCCGCGCCGCCACAAGCTCCGCCAGCGCCGTCGCATCCCGCGCGCCCAGATCGCCGATCATGTCCCCGTCTCCCGCATGGCCCCGCGCCATGCTGGACCCGGCCCTGACGCAAGGTCATGCCCGAAGCCGCCATGCGGGGGTCGGTTTCCGCCCCGCCGGGCGGTTTTGCGTCCTTTCACGTCCCTTGAGGAAATCCCAACCCGCCGCCCGCCGCATGGCCACAGTTTGCGGCACAGAAAGCGGCACAGAACAGGGCACAAGCCATGCAAGGGGGGCAGGCCCCAACCCATAACCCCCGCCTATCGCCCGTTGCGGAAAAGGCCTCCTCACTGCCCGCTGCGTGGCCACAGTTTGCGGCACAGAATGCGGCACAGCTTACGGCACAGCCGCCGCAGCCCTCATTCCGCCAGATCAACCTCGCGGATCAGCGTCCCCATGCGGTCAAACACCAATAAACGTTGGCTTTCCGTGACCACCAGCAGCATCCCCACCGCCACCGTCACCGCCGCCGCCCGCTCCCCCTCCGGCAACACCACCGCCTCCGGCACCCCCACCGAAGATCCATCCGGCATCCGGGTGACAAGCAGCCCGACGATGGTTATGACACCCCCGATCATCGTGACCATCAACACGATCACGAGCCATTTCAGGAAAATCAGGCTGGGCGGCAACGCGCCCGTGTCAGGAGTGTCGTCCATGCAAGACCTTTCCGAAGAGGGCGTCGCCACCCTGACCGTCACCATCGGGGAAAACCCGCCTGACCGTCTTGATAAGGCGCTGGCGCGCGAGGTGCCAGAGGAAGCCGCCCTGTCCCGCTCGCGCCTGATGAAGATGATCGCCGAAGGGGATGTGCTGAAGGACGGCACCCCCGTCACCGATCCCAAGACCCGCGTGACAGAGGGCGAGGCCTATACCCTCCTCCTCGCCCCGGCCGAGGAATATGATGCCCGGCCCGAAGACATCCCCCTCACGATCCTCTACGAAGACGCCGATCTGATCGTGATCGACAAACCCGCCGGAATGGTCGTCCACCCCGCGCCGGGCTCGCCCAGCGGCACGCTGGTCAACGCGCTGCTGCATCATTGCGGCGACACGCTGTCGGGCATCGGCGGCGAGAAACGCCCCGGCATCGTCCATCGCATCGACAAGGATACAACCGGCCTTCTCGTCGTCGCGAAATCTGACCGCGCCCATCATGGCCTTGCAAAACAGTTCGAAGATCATAGCGTTACGCGCCATTACATCGCCCTTGTCCATGGCGTGCCCGATGCCGCCGATCCCCGCCTGCGGTGCACGCGGGGGGTGAGTTTCGAACAGGGCGGCATCCTGCGCATCGCCACCGGCCTCGCCCGCCACAAGACCGACCGCCAGCGTCAGGCCGTCGTCTGGGATGGCGCGGGCCGCCATGCCGTCACCCGCGCCCGCGTCGTCGAAACCTTCGGCGATGCCGCCGCCCTGATCGACTGCTGGCTCGAAACCGGGCGCACCCATCAGATCCGCGTCCACATGGCCCATGCCGGCCACGGCCTTCTGGGCGATCAGACCTATGGCGGCCGCCGCCGCCTCTCGCCCAAGGCGGTGGGCGAGCGTGCCGCCGACATGGGCAATGCCTTCCCCCGGCAGGCCCTACATGCCGCGACGCTCGGCTTCCTTCACCCCGTCTCCGGCGAGGCACTCGAATTCGAAAGCCCCCTGCCGCCCGACATGGCCGCCCTTGTCGAAGCCCTGCGATCCGCGCGCTGATCTCTTGAAACAATGCCTGACATGTGCGTGACCGCACGAAACCTTGGCTTTAACGCTACCGGAACCTTTCCCATGTAACGTGGAAAGGGAAGCTGGCCTTGAACTTGCACTCCGGCCTTCCCATCTTCGCCAGTCCTCGGGGGCTTCTGAGAAAGACCCGGGGCACAGAACAGGGGGCACGACATGAGCACCTACCAGAATCTTCCCGCACCCAGCCCGGAACAGGGTCTGAACCGTTACCTTCAGGAAATCCGCAAGTTTCCGCTGCTGGAGCCGGAACAGGAATACATGCTGGCCAAGCGCTGGGTCGATCATCAGGATGCCGGTGCCGCGCACCAGCTCGTCACCTCGCACCTCCGCCTCGCCGCCAAGATCGCAATGGGCTATCGCGGCTATGGCCTGCCGCAGGCCGAAGTCATCTCCGAGGCCAATGTCGGCCTGATGCAGGCGGTCAAGCGGTTCGATCCCGAAAAGGGCTTCCGCCTGGCCACCTATGCCATGTGGTGGATCCGCGCCTCGATCCAGGAGTATATCCTGCGGTCCTGGTCGCTGGTGAAACTCGGCACAACCTCCGCGCAGAAGAAGCTCTTCTTCAACCTGCGCAAGGCCAAGGCCAAGGTCGGCGCGCTGGAAGAGGGTGATCTCCGCCCCGAAAACGTGGCCCAGATCGCCAAGGACCTTTCGGTGACCGAGGAAGAGGTCATCGACATGAACCGCCGCCTCTCCGGCTCCGACGCCTCGCTTAACGCGACGGTGGGGTCCGATGGCGAAGGCGCGACGCAATGGCAGGATTGGCTGGAGGATGAGGACAGCGATCAAGCCGGCGCCTATGAAGAACGCGACGAGCTTGACGCCCGCCGCGCCCTGCTGGTGCAGGCCATGGCCGTGCTGAACGAGCGTGAGAAGGACATCCTGATGCAGCGCCGTCTGGCCGAAGTGCCGGTCACGCTGGAGGAACTGTCGGAAAGCTACGGCGTCAGCCGCGAACGCATCCGCCAGATCGAGGTCCGCGCCTTCGAAAAGTTGCAGGCCCGGATGCGCGAACTGGCCAAGGGCAAAGGGATGGTTATCCCCGCCTAAGCCATGGAAAGGGCGACAGTTTCGCTGATTGTTAACGATTGATTAACAGTCCGGAAAACGGCGGTCGGGCCAGCCCCGGCCGCCGTTTTCCATGCCGCGACCCTTGCAACCGTTGCCTCGGCCCCCCGACAGGGGTAGAGGGCAGGAAAGACGGAGACCGCCGATGACCATGCTCGAAACCTTCATCAAGCCGATGCACCGCGAAGGCATCCGTTTCGTCGCGGCCTTCGCCGCCGTGACGCTGGTCCTGTTCTGGATCTGGGACCCGCTGGGTTGGGTGGGTGTCGGGCTAACCGTCTGGTGCTATTACTTCTTCCGCGATCCCAAGCGCGCCGTGCCCACCAATGCGGGCCTCATGGTCAGCCCCGCCGATGGTGTCGTCTCCCTCATCGAACGCGCCGTGCCGCCACCGGAACTGGGCATGGGGCCGGATGCGCTGATGCGCGTCTCCGTCTTCATGTCGGTCTTCAACTGCCATGTGAACCGCGCCCCCATCGCGGGCCGCGTCTCGGAAATCGCCTACCGCCCCGGCAAGTTCCTGAACGCCTCGCTCGACAAGGCGTCGGTGGACAATGAGCGCAACTCGATCCGCATCGACATGGCCGATGGCCGTTCCATCGCCGTGGTGCAGATCGCCGGCCTCGTCGCCCGCCGCATCCTCTGCTTTGCCGTCAAGGGGCAGGAGTTGCGCACAGGTGAACGCTTCGGCCTGATCCGCTTCGGCTCCCGCCTCGATATCTACCTGCCCGACGGGGTAGAACCGCAGGTGGCGCTGGGCCAGACCTGCATCGCGGGCGAAACCATAATCGCCACCATCGGCCAGCCCAGCCCCCAGCGCATCGCCCGGATGGAATGACCATGCCGATGGACGAGACGCCGCGCCCCCGCCGCAAGCTGCACATACTGCAACTTCTGCCGAACCTCGTCTCGATCCTCGGCCTCTGCGCGGGCCTGACCGCGATCCGCTTCGCCATCGACGGCCATATCGCCACTGCCGTCGCCCTGATCGGCCTCGCCGCCGCACTGGACGCGCTGGATGGCCGCCTCGCCCGGATGCTCAAATCCGAAAGCGCGATCGGCGCGGAACTCGACAGCCTTGGCGATTTCGTCAATTTCGGCGTGACCCCCGGCATCGTCCTCTATCTCTGGGGCCTGAAGGGCGAGGCCTCGCTGGGCTGGATCGCGGTCCTGATCTATGCCATCTGCTGCATGCTGCGCCTTGCCCGCTTCAATGTCGGCAACAAGCGCAGCGATGGCGACGAACCGGCGGAACGCACCTCCTTCATCGGCGTGCCGTCGCCGGCCGGGGCCATGCTGGTGCTGGCCCCGATCTACCTTGCCTTCTGCTTCCCCGGCGATGTCCGCCTGCCGCCGATGGCCGTCGCGCTCTGGATGGTGGCCATGGGCGCGCTGATGATCAGCCGCATCCGCACCCCCTCGCTCAAGCGCGTCACCTTCTATGCCGAAGATGCGCGCTACATCCTCGTGGGGCTCGCTGCCATCATCGCGGCGTTGCTCACCTACCCTTGGGTCACCCTTCTTGCTCTTTCGGTCGCCTATCTGGGCGGCATCCTCTTCGTGGCGCGCGGCCAGATCCTCGCGCGCCTGAAGAAGACCGACTGACCTTGCGCCGCCCGGCGCCGCGCCCTAGCCTGCGCCGCAACATCAGACAGGAGGAGATGCGATGAAACCCGTCCGCTGGGGCGTGCTGGGCAACGCCAAATTCGCCCGCGAACAGATGGCCCCCGCCATCCACATGGCCGAAAACGCCATCCTTGCCGCCCTCGGCACCTCGTCCCCCGGCAGCGCCACGGGCTGGGATTTCTGTCCCGGCCTTGCGCAGATGACCTATGACGACCTTCTCGCCGATCCGACCATCGACGCCATCTACATCCCTTTGCCCAACCACCTGCATGTGGACTGGACGCTGAAGGCGCTCCGGGCGGGAAAGCATGTGCTGACCGAAAAGCCCATCGCGATGAAGGCCGAAGAGATCGACACGATCATCGCCGAACGCGACCGTACCGGCCTTCTGGCGGCCGAGGCCTATATGATCGTCCATCACCCGCAATGGATCCGGGCGCGGGAACTGGTGCAGGGCGGGGCCATCGGCAAGTTGCGGCACGTCGATGCCTTCTTTTCCTACAACAATGCCGAGGAAACGCAGAACATCCGCAACCGCCCCGAAACCGGCGGCGGCGGCATTCGCGACATCGGGGTCTATACCTATGGCTCGGCCCGTTTCGTGACCGGGGCCGAGGCGACGGATCTCTCTTGCCGCATGATCCGCGAGAACGGGGTCGATGTCTGGGCCGAGGTGGACGCCATCCTCGAAGGCCCGCTGGGCCGCGCGACCTATACGGCCATGACCTCCATGCGCCTTCAGAACCGGCAGGAGGTGACCTTCCACGGCGACAAGGGCCTTCTGAAAGTCGCCAACGGCCCCTTCAACGCCAATCTCTTCGCCGAGGCACGGATCGAGTTGCACCAGAACCAGACCGTCACCTCGGAACGCTGGCCGGCTGCCAATCACTACAAGTTGCAGGTGGAAAACTTCGGAAAGTCCATCCGCACCGGCGTCGCCTATCCCTGCCCGCTGGAATTCACCCGCGGCACGCAGGTCATGATCGACAAAGCCTTTGAAACGGCACGCGAAATCAGCTGGTGACAAGATAAAGGGGCCACGGGCAATCCCTTGCCCGTGGCCCCTTTCTTCCCGTCGGCAGGGCCGGATCAGCCCTCCATCGCCTCCAACTCGTCGATGAATCCCGCGATCATTGACAGCCCCTTGTCCCAGAATTTCGGATCGCTGGCGTCAAGGCCGAAGGGGGCCAGAAGTTCCTTGTGGTGCTTCGATCCGCCCGCCTTGAGCATCTCGAAATACTTGGCCTGAAAATCCGGCAGCCCATCCGCATAGGCGGCATAGAGCGCATTCACCAGCCCGTCGCCGAAGGCATAGGCATAGACGTAGAAGGGCGAATGCACGAAATGCGGGATATAGGCCCAGAAGGTCTCATACCCGTCCATGAATTCGAAGGCATCGCCCAGCGATTGGGCCTGCACGCTCATCCACAGGGCGTTGATGTCGTCGGGCGTCAGTTCCCCCTCGCGGCGCGCGGCGTGCAGCTTGCATTCGAAATCGTAGAAGGCGATCTGGCGGACGACCGTATTGATCATGTCCTCCACCTTCCCCGCCAGCAGCGTCTTGCGCTCGCCCGGAGTCTTGGCCCCGTCCAGCAGCTTGCGGAAGGTCAGCATCTCGCCGAATACGCTCGCCGTTTCGGCCAGCGTCAGGGGCGTGGAGGACAGAAGCTCCCCCTGACCCGCCGCCAGCACCTGATGCACGCCATGGCCCAGTTCATGCGCCAGAGTCATCACGTCCCGCGGTTTGCCGAGGTAGTTCAGCATCACATAGGGGTGCACGGTGGTCACCGTCGGGTGGGCAAAGGCCCCCGGCGCCTTGCCGGGCTTCACGCCCGCGTCGATCCAGCCCTTCTCGAAGAAGGGCTTGGCCAGATCCGCCATCTTGGGATCGAAGGCGCCATAGGCCTCCAGCACCGTCCGGGTCGCGCTGTCCCAATCCACGGTCTTGGGTGTTTCGATCGGCAGGGGGGCGTTGCGGTCCCAGACCTGCAACTTTTCCAGCCCCATCCATTTCGCCTTCAGCCGATAGTAACGATGCGACAGCTTCGGATAGGCGGCCACCACGGCATTGCGCAGCGCCTCCACCACTTCGGGTTCCACATGGTTGGACAGGTGGCGCCCGGTCTGCGGCGTGGGCATTTTGCGCCAGCGATCCTCGACCTCCTTCTCCTTGGCCAAGGTATTGTGGACGCGGGCGAAGAGCTTGATATTCTTGTCAAAAACCACCGCCAGCGCCCGCGCTGCCGCCTCGCGCTTGGCGCGGTCGGTATCCGTCAGCAGGTTGAGGGTGGATTCGAGGTTCAACCCCTCTTCCTCGCCCTCGACCTTGAACATCAGGCCCGCCATCGTCTCGTCGAACAGCTTGTTCCAGGCGCTGGCCCCGACGACGGAATTGTCATGCAGGAATTTTTCCAGCTCGTCCGACAGTTGATAGGGCCGCATCGCGCGCATCCGGTCGAAAACCGGCTTGTAGCGGGCAAGGTCGGCATTCTGTGCCAACAGGCCGGACAGGTGCCCTTCATCCAGGCGGTTGAATTCAAGGCTGAAAAAGACCAGCGGGGTGGTGAAGGTTGTGATGCGGTCCTGCGCATCGGCCATGAACTTCGCCCGCTCGCTGTCCATCGTGTTCTGATAGTAGCGCAGCCCGGCGAAAGACATGATGCGGCCTGCGATCACGTCGATCTTCTCATAGGCCTGCACGCAGGCCAGAAGCCCGGCCGCGTCGAGCGTCGCAAGCTTGCCCTCGTAGCTGGCCGCGAAATCGGCGCAGGCCTTTTCCAGCCAGCCCATGTCACGCGCGAATTCCGGTGCATCCGGCGCGGGGTAGAGGTCGGTTAGGTCCCAGTCCGGCAACTTGCCGAGGCCGCCCCCGGTGGCATTGGCGTCAAACACGGGGCGGGGCAGGGGCAGCGTCATGGGGAAACCTCGTTCAGTGATCTGACCTTCATCTAGGGCGCGGGATGGCAAAGGCGCAAGGCGCGGTGGCGCAAATCGGCGCGATGCCGGGTAGGATGGGCAATACTGCCCATCCTACGCCCGGGTCGCGCGCAACAGGTCGCGCAGGCCATCGAGCGTGTCGATCTCGTCCACCGGCTTGTCGCGCCGCCAGCGGATCATGCGCGGAAAGCGCAGCGCGATGCCGGATTTGTGGCGCGGGCTTTCCTGTATCCCCTCGAATCCGATCTCGAAGACCAGTTCCGGCGGCACGCGGCGGACGGGGCCAAAGCGTTCCAGCGTGTTCTTCTGCACCCAGCGCGTGATCTCGGCGAATTCGGCATCGGTCAGTCCGGAATAGGCCTTGGTGAAGGGCACCAGCGCATTGCCGTCGCGCACCGCGAAGGTGAAATCGGTATAGAGGTTCGCCCGCCGCCCATGCCCGGCCTGCGCGTAGAGCATCACCGCATCCAGGGTGAAGGGGTCGAGCTTCCATTTCCACCAGTCACCGCGCTTTCGTCCGGTGAAATAGGGCGAGGATTTTCGTTTCAGCATAAGGCCTTCGGCCTGACGTTCCCGTGCCGTCTGACGTGTGGCAGCAAGGTCGGCCCAATCGGCGCAGGTGATGGGAGGCGAAAGGGAAAGGGGCAGGTCGGGCGGCAGGTCCGACAAGATCGCCGCCAACCGTGCCTGCCGCTCGGTGAAGGGAGAGTTGCGCAGGTCCCTGCCGCCATCCTCCAGCAGGTCATAGGCCAGAAGACGGGCAGGTGCCTCCAACAGCAGTTTCTTCGGAACGGTCTTCCGCCCGATCCGCTTTTGCAGGTCGGCGAAAGGCAAAGGGCGATGGTTCACGCGGTCCCATGCGAGGACTTCGCCGTCGATCACGGTGCCGCCGGGCAGGAAATCGGCGAGGGGGGCGAATTCGGGAAAGCGGTCGGTAATCAGTTCCTCCCCCCGCGACCAGAGGGCGAGGAGGCCGGGGCGGTGGATCAACTGGCCGCGGATGCCGTCCCATTTCCATTCGGCATGCCAGTCGGCAGGGTCGCCAAGCGCCTCTGGCCCCTCTTCCAGCGGCGAGGCGAGGGCGAAGGGATAGGGGCGGGAGGCCGTGCCCTCCCCCTCATCCCGGATCAGGGATTGGAAACTGGTCGTCGCGGGCTGCCAATCGCCCATCAGGCGATGGGCCAGTGCCGCCTCATCCACCCCCGTCGCGGTGGAAAGGGCGCGGGTCATCAGGCCTTGGCTCACCCCCATGCGGAAGCCGCCAGTGATCAACTTGTTGAAAAGAAAGCGCTCCGTCGTGCCAAGCCGCGCCCACCAGCCAAGGATGGCTGCCTTGCGCGCCGCGACCGGCTGGCCGGTGAGTGCCGTCAGGGCGCGGATGGTGTCCGAAAGGGAGGGGCTTTCCTCGGTGGCCGCCGCGGGCAGGATCAGGGCGATGGTTTCCGCGAGGTCGCCCACCATGGCGTAGCTTTCCTCGAACAGCCAGAGGGGAAGCCCGGCCGCTTCGGCCGCCCATTCGCGGAGTTCGGTGGCCGTGACGGCCCGTTTCGGGCGGCGGCCGGAAAGGAGCGCGATGGTCCAGAGCCTGTCTTCCTCCGCCGCCGTACGGAAGTAATGGGTCAGCGCAGCAAGCTTGGCCGTGGTCTTGGTGGTGCCGTCCAGTGCGGCGAAGAGTGTTGCGAAATCCCTCATGATTCAATGGTTTCCACCGGTTCTTCGGGTTCCTCGCCATATTCGGTGGCGACGATCACGGCATCATAGCCCTGTTCGGCGAGAAAGCGGCGAAAGGGGGCGGTGTAGCCGTGGGTGACGAAGACCCTTTCGCATCCCGTGGCGCGGATGGCGGACAGGAGGCCCGGAAAATCGGCATGGTCGGAAACGACGAAACCCGTGCCGAGGGCGCGGCGGCGGCGGATGCCCCGCACGGCCATCCAGCCGCTGGCGAAAGCCTCTTCCGCCGGGCCGAACTTGCGCGCCCAGGCGGAGCCGAGGGCGGAGGGTGGGGCAATCACAAGCGCGCCGGGATGGGTTCTCCCGTCCACCCCTTGGCCCGCGCGGATCGTTGCGGGCAGGTCATAGCCCTGATTTCGCAGGATTTCATTGACCTGTTCCACTGCGCCATGGGTCAGGATCGGGCCGACCGCCCCCACCCCCGCCAGCAGGCGCTGTGCCTTGCCGAGGCTATAGGCGCCAAGGATCGACACTTTCCCCGCCGCCGCATTGGCGGCCCACCAATCCGTGACTTCGTTCATGACGACCGCTTGCGGGCGCCAGCGAAAGACGGGCAGGCCGAAGGTGCATTCGCTGATGAAGGCGTGGCAGGGGACGGGGGCGAAGGCTTCGGCGAGGCCGTCTGGTTCGACCTTGTAATCGCCGGACACGACCCAGACCTCTCCCGACCGTTCAACCGCGATCTGGGCCGAGCCGGGGATATGGCCGGCTGGGTGAAAACTGACCGTGACGCCGCCGATCCGCAGGCTTTCGCCATAGGCTATTCCCTGCGCCTCGATCTGGCCGAGGCGATGGCGCATCACCGGGAGGGCCTGATGCGTGGCCAGGTAGCGACGGTGGCCCCAGCGGGCATGATCGGAATGACCATGGGTGATCAGCGCCTGGTCCACCGGGCGCCATGGGTCGATGAAGAAATCTCCCGCCGGGCAGTAGATGCCGCGATCAGTGAAAGTGAGGACGGGGTCTTTTGCCATGAGCCGCAACTAGTGCCGGGTCGGCCTCCGGCCAGACGGCGGGTTGTGCCTAATTTTTGTGCGGTTGCACATGCTGCACCCATCGCTTTCTTGCGAAACGCTTCCAAGCCGGGAAAGGCCCTGATTTACTCGGCGAAAGACCGGCAGTGATCCGGGGAGCAGGGGGCGTAACGGTGACGCAATACTTCAACGAGATGTATCAGGGCGGCAAGGTGCGCCCGCCCTATGCGCGGCTGGAAGACTGGATGAAGGCGATGCCCGCCGAACTCCGCACCCTGAAACAGGCGGAGGCGGAGGATTTGTTCCGCCGTATCGGGATCACCTTTGCCGTATATGGCGAAGGTGGCGATCCGGATCGCCTGATCCCCTTCGACATGTTTCCCCGCGTCTTCACCGGGGCGGAATGGGCGCGGCTGGAGAAGGGAATCAAGCAGCGGGCGCGGGCGTTGAACGCCTTTCTGGTGGACGTCTATCAGCGGGGCGAGATCGTGCGGGCGGGGCGCGTGCCGTCGCGGCTGGTCTATCAGAACGAGGCCTATGAAAAGGCCGTGGCGGGGATCAAGCCGCCGAAAGGCGTGTATTCCCATATCGTGGGCATCGACATCGTGCGGACGGGGCCGGACGAGTTCTTTGTGCTGGAGGACAATTGCCGCACCCCTTCGGGCGTGTCCTACATGCTGGAAAACCGCGAGATCATGATGCGGATGTTCCCCGACCTGTTCCGCGAGAACCGGATCGAACCTGTTGATACCTATCCCGAAATCCTGCGCCGCACCCTTGCCTCGGTCGCGCCGGAGAAGTGCACGGGCGAGCCGACCGTGGTGCTGCTGACGCCGGGGCATTTCAACAGCGCCTATTACGAGCACAGCTTTCTGGCAGACCTGATGGGGGTGGAACTGGTCGAAGGGGCGGACCTATTCGTGCAAGGGGAGTTCGTCTGGATGCGGACGACGGAAGGCCCCAAGAAGGTGGATGTGATCTATCGCCGGATCGACGATGCCTTCATCGACCCGCTGTGTTTCCGACCTGACTCCATGCTGGGCGTGCCGGGGCTGATGGATGTCTATCGGTCGGGCGGGGTGAGCATCTGTTCGGCCCCCGGTGCGGGGGTGGCGGATGACAAGGCCGTCTATACCTTCGTGCCGGAGATGGTGCGGTTCTACCTGGGTGAGGAGCCGATCTTGCAGAACGTGCCGACCTGGCAATGCGGCAAGGCCGATGATCTTCGTTACGTTCTTGATAACCTTTCTGAACTGGTTGTTAAGGAAGTTCACGGGTCGGGGGGCTATGGGATGCTGGTCGGACCGAAATCCAGCAAGGATCAGGTGGAATCCTTCCGGGCGAAAATCCTTGCCGATCCGGGGAACTACATCGCCCAGCCGACGCTGGCGCTTTCGACCACCCCGACTTTCGTGGCCGAGGGCGTGGCCCCGCGGCATGTGGACCTGCGGCCCTATTGCCTTGTGGGGGAGCGGATCGAACTTGTTCCCGGAGGTTTGACGCGGGTGGCGCTGAAGGAAGGGTCACTGGTCGTGAACTCCTCGCAAGGGGGCGGGGTGAAGGATACCTGGGTGCTGGCGGAGTGACGACGACATGCTGAGCCGGACCGCCGACAACCTGTTCTGGATCGCCCGCTACATGGAGCGGGCGGAAACTGCCGCCCGTTTTCTGGAAGTGGGTTCGCGCATCGCGCTGTTGCCTTCGGCCGGGGGTTATCGCAACGAGTGGGATTCACTGTTGCAGGCCTCGGGCAATGCCGATGCCTTTGCGCGCAAATATGGCGATCCGGTCCAGAGGAACATCGAGAGCTTCCTTTTCTTCGACCGCGACAATCCCTCATCCGTTGCCTCTTGTATCACGACGGCGCGTGAGAACGGGCGCATCGTGCGCACCGCGCTGACGGCGCAGGTCTGGGATGCGTTGAACACGGCCTTTCAGGAATTGCGGCAACTGGAACGGACCTCACGCAGCGAGTTGGAACTGTCGCGGCTGACCGAATGGACGATGCGGCACGCGGCGATGGTGCGCGGGGCGATCGAGGCCACGCTTCTGCGCAATGATGGGTGGGATTTCCTAAACCTTGGTTATCATCTCGAACGGGCGGACAATACGGCGCGCCTGATGGACGTGAAGTATTACGTCCTGCTGCCCAAGGTGGAATTCGTGGGCTCCGGCCTGGACAATTACCAGTGGACCACGCTGCTGCGTGCCATGTCGGCGCATCGGGCCTTTCACTGGGCCTATGGGGGCGAGGTGACGGCGGCGAAGATCGCGCATTTCCTGATCCTCAATCCGCAATGCCCCCGGTCGCTGATCACCTGCGTGGAAGAGATTTCGATCCATCTCAACCGCTTGGCGCGGGCCTATGGGGCCACGTCCGAGGCGCAGGCGCGGGCGCAGGACATGCTGGCGGCACTGGAGGCGACGAAGGTGGAGGACATTTTCGACGAAGGGCTGCATGAATTCCTGTCGCGTTTCATCCGCGAGGTGGCGGGGCTGGGGTCGCTGGTGCATGAGACCTATCTGAGCGGGGATATGCGGTGATGCTGCTGTCGGTCGATCATGTGACGCGCTATCGCTATGACCGCCCGGTGCGGGCGGTGATGCAGAGCCATCGGCTGACGCCGTCGAAATTCGACGGGCAGAAGGTGCGGGACTGGACGGTGACCGTGTCGGACGGGATACCGGGCGGGTCCTTCCGCGACGGGGCCGGGGATCGGGTGCAGGGCTGGATGGTGAAGGGCCCGGTGTCCGAGGTCGAGGTCCGGGTCACGGGCACCGTGGAAACCCTTGATCTGGCGGGGGTTCTGCGCGGGCATCGAGAGGTTGTGCCGCCCGAGGTCTATCTGGTGGAGACGCCGGCGACGCAGGCGGATGCGGCGGTGGTGGAACTGGCCAAGCGGGCGGCGGGGGCGGATGGAGCGCTGTCCATGGCGCATCGGCTTTCGGAGCTGGTGGCCGAGGCGGTGGCCTACAAGCCCGGCAGCACGCAGTCGCAGACGACGGCGGCGGAGGCGCTGGCCCAGGGGCAGGGGGTGTGTCAGGACCATGCCCATGCCCTGATCGCCTGTGCGCGGCGGATGGGGCTGCCGGCGCGCTATGTCTCGGGCTATCTGTTTGCCGATGCGGAGGGCGTGCCGCATGAGGCGGCCCATGCCTGGGCCGAGATCCATGTCGCGGGGCTGGGCTGGGTCGGGTTCGACCCTGCCAACCGCTGCTGCCCGGATGCGCGCTATATCCGGTTGGGATCGGGTCTGGATGCACAGGATGCGGCCCCCATCCGGGGGGTGGCGCGGGGCGTCGTATCGGAAATTCTTGATGTGACAGTTGCGGTCCAATCCTTGCAGCAATAGGGTCGGGCATCCCTGGGGAAGAATCCATGACCTATTGCGTCGGCCTGCTGTTGAACGAGGGCATCGTGCTGTTGTCCGATACCCGCACCAATGCGGGGTTGGACAATATTTCCACCTATCGGAAGATGTTCCTCTTCGAAGAGCCGGGCGAGAAGGTCATCGCGATCATGACGGCGGGCAGCCTGTCGGTGACGCAGACCACGGTGGCGCGGCTGCGCGAGGCGATCGAGGACCCGGAGAGCGACGAGACGACGTCGATCATGAAGGCGCCGACGATGCTGAAAGTCGCTGATATCGTTGGAAATATGCTGGCCACGGTGCGGGCGGAGATCGACGAGAAACTGTCGGCGATGCAGGGGGCGAGCGCGTCGATGATCGTGGCGGGGCAGCGGAAGGGGGGGGCGATGCGGTTGTTCCTCATCTATCCGGAGGGGAATTTCATCGAGGCGACGGAGGACACGCCCTTCTTGCAGATCGGCGAGCACAAGTATGGCAAGCCCATTCTGGACCGGGTGGTGAAGCCACAGACGAGCCTTGCGGATGCCCAGAAAGCGGTGCTGCTGTCGATGGATTCCACTTTGAGATCAAACCTTTCCGTGGGGATGCCCCTGGATCTGTGCGTGATCGAGCGGGATGCCTGCAAGGTCACGCTGCGGCGGCGGATCGAGGCGGGGGACGAGCAGTTCCGCGCCATGTCGGAGGCCTGGAGCCGGGCGTTGCGGGACGGGTTCAGCCAGATCAACCTGTGAAACGGCTGTGCCGTATGTTGTGCCGCAAACTGTGCAGCAAACTGTGGCCACAGAGCGCACGGTAAAGGCCCGTTTCCCGCAACGGGGCGGGGGGCCAGTTATGGGTGGCGCGCTGGGCGATAGGGCCTGGTGATTGGTCAAAAATCTTGGAAGATTTTTGCAAATTTCTTCGAAGAAATTTGGGTCTCAGCCTGCGGCCGAGAACAGCGCGGCGGCGCTGTCGAAGAAGCGGCTGCGATGGGACGGGGTTTCCATCGGCACTTCGTGCTCGGCCCCGTGATAGAGGTCGAGCCGGCCATTGCGCCAGCCGGCCATGCGCAGATGGATCGGGGCGACATCCACCACCTTTTCGGCCGTGCCGAGCGCGATGAGGGCGGGGGTGGCGGGGGCGGGCATCGCGGCGAGGGTGCCGCATTCCCTTAGCGCCGCGCCGAGCCAGCCGAGCGAGGGGCCGCCGAGCGCGAGGTCGGGATGGGCGGCGACCTGGCGGCGCATGTATTCCCACATCTCGGGGTCGGTGGTCAGGACATTGTCCTGAAACGGCGCGGCGAGGACATAGGTCTGCCCGCCCGTGCCGGGAGCATAGCGATGGCCTTGACCGAAGAGCGGGGCGAGGCGGCCCAGCACATGGGCGAGGGGGCGCGACCATGCGGCCATGCTGATGCCCCACATCGGCGCGGAGAAGGCGGCGGAGGCGAAGGGCAGGCCGCGCATCAGCGTGCGCAGGCCGATGCAGCCACCCATGGAATGGCAGAGCAGGTGATAGGGCCGGGGCAGGCCTTCGGCGGCGGCCAGTGCGAGAAGGGCATCGACGTCGCGCTGATATTCGTCGAAATCGCCGACATGGCCGATCAGACGATCAGCATGGGCGCGGTCGGCCAGCCCCTGGCCGCGCCAGTCCACGACCAGCGTGGTGAAGCCGCGGGTGGCAAGGTCGGCGGCGGCGCGGCCGTATTTCTCGATATACTCGGTGCGGCCGGGGAAGAGAAAGACGGTGCCCCTAGCACCATCGCCCCAGAGCGCCGCCCGGATGCGGGGGCCGTCGGCGGCGCGCAGCCAGAGGGCGCGCCCGCCGGGCGGCCCTTTGGCAAGGTCGGCGAAGAGCGGGGCGGTTCCGGTCACGCCAGCGCGGAGCCGAGCTTCATCGCCATGCCCATGGAACCATCGACCGAGAGCTTGCCGGTCATGAAGGCCATGGTCGGGTTCATGTCGCCTTCAAGGATCGCGCGGAAGGTGTCGGCGGAGGCGGTCATGGTCACATCGGCCTCTTCATCCCCGGCGCGGACGCCGTTGGCATCGAGCATGATCGCCCCTTCGCCGGTTATGACGAATTTTGCCACGCCATCGAACCCATCGGTCAGCTTGGCGGACAGGGCGGCCACGGCGGCCTCGATCACATCGCTCATCTTGCAGACTCCATCTTCTGATCGTGACTGCGGGGAGGCTGGTCTTTCCCCGCGGTTGCGTTACCTTCGAGTTATGGAAGCGCTTCGCCGGTTACACAATCATGTCGTTGCGGCACTTGCCGCGCTTTTGTGCCTCGCCTCCATGGCCGTGGCGCAGACGGAGACGCTTGATTCGCTGTTCGAGGAGTTGAAGGGCGCGGATGCGCAGGCGGCGGCGCGGATCGAGCGGGAAATCTGGAATGAATGGTCGAAGTCGGGATCGCCGGCGATGGACCTTTTGTTGCAGCGCGGACGCGATGCGATGGCGGCAGGCGACACGGCGGCGGCCATCGAGCATTTCACCGCGCTGACGGATCACGCGCCGGATTTCGCGGAAGGCTGGAACGCGCGGGCGACGGCCTATTTCCAGGCGGGCGATTGGGGGCCGTCGGTCAATGACATCGCCCGGACCCTGACCCTGAACCCGCGACATTTCGGGGCGCTGTCCGGGCTGGGCATGATCTTCGAACAGCTGGAGCAGCCCGAGAAGGCGCTGGAAGCCTATCAGGCGGCCTTGGCTATACATCCCCATCTTGAGGGGGTAATCGAGGCCGTCGAGCGGCTGGAAGCGGAAACCGCCGGGACAGACCTGTAAAGAGCGCAATCAGATGGGCATGGGCGGACGGGTGACGGCGGTCCTTGGACCGACGAATACCGGCAAGACGCATTACGCGATCGAGCGCATGCTGGCGCATCGGACCGGGGTGATCGGCCTGCCGCTGCGGCTGCTGGCGCGCGAGGTCTATGACCGGATCGTGGCGCAGCGCGGGCCGTCGGTCGTGGCCCTTGTCACCGGGGAAGAGCGGATCGTGCCGGAGCGGGCCCAGTACTGGGTCTGCACGGTGGAGGCGATGCCCTTGGAGATCGGGGCGGATTTCGTGGCGGTGGACGAAATCCAGCTTTGCGCCGACCCCGAGCGGGGGCATGTCTTCACCGACCGTCTGTTGCGGGCGCGGGGGCTGCACGAGACGCTGTTCCTGGGATCGGACACGATGCGGGGGGCGATTGCCGCGCTGGTGCCGGGGGTGAGTTTCGTCAAGCGGGACAGGCTTTCCACGCTGACCTGGGCAGGTTCGAAGAAGATCAGCCGGATGCCGCCGCGCAGTGCCATCGTGGGGTTTTCGGTTGAAAACGTCTATGCCATCGCGGAACTGATCCGGCGGCAGAAGGGCGGTTGCGCGGTGGTGATGGGGGCCTTGTCGCCGCGCACGCGCAATGCGCAGGTCGCGCTCTATCAGAATGGCGATGTGGATTATCTGGTGGCGACGGATGCCATCGGGATGGGGTTGAACCTGGATATCCGGCATGTGGCCTTTTCTTCGACGGCGAAGTTTGACGGGCGGCGGATGCGGGCGCTTTATCCGCAGGAACTGGCGCAGATCGCGGGGCGCGCGGGGCGGCATGTGGAGAACGGCACCTTCGGGGTGACGGGCGAGGCGCGGCCTTTGGACGAAGAGATGGTCGAGGCCATCGAGACCCACCGTTTCGCGCCGGTGAAGAAGCTGCATTGGCGCAATGCGGCGCTGGAATTCGGGACGGTGGAGCGGCTGGTGCGGTCGCTTGAGGCGCCCACGTCCAATGAATGGCTGACGCGGGCGCGGGATGCCGATGATGTGGTGGCGTTGAAGGCGCTGTCGGAGATGGCCGAGGTGCGCGACCGCGTGCGGTCGCCTGCCGATGTGCGGCTTTTGTGGGATGTGTGCCGGGTGCCGGATTTCCGGTCATCCTCCACCACGGAACATGCGGCGCTGCTGGCGCGGATCTTCGACTTCGTGAAGGGCGGGAAGGTGCCGTCGGACTGGCTGAAGCTGGCGGTGTCGCGGATCGACCGGTCGGATGGGGATATCGACGCCATCTCGAAACGGCTGGCCTATATCCGCACCTGGACCTATGTGGCGCAGCGGTCCGGGTGGGTGGAAGATGAAAGCCATTGGCGCGAGGAGACGCGCGCTGTAGAAGACCGCCTGTCGGATGCGCTGCATGCGCGGCTGACGCAGCGATTTGTTGACCGGCGGACAAGCGTCTTGTTGCGGCGGTTGAAGCAGAAGGAGACCCTCGTGGCCGAGGTGAATGACAAGGGCGAAGTGATGGTCGAGGGCGAGTTCGTCGGCCGTCTGGAGGGGTTCCGGTTCCGGCAGGATGCCTCGGCCACGCCCGATGAGGCGCGCACGCTGCGGCAGGCGGCGGTGCAGGCGCTGCGGCCCGAATGGCATCTGCGGGCGGACCGGTTCCATAACGCGCCGGATACCGAGCTGGATTACACCGAGCAGGGCGGGCTGATGTGGGGGACCACGGCGGTCGGCAAGCTGGTGAAGGGGGCCGAGGCGCTGCGCCCGTCGGTCGAGGGGTTCGTGGATGAGGAAGCGGGGCCGGATGTCGCCGAGAAGGTGAAGCGGCGCTTGCAGCATTTCATCGACCGCAAGGTGGCGGCGCTGTTCGAGCCGCTGGCGGCGATGAGCCGGGACGAGCAGTTGACGGGGCTGGCGCGGGGCTTTGCGTTCCGGCTGGTGGAGGGCCTTGGCGTGCTGCCGCGCGATGCCGTGGCCGAAGAGGTCAAGGCGCTGGATCAGGAGGCGCGGGGGGCGCTGAGGAAGCACGGGGTGCGCTTTGGCCAGTTCACGGTGTTTCTGCCGTTGCTGCTGAAACCTGCGCCGACGCGGCTGCGGCTGGTGCTGTGGTCGCTGTGGAACGGGCTGGACGAGTTTCCGGAAAGCCCGCCGCCGGGTCTGGTGACGATCCCGAACATCGTGGAAGTGCCGAAGCAGCATTACACGCTGTCGGGCTATCATCCGGCGGGGAGCCGGGCGATCCGCATCGACATGCTGGAGCGGCTGGCCGATATCCTGCGCACGAAGGACAGCCGGGCGGGGTTCGAGGCGACGCCCGACATGCTGTCGATCACGGGGATGACGCTGGAGCAGTTCTCCGACCTGATGGCGGGGCTGGGCTACAAGGGCGAGAAGGGCGAGCGGGCCAAGGTGAAGGCGGCGGAGCCGGTGGTGCCGGAGCTGCCCCCGTCGGATCAGCCGATCCCGGAAGAGGTTTCGGTGCTGGCGCCGGTGCCGGAGGAACCCGCGGCGGAGGATGCGCCGGTGGAGATGGAGGTGTTCTACACCTTCACCTGGGCGCCGAAGCCGCGTTTCCAGCGGCCGGAGCGGGGCAATCGTCCGCAGGGCGAGCGTCCGAACCGGGGCGAGCGTCCGCAGGGCGAACGGGGCGAGCGGCCCAAGCGCGAGGGCGGGGACCGTCCGCAGGGCGAGCGGCGCGAGGGGGGCAAGCCCCCGCATGGCAAGCCGCAGGGCAAGGGCGGCAAGCCCGAGCGCCGCGATGGCGGCAAGCCGCAGGGGGCGAAGTCCTATGAGTCGCGCCCGCCGCGGGCCGAAAAGCCCATCGACCCGGACAATCCTTTCGCGGTTCTGGCCGCGCTGAAGGCCAAGTCCTGATTTGGCCGGCCCCGGTGCGGCACGGACCGGGGGGCGCGCCACGCTGCGCGTGGACAAATGGCTGTGGCAGGCGCGGTTCTTCAAGACCCGTGGCCTTGCCGCCGAGCTTGCCGAAAGCGGGCATCTGCGGATCAACGGCCAGCCGACGCGCAAGCCGGGCGCGGGCGTGGGCGAGGGCGATGTGCTGACCTTTCCGCAGGGCGCGCGCATCCGGGTGATCCGGATTCTTGCACTTGGCGAACGGCGCGGGCCTGCCCCTGAGGCGCAGACGCTCTACCTTGATCTGGACCGGCGGGAAGAGCCGTCGGAGCCGCTTGAATGATCCCGAAAAGCCCTCTAGTCAGGCGACCGGGATTTTAGGAGACCGCCGCCATGACCTATGTGGTGACCGACAACTGCATCGCCTGCAAATACACCGATTGCGTGGAAGTCTGCCCTGTGGACTGTTTCTACGAAGGCGAGAACATGTTGGTCATCCACCCGGACGAATGCATCGACTGCGGCGTCTGCGAGCCGGAATGCCCGACGGATGCGATCCGCCCGGATACAGAGCCGGACATGGAGGAATGGGTCGCCTTCAACCGGAAGTATTCGGAGATGTGGCCGGTGATCACCGTGCGCAAGGACCCGCTGCCCGAAGCCGAGGCGCGGGATGGCGAGACCGGCAAGCTGGCCAAGTATTTCTCGGAAGCGGCGGGCGAGGGGAACTGAGTCGGAAAGTCGTATTTCTGCCATTCCGATTCGGTAAACCCGGTCTGACATTTGCGAATACCGTTGGGAAAATGCCCGTTTTGCGGGCAAATGTCTTTGGACAGCCTTGTTGCCGTTGTTGGAATCAGGGCGATTCTGTGGTATAGAATCTGTTACAAGCCACACGGAAGCCTGACACCCGGCTCAGCGCAGCTCGCCTGAGCAGGAATTTTCTGTGACAGTTCGGCCGGTTCGCCGGGTCCATGATGGGGCCGGTCGTCCGGGTTGTCGCGTGAAACAGGCGGTCCCTTCGAGGATGTCACTGAATGACCAAGACCAAGAAGCCCGAGTTCCGCCCGAACGAGTTCGTCGTTTATCCCGCGCATGGCGTCGGCAGGATCATCTCGATCGAGGAGCAGGAGATTGCCGGCTTCAAGCTGGAACTGTTCGTCATCACCTTCGAGAAGGACAAGATGACGCTGCGCGTGCCGACGCACAAGGCGGTGGAAGTGGGGATGCGGCAGCTTTCCTCGCCCGATATCGTGACGAAGGCGCTGGACACGCTGAAGGGCAAGGCGCGGGTGAAGCGGGCCATGTGGTCGCGCCGCGCGCAGGAATATGAACAGAAGATCAATTCGGGCGACCTGCTGTCGATCGCCGAAGTGGTGCGCGACCTGCACCGCACCGATGACCAGCGCGAGCAGAGCTATTCCGAGCGCCAGCTTTACGAAGCGGCGCTGGAGCGTCTGACCCGCGAAGTGGCCGCAGTGGCCGGTGTCGATGAGGCGGGCGCGCAGAAGAAGGTAGATGACGTGCTGCTGAGCCGCGCGGCCTGACACGCCATCGAGAGGATTTCCGGAGGGGCGGTGACGCAGGTCACCGCCCCTTGTCCTATGGTGCCGGTGGGGCGGTGGTGCCGCGTTCCATCAGCACAAGGGGCAGGTCGGGCGGCGGCGGCAGGGGCTGGCCGCGCATGCGCGCCACGAGGCGGAGGACGGCGGCCTCGCCGATGCTGCGGATGGGCTGGGCGACGGTGGTGAGCGGCGGCAGGGTATAGCGGGCCGCGGGCAGGTCATCGAAGCCGATGATGGAGAGATCGCGGGGGATCGAGAGGCCGCGTTCGGCGGCGGCATGCAGCGCGCCGATGGCGGCCATGTCGGAGGTGCCGATGAGGGCGGTTGGGGCCTGTTCGGCAAGGAGGGCGGCGGCCAGCGCGCGGCAGGCGTCGAAGCCGTGATCGGCGGCCAGGCGGATGGCGAGGGGGGTGAGGCCGGCTTCGGCCAGTTCGGCGGTGATGCCGGCAATGCGTTCCTGCACCGGGGCGGAATGGCCGGGGGCGCCGGTGACGGCGATGCGGCGGTGGCCGAGGGTCAGCAGGTGGCGGGCCATGAGCCGCCCGCCGGCATGGTGGTCGGCGGTGACGGCGGGAAGGCCGGGAAGGGCGCGGTCCACCGCGACGATGGGGATATCGGCGGCGCGTAGGCGATCCACCGCCGCGCTGTCGGCGGTGACGGAGGCGAGGATGACGCCATCCACCTGTTGCGAGAGGAGGGCCGCGACATAGGCGGCCTCATGTTCCGGGCTTTCGGCGGTGGAGCAGATCATCGCGTGATAGCCCTGCCGGAAGAGCGCCTGTTCCACCACATGGGCAAGGATGCCGAAGAAATGCACGTCGAGCGCGGGCAGCAGGACGCCGACCATCCGGCTGGAGCCGGAGCGCATCATGCGCGCGCCGGCATTGGGGGTATAGCCGAGTTCGGCAACCGCAGCCTCGATCCGGGCGCGCATTCCGGCGCTGACATAGCCCGATCCGTTCACCACGCGGGAGACCGTGGCGATGGAGGCCCCGGCGCGTTTGGCGATATCCCTGATCTTGGTCATCGGCGGTGATCCCGTTTCATCCCTGTCTAGTGGAGTGCGGGCAAAGGGCAAGCTTTGGCTTTCCGGGTGGAAGACAGATATATACATTCATAGTCTTGAATATTTAAGTCAGGCAGTCTATCTCCGGGGCAGCGAAGCTATGGAGGCCCCCATGCGCCTGATTTCCGCCCTGTTCGTGCTTGCCATCGCCCTTGGTTCGGCTGCGATGGCCGAGACCGTGATCCTTGAACCGGTGCCGATCACCGAATGGAAGGCCGTCTATGGCCGGGTGGAGGCGCGCGATCGCATCCCGGCGCGGGCGCGGCTGGGGGGGACGCTGGTGTCGCTTTCCGTGGCCGAGGGGGATGTGGTGGCACAGGGCGATGTGCTGGCCGAGATCGTGGATGAAAAGCTGGGCTTCCAGCTTTCGGCGCTGGAGGCGCAGAAGGGGGCGCTGGCGGCGCAGCTTGCCAATGCGCGGGCGGAACTGGCGCGGGGCGAGGAATTGCTGGCGCAGGGGGTGACGACGGCGCAGCGGCTGGATGCGCTGCGGACGCAGGTGGATGTGGTGACGGGGCAGATCGCGGCGCTGGAGGCGCAGGCGCAGGTGGTGGCGCAGCAGGCGGCGGAGGGGGCGGTGCTGGCCCCGGTGGCGGGCCGGGTGCTGGATGTGCCGGTGGCGCAGGGCGCGGTGGTGATGCCGGGCGAGGCGGTGGCGCAGATCGGGGGCGGCGGCATCTTCCTGCGGCTGGCCGTGCCGGAGCGGCACGCGGCCGACCTGACCGAGGGCGATGCGATCGAGATCGAGGGGCCGGAGGGCATGGTGACCGGGCGGCTGGCGCGGGTCTATCCGCTGATCGAGAACGGGCGGGTGGTCGCGGATGTGGAGGTGGAGGGGCTCACCGACCGCTTCGTCGATGCGCGGGTGCTGGTGCGCTTGCCGGTGGACGAGCGGGCGGCGCTGCTGGTGCCGGAGGCGGCGCTGGTGACGCGGGGGGGGCTGGATTTCGTGGGCATCGAGGGCGCGGGGCTGCGGGTCGTGGTGCCGGGTGCGCGGGTGATGCTGGATGACGCGGCGATGGTGGAGGTGCTGACCGGGCTGCGGGCCGGGGATGCGGTGCTGGCCGTGGCGCCGGAGGCGGGCGAGGTGGGCCATGAGTGACGCAAATCTGGGGATTGCCGGGCGGCTGACGAAGGGATTCATCGCCTCGGCCCTGACGCCGCTTTTCATCCTGGCCGCGCTGGCGGCGGGGCTGGTGGCGCTGGTGTCCTTGCCGCGCGAGGAAGAGCCGCAGATTTCCGTGCCGCTGGTGGATATCCATGTGCAGGCGCAGGGGCTGCGCGCCGAGGACGGCGTGAAGCTGGTGACGGAACCCCTGGAGATCCTCGTGAAGGGGATCAACGATGTGGAGCATGTCTATTCCCAGACGCGGGACGATGCCGCGCTGGTGACGGCGCGGTTCGAGGTGGGGACCAAGGCCGAGGATGCGATCCTGCGGGTGCATGACAAGCTGCGCGCCAATATGGACCGTATCCCGGTGGGGATACCCGAACCGCTGGTGATCGGACGGGGGATCGACGATGTGGCGATCCTGACGCTGACCCTGTCGGGGGAGGGCGTTTCGGCGAATGACCTGACGCGGGTGGTGCGGGCGCTGCAATCCGAGGTGGCGAAGACCGAGGATGTGGGGCTGACCTATATCGTGGGCGAGGCGCAGGAGGCGATCCGCATCGCGCCGGACCCGGAGCGGCTGGCGCTCTATGGCATCACCTTGCAGCAATTGGCGGGGAAGGTGGCCCAGGCGAACCGGACGCTGAACACCGGGAAAATCCGCGATCAGGGCGGGCAGATCGACCTTGTGGCGGGGCAGACGATGACGGCCCCGGCGGAGGTGGCGAACCTGCTGCTGACGGCGCGGGATGGGCGGCCGGTCTATGTGGCCGATGTGGCGGAGGTGCGTTTCGTTCCCGATACGTCGGACCATATCGTGAGCCATCTGGTGAAGGGCGCGGATGGGGCGGTGACCCGGTCGCCCGCCGTGACGCTGGCCGTGGCGAAGCGCGCCGGGGCCAATGCGGTGGTGGTGGCGGAAGAGGTGCTGCATCGGGTGGAAGGGCTGGAAGGCAGGCTGATCCCCGAAGGCATGACCCTGACCGTGACGCGCGACTATGGCGAGACGGCGAATGAGAAGGCCAATGAGCTCTTGTTCCATCTGGGGCTGGCGACGGTGTCGATCATCGCGCTGGTCTGGCTGGCGATCGGCTGGCGCGAGGCCATCGTGGTGGCCATCGTCATTCCGGTGACGATCCTGCTGACGCTCTTTGCGGCCTGGATCATGGGCTATACGCTGAACCGGGTGAGCCTGTTTGCGCTGATCTTTTCCATCGGCATTCTGGTCGATGATGCCATCGTGGTTATCGAGAATATCGCGCGGCATTGGGGGATGAAGGACGGGCGCAACCGTATGGCGGCGGCGATAGATGCGGTGGCGGAGGTGGGCAATCCGACCATCGTGGCCACGCTGACGGTGGTGGCGGCGCTGTTGCCCATGCTCTTCGTGAGCGGGCTGATGGGTCCCTACATGTCGCCCATCCCGGCCAATGCATCGGCGGCGATGATCTTTTCCTTTTTTGTCGCGGTGATCATCACGCCCTGGCTGATGGTGAAGATCGCGGGGAAGGCCGACATGTCGGCCCATGGCGCAGGCGGGCATGGGGGGCATTCGGGCGGGCTGCTGGAGCGCGGCTATGGTGCCGTGGCGCGGCCCGTGCTGGCGACGAAGGGGCGGAGCCTTGGGTTCCTGCTGATCACCGCCGTCCTGTCCTTCGGGTCGCTGGCCGCGCTTTACACGCGGGATGTGACGGTGAAGCTGCTGCCCTTCGACAACAAGTCGGAACTGTCGGTGATGATCGACCTGCCCGAAGGCGCGTCGGTCGAGGCGACGGATCGCGTGGCGCAGGATGTGGCGGCCATCGTGATGGGGATGGAGGAGGTGACGTCAGTCCAGACCCATGCGGGGACGGCGGCGCCGTTCAATTTCAACGGGTTGGTGCGGCACAGCTATCTGCGGCAGGAGCCGCACCTGGGCGAGGTGGCGATCAACCTTCTGCCCAAGGCGGAGCGGGACCGGACCAGCCATGACATCGCGCTGGATATCCGCGAGCGGTTGAAGGCGGTGGCAGTGCCGGAGGGGACGGTCCTGAAGACGGTGGAACCCCCGCCGGGGCCGCCTGTCATCGCAACCCTGCTGGCCGAGGTCTATGGGCCGGATGCCGGAACGCGGCGGGCGGCGGCGGCGCAGATCCGGGCGGCGTTCGAGAGCGTGCCTTTCGTGGTGGATGTGGATGACAGTTTCGGGGTGCAGGCGCGGCGGCTGCGGGCGGAGATTTCCAGCGACGATCTGGAGTTTTTCGGGGTGCAGGAGGCGGATGTCTTTGACACTCTTGCCCTGCTGAACGGGTCGCAGGTGGTGGGCTATTCGCATCGCGGTGAGGGGCGGCATCCGATCCCGCTGATCGTCGGGCGCGACAAGGGCGACCGGGTGCTGGACGAGCGGTTCCTGACGACGCCGATCCCGGCCAATGTGTTGCCCGGCGCGCGGGGGGTGGTGGAACTGGGCGACGTGATCCGGGTTGCGGAGGAGCAGTCATCCTATCCGGTGTTCCGCCATAACGGGCGCGAGGCCGAGATGGTGACGGCCGAGCTGGCCGGGGACTTCGAGGCACCGCTTTACGGGATGCTGGCGGTGGCCGAGGCCATCGAGGCGCAGGACTGGGCCCCGGGGACAAAGCCCGAAATCCGGCTGAATGGCCAGCCGGAGGATGAGAGCAAGGTGACGCTGCTGTGGGACGGGGAATGGGAAGTGACCTTCGTCACCTTCCGCGACATGGGGGCTGCCTTTGGCGTGGCGCTTCTGGGTATCTATATCCTTGTGGTGGCGCAGTTCGGGTCGTTCAAGCTGCCTTTGGTGATCCTGACGCCGATCCCGCTGACCTTTCTGGGCATCATCTTCGGGCATTGGCTGTTTGCAGCGCCGTTTTCGGCCACGTCGATGATCGGCTTCATCGCGCTGGCGGGGATCATCGTGCGCAATTCCATCCTGCTGGTGGATTTCATCCGGCATTCCACGACGGGGCCGGTGACGGTGGATGTGCTGGTGGAGGCGGGGGCGATCCGGTTCAAGCCGATCCTTCTGACGGCCATCGCGGCGATGATCGGGGCGGTGGTGATCCTGGCGGACCCGATCTTTCAGGGGCTGGCGATTTCGCTGCTGTTCGGGCTGCTGACGTCCACGGCCCTGACGGTGCTGGTGATCCCGGCGATCTATCGGGTGTTGCGGACCTGAGGGGGGCGCTGCCCCCCCCCGATCAGAAGTGGAAGGCGTCGGTGACGACGCGCTTGCCCAGGGTCAGGGCATCCGCGACATGGACCATGGGGGCGAGGTCCACCTCGGAGGTTCCGTTGCGGACGAGGTCGGCCATGCGGGCGTAGAGGCGGGGGTATTCGCCCATCAGCGTCTGTTCGCCCGCGACTTCCTGACCGGCCACCTCGAAGCGGTTGCCGCCAAAGCGCAGGGCGCAGGGGCCGTGATCGGTGTCGATCTCGATATCCCAGGTCTGCGGGCCTTCCTGACGCCAGTCGAAATCGGCGGTGACATTGCCGGAAAAGGCGATGCGGGCGGCGATGGGGGTGTCGCGGTTGGCGGGGAATTCAAGTTCGGCCTGGGTGACATGCACGGGGGCGGGCAGGATTTCCGTCAGGATCGAGAGGGCGTTGATGCCGGGATCGAAGACGCCCATCCCGCCGGGTTCAAAGACCCAATCCTGACCGGGATGCCATTTCCGCACATCCTCGCGCCAGGTGATATGGGCGCGGGTGACGGTCTTGCCCGTGAGCCAGGCTTTCGCGGGGGCGACGGCCTCGGCCATGCGGGAATGCCATGTGGCGTAGAGGGTGACGCCCTGTTCGGCGGCGAGGCGTTCTAGGGCGTGGACTTCGGCCAGCGTCTGCCCCGGGGGTTTTTCCAGCATGACATGGCGGCCTGCCTTGAGCGCCAGTTCCGCGTAAGGATAGCGGGGCTGGGGTGGGAGGCAGAGGGAGATGGTGCCGATATCGGGGCGTTCGGCCAGCAGGGTGGCGAAGTCGGTATAGGCGGGGATGCCGTCCACGGTGCCGGAGCGGCTGACCGTGGCCGACAATTCCCAATCGGGCGAGGCGGCGAGGGCGGGGACGTGCTGGTCGCGGGCGATCTTGCCGATGCCCACGAGCGCCAGTTTCATCTTCGCCATCAGTGCGAGTCCTTGCCCACCGGGGCGCCGCGGCAGCCGCGCAGGAAATCGAGATCGGCGCCCTTGTCGGCGCCCATGACATGCTTGTGGTGGAGCATGGCGTAGCCCGAGTCGGGCGGGGTGACGCGGGGTTTCCAGGCGGCAAGGCGACGGGTGAGTTCTTCGTCGCTGATATCAAGGTGAAGGCGGCGGTTGGGAACGTCCAACTCGATCATGTCGCCATCCTGCACGACGGCCAGGGGGCCGCCTGCGGCGGCTTCGGGCGAGGTGTGCAGGCAGACGGTGCCATAGGCGGTGCCGGACATGCGGGCATCGGAGATGCGGACCATGTCGGTGATGCCCTTCTTCAGCACCTTGGGCGGCAGGCCCATATTGCCCACCTCGGCCATGCCGGGATAGCCGCGCGGGCCGCAATTCTTGAGCACCATGACGCAGGTCTCATCAATGTCGAGATCGGGATCGTTGATCTTGGCCTTGTAGTCGTCGATATCCTCGAAGACCACGGCGCGGCCGCGATGGGTCATCAGTGCGGGCGTGGCGGCAGAGGGTTTCAGCACCGCGCCATCGGGGGCGAGATTGCCCTTCACCACGACGACGCCGCCCGACTGGGTGATGGCCTTTTCGACCGGCAGGATCACGTCTTCGTTGTGGTTGACCACGTCCTTGACCTGTTCCCATGCGGTCTGGCCGGAAACGGTAAGCGCGTCCTTGTTCAGAAGCCCCGCCTCGCCCAGACGTTTCAGGACGACGGGCAGGCCGCCTGCGTAGAAGAATTCCTCCATCAGGTATTTGCCTGACGGCATCAGGTTGACGATGGTGGGCACGTCGCGGCCGAGCTTGTCCCAGTCATCGAGCGTCAGGTCGATGCCGACACGGCCCGCGATGGCCAGAAGGTGGATGACGGCATTGGTCGAACCGCCGATGGCGGCATTGGTGCGGATGGCGTTTTCGAACGCCTGACGGGTGAGGATGTCGGAGGGTTTCAGATCATCCTTCACCATCTGCACGATGCGGCGGCCCGACATCTGCGCCATGACGCGGCGGCGCGAGTCCACTGCCGGGATGGCGGCATTGCCGGAGAGGGCCATGCCCAGTGCCTCGGCCATGGAGGCCATCGTGCTGGCGGTGCCCATCGTGTTGCAGGAGCCTGCGGAGCGGGACATCGACGCCTCGGCCTCGGCAAACTCAGCCGGGGACATTTCGCCGGCCTTCACGGCTTCGGAGAATTTCCACAGATGGGTGCCGGAGCCGACGCGTTCGCCGCGGAAATAGCCGTTCAGCATCGGCCCGCCGGTGACGACGATGGAGGGCAGGTCGGTGGAGGCGGCGGCCATGAGAAGGGAGGGCGTGGTCTTGTCGCAGCCCACCAGCAGCACGCAGCCATCCATCGGCTGGCCGCGCATCTGTTCCTCGATCGACATGGCGGCGATGTTGCGGAACATCATTGCAGTGGGGCGGAAGGCGGATTCCGAGACGGAGAAGACGGGAACCTCGACCGGGAAACCGCCTGCCTCGTAGATGCCGTTCTTCACCTTTTCCGCCAGCGCGTTGAGATGCGCGTTGCAGGGGTTCAGTTCCGACCAGGTGTTGAGGATGCCGATGACCGGGCGGCCATCGAAGAGATCATGGGGGAAGCCCTGATTCTTCATCCAGCCGCGGTGATAGATATTGTCCCGGCTGGAGCCGCCGAACCATTCCTGCGAGCGCAGTTTGCGGGGCCATTTCGCGGGTTTGAAGGTCATGTCTTCCTCACAGGGTGTGAACGGCAACGGTTGCCGCCTGCGGCGCGGGGGCCTTGGCGAGCGGGTTCTGAAGGGGCAGGCCGAAGGGGGCCGCCTCGATTTCGAAGATATCGCCGGGGCGGGTGGAAATGCCATCGGCAAAGGAGAGCGTCGCCGTGCCGAACATGTGCACATGCACATCGCCGGGGCGGCGGAAGAGATCGTATTTGAAATGGTGATGTTCGAGGTTCGCCATCGTGTGGGACATGTTTGCCTCGCCCGACAGGAAGGGTTTTTCCCAGATCACCGCGCCATCGCGGCGGATGCGCGAGGTGCCCTGAACATCGGCGGGCAGGTCGCCCACCAGAATCTCGGGGCCGAAGGAGGCTTCGCGCAGCTTAGAATGGGCAAGCCAGAGGTAGTTGACCCGTTCGGTGATGTGGTCGGAAAACTCGTTCGCCAAGGCCCAGCCGAGGCGGCAGGGGGTGCCGTCGGGGGCGATGATGTAGATCCCGGCGAGTTCGGGTTCCTCACCGCCGTCTTCGGCGAAGGACGGCATGGTCAGGGGTTGGCCCGGACCGACGGCGGTGGTGCCGTTGCCTTTGTAGAACCATTCGGGCTGCACGCCGGGGGTGCCTGCGGGCGGACGACCGCCTTCGAGACCCATGCGGAACATCTTCATGCTGTCGGTGAGGGTTTCGGAGCCTGCGAGTTTGGCATGCATCGCATCGCGGGCCGAGGCGCTGCCCAGATGGGTGAGGCCGGTGCCGGTGAGGTGCATATGCCCCGGATCGGGATGGGTGATGGGCAGGGTGACGCGGCCTTCGGCGAGAAGGGAGGGGAGGTCAACCGCCTCGCCCATCCCCCGTTCGGCGATGATCGCGGCGACGGGGCGGCGGGTGGTGGCGGCCTCAAGCGCGAGGTCATAGGTGGAGGCGGTGCCGCGGAGGATCGCGGCTTCGGAGCCCGCGCGGACCACGACGGCGAGGGTGCCGTCGGGGCGGGTGATCTGCGACAGGAGCATCGGGGGCCTCACTTGTTCTTGTTGTAGACGTCGAAGATGACGGCGGCGAGGAGGACGAGGCCCTTGATGACCTGCTGGTAGTCGATCCCGATGCCCATGATGGACATGCCGTTGTTCATCACCCCCATGATGAGGGCGCCGACGACGACGCCGATGATCTTGCCCGAGCCGCCGGTCATGGAGGCCCCGCCGATGAAGACGGCGGCGATCACGTCGAGTTCGAAACCGCCGCCCGCCTTGGGGGTGGAGGAGTTCAGGCGCGCGGCGACGATCATGCCTGCCAGCGCGGCGAGGACGCCCATGTTGCAGAAGGTGAGGAAGACCAGGCGGTCGGTGTTGATGCCCGAAAGGCGCGCGGCCTTTTCATTGCCGCCGAGGGCATAGATGCGGCGGCCCGTCGTCGTCTGTTCGGTGAAGAAGGCATAGAGGACGGTCAGGACCGAGAGCACGACCACCACATTCGGCAGGCCGCGGAAGGAGGCGAGCTTGTAGCCCACGAACATCAGCGCGGCGACGACGACGAAGTTGCGGATGGTGAAGACGATCATCGGTTCGGGGGTGATGCCGAACTGCTGATCCCTGGCGCGGGCGCGCAGGCCCATCCAGAGGATCGCTACGGCGGCCAGCGCGATGAGGAAGAGCGCGGTCATGTTGGGTTTGCCCACGCCGAAGGCATCGGGGATGAAGCCGGTGGAGAGGGACTGGAAGGATTTCGGGAAGGGGCCGACATTCTGGCCATCCAGCAGCCAGAGGGTAAGGCCGCGGAAGACCAGCATCCCTGCCAGCGTGACGATGAAGGAGGGGATGCGCCAATAGGCGACCCAGTAGCCTTGCGCCGCCCCGATGCAGAGGCCGACGAAGAGGCAGGTGGGGATCACGGCCCAGACCGGCCAGCCCATGTTGACGGTGAGGACGGCGGCGACCGCCCCGGTGAAGCCCACGACGGAGCCCACGGAGAGGTCGATATGACCTGCGACGATGACCAGAAGCATCCCCAGCGCCATGATGATGACGTAGGAGTTCTGAAGGAAAAGGTTGGTGATGTTCTGGGCGGAGAGGAAATCCACGCCCTGCGTCACCCGCACGATCACGGTGAAGAACAGCACGATGGCGACCAGCGCCAGGATCATGCCGTTTTCCCGCAGATGCCCGCCCAGATGCGCGCCGATGCCCTTGCCGCCCGTGCCTGCCGTCTGTTCCGCCATCACGCCACCTTCGCCTTGCCGTCATTCTTCAGGATGAGGGACATGATGCGTTCCTGGCTGGCCTCTGCCCGCGACAGTTCGCCTGCGATGCGCCCCTCGTTCATCACGTAGATCCGGTCGCACATGCCCAGAAGTTCGGGCATTTCGCTGCTGATCATCACCACGCCGCGCCCCTGGGCGGCGAGTTCGTTCATGATCGTGTAAATCTCGAATTTCGCGCCGACGTCGATGCCGCGCGTGGGTTCGTCGAGGATCAGGACCTGCGGATCGGCGAAAAGCCATTTCGACAGGACGACCTTCTGCTGGTTGCCGCCCGAGAGGTTGACCACCTTCTGAAAGACGGAGGGTGTGCGGATCGACATGGCGCGGCGATATTCCTCGGCGACCTGCTGTTCGCGGCCGCGGGAGAGCACGCCACGGGTGGCGACCCCGGCAAGGTTCGCCAGGGTGATGTTCTTGACGATGGGTTCGTCGAGGACGAGGCCAAGCTGTTTGCGATCCTCGGTCACATAGGCGAGGCCGGCGGCGATGGCCTTGGTGACGGAGGAAGTGTCCACCACCTTTCCGCCCATCTTCACGGTGCCGGAAATGTCGCGGCCATAGGCATGGCCGAAGATCGACATGGCGAGTTCGGTCCGCCCCGCGCCCATCAGGCCCGCGATGCCGACGATTTCGCCCTTGCGGACGGTGAAGCCCGCGTCGCGGATCATCTGGCGGCCCTGCTGTTCGGGGTGCCAGACGTTCCAGCCCGCGACCTCCATCAGCACCTCGCCGGGGCGTGCATCGCGTTCGGGGTAGCGGTGGGCCATGTCGCGACCGACCATGTCGCGGATGATGCGTTCCTCGCTGATTTCGGATTTGGCGAGGGTGGAGACGGTGGCGCCGTCGCGGATGATGGTGATGCGGTCGGCGACGCGGCCGATTTCGTTCAGCTTGTGGGAGATGATGATCTGGGTCACCCCCTGCGCCTTGAGTTCCAGCATCAGGTCGAGGAGTTTCTGGCTGTCGTTTTCCTGAAGCGCGGCGGTGGGTTCGTCGAGGATCAGGAGGCGGACATCCTTGGCCAGCGCCTTGGCGATCTCGATCAGTTGCTGCTTGCCGACGCCCAGCTTGCCGACCTGCGTGGTCGGGGCCTCGTTCAGCCCGACCTTGCGGAGCAGCGCCTCGGTCTTCTGATAGGCGAGGGGCCAGTTGATGATGCCGCCGGAGGCGACCTCGTTGCCGAGAAAAAGGTTCTCGGCGATGGAGAGGAGCGGAACGAGGGCGAGTTCCTGATGGATGATGATGATGCCCTTCGCTTCGCTGTCGCGGATGCCGCGATTGGCGAGAAGCGTGCCGTCGTAATGGATTTCGCCTTCATAGGAGCCGTGCGGATAGACGCCGGAGAGCACCTTCATCAGGGTGGACTTGCCTGCGCCATTCTCGCCGCAGATGGCGTGAATCTCGCCCTGTTCGACGGTGAGGTTGACATGGTCGAGCGCGCGGACGCCGGGAAAGACCTTGCTGATCCCCCGCATTTCCAGAAGCGTTGCCATTCTATCCCCCTGTCTGGCCCCCGTTTGGCAAAGGCCCGCCCGGCCACGAGGGCAGGGCGGGCCTCTGTCTTGCGGTCTTACTTGAGCTGGTCGGCGGTGTAGTAGCCCGAACCGATGAGGACTTCCTCGTAGTTCGTGACATCGACCGAGACCGGTTCCAGCAGGTAGGAGGGCACGACCTTCACGCCGTTGTCATAGGTGCTGGTGTCGTTGATTTCGGGTTCGCCGCCCGACAGGATCGCGTCCACCATCTTGACCGTGACGCCGGCGAGGGCGCGGGTGTCCTTGAAGATGGTGGAATACTGTTCGCCCGCGATCATCGACTTGACCGAGGGGATCTCGGCGTCCTGACCGGTGACGATGGGCATCGGCAGGTCGCCCGAGCCGTAGCCCACGCCCTTGACCGAGGAGAGGATGCCGATGGACAGCCCGTCATAGGGCGAGAGCGCGCCGTGAAGCTGCTTGTCGCCGTAGTTGGCGGACAGGAGGTTATCCATCCGGGCCTGCGCCACGGCGCCATCCCAGCGCAGGGTGCCGACCACATCCATGCCCATCTGGCCCGAGGGGATGACGATGTCGCCCGAGTCGATCAGCGGCTGGAGCACCGACATCGCGCCATTGTAGAAGAAGAAGGCGTTGTTGTCGTCGGGGCTGCCGCCGAAGAGTTCGACATTATGCGGCTTCACGTCGGGGAAGCGCTCTTTCAGGCCCTTCACCAGCGATTCCGCCTGCTGGACGCCGACCTTGAAGTTGTCGAAGGTGGCATAGTAGTCCACCGAGCCGCTGTCGCGGATCAGGCGGTCATAGGCGATGACCTTGATGCCGGCGGCGGCGGCGTTGTCCAGCGCGTTCGAGAGCGTGGTGCCGTCGATGGCCGCGATGACCAGGACGTTGACGCCCTTGGTGATCATGTTCTCGACCTGCGCGAGCTGGGTCGGGATGTCATCTTCGGCATATTGCAGGTCGGTGGCATAGCCGGCCGCCTGGAACTGTTCGACCATCGAATTGCCGTCGGAAATCCAGCGCGCCGAGGACTGGGTCGGCATGGCGATGCCGATGGTGCCCTTGTCCTGCGCGAAGACGGGTGCGCCGACGCCGACCATGGACGCGGCGGTGGCGAGCGCGAGAAGCGCCCTTCTGGAAAGTGTCATGATGTCCTCCCTCGCCGTGATGCGCCACGGCCCGTTGACGGCCTTGCTGCCCGGAAGGCGCCCGGGTTGGCCGTGGGCGGGAGAGTTGCAATGCCCATCCATATCCGTCAAAGAATGTTTTGTGATTTTGCTATGGCAGAAACGTTATGTCGGAAACGGATGTCCTGCTGCGGCGGGGGCTGAAACTGTCGCATCTGCGGCTGATGGCGGCGCTGGCCGAGGCGGGGCAGCTTGGGCTTGCGGCGGATCGGCTGGGGATTGCACAGCCTGCCGCCTCGCGCCTGCTGGCGGAGGTGGAGCGGATCGCGGGACAGGCGGTGCATCTGCGGACGGGACGTGGCATCGCGCTGACGGCGATGGGCGAGGCGCTGGCGCGGCGGGCGGCACGGGTGGTGACCGAATTGCGCGATGCGGGCCGCGAGATGGCGGAACTGGCCGGAGGCGGGGCAGGGCATGTGCGGATCGGGTCCGTGACGGGGCCGGCGCTGGACCGGGTGCTGCCCGCGCTGCGCACGGCGCGGCTGGCCCTGCCGCAGGTGACGGCGGAGGTGGTGGTGGCGCCATCCGATCTGCTGGGTCAGCAATTGCTGGCGGGGAGGCTGGATTTCGCGCTGGGCCGGATGCCGGCGGGTCTGGAAGGGGAGTTGACGCTGTCCGATCCCGTGGGGGTGGAACCCGTCGCGCTGATGGTGCGGCGGGGGCACCGGCTGGCAGGGGCGCGGCGCGTCGATCCGACCGACCTGATGGATTTCGACTGGGTGCTGCCCGGGCCGGAGGCGCTGTTGACGCAGGCAGTGATGGGGCGGCTGGCGGAACTGGGCCTGCCGCAGCCGCCGCAGCGTCTGGCGACGGCCTCTTTCCTGCTGACGCTGGCGCTGATCCAGCAATCGAACGCCATCGCGCCCCTGGCGCGGGCGGTCTGTGACCGCTTTGCCGGGCCGGGATCGCCCTATGTGATCCTGCCGGTCGATCTGGGGATCGTGGTGGAGCCCTTCGGCCTGCTGCTGCGGCGGGGGGCGATCCTGACGCCGGTGGCGGCGCGGCTGGCGGGGATGGTGATGGCACAGGGCGGCGAGGGGCTGGATTAGGCTGCGCCTAACCTGCGGCATGGAACATCCTGCTTTTCTTGCCGCCCGCGCTGGTGGATGGTCGGTCGGCGCGACAGGCGGGTCGCGGCCCTTTCGGCCGGGGACGCCCTTCGCCCCGACCGGAGGCCCCGACATGACCGCACGCGACCCCGGCCTGCATGCCATCGAGGAGTTGCGGGCGAATGTCTCTGTCCCGTTCGAACGCGCACAGGCGATGCCGAAATCCGTCTATGTCTCGCCCGACTTCGCGGCGGCGGAGGAGCGGCACATCTTTGCGAAGGACTGGCTTTGCGCGGGGCGGGTGGATGCGCTGAAGGAGCCGGGCGACTATCTGACGATGGAGATTGCGGGGGAACCCGTGATCATCCTGCGCGACCGCGAGGGGGTGTTGCGCGGGATGTCGAATGTCTGCCGCCACCGGATGAGCCTGCTGCTGGAAGGGCGCGGTCGGGTGCGGAGCATCGTCTGCCCCTATCATGCCTGGACCTACAATCTGGACGGCAGCCTGCGCGGCGCCCCGGCGATGACGCTGAACGAGACCTTCTGCAAGGAAGACGTGCATCTGCCGGCGATCCGGGTGGTGGATTGGCATGGCTGGATCATGGTCACGCTGAACCCCGAGGCGCCCGATATCCACGCGCGGCTGAAGGATGTGGAGGCGCTGGTGGGCCATCTGGAGATGGGCCGCTATGCCGAGACCTTCCGCGAGGAGTTCCGCTGGGCGACGAACTGGAAGGTGCTGGCCGAGAATTTCATGGAGAGCTATCACCTGCCCGCCTGCCATGCCGGCACGATCGGGGGAAGCTGCGATCTTGCGTTGATGGATTGTCCCGAGGGGACGGAGGCCTTCAACTACCACTGGATCGTGAAGAACGACCTGGTGCCGCTGGCGCTGGCGCATCCTTCCAATACGCGGCTGGAGGGGGATCAGCGGCGGATCACCTGGCTGCTGGCGATCTATCCGGCGCTGCTGATCACGCTGACGCCGGGCTATTTCTGGTATCTCGCGCTGACGCCTGACGGGCCGGGGCATGTGAAGGTGCTGTTTGGCGGCGGCATGAGTGCGGAGTGGATGGCCGATCCCGAGGCCCCGGCACATCTGGCGGCGGTGAAGGCGCTGCTTGATGATGTGCAGGTGGAGGACAAGGGCTGCACCGAGAAGGTCTATCGCGGGCTCTTGGCGCGGATGTCGGCCCCCGGGCCGCTGAGCCATCTGGAACGCCCGAATTACGAATTCGCCCAATACATCGCCCGGATGATGCCCGAGGCGTGACCCTTTCCCCCTGCAACCGACTGGACACCCGAGACATGGCCCATATCCGCCACCGCAAGTTCAATACCAAGGACACCTATCCGGAGCAGAAGCTCGACAATGATCTGGCGCAGGCCGTGGTGGCGCGGGGAACCGTGATCTTCCTGCGCGGGCAATGCCCGCAGGACCTGGACACGGCGAAGAACATCGACAGCCACGATCCGGTGGAGCAGACCCACAAGGTGATGCAGAACATCCGCCAGCTTGTGGAGGAATGCGGGGGGAAGATGGAGCATGTGACCAAGCTTGTCGTCTATCTGACCGATGTGCGCCATCGCGAGGCGGTCTATCGCACGATGGGCGAGTATATCCGGGGCGTGCATCCTGTCTGCACCGGGCTGGTCGTCGTTGCGCTGGCTCGTCCCGACTGGCTGGTGGAGATCGACGCCACCGCCGTGATCCCCGACTGAGCCGCCCTGCATCGACCCCGGGGGTTTCACACCCCCGGACCCCCGTGGGATATTTGAAGACAGAAAGTGCAGGCGGCCCGTTCACTTTCTGTCGGGAAATATCCTCGGGGGTCCGGGGGCAGACGGCCCCCGGGGCATCCATTCCGAGGTGACGCATGACCTTTTCGCTTCTGGCCCGCTGCCCCGAGACGGGGATGTTCGGCATGGTGATCTCTTCCTCCTCGCCCGCCGTGGCGGCGCGCTGCGCCCATGCGCGGGCGGGGGTGGGGGTGGCGGCGACGCAGAACATCACGGACCCGGCGCTGGGGCCTGCGCTGCTGGAGCGGCTTGCGGGCGGGGCGACGGCGGCGGAGGCCATGGCAGCGGTGGTGGCCGGGGCCGCCCATGCGGAGTACCGGCAGTTGATGGTGGTGGACGGGCAGGGCCGCGTGGCGAGCCATTGCGGGGCGCGCATCCTTGGCCGCTGGGGGATCGCGGAGGGTGAGGGCGTGATCGCGGGGGGCAACCTGCTGGCGCATGAGGGGGTGCCTGCGGCGATGGTGGCGGGGTTCCTTGGCGCGACAGGGCCGTTCGGGGACCGGCTCGTGGCGGCGCTGATCGCCGGGCAGGAGGCGGGGGGCGAGGCGGGGCCAGTGCATTCGGCGGGGCTGTTGATGGTGGACCGGGAAAGCTGGCCGGTGGCGGAACTGCGGTGCGACTGGTCCGAGGAGGCGCGGCCGATCGCGGCGGTGGCGCGGGCCTGGGAGGTTTATGCGCCGCAGATGGAGGCCTATGTGCAGCGGGCGCGCGATCCGCGCGAGGCGCCCTCTTACGGCGTTCCGGGCGACGAATAGGGCGGCGGTAGGGGCTTTCGCTTGCGCCCTGCGGCGTCTAGCCTTGGCATATGCCGCTTCGCTTTACCCTTCGCCAGCTTGAATACCTCGTTGCCGTCGCGGATAGCGGATCGGTGGCCCTTGCGGCGGAGCGGTGCCATGTCTCTTCCCCCTCCATCTCGGCGGCGATTGCGCAGCTTGAGCAGGAATTCGGCTTGCAGCTTTTCATCCGCCGCCATGCCCAGGGCCTGTCGCTGACGGAGGGGGGGCGGCAGTTCACCGAGGCGGCGCGGGCGGTGCTGGCGGCGGGGGCGGCGCTGGGCGACCGGGCGGCGGAACTGACGGGGCAGGTGCGGGGGCCGCTGGCGGTGGGTTGCCTGCTGACCTTCGCGCAGGTGGTGTTGCCGCGCGTCCGGCGCAGTTTTGCCGAGGCGCATCCGGAGGTGGAGTTCCGCCAGTCGGAACATGACCATGCCGGTCTGATCGAGGCCCTGCGCCATGCCACGCTGGATGTGGCGCTGAGCTATGATCTGGAGATCCCGGCCGATCTGGAGTTCCGGCCGCTGCTGTCCTTGCCGCCCTATGCGCTGCTGCCGGAGGGGCATGTGCTGGCGGGGCGGGACTTCGTGACGGCTGCGGACCTGGCGGAGTTGCCGATGGTGCTGCTCGACCTGCCCTACAGTGCCGACTATTTCCTGTCCTTCTTTGCCGAGGCGGGTCTCCGCCCGCGGATCGCCGAGCGGACGCGGGACATGGGGGTGATGCGGGCGATGGTGGCCAATGGCTTTGGCTATTCCATCGCCAATATCCGGTTGGGATCGGACCGGGCGCCGGATGGGCGGCGGGTGGTCTTTGTTCCGTTGCGGACCGCCCGGCCCCCGATGCGGATGGGGCTGATCCTGCCCGGGGCCGCGCCGCTGCGCCGGGCGGTGGCGGCCTTTGCCGATCATTGCCGGGCGAGGGTGACCGAGGCGATGCTGCCGGGGATGGCCAGCCCCGCGCCGGAAGGACTTGATCCGTGAGGGGAGTTGGCTACATGGCGGGGATGAAGATGACCCGCCCCCTTCCCGCCCTGATCGTATCCCATGGCCAGCCGTCCGATCCCGGCCCGGCAGCGGCGGAGATGGCCTTTCTGGCGGCGAAGGTGCAGGCGTTGATGCCCGAGGGGCAGGTGATGGCGGCGACGCTGGCCGAAGAGGGCGCGCTGGCGCGGGCTGTGGCGGTGCTGGGGCCCTCTGTCCAGGTCTATCCGATGTTCATGGCGGGGGGCTGGTTCACCCGGACGCATCTGCCCGAGCGGCTGGCCGAGGCGGGGGCGCCGGGGGCGCGTGTCCTTGCCCCTTTCGGACTTGATCCGGCGGTGCAGGCGCTGGCCGTGACGGTGGCGCGGGAGGCGGCGGCGCGGCTGGGCCGGGGGCCGGGTGATCTGCCCCTGCTGCTGGCGGCGCATGGCAGTTTTCGCAGCCCGGCCCCGGCGGAAGTGGCCGAGGCGGTGGCGGCGCGGCTGCGGGAGGAGGGCGGCTTTGCGCGGGTGGAGGCGGCCTTCATCGACCAGTCGCCCCGCATCGTGGAGGCTGCGGCGGGCTATCCGGAGGGATCGCTTGTCCTGCCCTTTTTCGCGGCGCGGGGCGGGCATGTGGTGGATGACCTGCCGGACGCGCTGGCGGAGGCCGGGTTCCGCGGTGAGGTGCTGCCGCCCCTCGGGCTGGATGCGCGGGTGCCGGGGCTGATCCGGCGGGCGCTGCGCGCTGCGGGCTGACCGCCGGGGCGAGGTCAGGCGGCGGCGAGACGGTCGCGTTCCAGGATGAGGGCGTTGCGGGTGGCCTGCCAGACTGCGGGCAGGTCGGCCACGAGGCGGCGGGCGGTTTCGGCATCGCCGGCCTGGATCGCGGCTTCGGCCCGGATCAGGGCGGCGCGGAGATGGGCCGTGCCGAAGGTGCCGGAGGTTCCGGCAAGCTGGTGGCAGGTCCGGGCGAGGAGGGGGGCATCGTCTTCGACATCGCCGAGGGCAAGGCGCTGCATCGCGTGATCGCCATCGTCGATCAGCCGTTGCAGGAGGTTGCGGGCGGTGGGCGGGCCGATATGGCGGACCAGATCACCGAGCGTGGTGGGATCGAGCAGGGGCGCGGCGTCAGGTGCAGGGGGGGTGTCGGGCAGATCGAGCAACTGGCCTGCCACGGCGGCAAGAAGGGCGTGCTGGCCGATGGGTTTGGCAAGCGTCGCCTGCATCCCCGCCTCGTGGAAACGGGCGCGGTCGGCGGGCAGGGCATGGGCGGTGAGGGCGTAGATGGGCGTCTGCGCCGAGGGGCCGCCGCCGCTGCGGATGGCGCGGGCGGCGGCGATGCCGTCCATGCGGGGCATGGAGATATCCATGAGGATGAGGTCGAATTCCCGTTCCTGGGCGCGGGCGACTCCCTCGACGCCATCGGCGGCCTCGGTCACCGCATGGCCGCCCGCTTCGAGGAAGCGGCGCAGGAGCAGGCGGTTGATGGCATTGTCCTCGACCAGCAGGATGGCGCTTGGCGGGGCCGCGGGGAGCGTGGCTGCGGCTGCGTCGGCGGGCGCAGCCGATGTTTGATGTTGGGTCGCCCGTGGCATGGGCAGGCGCAGCCAGAAGAGGCTGCCTTCGCCGGGTTCGCTTTCCGCGCCGATATCGCCGCCCATGGCCTGTGCCAGACGGCGGGCGATGGCGAGGCCGAGGCCGGTGCCGCCCGCTTCGCGCCCATAGCTGGCATCGAGCGTGACGAAAGGATCGAAGATGCGGCCAAGATCGGCCTCGGGGATGCCGATGCCGGTGTCGATCACCCGGATCTCGACCATGTCGCCGGGGCCGGGCAGGCGTTCTGCCTCGACTGTCACGGTGCCGTTGCGGGTGAATTTGACGGCATTGCCGATCAGGTTGAGCAGGATCTGCCGCAGGCGTCCGCCTTCGCCGATCACGGTGCCGACGGGGCCTGCCGGTTGCAGCGCGGCGAGGTCATTGCCGGCGCTTGCGGCCAGCCCGGCCTGATTGGCAAGACATTCCTCGATCAGGCTTTCCAGATCGAAGGGGCCGGACTGGCGCGGCAAGGCGCCGGCTTCGGCGCGGGAGACGTCGAGGACGGAATTCACATGGCCGAGGAGGATGTCGCCGGAGCTTTGCATCACCGCCATCAATTCGCTTTGCGGTGCGGTGAGGCCCGTGCGGCGCATCAGGTCCATCGAGCCGATCAGGCCGTTCAGGGGGGTGCGCATCTCGTGGCTCATGACCGCGAGGAAATCGGCCTTGGCCTTTTCGCCTGCAAGCGCCCGGTCGCGGGCCTGGAGGAGATCGGCCTCGGCGCGGCGGCGATCGGAAATGTCGCGCACGAAGGCGACGATCAGACCGCCGGTTTCCTGCCCGCCGCGGGCGATGCTGACTTCGGCGGGAAAGACATGGCCGTCGCTGCGGCGGGCATCCACCTCGATCCGAAGGGGGGCGGTGCGGGTCTGGGGATCGCGGATGGCGGCGATGAGGGCCTGTCCCTGCGGGCCGTCCGGTCCTTCGGCGAAGAGCAGGGAGAGCGCATGCTGCCCGGTGGCGGCGGCGGCGGGCAGGGCGAAGATCATCTCGGCGGCGGGGTTGAAGTCGCGGATGATGCCGGTTTCATCGGTGACGATGATGGCATCTGCCGACGTGGCGAAGATCGTGGAAAGACGGCTGCCGGTCTGGCGGAGCGCCGCGCCCTGGGCTTCGGCGCGGCGGAAGGCGCGGCGCAGGATGATGGCGGCGGCGGCCAGCATTGCCATCAGCGCGCCGGTGACCCCGGCAAGGCGGATGAGCGTCTCGGCCATCGAATTGCGGTTGAGGTCGGATTGTGCGGCGAAATCGGACAGCGCGTTGAGCGTCATGCGCCGCGCCGCGGCCCGCAATTCGGGCAGCGGGGCGGCGACCTGCGGCAGCCCGGCGAGAAGGGCGCTGTCGGGGGAGTCGATCAGCGGGACGGTCGCATTCAGATAGTCACGCAGGGCGCGGTGGTCGTCCGCGTTTTCCGGCGCGGCGAGGAGCGGGGCGTAGATGCCGCTTTCCTCCAGCATCGAAACGCGGCTGTAGAGGACGTTGAACCAGCGGCGCACCTCATCGAGGTCGCTGCTGACGGGCGCGTCGCGGGCGGCGAGAAGGGCGGCTTGCAGGCGGAGGATTTCGACCTCGGTCTGCATCATGGCCCATTGCGTGTTGTCGGAATTCGCCCGTTCCAGGGCCAGCAGCCGCGCGCGGACATCCTGCACGAGCACGAGGATCGCCCCGAGAAAGAGCGCCGCGACGGCCAGGATGAGGCCGACCCTGATCCTTCCTCCCCAATGCCGCGGCATGATCTGCGGGATTCCCTGCGCTGTTCGTTCCTGCTTGGGGAAAGGCTAGGGCAGAAGGGCCTTGCGTTCCATGCCCAACTGCGCGGAATGATAGTTGCACGGAATTCGCCGTAAAGGAGAGGGCCGACTGACACGGTCTGCTTTCGGTGAAAGAAGGAAGGACGGCTGATGCGGCTTCTGCTGGCCGATGATCACGATCTGGTGCGCGAAACGCTGGCGGCCTATCTGCTTGCCGAAGGTTTTGCCGAGGTGCGGACGGTCGCCACGCTGCCTGCGGCGCTGGAGGTTCTGGCGCAGGGGGCGACGTTCGATCTGATCCTGCTGGATTACAACATGCCGGGGATGAACGGGCTGGAGGGTCTGGCGCAGGCCAGGGCGGCGGCGCCGGGGATGCCGGTGGCGATCATCTCGGGAACCGCGCAGCGCGACCTGGCCGAGGCGGCCTTGCAGGCCGGGGCGGCGGGGTTCATCCCGAAGACGCTGGCTTCGCGCGCCATGGTGGCGGCGGTGCATCTGATGGCGGCGGGGGATGTGTTCGCGCCCATCTCGCTCTTGATGCAGGAGCCGGAGATTGCCGAGGCGCTGGCCTCGCTGACGCGGCGCGAGATGGATGTGCTGAAGGGCATCTGCGCGGGCAAGGCCAACAAGGAGATCGCGCGGGATCTGGACCTTCAGGAGGTCACGGTGAAGCTGCATGTCAAGACGCTGAGCCGCAAGCTGGGTGCGAAGAACCGGACCCATGCGGCGATGATCGCGCGGGATGCGGGGTTGAATTGACGTGGGGGCGCGGGGGGGCGGGGTGAACCCCGCCCTACGGGAGGGGTGGCCGGGGCGGGGTGAACCCCGCCCTACGGGATGCGGGCCTTGTGCGGTGGGCTGTGGCCTAGACGGTGTGGAGGTAGAGGTCGTAATCCACCTCGCTCACCGTGCGGGCGACGCGGGCATATTCGGCGGCCTTGATGGCGGTGAAGGTGCGGTGCATGTCTTCGCCGAGCGCCTCTTTCAGGAAGGCGGAGCCCTGCGCCGCCGCGATGGCAGAGCGCCAGTCCACCGGGATCGGCGGGGCATCCTGGGCATCCGCATAGCCGTTTCCGGTGGTTTCGGGGCCGGGGTCGAGGCGGTGCCGCAATCCGTGGCGGATGCCGGCGAGCACGGTGGTCGCCACCAGATAGGGGTTGGCATCCACCCCCGCCGGGCGGTGTTCGATGCGCCGCGCCTTGATGTCGCCTGCCGGGATACGCAGGGCGACGGAGCGGTTGTTGACGCCCCAGGTCGGGCTGACCGGGGCATAGCTTTGCGCGGCGAAGCGGCGCCAGGAATTGGCATGGGGCGCGAAGACGAGCATCGATTCACCCATTGTCGCGCGCAATCCGCCGAGGGCGTGAAGGAGGGTGGGGTTCCAGCTTCCCTCGGTTTCCTCGATGAAGACGTTGCGGCCCGCGCCATCCATCAGCGAGACGTGGAAATGCATGCCGGAGCCTGCGTAATCTTCCACCGGTTTCGCCATGAAACAGGCGGTGACGCCGTGCTGGCGGGCCTGAAGGCGGACGATCCGCTTCAGTCGCATCAGGTCATCGGCGGCCTGCATGATGTCGGTGCGATAGTGCAGGGTCAGTTCATACTGGCCGGGGGCATATTCCGAGATCATCGTTTCGGCCTTGATCCCGGCTTTTTCGGCAGCGGCGTAGATGTCGCTGAAGAGGGGGAGCATCCCGTGCAGGTGATCGACCGAATAGACCTCGGTCTTGTGGGAGCCGCGACCATCCAGCACGTCGCGGGCGGGTTGGACCTTGCCGTCGGGGCCGCGATCGTTTGAGAGGAGGAAGAATTCGAGTTCGAAGGCGCCTGCGGGATGGAGCCCTTCGGCGGCCAGCGCATCGACCTGGCGGCGGAGCGCGTGGCGTGGGTCGGAGGTCATGGGGTTGCCGTCGAGATCATACATGGAAAGCAGCAGTTCCCCCCGCGCGGGTTTGGTCGCGTGCAGGGGGATCAGGCTGCCGGGGATGGGCCAGGCGCGCAGGTCGCCATCGCCCTGATCCCAGATCAGGCCGGTTTCATGGACATCCTCGCCGCAGATGTCGAGGCCGAGGATGGAAATGGGCAGGTGGCGGCCACTGTTGTAAAGCGACAGGAGTTCGTGGCGGCGGATGATCTTGCCCCGCCCGATGCCGTTCGAATCGTGCAGGACGATGTCGAAGGCCTCGATCTCGGGATGGGCGGCGAGGAAGGCTTCCGCCTCGGCCGGGGTGGAGCCGGAGGGGCTGTGATGGGTCATTCTTGCGTCTCGGGGAAGAGGTCGGTCAGGATCGCGTCGAAGGCGGCGATCAGGCGGTCGATCTGGCGGTCGGTGGTGGCGGGGCTGACCAGCATCATGTTGTGGAAGGGCGCGATGAGGCAGCCGCGGTTGAGAAGGGCGGTGTGGACCGCGGCTTCGACCTGCGGCTGATGGGCGTGGTGGGCTTCGGAGCCGTTTTTCAGCGGGCCGGGGGCGCAGATGAATTCCACCCGCGCGCCGACGCGGACGACGTGCCAGGGGGCCTTGTGCCTTGCGATGGCGGCGGCGAGGCCGGAGGCGAGGCGTTCGGCCCCGGCCTCCATATGGGCGTAGTTTTCCGGGGTCATCACCTGCGAGAGCGTGGCGGTGAGACAGGCGAATTGCATCGGATTGGCGGAAAGCGTGGTGCCCATTCCCGAATGGCCCGCCGCGCGGGTTTCGTTATAGGCGGCGAAGCGGTCGGCGACGGCGGGGCGCATCCCCCAGACGGCGGTGGGCATGCCCCCCGCGACGCATTTGCCGACGACGAACATGTCGGGGTCGAGGCCGTGGACGGCGGTGTAGCCGCCTAGGCCGGAGGAGATGGTATGCGTCTCGTCGATGATGAGGAGCGCGCCGTGGCGGGTGGCAAGGTCGCGCAGGCCGGCGTGGAAGCCCGGTTCGGGCAGGACCATGCAGGAATTGGTCATCACCGGTTCGGTGAGGATGGCGGCAATCTCGCCCGTTTTCAGGGCGGCTTCGACGGCGGCGAGGTCGTTGAATTCGACCACGGTCGCGGCTTTCGTCAGGTCCTGCACTTGCCCCACGAGGCCCGCGCGGTTGACCGTGGTGCCATTGGCCAGTTCGACCATCGTGTCGTCAAGCGTGCCATGGTAGCAGCCGTTGAAGACGAGGACCTTGGGCCGCCCTGTCACCGCGCGGGCCACGCGGAGGGAGAAGCGGTTGGCATCGGTGGCCGTGGTGGCGATCTGCCAGCGGAAGCTGCCGAAACGTTCGGTGAGGAGGCGGCCAGCCTCCATCGCGGCTTCGGTCGGCAGCATATAGGTGAGGCCGCGGGCGGCCTGGGCCTTGATGGCCTGGGCCACGGGGGCGGGGGAATGGCCGAACATGGAGCCGGTATCGCCCAGACAGAAATCCTCGATCCGGTGGCCGTCGATATCGGTGAGTTTCGCCCCCTGCGCCTTGGCGACCAAGGGCAGATGGGGCATGGGCCAGTCGGCCATCCAGTGCATCGGGACGCCGTTCAGCCAATGGCCTGCGCCCTGTTTCAGCGCCGCCGCCGCCTTGGGGCGGGAGGCGGCGTAACGGTCGGCCTCGCGCTGGGCGATGGTCTGAAGGCGGGGGCGGGGGATGCCGGCAATCGTGTCGGTGGTCATCGGGATCGGTCCGTCTGGCGTTTGCTCCGCTTATGGCGCGGAATTTGATCAAATGCAAATGGTGCCAAGCGGAGCGCCGCGCGAAGGGCGCGGCGCAAGCCTTTTGTCTCGCCTGCGCGCCTTGCGCTCCGGCTCGGCGGCGGGGGCGCTTCGCCCCCCGCACCCCCCGAGAGTATTTGGGCCAAGATGAAGGGGGTGGGGTCAATGGCAATAGGGCAGGGTCAGTGAGAGTGCGGCAAGGTCAGGAAGTGACGCGGATTTCGATGAGGCGGGGGCCGCTGTGGGGCTGGGCGAGGGCGGCGGCCAGGGCGGCGGGGTCTTCGGGGACGCTCTGGAAGCTCAGGTCGCAGGCGGCGGCGAAGGGGGCGAGGTTGAGGGGGCTTGGCGAGCAGCCGATGATCTCGGTCTGGGCGTCGCGCATGGCTTCGGCAATCTCGCGGTAGCTGGCGTTGTTCCAGACGAGGAAGGTGAGGGGGAGGTTCTCATCGACGGCGACGCGGAGTTCGGCGGGATCGAATTGCAACCCGCCATCGCCGATCAGGCAGACCGTGGGCACAGCGGGATTGGCGATGGCCGCGCCGATGGCGGCGCCGGGGCCGAAGCCGAGCGCGCCGAAGCCGCTGGCGGCATTGAACCAGCCACCGGGGCGGTCATGGTCGTAGTAGAGATTGGCGGCATAGACGGGTTGCGTGCTGTCGCCCACGATCTGGGCGCCGGGAAGGGCGGCGCGGATCGCCTCGACCATCGTCAACTGCGCGGGCATGGAGGGGTGGAGCCCGGCCAGTTCGGCGCGGGCCTTTTCGCGTGCGATGGCGGCGCGGGCGGGGCCGTCGGCCTGTTTTGCGGTGAGATGGGGCAGAAGTGCCGCGATCGTGGCGGCGGTTTCCGCCCGGATCGGCAAGGCGGCGGGGTGGCGGGCAAGCTGATCGGCGCAGACATCGACGCGGATCATGGCGGAGAGGTCGGGGAAGCCGCCGCGACCATACATGTCGTAATCGGTGGGGCCGAGTTCGGTGCCGAGGGCGAGGACCTGATCGGACTGCCCGATCAGGTCGCGCGGGGCGTCGAGCGAGGGCGAGCCGGGGATGCCCAGCGGATGGGCATGCAGCATCCCGCGCGCATTGGTGGTGAGGATCACCGGCGCGTCGAGGGTTTCGGCAAGCTGGCGCAGCGCGGCATCGCAGCCACGGGCGCCGCCGCCGGCGAGGATCACGGGGCGCCGAGCGGCGTTCAGCAGGCGGGCGGCTTCGGCGATCTGGCCAGCATCGGGCGCGGGGCGGGTTGGCAGGGGCGCGCGGGGGCCTTCGGGCGCGGCCAGCGGCATCACATCGGTCGGGATTTCGATATGGACGGGGCCGGGGCGGCCGGTGAGCAGATGCGCGAAGGCACGGTCGAGCAGGGGTTCCAGATCGGCGGGATCGTCCAGCCGCTCGGTCGGGCAGAGGGGGCGGACCATGGCGGCCTGATCGGGGAGTTCGTGCAGCAGGCCCAGGCCCTTGCCAAGGCTGTTGCGGCGGTTGACGCCGGAGATGACGAGGATCGGCACGGAGTCGGCCTTGGCCTGCCCCATGGCGGTGAGGGCATTCAGCAGGCCGGGGCCGGTGATGACGAAGGCCACGCCGGGCTTGCCGGAGGCGCGGGCATAGCCATCGGCCATGAAGGCCGCGCCCTGTTCGTGGCGGGGGGTGACATGGCGGATGCCGCCCCCGGCGAGGCCGCGATAGAGTTCGATCGTATGGACGCCGGGAATGCCGAAGACGACCTCTACCCCGCGCGCCTTGAGACCTTCGACGAGCGCCTGACCGACCGTCCTCATGCTGCGATCCTCCGGTCGGCGGCAAAGGCGGCGATGCGGGAACAGGCCTCGGCGATGCGGTCATCGGGTTGGGTGAGGGAGAGGCGGAGCCAGCCTGCCAGGGCCGCACCGAAGCTTTCGCCGGGCATGGAGGCGACCTTGACCTCGGTCAGCAGGGCGCGGGCGAAGGCGTCGCCCGTCATGCCGGTGGCGCGGATGTCGAGCAGGGCGAACATGCCGGCCTGCGGCATGTGGACCCGCAGGCCTGCCACGCCATCGAGCCGGTCGCGGATCAGGGTGGCGCGGCGCTGGAAGCGGGCCGTCATCTCGGCCGCGACGGGGGAAGGGGCGGAGACGGCGGCGGCGGTCATGTCGGCGATGAAGGGCTGGCTTCCAAAGAGCATGGTTTCCGACAGCGGCAGGAGCCTTTCGCAGAACTCTGCCGGGCCGATGCACCAGCCGGAACGGAAGCCGGGGGCGGCGTGGGATTTGGAGATCGAGGAGGCGACGATGACGCGGTCGGCGAAATCGGGCAGGTCGAGGGGGGAGGCGAAGGTCACGCCGGGAAAGCAGAGATCCTCATAGACCTCGTCACAGAGGACCCAGAGGTCATGGGCGGCGGCGAGCTGGCAGAGGGCTGTCAGGTCGTCGCGGGAGAGCACGGAACCGGTGGGGTTGTGCGGGCTGTTGAGGAAGAGGACGCGCGCGCGGGGCGTGATGCGGGCGGCGATATCGGCGGGCTGGATTCGGAAGCCCGCCTCGGGGCGCAGCGGCACGGGGATGACGGCGGCGCCGGTGGCGCGGATCAGGCCTTCATAGGTGGCATACATCGGGTCGCCGACCAGCACTTCGTCGCCTTCGGTGACAAGGGTCTGGAGGATGGCGTAGAGCGTGGTCTGGGTGCCGGGCAGGCACATCACCTGATCCTTGCCGATGGGGCGGCCGCGCCGGGCGCTGTAGCGGGCGGCCAGCGCTGCAACGAGGGCAGGTTCACCGCGGCCGTTGGAATAGCCGGTGCGGCCCGAGATCATGGCCTGATGCGCGGTGTCCATCAGGCTGGCCGGGGTGGGGACGTCCGGTTCGCCGATGGTGAGTTCGATGACCGGTTCACCTGCGGCCTGCATCCGGCGGGCAAGGGCGTGGATTTCCCACTTCGCCCCGCCAAGGTCGGCGAGGCGTTCGGTGACGGGGGCGTAGCGCATTCAGTCTGTCTTTCCTGGAGAGGGGGCGGGATAGGCATCGGCGGGGAAGCGGATGCCGAGCAGGGTGGCCACGCCGTCAAGCGCGATGCGCATCACCTCGCCCGGGGCGAAGCCGTCGGGCAGGGAGCCGCCTTCGAGCCAGAGTCCGTCGATCAGGGCGTTGCAGGCGATGGCCTCGCGCCGGTCGCGGGCGGGGTCGGCAGGGCGGGGAAGGGCGGCGATGAGATGCTGAAGCTGATCGCGGTAGCCGAGATAGGTGCTTTCGTGGATTTCATGCATGACCGGGTCGTTGCGGCCCAGATGCATGTAGCCTGCCCAGACGCCCACGATGAGCGGCGTCATCACGGGGGGGCGGAAGCTGGCGGCGACGAAGGCGGCGAGGCGGGCGACGGGATCGTCGGCGGGGGCCGCGTCGCAGGCGCGGATCGCTTCGGCCGTCATCGCCTCCATCACCTGGCGGTAGGCGGCGTGGGTGAGCTCTTCCTTGGACTGGAAGTAGTGGCGGATGAGGCCGGGCGTGACCCCGGCGCGGGCGGCGATGGCGCGGACGGTGGCCGCCTCGGGGCCGCCTTCGGCGACGAGTGTCATGGCGGCGGCGATCAGGTCGTCGCGGCGTTTCTCTTCGCCTTCGCGGCGATAGGGACGGCGCAGGGCTGGAGAGTCCATGGCGGGACCTTTGCAATTATACAGTTGGATAATAAATTCCGACTCGATACTTGGCAAGGGCGCGCAGCTTCAGGATGCCACAGTCCGGGCCCGAGAGCGAGGATTGAAAGCGGTTTCAATGCGGGCGGGTCTGGCCGCTCCCCTTGTGGGAGGCCTTGCCGCCGGAGGGGCCGGTTTCATCCGGATTGCGGGCCACGTCCTTGTGCACGATCACATCGGCCTGCGGGTAGGTTTCCAGGATCTTGCGCCGCAGGCTGGCCCCGATGGCATGGGCTTCGCGCAGCGTCTGGTCGCCGTCCAGTTCGATGTGGATGTTGACGAAGACGCGGCTGCCTGCGGTGCGGGTCTTGAGGTCGTGATAGCCGCGCACCCCCGGCCAGTCGGCGGCGATGCGGCCGATGCCTGCCACGATGGCGGGATCGGCGCGGCGATCCATCAGCGCGTCGAAGGCGCCTTTGCCGATCTTGATTGCGCCGAGGGCGAGCATCGCCGCCGCGCCAAGGGCCACGACGGAATCGATGGAGGCGAGGCCGAAGCGGGACGAGGCCCAGAGCGAGGCGATGGCGCCGATATTGGGCAGGAGGTCGCCGAGGTAATGCAGGCGGTCGGCGGCGATGACGCGGCTGCCGGTGCGGCGGGCGACGCGGCCCTGCCACCAGACGAGGCCCAGCGTCAGGAGGATGGAAACCACCATCGCCACCATGCCGAGCCCTTCGGAGGCGAGCGCGACGGGTTCGTCGGCCACCAGCCGCGCGGCGGCGCCCCAGGCGATGACGCCGGCGGCGATGATGATGAAGATGGCCTGTCCGAGGGCGGCGAGGTCTTCGGCGGAGGAATGGCCGAAGGCGTGATCCTCGTCGGCGGGTTTGGCGGCGTAGAAGATGGCCGCCATGGCGCCGAGGCTGACCATCAGGTCCATCGCGCTGTCGGCGAGAGAGGCGGCGATGGAGAGCGCGCCGGTTGCGCCGAGCGCCCAGAGCTTCAGGCCCACGAGCAGGGCGGCGACGACGACGGAGGCGAGCCCTGCCGACATGTTCATGCGCACGGATTGCGGTAGGGACATGGGAGCCTCCCTCAGGGCGGGTGAGGCGGGGCTAGCGCAGCGGGGGGGCTGCGATCAAGCGAAAGCGACTCGCAGCGGGGTTTATTCGATGATCTCGCCGGGCTGGACGCCCCAGAGCGCGGAAACATGCACCCATCCGCGATCCCCATCGACCGAGATGCGGCACCAGTCGGACCGGCATTCCTGCACCCAGCCGACGACATTTCGTTCGGCCTTGAACAGCACCTCCGATTCGTCCTGCGGGCGGGCGTGGAACTCGGCCAGGTCTTCGGCCACCAGAACGGAGCGGACGCCGGAGAGAAGGGCGTAATGGACCCAGCCGCCGACGCCTTCGGCATCTTCGACGCGGCGCCAGTGTTCGTATTCGGCCGTGATCTTGAGCGGCATGCCGGAGCGGGTGAAGACCCAGTCGATGCGATGGGTCAGGCCGGGGCCGCGGCGGGCATTGCCTTCATTGCCCTTGAGGCTGACGAAGCGGGGCAGGGGCAGGTTGGTGACCGAACCGCGATTGGGGTCGCGGACGACCTGGGGGCGCGTGGCTGTCGCGGTGGTGGCGGGTGCCGGGCCTGCGGGGGCGGCGAGGGACGGGGCGGGGGTTTCTGCTGCCGCAGGGGCGGCGGCGGGGGTGGCGGCGGGGGTTTCCGCCGGGGCTGCGGCGGCGGGTTGCAGGCTGTCGGGGCGCGGCATGGGACGCACGCCTTCCTGCGCCAGGCCGATGCCTGCCGCCCAGACCAGCGCGCCCGCAAGGGCCATACGTGCCGAAATCGCCATGTCGTTCCGCCTGTCGTTTTGCCGACCCCGCGCCGGTTCTCCGGTCTGTCGAGGCCTGCTCTGCTGCCGTCCTGCCCCCCTTTGCGGGGGTGCCCTCTTCTGCCGGGGCTTGTGCCTGCCCCGTCTTCCCGCCACTTTGCCACCAGGAATTCGGATTTGGAAGTGCAGGGAGACACGCCATGCCCGCAGGACGGCTGAGTGTTGTTGTCACGCGACGGTTGCCGGAGCCGGTGGAGACCCGGATGAAGGAACTGTTCGATGTGGACCTGCGGGACCCGGACAGCCCGATGAGCCGCGAGGAACTGGCCGAGGCGATGCGGCGGGCGGATGTGCTGGTGCCGACGATCACCGATGTGGTGGATGCGGGCCTTCTGGCGCAGGCGGGGGACCGGCTGAAGCTGATCGCCAATTATGGCGCGGGCGTGGACCATATCGACGTGGCCACGGCGCGGCAGCGGGGCATCCTCGTTTCGAACACGCCGGGGGTGGTGACGGAGGATACCGCCGACATGACCATGGCGCTGATCCTTGGCGTGACTCGGCGTATCCCCGAGGGGCTGGCGATGATGCAGTCCGGGGACTGGCCGGGCTGGTCGCCCATGGCCCTGCTGGGCGGGCGGATCGGGGGTAAGCGGCTGGGCATCCTTGGGATGGGGCGGATCGGGCAGGCCGTGGCACGGCGGGCGCGGGCCTTCGGGATGCAGATCCATTACCACAACCGCCGCCGCTTGCGCCCGGAGGTGGAAGCGGAACTGGAGGCGACATGGTGGGAGAGCCTTGACCAGATGATCGCCCGGATGGACGTGGTTTCCATCAACTGCCCGCATACGCCTTCGACCTATCATCTGATGAATGCGCGGCGGTTGAAGCTTTTGAAACCTTCGGCAGTGATCGTGAACACCTCGCGCGGGGAGGTGATCGACGAGAATGCCCTGACGCGGATGCTGCGGGCGGGCGAGATCGCGGGGGCGGGGCTGGATGTCTATGAGCGGGGGGCGGAGATCAATCCGCGCCTGCGCGAATTGCCCAATGTGGTGCTGCTGCCGCATATGGGATCGGCCACGATCGAAGGGCGGATCGAGATGGGCGAGAAGGTCATCATCAACATCAAGACCTTTGCCGACGGGCATCGCCCGCCGGATCAGGTGGTGCCCGCGATGCTGTGAGGCGTGCGGCCTTACACCCTGTAGAAATCGCGGTACCAGTCGACGAAGCGGCGGACGCCGTCGCGAATGTCGGTGCGGGGCAGGGGGCCGGTGAGCGCCTCGATCAGCCCGGCATCGGCCCAGGTGGCCGGCACGTCGCCGGGCTGCATGGGCAGGAGGTTCTTTTCGGCGATGCGCCCGGTCGCCTCTTCCACCGCCTGGACGAAGTCCATCAGGCCGACGGGCGAACCATTGCCGATGTTCACGATCCGGAAGGGCGCGACCGGGGAGAGGCTGTCGAGCGGACCCATCGACGCGGCAGGGGCGCAGTCGATGAGGCGCGAGATTCCTTCAATTAAATCATCGACATAGGTGAAATCACGGCGCATGTCGCCGTGGTTGTAGATGTCGATTGCCTCGCCCGCGAGAATGGCCTTAACGAATTTGAACAAGGCCATGTCGGGGCGGCCCCAGGGGCCGTAGACGGTGAAGAAGCGGAACATCGTGGTGGGGATTGCATAGAGATGGGCATAGGAATGACCCATCGCCTCGCCCGCCTTCTTTGTCGCGGCATAGAAGGACATGGGGTGGTCGGCCTTGTGCACCTCGGCATAGGGCATCACCTCGTTGGCGCCATAGACGGAGGAGGTGGAGGCGATCAGGAGATGGGCGGGTTTCGTGGCGCGGGCGGCCTCCAGCACCTCGTAGGTGCCGATGAGGTTGGCCTCGACATAGCTGCGCGGGTGGTCGATCGAATAGCGCACGCCGGCCTGGGCGGCGAGATGGACGATCACCTCGGCCCCCTGTGCGAGGTCGGCCACGAGACCGGGAGTTTCCACCGCCCCCTCGACATCGCGGTAGCCGGGGGATTGCAGGAGCTGGGCGCGGCGGCGTTCCTTGAGCGTGACATCGTAATAGGAGGTCATGGCGTCGAGGCCGGTCACCTCCCACCCGTCGGCCAGAAGGCGGCGGCAGAGGTGATAGCCGATGAACCCTGCGGAACCTGTCACGAGGGCGCGTCTTGCCGCGCGGTTTGCCATGCCGTTACTCCCAACACGCTTGCCGCGCCAAGTGGCGCAGGCCCGGGGTGGAAATCAAGCCTGCATTTGGCGGGTTGACGAAGGGTGAAGAGGGCGGACGTCAGAAGCGGGTGGCCGAGAGGGGGGCGAGGTCCATGTGGGGCGCGCGGTTCGCGATCAGGTCGGCCACGATGCGGGCGGTGACGGGGGCGAGCGAGACGCCGAGATGGCCGTGGCCGAAGGCGTGGATCACCTCGGCCCCCGCGCGGGAGGGGCCGATGACTGGCACGCTGTCGGGCATGGAGGGGCGGAAGCCCATCCAGTTGCGGCTGGGCGCGGGCAGGTCGGGGAAGATTTGTCCTGCGCCTTCAACGAGTTTCGCGATGCGGTGGGGGGATGGGGGGGCGGTCAGGCCGCCGAGTTCCACGGTGCCCGCGACGCGCAGGCGGCCCTGCATCGGGCAGAGGTAGAAGCCGCGCGAGGTGGGGCAGGTGGGGCGGGTGACGGGGGGCGTGGGCATGTCCCATTCGACATGATAGCCGCGTTCGGTATCCAGGGGTACACGGTCGCCCGCCATGGCGGCAAGGCGGCGGGAATGGGCACCTGCGGCGATGACCACGCGGGCGGCCTTGAGCCGCAGGCCGGGGCCGGTGAGGAGGATGCCGTCGCCCTGTCTTTCAAGGCTTTCCACCCTGGCGGTGACGGTTTCGGCGCGGGCGGCGACCTCGGCCCGGAGGAGGCCGATCATGCGGCCGGGATCATTGAGGAAAACGGCCTTTGGGAAGAAGGCCGCGCCGCCCTCCACCTCGGGCAGGGCGGGTTCCATCTGGCGCAGGGTGGCGGGGTCGATCAGGTCCACCGTGACGCCCAGCGACCGGCGGAAGGCCATGTCGCGTTCGGCGGCGCGGAAGGCGGTGGCGGTCTCGTAAACATAGAGGCAGCCACGTTTTTTCAGGATTTCGGCGCCGCCCAGACGGGCGCCGAGGGCGAGCCAGTCGGGGCAGGCCTCGGCCATCAGGGCGGCGATGGTGCGGGCGTTCCTTTCGGCGGGGCCGGGGAGGGACTGGAGGGCGAAGCGGATCAGCCAGGGCAGGAGCGCGGGCAGCGCGGCGCGGCGGATGGCGAGGGGGGAGTTCTTGTCGAAGAGGAGGGAGGGCAGGTTTCTCAGCACATCGGGCGTGCCGACGGGGAGGATGGCGTAATCGGCGATTGTCCCGGCATTTCCGTAGCTTGCGGCGTTCTGGCTGATCGTTTCACCGGGCGGGTTGGGGTCGATCAGCGTGACGTCGCGCCCTTCGGCGGCGAGACGTTCGGCGATGGCCAGACCGATGACGCCGCCGCCGATGATGGCAATGTTGCTGTGGCGCAGCAGGGTCATGGCGTCCTTTTCACCGGGGCGGCGACTGTGCCGCAATCTGTGCCGCAAACTGTGCAGACAACTGTGGCCACAGAGCGCGCGCCGGGCCGGGTTTTGGGGCGGGCCGGGAGGCCCGCGCCATGGGTTGCGATGAGGGGGATAGGATGGGCCTATGGCCCATCCCCCGCCTCAGAGGCAGGCCTGATAGAGCGCGCGGGTGTTCTCGCGCGTCATCGGGATGGGGTTGCCGCCGCAGGACGGGTCTTCCAGCGCCATCTCGGTCAACTCGTCCAGACGCGCGGGGTCCACCCCCATCGCGGTCAGGTTGGCCGGGATGTTGAGCGTGGCGCGAAGGTCCATCACCGCCTTGCGGAAGCCGTCGAAACCCCCACTGATGCCGATATAGGCGGCGGCCTTTTCGATGCGGGCTTCAATCGCGGGGCGGTTGAAATCCAGCACCATGGGCATCACGACCGCGTTCGTCGTGCCGTGATGGGTGTTGTAAACCGCGCCCACGGGGTGGGAGAGGGAGTGGATCGCGCCCAGGCCTTTCTGGAAGGCCACGGCCCCCATGGCGGCGGCGGACATCATATGGGCGCGGGCCTCGAGGTTGGTGGGGTCGCCATAGGCGGTGGGCAGGTTTTCGAAGACGAGCCGCATCCCTTCCAGCGCGATGCCCTGGGACATCGGGTGGTAGAAGGGGGAACAGAAGGCCTCAAGGCAGTGCGCCAGCGCATCCATGCCGGTGCCTGCGGTGATGAACTTGGGCATTCCCACGGTCAGGGCCGGGTCGCAGATGGTGACGGCGGGCATGAGCTTGGGGTGGAAGATGATCTTCTTCTTGTGGGTGGCGGAGTTCGTGAGAACCCCGGCGCGGCCCACTTCGGACCCGGTGCCTGCGGTGGTGGGGACGGCGACGATGGGGGCGATCTTTGCGGCATCGGCGCGGGTGTACCAGTCGTCGATATCTTCGAGATCCCAGACCGAGAGATCGGCGCGCTGATGCGCCATGAGGGCGATCATCTTGCCGAGGTCGAGGGCCGAGCCACCGCCGAAGCAGATCACGCCGTCATGGTTGCCGGCGAGATAGACCTTGATGCCGGCTTCCATGTTGCCTTCGTTCGGGTTGGGGTCCACCTCGGAGAAGACGGCGGTGCCCAGCCCGGCCTTGGAAAGGACCGCCACGGCCTCGGCCGTGATCGGGAGGGAAGCGAGCGCCTTGTCGGTGACGAAGAGGGGTTTCTTGATCCCTGCCGCCGCGCAATGTTCGGCCAGTTCCGCAATGCGGCCCACGCCGAATTTGATGGCGGTGGGGTAGGACCAGTTCCGGTTGGGAACGTTGTGGGTCATGTCGGTCAGACCTTCTTGAGGTGATAGGATTTCGGGCGGGTCACGGAGTGGAAGCCGAGATAGGAGAGGCTGCCGCCACGGCCCGTGTCCTTGCACCCTGTCCAGCAGAGCGCGGGGTCGAGGTAATCGGCGCGGTTCATGAAGACGGTGCCGGTTTCGATGCGCTGGCCGATGGCCTGCGCGGTCTCGTAATCCTGCGTCCAGACCGAGGCGGTGAGGCCATAGGGGGAGTCGTTCATCAGGCGGACGGCCTCTTCGTCATCCTTGACCTTCATGATGCCGACGACGGGACCGAAGGATTCCTCGGTCATCACGCGCATGGAGTGATCGACATTGACGAGGATCTGGGGCGCGAGATAGGCGCCGCCGTCATCGGCGGTGAAGTGTTTGGGATCGAGCAGGGGCTTGGCGCCTTTGGCGACGGCTTCGGCGATCTGGTCGCGGAGGACGGCGGCGAAGCGCTTGTTGGCCATCGGGCCGAGCGTGGTGGAGGCGTCGAAGGGGTTGCCGAGTTTGAGCTGGCCGACCCATGCCACGGATTTTTCGACGAAGGCGTCGAAGAGGGATTCGTGGACATAGACCCGTTCGATGCCGCAGCAGCACTGGCCCGCATTGTACATCGCGCCATCCATCAGCACGTCCACCGCCACGTCGAGATTGGCATCGTGGCGGACATAGCCGGGGTCCTTGCCGCCGAGTTCGAGGCCGAGCGGCGTGAAGGTGCCTGCGGCGGCCTTTTCCATGGCCACACCGCCGCCCACCGAGCCGGTGAAGTTGACGAAGCCGAAGGAGCGGGCGGCGATGAGCGCCTCGGTCGTGGCGTGGTCGAGAACGACGTTCTGGAAGACATCTTCGGGGATGCCAGCGGCATGGAAGGCCTCGGCCAGGCGTTCGCCGACCTTCATGGTCTGGGAGGCGTGTTTCAGGACCACGGTATTCCCGGCGATGAGGGCGGGGACGAGGGTGTTGATCGTGGTGAGGTAGGGGTAGTTCCACGGGGCCACGATGAAGACGACGCCGACAGGTTCGCGCGCGAGGTAGCGGCGGAAGCTGTCGCTGTCTTCGACCATCAGGGGGGCGAGGGTCTGGGCGGCGATGTCGGACATGTAGTCGGTGCGGGCGTTGACGCCGCCGAATTCGCCGCCGAAGCGGGTGGGGCGGCCCATCTGCCAGGCGAGTTCCTCGACCACCACGGCGGACATTTCGTTCAGCTTCTTCACCCCGGCCTTGACCAGCGCGATGCGGTCTTCGAGCGGCCTGGCGGCCCAGGCCTTTTGCGCGGATTTGGCGCGGGCGACGGCGGCGAAGGCCGCGTCGCGGGAGAGGGGCAGGCGTTCGAGATAGACCGATCCATCGACCGGCGAGATGAGTTGGATGGGTTTCATATGCATCACCTGTTGCGGCGGGGCTGGCCCGCCCTTCGTTCGGGGAAGGCGGGGAGACCCCCGCCCTACGTTAAGCGCGTTCCAGAAGGCGCTGGAGTTCGAAATCGGTCACGACGCGGTCGGTTTCCGAGATCTCCCATTGCGCGGCGTGGTGGTAATGTTCGACCACGTCGTCGCCGAAGGCCGCGCGCAGCATCGAGGAGCCGAGCAGCAGATCGGCGGCGGCGCGGAGGGTTTTCGGGATTTCGCGGGCGTTTCGGGCGGCATACATGTCGCCCTTCATTTCGGGTTCCAGTTCGAGCTTGTTCTCGATCCCCGCAAGGCCCGCCGCCAGAAGCGCCGCGCAGCAGAGATAGGGGTTCACGTCGGAGCCGGGGATGCGGCATTCGACACGGACGGCCTTGGTATGTTCGCCGCAGACGCGGAAGCCTGCGGTGCGGTTGTCCGCGCTCCAGACGGCCTTTGTCGGCGCGAAGAGGCCGATGCAGAAACGTTTGTAGCTGTTGACGTAAGGCGCGAGGAAGGCGGTGATTTCCTGCGCATGGGCAAGCTGGCCTGCGAGGAAGTGCTTCATCGTGGCGGACATGCCGTGTTCGTCGGCCTCGTCATAGAAGGCGGGTTTGCCGTCCAGCGTCCAGAGCGACTGGTGGACATGGGAGGAGGAGCCGGCCTTGCGGTGGTCATACTTGGCCATGAAGGTGACGGACTTGCCTTTCAGATGCGCGATTTCCTTCACGCCCTGTTTGACGATGACGTGGTTGTCCGCCGTATCCAGCGCATCGGAATAGCGGTAGTTCACTTCGTGCTGGCCAGAGTCGGCCTCGCCTTTCGTGTTCTCGATGGGGATGCCTGCGCCATAGAGGTGGTTGCGGACGTCGCGCATGAGCGACTCTTCCTTGGTGGTCTGGAAGATGTGGTAATCCTCGTTATAGCTGCTGATCGGCTTGAGATTGGCAAAGCCTTGATCGCGCAGGTTTTCGTAGGCGTTTTCGAAGATGTAGAATTCAAGCTCCGTGGCCATCATCGGATCGAAGCCCATGGCGCGGGCGCGGGCGACCTGACGTTTCAGGATGGCGCGGGGGGAGACCGACACTTCCTCATGCGTGTGGTGGTCGAGGAGGTCGGCAAGGCAGAGCGCGGTGCCGGGCAGCCAGGGGAGCGGGCGCAGGGTGGCGAGGTCGGGTTTCATGACGTAATCGCCATAGCCCTGTTCCCAGCCGGCGGTCTTGTAGCCGGGGACAGTGGTCATCTCCATGTCCACGGCGAGGAGGTAGTTGCAGCAATGGGTTTCCTTGTGCCCGCCATTCACGAAGAAGGCGGCGTGGAAGCGTTTGCCCATCAGGCGGCCCTGCATGTCGATGGCGGCGACAAGGACGGTGTCGATCTCGCCGCGGGCGACGGCTTCTTTCAGGGCTTCGAGAGTCATGGTTCCGGGCATCTGGGGCCTCATCCTTGAAACGGTCGTCATGGCCCCTTGGCGGGGCCGGGGAACGGGGGGCTGACCTCGGCCTCTGCCGGGGGTCAGCCGCGCCCCGCAGGCGGGGGGGCGCAGCGGGCGCCGCCGAATTCGGGCTTGCGCGGCCAGCAATCGCCGCGCGGGGGGAGGGTGGGCAGGTCCGTGGGCATGGACATCCTCACTGCGTCAGGGCTGGGCCGGATGCCGACCTGACAGAATTTGATCATATCTTCGCGCGCCGCCCCTTGCAACGGTGGCCGGGGGGCGATGCGGGGATGCGGGGGGCGGACAGCCGCCCCCCGCGCCCGGGTCAGAAGCGGTAGGGACGTCCGGCCTTCACCATGACGTCGTTATACTGCTTGATGATCGAGACGACCTTGGCCTTTACCTCGGATTCCGCGGCGATTTCGTCCCAGAAGACCTGGGCGGCGGCTTCGACGGTCTTCCATTCCTCGTCCGGGATGGTGGTCAGTTGCAGCTTGCCGCCGTTGATGCGGAGATCGGCCTCGCCCGCCCAGTACCAGTGCTGGCGGTAGTAGTGGGACTGCTCGAAACAGGTCGCCAGCAGTTCCTGAAGATGCGGCGGCAGTTCGTTCCAGCGGTCCATATTGGCGAAGAAATGGCCGATCCAGGCGCCCGAGATGTTGTTGGTGAGGAAGTAGTTGGTCACGTTGGACCAGCCCACGGTATAGACCTCGGTGATGCCGGACCATGCGATGCCGTCAAGTTCGCCCGTCTGCATGGCGACCTCGATGTCTTCCCAGGGCAGGGTGACGGGGACGACGCCGAATTGCGTGAGGAAGCGGCCTGCGGTCGGGAAGGTGAAGACGCGCTTGCCCTGAAGATCGGCGAGGGAGTTGATCGGGTCCTTGGTGGCGAAGTGGCAGGGGTCCCAGGCGCCGGCGGAGATGTGCTTGACCCCGACGGCGGCATATTCCTCTTCCCAGATCTGCTTCAACCCGTATTTGTTGAAGAGCGCGGGCACGTCGAGCGAGTAGCGCAGGCCGAGCGGGAAGTAGCCGCCGAACACGGTGACCTCGGTCGGCGAGGCCATCGAGTCGTCATCGGACTGCACGCAGTCGATGGTGCCGGCCTGCATCGCCTGGAAAAGCTCGGCCGTGGGGACGAGTTGGTCGGCGTAGAAGAGTTCGATTTCCATCTGGCCCTGCGCGATGCGGTTGAATGCATCGACGGCGGGCTTGACGACCTGTTCGCCAAGGGCCGCCCCGGCATAGGTCTGCATGCGCCACTTGATCGGCGCCTGCGCCTGCACCACGGCGGGTGCGGCGAGGGTGGCAGCCCCGGCCAAAGCGCCCTTGGTGAGGAAGGAACGTCTTGAAGTCGTCATGGTGTCAGCCTCCAGGTTGGGTGCGGGGTCGGCCCCGCATCTTTGTGTCAGTTCGGATAGATCAAGTTGGGCAGCCAGAGCGCGATTTCGGGAAAGACCATGATCACGGCAAGGGCGAGCACCATCACCAGCACGAAGGGCACGACGGAGCGGTAGATGTCGCCCATCGTGATTTCCGGGGGCGCGAAGGCGCGCATCAGGAAGAGGTTGTAGCCGAAGGGGGGCGTCAGATAGGCGATCTGGCAGGTGATCGTGTAGAGGACGCCATACCAGATCAGCACATCCTCGGGCGGGATGCCGAGGTCGAGCGTGGCCACCAGCGGCACGTAAAGGGGCGCGACGATCACGAGCATGGCCGTGTCGTCGAGGAACATGCCCATGAGGAGGAAGCTGAGCTGCATCAGGATCAGGATCGTCCAGGGGCCAAAGCCGAGCCGTTCGACAAAGAGGCTTTCGATGGCCTTCACGGCGCCGAGCCCGTCGAAGACCGCGCCGAAGGCCAGCGCGGCCAGGATGACCCACATGAACATGCAGGAGATGAAGAGCGTGTTGCGGGTGGCGGTTTCGAAGACCTGGCCGTTCATCCGGCCCTTGAGGACAGCGGCGGCGACCGTCGCGGCCACGCCGATGACCGAGCTTTCGACGAGCGAGGTCCAGCCATAGATGAAGGGGAACATCATCGCGAAGAAGATGATGAAGGGCAGGGCGCCCGCGCGCAGGGCGTGGAGCTTGTCGGCGCGGGTGATGGTGGCGCGTTCCTCGGGGCCCATGGCGGGGCCGAGGCTGGGTTGCAGGCGGCAGCGGATCGCCACGTAGAGGATGAAGAGCGCGGCCATCATCAGGCCGGGGATGACGCCGGCCAGCCAAAGCTCGGACACAGGGGCGCGGGCGATCATGGCGTAGAGGACCAGCACGACGGAGGGCGGGATCAGGATGCCGAGGGAGGAACCGGCCTGGATAACCCCCGTCACCATTTCCTTCTGATAGCCGCGGCGGAGGAGTTCAGGCAGCGCGATGGTCGATCCGATGGCCATGCCCGCGACGGAAAGGCCGTTCATCGCGGAGATGAGGACCATCAGGAGGATGGTGCCGATGGCGAGACCCCCGGGAATGGGGCCGAACCAGACATGGAACATGCGGTAGAGATCATCGGCGAGGCGGCTTTCGCTCATGATATAGCCCATGAAGACGAACATGGGCAGCGACAGGAGCGGATACCATTTCATCAGCTTCATCGAGGCCGAGAAGCCCATCGTATGCCCGCCCGTGCCCCAGAGCGCCATGGCGGCAAGAACGGCGACGAAGCCGATGATGCCGAAGACCCGCTGCCCCGTCATCATCATGAGGAGCATGGTGGAGAACATCAGCCCCGCGATCATTTCGTAGGACATCAGATCGTCTCTCCGCGGATGGTGGCGATGTCTTTCGCGAGGGCCGAGAGCGCCTGGAGCAGCATCAGGACGAAGCCGGTGAGCATCACCAGCTTGATGGGCCAGAGATAGGGCCGCCAGGCGGTGGGGCTGCGTTCCAGCCGGCCGATCTGCGGCCAGGACCAGCCGAGGAAGGAGGTTTCCGGATCGGTCCAGCGGATGCCGAGCGAATAGCCGAGGCTTTCGGCCGCGCCCCAGATCATCACGCCGAGATAGAAGATCAGGGCGAAGACGGTGAAGCCGTCCCACCAGGCGCGGCGGACGGGGGATTGCTTGGCATAGAAGAGGTCCATGCGGACATGCGCCTCGTTCTGCATCGCATAGGGGCCGCCGAGGATGTAATAGGCCACCATCACGAATTGCGCCATTTCCAGCGTCCAGAGCGAGGGCGTGAAGAAGGCCTTCGAGAGCGAGGACCACATCAGCACCGCCATCAGGACGAAGAGCAGATACATGGCGAAGCGGCCGACCCCGTAATTGAGGCGGTCCACCAGTCTGACGAAGCCAATGACGAAGCGGGGCATGGTGCGGGTCACACGGGTTCGGGGGTGAGGGTGGCCATGGCGGCGGCGAGGACGGGGGCGAGGGTGGCGGCCATTGCGGCCTCCGCCTCGGGCGTGGCGATGAGGTCGTTGCGAACCTCCAGCATGGCATTGGGCAGGGCGTAGGGCGTGGCGTGCAGGCGCAGCGTGTGGGTCACGTCATCCCGGGCGGAATAGGGTTCGTTCAGTTCGGCGCGGAGGCGGGTGCGGGCCTGCGCCTCGGCCAGGATGGCGCGGGGGAGGGTGTCGTCGGCATCGTGGATGACGCCGAATTCCACGGCGCGGGGCTTGCCGAAATAGACGGGCGTGAAGCTGTGGATGGTGATGAGCGCGGGGTGGAGGCCGCGGGCGATGCGGTCCATCAGGACGGCGTGGAGGCCGTCGTGGAAGGGGATGTAGATCTCGGCGGTGCGGGCGGCGCGTTCTTCGGGCGTGATCGTGGCATTGCCGGGGATGTCGTGAATCTCCGAGCGGGCGGGCATGGCCCCGGCCATGTCGGGCGCGCGGTTGCAGTCATAGACGAGGCGCGAGACGGGGGCATGGACGAGGACGGCGTCGAGATGGCGGGCAAGGCCGCGCGCCAGCCCCAGCGCGCCGGGATCCCAGGCGATATGGGCGCGGCGCTGGGCCTCGGACAGGCCGAGATCGCCCCAGCGGGGGGGGATGCGGTTGGAGGCATGTTCGCAGACGAGGACGATCCGCCCCTGGGCGGAGGCGTTCTCGATCACGGGCGGGAAACCCGTCCTGTCCTGGTTGCGGCTCGCGGTCATGCGCGAGGAATCCCCCTGTTGTCTTTGGGCCAGCGTCCTCTGCGCCCGCGCTGTCTGTCAAGAATTTTTCTGCGCGGGAATTTCTGTTACAATTTTTTCTGTGCCGCGGTTGCGGGGGGATTCGGCAGGCTGGAGGCCGGTTGCCCGAAGGCTGTGCATCCCGAAGCGGAAGGGGCCGAATGATGGCTGTCGCCGAGACGATCGAAGAGCGGATGCGCGCCGCGATGGGCGAGTTGACGCGGGCGGAGCGGCAGTTGGCCAGCCATATCCTGACGCATTATCCGATGGCGGCGCTGGGGTCGATTGCGGAACTGGCGCGGGCCTCGGGCGTGTCCAACCCGACGGTGGTGCGGCTGTGCCAGAAGCTGGGGTTCAAGGGATATCCGGATTACCAGCACGCGCTGCGCAGCGAGGTGGAGGCGATGCTGGTGTCGCCTTTGGCCAAGCATGACCGCTGGGCGGGCGGGGTGCCGGATACGCATATCCTGAACCGTTTTGCCGATGCGGTGGTGGCGAACCTTCAGGCGACGCTGGGGCAGATCGACCATGCGGAGTTTGATGCGGCGGCGGCGCTCTTGGCCGATCCGGGGCGGCGGGTCTTTGCGATGGGGGGGCGGATCACCCATGCGATGGCGGAGTATTTTGTAACGCTGATGAAGAATGTGCGCCCGAATGTGACGCTGCTGTCGGGGATGTCGAACACCTGGCCGCCCGCGCTGCTGGACATGGCGCGGGGGGATGTGCTGGTGGTGTTCGATATCCGCCGCTATGAGAATTCGGTGCTGCAACTGACCGAGATGGCGGTGGAGCAGGGGGCGGAGGTGGTGCTGGTGACGGACCGCTGGATGTCGCCCGCTGCCGCCCATGCGCGGCATGTGCTGGCCTGCCATATCGAGGCGCCGAGCGCGTGGGATTCGACGGTGTCGCTGCTGGTTCTGGTGGAGACGCTGCTGGCCTCGGTGCAGGACCGGACATGGGAGGCGACGGAGGGGCGGCTGAAGCGGCTGGAAGAGCTTTATGCCCGGTCGCGGTTCTTCCGGCGGCACCGCTAGGGCGGGTCAGGGCCAGTTGCGCGCGCTGTGGAGGAGGCGGAGGATGAGGATCCCGTCCGCGCGGGGAGCATAGACGAGGATGTAATGCGGGTGGAGGACCATCTCGCGCGTGCCGGGAAGGCGGCCTTTGCGGAAGGCGTGGGGATGGTGGGGGAGGCTGTCCGTGCGGTCGATGATCCGGTCCAGGAAGGCATCGGCGGCGGCGGGATTGTCGGCGGCGATATAGGCGATGATGGCGGCGAGGTCCTGCCTTGCCTCATCCGTCCAGTCTGGCCTTGCGCTTGGCATCTATCAGGGCACGCATGTCACTCATCACCTCGTCATGGGGGATCAGGGGGCGGTCGCTGTCAAGCGCCTCTTGCACCTTGCGGCGGAACCATTGGTCGTGGGTTTCCTCGGTCACCGTCAGGCCGGGGGGCAGGCCGCCTTCGTTGGCGACGCGGGTGAGGAGGATGCGGACGGCGTCTGACAGGGTGAGACCCACGCCTTCGAGCGCGGCGGCGGCGCGGGTCTTCACATCCTCGTCGATGCGGATGTGGAGCATGGTGGTGTTGGCGGGCATCGTGGCTCTCCCTTCCCGGATGGGGGGATGGTGTCTCTCAATTGAGAGACGGTCAAGGGGGTGGATCAGGCCAGGGGGGCAGGCGAGGGGGCGGATCAGGCGGTGGCGCGGCGGGCGCCGGAGATGCCGTTCATCGTGACGGCCACGAGCAGGATCGCGCCGCCGAGGAAGGTGGCGGTGCTGGCGGTTTCGTTGAGGAAGAGCCAGACCCAGAGGGGCGCGAGCATCACCTCGATATTCGACAGGAGCGCGGATTCGGCGGCGGGCACGACGCGGCTGCCGAGTTCGTAGAGCACCATCCCGCCCGAGAGGGTGATGGCCCCCATCGCCATGGCCCAGAGCGCATCGGGGGCGGGGACGGCCAGCGTCTGGCCCATCTGGCCCGCGATGACTGCCCCGGTGAGGAGGGAGAAGAGCCCGCCAAGCAGGACGGAGGGCAGGCTGTCGGAGACCTTGCCCCAGCGCAGGGTGACGGTGAAGACGGCGAAGCCGAGGGCCGAGAGGAGGGCCGCGATGTTGCCCGCCATGGCCCCGCCGGAGAGATCGCCCCGGACCATCACGAAAATGCCGGTGAGGGCGACGGCCATGGCGGCCCATGTCTCGGCCCGGACCCTTTCACCGAGGACTGCCCAGCCGATGAGGGCGGTGAGGAAGGGGGAGGCGGCGAAGAGGAAGACGGCATTGGCGATGGTGGTGGACTGGATCGAGTAGATGGCGCCGGCGAAGGCGACCACGAGGCCGAGGCCCCCCAGCGCGCCGGGCAGGCCGACGGCGCGGATGGCGGGCAGGGGCGAGCCGCCCGCGCGCCAGATGAGGAAGCCGAGCAGGACCGGGATCATGCCTGCGGAGCGCCAGAAGAGCGTGGCCCAGGTGCCGGCCTCTTCGATCTGGCGGAAGATCAGGCCCTGGGTGGACCACAGGAGCCCGGCCGCAATCACCAGAACCATGCCGAGACCGTAGCGCATTCCATCCTCCTGCCCGTGGCGCCAAGGGGCCATGGGGCGGGGGCGGCGTCTGTTCCGTTCCCGACCGGGCGGGGTCGGGAAGCGGAGGGATCAGGCGAGCCGTGCGGCGGCGAAGGCGAGGGTGGCGGCCTCGGCCAGTTGCTGACTGGCGCCGAGGATGTCGCCGGTCTGGCCGCCGATGCGGGCCTTTGCGGCGCGGGCGAGGAAGGCGGTGGTGGCGGCGGCGGCGAGCGCCAGGGTGAGGACTGTCGCGCCGGTGGCGAGGAGGGCGAGGGTGAGGGCGATCCCGCAGGCGGCCAGCGCGGCGCGGCGCGGAGGCTGGCCGGTGAGGTGCGACAGGCCGGCGCCGCGTGCATTGGGCAGGGTGGCGATCAGCACCGCCATGGGGGCGCGGGACAGGGCGCCCGCCGCGATGAGGGCGGCCCAGTGCTGGCCTGCGGCGATGAGGGCGGCGAGCGCCGACCAGCGGATCAGGGTGACGAGGATCAGGGCCAGCGCGCCATAGCTGCCGATGCGGCTGTCCTTCATGATCTCGAGCCGGCGGTCCTTGTCGCGCCCGCCCAGGAGGCCGTCGGCGGTATCGGCGAGACCGTCTTCATGCAGGCCGCCGGTCAGGAGCGCGGTGAGGATCAGGGCCAGCGCGGCGGCGATGCCGGGGGCGAGGCCCAGCCAGAGCGCGGCGGATACGGCGGCTGCGGAGAGCCCGCCGAGGACGGCGCCCACAACCGGCCAGGCCCAGGCGGCGCGGGGGCTGGGGGTGAAGCTGCGTGCAGGCAGGGGCAGGCGGGTCAGAAGGCCGAAGGCCGCGACGAGATCGTCGAGCGCATGGGTGGCCATCCCGGCGGCCCCTTTGGCATCGGTGTCGCGGCTGGTCATGGATATGTCCTTTCGCGGCTGGTCATTGCCGCCCACCTTAGGTAGCCAAGCAGGGCAGACCCTTCAATGAGAGACCTCAGATGACCGCGCCCTTTGCCACGCTTTCCGACTTCCGTTCGATCCTGTCGCGGCTGCCGGGGCCGGATGCGGGGGCGCTGGCGGCGGCGGGGGCGCGCAACGGGCAGTTGACCAAGCCGCCGGGGGCGCTGGGTCGGCTGGAGGATCTGGCGATCTGGGTCGCGGGCTGGCAGGGGGTGGAGAAGCCGCGCTGCGAGCGGCCGCAGGTGGTGATCTTTGCGGGCAATCACGGGGTGGTGGCGCAGGGGGTTTCGGCGTTTCCGGCCGAGGTCACCGTGCAGATGGTGGCGAATTTCCAGCATGGCGGGGCGGCGATCAACCAGTTGAGCCGCGCCTTCGGGGCGAAGATGGCGGTCCATGCGCTGGACCTGGACCGGCCGACGGTGGATTTCACGGCCGGTCCGGCGATGAGCGAGGCAGAGGTCGTGGCGGCGCTGGCCTGCGGCTGGGAGGCGGTGGATGCATCGGCCGACCTGCTGGTGACAGGGGAAATGGGGATCGGGAACACCACGGCCGCAGCGGCGCTGGCGGCGGCGCTGTTCGGGGGCGATCCGGTGGGCTGGGTGGGGCGTGGCACGGGGGTGGACGATGCCGGGCTGAAGCGGAAGGCGGAGGCGGTGGCGCGGGGGCTTTCGCTGCATCGGGCCGCGCTGGGCGACCCGCTGGAGGTGCTGCGCTGCCTTGGCGGGCGCGAGCTGGCCGCCATGGCCGGAGCCGTCGCGCGGGCACGGGTGGAGCGGGTGCCGGTGGTGCTGGACGGGTTCATCTGCACGGCTTCGGCCGCGGTGCTGGAAAAGGCGGCGCCCGGCGCGCTGGATCATTGCGTGGCGGGGCATGTGAGCGCGGAGGGTGGCCATGCGCGGCTGCTGGCGGCGCTGGGCAAGGAGCCGCTGCTGTCGCTGGGGCTGCGGCTGGGCGAAGGATCGGGGGCGGCGCTGGCCCTGGGCGTGGTGAAGGGGGCGGTGGCCTGCCTGTCGGGCATGGCGACCTTTGCCGAGGCGGGCGTGTCGGGGGGCTGAGGCCCCACCGGCGCCCCCTCCGGCGCCCCCCCGTCAGGCGGTTTCGCCGCGTGCGGGACGGTCGGCGAGGGCGTCCTCTTCGGCCTCTTCCGCGCGGGTTTCGGTGTAGGGGGCGGGGACATCCTCGCCCGCCATCGGATTGGTTTCGTGCAATTCGTCGATCAAGGCGGTTTCCAGATCGCGGTCGAGTTGCTTGGCGCGTTCGACATAGGCGTCGTTGAGGTGGACGGGCTGGCCGGGAACCCAGAGTTCGGCCAGATCGCGCATGGCGGCGCGGTCCACCTTGAAATAGGTCTGCGAGAGTTTCGCCGCCTCGTATTCGGTGAAGCCCATGTTTTCCAGCACGTAGCGGCCGGCGCGGATGGATGAGTCGAAGGTTTCGCGGACGATGTCATTCGCCCCGGCCTGATAGAGTTCATAGACATGCACGCGGTCGCGGGCGCGGGCGACGATGTGCAGGTCGGGGCGTTCGGCGCGGGCATAGCGGACGATGCGGTTGGCATTGTCGCGGTCATCGACGGCGACGACGAGGATGGCGGCCTCCATCAGCCCGGCGGCGTGCAGCAGGGCGGGGTTGGAGGGATCGCCGAAGAAGCCCTTCACCCCGAAGCGGCGCATGGTTTCGATCGTGGCCATGTCGCTGTCGAGGACGGTGGTGGTGAGGCCCGACATGCGGACGAGGCGGTTGACCACCTGACCGAAGCGGCCGATGCCCGCGATGAGGACGCGGCCCTTCTCGTCGATCTCGTCCGGGGTCTGGCTGGGGGTGCGGGGGCGCAGGCGGCGGGCGAGGCGTTCATAGGCGATGAAGAGCGCGGGGGTGAGCAGCATCGAAAGCGAGATGACGAGGAGGGTCGTCTGGCCATGGCCGATGGAGAGGATGCCTTGCTGGCGCGCGAAGGACACGAGGACGAAGCCGAATTCCCCGGCTTGGGCGAGGCCGAGGGTGAAGAGCCAGCGGTCATGGTTGCGCAGTCTGAAGAGCAGGGCGAGGAGGTAGAGGATGGCGGCCTTGACCGCGATCAGGGCGATGGTCAGGCCAAGGATGGTGACCGGCTGGCCGAAGAGGGTGCGCGTGTCGATGCCGATGCCCACGGTCATGAAGAAGAGGCCGAGGAGCAGGCCCTTGAAGGGTTTGATATCGGCCTCGATCTGGTGGCGGAATTCCGAATTGGCCAGCACCACGCCCGCGACGAAGGTGCCGAGCGCGGGGGAAAGTCCCACCAGCATCATGAGGAAGGCGATGCCCAGCACGATGAGGAGGGAGATGAAGGTGGACATCTCGGGCAGGCGCGAGGCGTGGACGAAGCGGAAGACCGGGCGCGACAGGAAATGGCCGGCCAGCACGATGCCCGCCACGATGGCGAGGGTCAGGCCGGTGACGGCCCAGTTGGGCAGTTGTTCCACCAGGGTCAGCAGGGGTTCGGCGGCGCTTTCGGCGCCATGGGCGGCCTCTTCCACCTCGCCATTGGTGATGCCGAACTGATCGGCGGTGGGGCCGAGGATGGCGGGCAGGGCGAGAAGCGGCAGGAAGGCCAGCATCGGGATGACGGCGATATCCTGCGTCAGCAGCACCGAGAAGGAGGCCCGCCCGCCGGCGGTGCGCATCAGGCTTTTCTCTGACAGCGTCTGGAGGACGATGGCGGTGGAGGAGAGCGACAGGATCATCCCGAGCGTCAGCGCCACCTGCCAGACGAGGCCGAGCCAGACGAGGGCGGCGGCGATGGCGATGGTGGTCAGCAGGACCTGAAGCCCGCCGAGGCCGAGCAGGCGGTGGCGCATGTCCCAGAGCGTCTTTGGTTCCAGTTCCAGCCCGATGAGGAAGAGCATCAGCACGACGCCGAATTCGGCGAAATGCTGGAGATCGGCGGTATCGGCCCCGGCGAAGCCGAAGACCGGGCCGACAAGGATGCCTGCTGCCAGATAGCCCAGCACCGAGCCGAGGCCGATGCGCACCGCCAGCGGAACGACCAGAACGGCGGCGGCAAGATAGATGCTGGCTTCGAGGAGGAGTCCCTCCATCGCGGTTCCTTCGCGCTGTCCCGGTGATGGCCTGCTGACGGGCCGATTGCGGCAAGGATGCGCCGAAGCGGGGGGCGCGTGCAAGCGCCGCGCGCGGCCCGTTAGCTGTTGGGCAGTTCCAGCACCACCATCCGCCCGCGCTTCTCATAGCGCAGTTCCGAGGCGGTGATGGCCGCGACGCGGCCGCCATCGAGCCGGTCGCCCACTTCGACCTTCACGTAGCGGCCGTTGGGGTTGCGCACGAGGGCGTAGCGTTCGGCGGAGGTGCCATAGACGCCGATCAGGTTGATGTCGCGCAGGTCGATGGCGTTGCGGACGGTGGCCTGCTGGGCCACGTTGGCCGAACTGGGAATGCGCGGGGCGACGGCGGCGACTTCGGGTTCGTTCTCCTCGACCGCGTAGGGGGCGTCATCCTCGGGGACCGGGTCGAGCTGGCGGATCGCGGCGGCGACGGCCTCTTCCACGGCGCGGTTCATGTCTTCGGGACGGGCGGCGGGGCGGCGCGAGATGGCGAGGCCGAGCGGCGAAACGGCACCTTCGGGGGCGACCAGCGCGAGGCTGCCATTGTTCGAGGCGGTGGCGGGCGCGATCAGGCCGGAGGCCACGGCTTCGGCGGCGAGCGTGTCGGGGCGGGCGGCCGGGCGGACGCCGGCAAGGCGCGAGGCCAGTTCCGGCGAGAGGGCGGCATCATCGTCGGTCGCGGTTTCGGTCGGCTGCGGCGCGGGGACGAGGTTGGCGGGACGCGCCAGCGGGCGGTTGTCGGCCAGCGCCGGATCGGCGGGGATGACGAAATCTTCGCCCGTGGCGGGCGGCGCGGCGCCCGGTTCCGCCGCGTTGCGGGCGGCGAGGGCGGCGTCGATCGCGGCGGCGGCGGCGGCTTCGGCGATGGAGGCGGGGCGTTCGGGCGGCAGGCGGGGCGGCGGACCGGCGGTAAGCAGAACGCCCTCGGGGGTGACGATCCCCTCGGGCGTGGCACGGATCAGACCGTTTTCGTCGAATTGATACATGGTGCCGAAGGGCGGCGGCGGCAGTTGTGCCGCAGGCGGCGGATCGCCCTGCGCGGCAGGCAGGGGCAGGGCCACGGGATCGACGGTGCGCGGCGCGCTGTCGGCGGCGGCGAGGAAAATCTCGTCCTGCGGTTCGCTGCTGGGGGCGGTGCGGGCCGGATCGCCTGCGACCACGGTCGTCTGCGGGGCGGGTTCGGCGGGCGGTGCGGCGGCGGTCGCCGTTTCTGGTGCGGTGCTGGCGGGGAGGGTGGCGTTGGGGTCGATCGCCTCCATCACCACGCCATCGGCGGCGGCTTCGTCTTCGGGGGTGGTTGCGACCTCGGCCGGATCGACGAGATCGGCGAGCATCTCGTCCTCCGGGGCGGGGATCGCCTCTTCCGCGAAGGCGGGATCGGTGGCGGGATCTGAGGCGGGATCGGCGGCCCCTGCGGCGGCAGGGTCTGCGGCGGCGACATCGGTCACCGCTTCGTTGCCCTGGTCGCGCCAGCTTACGTAATAGGTGGAGAGCGCAGCCGCGAGGGCGAGCATGATCAGCAGAAGGCCGGTCAGGATCAGGCCCAGATGGCGCGGCTTGCCGCGAACGGGCATCGGGCGGGTGCCGAGCCCGGCGGGGCGCTTTGCCGTGGTGGTGGCGGCGGCGGCAGTGGTGGCCGTGGCGGCTGCGGCAGCAGCGGTGGCGGTGGCGACGGGGGCCACGACCTTGGCCTTGCGGCCACCCGGGATCGAGGGGGCGGTGACCAGCGCGCCGAGGCCGCGCAGCGCCTTGGGGGCGGTGGCGGCGGGTTTCTCGCCGGGGGTTTCATAGCTGAATTTCGGCGGCGGGCGGACGCCTGCGGGGCGTTCGGCCTTGCCTTCCTTGCGGGCGGGGGCTGCTGCTGCGGCGGCGACCGGCGCGGCGCGCGGCGACATGCGGTCGGCCATGGCCGGAGCCGAGGACGGCAGATCGACCGCGGCATCGCTGCCGCGCCGGTTATAGGCCGAGAGCGCCGCGCCCGAGGGCAGCGGCGGAAGGTCGTCTTCGACCGAGGGGTCGATGAGGACGGAGGTTGCCGGGCGGCGGCTGCGCGTGTCGTCGATTGTCTCTTCCGCCACGTCGATGGCCATCGGCGCCTCGTCCATGTCGGGAATGGTGCCGGCAAGGACAGAGGATGGCGCGGGCGCTTCGCTCGGGGCGAGGGTCGCGGCGATGGCGGCGGGATCGACCGGGCTTTCGGAGAGCGAGGTTTCGGGCCGGATCAGCCCGGCGAGATCGTCCTGGAGCACGCGCAGCGGGGCCGGGGCGGGTTCCTCGGCCAGCGGCGCGGTGGCCGGTTCGGGCTGCGGTTCCGGCTGCGTTTCGGGGGCGGCTTCGGGCAGTGGTTCAGCCTGCGCTTCGGGGGCGGCTTCGGCTGCGGGCGGCGGTTCCGGGGTCAGTGCAGGTGTCGGTTCGGGCTGGGCTTCGGCTGTCGCGGCCTCGGCGGGTTCCGGTTCGGCCTGGGGTTCGGCCTGCGGTTCGGGCGCAGCCTGCGCCTCGGGTTCCGGGGCGGGTTCGGGCGCCGGTTCGGGGTCCGCGTCGCCGGTTGCGGCGGGGAAGGGGGCGGCGGCGAGGCGGATCGGATCCTGGTCACGATCCACCTTCTCGCCGGGTTTCAGGATCGTCGCGGCATGGCTGGAGGGGCCGAACCAGGGTTCGCCGCCATAGGCCGCATCATCGGGGATGGCCACGAAGGAGACCGGGTTGAAGCCGTTGGCGGCGGCGAAACCTTCCGCCTCGTCCAGCGTTTCGCGGGCGAGGACGGCGACCTGAACGGTCGGCCCCTTGCCCCAGTGATCCCAGACGAGATCGGAGACGTCATAGGGGGTCTGGCCTTCCAGACCGGCCGCGATCTGGGCGCGGCGCTTGGCGGCATCGGGGCCGGGGGCGGCGATTTCCAGATATTTTATCTGGGAATTGGGGATGACGAGCTTGGTCGTGATGCCTGCGGGTTCCAGCGCCTCGGCCTTTTCGCGCAGGGTGGCGAGGGCGGCGGGGAGATCATCGACGGCGAAGGGAGTGGTGCCGATTTCGACCCAGCCACGCCGGGTGCGGTGCAGGAGCGCGATGCTGTCATCGGTGAAGTGCAGGGCGAAATTCGGCTTCATGGCGCGGGTCTAGCACAGCTTGCGGCACGGCGGGAATGACAGGCCGAGGTTGTGCAATTCTCTACAGCAGCTTTTTGCCGAAGGAAAGGCAAGGACACGATATCCTGACTGGACGGCCCGCCCCGGACGGGTGGAAAATGCAGAAATCGCATCATTGGAGTGTTCATCATGCGCGTTCTTTCGGCGGTTTTCCTTTCGGGGGCGCTTGCGGCTGTGGCCCTGCCCGTGCCGGTGCTGGCCGAGACGGCCCCGGCCACCATCACGGTGACCGGCGAGGGCACGGTGACGGCGGCACCGGACCTTGCCACGGTCAGCCTTGGCGTGACGACGCAGGGCGAGACGGCGGCCGAGGCGATGGCTGCCAATACGTCGGCGCTGACGGCGGTGCTGGACCGGGTGAAGGCGGCGGGGGTGGAGGATCGGGATATCCAGACCTCGACCCTGAACCTCAATCCCAACTGGTCGAACAGTGACGGGTCGTCGATGCCGGTGATCCAGGGCTATGTGGCGACGAATGTGTTGCAGATCCGGGTGCGCGACCTGCCGAAGCTGGGCGAGGTGCTGGATGCGGCGATCACGGACGGGGCCAATACGCTGAACGGGATCAGCTTCGGGCTGGCCGAGCCGGAACCCGCGATGGACGAGGCGCGCAAGGCGGCGGTCGCCAAGGCGCGGGCGCGGGCGGAGTTGCTGACCGGGGCGGCGGGCGTGGGGCTGGGGCGGATCGTGTCGATCAGCGAGAGCGGCTTCATGCCGCCGATGCCGATGTACCGGATGGAGGCTGCGCTGGCCGAGGCGCCGGTGCCGGTGGAGGGCGGCGAGGTCGGGGTGTCGGCCTCGGTCACGGTGACCTGGGAAATCGCGCAGTAAGGCGGATCGCCAAGGCAGGAGGGGCGCCCGGCCGGGCGCCCCTTTTTCGTTGCGGATCAGGCGGTTGCCTTGGCCAGCGCCTGATCGAGATCGGCGATGATGTCATCGGCATTCTCGATCCCGATGGAGACGCGGACGACATTGGGCGCGGCACCGGATTTGATCTGCTGCTCTTCGGTCAACTGGCGGTGGGTGGTGGAGGCCGAGTGGATGATGAGCGAGCGCGTGTCGCCGAGGTTCGCCACATGGGAGAAGAGCTTGACGTTGTCGATCAGTTTCACGCAGGCGTCATAGCCGCCCTTGACCGCGAAGGTGAAAAGCGCGCCCGCCCCTTTGGGGCAGATGCGCGCCACGCGGTGGTGATAGGGCGAGGAGGGCAGGCCCGCATAGGTGACATAGTCGATGCGGGGGTCTTTCTCCAGCCATTCCGCGACCTTGCGGGCGTTCTCGACATGCTTGTCCATGCGGAGGGAGAGGGTTTCGATGCCCATCAGGGTGTAATGCGCGCCCTGCGGGTTCATCGTCATGCCGAGGTCGCGCAGGCCGACGGCGATGGAGTGGAAGGTGAAGGCCATCGGGCCGAGGGCGGGGTGGAAGGCGAGCCCGTGATAGGCGGGTTCGGGTTCCGAGAGCGAGGGGAACTTGCCCGACTTGGACCAGTCGAACTTGCCCGAATCCACCACGATGCCGCCGGTGACGGTGCCGTTGCCGGTAAGGTATTTGGTGGCGGAATGCACCACCAGCGTCGCGCCATGTTCGATGGGGCGGCAGAGATAGGGGCTGGCCGAGGTGTTATCCACGATCAGGGGAAGACCGACCTTGTCGGCGACCTTGGCCACGGCATCGAGATCGGTGATGTAACCCCCCGGATTCGCGATGGATTCGCAGAAGATGGCGCGGGTGTCGTCATCGACGGCGGCCTCGATCGCGGCGAGGTCGTCGAAATCGACGAATTTGGTGGACCAGCCGAAGCGTTTGATGGTCTGGCTGAACTGGGTCATCGTGCCGCCATAGAGGCGGGTGGAGGCGATGATGTTCCGCCCCGGCCCCATCAGCGGGAAAAGCGCCATGATCTGGGCGGCATGGCCGGAGGAGCAGCAGATGGCCCCGGCGCCGCCTTCCAGCGCGCAGACGCGGTTGGCCAGTGCCGAGACGGTGGGGTTGGTCAGGCGGGAATAGATGTAGCCCACTTCCTGAAGGTTGAAGAGTTTGGCGGCGTGGTCGGCGTCGCGGAAGACGTACGCGGTGGTCTGGTAGATCGGCACCTGCCGGGCGCCGGTGGCGGGATCGGGGGCGGTGCCCGCGTGGATCTGGAGCGTCTCGAAGGCTAGCTGGCGGTCGTCGGACATCGGTTCCCCTCCCAAGGATTGTTGCGGGGCGGAGGGTAGGGGAAGGCGGACGGGCTGTGAAGGGGGGGCAGGAAGAAGAGAGAATTCATCCCGTTTTCCAAGGGTTTGCGAAACGGCGTTCTGCTGTGGCCCGGGCCGGGGGATTGTGCCAGCCGTCGCGCCTGTATCCGGGCGCGGGGCGGGGGAGGGAGCGGGAGGACGGGGGGGAAGGCGGCGGGGCTGCCGTGAGGGGTTTTTCCGTCAGGGCAAGGGTTTGGCCGGGAGGGGCTGTGCCGTGACCTGTGCCGCAAACTGTGCCGCAAAGTGTACATACAAATCCGGGCAGAGTGGGGCGGGGAGACATGGTTAAGGGTGCGCTGCTGCACAGGGGCGATGCCGTTGCCTCGTTGGGGCCGGTCTCTGCGGCAGTGGTTCGGGTGGGGAGGGGGAGCCCTTGTTCCATCGTCCGGGCTGGGGGTGGAGCATTGCGGCCCGGCCTTGCGCGGGGTGGCAGGCCGGGCTGTGAGTATTTGGGCCAAGATGAAGGGGCGGGCGCGTTAACCTTAATGCGAGCTTGAGCGGGAGGGGATGGGATTTGGCGTGAGCCCGGATTGCGGCGCAGGGTCGGGCCTTGGGGGCAGGCGTCAGGCGCGGTCGTCCTTGGGGCTGCCCATGACGACGAAGGTGGTGATGGATTGCACCTGCGGCAGGGTGCCGAGCACCTCGGTATGCCAATGCTTGTAGGCGGCGAGATCGGTGCATTCGACGCGCAGGAGATATTCCACCGTGCCGGTGATGTTGTGGCATTCGGTGACCTGCGGGGCGCGGGAGATGGCGCGTTCGAAGGCCTCTTGCGATGCCTTGGTATGGGTGTTGAGGCCGACGGTGACATAGGCTGTGAAGCCGATGCCGAGCTGTGCGGGGTCGAGCACGGCGCGATAGCCCTTGATGAGGCCGGTCCTTTCCATCTCTTGCACCCGGCGGAGACAGGCGGAGGGAGAGAGCCCGACCCGTTCGGCGAGGATCAGGTTGCTGACCCGGCCGTCCTGCCGGAGTTCGCGCAATATGCGGGCGTTTATGGCATCTATCTTCGTCATTTGTTGTGCAGGATGCGCCTGTGGCGCTGCATTTGCAATCCCGCAGCGCGGCTTGGGTGCTAGGAATTGCGCATGACATATGAGCTTTTCCTTGCCCTTCTGGGCTTTGCCTTCGTCACCTCGGTCACGCCGGGGCCGAACAACATGATGCTCCTGGCCTCGGGGGTGAATTTCGGGCTGCGGCGGACGGTGCCGCATATGCTGGGCATTTCCATCGGCCATTCGGTGATGGTGTTTCTGGTGGGGCTGGGGGTGGCGGGGGTGTTTCTGGCGCATCCGCTGGCGCTGACCGGGCTGAAGGTCGCGGCGGTGGGGTATATGCTGTGGCTGGCCTGGAAGATCGCGCAGGCGGGGGCGCCGGGGGCGGGCAAGGCCGGGGGGCGGCCGATGACCTTTTTTCAGGCGGCGGCGTTTCAATGGGTGAACCCGAAGGCCTGGGCGATGGCGCTGGGCGCGGTGGCGGCCTATGTGCCGGAGCCTTCGGTCGGGGCTTATGCGGCGGTGGCGGGGGTCTTTGCGCTGGTCAACCTGCCGTCGGTCGCGGTCTGGGCGGCGGCGGGGCAGGGGTTGCGGCGCTGGCTGGAGGGGCCGGGGCGGCTGCGCCTGTTCAACTGGGGGATGGCGGGGCTTCTGGTGCTGTCGTTGATCCCGGTGGTGGGGATGGAGATGTGAGACGGCCCTTCCCCGCGGGAGGGGAAGGGCTGGTGGGGAAGGGCTGGGCGTCAGTCGGTCACGACGTGATTCATGCGGAGGGCAAGGATCGCATCTTCGATGTCGGACGATTTGCCGCTCTTGATGGCGAGGATCAGTTTGCGCGCCTCGTCGCTGCCGATCGCGGTATGGTTCATGATGTCATGGTCGCGCACCTGTGAGGGGGTGAGGCGCTTGTTCGGATCCGAGCTGAGCATACCGTTCAGGAAGTTATCCAGATCCGTGCGACCGGTGCTTTCGCGCAGACCGCCCGGACCAATCGCATTGGTACCCGACTGTACCCATTTATTGATGAAGGGGGCATCTTGTCCCGTGTTGTTATTCTGGGTGAGGCGTCCGCCCAGAAAGAATTCCAGACCCGCCGATCCGAGACCGAAAGTGTCGAATGACGCCCCCACCTTGAGATCGGAGTTTGCCAAACGAGGGGCCGGTTTCTCCAGCCGGTTCTTGATGTCAGACAGGTTTGAAATGAAGTCTTCATGCACACGCGTCTTTTTTTGCAAGTCGAGGGAATTGAACACCTTGCCGAGGGAATGGAAGATCTGTGTGACGAAACCGTCCATCGTTTTGTATTCGTTCTCGAGCGTCTTTTTCTTTCTGACCTCCGCCTCGTCCTTCATTTGCCCGAATTCAGGTGCGCCGTAATCCACGTTTTGGGCGAGTCCATGGTAGTCGGGTGCGATCCGGGATGTCTCGATGCCGTCGCCAAGGTCGATCAGCACGGTCGTTCCGTCGCCGGACAGCATCATGTTGGGCGCCTTTACATCGCCGTGGGTCAGTCCCTTGCCGTTGATCATGGCGAGGCCCGTTGCTGCGTCCTTCAGGACGGTAAGGCTGATGATCCTGTGTTCGAAATCGCCGATAACTCCGTCTTCCCTCAGTTGCCGGACTTCCTTGGCAAGAGTGTCGATGTTTCCGTTCGGCATCAGGTCGCCGATCAGGGCGACGTAGCCGCCTTCAAGTTCGACATGGCTGGTGAAGCCCACGGCATTCGGGTTCTGCTCCATCATCCGGCTGGTGTTGTAAAGTTCGAGCGCCGCCTTCTTGCTCTGGTTCTCTGGCAGGGTCTCGTCGGATATGCCGCCTTTATTGGGCAACTTGACGGCCAAGGTGGTTTTGCCGTCCTCGGACGTGTAGCGGACCACAGCACCGAAACTGCCCATGCCCATGACGTTCTCGGGTTTAAACACGGTGTCGTTTATCAGCAGATTGGGGGCGTCGACGGTCAATTCCTTATTCTCCAGCGTGAATGGGAGCACGCGGGAGCCTTCGATTTGCTCGTTCCTGTTCGGCTGGAGGTCCGGGACCGTCTCGATCACGTTCATGTTGGCTTCGATCAGTTTGGTGACCCGAGTGGTGAGCGAGTCGAGATTGGAGAGAAGCCGTTGCATGGACCCAGAGTTCGAGGCGATGCCCTTATCCGCCATCGCGCCGACGAGTTCCTTGGCGCTGGCCCAGAGTTCCGAAACGGGCGCGCCGAGGTTCCACTGTTGTAATTCGCCGTTACGGTTCTTCGTGATGTTCTTGCTGTCGAGCTGTGAAAACTTCTCCTGGACCTCCTGGCCCACGGTTCCGATGAATTTCGCAAGGGTCTCGGTCGCCAGTTCGCGCTTCTTTTCGAATTTGGTGCCCCTGTGCTCGCCCTCGCCTTCAGAGCGGAGCCGATCCTTGATGTTGCGGAAGAAATCCTTGCCGGAGGTTCCGCGCGTGTAGAGGACGGTGTTGCCCTCATCGTCCTTGCGCGCGAGAACATCCTTGCCGGATCTCTGCGTTTCGAGAAAATCCTTGATGTCGCTGAGCTTGGTGTTTTGCGTGATGGTCAAAGACATGGCGTGGTCCTTCACAGGCGCATGAGGGAAGGGTCGAATTCCGGCGGCATGGTCGCGCCATCCGGTGCGGGCAGGTTCCCGGCGAGGAGGAGCGCCCAGCTTGCCGTATGGCCGGCGAGCGCGACGCAGCAGTCGGCGATGAGGCGGGGGGTGAGATCGACGGCGGCAAGGATCATGGACAGTTCGACTCCGCCGCTGTCGGGGCGAAGCGCGAAGCGCAGGCCGCCGCTGCTGCGCCAGAGCCCGTTGGCGGCCAGCATGGCCGTGTAGAGGGAGAGGAGATCGGCCGTTTCAGGGACGTCGATGACGGCGCTGAAGCCGATCAGGTCTTCCTCGGGGAGATTGACGATGAGGATGTCCAGATGCTCGAAGCGGACCGCCCAGAGCGCGGGCGCGTCTTCGATCGCGATGATTTCAAGAATGTGTTCGTCGAATTCCCCGGCCGCGCCGATGATCGGGTTGAGATCTTCGTTCCGCATGGTCCTGTCCCCGCTGTTATTGCGAGGGTCAGGCTAGCAGCGCGGGTCTTCGGGGGAGGTGCCGTTCGACACTGACGCGAGGCGCTGCCTAGCGCACCCAGAGCCCCGCGCGCTTGATGGCGTTGCGGAGGGCCTGTTCCTTGCGGGGGAGGTTGGTGCGGTCGAAGAGGGCGCGGACTTCCTGGCCCTGTCCCTTGTAGAGCATCTTCCGGAAGGGCGGGTATTGGGTGAGGACCTGCTTCACCTTCGGGTCGGCGGCGGCCTGTTCCATGGCGGCGACGGCCTGATCGCTTTCGCGGGCGAAGAAGAGGGGCAGGATGCGCCAGTGGCAGGTGAGCCCGCCATCCAGCCCGGCGAGATCGGGGCCGGGGCGGCCGCCGCCGAGGGCGTGGATCACGAGGGGCAGCGCCACCTGGTCGAGCCAGGGGTCGAGGGATTGGCAGGCCAGTTCGGGGCCGGGATTTGCCGCGATCTCGGTGGCGTATTTCAGGAAGAGCGCGCCGAAGCGGCGGGGGCTTTCATGCAGGAACCAGCCGGCGTTGAAATAGAGGTAGCGCTGCCAGTATTCATCGGGCTGCGTCAGGTCGAGGCTGGTGTCGAAATCGAGGCCGAAGCGGGTGTAGAGGCTGCGCCAGATGTCGGAGTAACCGGGGCCGTAGAGTTCGATCTGCGGCCAGGTGCCTTCGCGTTTCATCGAGGCGGAGGGGCGGGTGAAATCCGGTGACAGGGTGGCGATGTCGCCGGTGATGATCGTGTCTGTATCGAGGAAGAGGAAGGGCGCGTCGGGGATATGGGCCAGCGCCTCGATCTTGTTGCCATGGGGGTAGCGGGCGCCGAAGGCGCGGCTGTCGAAGGGGATGACCTCGGCCCCGAGATCCTGGAGGAGGGCGAGGGTCGCGGGATCGGTGATCTGGGGGTTTTCGGCCCCCCAGAGCGGGCCGGGGCGCGGGGTGGCGATCAGAAGGCGGCCCCGGAAGCCCGGCGCGTGTTTCCGCAGGGAGGCGGCGAGGAGGACGGCTTCGTATTGCAGCCGCCCCGCCTGACCGATGCAGAGGATGTTGAACGCGGGCAACGCGGAACGCCTTCGGCGATCAGGAGGGGGTGAAGCGGAGCGACAGGCAGGACATGCCGCCGTCGAGTTTCGCGCATTCGGAATTGCCGATTTCCACCACGGAGAAGCCCGCCCGTTCGATGCGCTGCTTCGTGCCGGGGAAGCCTGCGGGCATCAGCACCACGTCGTTGAAGCGGATGGTGTTGGCGGCGGCCTCTTCGCCCGGTGCGGTGTGGATGACGGTATAGCCGTCGAAGCAGCCCGAGGCGGAGAGGCGTTCGGTGGAGAGGATCGTATCGGCATCCAGAAGCGAGCAGTCGGTCTTGAAATGCAGGACGCCGGGGGGGGTGTGCACCTCGCGCAGGGCATGGCCCCAAGGGGTGACGATGGCGCGCAGTTCGGCGATGCCGGCGGCATCGGTGCGGGCGGATTGGCCGACGAGGATTTCGCGCCCCGTCACGAGGATATCGCCGCCTTCGATGGTGCCGGGGCCTTCGATGCGGGCGATGGTGCTGTAGAGGGCGCGGAGATGGGGTTCCATCTCGGCCGCCTCGCCCAGCCGGGTGGGGGCACCGGGGCGCATGATGATGGCGCCCTGGGGCAGGCAGAGGGCGGTGTCTTCGACGAAGACCGAGTCGGGATAGGCGTCGAGGGCGGGCAGTTCGATCACCGTGGCGCCGGTGGCGCGGAGGGTGGCGATATAGGCCGCATGATGGGCCTGCATCGTGGCAAGGTCGGGCGTGCCGGTATCGACGGCGCGCAGGCCCTGGATGATGGAGGCCGCGGGGCGGCGGGTGATGGCATGGGTGAAGCGGAAGGAGGCGTCTTGGGTCATGATGGGGCAGGAGTAGCAGAGGATGCGCGGCGGGGCGACAGGGGAATTGCGGGGGCGGGGTCGGCTGTGACAGGCTTTCGCCGAGGGCGCGGCCCTTGGGGGCGCGGAACGGGGGGGATGGAAATGGGATCTGGGCGCGGCGCAGTGGGCGCGTTTCTGGGGGCTGTGGTCGGGGCCGGGCTGGCGGGCTGTGTCCCGTCGATCGAGGGGGCGTGGCGGATCACGGCGGTTTGCCCGCCGCAGAGCCATTTCGGCGCGATCACCATCTTGGCGGAGGCCGAGGTGGCCGAGCGGGCGCGGGGGGAGTATTTCGGCATCATCACCAACAATCTGGGCGAGCGGGGGCAGTTCGCGGCGCAGATGGAGCGGTCGAACCTGCGGGTGCAGACGTCCTGGGAGGGGCAGTTGCCGACCGAGGCGCTGCTGGTTGCCGATCCGGGCGGGCGGTCGTTCCAGGGGATCGACAGCAATGGCTGCGACCTGACGGTGGTGCGGCCCTGAGCACGGTGAGTGATTGGGGGGAGTGGTGGGCGACCCTGGAATCGAACCAGGCATGGGTCTCCCCGGCGGAGTTACAGTCCGCTGCCGCACCTTGCAGCTCGTCGCCCGACGCGAGGCGGGGGATAGCCGAGGGGGGAAGGGGCGTCAAGGTGGAAAGCGGGGATTTGTGGCTTGCATCCGGGGCGGTTCGGGGGACATGGATGGGGGGAGGCGAGAAGGGGATGCGGGCATGAAGACCGGGGCCAAGAAACCGACCTGGGTGATCGACAAGGAACGCGCGAAGCGGGCCGAGGCGAAGGAGACGGTCTGGCTGTTCGGCATCCATGCGGTGCGGGATGCGCTGGTGAACCCGGCCCGTGAAAAGCTGCGGCTGGTGGTGACGAAGAACGCCCATGACCGGTTGGAGGCGGCGATTGCCGAAAGCGGGATGGAGGCGGAGATTGTCGATCCGCGCAAGTTCGATGTGCCCATCGACGAGGGATCGGTGCATCAGGGCGCGGCGCTGGAGGCGCGGCCGCTGAACTGGGGCAAGCTGGCCGATGTGGCAATCTCGGGCGCGGGGGCGCCCTTGGTGGTGCTGCTGGACCGGGTGACGGACCCGCACAACGTGGGGGCGGTGCTGCGGTCGGCGGAGGTGTTCGGCGCGCGGGCGGTGATCGCGCCGCGCCACCATTCCGCGCCGGAGACCGGGGCGCTGGCCAAGACGGCGAGCGGGGCGCTGGAGCGGCAGCCCTATCTGCGGGTGACGAACCTGGCCGATGCGATGGTGGAATTGAAGGAGATGGGGTTTGTCCTGATCGGGCTGGATGGCGACGGGACGGTCCCCTTGGCGGAGGCCATCGCCTCGGTCGGGACGCGGCCCGTGGGGCTGGTCCTCGGGGCGGAAGGGCCGGGGCTGCGGGACAAGACGCGCGAGACCTGTGACGTGATCGCGCGCATTCCCTTTGCCGGGGCTTTCGGGTCGCTGAACGTGTCGAACGCGGCGGCGGTGGGGCTTTATGCGGCGTCGCAGAGATAGGCGTTCAAGAGAAGGCGGTGTTCACGAATGCGGGAACAGGTCTTAAATCCCGGACTGCGCCATCTATGTCACAGGACAGGGAGCGGGTTCGGAACACCCGTGTCTCGTTCACTGTCCCTCGTTCCGCGACTTGGCGCCCGGCCGCAGAGGCCCGGGCGCCTTTTTCATTGGAGGTGAGCCATGACCGATGAGGATATCCGCCATCTGCTGCGCGAGGTGCGGACGATTGCCGTTGTCGGCTGGTCGCCGAAGCCGGAGCGGCCGAGCCATCGGGTGGCGGCCTTTCTGAAGGGCAGGGGGTTCCGGGTGATCCCGGTCAATCCGGGGCAGGCGGGGGAGATGGCGCTGGGCGAGGTGGTGCGCGCCTCGCTGGCCGAGATCGGCGGGGGGGTGGATATGGTGGACATCTTCCGGCGCAGCGAAGAGGCGGGCGCGGTGGTGGATGAGGCGCTGGCGGTTCTGCCGGGGCTGAAGGCGGTGTGGATGCAGCTTGGCGTGGTGGATGAGGCGGCGGCGGCGCGGGCGCGGGCGGCGGGCGTGGCGGCGGTGATGGACCGCTGCCCGGCGATCGAGATGCCGCGGCTGGGGATGTGAGGGGCATCCCGATCCCGAGACGGGGCCGGGATGCCGTGCGTTCCTAGCGGGACCAGGGCGGGGATTTCAGATTCCCCTTCTGCATCGCCATCATCAGCAGGATCACCCCGGTCAGGGTGCAGAAGACGAGCGCGAGGATCGACTGTTCCATGCCGAAGGTGCCGCCGGTCAGGATCGTGGGGCCGTCGATGTTGACTTGCAGCAGGCCGGGTTCGGCGACGCCGCCCGAGACGATGCCCGAATAGAGCGCCGATTGGACATAGTTCCAGCCGATGTGGAAGCCGATGCAGATCCAGAGGCGGCGGGTGACGAGATAGGCGGCGGCCAGAAGCAGCCCGGCCTCGATGCTGATGAAGAGGGCGCCGAGGAAGCTGCCGTCGGGATTGAGCAGGTGGAGGAAGCCGAAGACCGCGGAGGAGATGACGATGGCGATCCAGCTTCCGGCCATGTCCTCCAGCGATTTGAAGAGCACGCCGCGGAAGACCAGTTCCTCGAAGATGCCGGATTTGATGGCCATGGCGATGGCCGGGATCATGAAGGTGACCGGGTTCAGGCCCTGCACCTGATAGATGCCCATGAGCCAGAGGATCAGGACGCAGGCGCTGTAGAGGCCGACCCCGATCAGCAGGCCGATGCCGAATTCGCGGCCCGCGCCGGGGGTGGAGACTTCGGTCACCTCGCGCCGTTCGATGATGCGGCCCCAGGCGATGTAGAGGAGGATGGCGACCAGGCCGAGGGCGAGGGCGATGAGGGCGCCGAGGGCGGGGTTCTCTTTCGCGAGGATGAGGCGGCTTTCGGTCCAGCCCATGAAGTAGAAGAGCCCCCCGCCCAGAACGATCAGCCGGGTCAGGGGGAATTGCAGGGCGCGCAGCCAGATCGGCGCGGCGGTCGGGGATGTGTCTGCCATGGGACGGGGTCCTTTCTGCTGGCCGGTGGCGCAGCGGGGCGCGCGCGATCCGGTGGCGGAGGGAGGGGGCGTCGTTTGGCCGGGACGGGAGGCGGGTGGGTCACGCGGGCCTTCTCCATCTTGCCGTGCCGGCTGTCCGTGGCTGCGGGGCCACCGATGGCGGAGTTTAGGGGCAAGCCGTGGCGGCGGTCCATCGTTTTTGCGATGGCACAAGCGGGGCCGGACCCCTTCCCCAGGGGGGCGGGGTCAGCCCCGTGCGGCCTTTTCGGCAAGGCCCGACTGGCCCTCGCGGCGGGCGAGTTCGGCCAGCACCTCGTCCAGCGTCACGTCGCGGGCGGCGAGCATGACGAGGAGGTGGTAGAGGACATCGGCCGCCTCGGCCGTGAGGCGGTCGCGGTCGCCCTTCACGGCCTCGATGATGGCTTCGACGGCCTCTTCGCCGAATTTCTCGGCGCATTTCTCGGGGCCCTTGGAGAGGAGCTTGGCCGTCCAGGAGTTTTCGGGATCGGCCCCCTTGCGGGACTGGATCGTCGCGGCGAGACGGTGGAGGGGGGTCATGTCAGCCTCATCGGGATGCCGGCGGCGGCCATGTGATCCTTGGCCTGGCGGATGGTGTAATCGCCGAAATGGAAGATGGAGGCGGCGAGAACGGCGGAGGCCCCGCCGATGGTGACGCCTTCGACAAGGTGGTCGAGCGTGCCGACCCCCCCTGAGGCGATGACCGGAATGGGAACGGCATCGACGATGGCGCGGGTGAGGGGAAGGTTGAAACCTGCCCTTGTGCCGTCACGGTCCATCGAGGTGAGGAGGATTTCACCTGCGCCCTTTGCCGCCACGGTGCGGGCGAAAGCGACCGCGTCGATGCCGGTGGGTTTGCGCCCGCCATGGGTGAAAATCTCCCATCTGCCGGGAGAGACGGTCTTGGCGTCGATGGCGACGACGATGCATTGCGATCCGAAGCGGTCGGCGCTGCGGGCGACGACATCGGGATCGGCCACGGCGGCGGAGTTGAAGCTGACCTTGTCGGCCCCGGCAAGGAGGAGGGCGCGCACGTCTTCGGGCGTGCGGACGCCGCCGCCGACGGTGAGCGGCATGAAGCACTGTTCCGCCGTGCGGGTGACGAGGTCGAACATCGTGCCGCGGTTTTCATGGGTGGCGTGGATGTCGAGGAAGCAAAGCTCATCCGCCCCGGCGGCGTCATAGGCGCGGGCGGCCTCGACCGGGTCGCCGGCATCGCGGAGGTCGACGAAGTTGACGCCTTTCACCACGCGGCCATCGGCCACGTCGAGGCAGGGGATGATGCGGGTCTTGAGCATGGGCGCCACCGGGAGGATTGCGGCCTTCTACCCTTGCGGGGCAGAAAGGGCCAGTGGGTTGCAGGGGGGGTGCGATGCGGGAGGCCGGGGTCTATCTGCTGGCGTCGCTTGCGCTGGGTTGGATCGCGGTCTGGGCGGGGGAGAACCTGTTCTGGACGACGCCCGCGCCGGAGCTGCGGCTTTTAGAGATCGGGGTCACATGGCTGGCCTATGCGGTGGCGGCCGGGGCGGCGCTGTCGACGGTGATCTGGTCCGGGATCGGGGGATGGCGGGCGGCCTTTCTGGGCGGGGCGCTGCTGGGGTTCCAGATCGAGGGGGCGGTGGTGGGGACGATGTATGAGGCCTTTCCCCTGCAACTGGTCTGGACGCCCTTGGCGTGGCACGCCGTGGTGAGCGGGCTTTGTGTGCTGGCGGGCGGTCTGGCGCTGGCGCGCGGCGGGATCGGGCGGCAGGTGGCGGGGATGCTGGCGCTGGGGCTGTTCGGGGCGGTCTGGGGGCTCTACTGGCCGCTGGAGGGCAAGGCGCTGGCCGGGTTTGCCGGAGTGGGCGCCTATCTGGGGCTGGGCGGGATCGGGGCGGGGCTGGCGCTTGGGGTGCTGACGCGGCTGCCGACCCTGCCGCGCGGGCGGTGGTGGCTGTGGCTGATGCCGGGGGGCGTGGCGGCGCTGTGGATTGTGGGCACGGTGCTGACCCCGTCACCGCTGCGGCTGGCCGGGCCGGGGATGGTGGCGGTGACAGTCTGGGCGATGGTCCGGCTGGGGCGGGGCGGGGGGAGGGCGGCCAGGCCCGAGGCCGGGGCGAGGGGGGCCGGGCCGGGCCTGTTCGGCCCGCCGCTGCCCTGGCTGCGCTGTCTGGCCTTCGGGCTTGCCCCTTTGACGACCACGCTGCTGGTGGTGCCGGGCTGGGTCATCCTTGGCGGGGTTGCGGTGAATGTGCCGGTGGCGCTGGCGACCGGGGCGCTGGGGTTGGGGCTGTGGCTGTCGCTGCTGTGGAGGGCAGCGCGGGGGTGACGCGGTGGCCTGGCGTGGCGATGGGATCGCGCCTAGGATGCCGGGAAAGTGTCGCTGAATTGCTGGAAACCGGGGAAGATGACCAAGCTCGTTCTGCTTCACAAGGCGGACTCGATCTATGACGATGAACCGGACAGCCGCTATGACTTTCCCAAGGCCTACCTTAAGGCTGTCGAGGAGGGCATCGGGGATTGGGTCATCTATTACGAGCCGGTGAAGGCCGGTCCGCGCGGCTATTTTGCTGTGGCCCGGATCCAGCAGGTAATCCCGAAACCCGGTGAGACCGGGCGCTACCTGGCCCTGATCGAACCGGGAACCTTTCTTCCCTTCGACAAGGAGGTGCCGCGTCTGCATAAGGGGCGGGCCTGGGAGGCCGCCCTCATGGCAGAGGATGGCAGCGTCAAGTCGGGGGGCGCGCAGCAACTGGCCGTGCGGCGCCTGCCGGAGGCCGAGTTCGCCGCGATTGTGGCGGAGGGGTTGCCTGCGGACCTCGAAACAGTTGAGGCGCGGCGCTATGAGGGCGGTTGGGACGATGAGGCCGCGCCCTTTGACCGGCCCGTGATCGAGCGACTGCTGAGTAGGCCCTATCGCGACGTGGCCTTCCGGCGGAAGGTGCGCGCGGCCTATGACTACCGCTGTGCGATTTCGGGGTTGCGCCTGCGCAACGGCGGCGGACGGCCGGAGGTGCAGGCTGCGCATATCCGCCCGGTCGAGCATCGCGGGAGCGATTCCGTTCGCAACGGCCTAGCGCTGTCCGGGACCCTGCATTGGATGTTCGACCGGGGGCTGATCTCCGTTGCGGCGGATGGAACAGTGCTCGTCTCGCGAAACAAGGTGCCGGGCGAGGTGGTGGACCGGCTGATCCATCCGGGCGGGCGGCTGCTGCTGCCTGCGGAGGCGCGGTATCATCCCCATCCGGACAACCTGCGCTGGCATCGGGAAAATGTCTTCGGGCAGGTGGAGCTTGCCGGTCCTGCGCCCTGGGGGTGAGCCCGTTACCGGAACAGGCGGCGGAGGAGGTCGATCAGGGCGAGGAGGAGGAGGAGCGCGGCCAGCGCGGCGGCGATGGGCAGGGTGAAGAGGCCCAGCCAGTGCAGGGTGAGCGAGGTGGTGAGCGCCTCGGCCCAGTCGGTGCCGAGGATGCGGCAGGTGGTGAAGGTCATGCCTTCGGGGATGCATCCCGCCGCGCGGGCGATGAGCACAGCCGCCGCGGCCAGGAGGACCGGGAGAAGGCAGAGCAGCAGGAGGACACCGAGAACGAGATAGGCGACACGCATGGCGGCAGGTTAGCGGCTTCGGGGGCGGTTGTCGCGGGTCATCTGGGGGCCTTTGCGCGGCGGGATGGGAATTGTCCTGCTGTCGCTGCGGGGGGGGCGGCGCCCCTTAGCTGGCCTTGAGCGCGGCGAGCGCCGCCGCGAGGTCGATCGCGCCGTCATAGAGCGCGCGGCCGGAGATGGCCCCGGCGATGATGCCGGTGTCGCGCAGGGCGATGAGGTCCTCCATCCGGCTGACGCCACCGCTGGCGATGACGGGGATGGTCACCGCGCGGGCCAGCGCCTCGGTCGCCTCGATGTTCGGGCCGCCCATGGCCCCGTCGCGGTCGATATCGGTGTAGATCAGGGCGGCGACCCCGGCATCCTCGAAGCTGCGGGCCAGGTCGGTGGCCATGACATCCGTCTCTTCGGCCCAACCCTTGGTGGCGACGCGGCCCTTGCGGGCGTCGATGCCGACGGCGACACGGCCGGGGAAGGCGCGGGCGGCCTCGCGCACGAGGGCGGGGTTCTCGACCGCCACGGTGCCGAGGATGACGCGGGCGAGGCCCTTTTCAAGCCACATGGCGATGGTGGCCATGTCGCGGATGCCGCCGCCGAGCTGGGCCGGGACGGTGACGCGGGCGAGGATTGCCTCCACCGCAGCGGCATTGACCGGCGTTCCGGCAAAGGCGCCGTTCAGATCGACGAGATGGAGCCAGTCGCAGCCCGCTGCCTCGAACTTCGCGGCCTGGGCGGCGGGGTCGTCGCCGAAGACGGTCGCGGCGGACATCTCGCCGCGCAGAAGGCGGACGCATTGGCCGTCTTTCAGGTCGATGGCGGGGTAGAGGATCATGGGCGGGAACCTGCAATTGCTCTGTCCGGGGCTTTGGCATGGGGCGGCGGGCAGGGCAAGGGGCGGCGCGACCCAACGTCAGGCTTGATCGGCAGCGGGGCTTTGCGATGATGGCCCGAGGTTCGAGGCGTATCTGGGAGGAGTTGCCCGATGAAGCGGATGGTGATGGCGGTGGTGCTGGGCTTGGGCCTGGCGGGGGCGGCACAGGCGGCCGATCCGGTGGAAGGGGTCTGGAAGACCAAGCCGGATGACAATGGCAATTTCGGCCATATCGAGATCAAGCCCTGCGGGCCGGCCTTTTGCGGCACGCTGATCAAGGCCTTTGACAGTGCCGGGGCCGAGGTCGAGAGCCCCAATGTGGGCAAGCAGATCGTCTGGGACATGATGGCCTCGGGCGATGGCAATTACGAGGATGGCAAGGTCTGGTCGCCGGATCGGGACAAGACCTATAATTCCTACATGGTGTTGCAGGGCGATGGCCTTTCGGTGAAGGGTTGCGTGCTGGGCATCTGCCGCGACGGCGGGACCTGGACGCGGGTAGAGTGACAAGGCGCAAGCCTCGGGTCGCCTCTGCGGGCCGGGCAGGATAAGGGGGGTGCGGGGCGCGGGCCTTGCGCCCCCTTTTCACATGCCGGAGGGGCGGGGATGGGTGGGCGCAACTGGGGCTTGCTCATGGTGCTGGCGGTGCTGTGGGGCGGGTCGTTCTTCTTTGTCGAACTGGCGCTGCGGGGGATGCCGCCGCTGGCGGTGGTCTGGTGCCGGGTGGCGGGCGGGGCGGTCGTTCTGGGCCTGATGCTGCGGGCGGCGGGGGTGGCGCTGCCGCAGGGCTGGATCGAATGGCGGGCGGTTGCGGTGATGGGACTGCTGAACAATGCGCTGCCTTTCACCTTTTTCGCGCTGGCGCAGGGGCAGATCGGGGGTGGGGTGGCCGCGATCCTGAATGCGATGACCCCGCTGATGACGGTGCTGGCGCTGTTCCTGCTGGCGGGTGAAAGGCCGGGGCCGGGGCGCGTGATCGGGCTGCTGGTCGGGCTGGCCGGGGTGGCGGTGATGATGGGCGGCGCGGGAGAGGGGGAGGGTTGGGCCAAGCTCCTGTGCCTTGCTGCGGCGGGGTGCTATGCCTTGGCCTCGGTCTGGGGGCGGCGCTTGTGGCGGATGGGGATCGCGCCGATGGCGGCGGCCTTCGGGCAATGCCTGAGCGCGGCGGTGCTGCTTTTGCCCGTGGTGCTGGGGCTGCGGGTCTGGGAGGGGGTGTCGGCGGGAGCGGTGGAATGGGCGGCGGTGGCGGGGCTGGCGGTGCTGTCCACGGGGCTGGCCTATGCGATCTTCTTCCGGCTGTTTTCGGCGGTGGGGGCGGTGAATGTGCAGCTTGTGACCTTTCTGATCCCGGCGGTGGCGGTGGGGCTGGGGGTGGCTGTGCTGGGCGAAAGGCTGGAGGCGCGGCATCTGGTCGGCGCGGGGCTGATCGGGCTGGGCCTTGTCGCCATTGACGGGCGGGCCGGGGCATGGCTGCGCCGGATCAGCAGCTGATCCGGCCGCGCCTTTCGCCGCTGTCGCCCTGAAAGCTGCTGGCGACGGGCATGCAGCCGGTGGCGCGCTGGACGGCGACCAGCATCAGATCGGGAATGGCGCGGCGTTCGGCAGGGCCGGCATGGCCGTGGCGGATGACCTGCACGCGGTTTTCATCCCGGAAGATGGTGAAGCTGCGGCCCTCGACCGTGACCTCGGTCCGGGCGGCGCCGAAGAATTCCGGCGCGGGCGAGGCGCAGGCTGCAAGCACCAGCAGAAACGCCGGGACGGCGGGCGGGGGGACGCGTGCCATGGGGAACCTCTTCACTCGCATAACCAGCGCCCAGCATGCGCCGCCGGGGCTGTTCCGGCAAGGGCGCTGTGCTGCGGGCCGCCGGCCCAACAGGGGCCGGTCGCCTGCCGTGCCGATGTCGGGCGTCAGGGGGCCCAGCGGAGGAAATTGCCGATCAGCCGCAGGCCCATGGCCTGCGATTTCTCGGGGTGGAACTGGGTACCGATGATCGTGTCGCGCCCGACGATGGCGGTGATGTCGCCTGCGTAATCCACATGGGCGAGGCGATGGGCCGGGTCGGCGACGCGGAACTGGTAGCTGTGGACGAAATAGGCGTGATCGCCCGTGGCGATGCCCGCCAGCACTGGATGCGGGCGGTCGAGGATCAGGTCGTTCCAGCCCATATGCGGCACTTTCAGCGCCGGATCGGCCGGGGTGATGCGGGTGACTTCGCCGCCGATCCAGTCAAACCCGGGCGTGTCTTCGTATTCCCGCCCCCAGGTCGCCAGCATCTGCATGCCGACGCAGATGCCGAGGAAGGGCTTGCCCTGTGCCACGCCTTCGGAGATCGCCTCGAACAGCCCGCCATAGCTGCCGAGCGCGCGGCGGCAGGCCGGGAAGGCCCCGTCGCCGGGCAGGACGATCCGATCGGCGCGGGTGACATCCTCGGGGCGCGAGGTCACCAGGATGTCGCCCCCGCCCACCTCTTGCGCCATGCGCTGGAAGGCCTTTTCGGCGGAATGGAGATTGCCGCTGTCGTAATCGACGAGGACGGTCAGGGGCATGGCGGGGCTCCGGCGGGGACGAAGAATTTTCGGCGAAAATTCTTCGGGAGGGGGGAGAAGAGTTTTCGGCGAAAATTCTTCGGGGGGCGGGGGGCGAAGAATTTTCGGGTGAAAATTCTTCGCGGCCTGCGGATCAGAGCGCGCCCTTGGTGGAGGGCAGCGCGTTGCCCAGCCGCGGGTCAGGCTCTACCGCCATGCGCAGGGCGCGGGCGACGGCCTTGAAGGCGGCTTCGGCGATGTGATGGCTGTTCACGCCATGGACGAGGTCCAGATGCAGGGTGATCCCGCCATGGGTGGCCAGCGCCTGGAAGAATTCGCGCACAAGCTCGGTGTCGAAGCTGCCGATCTTCTGGGTCGGGAAGGGCAGGTTCCAGACCAGGAAGGGCCGCCCCGACAGGTCGAGCGCGCAGGCGACCTGCGCATCGTCCATGGCCAGGACGAAATGGCCATAGCGGCGGATGCCGCGCTTGTCGCCCAGCGCGGCGGCGAGGGCCTGGCCCAGCGCGATGCCGCAATCCTCGACGGTGTGGTGGTCATCGACATGCAGGTCGCCATCGGCCTTGACCGTCAGGTCGATGAGGGAGTGGCGGGCGAGCTGGTCCAGCATGTGGTCGAAGAAGCCGACGCCGCTGTGATTGTCATAGCTCCCCGTCCCGTCGAGCGCGACGGTGACGGCGATTTCGGTTTCGGCGGTCTGGCGGTGGATTTCGGCCTTGCGCATCGGGGGGCTCCGTCAGGTGTCGGGGCCTTATATGGGCTGGGGCGGGCTTTGGGAAGCGGGCGGCTCAGGCGGCGCCTTGCAGGGGATGGCGGCGCGGGCCGAAGGTGGCGGCGAGGGCGAGGAATAGGCCGGAGGTGGCGGCGATGGCGCCCGCTGCCGAGACGGCGAAGGGAAGGCCGAGGGCGAGGGGCAGGTAGCCCGCCGCAAGGGTGCCGAGGATCGCGGCGGCGGCGGCGCAGAGCAGCGAGAGGCCGACCTGGCGCGGCAGGCTGTCGGTCAGCAGCCGCGCGGTGGCGGGGGGGCAGACGAGCATGGCGATGGTCAGGATCGACCCCACGGCGGAGAAGGCCGCGACGGCGGCCAGGGCGGTGAGGCCGGTCAGCGCGGCGGAGAGGAGGCGGACGGGGATGCCCTGGGTGGCGGCGAATCCTTCGTCGAAAGTGGCGATGGTGAGCGGGCGCCAGAGCAGGGCGATGGTCGCCAGCACGGCGGCGGTGATGAGGGCGAGCTGCGGCAGTTCCGGGGGCAGGCCCGCCAGTGCCGCGGGATCGAGCAGCGAGGACCAGCCGGTCGCGTCGAGCCAGATCAGCGCCTCGAGCGAGCCATAGAGGGCGTGGTCCACGTCCAGATGGGTGCCGGAGGCGCCGGAGAGTTCAAGGAGCAGCACCCCGCCTGCGAACATGGTGGTGAAGGTGGCCCCCATGGCCGCGCCGGGATCGGCATTGGTGCTGCGCCGGATCGCCTCGATCATCAGGGCGGAGAGGGCGGCGGCGGCGAGGGCGCCGGCCAGCATCACGGGCGGGGCGGTGGAGCCGGTGAGGAGGAAGGCCGCGACGAGACCGGGCAGGACGACATGCGAGATGGCATCGCCGAGCAGCGCCTGGCGGCGCAGGAGCAGGAAGTTGCCCGGCGCGGCACATGCGAGTGCGGCGAGGGTCGCGATGACCAGCGGCGGCAGGGTGAGGGGGACGAATTCGGCGCCCATCAGTTTGGCCCCATCAGTTTGGCCCCGTTGGCAGGGCGCGGCGCAGGCGGGCGCGTGCGGCGGCCTGGGCGAGCAGGCCCTTGCCGGGGGCGACGAGGGCCGAGGCGGCGAAGAGGGTGAAGGTGATCATGACGATGGCCGGGCCGGTGGGCAGGTCGGGCAGGGCGACGGAAAGCGCCGCGCCGAGATAGCCGGCCAGGGCGCCGATGGCCCCGGCGAGGAGGGCGACCGTCTCCATCCGGTCGGACCAGAGCCGGGCGGCGAGGGCGGGGAGGATGAGCAGCGCCACGATCAGGATAAGCCCCACCACATGCAGGCCGAGGAGGACGCAGGCCAGGGTGAGGAGGAGCAGCGCGCGGTCCATCAGGGCGGTGTTCACCCCCATCAGCCGCGCATGGCCGGGGTCGAAGGCGGTCATGATCAGCGGGCGGCGCAGGATGAACAGAAGGCAGAGCGTGACCGCCGCCCCGAGGGCGAGGATGATCGCATCCCCCCGCAGCATTCCCGCCGTCGAACCCAGCAGCACCGAGTCGAGCCCGGCGGGGCGGCCGAGGGCGAGGTTCTGGATCACGGTCAGCAGCAGGATGCCTGCGCCGTAGAAGGTGGAGAGGGTCGCGCCGATGGCGGCATCCTCGGGCAGGCGGGTACGGGACAGCCGGTCGAGCCAGATCAGCCCCAGCGCGGCGGAGAGGCCCGCGCCGAGCATGAGGCCCGCCAGGTTGCGCCCGTCGCCCCCGGCGGCGGCCATGACGAGGAAGGCCAACGCGATGCCGGGCAGGGTGGCATGGGCCATGGCATCGGAGGTGAGCGCGCGGCGGCGCAGCGTCACGAAGGCCCCGATGCAGCCCGCCGCAAGCCCGAGCAGCGCCGCGCCGATGCCGACGAGGGCGGCATTGTAGCCGGCGTTGAGGATCAGGGCGTTGAGGACCGTGTCAAGCATCTGGAGGCCGGGGCCGATTCCTTCCCGTGGCGTCAGGCGGGGATGGCGGTCAGAAGCTGGTGACCATAGGCCTCGGCCACCACGGCGCGGCGGAAGGTGGCGGCGGTCGCGCCTTCGGCGATGACGCGGCGGTTCAGCAGCAGCACGCGGTCGAAATAGGCCGGGACGGTGGAAAGGTCGTGATGCACGGCGATGACGGTGCGGCCTTCAGCGCGCAGCCCGTGCAGGACGGCGATGATCGCGGCCTCGGTCGCGGCATCGACGCCGGCGAAGGGTTCGTCGAGGATCACGAGATCCGCCTCTTGCGCCAGGGCGCGGGCGAGGAAGACGCGCTGCTGCTGGCCCCCCGAGAGGGCGCCGATCTGGCGGGTGGCGAAATCGGCCATGCCGAGGCGGTCGAGCTGGGCCATTGCCTGCGCCCTGAGGCCGGGGGTGAGGCGGCCGAAAAGGCCGAGGCGGCGATAGAGGCCCATCTGCACCACGTCGATGACGCGGGCGGGGAATTCCCAGTCCACGGCGGCGCGCTGGGGGACATAGGCGATGCGGGGCATGGCGCGGGCGACCGGGTCGCCGAAGGCGCGCACCTCACCCGTCACGGCGGGGATGAGGCCGAGCGCGGCCTTGAGCAGCGTGGATTTTCCCGCGCCGTTGGGGCCGATGACGGCGGTCATCGACCCTTTGGGAAACCGGGCACTGACCGTGGCGACTACGGGGACTGAACCGTAGGCCACGGTCAGGCCTGAGATGGCGAGTGCCGTTTCCGGCATGGGGATTGGGGTTGGGCCCGCCATCATGTGCCTGTGTTACGTTCCTGCATTGAGCCGCCCCGCCATCCCGCGTTCGGGGGCGTCCCCGCCGAGGGCGCGGGCGATGGCGGTGATGTTGTGGTCGATCATCCCGGGATAGGTGCCTTCATAGGTGCCATCCGGACCCATCGCATCGGAGAAGAGTTCCGCCCCGATGGTGACATTGTGGCCGCGTGCGCCCGCCCCTTCGATCAGGGCGCGGATGGAGCGGTCGGACACGGAGCTTTCGACGAAGACCGCCGGGATTTCATTTTCGACGATCAGGGTGACCAGTTCCTCGATCCGGGCGAGGCCGGCTTCGGATTCAGTGGAGATGCCCTGGATCCCCTCCACCCGCCAGCCATAGGCGCGGCCGAAATAGGCGAAGGCGTCATGGGCGGTGACGAGGATGCGCTGGCGTTCCGGCACGGTGGCGAGGGACTGGCGGGCATAGACGTCAAGCTGCGCGATCTCTTCGAGATAGGTGGCGGCATTGTCTGCCGTGTCCACGCCTGCCCCGGTGAGCGCGGCATCCACGGCGCGGACGACATCGGACCAGAGGCGCGGATCGAACCAGACATGCGGATCGGGGCGGTCCGCATATTCGGGATCGGCCATCAGCCGGTCGCGCGGCAGGGTTTCGGCCACGGCCGCGACGGTGGTCTTGCGGGCGAGATCCTGAAGCACCTCGGTGAACTGCGCCTCGAGGTTGAGGCCGTGCCAGAGGATGACATCGGCGCGCGAGAGGGCGAGAATGTCGGTGCGGGTGGGGCGATGGCCGTGCGGATCCATCCCCGGACCCATCAGCGCCTGCACGGGCAGGCCGGACAGGCGGCGGGCGGCATCGGCGATCATGCCGGTGGTGGTGACGATGGTGGGGGTGGCACTGGCGGCCAGGGCGGGGGTGCCTGCGAAGGGGGCGAGGGCGAAGCATCCAAGCAGGGAGCGGCGGTCGATCATGGCAATCGGCTTTCGTTGCGGTGCGAGGGTGGGTTTACGCTCTGTAAGGCAAAGATGTGCGAACCGTTCTCAGAAGTCAACGGGAATGAGAAGCATTCGCAAGTTTGTGAGCGAAAAAGTGCCTGCTGCGTGATGGATTCTGCCTTTGGTTGTGCGATTTGCGGGGTTGCGGGAGGGTAAACTTTCCGTCAGCGCCTTAAACGCGAATTTTCCCTGCCGTCTTGCTCTTTCGGATGACCCCGGAATTTGGCCGGGACCGGAGGCCCCGCGATGCGCATTGTCTGTGTCGATGACGACCCGATCTTCCTGTCGATCCTGACGGAGTATCTGCGCGAGCTGAATCCGGCGGCGATCCGCACCTTCGGCGATCCGCGCGAGGCGGCGACGCTGGCGCAGGAGGGGGCGCTGTTGGCCGATGTTCTGCTGCTGGACATGGAGATGCCCGGCATGGATGGTACGGCGCTTTGCGCGGCGCTGCGGGCGACGGAACTGCATCGGAACACGCCGATCATCATGCTCTCGTCCGTGCAGGCGCGGGACCGGGTGAAGGGGGCGCTTGCGGCGGGGGCGAACGAGTTCCTGCACAAGCCGCTCGACCGGTTGGAACTGGGGGCGCGGCTGTCGATGGTGGCGCAGGTTCTTGAAGAGCGGAACCGGGCGGCGGCGCTGGCGGCCGATATCGGCAGCCTGCGGGACCAGCCGGATTTCGCCTTCCGCTTCGAGGACCCGGTCCTGCCGGGATCGGATGTGGGACTGGTGGATTTCCTTGCGCTGGAGAACCATCTGCTGGGTCTGGGCTGGGCGGGCCTGCCGGGGACGGTGGGCATGGGGTTCCGGCTGCGCAATGCGCCCTGGGCCTATGCCCATATGGACCGGCTGGAATATTGCGACTTCGTGTCGGAAGCGGCGGCGATGGTGATCCAGCATCTGTCGGGGCTGCGCTTCCACATGGCCTATGCGGGATCGGGCGATTTCATCGCCATCCTCGAACGCGGCCAATGGGTGGAGCGGGAGGAATTGCAGGTGGCGCTGGCGGCGGCGCGCGGGCCGATGTGGGCCGCCTATCGCGCGCTGGGCCTGCCGCCGCCGGATGTGGCGGCGGGGCCGCCGGTGCGGGCGCCGCTGATCGGCGCATCGGCCGGGCGTCTGTTGCAGCGGGTGCGGATGCGGCTGGATGCGGCGGTGCCGCTGATGCCGATGGGCGCCTGGGAGACGCTGCCGCCGGGATTGCCCTATTCGGGCGCGCCGGGGGGGCGGATTTCCGCCACCTTGCATTAGGTGCCACGGCGGCGCTTGACGGGCGGGCCAAGGTCATGCCCTGCTGGTGCCACAAAGAGAGGGCAGAACGCCCCGCAGTCCCCCGGTGAGGCGCCGGGAGGGTGAAGGCGAGCAAGGACAGGACATGAAGCATTTCATGAAGTTGCTGTGCGCAGGCGCAGCTTTCGCGGCAGGTGTGGGACCGGTCGCGGCGGGCGAGGTCATGTCGCGCTGGGGGGCCATCGCGATGGTTCCCGCAGCCTCGGGCGAGGGGCTCGAGGTGCGCGTGGAAAGCGTGCATGGCTGGGTCTGCGAGGGGCTTTACGCCCATCCGTCGAAGGCCGGGGCGGCGGTGGGCTTTCCGCTGACCTGTTCCGACCGGGTGGAGGGCGAGGCGCTGATGTCGGTCGAGGACGGGCTGGCCGTGATGGCCTTCAACCGCGACGACGGCACGCATGGCAGCGCGAAGCTGCGCCTGGAGTGATCCTTTCGTCAGGAAGGCAGGGGAAGGGGGCGGTGCCCCCTTTTTCGGCGTTGAGACAGGCCGAGGAGCGGGCCGTTGGCCCGGTATTGCCTGACATCTGCGCTGGAAGACTGGAGCGGGCGATGAGATTCGAACTCACGACCCTAACCTTGGCAAGGTTATGCTCTACCCCTGAGCTACGCCCGCACTCCGTGGCGGGGTGATAGTGCGGGGCGGGGGCGGGTGCAAGGGGAAAATCGGACAGGGCCCAATGCGAAAGGCCGCCCCGGAGGGCGGCCCTTTGCCTTGGTCCGACTGGAGCGGGCGATGAGATTCGAACTCACGACCCTAACCTTGGCAAGGTTATGCTCTACCCCTGAGCTACGCCCGCGCCGGTTGGACGAGGGGGATTTATTGCGCATTTCCGGGGGCCGCAAGGGGTAATTTGCGGCAGGGCAAAGTTTTTCCCTGCCCCCGGTTCGGCCGAGGGCCGCAGGAGGCCGCGCGGCGGGGCGTGCGGGCGCGCCGATAAATGTTCTTCTAATGTTCCCGCCTTCGTGGCAGACTGTCCGCAGGTCTGGCGAGGGAGGGTGGCATGGACGGGCGGGCGGATTTCGATTTCGAGGAAGGGTCCTGGACGGTGCGGCACCGGCGGCTGGGCACGCGGCTGGCGGGGGCGCAGGATTGGGAGGAGTTCTCCGGGACCAGCCGGATGCAGCGGGTGATGGGCGGGCTGGGCAATGTTGAGGACAATCTGCTGCACCTGCCGGGGGGAGAGTATCGGGCGCTGGCCCTGCGGACCTTCGATCCGGCGAGCGGGCTGTGGGCGATCTGGTGGGTGGACGGGCGGAACCCCCATATGCTGGACGTGCCGGTGAAGGGGCGCTTTGTCGAAGGCGTCGGACGGTTCCGGGCGGAGGACAGCTTTCAGGGGCTGCCCATCCTTGTGGAATTCGAATGGCGGCAGACGGCGGAGGGGCCGCGCTGGCAACAGGCCTTTTCGCCGGATGGCGGGGAAAGCTGGGAAGTGAACTGGATCATGGACTTCCGCCGCGCCTGAGGGGCGGGGTCGCCATCCTGTGCTGCGGCGGAAGGGATGGGCAGGCCTGCCCATCCTCCGGGGGGGTAGGATGGGCGATTGCGCCCATCCCGTGCGGGATCATTCCAGTTCGATCAGCAGGTCCTTCGCCTCGATCTGGCTGCCGGCATGGACATGGAGCGCCTTCACCACCGCCTCGCGGTCGGCATGGAGGCCCGTTTCCATCTTCATCGCCTCGATCGTGAGCAGGAGGTCGCCCGCGCGGACCTTGGAGCCGACGGTGACAGCCACGGAGGCGATGGAGCCGGGCATCGGCGCGCCGATATGGGCGGGGTTGCCGTCCTGCGCCTTGGGCCGTGCTGCCGTCTTGGCCTTCACGGCGCGGTTCGGCACGCGGATCACGCGGGGCTGGCCGTTGAGTTCGAAGAAGACGCGGACCTCGCCATCCTCGGTCGTTTCGCCCACGGCTTGCAGACGGATTTCAAGCTGCTTGCCGGGGTCGATCTCGGCCGTGATCTCTTCGCCGGGTTCCATGCCGTAGAAGAAGATCTTCGTCGGCAGGGCGCGCACCGGGCCGTAGAGGCGGTGGCGGCCCATGTAATCGAGGAAGACCTTGGGATACATGAGGTAGCCGTTGAGATCCTCGTCATCCACCGCCTTGCCGCCGAGTTCGGCGGAAAGCTTGGCCCGCGTTTCTTCCAGATCGACGGGGGGCAGGGTCTTGCCGGGGCGTTCGGTGAGGGGTTTTTCGCCCTTCAGCACCTTTTTCAGGATGCCGTCGGGCCAGCCGCCATGGGGTTGGCCGAGATTGCCCTTGAGCATGTCCACGACGGAGTCGGGGAAGGCCACATCGGTATTGGGGTCTTCGACCTGCGCGCGGGTCAGGCCCTGGGCCACCATCATCAGGGCCATGTCACCCACGACCTTGGACGAAGGCGTGACCTTGACGATATCGCCGAACATCTGGTTCGCGTCGGCATAGGCCTGCGCGACCTCGGGCCAGCGTTCCTCGAGCCCGAGGGAGCGGGCCTGCGCCTTGAGGTTGGTGAACTGGCCGCCGGGCATTTCGTGCAGATAGACTTCGGAGGCCGGGGCGGGCAGGCCGGATTCGAAGGCGGCATATTGCACGCGGACATGTTCCCAGTAGTTGGAAATCTCGCGGATCGCCTTGATGTCGAGCCCGGTATCACGGTCGGTGTGGCGGAGCGCCTCGACGATGGAGCCGAGGCAGGGCTGCGAGGTGCCGCCCGAGAAGGCATCCATCGCGGCATCCACGGCATCCACGCCCGCATCGCAGGCGGCGAGGATGGTGGCGGCCGCCGCACCCGAGGTGTCATGGGTGTGGAAATGGACCGGAAGGCCGATTTCCTGTTTCAGCGTCTTGACGAGGAGGCGGGCGGAGGCGGGTTTCAGAAGCCCGGCCATGTCCTTGAGGCCCAGCACATGGGCGCCTGCGGATTTCAGTTCCTTGGCGCGGTCCACATAGTATTTCAGGTCATATTTGGACCTGTTCGGATCGAGCATGTCGCCGGTATAGCAGATCGTGCCTTCGCAGACCTTGTTCGCCTCGATCACCGCATCCATGGCGACGCGCATGTTTTCGACCCAGTTGAGGCTGTCGAAGACGCGGAAGACATCGACGCCCGTCTTGGCGGCCTGAAGGACGAAGGCGCGGACGACATTGTCGGGATAGTTGGTGTAGCCGACGCCGTTCGAGGCGCGCAGCAGCATCTGGGTCATCAGGTTGGGCATGGCGGCGCGCAGGTCGCGCAGGCGCTGCCAGGGGCATTCCTGGAGGAAGCGGTAGGCCACGTCGAAGGTGGCGCCGCCCCAGCATTCGACCGAGAAGAGCTGCGGCAGGTTGGCGGCATAGGCGGGGGCCACGCGGACCATGTCGATGGAGCGCATCCGGGTGGCGAGGAGCGACTGGTGGCCGTCGCGCATGGTGGTGTCGGTGATGAGGACCTTCTTCTGCGCCTTCATCCAGTCGGCCACGGCCTGCGGGCCCTTCTGTTCTAGCAGGTTGCGGGTGCCGGTGGCGGGCGTTTCGGTCAGGAGCTTTGGCGGCTTTGGCATCTTCGCCTCGGCCGGGGGTTTGGGGCGGCCGACGGTTTCGGGATGCCCGTTCACCGTGATGTCGGCGATATAGGTGAGGATCTTCGTGGCCCGGTCGCGGCGTTTCTTGAAGGCGAAAAGCTCGGGCGTCGTGTCGATGAACTTGGTGGTGTAGCTGTCATCGAGGAAGGTGGGGTGTTTCAGGAGGTTGATGACGAATTCGATGTTCGTGGCCACCCCGCGGATGCGGAATTCGCGCAGGGCGCGGTCCATCCGCGCGATGGCCTTTTCCGGCGTCTGGGCATGGGCCGTGACCTTCACCAGCAGCGAGTCGTAATAGCGGGTGATGACGCCGCCCGCATAGGCGGTGCCGCCGTCCAGCCGGATGCCGTTCCCGGTTGCGGAGCGGTAGGCGGTCAGCCGCCCGTAATCGGGGATGAAGTTGTTGAGCGGGTCTTCGGTCGTCACCCGGCATTGCAGGGCGTGGCCGTTGAGTTTGACATCGGCCTGTGAGGGAACGCCGGTCGCTTCGGCCAGCGACTTGCCTTCCTCGATCAGGATCTGGGCCTGGACGATGTCGATCCCCGTGACCTCTTCGGTCACGGTATGTTCGACCTGCACGCGGGGGTTCACCTCGATGAAGTAGAACTTGCCCGTGTCCATATCCATCAGGAATTCCACGGTGCCCGCGCATTCGTAATCGACATGCTGGGTGATGCGCTTGGCCATGTCGCAGACCTCTTCGCGCTGGGCCTGCGTCAGGTAGGGGGCGGGGGCGCGTTCGACGACCTTCTGGTTGCGGCGCTGCACGGTGCAATCCCGTTCCCAGAGGTGCCAGACATTGCCCTGCTTGTCGCCGAGGATCTGCACTTCGACATGGCGGGCGCGCTGGATCATCTTTTCGAGATAGCCTTCGCCATTGCCGAAGGCGGCCTCGGCCTCGCGCCGGCCTTCGCGGACCTTCGATTCAAGCTCGTCTTCCGACAGGATCGGGCGCATGCCGCGCCCGCCGCCGCCCCAGCTTGCCTTGAGCATCAGGGGATAGCCCACGTCGGCGGCCTGTTTCTTGATGAGGGCCATGTCATCGCCCAGCACTTCGGTCGCCGGGATGACGGGGACGCCCGCCTCGATCGCCACGCGGCGGGCGGAGGCCTTGTCGCCCAAGGCGCGCATGGTTTCGGCGCGGGGGCCGATGAAGGTGATGCCGGCCTGATCGCAGGCTTCGACGAAATCGGGGTTTTCGGAGAGAAGGCCATAGCCGGGATGGATGGCATCCGCCCCCGACATCTTGGCCACGCGGATGATTTCCGGGATCGAGAGATAGGCGCCGACGGGCGAGAGGCCCTCGCCGATGCGATAGGCTTCGTCGGCCTTGAAGCGGTGGAGGGACAGCTTGTCTTCTTCGGCGAAGACGGCGACGGTCTTCTTGCCCATCTCATTGGCGGCGCGCATCACGCGGATGGCGATCTCGCCCCGATTGGCGACGAGGATCTTGCGGAACTCTGGCATCACTCTCTCCGGATATCGGCAGGTCAGGCGGGCTTTTCGTCTGCTCCGGGTGCGGGGGCCGGGCCAGACCGGGTCACTCTAGGCCTGCTGCAATGCAGCGCAAGGGCGGCGACCGGCGCAATATGCAAATTTTGCGAAATATGCAGGGATGGCTTTGCGGCTGCAAAGCGGGTGGGCGGCGCGGACAGGAAAAGTTGCGCCGGAACATTTGCGGAACCTTTTCCTTTGCCGCCGATGGCGCTAGGGTTTCGCGCATGAATGGTTGGGATGACGAAGCAGGGGCAGAGGCGGCGGTGGTGCCGCTGTCGCAGCGGGCCATGATGGCGGCGCGGCCTGCGCCATACCTGGATGACCTGAACCCCGCGCAGCGCGAGGCGGTGGAGGCGCTGGATGGCCCGGTGCTGATGCTGGCGGGCGCCGGGACGGGCAAGACCAAGGCGCTGACGGCGCGGATCGTGCATCTGTTGCGGATGGGCAAGGCGCGGCCGAACGAGATCCTGTCGGTGACCTTTACCAACAAGGCCGCGCGGGAGATGAAGCTGCGCGTGGGGCGGATGCTGGGCGAGGTGGCGGAGGGGATGCCCTGGATGGGCACCTTCCATTCGCTGTCGGTCAAGATCCTGCGGCGGCATGCGGAATTGGTGGGGTTGAAGTCGAACTTCACCATTCTGGATACGGATGACCAGATCCGGCTGCTGAAGCAGTTGATCGTGGCGGCGAATATCGACGAGAAGCGCTGGCCTGCGCGGATGCTGGCGGGGATGATCGATGGCTGGAAGAACCGCGCCCTGACGCCGGAGCGGGTGCCGTCCGGCGAGGCGGGCGGCTACGCCAATCGCGGGACGGAGCTTTACGCGCAGTATCAGGAGCGGTTGCGGACGCTGAACGCCTGCGATTTCGGCGATCTGCTGCTGCATTGCGTGGTGATCTTTCAGACCCATCCCGATGTGCTGGCGCAGTATCAGCGGTGGTTCCGCTACATTCTGGTGGACGAGTATCAGGACACCAACGTCTGCCAGTATCTGTGGCTGCGGCTTCTGGCGCAGGCGCATCGCAACATCTGCTGTGTGGGGGATGATGACCAGTCGATCTATGGCTGGCGGGGCGCGGAGGTGGGCAATATCCTGCGCTTCGAGAAGGATTTCCCCGGTGCCCATGTGGTGCGGCTGGAGCAGAACTACCGGTCCACCCCGCATATCCTTGCCGCCGCCTCGGGCGTGATTGCGGGGAATGCCGGGCGGTTGGGCAAGACGCTGTGGACGGATGTGAAGGAGGGCGAAAAGGTCCGTCTGATCGGCCATTGGGATGGTGAGGAAGAGGCGCGCTGGATCGGGGAAGAGATCGAGGCGCTGCTGCGCGGCGGGCGGGGGTTGGACCCTGTCGGGCTGGACGGGCAGGCGATTCTGGTGCGGGCGAGCCATCAGATGCGGGCCTTCGAGGACCGGTTCCTGACCATCGGGCTGCCCTATCGGGTGATCGGCGGGCCGAGGTTCTATGAGCGGCAGGAGATCCGCGATGCGATGGCCTATTTCCGGCTGGCGGTTTCGCCCGAGGATGATCTGGCCTTCGAGCGGGTGGTGAATGTCCCCAAGCGCGGGCTGGGCGACAAGGCGCAGGCGGATATCCAGCGCGCGGCGCGGCTGGCGGGGGTGTCGCTGCATGAGGGCGCGCGGGAACTGCTGGCCCATGGCGGGATCGGCGGCAAGGGCGCGGGGCAGTTGCGCGCCTTCGTGGAGGGGATCGACCGCTGGCACGCGCTGACGCGCGAGACGGTGCGGGTAGCGGGCGACGATGATGTGCTGGAACCGATCGCGGCGGTTGCGCCCGCGATGGATCATGTCCGGCTGGCCGAGATGATTTTGGAGGAGTCGGGCTACACGGAGATGTGGCAGAACGACAAGACGCCCGAGGCGCCGGGGCGGCTGGAGAACCTGAAGGAACTCGTCAAGGCGCTGGAGCAGTTCGACAATCTGCAAGGTTTCCTGGAACATGTCGCGTTGATCATGGACAACGAGACGGAGGAGGCGGGCGAGAAGGTGTCGATCATGACGCTGCATGCCGCCAAGGGGCTGGAATTCCCGGTGGTGTTCCTGCCGGGCTGGGAGGATGGGCTGTTCCCCAGCCAGCGGTCGATGGACGAAAGCGGGTTGAAGGGGTTGGAGGAAGAGCGGCGGCTGGCCTATGTGGGGATCACGCGGGCAGAGGAGCTCTGCACCATCTCCTTCGCCTCGAACCGCCGGGTCTATGGGCAATGGCAGAGCCAGTTGCCCAGCCGCTTCATCGACGAATTGCCGGCGGCGCATGTCGAGGTGCTGACGCCGCCCGGGCTTTATGGCGGGGGCTTTGGCGCGGCGGCGCCCTATGCGGTGTCCTCCGCGATGGATGAGCGGGTGGCGAAGGCGGATGTCTATAACTCGCCGGGATGGAAGCGGATGCAGGACCGGGTGCAGACGCGGGGCGTGTCGCAGCCGCGCGAGGCGAGGGGGGTGGTGATCGACGCGACGGCGGTGCCGGCTTTTGCCGAAGGGGACCGGGTGTTCCACCGCAAGTTCGGCTATGGGATCGTCATCGGGATCGAAGGGGGCAAGCTGGAGATCGACTTCTCCAAGGCCGGGATCAAGAAGGTCGTGGCGGGCTTTGTCGTGGATGCCGATGACGCGGATGAGGTGCCGTTCTGAGGCGCGCGGGGGGGAGCGTTTCCTGACGCAGGAAACGCGGCGATTTCTGCGCGCAGAAATCGGGATGCAGCGTTGCGCTTGCCATGCGTTTTCTGCGGGCAGAAATCGGGGCGATTTCTGCGTCAGAAATCGTCAGCGCGCGCGGTGTTCAAGGGCCCAGATCGCGAGGCCCGCCAGCAGCCCCCAGAAGGCCGCGCCGATGCCCGCGAAGGCCACGCCCGCGCCGGTGACGGCAAGGGTCATCGTGGCGGCAAAACGCTGGTCGGGGGCGGCGAAGGCCCCGGTCAGCGCGCCCGTCAGGGGGCCGAGCAGCGCCAGCGCCACCAGCGCGGTCATCAGGGCGGGGGGCAGGGCGGCGAGGATCGCGATGACGACGGGCCCGGTGAGGCCGAGGATCACCCAGACACCCGCATAGGCCAGACCGACCTTCCAGCGCTGTGCCCGGTCGGGATGCACGTCATCGCCCATGCAGATGGCCGCCGTGATCGCGGCCATGTTCACCGTATGCGCGCCGATCAGGGCGGTGGCGGCCGAGATCAGGCCGGTGACCGTCAGGGCCGGGGCGACGGGCGGCTCATAGCCTGCGGCGCGCATTGTGGCGAAGCCGGGCAGGTTCTGCGAGGCCATGGTGACGAGGTAGAGCGGCAGGCCGAGGCCGATGAGGGCGGCCCAGTGGAATTCGGGTGTGATGAGGGTGGGTGTGGGCGGAATGGGGGGCAGGAGCGGCAGAAGTGCCGCACCGCTGGCGAAGGCGGTGGCGAGGCCTGCGGCCAGGGCGGCAAGGACGGCCATGGCGGGGTTCTTGAGCCGGACAAGGGCAAAGAGCGCGACCATCGGGGCGACGAGCAGGGGGGCGGCCTGCGCTGCGCCTGCGCCTTTCAGGACGAAAGGCAGCAGGACGCCGGCCAGCATGGCGGCGGCGATGCCGTCCGGGATCTTGCCGACCAGCGTGCCGAGGGGGCGGATCAGGCCCGTGGCGGCGATCAGCAGGCCCGCCAGCAGGAAGGCCGCCACGCCTTCGGCCATGTCATAGCCTGACGACGCCGCGATCAGGGCCGCGCCGGGGGTGGACCAGGCCAGCACGACCGGCACGCGGTAGAGGCTGGAGAGGAGGGCGCTGCCAAGCGCCTTGGCGAAGCAGACGCCCATCACCCAGCTTGCGGTCTGTGCGGGCGTTGCGCCCAGTGCCTGGGCCGCAGCGAGGACGAGGGCAATGGTGGAGCCATAGCCGACGAGGGCGGCGACAAGGGCGGCGGACAGAAGGGAGGGGCGCATCGGGCCTGCCGGATGGGTGCGTTCGGCGGGGACTATCGGCGGGGGGCGGGGGGGATGCAAGCCGCGGAATGCAGAACGGCGGCGCCCGAGGGAGGGGCGCCGCCGCTTGCAGGCGTCCCGGCCAAGGGAGGAGGGGAAGGCCGGGTCGCGTCTTCGTCCCGGCCGAGGGAGGAGGGGATGGCCGGGTCCGAACCTGGCTGCGGCTTGCGAGATCGGGGAGCGGCGGTTCCCGGGAGGAGGTGGGAACCGCCGCTGGTCCGATGGCCCTCAGGGAGGAGGAGGAGGGCCTGTCGCACGCCGTTGGGGCCTTTTGGCCCCGAAACTTGGTGCGGCGACCCCAGGGAGGAGGAGGGGGTCGCCGCTGGTCCGATGGCCCCAGGGAGGAGGAGGGGGCCTGTCGCACGCCGTTGGGGTCTTGGCCCCGGAATTTGGTGCGGCGGTTCCTGGGAGGAGGAGCGGAACCGCCGCTTTTCCGTGTCCCCAGGGAGGAGGAGGGGGACTTCGGATCTGTCTGGGAAGCATACGCTGGAGCGCGGCTTCCGGATCAAAGTGCGGCGGCGCCAGGGAGGAGGAGAAGCGCCGCCGCTTTTGCTATGAACCCCGGGAGGAGGTGGGGTTCAGCAAGAAACTTACTTTCCGTAGGCGGCTTCGCGCGCCACGGTGGGGATATCGACCCGGGCGATGCCGAGATCGGCCAGTTCGCGATCGGTCAGTTGCACCAGTTCGCGGACGGTCTGGTTGTACACGGCGCGGCGAGCCATCTGCACCTTGAACTGGGCCAGGAAGCCAGAGATGCGGTCAGCCAGCGAGAAGGACGCGGCGCGGGAAGAGTTGACATAAGCCATTTCGATCAGCCTCAGTTTGTTACATCTGTTGTCAGGACAACGTTCTGTCGCGCTGTTACCGGAAACATGGGGCATATGCTGCACCTGCACAATAGACCGGGCCTGCAATGCTGCCATGCAGCAATCGCATGGCTGATTGTCACGGAAACGTCATTAATTTCAGAGGTTTCGCTGAAAACCTGAGCAATTGGTCAACTCGGTCTTGCCGAGTGCCGAAAAGATGACGAGGTTTGCCGAAAGCTTGGGCAGGAGAAGAACGCATGACGGTTACGAAAGAGGAAATCCTGCGGGCGCTTTCCGGGGTCGGCCTGCCCGGCGGGGGGGATCTTGTGTCCCGCGATCTGATTCGTGCGCTAACGGTTGAGGGCGGTCTGGTGCGCTTTGTCATCGAGGCGGAGAGCCCCGAGGCGGCCCGCGCCCTGGGCCCGGTGCCGGCGGCGGCGGAGGCGGCGGTGAAGCGGCTGGCCGGGGTGGAAACGGTGCAGGTGGTGATGACGGCGCATGGTCCGGCGGCGAAGCCTGCCGCGCCGCCGACCTTGAAGATCGGGCAGCATCCGACGCCGCAGCAGGGCGGGCCGCAGAAGGTTTCGGGGGTGGACCGGATCATCGCGGTGGCGAGCGGGAAGGGCGGCGTGGGGAAATCCACCGTGTCGTCGAACCTTGCCGTGGCGCTGGCGCGGCAGGGGCGGAAGGTGGGGTTGCTGGATGCCGATATCTATGGGCCTAGCCAGCCGCGGATGATGGGGGTTTCGAAGCGGCCGGCCAGCCCGGATGGCAAGATCATCGAGCCTTTGCAGGCACATGGCGTGACCATGATGTCGATCGGGCTGATGCTGAAGGAGGATGAGGCGGTCATCTGGCGGGGGCCGATGATCATGGGGGCCTTGCAGCAATTGCTGGGGCAGGTGGCCTGGGGGAAGCTGGACATCCTGATCATCGACCTGCCGCCGGGGACGGGCGATATCCAGTTGTCGCTGGCGCAGCGGACGCAGTTGACGGGCGCGCTGGTGGTTTCGACGCCGCAGGATGTGGCGCTGCTGGATGCGCGCAAAGCGCTGGACATGTTCAGCAAATTGAAGGTGCCGGTGCTGGGGCTGATCGAGAACATGTCCACCTTCTGCTGCCCCAATTGCGGGCATGAGACGCAGATCTTCGGCCATGGCGGGGTGAAGGCGGAGGCGGCCAAGCTGGGCCTGCCCTTCCTGGGGGAATTGCCGCTGGCGCTTTCGGTGCGGATGGCGGGGGATGCGGGAACGCCCATCGCGGCGACGGATGCGCCGGAGGCGGAGGCCTATGCGCGGTTGGCGCGGGGGTTGATCGCGGGCGGGATGGCGTAAGGATTTTCCAGCCGGAACGGGGGTTTGGGCGAAAACGGCTGTGCCGTGTTCCGTGCCGCATTCTGTGCCGCAAAGTGTACATACAAATCCCGGCAGAGATCGGGGCGGACTTATGGTTAACGGTGCGCCCGTGCAGAGGGTCTGGACGGAGGGCGCGGCGCTTCCCATCTCGGGGAGGGCGGCGCTCTGCCGCCCGGCACCGGAAAGGCCCGCGCATGAGCTTTGAACTTCCCCCCGTCCCGGATGTGGCAGCCCTGATTGCGCCGCAGGAGATCGAGAAGAAGAAGGGCGGCGGCGGCAGGGCCTCGACGGCGGCCATCGCCATCGGCACGGTGCTGATCCTGTCGGACGGATCGGAATGCGTGGTCGCGGGCTTTGACGCGGCGGGCCAGCCGATCTGCCATCCCTTGCAGAACTGACGGCACGGCGGGCGGCGCCCGGCCCCGGACTGGGCCTGCCCATGCGCCTGCCCAGGCGCCGGCCAGAGTGGCGGCGCGGCGGGATGAGGCCCGCGCCGCAGGACCTGCGCCCTTGGCGCGGGATCGGGTGGGACGGTTCGGGACCGTGCCTTGCGCCGAATCAATGAAGCGGGAAAACGTGGGATAGAGTGGTTCCCGGGGCGGAATCCGGCCCTTCCGGGCGTGATCCGACCCGTCCGGATGGAGTTTTTGGCCCTGTCCGGCTGCGGCCCGAAAAAAACTTGGGATCGCGTGGGAGACCGCGGCCATCACAAGCCATCACTAGATATTGTGATCATTTGAGGAATAGAGGCCAATCTGTTGGCTCTGGCCTGTGGATAACTCTACAAGATGCTGTGCGGTCCTGGGGGCTGAAACAAGATATGCCCGCTTCGTCCCAAAAATTCCCGTTGCGTGGGGGGAAATCCCGTGGCATCTAATGTTCACGACGATGAGGACGGGAAAACGAAAGCAGGGGCGGCACAAGACCCCGAACAGGCGAAAGCAGGCTTCATACAGGCCCCGCCTTCATCGAAACCAGAGATCCGGCGCGCGAGCGAGCAGACATCTCCCCCAGGTGGCGCGCGTAGCTGGACGCCCAGCGATGGGACAGGCGGCGGATCGAGCAGTGGCAGCAGCTCGGTCCGCCGTTTCCGTTTAAGGGCCCGGATTTCCGGGCAGGGGCCTGACGGAGCAGGGCAAACAAGCTGCGCGAGGAGGCCGGAAGGCCCATGTCGGAGGCGTTCAGAGGCGAGTTCACCCAGAAGGTGGACGGTAAGGCGCGGGTGTTGATCCCGGCGGCCTTTCGCCGTGTTCTGGAGGCCGGAGACCCTGACAGCCCCCGCAAGCGCATCGTGATCGTCTATGGTGACGAGCGCCGGAAATTCGCGGAATGCTATACGATCGCGGGCGCGCAGCGCCTTGAGGCGATGATCCGCAGGAAACCCATCGGGTCGCGCGAGCGGCGCATCCTTGAGCGCAACATGATCACCCTGTCGGCGACGGTGGAGATCGACGATGACGGGCGGATCGTGCTGCCGCCGAAGGTGCGCGAGAAGATCGGGATGACGGCATCGGAGGGCGGCGAGGCGGTGCTGGCCGGGTCGCTGGACACGTTCCAGCTCTGGAAGGCCGATATCTACGAGGACGATATCCTGGGCGCGGCCGAGGCCGATCTGGCGGCGCTGCCGGAGGACATGGACATCCTGTCGCTGTTGGGCGACCTGCCGGAGGTGTGAGCCTTGGCCGCCCGCGATCAGGAGATCGGTCGCATCCCCCATATCCCGGTGCTCCTGGGCCCGTTGCTGGCGGCGGTTGCCCCGGTGGAGGGCAACTGGCTGGACGGCACTTTCGGTGCGGGCGGCTATGCGCGGGGGCTTCTGGAGGCGGGGGCGGCGCGGGTGACGGGGGTGGACCGCGACCCGCTGGCCTTGCAGATGGCGGCGGACTGGGCGGGGGCCTATGGCGACCGGCTTCGGCTGGTGGCGGGGAACTTCGCAGAGCTTGACGCCCATGCGGACGGGCCGCTGGACGGGGTCGTGCTGGATCTGGGCGTGTCGTCGATGCAGCTTGATCGGGCGGAGCGGGGTTTTTCCTTCCAGAAGGACGGGCCTCTGGACATGCGGATGAGCCAGGAGGGGGAGAGTGCCGCCGATCTGGTGAATTCGGCGGGTGAGGGGCTGCTGGCGGATATCCTTTATCATTACGGCGAGGAGCGGGCCTCGGGGCGGATCGCGCGGGCCATCGTGGAGGCGCGGGCGGTGGAGCAGATCACCACGACGCTGCGGCTGGCCGAGATCGTGGCGAAATGCCTGCCGCGCCCGAAGCCGGGACAGAGCCATCCGGCGACGCGGAGTTTCCAGGCGATCCGGATTGCGGTGAACACGGAGTTCGACAGTCTGGCCGAAGGGTTGCAGGCGGCGGAGCGGGCGCTGAAGCCCGGCGGGCGGCTGGCGGTGGTGACGTTTCACAGCCTTGAGGACCGGATCGTGAAGCGGTTCTTCCAGATCGCCAGCGGGGCGGAGGCGAATGCCAACCGCTATGCGCCCGCGCGGGCCGACAGTGCGGCGCGGTTCGAGATGATCACCCGAAAGGCGGTGGGGCCGGATGCGGCGGAACTGGCCGCCAATCCGCGCGCCCGCAGTGCCAAGCTGCGCGTGGCGCGGCGGACGGCGGTGCCTGCGGCCCGGATCGCGCCTGCCGCGCTGGGCCTGCCCGAGTTTCAACCGAAGAAAGGACGCCGCTGATGCGCCCGGTGTTTTTCGTCTTTTCCTTCCTGGCCGTGATGGGGCTGGCCTTCTGGGCCTATCGCGAGAATTACGCCACCCAGGCGGCGCTGCGCGAGATGACGAAATTGCAGAACGAGATCGCGTCCTTGCGCGAGGCGCTGACGCTGCAACGGGCGGAATGGGCCTATCTGAACCGGCCGGAGCGGCTGCGCGAGCTGGCGACGCTGAATTTCGACCGGCTGGGTCTCTTGCCGCTGGAACCGGTGCAGTTCGGGGCGGCGGCGCAGGTGACCTATCCGGCGCCGACCATCCTGCCCGGGATGGAGGGTTTTCCCGATATCGACGCGCCGGTTTCGGTGACCGGACAGACCGATCCCCTGACCGGGGCGGAGATCGCCCCTTCCCCTGTTGACGGACAATTCCCATGATCCGCACACCCCTGCGCCCGCTGGCCCGCATCCTTTCGGCCCGTCAGAAGGGCGAGAATCCCGATACGATCGAGCGCGAGAACCTGCGCCTGCGGCATGAGGAGATTCGCGACAAGTCCCGCGCGCGGGCGGAGGTGCGGCTTCTGTTCCTGAGCCTGGGGTTCCTTGCGGCCTTTGCCACCATCGGGGCGCGGATGGGGCTCTTGGCCGCGACCGAGCCGATGGAGCCGCGCACGGCGGCGGCGGGGGCCGAGATCGTGGCGACGCGGGCCGATATCACGGATCGCAACGGGCGGATTCTGGCGACCAACATGCAGACCTATGCGCTTTATGCGCAGCCGCGGGACATGGTCGATCCGGGCCGGGTGGCGCGGGAATTGGCGAAGATCTTCCCCGAGATCGACCCTGTGGCGCTGGAACGGCGGCTGACCGACGGGCGGTCCTTCCTGTGGATCCGGCGGGTGATGAGCCCCGAGCAGATGCAGCGGGTGCATGAGATCGGCGATCCAGGGCTTTTGTTCGGGCCGCGCGAGATGCGGCTTTATCCCAATGGGCAGTTGGCGGCGCATGTGCTGGGCGGGGCGAGTTTCGGGGCCGAGGGCGTGTCTTCGGCGGAGGTGATCGGGACGGCGGGGATCGAGAAGGCGCTGGATGCGCGGCTGCGCGATCCGGCGCAGTCGGGCACGCCCTTGGCGCTGTCCATCGACCTGACCTTGCAGGCGACGATTGAAGAGGTGCTGGCCACCGGCAAGACGATGCTGAACGCCAAGGGGGCGGCGGCGATCCTGATGGATGTGCGGACGGGGGAGATCCTGTCGCTGGCCTCGCTGCCGGCCTTCGATCCGAATGACCGGCCCAATCCGCTTGTGAAAGGCGATCCCGGGGATAGCCCGCTGTTCAACCGTGCGGTGCAGGGGGTGTATGAGCTGGGGTCCACCTTCAAGATTTTTACCGTGGCCAATGCGCTTGAGCAGGGGCTGGTGGAGATGGATACGATGGTGGATGCCAATGCGCCCAAGCGTTGGGGCCGGTTCACCATCAAGGAATTCCAGAACAAGAACTATGGTCCGCTGCTGTCGGTCGAGGATGTGATCGTGAAGTCGTCCAATGTCGGCACGGCGAACCTTGCGCTGATGATCGGGGCGGAGCGGCAGGCGGCGTTCTTCCAGTCGCTGGGGTTCTTTGAGCCGACGACCATCGAACTGGTGGAGGCGCCGGGGGCGCGGCCCATCGTGCCGAAACGCTGGCCCGACATCACCACGATCACCACGAGCTATGGGCATGGCATTTCGGCCAGCCCGATGCATCTGGCGGTGGCCTATGCGGCGATTGCCAATGGCGGGGTGATGGTGAAGCCGACGCTGTTGCAGGGCGGCGTGCCGCAGAACGGGCCGCGCGTCATGTCGGAGCAGACGGCGGCGGCGTCCATCCGCATGTTGCGGCGCGTGGTGGGCGAGGGGACGGCGACGCTGGGCGATGTGCCGGGCTATCAGGTGGCGGGCAAGACCGGGACGGCGGAAAAGCCCAATGCGCAGGGCGGCTATGACACCGACAAGGTGGTGAACACCTTCGCCAGCCTGTTTCCGGCGGACAATCCGAAATATGTGCTTGTCGTGACGCTGGACGAGCCGGTGGAAACCTCGGGCAGCGAGCCGCGCCGGACGGCGGGCTGGACGGCGGTGCCGGTGGCGGGCGAGATCATCCGGCGCACGGCCCCGCTGATGGGGTTGCGACCGGTGGTTGAACCCCCGCCGGTGGATGAGCTAACAGCCGTCTCGAACTGAGGCGGGGGTCTGGGGCAGATGGCCGGGGCGAAGAAACTGTCGGAACTCGGCCTGACGGCGCGGGGGGGCGCGGACCCGGTGCTTTCGGGCGTGACGGTGGACAGCCGGGCGGTGAAGCCCGGCTTTCTGTTTGCCGCCCTGCCCGGCGCGCGGCTGCATGGGGCGGAGTTCATCGGGCCGGCGCTGCGGATGGGTGCGGCGGCGGTTCTGACGGATGCGGCGGGCGCGCGGATCGCGGGCGAGGCGCTGGCCGGATCGGGGGCGGCGCTGGTGGTGGCGGAGGATGCGCGGGCGGCCCTGTCGGGGGCAGCGGCCCTGTGGTTCGGGGCGCAGCCGGGGGTGATGGTTGCCGTCACCGGGACCAATGGCAAGACATCCGTCGCCACCTTCACCCGGCAGATCTGGGCCGCGCTGGGGCATGAGGCGATCAATATCGGCACGACGGGGGTGGAGGGGGCCTGGTCGGCGCCGTCGTCCCACACCACGCCGGATGCGATAACCCTGCATGCGATGCTGGCGCAGGCGGTGGCGGCGGGGGTGACCCATGCGGCGATGGAAGCCTCGTCCCATGGTCTTGACCAGCGGCGGATGGACGGGGTGCGGCTGGCGGCGGCGGGCTTCACCAATTTCACGCAGGATCATCTGGATTATCACGGCACGATGGAGGCCTATTTCGCCGCCAAGGCAGAGCTGTTCGGGCGGGTGCTCCCCGATGACGGCGTGGCGGTGGTGAACCTGAACGATCCGAACGGCGCGCGGATGGCCGAGGTGGCGCGGGCGCGGGGGCAGCGGGTGCTGACCGTGGGGCATGGGGCCGGTTGCGATCTGCGGATCACGGGGCAGAGGGCCGAGGCGACGGGGCAGGAGGTGCGTTTCGTCTGGCAGGGGGTGCAGGCGCATCAGGTGAAGCTGGCGCTGATCGGCGGGTTTCAGGCGGAGAATGTGGCGCTGGCGGCGGGGCTGGTGATCGCGGCGGGCGAGGAGCCTGCGGCGGTCTTTGGCGTGCTGCCGAAGCTGACGGGGGTGCGGGGCCGGATGCAACTGGCCGCGACGCGGGCGAATGGGGCGGCGGTCTTTGTCGATTACGCCCATACGCCGGATGCGATTGCGACGGCATTGAAGGCGCTGCGCCCGCATGTGATGGGGCGGATCGTCATCGTCTTTGGGGCGGGCGGGGACCGGGACCGGTTGAAGCGCCCGCTGATGGGGGCGGCGGCGCGGGAGTTTGCCGATGTTCTGTTCGTGACAGACGACAACCCGCGCAGCGAGGAGCCCGAGGTCATCCGTGCCGAGATTTTGCAAGCCTGCCCCGAGGCGAATGAGGTGGGCGACCGGGCGGAGGCCATCTTGCGCGGGGTGGATGCGCTGGGCCCGGGCGATGCGCTGCTGATCGCGGGAAAGGGGCATGAGACGGGGCAGATCATCAAGGGCGATGTCTATCCTTTCGACGATGTGGAACAGGCGAGCATCGCGGTTGCGGCGCTGGACGGGGTGATCTGATGGTGCTGTGGCGGTCCGAGGATGCGGCGCGGGCGACGGGGGGGCGGGTCACGCGGGCCTGGTCTGCGACGGGGGTGTCGATCGACACGCGGACCCTGCGGGCGGGCGAATTGTTCGTGGCGCTGAAGGATCTGCGCGACGGGCATGATTTCGTGGCGGCGGCGCTGGAGAAGGGGGCGGCGGCGGCGCTGGTGTCGCGCATCCCCGAGGGGGTGGCGGCGGATGCGCCGCTTCTGGTGGTGCCGGATGTGCTGCGCGCGCTGGAGGATCTGGGCCGGGCGGCGCGGGCGCGGACGCGGGCAAAGGTGGTGGGGATCACCGGATCGGTCGGCAAGACATCGACGAAGGAGATGCTGCGCGCGGTGCTGGGCGGGCAGGGGCGCGTCCATGCGGCGGAGGCGAGTTACAACAACCATTGGGGCGTGCCCCTGACGCTGGCGCGGATGCCGGAGGAGACGGAATTCGCGGTGATCGAGATCGGGATGAACCATCCCGGCGAGATCGCGCCGCTGGCACGGATGGCCGATCTGGATGTGGCGATGGTGACGACGGTGGCGCCGGCGCATCTGGAGGCCTTCGAGAGCGTGGAAGGTATCGCGCGGGAGAAGGCGTCGATCCTTGACGGTTTGCGGCCGGGGGGCGTGGCGGTGCTGAACGCCGATATCGAGACCGCGCCGATCCTGCGGGCAAAGGCCGAGGCGGTGGGTGCGCGGGTGGTGGGCTTTGGTGCGTCGGAAGCCGCGGATTGGCGCATCCAGTCGGTCAGCCTGTCGGACGGGGCGACGGTGGTGCGGGCGGTGCGGGGCGGCGAGCCGCTGCTGTTCAAGGTGCTGTCGCCGGGGCGGCATTTCGCGGCCAATGCCCTTGGCGCGCTGGCGGTGGCCGAGGCTCTGGGCTGCGATGCGGCGATTGCGGCCTGCGACATCGGGCGCTGGTCGCCGCCGGCTGGGCGCGGGACGCGCGAGCGGATCGTGATGGATACGCTGGAGGAGACGGGGTTTGACCTGATCGACGATGCCTTCAATGCCAATCCGGCCAGCCTTGCGGCGGCGCTGGATGTGCTGATCGCGGCGGAGCCGGAGAACGGCATCGGGCGGCTGGCGACGGGGCGGCGGATCGCGGTGCTGGGCGACATGCTGGAACTGGGGCCGCGCGAGGCCGAGTTGCATGCCGCCATCGCGCGGCATCCGGGGCTGGAGCGGGTGGCGGTGATCCATTGCGTCGGGCCGCGGATGAAGGCGCTGTGGCAGGTGCTGCCACGGGCGCAGCGCGGCGAGTGGGTGGAGACGGCGGCAGAGCTTGCGCCGCGGGCGCGGTCGATCATCGACGCCGGGGATATCGTGCTGGTGAAGGGATCGAAGGGGTCCAAGGTCAGTCAGGTCGTTGACGGCCTGCGCAAACTGGGGCAGGCGGTGGCGCCCAAGAACAAGGGGACGGACTGATGTTCTACTGGCTGAGCGCCTTTTCGGACGGGGGCGACGTGTTCAACCTGTTCCGCTATCAGACGGTGCGGGCGGGGGGGGCCTTCCTCACCGCGCTGATCTTCGGTTTCGTCTTCGGGCGGCCGCTGATTGATTTCCTGCGCCGCAAGCAGAAGAAGGGCCAGCCGATCCGCGATGACGGGCCGCAGAGCCATTTCGCCAAGGCGGGGACGCCGACGATGGGGGGGCTGTTGATCCTGTCGGCGCTGATGGTGTCCACGCTGCTTTGGGCGCGGTGGGACAATCCTTATGTCTGGATCGTGCTTCTGGTGACGCTGGCCTTCGGGTTGATCGGCTTTGCCGATGATTATGCGAAGGTCACGAAGCAGAACACCAAGGGCGTGCCGGGGAAGGTGCGCTTTGGCGCGGGGCTGGTGATCGCGGCGCTGGCCTCTTATGCGGCGTCGAGCTTTCATCCCGGCGACCTGACCCATCAGCTTGCCTTTCCCTTCTTCAAGGACCTTCTGCTGAACCTGTGGTGGTTCTTCATCCCCTTCGGCATGGTGGTGATCGTGGGGGCGGCCAATGCGGTGAACCTGACGGATGGTCTGGATGGCCTTGCCATCATGCCGGTGATGATCGCGGCCGGCACATTCGGGGTGATCGCCTATGTGGTGGGGAATGCGAATTACACCGAATATCTGGGCGTGCATTTCGTGCCCGGCACAGGGGAGTTGCTGATCTTCTGCGCGGCGCTGTTCGGGGGGGGCATGGGCTTCCTGTGGTACAACGCGCCGCCGGCGGCGGTGTTCATGGGCGATACCGGGTCGCTGGCGCTGGGGGGCGCGCTGGGGGCGATTGCCGTCTGCACCAAGCATGAGATCGTGCTGGCCATCGTGGGCGGGCTGTTCGTCGTCGAGGCGATGAGCGTGATCATCCAGGTCGCCTATTTCAAGCGGACCGGGAAACGCGTCTTCCTGATGGCGCCGATCCACCATCATTTCGAGAAGAAGGGCTGGGCCGAGCCGCAGATCGTGATCCGGTTCTGGATCATCTCGCTGATCCTGGCGCTGATCGGGCTGGCGACGCTGAAGGTGCGGTGAGGATCGCGGGATGGGCGGTATCGCCCATCCTACGGGGTGCCGCGCCCCCGGAAGGGCGCGGGCAGGCCGAAGGCCTTGGTCGCCGTGCCGCTGCGGAGGGCTTCCGTCCACCGCTCTTCCAGCGCGAGTTTGGCGCGGGCGGGGGCGAGGCCCGTCTGCCATGTCTCGGGCGGCAGGCAGACGAGGCCGTCATCATCGCCGAGGATGAGGTCGCCCGGATGAATGGTGATGCCGCCGAAGGCGACGGGACCGTTCACGCCGCCTGCCTCGGCCCCGGTCGGACCGCAGGGAGTGACGTGGCGGGCGAAGGCGGCGAAATCGTCCCAGCGGCCGAGGGTTCCCGTGTCGCGGATCGCGCCATCGACGATGACGCCCGCCGCGCCCTTGTCGCGCAGATGGCCGGACAGGATATCGCCGATCATGGCATGGTCGCGGTGGCCGCGGGCGGCAATGACCAGAACCTCGCCCCGTTGCACGAGATCGAGCGCGTGCAGCACCGCGCCGAAATCCGGGGCGTGACAGTCCACGGTGACGGCGCGGCCCGTGAGGCGGGGCTGCTGTCCTGCCGGGCGCAGGGGGCGGATGGCCGGGTCGATCTGGTGCGCGCCGGGGACGCAATCCACCGCCACGGCGACGGGGATCGCGCCCCAGTCGGAAAGATCGGGGGCCGGGGGAAGGCTGCTGCGGTGCAGGGTGACGTGGTGCTGGGGGTCGGCCATCACAGATGATCCTTCAGGCAGGCGCCGAGGGCGGCGATGCCCTGGCGGATGCGGTCTTCGGATTGGGCGGAGAAGTTGATCCGGGCGTGATTGGGGCGGGGATGCGTGGCAAAGAAGGTCCCGCCCGGGACATAGGCCACGCGCGCCTCGGGAAGTGCATGGTCGCGCAGGAAGGCGGTGGCGTCGAAGCCTTCGGGAAAGCGCGCCCAGGTGAAGAGCCCGCCATCGGGATCGGTCACCGTCACCTCTTGCGGGAAATGCTGGCGGATGGCGTCGAGCATCACCTCTTTCTTCCGGCGATAGGCGGCGCGCAGGGTGGCGATATGGGCCTGGAGGTCGTGGCGGTCGAGGAAGAGCGAGGTGGCGGCCATGTTGAGGGTGGAGGTCTGGGTATCGGCCGCGACCTTGAGGAGCGAGAGCCGTTCGAGGAGCGGGGGCGCGGCCACGGCCCAGCCGAGGCGGAGCGCGGGGACGAGGATCTTGGAGAAACTGCCCAGATGGATGACGCGGCCTTCGGTATCGAGGGATTTCAGCGTGGGCAGGCTGTCGCCTGCGAAGCGTATGTGGCGGTAGGGGGTATCCTCCAGCAGGATCAGGTCGTGGCGGTTGGCGAGGTCGATCAGCCGGTGGCGGCGGGGGAGGGAGAGGGTGGCCCCGGTCGGGTTCTGGAAATCGGGCACGGTGTAGAGAAGGCGGGCATCGGGGGTTTCCGCGAGCGTCCTTTCCAGAGCGTCGAGATCCATGCCCTCCGCGTCCATCGGGATGGCGGCGTAGCGGGGCTGGGCCGGGGCGAAGGCGATCAGCGCGCCGAGGAAGGTGGGGTCTTCGACGAGGATCGTCTCGCCGGGGTTCACCAGCATCTTCGCCGCGAAGTCGAGCCCCTGCTGGGAGCCTTGCAGGATGAGCACCTCGTCAGGGGTGGTGGGGGTGCCATCAGCCGTCATCAGGGCGGCGATCTGGGCGCGGAGGCGTGGCAGGCCGTCGGAGGGGGCATATTGCAGCGGATCGCCGGAGGGATCGGCAATGGCGTCGCGGAAGACGCCTTGCAGGAGGTCGCGCGGGAAGAGCGCGGCATCGGGATAGCCGCCGCCGAAGGAGAGGATCGACGGGTCGGCCCCGAGGGCGAGGAGATCGCGGATGGCGGAGGGGCGGACCATGTCCATCCGGCGCGCGAAGGGGGGGAGCGTGTTCGGCATGGGCGAAGGAGATACCGGAACGGGGCGGGGCGCAAGTCTTGGGCCGGGTGGGTGAGCCGGAGCGGGGGGCTGTCCCCGGCTTTCGGGATCGCGGGGGGGTGTCTGTCTGGCGGGGCGCGGGGTGGAGGCGGCGGAGGGGGGGGGGGGCCCCCCCCCCCCCCCCCCGGCGGGGGGAGGAAGGAGGGGGGGGGGGGGGGGGGGGGGGGGGGGGGTGGGGGGGGGGGGGGGGGTGGGGGGGGGGGGGGGGGGGGGGGGGGGGGGGGGCGGCCCCGGGGGCGGGGGCGGGGGGGGCCGGGCCGGGCCTGTTCGGCCCGCCGCTGCCCTGGCTGCGCTGTCTGGCCTTCGGGCTTGCCCCTTTGAC
>NZ_PKRQ01000005.1 GCF_002855575.1 Tabrizicola sp. TH137 | reverse complement strand
CGGCCCGGGGCGGGGCGCAAGTCTTGGGCCGGGTGGGTGAGCCGGAGCGGGGGGCTGTCCCCGGCTTTCGGGATCGCGGGGGGGTGTCTGTCTGGCGGGGCGCGGGGTGGAGGCGGCGGACCGGGGGCCTGCCCCCGGACCCCCGGAGTATTTTGGGCCAAGATGAAGGGGGAGGGTTTGGGGTGGGTGTCGGGGGCGTGTCTGGCTGGCGGGGAGCGGGGTGTGGGTGGTGGACCGGGGGATGTTCCCGAACCCTCGGAGGTTTTCGGTCCAAGATGAAAGGAGAGGGTTTGCGGTGGGGGGCGTGTCTGACTGGCGTGGCGCGGGGTGGGGTTTTCCTTCGGGCCGCTTTCTCCTATCCCATGGGGAGGTTTTTGCGGAGGCTGCGAGATGATCCCGGTTCTGGGCTATCAGGGGCGGAAGGTGGCGGTGCTGGGTTTGGGGCGGTCGGGGCTCGCGACGGCGCGGGCGCTTCTGGCCGGGGGGGCGGAGGCGTTGCTCTGGGATGACAGCCCGGAGGCGCGCGGAAAGGCCGAGGCGGAGGGGTTCGCGACGGTTGACCTGACGCGGCACGGGGCCTTGGAGGGGGTGGCGCTCCTGGTGGTTTCGCCAGGGATTCCGCATCTTTACCCCGCACCGCACAAGGTGATTGCCCGCGCGATGGAGGCAGGGGTGCCGGTGGACAATGACATCGGCCTGTTCTTCCGCAGCTATGCGACGAAGGACTGGGACGGGTTCGATCAGGCGCCGCGGGTGGTGGCGGTGACGGGGTCGAACGGGAAATCCACCACGACGGCGCTGATCCGCCATATCCTGGACGAGGCGGGGCGGCCGGTGCAGATGGCGGGGAATATCGGGCGGGGGGTTCTGGACCTTGATCCGGCGCAGGAGGGCGAGGTGGTGGTGCTGGAACTGTCGTCCTATCAGACGGAGCTTGCCCGGGCCCTTACCCCGGATGTGGCTGTTTTCACGAACCTTTCGCCCGATCATCTGGACCGGCATGGCGGGATGGGGGGGTATTTCGCGGCGAAGCGGCGGCTGTTCACCGAAGGCGGGCCGGATCGGGCGGTGGTGGGGGTGGACGAGCCGGAGGGGCGGTTCCTGGCCGATCAACTGGCGCAGGGGGCGGGGGATGACCGGGTGATCCGGGTGTCTTCGGGAGCCAGGCTGGAAGGGTTCGGCTGGGCGGTCTTCGCGCGCAAGGGGTTTCTGGCGGAATGGCGCAAGGGGCGGCAGGTGGCAGCGATAGACCTGAGGGATATCAAGGGCTTGCCCGGTGCGCATAATCACCAGAACGCCTGCGCGGCCTATGCGGCCTGCCGGACTCTGGGCCTTGGGCCGAAGGAGATCGAGGCGGCGTTGCGGAGTTTTGCGGGGTTGCCGCATCGGAGCCAACTGGTGGGCGAGCGGGGGGGCGTGCGCTTTGTCAATGACAGCAAGGCGACGAATGTGGACTCTGCGGCCAAGGCCTTGCAGGCCTTTGACAGGATCCGCTGGATCGCGGGGGGGATGGGCAAGGAAGGGGGCATTGCCGCCTTGCAGCCGCTGCTGGGATCGGTGGTGAAGGCCTATCTGATCGGCCATTCGGCGCGGGATTTCGCCTTGCAGATCGGGGACTTGCCCCATGAGATCTGCGAGACGATGGAGCGGGCCGTGGCGCGGGCGGCGGAAGAGGCGCAGGCCGGGGAGGTGGTGCTGCTGGCCCCGGCGGCGGCGAGTTTCGACCAGTATCCGAATTTCGAGAAACGGGGCGAGGATTTCATGGCGCGGGTGCGCGGGGTGCTGGGCCAAGGGCCTGCGGACGCTGGATAAATCCGGGGGAGCGGGCGGTTTCGGCTGTGCCGGATGCTGTGCCGCAAACTGTGCAGCAGAGTGTGGCCACGCACGGGCGGGTCATGGGGCGTTAAGGTTAACGGTTTGGCGCGCGAGTCGGGCTGCCGGGGGGCGCTGGTGGCTGGAGGGAGGCACGTGGTTCGGGCGGCAGAGGCCCGGAGCGCGGAGGTGCCGGGAAGGTGGCCGGGTCGGACGATGTGGCGGCGGCGGGTGCGCGGTCACGGGGGGAGGCGGATTTTCGGAGCGGATCGCGGCAAGGGCTGCCCATGGGGTGCCAGTGGAGCCTTGCGGGTGGGGAATGGGTGAAGCGGCCAAGCGTCAGGAACGGCCCGCCGCTGCGGGTGGCAGGACGCGGCGCGGCGAAGGCGGACAGGCGATGCTCCGCCGGGCGGCCGGGTTGCGGGGGTGATGCGTTGCGAGGGGATTTTGCCCTGGCAGCAGGCCGTCACGAAACTTCGGGCAGGCAGAGCGGCGCTGTGTCGTGACCCTCGACATGGATGGCATAGGTGAAGAGGAGACGGTTTCCGTCATAGGCTTGCAGAAGGTAGCGCCCTTGCGGAAGCGGTTCGCCGAAGGCGGGCACCCGGCCGAAATAGACTGTTCCGTCCGGGTCGATCTCCTGATCCCAGAACCCCACATCGCCGACCGGAGGCTGGATCCTGACGGTCACGATCTGCCCGGCCCTGTAGCCGGAGATGCGGACCCGAATGCCGATGCCCAGTCCCAGTTGCGCCGGAAGCACATCGCCGCGAATGACATAGGGAATATCCTCATAGTCCCGCCAAAGCTGACCCTGGCTGGCATTCGGCGACGGGATCAGGGCATCGGGCGGCTCGTCGCATTGGCCGCCGACATCAATGACCTGAACCGGCACGGGGCTTTTGAGCATTTCCGCCAGCGCCGGAGACGCGCCCGCCAGTGCAGCCAGAAGGATGCCGATGCGGAGGGTGGTCATTCCTGCTCCCGTTTTGGCGACGGCTGACCGGTTGGTACCGGCTTCTTCTGGATGCCTGCACATCCGGTGTCTTTTGGAGCAGGCTTCGAAAAGGGCTGTCAAGAAAAAGCAGGCATCGGGCGGTTGATCGTCCTGTCGGACGGAACGGCTTGCGCCTGCCATGATTGTATCCGGAGCCAGTCGCGGCGGCTATGGCGTGGGTCGCGGCGCGGGGGGCGGCGGGGGCTCCACGGCTTCGGCGGTGGCTTGTGCGAGGTCGAACAGGTCTGCCGCCGTCAGGCCCATGGACTGTGCTGCCGCCTTGACGGTTGACAGGCCTTCGATCATCGCGACGATCCGGGTCGCGGCGCGGTGGGCGTCGGATGGCGGCATGTCGGCATGACGGCGCATGAGGATGTCGCGGACTGTTCCGAGGTAGAATTGCATGAAGCGGTGCAGGGCGCGTTCGGTGGCTGCATCGTGCCGTGACCGGGCTTCCAGCATGGCGAAGAGATCGCCTGTCCTGTCGTCGAGCGTCTGGCGGACGGCATGGGTGATGAATTCCGCCAGTTCCCGATCCGGGGTGCAGCGGGCGCGGAGGGCCGCGACCTCTTTGCGATAGCCGTCGAGCAGGGAGTCCACGAAGGCGGCGGTGAGGGCGGTCTTGCTGGGGAAATGATATTGCAAGGCGGCGAGGGATATCCCGGCCCGCTTTGCGACATCCCGCATGGAGAGGGCGTCGAGCCCCTTTTCGAGGGCGATTTCGGCCATCAGGGCCAGGACGCGTTCGGCCGTGTCGGGCAGTTCGGTTCCGTCCTTCGCTGTCTTTTGCACGCAATTCCCCCGCCAGTGCCTTGCCATGCGGGGGAGGCTGTCACTTGACAGGTGAAGGGTCAATCGCCAGTTTACCTGTCAACTGACAGGTAGCGGGGCATGGCCATGACACAGCGTTCGGCATCGCGGCGGGCGGGTTCTGCGGGGGGCGCAGGTGGCGGGATGGCACTGCCCATGGTTCGGGCGCCGGGCGCCGGGGCGGACGGGGCAGCGGATGTGATCGTGATCGGCGCGGGTCTGGCGGGACTGTCTGCGGCCCGGCAGCTTTTGGCGCAGGGGGTGAGGGTGCTTGTGCTGGAGGCGCGGGGCAGGGCGGGTGGTCGTGTCCTGTCGCAGCGGCTGCGCGCGGGTGGGGTGATTGATCTGGGGGCGCAGTTCATGGGCGATGCGCAGAGGCATGTTGCCGCGCTTGTGGAGGAGGCCGGATTGCGCCGTGTGGCGGCGGCGGTGGCGGGGGAGGGGATTTACCTTGCCGGCGGTGATGCGGTGCCGCGCCGGGGGGCGCGGACGGGGCCGCCGCTTTCGATGATCGGGCGGCTTGATGCCTTGCAGGCCTCGTGGCGGATCGAGCGTTCGGCGCTGTCGCTGCGCCGGGAGGATCGGCTGCGGCTGGACGGGATCGACGCGGCGTCCCATCTGCGCGGCAAGACCTTCCTCGCCCCCGCCTTTCGCGCGATCTCGGGATATATCGAGGGCGAGATGTGCATGGCGCTGGCCGGGATATCGGCCTTCGAGCTTTTGGATCAGGTGGCGTCCATTGGCGGAATGGCGGGCGAGGCGGCCTCTGCGCAATGGTATCTGGCTGAGGGTGCCGAGGGGATGACGCGCCATCTGGCCGATGCGATTGGACCTGCGCTGCTGCTTGATGCATCGGTGTCGGGGGTGGTGCAGGATGAGGGTTCGGTGACCGTGACGGCCAGAACAGGCCGCTATCGGGCGTCCCGCGTGGTGGTGGCGGTGCCGCCGCAGCTTTATGGCGCCATCGGCCTGTTGCCGGAGCTGCCGCCGTCCTGGCAGGCGGTGCTGGGGGCCTGGCGGACGGGGGCCGTGGTCAAGACGATCCTGGTGTTCCGGGAGCCGTGGTGGCGCAGATCGGGCCTGTCCGGCGCGATCCACAGCCCCGGCGGGCTGTTCGGGGCCGCGATCGACGCCTCGCCGGAGGAGGGTTTGGGGATACTGGTCGTCTTTTCCACCGGGGAGGGCGCGCGGGCCCTTGGACAGATGGGCCGGGAAGAGGAGCGCATCGCCGCCGCCTTGCGCTGGCTGGGCCAGGCCTTTGGCGGGGCGCTGCCGGAGCTGGTGGAGGCACGGTCCATCGACTGGACGGGCGATCCCTTCAGTCTGGGCGGCTATGCCAGCCGGAGGGGGATCGGCGGCTGGACGGCGGCGCCGGAGCTTTTCGCGCCGCTGGGGCGGATCCACTTTGCCGGGACGGAGACGGCGCGGGGCTGGCGGTCGTTCATGGAGGGCGCGGTGGAGTCGGGGCTGCGGGCGGCGGCGGAGGTTCTGTTGGCCGGTTCTGCGCCAGCGGGGGGGCGGGCCGCCTGACGCGGTGCGGGGGGCGTGATTGCGCCGGTTCGGGCCTTGCGGAAGGGGGGCGGGAGGTCCCGGCGCGTGCCACGGGCGGGACAGTCTGTTTCCGTCCGATTGCGGATAAAACGGCCCTTTGGCGCTCCGTTACCGCATCTGTGAACCCTTCAACTGCCATTGGAGATCTCTGGATGCGTTTTCGTATTGCCCTGTTCGGTGCCGCCGTTTGCGCGGTGCTGGCAGGTCCCGGCCTTGTCCATCCGGTTCAGGCCGAAAACATCAGTTTCAGCCCTGTTGCCAAGCATCGCGCCGCCGGTGTGACGATCGGCGAGGGCCCCTCCGCGCCGGGCGCGGGGACGGCTGTGGCGCTGGGCCGCCCCGATCTGGCCCCCGAGCGGAGCGCCTCGCGCACGACAACGGCCCAGAGCGCGGCACGGCCGACGCTTCAGCCCTGGATGCATGGCGATGTGGCTGCTGCCTGGGCGGCGGGCTTTCGCGGGCAGGGCGTCACGATCACCGTGGTGGATGACTTTACCAGCGGAAGCCGCAGTGTCGGCAACCTTGGCACCGGGCAGCAGGTGCTGCGGCACGGGGAATGGACGCGTCTGGAAGCGTCGCTGATCGCCCCGTCGAGCACGACGGTGGCGCATGACTTCGCGTCGGGCCGGGCGGTCGCGCTGACGCCGAACCGACTGAACGTCGTCAATCTGAGCTATGGGATGATGGCGCGGGCGGGCTTTAGCGCGGCGCAGATCCGCTGGTCGGCGCAGGAAAACTCGATCATCAGCCATGCGCGCAATGGCAGTGCGGTGATCGCCAAGGCGGCCGGGAATGACGCGGTTGCGGTGGGGGCGGCGAACCGGTCCGGCAATGCCGATTACCTGAACATGGCGCTGGTCGGCACCCGGTCCACGATTTTTGTCGGGGCGCTGGATCGCAATGGCGCGGTGAACAACCGGGCGAACCTTGCCAGCTATTCCAACTTTGCGGGCAGCAACACCACCGTCCAGCGGCAGTTCCTGACCGTGGGCGTGCGTGGTGACCTGACCGGGCTTTACGGCACGTCCTTTGCCGCGCCCGTGGTCGCCGGTTATGCGGCGGTGCTGGGCAGCAAGTTCACCACGGCGACCCCGGTGCAGATCACCAACCGCCTGCTGGATACGGCGCGTCAGGACACGATCAACAATTACAACGCCGCGATCCATGGGCGCGGCGAGGCGAGCCTGTCGCGCGCCATCGCGCCGTCCAGCATCCGCTGATGACCGAATTGCCGGTGCCCGGCAGAAGCGGGGCCGCAAGGCCCCCTGTCGCCGGGCACCGGTGCCGTTTTCCTGTACTGGCCGGATCCTTGTCGCATGCCCGAACCCGCATCCCGGCATGGGCCGGAGAAGACCCTGCGGCACCCGTCCGGCAGATATGCGCTGCCGGGCGCGGCGCTTTGTGCCGCGCTGCTGGCGGCCCCGGCTGCAACTGCCAGTGAAACCCATCTGCTGGATGTCTATCTCGGTTCGTCGCGGTCCGATCTGGTCGGGTCGGTGCGGGCGGGGAGCTATGAACTGGCCGATGGCGAGGTGATCCGCTTTGACGAGTGGTATGCGCCCGCCATTCCCGACCTGACCGTCCTGATGCTGACGGAACTGACGGACAATCTGGGGTTGATCTGGGGCGCGTCGATGGGCGAGCGCGGCGAGAAATACCGGATCGAGCCGGCCATCCATCTGGGCCTGACCTGGCAATTGCGCCTGTCCGAGACGGCGATACTGTCCACCAGCCTGCATACCTTGATCGGCGGCGACCTGCGCGAGAGCAGTTGCAGCGCCGATTACGGGACCTTCGGGGTCAGCGAGGTGAATTGCCGGCTGGCGGCATCGCTGCTGCCGCCGGAAGAGACGCTGGACTACATGCTGGACATGCCCGGCTGGAAGGAAACCCGCCTGTCGGTCCGTTTCCAACTGCTGTTCTGAGCCTGGCGGGCCGGTTGCCCTTTACAACTTGATTTCGACTTTCGGCGCCTTTGCCTGTTCGGCTTTCATCGCCTCTTCCATCTTCCGGCGCATCGCGTTCTGGTCCATCAGCCGCGTGACGAAGAGATCGCTGACCGCGCCGTCCAGGGGCGGGTTCGTCACATGGGTTGCCCAGCTTCGCATGATTTCGGCCCGGACGGTTTCCTTGCAGCCCGCCTCGGCCCCGGTGCTGGCACCGAGGCTGTAGATCAGGTTGGAGGAGCGCGCGAGGACGAGCACCTCGGCCGCATAGGCCGGATCGGTTGCGGCCCGTGTCGGGTCGATCGGCGAGGTTGCCATGGCGGCGCCTTCGATCAGGGGGGCACCGACCCAGGAGAGGGTATATTGCGCGCCGCCATCGGCACAGCCGTAAAGCCGTGGCGATTCAGAGAATTGCCAGCCTGCCCCCGGTTCCGGATCGCCGTATTTCCCGATAAGCTGCTTTGCCAGATCGCCATCGCTGACGACGCCGGAGGGCAGGAAGAGGTTGCGGGATATCGCCATGACGGTGGGCGTGAGGGCGACCGGGCCATAATTCACGATGATGAACTCGTTGCCCGTGTCGTTGATGTAGAGGCGGACCATCTCGCCCACGCTGTTGGGAGGCACGGTTTCGCTGCGCCATTCCAGCACGCGCGCCACTGTCATGTGCTGCTTGATGGCGGCGGCGGCGTCTTCGAGTGTCATGCCGAGGGTGAGGCCCACGATATCGAAGGTGATCTCGGGCGGCTGGGGAGCCGGGGCTGCGGCGGCCGGTTCGGGCGTCGTGGGCGGGGCCTCTGGCGCGGCGGCGGCGGTGTCTTCGACCGGGGCCGGGGCCGGGGCGGGGGCCTCCTGCGCGGCGGCCTGTGGTTCCACGACGGCAAGCCGCCGCGTCTTGTCATCGGGATCGGCCAGATGCAGGGCGATTGCGGAGGCGTCGATGACATAGCGTCGGCGTCCGTCACTGTCGCCCGTGATCTCTTCGCTGGCGGTTTCGAGGCGCAGTTCGAGCGCGGCTTCGAAGTTGCGCGACGGGTAGGCCGCCGCCAGGGCGCGTGCCGCGTCTCGCTCCATCGGGAGGTGCTTCATCGCGTCGATGTTCGTGACACGGATCTGGGCCGTGTCGCCGGGCAGCGAATAGCCCGATGGCGAGGCCGTGTCGTGTCGGAAAACCTGGATATCGGTGATCGGGAAGCCGCCGCTGCCATATTGGCCCAGAGACACCTTCGCCGGGAACAGGACCGCTTCGCCCGGCGCCGGGGTTTCCTGCGCCATCGCCACCAGTTCATCCGCAATCTCGGGCCGGGTGAATTCATCCGCGCCCGACCTGCCGGCCGAGCGGTTCGCATTCTCGGTCAGGATGGAGGGATCGGCCCCATTCTCCAGCGCATAGGCGACGAGGCTGGTCTGCGTGGGAAATTCGCCGTCGGGCATGGCCGAGCCGGCCACCTCGCCCGGTCTGGGTTCGAGGCGTTTCAGCGGCATTTCCCGGATCGGGCGGGTCAGCGCCGCGTCTTCGTAGAACATGGCCTGCGACACGCTGGACTGGAAGCTGAGGGTCGTGTCGGATTGTCGCTGCCCCCTGCCGGCCATCAGGCCGTAATTGGTGCTGGAGGTTTTCGCCTGCACGGAATCGAGCGTGAGGTCGAAGGCGAGGAAGATGGTTTGCTCGAGGTCCGGCATGGCGCCGACTTCGGATTTGAGCCGGGCGTTCAGCGCCTTTGCCTCGTCCACCGGCATGGCGATTTCGGCCTTGCCCAGGGCGACGTCCATCCTGAGTTTGCGGAAATCCGGCTGCGCCGTGAGATCGAGGACGAAGGGCCGCACCTGTTCTGCCTCGTCGTCATAGGGGTTGCTGCTTTGCGCCAGTCTGACGGGGAAGACCTGGCGATCGAAGTCATAGTTGCCGAGCCGCACGGGAAGAACGAGGCGCGCGGCGACGGGCAGTTTCGGCGCGCGGGCGCGCAGGGCGGGGCCAAAGGTCGTTTCGAAGCGGCCCCTGATTTCGGCGAGGGCAAATTCGTCATTGTGGATGGCATAGCCGTATTGGCCATCGTCAAGATTGCCGCCGAAGAGCGTTCGCTGTTCCTCTTCCGTGAGGAACGAGGTGCCGTAATAGGCGATCTCGCTCATCGAGAGGGTGCTGTCGGGGGAATTCAGCAGGGTGAGGTAGTCGAGGGCCGGTTCGAGAAGCTGTTGCGCCTGATAGTTCAGCGCCGGGATCACCAGACGTTCGTCGGCGACGACGGCGCCGAGGCGGGACCAGCTTTCCACCGCGTCGCGGGCCGGTCCGAGATCGGAGACGGTTGCGGCGGAGGGGGCTTGCGCCGGATCGGGCACGACCAGCAGGGTCGGACCGATGATGTTGGCGGAACGATTGGCGGTATCATGCAGCGAGACGGTTTCCACGGAAAGGTCGCTGACGGCGAAGCCGTCGGCGTTCTGGCGGAAATTGCTGAAGGTCATGCGCATCACGACGTCCACGAAGCCGTTGGCGGCATGCACCTTGCTGGCGAGGATTTCGGCTTCGGCTTCGGGGACGGTGAGGGATGACACCTCGGCCCAGCGTCCGGGAGTGGCGAGGATGGTGATGCCTGCGCCGGGGCCGAAATAGGTCGGGTCGCCGAGGTTGAAGATCTTTGCAAGGTCGAGGGGGAAGCGGCCTTTGTTGAAGTCGTATTCCGGGAAGTGAATCCGTTTCACCGTGACCAGTGAGAGCGGCGCGTTGCTGGCCTGGTCGAACAGGAAGAGGGTGAAGGCCTCATGGGCTTTCTGACGTTCGAATTCGGTCCCGCGGGAGGCCTGCTCGCTCCATTCCACGACGCGGGGGTCGGCGAAGGCGTTGTTCCTGGCGCTGTTGAAAAGGACCGTCCCGATGAAGGCCGCGTCATCGGCGCGTTCGGGGACGGCGCTGAGGTAGCGCAGCAGGAATTCGCGGTAGAGACGCGCGCGCATCTCGCGCGTTATGGCGGCATTCTCGGCGTCGATCAGCAGGTCTGGCCCTGTCAGGGCCTGGTCGATGGTGGCGGGATGAGCCGTTGCGACCGCCGGTTGCGCGGGCATGCCCGGTGCCGCAGGGTCGAGGGAGGGTGGCGCCATGGCGATGAGGCTGTCGGCCTGTTCGCGTGTCAGATATCCCGACCCGTCCGCGCCGACCGAGCTTTGCCATGCCGCGATGGCGGATCGGCTTGCCGGGCCGATCGCGCCATCTATCGCGCCGTTGTAGAGACCGGCGGCGGCCAGGGCGCGCTGCACGGCCATCCGTTCGGCCACGTCCATGCTGGGTTGTTGCGGCCCTTCGACGGCGCGGGGGGCCGTCCCGCCCTGCGCTGTCTGCCCAGAATTGGCGGCGCCGCCATTCCGCATCGCTTCGTTCAGGATGAAGCCGAATATGGCGCCCGCGATCTGATCCTTGTTCTGGGACCAGACCGGAGTTGAAACGGATTGCACGGCCACCAGCGAAAGAGCGGCGAGAATAAACTTTTTCAAACCGCTTCTCCCCCAAAAAGGATGCAATTCCTTGAGGGTAAAGGGCGGTTCTTCGATTCTGCAAACTATTCCTGACTGCAAAATGCCAGTCGATGATGCATGAACTGACCTCGGGTTGAATGGCGAAATTCGGGCTCATCCATTGGCAGGCGGGGCCATCAATCCCGGATGGAAAGGCGCGATTGGAGGGGCGGATTTTCCTTTGCGTGACTGGCCGAAGGGGGGTGTTTCTCTAAGCGCTCGACTCGAAAATCAAAGTTCAGCATAGTTTCTGCATGTTGAATTTCGTCATCCCGACCCTGACCCTGTGCCTCTGTCTTGCCCTTGCGGGGGCGCCGGGGGCCATGGCGCAGCAGGCCGTGGATTTCGATGTGAATTACGAGGAATGGGATCCGGTCTGGCCGGTCTCGGGGCAGGTTGTCGTCGGGTTGAATGTGGAGGGCGAACCCACGGCTGATCCTGTCGTTTCGGTTCTGACCGGAACACTCGCCCCTGCGTCGCTGTGTCTGGAGATCGCAAGCCGTTTCCGGAACTACCGGATGCAGGCGGAATCGAAGGAGGCGTCGGAAAATCCGGTCACCGTCTTTACCATCTACAATTCGACATCGCGGGTGGACGAGTTGAGGAAATTCGCGGCGGAGGAACTGGCGATACGCGGCTTTGTCGGCAGTTGCGAAGAGGCATCGGGGGCCTTGCCGGTTTATCTTCTGTCGGCCTGGGGCGAACCGAGCGAGGGCGGGGTCACGGAATTCGACGTGCTTCTGAATGCCCGAAGCGATGAGGCCTATCTGATGATCGGGTCCGATCCACCCAGCCCCTGCATCCGGCAGCCCGATCCGCGCCAGACGGGTTTTGATTTCCGCTGCGAAATCACCACTGCGGCTGTCGGGGAGCTTACGGCAACGGTGTTCCGCCGTCAGTCGGGCGTGGCCCTGGAAAGGACGAGCTTCAAGATCGTTCTGCCATGACGGACGGGGCGGGCAAGAGGGGAGCGGGCCGAAGCGTGGCGCAGGGAAAGGCGCCGGGGGCGCCTGCCAGCCGACCCGCAGGTCGGAGCGCGCAGGAGAGGGCATCCGGGGAAGGACAGGTGCCGCCCCCTGCACGCCGCCGATGGCTGGTGGAGGCGGTTGCCGGGCTGGCAGCGTGGGCTGGGCGCCATCGTCCGACGCGGCTCCATCTTCTGATCGTGGTCGCGGCGGTTCTGCTGCTGGTGGTGATTGCCGCCTTCAACCAGCATCGAAGCGGTTTCGTGATCCATGCCCGCAGCGAGGCGGTCCGTATCGGGGCGATCAAGCCCTTTCCGAATGATGGCTGGCGCATCGACGGTGCCGAGCTGTGCGAGGATCGTCCCTTTACCGCAGCCGAGCCGGAACCGCCCCCGATCTGTCTGGCGGCGCTTCCGCCGGAGCCGTTCTTTACCCCGGCGGATGGAAGCGCGGTGACGATCCGCAGTCTTGAAAAGGGGCGGCTTGAGGTGGTGATCGTTCCTGACGTCGCGGCGGCCGGGGAGGCGGAGGCGGCGGCTGCGGGCAAGGGATCGCGGCTGCGCCCCTATGCGGGGGGCAGCGCCGAGATGCGGTTCAGCGGCACGGTGCGCATCACCTGGACCGGGGTCGCGCCGCAGAGCCCGCTGGTCTTTCTGGGTCCGGCGCAGATCGGCTTTTCGCCCGAGAGCGGGACTCCGGGCCTGACGATGGGAGGAACGGCGGCGGGCTATATGGCGGCACGCGGGGGGGCGCCGAGATTCGAGGTGTCACGGGCGGAGATCGTGCCGGGCGATGTCATTTCGGCGGAAATGCCGGGCCGCCGATCCCTCCTGCATCGCCAGACATGCGACCTGCTGGCAGGGCTGCGGATCATCGACCGGGAAAGCTGTGAAACCGCGGGTCCGATGCATGGCGTGATCCTTTTCGATCCGGAAGAGGATGAGCGGGGGTTCGAGATCGTCTATGCCGGTCCGGCGCAGCGGATCATCGTGGACAGGCTGGGCGCGCGCTTTGAACTGGCGCCGGATTGGACGAGCCGCATTCGCAACGATCCGCTTCTGCTGATCCTGTTCGGGGCGATCACCCTGGCGATCAGCATTGCGGGGCTAGTCCTTGGCCAGAGAAAGGGAAAGTGACGATGCGGTGCGCAGGTCTTGCGGTGATGGCGGTGCATCTTGGCGCCTTGCCCGTGCTGGCCCCGGCGGCCTGGGCGGATCAGGCGCATGTCACGGCGGGAGCGGAGGTCGGGCAGGCGGTTCTTTTCCTGGATGGCGGCACCTGCTTTGGCCTGACGCCCCAGCATGTGATTGATGCGGGGAACGGCTTTGGCAACCTGTTCCTGCGCGATGGTGTGCTGAAGGATGGCTGGGCGCAGAGGACCATGGACCTTGGCCATGACCTTTCGCTGCTGACCATCGACGGGGCGGTGACGGATGCCTGTTCCGCGCCGCTTGTGCCGCATGACGAGGCGATGGCCCTTGTGCTGGCTGCTGGTGGCAAGATGAAGATGCGGATCGTCCTGGCCAGCGGCGAGACCATCTTCCGGGATGTCGAACTGGTCTTCCAGAGCAAGGACAAGCTGACCTTCCGGGAGATCCAGGACGCAAGGCAACCGCCCTGGTCGGTGCAACCCGGTGACAGCGGGGCGCTGCTGATGATCGGCGATGTTCCGGTGGGGATCGTGCAGACACAGGGGGCGGCGGACAGCCTGCCGACGGCCATTCCCTGGCCCTATGCCGTCTATCTGGCGGATTGGCGGTCCAAGGGCGCGGTGGCGCCGCCGGAACCCGCCGCAACTGTTGCCGCGGCGGCGGCTGTTGCGGTCGAGCGGACGACGGCCCGTCCCCTGGCCCCGGATCAGGCGGCGGAAGTCCTGACCCTGCCGCGCGAGGCCGGGGGGGAGTGGCATGCAAGCCCGGTCGAATGGCCTGTCGAGGTCGTGCTGGCCTTGACGGGCGAGGATGTCGGGCGGGTTTCGGCGCTGACCTTCGTGCGGGCGGCCGGCGCGCCGCAGGCGCATCCGCGCGAGGTGGAGGTCTTTCTTACACGGGATGCCGAGGGCGAGGGATCATGGCAATCCTTCGCCAATGCCGTGCTGAGCAAGGATATCGAGGTCCAGACCGTCGATTTCGGCGTGCCGCGTCTGGCCCGGCGCATCCGTATCCTGATCCACAGCGGATGGAGTGCGGATGGCACCGTCAGCCTGGGGCGGATCGAGGTGGGCGGGGAGTGAGGGCGGACCTTACATCCCGCGCAGGTTGACCTCGATCGGCAGTCTCTGATCGGTGCAGATCTGTTCGCCGACAAGGGCATCATCGTCGTTCAGGACAAGTTCCAGGATGCACTGGTTGTATTCGATCACCACCTGGAGGCCCTGCACGCGCCCCGGCCTTCTGGAGCCCGACTGGGCGACGAATTCGCCGTTGCTGTAATCCCTTTCGATCAGGCGGTAGGCTTGCGGCGGCAGGTCCGTCCCCGGAAATTCGACGAGGATGGCGTCGCGGTCGAAGAGGCTGTAGCGCAGGGCGAGCATCCGCATGGTTGCATCTGCCGCGGAGAAGCCTTCGTCAAAGGCCATCTGGCGCACCAGCGGATCTTCGACGACGGCCAGTTTGGTGAAGGCGGAATGGCGGATGTCGGGATCGGGATTTCGCAGGATGTCCCGATACTGGTTCATGAGCGCGCCCTGTTCGTCGGCCCCGGCAAGCAGGCTTTCGGGGCTGGGCAGGTCCTGGGCGGGGAGGGAGGTCGCGCAGACAAAGGACAGGGCAAGGGCCAGAGAGCAAAGTCGGGCTAGGTGCAAGGGGGCCTCCAAGGGTTCTGTCCTGCCTGGCGCGGCAAGGGTCTGTGCCGCGGGAACGGTGTCATGTGATGGCCCTGCCGTCTTTGGATCAACAGATGTGAATCGGGCGGGGCCAGTCGGGTTGTTCCGGTGACTATGGGAGTTGACCTTCTTGTCGGTCAAGCCGGGGCCAGGGGCGGCGCCGTCGTTCCGATGGGGGACGCCGGGCCTGTCGCCTGTGGGTCCTGCGCGGATCAGCGAACGCGCGGCAAGCGCGCGGGGTCAGGGGTCGCGGTCGGCATCGAGGAATTTGCGAAGTGCTTCGAGATCGGGAAGCAGCCGTGCCACCCTGTCGGGGGGAAAGGCGGCGGCGATCCGGGCGATGTCGGGGGCGAAGGCATCCATCGCCGCCTGCCGGAAGCTGCGGCCGGCCTCGGTGATATAGACCAGCTTGGACCGGCCATCCTGCGGATTGGGGCGCATCTCGATCAGGCCCGCGCGTTCCAGCACCGTGAGGGAATGGGTCATCGAGTTCTTGGGAACCTGAAAGGCCTGCGCGATGGCCAGGGGGGTGCGGCCATCGCCGACCCGCACCAGATGGTTGAGCACGGTGAACTGCGCCATGACGAAGCCCGGCGGCAGCCGGGCCTCCAGCAGGCTGCGCGACAATTGTCCGATGATCCCGATTTCGTTGAAGAGCCGGAAGTAATCGGACATTTCGCGTTCAGGCATGGATGATCCTGCTTTCCAAGGGCCAGCGCGGGCTGGTGCCGACGGCGGGACCATAGCCGATGCGCGCCAGCATTTGAACCGTGCCACCTTCGGGTGCAAGGCGTTCATGCACGCGGGCATAGGGTTCGGCCATTTCGGGGAATTCCTGAAGGGCCTGGCTGAGGGGCTGGAACCCGAGGCCCTGCGCCGTTGCGGCGAGGTTGACCCGCAGCCAGTCCGCGCCGGTTGCAAGCTGCGTCTCGCGGCTGTTGTCGGCGGTGACCAGCCAGACATGGCCCATGGCGGTATCGGTATTGGCAAAGACCGCATCCAGCCCGGAGCGGAAGGCGAAACTTGACGGGTCGGCGGCACTTTCCCGGCTGAATTGCCCGGTGAGGCGCAGGGTTTCGAAGAGGGGGCCGGAGAAATCAATGCCATCGGGGTTGGCATCCACCTCGCGATGGCCAATGCGGAAGAGATCGACGCTTTCCTGAAAGGTATGGGGGCGTTTCCACCTCGATCCGCAGCGCCTCGCGGGTGAGGTCGCGCCAGTGCCGAACCTCGGTCTCGTCCACGGTGCCGCCGAAGCGCGCGCCGTTGCGGACGGCGGCCGCCAGCGGGTCCAGCATCGCGGGCGCGACCGGGCGGGTGAGATCGAAGGGTTCCTTGTTGGACCGCCGGTCGGGGGCCTGTGCGAAGAGCGGGTCGCGGGCGATGGCGGGATCGGCGGTCAGGGTGATCCGGGCGACGGGGCGCGCGTCGAGGCCCGTGGCGGCGCTGCCCTGCGGGAAGAGGGCCGTCTCGGCGCGGAAGCCGTCTTCGGCGGCGGCCATGCGGAGGAGTTCGAGGAAACAGCCGAGGCCGATGGTGATCTGCCGGTTGAACGGGTCGGTGTGGGGCAGCAGCCGGTCGCGATCCACATAAAGGGTGATGACGTCCGGTTCGGACAGGTCGGCCAGCCAGGGCTGGCGATTGTGGGGATTGGGGGCGAGCAGCGCCCAGGACAGCGCCCGCATCCGCGGATCGTCATAGCTGCCGGCCCTGTCCCAGGGCAGGTAGGCGCTGCGCGGGCTGCGGGTGGCTGCACAGCCGAAGCCCGCGCCGGCCGCGAGGACGGCCCCGCCGCCGAGGAGAATGATCATCTTGCGTCTTGTCAGGGTCATGGCTCACTCCTTGGTTCGATGAAGAACTATAATGGTTCTTTGTAGAACTAAAATCAAGGGGCATCGTGATCGGACCAGGGGGACGGGCCAGAGCGGGGGGGCGGGGTGGTTGCGGGAGGGGTGGTCTTTGGTCTGGCTGCCCCTTCAAACGGGACCGGTCGGCCATCCGAAGCGCGGCAAGCGCAGGGCCGGACGGCGGGAAAAATCGCTGTTTTACGCCCCTCCGTTAAAAGTTACCTGCGACACTCCGTCCTCTCCTGCAGGTTGTTCCTGAAATCTCGGAAGGAGATTGCAATGAAACTGCTTGGTCTCGTGGCGGTGCCTCTGGCATTGATCGCCACCGTTTCGGTCGCGCAGGATTATGATGCGGCGATGAAGGACTATCTGGATGGGTCGATCCGGACCTGGGCCAATGATCCGGTTCTGGTGGAGGCCATCACGGCGGCGAATGCCGAGCGGGCCGGGTTCGATCAGGCCAAGATCGACAGTATGGACGCGGCCTGGCGGGCCGAGGTCGGGCAGTCGGACAGCCCGACCATCACCCCTGCGCTGACCAGTGCAGCGGCGGATTTCCTGCGCGCGCAGGTCGAGGCATCGGGCGGGAAGATCACCGAGGTCTTCATCACCGACAATCTGGGCCTGAATGTCGCGGTGTCGGCGCCGACGTCGGACATGTGGCAGGGTGATGAGGAGAAGTTCACCAGCGTCTTCCCGGCCGGCCCGGATGGCGTGCTGTTCGGCGAGATCGAACTGGATGAATCGACCCAGACCTATCAGGGCCAGATTTCCATTTCGATCACCGATCCGGCCAGCGCGCAGGTGATCGGCACGATGACGATCGGGGTCAATGCCGAAGCATTGATGTGATCCTTCGCCTTTCTTCCCTCCAGACAGGATGACTGCATATGGCCGTGCCCTTTCCGCGTCGGTTCAGACTATCGGTCTTTGGCAAGTGTCTTGTTATGATGGTGCTGCTCGCAATGATCGTTGCGGGCAGCATTACCTATAGCGCGGCGGGGCTGCTGCGCAGCGTCGCGATGGAGGGGTTGCAGGCCCTTGCCTTCGACAGCACGCGCAGCACCTCGCGCGAGGTGGCGGGGGCGATCAAGTTCGGCAAGACCGAGGTGATCGACGCGGTCTTTGCCGATCTGGAGACGCGGGCCGCCGACAAGCTGACATCGGCGGTTGCCTTTGACGCGGAATTCGGCGTGAGGGCGCAGAGCGGCGATCTTGACGGGCCGGCGATGGAGCGCGCCTCTGCGCTGGCGCAGAAGGCCATCGCCTCGGGTCAGGTGGAGCGTGCGGAGGAGGGGCTGCTGATCGCCTCGCCCGCCCTGTTCGGGGAAAAGGGCGATGTGACGGGCGTGGTCGTCACGCATTGGTCCGCCACGGAGATGGAGGCGAAGTCGGAGGCGAAGCTTGCGCGGATCGTCTGGCTTGCGGTCGGTATCCTGGCCGTCCTGCTGGCGCTGGCGGCGTGGTTCCTGCATCGGACCCTTTCGGTTCCGCTGAAATCCATCGCGGTGATCGGTCGGCGCGTCGCCGAGGGGGATCTGAGCGAAGTGGCGCCGCAGAAGGGGAGCGACGAGATCGCGCAGTTGCAGCGGACGATCAGCGAGATGGTCGAAAGCCTGCGCGATGTGGTGGGCAATGTGGCCCAGGCGATCAATGGCGTCACCGATGGCAGCGCGGCGATTGCCAGTTCGTCCACCCAGTTGAGCCAGAGCGCGAGCGTGCAGGCGGCGGCCACGGAACAGGTTTCGGCTGCAATCGAGCAGATGACGGCGAATATCCAGCATTCGGCGGAGAATGCCTCGCAGACCGAGAAGATCGCGGCGCAATCGGCCGTCGATGCCCAGAAGTCGGGGCAGGCGGTGGCAGAGGCGATGGCGGCGATGGCGCGCATCTCGGACCGGATCACGGTGGTTCAGGAGATTGCGCGGCAGACCGATCTGCTGGCGCTGAATGCCGCGGTGGAGGCGGCGCGGGCGGGCGAGAACGGGCGCGGCTTTGCCGTGGTGGCGGCGGAAGTGCGCAAACTTGCCGAGAAGAGCCAGGCTTCGGCGGGCGAAATCTCGGGCCTGGCGACGCAGACGCTGCGGATGGCGCAACTGGCCAGCGACATGCTGCATCGGCTGGTGCCGGCCATCCAGCAGACATCCGAGCTTGTCACCGGCCTGTCGGCCAATGCGCGCGAGCTTTCCCTTGGGACGTCGCAGATCGCCACGGCGATCCAGAGCCTTGACAGCGTGACGCAGCAGAACACCTCGGCGTCGGAAAGCCTGTCGTCCAGCGCGGTGCAGCTTTCGGCGCAGGCCGAACAGGTGCGGGGAACCATCGCCTATTTCCAACTGGCCCGGACGGAAGATCCGCTGGACCGGGCGGTGGTCGACGAGGAGGAGGCACCGCCCGCCGCGGCGTGACATGGCCGCCCCCCGGAGGTCTTGCGGGGGGCGCGCGGCTGCGGATGAGGGTCACCGCAGAAGGCAGGCGGTCCGGCCAGGGCGCGTGAGCGCGTGAGAGGCGCGTCTGCCGGGGGGGGCGGTCGGGAAAGCAGGCATTTCGGGGCGGCGCGGGGGCGCCTTTGCACTGGCATGGGGCGGGAAAGTCGGCTAGACTTTCGCCCAAGCCCGGAGAAACGGGCATCGAGCAGTGCAGGCGACAGGCGGTTCATCCATGACTGAGATGGTCTATGGCTCCATGCCCTCACGGGTGACGGAGCCTGTTCTTCCCCGTTGGTGGCGGACGATCGACAAATGGTCGATGACCTGCATCCTGATCCTGTTCGGGATCGGGCTGCTGCTTGGTCTGGCGGCGAGCGTGCCTCTGGCAAGCCGGAACGGGCTGGAGCCCTTCTTCTATGTGCAGCGGCAGGCGTTTTTCGGCGGTGTCGCGCTGGCGGTGATGGTGGGCGTGTCGATGATGAGCCCGGCCATGGTGCGGCGGCTTGGCATCCTTGGCTTTGTGCTGGCCTTCATCGCGCTGTGCCTGCTGCCCTTCGTGGGGACGGATTTCGGCAAGGGGGCGGTGCGGTGGTTCTCGCTTGGCTTTGCGTCGGTGCAGCCGTCGGAATTCCTGAAGCCCGCCTTCATCCTTGTCGTGGCCTGGCTGATGGCGGCGAGTTTCGATCTGAACGGGCCGCCGGGAAAATCGGTGAGCTTTGTCATCTGCATGGCCATCGTGGCGCTGCTGGCGATGCAGCCGGATTTCGGGCAGGCGGCGCTGGTTCTGTTCGGCTGGGGTGTGGTCTATTTCGTGGCGGGGGCGCCGATGACCCTGATCGCCATCGTGGTCGGGATGGTCGCGGTGGGGGGCTTTGCCGCCTATGAGAGCAGCGAGCATTTCGCGCGCCGGATCGACGGGTTCCTGACGCCCGATGTGGACCCGCGCACGCAGCTTGGCTATGCCACGAATGCCATCCAGGAGGGCGGGTTCTTCGGCGTGGGCGTGGGGGCGGGGCAGGTGAAATGGTCGCTGCCCGATGCCCATACCGATTTCATCATCGCGGTGGCGGCGGAGGAATATGGCCTTGTCCTCGTCCTGCTGATCATCGCGCTTTATACGACGGTGGTGGTGCGGTCGTTGATGCGGCTGACGAAGGAGCGGGACCCGTTCATCCGGCTGGCGGGGACGGGGCTGGCCTGCATCTTCGGCGTGCAGGCGATGATCAACATGGGGGTGGCGGTGCGGCTGCTGCCCGCGAAGGGGATGACGCTGCCCTTCGTGAGCTATGGCGGGTCTTCGGTCATCGCGGCGGGGATCACGGTGGGCGCGCTGCTGGCGATGACGCGGGCGCGGCCGCAGGGGACGATGGGCGACATCTTCGGGCGCGGAGGGCGCTGATGGCGGGGCCCTTGCTGTTGATCGCGGCGGGGGGGACGGGGGGGCACATGTTCCCTGCCCAAGCCCTGGCCGAGGCGATGGTGCGCAAGGGCTGGCGGGTGAAGCTGTCTACCGATGCGCGGGGCGCGCGCTATACCGGCGGGTTTCCGCATGTGGTGGCAGTGGAGCAGGTGGCGAGCGCCACCTTTGCGCGGGGCGGGGTGGCGGCCAAGCTGGCGGTGCCGTTCCGCATTCTGGGCGGTGTGGTCGCGGCCATCTGGGGGATGCTGCGGGACCGGCCTGCGGTGGTGGTGGGCTTTGGCGGCTATCCCACGATCCCGGCGCTGGCGGCGGCCTGGGTGCTGCGGCGGCCCCGGATGATCCATGAACAGAATGGCGTGCTGGGCCGGGTGAACCGGCTTTTCGCGCGGCGGGTGGACAAGGTGGCCTGCGGGACATGGCCCACAGACCTGCCCGCGGGCGTGGAGGGCATCCATACCGGCAATCCGGTGCGGGCGGCGGTGCTGGAACGGGCGGCGGCGGGGTATATTCCGCCGGGCGACTATCCCATGAGCCTGCTGGTCATCGGGGGATCGCAGGGGGCGAGGGTGCTGTCGGATGTGGTGCCTGCGGCGGTGGCGGCGCTGCCTGAGGGCATCAGGCGCTATCTGCGCGTGGCGCAGCAGGCGCGGGAAGAGGATATGGCGCGGGTCGTCGCCGCCTATGAGGCGGCGGGGATCATGGCGGAGGTGGAGCCCTTCTTCCGCGATATCCCCCGCAGGCTTTCGGAGGCGCAACTGGTGGTGAGCCGGTCGGGCGCGTCCTCGGTGGCGGATATCAGCGTGATCGGGCGGCCTTCGGTGCTGATCCCCTTCGCGCAGGCGACGGGAGATCACCAGACGGCCAATGCGCGCGGGCTGGTTGACGCGGGGGCAGCGGTCCTTATTCCGGAAAAGCTGCTTGACCCTGCGACGCTCTGCGCGCAATTGGGGTCGATCCTGGCCTCGCCCGATGCGGCGGTGGCGATGGCGCAGCATGCGCTGGGGCAGGGGCGCCCCGATGCGACCGAGCGGCTTGTGGCGCTGGTCGAGGATTTGGCGAAGGGAATTTCACGATGAACGCGGCGACGAAGCTTCCGGGGGAACTGGGTCCGATCCATTTCGTGGGGATCGGCGGGATCGGGATGTCGGGGATTGCCGAGGTTCTGATGACGCTGGGCTATCGGGTGCAGGGGTCGGACAGCAAGGCCAGCAAGATCACCGATCGGCTGGTGGGTCTGGGCGCGGTCTTCTTCGAGGGGCAGCGGGCCGAGAATATCGGGGAGGCGGCGGTGGTGGTGATTTCCTCGGCCATCAAGAAGGGGAACCCGGAACTGGAAGAGGCGCGGCGGCGCAAGCTGCCGGTGGTGCGGCGGGCCGAGATGCTGGCCGAGCTGATGCGGCTGCGGTCGAATATCGCGATTGCCGGGACGCATGGGAAGACGACCACGACGACGATGGTGGCGACGCTTCTGGACAAGGGCGGGTTTGACCCGACGGTCATCAACGGGGGCGTGATCCATGCCTATGGATCGAATGCGCGGGCCGGGGCGGGCGAGTGGATGGTGGTGGAGGCGGATGAGAGCGACGGGTCCTTCAACCGCCTGCCTGCGACCATCGCCATCGTGACCAATATCGACCCCGAGCATATGGAACATTGGGGATCCTTCGACGCGCTGCGGAAAGGGTTCCTCGATTTCGTGTCGAACATTCCCTTCTACGGGCTTGCCGTCTGCTGCACCGATCACCCGGAGGTGCAGGCGCTGGTGGGCAAGGTGACGGATCGGCGGATCGTGACCTTTGGTTTCAACGCGCAGGCGGATGTGCGGGCGGTCAATCTTTCTTATCGGAATGGAAAGGCCCATTTCGACGTTCTTCTTCAGAACGAGGGGGAGGATGCGATGATCGAGGGCTGCACCTTGCCGATGCCGGGGGATCATAACGTGTCCAACGCGCTGTCGGCGATTGCCGTGGCGCGGCATCTGGGGATGAAGAAGGACGAGATCCGCGAGGCGTTGGCGGGATTTGGCGGGGTGAACCGGCGGTTCACGCGGGTGGGTGAGGTGAATGGCGTCACCATCATCGACGATTACGGCCATCACCCGGTGGAGATTGCCGCCGTGCTGAAGGCGGCGCGGCAGGCGGTGGCGGGCACGCCCGGCGCGCGGATCATCGCGGTGCATCAGCCGCATCGCTATACCCGGCTGAGCAGCCTGTTCGAGGAGTTCTGCACCTGCTTCAACGAGGCGGATGTGGTGGCGATTGCCGAGGTCTATGCGGCGGGCGAGGACCCCATTCCGGGGGCAAGCCGGGATGACCTGATTTCCGGCCTGATCGCCCATGGGCATCGGCATGCGCGGGGGATCACGGACGAGGCCGATCTGGCGCGTCTGGTGAAGGAACAGGCGCGGCCCGGCGATATGGTGGTCTGTCTGGGCGCGGGGACGATCTCCGCCTGGGCGAACAACCTGCCGGGGCGGTTGATGGGAGCGGCGGCATGAACTGGGCGCTGATCGCGGCCTTTGTCTGGCTGATCGTGGCGAATGTGGCGGCGATGCTGCCGAGCCGCAACAACCATTGGCGGCGGGCCTTCGCCCTGATCATCGTGGGGATACCGATCCTGGGCTGGGTGACCTGGACGGCTGGGCCGATCTGGGGGATGGTGGTGCTGGCGGCGGGGACGAGCGTGCTGCGCTGGCCGGTGATCTATCTGGTGCGCTGGCTGCGCCGGAAGGGTGCGGAACCGGCGGAGTAGTGGCCGGGGCGGACCTTTGCGGTGGCGCGGGGTATCGGCCTGCCGGTTGCCGCCACGGCTTGCATTCGGGGGGCGCGGGCGGCTACGAAGCGGCATGGCGCAGCATCTTCCCCATCCCCGTGGCACCCTGACCGAGCAGCGGCCCTTGGCCGATCTGACATGGCTGCGGGTGGGCGGGCCGGCGGATGCGCTGTTCCAGCCTGCGGATGAGGCCGATCTGGCGGCTTTCCTGCGCGACCTTGACCCTGCGGTGACGGTCTTTCCGATGGGGGTCGGGTCGAACCTGATCGTGCGGGATGGCGGGATACGGGCGGTGGTGATCCGGCTGGGGCGGGGGTTCAACGGGATTTCGGTCGAAGGGGACCGGGTGACGGCGGGGGCGGCGGCGCTGGATGCGCATGTGGCGCGGAAGGCGGCGGAGGCGGGGCTGGACCTGACCTTCCTGCGCACGATCCCCGGCAGCATCGGCGGCGCGGTGCGGATGAATGCGGGTTGCTACGGGTCCTATGTGGCGGATCACCTGATCTCGGTCCGGGCGGTGACGCGGGCCGGGGATGTCGTGACGATCCCGGCGGCGGACCTGGAGTTGCGCTATCGGCAATCGACGCTGCCGGAGGGATGGGTCATCATCGAGGCCACCTTCCGGGCGGGGGCGGGGGAGCCTGCCGCGCTGGAGGCGAAGATGGCCGAGCAGATCGCCAAGCGCGATGCGAGCCAGCCCACGAAGGAGCGCAGCGCGGGGTCGACCTTCCGCAATCCGCTGGGGCGGTCCTCGACGGGGCGGGCGGATGATACGCATGAGTTGAAGGCCTGGAAGGTGATCGACGGCGCGGGCATGCGCGGCGCACGGCGGGGCGGCGCGCAGATGAGCGAGATGCATTCCAATTTCCTGATCAATGCGGGCGGCGCGACGGCGGCCGATCTGGAAGGATTGGGCGAAGAGGTGCGAAAAAGGGTTTTCCAACACAGCGGGATCACGTTAGAATGGGAAATCATGCGCGTCGGTGAACTGACGGCGGAATAATGAAAAATCGGGCGCAAGACCCGGGTTTGAGGCGAAATGGCGGGCGGTTCGGGCAGAAGCGTCCCCCTTGTGGCGGTGTTGAAGGGTGGGCTTTCCGCAGAGCGGGAGGTCTCTCTCGTTTCAGGGCGCGAATGCGCCAAGGCATTGCGCGAGGCGGGATATGAGGTTGTCGAGGTCGATTGCGGCCTCGATCTGGCTGCGCGCCTGACGGAGATTTCCCCCGACGTCTGTTTCAACGCCCTGCATGGCCGCTGGGGCGAGGATGGCTGCGTGCAGGGGATGCTGGAATGGCTGCGCATTCCCTATACGCATTCCGGGGTCCTGGCCTCGTCGCTGGCGATGGACAAGCAGCGGGCCAAGGACGCCTATCGCGCGGCGGGGCTGCCCATCGTGGAGAGCGTGGTGGTGCCGCGCGAAGAGGTGGAGGCGGGGCATGTGATGCCCGCGCCTTACGTGGTGAAGCCGGTGGCGGAAGGGTCTTCGGTCGGGGTCTATATCGTGCATCCCGGATCGAACGCGCCGCGGCTGGCCGCCGAGATGCCGGCCACGGTGATGGTGGAGGCCTATGTTCCGGGGCGGGAACTGACGGTTTCGGTGCTGGGCGACCGGGCGCTCTGCGTGACAGATATCCTGACCGATGGCTGGTATGACTATGACGCGAAATACAAGCCGGGCGGGAGCCGCCATGTGGTGCCTGCCGAGGTGCCGCAGGAGATCACCGATGCCTGCCTCGACTATGCGCTGCGGGCGCATCGGGCGCTGGGCTGCCGGGGCCTGAGCCGGACCGATTTCCGCTGGGACGAGGCGCGGGGGATCGACGGGCTGATCCTGCTGGAGACGAATACCCAGCCGGGGATGACGCCCACCTCGTTGAGCCCGGAACAGGCGGGGCAGGTGGGGATGAGCTTTCCGGAGCTGTGCCGCTGGATCGTGGAGGATGCGTCATGCAACCGCTGAGATCCGAGCCGCGCCTTCAGGCCCGTGCGGCGCGCCGTGACCCGGCGCCGACGAAATGGCAATACAAGATGCAGCGGCTGTGGCTGACGCCCTATTTCCGGGTGCTGGCGCGGGTGGGTCTGCCGGTGTTCCTGATCGCCGCCGCTGTCGGGCTTTATGCCGGGGATGAGGGGCGGCGGGCGGCGCTGCTGGGCACGTTCACCGAGCTGAAGGAGAAGTTCCAGAACCGGCCGGAATTCATGGTGAAGCTGGTTTCGGTGGATGGCGCCTCGCCGGAACTGGCCGAGGCGATCCGGGCGCGGCTGGGGCTGAAGCTGCCGCTGTCGTCCTTTGATATCGACCTTGCCGCCGTGCAGGCGCGGGTGGAGGAACTGGACGCCGTGGCGCAGGCCGAATTGCGGGTGCGGTCGGGCGGCGTGTTGCAGGTGCGGATCACCGAACGGATGCCCGTCGTGCTGTGGCGCGTGGGCGAGCGGCTGGAGATGCTCGACGAGGCGGGGAACCGCGTGGCGGGGCTGGCGGCGCGGACGGACCGGCCCGACCTGCCGCTGATCGCGGGCGAGGGCGCGGATCAGGCGACGGGCGAGGCGCTGGAGATCTTTGCGGCGGCGCAGCCGATCCTGCCGCGGGTGCGGGGTTTGGTGCGGATGGGCGAGCGGCGCTGGGACCTGATCCTGGACCGCAACCAGCGCATCCTGCTGCCGGAGCGGGACGCGGTGGCGGCGATGGAACGGCTGATCGCGCTGGACCGGGCGGAAGACCTGCTGGCGCGCGACGTGCTGAGCGTCGATCTGAGGAATGACAAGAGACCCACCCTGCGGCTGGCGCCATTTGCGCTGAACGAGCACCGCAAGGCGATGGGCATTGATGTGAGCGGGAGCGAACTATGACAGGTCTTTACGAATCCCAGCGGGCGATGCGGCATATGCGGCGGGCGGCGATGCAGCGCGGCGTGGTGGCGGTGCTGGATGTCGGGACGACGAAGATCGCTTGTCTGATCCTGCGGTTTGACGGGCCCGAGCGGCTGCGCGAGGTGGAAGGCGTGGGGCCGATGGCGGGGCAGTCCTCGTTCCGGGTGATCGGGGCGGCGACGACGCGGTCGCGCGGGGTGCGCTTTGGCGAGATTTCCGTGATGAACGAGACGGAGCGCGCGATCCGGACGGCGGTGCAGGCGGCGCAGAAGATGGCCAATGTGCGGGTGGACCATGTGATCGCCTGTTTCAGCGGGGCCGAGCCGCGCAGCTATGGGCTGGCAGGCGAATGGGACCTTCAGGATTCGGTGGTGACGGAGCAGGATGTGGCACGGGTGCTGGCGGCCTGCGATGTGCCGGACCTGGGGCCGGGGCGCGAGGTGCTGCATGCGCAGCCGGTGAATTTCGCACTGGACCATCGGACGGGGCTGGGCGATCCGCGCGGGCAGATCGGCAACCGGCTGGCCTGCGACATGCATCTTCTGTCCGTCGATGGGTCGGTGGTGCAGAACCTGCTCTATTGCATCAAGCGCTGTGACCTGGAACTGGCCGGGATTGCGTCTTCGGCCTATGTGTCGGGGATCTCCTCGCTGGTGGAGGATGAGCAGGAACTGGGCGCGGCCTGCATCGACATGGGCGGCGGGTCCACGGGCATTTCCATCTTCATGAAGAAGCACATGATCTATGCCGACTCCGTGCGGATGGGCGGGGATCATGTGACCTCGGACATCTCCAAGGGCTTGCAGATCCCGCTGGCGGTGGCGGAGAAGATCAAGACCAAGCATGGCGGCATTCATGCCACCAGCATGGACGACCGCGAGATGATCGAGATCGGCGGGGAGAGCGGTGACTGGGAAAAGGACCGCCGCCAGATCAGCCGGACGGAACTGATCGGGATCATGCGGCCGCGGGTCGAGGAGATTCTGGAAGAGGCGCGGGCGCGGCTGGATGCGGCGGGGTTTGACCATCTGCCGAGCCAGCAGATCGTGCTGACCGGGGGCGGAAGCCAGATCCCCGGCCTTGACGGGCTGGCTGCGCGCATTCTGGGCCAGCAGGTGCGGCTGGGCCGTCCGCTGCGGGTGCAGGGCCTGCCGCAGGCGGCCACGGGCGCGGCCTTTGCCAGCGCGGTGGGGCTGTGCCTCTTTGCCGCTCATCCGCAGGATGAATGGTGGGACTTCGAGATTCCGAGTGAGCGCTATCCCGCGCGGTCGCTGAAGCGGGCCTTCAAATGGTTCAAGGACAACTGGTAAGGTCAAGATGCTGTGTCTGTGGCGAAATCCCGCTTATTGAGGCGGCCGTTTCCCCATATTTTGTGGTGTTTTTGCGTTTTTCGCGTGACCTGAGGCGACCTTGTGGATAGAATCGTGGATAAATTCGGATTCCTGCGCCCGGGACAGGCGCGAATAACAGCCGGACGGCAAAAGACGGCGGCACAACGAACAGCAGGCGGAGTGGCAATGACCCTGAACCTCATGATGACCTCGCAGCAGGATGAGCTGAAGCCGCGGATCACCGTCTTTGGTGTTGGTGGTGCGGGTGGCAACGCCGTCAACAACATGATCGACAAGAACCTCGAAGGGGTCGAGTTCGTTGTCGCCAACACGGATGCGCAGGCGCTGAAGCACAGCCGGGCACATGCGCGCATCCAAATGGGGCTGAAGGTGACCGAGGGGCTGGGCGCAGGGGCGCGGCCGACGGTGGGCGCGGCGGCGGCGGAAGAGACGATCGAGGAGATCGTGGATCATCTGGCCGGGGCGCATATGTGTTTCATCACCGCCGGGATGGGGGGCGGCACCGGGACGGGTGCGGCGCCGATCATCGCGCAGGCGGCGCGCGAGCTGGGCGTGCTGACTGTGGGTGTGGTGACCAAGCCCTTCCAGTTCGAGGGCGCGAAGCGGATGAAGCAGGCCGAGGAGGGCATCGAAGCCCTTCAGAAGGTTGTCGATACGCTGATCATCATTCCGAACCAGAACCTGTTCCGTCTGGCGAACGAGCGGACCACCTTTACCGAAGCCTTCGCCATGGCTGATGACGTGCTGTACCAGGGCGTCAAGGGCGTGACGGACCTGATGGTGCGGCCGGGCCTGATCAACCTCGACTTCGCCGATGTGCGCGCAGTGATGGACGAGATGGGCAAGGCGATGATGGGCACGGGCGAGGCGACCGGCGAGGATCGCGCGGTGCAGGCGGCCGAGAAGGCCATCGCCAACCCGCTGCTGGACGAGATTTCGCTGAACGGCGCCAAGGGCGTGCTGATCAACATCACCGGCGGCTATGACCTGACGCTGTTCGAACTGGACGAGGCGGCGAACATCATCCGCGAGAAGGTGGACCCGGACGCGAATATCATCGTTGGCTCCACGCTGGATGAAAGCATGGGCGGCGCGATCCGCGTGTCGGTCGTGGCGACCGGCATCGACGTGACCCGGTCGGCCAAGCAGGAGGCGCCGGTGGCGCGGCGCAGCATGGCGGCCCCGCTGGCCCATGCGCCGGAGCCGCGCCGCGAGGTGCCGGTGACGGTGCAGGCCGTGGCCCCCGCGCCGCAGCCGGCGCCTGTGCCGCAACCCGCGCCGATGCCGATGGCCGAGCCGGTGGCCGTGGCCCCGGCGGCGGCGGCCCCGTCGCTCTTTGATGCGGCGCCCGCTTTCGAGGCAATGCCCGAGGATGAGGCGATGGACGATCTGCCGCCCCCGGCCTATCGCCCGCAGCCAGTGGCGCAGCCGCGCCCGGCGCCGACTTCGGTGGATCAGGATGCGGCGGCCTTCGTGGCCCCGCGCCCGCGTGCGCCGGGAACCCCGTCGCCCGAAGCCATTGCCCGGCTTCAGGCCGCGGTCAGCAAGTCGCCCGGCGCCGCCCCGGCGCAGCGCCCGATGGCGGCGCAGCCGCGCGTCAGCACCCCGCCGGCGAAACCCGCCGCCGAGGCCCCGCGCCCGCGTTTCGGGATCGGGTCGCTGATCAACCGCATGGCGGGCGGCGGCCAGGCCGAGGCGCAGCCGCAGCGCGCCCAGCCGCAGGTGCAGGGCTATGACGACGAGCCGGAGATGAGCGCGGATCAGGAACGGATCGAGATTCCGGCCTTCCTGCGGCGTCAGGCGAACTGAAACGAGCAGTCACAAGATGAAGAAGCCCGGGCAGAAAAGCCCGGGCTTTTTCTTTTGGATCAATGGTTTGCATTGTTTCAGCCCCTGTCACACTTCGTCACAAAGAGTGAGTTGAGTTCGCAGGTGCAGCAAATTAGCTAAAAGGCGCGGAACCGTGGGGGCTTCGCCTTGCCTGTGCCGGATCTGACCGGCGGGTGAAAGAGTGATCTGGAAAGACCTGACGTGCAACAGACCCTGACATCGTCCGTGACCTTTACCGGGCTTGGCCTGCATGGCGGCGCGCCGGTGCGCATGGTCGTGAATCCGGCTCCGGCGGGGCATGGGATCGTCTTCCTGCGGACGGATGTGGCCGGGCCGGAGGCGCGGGTGCCTGCGACATGGGACGCGGTGGTGCCGTCGAAGCTCTGCACCCTGATTGCGAATGCGGCGGGCGTGTCGGTTTCCACCATCGAGCATGTGATGGCGGCGCTGGCGGGTTGTGCCGTCCACAATGCGCGGATCGAGATCGACGGGCCGGAAGTGCCGATCCTTGACGGGTCGTCGGTGCCTTTCGTCGAGGCCTTTCTTGCGGCCGGGACCGAGGCGCAGGATGCGCCGGTCATGGCGATCCGTGTGCTGAAGCCCGTGGAAGTGCGTGAGGGCGAGGCTTGGGCGCGGCTGGAGCCGGCCGATACGTTGGAGATGAGTTTCGAGATTGATTTCGACGTGCCGGCCATCGGGCGGCAGGTGAAGCGGCTGAACCTTGCCAACGGGGCCTTCGTGCGCGAGCTTTCGGACAGCCGCACCTTCTGCCGTCAGGTGGATGTGGATGCGATGCGTGCCAATGGGCTGGCCCTTGGCGGCACCTATGAGAATGCGGTGGTCTTCGACGAGGACCGCGTGCTGAGCCCGGGCGGGCTGCGCCACCAGGATGAGCCGGTGCGGCACAAGATGCTGGATGCCATGGGTGATCTGGCGCTGGCGGGGGCGCCGATCCTGGGACGCTATACCGGGATGCGGGCGGGTCATGCGCTGACCAATCGGCTGCTGCGGGCGCTGTTTGCCGATCGGGATGCCTGGACCGAGGTCGAGGTCGGCGGGTCGGCGGGCCGGAAGCTGCCGGGGATCGGCGTGCATGCGGCGGATTTGCCGAGCCGGGCCTGACCCCGCGCGCCGACGCGAAAGCCGTTTTGCGCCCCGGATTTTTCTGTGCTAGGACGACTGCAACAACACCGGCGCTGCGGGCGGGCCTGCGGCGTTCAAGGACTCACGTGGGGTAGGCGGAAGATGGCAGTCGTGAAGTCGGGCGCGCGTTTCCTGGGCGTGATGCTGCTTGCCTTTGGCCTTGCGGCATGTGGCGGCCAGCAGGAACGTCCGCTGGACAGCTATACCGCCGAGGAAATCTACAAGATGGGTGAGCTGCGGCTGGAATCGTCGCGCCGCCCGGATGATGCGATCCGCTATTTCCAGGAAGTGGAGCGTCTTTACCCCTATTCGCAGGTGGCCAAGCGCGCGCTGATCATGCAGGCCTTCGGCTATCACAAGGCGAAGAAATACGAAGAGGCACGGGCGGCGGCGCAGCGCTACCTGGACTTCTATCCGGGCGACGAGGATGCGCCCTATGCGCTCTATCTGATGGCGCTGAGCTATTATGACCAGATCGACGATGTGGGCCGCGATCAGGGCGTGACCTTCCAGGCGTTGCAGGGGATGCGCGACGTCATCGAGACCTATCCCGACAGCGATTATGCCCGTTCGGCCATGCTGAAATTCGAGCTGGCCTTCGACCATCTGGCCGGCAAGGAGATGGAGATCGGGCGCTATTACCTGCGGCGCGGGAATTACACGGCGGCGATCAACCGGTTCCGCAGCGTGGTGCAGGATTTCCAGACCACGACGCATACGGCGGAGGCGCTGCACCGACTGGTGGAGGCCTATCTGGCGCTGGGCTTCACGCAGGAGGCGCAGACGGCGGGGGCGATCCTTGGGTATAACTACCAGTCTTCGCCCTTCTATGATGACAGTTTCCGTCTGCTGAAGGGCCGGGGTCTGAACCCCGAGGCGGTGGGCGATAGCTGGCTGCGGGCCGTCTATCGCCAGATGATCAAGGGCGAGTGGTTGTAACCTTTGGGGGGGATGGGCGGATCGCCCATCCTACGGCTGGCGCGTGCTGCGGACGCTCGAAATCCGGGATGTGCTGATCATTGACCGGCTGGACCTTGAGTTCCGGCCGGGTCTGAACGTTCTGACCGGCGAGACCGGGGCGGGCAAGTCGATCCTGCTGGATGCGCTGGGTTTCGTGCTGGGTTGGCGCGGGCGGGCGGAACTGGTGCGGCAGGGGGCCGAGCAGGGCAGCGTGACGGCGGTCTTCGATCTGGCGCCGGGCCATGCGGGTCGGGCGGTGCTGGAGGCGGCGGGGATCGAGGTCGAGGAGGGCGAGGTCATCCTGCGCCGCGTCAATACGGTGGATGGGCGCAAGACGGCCTGGGTCAATGACCGCCGGGTATCGGGCGAGGTGTTGCGGGACCTGTCGGAGACGCTGGTGGAACTGCATGGGCAGCATGATGACCGGGGGCTGTTGAACCCGCGCGGGCATCGGGCGCTGCTGGATGCCTTTGCGGGGCTGGACCTTGCCGCCTGTCGCGCCGCGTGGCGGGCGCAGGCGGTGGCGCGGGGGGCCCTGGCCGAGGCCGAGGCGGCGCTGGCGGCGGCGCGGAAGGAAGAGGATTTCCTGCGGCACGCGGTGGCGGAACTGGATCGGTTGAACCCGGAGCCGGGCGAGGAGGCCGCGCTGGATGCGCGGCGGCGGATGATGCAGGCGGCGGAGAAGATCCGCGCCGACATCGCGCGGGCGCATCAGGCGCTGTCGGAGCAGGGGGCGGAGGGGATGATGCGCGACGCTGTCCGCTGGCTGGACGGGGCGGCGGAGCGGGCCGAGGGGCGGCTGGAAGGGGCGCTGGCGGCGCTGGACCGGGCGCTGATCGAGTTGGGCGAGGCGCAGCAGGGGGTGGAGGAGTGCCTTGCGGCGCTGGATTTCAACCCGTCGGACCTGGAGGCGCTGGAGGAACGGCTGTTCGCGATCCGGGCGATGGCGCGCAAGCATGGCGTGCTGGCGGATGAACTGGGCGTTCTGGCGGGCGAGTTGCGGGCGCGGCTGGCGGCACTGGACAGTGGCGAGGCGGGAATTGCCGTTCGCGCCAAGGAGGTGGTGCAGGCCGAGGCGGCCTATGCGGCCGAGGCGGCCCGCCTGAGCGCGGCGCGCAAGGCGGCGGCGGCGCGGCTGGATGCGGCCATGGCGGCGGAACTGGCGCCGCTGAAGATGGAACGCGCGGTCTTTGCGACCGAGGTCGCGCCGGGTGAGCCGGGGCCGGAGGGGGTGGATGCGGTGACCTTCACCGTGGCGACCAATCCGGGCGCGCCGTCGGGGCCGTTGAACCGGATCGCATCGGGCGGGGAGTTGAGCCGGTTCCTGCTGGCGCTGAAGGTCTGTCTGACGGGGGATGCGCCGGGGCTGACCATGATCTTTGACGAGATCGACAGGGGCGTGGGCGGGGCCACGGCGGATGCGGTGGGGCGGCGGCTGAAGGCGCTGGCGGAGGGGTGTCAGGTTCTGGTCGTGACCCATTCGCCGCAGGTGGCGGCGCTGGGTGGGGCGCATTGGCGGGTGGAGAAGCGGGTGGCGGGCGATGTGACGCTGTCCACCGTGACGCCGCTTTCGGAAGCCGAGCGGGTGGAGGAAGTGGCGCGGATGCTGGCCGGGGATACGGTCACGGATGCCGCGCGGCAGGCGGCGCGGGCTTTGCTGTCGGCCTGAGCGTATTTCGCGCGCGACGGATGGTTTCCTATGCGTTTTAGTGATGAGCTTTGCGCCTGATGCATGGCGGCCTTTGCATTGCGGCATCTACTATGCTGCGTCGCAGCATCCTATCTTTCGGTCATCGGAAGAAGGAGACAGTAAGATGTTCGAGCAAGTGAAGAAATTCGTCCGGGCCTTTCACCTTCCCAGCGTGGAAGAGCTGGAGCGGGAGTATCTGAACGGCGCAGCCAACCGCGTGGACCTGGAGTTCCGCCAGCGGCAGATCGACCGCGGGATGTTCCGGAACATGGGAATGTAACCCATCCTTGGGGTTGGTGCGTGCGAGCACGCACCCTACGGCTTGCCGTCCCGGTTCGGGGCGGCTTTCGTCTTTTCAGGGGGTCAGGGTGGCCAGCGCCGTGGTCAGGTCGCCATAGCCGGTGAAGCGGCGTTCATAGGCGAGGCCGAGGCGGGCGGCGCAGGCGCGGGCCTTGGCATCCAGCGCGGGGTCGTCGGTCTGGGCCTGATAGACGAGCTTGGTGTAATTGCCGAAATACATGTCGCGGAGTTCCGGGTGCCGGTCGAGGCCCATGGGGCGCCAGACGAAGGCATCAAATTGCCGGACGAGGAAATCGGTCAGGTAGAAGGCTGTGAATTCCTCTTCCGCCTTGGCGGCGAAGGCGGCGTTGCCTTCAAAGAACGAATAGCAATGCGGGCCTTCGACCATTTCGACGCCCAGTTCCTTGCACTTCTGCTGCAAGAGGCCGCCCGTGCCGCAATCGGCATAGACGATGAAGAGCCGGTCATAGGCGGCGCGATGTTCGGTGACGGCCTGTTCCACCGCCGCGGGGATGCGGTCGGGCCAGAGGTGGAGATTGGCGGGCAGGCATTGCAGATCGAGATGGTCCCAGCCATTGGCGCGTTTCAGCGCGAGGATCTCATGCGCCAGCGCCCCGCAGGCGATGAGCAGGATGCGGCCCTGGGCGGCGGGGGGAAGGCCCTGTTCGGTGAGGGTGTCGTCGTCGGGAAGCGCGGGGCCGGGCATCGGCGCCACGGTCAGCGCCACTGGCGCGCGCCGAGGATCAGGCTGCCCGCCAGCGCGGCCAGGCCGAGCGCGACGAGCGGAAGGTCGGCCCAGACGGCAAGGCCGATCGTGGCCCCGGCGGCGAGGATCACGAAGGCGATCAGCATGAGGAAATGGGTGAGCGGCATCATGGGCAGCATCCTTTCCCGATCAAGATGGCGCGGCGCGCTGCGCTTGCCAAGGGCCTGTCGCGGAAGGGTGATCGTGGTGGTCCCGGCCCTCCCCCGCCGGGCGGGGGAGGGGGAAGCGCGTCAGGCGCCGATCTGGTTGTGCTTGCGGGCGACGAATTGCTTGGCGGTTTCCACCGCCACGGCGGCATCGCGGCAATAGGCATCGGCGCCGATGGCGCGGCCGAATTCCTCGTTCAGCGGCGCGCCGCCGACGAGGACGATGTAATCGTCGCGCAGGCCCTTTTCCTTCATCGTGTCGATCACGACCTTCATATAGGGCATTGTGGTGGTCAGGAGGGCCGACATGCCGAGGATATCGGGCTTTTCGGTTTCCAGCGCTTCGAGATATTTCTCGACGGCGTTGTTGATGCCGAGATCGACCACTTCGAAGCCCGCGCCTTCCATCATCATGGCGACGAGGTTCTTGCCGATGTCGTGGATGTCGCCCTTGACCGTGCCGATGACCATCTTGCCCATGCGCGGCGCGCCGGTTTCGGCCAGGAGCGGCTTGAGGATGAACATCCCGGCCTTCATCGCGTTCGCCGAGAGCAGGACTTCCGGCACGAAGAGGATGCCGTCGCGGAAGTCGTTGCCGACGATGGTCATGCCCGCGACGAGCGCCTTGGTCAGCACGTCATAGGGTGCCCAGCCGCGTTCGATGAGGATGTTGACGCCTTCCTCGATCTCTTCCTTCAGGCCGTCATAGAGGTCGTCATGCATTTGCAGGACGAGTTCGTCGTCGGAGAGTTCGGAAAGGATGATCTCGTCTTCGTCGGCCATGGGGGCGGTCCCTTCGGGATAAGCGTTCGCAGTCTGCATGGGCTGAAAGCGTCATGTGGACTTTTCGGATTGCGACATGCCCCGGATGAAAGCCGACAGCAAGGGGTCGCGGGTGAAATAAGGGTGGCGAATGTTCCTGTTATGTTCTAGATTTGCACCATGGCGGAGGGTGACGGGATAGTGCCGGGGCGGCGGCTGCGGGCGCGGGGAGCCTTGTCCAATGTGGCGGGGCGGTTCGAGGCGCATGTGGTGGAGGGGGTTGCCGATGGCTGGGAGCCGGGGGAGGAGCGGCTGATCCGGACGGAGGTGCGGGTGGAGCGCGCGCGGTCGGCGCTGAGCTGGAACCGGTCGCCGGACCTGCCCTTTGACCGGTCGGTCAACCCCTATCGGGGCTGCGAGCATGGCTGCATCTATTGTTTCGCGCGGCCGACCCATGCCTATCTGAACCTGTCGCCGGGGCTGGATTTCGAGACGAAGCTGATCGCGCGGCCGGGCATCGGGGCGGTGCTGGCGCGGGAGTTGCGGGCGAAGGCCTATCGCGTGGCGCCCATCGCCATCGGGACGAATACGGACCCCTATCAGCCCTGCGAGGCGGAGTGGCGCGTGATGCGCGAGGTGGTGGAGGTGCTGGCGGGCTGCGACCATCCGCTGGCGATCACGACCAAGGGGACGCTGATCGAGCGGGACCTTGATCTTCTGGCGCCGATGGCGGCGAAGGGGCTGTTGCGGGTGGGGGTGTCGGTCACCACGCTGGATGCGGGCCTGTCGCGGCGGATGGAACCGCGGGCGGCACTGCCCGCGCGGCGGCTGGAGGTGATCCGGCGGCTGGCGGCGGCGGGGGTGCCGGTGCGGGTGATGGTGTCGCCGGTGATCCCGGGGCTGACGGATCATGAGCTGGAGGGGATATTGGCGGCCGCGCGGGATGCGGGGGCGGTGGGGGCGTCCTGGATCATGCTGCGCCTGCCGCTGGAGGTGGCGGGGCTGTGGCGCGATTGGCTGGCGCGGGCAGAGCCGGGGCGGGCGGCGAAGGTGATGGCGCGGGTGAGGGAGGCGCGGGGCGGGAAGGACTACGATGCCGAATGGGGCAAGCGGATGCGGGGTGAGGGGCTGTTTGCCGATCTGATCGCGGCGCGGTTTGCCAAGGCCGTGGCGCGGCTGGGGCTTTCGGAGGCGCTGCCGCCGCTCCGCTGTGATCTGTTCCGGCCCCCGGTCCTGCCGGGGGATCAGTTGGCGCTGTTCTAGGGCGTGGGATTACAGCGCCCGCCAGCCGATATCGCGGCGGCAGAAGCCTTCGGGCCAGTCGATGGCATCGACCATGGCATAGGCCTTCTGCTGCGCCTCGGCCAGGGTCGCGCCACGGGCGGTGACGTTCAGGACGCGGCCCCCGGTGGCGGTGATGGTGCCGTCCTTTGCCGTGGTGCCTGCGTGGAAGACCATCTGGGAGGAGGTTTCGGGCAGCGCGTCGAGGCCGCGGATGGTGCTGCCCTTGGGGTAGCTGCCGGGATAGCCTTTCGTCGCCATGACGACGGTCAGGGCGTGATCCTCGGCCCAATGGACCTGCGCCTGATCGAGGCGGCCTTCGGCGCAGGCCAGCAGCAGGTCAAGCGCCTGCGCGCCGAGCCGCATCATCAGGACCTGACATTCCGGGTCGCCGAAGCGGGCGTTGTATTCGACGAGGCGGGCGCGGCCCTTGTCGATCATCAGACCGGCATAGAGGACGCCCTGATAGGGCGTGCCGCGCCGGGCCATTTCGCGGATGGTGGGAAGGACGATTTCCACCATCGCCTGCGCCGCGATGGCATCGGTCAGGACCGGGGCGGGGGAATAGGCGCCCATGCCGCCCGTGTTGGGGCCGGTATCGCCATCGCCCACCCGCTTGTGATCCTGCGCGGTGCCGATGGGCAGGGCGTTGGTGCCGTCGGTCAGGATGAAGAAGGAGGCCTCTTCGCCCTGCATGAATTCCTCGATCACCACTTCGGCCCCGGCCTGCCCGAATTCGCCGCCGAACATGTCGTCGATGGCGGCGAGGGCCTCGTCCACCGTCATGGCGACGATGACGCCCTTGCCTGCGGCGAGGCCATCGGCCTTGACCACGATGGGGGCGCCCTCATTGCGGACGTAATCGCGGGCGGGGGCGGCCTCGGTGAAGCGGGCCCAGGCGGCGGTGGGGGCGGCGCAGGCGTCGCAGATTTCCTTGGTGAAGGATTTGGAGGCTTCGAGTTTCGCCGCCGCTGCGGAGGGGCCGAAGGTGAGGATGCCCGCGGCGCGGGTGGCATCGGCCACGCCTGCGGCGAGGGGCGCTTCGGGGCCGATCACGACGAAGTCGATGGCGTTTTCCTCGCAGAAGGTGACGACGGTCTGGCCGTTCAGGATGTCGATATCGGCGCATTCGGCGAGAAGCGCGATGCCGGCATTGCCGGGGGCGACGATGAGGCGGTCGGTCTTGGGGTTCTGCTTGATCGCCCAGGCGAGAGCATGTTCGCGCCCGCCGCTGCCGAGGATGAGGATGTTCATGGGTGCCGCCCCCTTCGCTGCCTTGGGCTGGGCTATAGGGGGGGTGGGGATGCGGTGCAAGCGGGGTGGGCGCGGGGGGCGAAATCTGACGCAGATTTCGCGACGATTTTTGCACGCAAAAATCGGATGGGGAGGGCGCGCGGGGTGGGGGCGGAATTTGCGTCAAATTCCGCTGGGATTTGTGCGTCACAAATCGCCTTTGGGGCGGTTTCCTTCGGGCCTCGGGCGACCTAATGTCGGGGCGGATCATGGAGATGCGCATGGACCTGTTCGAGGATGCCCCCGCCCCGCAGGGCAATCAGCCGGAATATACCGTGTCGGAACTGTCCGGCGCGGTGAAGCGGGTGATCGAGGGGGAGTTCGGCCTTGTCCGGGTGCGGGGCGAGGTGGGGCGCGTGTCGCGGCCTGCCTCGGGGCATCTTTACTTTGACCTGAAGGATGATCGCAGCGTGATTGCGGCGATTTCCTGGAAGGGGCAGGTGGCCCGGATGCAGGTGCGCCCGGAAGAGGGGATGGAGGTCGTGGCCACGGGCCGGATGACCACCTTTCCGGGACAGTCGAAATATCAGCTGATCGTCGAGGATGTGGCCCCTGCCGGGGCGGGCGCCCTGATGGCGATGCTGGAGAAGCGGCGGGCGGCGCTGGCGGCGGAGGGGTTGTTCGATCAGGAGCGGAAGAAGCCGATCCCCTATCTGCCGGGGGTGATCGGGGTGGTGACCTCGCCCTCGGGCGCGGTGATCCGGGATATCCTGCATCGGCTGCGCGACCGCTTTCCGCGCCATGTGCTGATCTGGCCGGTGGCGGTGCAGGGGCAGGCCTGCGCGCCGGAGGTGTCGGCGGCGATCCGGGGCTTCAACGCGATCGAACCCGGCGGGCCGGTGCCGCGGCCGGACCTGATCATCGTGGCGCGGGGCGGCGGGTCGCTGGAGGATCTTTGGGGCTTCAACGAGGAGATCGTGGTCAGGGCGGCGGCGGCGTCGCGCATCCCGCTGATTTCCGCCGTGGGGCATGAGACGGATACGACGCTGATCGACTTTGCCGCAGACCGGCGCGCGCCCACGCCCACGGCGGCGGCGGAAATGGCGGTGCCGGTGCGGATGGAGCTGCTGGCGCAGGTCGATGGGTTCGGCGCGCGGGCGGTGCGGGCGGTGGTGGCGGGCGTCGGCCTGCGCGGGCAGAGGCTGCGCGATCTGGGCCGCGCCCTGCCGCGGGCGGAGGCGCTGGTGCAGGGACCGGCGCAGCGGCTGGACCTCTGGGCCGGGCGGCTGGGCGCGGGGCTGGGGATGGCGGCGGCGCGGAAGCGGCGGGTCTTCGAGGCGCGGGCGGGGCTGGTGCGGCCGGAACTGCTCTTGGGGCTGGTGGCGCATCGGCGCCGCGATCTGGGCGAGCGGGTGGCGCGGCTGGACGGCGTGGCGGAGCGCCGGGCCGAGCGGTTGCGGGCGCGGCTGGACGGGTTGGCCGGGCGACTGGAGCCGTCCCTGGCGCGCATCGTCGGAGATGCGGAGCGCAAGGTGAGGGACGGGCGGGGCAAGCTGGCGGATTATGCCGAACGTCTGGAGGCGGCGGTGGATGCGCGCTTCGCGCGGCTGGATCAGCGGCTGGAGGCGCTGGACCGGACGCGGGTGACGCTGGGCTATGCCGAGACGCTGAAGCGCGGCTTTGCCGTGGTGCGGGGCGATGGGGCGGTGGTCACCTCGAAGGCGGCGGCGGAGCGGGCGGCGGCAATCGAGATCGAATTCGCGGATGGGCGGATGGCGCTGGGGGCGCGGCCCAAGGCGAAGAAGCCGGGCGAGGGGCCGGAGCAGGGGAGCCTGTTCTGACCCAGCCTCCTTTGCGGAGATGCCGCCTGCGGCGGTCAAAAATCTTGGAAGATTGTTGCAAATTTCTTCGAAGAAATTTGAAGGGTTACACGCCGACCTCGGGGCCCGGGCAGTTGAGCGGTGTCGTGCTTTGTGCCACTTCCGACAGCGAGGTGCCGCCATCCGCGCCCATGAAGATGGCGCGCAGGCCGGTGGCTTCGCGGAAGAAGCGCCAGCATTGCGCTTCGGGGTCTTCCTCATAGACGAAGCAGATATTGCCCTGATCCTCGAACCAGTGGCCGTATTGGCAATCATCTTCGGTGAAGGCCCAGATCACCTTGCGGCCGGGAAGATATTGTTCCGATCCCCAGACCATCCCGTCCTGTGCATAGGACAGGGTCTTGCCTGTCGCATAGGCCTCGAACTCGGCGGCGGAGAGGGGGGCGTCGGCCACGGGGCGGGCGGTTTCGGCAAGGCCGGGGCCGGCGGCGAGGAGGAGGCAGAGGGCAAGACGGTAGGGACGAAGCATGACGGGTTCCTTGATCGGGCGCGACCATGCCAGATCGGAAGGGATTTGGCCAGTCACGCCGGAGGGCGGGGCGGGCCTGCGTCAAGCCGGGCGAGATGGGGTTTCATCAGCCGGTGCCAGAGCGGCGGGACCAGGGCTATGGCGGCGGCAAGCGGCAGGGGCCAGGGCAGGCGGGGGGCATCCTCGGGCAGGCGCAGGGCCGGGTAGGGGCGCGCGGGATGGGTGTGGTGGTCGGAATGGCGCGGGGCGTTCAGGAGGAGCGCGGCGGAGAACCAATGTGCGCTGTTCCAGGAATGGCGGGCCGTCACCGGTTCGGGACGCCCGTCCGGTTGGACCGCGCGGGTCAGGCCGTAATGCTGGATATAGTCTGAGAGGTGGATCTGGAGCTGGGCATGGGCTGCGATCAGCAGCCAGAGGGCGATGCCTGCCGGACCGGCGAGGCTGGCGGCGAGGGTGAGGGCGGTGGCCGAGATCAGCGCATAGAGGAGGTAGGGATGCGGGCCGGGATGGGCGCTGCGGCGGCGGAGGTCGTTCTCGGCCCGCAGCCCGGCGCGGAAGCCGCCCCAGGCGGCGCGGGGGAGGTAGCGCCAGAAGCCCCGCCCTTTGGGGGCCGAGGCGGGATCGGCTGGGGTGGCGACATGGCGGTGATGGACGAGGCGGTGGCTGGAGGCGTGATGGCCGATCAGCATCCAGGCATAGACCGCGATGCCGAGCCGGACCTGGGCACGGCGGGCGCGGTGGATCAGCTCATGCGCGGTGGGATGCGCGATCTGGCCCAGCCAGAGGCCGGTGGTGAAGACGAGGGCGGCCTTTTCCGTCAGCGAAAGTAGGGGGTTGGTGGCGCCGAGAAGGGCCAGCGGTGGCAAGGCGAGGGCGAGCAGGCCGAGGATGGCCAGCAGGGCGTCGGCGGCCGGGAATTCCGATCCTTCGGCTGCGCCGCGGTCCACGAGGGGGAGAAGCTGGTCGAGGAGGAGGGACAGGAGCCCCATGTAGAGCAGCCCGGCCCAGAGCCAGGGGCCGCCGTGAAGGCCGCCCAGAGCGAGCAACGGCAGCGGGGCCAGGGTCGCCGCGGCGAAGGCGGCCATGGGAAGGGGGGACGGGGTGCTACTCATGACGCAGGGAAAGTAGCATCGGCGGCGGGGTGCGTCATGCGGGGCTTTGTCGCGGTTTCTGTGGGGGGGGGCGGGGAGACCGCCGCCCTACGGGTGGTGGTCGGGGGATCGGGCGTGGTTGGGGGTGGAGAAGGTGCGGTTGAGTATTTGGGCCAAGGTGAAGAGGCGGGGTTGACGGGGCGCTTTCAGCGCCTGGGGCCGGGTGGGGGCGAGAGGGGGGTGTTTGTCGGGACTTCCGTTCAAGGGCGGAAGGGATTAGGTGACGGGAAGGCCATTGGCGGAAAGGGGCGGCATGTCCTTCTTCAAGAAACTGCGCGACCGGATGTTCCGGTCTTCCGACAAGATCGGCGAGGGGCTGGAGGCGCTGGTCGCGGAAGAGGGCGGGGCGGCGGAGGCGCCGCCTGCTGCGGATGCGCCTGCGGCGGAGACGGCCGCGCGGGCGGAGCCGGAGGCGACGAAGCCGGGGCTTCTGGGGCGGCTGTTCGGCGGCGGTGCCGCGGCGGAGGAACCCCGGCGGCTGGTCGATGACGCCATGCTGGAAAGCCTGGAAGAGGTGCTGATCCAGGCCGATATGGGGGTGGAGACGGCGACACGCGTCACGGCCAATATCGCCGAGGGGCGGTTTGGAAAGCGCATCTCTACCCGCGAGCTGAAGGCGGCGCTGGCGGGTGAGGTGGCGCGGATCATGGAGCCCGTGGCGCGGCCCTTGCCGCTTTACCCCAAGCGGCCGCAGGTCGTGCTGGTGGTGGGGGTGAACGGGTCGGGCAAGACAACGACCATCGGGAAGCTGGCCAGCCAGTTCAAGGCGGCGGGGAAATCGGTCGTGATCGCGGCGGGCGACACCTTCCGCGCGGCGGCGGTGGAGCAGTTGCAGATCTGGGGGCAGCGGGCCGGGGTGCCGGTGCTGACGGCGCCGGAAGGATCGGACCCGGCCTCGTTGGCCTTCGATGCGCTGACAAAGGCGCAGGAGCAGGGGGCGGATCTTCTGCTGATCGACACGGCGGGGCGGTTGCAGAACCGGCAGGACCTGATGGAGGAACTGGCCAAGATCGTGCGGGTGATCCGCAAGGTGGATGCGACCGCGCCGCATAACACGCTTTTGGTGCTGGATGCGACGACGGGGCAGAACGCGCTGAGCCAGGTGGAGATTTTCCGCAAGATTGCGGATGTGACGGGGCTGGTGATGACGAAGCTTGACGGCACGGCCAAGGGCGGCGTGCTGGTGGCGCTGGCGGACCGGTTCGGGCTGCCCATCCATGCGATCGGGGTGGGGGAGCAGATCGACGATCTGGCCCCGTTCGACCCCGAGGATTTCGCGAAGGCGCTGGTCGGGCAGGAGTGAGCGGCTGGCTGATCTCGCTGGAAGGGACCGAGGCGGGGCGCGATCTGGCGCTGGCGCTGGCCCTGCTGGCGGCGGTGCTGCATGCGCTGTTCGGGGCGTTGCAGAAGGGGCGGCATGATCCGTGGATGTCACGGGCGGTGATCGACCTGTGTTACGGGGTGATCGCCATTCCCTTCGCGCTTTTCGTGGTGCCCTGGCCGGAGCCGCATATGTGGGCGATCTTTGCCGGGGCCTTTGTCATCCATGCCGCTTACAAGCTGTTGCAGGCGATGGCCTATGACCGGGGGGCCTATACGGTGGTCTATCCGGTGGTGCGGGGGACGGGGCCGTTCTTTGCGGTGATCGGGGCGGGGATCGTCTTTGGCGAGACCTATGGCGCGGGGCAATGGGCGGGTGTCGGCATCCTGATGGCGGGCATCTTCGGGCTGGCGGCCTGGAACCTGCGGCATGTGGAGGTGGACCGCGAAACGCTGGTGCCGGCGCTGGGGCTGGCGGTGGTGACCGGGGCCTTCGTTGCGCTTTACACCACCTATGACGCCTATGGCATCCGGGCGACGGCGGACCCGTTTACCTTTCTGGCCTGGTTCTTCATGATCGACGGGGCGCTGTTCCCGGCGCTGATGGCGCGGCGGATGCTGCGGCTGAACCGGGCCGAGGCGGTGCCGCTGTTCCGGCGGGGGGTGATGGGGGCCTTCGTGGCCTATGCTTCTTTCGGGTCGATCATGCTAGCGACGCGGCTGGACAAGGTGGGGGAGGCGGCGGTGTTGCGCGAAACCTCGACCGTATTCGCCGCCTTGATCGGCTGGTGGGTTCTGGGCGAGAAGGTGGGCGCGGTGCGTGCCGCCTTGATGGGATTGATCGCGGCGGGCGCCGTGGTGATGGAATGGGCGGGGTGAGGCGATGGCCGAGAAGAAACTGCATCCGGGGGTGAAGCTGGCGCTGGAACTGGGGCCCATTGCCCTGTTCTTTGCCGGATATGTGATGCTGAAGGATGAGGTCTTCCCCATCGGTGGCACGGAGTATGACGGCTTCATCGTGGTGACGGCGCTGTTCATTCCGCTGATGGTGGTGACGACGGGGATCCTCTGGTGGCTGACGGGCAAGCTGTCGAAGATGCAGATCGCGACGGTGGTGCTGGTGATCCTGTTCGGCGGGCTGTCGGTCTGGCTGAATGACGAGCGGTTCTTCAAGATGAAGCCGACGATGATCTATGTCCTCTTCGGTGGCGTGCTGGGGTTCGGCCTGCTCAGGGGGCAGAGCTATCTGCGGGTTGTGATGGAAGAGGCGCTGCCGATGCGGGCGGAAGGGTGGATGATCCTGACGAAGCGGCTGATGCTGTTCTTCTTCGCGCTGGCGGTGGCGAATGAGGCGGTGTGGCGGTCGATGTCCACCGAGGCCTGGGTGAATTTCAAGACATTCGGCCTGACGGCGGCGCTGTTTTTGTTCTTCATGACGCAGGGCGGCGTGTTGAGCCGCTATGCCATCGAGGACGAGAAGAAGGAGTGAGGGCGGAGGGAGGTGTTAACCTGCGCCGGGGTTGGGTGGCGTGAAACACGTCTCCGTCGGGCTATTGGAGGGGTGCGTGGATCACGCACCCTACGGAAAATGGAAAAGGGCGGCCCCGGGGGGCCGCCCTTTTCGGTAACTTGCGCCCGTGGCTTATGCCAGAGCGAGGTTCGTCGCGGATTCGCGGCCGTTGCGGTCACGCTCCAGATCGAAGGTGACGGCCTGACCGTCGTTCAGGGCACGGATGCCCGCACGCTCCAGCGCGGTGATGTGGACGAAAACGTCCTTCTGGCCGCCTTCCGGAGCGATGAAGCCGAAGCCTTTGGTGGCGTTGAACCATTTCACGGTGCCGTTGGCCATCGTGAGATCTCCTGTCTTGGGTGCCACCCGCGATGTGCGATGGCCTGGCTCAGGGTCGTGTCAAGGTCGCGTCTGACAGCCCGAGGGAAGACAGAAGGTCGAAAGATCGAATAAAGCCCGCAAGCCCTGCGCCCTTTTCGGGACAATAGCAAGCGAATTCGCGTCATGCGCGAAAAAGGGCGGCGTTTTGCGCGCCGCCCTTTCATACTTGTTCGAAGGAAATTGCAATTTCCTTGAGGAAAACCGGTGTTTCAGCGCTTGAAGAGGATTTCCTGCGCCTTCTTGTCGGTTGTGGTGTCGGAGCGGCGTTCCATCCCGACGGCGGCGCCTTTTTCGAAGGCGGGGCGGGCGGCGAGTTCCTCCAGCCAGCGCTTGAAGTTGGGCTTGTCGTCCAGGGTCTGTTCCTGCCCCTGCCAGCCCATCGCCCAGGGCCAGATGGCGAAATCGGCGAGGGAGAGGAAGTCGCCCGCGGCGTAGCGGGTTTTCGCAAGCTGCTTGTCGAGGACGCCGTAGAGGCGGCCCACCTCGCGGCGGTAGCGGTCTTTCGCATAGGGCAGGTCGTGGGGCGGGTCCATGCTGGGGGCGTATTTCAGGAAATGATGCGCCTGACCGGCCATCGGGCCGACACCGCCCATCTGCCACATCAGCCACTGTTCCACGGCGGCCTGTTCGCGGGCGTTCGATCCGCCGAATTTGCCCGTCTTGCGCGCGAGGTATTGCAGGATCGCGCCGGATTCGAAGATCGAGATGGGCTGGCCATCCGGACCTTCGGGATCGGTGATCGCGGGCATCCGGTTGTTCGGCGCGATGGCGAGGAAGTCGGGCTTGAACTGGTCGCCCGCGCCGATGTTGACGTAGTGGACATCGTAGGGAAGGCCCATTTCCTCGAGCGCGATGGTGATCTTCTTGCCGTTGGGGGTGGGCCAGTAGTGGAGTTGGATGGGGGCTGTCATGGGGACTCCTGTTCCTGTCGTGCTGATGTTGCGGCTGCGGCGGGCGGGAGCAAGGTGCAAAATGGGGCGCAAAATGCGCCACTGGTCTGTGCGTGGCTGCGCGGGCGGCGTTGACCTTTCTGCGGCGCAGGCGTATCGGGCGGATGTGGCGCTTTGTTACCGGATTGCGGGCCACGTTAAACAAGCCGCTAAAGAGGTGAGGGGATGATGCCCCGGCACCTCTGGGTTTGCCGGGGCTTTTTCTTGGCCGGGGGCCGCAGACGATGACCGACTGGAAGACGCGCACGAAGCTGGTGCATGAGGGAACCCGCCGCAGCCAGTATGGCGAGATGGCGGAAGCGATCTTCCTGACGCAAGGCTTCGCCTATGAGAGCGCCGAGAGCGCCGAGGCGCGGTTCGTGAAGGCGGGGGAGGATGAGTTCATCTATGCCCGCTATGGCAACCCCACGACGCGGATGTTCGAGGAGCGGATCGCCGCGCTGGAGGGGACGGAGGATGCCTTTGCGACCGCCTCCGGCATGGCGGCGGTGAACGGGGCGCTGACCGCGATGCTGCGGGCCGGGGATCATGTGGTGAGTTCCCGCGCGCTGTTCGGGTCCTGCCTTTACATTCTGGAGGAGGTGCTGACGCGCTATGGCGTGAAGGTGACCTTCGTGGATGGGGCCGATCTGGACCAGTGGCGGGCCGCCGTGGTGCCGGGTACGAAGGCGGTGTTCTTCGAATCCATGTCGAACCCGACGCTGGAGCTGGTGGATATCCGTTCGGTTTCCGAGATTGCCCATGCGGTGGGTGCGGTTGTGATCGTGGACAATGTCTTTGCCACGCCGATCTTTTCCCGCGCGGTGGAGCAGGGGGCGGATGTGGTGGTCTATTCCACCACCAAGCATATCGACGGGCAGGGGCGCGCGCTGGGCGGGGTGGTCTGCGGGTCGAAGGAGTGGATCCGCAAGGTGCTGGAACCCTATATGAAGCATACCGGCGGGTCGATGAGCCCCTTCACCGCCTGGATGCATCTGAACGGGATGGCGACGCTGGATCTGCGCTGCCGGGCGATGGCGGAGGCGGCCTTGCAGGTGGCGCGGGCGCTGGAGGGGGAGGGCCGCGTGTCGCGGGTGATCTATCCGGGGCTGGAAAGCCATCCGCAGCATGATCTGGCCATGGCGCAGATGGGATCGGGCGGGACGCTGGTGACCTTTGAGGTCAAGGGCGGGAAAGAGGCGGCGTTCCGTTTCATGAACGCGCTTGAGATCGCCAAGATTTCCAACAATCTGGGCGATGCCAAGACGATTGCCACCCATCCGGCCACGACCACCCATCAACGGCTGCCGCAGGAGCAGAAGGACAAGCTGGGGATCACGCCCGGCCTGATCCGGCTGTCGGTGGGGCTGGAGGATGCCGAAGACCTGATCGCGGACCTGCGGCAGGCGCTGGCGCGGGCCTAGTCTCCGAAAGGGGTAGGTCAATGTCGGAAACGGGTGCAATCTGTGCGTCCGTCGTCATTTCATTGTGATGGCGGAACGCCTATATTCGACCTTCGTCCGGGCCTTCGGGGCGCGGGCGCGGTGATCCGAAGGGCCCTTGGCTGCGTAAAACCTGTTGACATTGACGGCGGGGGAACCCGCCCGAACCGAAAGGCAAGACCATGAATATCCATACCCCCGAACTTGACCGCCAGCCTTCCCGCGAAGAGGCGGAGGCGGCACTGGCCGTGCTGCGGCGCTGGGCGGGGAAGGCCTCGGATGCCGAGATCGCGACGCTGGATTCCTCGGTCGCCTATCTGATTCCGGGCGAGGGCTATCCGGCGCTGTCGCGCGCCTATCCGTCTGATTTCGTGGTGGATTCCGTCTACAAGGACAGCCTGCCCGACTTGCAGAACGGGCCTGCAAGCCTGATCCGGGGCGAGAAGGCGCTGATCCAGCATGTGGGGATTTCGAATTTCCGCCTGCCGATCCGCTATCGCACCCGCGACAATGGCGAGATCATGCTGGAGACCAGCGTGACCGGGACGGTCAGCCTTGAGGCCGAGAAGAAGGGCATCAACATGAGCCGCATCATGCGGTCCTTCTATGCCCATGCCGAACGGGATTTCAGCTTTGCCGTGATCGAGCACGCGCTGGAGGATTACAAGCGCGATCTGGAAAGCTTTGATGCGCGCATCCAGATGCGGTTCTCCTTCCCGGTGAAGGTGGGGTCGTTGCGGTCGGGTCTTTCCGGCTGGCAGTATTACGATATCGCGCTGGAACTGGTGGACGTGGCCGGGGTGCGCAAGAAGATCATGCATCTGGACTTTGTCTATTCCTCGACCTGCCCCTGTTCGCTGGAACTGTCGGAACATGCCCGCCGCACGCGGGGACAACTGGCCACGCCGCATTCGCAGCGGTCGGTGGCGCGGATTTCGGTGGAGGTGAAGCCGGGCAAGCGGCTGTGGTTCGAGGACCTGATCGACCTGGCGCGCGAGGCGGTGCCGACCGAGACGCAGGTGATGGTGAAGCGCGAGGATGAGCAGGCCTTTGCGGAGCTGAACGCCGCGAACCCGATTTTCGTGGAGGATGCGGCGCGGTCCTTCTGCCAGGCTCTGAAGGGCGACGGGCGGATCGGCGATTTCCGCATCGTGGCCAGCCATCAGGAAAGCCTGCACAGCCATGACGCGGTGAGCGTTCTGACCGAAGGCCCGACCTTTGCGGCGGAAAGCCTTGATCCGCGCCTGTTCCAGACGCTGTATCACGTCGGCTGATCCGACGCGTTGTCGTTGACCGGGGGCGGGCAGGGGCTGTAGCACTTGGCCCACCATGGTTGATTTCCGGCCCATCGCCTATGTTTTCGGTCGCATCCTGATCGTGCTGGCGATCCTGATGCTTGGGCCTGCCGCCATTGACTGGAGCGCCGGGGATGAGAATGCCTCGGCGCTGTTGTTTTCGGCGGTGATTACCGGGGGGATCGGGGGGCTGATCGCGCTGGCGACGGCCAATGGGCTGCGCGGGTCTTTCGATGTGCGGCAGGCCTATCTTCTGACGGCGGTGATCTGGTTCGGGCTGCCGGTCTTTGCCGGGCTGCCCTTCATGCTGGGCGTGCCGAACCTGCATTTCACCGAAGCCTATTTCGAGGCGGTGTCGGGCATCACCACCACGGGGGCGACGGTGATCTACGGGCTGGACGGGATGCCCGCGGGGATGAACCTGTGGCGGGGCCTGCTGAACGCGGCCGGGGGGTTGGGGATCGCCTTCGTGGCGATGATCTTCCTGCCGGTGATGCGGGTGGGGGGGATGCAGTTCTTCCGGACCGAAGGGTTTGACACTTTCGGCAAGGCGGTGCCGCGGGCGACGGACCTCGCCAAGCAGTTGCTGGGGGTCTATCTGGGGCTGATCGTGATTGCGGGGCTGACCTTCGCGGCGATCGGGATGAATGCGCTGGATGCGACGGTGCATGCGATGGCCGCCATCGCGACGGGCGGGTTTTCGCCGCGCGATGGGTCTTTCAACGAGTATATCGGGGCGGGGGAGTATCTGGGGGCGCTGTTCATGTTCCTCGGGAGCCTGCCCTATGTGCGCTATGTGCAGCTTGTGAACGGGGATTCGCGGCCGCTGTGGCAAGACAGTCAGGTGCGGGCCTATGTGAAGGTGCTGGGCCTTGCCGTGGGAACCGTCACGCTCTGGCGGTGGTTCACCTCGGACATGGAGTTCGAGGATGTCTTCCGGGAAAGCCTGTTCAACCTGACCTCGATCATGTCTTCTACTGGCTTCTTCTCGGGGTCCTTCCCGCTCTGGGATGGCTACATGCTGATCGTGGCTTTCGTGATCGGGATCATCGGGGCCTGTTCGGGGTCGAGTGCGTCCGGGCTGACCGTGTTCCGGGTGCAATTGGCCGCGGCGGCGCTGATCCAGCAATTGCGCCAGATCGTGACTCCGGGGCGGGTGAGCCCGGTGAAGTATGACGGGCGGACGGTCGGGGCGGATGTTCTGGATGCGCTGATGCTTTATGTTGCGGGCTTCATCCTGACTTTGGGCGTCCTGACCGTGGCCATGACCCTGACGGGGGTCGATACGACATCCTCGCTTTTCGCGGTTTGGACGGCGCTGGGGAATATCGGATACGGTTTCGGGCCCATGGTGGAGCGGACGGGGACCTTTGTCGATTTCCCGGATGCGGCGAAGTGGATCATGACGCTGGCGATGCTGCTGGGTCGGCTCGGGTTGCTGACGATCTTCGTGCTGGTGCTGCCGCGGTTCTGGCAGAGATAAAATTACGTAATTTACGTAATCAAATCACCCGTTCCCTGTGTTGACAGAGGCGGGGGCAGACCGCACTTTCGCCCCATGATTGATTTGAGACCCGTCGCCCATGTCTGCGGTCTGGTGACCGTCGCGCTGGGCGGGATGATGGGCTTTCCCATGATCCTTGACTGGACGGCGGGGGACCCGAACTGGCGGGCCTTCCTTCAAGCGGGGCTGATCTGCGTGCTGGTCGGGGGCGCAGTGGCCCTTGCCACGGCGAATGCGTTGCAGGCCGCGCTGACGGTGCCGCAGGTCTTTCTGATGACGGTGCTGACCTGGGTCGCGGCCTGTTTCTTCGGGGCGCTGCCCTTTGTTCTGGGGGCGCCGGGGGTCGGCTGGCTGGACGCGATCTTTGAGGCGACGTCGGGGCTGACGACGACGGGGGCCACGGTCTTTGTCGGCATTGATGACCTGCCGATGGGGGTGAACCTGTGGCGGGTGATGCTGCACTGGCTGGGGGGGCTTGGCATCGTCATCGTGGCGATGCTGTTCCTGCCGGTGATGAAGGTCGGCGGGATGCAGTTCTTCCGGTCGGAAGGGTTTGACACGCTGGGAAAGGTGCTGCCGCGCGCCCTCGATATCTCGGCCGCGCTGGTGCAGATCTATGTGGTGATTACGGTGGCCTGCGCGCTGACCTATGCGGTCTTGGGGATGAGCGGGTTCGATGCGGTGGCCCATGCGCTTTCGACCGTATCGACGGGGGGATTTTCGACCTCGGACCAGTCTTTTGCGAAATTCGCGGGGCCGCTGGAATATGCCGCCATCGTCTTCATGCTGCTGGGCAGCCTGCCCTTCATCCGCTTCATCCAGGCCTGGCAGGGGGATTGGCAGCCCTTGTGGAAGGACCGGCAGGTGCGGGCCTATCTGCGCTGGAACGCCTATGCGATCGGGGTGATCGTGGTCTATGAGGTGATGACGCATGACCTGCCGCTGGAGGTGGTCTTGCGGGAAGCCGCCTTCAACGTGGTGTCGATCTTTTCCGGGACAGGGTTCACGAGCGCCGATCTTTCGGGCTGGGGGGCCTTTCCCTTTGCGGTGCTGTTCATCACCGGGCTGATCGGGGGCTGCACCTCTTCGACGGGCTGTTCGGTGAAGGTGTTCCGCTGGCTGATCCTGCTGGAGGCGGCGAGGTTGCAGGTGCGGCGGCTGTTCGAGCCGAACCTGGTGGCGCGGCTGCGCTATGACGGGCGGGCGGTGGACGAGGATGTGCTGAATGCGGTGATCGCCTTCTTCACGCTGTTCATGCTGAGCTTCGGTCTGTTGGCGGTGGCGCTGTCGCTGGCGGGGCTGGAGGTGAAGACGGCGGTGACGGCGGCCTGGACGGCGATTGCCAATGTCGGCCCCGCCTTCGGGCCGGAGGTGCATCCGACCGGCGCGCTGCTGGAGTTTCCGGCGGCGGCGAAGGCCATCATGATCTTTGGCATGCTGATGGGGCGGCTGGAACTGGTCGCCGTCTATATCCTGTTCCTGCCGCGTTTCTGGCGGGGGTGAGTGAGGCCCGGCAGAAGCTGGCCCGGCAGGGTCAGGACCGACAGCATCAGTCCCAGCAGGAGACGAGGACCGTCATCCGTGCCGTCTGGCGGGCCAGGTCTTCGGGCGGGAGCGCGCCGCGGCGGGCGGATTGCGCCAGCGTGACGCCCTGCGTGGCCAGCGCTGCGGCAATGGCCGGGCCGGTCGCGGCGAAGGAGACGCCATCGGGCAGGATGCGGGCGGGGTCGTCGGAGGCGGGCAGGAGAAGCCCGAGGACGGCGCCGGTATTGTCCACCACAGGGCCGCCTGCATCGCCGGGAAGGGCGGTGAGGGCGAGGCGTTTCAGGCCCTGTTCGCCTTGCAGGCCTTGGCCTGCCTCCAGCGTGCCGAAGGTCAGGACGGGGGCGGGGAGCGCCTCGCCATAGCTGTAGCCGGCGACGGCGATCTCGGCCCCGATGCGATCGGGGGCAAGCTGGAATTCGGCAGTGGCGGGGGGCGAGACCGGGGTGGCGGGGGTCAGGAGGGCGATGCCTGTCGCGGGATCGGAGAGGGCGACGCGCGCCTCGGTCGTGGTGTCGAGCGTGATGCGGGCGCATTGCGCGACGGTGGCGGCGCTGGTCAGGACGCGGCCTTCGGCATCGACGAAGAAGCCGGAGGCGGAGAGGCGGGGCTTGCGCACCTCGAGCCCGGCGAGGAGCCCGGCCTTCGTGGCATCGTCCATCGGCACGATGCCGGGGTCGAGGGCGCGGTCGCCGACGGGGCGGAAGCTGGCCTCGACGGCGGGGAGGATGCGGTCGATGGGCAGGTCGGCGGCGGGGTTCCAGGTCACGATCCAGCCCTTGACCAGACCGCGCGACAGTTCGGCATAGGCTTGCGATACCACGGTCGCGCTTTCGCCCCGCAGGGTGAAGCTGCGTTCGCCGCGTTCGCGCGGGCCGGTGGTGGGCATGATGGTAAGGGTCTGGAGCGTGTCATAGAGCGCGTAGAGCGCGGCCTGGTCGCCGGGAAGCGAGATCAGCGTGATGCGCAGGTCATCCGACCCGTCCTTGGCGGTGAAATGGACGAAGGGCGGTTCGTAATGGTCGAAGGCGAGGAGGGCGGTGGGAAGGGTGACTTCGATGCCGGCCTCGGCCTCGGTGATCGTGTCGAGGCCGAGCGCGGCCTGTTCGGCCTGGTAATTGGCGACGAGGGTGCCGCGCTGGAGCGTGGTGAGGATGCCCGTCGGTTCGAACCCGTTCGCCTCTTGCCAGCCCTGCATGGAGGCGCGGGTGCCGCGCCCGAAGGCGCCGTCTATGGTGCTGTCGTAGAAGCCGAACCATTTGAGCGCGGTCTGGATCAATTCGCGTTCCTGCTGGGTGAGCAGGGATTCGGAGGCGCGGGCCTCTTCCACGCTTTCATCGGGCAGGGCCGGGTTCTGCGGGGCGGGGTCGGCTGCTGCCGCGTCTGCGGCGGTCGTATCGGGGGCGGGTTCGGGGGCGGGCGTCACGCTGCCTTCGGGGGGCCAGAACCGCGCGCGGTAATTCGACCCGTCGCTGACGAAACTGTCACGCGGAACGAGGTTTTCGCGTTTCAGGCTGTCGAGCCGCAGGGCGGCATCGGCGCGGTCGAAGGGGCCGAGCGCGATGACATGCCAGCCGGATGGCACCACGAAACCCTGCACATTGTCGAATAAGGCGGTCCAGGCCTCGGCCCGGTCGCGCGCCTGGGCGAGGTCGGGCTTGGCTTCGATCTGGAGATAGACCTCGCCGGCCTCTTGGGCAGATGCCGGACCCGGGGGGAGAAGAAACAGACCGAGGGTCAGGACGGCAAGAGCCAGACGGAGCATTCGACAATTCCATGTTCAGGGCGGGCCGGAGCCTAGCAGAGCAGCCACCGGATGCACGTGCTTTCCGGGACGGGTTTGCAAGGATTGACCCCTGTCAGCCTCTTGCCTATGGAGGGGGCGGTTTTCAAGAGGGCCCGGTCATGGCTGACAGCGCGACGCTTCCCCGCAGCTTTCAGGAGATCATCCTGCGTCTGCAAGCCTATTGGGCCGCCAAGGGCTGTGCGGTGCTGCAACCCTATGACATGGAGGTGGGGGCGGGGACCTTCCATCCGGCGACCACGCTGCGCGCGCTGGGGTCGAAGGCATGGGCCGCGGCCTATGTGCAGCCGTCGCGCCGCCCGACGGACGGGCGCTATGGCGAGAACCCGAACCGGTTGCAGCATTACTATCAGTATCAGGTCATCATCAAACCCTCGCCCCCGGATTTGCAGGAGCTGTATCTGGGGTCGCTGCGGGCGATCGGGCTTGATCCGGCGGTGCATGACATCCGCTTCGTCGAGGATGACTGGGAAAGCCCGACGCTGGGCGCCTGGGGCCTGGGCTGGGAGGTCTGGTGCGACGGGATGGAGGTGAGCCAGTTCACCTATTTCCAGCAGGTCGGCGGGCATGACTGCCGCCCGGTTTCGGGCGAGCTGACCTATGGGCTGGAGCGGCTGGCGATGTATGTGCTGGGGATCGACCATGTGATGGAGATGCCCTTCAACGATCCGCAATCGCCCATCCCGTTGAAATACGGCGACATCTTCCGCCAGACGGAAGAGGAATACAGCCGCCACAATTTCGACGGGGCGACGACCGAGATGCTGTTCCAGCATTTCAAGGATGCCGAGGCCGAATGCGAAAGGCTGCTGGCCTTCGACGCGATTGACCCGAAGAACGGCAAGCGGATCGTGATGGCGCATCCGGCCTATGACCAGTGCATCAAGGCCAGCCATCTGTTCAACCTGCTGGACGCGCGGGGGGTGATCTCTGTCACCGAGCGGCAGGCCTATATCGGGCGGGTGCGGGCGCTGGCCAAGAAATGCGCCGATGCTTTCGTGACGACCGAGGCCGGTGGCGCATCTGGGGGCGCTTCGGGGGGGGCGGCGGCGTGAATGGCAAGATCGTCGGGGGCGCCATCGTGCTGATCGGGCTGGTCGCGGGGATCGCGATGTACTGGTTGCAGGTCCATGCCTTCTACGAGGAGGTGACCTTCGAGCCGGGGGCGGAAATCCGCCTGACCCTGATCGAGGGCGGGGTGGCCGAGCCGATCATCGCGGAAGAGGTGACGGGGATCGACAGCGAAAGCAGCCCGATCCGGTTCCGCGCCTGTTTCCGCACGCCGATGACGCAGGCGATGCTGACCGAGACCTATCGCATCTATGAAGATGCTGTGCCGAATGTCGCGCCGGGCTGGTTCGACTGTTTCGACGCGGCGGCGATCGGTGCGGCGCTGGAGAAGGGGGAGGCGATCGCCTTCCTCTCGGAAGCGGAGATCCATCCCGGCGTGGACCGTGTGGTCGCGGTCTTTCCCGATGGCCGGGCCTTTGCCTGGCATCAGTTGAACGCCTGCGGGCAGGCCGCCTTCAGCGGCGGGTCCGGTGCGGGCGCGTGTGCGCCTGCCAGTTCCAGTCCCTGAGGTGTTCATGCCGGACCCCGCCCCCCGCCCCCGGACGGCCATCGAACGATCCCGCGACCGGGCCTTTCGGCATCCCGGCAATGACGGGCGGCGCGCCTATGCCAAGGGGATGCTGCAAGGCATCGTGTCGATGCTGGGGCCGCGCGATGTGGTGGTGGATTGCGGGGCCAATATGGGCGCGGTGACGGAACTGCTGGCCGATAGCGGCGCGCGGGTCCATGCCTTCGAGCCTGACCCCTATACCTTTGCCAGGCTGCGGGCGGGGCTGGCGGGGCGCGACAACATCACCTTCCATCAGGCCGCCGTCGGGGCCGTGGCAGGCACGTTCCGGTTGCAGCGCGCCGAAGGCTGGGAGGCCAATCCCGATGGCGCCTCCGTCTCGTCCAGCATCGTGGCGGGCGGGCGGCGGATGGCGGATGCCGAGGGGGTGGATGTCACCGTCATCGACTTTCCCGCCTTCCTGCGCGGGCTGGTGGCCGAGCATGGCCGCGTGGCCTTTGTGAAGATAGATATCGAAGGGGCGGAACTGGACTTGCTGGAGGCGATGGAGGGGACGGACCTCTTCGACCATATCCAGCTTCTGGTGGCCGAAACCCATGAGAAGAAGTTTGCCCATCTCGCCCCCCGTTTCGCCGCCCTGCGCGCGCGGATGGCGGCGCGTTTCCCCATCACCCGCGTCAATCTCGACTGGATCTGAGCCATGCCTGACCTGCTCATCGAACTCTTCTCCGAGGAAATCCCTGCGCGGATGCAGGGGAAGGCGGCGGCGGACCTGAAGAAGCTGGTCACTGACGGGCTGGTGGAGGCGGGGCTGACCTATGCGGGGGCGGGGGCCTTTTCGACGCCGCGGCGGCTGGTCCTGTCGGTGGAGGAGCTGACGGCGGAAAGCCGCCCGGTGCGGGAAGAGCGGAAGGGGCCGCGGGTGGATGCGCCTGCGGCGGCGCTGGAGGGGTTCCTGCGGTCCACGGGGCTGACGAAGGACCAGTTGGAGATACGCGACGACAAGAAGGCGCAGGTCTATTTCGCGGTGGTGGAAAAGCCGGGGCGCAAGGCGGATGCGATCGTGGCCGAGGTGCTGGACAGCGTGATCCGCAATTTCCCCTGGCCCAAGTCGATGCGCTGGGGGGCGGGGTCGTTGCGCTGGGTGCGACCGTTGCAGTCGATCCTCTGCCTGATGGTGGATGAGGCGGGCGCGCGGGTGGTGGACCTTGAGGTTGACGGCATCCGGGCGGGGAATACGACGGAGGGGCATCGCTTCATGGGGGCGGGGCGGTTTGCCGTCGCCTCCTTCGAGGATTACCGGGTGAAGCTGTCCCGCGCCAAGGTGATGCTGGATGCGGCCGAGCGCGAGGCGCAGATCTGGCAGGAGGCCACCAACATGGCCTTTGCCGCCGGGTTGGAGGTGGTGGAGGATCGCGGCCTGCTGACCGAGGTGGCCGGGCTGGTGGAATGGCCCGTGGTGCTGATGGGGCAGATCGGCGAGGAATTCCTTGGCCTGCCGGCGGAGGTCTTGCAGACCTCGATGAAGGAGCATCAGAAGTTCTTTTCGGTGAAAAACCCGAAGACGGGGCGGATCGAGCGTTTCATCACGGTCGCCAATATCGAGGCGGCGGATGGCGGGGTGGCGATCCTGAAGGGCAACCAGAAGGTGCTGGCGGCGCGGCTGTCGGATGCGCGCTTCTTCTGGGAGAATGACCTGCGGGTGGCGAAGGGCGGCATGGGCGAATGGGCCGAGGGGCTGCGGTCCGTGACCTTCCACAACAAGCTGGGGTCGCAGGCGGAGCGGATCGACCGGATCGCGGCGCTGGCGCGGGAGATTGCGCCCTTGGTGGGGGCGGATGCGGCGATGGCCGAACAGGCGGCGCGGGTGGCGAAGCTGGACCTGCGGTCGGGGATGGTGGGCGAGTTTGCCGAATTGCAGGGCGTGATGGGGCGGTATTACGCGCTGGAGGCGGGACTGCCTGCGGCGGTGGCGGATGCCTGCCGGGATCATTACTCGCCGCTGGGGCCTTCGGACGCGGTGCCGGTGGAGCCGGTATCAGTGGCCGTGGCGCTGGCCGACAAGATCGACACGCTGACCGGGTTCTGGGCGATTGACGAGAAGCCGACGGGGAGCAAGGACCCCTTCGCGCTGCGGCGGGCGGCGCTGGGGGTTATTCGGTTGGTTTTGGGGAATGGGGTGAGGGTGCGCCTTCACGATGTGTTTGAAAATCGGTTCATGGATGCTCACGCGAGGAATTTCAAGGAAGTTCGGGAGAACATTCGCGCAAGCCTTGTCGCAGACTTGATGGCTGGACGACGTTCTGCGGCTGAAACTGAGACTGCTCTCACGAACCCGGATTGGCTGCACGCGTTCGAGTACATGGAGGCTGCCGCAGCCGTACCTGACAGTGTAAATGAACGTGACCTTGTTGCCGCAGAAAAGGTCGCTGATGCATATGTCTCTCACTATAGTGGGGTCGAATGGAGGAACAGTGAGGTTCCAAAAATTCGTGACCTTCTCGCCTTCTTCCACGACCGCCTGAAGGTCTTCCTCCGCGATCAGGGCATCCGGCATGACGTCATCGACGCCTGCCTCGCCATGCCCGGCAATGACGACCTGACGCTGCTGGTGAAGCGGGCGCAGGCGTTGCAGTCCTTCCTGTCCTCGGAGGATGGCACCAACCTGCTGCAAGGGTTCAAGCGGGCGAACAACATCCTGAGCCAGGCGGAAGCCAAGGACGGGGTGGAGTATTCCTTCGGCGCGGACCCGAAATTTGCCGAGAATGACGAGGAGCGGGCGCTGTTCAACGCGCTGGATGTGGCGGAACAGGCCATCGGCCCCGCGATGAAGGCCGAGGATTTCGCCGCTGCTATGGGGGCGATGGCGCAGTTGCGCGCGCCGATCGACGCTTTCTTTACCGCCGTGCAGATCAACACCGACAACCCCGTGGTGCGGCGCAACCGGTTGAATCTGCTGCATCGCATCCGGGCGATCTGTGCAGGGGTGGCGGATCTGACGAAGGTGGAAGGCTGAGCATCGGGGGGGATGGGCAGGATTGCCCATCCTACGGGGGCAAGGGTCGGGATGTAGGATGGGCAGGATTGCCCATCCTGCCTTACAGAATTCCGGGCAATGTCAGGCTTGATTGACAGCCCGCATGGCGTATCCTGCATGTGCAAAGGAAAGGTCGCCGCAGTGCAGAAGATGGACGTGCTTCCCGATTTCGCCGAGGTGACGCCTTCGGCGCGCATCCAGACCACGGCCCATGGCTGGCGGGCCAAATGCCTGCAACGCCTTGTGCGGCTGGACCTGCCGGTGCCCGAGACGGTGGCGCTGCCTGCCGCCACGATCCGCGCCATCGCGGCGGGGCATCCGGTGGATGTGGAGGCGATTCTGGCGCATTTCGGGGATGACACGCTGATCTCTGTCCGGCCCAGCCCGGTGAACCCCGATTGGGGTGGGCCGGCGACCATCCTGAATGTGGGCATGAATGCCGCGCGCCATGCGATGCTGGCGGAACGGCATGGGCAGGCGGCGGCGGATGCGCTCTATCTGCGCTTCGTGCAGGCCTATGCGACGCATGTGGCGCGGCTGGACCCCGACATGTTCGAGAACCGTGCGGCGAGTGCCGAGGCGCTGCGCGATGCGCTACGGGTCTATGAGCTGGAGATGGACGAGGAATTCCCGCAGGAGCCGGCGCGGCAACTGGCCGAGGTGCTGCGCTCCATGGCGCGGGCCTGGGAGGGGACGACGGCGCGGCTTCTGCGCCAGGCCAAGGGCGCGCCGGAGGATGCGGGGCTGGGCCTTGTGGTGCAGGAGATGGCGCAGGGGATCGGCAAGGGGGTGTCTGGCTCTGGCGTGATCCAGTTCGTCGATCCGGTGACGGGGCTGCCGCAGGTGACGGGGCGCTATCTGGGGCAGAGCCAGGGGCGGGATGCGCTGAAGCGGACCGAGGCCATCTATCTGACTCGCGATCCGCGCGGGCCGTCACTGGAGGAGCTGGCGCCGGGGCTGTTTGCCGATCTCCTGCGCTTTGGCGCCTCGTGCCGGGTGAAGCTGCGCGAGGAGATGCAGATCGAATTCACCATCGAGGACGGGCATCTGTCGGTTCTGGATGCGGTGAAGGTGGCGCGGTCGGCGCGGGCGGGGTTGAAGATCGCCGTGGCGCTGGCCGAGGACGGGGTGATTTCCGAGGCGGAGGCGGTGCTGCGGGTGGAGCCGCGGGCGCTGTCGGAGCTGTTGCATCCGCAGGTGGACCCGCGGGGCGGGCGCGATGTCTTCGTCAAGGGGATCGCGGCCAGCCCCGGTGCGGCGACGGGGCGAATCGTGTTTTCGTCCCAGGCGGCGCAGGCCAGTGCGGCGCGGGGCGAGCCCTGCATTCTGGTGCGGCGCGAGACGGCGCCGGAGGATATTCGCGGGATGCATTCGGCGGTGGGTGTGCTGACCGAGCGGGGGGGGATGACCTCGCATGCCGCCGTGATCGGGCGGGGGCTTGGCCTGCCCTGTATCGTGGGGGCGTCGGACCTGAAGCTGGATGCGAAGGACCGGAAGCTGACCGCGCCGGACGGGCGGGTGTTCCGCGAGGGCGACATCATCACCGTGGACGGGACGGCGGGCGAGGCGCTGGCGGGGGCGGCCGAGATGCTGGCGCCGGCGCTGGACGATTCCTTCCGCAAGCTTCTGGGCTGGGCGGACCAGCATCGCGATATCGGGGTGCGGGCCAATGCCGACACGCCGCAGGATGCGGCCACGGCGCGGCAGTTCGAGGCGCAGGGAATCGGGCTGTGCCGGACGGAACATATGTTCTTTGAGGAAGACCGCCTGATCGTGATGCGCGAGATGATCTTTGCCGATACGCCCAAGGACCGGGCGGCGGCGCTGGCGCGGCTTTTGCCGATGCAGCGGGACGATTTCGTGCAGCTTTTCGACATCATGCAGGGGCTGCCGGTCTGCATCCGCCTGTTCGACCCGCCGCTGCACGAATTCCTGCCGCAGTCGCGCGAGGGGTTGCGGGAACTGGCCGAGGCGCTGGACCGGCCCCTTTCGGAGGTGACGCGACGGGCCGAGGCCCTGGCCGAGTTCAACCCGATGCTGGGGATGCGCGGGGTGCGGCTGGGGGTCGTGCTGCCGGAAATCTATGACATGCAGGCGCAGGCCATCTTTGAGGCGACGGTGGAGGTGGGGCGGCGCGGCGCGGCGGTGGTGCCGGAGATCATGATCCCGCTGGTCAGCGCCCGGCGCGAGGTGGAGCTGGTCAAGACCCGCGTCGATGCGGTGGCGGCCAAGGTGCGCACCAAAGCGGGGGCGGATTTCGCCTACAAGCTGGGCGTGATGGTGGAGACGCCGCGCGCCGCGCTGCGGGCGGGCGAGATCGCGCAGCACGCGGCCTTTCTGTCCTTCGGGACGAATGACCTGACGCAGATGACCTATGGCCTGTCGCGCGACGATGCGGGGCGGTTCATGAATACCTATGTGCAGCAGGGCGTGTTCCCGGAAGACCCGTTCCATATCCTGGACGTGGACGGGGTGGGCGAGCTTTTGCATATCGGGGCGGAGCGGGGGCGGCGGACGCGCGGCGACCTTGTCCTGTCGATCTGCGGCGAGCATGGGGGGAACCCGGAATCCATCGCCTTCTGCCGCAAGGCGGGGTTCGACTATGTTTCCTGCTCGCCCTATCGGGTGCCGCTGGCCCGGCTTGCGGCGGCACATCTGGCCTTGCAGGAACGCATGGAGACTCCAGATACGCGAGTGCAATCGCGCAAAAAGTGATTCAAGATCATGTGGTTGCGTGGTGAAGCTGCGCTACTGCATTAAGTGATTTCGGCGGATATCCGCCGAAACTTGTCTGATTTTGGTTGCAATTTTGCCACATTGGTAGACTCGCGGTCCCTGAGTCGTTTACCCCCGCGCCTCGCCATCGGTGGCTTGACCGGTGGCGGAGGGAAACAACCGGGGCACACGAGACAATGCGCTTGCAAACAGGCTGGATCGCGGGGGCAATGGCCGCCGTCTTCCTGAATGGAGCGGCCTTCGCCGAGGTGACGGTCAGCCAGTCCAACGATCCGACCGTCGCCTTGGGCGGGACGATGAGCACGCTGCTGGGGGCCGAGAAACAGGCCCTTGCCGCCCTTCCGGGGCAACGCCTGACCGAACTTGCGGTGGGGCCGAAGGTGGAGACGCGGACGACGCCCGCCACGCCTGCGGTGCCGACCGTGATCCGCTATGACGATGCCTGGCTGGCGACGCTGCCGGCACCCCAGGGCGATGCCGAATGGGAATGCCTGAGCAAGGCCATCTATTTCGAGGCGCGGGGCGAGACGCTGCGCGGCCAGTTCGCAGTGGCGGAAGTGATCCTGAACCGGGTGGACAGCCCGGATTACCCGCGCAGCATCTGCGGTGTGGTGCAGCAGCGCGGCGGCGGCGGGTGCCAGTTCAGCTATGTCTGCGACGGCCGGGCCGACCGGATGCGGGACCCCGAAGCCGTCTGGAGGGCCGAGCGCATCGCTCGGGTGATGATGGATGGCGCGCCGCGCGCCCTGACGATGGGGGCCACGCATTTCCATACCCGCTGGGTCCGGCCCGGCTGGGCGCGGCGCTTTCCGCAGACGGCGGCGATCGGGGCGCATCTCTTCTACAAACAGCCCTGAGGGGGTGCGGACCGAGTCGCCTTGGTTGCGCATTCTGCCGGGATCGGACATGGAAGTGTGAGGGGCAGGGGCTATCCTGCCCCTGTTTCTTTGCGCGCCGAAGGAGGCGAGACCATGACCAGCGACATCCGCCTTGCCTTCGCGCATCCTGAAGAGCGGGCCGTCGCCTCGGCCAGTGCCGACCCGCGCGACCGCATCTCGCTGCGCGACCATGTGGTCGAGGTGGAGATCGGCGCCTTCCAGCAGGAGCGCGGGACGCGCCAGCGCATCCAGTTCAATGTGGTGGTCGAGGTGCGGCCGCAGCCGCAGCCGCTGGATGACGATGTGGACAAGATCCTGAGCTATGACCGGATCACCGAGGCCATCGCGGCCGAGCTGGCGGCGGAACGGCTGAACCTTCTGGAGACGCTGGCCGAGCGGGTGGCAGAGCGCATCCTGGCCGAGCCGCAGGCAATGCGCGCCTTCGTGCGGGTGGAGAAGCTGGATCGCGGTCCCGGCAAGCTGGGGGTGGAGATCGTGCGGTCGCGCGCCGAGGCGCCCTTGCGGGCGGTGGGGAAGGACGGGGTGGAGGCGGCGGTGCATCCGCTGGTCGTGTTCCTCGACAATGCGGCGATCCATGCGGCGGACCTGTCGGCGCGGCTGGACGCGTTGCAGGCGCGCGGCGTGCCGGTGATCCTGACGGTGGGGCTGCCCGATGAGGCGCGGCCCGAGACGGGGCACAAGCCGACGCAGCGGCGGATCGACCTGCTGGCCATCGAGCAGAACGCCTGGACGCTGGCGGCGCGGGATGACCGCTGCGTGGTGGTGGCGACGCGGACCGAGATCGACTGGGCGGTGAAGCGCGGGCAGATGATCGTCTGGGCGCCGTCCAAGCTGGTGCTGGATGCGGTGGACGGGCCGCAGAGCCGCGATCCGGTGGCGCTGGCGCTGTGGCTGGCCGAGGTGATGGCGGCGAGCGGGATCGTCGTTCACGGGGATGTTGCAGTCCCGGCAGGAAGCCGCGTGCCGGTGGAGCGCGGCTGAGTCGGGCAGGTCTTGCACGGGCGCGGCGCTGCGCCTAGGCAGGGCGCATGGAATATTACCGCCCGATTGCATCTGTCGATCCTTGCCGCCCTGCGGGGGCGCTGCCGCTTGCCGGCGGCTGGTGCTGGTTTGCGGAGGTGGAGGTGCTGCGGCGTGATGCGCCGCCGCGCGTGGTGCCGCTGTCGGCCCTTGCAGGTGAGGTGCGCGACCGGCTGAGCGCGCCGCGGCCGGCCTTTGGTGGCATGGAGATGGATGCGCCACGGATCATGGGCATCCTCAATGTGACACCGGACAGCTTTTCCGACGGGGGGAAGTTCCTGGCCCCCGAGGCGGCGCTGGCGCAGGCGCGGGCGATGGCCGCGGCGGCGGATATGCTGGACATCGGCGGCGAAAGCACGCGGCCCGGCGCGGCGGAGGTGGAGGTCGCCGAAGAGGTGGCGCGGACGGCGCCGGTGATTGCGGCGCTGCGCGACGGGGGCCTTGGGTGCCCCATCTCCATCGACACGCGGAAAGCGCCTGTGGCGCGGGCGGCGCTGGCGGCGGGCGCGGGCATCGTGAACGATGTAGCGGCCATGGGGTTTGATCCTGCGATGGCGTCGGTCGTGGCGGAAGCGGGCGCGCCGGTCATCCTGATGCATTCCGTGGGCACGCCCGCGACGATGCAGGATGACCCGCGCTATGAGGATGTGCTGCTGGACGTTTACGATTTCCTGAAGGCGCGGATCGCTGTGGTCGAGGCGGCGGGGATTTCGCGCGACCGGATCATGGTCGATCCCGGAATCGGGTTCGGCAAGACGGCGGCGCATAACCTGGCGCTGATCCGGCGGTTGTCGCTGTTCCATGATCTGGGGGTGCCGGTCCTGCTGGGCGCGTCGCGGAAGCGGTTCATCGGAGCGATTGGTGGCGAAGCCGTGGCGGAACAGAGGGTTGCGGGATCGCTGGCGGTGGCGCTGGCGGGGGTGGCGCAGGGCGCGCAGGTGCTGCGCGTGCATGACGTGGCCGAGACGCGGCAGGCGCTGCGGCTGTGGCAGGCGGTGAATGGAGTGGGGACATGACGCGGAAACTGTTCGGAACCGATGGCGTGCGGGGGAAGGCGAATACCTACCCGATGACGGCGGAAATGGCGCTGAAGCTGGGGGCGGCGGCCGGGCGGTTCTTTCGGCGCGACGGGAGTTCGGTGCATCGGGTGGTGATCGGCAAGGATACGCGGCTGTCGGGCTATATGCTGGAGAACGCGCTGACGGCGGGGCTGACCTCGACGGGGATGAATGTGCTGCTGCTGGGCCCGGTGCCGACGCCCGCCGTGGGGTTCCTGACGCGGTCGATGCGGGCCGATCTGGGGGTGATGATTTCTGCCAGCCACAACCCGCATTACGACAATGGAATCAAGTTCTTTGGCCCTGACGGGTTCAAGCTTTCGGATGAGGCGGAGGCGGAGATCGAGGCGATCCTTGAGGGCGAGATCCGTCCGGCGCGGCCGGAGAAGATCGGGCGGGCGAAGCGGATCGAGGATGCGAAGGGACGCTATCAGGAGTTCGTCAAGACGACGCTGCCCTCGGGCGTGCGGCTGGATGGGATCAAAGTGGTAATAGATTGCGCGAACGGGGCGGCCTACAAGGCGGCGCCGGAGGTGCTGTGGGAACTGGGGGCGGAGGTCATTCCGGTGGGGGTTTCGCCCAACGGGACGAATATCAACGACCGCTGCGGATCGACCCATGTGGAGACGGCGGCGGAGGCGGTGGTGGCCCATGGGGCGGATGTGGGCATCTGTCTGGATGGTGACGCGGACCGGGTCATGATCCTGGATTCCCACGGAAAAGTTGCCGATGGCGATCAGATCATGGCGCTGATGGCGCTGCGCTGGGCGGCGGAGGGGCGGCTGCGGGGGGGGGCTTTGGTGGCGACGGTGATGTCTAACCTGGGGCTGGAGCGGCGCTTGGGGGAGGCCGGGCTGCGGCTGGAGCGGACGGCGGTGGGGGACCGCTACGTGGTGGAGCGGATGCGCGAGGGCGGTTTCAATCTGGGAGGCGAGCAGTCGGGGCATATCGTCATGACGGACTATGCCACGACGGGGGACGGGCTGGTTGCCGGGCTGCAATTCCTGGCCGAAATGGCCCGGACGGGGGAGAGCGCGGAGCGGTTGTCGCGGCAATTCGAGACGGTTCCCCAAAGACTTAGCAATGTGCGCTATGGCGAGGGCAAACGGCCGCTGGAGGATGCGGGGGTGCAGGCGGTGATCGCGGCGATGGAGGAGAAGGTGGTCGGGAAGGGCCGCATCCTCATTCGCAAATCGGGAACCGAGCCGCTGGTCCGGGTGATGGCGGAATGCGAGGATTCCGCCCTTCTGGACGAGGTTGTGGGGACGATCGTGGCGGCGGTGGAGCGGGCGGCGGGGTGATTTCGGCCGTGCCGCAAAGCGTGCCGCAAACTGTGCCGCAAACTGTGGCCACGCAGCGCGCGGTCAGGCGGGTTTTGCGCAACGCAGGGATAGCGCTGGTTTATCGCTGCGCCTTGCACCGATAGGCGCGGTCCCGGCGGGGCCGGGCTGCGGGGTGGTGGGTGGAGGCCCCGGATCACGTCCGGGGCGGGGTCTCGGGACAGGCCCGCGTCACTCTTCCTTGGTCGCGGAACGGGAGTCTTCGCTCTCCGTCTCGGTCGCCTCGTCATTGGCGGGGGCGGCGCTGCGGGGCCGGTTCCAGGCCGGTTTGCGGCGGGAGCCGGGAGGGGCCTTCTGCGACAGGAATTCGGCGAGGTTGAACGGGGTCTTGGGGGTGGAAACGCCCATCGGTCTGTCCTTTCCGGACATTCGGGCCGGGGCTGCGGGGCGCGGGGCCCAAGGGCGGCGCATCCCGGACCCCCAACGGCCCGTCACGCCCCCCGTGTTCGGAGGGCTGTAGGGGGTATGCGCCTTTTGTGGGGGGAAAGATAGGGACTAGTAAGGGGGCTGTGCATTTGGTGAATTTGATGGCATCGTGAGTGCGTTAGACGGTTGTGGAGTGATCTCATGCTATTGGCGGAATCTGACATCCAAGAACAGCTTTCAGTCGTCTACCTGAAAGCCCTAGCGAGTGCCGCCGGATTTGTTTTTGCTGAGCAAAATCTGGACCGAACTGGAACGGACTTAATTGTGCGGGGTGGATTGCATGGTTTTCCGCAAATAGATTGGCAGATAAAGGCTACAAAAAACCTAGGATCTGAGGATAACGGGTATTTCTCGTTTCCTTTAAAGAAGCGCAACTATGACCTTTTAATTGAGCCTTCTGGTCATCCGAGACTTCTGATGGTCTACGAGATGCCCCGCGATAGATCCCAATGGCTTGAGAGTGATCGGAACCAATTGGTGATGCGAAAGTGCGCTTACTGGGTGTCATTGAGTGGTTTACCACAGAGTGAGAACGACGTAAGTGTTACGATCAGGGTCCCGAGTTCGCAAGTGTTGTCAGTGTCTGAACTAACAAGACTGATGGGCCTCGCTAAGGACGGAAGAATCTGATGCGTTCGCTGATTGTGGATGAGGACGCGATTGCTGCAGTTTCTCCTGCGGCGATTGCTGCGTTTGCGCGTAGTTTGGGTTGGGAGGTTCAAGGAAGATACCGAGATTTCGCTGATATCTATTCCAATAAGGATATGGGTGCCGAAACGCTCATTCCAAAGAGCTCAAGAATCGTAGATTATGTGTCAATCGTCTCAACGTTGCTTGAGGTCTTTTCGGAGCAGATGGGTCGCGATCAAGAGGAAGTGTATCACCGCTTGATCGATGCTGAGAACGATGTATTCCGAGTTAGAGCAATAGATGCATATGACGATGGTTCAATTGGAGTAGAGGCTGGAATCAGCATGATTGAGCAAGCGAAGGAAGCTTTGCTTGCCGCTGCATGCTCGATTTCCTCTCCGCAACCCGTTTATCGAGCGGGAGCGAATAAGGAAGCAATGGACTTTCTTAAGACGGTGCGTCTTGGGCAGACTCGGCAAGGTAGCTATGTAGTAAACTTACTAAGCAAGGTTCCGCCGACTTTGCAGCATACGCTTGTTGAAGAATGGGCGCCTTTGGCTGATGAGCCAATTGAGCGCCGTGTTTCTAGAAGGCTAGTGGATGGACTGGCGGCGCTTCGTGGCGCGGCTGAGGAAGTTGGAAGTGGCCGCGGGCTTGAAACATTTGAGGCGTCTGTTGCAAATGGAGTAAGCGCTAATCTATGTGAGGCGCTGGCAAGGATGATAGGTTCAGTTAACAGAATTGAGTTGTCATTAGAATGGGCATTTACCCGCCCAGTTCCAAAAAAGATTTCGCGCTTCAACTTTGGTGATGACGACGCTGCTATATTTAGGGAGGCGGCACGCAAGCTGAGGGAAAAACGCCCCCGCCCTTCGGTCACGTTGTATGGTGTAGTCAATAAGCTGGCCAGAAAGCAGGAAGACTATGATGGGACCGTGTCTTTGAAGGCAGACATCGACGGTCAGTTGCAGTCAGTTACGGCGTCACTTGACCAAGCGAACTATGAGGCCGCTGTGATGGCGCACAGATCTAAGTTTCCGGTTGTGGTAAATGGTGACCTTGAAAGAATTGGGTCACGCTGGCACCTTACAAATGCAAATGTGAAAGCAATAGAGGCCACTGTTGATGAAGACGCGACTGATTTAGACGCGGACTTCTGAACGTTAATATGGGCTACAGGGCGGCCCTCCCGGACCGCCCCCCCCAATCGCAACCGACGCTAAAGATCAGTTCCGTGCGCGGTCCACCATCTTGCCCTTGGCGATCCAGGGCATCATGGCGCGCAGCTTCTCGCCGACCTTTTCGATCTGATGCTCGTCATTGATGCGGCGGGTGGCCTTGAAGAAGGGCTGGCCCACGGCGTTTTCCTGCATGAAGTCGCGCACGAATTTGCCGGTCTGGATGTCGGTCAGCACGGCCTTCATGCGGGCCTTCGTTTCATCATAGGGCAGGATGCGCGGACCCGAGACGTATTCGCCATATTCGGCGGTGTTCGAGATCGAGTAGTTCATGTTCGCGATGCCGCCTTCGTAGATCAGGTCCACGATCAGCTTCACCTCGTGCAGGCATTCGAAATAGGCCATTTCGGGCTCATACCCGGCCTCGACCAGGGTTTCGAAGCCCATGCGGATCAGCTCGACCAGACCGCCGCAGAGCACGGCCTGTTCGCCGAAGAGATCGGTTTCGCATTCCTGGCGGAAGTTCGTCTCGATGATGCCCGAGCGGCCGCCGCCGATGGCGGAGCAGTAGGAGAGGCCGATTTCCATGGCCTTGCCGGTGGCATCCTGATGGACGGCGACGAGGCAGGGGACGCCGCCGCCCTTGGTGTATTCGCCGCGGACGGTGTGGCCGGGGCCCTTGGGGGCCATCATGATGACATCGACGCCCTTCTTCGGCTCGATCAGGCCGAAATGGACGTTGAGGCCATGGGCAAAGGCGATGGCGGCGCCTTCGCGGAGGTTGTCATGGACATATTGCTTGTAGGTGGCGGCCTGAAGCTCGTCGGGCATGGTGAACATGATGAGGTCGCACCAGGCGGCGGCTTCGGCGATGCCCATGACTTTCAGGCCTTCAGCCTCGGCCTTCTTGGCGGAGGGGGAGCCTTCGCGGAGGGCGACGACGAGGTTCTTGGCGCCGCTATCGCGGAGGTTGAGGGCATGGGCGTGGCCCTGGGAGCCGTAGCCGAGGATGGCGACCTTCTTGTCCTTGATGAGGTTCACGTCGCAGTCACGATCATAATAGACGCGCATTGTGGCGATCCTTTTTGCTGAAGATGGCGGCAGGATAGGGATTTTTCTCGTGGAGGCCGTGCAATGTTTGATGTTTCTGGCGGTTTGTGGGAAGGATCATGCGTTGGATGGCGGTTTGGTGGATGGATCATGCTTGACGAGACGGATCGGCGGATCCTGCGGCAGTATCTGGCGGAGCCGGGGATGGCGCGGGCGGAGCTGGCGGCGCGGGCGGGGGTGACGGTGGCGACGCTGTGGCGGCGGCTGGAGCGGATGCAGGCGGCGGGGGTGATCCGGGCGGAGCGGGCGGTGATCGACTGGCGCGCGCTGGGCTATGGGGTGGAGGTGTCGTTGCGGTTCACGCTGGACAAGACGGACCCGCGGGCCTTTGACGCCTTCATCGCGGCGGCGCGGGAGGTGCCGGAGGTTCTGGCCATCGAGACGTTTCTGGGCCGGGTGGATGTGCGGCTGAACGTGATCGCGCGGGATATGGCGCATTATCAGGAGATCTATCGGGCGCGCATCCTGACCCTGCCGCATATCGCGGAGCTGGAGGCGTTGATGCTGATTTCCACCATCAAGGAGGGGGAGGCGGTGCCGCTGTGATTGATCTGGATGATGTGGACCGGGCGATCTGCCGGGCGCTGGCGGGGGATGGGGGGCTGTCGGCGGGGGAATTGGGGCGGCGGCTGGGGTTGAGCCAGCCGGCGGCCTGGCGGCGGGTGAAGCGGCTGGAGGAGGCGGGGGTGATCGCCGGGCGGCGGGTGGAGGTGGACCGCGCGGCGCTGGGGTTCGGGGTGACGGTGTTCCTGGGGGTGAAGCTGGCGACGCGGGGGCGGGTGTCGTTGGAGGATTTCGAGCGGGCGGTGGTGGCGATCCCGGAAGTGCAGGTGGTGCAGCATGTGCTGGGGCTGTTCGATTACCGGCTGCGGGTGGTGGCGCGGGATATCGCGGATTTCGAGCGGGTGCTGCGGCGGCGGATCATGACGCTGCCGGGGGTGGGGAATGTGGAGGCGAATGTGCTTTTGACCGAAGAGCGGCGGCCGGGGCCGCTGGGCTAGGGGGCGGTCTCTGCTCTGCCTGACGGATGCGTCGGTGGGACGCTTTGCGACATGTCGGAAACAGGCTGGTTTCCGGCGCGGGGCGCGCCATATTGGGCTGGAAAGACAGGGAGTAGAGAGACCATGACCACGCTGCCGCATGCACATATCGACCCGGAGGGATTGCAGGAGTTTTCGGTCGTCTTCACCGACCGGAGCCTGAACCACATGTCGGCGCGGTTCCAGGGGGTGATGAGGGATGTGTCGGGCCTGCTGAAGGAGGTCTATCACGGATCGGCCGTGGCGCTGGTGCCGGGCGGCGGGACCTATGCGATGGAGGCCGTGGCGCGGCAGTTCGGCAAGGGGTCGGTGCTGGTGGTGCGGAACGGCTGGTTTTCCTTCCGCTGGACGCAGATCTTCGAGGCGGGCGGGTTCACCGCGCAGACGACGGTGGTGATGGCCCGGCAGACCGGGAACGATCCGCGCGCGCCCTATGCGCCGCCGCCGGTGGAGGAGGTTGTCGCGAAGATTCGCGAGGTGAAGCCCGAAGCCGTCTTTGCCCCGCATGTGGAGACGAGCGCGGGGATCATCCTGCCCGACGACTATATCGCCAAGGTGGCCGCTGCCGCGCATGAGGTGGGGGCGATCATGGTGCTGGATTGCATCGCCTCGGGCTGCATCTGGGTGGATATGGTGGCGACGGGGGTGGATGTGCTGATTTCCGCCCCGCAGAAGGGATGGTCGGCCTCGCCCTCGGCCGGGGTGGTGGTGCTGTCGCCGTTGGGCGAAGAGCGGCTGGCGGCGACGGACAGCAATTCCTTTGCCCTCGACCTGAAGAAATGGCGGGCGATCATGGCGGCCTATGAGAATGGCGGCCATGCCTATCATGCCACCATGCCGACCGATGCCATTCTGGGTTTCCGCGACGCGATGCTGGAAACCAAGGCCATGGGCTTTGCCGCCGCCAAGGCGGCGCAATGGGAATTGGGGCAGGCGGTGCGCGGGCTGCTGGCGAAGAAGGGCGTGCCTTCGGTCGCGGCGGAGGGCTATCAGGCCCCCGGCGTGGTGGTGAGCTATACCGACCAGCCCGAGGTGCAGAACGGCGCGAAATTCCGCGCCGAAGGCTTGCAGATCGCGGCGGGCGTGCCCTTGCAAGTGGGCGAGGGGCCGGAGTTCAAGACCTTTCGCCTTGGGCTCTTCGGGCTGGACAAGCTGAAAGACGTGCCGGCCACGGTGGCGCGGCTGGAGCGGGCTGTCGAAGCGGTTCTTTGACCCTCGCGCCTGCGCGGCTTGCCGCGCGGGGCGAAAAATCTTCGTACGAAGATTTTTCGGAGGGGAAGAATTTTCGGATGAAAATTCTTGCGCTTAGCGGACGCCGAGCCCTGCGCGCATGAGCGTCTTGCGCACCGGGGCGACGGAGTAGAGCGCGTTCAGCACCGTCGCCCGCAGGTCGCGCAGGCCTTGCGCGCCCATCATCGAGGCGCGGTTGAGCGCGTCGATCCCCGTGACGCGGGCCTGCACCTCCAGATGGCGGGCGCGGTGATAGGCGTCGAGCATCCTGGCGCTGCCAAGCTGCGCGCGGTCGGCCTGTGCGAGGTCCAGAAGGACGCGCAGATCGGCGAGTGACATGTTCAGCCCCTGCGCCCCGATGGGGGGCACGACATGCGCGGCCTCGGCCATCAGGGCGGTGCGTTCGCCCGCCATGCGGTCGGCGATCTGGCTGATGATGGGCCAGACCGAGCGGCGGCTGACCAGTGTCAGCGGCCCGAGGATATGGCAGGAACGGGTGTTCATCTCGGCCTCGAATTCCGCCACCGGGAGCGCGGCGAGGCGTTCGACATTCGGCCCCGTCTCCATCCAGACGATGGCGGAACAGGGCAATCCGTCCCGATCCGGCAGGGGGACGAGGGTGAAGGGGCCGCCGGAGCGGTGGATTTCGGTCGAGATATTGCGGTGGGGGATCGGGTGGGTCACGGCGAAGGCGAGCGCCTTCTGGCCATAGCGGGTGGTTTTCACCGGGATCTCCAGCGCCTCGCGCATGGCCGAGTTGCGGCCATCGGCGGCGATGACGAGGCGGGCGGCGATGCGGCTGCCGTCGGAGAGGGTGGCGAGCGCCTCGCTCTCGCGCGTCAGGAGGCGGGTGGTGGCGAGGCCGGGGCGGAAGGAGACGTTCGGGAGGTCGGCAAGGCGGGCGACCATCTCGCGCCGCAGGAGCCAGTTGGGCAGGTTCCAGCCGAAGGGTTGATCCGAGATGTCGGCGGCGTCGAAATCCTTGACGATGCGGGGGTCGGGATGTTCGCCGCCCGCGTCGATGATGCGCATGATTTGGAGGGGGGCCGCGTAGGGGGCGAGGCGGGCCCAGAGGCCGGCTGCTTCCAGCACGGGGAGGGAGGGTTGCAGGATGGCGGTGGTGCGGAGGTCGGCACCGTCATCCTCCATCCGGGTGACGGGCGGCTCGGGATCGACGCAGATCACGGAGAAGCCGGCAGAGCCGAAGGCGGCGGCGGCTGTGAGGCCGGCCACGCCGCCGCCGGAGATCAGGATATCGGTCGTTTCGCGGGTCATGCGCGCCTCCGTCTTGTCCCTGAGAGATACGCCTGTGGCGCGGGAAGGCGAAGCGACAAAGTGCCCCTGCGGCGGATCAGGGCAGGGTGATCCAGATCAGCAGCGTGAACATCACCGGCACGAAGGCGACGGCGGTGAGGACGAGGGCGGCGAGGCCCCAGGTCTGGATCGCGAGGACAAGGAGGGTGAGGAGGATGGTCAGCACATAGTAGATCGTGCTGATGTCGCGCGAGATGTCGCGGGCGATATGGCCGATCACGGGGGTGGCGTGGAGGATGCGGCTGGCGAGGCTGGGCTGGGCGGGGGCGGCAATGGCAAGGGACATCTGGGACTCCGGTTTTACTTTCGGGTATCTGGGGCGGATCGGGTGGAAGTCCAAGACATTCTTGCTGCGGTGCGGCGTCGCAGGGGGCGACATCTGACGCAAGTGTCGCGCCGATTTCCGGCACTGACGTCGGTGGGGGCTGGGGGCAGGGCGGGTGGGCGGGATCTGGGTCAGAACTCGTGTCAGCGGCGGATGAGCTGCCCGAGGAAATCCGACAGGTCGGGGCTGTGGTGGTGGATGTGGTCCGCCGGTTCGGGTTCGGGCGCGATATGGACGGTGCGCATGCCCATGGCGTGGGGGGCGGCGAGGTTGCGGGCGTCATCTTCGAACATCGCGGCTGTGGCGGGATCGAGCCGGTCGAGCGCGAAGACCGTCTCGAAGGCCTGACGTTCGGGCTTTGGCCGGTACTTGGCGTGTTCCACGCCATAGACCGCGTCGAAGAGGCCGGTGAGGCCGCGGGCGGCCAGAACGCGATGGGCATAGGGCGTGTCGGCATTGGTATAGACGATGCGGCGGCCGGGCAGGGCGGCGATGTGTCGGGCCAGAACGGGATCGGGGGAGAGGACGGAGAAGTCGATGTCATGGACATCGGCCAGGTAGGCCTCGGGGTCGATGCGGTGTTCGGCCATGAGGCCCGCGAGGGTGGTGCCGTAGCGCTGCCAATAGGAGGCGCGCAGATGGTCGGCATGGGCGCGGTCCACGCCGAGGGCCTGCATCACCCAATTGGTCATGCGGACCTCGATCTGGTCGAAGAGGCGCATGTGGGGCGGGTAGAGGGTGTTGTCGAGGTCGAAGACCCAGGTGCGGATGTGGCGGAACTGTTCTGCGGGCATGAACCCTAGCTAGCCCGAAGGGGCGGGCGCGGCAATGGGGGCGGTTGAAAGGGGCGGGGACGGGGGGTAGTGTCACAAACGGTATACAATCGTATCCGGGCCGGATGGCCCGGCTGAAGCGGGACGGAGGCGACGTGCAGAAGGATGCCTATACGCTGATCCTCGAGGCGATCGAGGCGGGGCTGTACAAGCCCGGCGATCGGCTGGTGGAATCGGAACTGGCGGAGCGGCTGGGCGTGTCGCGGACGCCGGTGCGCGAGGCGCTGCAACGGCTGGAGACGCAGGCGATGCTGACGCGGGACGGGCGCAGCCTGATCGTGGCCTCGCTGGACCATAACCAGTTGGCCGAGCTTTATGCGGTGCGGACAGAGCTGGAGGGGCTGGCGGCGCGGCTGGCGGCGCGGCATGCGACGGAAGAGGAGATCCGCGTCCTGAAGGGGATGGTGGAGGATGACCGCGCGCTTCTGGGCGGTGATCCGAAGCTGTTGAGCCGGGCGAACAAGCGGTTTCACAAGCAGATTCATCTGGCGAGCCACAACCGGTTCCTGGTCCAGCAGCTTGACCTCGTGCATCGGTCGATGGCGTTGATGGCCAATACCTCTTTCGCCGCCGAAGGCCGGGACGAGGTGGCGCTGGCCGAGCATGACCAGATCGTCAAGGCGATCGAGGCGCGGGATGGCGATGCGGCCTATCAGGCGCTGCGCCAGCATATCAGCAAGGCCTTCGAGACCCGGCTTCGGGTGGAGGCGGGCGAGATACGGATGCGCTGAGGGCGGTCGTTGGCGGAGCCGGGGCGCGGGCGCTGTCGGGCGGGGTGTCCGGTTGGGCCGCGCCTGCCGGATGGACAGGGATGGTGTCATCGTCATGGAACTGTCCGTGGCGCGTCTTGTCCCAGTGGAAGGGGCGGAGGGGCGCCTCGCCGATTGCCTTGATCGCGGCGATGGTGGCGAGCAGGCCGTAGGGTTTGAGGAGGAGAAGCCACCAGCCCGGCCCGCCATGCCGGGTGCGGCGCATGGCGAGGATGACGAGGGCATATTCCGTCAGCCGGATCAGCAGGAGCGAGAGCGACACCTGCGGCGGCACGTCGAGCGGCAGCCAGTCGCGCCCGAGGAGGGGCAGGCTGTAGAGCCAGAGCAACAGGATCAGCGGCCCGAGCGCGCCATGGATCAGCGAGCCGAGCAGCAGGGCCTGCACGGCGAGGAAGCGGCGCAGCCCCAGATCGCGCAGGAGCCTGCGGGGCGCGCGCATGTGGACGAGCCATGTCATCAGATAGCCCTTGGTCCATCGGGAGCGCTGCTTGATCCAGGGGCGGATGCGGCAGTTCGCCTCTTCCATCGTGCTGCTGTCGAGCGTGGCGGTGCGGAAGCCCATCCGGGCGAGGCGCAGGCCGAGATCGGCGTCTTCGGTCACGTTATGGGCATCCCAGCCGCCTGCGGACTCGATCCGGTCGCGGCGCAGGAAAAGGGTGGTTCCGCCAAGGGGCATGGGCAGGTTCAGCCGTTCCAGCCCCGGCAGGAAGAGGCGGAACCAGAGCGCGTATTCCATGGTGAAGCAGCGCGCCATCCAGTTGGTGCGGGGGTTGTAGAAGTCGAGCGCGCCTTGCAGGCAGGCCAGATCGGGCGGGGCTGCGGCAAAGGCGGCGGCCACCTTGCGGAGTTGGTCGGGATCGGGGGCATCTTCGGCATCCCAGATGCCGACGATCCCGCCCTTGCAGAAATCGAGGCCGAAATTCAGGGCGCGCGGTTTGGTGCGGACCTGGCCCTGCGGCACGGCGAGGACGCGCACCCCCTGCGGGAGGGTGGAGGCGGCCAGGATGGCACGGGTGGGGTGATCATCGGCCTCGGTCAGGATGAGGATGTCGAGCCGGTCGGCGGGATAATCGAGCCGGGCGAGGCGGCGCAGGAGGCGGGTGGCAATCTCGGCCTCGCCATAGAGGGGGATGAGGACGGAGATCATGGGAAGCAGGTCATCGGGCAGGGCGTCTGGCGCGCTGGGCGGGGGGCGGCGGAGGGTAGCGATACAGGCCAGAAGCTTGAGCGCGAAAAGCGCATAAAGGCTGCAAAGGCCGAGAAGCAGCAGCGCAGTGGCGGCGGCGAGAGGGGCGAGGAGGAGGCCGGTCAAGGTGGCAAGGAAGGCCCCGGCCATGACGAGGGCGATGCTGCGATGAGGCAGGCTGCGGGCGCTGTGTTGCGGGGGCAGGGCATATTCGGCGGAATGAGCGAGGGCGGCGCCGCCATGGGCCAGAAGTGCGGCCTCGATCCGATGGCGGGGGCAGGGCAGGGGGCGGGTCTTCGGGCCGAAGCAGGCGGAAAGGGCGGCGCGGTGGGTTTCGAAGGCCATGGGGGTGGCGGTCAGGATCAGGATTTCGCCGTCGCGCGACTGCCAGGGAAGAAGGCCCTGCCGCAGGCAGAGATGGGCGCCGTAGCGCGTGACGAGGGCGATGTCGGGCGGGACGGCGAGCGGATCGAAGACGGGGGCGGGGACGGAGGCGGGTACGGGGGCCGGGGCCAGGGTCGCGGGTGGCAGACGCGGCGCGGCAGGGAGGAAGGCGGCGGCGGCTTCGGCAAGGCCGGAGGCGGTGGGGTGCGGATCGGGCAAGGCGGGGCCGCCGAAGGGGGGGCGGTCGGCATTGCGGCGCGATGGGCGCGGCGAGGCAGCCGCGCCGACCGGGCGGTCGGGTGGGGGGGAGGGCATGGGGTCTGGCTCCTGCGAGGCGGGGCCAGACTGGACCGGAGTGGGTTAAGGGGGGATTAAGCGAAACCGGTTAATTCGCGCAAAAGTTGCGCGACTGTCCTGCCTTGCGGGAGGTGCGGGCGAGTCAGGCGGCGCGGCGGTCGCGCAGCGCGGCGGCGAAGCGTTCGAAGAGGTAATAGCTGTCTTGCGGGCCGGGCGAGGCTTCGGGGTGGTATTGGACCGAGAAGATGGGTTTCCCATCCACGGCGATGCCGCAATTGGACCCGTCGAAGAGGGAGACATGCGTCTCGCTGACGCCTTTGGGGAGGGTCTGGCTGTCCACGGTGAAGCCGTGGTTCATCGAGGTGATCTCCACCTTCCCGGTGGTGAGGTCTTTCACGGGATGGTTCGCGCCGTGATGGCCGTGGTTCATCTTGACGGTCTTGGCGCCGAGCGCGAGGGCCAGCATCTGATGGCCAAGGCAGATGCCGAAGAGGGGCAGGTCCTTGGCGAGGACGCCCTGGATCATCGGAACGGCATAGGCGCCGGTCGCGGCGGGGTCGCCGGGGCCGTTGGACAGGAAGACGCCTTCGGGGTTGAGCGCCAGCACATCCTCGGCCGTGGCGGTGGCGGGCAGGACTGTGACGTCGCAGCCCGCCGAGGCGAGGCAGCGCAGGATGTTGCGTTTCGCGCCGTAGTCGATGGCGACGACGCGGAAGCCATCGCCCTTGCGTTCGCTATAGCCTTCGGGCCAGGCCCAGCGCATTTCGTTCCAGCGGTAGGATTGGGCGCAGGTCACGTCCTTGGCGAGGTCGAGGCCGACAAGGCCCTTCCAGGCGCGGGCCTTGGCGACGAGGGCGCCGATGTCGAAATTGCCTTCCGGATCATGGGCGAGCGCCACATGGGGCGCGCCCTGCTGGCGGATGGCGCGGGTCAGGCGGCGGGTGTCGATGCCGCCGATGCCGATGCGGCCCTTCTGGGTGAGCCAGTGGGTGAGTTCATCCCTGGAGCGCCAGTTGGAGGGTTCGGTCGGGTCCCATTTCACCACCATGCCGGCGGCGACGGGGGTGCCCGTCTCATCATCCTCGGGCGTGACGCCGACATTGCCGACATGGGGGAAGGTGAAGGTCACGACCTGCCCGGCATAGGAGGGATCGGTCATAATTTCCTGATAGCCGGTCATCGCGGTGTTGAACACCAGCTCGGCCACCGTTTCGCCCGTGGCGCCGAAGCCCTTGCCGTAGAAGACCGTTCCGTCCGAGAGTGCGAGGCATGCGGTCGGTTTCGCAGAAGCGGGCATGGGCGACTCTCCTATCGGCAAATTGCGCGGACACTAGTGGCGATGGGGGGCCGGGTCAAGGCTTTGGGGGAAAAGGAATATTCAAGAATTTCAATCGGTTGATCCGGAAGGGCGCTGTTGTGGCGCGGCGCGGGACAGGCTATGGTGGCGCTTCATGCCAACCTTTGGGGAAAGGTGACAGATGTCGTTGCGCGAAAGGCTGCAAACCGCGCTGAAAGAGGCGATGAAGGCGAAGGAGGCGGATCGCCTGTCCACGCTGCGCCTGATCAACGCCGCCATCAAGGACCGCGAAATCGCCAGCCGGAGCGAGGCGTCCGAGATGGAGGTGGGCGATCCGGAAATCCTTGCCATCATGGGGAAGATGGTCAAGCAGCGCCAGGAAAGCGTGCGCGCCTATGAAGAGGGCGGGCGGCTGGAACTGGCCGAGAAGGAAATGAACGAGATCCGGGTGATCGAGGAGTTTCTGCCCCGGCAACTTGGGCCCGAGGAGGTGGAGGCGGCGGTGAAGGCCGCGATCGCCGAGGTGGGGGCCAGCGGCATCCGCGACATGGGGCGGGTGATGGCGGTGCTGAAGGGGAAATATACCGGCCAGATGGATTTCGGCGCGGTGGGGCCGAAGGTGAAGGACCTGCTGGCCTGAGATTACGCTGCGGATCTTGCGGGGCGGGGGCCGGCTGGCCCCCGCCCTTTGCCTTGCCCGTCAGAGCAGGGATTTCGGCAGGGTCTGCTGCGACCGCGCGTCGATGCTGCGGAACCAGAAGGTGAGCAGGCTGGACGAGATCACGATGAAGAGCGAGTAGAGCACGGGGATGGCGAGGATCTCCTGCTGCTGGCTGCCTGCGAAGGTCAGCACGACCAGCGCCACGGCCAGCGGGCCGTTCTGGATGCCCGTCTCCAGCGCCACGGTGCGGGCATCGCGCGGCGTCTGGCGGAGGAGGCGCGAGAGGCCGTAGCCGCAGAGGAAGCCACACAGGCCAAGGGCGATGGCGGCGAAGAAGACCGAGGCGGGCGTGCCCAGCAGGAAGCCCCAGTTGCGCGGCACCCAGGACACCAGGAGGAAGACGATGAAGATGATCCCCAGCGCCGAGCCGCCCAGTTCCACCAGCGCGCCGACATTCGCGTTCCAGCGCCGCAGCGCCATGCCGATGGCGACAGGGACGAGAAGCAGGAAGAGCGTGACGATGATGTTCTCTGCCGGGATATCCACGTTCAGGCCGGTCGCGTAGATGACGAGCAGGATGGGGATCAGCAACACGCCGAAGAGGGTGGAATTCACCGTCATCAGCACCGAAAGCGCCAGATTGCCCTTGGAGAAATAGGTGAAGATGTTCGAGGTCGTCCCCCCCGGCATGCAGCCCATGATGAGAAGGCCGATCTTGACCGGTTCGCTGACCGGCAGGGTCAGGGCAAGGGTGAAGGCGATCAGCGGCATGAAGCCGTATTGTGACACAAGCCCGATGAAAAGCCCGTAGGGCCGTTTCAAGGCGGAGGTGAAATCGCGCGGGGTGAGGGAGGCCCCCATGCCCAGCATGATGACGGCGATCATCAGCGCGAGGATGGCCTGTTCCAGCGGTCCGACCATGGCTCAGGCCCCTTTCATCTGGGAAAGCGCCTCGTCCCGGAGGCTGCGGCGCAGGATCTTGCCGACATTGGTCTTGGGCAACTCGTCGCGGAAATGGATCTGGCGGGGCACCTTGTAGGCGGTGAGGCTTTGCTTGCAATGGGCGCGGAGGTCGGCCTCGGTCACGCTGTCGTCGCGGCGGATGACATAGGCGCGGACGAATTCGCCCGCCGCGCCATCGGGCACGCCGATCACGGCGCATTCCTGCACGGCAGGGTGGCGGGCGAGGCAATCTTCCACCTCGTTCGGATAGACGTTGAAGCCCGAGACGAGGATCATGTCCTTCTTGCGATCCACGATGCGGAAATAGCCGTCGGCATCCATGACTGCGATGTCGCCCGTGCGCAGGAAGCCTTCGGGGCAGATCGCGGCGCGGGTCTCGTCAGGGCGGTTCCAGTAGCCCTGCATCACCTGCGGGCCGCGGATAGCGAATTCGCCGGGCGTGCCGGGGGGCACGTCCTGACCGGTTTCATCCAGCAGCCGGACATCGGTGGAGGGCATGGGAATGCCGATGGAGCCGGTGCGCGCCGCGCCGATCGGGTTGCCGGTGGCCACGGGAGAGGTTTCGGTGAGGCCGTAGCCTTCGACGATCTCGGTTCCCGTCAGCGCGCGCCAGCGGTCGGCCACCGCGCCATGCAGCGCCATGCCCCCCGCGAAGGAGGCCTTGAGCTTGCGGGGCGGGGCGTCGGTGAACCAGTATTCGTTCATCAGCCCGTTGAAGAGCGTGTTGACCCCGATGATCCAGGTGATCGGGTAATTCTCAAACGCGCGCTTGAGGTTCGAGAGCGGGCGGGGGTTCGGGATCAGGAGGTTGCGGGCGCCGAGGTGGAAGAAGCCCAGAAGGTTCAGCGTGAAGGCAAGGATGTGATAGGTGGGGATGGCGGTCAGCACGACCTCCTTTCCCGGCGCGACATGCGGATTGATGAAGGTCATGGCCTGGGCCATGTTCATCAGGAGGTTGCGATGCGTGAGGATCGCACCCTTGGCGACGCCGGTGGTGCCACCCGTATATTGCAGCACGGCGATGGCGGTTTCCGACAGGTCGGAGTCATAGGCCTTGCGCGGCAGGCGCGCGCCTTCGGCCAGCGCCTCGGGCAGGCGGGTATGGGGCAGGGTGATGGCGGGGATGGAGCGGTCCCAGTGCTTTTGCACCAGACCGATCACGCCGCGCACGGCGCGGGGCATCAGTTCCGCCACGCGGGTCACGACAACCTTGGGCAGGGGGACGATGCGGCCCGCCTCGGCCAGCTTGTCGGTGAACATGTCGGTGATGACGATCACCTTGGGTTGGGCATCGGCGATCTGATGCGCCATCTCGGCGGCGGTATAGAGGGGGTTGACGTTGACCAGCACGCAGCCGGCCTTGAAGGTGCCGAAGGCCACGACCGGGACGGTCAGGGAGTTCGGGGTCTGCAAGGCGACGCGGTCGCCGGGTTGCAGGCCTGCTACCTCGCGCAGCCAGGCGGCGAAGGCATCGGAGAGGCGGTCCACCTCGGCAAAGCTGAGGTCGCCATACATGCCGTTGGGCATGACGACGGTATAGGCGGTGCGGTCCCCTTCGCGGGCGGCGGTGTCGCGGACAAGCTGGCCGAGCGTCCGGGCCAGGGGGGCCGTCACTTCGGCAGGCACGCCGGATGGATAGGCCCCCGCCCAGGGGCGCGTTGCAATGGTCACGTCTGTCTCCTCCCACAGTCACGTAGCGGCGGGTCTGCGCCCGCCTTGACCGTTCAATCTGGGCATGACCTGCCCGTCTGGGAAGGGGAAATCGCGGCTTTTCGCGAAAGTGACGTTGCGGCGCGGCGGTCAGCGCAGGCGGGAGAGGCGGGTCTGCAACTCGTCCCGCAGGGCGAGACGTTCCTCTTCCGACAGGAAGGCGCCCAGTTCCACCTCGCGCCCGTTGCCCTTGAGGGTGAGGTAGTTCGGGACCGGGCCGCCGCTCTGATGCAGTTGGACCGAGACCCAGTGGGGATTGGCCTGCCAGTCCTGCCGCCGCCCGCGCGGGCCGTGGCGGGTGAGGGAGAGCGCGTCGCGGGTGAGGGTGAGGTCTTCCACGATCTCGGCATCGCGGTAGGAGCGCGAGAGGGCGGCCCACATGCCCCAGATGGCCAGCGCGAAGAAGGGCAGGATGCCCCAGAGGACGGGCGATCCGAGGACGGCCAGCATCGGCACGAGGATCAGCGCGCAGGTGGCGCCGATGAAGAGGACGAAGCCCTTGCGGGGAAGGGATCGGTAGGGCCAGAGGTGGAGGCGGGCCTGAGTGTCATCTGCGTGAGCGGCGGTGTCGGGGGTGGGCAACCATTCGTAGGGCATGGGCGACAGGGTAGCGTCGGGGATGGTGAAGGGAAGGGGGTGCGGCAGGGCTTCGCAGCCTGCCGCCTCCGGGGGGCGGGCCTGACGCCGGGGGGCGTCAGCAGGTGCCGCTGAAGAGCCAGTTTCCGCTGAGGACCTGAAGGTTGAAGTCGCGCGGCAGGGCGCCGCCGCAGACCTGCGCGCCGACCATCTGGCGCAGTTCGGCCTCGGACCAGTCGGGGCCAGCATGGCCGCTGAACCGGCCGTTGCCGTCATTGTCGATGTTCAATTCGTTGGAGGCCGGGCCGGAGACGCAGCCGGCGAGCGCGAGGATCAGGGCGAGGGAGGCGAAACGCGGAATACGGGTCATTGGAAACGGGGTCCTTGGCGGTTGCACGACAGGGGAAGGCTATGGTCGCGGCGGGCGTCTGTAAATGGAGAGGATGCCGGGGGCGAAAAGCAGAAGGCCCCGGAAGTTCCGGGGCCTTCTTTCCTTTGCGACCTTGCCTCAGTGGGCGTGGCCCTTGTCCCAATCGGATTGCTTGGGAAGCGTCTCGAAGGTGTGTTCCGGCGGCGGGGAGGACAGGGTCCATTCCAGCGTATCGGCATGTTCGTTCCAGTAGTTGTTCTCGGTCACGCGCTTGCCGAAGAACAGGGTGTAGAAGACGATGCCGATGAAGAACACGAAGGAGGAGAAGGCGATCATCGCGCCGAGCGAGGACCACCAGTTCCAGTAGGCGAAGGCTTCCGGGTAGTCGATGTAGCGGCGCGGCATGCCCTGACGGCCCAGGAAGTGCTGGGGGAAGAAGGTCAGGTTCGAGCCGATGAACATCGCCCAGAAGTGCAGCTTGCCGGCCCATTCCGGGTATTGGCGGCCCGACATCTTGCCCATCCAGTAATAGATGCCCGCGAAGATGCCGAAGACGGCGCCCAGCGACATCACGTAGTGGAAGTGGGCCACGACATAGTAGGTGTCGTGATAGGCGCGGTCCACGCCCGCCTGAGACAGCACGATGCCCGTGACGCCGCCGACGGTGAAGAGGAAGAGGAAGCCGAAGGCCCAGAGCATCGGGGTTTCGAAGCTGACCGAGCCGCCCCACATGGTGGCGATCCAGGAGAAGATCTTGATGCCGGTGGGCACCGCGATGACCATCGTGGCCAGCATGAAATAGGACTGCTGCTGGAGCGACATGCCCACGGTGTACATGTGGTGCGCCCAGACGACGAAGCCCAGCACCCCGATCGCCACCATCGCATAGACCATCGGCAGGTAGCCGAAGATCGGTTTGCGCGAGAAGGTGGCGATGACCTGCGAGATGATCCCGAAGGCGGGCAGGATGATGATGTACACTTCCGGGTGGCCGAAGAACCACAGGATGTGCTGGTAGAGGACCGGGTCACCGCCGCCCGAGGGCGTGAAGAAGGTGGTGCCGAAGTTGCGGTCCGTCAGCAGCATGGTGATGGCACCGGCCAGAACCGGCAGGGCCAGCAGGATGAGCCAGGAGGTGACGAAGATCGACCAAGCGAAGAGCGGCACCTTGTGCATCGTCATGCCGGGGGCGCGCATGTTCAGGAAGGTGGTGATCATGTTGATCGCGCCGAGGATCGAGGAGGCACCCGAGAGGTGCACCGCGAAGATGGCGAGGTCCATGGCATAGCCGCCTTCGGCGGTGGTGGAGAGCGGCGGGTAGAGAACCCAGCCCACGCCCGCGCCCGGCCCGAGCTCGCCGCCGCCGCCGGGGGCGAAGAGCGAGGCCACGGCGAGCGAGGTGCCCGCGACATAGAGCCAGTAGGACAGGTTGTTCATCCGCGGGAAGGCCATGTCCGGCGCGCCGATCTGGAGCGGCATGAAGTAGTTGCCGAAGCCGCCGAAGAGCGCGGGGATGACCACGAAGAACATCATCAGGATGCCGTGGGCGGTGATCGTCACGTTCCAGATATGGCCGTTGGGCGTGCAGGTCGCGGCGGCGTCGGCCACGAGGCGCAGGCCTTCCTGGCACATGTACTGGACGCCGGGATTCATCAGCTCCATCCGCATGTAGACGGTGAAGATGACCGAGATCAGGCCGACGATGCCGCCGGTGAAGAGGTAGAGGATCCCGATGTCCTTGTGATTGGTGGACATGAACCAGCGGGTGAAGAAGCCCCGCTCGTCATGTTCGTGGCCATGAATGGCTGCGTCCGCCATTGGCGTCTCCCGTTCTTGCGCTGTCCGCGGGTTTTCCCGTCGGCCGTGTTCCCTTGCGTCCGGCTCCGCTGGGCGGAGTCGGGGCGACGGTCCGGTGATAGCCCGCGTGGATCAGCGAGGCAACGGAGGAAATTGATCCAGATCAAGATGAAACGTCGCAGGGCGGGGGGCGGACCGGCGCGGGAAAGGGCGAGGTGCAGCGCGTTCAGGGGGGGGCGGGCGGCGACCCTTTCCCGCGACGCGACAGGGGCGGCGGCGCGGAGGGCCTGGCCTTGCGCAGGGGGCGGGCGGTCAGCGGCGGGGGAGGAGGCCCGCTTCCTCCAGCGCGGCGACATGGCCCCGGCTGACGGGAAGTTCGAGGCCCGAGCGGGTGGTGACGACGGCGCGGGGGCCGTCGCGGCGCACGGCGGCGATATGGTCCAGCGCCACCCAATGCGAGCGGTGCAGGCGCAATCCCTCGGTGGGTGCCGCTTCGGCGATGGCGTCGGAAAAGCGCAGAAGGATCATGGCGCTGCCCCGGTCGGTGGTGACGCGGGTATAATGATCGGTCGCCTCCAGCGCGGCGATGGGCGCGCGGATCTCGTCCGGCAGGCGGTCGAGCAGCCGGGGCCGGGCGGCAAAGGGGGGCAGGGCCGGGGCGTTCGGCTGATCGGTGAAGAAGGCGATGTAGGTGGCAAGCGAGATCACCGTCGAGATGGCGATGATGGAGAGGACGAGGGGCGTCTCTTCGATGGTAAGGTCGCCGGGGCTGAGGAGGAGGGCGTTGATCGTGAAGACGATGGCGCTGACCGGTAGGCCGCTGATCGCGCCCGAAAGGATCGAGGCGATCCATTTGGGCGGGCCGTAGGAATGGATCACGTCGCAGCCCACGAAGCCCACGACGAAGCCCAGCGTGCCGGTGGTGAGGACGATGGCATACCAGTAGATCACGCGGTGCAGGAGGGGCAGGCTGTCGGCGGTGCCGAAGGGGCCGGCGAGGCCGAGGACGGCGGCCAGCGCGAGGAGGAAGGCCCAGAAGCCCTTGCTGCGCAGGATCGGTGCCATTTCGTCGAGCGAGGTGGAGATGATCGGGGCAGGGATGAGGGCCATGATCGCCTCAGGGGATGATGCAGGCGGCAGGGGCGCGGCCGTCGGGATGAAGGCCGCCCTCGGTGGGGAAGAAGCGCGGGAAGGTCGCCATCAGCGCGGCGTCGAGATCGGCCATGGTGACGGGCAGGCCGAGATCGACGAGGCTGGTCACGCCATGGTCGCGGATGCCGCAGGGGATGATGCCGGAGAAATGCGACAGGTCGGGTTCCACATTGATCGAGATGCCGTGGAAACTGACCCAGCGGCGCAGCTTGACCCCGATGGCGGCGATCTTGTCTTCGGCCGGGCTGCCGTCGGGGGAGGGGGCGCGGTCGGGGCGGGTGACCCAGACGCCGACGCGGCCGGGGCGGATTTCGCCGCGGATGTTGAATTCGGCCAGCGTGGCGATGACCCAGTTTTCCAGCGCGCGGACGAAGCAGCGCACGTCGCGGCCACGGGCGCCGACATCCAGCATGCAGTAGATCACCCGCTGGCCGGGGCCGTGATAGGTGTATTGGCCGCCGCGTCCGGTTTCATGGACGGGGAAGCGGTTGGGATCGGTGAGGTCGGCAGGCTTTGCCGAGGTGCCTGCCGTGTAGAGGGGCGGGTGTTCCAGCAGCCAGACCGCCTCGGTCGCCGAACCTTCGGCAATGGCGGCGGCGCGGGTTTCCATCGCGGCGAGCGTGGGAAGATAGGGGCTGAGCCCGGGCAGGTGGGTCCATTCGACCATGTTATCGCCGGGGCGCGGGCGCCCCCTCCTCTGGCTTGATCCATGAAATAAGGAGTGTGAAGGCGACTGTCACGGTGGCAAAGCATCCCTGCGCAAGAAAATTATGCGCCGGATGCGGCGGCGGGGGCGTGCCGGTTCCTGCTTTCTCTCTTGTGCCGGGCGCAAACATTGCGCAGATGGCGGGCGGAAGCGGGGGCGGGCGGAGGAGTGGCGCCATGGCAGAGGGCTGCGTTCTGTGCGGCGCGACGGGGACGGAGGTGGTGTCCCGGACGGATCGGCATGGCCAGCCGTTGATGACCGTGCTCTGTTCGGGCTGTGGCGTGCTGCGCAACGATCCGGTGCCTACGGCGGAGGAACTGGACCGGTTCTACCGCAAGGATTACCGCGAAAGCTACAAGGGGGCGACGGAGCCGCGGCTGCGGCAGGTCTGGCGCAATCTGGAGCGGCTGAAGGTGCATTTCATCGAGTTCCGCGACATCTATGCGCGGGGCGGCGACTGGCTGGATCTGGGCGCGGGGAGCGGGGAGTTCACCTTCTTGGCCCGGCATCTGGGGGCCGAGATGACGGCGGTGGAGCCGCATGAGGGCTATGCCGCCTATTGCCGCGAGAAGCTGGGGCTGGATGTGGCGGGGCGGACGCTGGAGGAATGCGACTTTCCCGAGGGGCGTTTTGACCTGATCCGGCTGAGCCATGTGCTGGAGCATATGCGCGATCCGGTGGCGTCGCTGTCGGTGCTGCGCGGTTGGCTGAGGCCGGGGGGCGTGCTTTATATCGAGGTGCCGAATATCGAGGCCGAGGCGCGCAACAGGTTGCAGGGGCGGCTGTTCCATTACGGGCATATCTACAATTACAACCCGCTGACGCTGCGCCATGTGGCGGCGCGGGCGGGGCTGGTGGAGATGCCCGAGACGGCGGCGCGTTGCGCCGGGCGCTGCGCGGCCTTCTTCACCGCAGACGAGGGCGGGTTGCAGGCCGACGAGGCGCTGATCGCCAATGCCGCGCGGATGCGCGAGGTGATGCGTGGCCACAACAGCCGCCGTCTGCCGGAGCCGGAAGAGGGCACGGTGCTTGGCCGCTTCCTGCGGTCGATGACGGCGCGGCTGCGCGAGGCGCGGGCCGGGCAGCGGATGAAGACGCATCGCGCCATCGCCGAGGCCGCCGCCGCCGATCTGGAGCGCAGCCTGAAGCAGGTGATGGGGCGCGGCTGAACCGGTTGGGGCGGGTGAAGCGGGGCGCTTTTTTCCTCTTTCCTTCCCCGGAGCGCTTCGCTAAACAGCCGCCACCAAGCCGGATCGTGCGGATGTGGCGGAATTGGTAGACGCGCAGCGTTGAGGTCGCTGTGGGGTAACTCCCGTGAAGGTTCGAGTCCTTTCATCCGCACCATCCGGCTGGTCGTGACCGGCGCGACCGTGGCGGCAGAGCGCCAGATCCCTCCCCCCCCTTGTGAAACCTGCGACGGCCCGGGCTGGCCTGGCCCCTTGCTGCGGGGCCGGCGGAAACTTGTTCAGGCTTGCGGCCCGCATGTGGCGAGGCAGGGGCAAAAGCGGCCGCTCAGGGGCCCGGCGCCACAATTGCCACAATTCGGCCATAATTTGCCCCCTTAAGAATGTGTTAACCCGGCAGAAGTCCGGGATTGGTCCGACCCGGCCTCAGATCGGGCGGTATGGCGCGAGCGGTGGAATGGCCACATATGTGATCGACGGCTATGCCGTCGGTGCCATCGTCGTTGCGGGGGGAGGGACCCCCGTTGTCGGGTCAACCTTCCGGTTGGACGCGAACTGGTCTGCATCCACTGCCGCCCTGACGATCACCGTCACCGATGACGACACGGTATTTTCCGGTTCGGCGGCGGCGGTTCTTGACGGGACGCAGACGGGGGTTGTGGTCACGGCGGCGGGGGCGACGCTGGCCTCGGGCACGATCCGGCTGGGCAATGGCTTTGTCGTCACCGACCCCGTGCTGGGGAGCGTCAGCCTTTACCAGGTCATCGTCGGCAGCACGGTGGTGGGCTATGTCTCTTCGGCGCCGTTGCAGCCGGGGGTGCAATACACGGTAGCCACCGTCACCCCGACCACGGCGGCGGGCGTGCCCTATGCCAGCCTCGCCATCCTGGATTACGAGCAGTCGCTGGACAACAGCCTGACCGGCGGCAGCGGCAATGACTCGCTGCGGGGCGGGGCGGGCAATGACACGCTGTCGGGCGGGGCGGGGAATGACACGATCCTGGGTGGGGCCGGGAATGACGTCATCACTGGCGGGCCGGGCAGCGACAGCCTGTCGGGCGAGGATGGCGACGACACGTTCATCGTTACCACCGGCAGCCAGGCGGATTCGATCTTTGGCGGGACCGGGACCGACACGATCAGCTTTACCACCGCCGGGACGGGGGCGAATGTCGTCTTTTCCGGCACGGGGAACGGGAACCAGAACCTTGTCGGCGTGACGGCGGTCGCCTTCACGGGCATCGAGGCCATCGACGGCACCGGGTTCAATGACACGCTGAACGCGGCGCTGAGCGGTGGCAGTGTCACCCTATGGGGCAATGGCGGGGCGGATACCATCTCCGGCGGATCGGGCGGTGATGCGCTGTTCGGCGGGACCGGTGCGGACAGCCTGGCGGGGAATGCCGGGAATGACCTGCTGGATGGCGGCGACGATGCCGACAACCTGTTCGGCGGGAGCGGCAACAACACGCTGTTCGGTGGGTCGGGCAATGACCGGCTGGAGGCGACGACCGGGCTGGACCAGCTTTTTGGCGGGCTGGGGGTGGACAGCCTGTTCGGCGGGGACGCGGCTGATACGCTGGATGGCGGCGATGACGCGGATTCGCTTTATGGCGGGGCCGGGGATGACTCGCTGGATGGCGGGGCGGGGAATGACCTGCTGGATGCCGGGTCGGGGAATGACACGATCCGCGGCGGGCTGGGCAATGATTCCATGGTCGGCGGCACCGGGGATGACCGGTTCCTGCTGGAAACCGGGGGCGGGACGGACACGATCGGCGGCGATGGCGGCACCGATACGGTGGATACCACGCTGATCACCGCCGGGGCGACGATCACTTATAGCGCGACCGGCATCGGGACGGTGTCGGCGAGCGGGACGACGGTCAGCTTCACCTCGGCCGAGCGGGCGCTGACCGGGGCCGGGAACGACACGATCTTTGGCGGGACCGGGACGGAATTCGTCGAGACGGGTGAGGGCGCGGACAGCCTGTTCGGCGGCGGCGGGGTCGATACGCTCTATGGCGGGGCAGGGGATGACCTCGTCGATGGCGGGTCGAGCGGCGACACGCTTTATGGCGGTGACGGCAATGACACGCTGATCGGCGGGACGGGGAGCGACTCGCTGTTCGGGGATGGCGGGGATGACCGTTTCGTCGTCGCGGCGGGGGACGGGTCGGATACGCTGTTCGGCGGGACCGGCAATGATACGGTCGATTTCAGCGGGTTCACCACGGCGGTGGAGGTCGATTATTCCGGCGCCGGGGCGGGGACGATCGACAGCAGCGCCGGGACCACGACCTTTTCGGGGATGGAGGTCCTTCAGACCGGGTCAGGCAATGACACGATCATCGGGGGATTGGGGTTTGAGACCGTCTTTGCCGGGGCGGGGAATGACCAGATCTTCGGCGGTGGCAGCGCGGACAGCCTTTTCGGCGGCGACGGGCAGGATTTGCTGGAAGGCGGGGATGCCAATGACACGCTGATCGGCGGGGCGGGGATCGACACGCTTTATGGCGGGACCGGTCTTGACGTGATCGACTATTCCGCCAGCGACGCGGCGGTGAACATCAACCTGCGGACCTGGACGGCGACGGGCGGCCATGCGCAGGGCGACGTGCTGGCCGGGGTGGATGGCGTCGTCGGGTCGGCCTTCAACGACACGATCATCGGCTTCGACGACGAGGGGCTGAGTTCCGCCGACTTCTATTTCAACCAGTTCGAGGGCGGCGCGGGCAATGACGTCATCGAGGGCCGGGGCGGCAGCGATGCGCTGTTCGGCGGCGCGGATGATGACACCGTTCTGGGCGGCGACGGCAATGACACCGTCAGCGGCGGCGATGGCAATGATGTCCTGAGCGGGGATGCCGGCAACGACACGATGTCGGGCGGTGCGGGCAATGACACGCTGGCCGGTGGCGCGGGCAATGACACGCTGGCGGGCGGGTCGGGGCGGGACATCTTTGCCTTTTCGGCGGGGGGCGGGAGGGACCAGATCAACGATCTGGACCTGACGCTGGTCGAGGGACAGTTCACCGACCGGATCGACGTGTCGGCGCTGGTGGATGCGACCGGCAATCCGGTCAACTGGGCGGATGCGGTGGTCACCTCGGACGGGGCGGGGGGATCGCTGATCACCTTCCCCGGCGGCGAGATCATCCGGCTGGTGGGGATTGACCCGTCGCTGATTTCGACCAAGCCCGCGCTGGTGGCGCTGGGCGTGCCCTGTTTCGGGACCGGGACCCTGATCCTGACGGAGCGGGGCGAGGTGCCGGTGGAGGCGATCCGGGCGGGCGATCTTGTGATGACGCTGGATCACGGGTTGCAACCGGTGATCTGGGCGGGCGGGCGGCATCTGGACCGCGCGGCGCTGGCGGCGGAGCCACTGCTGCGGCCGGTGCTGATCCGCGACGGGGCGCTGGGCAACCGGGGGGATGTGCTGGTTTCGCCCAATCATGCGGTTCTGGCCGAGGTGGACGGGCAGGAGATGCTGGTCCGGGCCAAGCATCTGGCCGAGACGGGGGATGCGCGGTTCCGCATTGCCAAGGGGCGGCGCGAGGTGGGGTATCACCACCTTTTGCTGGAGCGGCACGGGATCGTTTTCGCGCAAGGCATGGCGACGGAGACGATGTATCCCGGCCCGATCGCGGTGGCGGCGCTGGGTGCAGAGGTGGCGGCGGAGATCGCGGCGGCCTTCCCGCTGCTGGCCCCTGTCCTGGCGGGCGTGGTGGCGGCGGAGTGGCTGTATGGCCCGACCGCGCGGCCCATGGCCAAGCGGCGGCAGCTTGTTTCCGGCCCCAATCCGAACCGCCGCGCGGCGGCCTGATGCCGCCTGATGCCGGCCGTCGGGGCGGATCTGCGAGGAAGTCGCAGAAAATCGTGACCTGAGCCTTAACCGGGCCCTTTCCCTGCCGTCTTGGCATATGGGAACGGTGCAACCTCAGTTTGCGGGGTTCCGCCCTCCTGCGTCCTTGAGTGGTAGCGGAAGCGGTCGGTCATGCCAGTATTCAACCTTACGGGGTTTTCGCCCTCCAGCGTCATCGTCAATGGGGGCGGCCCGTTGCAGGCCGGCTCCAGCGTCATGCTGGACCCCAGTTTTTCGACGGCGACCGACCGGCTGAATTTTTCCGTCACGGATGATGACGACGTTTTCTCGGGCGGCACGGGGGCGCAGCAGGACAGCAACCAGACGGCCGTGGTCACCAATGCGGCCGGGCAGACGGTGGCGAATGGCCTCGTCCGGGTGGGCAATGCCTATACCCTGAACACCGGCGACCGTGAGTTCATGGTCTATGAGGTCTATGTCGGCCAGACGCTGGTGGGCTATGTCTCGGACCTTGATCTGCAACCGGGGATCAGTGCGACGGTGACCTCCGTCCAGTCGGCGACGGCGGCCGAGCCGCGCTATGGCGACATCCGGGAGCAGACCTACAACCCGGCCGGCGACAATGACGTCGATGGCGGGACGGGCAATGACAATGTGCAGTCCGGTGCCGGGAACGACAGGGTCAGGGGCGATGGTGGCAATGACACGATCGACGGCGGCAGCGGCAATGACAGGATCGAGGGCGATGCCGGCAATGACGTCCTGACGGGCGGGACCGGGGCGGACCTGATCTATGGCGGCGATGGCAATGACCGGGTCATCCTGGCGATGCAGGACGGGGCCGATACGCTGTATGGCGGGAACGGGACCGACACGCTGGATGGGAGCGGGCTGACCGGGAACGTCACCCTTACCTTCAACGGCACGGGCAGCGGCACGATGACCGGGGCGGCGGGAAGCGATGAATTCTATGAATTCGAGCGCTTCGTGCTGGGGTCCGGCAATGATTCCGTCTTTGGCGGATCGGGGGCGGACAGCGTCGATGCCGGGGCGGGCAATGACTCGCTCTCGGGCGCGGGCGGGGCGGATACGCTGGCCGGGGGAGCGGGCAACGACACGCTGCGCGGCGGCACGGGGAACGACCAGCTTTGGGGTGGCGACGGGGATGACCTCTTTGTCATCGTTTCCGGCGACGGATCGGACACGATCACGGGCGGGTCGGGGAATGACACGCTGGACATGTCGGGCTTTACCACGGGGGTAACGCTCAATGCCTCGGGCGAGGGGGCGGGGACGGCCTCGGGCGGGGGCGGGACGACCAGCTATTCGCAGGTTGAAACGGTGGTCACCGGATCGGCGGGGGATTCGCTGACCGGCGGCAGTGGCAACGACATCTTTGACACCCGGGCCGGGGCGGACACGATCTTTGCCGGGGCGGGCAATGACCGGCTGTTCGGCGGGGATGGGACGGATTCGCTCGATGCCGGGGCGGGGGATGACTGGGTCGAGGGTGGGAACGACGGCGACACGGTCTTTGGCGGCATCGGCAACGACTCCGTCTATGGCGGAGCGGGTGCGGATTCGCTGGATGCCGGGGCGGGGAATGACCTTGTGGATGCCGGGACCGAGAATGACACGGTCTTTGGCGGCACGGGCAATGACTCCATCTTTGGCGGGGCGGGGACGGATTCGCTGGATGCCGGGGATGGCGACGACCTGGTGCAGGCCGGGATCGGCGATGACATCCTGTTCGGCGGGATCGGGACAGATCAGCTTTTCGGCGGTGACGGCAATGACTCGGTGGATGGCGGGGATGGCAACGACCTGCTGGATGCCGGGGCAGGGAACGACACGCTGTTCGGCGGCGCGGGGGATGACACGGTTCGCGGCGGGGCCGGGTCCGACACGATGGTCGGCGGGTCGGGGACCGACCGGCTGGACTATTCCGATGCGACGGCGGGGGTGTCGGTCAATCTGGAGACCAACGCCACGGGCGGCGGCGCGGCAGGGGATTCGATCAGCGGCTTCGAGGATCTTCAGGGATCGGCGCTGAATGACACGCTGACGGGGAACGGGGACAACAACCGGCTCTGGGGCGGGGCGGGGGAAGACCGTCTGTTCGGCGGGGCGGGGAATGACAGCCTGTCGGGGGGCGATGGCAACGACTCGCTGGATGGCGGGGCGGGCAATGACACGCTGGCGGGCGGGGCCGGGGCGGATACGCTGCGTGGCAGCACCGGGATGGATGTGGCCGATTATTCGGCCAGCGATGCGGCGATCAACATCAACCTTTCGACCTGGAGCGCATCGGGCGGCCATGCGCAGGGCGATGTCCTGAGCGGGATCGACGGCATCATCGGGTCTGCCTTCAACGACACGATCACCGGGTTCGACAATTTCGGAACGGAGAGTTCGGACTGGTTTATCAACACCCTCTACGGCGGGGCGGGCGAGGATCTGATCGACGGTCTGGCGGGGAATGACATCCTGTCGGGCGGGGCGGACAACGATACCGTTTTCGCCGGTCTGGGCGACGATACCGTTGATGGCGACGAGGGGAATGACCGGCTGTTCGGCGGGGCCGGGAATGACACCATCCGCGGCGGAACCGGGAATGACTCCATCACCGGTGGCGAGGGGGCCGATACTCTGAGCGGGGGGGAGGGGCGCGATGTCTTCTTCCTGACCACGGGCGGCGGGTCGGATGCGATCACGGATTTCGACGTGACGCTGGTGGACGGTCTTTTTGCCGATCAGTTGGACGTGTCGGGGCTGGTGGACGAGCAGGGCAATCCGGTGCGGCTGCGCGACGTGACGGTGACGTCGGACGGGGCGGGCGGGTCGATCCTGAGCTTTCCGGGCGGGGTGTCGATCCGGCTGGCAGGAGTGGATGCGGCGGTGTTCCAGAGCCGCCCGGCGCTGGCGCAGATCGGGATTCCCTGTTTCGGGACCGGGACCCTGATCCTGACGGAGCGGGGCGAGGTGCCGGTGGAGATGATCCGGGCGGGCGACCTTGTGATGACGCTGGACCACGGGTTGCAGCCGGTGATCTGGGCGGGCGGGCGGCATCTGGACCGCGCGGCGCTGGCGGCGGAGCCGCTGTTGCGGCCGGTGCTGATCCGCGACGGGGCGCTGGGCAACCGGGGGGATGTGCTGGTTTCGCCCAATCATGCGGTTCTGGCCGAGGTGGACGGGCAGGAGATGCTGGTGCGGGCCAAGCATCTGGCCGAGACGGGGGATGCGCGGTTCCGCATCGCCAAGGGGCGGCGCGAGGTGAAGTATCACCACCTTCTGCTGGAGCGGCACGGGATCGTTTTCGCGCAAGGCATGGCGACGGAGACGATGTATCCCGGCCCGATTGCCGTGGCGGCGCTGGGCGCAGAGGTGGCGGCGGAGATCGCGGCGGCCTTCCCGCTGCTGGCCCCTGTTTTGGCGGGCGTGGTGGCGGCGGAGTGGCTGTATGGCCCGACCGCGCGGCCCGTGGCCAAGCGGCGGATGATTTTTTGTGCAACACCTGCCCGGCAGAGGGCCGCGGCCTGAGGCAATTTGTCCGGGCCCGTGCCGCGCTGCGGCATGAGCAAGGGGCAGGCAAGGCGGGGCGGAAGGCGATTTTCCCGCCACCCGCATTCAAACTGCCGCATTGGATGGCGAATGGGTCGCAAACTGGCCTGTTTTCCCGCATTCGCGGATGATAGCCCCGATCCATGACAAGCCGGTTGCAATGCCGGGACGCATTGGCTTTAGTCATGTGAATATGAGCGGGACAACCGCCGAGAAGACCGGGGAGATGCCATTGGCCGCCACGCGCCAGAACGACGGCTTCGTCGTGTTCGACCATGTTCAGAAAAGCTACGATGGCGTTTCGCTTGTCGTGAAAGACTTGAACCTGACCATCGGCAAGGGCGAGTTCCTGACGATGCTTGGCCCTTCGGGCAGCGGCAAGACGACCTGCCTGATGATGCTGGCAGGGTTCGAGACCGCCACGAATGGCGAGATCCTGCTGGATGGCCGCCCGATCAACCAGGTGCCGCCGCACAAGCGCGGGATCGGGATGGTGTTCCAGAATTACGCGCTGTTCCCGCATATGACGGTGGGCGAGAACCTTGCCTTTCCGCTGGAAGTGCGGGGGATGGGCAAATCGGAGCGCGAGGCGAAGATCAAGCGCGCGCTGGACATGGTGCAGATGGGGGCCTTTGCCAACCGTCGCCCCGCGCAGCTTTCGGGCGGGCAGCAGCAGCGGATCGCGCTGGCACGCGCGCTGGTCTTTGACCCCAAGCTCGTGCTGATGGATGAACCGCTTGGCGCGCTGGACAAGCAGTTGCGCGAACATATGCAGTTCGAGATCAAGCATCTGCATGAATCGCTTGGAATTACCGTGGTTTACGTGACCCATGACCAAGGCGAGGCACTGACGATGTCGGACCGGATCGCCGTCTTCAACGATGGGCGCATCCAGCAGCTTGCGCCGCCGGCGGACCTGTATGAACGGCCCGACAACAGTTTCGTGGCGCAGTTCATCGGCGAGAACAACCGGCTGGAAGGCACGGTGGAAGAGATCAAGGGCGGGCGGGCGCTGGTGCGGCTGGCCACCGGCGAGTTAATCGACGCGACGCCCGTGAACGTGTCGTCCAAGGGACAGAAGACGCTGGTGTCGATCCGGCCCGAGCGGGTGGAGTTCAAGCCCGACCTTCTGCCCCCCGACGCGCATCTGATCGAGGCGGAGGTGGTCGAGGTCATCTATATGGGTGACCTGTTCCGCACCGTGCTGAAGGTGGCGGGGCATGATGATTTCGTCATCAAGAGCCGGAACACGCTGGGCCAGCGCGTGCTGACCCCCGGCGAGAAGATCAGGATCGGCTGGGCGCCGCAGGATGCGCGCGCGCTCGACCCGGTCTGACAGACTGCCCTGTCCGCAGGGGCGGGGCCAATGACAACAGAGCAGTTCTGTTCAACATGGGAGCTAACCAACGATGAAGAAAATCCTGATCCTCACCACCGCCCTGACAGGCTTTGCCGTTTCGGCAGGCGCGCAGGAACTGACGGTGATGTCCTGGGGCGGCGCCTATGGCGAAGCCCAGACCGAAGCGCATGTGAAGCCCTGGGCCGCCGCGTCGGGCTTTGCCGCCAAGATGGTGGACAGCGACAACCCGGCGACCCCGATCAAGGCCATGGTCGAAGCGGGCAATGTGACCATCGACGTGGCCTCGCTGGAATATGCCGATGCGATCCGTCTGTGCGACGAAGGCATGCTGGAGCCGATCGACATCGCTTCGCTGCCTGCCGGTGCCGATGGCACGCCCGCGGCTGACGACTTCCTGGCGGGCGCCGTGACGGAATGCGGCGTGTCGACCGATATCTGGTCGAACGTCTTTGCCTATGACAGCTCGAAACTGACGGGAACGGTGCCGACGACCGCCGCTGATTTCTTCGATCTGGAGAAGTTCCCCGGCAAGCGCGGCCTGAAGAAGGGCGCGAAGGCCGTTCTGGAATTCGCGCTGATCGCCGATGGCGTGCCGGTGGGCGAAGTCTATGACGTTCTCTCCACCCCGGAAGGTGTGGACCGCGCCTTTGCGAAGCTCGACACCATCAAGTCGGAAGTCGTCTGGTGGGAAGCCGGGTCGCAGGCGCCGCAGCTTCTGGCAGATGGCGAGGTGGTGATGACGACCGCCTATAATGGCCGGATCTTCAACGCCGCCATTGCCGAGAACAAGCCGTTCGAAATCGTCTGGGACGGCCAGATCTACGAAAACGAGATGTATGCGATTCCGAAGGGCGCGCCGAACAAGGACAAGGCGCTGGAATTCATCGCCTATGCCACCTCGACCGAAGGTCTGCGCGCGCAGGCGACCTATATCTCCTATGGTCCGGCGCGGAAATCGGCGCTGGCCGAGGAACTGATCTACAAGGACGGCAAGACCGTCATGGGGCCGCATCTGCCGACCGCGCCCGAGAACATGACGAATGCGCTGGAAACCTCGGCCGAGTTCTGGGTGGACCGGAACGCGGAACTGAACGAGCGCTTCAACGCCTGGCTCGCGCAGTGATCTGACGACAGGGGGGCGCGGGCAATCCGCGCCCCCATTCTCTTTCCCGACGGACCTGACCCATGGCCGATGTGACCGCTGCCGCCGCCCCGAGCATGGCGCCCCTGACGACCGCCGACGGACGCCCCCTGAAGGCCGCGCTGGCCGCGGCGCAGGCGCGGGCGAAGCGGCGGGCCTTTCTGCTGGTCCTGCCCTTGCTGGCCTTTGTCGTGCTGACCTTCATCATCCCGATCGGGCAGATGCTGGACCGGTCCTTTCACCATGACGGGTTTTCGGCCAATGCCCCTGCGGTATCGGCCTGGTTCGCCGCCAATCCGCCGGGCACCGAGCCCGACGAGGCCGCCTATGCCGCGCTGGCCGAGGATTTCCGCGGGATGAAGGCGAACAAGACGGCGGGCGAGGCGGGGACGCGGGTGAACTATACCCTGCCGGAGACCCGGTCGCTGATCACCAAGACGGCGCGCAATGCCGATGATCTGGCGCCGCCCTACAAGGAGGCCTTCCTTGCCATCGACGACCGCTGGGACGATCCGGCCGTCTGGCAGGCGATGCGGTCCTCGTCCAGCGAGTTCACGGCCGATTTCTACCTCTCTGCCCTTGATCTGGAACGCGCCGAGGATGGCAGCATCCGGCGAGTGGAAGAGAACGGGCGGATCTATGTCTATCTTTTCGTGAAGACCTTCCTGATTTCCGCGCTGATCACGCTGATCTGCCTGCTGCTGGCCTTTCCGGTTGCCCATCTGCTGGCCACGCTGCCGATGGCGAAGGCGAACCTTCTGATGATCCTGGTGCTTCTGCCCTTCTGGACGTCGCTGCTGGTGCGGACGACAAGCTGGATCGTGCTGTTGCAGGGCGAAGGGGTGATCAACGATCTGCTGATCGCGCTCGGGTTCATCGGGGATGATGGGCGGTTGAAGATGATCTACAACCAGACCGGCACGATCATCGTGATGACCCATGTGCTGCTGCCCTTCATGATCCTGCCGCTTTATTCGGTGATGCGGGTGATCCCGCCGAGCTATGCCCGCGCCGCCCGCAGCCTTGGGGCGACAAGCTGGACCACCTTCCGGCGCATCTACCTGCCGCAGACCCTGCCGGGGATCGGGGCGGGGGCGCTGCTCGTCTTCATCCTTGCCGTCGGGTATTTCATCACGCCCGCGCTGGTGGGGGGGGCGGATGGTCAGCTCATCTCGAACCTGATCGACTTCCACATGAAGAATTCCAACTGGTCGATGGCGGCGGCGCTGTCGGCGATGCTGCTGGCGGGGGTGCTGGTCCTTTACTGGCTCTATGACCGGCTGATCGGCATCGACAACCTGAAACTCGGCTGAGGGAGCGCGGATCATGGCCCTGCCCATCTATGCAAGCCCCCTGGAGCGGATCTGGCATTACACCTATCTGGTGCTCTGCACGGCGATCTTCATCTTCCTGATTTCGCCCATCCTTGTGGTCATTCCGCTGTCCTTCAATGCGGAGCCCTATTTCACCTTCACCGAGGCGATGCTGACCTTCGATCCGGTGGGCTATTCGCTGCGCTGGTATGATGCGCTCTTGACGCTGGGGATGCAGGCGCCGGATGCGCTGCGCGACGGGGCCTGGTGGCGCGACATGTGGGAAAACTCCACCTGGGTGCGGGCGGCGAAGAATTCGATCATCGTGGGCTTCTGGTCCACGATCCTTGCCACCGTTCTGGGCACGCTGGCGGCGCTGGGCCTGAGCCGGCCGGAAATGCCCTATCGCCGGGTGGTGATGGCGATCCTGATCAGCCCGATGATCGTGCCGATCATCATCATCGCGACGGGGCTGTTCTTCTTCTATTCCAACCCCTGCTCGATCCTCGGCTTCGAATGCGGGCGGCTGACGAGCACCTATCTGGGCGTGATCCTGGCCCATACCACGCTGGGCATCCCCTTCGTCATCATCACCGTGACGGCGACGCTGTCGGGGTTCGACCAGTCGCTGATCCGCGCCTCGGCGAGCCTTGGGGCCTCGCCCTCGCGGACCTTCTTCAAGGTGATCATGCCGCTCATCCTGCCGGGGGTGGTGTCGGGTGCGCTCTTTGCCTTCGTGACCAGCTTTGACGAGGTGGTGGCGGTGCTGTTCATCGCGGGGCCGGATCAGCAGACCATCCCGCGGCAGATGTGGAACGGCATCCGCGAGGCGATCTCGCCTGCCATTCTGGCGGTGGCGACGATCCTGGTCGTGATCTCCATCGCGCTGCTGGCAACGGTGGAACTGCTGCGGCGGCGGTCAGAGCGGCTGCGGGGCGTGACGCCGCACTGAGCCGCCGGGTGAGCCACCGGGGCGGGGCGAAAAATCTTCAGTGAAGATTCTTCGGGGGGGCCGGGACGGAAAAATCTTCGGATGAAGATTTTTCGGGGGTGGGAAGAATATTCGGATGAAAATTCTTCCGGCGCGGCGTGCGGCCGTGTCAGGGCAGGATCTGAAGCCAGAGCCAGATGGTGCCGATGGACAGCGCGGTGGCGATGAGAACGGTCGAGGCTGCGACCCGTTTGCCCACGCCGTAGAGATTGGCGAAGATATAGGCGTTCACGCCGGGGGCCATGGCGGCGGTCATCACGGCCGAGCGCAAGGCAGGCGTGTCGAGGTCGAAGGCGAAGCGGCCCAAGCCATAGGTCAGGGCCGGGTGCAGCACCAGCGAGCAGGTGGTGAGCATCGCGATGATGCGGAAGTCGCCATCGGGCCGGTAGCGCAGGAGAACGCCGCCCAGGCCGAAGAGGGCCGTGGGGATGGCTGTCCCGGCCACAAGGCCCACCGCCGACCAGGCGACATCGGGCAGGGGCAGGCCCGAGAGGTTGACGGCGAAGCCTGCGGTGATGCCCAGGACGAGGGGTTGCGAGAAGATCGCCTTGACGATCTGTCGCGTGAGCGCCGCGCCGGACAGGCCCTGTCCGCGCGTTCGCGCCCATTCCATCAGCGCGATGCCGAAGCCGTAGAAGACGGGTGAATGGATGGAGATGATGGCAAAGTTGCCGGCCAGCGCCTCGGCCCCATAGGCGCGTTCGGTGATCGGCACGCCGAGCAGGAGCGAATTGGAGAAGAGGGCCACGAAGCCGATGGCGGTGGCATCGGTGAGCGGGCGGCGGAAGACCAGGATCGCCGCGGCGAAGGCGGTGAAGAAGGAGGTGAAGGCGGCGAGGTAGAAGGCGAGGAAGAGGCCGGGCTGATAGGTGGCCGAAAGGTCCAGCCGCGCGATGGAGGAGAAGAGGAGTGTGGGGGCGGCGAAGTTCTGGGCATAGCGCATCAGCGCATCCACCGCCTCGGGCCCGAAGAGGCGGGCGCGGGCGGCGGCATAACCGAAGCCGATCACCAGAAAGACGGGCAGGATGACGTCGAGAAGCGCGTTCACAGCCTCAGGCCTGATTGCCGTATTCGATGACCATCCCGTCATGGGCGGGGCGGATATGGGGCGGGAGTTCCGCCTCCATCTCGGCGAAGTCGAGGTCGTGATGCATGTTGGTGATCACGGCGCGGGTGGGGCGGGCGCGGGCGATCCAGTCCAGCGTCAGGGCCAGATGGGCATGGGTCGGATGCGGCTTGCGGCGCAGCGCATCGACGATCCAGCAGTCGAGACCGGCGAGATGGGGCCAGCTTGACTCGGGGATGTCCACCGCATCGGGCAGATAGGCCAGCGGGCCGATGCGGAAGCCGAGCGCATCCATGCTGCCGTGATGGGCGGTGAAGGGGGTGAAGCGGAGCGTGCCGCCTGCGCCTGCGATATGGATGTCGCCCTCGATCAGGTTGAGGTCGAGGATGGGCGGGTAGGGGCTGCCTGCGGGCTGGACAAAGGCATAGCCGAAGCGGGAGACCAGCGCCTCTTGCGTGGGGCCATCGGCCCAGACGGGCAGGCGGCGGCGCAGGTTGAAGACGATCTGGCGCAGGTCATCCAGGCCATGGACATGGTCGGCATGGGAATGGGTATAGACCACGGCATCCAGCGTGCCGATGCCTGCGTCGAGGAGTTGCTCGCGCATGTCGGGCGTGGTGTCGATCAGGACGCGGGTGATACCGTCCGGCGTTTCGCGTTCCACCAGAAGCGAGCAGCGGCGGCGGCGGTTCTTCGGGTTGAACGGGTCGCAGGCGCCCCAGTCGCCGCCGGGCGGGCCGAGGCGGGGCACGCCCCCGGAGGAGCCGCAGCCGAGAATGGTGAAGCGCAGCGTGGCCATCAGGCGGCCTTTGCCTTGCGCGCGGCGCGGGCGAAGAGGCGGTCGAAATTCGCCGTGGTCTGGGCGGCGAATTCGGCTTCGGTCATGCCGTAGAGCGCGGCCCCGGTCCTGGCGGTGAAGGCGGTATAGGCGGGTTCGTTCCTTTTGCCGCGATGGGGGATCGGGGCGAGGTAGGGGCTGTCGGTTTCCAGAAGGATCCGGTCCACGGGGGCGGCGGCGAAGATGTCGCGCAAGTCCTGCGATTTGGGGAAGGTCGCGATGCCGGACATGGAGAGGTAGAAGCCGAGGTCGAGCGCGGCCCTGGCCAGCGCCGCCCCGGAGGAAAAGCAGTGCATGACGCAAGAATAGGGGCGTTCGCGGAAGCCTTCGGTCAGGATCGCCGCCATGTCGTCATCCGCCGCGCGGGCGTGGATGATGAGGGGAAGGCCCGTTTCCTGCGCCGCGAGTATGTGGAGGCGGAGCGAGGTCTTCTGCACCTCGGCGCTGTCGGCAGTGTAGTGGTAGTCGAGGCCGGTTTCGCCGATGCCCACGAATTTCGGGTGGCGGGCGAGGGCGATGAGCTGATCCACGGTGACGAGTGGTTCTTCGGCCGCGCTCATCGGGTGGGTGCCTGCGGCGTAGAAGACGCCCTCATGCGCCTCGGCGATGGCGCGGACGGCGGGTTCGTTTTTCAGCCTTGTGCAGATCGTGACCATGCGGGTGACGCCTGCGGCGCGGGCGCGGGCGATGACGTCGGGCAGGCCTTCCGCGAAATCGGGAAAGTCGAGATGGCAGTGGCTGTCGACGAGTTCGGGCCGAAGTTCGGGCGGGGTATCGGAGGTCATGGACGCTCACCTCTGGGCGAGCGTTCCCGCCGTCTTTTCAAGGGTCAGAACCATATCCATGAGAAGCGCGGCAGGGTCAAGGTTCACCGCCTTGCCGCGGCGCGCGCGCTGGGCCAGCGATTGGGCGATTTCGGCCCAGTGGCGGGCGGCCTCGGGGTGGTCGGCAAGGCGGGTGAGGAGGGCGGATTCGCCCTTTGCGGCCTCGGGCGGAAGCTGGCGGGTGGCGGCGGCGCGGGCGAGGCGGGTGAGGAAAAGGTCGATCAGCGAGAGGATGAGGTCGAACTGCGCCTCGGCCCCCCGGCCTGCGCCAAGCTCGGCCAGTGCGAGGGCGCGGGGGCGGTCGAGGCGGGGGAGGGAGGCGAAGAGGTCGATCAGCAGGGCGTAGAGCTTCAGCCCGTCGAGATTGGTGAGGCGGAAGGCCTCTCCCACCGAACCGCCGGCGAGTTCGGCCAAGGCCTGGGCCTGATCCTCGGCCACCTCGCCCCCGGCGGCGGTGAGGGCCTGGGCGAGCGCATCGGGGGCGAGCGCGGAGAGGCGCAATTCGCGGCAGCGTGAGCGGATGGTTGGCAGCAGGCGGTGGGGTTGATGTGCGACGAGGAAGAAGGTTGCCCCGGCGGGCGGTTCCTCGAGCAGTTTCAGGACGGCATTGGCGGCGGAGGTGTTCAACTCGTCGGCGGCGTCGATGATCGCCACGCGGCGGCCGCCATCGGCGGCGGACATGGAGAAGAAGGATTTGAGCGCGCGCGCCTCTTCGACGGTGATTTCCTGCCGCAGGCGGCTGTTCTTGTCATCCCAGGGGCGACGGAGGAGGAAGAGCCGGGGTTCCGACAGGGCGCGGAGGCGGCGGGCGAGGGGGGTGTCCTCGGGCGTGTCGAGAGTTTCGGGCGGGGCGGGCGCGCCGAAAAGGCCGCCGTCCTCGGCGGGGGCATCGAGCAGGAAGCGTGCGATGCGCCAGGCGAGCGTGGCCTTGCCGACGCCGCGCGGGCCGGAGATGAGCCAGCCGTGATGCAGGCGGCCGGAGGAGAAGGCGGAGAGGAAGGTCGCCTCGGCGGCCTCATGGCCGAAAAGGCGGGCGGTTTCGCGCGGATGGGGGGCGCCTTCGATGCGGTCGGGTTCGGGGATGTCCTCGGGGGCGGTGGTGGCCATGGGTCAGCCCAGATGCGGCAGGACGGCGGCGCGGATATCGGCGGCGACGCTGTCGGCATCCCGCGCGCCGTCGATCAGGCGAAAGCGGGGATGGCGGGCGGCCAGGTCGAGAAAGCCCGCGCGCATCCGGGCCTGGGTGTCGAGGCCCATGTCTTCGAAGCGCAATTCGGTGCCGGCGCGGGCGCGGGCGCGGGAGAGGCCGATGGCGGGGTCGATGTCCACGAGGATGGTGAGATCGGGTTCGGTGCCGATCATCAGGTCATGCAGACGGTCCACGGTGGCGACCAGATCGCCGCGCGTGATGCCCTGATAGATGCGGGTGCTGTCGGCGAAGCGGTCGGTGATGACGATCTCGCCCCGCGCCAGCGCCGGGCGGATGGTCTTTTCCAGATGGTCGCGGCGGGCGGCGGTGAAGAGCAGGATTTCGGTTTCCGCCGACCAGCGGTCGGGATCCCCTTCCAGCACGAGGCGGCGGATTTCCTCGGCCCCCGGTGAGCCGCCCGGTTCGCGGGTCAGCGTCACGGCATGGCCATCGGCGCGCAGGCTTTCGGCCAGACGGCGGGCCTGCGTGGATTTTCCCGATCCGTCGATGCCTTCGAAGCTGAGGAAGAGGCCGGGCATCAGGAGGCCGGGGCCGGGACATCCGAGAGATAGCGCTGCATCAGCACCTGCGCGGCGGTCGTCAGCCGCTTGGTGAAGCCGCCCTGGGCGACATCGCCCTCGGCGACCAGCGGGATGCGGGCATCGGGCAGTTCGGGGACATGGACGATGAGTTCGCCCATCGGCTGGCCTGCGGTGACGGGGGCGTTGACTGGCCCGGTGAAGACCACCTCGGCTGTCACGCTATCTTGCACCAGCGCGGGGACGAGGAGGCGCACGTCATTGGCCGGGACGAGACCCACAGTTTCCGCCGCGCCCATCCAGACCGGCGCCTCGGCGACGCGGGTGCCTGCGGTGACGAGGGTCTTTTCGGCGAATTGACGGAAGGCCCAGTTGACGATGGCCTCGGATTCCTCGGCCCGGTCCTTGTCGGAGGCAAGGCCGGTGATGACGAAGATCACGCGGCGGTCGCCCATGGTGGCCGAGCCAACAAGGCCATAGCCGGCCTCGGAGGTGTGCCCGGTCTTGAGCCCATCGGCCTGCCAGTCGGCGGCGGCGATCCGCAGGAGCGGGTTGCGGTTCGAGGCATTGGCCGGGGCGCGGTCCTTGTAGTTGAACTCTGTCTCGGCGAAGATCGGGTAATATTCGGGGAATTCGAGGATCAGCCGTTTGGCGAGGATGCCCAGATCGCGCATCGACATGCGATGTTCGGGATCGGGCCAGCCGGAGGAATTCTTGAAGACCGCATTGGTCATCCCCAGCGCGCGGCCGCGTTCCGTCATCAGCTTGGAAAAGGCCTCTTCGGTGCCTGCCAGGCCTTCGGCCACGACGACGCAGGCATCATTGCCGGAATTGATGATCATGCCGCGGATCAGGTCCATCACCGTGGGGCGATCCGTTTCGTTCAGGAACATGGTCGAACCGCCCATCGCCATGGCCCGTGACGAGACGGCGAAGGTCGTCTCGGGGGTCACGCGGCCATCGCGCAGCGCCTCGAACAGCATGTTGATCGTCATCAGCTTGGACATGGAGGCCGGGGGGAGGGCTTCGTCGGCGTTCTTGTCCAGCAGGACGGTTTGCGTGGAAACGTCATAGACCCAGGCCGCGGTGGCGCGCGTCTCGAAGGCGCGGGCGGGCAGGGCCGCCAGAAGCAGGAGCGCGGCGAGGCTGGCGGCACGGGCGGCGGCACGAAGCAGGCGGATCATGCGCGGGCAGTCCTTTCTTCGGTTGGCAGGTCAGCGGCGGATCGCATAGGCATCGGCAAAGCCCAGGTCCTTGACCTTGGCGAGCAGGGCGTCGCGGGTGCCCGGGCCGGAGGCGGTGACGCTCCACCATGTCTTGCCCTGCGTGGTTTCCTTGCGCGCGGCGGCGGTGAGGCCGGCCTTCTGGAGCGTCTGCACGGCGCGGTTGGCATTGGCTTCCTGCGAGAAGATGCCGATCTGCACTGTCGCGGTGCCGCCCGCAGGGGCCGCAGCCGCCGGGGCGGCGGCCGTGGCGGCCGGGGCGGGGGTGTCCGCGATGACGGGGGCGGCAGGCTGGGCCGCCTCGGCCTCGTCTATCGCGGTGGCGGCGATGGCTTCGACCGACACGGCTGCCGGGGCTGACGCGCCGGAGGCGGCAGCGGCCCCCGTGCTGGCTGGCGTATTGGCTGCCGCGCTGGCGGTGGTGCTGGCGGCCACGGGTTCATTCGCGTCGAGGAGGGGGCGGGAGGCATCGGTTTCGGCGGCAACCTCCTCGCGGCGCAAGGCGGTGACGGAGAGCGTTCCGGGCTGGCCCGCCAGCAGGCCGAGCGCCTCGGCCGCATCGGAGGAGATCTGGAGCTTCGGTCCGGGATTGAAGACCTCGCGCTTGAACAGCGCGCCGATGACGAATTTTCCGTTTGCGGGGTTGCGCAGGATGACGCGTTCGGGATCGGTGGCATCGGGTGAGGCGACCCAGACACCGCCCAGCGAGGGGCGGCCATCCCAAAGCGCCTGATCGGTGACCTGGAAGACCTCTGGCGCTTCGACATCGCGATCGACGAGGGTGACGGAACGGGCCGAGGGGGCGGCGGTCGCCCCGCCGTCAGCGTTCGCCGCCGTGCCGTCCGCACCGCGGCCGAAGGGGTTCTGACCCGGCTGGCAGGCGGCCAGCGCGATGACTGTCGAAAGAAGAAGCGCACTGCGCATCTGCGGAAATCCTGCCATTCCTCGCCCCATTGCCCGCGCGTTCGCGCCGCGCGTGTTCCCGGCCCGTTGCGGACCTGTCGCTTGTGTTTCCTGCCCTTTGCCCATCCGGCCAAGACGGCAGAGCCGTCCGGCAAGAGAGATTACGCAGTGATCATACAGGCAGGCCGGACGGGTGGAAAGGGCAGGGGGGCGGGATGGGCGGAAATCTCACGCCAACGTGGCCTTTCAGAATCGCACGCCGCAGTCTAGTGAGCACCTGTCGGAGGAGTGGCCGAGCGGTTTAAGGCACCGGTCTTGAAAACCGACGTGGGGGAAACTCCACCGTGGGTTCGAATCCCACCTCCTCCGCCAAGCACGACCGAACGCCACTCAAATCCAACCTTCTCTGGGACCGTACCGTTCGTTAACGATTTACGACCCACAGTGAGGTAGGTTCCCAGGAATTTGCAGGGGGAACCATGAGTTCATTTGGCAGCTTCAAACAGTTCGTACGACACGGCGGCCAAGCGACCATTGTCCTCAGCCTTCGTGCGATTGAACCTGCGATGGAGCTAAGGCAGGCGCGGCTGGACAGCTCCGTTACGGAAGCATTCGAACAGCGGCTGCGTGAGCTTGCGGCAGAGAATTGGTCCTTCTTGACGAGAGCGCTCGCGCGTGCGGGCATTGCCGCCGATCCGGTCGCCGAAAGCATCGAGACCGAGGTCGCCTCGGCGCGAGCGTTGTTCTTGGAACAGGCTTCCGCGATCTTGGAAATCGGTGATCCAGCCGTCGCCGAGGCCGACCTCGCGACGCTGGCAATTTGGCTCGCGCGGCAATTCCTGAGGGACATCAACGAACGGCGCCAACGTGAACTCGGGGTGACCCATTACATCTGGCGCAGCCGAGACGATGCCAAGGTCCGAACGGCACATGCTGAACGGGATGACAGGTTGTTTTCCTGGGATGACCGCTTCAGCGACGGACACCCCGGCCATAGCTACAACTGCCGCTGCACGGCCGAACCTGCGATCCTCGATGAGGCAATCCTGCTGACCGAGGTTACGCTTTCGGAAGGCCTTTCGAACCGGATCGCGGATGCGCAAGGCGCAGGCTTGGCTGATGCGGCGGCTGAAGCGGCAGCGGGTGAGGTCGAAGCGCTTTACTCCACATTACGGTTCTCTTGGCTCGGGTATCGGCGGCTCTTTGGAGTCATCACGCCCGAGGAAGAGGCCGAACGCCTTGCAATGCGCGAGGGGCTGATCCGGACCATCGACACGATCATCAGACTTGATGCCGAAACCGCACGCAGCATGGCCGAGGCGTTTGTCGACCACTTTGACGCGCGCCATTCCGACTTGCGCCTGCTTGACCTCGAACACCGTCTGGGACTTGCCTCGGAAGAGTCCCTGCTGATCGCCTACCGGCAGGTGGCCTACCTTGACGCATCGGTGACACTTGGGGCCGCCGCCTTGACCACCGTCGCGTCGCGTCTGGGAATCGGCGTGACGCGGCTTCGGCCAAGGGATGCCATCGTGGCCTTGCGGACGGCTGCCGCGCGTTACGACAGAATGCTAGGCATGCGTCGGGCGACAGTTGTCTCCTATGTGTCCCGGCGATTTGCCGACCTTTCCACGCAAGACCACGGCCCACAACGTCACGAAGGTGCGGTGACAAGGGCAATGCTTGAGGCGCGCGTTCTGCGCGGGATCGACCCGATGACCGGGACACGGATCGATGGCGTGAAAGGTGGGCGGCATCGGGCGCCGAGAGCGGCGTCCAGATTTACGACCCCCGAAGCCTTTGTGGCGGCTGAAACATATGTGCGCAGTACGCCAGTCTATCGGGCTGCGCGCGACGCGGCGTTGTATGATCCTGATTATCAACGCGGATCCTTCGAGGTTGCAGTTCGAATCGACGATGCTTTGGGGCGCAATCTTCTGTCTCAGGTGGAAGGTGTCGTTCTGACAGGTCCACGCAATGGGATGAACTCACTTGGCGTTATCAATTTCGACGACGGGATTGTCATCGCCCAGTTCAGAATTGCGACCACCGGGGAGCCCCAGCTTATCACGATGTTCCCGGTCGGGAGGCGCGAATGACCGTTCCCTACGAATTCATGATGACAACCCACCTGTTCCTGCACACGAACAACTATCGACCCGATGAGTTGAGGGCGGCTGTTCCAAAACGGTCTGAATGGATCGAGCGTGTCCAGCGGCAGTTTGACGAAGTGCTGCACACACGTTCGGTGACAGTTGACTGGTATGCTGAGCATGCCAACGAATTGTTTGATGACGAGGAAACCTTGTACCGATATCTCAAGGAGGTCTACGACTACGTCTTCTCGAACGGTCCCCGGCCCGTGACGGAAGGGTGATTCTTGCTGGAGAAGGTTCGACGTCAGGCCCTCTCGCTCCGCCACTTTCTCTAGCGAAAGCATGCTTCCGATCGGGTTACGGCCGGATGTTTCCGTTGTTTTCGGGGGTTAGGCGGTTCGGACCGTGAATGGCACCGCGCTGCGGCTCTCGTGGGATGGTTCGTCAGCGGTTGTTTCCCCCGGAAGCCATGCGTCGGGATCGGTTGGTGGCTGCCGATCAAGCGCCAGATGTTATTCGTTTTTTCGGAAACTTTGCGAAGGGGCCCTAGCCCCTTTAGCCTTGTGCGAGAACAGCATGACGCCAAGGCCCCCGGCCCTTGCATGGGGACCATGCGGAGCTGCAATCCTTGCCATTTGCGTCGGCTGCTTCGGGCAGCGGGGCGCGGGAAGCCTGCGGCAAGTCCTGAGGCGGCTGGTGGACGGACCCTCGCGGCCCGGAAATGTCACTCGGCGCCGATGATGGATGCGGTGACCTGCATGAGGAAGCCCCACTCATCCGCCATCTCGAACTTGCCCTTGGTCTTGCGGTCGATGATGAGGAAGGAATGGCCGTGGACGCATGTCCAGAGCGTGTAGGCACGGCTCTGGACCATCGGGTCATCGAGGGATTTGCCGAGAACGGCCGCTACGGCTTGCAGGACCACGGCGAAGCAGCCGAACCCCTTTTCTTCCAGATGCGGGTCTTCTTCGTGGCCCTCGGTGAGGCCGAAGACGAGCCGGAAGACGCCCGGGCCGGAGCGGGCGAAATCGACATAGGCCTGTCCGATGGCTGCGATCGCGGCGATGGAGCCGGGGGGATGGCTGGCCCGTGCGGCCTCCATCGCGCTGCGCAGGCGATCCATGCCCTCGCTCGCCACGGCGCGCAGCAAGGCGGGGCGGTCGCGGAAATGCTTGTAGGGCGCGGCGGAGCTGACGCCCGCACGGCGCGCGGCCTCGGCCACCGAGAAGCCGTCGGGACCATGCGTCTCGACAAGGTCGCGGACGGCGTCGATCAGCTGCGCGCGCAGGTCACCGTGGTGGTAGCTGCTGCGCGGAGGGGTCTGGTCGGACATGGCGCTTTCCGGGCTGGCGGCGGAGTTCAGTGCTGCGGGGCATAAGGGCGGAATCGGGCGGGCGATGCAATGGAACTTGCCAAGTAAGTGATGCTTACTTAAGTTAGCGGTGCTTACTTTGCAAGAATCATCTGGAGTTGCCATGGCACGGGTTTCGGGGCGGCCGATTTGGGCGATCGCGGTTTTCGGAGCGCTTTCGCTGGGGGGGCTGGCGGCAGCAGGGGCTGTCATGGTGCCGGGCCGGCAGGATGCGGCGGTGGTGCCGTCCGAGCGTCCGGCGCAGCCCGTGCGGGTGAGCGTGATCCGCTTTGCGGCGGTCGGGCAGGTTGCGCGCTATACCGGAACGGTCCGCCCCCGGCATGAGGTCGGGATGGGGTTCCGCGTTCCGGGCAAGATCGTTTCGCGGTCGGTGGAGGTCGGGGACCGGGTGGTGCGGGGGCAGGTCCTGGCGCGGCTGGACGATACCGATGCGCGGCTGGAACGGGAACTGGCCGAGGCGGAGGCGGAGGCGGCGCGGGTGGATCATCGCCGCGCGCTGGCCGAGGTGGAGCGGAGCGGGCGGCTTTTCGCGGAGGGGCATGTGGCGCAGGCGGCGCTTGACCGTGCGGTGAGCGTCGAGGCGGAGGCTGCGGCCCGGCTGGACCGGGCGGTGCGGGCGTCGGAACTGGCGGGCAACCGGCTGGGCTATGCGCAGCTTGTGGCGGAGGTTGACGGGGTCGTGACGGCGACACCCGGCGAGGTGGGGCAGGTGGTGAGCGCTGGCCTGACGGTGGTGTCGGTGGCGCAGGCGGGGGCCTTGGACGTGGTCTTTGCCCTGCCGGAGACCGAACGCGGCCATTTGGCGGCGGGCGTGGCGCGGGGGACGGTCTGGGGAGAGGGGGGCGATGCGCTTGCCCTGCGGCTGCGCGACATCTCGCCGGATGTGGACCCTGTCGGGCGGACCTATCGGGTGCGGATGGGGCTGGAGGCCCCGGCTGGCGCGGTGGCTTTGGGGCGGACGGTGACGGTCGAGGTGGATTTGGTTGCTGAGGCGCCTGCGGCGGCTGTGCCACTGGCGGCAGTGATCGACGATGGAACGGGGCCCGGCGTCTGGCGCGTGCAGGGCGACCGCGTGGAGCGGGTGGCGGTCGAGGTGGTGTCGATCTCGGGCGAGGTGGCGCGGATCAGGGGGGCGCTGGGCGAGGGCGACGCCATCGTCAGCCTCGGGGCGCAGAAGGTTGATCCGGGGCGGCCCGTGCGGGTGGTGGAAACCCGTCCGATGGCAGAGGGCTGAACCGATGCGGAACCTGAACCTGTCGCTGCTGTCGGTCACCAATCCGGCGGTCACGCTTTTTGCCATCCTCGTCGCGCTGGCGGCGGGGGCGCTGGCCTTCGTGAACCTTGGGCGGGCGGAGGACCCGACCTTCACCATCAAGACGATGGTGGTGACGGCGGTCTGGCCCGGGGCAACGGCGCAGGAGATGCAGGACCTTGTCGCGGAACCCATGGAGAAGCGGATTCAGGAACTGCCGGAGCTGGATCACGTCCGGACCTTTTCGCGCCCCGGGGCGGTGGTGGTTCAGGTGCAGTTGAAGGATTCGGTGCGCGTGGTGCAGCCGGTCTGGTACCAGATCCGCAAGAAGCTGGGCGATCTGCGGCCCAGCCTGCCGCAGGGGGTGATCGGGCCCTTCTTCAACGATGAATATGGCGACGTCTTCTCGGCCATTTACATGGTGACGGGCGATGGGCTGGGGCGGGCAGAGTTGAAGGCCTATGCCGAAAAGCTGCGGACGCGTCTGCTGGCGGTGGAGGATGCGGCCAAGGTCGCGCTGATCGGCGATGTGGAGGAGCGGGTCTGGGTGGAGATCAGCCACCGCAGACTGGCGACGCTGGGGATTTCCCCGCAAGTGATCTTTGATGCCATCGGGCAGCAGAACGCGATGACGGCGGCCGGGGCGATCCAGACGCAGGCGGATGAGGTGCAGGTTCGGGTCAGCGGGGGATTGGACAGTCTTGCCGCGCTGCGCGATCTGCCGATCCAGGCGGGTGCGGCGGTGATCCGTCTTGGCGACATCGCCGAGCTGCGGCGGGGCTATGAGGAGCCGGCACGGTATCTGGCCTTCTTCGAGGGGCGGCCGACCGTGGGGGTCGGTGTGGCGATGGCGGATGGCGCGAATGTCGTGGCGCTGGGCAAGCGGCTGGGGGACGAGGTGGATGCCTTCCGTGCCGACCTGCCGCTTGGGGTCGAGGTGGTGCAGGCCTCGGATCAGGCGGATATCGTGGTTCATGCCTTCGACGAGTTCCTCAAGACCTTCCTTGAGGCCTTGGTGATCGTGCTGGTCGTGTCCTTCGTCACGCTGGGATGGCGGACGGGGATCGTGGTGGCGCTGTCGGTGCCCATCGTGCTGGCCGTGGTCTTCGTGGTGATGCAGGTCTGGGGGATGAATTTCGACCGGATCACGCTGGGCGCGCTGATCATCGCGCTGGGCCTGCTGGTCGATGACGCCATCATCGCGGTCGAGATGATGGTGGTGAAGATCGAACAGGGCTATGACCGCATCGCCGCCGCCTCGGCCGCCTGGTCATCGACGGCCTTCCCGATGCTGACCGGCACGCTGGTCACCGCGGCGGGCTTTCTGCCGGTGGGATTGGCGCAATCCACGAGCGGGGAGTATGCGGGCAACATCTTCTGGGTGGTGGGCATCGCGCTGATCGTGTCATGGTTCGTGGCGGTGATCGTGACGCCCTATCTGGGGCTGAAGCTTCTGCCGCCACCGAAGCCGGGGGCGCATCATTCCGGCTATGACAGCCGCCTCTACCGGGCGCTGCGGGCCGGGGTGACGGCGTCGCTGCGGCGGCGGTGGTGGGTGATCGGGGCAACCGTGGCGGCGCTGGTGGCGACGGCGGTCGGCATGGGCTTCGTGCAGCAGCAGTTCTTCCCCACCTCGGCCCGCGCGGAGCTGTTCATCGAGACGCGGATGCCGGAGGGATCGTCGATCGAGGCGACGACGCAGGCCGCGCTGACGGCAGAGGCGATTGTGAAGGGCGATCCGGATGTGCGCTTTTCCACGACCTATGTGGGGGCGGGGGCGCCGCGGTTCTTCTTCGCGCTGAACCCGGCGCTGCCGAACCCGTCCTTCGCGATGACGGTCATCATGGCGCAGGACAGTGCGGCGCGGGATCGGCTGCGGGCGAAGATCGAGGCGGCGGTGGCGGCCGGGGCAGTGCCGGAGGCGCGGATACGGGTGGACCAGATCGTCTTTGGCCCTCCGGTCGGCTTTCCGGTGCAGTTCCGGGTGATCGGACCCGACCCTGCCGAAGTGCGCCGCATCGCGCGCGAGGTGCGCGAGGTGATGGTCGCCAATCCCGATGCCATCGAGCCGCAATTCGACTGGAACGAGCAGGCCAAGACCTTGCAGGTCCGGCTGGATCAGGACCGCATCCGCGCGCTGGGTTTGAACACGGCGGATGTGTCGAACACGCTTCAGACCCTGCTTTCGGGGGTGAAGGTGACCGAGTATCGCGAAGGGACCGAGCTGATCGACGTGATCGTCCGCGCCCCCGAAGCGGAGCGGGCCGATCCGTCCCGGCTTGGGGAACTGACGGTGCTGTTGCCCTCGGGGGCGGCGGTGCCGTTGTCGCAGCTTGCCGATCTGTCCTACGGTTTCGAGGAGCCGATCCTGTGGCGGCGGAACCGGGACATGGTGCTGACGGTGCGGGCCGATGTCCCGCCTTCCGTTCAGGCCCCGACGGTGACGGCGGCCCTGCTGCCCGCCTTGCAGCCGATCATCGACGCCTTGCCCGCCGGTTACCGGATCGAGACCGGTGGCGCGGTAGAGGAGAGCGCCAAGGCCAATGCGGCGCTGTTCAAGGTGTTTCCCTTGATGTTCATCGTGATGCTGTCCTTGCTGATGCTTCAGCTGCGCAGCTTCTCCAAGCTGTTCCTGGTCTTTCTGACGGCGCCGCTGGGGGCCATCGGGGCGGTGGCGGCGTTGCTGGTCTTCAACGCGCCCTTCGGTTTTGTGGCGCTGCTGGGAGTGATCGCGCTGGCGGGGATGATCATGCGCAACACGGTGATCCTGGTGGACCAGATCGACCACGACCTTGCCGCAGGGGCGAGCCGCTGGGATGCCATCGTGGAAAGCACCGTGCGACGGGCGCGGCCCGTGGTGCTGACGGCGCTGGCGGCGATCCTTGCGATGATCCCGCTGGCGCGGTCGGTCTTCTGGGGGCCGATGGCGATGGCGATCATGGGCGGGCTGATCGTGGCGACGGTGCTGACGCTTTTCTTCCTGCCCGCGCTTTATGCGGCCTGGTTCCGGGTGAGTGCCGGTACGCGCGCCGTGGAAGTGGCAGAACTGCCTTCGGCGACCATCCAGCCGCTCCGGATTGCAGGGGAATGACGAGGGGGGCATGAGGCGGAGTCCCGGATCGCGTTTCGGACCTGCGGCGTTGACGATTTGAGCAGGCGACGGGATGGGCGGGCCTTTGCCGCCAAGCTGGCCTTGCGGGGGGCAAGTCTTGCGTCCGAAGCGAGGGCCATATGTTGCACATGGGGACGCCTCCGTGGCGCACCGCACGGAACATTGGCGGATGATCCTTCCCGGCGCCTCAAACCGGGTCGCCCCGTCCTGGGCATCTGCGGGGACGGCCTGTGTCATCAGGGGTTTGGCAGTCAGCCCCAGCGGTTTGGACGGAAAGATGACTGGCAGGTGATCCAAATCAATGCCGGGGGGGCTGCGCGGCCTATTCTTGGGTGCTGGACCAAGGCCTTGTCGGACCCCATGGAACATCTGCTGATCCCGGATACGCCCGTGTTGAATCTGGTCAGCGCGGTGGCCGTCGGCGCCCTGATCGGCGCTGAGCGCGAGCGGCGGAAGGGCGAGGGTCCGACGCGGTCTCCGGCGGGCATCCGCACCTTCACGATCACGGCAATCTCCGGCGCTGTCGCGTTCAGCCTTGGGGGAATCCTGCTGCTTGCCGTTCTGACGGCATGTGTCGCGGCGATGGCGGCTGTTTCCTATTGGCGCGCGCAGGATCAGGACCCCGGGCTGACCACGGAGATCGTTCTTGTCCTGACGGCCCTTCTGGGGGGCATGTGCATGCAGTCACCCCAGACGGCTGCGGCCATCGCGGTGACTGTCACGGCGCTGCTTTATGCAAAGGCCTGGCTGCACAACCTTGTCATCACCGTGATCTCGAAAGACGAACTGGATGATGCCCTGATCTTTGCGGCGGCGACGCTGGTCATCCTGCCCTTGGTGCCGAACCAGCCGATGGGGCCGTATCTGGCACTCAATCCCCATTCGATCTGGATCGTGATCGTCATGGTCATGGCCATCAGCGCGGCGGGCTATGTCGCGGTCCGTCTGTTCGGGGCACGGTTCGGCCTGCCGCTTGCGGGGGCGATTTCGGGCTTCATTTCCAGCACGGCAACCATAGGCGCCATGGGCGCGCGTGCCGGGAAAGCGAGGGACCTTCTTCCCGCCTGTGTGGCAGGTGCCGTGCTGTCCAGCGTGGCGACGATCATCCAGATGGCGCTGGTGGTCGCGGCCATCAGCATGCCGACCTTGATCACCCTGTCAGGCCCTCTGCTGCTTGCCGGGGGATGCGCTGTCGCTTACGGGGCGGTCTTCATGGGTCTGGCCGCGCGCCATGCGGGCGGCGACACCGGGCGGACGGGCAGCGTTTTCAGCCTGACGACGGCGCTTGCCTTCGGTTCGGTCCTTGCTGTCGTGCTGCTGATCTCTGCCGCGTTGCAGGATCGGTTCGGCGGGACGGGCGTGTTGCTGGCGGCCATTGTCGGCGGGCTGGTCGATACCCATGCTGCGGCCATTTCGGTGGCCACGCTGGTTGCCTCGGGGAAAGTCGCCGCAAGTGATGCAACAGTGCCGATCCTTGCCGGTCTCACCTCGAACACCGTGACGAAGATCGTCATGGCGGGCGCCACTGGCGGATGGGCTTTCGCCCTTCGGGTTGCGCCCGGTCTGGTTCTTGTTGCCATGGCGGGCTGGCTGGGCATCTTCACCGGGCCGCTGTGGCACTGAGCCGTGGGAAATTGCCGTTCGGGGGGCAGATCGCGGACAACAGGACGGTTTCTGACGGCTGCCGATCGGGTGCGGACGGTTCGTGGATGGGCAGGCGGGCCGCTGATGTGGCGCGCGCCTGACAGGGTTGGCGTCTGATGCGACGGCGCTTCGGTCAGCCGTGATACCGCTGTGCAAGGGTGCCTTCGACCTGGGCCGCGAATTTGGCGGCGGCGACGGGCAGGGTGCGGCCGCGCAACTGGCAGAGATAGAGGCGGCCTTCGGGGATGTCGCGGGTATCCACAGGGCGGGAGACCACGCCCTCGGTTCCCGGGGCTTCGGGCAGGCCTATCGGAATCTGGAAGGAAATGAGCTGTTCCTGCGCCGGATAGCGGCGAAGAAAGTCGAAATTGTCCGATTCCAGCACGGTGCGCAGGCGGATGGAAAAGCGCACGAGGGCGAGGTCGATCAGGGCGCGGACGCCGTATTGCGCGGTGGGCAGGCCCACGGGATAGGCCGCGCAATCGCGCAGGCGGACGGTGTCGCGCGCGGCGAGCGGGTGATCGGTGGCCATGACGGCGTGGATCTGCTGGCGGACCGAGGCGAGGATCTGCACCTCGGACAGGCGGATCGGTTCGAAGATCAGCGCGAGGTCGGCGTCATGTTCGACAAGCGCGGCCTCGGCCGCTGCGCGGTCGCGCAGGTGGACGGCGAAGGTGACGCCGGGATGGTCGCGCCGGTAGCGGCCGATCTGTTCGGGCAGGAAGAAGGGCAGGAGGGCCTGTGAACAGGCGATGGAGACATGGCCCCGCCTTGCCCCGGCGAGATCGGCAAGCTGGCTGCGCAGGCGTTCGAAATCGGAGGCCTGATGGCGCAGGTGGGTGACGAGGAGTTCGCCCGCCGTGGACAGGCGGACGCCGCGGGGCAGGCGTTCGAAGATGGGAACGCCCAGTTCCTCTTCCAGCGCCAGCACGCGGCGGTTCAGCGCGGTGGAGGTGATGGCCAGCGCCTCGGCCGCCTTCCGGATGGAGCCGGCGCGGGCGATGACGTCGATGAACTGATGGGGCGTGAGGGCGCGCATGAGTGATGCATTTCTTGCAGCGGTTAAGTGCAAACTTAGCACAAGACGGCATCGGTGCAATTCCGCATTCTGCATTGCAGAAACAATGACAGGGGCGAGTCGCGGGCCGGAACCCGGACCTGGCGCAGCCCCGGAACCCAACATGGAGAGTGTGAATGACCGTCTTCCGCCCGGCCTCCCCGCGTCTGTCCTCCCCGTCGCTGCTGTCGCGGCGCGATCTGTTGCGCGGCACGGCCGCGCTGGGCGGGATGGCCGCCCTTTCGGCGCTGCCGGGCGCGGCGCGGGCGCAGGCGGGGCTGACCGTGGGCTTCATCTATGTCGGCCCGCGGGATGATTTCGGTTACAACCAGTCCCATGCCATCGGTGCGGCGGCGGTGAAGGCGATGGAGGGCGTGACGGTCGTCGAAGAGGAGAACGTCCCCGAGACGCAGGATGTGCAGAAGTCGATGGAATCGATGATCAATCTGGACGGGGCGACGCTCCTGTTCCCGACCTCCTTCGGATATTTCGACCCCCATATCCTGACGCTTGCCCCGAACAACCCGGATGTGCGGTTCCAGCATTGCGGCGGCCTGTGGTCGGCGGACAAGCACCCGGCCAATGTGGGCAGCTATTTCGGCTATATCGGGATGGGGCAGTATCTGAACGGCATCGCGGCCGGACATGTTTCCGTCAGCAAGAAGATCGGTTTCGTGGCGGCCAAGCCCATTCCGCAGGTCCTGCTGAACATCAACTCCTTCCTTCTGGGGGCGCGGTCGGTTGATCCGACGATCACCTGCCAGGTGATCTTTACCGGCGAATGGTCGCTGGCGGTGAAGGAGGCGGAGGCCACCAATGCGCTGGTGGATGCGGGCTGCGACGTGATCACCTGCCATGTGGACGGGCCGAAGGTCGTGGTGGAGACGGCGGCGGGGCGCGGCGCCTTCGTCTGCGGCTATCACGCGGATCAGTCGTCGCTGGCGCCGGAGAAATACCTGACCGGGGCGGAGTGGAACTGGGCCAAGGTCTATACCGACATGGTCACGGCCACGCTGGCGGGCGAGGCGATCCCGAATTTCGTGCGCGGCGGCCTGGCGGACGGGTTCATCAAGATGTCGCCGCTTGGGCCTGCCGTGCCGGAAGCGGGGCGCGCGCAGTTCGAGGCGGTGAAGGCCGAGATCGAGAAAGGCGGGTTCAGCGTCATCAAGGGGCCGCTGAAGGACAATCAGGGCAATGTGGTTGCCGCCGATGGCGAAGCCTTCCTCGAGACCGACCCGGTGCTGGAGGGCATGGGCTACCTGGTCGAGGGTGTCATCGGTTCGACGTCGTAAGGGGGCAAGGTGATGGCGGTGGTCGAGGCGCAGGGGACAGGGGGCGGGGCCATGGCGGCCCTGCGCCGGGCCGAGCCGGTGGTGATCCCGGTTCTGGCGCTGCTGGCGGGGCTGGCTGTCTTTGCGCTGTTCCTGCTGACACAGGGAAAATCGCCCATCGCCTTTTTCGGCTATGTCTGGCAGGGGGCCTTTGGTTCGGCCTTCTCCTGGATGAACACGCTGTCGCGCGCTGCGCCGCTGCTGCTGGCGGCGCTTTGTGTGGCGCTGCCGGCGCGGCTGGGCCTTGTCGTGATCGGGGGAGAGGGGGCCATCGTCCTGGGCGGTCTGGCCGCCGGGGCGGTGGCCCTGCCGCTGGCCGGGGTGCCTGCGGCGGTGGGACTGCCGCTGATGGCGCTGGCCGCGATGCTGGTGGGCGCGGTCTGGATCGGGATGGCGGGCGCGCTGCGCCATTACCGGGGCGTGAATGAGACGATATCGAGCCTGCTGCTGGCCTATATCGCCATCGCGCTGATGAACCACCTTGTGGAGGGGCCGCTGCGCGACCCTGAAAGTCTGAACAAACCTTCGACCGCGCCGCTGGCCGAGGGGTTGCGGGTCGGGATGCTGCCGGGGATGGATGTGCATTGGGGCCTTGTCTTCGGCATCATCGCCTGTGTCGTGGCCTGGGTTCTGGTGGAGCGGACGAGCTGGGGCTTTGCCGCGCGGATCGCGGGCGGGAATGTGCGGGCGGCCGAGGTGCAGGGCCTGCCCGTGGGGCGGCTGATCCTTGGCTTCACGGCGCTGGGCGGGGCCTGCGCGGGGTTGGCCGGGTTCTTCGAGGTGGCGGCGGTGCATGGGTCGGCCAATGCCTCGCTGGCCGCCGGCTATGGCTATACCGGCATCCTGATCGCGTTCCTCGCCCGGCATAACGGGCTGGCCATCCTGCCGGTCGCGGTGCTGCTGGCGGGGTTCGATGCGTCGTCCGGGCTGATCCAGCGGCGGATGGACCTGCCGGATGCCACGATGCAGGTGCTTCAGGGCATCGTGTTCATGGCGATCCTGATGTCGGACGCGGCCTATGGCCGGCTGCCGTTCTTCAAGGCGAAGGGGTAGGGCGATGGAGAATGATCTGGGCTGGTGGGCGGTTCCCCTTGCCGTGCTGGGCGGCGCGATCCGGGTGTCCACGCCGATCCTCTTCGTGTCGCTGGGCGAGATGCTGACGGAACGGTCGGGGCGGATCAATCTGGGGCTGGAGGGGACGCTCGTCTTCGGGGCGATGGCGGGCTATGCGACGGCGGTGATCACGGGCGACCCCTGGGCCGGGGTGCTGCTGGCGGCGCTGGCGGGGGCGGTGTTCGGGCTGGTGCATGGGCTGATCTGTTCGATGGCGCGGGTGAATGACATCGCCATCGGCATCGCGATGATGCTTCTGGGCACGGGGCTGGCCTTCTATTTCGGCAAGCCCTTCATCCAGCCGGTGGCGCCCGACCTGCCGTCGATCCCCTTTGGCTGGTGGTCCGAGGTGCCGCAGGTGCAGGCGGCGCTGAATGTGAATGTGCTGTTCCTGGCGGGCATTGCGGCGGCGCTGGTGCTGCATTGGGGGCTGCGGTCCACCCGGCCGGGCCTGATCCTGCGGGTGGTGGGCGACAGCACCGATGCGGCGCGGGCGATGGGGCTGCGGCCTGCCGTGATCCGGACGATGGCGACGGCGCTGGGCGGGGCCTTTGCGGGGGTGGGCGGGGCCTATCTGTCGCTGTTCTATCCCGGAAGCTGGAACGAAGGGATTTCCAGCGGGCAGGGCCTGATGGCCGTGGCGCTGGTGATCTTTGCGCGCTGGCAGCCGGTCAACTGCTTCTGGGCGGCGCTACTGTTCGGGGGCGCGGGGGCGCTGGGTCCGGCGCTGCAATCGGTGGGGGTGACGGAGGGCTATTACCTCTTCTACGCCGCGCCTTACGTGCTGACGCTGGGCGTGCTGATCGCCACGTCATCGCCGAACCGCGCCTTGGCCGGGGCGCCGGGCGAACTTTCCATCACGAAATGAGGGGCAGGATGACCACGATCAACGCCAATCCCTATGCCTGGCCATATAATGGAGATCTGCGGCCGGAAAACACCGCGCTGATCATCATCGACATGCAGACCGATTTCTGCGGCAAGGGCGGTTATGTGGACATGATGGGCTATGACCTGTCGATGACGCAGGCGCCCATCGCGCCGATCAAGGCGGTGCTGGGGGCGATGCGGGCGAAGGGGTATCACATCATCCACACGCGCGAAGGGCACAGGCCCGATCTGGCCGACCTGCCGCCCAACAAGCGCTGGCGCAGCCAGCAGATCGGGGCGGGGATCGGCGATCCCGGCCCCTGCGGCAAGATCCTGATCCGGGGCGAACCCGGCTGGGACATCATCCCCGAGCTTTACCCGCTGCCGGGCGAGGCGATCATCGACAAGCCGGGGAAGGGGTCCTTCTGCGCGACCGACCTTGAACTGATCCTGCGGACGCGCGGGATCGAGAACCTGATCCTGACCGGCATCACCACGGATGTCTGCGTCTCGACCACGATGCGCGAGGCGAATGACCGGGGGTTCGAATGCCTCGTGCTTTCGGATTGCTGCGGGGCGACGGATGCGGGCAACCATGCGGCGGCGTTGAAGATGGTGACGATGCAGGGCGGCGTCTTCGGCGCGGTCAGCGACAGCGCCAGCCTGATCGGGGCACTGCCATGAGGCCCCCCGTCACGGCCATCGGCGCCGATCCCCTGCCCCCCGGCGCGCTGGAGGTGGAGACGGTGGGGATGACCATGCGCTTCGGCAGCTTTACCGCGCTGGAGGATGTGTCGATCCGGGTGGCCCCCGGCACCTTCCATGCCCTGCTGGGCGAGAATGGGGCGGGCAAGTCCACGCTGGTGAAATGCATCATGGGGTTCTACCACGCGACAGCGGGGCAGTTGATGGTGGGGCGGCGCGAGGCCGAGATTGCCGATCCCCGCGATGCGCGCGCGTTGGGGATGGGGATGGTCTATCAGCATTTCACGCTGGTCCCCTCGCTGACGGTGGCGGAGAATCTTGTCATCTCGCGCGCCGATGCGCCGGTGGTGATCGACTGGGCGAAGGAACGGGCGGGGCTGGAGGCCTTCATGGCGGCGATGCCCTTTCGTGTGCCGCTGGATCAGCCGGTGGCGCGGCTGGCGGCGGGCGAGAAGCAGAAGCTGGAAATCCTGAAACAGCTTTATCTGGGCAGCCGCTTCCTGATCCTGGACGAACCCACCTCGGTCCTCACGCCGGACGAGGCCGACGAGGTGCTGGGCCATGTGCGCGGGCTGTGCGAGGCGGGGGAGATTTCGGTCCTGATGATCACCCACAAGTTCCGCGAGGTCACGGCCTTTGCCGATGAGGTGTCGGTGCTGCGGCGGGGGCGGCTGGTGGGGCAGGGGCATGTGGCCGATCTGAGCCATGCGCAGATGGCTGCGATGATGATCGGGGCCGAGAAGGAACAGCGCCCCGTGGCGCGGAGCGGCCTGCGTGGGGCGCCGATGCTGGAACTGCGGGGGGTGAAGGCGGCGGACCGGTCGGGGTTGAAGGAGATCGCCGTCGAAAGCCTGACTGTTCATGCCGGAGAGATCGTGGGCATCGCGGGGATTTCGGGCAATGGGCAGATGGAATTGATGGAGGTCCTGACGGGGCAGCGCGCCGCGCGCGGGGGCGAGATCCGGGTGCAGGGCGTGCCCTATGGCGCCACACGGGCCGAGGCGCAGAGCCATGCGGTGCGCTACCTGCCGGAAGAGCCGCTGCGCAATGCCTGCGCGCCGAGGATGAGCGTGATCGAGAACATCGCCTTCCGCAGCTTTGACCGGAACGGGGCCGGGCGGCGGTTCTGGCTGTCGGCGAACGAGATGCGGGCGGCGGCGCGCGACCTGATCGGGGCGTTCAAGGTGAAGGTGGCCGATCCCGATGGGCCGATCGCGGCGCTGTCGGGGGGGAATGTGCAGCGGGCGGTGCTGGCGCGGGAACTGACGGGGGAGGTGAAGCTGCTGGTCATCTCCAACCCCTGTTTCGGGCTGGATTTCGCGGCGGTGTCGGAGATCCGCGCGCGGATCGTCGCGGCGCGCAATGCGGGCGCGGCGGTCCTCTTGATGAGCGAGGATCTGGATGAGGTGCTGGAACTGTCGGACCGCGTGCTGGTGATGTCGGAAGGGCGGATCACCTATGAGGTGCCGGCCGCCGAGGCGAAGATCGCCGAGATCGGCCATTACATGGGCGGGCATGCAGCATGAGCGGGATGCGGGTCATCGAGGCGGCGCAGCCCTTTCCCTTTGCCTTCGACAAGGCGAGGACGGCGGTGATCGTCATCGACATGCAGCGCGATTTCGTGGAGCAAGGCGGCTTTGGGGAAACGCTGGGCAATGACGTGACGCGGTTGCAGGCGATCATCCCTGCCGTTGCGGCGCTGATCGGCGGGGCGCGCAAGGCGGGCGTGCCGGTGATCCATACGCGGGAATGCCATCGCCCGGACCTTTCCGACCTGCCGCCCGCCAAGCGGGACCGGGGCAATCCGAGCCTGCGGATCGGGGATCATGGCCCGATGGGGCGCATCCTCATCGCGGGGGAGCCGGGGGCCGATATCGTGCCCGCGCTTTATCCGGTGCCGGGCGAGCTGGTGATCGACAAGCCGGGGAAGGGGGCCTTCTATGCCACCGACCTGTCGGCCCATCTGGAGCGGCTGGGGGTGACCACGCTGATCTTTGCCGGGGTGACGACCGAGGTCTGCGTGCAGACCACCATGCGCGAGGCGAATGACCGGGGCTTTCTGTGCCTGCTGGCCGAGGATGCGACCGACAGCTATTTCCCCGAGTTCAAGGCAGCGGCCATTGCCATGATCCGGGCGCAGGGGGCCATCGTCGGCTGGACGGCGACCACGGCCGAGATCGTCGAGGCGTTGCATGGATGATCCGCAGGCCTTTGCCGCCCTGCTTGGCACCTGGCGCGGGCGCGAATTCCGTCCGTTCCGCGACGGGGTGGAAATCTGCGTGCTGCGCCCCGGTGCGCCGGGCGTGGCGCTGTTGCGCTATGCCCCGGGGGCGGGCGTGCCGCGCCATCGTCATCCGGCGCTGGAGACGATCCTGGTGCTGGAGGGCGTGCAGAGCGACGAGCGCGGGGATTACCCCGCCGGGTCGCTGATCCTGAACCCGGAGGGGACGGAGCATTCGGTCTGGTCCGAAGCGGGCTGCACCGTGCTGATCCAATGGAACCTGCCCGTGGAATTCGTGGCCTGAGAAAGACAATGACCAAGACAGACCTGCCTGACCTGCCCTTCGACGTGGCACGCCTTCATGCCGCCTATGCCGAGGGCCTTTCGCCGGTTGCCGTGATGGCCGAGGCCTTTGCCCGCATTGCGGCGGCAGAGGACCCCGCCATCTTCCTGCATCTGCGTGACCGGGAGGCGGCGCTGGCCGAGGCGGCGGCGCTGCCACCTTTCGATCCTTCGGCCTATCCGCTCTGGGGTATCCCTTTCGCGATCAAGGACAATATCGACGTGGCCGGCGCGCCGACAACAGCCGCCTGCCCGGCCTTTGCCTATCATCCCGAGGCGGATGCCTTCGTGGTGGCGCGGTTGCGGGCGGCGGGGGCGATCTGGATCGGCAAGACCAATCTCGATCAGTTCGCGACGGGGCTGGTGGGGGTGCGGTCGCCCTATGGCGTGCCGCGGAACGCGCTGGACCCCGAGATCGTGCCCGGGGGATCATCCAGCGGATCGGCCGTATCGGTGGCGCGGGGGCTGGTGAGTTTCGCGCTTGGCACGGATACGGCGGGGTCGGGGCGGGTGCCTGCGGCGCTGAACAACATCGTGGGGTTGAAGCCGTCGCTGGGGGCGCTGTCGGGGACGGGGATGGTGCCGGCCTGCCGGACGCTGGATACGATTTCGATCTTCGGGCTGACGGTGGCGGATGCCTGGCGCGTTCATCGTCAGGCCTGCGCCTTCGATGCGGCCGACCCCTGGTCGCGGGTGATGCCCGCCCCGCCTTTGGCGGCGGTTCCGGCGGGGCTGCGGATCGGGGTGCCGGATGCGGCGAGCATCGCGTTCTTCGGCGACGAGATACAGGCCGCTTCGTTCGAGGCCGAGCTTGTGGCCTTGCAGGCGATGGGCTGCCATGTGGTCGAACTGGACTTCACCCCGTTCCATGACGTGGCGAGGATGCTTTATGACGGGGCATGGGTGGCCGAGCGGATGGCCGCGGTGGAGCAGGTGTTCCGCACGCAGCCGGACGCCTTTCATCCCGTGACGGCCCGGATCATCGGGTCGGCGGATCGGCTTTCGGCGGCGGATGCCTTCCGCGGCATCTACCGGCTGGCCGCGTTGAAACGGCAGGCGATGGCGGCGATGGCCGGGCTGGACCTTCTGGTCGTGCCGACGATCCCGACCTTCTACACCGTCGCTGATCTGGAGGCCGATCCGATTGGCCCGAACAGCCGCCTTGGCACCTATACGAATTTCGTGAACCTGCTGGACATGTGCGGGATCGCTGTGCCGACCGGCCCGCGCGGGGACGGGCGCCCCGGCAGCGTGACGCTGCTGGCGCGCGCGGGGGAAGACGCGAAGATCGCGGCTCTGGCGCAGGTCATCCAGACCGAGGCGGGGTCGCCTCTTGGTGCGACGGGCTGGACCCTGCCTTCGGTGCCGGAGCCCAAGGCGGCGGCCTTGCCCGACGAGATGGCGGTGGTTCTGGTCGGCGCGCATATGACGGGGCTGCCGCTCAATCCGCAGATCGCCGGACTTGGCGGGCGGTTTCTGGAGCGGACGCAGACCGCGCCCTGCTATCGGCTGTTCCGCCTGCCGGGGCCGCCGCCTGCGCGGCCGGGCATGATCCGTGCGGCCGAGGGGGCGGCGATCGAGGTGGAAGTCTGGGCTTTGCCTCTGGCGCAGGTTGGGGCCTTCCTGTCGCTGATCCCGTCGCCGCTTGGTTTGGGGAAGGTGGAACTGGCCGATGGTCGCCTTGCCGTGGGTTTTCTGGCCGAGGCAGAGGGGGTGCAGGGCGCGGAGGAGATCACCGCGCTGGGCGGCTGGCGGGCCTTTCTGGCGCGGCAAGGCTGAGGCCGGGCGCGAAGTGCGGTCGATCCCGCCGTGATGCGCCAGATGCTGCAAGGGGGATAAAGCCCCGATCTGAAGGCCGTCGAGGTCGCGGCGGCGGTGGTGCCGGACTGACCTGCTGCCGTTTCTTCGCCTCTCCGCCGTTCCAATGGCCTTTTTCCGGAAGCATTGCGCGGGCTTTCCGAGGTGTTCCGCGATGCTCAAGCGGGTGGGTGTCTATCCGCTGCGGGACCATTATTACGAGCCTCTCTTCAACGATGGGCATCTGAGCGTTGATCTGGCGCAGCCGCGCAAACTGCCAGGCATCGACTTTCGCCTCGCCGAGCAGATTGCGTTCCTGAAGACCTTGCGGTTCCAGGATGAGTTTTGACTTGCCCGGAAAAAGTGGAGAGCACGAGCCGAGGAACGGGCAGGCGATCCATGGGAAACGGGAACAGACCGACGCTGAAGTTTCGGCGTGAAGCGCTGCGGTGTCAGGACGAAGGGTTGCGCATGATCTCGACCAGATCGACGCTGTGGCTGCCCTGTTGTCCACCGCCAAGGCGCAGCATCCCGGCCACCGGGGCGACATCGCCGTAATCGCGGCCGAAGCCGATGCGGATATGGCCGTCACTGGCGAAGCAGGCATTGGTCGGGTCGTAGTCCACCCAGCCGCTGTCCAGCCCCGTCCAGGCCTGCACCCAGGCATGCATCGCATCGGCGCCGGTCAGGCGCGGCTGGCCGGGCGGGGGCTGCGTGCGCAGATAGCCCGAGACATAGGCCGCGGGTATTCCCAGCGCGCGAAGCCCGCCGATCATGATCTGGGCGAAGTCCTGACAGACGCCACGCCCCTGGGCGAAGGCGCGGTCAGGGGGGGTGTCCACATCGGTCGCCTGGCTGTCGAAGACCATCGCCGTGTTCAAGGCCCGCCCGAGCGCCGCAACGGCAGAGCGAACGGTTTCTGCCCCTGCGGTGGCCTGCCGGGCGAAGGCCGCGATGGCGGCATCCTCGGGAATGCGCGGAGACGGTGGCAGGAAATGATGAGGGGCGGCAGGATCAAGGCCGGTATGGGTGGCGATCTCGGCCTGAAGATCGCCGAGCGAGGGTGAAACGTCGAGGCCGGGTGAGGGCAGGCGACGATCCACCTCGGCCGTCAACGTGAGGGCGAAATCGGTCATGCCGGGTGGAAGGGCGATCTCGATCACCCGCGTCCCGAAGAAATCGGTGAAGTCGCGGCGATCCAGCGGATCGGGCGCGAGGGAGAGGCGGCAATTCCGCACCTCCTGCTGCAAGGGCAGGGTGGCGGGCAGGATGCGCAGATGCTGTCGCCCGCCGCCCACCGGGGGGGAAAAGCTGTACTGGATCCTGAGGGTCAGCGCATAAACCGTCACCGCAGGTAAGTCTCCGTCAGAAGGTCGGAGAGGGCGGCCATGTCGCCCCGGAGCGCCAGAAGCGCGGCGCCATCCAGCGTTTCAGGCTGGCTCGTCGCGGCGTCGGTCTGCAAGCGCAGCATGGCGCGGGCGAGGGGGGACAGGACGCCCGAACGGGCAGCACCGGGCAGCATCTCGACCTGAGCGGCCATTCCGTCGATCTGGTTTCTGAGCGACCGGGGATTCATCGGATCGAGGGCGAGAAGGTCGATCACCGTCTCGCGCGAGGCGGCGACGGTGAAGCGGCGGCGATGGGTCAGGATGCTGTCGCCCAGTTCGATGGCCAGATCAAGCGCGCCGGGGGGCGCCTCGGGATCTCCGAGGAGGGCAAGGATGCCTGCGATGCCCATGCCGCGTTCCAGCGTGCGCCCGATGGTCAGGAAGCGCCAGCCGAGGAAGCGGTACATGTTTTCATGCACGAGGCCGGAAAAGCCTGCGAGCTTGCGCAGAAGGATGGAATGGGCGCGGGCGGCATCATCGCCCGGATGCAGGTGGCCACCCATCCGGCGCATGGATTTCGACAGGTCCGAGAGGGCGTTCCAGCCATCGGGCGAGAAGCGGTCCCGCACCTGTGCGGCACTGGCGACGGCGCTGTCGAGCACGGCGATCAGCCCCTGCGGGATTCCCGCAGACGGATCGACGTCATAGGCGCCGAGAAGGCCATCCATCGTCTTGAGCAAGGGCTGCGCGGCCTGGCCGCTTTCGGCAAGCCGCATGTTGCGGGCGCGCAGAAGGCGGACGATCATCTCGGTCCGTTCGACATAGCGGCCAAGCCAGAACAGGTTGTCGGCCGCGCGCGAGGGCAGGGCGCCCGGTTCGGGGCGGGCATAGGCGCCGGCGCGGGCTTCGACCAGGGTGTCGGGCGCAACCTCGCGCGGGCTGACGATCCAGACATCCGCCGCGCTGCCGCCCCGCTGCATGGCCAGCGCAGTTGGGTCCTGCGAGGCGCCGATGCGGGCAAAGCCGCCCGGCATGGCCTGCCATCCCTGCGCGGTGCGGGCCAGAAAGACCCGCAGCGACAGGGGGCGCGGCTCCAGCCGGCCCTTCACCAGCGCAGGGGTTGTGGAGAGCGAGACCACCTCCTGCGCCACATGGTCGGCCCCCTGCCGGTCGAGGATCGCGGCGAGACCGTCAGGGTCGAGCCTGTCGGCAAGGACCGGGTCTTCCAGCCGGTCGAAGGGCAGGCCGGTCCCCAGCGCGGCGCTGAGCACCAGACCAGACGGATCGGCCAGGACCTGCGCCCGTTCCGCAGCGCCGCCGCACCACCAGGTGGCGATATTGGGCATCATCAATTCGCTGCCAAGCAGCCGCAGCGCGAGCTTGGGCATGAAGGCCATGAGAGCGCGCGTCTCCAGCACACCGGAGCCGAGGGCATTGACCATGGTCAGCCCCTGATCGCGCAGCGCCGAGACCATCCCCGCCGTGCCGATCCGGCTGGCCGGGTTGAGTTCCAGCGGATCGGCATAGCCGGAATCCAGCCTGCGCCACAGCACATCGACCGAGCGCAGACCGGATACGGTGCGGACCATCAGCCGCCCGTCGCTGACCACGAGATCCTCGCCCTGGACCAGCGTGAAGCCGAGGTAGCGGGCGATCCAGGCATGTTCGTAATAGGTTTCGTTCAGGGGGCCGGGTGTCAGGATCGCCACCCGCCCGACAGGATCGGGCCGCAGGTTCAGCAGGGCATCGCGGAAGAGGCGGAAGAACCCGGCGAGACGGTGGACATTCAGGCCCTGATAGACATCGGCGAAGGCGCGGCTGGTGGCGACGCGGTTCTCCAGCGCGAAGCCCGCACCGGAGGGGGCCTGCGTCCTGTCTGCCAGCACCCACCATTTGCCATCCGGGCCGCGCCCGATCTCGAAGGCGAGGAAATGCAGGAAATGGCCCGAGCGTGGCTGGATGCCGACCATCGGGCGCAGCCATTCGGGATTGGCGGCGATCAGGGCGGCGGGCAGGTGCCCTTCGGCCACAAGGCGGTTGGGGCCGTAGAGATCGGCCATCACCCGTTCCAGAAGGTCCGCCCGCTGGGCAAGGGCGGCGCAGATGCCGTGCCATTCCTCTTCGGCGATCAGGACGGGCATATGCGACAGGGGCCAGGCCCGTTCGGTGGACTGGCCGGCGCCGTATTGGCGGTAGAAGACGCCGGAATCGCGCAGATACTGATCCGCGCGGGACAGGGCATGGATGCGCGCCTCGTCCGTCATGTCCTGCAAATGGGCCAGCAGAGGTTGCCAGAGGGGCCGGATGCGGCCTTCCGCATCCATCATCTCGTCCTGCAAGCCCTGTGGCGCACGATAGGCCGAAATCCCGAGCGCGGCGGCGGTCGGGGGGCTGCCTGCCTGTTGCTGTGCCGGGCTGCGATCCATCCCCCGACTAGAGGCCGACGGGGCGGCGCAGGTCAAGCGTCATCGGGAATTCTGCCGAACGGGCCTCGGGCAGAGGCGCAAGACCCTGCGCTGGGCCATAGCCGAAGGGCTGGAACCGGGCCAGACGCCGCGCCTCGGCCTCGTTGCCATTGACGGGGAAGGTGTCGTAGTTGCGCCCGCCCGGATGGGCCACATGATAGACGCAGCCGCCAAGCGCCCGGTTCGACCAGGTGTCGAAGATGGAAAAGGTCAGCGGCGCCTGCACCGGGATGGCCGGATGCATGGCCGATGCGGGTTGCCAGGCCTTGTAACGCACGCCCGCGACGGCCACCCCGCCGCCGATGGGTGTCAGCGGGGCCGTGCGCCCGTTGCACAGGATGCGGTAGCGGGAGGGATCGGCGGCGGTCAGTTTCACCTGAAGCCGTTCGGTGGAACTGTCCGTGTAGCGGACCGTGCCGCCGATGGCCCCCGTCTCGCCCAGCACATGCCAGGGTTCCAGCGCCTGCCGAAGTTCCAGATGCGCGCCCTCCACCTCGACCTCGCCACAGAAGGGGAAGCGGAATTCGGCTTGCGCGGTGAACCATTCCTCGCGCAGGTCAAAGCCGTGATGGCGCAGGTCGGTCAGCACATCGCGGAAATCCTGCCAGACCATGTCCGGCAGCATGAAGCGGTCATGCAGCGCGGTGCCCCAGCGGGTGAGCGGGCCCGGCGCCGGGCTGATCCAGAAGCGGGCGATGAGCGCGCGGATCAGGAGTTGCTGGGCAAGGCTCATCCGTGCATCGGGCGGCATCTCGAAGCCCCGGAACTCCACCAGACCCAGCCGCCCGGTGGGGCCGTCGGGGGAGTAGAGCTTGTCGATGCAGATTTCGGCGCGATGGGTGTTGCCGGTCACGTCGGTCAGCATGTTGCGCAGCAGGCGATCCACCAGCCAGGGCTGGGGCGGCATCGTCGGCCCCGGCGGGGGGATCTGGGCCAGCGCGATTTCCATTTCGTACAGCGCGTCATGGCGCGCCTCGTCGATGCGGGGGGCCTGGCTGGTGGGGCCGATGAAGAGGCCGGAGAAAAGGTAGGACAGCGACGGATGGCGGTTCCAGTGCAGGATCAGGCTGGCCAGCAGGTCTGGCCTGCGCAGGAAGGGGCTGTCCAGCGTGCTGCGTCCGCCCACGACGACATGGTTGCCGCCGCCGGTGCCGCAATGCTTGCCGTCGATCATGAACTTGTCGGCACCCAGCCGCGTCAGCCGTGCCTCTTCATAGACGCCGGTCGTGATCGACACGCAGTCCTGCCAGCTTTCTGCCGGGTGCACGTTCACCTCGATCACGCCGGGATCGGGGGCGACGCGGATCACGTTCAGGCGCGGGTCATGCGGCGGGGCATAGCCTTCGATATGCAGCTTCAGCCCCAGCCGCAATGCGGCCGCCTCGGCCACATGGATGAGGTCGAGGTAATCCTCCAGCGCCGACATGGGTGGCATGAAGACACAAAGCCGCCCGTCGCGCGCCTCGGCCGATAGGGCGGTGCGGACATGGCCGTCGATTTCCGTGGTGATCTGTTCGACGCGGGTCTGTGCGGCGCCATCCGCCACGAAACTGGCCCGCGCCTGCGCCTTTGGCACCGGGTCAAGCGGCGGGGGTTCGGGCAGAGGCGCACGCTCGATGGTCGGGTCCATCGGGTTGACATAGGGGTATTGCGCGGGCGTCAGATAGGGCAGGCTGGCCAGCGGCAGGCGATAGCCGACCGGGCTGTCACCGGGCACCAGCAGCAGCTTGCCCCGCCGCAGACGCCAGCGTTCGGAATTCCACTTCCGCCGCCCGCCCTTGCCCTGCCAGGGCTGCACGGGCAGGACATAGCCAACGGGCTTTGTCAGCCCGCGCGCGAAGACCTGCGCGATGCGGTGGCGGGCTTCCGGGTCTTCGAGTTCCGAGTTCTCGGGCGTGACATTGGCGGGAAGGTTGGCTTCCTTGACCAGCCACTCGGCGGGGTCTTCGAAGGCGGGCAGGACGTGATCGGCGGGAATCTCCAGTTCCGCCGCGATCTCCTGCATCAGGGCCTCGGCCTGCCGGGCCGTCGCGCCCTGATCGACGCCTTCCTCGGCGATGAGGTCGGGGTTTTGCCAGATCGGCTGGCCATCGTTGCGCCAGTAAAGGGAGAAGGTCCAGCGCGGCAGCGTCTCGCCCGGATACCATTTCCCCTGCCCGTAATGCAGGAAGCCGCCGGGCGCGAAACGCCGCCGCAGCCGCCGGATCAGCCGGTCGGCGAGGGTGCGTTTCGTCGGCCCCACGGCGGCGGTGTTCCATTCCGCACTTTCGAAATCGTCGATGGAGACGAAGGTCGGCTCGCCCCCCATCGTCAGGCGAACGTCATTCTCGGCCAGAACCTGATCGACCTTGCGGCCAAGCGCATCCAGCGCCTGCCAGCTCTCCTCGGAAAAGGGTTTGGTGATGCGCGGATGTTCCGAGACGCGGGCGACCTGCATGTCGAAGCGGAAATCCACCTCCGGCACGCCTGCGGCGGAAAAGCCCCCCGCGATGGGGGCAGCATGGCGGTAATGGGGTGTGGCAGCCAGCGGGATATGGCTTTCCCCGGTCAGAAGGCCGGAAGTCGGGTCAAGCCCGATCCAGCCTGCGCCGGGGATATAGACCTCGCACCAGGCATGGAGATCGGTGAAATCCACCTCGGTCCCCGAGGGGCCGTCGAGCGCCTTGAGATCGGGCTTCAACTGGATCAGGTAGCCTGACACGAAGCGGGCGGCGAAACCGAGATGGCGCAGCGCCTGCACCAGGAGCCACGAGGAATCGCGGCAGGACCCGATGGCCTTGCCCAGAGTTTCTTCGGGCGTCTGCACGCCGGGTTCCATGCGGATCGTATAGCCCACCTCGCGGGCGATGCGCGCATTCAGGGCCACGACGAAATCGACGGTGCGGATGCGGTCGCGCGGGGTGGCGTCAAGGAAGGCCTGCAACAACGGACCCACCGGATCGGCGCGGCGATAGATCACAAGATCATCCACCAGATCGGCGGGATAGTCGAAGGGCCAGGTCTCGGCGCTGTCTTCGACGAAGAAGTCGAAGGGGTTGTAGACCGTCATGTCGGCGACAAGATCGACCTCGATCTTCAGCTCGCGCACCGGTTCGGGAAAGACGAAGCGCGCGAGCCAGTTGCCGTAAGGGTCTTGCTGGAGGTTCACGAAATGATTGGAGGGGTGGACCTTCAGCGAATGGGACAGGACCCGTGTGCGGCTGTGCGGGGCGGGGCGCAGGCGGATGATCTGCGGGCCCAGCGTGACCGGGCGGTCATAGATGTAATGCGTCAGGTGGTGGATGCTGGCCTTGATGGACATTGAGGCTCCTTCGTTGGAACCAGCAGTAGCAGGCCGGGGCAGGGCTGCAAACGAAAGCGGCGGGTGGGGTGGGGCAAGCATGGTTGCCCCCGCCCGTTTTCCCGCCACTCTGCCTGTTTTTCGATCAGGTCGCGGTCAGCGACCGAGGGCCTGCACCACCAGTTCCGCCGCCGCCGCGCCGGAATACTGCTGCTGTCCGGTGATCAGGTTTCCGTCGCGCAGGGCGAAGGGCTTGAACATGTTTGCGGTGACGAAGTTGGTATCGGCCATTTTCTTCGCTTCTTCCTCGATCCAGAAGGGCTGAATGCGCTTGCCCACGAAGGCATCGGCGAAGGCCTCTTCGGAATTGGCAAATCCTGTCCAGGTCTTGCCCTTCACCAGCAACTCGCCATTCGACAGCCGCGTCTTCAGAAGGATGCAGGTGCCGTGGCAGACGATGGCGACGATCTTTCCCGCCTCGTAGCTGCGGGCGACGAAGGCGTGCAGGGCGGCGTCGTCGATCATCGTGACCATAGGCGACTGCCCGCCAGCGACGAAGATCGCGTCATAGGCGGCGGGGTCCACTTCGGCGATGGATTTCGTGCCCTTGAGCAGCGCCGCATGGGGTGCGGATGTCTTGAAGCCCAGCGAGAGGATGTCATGGGCGGAATAGCCGCTGGCATCTTCGGGGTCGGAATAGCCGTCGGCGACCAGATCGCCGCCCTTTGGGCTGACGATGTCGATCTGATAGCCGGCTTCGGCAAAGGTCCAGTAGGGATGGGTCAGTTCCGCCCACCAGAAACCGATGGGCCAGCCGGTGGTGGGGGAGGTGCCGGGATTGGCGGCGATCATCAGCACCTTCTTGCTGCCGTGGATGTCGATGGATGCAGACATTGTGTTTACCTTTCAATGGGTTGTTGTGCGGGGATAGATGAAGCGGGCGATCCGGGGCGTCAGGCGGGGCATGATGACATAGGTCATCAGCCCGACCTGGATCGTGACCATGACGAACAGGCGCAGCGGCAGGGGCCAGCCCTGCATCAGCGGGCCGAGCGTCAGGTTCAGGATCAGCACCAGCAGGAAAACCACCGCCACCAGCACCAGCGCCATGCGGTGCGGGCTGGGCTGCGGCACCTTGGTCCCCGCGGGCGGATCGAACCAGAATTCGAGGCCGGTCATGCGGTCCCAGACCGCATCGGCGGCAAAGAGATCGGCGCCTTCCTCCAGCATCCGGGCGCGGAAGGCAGAGCGTTCGAAGGCCTCCAGATGCGCCAGACTGTCAAAGCGGAAGAGGCTGCGATAGGCCTCGCCCGGTGCGGCGGGGCGGTGGAATTCCGCCCCCACATAGCCGGGAAAGTCGCGCGCGGCACCTTCTGTCAGGCGGGCGAGCCAGGACTCATAGGCCGCCTCGCGCCCCGGCCTAACCCGGCGGCGGACAAGGATGGTGACGGCTTCGGTCATGCGGAAACCTGAGGCAGGTCGTACCAGTCGGGTCGGGACTGTTCCCACAGGTTCCTGACGATGCGTTTGCCCGTGGGACCATCGACCAGCCCGGCGGAGACAAGCCAGCGCCCGGCGGCGGTGACTTCCTTCAGAACGCGCGCCCCGCAGGTGCCGCAGAAGGCGCGGCGTGATGCCTCGGACGACTGATACCAGACCAGTGCCTCGCCCCCCGTCAGGGTGATGTCGGCGATGGGGGCGGCGAGGAAGGCGTTGAAATTGCCGTGCATCTTCTGGCAATCGCCGCAATGGCAGGCCAGCACTCCGGCTGCAGCGGCGGGAAGGTCGATCTGCACCAAACCGCAATGGCAGGAGGCGTGGAGGGTGTCGGACATTGTTCTCTCCTCTCTGGGGGTGCCTTGGACGGCCGCGAAGGCCCAGTCGCGGCCCTTGCCGCGCAGGATCGCCTGATTGATCCAGACCATGGCCAAGGGTTCCAGAAGCCGCGCCTTGGTCAGGCCGCCGGCATCGAGCGGGTCGAAGCCAAGGTCGCGCAGCAAGTCCGCCGCCATGGCCTTGGCCGCGCCGTCGTCGCCCGCCATGAACTGCACGGGCCGGTGGGGCAGGTGGGCGTTGCGGGCCATCACCTCGGCCCCCACCTGATTGAGGGTCTTGACCACTCGCGCCTGCGGCAGAAGGGACTGCACCCTCTCGGCCCCGCTGGTGGAATGGCCGATCATCAGGCCGAGCGCGCCATCGACCATGCCCAGCGGGTTCATGCAGTCGATCACCACCTTGCCCGCCAGCGGACCGAGATCCGCGATGGCCGTGGCGGCGGCAGCCCAGGGCAGGGCGAGCAGGACGACATCAGCCGCCTCGGCGGCAGCGCGGGGGGCGGCTGGCCTGGCTCCAGTTTCGGCGGCAAGTCGGGTAACGCCCTCTGTCCCCGGGTCGCGCGCGCCCAGCATCACGGCATGGCCCTTTCCCGCAAGGCCCCGGGCGATGGCCGATCCCACATTTCCCGTCCCGATGATGGCGATCTTCATCCGCGTCTTTCCCTTGCTCATCCCGTTTCAGGAGGGATAAGCAGGAGATGACTGAAACAAAAACGAATAAGGCTAATGTCTGAGTTAAGTCAGAATGAACTCCGCCGCCTGGATCTGACGCTGCTTCTGGTTTTTCTGGGCCTGCTGCGGCATCGCAAGGCCACCACGGTGGCGGCCGAGCTTGGCCTGACACAGTCGGCGATCAGTCAGGCCCTGCGGCGGCTGCGCGAGGTGTTCGGGGATGACCTCTTCCTCCGCCGCCCGCATGGGATGGAGCCGACGGCAGCGGCGCTGGCGCTGGAGGCGCCGGTCGGGCAGGCGGTGGAAATGCTGCGCGGGGCTTTGGGGGCGGTCCGGGCCTTCGATCCGGCGGCAGCGCGGGGCGTCGTGCGGATTGCGGCGCTGGACGCCGAACAGGCGGCGCTGGTGCCACGTCTGGCCGGGCATCTGCGGCAGGTCGCGCCGGGGCTGACGCTGTCTGTCCTGCCCTTGGGGCGGGCGGCGGCGGTCGAGGCCCTGACCGAGGGGCGGGCCGATCTGGCCTTCGGCCTGATCCCCGACCTGCCCGAGACGATCTCGCGTCAGGTCCTGTATGACGAAGGCTATCTGGTCGCGGGCCTGCCCGCCGCCTTGCCGGATGCGCCGGTGATCGGACTTGATGCCTATTGCGCCGCCGATCACGTGCTGGTGTCGCCGGGGGGCGATCTGCGCGGGGTGGTGGATGCGCAACTGGAGCGGATGGGGCGGCAGCGGCGCATCATCCTTGGGCTGCCTGCCTTTCTGCCCGCGCTGGCGGCGGTGGCGCAGTCGGGCGCGCTGGTCACCTTACCGGCGCGTATCGCGGCGGCCTTCGCCCCCGGCTTCGGCCTGCGTCTGGCCGAACCGCCCTTGCCCGTGCGCAGCTTTGCCGTTTCGGCCTATTGGCACCGCCGTGACGAGGCAGATGCGCGGCGGCGCTGGCTGACGGAACAGGTGTCCTTGCTCGTTCAACACTAGGCGCGGGCGATGGCCCAGCAACTGCCGAAGAGCCGCCATGACCTCGCCTTGATCCGAATGGATCGTCAACCGAGCTTTTCTTCGCTGTGAAGACCATGTTGACCCCGTTTCTGCTGCTCTTGCTGAGCCTTCTGTCGGCTCTGGCTCTGCGTCCCCTGCCGGGCGAGACGGCCATCCCCCTTTTCCTGCTCGCCGTTGTCGCGTCTCTGGCCGCCTTGATCCTTTTGTTGCGCGCCATGATCGGCAGGCGCCGAAAGGAAGGCCACGACCGTCGGCAAGACTGCGTGGTGATCGACGGGTCCAATGTCATGTTCTGGCAAGACGATGTGCCGCGATTGGCGGCAGTCACAGCGGTACTCGATGAAGTGAAGCGGGCGGGGTTGAAGCCCATTGTCTGGTTCGATGCAAATGTCGGGTATAAGGTCGCCGATCGCCATATGGGCCCGCGCGACCTGTCACGCGCACTGGGCCTGCCGCTCCGGCAGATCAGGATCGCGCCCTCCGGCACGCCAGCCGATCCGCTGCTTCTGGAAGAGGCTGCGGCGCTGGGTACCGGCGTGGTCACCAACGACCTTTACCGCGATTGGGTCGAGGCCTTTCCATCCGTCCGCGTGCCGGGAGTCCTCGTCTCTGGACGAGTCACTGCGGACGGTCAGGCCTTGTTGAAATGGGCCGCTTAGCGCCGCCGCTTGTTCCCGCCGCGCTGGCCTGCGCGCCCTGCCGTGGACCGGCCCGACATCTTGACCGCAGCCTCGGCTGCCTCTTCCACGGCGGACTGCCGCGCAAGGGGATCGTCGGCCACGGCGAGTTCCACCGCTTCGAGCCGCTTCACCTCGTCCCGCAGGCGGGCCGCCTCTTCGAATTCGAGGTTTTCGGCGGCCTTGCGCATCTGGGCGCGCAGCGCATCCAGATGGGCGGCGAGGTTTGACCCGACCATCGGCTTGTCCACCTTGGCGGTGACGCGGGACTGGTCGGTGTCGCCCTGCCAGAGACCGGCCAGAACATCCTCGACATTCTTCTTCACCGTGGTGGGCGTGATGCCGTGTTCGAGGTTGTAGGCCACCTGCTTTTCGCGGCGGCGGTTGGTTTCGGCCATGGCGCGTTCCATGCTGCCGGTGATGCGGTCGGCATACATGATGACGCGGCCTTCGGCATTGCGCGCCGCCCGCCCGATGGTCTGGATGAGCGAGGTTTCCGAGCGCAGGAAGCCTTCCTTGTCGGCATCGAGGATCGCCACAAGGCCACATTCGGGGATATCCAGCCCCTCGCGCAGAAGGTTGATGCCCACCAGCACGTCGAAGGCACCGAGGCGCAGGTCGCGCAGGATTTCGATCCGTTCGATCGTGTCGATGTCGCTGTGCATGTAGCGGACGCGGATGCCCTGTTCGTGCAGGTATTCGGTCAGGTCTTCGGCCATCCGTTTCGTCAGGGTGGTGACAAGGGTGCGGTAGCCTGCGGCGGAAACCTTGCGCACCTCGTCAAGAAGGTCATCGACCTGCATCTCTACCGGCCGGATTTCCACCTGCGGGTCGATCAGGCCGGTGGGGCGGATGACCTGTTCGGTAAAGACGCCGCCGGTCTGTTCCAGTTCCCATGCCGCAGGCGTCGCGCTGACGAAGACGGATTGCGGGCGCATGGCATCCCATTCCTCGAATTTCAGGGGGCGGTTGTCCATGCAGGAGGGCAGGCGGAACCCGTGCTCGGCCAGGGTGAACTTGCGCCGATAGTCGCCGCGATACATGCCGCCGATCTGCGGGACGGAGACGTGGGATTCATCGGCAAAGACGATGGCGTTGTCGGGGATGAACTCGAACAGCGTGGGCGGCGGTTCGCCCGGCGCGCGGCCCGTGAGGTAGCGGGAATAGTTTTCGATCCCGTTGCAGACGCCCGTCGCCTCCAGCATCTCCAGATCGAACTGGGTGCGCTGTTCCAGACGCTGCGCCTCCAGCAGCTTGCCTTCCTTCACCAGTTGGTCAAGGCGGACCGCAAGCTCTGCCTTTATGCCCTTGATCGCCTGCTGCATCGTCGGGCGCGGCGTCACGTAATGGCTGTTGGCATAGATGCGGATCTGCTTGAACGTATCGGTCTTGGCCCCGGTCAGCGGGTCGAATTCGGTGATGGCCTCCAACTCCTCGCCAAAGAAGGAAAAGCGCCAGGCCCGGTCTTCAAGGTGCGCGGGCCAGACTTCCAGACTGTCGCCGCGGACGCGGAAGGAGCCGCGGGCGAAGGCCTGATCGTTGCGGCGGTACTGCTGCGCCACCAGTTCCGCCATGACCTTGCGCTGGTCATACATCTGCCCGGTGACCAGATCCTGTGTCATGGCGGAATAGGTTTCCACCGAGCCGATGCCGTAGATGCAGGAAACCGAGGCGATGATGATCACGTCATCCCGTTCCAGAAGCGCGCGGGTGGCCGAGTGGCGCATCCGGTCGATCTGTTCGTTGATCTGGGATTCCTTCTCGATATAGGTGTCCGACCGGGGGACATAGGCCTCGGGCTGGTAATAGTCGTAGTAGCTGACGAAGTATTCCACCGCATTGTCGGGGAAGAAGCCCTTGAATTCCCCGTAGAGCTGGGCGGCCAATGTCTTGTTCGGCGCAAGGATGATGGCCGGGCGCTGCGTCTCCTCGATCACCTTGGCCATGGTGAAGGTCTTGCCGGTGCCTGTGGCGCCCAGAAGCACCTGATCGCGTTCGCCCGACAGGATGCCCGCCGTCAGTTCCTTGATGGCCGTCGGCTGGTCGCCCGCAGGCTTGAACGGCGTCTGCATCACGAAGCGCCGCCCCCCTTCCAGCTTGGGCCGGGTAAGGACATCGGCGCGTTCGGTCAGGGCATTGGCGTTGTTGTGGGGCATCGTGATTCCCTCGCGGCCGGGCTGGACTGACAGATTTGATCCGTTTTTGTTCCCCTGCAAGAAGCCTGTGGGAAAGATTGCCGGAAGATGAAGGAAGCCCGATCAATTTTCCGGGTTTTTCATGAAAACACTTCATCCTTGGATTGCATGTCATGCGGAAGTGGTGGAGTATGGACGAGCAAGCAGCAAGGCTGTCGGCCGGTCGCACACACCCCACCCACACTCCCCGTGGCCGGTCGACAGTTCCTTGATCCTGATGGGGCTGGGGCAACCTGCCGCTTGCATCCGCCCCGCCTTTTCGCCACAACACGCCTGCACGATCAGGAGGTTGTCCATGCGCGCCCGTATCTATCAGCCCGCGAAGACCGCCATGCAGTCCGGCACGGCCAAGGCCAAGGGCTGGGTTCTGGAATTCGCCCCCGCTTCGGCCCGCGAGGTGGATCCGCTGATGGGCTGGACCTCCAGCGATGACACGCAGGCACAGGTCAAGCTGCGCTTTGATACCCGCGAGGCGGCAGAGGCCTATGCGACCTCGAAGGGGATCGAGTTCGAGGTGATCGAACCCAAGGCGCGCAAGCCGGTGATCCGCCCGCGCGGCTATGGCGAGAATTTCGCGACCGACCGGCGCGGGGCCTGGACCCACTGACGGGCATGTCGATCACGATCACCGAGGAAAGCCCGGTCGGAACCGATCTGGGCCTGCTGTTCGAACGGCACACGGCGGACATGCATGCCGACACGCCGCCCGAATCGATCCACATGATGGATGCCTCGGAACTGGCCATCCCTGCGGTGCGTTTCTTCGTGATGCGCGATGTCGGGATGCCGGTGGGGATGGGCGCCTTCAAGCGGATCGACGATACCCATGCCGAGATCAAGTCGATGCATGTGCTGTCTGAGATGCGCGGGCGCGGCCTGTCGCGCCGGATGCTGGACCATCTGGTGGATGAGGCACGGGTGATGGGATACCGCCGCCTGAGCCTTGAGACGGGGGTGCAGCCCACCTTCATCGCGGCCCGAGCCCTCTATGCCAAGGCCGGTTTCACGGAATGCCCGCCCTTCGAAGGCTATTGGGACGACCCCAATTCCGTCTTCATGACCAAGATGCTCTGAAGGCTTGCCTGACAGCGCGACCTCGGCCAAAAGGGGGCAACGGTCCCGTAGCTCAGCTGGATAGAGCAGCCGCCTTCTAAGCGGCGGGTCGGGGGTTCGAGTCCTCCCGGGATCGCCAGACCAATTCGGCTGACTTGGCCTTCACGTTCCTGCCAGGGCATGTCTCGCGGCGGCGGCCAGGAAGGATGAGCGGTTCATTCCCCTTGCTTTCGCGGTCTGGTCGATGGCGCGCAGGAGTTCGCGTTCCATCGTTATGTTCACCCGCTCCACCACCGTATCGGCGGGAATGTAGGGAATGTGCATGAGCGTAGCGCCTTCCGCCAATGCCTCAGCGACGTGGGGAATCTGGCGGATCGTGTCGAGGGAGGCGGGTGTCACGTCGGGCATGTCCTCAAACCAGAGGTCGAGGGCTTCGGCGGCGGCGGCAGGAACGGCATCCCAGGTGTCGGCTGCGGCGAAACAGCCCGGCAAGTCGGGGAAGGTCAGGCCATAGGCACGGTCGCCGTCCTGATGCACGAGGGCCGAAAAGAACTTCATCTGCGCGTTGTCCCTGTCACTGCGTCCCTTGGGCTAGCGGAGCCCCGCCGCCTCGTAGATGCTCCGCACGAGGCCGAGGGGCAGGTCTTTCTTGGGGTGAGGCAGGATCACTGTCTGGTTCCCCCTGCGGAGTTTCAGATGCGATCCGCGCTTGGACACTTCTTCGAAACCGGCCGCTTTCAGCAGCTTCAGGAGCTTGCGGGAATTCGTCTCAAGCTCCATCATACCACCTAATGTGTATCAAAGTATACACCACGGCGCGCGCTGCGCAATGGTGTATGTACTATCGTGTGTATTGACGGCCTTGGAGAGGATCCTCCATCACTTCAGCTTGATGCAGAAATGCTTGCGCACCGGCTTTTCGATCTTCCACGTCCCGGCAAAGCCCGGTTCCACCACGAAGCCGTCGCCGGGATGCAGGGTGACGGGGGTGCCGCCATCCGGGGTTATGGTGATCTGGCCGTCGATCAGGTGGACGAATTCATAGAGCTTGTAGGTCGCATGCCAGGTGCCGACCGTTGCCTCCCAGGTGCCGCTGATCACGCTCCCGTCGAGCGAGGTGTGCTGCACCCAAGTCTTCATCGTCGGGTTGCCCTCGACCTTCACCCAGCCGTCTAAGTCGGTCACCATCGGTTCGGGGCCGGGGGCGGGGAAACGGAAAACCATGTCGGCCATGTCTGCTGCTCCTGCGTTCATCCTTCGCCCCAGTGGTAGGACCGGGGCCGCAGGCTGGCAAGCCGGAAAGGCGGAACGGGGCTTGCCTGCCGGGCGGGGATGGGCGAGTGGAAGGGTCTGAACTCTGCGGGGAAGGGCGAAGATGCTGATCCGGGGCGCGACGGCGGCGGATGCTGCACATCTGGTGCGGTTCATCAACATGGCGGCGGATGACCTGCCGCTGCATTTCTGGAAGAAATCGGTGGGGCCGCAGGGTGACCCCTGGGCCTATGGGCTGGAACGGGCGGCACGGGAGACCGGCGGCTTTTCCTATCGCAACGCCTTCGTCGCCGAGGTGGAGGGGCAGGTTGCCGCCTGCCTTCTGGGCTATCCCGCCGAGGATGAGCCCGCGCCGATCGACCCCGACACGCCGCCGATCTTCGTGCCGCTTCTGGAACTGGAGGCGCTGGCGCCGGGGTCCTGGTATCTGAACGTGCTGGCAACCTATGAGGCATTCCGTGGGCGCGGCCTCGGCAGCGCGCTTCTTGCCAAGGCCGAAGAGGTGACGCGCGGCCTTGGCCGCAGAACCGTCAGCCTGATCGCCGAGGACACGCATCTTGATGCCCTGCGGCTGTACACCGCCAAAGGTTACCGCGAAGTCGCCCGCCGCCCTGTCGTCAAGGGCGACTGGGCGGTCGAGGCGCAGGAGTGGATCCTTTTCGTCAAGACGGTCTGACCGCGGCGCGCCTCAGGTCTTGTGCGGCAGGGTGGAGGGGGCGCCGCCCTCGAAACGGTTGCCGTGGCGATAGTCGCAGGGCGCCTCCTGCATCTGGAGGTGAAGGCCGGTGCCGGTGAAGGGATGGGCGCGGGCAACATCCTCGTCGAACTCGATCCCCAGACCGGGGGCTTCGGGGGGAAGGATATAGCCGTCTTCCCACTTGATCGAGTTCTTGATGAGTTTCAGGTGGAAGGCCCCGCCCGTCTCGATCGTTTCCGCGATCAGGAGATTGGGGATGGAGGCCGCGAAATGGACATTGGCCGCCCATTCCACCGGGCCCGCATAAAGGTGGGGGGCCATCTCGGCGTTGAAGATTTCGGCCATGGCGGCGATCTTCTTGGCCTCCCATATGCCGCCGACGCGGCCCAGGGCGGGTTGCAGGATCTTGACGCCGCCCGCCCGCAGAAGCGTGCCGAATTCGTATTTCGTCGTCAGCCGTTCCCCGGTGGCCAGCGGCACGCGGACGGATTTCGCGACTTCAGCGAATTCCAGCAGGTTGTCCGGCGGGATCGGTTCTTCGTACCAGAGCGGGTTATAGGGTTCCAACTCGCGGCCCATGCGGATGGCCCCCGGCGTGGTGAACTGCCCGTGGGTGCCGAAGAGGAGATCGGCACGATCGCCCACGGCTTCGCGGATCGCCTTGCAGAAGGCGATGGAGCGGGTGATGTCGGACATGGCCGGTTCATGCCCGCCGCGGATCGTGTAGGGGCCGGCGGGATCGAATTTCACTGCCGTGAAGCCCATGCCGACGAAGCGCAAAGCGGCCTCGGCAGCGGCATCCGGATCCACCCAGAATTCGGCGCTTTCCTTGCCCGGTTCAGGGTAGAGATAGGTATAGCTGCGGATGCGCTCGTTCATCTTGCCGCCGAGCAGGGCATAAACCGGACGGTTGCGCGCCTTGCCGAGGATATCCCAGCAGGCGATTTCCAGCCCCGCGAAGGCGCCCATCACGGTGGGGTCGGGGCGCTGGGTGAAGCCCGCGGAATAGGCGCGGCGGAACATCAACTCGATGTTTTCCGGGTTCTCGCCCTGCATGTGGCGGCTGAACACATCCTCGATCACCGCCTTCATCGCCGTCGGGCCGACAGTCGAGGCATAGCATTCGCCATAGCCCACGATGCCGTTGTCCGTCGTCAGCTTGGGGAAGATCCAGTAGCGCCCGCCCCAGCCGGGGAAGGGTGGCGCGACGACGAAGATTTCGAGATCCTTGAGCTTCATTCCTGTGTCCCGCCCTTGTCTGGCTGCGGACCGGGGGTTTTGCACCCCCGGACCCCCGCAGAGTATTTTTGCCAAGATGAAGCTAGGGGTGGGTTCACGGCATGGCGCAGGGATTTGCGACGTGAAAGTGACGCTTTCAGCCCTTGGCCCGTCCCGTGACATGCAGGATCAGGCAGACCACCATCAGGGCCGAGGCCAGAAGGAAGGGTGCGCCGGGAGAGAAGACGGGGGCGTCCGGCGCGGTGAAGGCGGCGAAGGTCGTGGTCATGATGAGCGGCGAGGTGATCATCGCGATGGCGTTGAGCGAGGCGAGCACGCCCTGCAATTCGCCCTGCGCATCGGCCGGAGCGGCGCGGCTGGCCAGCGCCTGAAGCGCGGGCGTGACGACGCCGCCCAGGGCCGTGAACGGCGTGATGATCAGGGCATGTGCGCCTTGCGTGACGAGGCCGAGGGCGGCGAGGGTCGTCACATCGACCCACATCCCGTAATGCACCGCGCGATGTTCGCCGAAGCGGCGGATCAGCGGCCCGACGAGCAGGGCCTGACCGGCGGCAAAGCTGATGCCGTAAAGGGCGAGCGACAGGCCCACCATCGTGCTGTCCCAGCCGAAGCGGGCCTGTCCGTAATAGGCCCAGATCGCCGGATAGACGTTCATTGCGATGCCGAGGATCAGGAAACAGGTCAGCACCCGCTTCAACCCCGGCAAGCGCGACACGGCGCGCAGCGCGCCGAGAGGGTTGGCTCGCGCCAGGGAGAGGGGGCGGCGGGTGGCATCTGTCACCGTTTCGGGCAGCACGAAGAAGCCGAAGATCATGTTGGCAAGGGCAAGGGCCGCAGCGGCGTAGAAGGGGGCATGCAGGTCGATGGAGGCCAGAAGGCCGCCGATCAACGGGCCTGCGACGAATCCCACCCCGAAACAGGCCCCGATCAGCCCGAAGCGCGCCCCGCGTTTTTCCGGCGGGGTGATGTCGGCGATATAGGCGGTGGCGGTGGAATAGGTGGCTGCGGTGATGCCGGCCACGACGCGGGCAGCGAGGAGGAGCCAGATCGTTGGCGCCATCGCCATGACGAGATAGTCGAGCGACATCACCGCGAGCGAGATCAGCAGAATCGGGCGGCGACCGAACCTGTCGGAGAGCGACCCGATGATCGGGCCGAAGAGGAACTGCATCACCGCATAGGAGGTGGACAGGACACCGCCCCAGATGGCGGCCTGCGACAGGGTGCCGCCCGTCACGCTTTCGATCAGGTCGGGCATGACGGGGAAGATCAGGCCGATGCCGATGGCATCTATGGTGATGGTGATCAGGATGAAGGCGAGGGCAAGCTTTTCGCGGCGGTCGGACATGCGGGTTCCCTTGCCCAGTGACTGCGCCGGAGGCTAGCGCCTGTCAGGCAAAGTTGACAGAGGCATGATGCGCGATGGCGTCGATCCTTCGGGCAAGGGCTATGGGCGCGGCGAAGAAGGGGGAATGGCCACAGGGCAGGGTGCTGATGTGGTCGAGCGGCAGGTCGGCGGCCATGCTCTGCTGATATTCGGGCGGAATGGCGCGGTCATCGGTGCAGCGGATGTAGAAGCGGGGACGGGTCGCCGCGCGGGCGGTGTCGGGGATCGGGGTTTCCTGCGGGCGGATGGGCTGGCGGCAGAGGCGGCGCAGGGCGAGGGAGACATCCTCGGGCGGGCAGTCGTGGTAGAACAGGGCAGGGGCCTGTTCGGGATCGAAGGTGAAGGTGGTGCGGGTTTCGTCGATCCTGAACGATCCGGCGAGCGGTTGGCGGGGACCGGCACGCCGCATCTCGGCCAGCGACAGGCCGGGTTTGGGCAGATAGGCGCAGAGATAGACCAGGGCGCTGACACGGTCGGGGGCGATCTCTGCGGCGGCGGTGATGGGAAAGCCGCCCATGGAATGGCCGACGAGGATCGTCGGCCCCTCCGTCGCCTCCAGGATGGCCCTGGCATAGGCGTCGAGTGTGACGGTTGCAGGATCGGTGGTGTCATCGCCGTGGGACGGCAGGTCGAGGGCGCGGGCGCGGTGGCCGAGCGCCGCAAGCGCCGGGATGACGCGGTGCCAGCACCAGGCCCCATGCGCCGCGCCATGGACGAGAAGGATGTCAGACATGGCCGATCTCCGCCAGGAACTGGGTCACCAGGGCGGCATATTCGGCCGGCTTTTCGACCATCGGGATATGGCCGGCCCCCCGGATGAGGGCGAAGCGGTGGCCCCGGATCAGCGCTGCCGTCTCGCGCACGAGGTCGGGCGGGGTGGAGCCGTCATTGGCCCCGGCGATGGCCAGCGTGGGCAGGGTGAGGGTCGCGGTGGTTTCGTAGAAATCGCTGCCCGCGATGGCGGCAGCGCAGCCCATCCAGCCGTCGGGGCGGGTTGCAAGGAACAGGGCCGACAGGCGGGGAAGGGCCGGGCTGTCCCGCCATCGCCGCCCGAGCCACCGCTCCATCGTGGCATCATGGATTGCCTGCAACCCGCCGCTGCGGACGCTGTCGATGCGGGCTTGCCACTGTTCCGGGCGCCCGATCTTCGCGGCGGTGTTCGACAGGATCAGCGCGCGGATCAGGTCCAGCCGCTTGACCGCCAGCCCCTGCGCGATCAGGCCGCCGATGGAAAGGCCGAGGATCACCGCCTCTTTCAGCGCGAAGTGATCCATCAGCCGTTCGGTATCGCGGATCAGGGCGCCCATGGCATAGGGTCCGGGGGGCGCATCGGATTGGCCGTGGCCGCGCAGGTCCAGCCGCAAAAGGCGGAGGCCGGGGGGCAGCAGGGGCAGGAGGTCATCCCAGATCACAAGGCTGCTGCCGAGCGCGTGAACCAGAACGAGCGGCGCACCGCCCTCGGGACCGGAGATTTCGGCATTCAGCCGCAGATCGGGAAGGAAGATGGGGGCCATGTTCGGAAAGGAAATCTTTCGGGCGCGTTCAGGCGGTCAGACAGCGTAGATAAGTTCGAAAACGATGATCAGCCTCCGTAACGATCCAGCGCCATGCGGAAGGTCGCCGGGTCGACATTGCCACCGGAGGCCGTGCAGATCACGGTGTCGGAGAGGTCGTCGCGGAAGAGGGCCGCCGCCAGCGCGATGGCGCCGCCGGGTTCCAGCACGATGCGCAGATGGGTGAAGGCCAGCGCCATGGCGTGCAGCGCTTCGTCATCCGTGGCGGTCAGGCCGGGGCCGCAGAGGCGCGAGACGATGGGAAAGGTCAGGCTGCCGGGGGCAGGGGTGAGGATCGCGTCGCAGATGGACCCGCTGCTGGCGGGGTTGCGTTCGATGCGCCCCGTGCGCAGCGAGCGGGCCATATCATCGAAGCCTTCGGGTTCGGCTGTCCGCACGGTGAATGAAGGCGTTTCGGCCTCTAATGAAAGCGAAATGCCGGAAGAAAGGCCGCCACCACCGCAACAGACAATAACATCGGCCTGTTCAATATCGAAACTGCGGGCCTGCTCGGCGAGTTCCAGGCCAACCGTCCCCTGCCCGGCAATGACCTGCGGGTCGTCGAAAGGTTTGACAAGGGTCAGCCCCCGTTCCGCCGTCAGCCGGGCGCCGAGGGTATCGCGGTCTTCATGGTTCCGGTCATAGAGGATCACTTCGGCCCCATAGGCGCGGGTATTGGCGATCTTCACCTGCGGGGCATCCGACGGCATCAGGATGACGGCAGGGATGCCGTGCCGCGCCGCCGCCAAGGCCACGCCCTGCGCGTGATTGCCCGAGGAATAGGCCATCACGCCCTTTTCCCGCAGCGCCGGTTCCATGGCGGAGATGGCGGACCAGCCGCCGCGGAACTTGAAGGACCCTGTGAGTTGCAGGCATTCCGCCTTGACGAAGATGCGCCGCCCCGCGACGGCATCGAGCAGCGGCGCATGCAGAAGCGGCGTCACGCGGGCATGGCCTGCAAGGCGTCCGGCTGCGGCGCGGATCATCGCGATGTCGGTCATGCGCATGCCTTCAGGAAGGCGTGGATGGCCGTCAGGCTTTCGGCTTCGTCGAGGAAGGGGATATGGGCGCGGTCCGGCACCTCGGCGAAGATCAGATCGGGGCGGCGGCGCTGCATCTCGGCGGCTGTTTCGGGGGTCAGCAGATCGGAATTCGCCCCCCGGATCAAAGCCAGCGGGAGCCCCGCGCAAGCATCGTAAAGCGGCCAGAGATCGGCGGGCGGGCCGTCGAAGGCGGCAAGGAAGGCATCGCGCAGGGCCGGGTCATAGGTGATCTTCAGCCCCGTGTCGGTGGCCGTGTAATGCAGCCGCGCCTCGGCCAGCCAGCGGTCGGCGGGCACATTGGCAAAGCCGGGCATGTTGCGCGGCAGGGCCTCGGCCAGCGCCTCATGCGTTTTCGAGGCCGGGTTGCGGCCCACATAATCGAAAATGCGGGTCAGGCCGGGGCGGTGAATCTCGGGCCCGATATCGTTCAGGCAGAGGCCGATCATCCGATCCCGGGCGAGGGCCGCCAGCAGCATGCCGATCAACCCCCCGCGCGAGGTGCCAAGGATCGCAGCCTTCGCCACCCCGAGATGATCAAGCAGCGCCAGCGCATCCTGCGCCTCCTGCGGGACGGTATAAGTGGCGGCACCGGTCCAGTCGCTGGCACCCCGGCCGCGGTAATCCATGCGGATCAGGCGGCAGGGCGGCAGATGCGGGCGCAGATAGTCGAAATCCGCCATCGTGCGGGTCAGGCCCGGCAGGCAGAGCAGCGGCAGCCCCTCGCCTTCGTCGGCAAAGGCTAGGCGTGCGCCATCGCGGGCGGTGAACTGCGCCGTCATGGGCGGCTCCGGTCGGTGAGGGGAAGCTGGGGCATCGGTCCTAAACGGCAGGTGGGGCGGAATGCAGATAGATCGGCAGGGGTCCAGTCTGATGGGAAAGGCCTTACCGAAATCCCGGCAGGGCGCACTCTGTCACAGCGGACGGGCCGGGGTAAGAGGGGCGCGACCTTCCGGGCGCTTGCCGCCCGCCCCGACATTTCCTAAACCCGTCGCGCGCAACAGGGAAGAGACATGGCAAGAGACGACAAGGCAGAGGCTCGCGCCGGTTCGAAACAGGTGGGCGCGCTGCGGGGTCTGGCCCCCTTCCTGATCCCCTATCGTGGAATGACGCTGCTGGCGCTGGCCGCGCTGGTGATCACGGCGGGCATGAGCCTTCTTCTGCCGCTGGCCGTGCGCCGGGTGGTGGACGGGTTCAACGAGGATGTCGCCCTGCTGGATCAGTATTTCGCGGCGGCGCTGGCGATTGCGGCGCTGCTCGCGATCGGGACGGGGGTGCGCTACTATTTCGTCACGAAACTGGGCGAGCGGGTGGTGGCCGATATCCGCCGTGCGGTCTTTGATCGCGTGATGGGCATGAGCCCGGCCTTCTTTGAAAAGCTGATGACAGGCGAGGTGGTCAGCCGCATCACCACCGACACGACGCTGATCCTGTCGCTGATCGGATCGTCGGTTTCGGTCGCGCTGCGCAATCTTCTGATGCTGCTGGGTGGGCTGATCCTTCTGTCGCTGACCTCGCCCAAGCTGACGGGGCTGGTGCTGCTGATCGTGCCGGCGGTGGTGGTGCCGATCATCGTGCTGGGTCGGCGTCTGCGGGGCCTGAGCCGGGAATCGCAGGACTGGATCGCCAATTCCTCGGGTGCGGCCTCGGAGGCGCTGGGATCGGTACAGACGGTGCAGGCCTTTACCCATGAAGGGCTGACCCGCGCGCAATTCGCCGAAGTGACCGAGAAATCCTTCCGTGTCGCCCAGACCCGCACGAAGGTTCGGGCGGTGATGACGATGATCGTGATTTTCCTCGTCTTCACAGGGATCGTGGGCGTGCTGTGGATCGGCGCGCGGGATGTGCGCGCCGGCGCGATGACGCCGGGGGAACTGGTGCAGTTCGTGATCTATGCCGTGATGGTGGCGGGATCGGTCGGGGCGCTTTCGGAAATCTGGGGCGAGTTGCAGCGCGCGGCGGGCGCGACGGAGCGTCTGGTGGAACTGCTGAATGCCGAGGATACGGTGCGCGATCCGGTCCAGCCGAAGGCGCTGCCCCGCCCCGTGCGCGGCGAGGTGGTGTTTCAGGATGTGACCTTCCGCTATCCCGCCCGACCGGAGGTTTCGGCGCTGAACGGGGTCAGCCTGCGCGTTTCGCCGGGCGAGACGGTGGCGCTGGTCGGTCCTTCGGGGGCGGGCAAGACCACGATCCTGCAACTTCTGATGCGCTTCTATGACCCGCAGGCGGGGGCTGTCCGGCTGGACGGGGTGGACCTGCGCGACATGGGTCGCGCCGATTTCCGCCGCGCCATCGCGCTTGTGCCGCAGGACCCGGTGATCTTTGCCGCCTCGGCGCGCGAGAATATCCGCTTTGGCCGCCCGGATGCCACCGATGCCGAGGTGGAGGCGGCGGCGCGGGCGGCGGCGGCGCATGATTTCCTGACCGCGCTGCCGCAGGGCCATGACACCTGGCTGGGCGAGCGGGGGGTGATGCTGTCGGGCGGGCAGAAGCAGCGCGTTGCCATCGCGCGGGCGATCCTGCGCGATGCGCGGGTGCTGCTCTTGGACGAGGCGACCTCGGCGCTGGATGCGGAATCGGAACGCGCGGTTCAGGCGGCGGTGGAGGGCCTGTCGGCAGGGCGCAGCGTGCTGGTTGTGGCGCATCGTCTGGCGACGGTGAAGCGGGCGGATCGGATCGTCGTCTTCGATCAGGGGCGCATCGTGGCGGAAGGCACGCATGAGGCGCTGGTGGCCGAAGGCGGCCTTTATGCGCGGCTGGCGCGACTGCAATTCACCGACGGTCAGGCCTGATGCCGGTCTGACGTTGCGTTTGCCCGTGCAGTCCAGCCTTGCGGGGCGGGGACGGAGCCATCATCCTCGGTCGGCACCCTTCGGGAGGACAGGAGGGGCAAGGTGACAGGGGAGGACGTCATGGGTGAATTCGCCAGTCTTGCGGATGTGAAGGCCGTCGAGGCCGAGATGCCGTGGGAGGCGCGCGGGGCCGCGCGCACGATCCATGAATTTCTGGGCCGGGCAAAGGCGGCGCATGGGACAAGGCCCGCGATCAGCTATCAGATCCTGTCCGGTCCGAAGGACAAGGCCGAGACGCTGACCTGGAACGGGCTGCATGCCAAGGTCACGCAGGCGGCGAACCTGTTCCGCAGTCTGGGCGTGACCGAGACCGATGTGGTGGCCTATGTGATGCCCAACAGCCTGGAGACCGCCATCACCCTTTTGGGCGGGGCGGTGGCGGGCATCGTGAATCCGATCAACCCGCTGCTGGAGGCCGAGCAGATCAGCGCAATCCTGCGCGAGACGCAGGCCAAGGTGGTGGTCACGCTGCGGGCCTTTCCCAAGACCGATCTGCCCCAGAAGGTGGCCGAGGCGGTGAAGCACGCCCCCAGCGTGCGGACGGTGCTGGAAGTTGACCTTGCCCGCTATCTGACCCCCCCGAAAAGCTGGATCGTGCCACTGGTCCGGCCGAAGAACCCGGTCTCGCACACGGCCAATCTGTTGAATTTCCATGCCGAACTGGCCAGGCAACCGGCCGACCGGCTGACATTCGAGGAACGGAAGGAAGACCGTGTCGCCGCCTATTTCCACACCGGCGGCACCACGGGGATGCCCAAGGTGGCGCAGCACAAGGTCTCTGGCATGGTCTATAACGGCTGGCTGGGGCAGCGGCTGCTGTTCAAGGAAACCGATTGCGTGATGTGCCCCCTGCCGCTGTTCCATGTCTTCGCGGCCTATCCGATCCTGATGTCGATGATCGCCTCGGGGGCGCATGTCGTCTTTCCCACGCCTGCCGGGTATCGGGGCGAGGGGGTGTTCGACAATCTCTGGAAGCTGATCGAACGCTGGCGCTGCACCTATCTGATCACCGTGCCGACGGCGCTTGCCGCGCTGATGCAGCGGCCGATCGACGCCGATATCTCCAGCCTGAAGAATGCCTTCTCCGGTTCCGCCCCGCTGCCGGTGGAACTCTACAACCGGTTCTACAGGGCGACGGGGGTGGAGATCGTCGAAGGCTATGGCCTGACGGAATGCACCTGCCTTGTGTCGGTCAACCCACCGGGGGGGACGAAGAAGATCGGGTCGGTCGGGCTGCCCTTCCCGCATACCCATGTGCGCATCTTGCAGAAGACTGGCGACGGGTTCCGCAAATGCGCGGTGGATGAGGTGGGCGAGATCTGCGTGGCCAATCCCGGCGTCTTTGAAGGGTCAACCTATACCGAGGTGGACAAGAACAAGGACCTCTTCGCCGAAGGACGGTTCCTGCGGACGGGCGATCTGGGGCGGATCGACGGGGACGGCTATCTGTTCATCACGGGCCGGGCGAAGGACCTGATCATCCGGGGCGGGCACAACATCGACCCGGCGGTGATTGAGGAAGGACTGATGAAGCACGAGGCGGTGGCCTTTGTCGGCGCCATCGGCCAGCCGGATGCCCATTCGGGCGAACTGCCCTGCGCCTATGTCGAACTGGTCAAAGGCAAGGAGGTGGGGGTGGAAGAGCTGATGGCCTATGCCCAGACCCATATCCACGAACGCGCCGCCGTGCCGAAGCATGTTGAAATCCTTCCCGAATTGCCGAAGACGGCGGTGGGCAAGGTGTTCAAGCCCGACCTGCGCCGCATGGCGATCACCCGTGTCTATGACGCGGCGCTGGCCGAAGCGGGGATCGCGGCCCATGTCGGCGAGGTGGTGGAAGACAAGAAGCGCGGTCTGGTGGCGCGGCTGATGCGGAACGGTCCGGTCGATCAGGCCAAGGTGCAGGAGGTTCTGGGCGGCTTCACCCGACCCTGGGAATGGACGGACTGACCGCGCGTCAGACGTCCATCCAGATCGTAACGGGGCCGTCATTGTTCAGGCTGACATCCATGTCGGCCCCGAAGATGCCATTGGCCGTGGGGATGCCCTCGGCCTGCACCTTCGCGGTGAAATATTCATAGAGCCGCTTGCCTTCGTCGGGCTTCGCGGCGGTGGAAAAGCCGGGTCTGTTGCCGCGCAGATCGGCGGCCAGCGTGAACTGCGACACGATCAGGGCGGAGCCGCCGATATCGCGGATGGACAGGTTCATCTTGCCCTGATCATCCTTGAAAATCCGCAGCTTGGCGATCTTGGCCGCCAGCTGGTCGGCCTTGGCCTCGGTATCCCCGTCCATCGCGCAGACGAGGATCAGGAGGCCCGCGCCGATTTCGCCCGTCACCCGGCCTTCGACCGTGACAGAGGCGCGGGAGACGCGCTGAAGGACGGCCCTCACAGCTCGTGCCGCCAGGGCGGATTGGCGCCGGGGCGGGAGACGGTGACGGCGGCGGATTTCGTGCCGAGCGTCAGGGCCGCATCCAGCGTGGCGTCGGAGAGATTGGCCAGCGCGGATTTTGTCAGGGCGCCCGCCTCGTGCAGGGCGGTCAGCGCACCTGCGTTGAAGGTGTCGCCCGCGCCGACGGTATCGGCAACGGTGACACGGGTGGCGGCGACAAAGCGGTTTTGCGTGGCGGTGATGGCGCGGGCGCCTGCCGCACCTTCAGTGATGAAGACGAGTTTCGGCCCCTTTTCAAGAAGTTGCCGGGCCAGCGCCGAGACATCGCCCGCGCCTTGCAGCCAGTGCAGGTCTTCATCCGAGAGCTTCACGATATCGGCGCGGGCGATCATCCGTTCGATGCGGGCGCGGTATTCGGCTTCTTTCCCGGCGATGAAGCCGGGGCGGATATTGGGGTCGATCATGGTGACACGGGTGGCGGCTTCGCGCGCCTGAAGCGCCTCGTAAGTGCTGGCGGCAGGGTCGTTCACCAGAGAGATGCCGCCGAAGAAGAGGGTGGTGATGCTGGCAGGCAGTTTCGGCAACTGGTCCTGCGACAGCAGGCGGCCGGCGGTGTTTTCGTCATAGAAGGCATAGGTCGCCTGACCCTCCACCAGCTTGACGAAGGCGACGGTGGTGGGCCGGTCGGAGCGGGCGCAATGTGCCGTATCGACCTTGGACGTTTCCAGCGTTTCGGTCAGGATCTGGCCCAGCATGTCGTTGGAAATGCCCGAGAAAAAGGCCGAGGGCGCGCCGAGGCGACCCAGCGCGATGGCGGTGTTGAACACCGCGCCCCCGGCATAGGGCGAAAAGGCGGGTTCGCCCAGCGTGGTGGTGCGGGGCAGCATGTCGATCAGGGCTTCGCCACAGCTGAGAATCATTCGGGCCTCCTATCCGTGGCGCGGACCATAGCGGATCGCGCGATGTTAGCGCAAACAGTCAGGCGGTGAACCAGGGCGCAAGGTTCGCGCGGACGCGGGCAAGGGGGGTGTCGCCGCTCGTGTCGGGGGTGAAGGTCTGGCCCGTGATTGCCTCATAGGCGTCGATATAGACCTGCGCCGTCTGGCGGATCATCTCTGCCGGGATTTCGGGGATGTCGTCCTTGTAGGGGTCGCAGCGGGCGGCGACCCAGGCGCGGATCACGTCTTTGTCGAAGGAGGGCGGGCGGGTGCCGGTTTCGAAGGCCTGTTTGTAGCCCGAGGCGATCCAGTAGCGCGAGGAATCGGGGGTGTGGATTTCGTCGGCCAGAAGGATGTTGCCTGCCTCGTCGGTGCCGAATTCGTATTTCGTATCGACCAGGATCAGGCCGCGTTCGGCGGCCATCTGCTGGCCCCGCGCGAAGAGGGCGAGCGCCTTGGCCGACACGTCATCCCACTGTGCCTGGGTCAGAAGCCCTTGGGAAACAATCTCTTGCGCGGTCAGCGGTTCGTCATGGCCGCCGTCGAAGGCCTTGGAGGTGGGGGTGATGATGGGGGCGGGCAGGGCCTGATTGTCGCGCAGGCCATCGGGGAGGGTGTGGCCATACATGGCGCGCTGGCCCTGTTTGTAGAGCGTCAGGATCGAGGTGCCGGTGGTGCCCGCGAGATAGCCGCGCACGACGATTTCGACGGGCAGGATCGTCAGCCGCTTGCCGATCACGACATTGGGGTCGGGGTAGGAGATCACATGGTTCGGGCAGATGTTGGCGGTCTGTTCGAACCAGAATTTTGCTGTCTGGGTCAGGACCTGGCCCTTGAAGGGGATGGCGGCGAGGATGCGGTCGAAGGCGGAGATGCGGTCGGAGGAGATCAGGATGCGGGTGCCATCGGGCAGATCATAGCAGTCGCGGACCTTGCCGAAATAGGGGTTGGGGAGTTCCGGGATGCGGGCCTCGGACAGGATGCGGGTGAGGTCGGTCATCAAGGCCCCCATGGCAGCTATGGCGGGGTGATGGGGCGGGGGATGCGTGGAGTCAAGCGGGGCTTTGGGCGGGAGGCCAAGGCCTTGCGAACGCTGGGTTAATCGGCGGGGAGGGGGCGAAAGGGCTGTGCCGTGTCCTGTGCCGCATTCTGTGCAGCAAACTGTGGCCACGCGCGGTGGCGTCGCGGGGCGTTAAGCTTTGCCCGAGTCGGGGCGATTTCTGGCGCAGAAATCGCGCCGGAAATTGACGCAATTTCCGGGGGTGACGGTTCCATCCGATTTCTGCGGGCAGAAATCGGCGCGGAAACTGCGTCAGTTTCCGCTGTCACCGCGATTGGGTCACCGCCAGAACGATGCCGCCGACGATCAGCGCCGCCAGCACGGCGAAGGCGATCTTCCAGGCGCTGTACGGCCGTTCGCCCTGCACCTTGCCGGTCTGGCCGTTGACCACGAAGCGATAGCTTTTCCCGTTGTATTTGTAGGCCGCCATCCAGATCGGCAGGAGGATATGCTTGAAGGTTTCATCCTTCCAATCCGTCTCGACCCGGTCGATGCGCTGTTCGTCGCCGCCGATATCGGCGCGGACATCCTGGCGGATCACGCCTGCCATCACCTCGCGCCCCATGGCATGGCCATCGGCGAGCGAGACGGTATAGCCCTCGGCGGTGAAACCGGCGAGGAAGTCGTTGCGGAAGGGTTGCAGCGCCGACAGGTCCCAGGGGGCGAGATTGTCGGTATAGGCGCGCGGCAGGCTCTGGCTGGCAAGGATCAGCACATCGTCAAAGCGGCGGGCCACCCAGCCCGAGCGGGCGGACCAGCGGGTGCGGCGGACCTGTTCGGTCTGGGTCTTGCCGTTGCGGGTGACGCTGCGGCTTTCGTAGTAATGATCCCCCCGCGCGCCCGCGTAATGCGACCGTGTGGCGGCGTCGAAGGTCCAGTAGGGGACATAGAGGCCATTCAACGCCCGGCCCTTGCGGGCATAGTCCTGAAGGCCGTTCGGGGCGAACCAGAGGCTGCCCAGCCAATCCGTCATCGCGGCCCGCGCCTGCCCTTCGTTCAGCACGAAAGGCAGAACGGCCTGCGGCTTGATCCGGCGTTCCTCGCCCGTGCCGATGGCAACGGGGGTGGCGCAGAAGGGGCATTCCGTGGCGTGTTTCGCGCCCTGGAATTCCACCTGCGCGCCGCAGGAGGGGCAGGGGGTGATGCGCACCTGTTCCATCTGCGCCGCCGGAAGGTCATCCGACAGGCCGCGCGCGAGGTCGATCTCGTTCAGGGCGCGGCTGCGGGCGGCGGGGGCATCCGGGATGTCCTGCCGGGCGCCGCAATGGTCACAGACAAGTTCGGTGGCGCCGGGTTCATAGCGGAGGTCGGCCCCGCATTGATTGCAGGGCCAGGTCTTGCGGTCGTCCGGCATGGATCAAACCCCGGGCGGCGGGGGCGGGGGGACCGAGGCGAAGAGCCGCGCGAGGTCGGTTTCGGCGGCGGGTTTCCAGCCGTCCATCCCCGCCGACCAGACCTGCGTCGCGCGGGTGAGGCTGCCATTTGCCGCCATGGTGCCAAGGTCGGCTTCGGAGAAGGGGCCTTTGGTCGCGCCATTCTCGGCGATGTGCCAGACCTTGCCGGCGGGTGGCGGGGGCGGCGGGGGCGCGGCCTGCGCCCCGCCCGAAGCCCCCCATGGCCCCATGTTCTGCGCCATGGCCATGCCCATGGCCGCGCCCATGCCCGCCGTCATCGCATCGCCCGCCGATCCGGGCTTGCCCATCGCCTCGGCGGCCGAGAATTGCATGTATTTGTTGAGGTCCCCCGCGATGCCGACGGAGGTGCGCTTGTCCAGCGCCTTTTCCACCTCTTCGGGGAGCGAAATGTTCTCGATATAGAATTCCGGCAGGGTCAGGCCGTATTCGGCCACCTGCGGCGCGATGGCGGTGGTGATCAGCTTGCCCAGATCGGCAGTATTCGCCGCCATGTCGAGGACGGGGATGCCGGAGGAGGCGATGACGCGGGAGAATTCCTGCACGATGATGTTGCGGATCTGGAAGCTGATCTCATCCGCCGTGAATTCGCCGTCGGTGCCGACAATTTCCTGCATGAACTTCGCCGGGTCCGAGACGCGCATCGCATAGGTGCCGAAGGCGCGCAGGCGGACGGGGCCGAATTCCGGGTCGCGCGCCATGATGGGGTTCTTGGTCCCCCATTTCAGATCGGCGAAGCGGGTGGTGGAGATGAAATATACCTCGGCCTTGAAGGGCGAGTTGAAACCGTGATCCCAGTGCTGGAGCGTGGTCATCACCGGCATGTTGTTGGTTTCGAGCATGTAGAGGCCGGGGCCGAAGACATCGGCCAGTTGCCCTTCATGGATGAAGACCGCGGCCTGACCTTCACGCACGGTCAGCTTGGCGCCGTATTTGATCGCGTTGCCGCGCCGTTCAAAACGCCAGACCATCGTGTCGCGCGTGTCATCCGTCCAGTCGATGACGTCGATGAACTCGCCCTTGAGGAAATCGAAAACCATGTCACAGCCTCCTTGCCGGTCGCCTGGCCACGCCAGGCCACCCGCTCAACTTTCGCCGCCCAGAAGCCGGGTCGCAAGCGATTCCACGATGGGGCGCGCCTCGGCCTCGGTCATGCCGGGGCGGAGGGCGGGGGAGTAGAGCATTTTCAGCATCAACTCGTCCTGCCGGGTCAGCAGCGCGAATTCCTCGTCATCGTTGAAGATGGAGGGGCGGGCGGTCGGGCTGTCATTGGCAAGGCCCAAACCTTGGGTGATTTCCTCATGCAGGCAGGACAGGCGGAGGAGATCGGGATGTTCGGCCCGGATCACCGCGAAGGCGCGGGTATAGGTCGCGCCATCCGCCGCCGACATGGCATAGACGAGGCAATAGGTGGAGCGCGGCATGTCGGTGATGGCCGCAACCTCGGAGCCGGAAAGGCCCGGCAGGGCGGCGCGGATTTGCGGGCCAAGGGCGCGGCGTTCGTCTTCCGAGACGATCTGGACGAAGAAATTCGGCGCGCGGTCATCCAGCGCGATGGGATGGCCGGTCAGCCCCGAGAGACGCTTGAGGAAGGAGGCGACGCGGGCAGTATCGGCGGCGCGGCGGTCGGCCGGGACCGAGGCGCCGAAGCGCAGGCCGACGCGGACGGGGCCGGTCCATTTGCGCAGGCGGCTTTCGGTCATGCGCTGCACGGGGCCGCCCGCGGTGCGGGTGTATTCGTCGAAAAGCGCGATGCGGATGAAGTTTTCGGCCAGCATCCGGTCGGTGAAGGGGGTATCGGTGCCGCCGCCATCGGTGCGCAGCAGGCCCTGCGACAAAAGCTGTGCCTGCACCCGCCCGTAATGCGCCGCCGCGACGGCGGAGGCCGGGGTCATGCCGCTGGGCGCGACCACGGTGATCGGGGCGGCCGTCTGCGGCGGGGGGCCGGGCGGCAGGGCGGGTGTGCAGGCGGTGAGCCCTGCCAGCGCAAGCGCGGCGAGGGGCGAGGGGGTCTTCATGATGCGGGTTCGGACTTCGGCTGGAGGGGGAGGGGGGCGAAAGGCGTGTGTCAGGGGGCGGGCGGTCCGCCCGTCGTGCGGGCGCGGGCGGCGGAGAGGGTGTCGCGCAGATCCCCCTCCATCTTCTTCAGTTCGGTTTCGGCAGTGGCGCGGCGGGCCTTGCCTTCATCGGCGATGCGGAGGCTTTCCTCGATCGTGGCGATCAGGGTTTCATTGGCGGCGCGCACGGATTCGATGTCGAAGACGCCGCGTTCCATTTCCTCGCGCACCACGCGGTTGGCCTGTTGCAGGTTTTCCGCGTTTGATTTCAACAGCTCGTTGGTCAGGTCATTCGCCTCGCGCACGGCTTCGGCGGCCTCGCGCGAGCGCTGGATCGTCACCGCCTGCGCAAGCTGGGTTTCCCAGAGCGGCACGGTGTTGACGAGGGTGGAATTGATCTTGGTGACAAGGCTCTTGTCGTTTTCCTGCACGAGGCGGATCGAGGGAAGCGATTGCATCGTGACCTGACGGGTCAGTTTCAGGTCATGCACCCGGCGTTCCAGATCATCGCGCGCGGCGCGGAGGTCGCGCAACTCCTGCGCGCGCTTCACCTGATCGGCTTCGGGCGCGGCGGCGACCTCGGCCTCCTTGGCGGGGATGGTGGTCTGGTCGGTCTCGGCCAGCTTTGCTTCGCCCGCCGCGATATAGAGGGCGAGTTCGTCGTAGAAGCGCAGGGTCTTTTCATAGAGCAGGTCGAGCGCCTTGATATCCTTCAGCAGCGCATGTTCGTGCTTCAGAAGGTTTTCGGTGATGCGGTCGATCTGGCCCTGCACCTCTTCGTAGCGGGCGACGAATTTGGCGATGGGGGCGGCCTGACCGGTGAGCTTGTCCCACCAGCTCCGCTCGCGGCCGAGGTCGAGTTCTTCCGAGGAAAAGCCCCGGATGGTGGTGACGATCTCGCGCAGGGCATCGCCTGCGGGGCCGACATCCTTGTTCTTCACGCCGGCCAGCATGTCTTGCGAGATGACCTGCAATTCGGCCTGCGCCGCGGAGCCGAAGGAGATGATGGATTGCGTGTTGGTCAGGTCAACCTCTTGCATCCGCTGGCGAATTTCGGCGGCGCGGTCGGCGGGGGAGGCGTCGAGGGGAACAATCTCGCCCGCCGGGACGGGCAGGAGCGCGGTGGTGACGGCCTCGACCTCGGCCAAGGCCTTGGCGGCGTCTTCGCGAATGGTTGTCGACATGATCCTACCCTCCTGCCGGGGAGGCGCCCCCGGTCCGTTCCTGATTGTCCTAGGTCATCAAATGGGGGCTGGAGCCCGTGCCGCAGCCTGCGACAGGTTGGCGCGATTTTCCAGTGACCATTTGCGCAAGCGGCGCAGAAAAGCGCCGCCGGCGGGGATGGGATCAGGCCGGCTGGCGGTTGCCCTGACGGCGGGGCTTGCCGCCCTGACCCTGACCATGGCCCTGGCCATGACCCTGGCCCGGCCGGGTCGGGGACTGGCCGCCGCCCATCGGGCGGGCGGGCTTGGCGCCGGGGCGGGGTTGCGGCTTGGGGGCCTGGTTCTTGTGTTCGGGGCGGCCGCCCTGCGGCTTGCCCTGGCTGCCGGGACGGGCGCCGGGACGCTGGCCGCGATTCTGGCCGGGCTTGGGCGCGGCGGCCACGATATCGGCGGCCCAGGGCGCGCCGCCGATCACCGGGATCTGCTTTTTCAGAACCTTTTCAATGGCTTGCAATTCGCCCATCTCGGCCGGTGCGCAGAAGGCCACGGCATTGCCTTCCGCCCCCGCCCGCGCGGTGCGACCGATGCGGTGGACGTAGTTTTCCGGCACATTGGGCAGGTCGTAGTTATAGACATGCCGCACGCCGGGAATGTCGATCCCGCGCGCGGCGACATCCGTTGCCACGAGGACATCGAGTTCGCCATTGCGGAACTCGGTCAGGGTGCGGTCGCGCTGGTTCTGGCTTTTGTTGCCGTGGATCGAGCCGACCTTGAAGCCCCATTGTGCCAGCAATTTGCTAAGTTTCTCTGAACCGTGCTTGGTGCGCCCGAAGACGAGCGCCTGTTCGCCGGGATGCTTTTTCAGATAATCCTCAAGCAGTTTCGCCTTGTCGCCATTGGGGATGAAATGCACCCCCTGCACGATCTTTTCGGCGGGCTTGCCCGGAGGGGCGACCTGCACGCGGACGGGGTCGCGCAGATAGGTTCCGGCAATTTCCTCGATATCCTTGGGCATCGTGGCCGAGAAGAGAAGGGTTTGCCTTTTCAAGGGGATATGCTTGGCGATCTTGCGCAGCGCATGGATGAAACCCATGTCGAGCATGTGGTCCGCCTCATCCAGCACCAGATAGCCGGTGGCCTGAAGCGAGACATCGCCGCGTTCCAAAAGGTCGATCAGGCGGCCGGGCGTGGCGACGAGGACATCGGCCCCGCGGGCCAGCGCCATGGCCTGCCGGTTGAGCGAGGCACCGCCGACGACGGTGAGCACCTTGACGGGGGTGCCCTTGGTGAAAATCGTAAGATTGTCAGAGATTTGCGTGACCAGTTCCCGCGTCGGCGCAAGGATCAGGGCGCGCACGTTGCGCGGCCCCGGCGGGTGGCCGATGTCGAGCAGGCGGTGCAGAAGCGGCAGGCCGAAGGCCGCCGTCTTGCCGGTGCCGGTCTGCGCCAGACCCATCAGGTCGCGCCCCTTCATGATATGGGGGATGGCCTGCACCTGGATCGGCGTGGGGTCCTTGAGGGTGGTTTTCTCAAGGGCTTTCAAAAGCTTGGGCGACAGGCCCAGTTCGGCGAAAGAAGTCATGTCTCGTGTCTTTCCGGCCTTTTGGGAAAGGCCAAAGGGGGCCGCGCATCGGGGCGGCCGGTGGCAGTGGCTGCGCCGATTGCACGGCGCGGAACCCCTGCGTGAAGGTGGGAACCTGTGGCCCGGTCCGGCTCCCCTAAGGGCTGCTCACGCGGCAGCGGAGGGCGGGCGTGAGGGGGAGATGGGGCTTTCGGGGGGCAAAGTCAACCATGCCGTGTTCCGTGCCGCCTTTTGTGCCGCAAACCGTGGCCACGCGGCGGGCGGTGGGGTGAGGGGGTGTTAACTGCGGTCGCTCATGGTCAGGGCGTGATCTGGGCGCGGAGGATGCGATGGAACCGGGGCGGATGCGGGGCAAGGCGGCGGCGCATTATCACTACATGGCCGATGCGATGCGGCGGCTGGAATGGGACCTGCATCACCGCATCGAGGTGACGGGGCGGGTGCCCGTGGAATGGCACGAGATTGCGCAGGAGGAGGGCCGCGTCGGAACAGAGCGGGTTGGGCTGCGGCTGGACAAGGATGTGCTGCGCTTCTTCCGGTCGATGGGGCTGGGCTATGGGCCACGGATCAACCGGGTGCTGCGGGCCTATATGCATGCGCGGCTGGCGGGCGTGATCCGGGGGGCGGAGACAGCGCCGCAGTTCCGGCGGCGGCCGGAGGGGGAGCGGCCGCTCTGGGGCGCGACGGCGGCGGCGCTGGGGGAGGGCGAGGGGCCGGACGACGCCGAGCGCGCGGTGGAAGCGCGCGCGCGGATGGAGGAGAGGGTGCGGGGGATGGGCCTATAGCGCCACAGGTGATGTTACGCTATATTTGACGTCATGCGTTTGGTTCTGGATACGAATGTGCTGGTGGCAGGGGTGCGGAGCCGGAGCGGAGCGTCGAATCCGCTGATCCTCGCGGGGTTTCGGCGGCAGTTCATTTGGCATTGTTCGGTGCCCCTGTTCTATGAGTATGAGGATGTGCTGGGACGGGCCGACCTGTTGCTGGATGCGGGCCTTGATCGCGCGACGGCGACGAAGTTTCTTGGCGTTGTCGCACGTACGATCACGCCCGTCGAAGTAAGTTATCGGTGGCGTCCGCAATTGTGCGATCCGGATGATGAAATGGTGTTGGAAGCCGCGATCAACTGCCGGGCCGACATCGTCACACACAACGCGCGGGATTTCGGGGATGTGCCAGCGCGGTTCGGTCTGTCTGTCCTGTCCCCGGCAGAAGCCTTGAGGAGAGTTCTGGCATGAAAGCCCGTGTTTCGTTGAACCTACCCCGGTCGCTCAAGAAAGCCGCCGAGGAGTTTGCGGCGCGCGATGGTGTGTCGGTGAACCAATTCATCGCCCTGGCTTTGGCAGAGAAGGTCGGGGCTATGGGCGCAGCGGAGTTCTTTGCCGAGCGCGGGAAAGATGCAGATGTCGAGTGGGGAATACGGTTTCTGGAGGGCCGCCCGGAATAGCGGGCATAGGGTCGGCCTTGGCGGAGCAATGGCGGGGAGACCCCCGCCCTACGGGTGTTTGTGCGGGGTTGCGAGTTGCGGCTTGGCGGGGTGAACCCCGCCCTGCCGGGGGTGTAGGGCGGGGTTTACCCCGCCTTTCGCTTACCCCTGCAAGGTCCGCACGCCATACCCTTCACCCCGCGCCTTCATCGCCGCGACGGCGGCGATGCTGGCCGCAGCCGTCGTGAAATAGGGGATCTTGTCCATCAGCGCCACACGGCGGATGTCGCGGCTGTCGCTCACGGCCTGGCTGCCTTCGGTCGTGTTCATCACCAGCGCGATCTCGCCGTTCTTCAGCCGGTCCACGATATTGGGGCGGCCTTCATAGACCTTGTTGACGCTTTCCGCCTTCACGCCCTGCGCCTTGAGCCAGTCGGCGGTGCCGCGGGTGGCCACGATCTCGAACCCCATGGCGACAAGGTCCTTGGCGGCAGCGGCCAGCGCCGCCGTCTTGTCCATGTCCTTGACCGACAGGAAGACGCGGCCCGCCTCGGGGAGCATGGTGCCGGCACCCATCTGGGCCTTGAGGAAGGCCAGCGGGAAGGTGCGGTCCCAGCCCATCACCTCACCCGTCGAGCGCATCTCGGGGCCAAGCAGGGGATCGACGCCGGGGAAGCGGGCGAAGGGCAGCACCGCCTCTTTCACGCTGAACCATGGGGTTTGCGGGTTGGCGAGCGTCAGCGGATCGGCCAGCGGCAGGTCGGTATCGGGGCCGACGCCCGCCGGATAGGGGGCGCGGTGGGGGAAGTTCGACAGCGGCTCGCCCGCCATGAGGCGCGCGGCGATGGAGGCGATGGCAGAGTCGGTGGCCTTGGCGACGAAGGGCACGGTGCGGGACGCGCGGGGGTTCACTTCAAGGACGTAGATCACCCCGTCCTTGATGGCGAATTGCACGTTCATCAGGCCGACCACATTCAGGGCGCGGGCCATGATGACGGTCTGGCGCTTCAGCTCTTCCACCGTTTCGGGCGAAAGCTGGTGCGGGGGCAGGCAGCAGGCGGAATCGCCCGAATGGACGCCCGCCTCTTCGATATGTTCCATGATCCCCGCGACATGGACATCCTTGCCATCGGAGAGGGCATCGACATCCACCTCCACCGCGCCGGAGAGATAGCTGTCCAGCAGGACCGGGCTGTCGCCCGAAACCTGAACGGCGGTGGTGATGTAGCGTTCAAGCTGTTCGTCGGAGCGGACGATTTCCATGGCCCGCCCGCCCAGGACGAAGGAGGGGCGGATGACGAGGGGATAGCCCACCTGTGCGGCGATGGCGAAGGCCTCGTCGCGGCTGCGCGCGGTGCCGTTGACGGGCTGTTTCAGGCCAAGGTCATGGAGCAGCTTCTGGAAGCGTTCGCGGTCTTCGGCGAGGTCGATGGCATCGGGCGTGGTGCCGAGGATCGGGATGCCCTCTTCATGCAGCGCATTGGCGAGTTTCAGGGGCGTCTGGCCGCCGAATTGCACGATCACGCCGTGCAGGGTGCCATTCTCCTGCTCGACCCGCAGAATCTCCAGCACATGTTCCAGCGTCAGCGGTTCGAAATAGAGCCGGTCGGACGTGTCGTAATCGGTAGAGACGGTTTCCGGGTTGCAATTGACCATGATGGTTTCATAGCCCGCGCCGGTCAGCGCATAGCAGGCATGGCAGCAGCAATAGTCGAATTCGATGCCCTGCCCGATGCGGTTCGGGCCGCCGCCGAGGATAACGACCTTCTTGGCCTTCGACGGCCGTGCCTCGCATTCCACATCGCCCATGACGGGGCTTTCATAGGTGGAATACATATAGGGGGTCTGCGCCTCGAACTCTGCGGCGCAGGTGTCGATCCGCTTGAAGACGGCGGTGACGCCGAGGTTGCGGCGGGCGCGGCGGACCTGGCCTTCCTCGCGGCCCGTGAGTTTCGCGAGCCGGGCATCGGTGAAGCCGAGCATCTTGAGGCGGCGCAGCCCTGCCGCATCGACGGGGAGGCCGGATTTGCGGACCTGCGCCTCGGTGTCGATGATTTCGCGGATGCGGGCGAGGAACCAGGGATCAAAGGCCGTGGCGGCCTGAATCTCGTCATCCGTCAGGCCGTGGCGCATGGCTTGCGCGATGACGCGGAGGCGGTCGGGCGTCTGCTGCGACAGGGCCTTGATGATGGCGGCCTTGTCGGGGGCACCCGGAATGGCGATTTCGTCAAAGCCGGTCAGCCCGGTTTCGAGGGAGGCCAGCGCCTTCTGCATCGATTCATGGATCGTGCGGCCAATGGCCATCGCCTCGCCCACCGATTTCATCGCGGTGGTCAGGTTGGGTTCGGACCCGGGGAATTTCTCGAAGGCGAAGCGCGGGATCTTGGTCACGACATAGTCGATGGAGGGCTCAAAAGACGCGGGGGTGACCTTGGTGATGTCGTTGTCCAACTCGTCCAGCGTATAGCCGACGGCGAGTTTCGCGGCGATTTTCGCAATCGGGAAACCCGTCGCCTTCGAGGCCAGCGCGGAAGAGCGCGACACGCGGGGGTTCATCTCGATCACGACCATGCGGCCATCGGCGGGGTTGATGGCCCATTGCACGTTGGAGCCGCCGGTTTCCACCCCGATCTCGCGCAGCACGGCGATAGAGCCGTTGCGCATGATCTGGTATTCCTTGTCGGTCAGCGTCAGGGCCGGGGCGACGGTGATGCTGTCGCCGGTATGCACACCCATCGGATCGACGTTTTCGATGGAGCAGACGATGATGGCATTGTCGGCGCGGTCGCGCACCACCTCCATCTCGTATTCCTTCCAGCCGAGGAGGGATTCATCGACGAGGACCTGGGCGACGGGGGAGGCTTCGAGGCCGCTCTTCACGATGGCCTCGTAATCGTCGCGGTTATAGGCCACGCCGCCGCCGGTGCCGCCAAGGGTGAAGGCGGGGCGGATGATGGCGGGCAGGCCCACGTATTCGAGGGCGGCCATAGCTTCGGCTACGCCTGCCGCGATGTCGAACTTGCCGGAGGGCAGTTTCGGGGCGGCGATGATGGTGGCCTTGGGGTTTTCCAGACCGATCCGATCCATCGCCTCGCGGAAGAGCTTGCGGTCTTCGGCCATTTCGATGGCCTGCCGGTTCGCGCCGATGAGTTCGACGCCGAACTGATCCAGCACCCCCATATCGGCCAAAGCGAGGGCCGTGTTCAGCCCGGTCTGCCCGCCCATCGTGGGAAGAAGCGCATCGGGGCGTTCCTTTTCGATGATCTTGGCGACGACTTCGGGGGTGATCGGTTCGATATAGGTGGCGTCCGCCAGCCCCGGATCGGTCATGATCGTGGCGGGGTTCGAGTTCACCAGGATGACGCGATAGCCTTCCTCGCGCAGCGCCTTGCAGGCCTGGGCGCCGGAGTAATCGAATTCGCAGGCCTGTCCGATGACGATGGGACCGGCGCCGATGATCATGATGGAGGAGATATCGGTTCTTTTCGGCATGGTCCTGTCCCGCATGTGCCATCCCGAGGCGCATGGCCTGCGGGTGGAGGATTCGTGTTCCGCGCAAATTGACGGGTCTTTAGGGGAGCGGGGCGCGGGGCGCAAGGGATTGTGGGTGTCGGCGATTTCTGTCGCAGAAATCGCGCAAAATTCTGGCGCAGAATTTTGCGGCAGGCGGCGGCCCCGCCGGGGCGGAGGCGAAATCTGCGTCAGATTTCGCGGCATTTTCTGCGCCAGAAAATGCGCCCCCGGCGGCGGGGGCGGCGGTTCGGGGCGGCAGGGTGTCGCGCCCGGACTGGTCGGGGGGCGGGGGGGGTGCTATTTCGGCCCTTCGGACGGCTAGTGAGGCGGCGCGTGATCCTTTTCGAACATGGTCCGGGCGGGGTGCCCGCGCTTTTCGACCGGCCGCGCGAGGTGATCGTGGCGCGGCGGGCGGATCAGGTGCGGGCGGCGCTGATGCGGGCCGATCGGGCGCGTGCGGCGGGGGCCTGGATCGCGGGCTATATCGCCTATGAGGCGGGCCATGCGCTGGAGCCGAAGCTTGCCCCGCTGATGCCGCGGCGGCGGCCGGGGCCGCTCTTGGCGCTGGGGGTGTTCGACGGGCCGGGCGCGGCGGCGCCTTTGCTGGCGCAGGCGGCGGCAGAGGCCGGGGGGGCGCGGCTGTCCCGGCTGCGCCGCGGGATCAGCCGCGCGGCCTATGGCGCGGCCATCGCGCGGGTGAAGGGCTATATCGCGGCGGGCGACTGCTATCAGATCAACCTGACCTTTCCGCTGTCGGCGCGGCTGGAGGCGGGGACGGCGCTGGGCCTGTATGGCGCGCTGCGGGCGCGGCAGGCGGTGGGCTATGGTGTCTTCTGCGATCTTGGGGTCGGGCCTGTCGTCATGTCGCGCAGCCCGGAGCTGTTCTTCCGGGTGGAGGGGGGCGTGATCTCGGCCCGCCCGATGAAGGGGACGGCGCCGCGCGATGCGGACCCCGCGCGGGATGCGGCGCTGGCGGCGGAATTGTTCGCCTCGGAAAAGGCGCGGGCGGAAAACCTGATGATCGTGGACCTCTTGCGGAACGACATCGCCCGCATCTCGGAGGTGGGGTCGGTGAAGGTGCCGGAGCTTTATGCGGTGGAGCCTTTCGCGACGGTGCATCAGATGAGTTCGACCGTCGAGGGGCGGCTGGTGGCGGGGGCCGATCTGGCGGGGCTGATGGCGGCGCTTTTCCCCTGCGGGTCGATCACGGGGGCGCCGAAGTTCCGGGCGATGGAGATCATCGCCGAGGTCGAGGGGCGGGCGCGGGGCGTCTATTGCGGGGCGATGGGCTGGATGGCGCCCACGGGCGATGCCGTCTGGAATGTGGCGATCCGGACCCTGTCGCTCTTTCCCGGGGGGCGGGTGGTGTTGAACGTGGGCGGCGGGGTGGTGCAGGACAGCACGGCCGAGGGCGAATGGGAGGAGGCGCTGTGGAAGGCGCGCTACGCGGAAGGGCTGGCGACGTCCGGCTGATCGAGACCTTGCTCTGGGACGGGGCGCGCTTTCCCCGGCTGGCGCTGCATCTGGCGCGGCTGGCGGCAGGGGCGGGGGAGCTGGGCTTTGCCTGCGACACCGGGGCGGTGGAACGGGCCTTGCGCACGGCGGTGGCGGAGCACCCGCTGCGGGTGCGGCTGACGCTGGGCGCTGCGGGGGATATCGAGGTGACGGTGGCGCCCCTGCCTGCGGCAAAGGCGGAATGGCGGCTGGGGCTGGCAGAGGCGCGGCTGGACTCGGGCGATCCCTGGCTGCGGGTGAAATCCACGCGGCGGGCGGCCTATGATGCAGCGCGGGCGGCGCTGCCGGAGGGGGTGGATGAGGTGGTCTTCCTGAACGAGCGCGGCGAGGTCTGCGATGGCACGATCACCACGGTCTTTTTCGACCGGGGGCAGGGGATGCGGACGCCGCCCCTTGCCTCGGGCCTGTTGCCGGGGGTGTTGCGGGCGGAACTGGCGGTGCCGGAAGAGGTGCTGCGGGCGGCGGACCTGCCGCGGGTGCGGCTTTGGGTCGGCAATGCGCTGCGGGGGTTGATCCCGGCTGTCTGGGCGGGCAATTGAACGGAGCGCTGGCGCGCAAGCCTTTCCTGTCGTCGGCGCCTGCGCGCCTCCTCCGCGGTCAGGGGGCCTTCTGCCCCCTCTTGTCCCGCCTGCGGCGTGCCAATTCACCCCCGAGGATATTTGAAGACAGAAAGTGGAGGAGAGGCAGGCGGTTGACGTGGGCCTGCTGTCTGATCCCCATGGCCTGTCTGCGGATATCTTCACGGGGGGAAAGGCCGGGCGCGCAGGTGCCGACGGACGGACAGGCTGGTGCGCCAAGGCCCGGCCGGATCAGGCGAGCAGTCGGCGCAGGGCGCTGATATCCTCGCGCATCACGCCATGGCCTGCGCCCGGATAGGTCTTCACCTCTACCTCGGCGCCGAGGGCAGTGAGGGTGGCGGCCGTCTCCTGCACGCGGGCGAGCGGGATATGCGGGTCGCGTTCATGTACCGAGAGCCAGACCTTGCCGGGGCGGGTGCCGCTATAGGCGAAGCCCTTGGGACGGTGGCCATAAAGCGCCTCGGACGGGCCGCCTTCGGCATCGGCGGTGCCGACGAGGCCGCCGGAGAAGGCGAGCAGGCCGGCAAGGGGGGCGCCGATCCTTGCATAGGCCTCGGCCGCAAGGCAGGCGCCTTGCGAGAAGCCCGCCAGCCAGATGCGATTGGCGGGGATGCCTTCGGCCCGAAGCGTGGCGATGGCGGTTTCGACCTGGGTCAGGGCGCGGGTCACGAAGGGTTCCATCTGCGCCGTGGGGGCGAGGAAGCTGGTGGGCCACCAGCTGTTCCCCGCTGCCTCGGGCGCGATGGCGGCGATGTCGGGGAGGGCGGCATGGGCCATCAGCGACAGGATATCCGCCGCCGAGCCGCCGCGACCGTGCAGAAGCACGATCGCGGTGCCGGCCCCGGAAGAGGGACCGGCGCGTCTCATGCCGGCACCTTGAGCGGCGGCAGGATCGCCTCGATCCGGTCGCGCAGCCGTTCATGCTGCGGCGGCAGCATCAGGGCAGAGCCCATCGTCGCGGCGGGTTCGTCCACGGCGAAACCCGGCGGATCGGTGGCGATTTCGAACAGCACGCCGCCCGGTTCGCGGAAATAGATCGCGTTGAAATACTGCCGGTCGATGACGGGCGTCGTGCGATGGCCGAATTTCAGCAGCGCCTCTTGCCAGTGGTGCTGATCCTCCTGCGTTTTCGCCCGGAAGGCGATGTGGTGGATCGTGCCCTTGCCGGGGCGGGGCACGGTGGGGACATCGGCGCGCCAGATGTCGATGATATTGGCGCGGTCATTGCCCGGTGCCTTCAGCCGCAGCCTTTCGCCGCCGGGGGCGCGTTCGCTGCCCTGCACCTCGTAGCCGAAAGCCTCGGTCAGGAGGCGGGCGGTCGGGTCGGGATCGCGTTCCCAGAGGGTGACGGAATGGAACCCGTTGCGGTCGGTCGCGCCCTCCGTCTCGATCAGTTCGACCGGCGCGCCGTCAGGGTCGCGCAGGGTGATGACGCGCTGACCGAAGCGGAGCGTCGGGGCGGGGATGTGGCGGTCGCCTTCCGAGAGTTCGTCGATCATCATGTCGAATTCCGCCTTCGGGATGGCATAGGCATAGGCCGAGGCCATGCCGGGGCCGGCGCGGCCGGGGCCGGCTTCGGCGAAGGGGAAGAAGGTCAGGATGGTGCCGGGGCTGCCCGCTGTGTCACCGTAATAGAGGTGATAGGTGTCGGGGGCGTCGAAATTCACCGTCTTTTTCACCAGCCGCTGTTTCAGCAGGCCTGCGTAGAAATCCACATTCTCCTGCGGCGGGCCGGAGATGGCGGTGACATGGTGAAGGCCGGGGATCTTGGTCATGGCGTGCCCTTTCGGGTTGGATTGCTGTTGCCCCCCATATGGGGCAGGTGCGGCGATGCGGGAAGCGGGCAGGGATGCGCGGGACTTGTGCAATGCTGCACGGAGGGGCGCGCGGGCGGGGGCGGGCCTTGACTTCGCCCGCGCCAAGGGGTGTATCGGCGCGATGATCCTTTCAGCCTCGTCAGGGGACCCATGATGCACGCCTATCGCAGCCATACCTGCGCCGAGTTGAATACCGCCCATGTGGGCCAGACGGTCCGCCTGTCGGGTTGGGTGCATCGCGTGCGCGATCATGGCGGCGTCTTGTTCATTGACCTGCGCGACCATTACGGGATCACGCAGGTTCTGGCCGACAGCGACAGCCCGGCCTTTGCTGCCGTGGAAAAGGTGCGCGCCGAATGGGTGATCCGCATTGATGGCCGCGTGAAGGCGCGTGATGCGGCGCTGGTGAACCCCAAGATCCCCACCGGCGAGGTGGAGGTCTATGTCACCGGGCTGGAGGTGCTGGGCGCGGCGGAAGAATTGCCGATGCCCGTCTTCGGCGAGGTGGATTATCCCGAGGAAACCCGGCTGACCTATCGCTTCCTCGACCTGCGGCGGGAAAAGCTGCATCGCAACATGATGCTGCGGTCGAACGTGGTGCGGTCCTTGCGCAACCGGATGTGGGGGCAGGGGTTCAACGAGTTTCAGACGCCGATCATCACGGCCTCCAGCCCCGAAGGGGCGCGGGATTTTCTGGTGCCGAGCCGTCTGCATCCGGGCAAGTTCTATGCCCTGCCGCAGGCGCCGCAGCAGTTCAAGCAGTTGATCATGGTGGCGGGGTTCGACCGCTATTTCCAGATCGCGCCCTGTTTCCGCGATGAAGACCCGCGCGCTGACCGTTCGCCCACCGACTTCTACCAGTTGGACGTGGAGATGAGCTTTGTCGAGCAGGAGGATGTCTTCGCCGCCGTGCAGCCGGTGATCCAGGGCCTGTTCGAGGAGTTCCGTCCCGATTGCAAGGTGCCCTCCGACTGGCCGCGCATCGCCTATAAGGATGCGCTGCTGTGGTACGGGTCCGACAAGCCGGACCTGCGGAACCCGATCAGGATGCAGGTCGTCAGCGAGCATTTCCGGGGATCGGGCTTTGCCGTCTTTGCCAAGCTGCTGGAAAATGAGGGGACCGAAATCCGTGCGATCCCTGCGCCGACGGGCGGCAGCCGCAAGTTCTGCGACCGGATGAATGCCTATGCCCAGAAAGAGGGCTTGCCGGGGATGGGGTATATCTTCTGGCGCGAGGCCGAGGATGGATCGGGCATGGAAGCCGCCGGTCCCCTGGCCAAGAATATCGGGCCGGAGCGGACGGAGGCGATCCGTCAGCAGCTTGGCCTTGGCCTTGGCGATGCGGCCTTTTTCCTGGGCGGCAAGCCCGAGCAGTTCGAGGCTTTCGCAGGCCGGGCGCGCAACGAGATCGGGCGCGAGCTGGGTCTGGCCGAGACGGATACCTTCCGTTTCGCCTGGATCGTGGATTTCCCGATGTATGAGAAAACCGATGACGGGAAGATCGATTTCTCGCACAATCCCTTCTCCATGCCGCAGGGCGGGATGGAGGCGCTGATGGGCGATCCGCTGGCGGTGCATGCCTATCAGTATGACCTTGCCTGCAACGGCTATGAGCTGATCTCGGGCGGCATCCGCAACCACAAGCCGGAGATCATGTACAAGGCCTTTGAACTGGCAGGCTACCCGAATTCAGAGGTGGACAAGCGCTTCGGGGGCATGGTGAAGGCGTTCAAATATGGCGCACCGCCCCATGGCGGCTGTGCCATGGGGATCGACCGGGCGGTGATGCTTCTGGCGGATGAGAGCAACATCCGCGAGGTCATCATGTTCCCGATGAACCAGCGCGCCGAGGACCTGCTGATGGGCGCGCCGTCGGAGCCCACGAATGAGCAACTGCGCGAATTGCGGCTGCGGGTGGTGCCGAAGGATCAGTGAGAGAGTCCCCTGCGCGGGGTCTTGAGGGGCGCCTGTGGGCGCCCCTTTTCCTTTGGCATGGGTCGGGGGCGGTGCGTGGGGACCACGCACCCTACGGGATGCAGGCGGCGTGACGCCGCCCTCGCCAAGCCCGCCTTTCCCTGCCAGTCTGGCGCACATCGTTCACGAGGTTGCCGATGCCGCCCCATCCCCCGCTCTATACCGCCTCGGTGCCGGTCTTCCGGCATTACCTCGATCTTGTGGCGCGGATGGCCGAAGGGGCGGGGGTGGCGCTGGATCAGCGCATTGCCGACAGCTTTCCCGCCCGGCAGCATTTCGCCACGGCGGCGGGGTTCGCCCTGCGGGTGGCCTGCCCCCTGGCGGGGCGCGAGGTGCCGGGGCTTCCGGCCGCGCTGGGCCCCCGGCTGGCGGTGGCGCGGGCCACCCTGGGCGCGATGCGGCCCGAGGAATTTGCCGGGGCCGAGGGGCGGGTGATCGCCCATCGCGCGGGCGAGGCGGAGCTGGAGCAGGACGGGGCCAGCTTCCTGCATCTTTACGGGATGCCCAACTTCCTGTTCCACGTCACCATGGGATATGCCAGCCTGCGCGCGGCGGGGGTGCCGCTGGGCAAGGCGGATTTCGACGGGTTTCACCACTACCCTGCGGGCTTTGCCTTCTGATCTTGCGGTGGCCATGCGGGCCGGGGCAAGCTGGCGCAACGGCAGGGGAGACGGGCCATGGCGGGCGAGGTGGTGGCAGGCTGGAGGGCGGCGGACTGGCCGGGGACGGACCCGCTGATCGGGCGTCATGCCCGGCTGGACCGGCTGGATGCCGATGCCCATGCGGCGGACCTTTTTGCCGCTTTCGCAGGCCATGACGATCTGTGGGACTACATGCCCTATGGCCCCTTCCACTCCGCCGCCGCCTATCACCGCTGGGCCAAGGAGGCGACGGCGGGCCGCGATCCGGCCTTCTGGGCGATCACGCCCGAAGGCGCGGCCCATCCGGCGGGGGTGGCGTCCTTCCTGCGGATCACGCCGGACCATGGCACGATCGAGGTGGGGCATATCTGCCTCTCTCCCGCCTTGCAGCGCAGCCGCGCCGCGACCGAGGCGATGTTCCTGATGATGGATTGGGCCTTCACCCATGGCTATCGCCGCTTTGAATGGAAATGCAACGCGCTGAACCTGCCGTCGCGGCGGGCGGCGCAGCGGCTGGGCTTTTCCTATGAAGGGGTGTTCCGGCAGCACATGGTCATCAAGGGCCGCAACCGCGATTCCGCCTGGTTCGCGATGATCGACAGCGAATGGCCGGCTCTGCGCGAGGCCTATGCGGCCTGGCTGTCGCCCACGAATTTCGATGCGGCGGGGCGGCAGCGGGAACGGCTGTCGGATCTGACGCGGCTGGTGCGGGCGGCGTCGGACCCCGCGCTCTAGGCCCGGTCAGCCGGGATAGAGGGTGACAAGCCGCTGGTTCACCGCATCGCGCAGGGGCGGCGGCGGGGCAGGCGGGGCGGGGTGATCGGGCATAGGCTTGCCTCCTGTCCGGGATCGCGCCCCAGCCTGCGCCACGGCCCGTTAACGCGCGGTAAAGCCGCCCCTGCGACCGCGGCACCCCTTGCAGGCCGCGCGGGCCGCACCCATAACCCAAGGCAAGCGAGAGATGCGGGGGAGTGACAGATGATCGGGCGCCTGAACCATGTGGCCATCGCCGTGCCGGACCTGACGGCGGCGGCAGAGCAGTATCGCGGCACGCTGGGCGCAAAGGTCGGCGCGCCGCAGGACGAACCCGATCACGGGGTGACGGTGGTCTTTATCGAATTGCCCAATACGAAGATCGAACTCCTCTACCCCTTGGGCGAGAATTCCCCCATCGCGGGCTTTCTGGAAAAGAACCCGGCGGGGGGCATCCATCACATCTGCTATGAGGTGGAAGACATTCTCGAAGCGCGCGACCGGCTGAAGGCCTCGGGCGCGCGGGTGCTGGGAACCGGCGAGCCGAAGATCGGCGCGCATGGCAAGCCGGTGCTGTTCCTGCATCCCAAGGATTTCAACGGCTGCCTCGTCGAACTGGAACAGGTCTGACGCCATGAGCATCACCTCCGCCATCGTCCTTTATGCCGTGAGCTGGTTCATGGTCTTCTTCATCGTGCTGCCGATCCGCTTTGTCAGCCAGGGTGATGCGGGGGCGGTGGTCCCCGGCACGCCGCCGGGGGCACCGGCCACCCATGTCGTGGCGCGGAAAGCGCGCATGACGACCTGGATCGCGGCGCTGGTCTGGCTGGTGCTGGCAGGCATCGTCACCTCGGGCGTGATCTCGGTGCGCGATATCGACTGGCGCGGGGTGATGGCCGACTGACCGGCCTTCCTGAAGAAGACAGGAGCGCTGACGCGCAAGCCTTTCCTCTCGCCTTCGCGCTGCCGCGCTCCGGCTCGGCGTTTCTTGAGTATTTGGGCCAAGATGAAGACCTTGCCCCTTCATCTTGGCGGGAAATACTCTCGGGGGTGAATTGGCCGCATGGCCAAGAGGGGGCAGAAGGCCCCCTGACCCCGGAGGAGGCGCGCAGGCGCCGACGACGCCAAAAGGCTTGCGGCGCAGGCCGCTCCGCCGGATCAGCGGCGGTTCAGGCGGTGGAAAAGATGGGTGAAGGTCGCCACGCCGAAGACCGGGATCAGGAGGTTCACCAAAGGGATAGACAGGGGCGCGGCCATCAGGATGCCCGCCCCCCAGATCCGCGCCCGGTTGCCGCGCCAGAGCGCCTTTGCCTCGGCCCGCCCGATGCGGCGCTGCGCGACGAGGGTGAAGTATTCCCGTCCCAGCAGATAGCCGTTCAGCGACCAGAACAGCACCGGCACCAGCGGCCCGGCAAAGGGCCAGAGGAAGAGCGCGACGATATTCGCCCCCAGCGCGATGCCGAAGAAGTTCACCGCACCGAGCAGCCCTTCGCCCAGGGTCTGCGCCCTTGCATCGGGCAGGGTGGGGAAATGGCGGTCTTCGACGGCATCCACCACATCCTCGAGGAACAGCCCGGTGAAGGCCGAGGCGACGGGGACCATCAGGAAGACCGAGGCCGCGAGCATCAGGATGATGGACCCGATGGAGAGGAGCGTGTCGAGCCCGCCGACCGGGCCGAGGATCGGCAGATCGGTGGTTTCCGGCACGACCCACTGGATCGCCGTCAGCATCAGGGCGTAAAGCGCCACGAGAAGCGCCAGTGTCAGCGCCACGCCGATCATGACCACGCGGCGGAAGCGGCCATCCGACCATTGCCCCAGCGCGGCGGTGAAGGAGGCCAGAATCATGCCCATCGGATCATACCCATCGGATCAGGCCCATCTGACGACCTGCGCGAGGTCGGGGCGCGGCCGGTCCGGCGCGGGGGCGCCTTTCGTGCCGATATGGACGATCCCCGCCACCCATTCCTGCGGGGCGCAGCCGAAGGCGCGGGTGATGAAGGGGCGGTCATGGCTGACCCAGCCGGTCAGCCATTGTGCCCCCCAGCCGGCCGCCGTCGCGGCGGTGACGAGGTTCAGGCAGAGCGCGCCGGCCGAGAGGGTCTGTTCGATCTCGGGCACCTTCTCGGCGGCCCTGGGGCTGGCGATCACCACCACCGCGCAATGGGAACGGTCGAATTGCCCGCGCCCTTTCTCGATCCGCAGCGGATCATCGCCCAATTCGCGCGCCCGCGCCTCGCCCAGATCGGCCCAGGTGGAGAGGGCCGCGCGATAGCCCACGACCAGCCGCCAGGGGTGCAGGTTGCCGTGATCGGGCACGCGCAGCGCGGCGCGCAGGATCGGTTCCAGCGCGGCGCGGTCGGGGGCGGGGCCTTGCAGGGCCTTGGAGGGGTAGCTCTGGCGGCTGGCGAGGAAGGTGAAAGGGTCTTGGGTCATTGGCGGTGCCTCATCCCCCGGCCTTTGCGCGGGGCGGAAGGGTGGGGTTTCTGGCGGAGCGGGCCCGCAGGCCCGCATTGCTTTTGTCTCGCCTCCGCGCTTTTGCGCTTCGGCTCGGGGTTTTGAGTATTTGGGCCAAGATGAAGGGGCAAGGGGATTTCGGGGCGATCAGGCAGAGGTGAAGAGCCGGTCGAGATCGTCGATCCAGGCGGAGAGGAAGGCGTCGAAGCGGGCATCGGGCTGGCGGGCGGCCAGCGTGGCGGCAAGGGGATCGGGCGCGTCGATCGGGCTTTGCGCGAGTTCGGCGATGACGGCATGGCCGCAGAAGGGGAGATAGGCCTCGGAATAGCCGCCTTCATGGACGGCGACGAGGCGGCCATCGCAAAGCGTTTCGGCGGCCTCGCGCGTGAGGCGGGTCATCTGGCGGAAGGTGTCGGCGGTGGCGAGCATCCGGCCCAGCGGATCGAGTGCCGCGGCATCGAAGCCGCAGGCGATGAGGATGGCGTCGGGGCGGTGGGCGTGCAAAGCGGGCAGGACGAGGCGCTGGAACGCCTCCAGATATCCCTTGTGGCCCGTGCCGGGGGGAAGCGGGATGTTGAGGTTGGTGCCCTTCGCCGCGCCTTTGCCCCGGACCTCGGCCCCGCCGGTATCGGTGGGATAGTTGCGGTCCTGATGGAGGGAGATGGCGAGGATCTCGGGATCGTCGAGGAAGATGGCCTCGGTCCCGTTGCCGTGATGCACGTCCCAGTCGATCACGGCAAAGCGGCGGAAGGGGGTTGCGGCCTGGGCCGCGCGGATGGCGATGGCGATATTGGCCAGAAGGCAGAAGCCGTTCGGCCGGTCCGGAAGGCAATGGTGGCCGGGTGGGCGGCAGAGGGCATAGGCATTGGTCGCCCTGCCCGCCAGCACATCGATAAGCGCCTGTTTCGCAAGGCCTGCGGAGAGGCTTGCGATGTCATAGCCGCCTTTGCCGAAGGGGGCGCGGGGGCCAAGCTCGCCGCCGTCGGCATCCGAGAGGGATTTGAAACGGTCGAGATAGGCGGCGGGATGGACGCGGAGCAGGTCGTCGCGCGCGGCGGGTGGGGCGGAGCGCTGGGAAAGGGTGGCGAGGAGACCCGTCACCTCCAGCAGGTTCTTCAGGCGGCGCTTGGTCTCGGGGCTTTCGGGCAGGCCCGCGCCGGGCTGGACAAGGCCGCCCATCGGCCCGCCGACCGGCAGGGTCAGGGCATAGTTGCCGCCATGGTGCCAGAAGCAGCGTTCGTCGGAATAGAAGGCGGTGGTCATCTGGGGCTTTCCGGCAGGGGGATTTGGCGGCAGGTTAGGCGCGGGGGCGGCGAAGGGCCAGAGGCGATGAAGAAGGGCGAACAGGCGGCGCTGGCGGTGCCGGGGGCGGAATTCGTGGTCCGGGCCGTGCCGCGCGCGCGGGTGGAAAGCTGCGTGCTGGAGGGCGGGGTCTGGCGGATCGCGGTGAATGCGCCGCCGGAGGAGGGCCGCGCCACGGCGGCGGTGGCCGAGGCGCTGGCCCATGCGCTGGGCGTGGCCAAGGGGCGGCTGGTGCTGCTGCGCGGGGCGGCGTCGCGGGACAAGCGGTTTCGGCTGGAATGAGCGGGGGGCCGGGGGCGATTGACGGGATCGGCCAGAGGGGGCGCAGAGGATGAGACGCAGAGGATGGGGCGGCGTCAGCCCTTGCCGGGCTTGGCCTCGATCCGGTAGCTGCCTTCGGGCAGGTCCAGCGCGGCGGCGAGGTCGCGCAATTGCGCCATCGACAGGGTGATGCGGACGGGTTCCTCGGTCATCGGGTCAAGCTGTTCCAGCGTCACGCAATCCTCGAAGGCGAGGATGGTGACATCTTCCATCAGCCCTTCATGCCCCTCGTCGATGAGGGTGATCACGGTGGCGTCGAAATCGTGCTCGATGGTGAACATGGCGCGAGGCTAGCGCGGGCGGGGCCGGGGTGGCAATGGCGAATTCTGAGGGAATTCCGGGGGCCAACCGGGCTGCGACGGACGGGCGGCGGGTCGCTGACGCCTGCGTGATCGGGCGATCCGGGGCTGGTTCGCGCCGTCGGCCTTGCTATCTTGCGCGGCACAGGCAGGCGAGCGCCCCGACCCGAGGCGGGAGGGGGCCGGGACAGGCAGAGGCGATGCGGTCATATCTTTTTGCACTCTTGGCGGTGGCCGGGCTTTCGGCCTGCGTGCCGACCTATCCGGTGGACGGGCCCATGGGCGGGGTCGGGACCCCCGTTCCCGCAGCGGCCCCGGCGCCGCTGGCGCCCCGGCAGGCGGCCTCGAACTTCATCCGCGTCGTCAGCCGGGTAGAGCCGATGACGGAAGAGATCTGCCGCGCCCGCACGCGGGGGGTGAATTGCGATTTCCGCATCGTGATCGACGATCGCCCCGGCATTGGCCCCAATGCCTTTCAGACGCTGGACGAGACCGGGCGGCCGATCCTTGGCTTCACCCTTGCGCTGATTGCGGATGCGCGCAACGAGGATGAGATCGCCTTTGTCCTGGGCCATGAGGCGGCGCATCACATCCTGGGCCATATCCCGCTGACGCAGCAGACGGCGATGGCGGGGGCGATGATGGCGGGCATCCTGGCCCAGGCCACGGGCGCCGATCCGGCGGCGGTGCAATCGGCGCAGCGCCTGGGGGCCACGGTGGGGGCGCGGCGCTATTCGCGCGCCTTCGAGCTGGAGGCGGATGCGCTGGGGACCGAGATCGCCTTCTATGCGGGCTATGACCCGGTGCTGGGGGCGGGCTTCTTCGACCGTCTGCCCGATCCGGGGGACCAGTTCCTCGGCTCACATCCGCCCAATGCAGAGCGCAAGGCGCAGGTGCAGGCGGTGGTGGCGCAGCTCCGCGGGTTCTGAGGCGGCCCGATCTGCGGCCTGAACCGTGTCAGCTTGATCTGCGTCAAGGCGCCGCGGCGCGGGCGGCCGCAGTCTGGGCGCAGCAGGCAGCGCGGAAGGACGGCGGCGATGATCGGATATGTGGAGGCCCCACTGGCCTGGGGCCTGACGCGGGGGATGGGGCGCGTGCTGGGCGTGAACCTTGCCGATGCGGTGATCGAGGGCTGGCTGAGCCGGGCGGAACTGGCCGTGCTGGTGGGCCGCTGCCAGGCCTGCGACCGCGCCCGGGATTGCACGGCCTGGCTGGCGCGTCAGGTGGCGGCCGAGGCGCTGCCCGGCTTCTGCCCGAACAAGGGGCCGCTGGAGGCGATGGTGGCCCGCTGACCTCTGCCCGGGCCGCAGCGCCGGGGCGCGGGAGTTGAGCCATCGCGCAGGACATGACAGGTTTCCGCCAGATCAGGAGGCGGAAGCGATGATCCAGCTTGGCGAAGTGCTGCGCGACCGGGGGTCGCGCTATGCCGTCTCGGGCGGGCCGGTACAGGGCCGCGACGGGGTGGAGGCCTTTCTGGCCGAGCTGAAGCGCGAAAAGCGCTATGCCAAGGCCACCCATAACACCTGGGCCTGTCTTCTGACGGACGGGGGGCCGTCCAAGGGGGATGACGGCGAGGCGGGCGCGGGGGCGGTGATCCTGAAGATGCTGGAACGGGCGGCGCTGCGCGACCATGTGGTGGTGGTCACACGCTGGTATGGCGGGGTGCATCTGGGGGGCGACCGTTTCGCCCATGTGGTGACCTGCGTGCGGGCCTATCTCGACGCGCTGGGGCGGGCGGGGTAAGGCTGGCGCAGGGCTGCGGGAGAGGCGGATGATCGACTGGCTGATGGCGGAGCTGCGGCGGATCGGGAACACGACGAAATGGTCGTGGGAGGGCTGGGTCGCCGCCTGGGCGCGCGAGAAATCGCTGCGGCAATGGACGCTGGTCAATGTGATCTCGGCCGTGGCGGCCTTTGCCATCGAGATGACGCCGGGGGAACGGGCGCTGATCCTGGCGCTGGGGCTGCTGCTGCTGGCGGCGGAACTGGCCAATACGGCGATCGAGGAGGTGGTGGATTACATTTCCGAAGAGATCGACCCGCGGGCGAAACGGGCCAAGGATGCCGGGTCTGCAGTGGTGGCGGTGACGGCGCTGGCGGGCGGGGTGGCCTGGGCGGTGATCCTGATCGGGTAGGGTGCGTGCTGGCACGCACCTAGCCACGTCTGGTGCGTGCGAGCACGCACCCTACGGGCGGCGTTGCCGTCTGAGATGCGCGCGGTAGAGGAGCGGGGCGGCGATCCGGTCGTAAAGCACCGTCAGCGCGGGGCGGATCACCGGCAGGCCCGTCAGGCGGGCAAGCCAGCGCCAGCGCGGCAGCGTGGCCCAGATGGCGCGGAAGGCGGCGAGGCCCGACAGGAGTTCCCCCTGGTGGACGACATGCAGGCGGCGCGCGGCCTGATCCTCGGTCAGGCCCCATTTCGCGGCATCGGCCAGCCGGTCAAAGCGCAGGGGCGCGCCCTCGCGGGCGGCGGCGGCGCGGTAATGGTCGATCTCGAACCGGCAGAGCGGGCAGGTGTCGTTGTAGAGGATGCGGGTGTCTTGGTCGTCCATGGGCGGCAGATAGGCGCGGGCCGCCCCGCGCCAAGCCCCTGCGGCATCAGAGCCGGGAATGCGACCCGTCGCAGAAGGGCGCCTTGGCCGAGGCCTTGCAGCCGCAGAAGAACATCTTCTTCCCCACTTCCGCCGTCACCTTGACGGGGGTGAAGCTGGTGCCCTTGTGGCTGCCGTCGCAGAAGGGCTGGTTCTTCGACTGCCCGCAGGCGCACCAGAAATAGGACTTCCCCGCCTCCACCTCGACCGGGTAGGGGGCTTTCTGGGCGATCTTCGGGATGTCGGTCATCGGCTGGCTCCTTGCTGGCACTCTGCCGCCAGCATCTGCGCCGCGCGGGCGCGGGGTCAAGCCGTCAGGCGACCCCAGAGGTCATAGTCGCCCGCCTCTTCCACCTCGACCGTGACGATATCGCCGGGGGAGAGCGTCTCGAACCCGTCGTCGATGAAGAGGTTGCCGTCGATTTCCGGCGCGTCGGCCCTGGTGCGGCAGGTGGCGCCGTCTTCATCCACCTCATCCACGATGACCTGCATCCTCTGGCCGACCTTGGCGGCGAGTTTCGCGGCGGAAATGGCCTGCGCCTTTTCCATGAAGCGATCCCAGCGGTCCTGCTTCACCTCTTCCGGCACATGGTCGGGGAGCGCGTTCGACCGCGCGCCGGGGACGTTTTCATATTTGAAGCAGCCGACGCGATCGAGCTGCGCCTCGTCCAGCCAGTCGAGGAGGGTCTGGAATTCGGCCTCCGTCTCGCCCGGATAGCCCACGATGAAGGTGGAGCGCAGGGTGATATCGGGGCAGGTCGCCCGCCAGGCGGCGATTTCGTCCAGCGTCTTCGCGGCAGCGGCCGGGCGGGCCATGCGTTTGAGGACATCGGGATGGGCGTGCTGGAAGGGAATGTCCAGATAGGGAAGGATCAGCCCTTCGGCCATGAGCGGGATCAGGTCGCGCACATGCGGATAGGGATAGACGTAATGCAGCCGCACCCAGGCGCCGAGCTGGCCCATTTCCCGTGCCAGATCGGTGATATGGGCGCGGACCTGACGGTCCTTCCAGGGGCTTTCGTCATGTTTGCGGTCCACCCCATAGGCCGAGGTGTCCTGGCTGATGACCAGAAGTTCGCGCACCCCGGCCTCGACCAGTTTCTCCGCCTCGCGCAGGATGGCATGGGCGGGGCGGCTGACCAGTTTCCCGCGCATGTCGGGGATGATGCAGAACTTGCACTTGTGGTTGCAGCCTTCGGAAATCTTCAGATAGCTGTAATGGCGCGGGGTCAGGCTGACGCCTGTCGCGGGCAGAAGGTCGATGAAGGGATCGGGCTGCGGCGGCACGGCCAGATGCACCGCATCCAGCACCTGTTCATATTGATGCGGCCCGGTGACGGCCAGCACCTTGGGATGCGCGCCGGTGATGTATTCGGGCTCGGCCCCGAGGCAGCCGGTGACGATGACGCGGCCGTTTTCCTTCAGCGCCTCGCCGATGGCATCGAGGCTTTCGGCGCGGGCAGAGTCGAGGAAGCCGCAGGTGTTGACGATGACAGCATCGGCGCCGGCGTAATCGGGGCTGATCGCATAGCCTTCGGCGCGCAGGCGCGTCAGGATGCGTTCGCTGTCCACCAGCGCCTTGGGACAGCCGAGCGAGACCATGCCGATGGTCGGCTGGCCCTCGCGCCGGTCGTCGGGGACGGTGGCGCGGGCAAGGTCGGGGCGGAGGTTGGGCGGGTTCTGCGTCATCCGCGCGCCATAGCGCAAAGCGCGCGCCACGGGAAGGGCGGTGATCCGCCGGAGCGGCCTGCGCCGCAAGCCTTTTGGCGTCGTCGGCGCCTGCGCGCCTCCTCCGGGGTCAGGGGGCCTTCTGCCCCCTCTTGGCCATGCGGCCAATTCACCCCCGAGAGTATTTCCCGCCAAGATGAAGGGGCAGGGTCTTCATCTTGGCCCAAATACTCAAGAAAACGCCGAGCCGGAGCGCGGCAGCGCGGAGGCGAGAGGAAAGGCTTGCGCGTCAGCGCGCGTCTTGCTCCGGCGCGGGGGGCGGCATAGCGTCCGGGGGAAGAGGAGACCCCGATGACCGATACCCGCCCCCTGATCCTGTCCTGCCCCCTGCCGCGCAGCCTGCCGCTGATCTTTGCCCCCGACCGGCTGGCCGCGTTGCGCGCGCGCTACCGGATCGTCGAGACGACGGATGCCGACCTGCCCGGCCTGCCCGATGCGGTGCTGGGCGCGGCGCGCTATATCCTTGGGCAACCGCCGCTGGATGCGGCGACGCTGGCGCGGCTGTCTGCGCTGCGCTGCATCTTCAATGTGGAATCCAATCTTCTCAACAACATGCCCTATGATGAGGTCTTCCGCAGGGGGATCCATGTCGTCACCACGGGGGCGGTCTTTGCCCAGCCGGTGGCGGAGATCGGGCTGGGCTTCGCGCTTTCCCTGCTGCGCAACATCCATGGGGCGGATGCGGATTTCCGGGCGGGGCGGGAATTGTGGGGGGGCGAGGGGAACGGGTCGGCGCGGCTTCTGACCGGGGCGGAGGTGGGTATCCTCGGGTTCGGCGATCTGGGGCGGGCCTGCGCGCAGGTTCTGGCCGGGTTCCAGACGCGGCTGCGGGTCTTTGATCCCTGGCTGCCCGCCTCGCGCATCCGCGCGGCGGGGGCGGAACCGGCGGGGCTGGCCGAGGTGATGGCTGCGTCCGATGTCGTCTTCTGCACGGCCGCCGTGACCAGCGAGAATCGCGGCTTCCTCGGTGCGGCGGAATTCGCGGCGATGCGGCGGGGGGCGATCTTCCTGCTTTTGTCCCGCGCCGATGTGGTGGATTTCGCCGCCCTGATGGCGGCGGTGCAGGGGGGCCATATCCTTGCCGCCTCTGACGTCTTTCCCGAAGAGCCGCTGCCTGCGGATCACCCGGTCCGCTCCATCCCCGGCTTTCTTCTGTCGGCGCATCGGGCGGGGGCCCTGGATATCGCCTTCAAGCGGATGGGCGAGATGGTGCTGGAAGATCTTGCCCTGCTGGACCAGGGTCTGCCGCCCATGGTCTGCAAGCGGGCAGAGCGCGAGACGGTGGCGCGGTTCCGGTCGCGGCCTGTCACGGTGAACTGATCCGCCGAAGGCCGCCGATCGGCTTGCCCGGACCGGGCGGCCGGGGATAGCCTTTCGTTGCAGGCGGGTGATTTGGGGGGCGGCGATGCGCTGGATATTCCGGGTGCTGGGGGTTCTGGCGGTGCTGGTCGTGCTGGGGGCGGGGGCGCTGCTTCTGATCCCGTCGGACCGGGTGGCGGCGCTGGCGGTGCAGCAATTCGAGAAGGTGACCGGGCGCGAGCTGAGCATCGAGGGCGGGGTCACCCCCACGCTCTGGCCCGTGCTGGGGGTGGAGACGGGGCGGATCAGCATTTCCAACGCCGACTGGTCGGAGGATGGGCCGATGCTGGTGGCCGAGGGCATGGCCATCGGGATCGACGCCAATGCGTTCTGGGGCGGCGCGCTGCGGATCACCGGGCTGGAACTGACCCGGCCGGAAATCCTGATCGAGGTGAGCGAGGAGGGCGTGGGCAACTGGGTCTTCGGCGGCGCGCAGGGCGGCACGGCGACGGCGGACATGGCCGGGGCGCAGACGCCCTTCACGCTGGACCTCGGTGTGATCCGCGAGGGCAATATTGGCTTTATCGACCATGGCACGGGCCGGGCGGTGCAACTGACCGGGGTTGATCTGGAGGCGCGGCTGGCCGCCTATGACGGCCCGTTCGAGATGACGCTGTCTGCCGAGGCCGGGGGGCAGCCGGTGACGCTGGACCTGGTGCTGGCGGCCTTTCGCGCGGCCTATGAGGGGGGCGTGTCGCCCGTCACGCTGGCCGCCACGGCGGGGGCGGCAAGCATCGGCTTTGAGGGGCGGGCGGGGATGATGCCGGTCAGCGCCGAGGGGCGGCTGGAGGCCGATCTGGCCGATCTGTCGGCGCTGTCGGCGCTTTTGGGGATGGAGCGGCCTGCGTTGCCGCAGGGATTCGGGCGCGACAGCGTGCAAGTGGCGGGCGATGTCACGCTGACGGCGGCCGGATCGGTGCATCTGCGCGCGGGGCGCATCGTGCTGGACGGCACGGCGATCACCGGCGATCTGGACCTGACACCGGGCGAGGATCGGCCCCGGCTGGTGGCGCGGCTGGCGACGGGCGATCTGGCGATTGCCGAGAACGTGGCGGGTGGCACCGGCGCGGGGGAAGGCGGCGGCGCGGTCGCCACGGCGGGCTGGTCGGAGGCGCCCATCGACGTGTCGGGGCTGGCGGCGCTGGATGCGGAACTGGGGCTGCGGGCGGCCTCTCTCGACCTTGGGGCGGTGACGCTTGGCCCCGTGGCGGCGAGCGTGACGCTGGACCGGTCACGCGCGGTGGTGCAACTGACCGAGGTGGGGGCCTATGGCGGCACGGTCGCGGGGGAATTCGTGGTGAATGGCCGCAAGGGCCTGTCGGTCGGCGGCGATCTGGCCTTCCGCGACATCGCGCTGCAACCCATGCTGTCGGACCTGACCGGGTTTTCCCGGCTGGTGGCGACGGGTGACCTGACGCTGGATTTCCTCGGTTCGGGCAATTCGGTTGATGCCATCATGCGCAGCCTTTCGGGGTCGGGTGTCCTGAACCTTGGCGCGGGCGAGATACAGGGACTCGATATCGCGGGCATGATCCGCACGCTGGACACGGGCTTTGTCGGCGAGGGGCAGCGGACGGTGTTTGACAGCCTCTCGGCCAGTTTCGACATCGACGGGGGGGACCTGTTCAACAGCGATCTTCTGATGGCCGGGCCGGTGATCAGCGCCGAAGGCGCGGGCCGCATCGGCCTTGGCGCGCGCGATCTGGAATACCGGCTGCGCCCCACCGCATTGCGCGGGGCGGATGGGGATGGCGGGATCACCGTGCCGCTCTGGATCACCGGGTCCTGGGCCGCGCCGAGCTTTGCCCTCGATCTGGAGGCGCTGGCGCAGGAACGGTTGCAGGACGAGGCAAAGGCGCTGGAGGACGAGTTGAAGGCCAGAGCGGCCGAGGAACTGGGGCAGGTGGAGGGCGAAAGCCTGGAGGATGCCGCGCGCCGCAAGCTGGAAGAGGAATTGCAGCAGGGTGCGGGCGACCTGCTGCTTGATCTTCTGGGGGGCGGGAACTGAGGCGCTGAAGCGGCAGGAACTGAAACGGGGCGAAACAAATCGTCGGCCGACGCCCCCTTCCGCGCCGCGCGCTTCCGGTCTATGGCGGCGCTGAGATATACGGAGCCTGTCGATGTCCGATCTTTCTGCCGCGCGCCGGGGCCGTTGGGCCGTGGCGGCGATGTTCCTGGCCAATGGCTTTACCATGGGGGCCTGGGCGCCGCAGATCCCGCTGCTCTTGCCGCGCCACGGGATCGACGAGGGGACGCTGGGCCTTCTGATCCTTGTCCTTGGCCTTGGGGCCGTGGGGGCGATGCTGTTCTCGGGGCGGCTGATCGCGCGGTTCGGCGTGCTGGCGGTGCTGCGCTTTTTCGCGCTGGCCTTCATCCCGGCGCTGCCGGCTGTGGTCTTTGCGCCGAACCTGGCCACATTGGCGCTGGCCATGGCCGCGCTGGGCGCGCTCCTGGGCTGCATGGATGTGGCGATGAACGCCAATGCGGTGGAGGTGGAGCGGCGGCTGGGCCGGGCGATCATGTCCTCGTCCCACGGGTTCTGGAGCCTGGGCGGCTTTTTCGGCGGGGGTCTGGGCGGTTGGGTCATCGCCCATTGGGGCGCGGGGGGGCAGGCGATCTGGGCGGCGGCAGTGGCGGGGGTCGCCGTTCTGGTGGCGATGCCCTTCCTGATGCCCGACAGCCCGGAACCGGCCCGGCCCGAGGGCGAGGCCGCGCCGCGCGCCGGGCTGCTGCCGCGCGATGCGGCGCTGTGGATGCTGGGGGTGCTGGCGCTGTTCTCGATGGTGCCGGAGGGGGCGGTGCTGGACTGGGCGGCGCTGTACCTTCAGCAGGAGCTGGGGTCGGATGTCGCGACATCCGGTCTGGCCTTTGCCCTCTTTTCCGGGACGATGGCGGTGATGCGCTTTGCAGGCGACGGGGTCAGGAACCGCTTCGGCGCGGTGGCGACGCTGCGCTGGTCGGGGCTGATCGCGGCGGCGGGGGTGATGGGGGCGGCGCTGGCGCCGACCGACACGCTGGCCATCGCCTGTTTCGCCTTTGCCGGGCTGGGGGTGGCGAATATGGTGCCGATCCTGTTTTCCGCCGCCGGGAACCATCCGGGGCTTGCCCCCGGCGCAGGCATCGCGGCGGTGACGATGATGGGCTATTCCGGCATCCTCGTGGCCCCTTCGACCATCGGCTTCGTGGCCGAACATGCGGGCTTCCGCGTGACCTATGCGGCGCTGGCCGCCTGTCTGGTGGTGGTGGCCCTGCTCGCCCCGCGCGGGGCGGCGGCGGATGGGATACGGCCCCTGGCGGCCTAGGCCGCCAGCGCCGCCGCCACCTGATCGGTGGTCACCAGCCGCGCGAAATCCGCGCCCAGCAGCGACAGGGTCACCCGCAGGAGGGTGGCGGCATCCAGCCGTCCGCCGTCATGGGCGGGCAGGTCGAAGGCCAGCAGCGCATCGCCCGGCAGGATCACCTGAAAGCCAAGGTCCGAGGCCGCGCGCACCGTGGAGGTGACGCAGAAGGCGGCAACCGCGCCGATGACGACGATCCGGTCGATGCCCCGCTGGCGCAAGAGCGCCTCAAGCCCGGTGCCTGCAAAGGCGGAGGAGCGGGATTTCCACAGCACCGTTTCATCCGGCAAGGGCAGGGCGCAGGGCATCGGCGCGCCCCCCGGCAGATCGCGGGCGAAGGGGGTGCCCGCCTCGTCATGCAGCACATGGATCACGGGCCGCCCTTCCGCGCGGAACAGCGAGAGCAGCGACGCGACATGCGCCTCGGCCCCCGGATTGGCCTGTTCGCGGCCGGCGGCGATGCGGTCCGCCATGCCCATCTGCATGTCGATGACAAGAAGCGCGGTGGTCATGGCCCTCAGCCCCCCATGTAATCGCCCTTGCCCAGATCCACCCCGTTATGGCGCAGGATGTTGTAGGCGGTGGCGATGTGGAAATAGAATTGCGGCAGGGAGTAGAGGTTCAGGAACGCCTCGCCCGCCATCTTCACCTCCTGCCCGCGCATCTTGATGCGGATCTCGCGCGTTTCGGCCCCCTCATAGGCGGCGGGATCGAACCCGGCCATATAGCCCCGCGCGGCGGCGATGCGGTCCTGCAATTCGGCGAAGCTGGTTTCGGTGTCGGGGAAACTCTTGGGCTCTTCTCCCGCCAGGCGCGCACAGGCGCGGGCGGCGAAATCGCAGGACAGTTGCACCTGTCTGACAAAGGGGAACATGTCGGGAAAGAGGCGGAAGGTCAGCATCGCCTCGGGCTTGATGTTCTTCGCCGTGCAATGCGCCTCGGCCTTGGTCAGGAGGTGCGAGAGGTTGTTGAGGAACCGGTCATAGACGGCGACGGAACGGTGATGCATGAAAGGACCCCTTGTCGGTTGGCCCGACCGTCCGCCCGCCGCCCGTCCGTGTCAATCGCCTTCGTCACCGATCAGATCGCCATTTTCCGGGTCCCAGCGCGTGGCGGCTGCCGGATCATGGCGCCGCCAGTCGGCCAGCAGGGCCGCGCGCGGTTTCGGAAGGCCGGGGCCGATCTCCGGCGCGGCGATGGAGTCGATGCGGAAGGTGCGGAAATCCTGCCGCAGGGTGCAGAAGGCCAGAAGGCAAGTGCCGTGATGCGTCAGCCCCGCAGGCCAGACCTCGCGCGCGCTGCGCGCGCCATCAGCGGCGGTGTAGAGGAAGCGCAGCGCGCGTTCCTCGTGCAGGGCGGTCAGCACCGCCGCCCGCACCGGGCTTCCGGCGCGGCCATCCGGGCCGATGACGGGCGGCAGAAGCGACAGGTCGCCGCCCGCAAGGGCGATATGGCGGCTCCGCGTCGCGGGCGAGAGCGATCCCATCACCTGATGCAGGATCTCGGCCGCATCGCCCAGCATGGACCGGCTGTGGCCATGCTGGCGGATGGCGCGAAGCGCGGCGACCAGCGTCGTGACCTCGTCCGAGGACAGATGCAGGACGACACGTTCCTCCTTGCCCGTCCAGACCAGATGGTTGCGCCCGATGAAGTCCATCGGTGTGCCCGCGGCGATCCAGCCGCGCATCTCGGCCCGCAGGTCGCGCCGCCGGGTCCCGAAGGCCCGGCACAGGCGCCGGGTCACGCGCAAGGTCCCCCTGTGGGACAGAAGGGTGGTGAAAAGGCTTTGCCGGAGCGCGGCATCGGGCGGAAAGATCGAAGGGTGGGGCATGGCGGCAACTCGTTACAGGATACAGATTTGCGGGACCGGGCGCTCCGCGGGAGCGCCAAATTTCTTCGAAGAAATTTGCAAAAATCTTCGAAGATTTTTGGGTTCTTCACTTCCAGAGATGTAGGGCGGGGCTGCCCCCGCCTTTGCTCACACCCCCAGACACCAGCGCATGATGGCCTTCTGTGCGTGCAGGCGGTTCTCGGCCTCGTCGAAGATCACCGAATGCGGGCCGTCCATCACGGCGCTCGTCGCCTCGTCATTCCGATGGGCGGGCAGGCAATGCATGAACAGGCTGTCGGGCTTGGCCCGGCTCATCAGTTGTTCGTTCACCTGATAGGGGCGGAGCTGGTTGTGGCGCCGTTCCTTGGCGGATTCGGGGTCATGCATCGACACCCAGGTATCCGTCACCACAAGGTCCGCGCCTTCGACGGCGGTGAAAGGGTCGCGCTGGATCGTGACCTTCGATCCCTTGTCGCGGGCGAACTGGACGAATTTCTCTTCGGGGTCGAGCGTTTCGGGCCCGGTGAAGGTGAAGTCAAACCCGAACTGCCCCGCCGCATGGAGGAAGGAGGCGCAGACATTGTTGCCATCGCCGCACCACACCACCTTGCGCCCGCCGATGGGGCCGCGATGTTCCTCATAGGTCATCACATCGGCCATGATCTGGCAGGGATGGGTGCGGTTCGTCAGGCCATTGATGACCGGGACGGTGGCATGTTCCGCCATCTCCAGAAGCGTCGCCTCCTCGAAGGTGCGGATCATGATGAGGTCCACGTAACGGCTCAGGACGCGGGCCGTGTCGGCGATGGTCTCGCCATGGCCAAGCTGCATTTCCTTGCCGGACAGGACCATCGTTTCGCCCCCCATCTGGCGGACGCCCACATCGAAGGAAACGCGGGTGCGGGTCGAGGGTTTCTCGAAGATCAGCGCGACCATGCGGCCCTTCAGCGGCGTTTCATCATCGGGCGAGCCCTTCGGGCGGCCATTGCGCGCCGTCTTCATCGCATGGGCGCTGTCGATCATGGCGCGCAATTCGCTGGCGTCGGTCTTGTGGATGTCGAGGAAGTGTTTCATTTCATTCCGTTTTTCTGTGGCGGAGGCCGCCGGGGGCATTCTGCCCCCGGACCCCCTGAGAGTATTTTCACCAAGATGAAGGGGCGGGGGCGAATTCCATCACGAGGACCGGGTCGCCATCCTCGCAAGGCAGGATGCCGCGGGGCATGAAGCCGGCGCGTCGGTAGGCGCGGATGGCGCGGTCATTGGCGGGATCGGGATCGCCCCACCAGTCGCGCACATGCGGCTGGGCGAGCCAGCCCCGCAGCAGCGGGTACTCCGCCCGCGTCACGCGCGGGAAGCTGTAGGCCTCAGGCTGCGGCATCGGCCTTCACCCGGGTTGCGGCGCGGTCGAGCCGGGCCAGCGCCTCGCCGATATCGGCCTCGGTGATGGTCAGCGCGGGCAGGAGGCGGATCACGTTATCCGCAGCCGGCACCGTCAGCAGATGTTCCGCATAGGCGGCCTTCACCACATCGGTATTGGCCGCCTTGCACTTCAGGCCGAGCATCAGGCCCTGGCCACGCACGGCCTCGAACACGTCCGGATGGCTGGCCACCAACCCCTCCAGCCCCTGGCGGAAGCGGGCGCCCTTCTGGCCGACCTCGGCAAGGAAGGCGTCGTCGGCGACAATCTCCATCACCTTCGCCCCCACCGCGCAGGCGAGCGGATTGCCGCCATAGGTGGAGCCATGCGTGCCCGCCACCATGCCCACTGCCGCGCCTTCGGTCGCCAGCACGGCGCCGAGGGGGAAGCCCCCGCCGATGCCCTTGGCCACCATCATGATGTCAGGCGTCACCCCGGCCCATTCATGGGCGAAAAGCTTGCCCGTCCGGCCCATGCCGCATTGCACCTCGTCGAAGACCAGGAGCGCGCCGGTCGCGTCGCACAGGTCGCGCAGGCCCTTCAGGCAGGCATCGGGCAGGGTGCGGATGCCGCCCTCGCCCTGCACGGGTTCGATCATCACGGCGGCGGTCTTGTCCGTCACCGCCGCGCGCAGGGCATCGTGGTCGCCGAATTTCAGATGGGTGAAGCCCGGCATCAGGGGGCCGAAGCCCTTGACCATCTTCTCCGATCCTGCCGCGGCGATGGCCCCGGTGGACCGGCCATGGAAGGACCCTTCAAAGGTGATGATCTCCACCCGCTCCGGCTGGCCCTTTTCGTACCAGTGCTTGCGCACCATCTTGATCGCCAGTTCCGCGGCTTCGGTCCCCGAATTGGTGAAGAAGACGGTATCGGCGAAGGTGTTGGCGACCAGCAGGTCGGCCAGTCGTTCCTGTTCCGGGATGCGGTAGAGGTTCGACACATGCCAGAGCTTTGCCGCCTGGTCCGTCAGCGCCGCCACCAGCGCCGGATGGGCATGGCCAAGCGCGTTCACCGCGATCCCGGCGCCAAGGTCGAGGTATCGGCTGCCATCCTCGGCCCAGAGCCAGGACCCTTCGCCCCGGGTGAAGGCGATGGGCGCGCGGTTATAGGTCGGCAGGACGGAAGCGATCATGGGAGATGTCCTTGGAAGCGAAGCCCTAGCCGTAAAGGCCGGGCAGGGGGGGTGTCAACTTGGGAGGAGCGGCCCGCAGAGGCAGGCCATGGCAGAGCGGCCGACGGTCAGCGTCGGCGTCGGGGCAGCGCGAAAAGGGCGGTGCAAGTGCTCATGCCCGTGGTGATACGGCAGATGCGCGCCGTTGCAAAGCGAAACCTTCGCCCGGCGGGCGTGCCGGGTGGCGAAAGGGGCCGCCATGATTCTGCCACAGTGATTCTGGAAACCTTCAACCTTTGGTTGTGATCCAAGCGTTTCAGAAATCCGGGCGCGGAAACAATCGTTAACAACAGCGCGGATCATCCATCGAATTATGGCAAAAAGTATGTAAACCCGGCCAAAAGTTGACGGGAATATGGCGAAAGACCTAGCGCAGAGGGGCAACCGGATGGAACGCCATCCCAAAACACAGGTCCCAAATGCCCCCCTTTGCCCCCCGTCGTCTTGCCCTCGCCTCTGCTCTTCTGCTCTCTGTCTCGCTTCCCTTTTCGGCATCCGCCGCAAGCGGTGGTGGTGAGCTCTGCGCAATGGCATCGGCTGATCCCGTTGCCTTTGTCGCCCATCCCGAATTCGCCGAACGCCTGATGGAAATGCAGGGAAGCTGTGACGACCTGATCTTCGCGCTGACCAGCGTGACCGGCTCTATCGCCTCGGCCGAACGTGCCGGCAGCGCCGATGCCAAGTCCACCGTCGCAGCCCCCGACTACAGCGACCTGATCACCCGTCTGGAAAAGGCGACCGACGATCTGAACGGCGCGACCGAAACGGTGGCGAAGAAACAGGCGGCGCTCGACCGCACGATCCGCCGCGCCCGCAAGCTGGGCATCGCGGAGGGCGACATCCGCCTCTTCCTCGCGATGGAAGACCGCGCGACGGTTGACGATGACAAGATCCGCTACGAGCGTGTGCTGCCGGACTTCACCGCCGCCAAGCGCCGCGCCCTGGAAAAGGTGCTGGAGGCGCAGCAGGCGCTGGACAAGGCCAATGACGACCTCGCCGCAGCGACCGAAAAGGCCAAGCCCCTGGTCGAGAAGGCGGCGGAACTTTCCGGTCTTGCCGATACGGCGCAGGAAGATCTGGCGGCGGTTCTGGGCGGGATGAGCGCCGAGGAACTGGCCGACCAGTTCCGCCAGACCATCGCCACGGCCAAGGACGAGGCGGCCGCGCTGGCCCAGAAGGCCGGGCAGGTGGAAGCCGAACGCGCCGCCGTGGACAAGGCGCTGAAGGCGGCGCTGTCGAACAGCCGCTATCGCAAGGCCCTGGCTGATGTGGCGGAAGAGGAAGAGGACTATGCCGAGGCCAAGGAAGATCTGGCCAAGGCCCAGGCCGCCTTCGATACTGCAAAGGCAAAATACGATGCGGCCCGCGCGACGGACAGCAGATGCCGGTCGCGGGCCTGCGACGCCGCCGAGGAAGCCGCCAAGCGGGCCGAGCGCAACCTGCGCGAGGCGCGGGAAGAGGTGGAAGACGAGGCCCGGGATCTGGAGGAAGAGAAGCGTGACCTCGCCCGGGTGGAGAAGGAGCTGAAGATTGCCGATCTTTCGGCATCGCTCGTGGCGCTGACCGGCAACCTGACGGAAGTAAAGCAGGCCGAGGCCGCCGCCGCCGCCGCCGCCGAAGCCGCCGAGGCGAAGGCGCAGGAACTGACCCGGCTGCTGGATCAGGCCTGCGCGGCGCTGTCCAAGGCCCGCGCCGCCTCTGCCGAGGCGCAGGCTGCGACCGCCGAGGAAGAGGCCGATGTCCTGGCCGCCGAGGCCGCGCTGAAGGCCGCGATGGCCGAGGCTGAAGAAGCGCTGGAGGGCAGCCCCGAAGAGGCCGCAGCGTTGCAGGCGGTGCTGGATGCGCAGGCCGATCTGACCGAAGCGCTGGCCGCCCTTGGCGCGGCGCAGGACAGCGCCGAGGCGCTGGTGCAGGAGATCGCGCAGATCAACGCCCCGCCCGCCGAGGTGACCGAGGCCGCCGAAACCCTGTCCGACAGCGTCGAGGCCAGTGAAAAGGCCGAGTCCCCTGCGGAAGACAGCCTCGATGCGGCGGAAGAAGCCGTTGCCGATCATCAGGACGCGACCGAAGACCTGAAGGCGGCACTGGACGAGGCCCAGCCCGATGCGCCCGAGGCCGCTACGACCGACAGCGATGCGGCGGCCGATGCCGGCGCGGCGGAGGGGTCCGACGCCAATAGCTGATCCTGCGCGCCCGGCACGATGGGGGCATCGGGGGGCGGGGCGCAGGAGGCCGGACGACAGGGGGCTGTCGGATCGGCCGGGCGGGCCGTGCGAGGGATCGCGCGGCCCGCTTCCTTTTTGGATCGGCCCGATCCGTGGCTGGCCGGAGGCGGGGCAGGGGCCGCCGAAAGCGGGCGCAGCGGCCCGGCCGCGCGCAGGTCGCGCCGCGTCAGCAGCGGATGGGCGCGGGGGCCATAGAGATCGGCCAGCGATGCGCCGATCCGGGCGGCAGCCCGGTCCGGTGCCAGGCGGCACAGCGCGGCGGTGATCTGAAGCCGCGCCAGCCCGCCCAGCATCTTCAGCGTTTCTTCCCCCGGATAAAGGCTTTCGGCAGGGGCTCCGGCAGCACAGAGGATGGCGTGGCGGGGCAGCAGCAGGTGGTGATAGGTCACCCGCCGCACACCCTGCGCCACCCGGCAGCCGCGAAAGCGCAGCTCGGCCAGATGCCTGGCGCGCACCAGCACCGGATCGCCCGTCGCCCTTTCCAGCAACACCGCATGCTGCGGCGACAGGCGCAGGTCGGCATGGTTGCCGATGGCCCCGGCCGGCAGGTGGATCGGGCGCAGCTTCGGATCGGCCGCCAGCGCGGCCGGCCCCAGGGCGCGGCCCCCCGCCCAGATCACCGGCATCGGCCCTTCGGCGGTGGTGACAGGGTCGCCGGGACGAAGCGCCTCGACCGGGCGCCAGCCTTCGGGCGTCAGCAGGGGGGTGCCTGCGGTAAAGCAGGGAATCCCCATCGCCACCAGTTCGCGGTAGCTGTCCACCTGATCGGGGCGGATGCCGGGCAGGACGACCCTCTCTCCCCCCGGAAAGACGAGGATGGCATCCCCGCTGCCATCGCCGACCGTGTCGCTGACCGTGATGTCATGCCAGCGCAGCGGATCGTTCTGCGCATCGCGCAGGGCCGAGACGTCAAGCTGATCCGTCGCCTGCCCGCCGACCCGCGTCAGATCGAAATCGGTGATCGTGTCCTGCCCGCCGCCCGCCGCAAGGGCAAAGACATCCCGCCCGTCGCCCCCGCTGAGCTGGTCATTCCCGCCGCCGCCCGCCAGCCGGTCGCTGCCCAGCCCGCCGGTCAGCGTGTCATTCCCCGCGCCCCCCGTCAGCGCGTCATTGCCCGCGCCCCCCTCGATCAGCAGGGCAGAGGTGGCGGCGCTGGCATTGATCGTGTCATTCCCGCTGCCGGTGCGGACATGGTCGATGTTCTGGAACTGCGTGTTGCCGGCCTCGCCCCCGCTCGCCGAGGTGAAAGTGATGCCGAGCGATTTGCTTTCCCATCCGGCATCCAGAAGGTCGATCCCCGCGCCGCCATCCACCGTGTCATTGTCGGACAGGGCGATCGTGTCATTGCCGTCGCCGCCCTCCACCAGATCGGCACCCGGCCCCGGCTGGAAGACATCCGCGCCCGATCCGCCGAACATCGAATCGTTGCCGTTGCCGCCCAGAAAGCTGTCTGCCCCGGCGCCGCCATAGAGCGCGTCGCCGCCATCGCCGCCGGCAAGGGTGTCGCTGCCGGTGCTGCCGAACAGCCGGTCGTCATTCGCGCCGCCATCCAGCGCATCATCGCCCGCGCCGCCTGTCAGGCTGTCATCGCCCGCCCCGCCGGTGACCGTGTCATTCCCCGTCCCGGCGTTGACCGTGTCGTTTCCTGCCGCGGCCTCGATCCGGTCATCCGGCCCGTCGTCGCCGTCGATCTGGTCGCCTCCGGCATCGGCATAGCCCACCCCCATCGACTCGGCGGCCGCCGTGCCCTCGACGATCCCGTCGGGCAGAAAGGCCGCCACCGGGATCGGGCCGGAGCTGAAGGCGCCGGTGCCGCTGCCGTCGGAATGGCCGGCCCAGGCGACGGTGAAGCTTTGCGTGACAGGGTTCCACAGGACCTGGACCTGATCCCAGTCAAAGCCGTTCTCGTGGCTGAGCGCGGCGCTGGCACCGCTGGCGACGAGGGGGATATCGCCGGTCAGCGGCGTGCCGCTGGCATCGAAGATGCGATAGACGAGGCCGGTCGAGGACAGGAAGGACTGGTCCCCGTCGGCGAAGACAAGGGCGAAGCGCCCGCTGTCGCCGAAGGCGACGATGCGGGCAGGGCCGGGTTCGGGATGGTCTGGGCTTTGCGGCACGTCGATATCGGCGGCGATGACCGTGCCGGTCGCCGTGTCGAGGATGGCAAGCTGCGGGTGATTGTGGCCACCGGGAGAGGTGTCGCTGTTCGCGACATAGGTGATCGCGACGCGGCCGGGGGCGATTTCCGCCATCTCGACCATGGTGCTGTCATACCAGTCCCAGCCATCCACCGCGCCGTTGCCGATGCGGATATCGCCCGTGGCGGCACTGCCATCGGCGTTGAAGATCCGGCCCTCCAGCGTCATGGAGGTTTCGTCATCGCTCAGCCCGTCATTGACCCAGAGCGCCATCCAGCGCCCGTCCGACAGGGCCAGCAGGACGGGCGGCGATTCCCATGGCGTATCCTGCGCCTCGCCGTCGCTGCCCTCCACCTCGGTCGTGGGGCGGATCACCGCGCCTGTCTGGCTGAGGAGGGTGAAGACCGGCTCATCCTCGCCCGCCTCTTCATTGTTGCGCAGCCAGCCGATCACGACATTGCCGTTGGCCAGGGTGATGACCGACAGGTTCGCCAGGTCATAGCCATCCGACCCGTCCACCCCGACCGAGCCGATGGTGAAGTCGCCGCTGTTCCAGCTTGCCGTCGCGGGGTTGTAGATCCGGCCTTCCAGCACCATCCCGCCGGTGTCATCCGACAGCGCGTTGTTGGACCAGACGAAAAGGATCGTGCCATTGTCCAGCACCGTGGTCACGGGCGGGCTTTCGCTGCCCGAGGCATTGCTGGCCTGGATATCCGTCGCGGGGGTGGTGATGGTCAGCCCGGTCGCGCCGGGCGTGGCGATGGCGAAGACCGGCGCCTCGCCCCCGGCGGCGGTGTTGCTGCGGACATAGCTGATGACCACCCGCCCGTCGGGCAGCAGGTCGAGGTCGAGATTGTCCCAGTCAAAACCATCCGACCCGTCGATCGGCGGCAGCGAGGACAGGCTGAACTGCGCGCCGGCCGGGCTGCCATCGGCGTTGACGATGCGGCCCTGAAGCACGAGGTCGGCATCATCGTCCAGCGCATCGTTGGACCAGATGTAAAGCGTGCGCCCATCCTGAAGCAGCAGCATCCGGGGCGGCGACTGGTTGCCGGTGGCGGTGGTGTTGATCTGGGTTGGGCTCATCCTCGGGTCCCGTGCTGTGCCGCCGCGATGCGGGGGCGCGGCCGGATCAGCCTAGAAGGACTTTCCCAAGGGAGGGTTAAGCCGCGCAGCGGCCAGAAAGGGCGGCCGAGGGCGGGGGGGTCTAGCGCCGGGCCAGCCCCGCCAGACCGCGCGGCAGCAGGATCACGAAGAGCGCCAGCACCAGGCCCAGCCCGATCTCGCGCAGGGTGCCGAATTCGCGCAAACCCTCATCCGCCGCCATCAGGAGCGCCGCGCCCAAAAGCGGCCCCCAGACCGTGCCCATCCCCCCCACCACGATCATGGCAAGCAGGAAGAGCAGCATGGAAACCGAAAAGACGATGGGACCCACGACCCCGAAATGGGCGGCGTAGAAAGCCCCGGCCAGCCCGGTGAAGAAGGCCGACAGGCCAAAGACCCAAAGCTGATAGCGCAGCCGCCCGACCCCGCGCGACATGGCATAGCCCGGATTGTCGCGCAGCGCCCGGAAGGCCAGGCCCAGTGGGCCGCGGATCAGCAGGATGCAGAAGACCTGCGCCGCCAGCAGCAGCGCCAGCCCCACATAGTAATGCCCGATGTAGAATTTCGATCCGATCAGGTCGCGGAACCCCAGATCGCCAAAGCGCGAGAAGCCCCTCACCCCGCCGAAAAGCGGCAGGCAGCCCGAGGGCGGGTTGGTGAAGCAGGCCGTGTCATTCACTACGATCAGATAGATGACCTGCGCGATGGCCAGCGTCAGCAGCGCCACATAGGCCCCCTTCAGCCGCAGGCAGGCGAAGCCGATCACCAGGCTCGCCGCCACCGTCACCAGCGCCGAAAGCGGCATCGCCGCCAGAAGCGGCAGCCCGCCGTAATAGGCCAGCATCGCCGTGCCATAGGCCCCGATGGCAAACAGCGCCATCTGCGCCAGCGAGAAGATGCCCGCCACCCCGAGGACGAGGTTCCACTGCGTCACCACGATGCCCCAGATGAAGAACAGCGTGATCTGGGTGACGATGTAGCGCGTGCCAAAGACCAGCGGCACCAGCGCCATCAGCGCGGCCAGCAGGAGGCAGATCAGGACGTCGCGGCGCGCCCCGGTCACAGCCGCACCACCTGACGCCGGCCGAACATGCCATAGGGCCGCCAGATCAGCACCGCGATCACCAGCGCCAGCAGGATCGCAAAGGCATATTGCACCCCGAAGAGATACTGGATCACCGCCTCCAGCAGGCCAAGGATCAGCGCCGCCACCGCCGCGCCCGGCACATTGCCCAGCCCGGCCACGACACAGATCACGAAGGCCTTCAGCATCGGATCGGCCCCCATCGTGGGCAGCAGCCCCGACAGCGACGAAATCATGATCCCCGACAGCGCCGCCAGCGCCCCCGACAGCATCAGGACCTGCGCATAGACCCGCCCGATGCGGATGCCCATCAGTTGCGCCGCCTCGCGGTTCTGGGCCGTGGCGCGGATCGCCAGACCCGCCCGCGTGCGCCCCAGCAGCCAGGCCACCCCCGCCAGCATCGCCGCCGCCACGGCAAGGATCAGGATATTCTGCAAGGGCACCACCACCCCCGCCACCGACAGGCCGCCCGGCAGCGTCAGGGGCTGCGCCTTGGGCTGCGGCCCGAAAAGTTGCAGCACCAGGCTTTGCAGCACCGACCCGATGCCGATGGTGGCGATGAAGATCTGCGTCTCGAAGGCGGGCGAGGCCAGCATCGGCCGCGCCACGAAAAGATAGATCGCCAGCCCCAGGAGCCCGCCCACCGCCATCGCCGCCAGCACCGCCAGCGGCGCGGGCAGGCCCAGCGTCGCCATCACGAAGAAGCAGACATAGCCGCCAAAGGCCAGCAGCGCCCCCTGCGCCATGTTCAGCATGTTCAGCGCGCCATAGACCAGCGCCAGACCGATGGTCGAGACCGCATACATCGCGCCCAGCGTCAGACCGGAGGCAAGGACCTGAACCGCCGTCTCCATCGCTCAGCCCCCCAGATAGGCCGAGAGGATTTCAGGGCGCGACAGGAAATCCTGCCCCGGCCCCTCCCATCCGATGCGGCCATTGTCCATCAGATGCATCCGGTCGGCCATTTCGGCGATCCGCATGGCATTCTCCTCCACGACAAGGATGGTGCGCCCCGAGGCGGCGAGGCTGCGCACGACCTCGTAGATCTGGTCGATCACGATCGGCGCAAGGCCGAGCGAGGGTTCATCCAGCATCAGCACCCGCCCCCCGGCCATCAGGCCGCGCCCGATGCCGACCATCCGCCGCTCGCCCCCCGACAGGGTGCTGGCGACCTGGCCCCGGCGTTCGCGCAGCTTGGGCAGCAGGTCAAAGACCTCGTCCAGCCGCCGCGCGGCCTCGGCGGCGGCGGCGGGCAGATAGGCCCCGAGGCGGAGGTTCTCCAGAACCGTCATCTCGGGAAACAGCATGTCGCCCTGCGGCACATGCACCACGCCCGCCGCGACGATCTGGTCGGGGCGCAGCCTGTCGATCCGTTCACCGGCAAGGCGGATCGTGCCGCCGCGCGCGCGCAGCAGGCCCGATACCGTCCGCAGGGCCGTGCTCTTGCCATGTCCGTTGGGGCCGACCAGCGCGGCGAAACTGCCCTCCGCCAGCGCGAGGTCCAGCCCCCGCAGCACGGTCTGCGCGCCGTAACCCGCCTCCAGCCCCGCGATTTCCAGAAGGCTCATGGCGCCGTCTCCCGCAGCAGCGCCGCCAGCCGGGCCGAGGCGCCTTCGCCCAGATAGACATCGACCACCGTCCGGTCGGCCACCAGCCCGGCGGGCGGGCCTTCATAGATGCGTTCGCCGTGATGCAGGATCATCACCCGGTCCGACAGGGCGACAAGGAAGCGCATCACATGTTCGATCAGGATGATGGTCACGCCCTGCGCCTTGATGCGGCGCACCGCCGCCATCATCTGGTCGGTCTCGGCATGGGTCAGGCCGCCCACGGGTTCGTCCATCAGCAGAAGCTTCGGCCGCGTCGCCATCGCCCCGGCCAGCATCAGCAGCTTGCGGTCCAGCACCGGCAGCGCGCCGGCGACCAGCCCCGCCTTTCCCTCCAGCCCCACCAGCGCCAGCGCGGCCTCTGTCGCCTCCTCCGCCTCGGGCGAAGGGCGCAGCCCCGGCAGGCCGCGCGCCGCCCGCCCGAACAGCGCCCCGACCTGCACATTCTCGCGCACTGTCAGGCTGTCGAAACAGGCATTGAGCTGGAAGGTCCGCGCCAGGCCCGCATGGCAGATCGCTTCGGGCGCGGCGCGGGTGATCTCCTGCCCGTCCAGCCGCACCCGGCCCGATGTGGCCGGGTTCAGCCCCGACAGCACGTCGAACAGCGTGGTCTTGCCCGCGCCGTTCGGCCCGCCGATGCCCAGGATTTCGCCCCGGCGGGCGGTGAAGGACAGATCCTTCACCGCCGCCAGCGATCCGAAGCGCTTGGTCACGCCGTCGCAGACAAGAAGGGCGTCGCTGCCGTCCAAGACCTGCCGCCCCGCGTCACTTGATCCAGGACGGCAGCACGAAGGGGGCTGTGTTGTAGGGCGGCGGGGCGACCAGCAGCCCGCCCTTCGTCTTGTCCTGGATTTGCAGGAACTGGTGCGGCATCCCCAGCGACGGGTCATTGGTCTGGGTCGGATAGGTATAGGCCGTGTTCTCGGCCGGGTTGAAGCGCGTGGTCCCCGTCACGCCGCGCCAGATCAGGCTGCGCATCCGGTCGGCCACCTTGCGGTTCTGATCGGCATTGTCCGGCTCTCCCGTCCCGCCCGCCAGCGCGGCGGCGGTGGCCCAGACATAGCAGCCATCATAGGGCTGCGCGCCCGAGTTATGCCCGGCATTCGCGCCGAAGCGCGCCTTGTAGCGGGTTTCGAAGGCGGTGCCGATCTCGTCCTGAAGCGCGCCGACCACGGTGGCATAGAGCACGCCGACCGAGGCATCCCCCGCGATCTCGCGGAAGGCGGGGATCGAGGGGCCGTATTGCATATAGACGAGCGAGGGCGTCGGATCGGTGGCGAATTGCACCATGAATTGCGCAAGGTCGGCGGGCAGGAAATGCGTCACCGCGATGACCGAGGGCGGATCGGCGCGCAGCTTGGCCAGCGTCGGCCCCCATTCCGAGATGGGCACATTCACCGTCTCGAACAGGCTGATCTCCCAGCCATAGCTGGCCGCCTGTTCCTGGATCGCATTGGCGATGTTGGCGGCATAGACGCCCGCCGACAGGATCACCGCCATCTTGTTGTTGTTGCGCGTGTATTCGCCCCGCTCCTCCAGCCCCTTGAGGAAGGCGAGGAAGCCCGGCCCGTACCAGTATTCCGCCGGATCGCCCTGGAAACTGCCGAAATAGCGATCCGGGTCCGAGGCGATCAGGGCATTGTGGCCGATCGTGGTGTCGTAATGGACATAGATGATCCCGCTGTCGGCTATGACATCCTGGATCGCCGCGCCCGACCCGATGTTGTAGCCGTTGATCACCGCATGCACGCCGTTGCGGTCGATCAGGCGCTGCACGGCCTGCACATTGGTCGCATCGCCCATCTGGGCGGTGTCCTCGAAATAGGGTTCCAGCGGCCGGCCGAGGATGCCGCCCAGGGCATTGATCTCTTCGCAGGCCAGCGTCAGCCCGTTCTGGAATTCCACCCCGTCGGCGGCGGCGAAATCCGTCAGGGGGGCGGCCTGCCCGACGGGTATGGCCGCGCCCTGCGCGCGGGCGCCATCATTCATGGCGGCCAGCATCGCCGCGCTGCCGCCAAGGGCGGCGGCCCCTTTCAGAAAGACGCGGCGGCTGGGGATGATGGAAGGGGCGGTCAACTTCGTCATGGATCTGTCTCCCTGTGTTTCTTGTTGTTCCACGTCTATCGGATATCCGCCAGCAAGGCGGCGGCGGCCTCGATGGCGGCGGCCTGATGGGGTTGCAGCGCCTGCTGCCCCCATTCGGCGATATGCGGCCCCCAGGGATCGGCGACCCCGGTGCGATGGCCGCTCAGTTCCTCCAGCACGGCAAGGCCGCAATAGGGGGCATACATCGCCGAATAGCCGCCCTCATGCGACATCACGATCCGCCCGCCGCAAAGCCTGTCGGCCGCCTCCATCAGCAGCCGGGTCATCTGGCGGAAGCCCTCGGCCGAAACCATCATCCGCCCCAGCGGATCGACACCCCCGGCATCGAAGCCCGACGGCACCACGATCACCTCGGGGCGATAGCGTTCCAGCGCAGGGAGGACGACGCGCCGCATCGCCTCCAGATAGGCGCCATCGCCGCAGCCGGGGGGCAGGGGAATGTTCAGGTTGTAGCCGAAGCCCGCCCCGGCCCCGCGCTCGTCCAGCCCGCCCGACCGGGCGGGAAAGAGATTGTCCTGATGCAGCGAGATGGTCAGCACGCCGGGATCGTCATAAAACGCCGCCTGCGTGCCATTGCCGTGATGCACGTCCCAATCGACCGTCGCCACCCGCCCGACGCCGCGCACCGCCTGCGCATGCAGGATCGCGATGGCCACATTGCCGAAAAGGCAGAAGCCCATGCCCACATCCTGCGTCGCATGATGCCCCGGAGGGCGCACCAGCGCATAGGCATTGCGCACCCGCCCCGCCAGCACCGCATCCATCGCCTCGATCGTGCCGCCCGCCGCCAGCAGCGCGATCTCATAGCTGCCCGTCCCGAAAGGCGTGAGTTCGCTGGCATCGCCGCCGCCCGCCGCGCTCATCCGGCGGATCTTCTCCAGATGCGCGGCGGTGTGAAAGCGCAGGATCTCGGTCTCCGTCGCCGGGCGCGGGCGGATCGCAACCAGATGGTCGCTCAGCCCCGACACCTCGACAAGGTTCTTGAAACGCCGCTTGGTTTCCGGATTCTCGGCATGTTCGCCGGGCTGCACCGTCAGGCCGGGCGGAAAGACCAGCGCCCAGTTCTGGGTATTGTGCCAGAGATACAGCTCGTGAAAGACGAAACCTGTCGCCATGCACACCTCCTGCCGACGCCTGGGGGAAAGCGTTTCACCGGGCGCGGGGATTGTCACTGTCCGAACGGGTAACCGTCGCGCAGGCCACCCCACCCGAACGGGTGAGATTTCCGATCAACCCCTTGGCGCGTCAGAGGAAACACCCATTTCGCGCAGCCGCAGAACGGCCTGGGTCCGGGTCTCGACCCCGAGTTTCGAGAAGATGTTCTTCAGATGCCATTTCACCGTATCGGGCGCCATCTGCAACGCCGCCGAAAGATCGCGGTTGGTCAGCCCCTCGGACAGGCGACGGGCCACCTCGGATTCCTTGGGACTGAAGCGGGGGCGGGCGGCGGGGCGGGGCCGGACCGAAGCCGCGCCCGTGGTTGCGCCCGGGGCCGCGCCCATCGTCGAACCCGGGGCCATCGCCGTGGCCGCATCGCCGAGGATGCGGTCAAGGAAGGTCGCCGCCTCGCTGCGCGACCGCCAGCTCGGCACCTTCTCGCGCCCGAAGAGCAGCACCTCGCGCAGCGGCGCGCCCTCGTCGATCAGGGTCCGCACCGCGCCCTGACGGCGGCAGATTTCCACCGCATCCACGATGGCGGCCAGCGTGGCAAGCCCGTCGCCCGTGGCGAAACAGGCGATGGCGGTGACGGCGCGGATCTGGGCCAGGCGGCGCAGCCGACCTTCCTGCCGCACACGTTCGGCCAGCGCCTCCATCAGCCGGATCGCCGCCTCGGGGCGGCCCTCCGCGATCAGCAGCCGGGCCAGCGCGATATGTTCCATCTCGCAGGCCGGGCGGCGGGCATCGGGGCTGCGCGCCCAGGCCTCGGAGATCCCGCGCGAGGCCAGCACATGCCGCGCCAGCGAGGTTTCCCCCCGCAGGATCAGAAGCCGTACCCGATCATTCAGCGCGGTGGCCGTCAGTCGGCGGTAGCGGCTTTTCACCCCCTGCCGTTCGGCCCGTTCCAGCACGGCCAGCGCCTCTTCCGTCCGTCCCCGCGCGGCGGCCAGCCGCGCGACATGCAGCTTGCAGGCGATGTCATGCACCACGAGGCCGCATTCCTCGATCAGCGGGCGGTGGCGCAAGAGCAGCGCCTCCGCCTCGGCCATGTCGTTCCATTCGTAATGCAGTTCCACCCGGAAGATGCCCGCCAGCGCCTCGGCATAGGAATCCGGGCCAAGCGTTTCCAGCGCGCTGCGCGTGGCGCGGCTGAAATGCTCTCCCGCCAGCGCAAGATTTCCCGCCCCCTTTTCGATCAGGCCGAGGATCAGGTCGGAATAGACCGTGCCGAAAACCGACTGCGCCTCGGCATGGCTGTCGCGGGCGGCGAGGCAAGCGCGCCGCGCCGGGCCATAATCGCCCAGCGAATACAGGCTGTAGCCCAGGATATTGCCCAGCGTGCCCTTCAGGAAGGGCAGATCGTCCGGGATCGTGGGCAGCCGCGCCTCGGCCAGCCGCACGGCCGAGCGCGAGCGTTCCGCGGCACTCAGCACCCCCGCCGTCAGCACCGCCAGTTCGGCCGCCAGCGCGCCTTCGTCCCGCGCGCTCAGCCGTCCCTGCCGCAGGGCAAGGGCAAAGCTGTCCCGCGCCGTCTTCAGCGCCGCCGCCGCCGAGCGCGGGCGGCTGGTCTGGAACTCGATCCAGACCTTGGCCAGCAGCAGCCGCGTTCGCCGCTCGATCAGCGCATCGGGCAGGCGCGACAGCCAGTCCTGCACGCGGGTCAGATGGCTCTGCCGGATCAGCGGCATGCAGCAATCCTCCACCAGCGCCGCCGCCGCCTCGCTGTCGCCCGCCGCCAGCGCATGATGCACGGCATCGGCGGGCTGGTCGCGCTCCGCCAGCCTCTGCGCGGCGCGGCGATGCAGGGCGATGAGGTCCTCGGGATGGCGCTGCACCAGCAGCGTGCGCAAGAGATCGGCAAAGAGATGATGATAGCGGAACAGCGTCCGCTCGGCATTCAGCGGCACGAGGAAAAGGTTCGCCGCCTCGATCTCACGCAGCCGGGCGCGGGCATCCTCCTGCCCCGAGACGGCGGCGGCCAGATCGGCATCGAACCAGTCGAGGATCGCCGTCCGAAGAAGGAAGTCGATCAGCCCCGGCGACAGCCGCGCGATCACGTCCTGCAACAGGAATTCCGCGATATCCCCCGAGGCGCCGGAAAACTGGCGCAGGAACCGCGCCCGGTCCCCCGTCTCGGCCTCGGTCAGCGCGAGGCTGGCCAGTTGCAGCGCCGCGATCCAGCCCTCCGTCCGCGTCTGAAGCGCCAGGATCTCGGGATCGGCCAGCGACAGGCCGCGGCAGCCGTTCAGGAAGGACACCGCCTCTTCCAGCGAAAAGCGCAGCGCCGTCTCGTCCAGCCGCACCACCAGCCCGCGCATCCGCAGCGTCGCGACCTTCACCGGCACATGCCCCCGCGTGGCCAGCAGGATGCGGAAATTGCGCGGCGCATAGGCCAGCAGCGCATCGAGGATCGCCCCCGCCTCGGGATCGGTCAGGAAATGCGCGTCGTCGATGGCCAGGATCAGCTCGCGCCGCCAGGCGGTGATGCCGTTGATCAGCCGCGTCAGGATCACATCCACCAGAAGGGTTGGCGAGGCATCCACGATGGCGGGCAGCGTCGCCACGATCTCTTCCGACACCCGCCCCAGCGCCCCGATGATATGGTCGATCAGCCGGCCCGGTTCATTCTCGCGCTCGCCCAGCGACAGCCAGGCCACGTCGATGCCCCGCGCCTGCGCCGCCTGGCACCATTGGCCCAGAAGCGTGGTCTTGCCGAAACCGGCCGGCGCCGAGACCACCGCCAGCCGCCCCTCCATCACGCGGTCGAGCTGCCCCAGCAGCGCCCCGCGCGCCACGAGGCGGGGCAAGAGCACGGGGATCGCGAACTTGGTGTCGATGAACAGCGGCATGCCCCAGTGTTGCCGCATCTTCCGCCGCAAGGGAACATGCGATGCAACGGGCCGCGCCGGGTCATCGGTGCTTGATCTTGCCACGCGCGGCTTGTATCCCGCACCGTCCCGTCTAGAATGGCGGGGAACCAGTCATCGAAGGGGTTGCCATGTCCTGGACCGACGAGCGCGTCGAGACGCTGAAGCGCATGTGGGCCGAAGGCCAGTCGGCCAGCCAGATCGCCAAGGAACTGGGCGGTGTCACGCGCAATGCGGTGATCGGCAAGGTCCACCGCCTGGGCCTGTCGAACCGCGCCCCCGGCGGGCGCGAGGACGAGGAGGACACGCCCGTCGCCGCCAAGCCCGAACCCAAGCCCGAACCCGCCGCCGCGACCGCCGCATCGGCCGCGCGCGCCGAACCCGCGGCACGCCCCGCTCCGGAACGCGCCGCCACGGCCGCCCCGGCGCCCTCCAATGTCACGCCCCTTCCCGTGCGCAAACCCATCGTGCCCGCCGGGCAGCCCCTGCCGCCGCAGCCCTCCGCCAACGAGATCAGCCCCGAAGCGCTGGCTTCGGTGCGCGAGGTGGAAAAGCGCGCCCGCCGCCTGACGCTGATGGAACTGACCGAACGCACCTGCAAATGGCCGATCGGCGATCCGGCGACGGATGACTTCTGGTTCTGCGGCCTGCCCTCGCTGCCCGGCAAACCCTATTGCGAGGCCCATGTCGGCGTGGCCTTCCAGCCGATGAGCGCGCGGCGCGACCGTCGGCGCTGAGCCGCAGCGCCGGCGCGAAAGTTTCCACTGGAAACTTTCCCCATGCCCGGCCTTTGGCCGGGCGAAAAATTTTCGCCGAAAATTTTTCGGGAAGAGAAGATTTTTCGTACGAAAAATCTTCGCGCCCTGGCGGGCGTCACGTCCCGCGCGGCTTGGCGCGCAGGGTGGGCTCTGCCACGGTCGGGTCTTCGGGCCAGGGATGGCGCGGATATTGCCCGCGCATGTCCTTGCGCACATCGGCATAGGACGCGGCCCAGAAGCCCGGCAGGTCCATCGTCACCTGCACCGGGCGCTGGGCGGGCGACAGCAGCGTGATGCGCAGCGGCGTCCGCGCCGCGCCGACGACGGGATGGCTGGTCACCCCGAACATCTCCTGCAACCGCACCTCGATGCCCGGAACCTCGTCCTCATAGTCGATCGGCACGCGGCGGCCGAGCGGGGTCTCGAACTGCCCCGGCGCGATGCGGTCCAGCGCCTGCATCTGGTCCCAGTCGAGCATCCCGCGCAGCGCTTCGGTCAGGTCCAGCGCGCGCAGATCGGCCTCGGTCCGGGCCCGGCCCAGATGCGGCAGAAGCCAGTCTTCCAGCCCCGCAAGCAATGCGGCATCGGTCATGTCGGGAAAGCCCGCCCCGCCGCCGCGCGCCAGTTCCACCCGGGCGCGGAAGCGCCGGGCAGAGGGCGTCCAGGGCAGGCCGATCTGGCGGAGGCCGTCCAGCGCCGCCCGCGCCACCGCCTCGGCCGGGGCTTCGGGCCATGTCCGATCCTCCAGCACCAGCGCGCCCAGCCGTTCCTGCCGCCGGGTCAGCACCTTGCCCTCGCGGCGCGACCATTCGCAGAGGTCGTGCCAGCGGATGCGGTCGCTGTAGAGCGCGCGCACCTCCGCCTCGCTGATCGCCACTGCCTGCCGCACCGCCGCCTCGCGCGGGTCGCCGTCCAGATCGGTCGCCACGATCAGCCGCGCGCCGGACAGCGGCAGGCCCGCCGCCATCACCGCCCCCTTGCCGCCCGAGAGGACCCAGCGCGGCGCCTCGCCCTTGCGGCGCAGGCCGATCCGGTCGGGATAGGCCAGCGCCGCCATCTGCGCGGGGGACATCCCCGTTTGCGTCCCCTGCGGCACGGCGCGGGCCAGACGCTTCGCCTCGTCCCGGATGCGGTCGATCGTGCCGCGATGGGCCTGTGGCGGCGGGCGGTCCAATGCCTTCAGCCGCGCCAGCAGATCGGGCGGTTCGCCCCGCAGCGGGTCGCGCTCGGCCAGCAGCGCAGCCAGAGGCGCGGCGGCCGGTCCCGCCAGCGCCAGCATATGGGCAAGGCGCGGATGCAGGGGCAGGGCGGCCAGACGCTTTCCATGATCGGTGATCCGCCCCGCGCCATCCAGCGCGCCCAGATCGGCCAGCAGTGCCTGCGCCTCGGCCAGAATGCCGGGATGGGGCGGGGTCAGGAAGGGCAGGTCCGCGCTGCCCCAGAGCGCGAGTTCCAGGGCCAGCGGCGTGAGGTCCGCCGCCTCGATCTCGGCAGGAGGGAAGGGGGCCAGACCGCCCTCTTCGCCCCGCGTCCAATAGCGGTAGCAGAGGCCTTCCGCCACCCGCCCCGCGCGGCCGCGCCGCTGTTCGGCTTCCGCCCGCGTCACCCGTTCCGTCACCAGCCGCGACATGCCGGACGGCGCGTCGAAGCGCGCCCGGCGGGCGCGGCCCCCATCCACCACAACCCGCACATCCGGGATGGTGAGCGAGGTTTCGGCGATTGAGGTGGCCAGCACCAGTTTCCGCCCCGCCACCGGGGCCAGCGCCGCGCGCTGCGCCGCGAACTCCATCGCGCCGAACAGGGGCCGGATCACCACGCCTGCGGGCAGGCGCCCCGACAGCAAACCCTCTACCCGCCGGATCTCGCCTTCGCCGGGCAGGAAGACCAGCAGCCCGCCGGTCTCCGTCTCTTCCAGCGCCTGCTGGACAAGGTTCGCCACCCCCGCCTCATAGCGCAGCGAGGCATCGGGCGGGCGCGGCAGCCAGCGCGTCTCGACCGGGAAGGCACGGCCTTCCGAGGTGACCATCGGCGCCTCCCCCATCAGCCGCGCCACCGGGGCCGCGTCCAGCGTGGCGGACATGACCAGCAGCATCAGGTCCTCGCGCAGCGCCCCCCGGATTTCCAGACAGAGCGCCAGCCCCAGATCGGCGTTCAGCGAACGTTCGTGGAATTCGTCGAAGATCACCGCCCCAATCCCCGAAAGCCCCGGATCGGACTGGATCATCCGGGTCAGGATGCCTTCGGTCACCACCTCGATCCGCGTCGCGGGCGATACCTTTGCCTCGCCCCGGATGCGATAGCCGACGGTCTGCCCGACCGTCTCGCCCAGGGTTTCGGCCATCCGCTCTGCCGCCGCCCGCGCCGCCAGACGACGGGGTTCCAGCATCACGATGCGCCCCTCGGGCACCAGACCGGCGGCAAGGATATCCAGCGGCACGCGCGTCGTCTTGCCCGCCCCGGGCGGGGCCTGCAACACGGCCATGCCGCGCGCGGCCAGCGCCGCCCGCAGGTCGGGCAGGGCGGCATCAATCGGCAGGGCAGGGCGCGAGTCGGTCATGCCCCCTTATCGCGGCGCGCGCCGCGCAGGGCCAGAGGGCAGCCGCGAGGCTCAGCGCCGGATCAGCCGCGCCTTGCCATAGAGGCTGTCCATCGTCACCTCCACCACCTGCATCCGCCCGTCCGCGCCGGGCAGATAGGTGAGCGAGAAGGGAAAGCTGGTCTTCTCGGCCATGTCTTCGGGGGCAAATCCCGCCACGCGGCGATATTCGCCCGAACAGGTCACCGCCCCGCCTTCCAGCGCCTGCGGCGGCCCCAGCGTCAACTGGCTCGCCCGCCGCCCGTCGAACATCTTCAGCGCGCGGTTGCATTCGCCGCCCGGCGCCACGTCGCGCAGCGTGGCATAAAGCGCGGTCAGCGGGTCCACCGTCCCGCCCTGCGTCGCTGCCTCCACATCCCAGGGGGCGGGATCGCGCGGCGGGTTATAGACCCGCACCTGCGGCACGCCGCCCTTGTATTCCATCACGGATTCCGAACTCCGCTTGCCGGTATCCGCCGTCTCGGCATAGCGCGCGGGGATATAGGTCCCGTCCCGGATCGCCCCTTCGGCGCGGGCGTCATAGCTGACGCGGCGGATCATCGCCATGATGCCGGAAGAGGCAAGCCGCCCGACCACGGCATAGCCCTCGCCCTGCTGATTGGCCGAAAAGGTCAGGCTCCCCGCCGTGATCCCCTTCATCACAAGGTCGAACCGCGCCTGATCCTGCACGGTCTGGGCCGGGGCCGCGGGCGGCAGGGCCAGCGCCAGCAGCGCGGTCAGGGCAAGGCCTGCGACAGGTCGGGCGGGACGGCGGGCAGTCGGCAGCATCGGCGATGGCCCTTTCTCTCTCCTGCGGCGGCGGGCCGCCAGTATCGCCACTGGCATAACCCGCGCCGGTCGGGCAAAAAAGCCCCGCAGGCCCCGCCCGCGGTCATTTCCGCGCGAGCGGCGGCCTGATCGGCAGGGGATCGCCCAGGGCGATCGTCCGAAGGGGCAGACCGGGGGGCGGCATGGCCAGAGGCGAGTTCGACGTGGCGGCACTGGCCGCAGGCGTGGCGGCAGGCGACCGCCGGGCGCTGGCGCGGGCCATCACGCTGGTGGAAAGCGGGCGCGCCGATCACCGGGCGCAGGCGCTTGACCTGCTGGCGCGGCTCCAGGTGCCGGACAGCCCTGCCGCCGGGCGGCAGGCCTTGCGGCTGGGCCTGTCGGGCACGCCGGGAGTGGGCAAATCCACCTTCATCGAAAGTTTCGGCCTGATGCTGACGGGGCAGGGCAAGCGCGTCGCCGTGCTGGCTGTCGATCCCTCCTCGGCCCGCTCCGGCGGGTCGATCCTCGGCGACAAGACCCGGATGGACCGCCTGTCGCGCGACCCTGCGGCCTTCATCCGCCCCTCTCCGTCGCAGGCCCAGATGGGCGGCGTCGCCCGCCGGTCGCGCGAGGCGGTGGCGCTGTGCGAGGCTGCGGGCTTCGACCTCGTCCTGATCGAAACCGTCGGCGTGGGCCAGTCCGAAACCGTGGTGGCCGAGCTTTGCGACCTCTTCCTCCTCCTCCTCGCGCCCGCAGGCGGCGACGAACTTCAGGGCGTGAAGCGCGGGATCATGGAAATGGCGGACCTCATCCTCGTCAACAAGGCCGATGGCGACCTGAAACCGGCGGCCCTGCGCACCATGGCCGATTACGCGGGCGCGCTGCGCCTTCTGCGTCGCCGCCCGCAAGACCCGGAAGGGTTTCCCAAGGCGCTCTGCGTCTCGGCGCTGGAAACCTCGGGTCTCACGCCCGCCTGGGACGAGATGCAGGCGCTGGCCCTCTGGCGGCGCGAGACCGGCCACTGGACCGCCCGCCGCGCCGCCCAGGCCCGCCACTGGTTCGAGGAAGAAGTGCGCCAGGGCCTTCTTGCCGCCCTGACCCGCGATCCGGCCCGCGCGCGGATGGAGGCGCTGGGGCAGGCCGTCACTGAAGGCCGCCTGACGCCCGAGGCCGCCGCCGCAGACCTGCTGCGCAGCCTGACCTGACCCTGTCCACTTTCTGTCTGGAAATATCCCGGGGGAATCGCCCGCGCCCCGCGCGGGCGATGGGGGATGGCCCCCTTACTCTTCCCCTCTCCCCCGCCCGGCGCCTGCGAAAAAATCCCGCTTCCCGCCCTGCCATTCGCCCAAGGGTCGCTTGACGCCGGACGGCTTTCCACTTACACGCCCTCAATCGAATTCGGACGCCCGGGGTGACTCGGGTCCCCCACTATTACGGGTCACGTCCCGTCTACACACGAAGGAACACGACGATGTCGCGCGTCTGCGAACTGACGGGCAAGGGCCCGATGACCGGCAATACCGTGAGCCACGCGAACAACAAGTCGCGTCGCCGCTTCCTGCCGAACCTGAACGAAGTGACCCTGATCTCGGACGTGCTGGGCCAGTCCTTCAAGCTGCGCATCTCGGCCGCCGCGCTGCGGACCGTGGATCATCGCGGCGGGCTGGACGCCTTCCTCGCCAAGGCGAAGGATGACGAGCTTTCGGCCGCCGCGCTGAAGATCAAGAAGGACATCGCCAAGGCCCAGGCTGCCGCCTGATCGCCCCGGCCCTGACGGAATGCGAAGGCCCTGCCCCCGTGGCGGGGCCTTTTCCATCTGTCGCGACCTTTGGCCGTCTTTCCATCCCCGCCAGGGTCGCCTAAATCTGCGCCCATGTCGCAGCGCCTTGCCGCCCTCTTCCTGTCGCTCTGCCTCGCGCTGACCTCGGTCACGGCGGCCATCGCGCATGTGCAATCGGCAGGCGCGCATCAGATCGTGCTCTGCGGCACGCCGGGGGTGGAAGAGACGATCACCCTCAACGCGATGGGTGACCCGATCCCCACGCCGCATCACTGCCCGGACTGCCTTGCCGTCACGGCGGGCGAGGCCCCCGCCGCCGCGCCGGTGCTGCGCCCGCAGACGCGCGGGGAACGGCAGGCGCTGGCCCTGATCGCCGCGCCCGATACGGGCGAAACCCTCTCTCCCAGCGCGCGCGGCCCCCCGGAACGGACCTGACCGGCAGGGTAGTGCCCTGCGGATGAAGCCCAGGAACCACAGTCTTCACATCAGGACCGATCCGATGACCTTTCGCATGACCTTTGCCGCGCTGGCGGCTGCATTCGCCTTTTCCCTGCCCGCCACCGCGCAGGAGCATCCCGAGGGGATGCATGTCCATGACGTCTATGCCCGCTCCATGGGGCAGGTCGGGGCCTCCGGCGCCGTCTTCCTCATGATGCACAACAACACCGCAACCGATGACCGCCTGATCGGCGTCACCGCCGATGTGGCGGAACGGGTGGAACTGCACACCCACAGGGAAGATGCCAATGGCGTCATGCAGATGATCCATGTCGAAGAGGGCTTCCCCCTCGCGGCGGGCGAGATGCACGAACTCGCCCGTGGGGGGGATCACGTCATGCTCATGGGCCTGACGCGGGAACTGGCCGATGGCGACACCTTCCCCGTCACCCTGATCTTCGAACAGGCGGGCGAGATCACGGTCGAGGCGGTGGTGGACAATGACCGCAAGCCGGGCGAGGGGATGATGGATCATTCCGGCCATGGCGACATGGACCATTCGCAGCACATGAACCACGGGTCGGGCGGCTGATCCCTGACCGCGCCGGGGGGGGGGCGTTCGGCCCCCCTGCACCGCCCCGTTTCCCGCCTGCATCGCCCTTGCCCGACCATGGCGCGCCTTGCTAGGCAAGGCGGATGACCGCATCCCGCATCCTCTTCGTCTGTCTCGGCAATATCTGCCGCTCACCCAGCGCCGAAGGCGTGTTCCGCCACATGGCCGCCGCCGAAGGGCTGGAGGTGACGGTTGACAGTTGCGGCACCGGCGCCTGGCATCTGGGCGAACCGCCAAGCCCCGCCGCAATCACCGCCGCCCGTGCGCGCGGCTATGATCTCTCGGCCCTGCGCGCCCGCCAGTTGCAGGCCGCCGATTTCACCCGCTTTGACCGCATCCTCGTGATGGACCGCGCCAATCTGCGCGATGCCCGCGCCCTGCGCCCGCCGGGCGGGACAGAGCCGGAACTGTTCCTCGCCCATGCGCCGCAGCACGGGCAGGACGTGCCTGACCCGTGGTATACGGGCGATTACGAAGGCGCCCTGGACATGATCGAGGATGCGGCGCGCGGCCTGATCGCCGCGCTGCGCTAGTCGCGCCTCAGCCCGCGCAATAGGCCTCGGCCGTGGCGCCGAAATTCTTGTAGCGCTCCCAGAAGGCATCGTCGCTGGCGCGCTGCGACAGCCAGGTCTCATGCGCCCGGTCGGGATCGGAGAAGAACTTCGCCGCCCGCCGCTGGTCGCCATTGCGCAGCGTCATGTCGGCCACCTGCTGGATGCAGGAACAGATCGACCGGTTCGCGGCATCGCGGTCCGACCGCAGGCAGGCGCGCTCGATCGGCCCCGCCAGGGCCGCCGTCTGCATCAGGGTAAGCAAAAGCGCGGCCATCACCGCGCCGGAAAGGATGGTTTTCATCGTCTCTGCCTCTTGCCGCGGGACCTGTGCCCGCAGTCATTTTCTGCGGCGGAGTATGCCGATCCGGCGGATTTTTTCAATCCATCCCCGCCCCCGCGCCGGATCACATTTCGCCGCATCTGCCCAAGGCCCCCAGACGCCCGCCGATCTTGCCCGCCGAGGGGCTTTCCGACCCTTCCCCGACAGGCTATATGCGCGCCATGACCCAGCTTGACCTCATCCGCAATTTCTCCATCGTGGCCCATATCGACCACGGCAAATCCACCCTCGCCGACCGTCTGATCCAGATGACGGGGACGGTGGCCGAACGCGACATGAAGGCCCAGTTGCTGGACTCCATGGATATCGAGCGTGAGCGGGGCATCACCATCAAGGCCAACACGGTGCGGATCGAATATCCCGCCAAGGATGGCCGCACCTATATCCTCAACCTGATCGACACGCCCGGCCATGTGGACTTCGCCTATGAAGTCTCCCGCTCCATGCGCGCCGTCGAAGGCTCGCTTCTGGTGGTGGACGCCTCGCAAGGCGTCGAGGCGCAGACGCTCGCCAATGTCTATCAGGCCATCGACGCGGGGCACGAGATCGTGCCGGTCCTGAACAAGATCGACCTCCCCGCCGCCGATCCCGACCGGGTGAAGGAAAACATCGAGGATGTCATCGGCCTTGATGCCTCTGACGCCATCCCGATCTCGGCCAAGACCGGCCTCGGCATCCCGGATGTGCTGGAGGCCATCGTCCACCGCCTTCCCGCCCCCAAGGGCGACCGCGACGCGCCGCTGAAGGCGATGCTGGTCGATAGCTGGTATGACGCCTATCTCGGCGTCGTCGTCATGATCCGCGTGATGGATGGCGTCATCCGCAAGGGCGACCGGGTCAAGATGATGCAGACCGGCGCCGTCTATGGCATCGACAAGCTTGCCGTCCTGAAACCCCAGATGGTCGATATCCCCGAACTCGGCCCGGGCGAGATCGGCGTTCTCACCGCCTCGATCAAGCAGGTCCGCGACACCCGCGTCGGCGACACCATCACCCATGAACGCAAGGGCTGCGAAACGCCCCTTCCCGGCTTCAAACCCGCGCAGCCCGTGGTCTTCTGCGGCCTCTTCCCGGTGGATGCGAATGATTTCGAGGCGCTGAGGGATGCCATCGAGAAACTCGCCCTCAACGACGCGAGTTTCAGCTACGAGATGGAAACCTCCGCCGCCCTCGGCTTCGGTTTCCGCTGCGGCTTCCTCGGCCTTCTGCACCTCGAAGTGATCCGCGACCGGCTGGAGCGCGAATATGACCTCGACCTCATCACCACCGCGCCTTCGGTGGTGTTCAAGCTGCACATGAAGGGCGGCGAGGTGCGCGACCTGCACAACCCCGCCGACATGCCCGACCTGACCCTGATCGACCACATCACCGAGCCGCGCATCAAGGCCACGATCATGGTGCCCGACGAATATCTGGGCGATATCCTGAAACTCTGCCAGGACCGGCGCGGCATCCAGCTCAACCTCACCTATGCGGGCAACCGCGCCATGGTGGAATATGACCTGCCCCTGGCCGAGGTGGTCTTCGATTTCTACGACCGGCTGAAATCGGTGACCAAGGGCTATGCCAGCTTCGACTACCAGATTTCCGAGTATCGCGAGGATCATCTGGTCAAGATGTCCATCCTCGTGAACGAGGAACCGGTCGATGCGCTCTCCATGATGGTCCACCGCGACCGGGCCGAGATGCGGGGGCGGGCGATGGTGGAAAAGCTCAAGGAACTGATCCCCCGCCACATGTTCAAGATCCCGATCCAGGCGGCCATCGGCGGCCGCGTCATCGCGCGCGAGACGTTGAGCGCGATGCGCAAGGACGTGACGGCCAAATGCTATGGCGGCGACGCCACGCGGAAGCGGAAGCTCTTGGAGAAGCAGAAGGCCGGGAAAAAGCGGATGCGCCAGTTCGGCAAGGTGGAGATCCCGCAGGAGGCGTTTATCTCGGCGTTGAAGATGGATGGGTGATCATCCGTCATGCGCGGGCCTGACGCTTCGCCTTACTTCTGACTTTGGATAATCCCCGCTCCGGTCCTGACCCGGATCCTCTGCGCCCAGCCTTGCTGCGTATATCTCGGGAGGTCCTCGGCCAAGTCCGGGACGGGGGCTTCACTGCACGCTCTGGCCGCCCGTGACCTGCACGGTCCCCACGCATTTTCCCGCGGTAGGGCGGGGTTCACCCCGCCACACGCCCCACCCCACCCGCGCAAGGCGGGGTGAACCCCGCCCTACCACCACCCCGGCCCTCCCCCCCATCCCCCTTGATTCACGCCGCCGCGCGGGTCACCATCCGTCCCGTGGGCTTTCCGGGGTGCGGACATGTTTTCGCGGTTGCGGCGGGCGGCGGTGGCGCATGGGCCGCTCTTCTCCTCGCTCTCGGCGCTGGTGGCGCTGGTCGCCTCCGTCGGGGGCATCGTCATGTCGCCCACGGTGCGGGAACAGGCCATCCACCTGCTCGGCGGCGTGACCCTTGCCGAACGCGATGCCGCCCTCGCCGAACGCGACAAGGCCGATGCGGAGTTCCGCAGCGCCATGCTAAACCAGATGCCCAATTTCACCATCTTCCTCGCCGGAGGCCTTTCGAATGACGACTGCCTCATTGCCGCCAAGGCCGCCGCCGATGCCATCGCGCTCCCCCATGCGCCGCGCGACAGCAACCCCTGGGCGGCGCAGGCGCGGGGGATCGAATTCGATCTCGTCTTCGAAGACCGCAATATCGGGCGGGGGATGGTGACCTGCTTTCACCAGGATCTTTCGGCCCTGCCGGGGCATCGGATGGGCTTCATCGTGGTCGCCTATGACACCCTGCCCGCCGATGAGGGGCTGCCGGAACTCAAGGCCTTCACCCAGAACTACATGCAGGCCTTCAAGGCGCAGCTTCCCGAAGGCACGACAAGCCTGCCGCCCAGCCCCTTTGAACCGGACCTCGATTCCGCGGGGCGCCTGGTGATCGGCAGCCGTTTCCTCGACCATGACATCGTTCTTGGCCCGCTGCGGGATTGGGGGGCCGAGAATGGCGATCTCGTATCACCGGGCGGGCCGACGGTGGCCGAACTCCTGACGCTGATCGAGCAGGAGTGACCCCCGCCCTACCGCCCCGCCCGTAGGGTGCGTGGTCCTCACGCACCGCCCCCGGCCACACGCCGGAGCTCTCTCCCACCCGGAGACCCTACTTCCCCCGAACCCGCCGATAATGCTTCGGCGCCGCCTGTGTCGCCCGGCCACCCGTGCGGACCAGGGCCGAAAGCGGCAAATCCCTGCCGGATGCGCCTTTCGGCCCTGCCGCCTTTGCCGCTTCCTCCGCCAGTCGCGCCCGCGCGTCCAGCAGCGCCTTGCGTTCGCGGGAAATGCCGATGTGGCTGACCCCGGCGATCAGCAGGCCGAAGATGCCAATCGCAAGGATTGTCAGGAACGCCGTCACACTACACCACCATCTGATCCAGCCGACTGTTCCCCAGAAGATGGAAGATCGTCCCGACGGCGCAAGAGAGGATGATCCCCGGCGGATGGAAGGTCGGGGCCTGGCTGATAGGGTTCGCCACAGGTCCGGCGGTCACCACCGCCACGCCGAGATTGTAGAAGAACCCGCTCTGCGCCTTGCACTTCTCGTTCAGGATGAACCTGCGCCGTTCCGACCCGTCTTCATCCGGCGCAAGGGAGTCGGGCTTTGCGAACATGGGGAACTCGTTAAAGACTGCCTACCGGCCCAACTTTAGCGAGACCCCGGCGGCTTGCAAGAACGCCCCTCGGTTGCTTGGTCCCCCAACCGACCCGCGCAAGGCGGGGTGAACCCCGCCCTACCGCGCCCCGCCCGTAGGGTGCGTGGTCCCCACGCACCGCCCCTCGCCGTAGGGCGGGGTTGACCCCGCCAAACCCCTCAAAACAACCCATCCCCCCCTTGCGTCTCTTCCACCACCGTATCCGCCGCCACCGCCCCGGCGCCGACAAGCACGACGGGCGCGCAGGCGGGCAGGGTGAGAAGGGCGATCAGCGCCGCGATCCCGGTCTTTCGCATCGGTGCCATCTGCATCGGGCAATCCTTTCCATGTCGTCGTCCGCCAGCCTAGCCATCCACCCCCCGCCTGTCACCGTCCCATAACCTCAGCCTATGGCCTGACTGCATGGTTAACCAGAACCGCGCCCCCAGCGTGCGCTGCGTGGCCACAGTTTGCGGCACAGTTTGCGGCACAACATCCGGTACAGCCGTTTCGGGGGGCGATTCCGCCACATTGACGCACTGCCGCGAAGATGCTGCAATGCAGCATAGACGCGGATGGAGAGTCGCATGGGCAAGGTCATCACCGTCGCACAGCAGAAGGGCGGGGCCGGCAAGACCACGCTCGCCGTCAATCTGGCGGTGGAATTTCTGCAACGGGGTCAACGGGTTGCGCTGCTGGACACCGATCCGCAAGGCAGCCTTGGCCGCTGGTTCATGGCCCGCCGCGACGGGGTTGGGGTGGAGGGGCTCGACTTCTCCACCGCCTCGGCCTGGGGGGTCAGCTATGAATGCGAAAAGCTGCGCAAGATCAATGATCTGGTGATCGTGGACACCCCCCCCAAGGTCGACGCCGACCTCCGCCCCGCCCTGCGCGAGGCCGATCTGGTGCTGATCCCCGTCGCCTCCAGCCATCTCGATCTCTGGGCGGTGGACGGGGTGCTTGACCTGATCCTGCGCGAATCCCGCCCCGCGATGATCGTGCTGAACCGCTGGAAATCCGGCACCCGTCTGGCGGATGAGGTCGCGCAAGCCGCTGAAGGCAAAGCGGAAATTGCCGCATCCCGCCTCGGCTCCCGCGTCGCCTATGCCGAGGTTCTGGGGCAGGGGCGCGGGGTGGCCGAAGGGCCGAAAACCCCCGCGCGGGCCGAGATCGCCGCGCTGGCAGACGAGATCGCCGCCCGGCTTCAGCCCTGACCGGGGCCTTTCACGATCAGCACCCAGAAGGCGTAAGCCCCTGCCGCGCCAAACAGAACCGCCCAGAGCGGGTTGCCCAGCCACAATTCGAACCCCGCCCAGACCAGCGGCACCCCCGCCGTCAGCCAGCGCACCCAGGCGCGCCGGAACATCGGGTGGTTTGCGTCGAGAAAGCCTTTCATCCGAACCTCTTGCCGGTTTTCCCTCATATGGCGCAGGCGGCGGGCTTTGTCCAAGATTTCGCGACCCCGCCCCTGTCGGGGATGGGATGGCCCGCGCGGCGGGGCTGCGCTAGGCTGGGTGAAACTTCAGGGCCAAGCCACGGAAATGACGACAAAACCCGCGATGTTCCCGCATCTCTTCTCACCCCTCACGATCCGCGGCGCGCGGATCCGCAACCGCATCCTTTCCACCGGTCATGACACGGTGCTGCCCACCGATGGCACGGTGAATGACGCGCTGATCGCCTATCATCGCGCGCGTGCACAGGGGGGCGCGGGGCTCATCGTGACGCAGGTGGCGGGCGTGCACGAGACGGCCCGCTACACCTCGCACCTCCTCATGGCGACGGATGATGCCTGCATCCCCGGCTACCGCGCCCTGGCCGAAGCGGTTCATGCCGAGGGCGCGACCATTTTCTCGCAGCTTTTCCATCCGGGGCGCGAGATCATGGAAAGCGCCGATGGGCTGCTGGCCGTGGCCTATGCGCCATCCTCCGTGCCCAATGAACGGTTCCACGTCATGCCGCGCGCCCTGACCCTGCCGCTGATTGCCGAGATCGTCGCGGGCTATGCCTCTGCCGCGCGGCGGATGTGGCAGGCGGGGCTGGACGGGGTGGAGGTGGTGGCCAGCCACGGCTATCTGCCGGCGCAATTCCTGAACCCGCGCGTGAACTTGCGGATGGATGGCTATGGCGGGGATGAGGTCGGCCGCCAGCGTTTCCTGCGCGAGGTGCTGCGGGCGATCCGGACCGAAACCGATGCGGATTTCGTGGTCGGCCTGCGGATCAGCGCGGGAGAACGCGAGGAAGACGGCCTGACGGCCGAGGAGGCGCTGGCCGCCTGCATCGCGCTCCAGTCCGATCTGGACTATGTGAATGTCACCACCGGGACGTCGGCCACGCTCGGGGGCGCGGTGCATATCGCGCCGCCGATGGCCTTTGCGCCCGGCTATGTGGCCCCGGACGCGGCGGCCTTCAAGCGGGCCTTGACCCTGCCGGTCTTCGTCGCGGGCCGGATCAACCAGCCGCAGGAGGCGGAGGCCATTCTGGCCGCAGGGCAGGCCGACATGTGCGGGATGACCCGCGCGTTGATTGCCGATCCCGAAATGCCTGCCAAGGCCGCGCGGGGCGCGGTGGACGATATCCGCGCCTGCATCGGCTGCAATCAGGCCTGCATCGGGCATTTCCACAAGGGGCTGCCCGTGTCCTGCATCCAGCATCCCGAAACGGGGCGCGAACTGGCCTATGGCCGCCTGACACCCGCCGCGCGGCGCAAACGGGTGATGGTGGTGGGGGCAGGGCCTGCGGGGATGAAGGCGGCGGTCACGGCGGCAAAGCGGGGGCATGAGGTCACGCTCTGGGAGGCGGCGGCGCAGCCCGGCGGGCAGGCCGCCTTGGCGCAATTGCTGCCCCGACGGGCGGAATTCGGTGGCATCGTCACCAACCTGATGCGCGAGGTGGAACGCGCGCAGGTCCGCCTGCGGCGGGGCGTGACGGTGACGGAAGCGGTGCTGCGCGAGGAAGCCCCCGAAGCGGTGATCCTTGCCACCGGGGCCGTCCCGCATCTGCCGGACCTGCCGATGGATGGCGGGGTGCAGGTGGTGACGGCCTGGCAGGTCCTGCGGGGCGAGGTGAAGGTCGGCGCGCGGGTGGTGGTGGCCGACTGGCGCTGCGACTGGATCGGGCCGGGGGTGGCCGAGACGCTGGCGAAAGCGGGGTCCTCGGTCGTGCTGGCGGTGAACGGGCTGCATGCGGGCGAGGTGCTGCCCCTTTATGTGCGCGACGATATCGCGGCGGCGCTGCATCGCTTGCGGGTAGAGGTGCGGCCCTATGCGCGGCTATACGGGACTGCGGGGGAGACGGTCTTTCTCCAGCACACGCCCAGCGGCGAGGCGATGGAGGTGGAGGGGGTCGATACCCTCGTTCTCTGCCTTGGCCATCGGCCTGTGGACGATCTGGCCGAGGTGGCCGCGCGGCTGGGGATCGAGCTGCATATGGCGGGCGACTGCCTTGCCCCCCGCACCGCCGAAGAGGCGGTGTTCGAGGGGCTGAAGGCGGGCGTCGCCGTCTAGCCGCAGCTTGCCATGAGGTCGAGCGCAGGGTCGCGCACCTCGGTCTGGATATCCATCAGGCCGAGGACGGTATGAAAGACGATGTCCTGGCTTTGCGGCAGCGTGGCCTTGGCATCAAGGCAGGGGCGATCCACCTTGAAGGCCTGCGCATAGCTGTCGGGCATCCACATCACCATGGGCACGGTGGTCTGGGTTTCCGGCGCCATGAAATAGGGCGCGGCATGCAGGTAGAGCCCGTCTTCGCCCAGGCTTTCGCCATGGTCTGACAGGAAGAGGACGGCGGGAACCACATCGGTTTGCGCGGCCAGAAGGTCGATCGTCTGCGCGATCACCTGATCGGTAAAGCGGATGGAATTGTCATAGGCGTTGACGATCTCTTCCGTCGTGCAATCGGCGAATTCGGGCGTCTGGCAGGCCGGGCTGAAATGTTCGGCGGCCTTGGGGTAGCGGAGGAAATAGCTGGGTCCATGGCTGCCGATCATGTGCAGGAAAAGCACGGTGTCGCGCGTGATCTTGGGCAGGGCCTGTTGCAGGGGGCCAAGGAAGACGGCATCGGTGCATTCCCCTTCGGCGCAGGCGGCGGGGTCGTCGGCAGCGGTCATCCGACGGGGTTCCGCGATGCGGCTGGCCGTGCCCTGATCGCCGGTATTGTTGTCCCACCACAGGACATCGACATCGGCATGGTGCAGCACGTCGATCAGGTTTTCCTGCCGGATGGACCGGTCATAGGAATAGCCGTCCCGCGTCAGGTTCGACATCATGCAGGGCACCGAAACAGCGGTGGAGGTGCCGCAGGAGGTGACATCGGTGAAGTTGATGACATCGCGCCGGGCGAGTTCGGGCGTGGTGTCGCGACCATAGCCGTCCAGCCCGAAGTTCTGGGCGCGGGCGGTTTCGCCGACGAAGACCACGGTCAGCACGGGCTTGTCCAGCGCGGTGATGAGCGGGCCCTTCTTCGCGTCGCGTCCCAGCGGGGCGACGGTCACATCCTTGGCCTTCAGCATCATCTTGGCATAGCGGGCGGCCCCGCCGATGGCGGCACCGGGCTGATAGCTGGCCAGCAGTTCCTTGCGTTCGCGGGCCACGGCGGAATAGGCCTTGAAGTCGCTGAAGAGCGCGCCGGTGAAGACGGCCAGCGTGACGATGACGGTAAGCACCCAGCGCCCGAGATTGCCGAGGAAAGGCGTCGGGCGGACCTTGACCCAGAGCGCGGCACTGGCCGGCAGCACACCCCAGACCGCCACATGGATCAGGAAATGGGCGGTGATGAGGTGCTTGCTTTCCGTCACTGTCGTCAGCATCGCGTTCTGGATCATCTCGCGGTCGATGACGATGCCGAGTGTATCCATGTAGTAGGAGGTGACGGCGGCGAGGATCAGCAGGAAGGCCGCCATCGGGCGCAGGAGCCAGCGGAAGCCAAAGAGCGTGAGGGTGAGCAGCGTCAGCATCGAGACGGCCAGACCCCAGCCCGCGAGTTGGCGCAGGTTGCCGTCGAAGACCTCCCACCCGCGCTGCCAGAAAGTGATGTTGTCGGCGGCCATGATGAAGGCCGTCACGGCAAGGCTGTAGGGCAGGGCGCCGACGATGGGCCGGGTCGGGCGGAAGCGCAGGGCCAAGGCGGTGGCCGGCGGGACGGGGCTGGTGGTGGGTTGCAAGACAGATATCCTGTGACAGGGACCGGGCGCTGGTCCATGTCACGCTGCTAATCCCCGCTTCCCGCGCGCGCCATAACACCGGAGGGGTGGCAGCCCTGTCTGCAACCGAAGTTGCAGGGGCCTTGCAGGGGCCGTCTCAGCCCGCCGCAGGGCGCGGCGGCACCGTCCAGCGCTTTAGACTTTCGAACAGATCAATTGCCTAACCAGGGCGCTATTCGCCCCAGGTTTTCACTTTTTCATCATGGCGTCAGACGCGGTGCATCCATCAGACCTGCAATCTCGCGCCGGAAGGAGAGGGCATCACCCCGGTCGGGGGCATCCAGTTCCTCGGCATAGCGGCGGCCGGCATAGGTGGCCCAGGCGATGGGTCCGGGCGCGGCGGCATCGCCGATCAGCTTCAGTGAAGCGATCCCGGCCCCCTGCCAGTCGCAGGATTTCAGACTGTGGTAAAGCGCATCCTCGGGCTTGCGCGAGGTGACCATCAGCACCGCGTCGCAGTCCAGCGTGACGGTCTTCCCGCTCCATGTGCAGGTCAGATCGGCCCCGGAGGCATGGATGGCGTCGGGCGCGTGCGACAGGTGCAGGATCACGCCAAGGTCTGCAAGACGGCGCTGGATCGTCGCCTGTTCCAGCGTGTTGTCCGTCCATTCCGCCACCTTCACCGCCGGGGTCACGAAATGAACAGTGCAACCGCGTGCGACGAGGAGTTCGGCAAGGACGGACCCCATGTAGAAATGGTCGTCATCGTAGAGGAGGATCGTGCCGCCCGTCGGACCGCCGCCCGCCATGAGGTCATCCGGGGTGAAGATCGGCATGGCCGGGTCGGTCGGGATCGGATGCAGATGCAGCCGCGCCACGGCATCGCGCCGCCAGTGGCAGCCGGTGGCGATGGCGACATGTTCGATGCCGAAACCGAGGATGTCATCGGCGGTCAGGCGGCTGTCGAGATAGGTCTGCACATTCGGCATGGGGGCGATCTGGCCCGCGCGGTAGTCGGCCACGCGACCCCAGGCGGCAAGACCCGGCAGCATCCTTTCCCGCGCCACGCGACCGCCCAGCGTGGTGGTCGCTTCGGCCAGCGTCACCTGATAGCCGCGCTTGCCAAGGATATGCGCGGCCTCCAGCCCCGCAGGTCCTGCGCCGACGATCAGCACGCTTTCCGACCGGCCCTTGGGGTGCATTCGTTCGGGATGCCAGCCCTTGCGCCATTCCTCCATGAAGGCGGTGTTCTGGGTGCAGCGGCTGATGCCCTGGGTCATGTCACCAGATACGCAGATATTGCAGCCGATGCATTCGCGGATGTCGTCGAAGCGGCCTTCCTCGATCTTCTTCGGCAGGAACGGGTCGGCGATGGAGGGGCGGGCGGCGCCGATGAAATCGAGAATGCCCGCCTTGATCTGCCGCACCATGGCATCGGCCGAGGTGAAGCGGCCCACACCCACCACGGGTTTGGAGGTGAGTTGCTTGATCCCTTTCACAAGGTCTTCCTGCGCGCCTTCGGGCTTGAAGCGCGAGGTGCCTGAACAGGCCTCCCACGTGCCTTGGGCGAGGTCCCAGATATCGGGCAGGTCGCCGTGCATTTCGATGAAATCGCGCAACTCGGCGTTGGAAAAGCCCAGCTCGCCCGCCTCGTGCAGCGACAGGCGCAGGGAGATGGCAAGCTCGCCCTTCGTCTCGTCGCGCGCCTCTTCCACGATCTCGCGCAGGAAGCGGGCGCGGTTTTCGAGGCTGCCGCCATATTCGTCGCTGCGGTGGTTGGTGTTGCGTGACAGGAAATGTTGCAGGATGCCAAAGCCATGCGCGCCGTAAAGGCAGATCAGGTCGAAGCCCGCGGTCTGCGACCGACGAAAGGCGTTGCGGAACCAGCGGCGCAGGTCGCGGATATCCTCGCGGTCCATGGTGCGGGCCTGCACGGGATCGGAGGTGAAGGTGAGGATCGGGCCACCCGAGACGGCGAGCGGCACTTCGCGGGAATAGAGGTTCGGGCCGTTGATCCCGGAATAGGCAAGCTGGATGCCTGCAAGGGCGCCGTGGGATTTCATCGCCTCGGCCATGCGGGCCAGCGCGGGGATATCGCGGTCGTCCCAGAGATGCTGTTCGATGAAGGGGGTTATCTCGCTGGTGGGGTGAATCTCGGTCTGTTCGGTGAAGATCACGCCCCAGCCGCCTTCGGCCTTGGTGCGGCGCATCTCCACCACGGCAGAGGGGTCGCGATAGCCGCCGCCATTGCAGTGGGGGACCTGGTAAAAGCGGTTCTTGGCGATCTTCGGCCCGATGCGGAGGGGTTCGAAGAGGATGTCGTAGCGGCTGTCGCGGGTGTCCTTGGGCATGGGCAGGGCCTCAGATCGGGCGGTAATCGGTGAGTTGGGTCTGCATCAGCGCAGGGTCGGGCTGGCGGTCGATATCGGCGATGAGGAGGGCCGGGCCGGGACCGGCGGCGGCAAGGATCGCGGCATCGGGGGCCGCGATGACGGAGGCGCCGCAATAGGTGATGTCGCCTTCCGGCCCGCAGTAATTGGCATAGACGATGGTCAGGCCGTGGTTGATGGCATGGGCAGGCACGACAAGGCGGCTGACATGGGTATTGGGTTCGGGGTTCGCCGTGGGAACCAGGATCAGATCGGCGCCCTCTTCCGCCAGTCGCCGGATCAGATGGGCGAATTCGACGTCATAACAGATGAGCATTGCCGCCCGGATGCCATGCAGATCGAAGGTCGAAACGGCATCGCCGGGGGCGTAGATGGATTTCTCGCGCGGGCCGAAAAGCTGCACCTTGCGGTAATGGCCCAGTTCACGCCCATCCGCGCCAAGGGCAACGGCAGAGTTGTAGATGCTGTCGCCGTCCCGTTCGGCATAGCCGATGACGATGCCGCAGCCATGGGTGCGGGCAAGGGTGGCAAGACGCTGGTGCCACGGGCCGCCACGCGGTTGGGCGCGTGCGGGAATGTCGGGCTGGTTATAGCCGGGAAGGAAGACTTCCGGTGCGACAAGGGTGATGGCCCCCAATGCGGCAGCGGCGCGGAGGGCCGCGTCAAGGGCGGCGAAGGCGGCCTCGTCCGATCCTTCGGGCGAGGGACCCTGCCAGAGCGCGATGGGAAAGGACATGCGGCCTCCGATCCCCCGAAGCCGGGGGCGTCATGCGGGTGGGGAAGGGCCGGGTCACCCCGGCCCCTCGAGGATCACTTCTTCAGGTTCGTCCAGATCGCATCATAAAGCTTTTGCGTCTCTGCATCGCAGACCTGCGCAAAGACGCCCGGCGCGGCATCGGCGGGCGGGTTGTTCTCGGGGCTGGTCTTGATCGCCTCGTCGAGGAAAGGCTCCACCCCCGCCACGCCCGAGGTATAGGCGGCATAGTTCGTGACCGCTGCCGCGTTTTCCGGTTCCAGCAGGAAGTTCATGAACTTGATCGCATTTTCCCGGTTGGGCGCGTCCTTCAGCAAGACCACATTGTCCATCCAGACGACATGGCCTTCCTTGGGATAGGAATACTCCACATTCGCCCCTTCGGCGCGGGCCTTGGCGGAAAAGCCGTTATAGATCATCCCCGCCGCCGCATCGCCGGAAACCAGAACGTCCTTCGACGTGTCCGATCCGAACGAGGCCCAATGCTGCTTGGCGTTCAGCAGCATGTCATTCAGCGCCTTGAGCTGTTCCCGGTCGGTGGAGCATTGCGGGATGCCGAGGTAGAGCGAGCCGAGGATCAGCACTTCGTTCTGGCTGTCCAGCACGTTGATCTTGCCCTGCAATTCGGCGGGCGGATCGAAGATGATGCCAAGCGAGGAGATGTCGCCCGTATAGACGTCGCGGTTGACCGAGAAGGAGGTGGAACCCCACTGATAGGGGATGGACGAGCTGCGGCCCGGATCGAACGGCACGTCCATCCATTGCGGGGCGATATTGCCGAGATTGGTCATCTCTTCCGGCGTGAAGGTGTCAAGCATCCCTTCATCGCGCATGATCTGGACCATGAAATCGGCCGGCACGGACACGTCATACTGGCCCAGCTTGCCCGCCTTCAGCGCGGCCAGCATGGATTCGTTGCTGTCATAGGTGTCGATGGTGACGGCGATCCCGGTTTCGGCGGTGAACTTGTCCACCAGTTCCTGCGGGATGTATTCGAACCAGTGATAGACTGACAGTGTGCCTTCCGCCTGCGCAGCCCCGGAGAGCAGCGCGAAGGCGGTGGCGGTGGTGAGAAGCCGTTTCATGGAAAACTCCCGTTGGGTTCAGGATCGGGTTCTCTGCCCGATGCGGTTGACGAGGTAGGAGAGGGTGACGAAAAACACCGAGACGGCCAGCATCATGGTGGAAATGGCCATGATATTGGGTTTGATCCCCTGCTTCACCGATCCGAAGATGGCGGTGGGCAGGGTCTCCATCCCGGCACCCTTGACGAAATTCGTGATGATGAAGTCGTCAAGCGAGATGATGAAGGCAAGAAGGAAACCCGAAAGGATGCCGGGCATCATCAGCGGCAGCAGGATCAGCCGGAACGCCTGCCCGCGCGTGGCATAGAGGTCGCGGGCGGCCTGTTCATAGGTATCCTCGATCCCCTGAAGCCGCGCCGCGATGGGCAGATAGGCGAAGGGGATGCAGAAGGTGATATGGGCAAGAAGGATGGTCAGATAGCCGGTGGTCAGCCCGATGGTGGAAAAGAAGATCAGGCAGGCCACGGCGACCACGATCTCGGGCACCATCAGCGGCAGGTTGATCAGCGCGAAGGTGGCCGATTTGCCCCGGAACCGCCCGCCCCGGATCATCGCTACGGCGGCGGCCACGGCGATGGCGGTGGCGGTGGTGGCGGCGATAAGGGCGATGGACAGGGAGTTCCACGCCGCCGCCTTGAAGCGCGGCGCCTCCGGCCCGGTGAAGACATCGGCATACCATCGCCACGAGAACCCGCCCCATGTGGTGATCGAGGTGGAGCCGTTGAAACTGTAGATCATCACCACGACCAGGGGCGCGTAGAGGATCACGAGGCAGCCCACGGCCATGGGCAGGAAGCCGGGATAGTGGCGCACGCCCTTCATCGCGCCTCTCCCTTCGCCTGCGCGCGGGCGTAGATCATCAGCACGATCAGCACGAGCGTCATCAGGATCATCGCCGCCGCCGCCCCGAAGGGCCAGTTGCCCTGCGATCCGCGGAACTGTTCGTCGATCAGCGACCCGATCATGAAGGTCTTGGCACCCCCCAGAAGATCGGGCGCGAGAAAGGCCCCCAGCGAGGGCACGAAAACGAGGATGCAGCCCGCCACGATGCCGGGTTTGACCACCGGCAGCACGATCTCGCGCAGCGTGACCCAGCGGCTGGCGTAAAGGTCGGCCGCCGCTTCGGAGAGCGCGAAGTTGTAGCGTTCCACGGCGGCATAGATGGGCAGCACCATGAAGGGCAGGTAGCTGTAGAAGAGGCCGAGTTGCACGGCGAGGTTCGTGTTCACCAAGGGCAGCGGATCGGTGATCAGCCCGATGGACATCAGGCTTTCGTTCAGCGGCCCGTTCTCGCGGATCAGGAATTTCAGGCTGACCGTGCGGATCAGAAGGTTCACCCAATAGGGAATGGTGACAAGGAACAGCCAGACGGCCCGCGCCTTGGGCGGGCGGGTGGCGATGAACCAGGCCGTGGGAAAGCCCACGATCAGGCAAATCAGCGTGGCCACGGCCGCCTGCCAGATCGACCGCCAGAAGATGGTGATATAGGTCCATTCCAGCGTGGGGGGCTCATCCCCGAAAAGGCCCCGGTTCAGGAAGAACTGGTCATAGGCGGCCAGCGTGAAATCCCAGATCACCCCGCCGCGGAATTCCTTGGTCAGGAAGGAATAGACCGCCATCAGCAGCACGGGCAGGACAAGGAAAATGCCGATCATCGCCCATGTCGGAAGCAGCAGCGGCGCGACGAGGCTGCTATAGCCCGTGCCGTTTTCCTTTGGGGCGGGTGTCATCCCCGCCATCAGTCGGCCAGAAGGCGGGCCGCGCCTTCCTCCAGATGCAGGGCGACGGTCGATCCCGGCGCGGGCAGTTCCGTCCGGGCAGAGTTCTGCAACCGGACGTGGAATTCCTCTCCCGTGGTCAGCCGGGTCAGGAGTTGCAGGTCGGTGCCGAGATAGACGATCCGCTCCACCGTCGCGGTCAGATCGCCGGTCGCGGCCAGAGACAGCCGTTCCGGGCGGATCGAGATATGGTGCTTGCCCGGCCCGTTTCCGGCCGCCGCGCAGGTGATGGCATGGCCACCGGGTAGGATCACGCGAGCGCTGTCGCCCTCGACCCGGTCCACCACCACCTCCAGAAGGTTCGTCTCGCCGATGAAATCGGCCACGAAGCGGTTCACCGGCGCCTCATAGATGTCGCGCGCGGTGCCGATCTGCTGCACCCGGCCCTGGGACATGACGGCGATGCGGTCCGACATGGTCAGCGCCTCTTCCTGGTCATGCGTCACGAAGATGAAGGTGATGCCGGTCTGTTCCTGTAGCGTCTTCAACTCCACCCGCATCGCCTGCCGCAGCTTCAGGTCCAGCGCGGAAAGCGGTTCGTCCAGCAACAGCACCTTGGGTTCCGGGGCGAGCGCGCGGGCCAGCGCCACGCGCTGCTGCTGGCCGCCCGAAAGCTGCGCCGGCAGGCGGTCGGCAAAGGCGGAGAGATGCACCATTTCCAGCATCCGGCCCGCCCGCGCGTTGCGGTCGGACAGGCCCATCCCCTTCATCTTCAACCCGAAGGCCACGTTTTCCAGCACGGTCATGTGCGGAAACAGGGCATATTGCTGAAAGACGGTGTTCACGGGGCGGTGGTTCGGCTCAAGCGCTGCGATATCCTGCCCGAAAAGCCGGATCTCGCCCTCCGTCACATCCTCGAACCCCGCGATGCAACGCAGAAGCGTGGTCTTGCCGCAGCCGGAGGGGCCAAGCAGCGTGAAGAATTCATTGTCAGAGATGGACAGCGATACCCCGTGCAGCGCGGTGGCGGTGCCATAGCGCTTGACCACGGAACGGATGTCGATGGCGGTTGACATGCGGCCCCATACCCCTTGCTGTATCGGCCAAGGTTAAGTTTGGCGAAGCCGGGGGGTATATACCCCCAGAGAGGTATGATGCAGCCGCTGCCCAATACCGCCGAGGGCCAATTGGCCCAGGTCATCCGCCGCGTCGGCGGGGCAGGGTTCGAAGGGGCCTTGCAGGACTGGTTCCGCCGCTGCGTCGCGCCGGACAACCTCATCATCCTTGCCTATCGCGATGCCGGCCCGCCGCAGGTCCTGTTCCGGCAGGCCGATCATCCGCAGGTCTTTTCGCAGCTCGACAGCACCTATCTCGCCGGGGCCTATCTGCTCGACCCCTATCACGACCTGCATATGAGCCGGGTTCCCGCCGGGGCCTACCGGCTGCGCGATGTGGCGCCGGATGCCTTTCACCGCAGCCGCTATTTCCGCGAGTATTACCAGCAGACGACGCTGGTGGATGAGATCACCTTCCTTCTCTATCCGGTGGCCGACGTGTCGCTGAACATCTGCCTTGGCCGTGACGCAACCTCCGGCCTGCCCTTCACCGCGCGAGAGGTGGAAACCTGCCAGAGGCTGGCGCCGATCGTCGCCGCGCTGGCAGAAGCGCATTGGCAAGGTTTGCGGGCGGAAAGGGTGCAGGCAGACGATGTAACCGGCCAATTGATGCGAAGCCTCGCCTCAGAGCGGGAGATTCGCCTTTCGCCGCGGCAGGCGGAAGTGGCGCTTCTGATCCTGCGGGGGCATTCCACAGTGTCCATCGGATTGCGCCTTGGCGTCAGCGCGCAGACCGTGAAGGTCTTTCGCAAGCAGCTTTATGCGCGGTGCGGGATCACCTCGCAGGCCGAGCTTTTCGCGCTGATGCTGCCGCTTTTGGCAACGGCTTAGGTTTTTCCGAAGCAATGGGGTGGAAAACTGTTGTCGTGGGCGGAGGGCCGGACTGGCAGTTTCGCAGGGCGAACAGGAGGAATGGATGATGGCGACAGCGGTGGACTGGCGGGCGCAGGCGGCAAGGATGACACCGCGCAGCGGGCTCTGGATTGACGGGCGCTGGCGCGACGCGGTCTCTGGCGCGCGCTTTCCCAGCGTGAACCCGGCCACCGGGGCGGTGCTGGCCGAGGTGGCGCGGGGCGATGCGGCGGATGTGGACCTGGCCGTTCAGGCCGCGCGGCGGGCCTTCGAGGAAGGGCGCTGGGCGCGCAAGTCGCCCTCTGACCGCAAGGAGGTTCTGCTCCGGCTCGCCGCCCTGATCCGGGCCAATGTGCCGGAGCTTGCGCTGCTCGACACGCTGGACATGGGCAAACCGATTGCCGAGTCCTCCACCATCGACGCGCCGGGATCGGCGCATTTCTTCCAGTGGCATGCCGAGGCCATCGACAAGCTTTATGACGAGATCGCCCCGACTGGCCCCGGCGATATCGCCATGATCCGTCGCGAGGCTCTGGGGGTGGTGGGGGCGGTGGTGCCGTGGAATTTCCCATTGGACATGGCCACTTGGAAACTGGCCCCCGCGCTGGCGATGGGCAATTCGGTGGTGCTGAAACCTGCCGAACAGTCGCCGCTGTCGGCGTTGCGGCTGGCGGAACTGGCGGCCGAGGCGGGGCTGCCCGACGGGGTTCTGAACGTGGTTCCGGGTTACGGGCACGAGGCGGGCCAGGCGCTGGGCCTGCACAAGGATGTGGACTGCCTCGCCTTCACCGGATCGACAGAGGTGGGCAAGCTGTTCCAGACCTATGCCGGGCGATCGAACATGAAACAGGTCTGGCTGGAGACCGGGGGCAAGTCGCCCAATCTGATCTTTCCCGATGCCGATCTGGACCGGGCGGCGGATATGGCCGCTTTCGGCATCTTCTTCAATGCGGGCGAGGTCTGTTCCGCCAATTCGCGGCTGCTGGTGCATCGCGATGTGCATGATGCGATGGTGGAACGGCTTGTGGCACGGGCAGGGGCGGTGGTGCAGGGCGATCCTCTGGACCCGGCCACCACGATGGGGCCGATGGTGGACAGCCACCATGCCGGCCGGGTGGCGGGCTTCATCGACAGGGCGACCGCTGCGGCGCGGCTGGTGACGGGAGGGCAGCGACTGACGCGCGACGGTTCCGACGCCTGGATCACCCCGACGATCTTCGACCATGTGGACCCGCAAAGCGAACTGGCGCGGGAAGAGGTCTTTGGTCCTGTTCTGGCCGTGATCCCCTTCGCCGACGAGGCTGAGGCGGTGCGGATCGCCAATGATACGGCCTATGGACTCGCGGCTTCGGTCTGGACGCGCGACATCGACCGCGCCTTCCGCATCAGCGCGGCCCTGCGGGTGGGGACAGTCTCGGTCAACACGGTGGATGCGCTGTCGGCCATGACACCCTTCGGCGGGGTGAAGCAGTCAGGCTTTGGCCGGGATCTTTCGCTGCACAGCTTCGACAAGTACAGCGCGCTCAAGACCGTCTGGGTCAAGCTCGGCTGACGTTGCGTAAGCCTTTGCGACTCGTTCACGACTGGCTGTATACCTAAGGCGGCCGTTCTGGTGTGCCGGCACCGTCGTCCCGGACTATTGGGGCGTTTGGAAACAATTCGTTCCGTGAACTTTGTTGGAAAATGAAAAGCAGCGATTGACGCAGCGTCATGCTGGCGTCACGCTGCTGGGGTTCACGGGTCGGGGATTACCGGTGGACTGGGCGCTTCGGGGGGTGCCGATGACAGAATTGAAGCGGATTCTTCACGTCGAGGACGATGAGGATATCCTCATGATCGCACGTCTTGCGCTTGCCGATCTTGGCGGGTTCGAGGTCATGCAATGCATGTCCGGCCCGGAAGCCTTGGAAAAGGGGGCCGCTTTCGGCCCTGATCTGCTGCTTCTGGATTTCATGATGCCCGAAATGAACGGGTTGCAGACGCTGCAAGCGCTGCGCGGTCAGCCGACGATGTCGGATGTGCCGGCCATATTCATGACCGCCAAGCAGATCGAGGTTTCGCAGGCAGAGTTCGACGGGCTGGGCGTTCTGGGCAAGATCACGAAACCCTTCGATCCCGTCGCCCTGTCGAATGACATCATGCGGCTTTGGGCGACGCGTCCGCAGCCCTAGGGCCGGGCCGTCACGGCCCTTTCGCGATGGTCTCTTCGATTTCGTCTAGCAGGGTTTCCAGCGCGGCGTGAAGTTCCGGCGGCACTTCCACGCTGTCCTGCGCGTCCTTCCACGGATCGAGCATCTCGTCCACATGTCCGGCGGCACGGCCCAGCGGCTCGAATCCCAGGGTCAGGGCCACGCCGCGGACCTTGTGCGCATCTTCCTGGAGCAGGCGCATCACAGCGGGCGCAGGCATGCGGAAATCCGCAGAGCGCAGGTAGGTGGCAAGGCGTTCGCGGCGCGGGCCGAGAGTGGCCACGAAATGCGCGCGGATCGGCGCAAGACGGGCGGCCAGATCGGCCTGCTGGGGAACATCTGCCTGAAAAGTCATGTCGTCAGTCCTTCAACGGAAAATCAATGACGAAGGTTGTGCCTTCGCCAAGCGTGCTCGTGTAATCGACGCTGCCCCCATGCGCCGCCATGATTTCCTGTGCGATGCACAGGCCCAGCCCCGTACCGCCATGCGAGCGGCGATCCGAGGAATCGACCTGGGTGAATTTCCCGAACACCTTTTCGCGCGAATTGGGCGGGATACCGATGCCATGATCCTGTACTTCGACCCAGGCCCGGCCGCCGGTGCGGCGGATGCGCACCTCGACCTTTTCGCCCCGGCGCGAGAATTTCACCGCATTCGAGAACAGGTTGTCGAGCACCTGATGCAGCCTGTCCCGATCCGCCCGGACAAAGACCGGTTGCAGCGAAGGCGAGAAGTCGAAGCTGATTCCATAACTCTGGGCGAAGGTTTCCATGGCCGCGATGCATTCGTCCACGATGTCGGAAAGGTCAACCTCATCGAAGCTGTAACTCATCTGCCCCGACTCGAGCTTTTGCAGGTCGAGCAGGTCATTGATCAGGGCGGACAGGCGGATGCTGTTCTTGTGGGCGATTTCAAGAATGTTGCGCGCCTTGGCCGGATCGTTGTCATAGGCCCCCGTCCGCAGCAGGCCGAGCGCGCCATTGATCGAGGTGAGCGGGGTGCGCAACTCGTGGCTGACGACCGACACGAATTGCGACTTCACCTCATAGGCGGCCTGAACGCGGTCGCGTTCGCGGCGCAGTTCATCCAACTGGTCAAGGCCGCGTCGATAGAGCCTGAGGAAGATGATCGAACATTCGATCACGAAGAACAGCACGAAGACCACAGTGAACAGTTGCAGCCACAGGAAATTCTTCAGCGGCGGCATCACCGCCAGCAGGTCGGAAATCGGGATGTAGAGGAAGACACCGGTATAGACGACCAGGCGCAGCAGCAGGATCTGCGGGATCTGATGGTTGTTCACCGCCGCGAACAGCCCCGCCGCGAAAAGGAAGAAAAGCGGCATGAAATGGGAGGAAATCCCTTCCAGATGCGCGACGATCCCGGCCCATAGCGCGACGGAGATACTGCTGAGGGTGGCGGTCAGGAACAGAAGGTTTCGATACCGTCGCGCCTCGCGCAGGCTGCCACCCTTCCAGCGCACGATGCGCAGCGAGACCCAGGTGTCTGAGAATTCGCAGAACTGTATGAAAAGATAGCAGAAAACGGCGATTTCGACATCATAGTAGAAGCCGCAGAGCAGCGCCGCCGCACCATAGATCGTCTGGCGTTTCCAGAACAGGACAAGGCCGCCATTCACATAGTCGCGCACCTGCTTTTCCAGACGCGCGGCGCTGGTTTCCATCCGCAGCATCCCGCGAAAATAGCGACGCAGCCGCATGAGGGCAGACATGCGCGGGTTGCGGTCTGCCGAGGCGCTGGCGCTGAGCGGGGCGGAGGTCATTCCAGAGCGGCCTTTGTCCCTAGTGCAACCGCACCCGCCGCAGTGCTTCCATGGCCACGTCGATCGTGGCCGGAATCAACTGCTCGGGCAGCGGAACCCGGCGATAGTCAAGCATCAGGAAAGTGGTGTCGATGCAGGTCGTCCGGTGAGGGACATAGTCCGTCTGCGCGAAGGTTCCATGGGCTTCGATCGCATCGCCAAGGGACACTTCGCCCAGAAAACGTTCCATCAGCGAAGGATCGGAGAGGGTGAAGGTACTGCGCTGCGGATAGGGGTTGCGACCTTGCCCGGTCTGGGCAGGCTCGAGCGAGATATCCACGAGAAGCCGGCGTTCCGGCCGTTCCAGCAGCAGAAGATCGGCCACTTCGCCGAAGACGCGGAAGGATTGGAAATAGCGCGGCATGACTGGCCCCCGACAAGGTCTTGCATCGCGCCGCACGGGCAATGTGCCGGATGCGGGCAGGTTCAAGCCTTCGGTTTCGCCGTTCAGTTGGACCATTTTGTGGTGACCCTGCGGTGATTTGTGGCGCTTTCGCGCCGGAGTCGCGTGATTCGCGCAAAAGCTGTCTTGAAATATCAATATTCCCGTGTAGGCAGAATGTCGACGAGGGGGAAACAGTGGTGGATGCACGGCATTTGGGCAGATGTCCGGAAACCACAAATTCAGCAGGAAGGGTAACATGAGGACCCACCCACAAAATGTTGTATGGAAACGGTTTTTCGCCTTTGCGGATTTGCCACAGTTTTGCCAGATTCACAGAAAGTGGGTAAATTGGGTTAGCGTTTTGCCGAGACGCATGCCCTTGTAATTTAAGAATTGTTACCAAGTGAGCGACCAATGGCCAGCCTTCCACCCCAAAGACGCGACGCCCGTTTTGCCACGGCGTCAGGGGCAGAAGTGACCGACGGGAAGACTCTTCCCACCATCGGACCTGCGCGTGAGGCAGGTGAAACCGGGACTCTGATGCTGACGACGACACTCTCCTTCCAGAACATGCACCAGCATGGTGACCTGTTCGTTAATCTCCTGCGCGCGCGCCGCAATTCCTTCATCGTAAGGAACAACTGGCGTCTGCCCGAGGCCGAAGGGATGGAGTTCGACCAGTACGACACACCCGCCAGCCGCTGGATCGCGGTGCATGAGAATGGCGAGGTTCTGGCCGGTGTCCGCCTGACACCCACCACGGCGCGGGTCGGCATGTACACCTACATGATTCGCGATGCGCAGCGCGGGATGCTCGATTCGATCCCCTCCGACCTGATGGATTTCGAGGCGCCGGTCGATCCGAAGATCTGGGAAGCCTCGCGCATCTTCGTGTCCAACCGGGTGCCGGCGCGGCTGCGCAAGAAGGTTCAGGGCGATCTGATGTATGAGATGATCCGCACGGCGCGGTCTCTCGGGGCGCAGAAGATCATCGCCTTCGGCCCTGCGGTCTGGCCGCGCTGGATCGGCAAGCTGGGCCTGAAGGCCACGCCTGCCGGTCCGATCATGGAACTTGACGGCGTGAAGGTTCAGGTTGCTGTGATGGACCTGGACCCACGCCTCCATTGAGTTCGCCGCGCAGGCGGGCAAGGTCATCGGTCAGCATCTGCCGCAACATGCCTTCATAGGCGGTGCGGTCCTGTTCCCCGCGATAGCGCGCCAGAGACCGTTCCGGCAGGCTGCGGGGCAGGGGCGCGTTGGCGCCCACGTTCTGCAACTTGCGCTCTACCGCCGCGGCGGCCTTGTTCACCGATTGCAGCGATCCGAAACGCGTGATGGAACCAAGCGACATCCGGTCGCCCACGGCGACCGTGATCCCCTGACCGGCAAGGATGGAGCCGTTGATATGCGCCTCGATATCCTGCGGCGCCATGCGGCTGCGGTTGTGGCTGATCGCAAGGAAGATACCATTGCCGCGATAGGACAACACGCTGCCCTCGCCCTCGGTCGCCTCGGCAAAGGCCTGGCCCACCATGCGCAGCCGGGCAAGGAATTCCGAAGGGCGGTGCTGGGCATGCATCCGTTCGACATCCAGCATCTTCAGCGCCATGACATTGGAGGTGAAGAGCCGGGCCCGCGTCAGCGACAGGATGTAATTCTCGAAGGAAAGATAGGCGATGGTGCGCGGCAACGATCCCAGATCGACGGGATCATGCAGCGACACCGCCGGGAAGGTCTTGATCTCGCGCTTCAGCCTTTCGATCATGGTCTGGCTGTCGGCCACGCGGTTGCGTTCCTCGACAAGCCGATGGGCCATCCCGATCCGGGCCGAAAGCTCCAGCAGGTCGAAGGGCTTGGTGATGTAATCGGTGGCCCCGGCCATGAAGGCGCGCTCGATATAGTCGCGCTGCGACATGGCGGTCAGCATCAGGATGGGCGTGGTGGGATAGGCGTGCAGGCTGCGGATCTCGCGGCACAGCGCGATTCCGTCCATGCCGGGCATCTGGATATCAAGAAGCAGGCAGTCGAAGGGCGTGGTGGTGGCGGCGATCACGCCCAAGGCCTCATGCGCCGAACGGGCCCGCGCCATGCGTTCATGGCCCGAAAGCGCCAGCGCCTCGGCCAGAAGGTCCAGGATCGTGTCGTCATCATCGACGGCGAGTATTTTCATGCTGAAACCAGCTGCCTGAGGACGTCCGCAGGTCATCACCGGAACTCGATCCGCGCAGTCGGACTTCCGCACGGGCACATACAGCACTCACATCACTGAACCCCTTCTCTTCGGGCAAATCATGTCCAGAGCGGGGCAGAAATCCGGCGTTTTGGCCGAAAGGACGGGGAATCTTCGCGGCAGGCAGGGTTTGTTTCGGTTGCCGCGACAGGTGCAGCACCGGCGCAAGGGTCCAGATGAGGGTCGCGGTCAGGGCCGGAAGGCGGGGGATCGCGCGGTCTTCTGCGTCAAATTATTTCATCAAGGGAAAATAATTTGACGGGGATTGCGTGCCACGTTTAGCCTTCCACCAACAAACCACAAGAGACGAACGACAAGGAGGGTGATGTGACCAAACGTGTAGCGGTGATCGGGGCGGGGCCGTCGGGCCTTGCGCAGCTCAGGGCATTCCAGTCGGCCAAGGCCAAGGGCGCGGATATCCCCGAGGTCGTCTGTTTCGAGAAGCAGTCGAACTGGGGCGGGCTCTGGAACTACACCTGGCGCACCGGTCTGGACGAGAATGGCGAGCCGGTCCATTGCTCCATGTACCGCTATCTGTGGTCCAACGGCCCGAAGGAGGGTCTTGAATTCGCCGACTATTCCTTCGAGGAACATTTCGGCAAGCAGATCGCCAGCTATCCGCCCCGCGCCGTGCTGTTCGACTATATCGAGGGGCGGGTGAAGAAGGCCGGGGTGCGCGACTGGATCCGCTTCTCCACCACCATCCGCATGGTCAAGTACAATGAGGCGAAGGGGAATTTCACCGTCACCGCGCATGACCTGAAGGCCGACCGGATGTATGACGAGGACTTCGACAATGTCATCGTCGCCTCGGGCCACTTCTCGGTGCCGAATGTCCCGGAGTATCCGGGTTTCGACAAGTTCAACGGCCGCGTCCTGCATGCCCATGACTTCCGCGACGCGCGGGAGTTCACGGGCAAGGACCTGCTGATCATGGGCACCTCCTATTCGGCCGAGGATGTGGGATCGCAGTGCTGGAAATACGGCGCGAAGTCGATCACCAGCACCTATCGCCGCGCGCCCATGGGCTTCAAATGGCCCGCGAACTGGGAAGAAAAGCCCGGTCTGGTGCGGGTGGACGAGACACATGCCTATTTCGGCGATGGCAGCAGCAAGAAGATCGACGCCATCATCCTCTGCACCGGGTACAAGCACCACTTCCCCTTCCTGCCCGATGACCTGCGGCTGAAGACGGCGAACCGGCTGGCGACGGCCGATCTCTACAAGGGGGTGGCCTGGGTGCATAACCCCAAGCTGTTCTATCTGGGCATGCAGGACCAGTGGTTCACCTTCAACATGTTCGACGCACAGGCCTGGTGGGTGCGCGACGCCATCATGGGGCGCATCGCGATCCCGGCAGACAAGGCCGTGCTTCTGAAGGATGTGGAGGATCGGGTCGCGGGCGAGGATGCCGGGCAGGATGCGCATGACGCCATCCATTACCAGGGCGATTACGTGAAGGAACTGATCGCCGAGACGGACTATCCGTCCTTCGACGTGGACGGCGCCTGCGAAGCCTTCTTCGAATGGAAGGACCACAAGAAGAAAGACATCATGTCTTTCCGCGACAATGCCTACAAATCGGTGATCACGGGGACGATGGCGCCCATCCACCACACGCCCTGGAAGGAGGCGCTGGAGGATTCCATGGAAAGCTATCTGCGCAACTGACCCCCGACCGGCGGGCGCGCAGCGCCCATCCCCCGCAGATGCGAAGACGACCCCGGCCATGTCCGGGGTCGTCCTGTCTTGGCGCCCCGATTGTTGCGGCCCAGACTGGAATTGCTGAAATCTTGATCCATTAGGTGCATCTTTGCCTGATGTTTGGTCATTTCCTTTCGCATTTTCACCTTGTCGTGAAACAAAGTTACCTCACATCACAATTTGCGGTCGGGGCTTTGCCCGCCCGTGCTTAACTTTGGCCGCCAGCTTCCGGGTCACATGGAGGCGGCAGAACAGCTGGGGAGTGCACGCATGGAAGAACAGATCGCCGCCTTGACGGCGGAACTGGCCGCGCTGAAGGACGCGACGGCCGGCCTGAACAAGACGACTGCCGAAACCTTCTACTGGTTGACGATCCCCCTCATGGTGCTGATCCATGCAGGGTTCTTGTCCTATGAGATGGGCGCCTCGCGCGCCAAGAACGCGCTGGCCTCGGGGATCAAGAACATCCTCGCCTTCGCCTTCATCATCCCGACCTTCTACTATGCGGGCTGGTTCATCTACTGGGCCTTCCCCACGGGTTTCAGCATGTCGCCCGGCCCGATCGGCACGTCTGGCCTTGAATATGCCCTGGCTGCGGCAAGCCCGGTGGGCCCCGCGATGGGGCCGAACGTGGCCGACAGCGCGACAGGCGTCTTCTTCGGTGCCTTCGCCATGTTCGCGGCGACCACCGCCTCGATCATGTCGGGCAGCCTGATCGAACGCATCCAGATCGTGGGCTTCACCATCCTTGCCATCGTTCTGGGCAGCTTCGTCTGGATCCTCGGCGCGGCCTGGGGCTGGCATGCGGATGGCTGGCTGGTCACGGCGCTGGGCTATCACGACTTCGGCGCGTCCGGCGTGGTTCATGCCATCGCGGGCTTCTTCACACTTGGGGTTTTGATCAACCTCGGGGCAAGGGTGGGCAAGTTCAATCCGGACGGCACGGCAAATGCCATCGCGGGGCATTCGATGCCTGCCGCGCTGGTCGGGCTGATGCTCATCATCGCGGGTTTCTGGGGCTTCCTCATGGGCTGCGTGATCTTCCCGGGCGAGGCATGGTCCTGGGGCACCGGCATCTTCCACACCATCTACGGCACGCCTGTCACCCTTTCGGCGATGACCTTCAACATCCTGATGGGCTTTGCCGGGGGCGCCATTGCGGCCTGGGTGATGACGCATGACCCGTTCTGGATGATGTCCGGCGCGCTGGGCGGGATCATCTCGGTCGCGGGCGGGCTCGATCTCTACTGGCCGCCGATGGCCTTCGTGATCGGCACGATTGGCGGGATCATCATGCCGCTCGTCGCCAGCTATGTCGAGAAGATGAAGATCGACGATGCCGTCGGCGCGGTCGCCCTGCACGGGGTGGTGGGTCTCTGGGGCGTGATCGCCGTGGGCATCTTCGCGGCCGGTTATCCCGCATTGCCCGCCGAGGGAGCACCGACCATCACCCTCTATGGGCAGGTGATCGGCGCGCTGGTCATGGCGGTTCTTGGCTTCGTTCCGGGCTATGTCGTGTCTCTGGTCCTGAAGAAGCTCGGCATGCTGCGCGTTCCGAAAGAGGCCGAACTGCTTGGTCTCGACAAGGTGAAGGTGCCGATTGAGGCCTATCCGGAATTCTTCGGCGGCGCTGCCGCATCGAAGACCCCGGCCGAGTGAACCCAGACGAAAGGAAGGACGATCATGCTGGTTGGAACTGACATCACCGACTGGGCCGCCGTGGAAGGCGCCTATTACGCCGGCGCAGGGACCGAGGCCATCTGGCTGCTTCTGTCGATGCTGCTCTGCATCGGCGCGCTCGTGGCCGGATCGCGGCATGAGCGGGCCGCCTACAGGAAGGCGAAGTAGGCCGCGCCGCAAGCCGGTATACAGGAAAGGGAAAGGCCCGGGCAATGCCCGGGCCTTTCTGCATGTCGCGCCCGCCTTTCGCTGCGATGCGGCTACAGGAAAAAAAGTTTCGCAAGAATAAAAATATCTCGCCTTGTGAATAACTCCGTGCTTTGCTGGAGGCATCGGGCAGGGGTCTGCGGGCGCGGGGACGTGACCGCGGCCGCCTCCCGGGCGCGGCTGTATGGGCCGCCAATGCCGAAAACCGTTCCGGCGGATGGGCCGGGCCGGCAATCACAAACCGGAGCGCGGACGTGGTGATGACCGCGCAACCGGTGCCAACAGGGAACGAGGGAGTTCACGGAATGTCGTCAACTACAACGAACGGCGAGCTGCATCGCGCGCTGGATTGGAAGGGTGCCTTCTGGGTTGCCGCGGGGGTGCCCCCGCTTGTGCTGTTTTCGCTGGGCGGGATTGCCGGCGTGGCCGGGCAGGCGGCCTTTGTCGTCTGGATGCTGTCCATGTGCATGGGCTTTCTGCAATCCTTCACCTATGCGGAAATGGCGGGCATGTTCGGCAACAAGTCGGGCGGTGCTTCTGTCTATGGCGCCACGGCCTGGCTGCGCTATTCCAAGCTGATCGCGCCGCTGTCGGTCTGGTGCAACTGGTTCGCCTGGTCGCCGGTGCTGTCGCTCGGCTGCGTGATCGCGGCGGGGTATATCCTGAACGCGCTCTTCCCGATTCCGCTGGCCGAAAGCCAGGCGGTGGTGGATTGGGTGGCGGCCAATCTTGCCAATTACACCGCCGAGACCCCCGCCGTGGCGGAATACATGGCCGCCAATGCCGGATCGACGGTCGAGGCCGCCATCACGGCGGTTGCGACGGCGGATGGCGTGGCAGCCCTGACCCCGGCCTTCCGGGTGTGGGAGGCCTTCAACATCGCGGTGCCGGGTCTGGGGACGCTGCACTTCAACTCCACCTTCGTGATCGGCGTCATCCTGATGTCGATCATCTTCATCATCCAGCATCGCGGTATCGCCTCCACCGCGAGCGCGCAGAAGGTGCTGGCGGTGATCGTGCTGATTCCGCTCTTGCTGGTGGGGATCGTGCCGATCCTGACGGGCCAGATCGACAGCATGAATGTCACCGGCATCGTGCCGCCGACCGCCGCCTATTCGGGCGAGAACGGCGCATGGGATATCGGCGGCTGGACGCTGTTCCTGGGTGGCATGTATATCGCCGCCTGGTCCACCTACGGCTTTGAAACCGCGGTCTGCTATACCCGCGAATTGAAGGACCCCAAGACCGATACCTTCCGGGCCATCTTCTATTCCGGCCTGCTCTGCATCGTGTTCTTCTTCCTGATCCCCTTCTCCTTCCAGGGGGTTCTGGGCCATTCCGGGATGCTGGCGACCGGCATCGTCGATGGCACGGGGATCGCGGCAGCGCTGGGCGGGTTCCTGGGATCGTCCAATGTCATCATCCAGCTTTTCGTCATCCTGATGATCATGGCGCTGTTCCTGGCCATCATGACGGCGATGGCGGGGTCCTCTCGCACGCTCTATCAGGGGTCGCGGGACGGCTGGCTGCCGAAATACCTGAGCAAGGTGAACGGCAATGGCGCCCCGACAGGCGCAATGTGGACGGATTTCGGCTTCAACCTGATCCTTCTTGCGCTGGCTTCGGATGTGGCGGGCTACTTCTACGTCCTCGCCATCTCCAACGTCGGCTACATCCTGTTCAACTTCCTGAACCTGAACGCGGGCTGGATTCACCGGATCGATTCGCCGCATATGGAACGGCCGTGGAAGGCGCCCACCGTCCTGATCTGGATCAACACGGTGCTGGCCTTCGTCAACGCGCTCTTCCTTGGCGCCGGGGCAAAGGTCTGGGGCTATTCCAACGCGCTCTGGGCCGGTCTGATCTTTGCCGCGCTGATCCTGCCGGTCTTCGCCTGGCGGCATTACATCGTGGACAAGGGGCATTTCCCCAAGGAAGCGATGGAGGATCTGGGCCTGTCGGACCACGGCGATCTCGGGCCGCGCCGGGCCGGGATGCTGCCCTATCTCGCGCTGATTGCGGGTGCGGCGGTGGTGCTCTGGTCCAACTGGTTCTTCGTGCTGCCGGGCTGATCGGGGCCGAACCTGACGACGGAAAGGGGCGGCCGCAGGGCCGCCCCTTTGCCATTCCGGGATGCCGGGCTTCCGCGCTGCCGATTCTTCGGGCGGGACGCGGCGGTTTTCGGCGGTGCGGGCCGGAAACGGACAGCGAACTTTCCCTGAGAGGAAAACTTTTTGCACAAGAAGGTTGATTTCGAGGGGGGATGGTTGGAGAGTATCGGCAACAAACAAGTCCATCGGGAGGGACGGAGATGACGAACTCGTGGCGCTTTTCCACGCTGGGTGACCGGCACCGTGCGCTGGGATCGAACCTTGAGGATTGGAGCGGGATGGGAACCGCCTGGTCCTATGACGGCGACCCGGATGCCGAATACATGGCAATCCGCACCAAGGCCGGGCTGATGGATGTGTCGGGCCTCAAGAAGGTTCACATCACCGGGCCGGCGGCGAGCCATGTGGTCGAACGGGCCACGACCCGGAACATGGAAAAGCTGATGCCGGGCCGGTCGGTCTATGCGACCATGCTGAACGATCAGGGCAAGTTCATCGACGACTGCGTGATCTACCGCATGGCCCCCAATGCCTTCATGGTGGTCCATGGGTCGGGGCAGGCGCATGAGCAACTGACCATGGCCGCCACGGGCCGCGATGTTTCCATCCGCTTTGACGACAACCTGCATGACCTGTCGCTGCAAGGCCCGCTGGCGGTGGAGTATCTGGAAAAGCACGTGCCGGGCATCCGCCAGCTTCCCTATTTCGCCCATATGCAGACCAGCCTCTTCGGCAAGCCCGCCATGATCTCGCGCACCGGCTATACCGGCGAGCGGGGGTATGAGCTGTTCGTGCGCGGGCAGGATGCGCCGATGATCTGGGACCGCATCCTTGACGAGGGCAAGTCGATGGGGATCATCCCCTGCCGCTTCACCACGCTCGACCTGCTGCGCACCGAAAGCTATCTGCTCTTCTTCCCCTTCGACAATTCCGAGATGTATCCCTTCGAGGATGAAGGTCCGGGCGATACGCTGTGGGAACTGGGCCTCGATTTCACCGTCTCCCCGGGTAAGGTGGGCTTCCGCGGCGCGGAAGAGCATTACCGTCTGAAGGGCAAGGAACGGTTCAAGATATGGGGCCTGAAGATGGAAGGCACCAATCCGCCCGGCAATGGCGCGCCCGTGTTCCAGAACGGCAAGAAGGTTGGTGTGGTCACGCAGGCGATGTATTCGCCGCTGAACAAGCACAACATCGCCATCGCCCGCATCCCCGTCGATTGCGCCAATAACGGGACGAAGCTGGTGGTCAATTGCGCCACCCACGGGGAAATCCCGGCCGTGACCCATTCGATGCCCTTCTACGACGTGGAAAAGAAGCGCCGCACGGCGAAGGACTGAAACGCCAGGGGCGCGCGCCGCAGCATCGCGGCGCGCCTCCTTCACAACCGGGGCCAGCCGGAACTCGCAGGACCATGAGCCAGACCGTTTTCGAAAAGTCGATCCGCAGCCGCCCGGTCTATGGCCTGCTGCAACCGCGCGCGGGCACCGCGCATCTCTGCGTGGCCGATGGCGAAGGGGCGGGGGCGATCTGCGACCTCTTTGCCAAGGCCGGGGCCGAGGCGCCCGCGATGCTGGCGCGCACCCATATCATCTACATGCCCAGCAGCGCGAACGGGACGGACGACTTCGCCAGTCTTGAGGCGCTGGGGGCCGCGCAATGCCACCGCTCGCCCTCCTTCTGGGCGGCAGAGCCGCGCTTGAAGAAGGTGCTGGCCGATGCCCATATGGGCCTTCAGGTCTATCTGGCGGGGACCGAGACGCTGATCGGCCTTGCCCAGCGCGATGTGATGGAGGCGGGGCTGCCGCATGACGCCGTGCAGACCGAACATCGCGGATCGCTGGCCCGCCGGGTGCAATGCGTCCATTGCAAGGGGATCACCGAAAACGTGACGACCGACCCCTTCATCTGTTCCCATTGCGGGCTGAACCTCTTTGTCCGCGACCATTACTCCCGCCGCCTTGCGGCCTTTCAGGGGGTGAATATCGACGCCGAGGAACCGGGCAATGTCCCCCCGGCGGTGGAGCGTTTCAAATGAGCGTCGGGGCCCCGAGGATAGACGTCACCGTGACCGAGGTGGTGGAGGTGAACCCCCTCATCAAGCGGTTCCGCTTCGAACGCGCGGATGGCGGGGACATGCCGCATTTTTCCGGCGGGGCGCATGTGGTGGTCGAGATGGACGATCACGGCACGCGGCGGATGAACCCCTATTCGCTCATGTCCGATCCTTCGGACACGAAGGGCTATGAAATCTCGGTCCGCCGGGATGAGGCAGGGCGGGGCGGGTCGCTGTACATGCACCGCCATGTCGTGCCGGGGATGCGGATGCAGATCGGGCATCCGGTGAACCTCTTCCCGCCGGATGCGCGGGCGAAGAAGCACCTCTTCCTTGCGGGCGGCATCGGGATCACGCCCTTCATGTCGATGATGTCCCAGCTTGCGCCCCGCGGCGTGCGGTTCGAACTGCACTATTCCGTGCGGTCCGAGGCGCTGGGGGCCTATGTGGACCGGCTCAAGAACGCCTATCACGAACGCGTCCACATCTATGTGGATGACAAGGGGCAGGCGATCGACCTGAAAACCCTGCTCGCCACCCAGCCGCTGGGCACTCATCTCTATGTCTGCGGGCCGAAGGGCATGATCAATTGGGTGAAATCCACGGCCCATGCGATGGGCTGGCCCGTGAACACCGTCCATTCCGAGGAATTCCTCGCCCCGCCCGTGGGGCAGCCCTTCACGGTGGAACTGGCGGCATCCGGCAAGACCGTGCAGGTCGGGGCCGCGCAGTCGATCCTGGAGGCGATGGAGGCGGCGGGGGTGGATGCGCCCTATCTCTGCCGGGGCGGGGCCTGCGGGCAATGCGAGACGAATGTGATCCGTTGCGACGGCCATATCCACCACCACGACCATTGGCTTTCCGATGACGAAAAGGCCAGTGGAACCAAGATCATGCCATGCGTGTCGCGGTTCGAGGGCAAGTCCCTCGTCCTTGACCGCTGAGGGAGGACGCGATGGGTTTCGAGTTCAACAACGAGACGTTCCGCAACGATTTCACCTTCAAGAATTCGGAACGTGCGATCAAGCGCTTCCCGTTCCCCTTCGACCGGGACGATTACATGTATTCCGTCAATATGGAGCCGCATGTGCCGGGCCGCCCGGGATCGGTCTTCGAACATGCCTTCGACGTGGATGAGCATTATCTGGCCGAGATGCGCGACCGCGACCTTGTCCTGAAGGAAGACCCGCTGCGCTGCCAATCCCTGCCGCATATGGAACTGGCCGGGTGGGACCTTCTCGAACTCATCATGGAAAGCAAGGCGCGCGACTATCCGCACTGGTTCGAGTTGCACAAGACCGGCAACCGCTGGACCTGGATCAACAGGCCGATGCAGATCGAACAGACCTTTACTTTCCTCGATCCCTCGACGCTGCCCTATGGGCCGATGGAATACATCACCCGCCAGACCCAGGGCGATTTCACGCTTCAGGACCAGCGCGACGAAAGCCTCTGGATCGAAGCGGGGATGGTGACGACGCAGGCCGACTGGTCGCTCGACTTCGACATCGGGATGAGCTTTCACGAATGGCACGCCCCCGTGCCCTTGGCGCATGAGAAGGGGGTCTTCGACCGCGCGCTGAAATTCCTGCTGAAGCTTCAGCACGGTGCCCCGGTGCGGCGGTTCAACTGGACCCATACGGTGGACCCGCTGCTGGATACGAGCCCCGAGAACTATCCCAAATGGGGTCCGACCCGGACCGAGATCACGATGGAAAACCTCGGCCAGCGGATGCATCTGCGGGTGGAGTTGCAGACGCTGTGGCGCCTGCCGCGATCCAATGCCATCGCCTTCCCGATCCGCTGCTATCTGATCAAGTATGACGAACTGGTCACCGTGCCGAAATGGGCGCGGCGGATGCATCGCGTGGTGCGCGACATCCATCCTGACCTTGCCGCCTACAAGGGCTTTCTGCGCAACCGCGATCTGATGACGGCATGGCTGGCGCAATATGACGATGGCGCGCCCACCTCGCCGGGCTGGTGGCCGGAGGATTGAGACAATGACCGAGGGCGGGCAGCCCACCACGCTCGGCTTCCTGCTGTTTCCCGGTTTTCCGATGGCCTGCCTCACCTCGGCCATCGAACCGCTGCGGGCGGCGAACGAGATCGTGGGGCGGCGCGAATTCGCCTGGCGGCTGCTGGCCGAAGAGGCTGGCCCGGTGCGCTCTTCTGCCGAGGTGAAATTTGACCCCGACGCCACGCTGACAGAGGCGGGGCCGCTGGATTGCCTGTTCTTCCTTTCCATGCCGCAGTCGAATTTCGTCCATCCGAAACGCTCCAACGCGCAGGTGCGCTGGATGGACAGGTCCGGGGTGGTTCTGGGCGGATTCTCCGGTGGTATCTTCCCGCTGGTGCGGTCGGGGGTGATGGGCGGGCATGTCTGTTCGGTCCACTGGTGCTATGACGCGGCCTTCAAGGCCGAGTTTCCCGATATCGCCGCCAGCCAGTCGGTCATCATCCGCGACCGTCGGCGCCACACCGCCAGCGGGGCCGGGGCGGTGTTCGACCTGATGCTGCGGATGATCGAGGAAAAGCTGGGCCGCGACACGATGACGGAAGTGGCCTGCTGGTTCCAGCACCCCTTCGTGCGCGCCGATGATGCCTCGCAGAAGGTGCCGGTTCAGAAACGCGGCGGAACCGACGACATGCTGCCCGAGGCGATCCGGCAGGCGATCCAGGTTTTCTCCGACCATATCGAGGACCCGGTGCAGATCTCCGACGTGGCCGAGGCGCTGGGTATTTCGGAACGCCATCTGGAGCGCAGCTTCAAACAGGCGACTGGGCAGAGCCCGCTGAAATACTACCGCCTGATGCGGTTGAAGAAGGCGCGGCAGAAGGTGCTTTATTCCACCCAGTCCATCACCGAGATCGCGCTGTCGGTCGGCTATGCCAGTTCCACCCCCATGACCCGCCATTATGCCGAAGCCTTCGGCGTGAACCCGGCGGATGAACGGCGGCGCCTCGTCGGCCTGCGCGGCCTGGCCGGGGCGCTGCCGCCTTCGGAATAGTCAGGCCAGACCCAGCGCCGCGATCCCGGCAAAGACCAGCGCCACGCCGCCCCATTGGAAGGCGCGCATGGGTTCGTGCAGGAATTTCCACGCCAGAAGGATCGTCACGATCCCGAAGATGGACGAGGCGACCGAGGCATATTCGGCATTCTCCATCCCCCCCGCCAGCGTCACCGCGCTGACCGCGCAGACGTCGAGACAGCCCATCAGCAAAAGCGCGGGCCATATGCCGCCAAGGCCCGCAAAGGAGGGACGCCGCTGCAACAACCAGACCCCCGCGATGACCAGCGCCGTGACGCGGGTGATCGCCGCCACCGGCATATGCGCCCCCGTCTCGGCCGACCATTGCGCCAGCCCGAAGGTGACCGCAAAGGAGACGGAGGCCAGCGCCGCCCATCCCGCCGCCGCCACCCGGCTGCCTGACGAGGCACCGCCTTCCCCCCGCGCCACGATGGCGACACCGGCCACCACGGCCAGCACGGCCAGCCATTCCTGCAACCCCGCCTCTTGCCCCCGCGCGATGGCGAAGAGAACCGACAGCACGGGGTAGGACCCGCAGATCGGGGCCACCAGCGACACCGGCCCGATGGTGAAGGCGCGGTAGAGCGCGATATTCGCGCAGACCGTGCCGACGCCCGCCGCCAGCGCCAGCAGCACCTGCTGCGTCCCGATCGCCCCCCAGCCGCCCACCAGCAGCGCGATGGGGACCAGCGGGATCAGGCCGAAGATGGTGACCAGCGCGAACATCGCCGCCACGTCGGCCTTGCCGCCCACACGGCGGATGGTGAAATCATGCAGGCCCCAGCACAGCGCCGCGACAAGTCCGAGGGAAACTGCGATCACGGCGGGGCCCCATTTGCTCATCATGGCGCTTGCCCGGACGGCGCGCGCCGCATATTCTTTTTGTGAAACAGTTTTTACACTGATGCAACTCTTCAGGAGGGCAGGGCATGCTTGATCTCTATCCCAGGGTCATCCCCGGCCCGCCACGGCCCAGCCGAATCCTGACCGCCGCCTCTGCTCTGCCGCAGTCCGGCAAGGAACGGTATGAGGTCGCGGGCAACGGCGCCATCCTGATCCGCATTTCCGCCGGAGACCGGGTGACCATCGCGAATACCGAAGGCGGCCAGCGCGCCGAACTGGTGGCGGCGGATGACAGGGGGCGGATCGACGCCGGGATCCTGGGTGTGGCAGCCAATTCCGATGCGGGCGGGCTGAAGGCCCTGCTTGCCGCCGGGCCGCGCCTCGGCAGCGGGATGGGCGGCCTGCGTCTGGGTCTGGAACGGCGCGGGATCGACCTTGCCACGGCAGGGGCGGTGGCGGTTTTCGGGGCAGAGACTCCGGCGGGGCTGGAGGAAAACTTTACCATCACCCGTGACGGCGTGCTGGTCATCGCCGCGCCGGGCGGCGAGATGGCCCCCGACGGTCAGGATACGGCCACGCCGATCCTTGTTCTCGTGCAGCGCTCCGCCCTGCTGACGGTGAAGCAGTTCGATCTGCCCGATCCGCTGGCCGATCCGGTGCTGGACCTGCGGGTGAAATCGGCCACGGCCAAGGCCTATTTCGTCAAGGCGGGTGACTATATCCAGATCATCGACGTGGACGGGCGGCAATGCACCGATTTTCAGGCCTTCGCCGCCCGCAAGCTCGACAAGGGCATCGAACATGCGCTGGACGTGACCACCTCGCGCACCCTGATGGGCCATGCCTATTCGATGCCGGGGCTGCATTCGAAATACTACGATCAGGACATGCTGCCCCTGCTTGAGGTGGTGCAGGATACCGTGGGCCGCCATGACGCCTTCGCCATGGCCTGCGCCGCCAAGTATTACGATGACATCGGCTATCCCGGCCATGCCAACTGTTCAGACAACTTCAACGGCGCCTTGGCGGAGTTCAACGTGTCGAGCCGCCCCGGCTGGATGGCGGTCAACCTCTTCTTCAACACCGGCATCGACGCGCATGGCGTGCTCTACAGCGACGAACCCTGGTCGCGGCCCGGCGATTATGTCCTGTTCCGGGCGCTGACCGATCTGGTCTGCGTGTCCTCGGCCTGCCCGGACGACACATCGCCCGCCAATGGCTGGTATCTCAGCGACATTCATGTCCGCACCTATTCCGGGGCGGAGAAGTTCAGCCGGGCCATCGCCTGGCGCGCCACCCCTGACTCGGAGCCGAAGATGACCAAGGACACCGCCTTCAGCGAACGGACGGGGGCGCTAACGCGCCATGTGGTGGAATACAAGGGCTATTGGCTGCCGCAGGTCTATTCCTCCAACGGCGCGATCGAGGAATACTGGGCCTGCCGCGAAAAGGCCGTGGTGCTGGACCTGTCGCCTTTGCGCAAGTTCGAGGTGACGGGACCGGATGCCGAGGCGCTGATGCAATGGACGCTGACGCGCGATGTGAAGAAGCTGAGCGTGGGTCAGGTCGTCTATTCCGCCATGTGCTATGACCATGGCGGAATGATCGACGACGGCACTTTGTTCCGGCTGGGGCGCGACAATTTCCGCTGGATCGGCGGCGATGACTACGGCGGCATCTGGCTGCGCGAACAGGCCGAAAAGCTGGGCCTGAAGGTGATGGTCCGCTCTTCCACCGATCAGTTGCACAACCTCGCCGTCCAGGGGCCGAACAGCCGCGAGATCATGTCCCGCATGATCTGGACCGCGCCGCATCAGCCCTCCATCGCCGAACTCGGCTGGTTCCGGCTGACCGTGGGCCGTCTCGGCGGGCCGGAGGGCGCACCGGTCGTGGTGTCGCGCACCGGCTATACCGGGGAGCTTGGGTTCGAGGTGTTCTGCCACCCCAAGGATGGCAACGCCGTCTATGATGCCGTGTGGGAACATGGCCGCGATCTGGGGTTGAAACCGATGGGCCTTGCCGCGCTCGACATGGTGCGGATCGAGGCGGGGCTGATCTTCGCGGGCTATGATTTCAGCGACCAGACCGACCCGTTCGAAGCCGGGATCGGCTTCACCGTGCCGCTGAAATCCAAGACCGACGATTTCATCGGGCGCGAGGCGCTGATCCGGCGCAAGGAAAACCCGCGCTGGAAATTCGTGGGGCTCGACATCGACGCGAATGTCGATGTGGGCCATGGCGACCCGATCCATCTGGGCCGCGCGCAGGTCGGGGTTGTCACCTCCTCCATGCGGTCGCCGCTTCTGGGCAAGAACATCGCGCTGGCGCGGGTGGATGTGGCCCATGCCGAGGTCGGAACCGCGCTGGAGGTGGGCAAACTCGACGGCCAGCAGAAGCGCCTGCCGGCAGTGATCGTGCCGCTTTCGCATTACGACCCCAAGAAGACGCGCCCGCAGAGCTGAGGATTAAGGGTGGCGGGGCAGGGCGCTTTGCGCTAATTCCCGGCCATCCCCTGCTTGCGAAAGGATGCCAAGATGAAGGCCGCCGTCGTCACCTTCCCCGGTTCCAACTGCGACCGCGACCTTGCCGTCGCCTTCGAACGGGCGGGATGGGATGTGGCCCGCGTCTGGCACAAGGATACCGACCTGCCGCCCGGCGTGGATGTGGTGGGCATTCCCGGCGGGTTTTCCTTCGGCGATTACCTGCGCTGCGGCGCGATTGCCGCGCAATCGCCCATCGGCGCGGCGGTGAAGGCCCATGCCGCGCGCGGCGGCTATGTGCTGGGCGTCTGCAACGGATTTCAGGTCCTGACCGAGATGCAGCTTCTGCCCGGCGCCCTGATGCGCAATGCGGGGCTGAAATTCGTCTGCCGGATGCAGGGCCTGCGTGTCGCCACCACTGACAGCGCCTTCACCGCAGACTATGGCCGGGGGCAGGTGATCACCGTCCCCGTCGCCCATCACGACGGCAATTACACCATCGACGCCGAAGGTCTTGCCCGGTTGCAGGCCGAGGATCGCATCGCCTTCACCTATGACCAGAACCCCAACGGGTCGATGGCGGATATTGCGGGCGTCCTGTCCGAGAATCGCCGCGTGCTGGGAATGATGCCCCATCCCGAGCGGGTGGTGGACCCGGCGCAGGGCGGAACCGACGGCGCGGCGCTGTTCAAGGCGCTGATGGGCGGGTTGACGCTTGCCTGACGGGGGCTTTCCCGCGGCCCGCTTGAAGGGGCCAGCGGCGCGGGCCTAGATTGGTGTCATGCAGGACGCCGACCTCCAGACTCCCGAGACCGACAGCCCGCCCGGCATCTCGTGGCGGGTGAAGCTTGTGATCGGCCTGCTGGTGCTGCTGGCCATCGGTGTGGTGCTGGTGACCAACCGCTGGCTTTCCGAACGTTTCACCGAAACCACCCGCAACCGGGCCGAATTGCGGCTTGCGCTTTACTCCGGGAACATGGTTTCGGAGTTGCAACGGACCTCGGTCGTTCCCCTGCTGCTGGCCGGTGACCCCGCCCTGATCGAGGCGCTGCGCAATGGCAGCTATGCCGACACATCGCAGAAACTGATCCGCGTGCAGTCGGAAATCGGGGTCGCCTCGATCCTCCTGATCGACGCCGATGCCCGCACGGTGGGGGCGACCAACCGCAACCTGTTGGGGACGAACCACCGCAACAGCGCCTATTTCGTAGAGGCGCAGCGCAACAAGGATACCGTCTTCACTGCGCAGGCGCGCGAAGGCGGGGGGTTCGACTTCACCTATTCCCGTGCCGTTCTGGTGGATGGGCGTTTCGCGGGCGTGATCGTCGTCGCGGTCGATCTGATGAAATACGAACGCGCCTGGGCGGGCCTTCAGGACGCGGTCATGGTGACCGACAGCGAGGGGACGGTGATCCTCGCCACGGAACCGCGCTGGCGTGGGCTGCCGATGGAAGAGGCGCTGGCGGTGCGCGACGCGCCCTCGGCGCTCAGCCGCGCCTTGCAGGCGACGGCGGATTGGGCGCAGGCCCCGCCCGATGCCTATGTCCGCGGCGAGGCGGTGATGAAGACCGAGGCGCGGGTTCCGTTTCGCGGTTGGCGCATGGTGACCTTCACCGCCTATGACTCGGTCCGCGAACGGGTGAATGGCATCCTCGCGCTGGAGATCATGGGCTTTGCCATCCTGATGGCGCTGACCTTCTACTTCCTGTCCCGCAAGGCCTGGTCGCAGAGCGTGAGCTTTCAGAAGGAATCCGCCGAATTGCGGATGCTGAACGCCCGCCTGCAACGCGAAATCGCGGAACGCGAGAAGGTGCAGAAGGACCTTGCCGTTGCCGAACTCACGCTGGCGCAATCCTCCAAGCTGGCCGCGCTGGGCGAGATGTCGGCGGCCGTGTCGCATGAATTGAATCAACCACTTGCGGCGATGAAGACCTATCTCGCCGGGGCGCGGCTTCTGCTGCAACGGAAGCGGCCGGAAGAGGCGCTGTCATCCTTCCAGCGGATCGACGATCTGATCGAACGCATGGGGGCGATCACCCGGCAGCTCAAATCCTATGCCCGCAAGGGCGGCGAGGCTTTCGAGCCGGTCGATCTGCGATCGGCCCTGTCGGGTGCCCTGTCGATGATGGAGCCGCAGTTGAAACAGCGGGTGGTCAAGATCACCCGCACCCTGCCGCGGATGCCCGTTATGGTGATGGCCGACCGCATCCGTCTGGAACAGGTCATCATCAACCTTCTGCGCAACGCGCTGGACGCCACGCGGGACCGCAGCGATCCGCAGATCGACCTGATCCTGTCTTCGGGCGATGTGGCGATGCTGGCGGTGCGCGACAATGGCACGGGAATCAAGGACTTGGACAATCTGTTCGAGCCTTTCTACACGACCAAGAAACCCGGCGAGGGGGTGGGGCTTGGCCTTGCCATCTCGTCCGGGATCGTGAACGACCTTGGCGGTCGTCTGACCGCGCGCAATGCCGAAGGCGGCGGCGCGGTGTTCGAGATGCAACTGCCCTTGCTGGGCAAGGAAGTCGAAGCAGCGGAGTGAGGTGGACATGGCACGCGCGATGAAGGTGGCGATCGTCGATGACGAGGCGGACATGCGGCAGTCCATCAGCCAGTGGCTGGCGCTTTCCGGTTTCGATACAGAGACTTATGCCAGCGCCGAAGAGGCGCTGAAGGGCATAGGGCCGGAGTTTCCGGGCGTCGTGGTCAGCGACATCAAGATGCCGGGGATGGATGGCATGGCCTTCCTGAAGCGGCTGATGGGGATGGATTCGGGCCTGCCCGTGATCATGATCACCGGCCATGGCGACGTGCCGATGGCGGTAGAGGCGATGCGGGTCGGGGCCTATGACTTTCTGGAAAAACCCTTCAATCCCGACAGGATGACGGAACTGGCCAAGCGGGCGACGCAGGCCCGCCGCCTGACGCTGGACAACCGCGCACTGCGGAAGGAGTTGTCGGACGGGTCGATCCTGATGAAGAAGCTGATCGGGTCGAGCCCGGTGATGGACCGGCTGCGCGAGGATATTCTCGATCTGGGTCAGGCAGATAGCCATGTCCTGATCGATGGCGAGACGGGCACGGGCAAGACGCTGGTCGCCCATGCGCTGCATGCGGTGGGGCCGCGCGCATCGAAGAAATTCGTCACCATCTCCTGCGCCGCATGGTCGGAGGATCAGTTGGCGGCCAAGCTGTTCGGCCCGTCCGAGGATGGGCAGATTCCGCTGGTGGAAGAGGCGCGGGGGGGGACGCTCTGCCTTGAGGATGTGGAGGCACTGAGCCAGCCCTTGCAGGCACGGCTGCTGACGCTGATCAACGATCAGGGCACCCCGCCCGAGACGCGCATCATCGCCATCTGTAACGAACATGCCCCCGACAAGACGCTGGAAGATGTGCTGCGGTCGGATCTCTACTACCGCTTGGGGGCTATGACCATTCTCTGCCCACCCCTTAGGGTGCGGGGCGAGGATATCCTGACGCTGTTCACCCGCATGTCGGAGCAATTCGCCGAGGAATACGGCTGCGACGCGCCGCAGGTGACGGCGCAGGAGGCGGCGCAGTTGTTGCAGGCGCCCTGGCCGGGGAATGTGCGGCAGCTTGTGAATATCGCCGAACGGGCGGTCTTGCAGAACCGCCGGGGATCGGGGTCGATTGCATCGCTTCTGATGGCGGATAACGAGGCGACGGGGCCCGCGATGACCACCGAAGGCAAACCCTTGAAGGAATATGTGGAGGCCTTCGAGCGGATGCTGATCGACAACACGATGCGGCGCCACAAGGGCAGCATCGTCGCGGTGATGGACGAGCTTTGCCTGCCGCGCCGGACCCTGAACGAGAAGATGGCGAAATATGGCCTCAGCCGGGCGGAGTATACCTGAAACGGCATTAACCTGCTGAAATCGTTTAAAAAGCCTGTGCCGCATCCTGTGCCGTATCCTGTGCAGCAAACTGTGGCCACAGGGTGCAGCCTGCCCGCCCGTTAACCTTAACCAGTGGTTGATTCTGGGCCTCCCCCTTGCACCCCTCGGTGACGGGATGCAGGGGGCGGTTAAATTCACCCATTGTGTTTTGCGCGGCTTTGCCGCTAGGGTCACGGGACGCGGGGTTTGCCCCGCCGATGAATTCTCTGCCCAGCCCCGCCGGACCTGTGGAATGGACCGTGAGGCTGGCAGTCGGATCGGCCGAAAGGTCGTCAGTTTGCCCGTCAGGTCACAAGACGCAGCGGGCTTAATCAGGTGGGCGCCGTCAGGCGCTCGAAAGAGAACCGCGATGACGCGCGCTATTTCGATGACGAAAGCCGAGGGGTGCCCACCGGGCATGGCCCGGCCCATCGTTCCGCGCCGTCTTGCCCAGACAAGCCGCCTTCCCATGTCCGACCCCGATCCCGGAGTTCGCTCCGGTCGGGCAAGGCCTGGCCGGGGCGCATCAGGATATCATGGCCAAGAAGATGCTTATCGACGCCACGCATGCGGAAGAGACCCGCGTCGTGGTGGTGGACGGAAACAAGGTTGAAGAATTCGACTTTGAGACGGTGAACAAGCGCCAGCTTGCTGGCAACATCTACCTCGCAAAGGTCACTCGGGTGGAGCCGTCATTGCAGGCGGCCTTTGTCGATTACGGCGGGAACCGGCATGGTTTCCTTGCCTTCGCGGAAATCCATCCGGATTACTACCAGATCCCCGTCGCGGACCGGAAGGCGCTGCTGGAGGAAGAGCGCGCCTATAACCGCGCGCAGGAAGAGGAAGAGAACCGCCGGTCGCGCAGCCGGTCGCGCCCGCGCCCCGAAGGCGCGCGCCGCGATGCGGTGAAGACGGTCGAGATCGGCGGGATGGATGTCGTCGATCTGGGCGAGGAGGAGGGCGAAGAGGCCACGGCCATCGTCGCCGAGACCCCCGCTACCGAGACTGCGGCGCCCGAGCAGGGGCATGAGCAGGGCCACGATCATGGCCATGGGCACGACCATGGGCATGACCATGGCGAGGGCGGCGAGGCCGGGTCGGAAACCGGCGAACGGCCCTATCGCGCGATGGACCATGCCAGCGAAACCGATGACGAGATCGAATCGGTCGCCGAAGAGGATGTCGCCGAAGAGATCAGCGCGCCCCGCAAGCCGCGTCCGCGCAAGTACAAGATTCAGGAAGTGATCAAGGTCCGGCAGATCATGCTGGTCCAGGTCGTGAAGGAAGAGCGCGGCAACAAGGGCGCGGCGCTGACCACCTATCTCTCGCTGGCGGGCCGCTATTGCGTGCTGATGCCCAACACGGCGCGGGGCGGCGGCATTTCCCGCAAGATCACCCAGGCCGCCGACCGCAAGAAGCTGAAGGAAATCGCAGGCGAGATCGAGGTGCCGGAAGGCGCGGGACTCATCATCCGCACGGCAGGTGCCAAGCGCACCAAGGCCGAGATCAAGCGCGATTACGAATATCTGATGCGGCTGTGGGAACAGATCCGCGAACTGACACTGAAATCCATCGCGCCGGCGGCGATCTATGAGGAAGGCAACCTCATCAAACGGTCGATCCGCGATCTTTACAGCCGCGAGATCGACGAGGTTCTGGTCGAAGGCGAGGCGGGCTATCGCACCGCCAAGGATTTCATGCGGATGATCATGCCGTCCCACGCCAAGGTGGTGAAGCGGTATGAGGATACGATGCCGCTTTTCGCCCGCTATCAGGTGGAAAGCTATCTGGGCGGCATGTTCAACCCAGTGGTGCAGTTGAAATCCGGGGGCTACATCGTCATCGGGGTGACCGAGGCGCTGGTCGCCATCGACATCAACTCGGGCCGGGCCACCAAGGAAGGGTCGATCGAGGAAACCGCGCTGAAGACGAACCTCGAGGCGGCGGAAGAGATCGCGCGGCAATTGCGCCTGCGCGACCTGGCCGGTCTGATCGTGATCGACTTCATCGACATGGAAGAGCGGAAGAACAACGCCGCTGTCGAAAAGCGCCTGAAGGAAAAGCTGAAGACCGACCGCGCCCGCATCCAGGTGGGCCGCATCTCGGGCTTTGGCCTGTTGGAAATGAGCCGCCAGCGGCTGCGTCCGGGGATGCTGGAAAGCACCACCCAGCCCTGCCCGCATTGCCATGGCACGGGTCTGATCCGGTCGGATGACAGCCTCGGCCTGCAAATCCTGCGCGCGCTGGAGGAAGAGGGGACGCGGAAACGGTCCAAGGAGGTGCTGCTGAAGGCGCCTGTGGGGATCGTGAACTTCCTCATCAACCAGAAGCGCGAACATATCGCCCTGATCGAGGCGCGCTATGGCATGAGCGTGCGGGTCGAGGGCGATCCCTCGCTGGTCAGCCCGGATTACGTGATCGAGAAATTCAAGACGGCGACGCGGGTCGTGCCGGAACCTTCGACGGTGATCTCGGGCCATGCGGGCCTGATGGGCGCGCCGGTGGACGAGGAGGAGGACGAAGATCTGCCCTTCGACGAGGAACTGGACGAGGTCGAGGAGGCCGAGGTCGCGGAAGAGCCGCGCGAGGCGCGGGCCGAGGGCCGGGCCGAAGGGCGGGGCGATGGCCGCGCCCCGGCGCCGGGCGAAGGTGGCGGCAAGAAGAAGCGCCGTCGGCGCCGGAAGAAGAAGCCGGGCGGGCCGAATGGCGTGCCGGGTTCTGACAGCGCGATGACGGCGGGCGAGGGCGGCGAAGGGTCCGAGAGCGACGAGGAGGACGGCGAGGAAGCCGATGCCGCCGCGACTGAGTCCGTGACGGAAACCCCGGCCGAGGCTGTGGCCGCGCCGGAGCCGGAGGCCGAGGCGCCGAAGAAGAAGGTGACCCGGTCGCGCAGCCGCAAGACGGCGGCGCCGGTGGTGGCGGCTGTGGCAGAGGCGGCAGCAGAGGCTGCGGCAGAGGCCCCCGCCGCTGTGGCGGAGGTGGCCGGTGAGACGGAAGAGACGGCGGCGAAGCCTGCAAAGAAGGCCCCCGCCAGCCGGTCACGCGCGAAGAAGAAGCCCGAGGCGGAGGCTGTGGCAGAAGCCGCGGCAGAGGCCCCGTCCTTCCCCGCCGATCCGGGCCTTGCACCCGCGCCGGAGGCCGCGCTGATTGCCGATCCGGGCGAGGCGGAGGTGGCGGCCATCGCCCCGGCCCCCGCGCCGGAAGCGGCGGCCGAAGAGGGCCCGCCGAAGCCGCGCAAGAAGGGCTGGTGGTCGCTGGGCCGATAAGGCCTGCGGCTGGAACGATCAGGGGGGCCGGGGCGCGATGTCCCGGCCCTTTTCCTTGCCGTGGCCAGTGAAGCGGAGCGCCTTGCGGCGCAAGTGTCCTGGGTCGCCTGCGCGGCCTGCGCCGCTTGGCTCCGCCGGGGGTCCCCCCCGGACCCCCGGAGTATTTTGGGCCAAGATGAAGGGGCGGTCGTCAGGCGAGGGGGGCGGGGCCGCGTTCGATGAGATAGGCGGTGACGGGGCCGGTCTCTTCTGCCGCGAGGAAGCGGTGGCCGGTTTCGGCGCAGAAATGCGGCAGGTCGATCGCGGCCATGCGGTCTGTCGCGGTGAGGCGCAGGATCTGGCCCGGTGCCATGGCCGCCAGCGCCTTGCGGGCGCGCAGCACGGGCAGGGGGCAGAGCAGCCCTTCGCAATCGAGGGTGAGGTCGGGGGTGCGGGTCATGGCGGCGTCATAGCCCAAGGGGCGGGGCCACGGCAATGTGACGAAGGGCGCTGGTGACGGCGGGCGCGGAAGCGGGTAAGGGAGCGGAATGTTCGGCGTGGAGATCATGGAAGCGGGAATGGGCGCGGCAATGCTGGTGGCATTGCTGGGCGGCATCCTGTCTTTCCTGTCGCCTTGCGTCCTGCCCATCGTGCCGCCCTATCTGGCCTATATGGGCGGCATCTCCATGGGCGAGATGACGGGGGGCGGCGCGGCCCGGCGGCGGGTGATGCTGCCGGCGCTGTTCTTCGTGCTGGGGCTTTCGACGGTCTTCCTGCTGCTCGGCTTCACCGCCAGTGCCTTCGGGGCCTTCTTCCTGCAAAACCAGACGATCTTTTCGCAGGTGGCGGGGGCCGTGGTCCTGATCTTCGGGCTGCATTTCCTGGGCGTCTTCCGCATCGGTCTTCTGGACCGCGAGGCGCGGCTGGATGCGGGGGATCGCGGCGGATCGGCCTTCGGGGCCTATGTGCTTGGCCTGGCCTTCGCCTTTGGCTGGACGCCCTGCATCGGGCCGCAGCTCGGGGCCATCCTGTCGCTGGCGGCGCAGGAAGGATCGGTGCAGCGCGGCACGGTTCTTCTGGGCGTCTATGCGGCGGGGCTGGGGATCCCCTTCCTGCTGGCCGCGATGTTCATCGAACGCGCCATGGGCATCATGCAGCGGCTGAAGCCCTATATGAAATGGATCGAGCGGGCGATGGGCCTGCTTCTGGTCGGGGTCGGGCTGGCGCTGCTGACCGGGGCTTTCACCGATTTCAGCTGGTGGCTTCTGGAAACCTTCGACAGGTTGGGCATTCCTCTCTTGGGCTGAGCCCTGCGACGCGCCATAGTGGGGGCCGGTGCGGGGTGCAGGCAGGGTGCAGGGTGTTTCGATGACGGAACTGGGGCCACGGGATACCGGGCAGGTGCGGCGGCGGCGCGTCTTCTATATTCCGGGTTTCGATCCCTTGCAGACGCGGCGCTATCGGCAGTTCTACCGGCAGGAAGGGCCGCGGCAGGCGGCCATTTCCGGTTACGCGCTGGAGGTAGGGGCAAAGCCCGCAGGCCTCGCCCATGGCTGGAGCGTGACCGCCCAGATCGACGGCGAGGAGGTGCGCGCGGAGGTCGAGGTGCTGGCCTGGGCCGACATCATCAGCGGGTCCATGCGGCGGACGATTGCCGCGACCTATGGGCAGATGCTGCGCACGGCCTTCATCTATGTCGCCTCCGGGGCGCTGTTCCGGCTGGGGCGGCTGCGCAAGGGGCCGACGCTGGCGGCGCTTTATCCGGTGGTTATGCTGTCCTTGCAGGCGGTTCTGGCGGCGCTGGCGGGATGGGCTGTCGGGCGGGGCCTTGTGGCGCTGCTGCCGGGGCCTTTCGGCATCGCGCTGGGCCTGCCGGCGGGGCTGGCGCTGGGCTGGGCCGTGCTGCGCCTGTTCCAGCGGGCGGATCGCCGCTTCCTCGCCTATTACCTGATGCATGACTATGCCTTTTCGGCCGGGCATTGGGGGGCCTATCCGCCCCAGCTTGACGCGCGGATGGCGGAATTCGGCGCCCGCATCCGCGCCGCGCTGGAGGGCGAGGTGGATGAGGTTCTGGTCGTGGGCCATTCTTCCGGGGCCATCCTCGGGGTGACGATCCTTGCCGATCTGCTGCGCGCCGGTCTGCCGGGGCGGGGGGCGGTGCTGTCCTTCCTGACCCTGGGGCAGGTGGTGCCGATGGTGTCCTTCCTGCCCGAGGCGAAGCGGCTGCGCGCGGATCTGGCCTATCTCTCGGCGCAGGACGAGGTGACCTGGGTCGATGTCACCGCGCCGGGGGATGGCTGTGCCTTTGCGCTTTGCGATCCGGTGGCGGTGACGGGGGTGGCGCCTGCGGGCAAGCGCTGGCCGCTGGTGATGTCTTGCGCCTTCACCCGGACCTTCAGCCCCGAGCGCTGGCGCAAGATGCGCTTTCGCTGGTTCCGGCTGCATTTCCAATACATGTGCGCCTTCGACCGGCCCGGCGATTACGACTATTTCCGCATCACCGCAGGGCCCCTGACGCTGGGCGCGCGCTATCGCGGCAGGGCACCGTCGAAAAGCCGGATCGAGCGGCCGCTTTCGGGCCATCGGAGCCTGGCATGAGGGTGCCGAAGCCTGCACCACGCCCCGACCGCGTGTCGCTCTGGCGCTATCTGCGGCTGTTCCGGGAAGACATCCTTTCGGCCCAGCCCGCGCGGCTCTATCGCGCCTGGATGGCGGAGTTTCGCACGCCCTTCTTCCGCAGCTACATGTGCAATGACCCGGCGCTGGTGCGGCGGGTCTTGCAGGAGCGCCCCGACGATTTCCCGAAATCCGACCGGGTGCGCGAGGGGCTGGCGCCGCTGCTGGGCCAGTCGGTCTTTGTCACCAACGGGGAGATGTGGAAACGCCAGCGCCGGATCATCGACCCGGCCTTCGAAGGCGGGCGGCTGCGCGATACCTTTCCGGCGATGTGGGCGGCGGGCGAGGCGGCGGTGGCGCGGATGGGCACGGGCCTGGTGGAGGTGGAGGAGTTTGCCAGCCATGCGGCGGCGGATGTGATCTTTCGGACGCTGTTTTCCATCCCCATCGAGGATCGGGATGCGACGGCCGTCTTTCATGCCTTTCGCGCCTATCAGCGGACGCAGCCGATCCTGAACCTCGCGGCCTTTGTCCCCCTGCCGCGCTGGCTGCCGCGCGGGTTCCGGCGCGGCACGCGCGCGGCGGCGGCCGAGATCCGCCGTCTGATCACCGCGATGACGGCCCGGCGGGCGGCAGAGATCGCGGCGGGGACGGCGCCCGACGATCTGGCCACGAAGATCATGGTGACGGCGGACCCTGTGACGGGGGAACGGTTCGAAACCGAAGAGATGGTGGATCAGGTCGCCATCTTCTTCCTTGCGGGGCATGAGACGAGTGCAAGCGCCCTGGGATGGGCGCTCTGGCTGCTGGCGGCGCATCCGGAGGTGCAGGAGGCGGTGGCGGCCGAGGCGGCGGGGATGGTGCCGGAGTTTTCGGCCCTGTCGCGGCTGAAACTCACCCGCGATGTGTTCCGCGAGACGCTGCGCCTGTTCCCGCCCGTGCCGATGATGGTGCGCGAGACGACCTGCCCCGAGGACTTCCGCGGGCGGGCGGTGAAGCCGGGGGCGCAGGTGGTGCTGTCCTCCTGGCATCTGGGGCGGCATGAGCGGATCTGGTCAGATCCCGATGGCTTTGATCCCGCCCGCTGGGGGCGGGAAGAGACGAAGGCGGCGGCGCGGGACGGCTGGCTGCCGTTTTCGGCGGGGCCGCGGGTCTGCACGGGGGCGGGGTTCGCCATGGCAGAGGGGGTGCTCCTGCTGGCGATGCTGGCCCGGGCCTTCCGCTTCGAGGTGGTGGAGGGGCGGGTGCCGGTGCCGGTGGCGCATCTGACGGTGCGGGCGAAGGACGGGATCTGGCTGCGGGTGACGCGGCGGGGGGGCGAAATCTGACGCAGATTTCGCGACGATTTCTGCACGCAGAAATCGGGTGGCAGGCGCGGCGCTTGTTGGCGGAATTTGCGTCAAATTCCGCTGCGATTTCTGCGTCAGAAATCGCTATACGACGCGGCGGATCGGTTCCTGATTGCAGATGATGATGAACTGGCCCGAATTCTCCAGCACAGGAAAACCGCGCCGCCGCATCTCGGCCAGGAACACCTCGCGGCCCACATAGCGCTCCACGTCGCGGACCTGCCGCCGGATGACCCCGCCATCCCGCGCGGCTTGCGAGTTGAAGAGATGGGCGATCCATCCCTCGGTCGTATAGGGCAGAAGAGTGCGGTTCATGCTTGCAGCCTGCCGCAGACAGGTAAACACCCGGTTAACCGCGATAGCGCCGCAGCACGAAGACGCGGATCGCCGAGGCGAGGCCCACATCGCCCTCGCGCGCCTCGTCCACCTCCACCGCAAGCTGGTTCAGCGTAAGGCCCCGCTCGGTGGCGATGGCGCGGAAGGCCTGCCAGAATTCCTCTTCAAGGCTGACGCTGGTGCGATGCCCGCGCAGGGTGAGCGAATGCTTGGCGGGCCGCGCGGTCATTCATCCCTCTTGTGGGCGTCGAGGTCGCGGGCGGCCTTTTCCGCCCGCGCCTGCTCAAGCTCCCGCTCGGCCCTTGTCCGGCCGAACTTCGCGGCATTCTCGTCCCCCTTGGCGCGGGCGGCCTTGCGGGCCGCCTCCTTCCGTTTCGCGCGCAGGTTGACGATTTCGGCCATGGGTCAGCCTTTCGGCCCGATCATGTCCTCCGGCCGCACCACGCGGTCGAAGGTCTCGGCATCGACGAAGCCGAGGGCAATCGCCTCTTCCTTCAGGGTTGTGCCGTTCTTGTGGGCGGTCTTGGCGACCTTGGTCGCGTTGTCATAGCCGATGGTGGGCGCCAGCGCCGTCACCAGCATCAGCGATTCCTTCATCAGCTTGTCGATCCGCGCCACATTGGCCTGCGTGCCCACCACCATATTGTCGGTGAAGGACCCCGCCGCATCGCCCAGAAGCTGCATGGATTGCAGGACGTTGTAGGACATCATCGGGTTATAGACGTTCAACTCGAAATGCCCCTGGCTGCCGGCAAAGCCCACCGCCGCGTCATTGCCCATGACATGGGCGCAGACCATGGTCAGCGCCTCGGCCTGGGTCGGGTTCACCTTGCCCGGCATGATCGACGATCCGGGTTCATTCTCCGGCAGGATCAGCTCGCCCAGACCGGAACGGGGGCCGGAGCCCAAAAGCCGCAGGTCATTGGCGATCTTGAACAGCGCCGCCGCCACGGTCTTGAGGGCACCCGAAAACATCACCATCGCGTCATGGGCGGCCAGCGCCTCGAACTTGTTCGGCGCGGTGACGAAGGGCAGGCCGGTGATCTCGGCGATCCTTGCCGCAACACGGGTATCCCAGCCGACACGGGTGTTGAGCCCCGTGCCGACGGCAGTGCCGCCCTGGGCCAGTTCATAGATGTCGGGCAGGCAGGCCTTCACCCGCGCGATGCCCTTGTCCACCTGCGTCGCATAGCCGCTGAATTCCTGGCCCAGGGTCAGGGGCGTGGCATCCTGCGTATGGGTGCGGCCGATCTTGATGATGTCCTTGAATTCGTTGGACTTCGCCCAGAGCGCCGCCGACAGCTTTTCCAGCCCCGGCAGCAGCACGTCGCGGGCCATCATGCCGATGGCCACATGCATGGCGGTGGGGAAAGTGTCGTTGGAGGATTGCCCCATGTTCACGTGATCATTCGGATGGACCGGCTTCTTCGACCCCATCACACCGCCGAGCATTTCGATCGCGCGGTTCGAGATCACCTCATTGGCGTTCATGTTGGACTGGGTGCCCGATCCTGTCTGCCAGACGACAAGGGGGAAGTTGTCGTCGAACTTGCCGTCGATCACCTCCTGCGCCGCCGCGGCGATGGCGTTCCCCAGTTCGGGCGCGATATCGCCCTGGTCGATATTGACCAGCGCGCAGGCCTTCTTGATGACCCCCAGCGCGCGGATGATGGCGACGGGCTGGCGTTCCCAGCCGATGGGGAAATTGATGATCGACCGCTGGGTCTGCGCGCCCCAGTACTTGTCGGCGGGAACCTCGAGCGGGCCAAAGCTGTCGGTCTCTGTGCGGGTGGCGGACATGGGCAAGCCTCCTGTTTTCGCTCTGCCCGCCTTAGCCGGGGGCGCGCGCGAAATCAATTGGCATACCGTCGCATACCGTGAGGGCCGAAGAATTTTCGTCCGAAAATTCTTCGCTTTCGAAAAATCTTCGGACGAAGATTTTTCGGCCCCTGCGGGGCATCACTGCTTGCGGAACTTGTCGAGGCTGACGATCTCGGCATCCTGATGGGGCGGCGGATCGTCGTCGCCGTCATCGTCGCCATCGTCCTCCTCTTCGTCGTCGCTGTCGTCATGCGTCTCGAAGCGCAGGCCGAATTCCACGGAAGGATCGACGAAGGTGCGCACCGCATCGAAGGGGATGACGAGCGGTTCCGGCTGGTTTCCGAAATTGAGCGTCACGGTGAAATGGTCCTCGGTTACCGTCAGGTTTTCGTACCAGTGTTGCAGCACGACGGTCATTTCGGACGGGTAGCGGTCCTTCAGCCAATCGGCGATGGCGACGCCGGGATGGGTGGTGTCGAAGGTGATGAAGAAGTGATGCGCGCCCGGCAGCCCGTCGCGGGCCACGTCGCGCAGGACAGTCTGGATCAGGCCGCGCATCGCCCGGTGCATCAGGTTGCCGTAGTCGATGGATCGGGCCATGCGCTGTCCTTTCCGCTGCTCATGCCAATTAAGGGGAATTCGGGTGGGAAGGAAAGGGGGCGGTTCGGGAAGTTGTCGCTTTCGCCAGTCCTGCGGTCAGGGAAGGAGGGGATGCGACAGCCCGGCCGCCGTCAGCCCGAGCCCGCCCAGCGCGGCGAGGGCCAGCACGAGGGGCAGGGGCATATGGCGGCGAAGCAGCAGCCAGCCCGCGATCAGCGCCAGCGCGGCCAGGCCGGGGCGGAAGCTGGCCATGTCGGGGGTGATCATGTCGAAGGGGCCAAAGGCGGCGCGGCCGATGCGGGCGAAGAAGACATGGGCGGCGAACCAGAGGGCGAGATTGGCGATCACCCCCACCACGGCGGCCATGATGGCGGCCAGCGCGCCGGCAAGGCGCGGATCGGCGGTGATCCGGGCGATCCACGGGGCGCCTGCGAAGATCATCAGGAAGGACGGCACGAAGGTCACCCAGAGCGTGACCGCCGCCCCTGCGATGCCCAGCCTCCAGCCGCCTTCGCGATGGGCGGCCATATAGCCCACGAATTCGGTGACGAGGATCAGCGGGCCGGGCGTGGTTTCCGCCAGCCCCAGCCCGTCCATCATCTGCGTCAGGGTAAGCCAGCCCTTCTCTTCCACCACGGCCTGCGCCATCCAGGCCAGAACCGCATAGGCCCCGCCGAAGGTGAGGATGGCGAGCTTGGCGAAGAAGGCGCCGATTTCCGTCAGGATGCCGCCTTCGACGACCCAGAGCAGGGCGAGGGGGGCCAGCCAGATCGCGGACCAGAGGGCGACCGTGCCGAAACTGCGGGCCAGCGAGGGCCCCGCCTCGGGCATCGGGCCGGGCGTGCCGCGGGCCGAGGCATAGCCCCAGAGCCCTGCGGCAAGGATCACCAGCGGGAAGGGCGCGGCAAAGAGGAAGAGGGCAAGGAAGGCGAGGATGGCCAGCACCAGCGCCGCGCGGCCCTTCAGCGCCCGCTTGCCCACGCGCAGCAGCGCCTCGATCACGATGACGGCCACGGCGGCCTGCACCCCGGCGAAAAGCCCCTGCACCAGCGGCACGTTCCCGTAGGCGGCATAGATCATGGCCAGCGCCAGCACCACGGCTGCCCCCGGCAGCACGAAGAGCAGCCCCGCGATCAGCCCGCCCAGCGTGCCTTTCAGCCGCCAGCCCGACCAGGTGGCAAGCTGCATCGCCTCGGGCCCCGGCAGGAGCATGCAGAAGGAGAGGGCCGAGAGATAATCCTTCTCGGTCAGCCATTTCCGGTCTTCCACGAGAACCCGGTGCATCAGCGCGATCTGCGCGGCCGGGCCGCCGAAGGACAGAAGGCCGATCTTGCCGAAGCTGCGGATGAGGTCGCTATAGGAAGTCATGGGGGCGACATAGCCCGCCCTGCATGACGGGACAATGACGATGCGCCGGGGGAGGGACGGGCCTGTAGAGAAAACCCCGCCGGGCTGAACCGGCGGGGGGTGGGGTTGTGGTCCCTGCAAGCAGCGCCGGGGTGGGTAGCCCCGACACGACTCACCTTAGCGCGGCAGGGGTTAAGGAAGGGTTAGCGCGGGCGATCCGCGCGCCGCGGTCAGAGCCCTTCGAAGGCGCAGAGGGCATGGACCTCCATCCCCAGCGATTCCAGTTTCCGGCGCCCGCCCAGATCGGGCAGGTCCACCACGAAGGCGCAGCCGATCACCTGCGCGCCCAGCCGTTCGATCAGCCGGATGCCCGCCTCGGCGGTGCCGCCGGTGGCGAGCAGGTCATCGACCAAGAGCACCTTCTCGCCGGGCTGGATGGCGTCGTCATGCACCTCGACCGTCGCCTCGCCATATTCGAGCGTGTAGCTTTCGGCGATGGTCGCCCCCGGCAGCTTGCCCTTCTTGCGGATCGGGATGAAGCCGGTGGAAAGTTGATGCGCCACGGCACCGCCGAGGATGAAGCCCCGCGCCTCCAGCCCCGCGACCTTGTCGATCCGCATCCCGGCATAGGGGGCGAGCAACTGGTCCACGCACATCCGGAACCCGCGCGGATCGGCGAAGAGGGTGGTCACATCGCGGAAGAGGATGCCTTCATGCGGGAAGTCCACGATGGTGCGGATGTAGTCCTTGACGCTCTTGGCCATGACGCCCCCTTTGCTTTTCCCCTTGGTTTAGCGGGAGGTTGCGGGGGCGTCGAGGGGCGACGGGGGGCATCCTGGGGCATCTGCGTCGCGGGGGGGGCAGCGTCGGACCTGCGGTCCGTCTGCCCCCCGGCTGTCGGCGCCCCAAGGCCCGGCGGCAGGGCGGGGGGAGAGGGGGGCTGTGAGTATTTGGGCCAAGATGAAGCCCATGCGGCGGTCTGTTCCCGGGATGGATCAGTCCAGCCGGGCCGCCTGGACATGCATCCAGTCATAGTTGCGGCTGCGACCGAGCGAGACCCAGCCTTCGGCTTCCCAGATGTCCCAGAAGGGGCGGTATTCGGGCCGCGCCAGCCGCGCCCGGTCTGCCCCCCAGTGCAGGCGGTTCTGGGTGTCGTCGAAATCATAGGCGATGCCCCAGGCATGCATCGACCATCTGGTCGTGCTGCCGCGCATCAGGCGGGGATCGTAATCGCCCGAAAAGATGTCGAGCCGCAATTCGCGCAGGCGGCTTTCGCCATAATGCAGGTGGATGCGCGACAGGATGCGGGCGACGGAGTCGGCGGTCTTTTCATGGGCCCAGAGAAAGCTGCGCGTCTGGGCAAGGTTCCAGGCGATGCGGAAGGTCCAGGGCGAGGGGACCTTGACGAGCGGGGGGCGGTGTCCTTCGGGCGTGCCATGCGGGCCGTAGAAAGCCGTCACGCCGCTTTCGCCGGGCCAGCCATTCGGGTTGGCGCGGCCGGGGGCGATGTCGCGCCAGTCGGGCTTCTGCCCGGTGGCGGCAAGATGCAGGAGGGCATTCGCAGCGTAATCGGTCTGTGGCCCCCACCAGCCGTCGATCGGGCCGGGGTCGAGGCCGGCGTCGCGCGCCAGAAGCTGAAGACAGGCGACCGCCTGCCGCTTCGCCGTCCAGCTTGTCCAGTCGCCGGGCAGCGGGGCGCCGAAGCCGGGCAGCGCCTTCCGGATGGCGGCATCCGTGGCAGGGCCGCGCAGGCCGTCGATGGACCCGGCATAGTGACCGAGGGCGGCAAGGCGGGATTGCAGCAGGCGGATATGGGAGGTGAGCATGACAAGGCTCCACTGGTGAAAGGGGGCAGAACACGCCCCCGGGAGGAGAGTAGCACGCGGCAGGATGCTTTACGCGGGGTAAATGCCGCGTGCGCCTCAGGCCCCCAGCACCCGGCCCGCCACGGCATCGAGCCGTGCCAGAAGATCGGGGTCGCGCTTGTCGGGCGCGGTCATCAAGGCCATGTCGAGGGCGCGGTCGCAGCCATGCGGGCAGGGCGCGCGGTCGGGGCCGAGCCGCGCGGGCAGACCCGCCACCAGCGCCCGCGCATGGCCCGCGTTGGCCGTCAGCGTGGCGATCACGGCGGCCACATCCACCGCGTCATGGCCCGGATGCCAGCAGTCGTAATCCGTCACCATGGCGACGGAGGCATAGCAAAGCTCGGCCTCGCGGGCGAGTTTTGCCTCGGGCATCCCGGTCATGCCGATCACATCCGCGCCCCAGGACCGGTAGAGCCGCGATTCGGCGAGGGTGGAGAATTGCGGACCCTCCATCGCGACATAGGTTGCCCCCTCATGCACCGTGACGCCGGCGCCCCGCGCGGCCTCTGCGCAGGCGGCGGACAGGCGCGGGCAGGTGGGATGGGCAAAGCCCACATGCGCCACGCAGCCCGCCCCGAAGAAGGATTTCGGGCGGGCGAAGGTGCGGTCGATATACTGATCGACGATGACGAAATCGCCGGGGCGGAAATCCTCGCGCAGGCTGCCCACGGCAGAGACGGCCACGACATCGGTGCAGCCCAGCCGTTTCAGCGCGTCGATATTGGCGCGGAAGGGGATGTCGGAAGGGGCATGGACATGGCCGCGCCCGTGCCGGGGCAGGAAGGCCATGGGGATGCCGTCCAGACGGCCCAGCAGCACCTCGTCCGAGGGTTTGCCCCAGGGGGTTTTCACCTTCACCCAGCTTGCACCTTCCAGCCCGTCGATCTGATAGACCCCGGAGCCGCCGATCACGCCGATCATCGTTTTCATCTGTCGTCCCGCCTTCTGTGACCGGGGGCAGATTAGGCGGCGGGGCAGGGCGCGGGAAGGGGGCATCGGGACGGGGGTATCGGGACGGGGCTGTCGGGACGGGCGTGGCGCGGGATGGGCACCGGTGCAGGGGGGCTGTCTGCCCCCCTCGTCGCTTCGCTCCTCACCCCCCGAGGATATTTTTCGACAGAAAGTGGATAGGGGGGATGGCGGCTCTGGCGCGACGGCGGGCTGAGGCGGGTCAGCCTTCGCCGGGACGCCGCAACTCGAACACCTCCGTCACCACGCTGTAATCGCGATAGCCCATGCGGGCCAGCGGCCGGAACCGCGTCACGTCGAACCGCCCCTCCGTCAGGCAATCGTCGCGCAGATGGATGCCCACCACCTCGCCGATCACGAGGAAATTGTCCCGCCCGCGCAGGGTGAGGATATCGACCAGCGCGCATTCCAGCGTGGCCGGGGCCTCTGCGACCCGGGGGCAGGGGATTTCGCGGCATTCGGCCTTGTCCACCCCGGCATGGGCGAATTCGTCGATCTCGGGCGGCAGGGCGGCGGAGGTTTCGGACATCGGATGCAGCATCTCTGCCGCGACGATGTTGACGGAAAAGACCCCGGTCGCGCGGATATTGGTCACGCTGTCCTTCAGGCCGGTCGAGGCGAAGGTCACCTGCGGCGGGCTGTAGGCGGCGGCGTTGAAGAAGGAATAGGGGGCGAGGTTGTCGCCCTGCGGCCCGCGCGTCGCGATCCAGCCGATGGGCCGGGGCGTGACGATGGCGTTGAAGGGATTATGCGGCAGGCCATGGCCATCGGCGGGGCGGTAGAACATCGGGGCGCGGCTTCCTTCCGGGATGGCGGCTGGTCGATTTGAACCTGTCGTATTCGCATGTTACGGGCGGTTCCAGAGGATTCGGAGGCCGCCCGCTTGTACCGTCTGGACGAGGAAACCGAAGAGGATTGGTGGGAGGTGGAGGCGCTTTACGACCTCTGCTTCGCGCCGGGGCGCACGGCGCTGTCCTCCTACCGGTTGCGGGACGGGGTGCCGACGGTGGCGGCGCTCTGCCTGACGCTGCGGGATGGTGACGGCACGCTGGCCGCGGCGATCCGCTATTGGCCGGTGCGGGTGGGCGGGCGCGATACGCTGCTTCTGGGGCCTGTCGCGGTGCACCCGACGCGGCAGGGCGAGGGGCTGGGGGGCCTTCTGATCAACGAAAGCCTGGCCGAGGCGCGGCGTCTGGGCTGGGAGCGGGTGATGCTGGTGGGGGATGCCCCCTATTATTCGCGCTTCGGTTTCCGCAAGCTGATGGCGGTGGAGATGCCGCCCCCCACCAACCCCGACCGCGTGCTGGGGCTGGCCCTGAAGGCCGGGGCCTGGGATGGCGTGGCGGGCGCGGTGACCAAGGCGACCTGAGCCGCCCCTTGCGGGCGGGCCGCGATGTGCCCACATTCGGGACATGGAAACCCTGCCCGCCATCGCCGCCCCCGACCGCAGCGCCGAGATCAAGGCGCTGGCCCGCCGCTATCGCCGGGCGAATGGTCCTGTCATGACGCTGGTGAACCGCATCGGCGGCGGGCTGGAGGAGAAGATGGCCGCCATCCCCGACGGCGTGAAGGCGCAGATCGGTGCGGTGACGGAACGCGCGCTGCTGGCGGCGCATGGGCTGGCGGCGAAGGGTGATCTGGCGCCCGATCTCGGGCGGCAGGGGCCGCTGGCGGCGGCCATGGTGACGGGGGCCATCGGCGGGGCGGGGGGGATTGCCACCTCGGTTGCCGAACTGCCCGTCACGATCACGGTGATCCTGCACGCGATCCGCCGCGCCGCGCGCGAGGCGGGCTATGACCCCGACGATCCCGCGATCCGGGCGGAATGTCTGCGCGTCTTTTCGGCGGGCAGCCCCTTGGCGATGGATGACGGGGTGAATACCTCGTTCCTGTCGGCCCGGCTGACGGTGACGGGTCCGGCGCTGGCGCAGGTGATCGGCGCGGTCGCGCCGCGCCTTGCCACGGCGATGGGGCAGAAGCTCGCCACGCAGGCCGTGCCCGTCCTTGGCGCGGTGGCGGGGGCGGCGCTGAACGCGGCCTTCCTGCGCTATTACCGCGAAATGGCGGAGATCCGCTTCGCCCTGCTGCGCCTTGCCGAACAGCACGGGGCAGAGCCGATCCTCACCGCCTTTGCCGAGGCCGTCACCCCGCCGAAGATCGCCAAGGCGTAAGCGTCAGAGATCGACCCCCGGCGCCTCGGCCTCTGGCGGGGCCACGGGCGGCGCATCGGGCTTGCGGCGGATGATGATGTCGCCGTTTTCCAGCATTTCCGGCATCTGGTAATTGGTCATGCTGTCGATCATGCCCATCAATTCGTCGATCGCGGGCTGCATTTCGCCCAGCGCCTGACCCATGCCTTCCAGCGCAGGTTCCATCTCCTGGCGGAAGCCTTCGAAGAACAGGGAAAGCCCCCGTTCCATCAGGCTTGGCCCCTCCTCGGGTTCGGCAGGGGCGGCCTCCTGCGCGGCAAGGGGCAGGGGGGCCAGCAGGGCCAGCGACAGAAGGGCGGGGGCGAGAAGCGTGCTGCGGGTCATCATGGCCCCAAGATGGGGGTTCAGGGGGCAGGCACAAGAGGGGCGGCGAAATCCAGCGTGACGGGGAAATGGTCGGAGGCGGCCAGAAGGGCGGCGCTCAACACCGGATCGGCGGCAAGCGCCGCGTCATCCTGCGGGTGCCAGATGCGCCAGCGCGGGCCGGCGGCGCGGAGATCGGGCGAGACCATGATGAAATCGAGCAGCGCATCGAACCACCGCCCCTGCGGCGCGATGAAGAAGCGCGCGGAAGAGGGGGCCACCCCCACCCGCTGGGTGATCGCCATCACGGCATGGGGATCGTAAAGCCGCGCCTCGGGCGGGGCGTCGCTGCCCAGGACCACCTCCACCCCCGACCGGCCGAAAAGGCGTTCATATTCGTCCAGACCGGGGCCGTCATTCAGATCGCCCAGCACGATCAGCGCATCGCCCGCCGCCAGATGCCCCGCCACCCGCTGCCGCAGCCAGAGGCATTGCGCCAGTTGCTTTCTGCGGTTGTCGATGGCAAGGCGCGTCGCCTCGGCCCCGTCGCGGGCGCCGTGATTGGCCTTTGACTTGGCATGCACCCCGATCAGCCGCAGCGCCATCCCGTCGCAGGTCACGGCCAGTTCAAGCGGCGGCTTGGAAAAGCGGATCACCTCGCTGATGCCGTCGGCATCAAGGTCATAGCGGAAGGCAGTGTCGAAGCGCGGCGCGTCATGCCCGCCCTGCCGCGGCGCGGGGTCGCCCTGCGGATCGTGGCGGACCGTCAGGCGGTCAGGATCGTAGAGGAAGGCGATTTCCTGCTCGGTCTCCGAAGGATAGCCGATGATCGCCTTGCGTGCCCGGAGCCCCGCCTGCGCCGCGAAATGGTCCAGCGCGCGGGTGGTGGAGCGTCTGCTGCCGGTATCGGGTGCCTCGATCACCAATATCCCATCCGCATCCAGCGCCCGGAACACCGCCGTCAGGGCGTCGACCTGCGCGGCCCGCGTCACGCCATAGCGCGCGGAAGGCGCTCCATCCGCCAGAAGATGCCCCCGGTCATCGAACAGCGCGTTGAACCATTCGACATTATAGGTGGCCAGCCGCAGCCAGGGCCGGGCCGCGCCCACCGCCATGGTCAGGCGGCCCGCCGGGCGGAAATCTCTTCCCAGGCGGCGTTCAGCGCGATCAGGCGGCGTTCGGCCAGCTTGATTGCCTCTTCCGGCACGCCGCGTGCCAGCATCCGGTCGGGATGGCTTTCCTTCACCGCGCGCTTCCAGGCCTCGCGCGCCTCTTCCAGCGAGCTGCCGGGGGGGATGCCCAGCACCTCATAGGGGTCGCGCGGCGCGCCTTCCACGAAACTGGCGCGCAGGGCGCGGAAACAGGCATCCGACAGGCCGAAGATATCGGCCACGTCGCGCAGAAACTCATCCTCGCGCGGGTGATAGGACCCGTCGGCCAGCGCGATCAGGAACAGCCCTTCCATCAGGTCTTCCAGCACGTCCCGGTGTTCGGGGCCGAACATGCGGGCGATCTTGCGGGCATAGGCATCGAAGCCCGCCACATCCTGCCGGGCGAGGTTATAGACGCGGGCGGCATTGGCTGCCTCCGCCTCGTCCAGCGTGAAGACGCGGCGGAAGGCGGTGACCTCGTCCTTCGTCACCTGCCCGTCGGCCTTGGCGATCTTGGCCCCCAGCGCGATGACCGCGATGGTGAAGCCGACCGAAAGTTCGGGCTGGTGATCGACATGGCCCTGCAACTTGTCGAAGACAACCGACAACGGCTCGCCTTGCGCGAGGGCTGACAGCGCTTCGGCGATGCGGGTCCAGATCGACATTCGGATATGATAGTGCGGTTCGCGACAGAAGTCAGGCGAGGAACTTCTGCATCAGGACCAAATCCATCGTCCGCCCGAATTTGAACCCCACCCGTTGCAGGATCGCCACCTCGGCAAAGCCCATGCGGGCATGAAAGGCCCGTCCGGCGCTGTTTTCGGCAGAAACGCCGCCGATCAGCGCGGTCATTCCTGCCGCGCGGGCATGGTCTTCCAGCGCGCGCATCAGCGCCCGGCCCAGCCCCCGGCCCTGGGCGACAGGGTCCAGGAGAATCGTGTGTTCCATCGTGCGGCCATAGCCGGTGCCGGCGCGGAACTGCGCATAGCTGGCAAAGCCCGCAATCCGCCCCGCCTCTTCGGCCAAAAGGAAGGCATGACCCGCGGCCTGCCTGTCGGCGATCAGGCCGGCAATATCGGCCTCGGTCTTCTCGGCGCTGTTGAAGGTGATGGACGTGTCGCGGATCACCGGGTTCCAGATCGCGGCGATGCCTGCCGCATCCCTGGCGGTTGCGTCGCGGATCATGTCAGCACCCGCTCCCCCTGCGGCGTGGCGATGGTGGCGCGCAGGGACGCAGGCCCCTGCCGCAGAAGGATACGCGGATCGTCCAGCCGCGACAGGGCCGACCGCAAGGCGGCGGCGTCGGGATGGGTGATCTCCAGCCGCGCGAGCCTTGCGCCGTGATCGGGCAGGCGCGGCGCGGGATGGGCGGCCCCCTCCCACTGGATCAGCGCGGGGAAATGGTTGTCAAAGGGCAGGATGCCGGTCTCCGGCACCGCCATCCGCCAGCGGAAATCGCCCCGTTGCAGCGCAACCGGGGTCCCGCTGCCCGGCGGCGCATGGGCCAGTTCGGCGTCAAGATCGTCGCAGGCGCAGATCCAGTTGGTCAGGCGCGGCGGGCCGTCGAAGCGGTCCAGATCGAACCAGCGTGGCCAGGCCGGGCGGGGCTGGCCGGGATCGGCGGCGATCACTTCGAGATAGAGATCGGGGCCGAGCGAGAGCAGCCGGTTATGCGTCGCCATATGCGGATGTTGCCCGCCGGGGGCAAGCGGCAGGCCCAGTGCCGCCTCCACCGCCGCCACGCCCTCGTCCAGCGCGCGGCAGGAGATCGCCAGATGATCCAGCCGCAGCATGGATCAGGCCGAGATGACGCGGGTCGTGGCCTTCATCGACAGGGCGAGCGCGGTGAACCGCGCCTGCGCCACCTCGCCGAACAGCGCATGGCCCCGCTCTGTCAGCGCCAGTTCCAGCACCTTCTTCTTGGGCTGCCAGCGCAGGGAACCCGCCTCGGCCGGATCGGCGATGGAGAACATGGCCCCAAAGCGCATCGCCTTGCCCAGCACCTCGGCCTCCTGGATCTGCTGGTCGGTCAGCAGGCGGAACAGCGGTTCCAGCCGCGACCCGGAGCGGGAATTCTTGTAGCGGTGCAGCAGCGACAGGCCAAGGAAGACGCGCCCCGGATGGTCAAGCCCGCCAAGGTTCGCACGGGTGGCATTGTCGAAACAGACCTCGGCCCGGTAATCGGGATGGGCGCGCCAGGTCGTGTCATGCAGCAGGCAGGCGGCCTTGATGAGCCGGAGCCGTTCCTTGTCGGCCTCCTTGAACAGAGGCAGCAGGAAATCATAGAGCTTCTTGCCAAAGCCGGGGATGCGGGCCGAGGTGAGTTCGGCCATCCGCGCCGCCTCGATCAGCGGGTCGCGGGCACGCAGGCGGGGGGGCATCTGTTCGTACAAGAGCCCTTCGCGGATGCCATAGGCCGACACGTCGATCTCGGACGGTTTCAGGATGCGGATCAGCTCGCGCAGCACCTCGCAGGCCAGCGGCACAAGTTCCATCCGCTCGGACGAGGTGCCGGTCTTGGCGCGCAGGATGGCGCTGTCGCTGGCGGCGATCCAGTCCAGCGTGTCGATCAGGCTGTCGGGCGTCATCCGGTATTCGTGCAGCACGGTCAGCGGATAGTTCCGCCGTTCCATGTCCAGCCGCGCGATGACGCGCCATGACCCGCCCACCAGATAGATGCGTTCGCCGGTGGACCGGATCTGCGCCTGCGCGGTGGTGATCACCCGGTCGATCAGCTTGCGCCGCTTGGAGGCATCGCCCTTCACCTGTTGCAGCCGGAACGGGCCGAGGGGGGTAGAGATGCGCCGCCCCACCTTGCCATCGCCGATCCGCGCCAGTTCCATCGAATTGCCGCCGATGTCGCAGACCACGCCCTTCGCCTCGGGCCAGCCCAGAAGCACGCCCTGTGCCGAGAGCCGCGCCTCTTCATCGCCGTCGATGACCCAGAGCTTCAGCCCCGTCTCGCGCAGCACCTCGGCCTGAAACTCCGGCCCATCCTCGGCCTCGCGCGTGGCGGCGGTGGCGACCACGGTCAGGGGGCCGATCCCCATGCCTTCGGCCAGATAGGCAAAGCGCTTCAGCGCGGCCAGCGCCCGGACCCGGCCCTGCGGATTCAGGCGGCCCGTTTCGTGCAGCCCCTTGCCAAGGCCGCACATGATCTTTTCGTTGAAGAAATAGGCCGGGCTGCGCGCCGCCCCGTCAAAGACCACCATCCGGACGGAATTCGACCCCACATCCACCACGCCGACGCGCGACAGCGCCCGCACCGACGGGTCATCGAACAGGGGGCGGCCGAAGGGCCCCCAATCCTCGTCACTGCCTGTCTCGGGGGCTGTGGCGGTATCGGTCATGGGCGCGGTCCTTCGTCTTCCGGGCCGCAAGGTGGCGCGGAACGGGGGGCGTGGTCAAGGATTCGGGATCGTGAATACGGGGCGGCTGCCCCCGCGTCACATCCCCCCCGGATCGTCGCGCAACTGTGCCAGCCGCTGCACATCCTTGGCCCCCGCCGTCCCCCGGCCCGAAAGCGAGGGGTTCTCCATGAAGAAGCGGTGGCAATTGAACAGCACGCCATCGGCGGGGGCGAGTTCGCGGTGATAGCTGCCATCGGGCCGCAGGACCCAGCTTTGCGCCTCGTCCGCCAGATTGGCCGCCATGATCTGCCCTTCGATCTGGGCCTTCACGGTGGGGTTCATCACCTCGACCAGCGTTTCCACCCGGCGGTTCAGGTTGCGCCCCATCCAGTCGGCCGAAGACAGGAAGACCCGCGCCTTCTGCGACGGCAGGCCATGGCCCGACCCGAAACAGACGATGCGCGAATGTTCCAGAAACCGCCCGACGATGGATTTCACGCGGATATTCTCCGACAGGTCCTTCACCCCCGGACGCACCCCGCAGATGCCGCGCACGACAAGGCTGATCTTCACCCCGGCCTGCGACGCCGCATAAAGCGCGTCGATCACCTCGGGGTCGATCAGGCTGTTCATCTTGGCCCAGATTTCCGCAGGCCGCCCGGCCCGCGCATGATCCGCCTCTGCCGCGATCAGCGACAGCAGCCGCGGCTTCAGGCTGATCGGCGAAATGGCAAGGTTTTCAAGCCCCTCGGGCTGCACATAGCCCGACAGATAGTTGAAGACCTTGGTCGCGTCCCGCCCCAGCGCCGCATCGCAGGTGAAGAAGCTGAGGTCGGTATAGATGCGCGCCGTGATCGGGTGATAGTTCCCGGTCCCGTAATGGGTATAGGTCACAAGGTTCTCGCCCTCGCGCCGGACGACAGTGCTGATCTTGGCATGGGTCTTGTAATGGATGAAGCCATAGACGACATGCGCCCCCGCCCGTTCCAGACGGCGCGACTGGCGGATATTGGCGGCCTCGTCGAACCGCGCCTTGAGTTCCACCAGCGCGGTGACGGATTTCCCCGCCTCTGCCGCCTCGCAGAGCGCCGAAACGATCGGGCTGTCCCATGAGGTTCGGTAAAGCGTCTGCTTGATCGCCAGCACGTTGGGATCGCGCGCCGCCTGTTCGAGGAAGCGGATGACAAGGTCGAAGGACTCATAAGGGTGGTGCAGCAGGATGTCCTTCTGCCTGATCGCGGCGAAAAGGTCGCCATCATGATCCTGCACCCGTTCCGGGATGCGCGAGGTGAAGGTCGGCCACAGAAGATCGGCCCGCGAGGACAGCACCAGCTCCTTCAGGTCCGCGATGCCCAGAAGGCCGCGGATTTCCACCACCATATCCTCGGTGACGGCCAGTTCATCCATGATCAGCGCGCGCAATTCGGGCGGCGCGCCGGCCGACAGCTTCAGCCGGATCACCTCACCCCGCCGCCGCCGCTTCAGCGCCGTCTCGAATTCGCGGACAAGGTCTTCGGCCTCGTCCTCGACCTCCAGATCGCTGTCGCGCAGCACGCGGAAGATGCAATGGCCCCGGTCGGTATAGCCCGGAAACAGCATGTTCAGATGCAGGAGAAGCAATTCCTCCAGCGGCAGGAAGCGATGTTCGCCCGGCTTGCCGGGCAGGGCCACGAAGCGCGAAATCTGCTGCGGGATGGGCAGCAGGGCCTGAAGGCTGCGGTGATCGCTTTCCCGCTCCAGCTCCAGCGCCAGCGAAAAGCCGGTATTGGGGATGAAGGGGAAGGGATGCGCCGGGTCGATGGCCAGGGGCGACAGGACCGGGAACACCTTGTTCAGGAAATGCTCTTCCAGATGCTTCAGGTCGCGCGCCGTCAGCTTGGACCGCGTCAGGATGGAAATGCCCTGCGTTTCCATCTCTTTCTTCAGCTTGTTGAACACCGTCTGCTGCGTCTGCATCAGCTTGCGCGCATCGTCATGGATCAGGGCAAGCTGTTCCGCCGGGCTGCGGCCATCCTCGGAATGGGCGGCATTGCCGTTGCGGACCAGCGCCCGCAGGCCGGCCACCCGGACAGTATAGAATTCGTCCAGATTGGTGGCCGAGATCGACAGGAACCGCAGCCGTTCCAGCAGGGGAACGGCGGGGTTCGAGGCTTCGTCCAGCACCCGCCAGTTGAAGGCGAGCCAGGAAAGTTCGCGGTTGAAGAACCGCTGCGGCCCCATGCGCTCCGCTTCGGGAAGGGGGATGGGGGCGGGGAAGGGGGCCTTGAGGAAATCGGACTGGGTCATGACACGCGGGGGTAAGGGGGAAAAGCAACGCTGTGATGACAGATGATCACCGGCGCGCGGAACTGTCCAGCGCCGCGCGGGCGGGCGGGGGCCGCACCATTTCGTGATCTTTCCTGTCGCCGCTTCTGTCCTACCATCCCGTGATGCGGATATGGCCCTTGCTCCTTGCCCTCCTGTCCACGCCCCTCCATGCGCAGGAGGTGGATCTGGAACTGGTGCTGCTGGCCGATGCCTCCGGCTCCATCGACCAGGCCGAGATCGACCTGCAACGGCAAGGCTATGCGGCGGCGATCACCCATCCCGATGTGCTTTATGCCATTTCCTCCACCCTGACCGGGTCCATCGCGGTGACCTATGTGGAATGGGCCGCCAATCAGGCCGTGGTGGCCGATTGGGCGATCATCGCCACGCCCGAGGATGCCGAGGCCTTCGCCGCCGCGCTGCTTGGCCCGCCCCGGCTGGCCTCGGGGCGCAACGCCATCGGCGCGGCGCTTCTGGAGGGCAAGCGGCTGATCGAGGCGAATGAGATCACCGGTCTGCGCCGGGTGATCGACTTTTCCGGCGACAGCGCGAACAACTGGTCCGGCCCCTCGATCGAGGAGGCGCGGGACGAGGTGCTGGCGGCGGGCATCACGATCAATGCGCTGCCCCTGATCCGCGATCCGGCAGATGGCTGGGAAAGCCCGCTGGTGCAGATCTACGAGGAACGCATCATCGGCGGCCCCGGCGCCTTTCTGGTGGCCGCCGATACCGGCGCGCGCTTCACCGAGGCGGTGCGGCGGAAGCTGATCCTCGAAATCGCGGGGATGCTGCCCGAAACCGTGCCGACCTCCGCGCCCTGAAACAGGGTTTACAGCGCGTTAACCAAGGGCCTGTGGCAGCGCGCGCTGCGTGGCCACAGTTTGCGGCACAGTTTGCGGCACGCTTTGCGTTACGGCTTTTGCAGGGTCTTCAGATGCTCGGCCAGTTCCACAAGGCGGATTGGCGTCGGTGTCATGATACCGTCGCCGCCGTCATAGGGCACCAGTTCCCCATCCAGCAACGCCGCGAATTGCGGCATCACCCGCCCGCCATCCTGCCCGCCCGTATAGCCCCAGATCTGCGCCATCACCCGCGTTGTGGGGAAGGTGCCGCCATTGCCCTTTGCCAGCGCCGTCAGGTCCGCAGGCTTCTGCGACAGGCCCGCCGCCATCTCGCCATCGCCCTTGCCTCCGGCTCCATGGCAGCCCGCGCAGAAGGCTGCGTAATCCGCCGCGCCCGTGGTCTGTTCGGCCCGCTCCGCCCCCGGAAGGACGCAGGCCGCAAGGCCGAAAAGCGCAATCATGCCAATGGGATATAGGAATACACGTTGCACTGTCGCCTCCGTTTTTGTGATTGGGTGCAGTCAATCACAACCCCGCCCGCCGATCAACGCCTGTGCCTTCGCCGCGCCCTGGGGACGGCCATCAGCCGCCCGTCACGCGCCCCTGATCCAGCCGGACGATGCGATCCATCCGCGCCGCAAGGTCAAGGTTATGGGTCGCGATCAGCGCCGAAAGCCCGGTCTCGCGCACCAGATCCATCAGCGCGGCAAAGACCTGATCCGAGGTTGCGGGATCAAGGTTCCCCGTCGGTTCATCCGCCAGCAGAAGCTTGGGCCGGTTGGCCAGCGCCCGGCAGAAGGCCACCCGCTGCTGCTCCCCCCCCGACAGCGCCGCAGGCCGATGCCCCGCCCGCCCCGCAACCCCCACCCGCCCCAGCAGATCCAGCGCATGGGCCTCTGCCACACGCTGCGCGACGCCATTGGCAAGTTGCGGTAACACGATGTTTTCCAAGGCAGAAAACTCGGGTAGCAGGTGGTGGAACTGGTAGATGAAGCCCACTTCGGCCCGCCGCGCCTCGGTTCGTGCGCGGTCCGAGAGGCCGCCCATCTCGCGCCCGCCATGCAACACGCGGCCCGCATCCGCCGTGTCCAGAAGCCCCGCAATATGCAGAAGCGTGGACTTCCCCGCGCCGGAAGGGGCCACCAGCGCCACCACCTCGCCCCGCGCAACGGTCAGCGTGGCGCCCCGCAAGACGATGACTTCGCTGGGTTTTCCCCGGTTATAGCCCTTTTCGATCCCGTCCAGAACCAGCGCGGCGTCATTCATAGCGCAGCGCCTCCACCGGGTTCATCCGCGCCGCGCGGCGGGCCGGAAACAGCGTGACGACAAAGGACAGGAACAGCGAAAGCCCCACCGCCGACAGCACATCGCCCAACTGCAGTTTTGCAGGCAACGCATAGATGCCCCGGATCGACGGATCCCAGACCCCGCCCCCCGCCATGTAGTTCACGAAGGAAAAGATCGGGTCGATATAGATTGCGAAGAGGCAACCCAACACCACCCCTAGTGCCGTGCCGACAAGGCCCGTGGACGCGCCGCAGAGGAAGAAGACCCGCAGCACCGCGCCCTCCGTCAGGCCCATGGTGCGCAGGATGCCGATGTCGCGGCCCTTGTTCTTCACCAGCATGATCAGGCCCGAGATGATGTTCATCGAGGCGATCAGCACCAGGATGGACAGGATCACGAACATGATGTTGTCCTCCACATCCAGCGCCCGCAGGAAGGCCCCGGCAGAGTCGCGCCATGTCCAGAGCATCCCGTCGGGGCCAGAGGCGGCCAGCAGCGCGCCCGACAGGTCATCCACCCGTTCGGGCTCTGCCACCATCACCTCGATCTCGTCGGCGCGGCCTTCCTTGTTGAAATAGGCCTGCGCCTCGTCAAACGGCATGTAAAGCCGTGTGCGATCAATGTCATAGCGCCCGGCGGTGAAGATATAGACCACCTCATAGGCATTGACGCGCGGGCTGGTGCCGAAGGCCGTCTTGACGCCCGAGGGCGCGATGACGCGGACGCGGTCGCCCAGACCGACGCCCAATTCGCGCGCAATGCCCGACCCGATGGCGATGCCTTCGGCAAAGCGGGCGATGTCGCCCTCGGCATTGGCGCCGATGCCGACGCGGGGGATCGCCTCCAGATCGGCGGGGCGGATGCCGAAGACCTCGGCCCCCGTGGTGCCTTCGCCCGCCGTCACCATGACCTGCCCCTTGATCAGCGGCGCGGCGCGGGTGACGCCCGGCACCTCGGCCAGCCGGGCGGCCAGCGCGTCATAGTCGTCAAACCCCCGGATCAGTTGGCCATTTTCGGTCACGCGGCCCGCCGAATAGACGGTCACATGGGCATTGGCACCCAGGATCGTGTCCACAAATTCCGCCCGGAACCCGGCGCGCACCGACAGCGTGGCGATCAGCGCAAAGACGGCCAGCGTGATGCCCGCCAGGCTGATCCAGGTCATCACGCTGACCCCGCCCTCGGCGCGGCGGGCGCGCAGATAGCGCCAGGCAATCATCCATTCGAAGCGCGAGAAGGGGGCTGTCGTCGCCATGTCCTGCCTGAGAAAACGCCCCGCGGGGCTGTGCGGGCGGACAGTGTCGGCAAGCCTTGCGAAGGTCAAGCCACGCGCCCGTGAAAGGGCGGCGGCGGGCGGCTTCACCCCGCCACGGCCAGCGCGACAGCGGCGAAATGCAGCCCGGCCGCCACGGCCACGAAAAGATGCCAGATGGCATTGTGGAACTTCAGCCCGTGCCAGCGGTAAAACCCCACCCCGGCGACATAGGTGATCCCGCCCAGCACCAGAAGCCAGAGCGAGGCAAGCGGCAGCGCCTCCCGTGCCGGGCCGATGGCGGCGACGCCCACCACACCCAGCGCGATATAGGCCAGCACCGACAGCCGGTCGAACCGCCCCGGCAGCGCGACCTTGACCACGACCCCCAGCACGGCCCCCGCCCAGACCACCCCGGCCAGAACCGCCGCGAAAAGCCCGTCCTCGAAATGCACCACCACAGCGGTATAGGTGCCCGCGATCATCACATAGATGGCGGAATGGTCGAACCGCCGCAGCACCCATTTCAGCGCCGAATTCGGCACCATGTTATAGGCCAGCGAAAAGCCGAACATCGCGAAATAGCCCGCCGCATAGACAGCCAGCGCCGCGAAGATGCCGATCTCTCCCAGCGTCAGAACATGGCCAAGCAGCACGGCAAAGGCGATCACGCCCGCCAGCAGCGCCACGGCATGCACGATGCCATCGGCCAGAAGCTCGCCCGTGGTGAAGGGCCGCTTTGTCAGACGGGGATGATTGGCAGGAAGGGACATGCGCGGCGCTCCGTTGCAGGCGGCGACAGGATGCGCCCGGCCCTTGTGAAGTCAACGCGACAGCCCGTCCCCTGACGCTACGTCATGCCCTTCATCTTGGCCTGAAATACTCCGGGGGGAACGGCCCCGCAGGGGCCGTGGGGGGCAGGCCCCCCGAAAAATTTTCGTATGAAAATTTTTCCCCCGCCCGAAGGCGGGATCAGCGCCCGGCGTAGATCTGGGCGATGCGGTCTACCGCCGCCTCGGGCGACATCTCTTCGCTTTCGCCCGTGCGGCGCGAGGTCAGTTCCACCACGCCATTGGCAAGGCCGCGCGGCCCGACCGTGATCCGCCAGGGCAGGCCGATCAGGTCCATCGTGGCGAATTTCGCCCCGGCACGTTCGTCGCGGTCGTCATAAAGCGCCTCAAGCCCCTTGGCCGCCAGCGCCTTGTAGATCCCCTCGCAGGCCGCATCCGCAGCGCCGTCGCCCTGTTTCAGGTTGACGATCCCCACCGGGAAGGGCGTCACGCCTTCCGGCCAGATGATGCCCTTGTCGTCATGGCTGGCCTCGATGATCGCGCCCAAAAGGCGGCTCACGCCGATACCGTGCGACCCCATCTCCACCGGCACGCGGCTGCCATCGGGGGTGACGACGGTCGCGCCCATCGCTTCGGAATATTTGGTGCCGAAATAGAAGATCTGCCCCACCTCGATCCCGCGACCCACCTTGCGATGCGCTTCGGGCACGGCGTTGAACACGGCCTCGTCATGCGTTTCATCCGTGCGGGCATAGAGGGTGGTGAACTCCTCGCAGACCTTCGCCACCTGCGCGCGGTCGTCATAGTCGATGTCGCGCGCGCCAAGTTTCAGGCCGGTCACCCGGTCGTCATAGAAGACCTCGGATTCCCCCGTCTGCGCCAGCACGAGGAATTCATGCGTGTTGTCCCCGCCGATGGGGCCGGAGGCCGCGCGCATCGGAATGGCGGTCAGGCCCATGCGCTCATAGGTCCGCAGATAGCTGACCATGTGGCGGTTATAGGCGTGGATCGCGGCATCGCGGTCGATGTCGAAATTGTAGCCGTCCTTCATCAGGAATTCGCGCCCCCGCATCACGCCGAAACGCGGGCGCATCTCGTCGCGGAACTTCCACTGGATGTGGTAAAGCGTCAGCGGCAGGTCCTTGTAGCTGTTCACATGGGCGCGGAAGATGTCGGTGATCATCTCCTCATTCGTCGGGCCATAGAGCATCTCGCGCTTCTGCCGGTCGGTGATGCGCAGCATTTCCTGCCCGTAATCGTCATAGCGCCCGGATTCGCGCCACAGGTCCGCCGGTTGCAGCGTCGGCATCAGAAGCGGGATATGACCGGCGCGGATCTGTTCCTGATGGACGATCTCCTCGATCCGCTTCAGCACCCGATAGCCCAGCGGCAGCCAGGAATAGATGCCCGCCGCCTGCTGCTTGATCATGCCCGCGCGGAGCATGTAGCGATGCGACACGATCTGCGCCTCGGCGGGGTTTTCCTTCAGGACGGGCAGGAAGTAGCGGGTCAAGCGCATGATGGCCTCGTGAGAACGGTTCGGCCCCGTTCCTAGCGGGAAGCCGGGGGTGAGGCAACGCCCCTGCCGCCGGGGCTGGCCTTTCCTGGCTGCGCCATCGGGCGGGGGACGGGGCGGATGCCGCCGCCCTATCGGCGCGCCCGCTGTGCCGAACGGCACGCCCGCCCTCGGGTTCAACGGCTAGGCTGCCGGAACAGCCTTGCAGAAGGGGGCCGAGATGACCGAGGCACAGCACCGCCCGAAATGGCTTGACGACATGATTGCCGAACTGGGGGCCGAGATCGGGCTGGACGATCTGGGCTTTGGCGACGCGGGGCTGTTCGAGCTGTCCTTCGACGGAACCGAGATCGCCGTCTTCGATGCGGGCGAGGCGGGCGGCATCGTGCTGAAGTCGGCCCTGTCCCTGCCGCAGCCCTTGCCGCAGAACGCCCTCTTCCTGCTGCACGAGGCCAATCTTTCGACCTTCCAGTCGGGGCGCGGCTTCGTCACGCTCGACCTTGAATTCGGCTGCTGGGTCTGGACCGACAGGATAGACCGCGCGCAACTCACCCTGCCTCACCTGCGCGCGCGGCTGGAAGCAGGGGCCATGGCGGCCCGCGACTGCGCGGCGCGCCTTCCGCATCTGCTGTCCGGCAGCGCGGCCCCTACCGCGCCGGAGGCCGCGCCCGACCCGCCGGGCACCGACCTTCTCTTCCGCCTTTGACCATAGACCCGGAGCGCCATCATGGGACGTGACCTTTCGAGCCTGACCAACAAAAGCCTTGTCAGCCTGATGAAAAGCGCCTCTTTCGGCACGGTCCAGTCGGATGACCAGAGGGGCCTGAAGAAAAGCGCCCTTTTCGCGGGCCTAGCGAAGATCAAGGCGCATTTCGACCCGGAAACCCAGACGGCCAACCGTCAGGCGCGCGAGGATTTCGCAAAAGCCCTGATCAAGGAGTTCGGCATTTCGGGCAATAGCGGGGCGGGAAAGTCGCTCAAGGAATTCTGCACGGGGGAGAACAGCGGCAAACCGCTGTCGATCCGGACGGCACAACGGATGATCGGGACCTTCCTTTCGATGCGAGAGGGAAACCGCCCGCCCGAAACGCCGCAAGACAGCAAGGCCCTGTCGGAAATGGTGAAGGACTTTCAACGATATGAACATGCCGTCATCCATGATGACCAGATGCGGTTCGAACAGACCGCCGACCGGACGGATGAGAACATCGGTCACCAGGACCTTGGCAGCCTCAAGAACCAGCTTCTGCCGCTGCATTCCAGGAAAGGCGAGGCGGCGCGGGAAGAGATGATCGAGATGTCCCGGCAATGGCTGCGGCTGGCCGACCGCGAGGATACGCGCGAGGCGGCGCTGTCCTTGCTGAAGGAAATGGGTCTGTGATCCGCGTCTCCGCGGCGGGGTTGAAACAATCCGCGCCCGGCGATCACGCCGGATAACGCCTTTGCCAGAGCGTTGAAATGCGGTGATCGGGCCGAGGGGGGCGGCGCGTAGCCCCTTGCGACATGGCAGTTCCGCCCTGTCGCATCCACGGGGACGTATCATGAAATTCAAGCTTGCACTGGCCGCACTGGCCCTTTCCGCCACCACCGCTTCGGCCCAAAGCATCGTCGATATCGCGGCGGGGGATGAGCGCTTTACCACGCTCGTCGCCGCCGTCACGGCGGCCGGTCTGGCCGAGACGCTGGCCGGACCCGGCCCCTTCACCGTCTATGCCCCGGTGAACGAGGCCTTCGCCGCCCTGCCCGAAGGCACGGTGGAGACCCTGCTGAAGCCGGAAAACAAGGGCCAGTTGACCGATGTCCTGCTCTATCACGTCGATGACCGGAACTTGCCCGCCGCCGCCATCCCGGCAGGGTCAAACTATTTCAAGCCGCTCCTGACCTCGCAGCGGCTCTGCATCACGGCAGGGTCGGGTGGCGTGACCATCGCCGATGGCACGGGCGAGGTGGCCAATGTCATCATCGCCGACATCAAGGCCGACAATGGCGTGATCCATGTGATCGACAAGGTCCTGCTGCCCGGCACCCGCCCCGCCTGCCACTGATCGGGCAGGGCGGGCCGCATTATCGGCACGACAAGGCAAGGGCGGGCGCAGGGACATGCGCCCGCCCTTGCACCTTTGGCCGCAAGGCATGATATCATGCATCCGCAACCCGGAGGCGCGTATGGCCCTGCCTGTCAGGCAACAGCTTTTCTACTGGGGGATCGCGATGGCGGTCTTCCTCTTCCTGCTCTGGGCGCTGGGCAATGTGATGCTGCCCTTCCTCGTGGGCGGCGCCATCGCCTATTTCCTCGACCCCGTCGCCGACCGGCTGGAACGGCTGGGCCTGTCGCGGGTGGGGGCGACGGTGACGATCTCGCTCGTCGCGCTTTTGCTGGCGGTGCTTCTGGTGCTGGCGATCATCCCGACGCTGATCCAGCAATTGACCGGCCTCATCAACGCCGCGCCCGAGATTTCGCAGCGGCTGCAAGCTTTCCTCGTGGAACGCTTCCCGGAACTGTCGGACAGCACCTCGACCATCCGTCAGACGCTGGCGCAGATCGCGACGACGATCCAGGCCAAGGGCGGGCAATTGGCCGAGACGCTGCTCTCTTCCGCCATGGGCCTTGTCTCGGCCATCGTTTTCATCGTCGTGGTGCCGGTGGTGGCCTTCTACCTGCTGCTGGACTGGGATCATATGGTCGCCAAGATCGACAGCCTGCTGCCGCGCGACCATGCGCCGACGGTGCGGCGACTGGGGAACGAGATCAACGCCGTGCTGGCGGGCTTTGTGCGCGGGCAACTCTCGGTCTGCCTGCTGCTGGGCAGTTTCTACGCCATCGCCCTGATGATCGCGGGGCTGCAATTCGGTCTGGTGGTGGGGGCCATCGCCGGGGCGATCACCTTCATCCCCTATGTCGGGTCGCTGGTGGGGGGCGCGCTGGCCATCGGCCTTGCGCTGTTCCAGTTCTGGGGCGACTGGATGTCGATTGCCATCATCGCGGGCATCTTCGCGGCGGGGCAATTCATCGAAGGCAATATCCTGACGCCCAAGCTGGTGGGGAATTCGGTCGGCCTGCACCCGGTCTGGCTGCTCTTTGCGCTGTCGGCCTTCGGGTCGCTCTTCGGCTTTGTGGGGATGCTGGTCGCGGTGCCGGTGGCGGCGGCCATCGGGGTGCTGACGCGGTTCGGCATCCAGCAATATCAGGCGAGCCTTCTTTATCGCGGCTATGCGGGGCGTGAGCCGCCAGAGGCAAGGGACGAGGCGGCGGAGTGATCCGGCAACTGACCTTCGACCTGCCCGCCCGCACGGCCTGGCGGCGGGAGGATTTCTTCGTCTCGCCCGCCAATGCGGCGGCGCTGGCCGCGCTGGACGACTGGCGCCACTGGCCCGGCGGCAAGATGGTGCTGACGGGGCCGAAGGGCAGCGGCAAGACGCATCTGGCAAAGCTCTGGGCGGCCGAGACGGGGGCGGCGGTGCTGCCCGCCACGGCGCTGGCCGGGGCAGACCTTCCGGCGCTCTCGGCCCATGGCGCCGTGGCGGTGGAGGATGCAGAGGCCGTCGCAGGCGATGGCGCGGGGGAGGCGGCCTTCTTCCATCTGCACAACCTTGTCACGCAAGCCGGGCACCTTTTGGTGACGGCCGCGACCCCACCGCGCGACTGGCCCCTTGCGCTGCCCGATCTTGCCAGCCGTTTGCAGGCGGCGGGGCTGGCGCGGATCGAGGCGCCGGATGACGCGCTTCTGTCGGCGGTGCTGATCAAGCTGTTTTCCGACCGCCAGATCGCCGTCCCGCCTGCCGTGATCCCCTATATGGTGGCGCGGATGGAGCGATCCATCGACGCCGCCCGCGATCTGGTGGCCGCGTTGGACGCAAGGGCGCTGGCCGAAGGGCGGCCGATCACGCGGGCCCTGGCGGCAGAGGTGATGGGGGGGTAGGGGCGGGTTTGGGGCGGTGCGTGCGAGCACGCACCCTACGCCAGCATCCTTTGCACGATGGTCGGGTCCTTGGCGATCAGCGCCAGCAGGACGCGCGCCGGGCCTTCGGGGCGGCGGCGGGCCTGTTCCCAATTCACCAGCGTCCCCTTGCTGACCCCGATGGAGCGGGCGAAGTCGGCCTGACTGAGGCCGGTGCTGGCGCGGATCGCGCGCACGTCGGGGGTGGGGACTTCGATATGATGGGTGATGGCGCCGGAGGTGTTGCCTTTGAGATAGGCTTCGACCTCGGTCAGGCCGCGCATGATGCTTTCGAAGGTTTGGGACATAGGGTTGCCAATTTAACTTACGCGAGTGCTTTGGGCGGTGTTTGGGGCGATTTCAATCGTCTTGACTGTAGCCTATCTGCCTGAATTATGCGCATTCACTAACTGGTGGCAATTTGGAAGTAGAAGTCCTCGACCATATCTTGGAAGCGTTGCGTTTCAATCTCATCACGTCTCTTTCTAAGGCACTCCAAGCACACCTCTATGTCGGGCATGCCGAAGTCCTTTAGCAATCGTGTGTGCCCGTCTTCAAATGCATATTCGAAGTACTCAGATAGAGGGTAGATTTTTGTGCTTGGGAGCTCTGTGCCGCAATCTGCGCAGGACTGCGGATCCTCACTATACATACAATGAAGACAAATGAACCTTCCCTTGCGTATCACAAGAAAGTCTTCAACGCAGTCTGGGCAGCAATAGACATTTTCGTTCTCGATGAGTTGATTCTTTGCGTGATTTAGGAACTCTTCGCGCCGTCGAGCAATTTCGAGGATCTTCTTAAGTGAGTTCTTGTTTACAAAGCTGGAGAGATCTACATTAAATTCGCTTTGAAGAAAAAAGCGAACAAACGCAAACACCTCAAAGCACTTTGATGCAATTGATTTTTCATTCTCAAACAGCACTCCATGAGAAACTCCATTCCTCAGGTCGACGGCGCTTGCGATACTGTGTTCTGCTTGTTGGGGTATCCGAAGTCCATAAATCTCCGGGTCCTTCAGTCTCGCTAGCGCTTGAACTAAGCTGATTGATCGCCTTTTCGAGTCAAGTGTCTCCCTGACAAGCACTGGGTGCACCGAAATTAGCTTTGCCTTTAAGGAAAGCTCAAGTGCTGCCACGAGGTTCACCGCAGCAAACTTCCAGCGCGATTGGTTTGCCTGTGCTTGAATAATGTTTTCTATGGCTTCCGAGAGAAAGTCCTCAGCACTAGCCAAGTAATTCTTTTCCAGCATCACACATCCAACTCCTCCACAAACCGCGCGTTCTCCTGGATATACTGGAACCGCAGTTCCGGCTTCTTGCCCATCAGGCGTTCCACCAGATCGCCCGTCTCGCCCGGCGCGTCCTCGTCGATGCTCACCCGGATCAGCTTGCGCGACTTCGGGTCCATCGTCGTGTCCTTCAGGTCCTTGGCATCCATCTCGCCCAGACCCTTGAAGCGCTGCACGTCGATCTTGCCCTTGCCGCCCAGGCCCTTGGCGAGCCATTCCTCCTTTTCGGCATCCGAGGCCACATAGATGCGCTTCGCCCCTTGGGTCAGCCGATACAAGGGCGGGCAGGCGAGGTAGAGGTGGCCCTTGTCGATCAGCGGCCGCATCTGGGTGAAGAAGAAGGTCATCAGGAGCGAGGCGATATGCGCCCCGTCCACATCGGCATCGGTCATGATGATGATCTTGTCATAGCGCAGATCGTCGACCTTGAACTTCGTGCCCATGCCCACCCCCAGCGCCTCGCAGATGTCGCGAATCTCGCTGTTGTCGTGCAGCTTGGCCGAGGCCGCGCCGAGGACGTTCAGGATCTTGCCCTTGAGCGGGAGGAGCGCCTGCGTTTCCCGATCCCGCGCGCCCTTGGCGGAACCGCCGGCCGAGTCGCCCTCCACAATGAACAACTCCGTCCCCTCGCGCGATTTCGCGGTGCAATCGGTCAGCTTGCCGGGAAGGCGCAGTTTCTTGGTCGCGGATTTGCGGGCGGTTTCCTTTTCCATCCGCCGCCGCAGCCGTTCCTCGGCCCGCAGGACGAGGAAATCGAGGATCGCGCCTGCCGATTTGGTGTCATTGGCCAGCCAGTTGTCGAAATGGTCGCGCACCGCGCCTTCGACCCATTTGGCGGCCTCTTCTGTCGCCAGACGGTCCTTCGTCTGCCCCACGAATTGCGGTTCGCGGATGAAGCAGGAGACCAGCGCGCAGCCCCCCGCCAGCAGGTCGTCGCGGGTGATCAGTTCGGCCTTGCGGTTCTTGACCAGATCGCCATAGGCGCGGATGCCTTTCAGGATCGCGGCCCAGAAGCCGCCCTCATGCGTGCCGCCTTCGGGCGTGGGCACGGTGTTGCAATAGGACTGGATGAACCCGTCCCGCGCGGGCGTCCAGTTGATGGCCCATTCGACGGAACCGGGGACATTGTATTTCGCGGTAAAGCTGACCTTTCCGGCGAAGGGGCGGTCGGCATAGGTGGATGTCTTGGCCAGCGAGTCGGACAGGTAATCGGCCAGACCGCCGGGGAAATGGAACACCGCCTCTTGCGGGGTTTCGCCGTCGGAAATGGCGGATTTCCAGCGGATTTCCACGCCCGAGAAGAGATAGGCCTTGGAGCGGACCATCTTGAGCAGCCGCGCGGGCTTGAAGGTCTGGCTGCCGAAGATTTCGTGGTCCGCATGGAAGGTGACGGATGTGCCGCGCCGGTTGGGGGCTGGCCCCACCTTTTCCACCGGCCCCTTGGGGATGCCGCGCGAGAATTCCTGGGCAAAAAGCTCGCGGTTGCGCGCCACCTCCACCCGCATGTGATCGGACAGGGCGTTGACGACGGACGCGCCGACCCCGTGCAGACCGCCCGAGGTGGCATAGGCATCGCCGCCGAACTTGCCGCCTGCATGGAGCGTGCAGAGGATCACCTCCAGCGCGGATTTGCCGGGGAATTTGGGGTGAGGGTCGATCGGGATGCCGCGCCCGTTGTCGCGGATGGTGACGGCGTAATCGGCGTGAAGTTCCACCTCGATCCGCGTGGCATGGCCGGCCACCGCCTCATCCATGGCGTTGTCGAGGATTTCCGCCACAAGATGGTGAAGCGCGCGTTCATCCGTGCCGCCGATATACATGCCGGGGCGTTTGCGAACGGGTTCCAGCCCTTCGAGCACCTCGATGGAAGAGGCGTTGTAGCTCTGGTCCCCGGAGGAGAGGAGGTCATTGGCCATGCGCGATGCTCGATTCTTTATGGATGCGATGTAGCGCGGGATTAGAGCATCGCAGGGGGGGCGGGCGCAAGATGTGGGGTCTTACCCCCTGGCCGCGCGTTGGCGGAGCCAAACGGCAAGCTCCCCCTCATCCATCAGGCGCTGCGCGGCGCGGATGATGGCCTGGCCGGTCTCCTCGGTTTCGAACACCATCTGTATGCCGTTCAGGGCAAGGACTGCATGCATCGCTCGGAACGCCGTTCGCTTGTTCGCATCGTTGAAGCAGTGGCCTTGGGCGATGGCGATGGCATAGGCGGCAGCAAGATCGAAGGCATCTTCGATCATCCCATAGGTCAGGCGATTGTCCACCCGGCCAAGCGCGCCTTCAAGGGATTTGTCGCGCGCCCGACCGGGGATCTCGCCAGGGTTCAGGACATGGTCGTGAATACGCTCGACCAACTCGGCACTCAGAAGGATGAAGGTCATTTGCCACGCAGATAATCGAGGATGGGCTGGACACGCTCGCGGGAACGTTCGAGAACCTCCATCACCTCTTCCAGCGTCGCCACGCGGTGTTCGGTCTGATCCACCGCCTCGACCGGGACGAGATAGCCGACAAGGGCAGAGTTCTTGAGGATCGCCACCGGCTGGCCATTGGCGCGGTCGAAAACCTTTTGCGGTTCCCGCAACTCGGTCATGGTGCAGATGTTCGGCGTGGCGAGGCGGGTCATGGGGCGTCTCCCTTGAAGAATGTGGAATGGAATATACACTGCATCATACAAATTTCCAAGGGAGGCGGATCATGCGGGTTCTGTTCACGGGCGGGTCGGGGAAGGCGGGCAAGCATGTGGTGGCCTATCTCGCCGCGGCGGGGCATCGGGTGGTGAATCTGGACCGCGTGGCCCTGAACCATCCCGGCGTGCATGATTTCATCGCGGACATCACCGATGCAGGGCAGATGTTCTCGGTCATGTCCGGCCATGCGGGCTATGACGAGCTGGATCAGGGCCCGGCCAAGCCCTTCGACGCCGTGGTGCATTTCGCAGCCATCCCGCGGCTGATGATGTGCGCAGATACCGAAACCTACCGCGTCAATGTCATCGGCACCTATAATGTGATCGAGGCAGCGGTGAAGCTGGGCATCCGCAAGATCATCATCGCGTCGAGCGAGACGACCTATGGGGTGTGCTTCTCCGAAGGGGTGGTGGACCCCAAGGTCCTGCCGCTGGAAGAGGATTACGATATCGACCCGATGGACAGCTATGGCATGTCCAAGAAGGTGAACGAGGTCACGGCCCGCAGTTTCCAGCGCCGGTCGGGATTCGACATCTATGCGCTGCGGATCGGGAACGTGATCGAACCGCACGAATATGCGACGGTCTTTCCGCCCTTGAAGGATGATCCGGGTCTGCGGCGGCGGATCACCTTTTCCTATATCGACGCGCGCGATCTGGGGCAGATCGTGGATCTCTGCCTGAAGAAGGATGGGCTCGGCTATCAGGTCTTCAACGCGGTGAATGACACGAATTCGGTGCCGCAGGAGAATGCGGAGCTGCTGGCGCGGTTCTTCCCGAAGGTGCCGCTGTCACGTCCCGTCGGCCCGCAGGAAAGCCTGCTGTCGAACCGCAAGATCCGCGAAGTGCTGGGCTTCAAGGAACAGCACAACTGGCGCCATTATGTGAAAGGCTAGGGCGTAGGATGGGCAGTATTGCCCATCCTACCCGGCCTCGGCTGCGCTATTCCGGTTCCGCCATGCGGCCTGCCCACATCTTCTGGAAGGCGGGGCGGGCCTGCGCGGCCTTCAGCCAGCGGTCCACCTCGGGGAATTCGGCGATCAGGGCCGCATGGCCCTGCGCATAGCGCAGGCATTCGGCGGTGTTGATATCGGCCACGGTGAAGCGGTTGCCGACCAGCCAGTCGCGTCCCGCCAGATGGGCGTTCAGTCGGCCCAGGGGACGGCGCAGCTTTTCCGCAGCGACTGTGACGATCCCTTCGCCCATCGTGCCCGCCGGGGCCTGAAGGATTTCCAGCGCCGGGCCTTCGACGGAGGTCGCGGCAAAGAGCGCCCATTGCTCCATCTGCGCGGTTTCCGCATCGTCCTGCGGGCCGAAGTCCCCGCCATGGCGGCGCGCAAGATAGAGCGAGATGGCAAGGCTTTCGGTCAGGATCAGCGCGCCCTCCTGCATCACGGGGATCTGGCCCTGCGGGTTGATCTTCAGGAAATCCGGCGCGGCGGTGTGCAGCGGTGCATCGGCGGCCCCCGGATCGGGCAGGCGATAGGCCTGAATGACGGGGACATGGGTGAAGGGCGTCCCGGTTTCGTGCAGCAGCCAGAGCGGGCGTGTCGCCCGCGAGCGGTAAACACCATAAAGCGTGATCATGGTCGGTCCTTCGGAGTCCTTGGTCTGTTGCCGGACGCTAGACCGGGACTGCGGGCAACACAAAGCGGAAGTTTTGCCGTTCTTGACGGGGATCAAGGCGCGATGCCGGCGGATCGGGCCGGATCGGGCTTTACCGGCATGGGAGGTTCGGCATGGACGGCGACAGCATCACCTCGGTCGAGACGGCAACGGCCCTGCGGCCGATGGAGGCCAATGAGGCGGAGGATGACCGCCCGCAAGGCCCGCAGCATTACCCCTCGGTCGATGCCGACCGCATCCGCGCGACCTTTGAAGGCGGGGTCTATCCCTATCACCGCCCGCTTGGCCGCAAGGCCTATGAGGCCGAGAAGGCCGCGCTTCAGGCCGAACTTCTGAAAGTGCAGATCTGGGCGCAGGAGACGGGGCAGAAATTCGTCATCCTGATGGAGGGGCGCGATGCCGCGGGCAAGGGCGGCACGATCAAGCGCTTCATGGAACATCTGAACCCCCGCTATGCCCGCGTCTGTGCCCTGACCAAGCCCAGCGATGTGGAAAAGGGGCAGTGGTTCTTTCAGCGCTACATCGCGCATCTGCCGACGGCGGGGGAAATGGTCTTCTACGACCGCAGCTGGTACAACCGCGCCGGGGTGGAGCGGGTGATGGGCTTCTGCTCCCCGTCCGAATATCTGGAATTCATGCGGCAGGTGCCGGAACTGGAACGGATGCTCGTCCGGTCGGGGATAAGGCTTTACAAATACTGGTTTTCCGTCACGCGGGAAGAGCAGCGCAAACGCTTTCAGGCGCGCGAGACGGACCCGCTGAAGCGGTGGAAGCTGTCGCCCATCGACAAGGCGTCGCTCGACAAATGGGAGGACTATACCGAGGCGAAGGAGGCGATGTTCTTCTACACCGACACCGCCGATGCGCCCTGGGTCATCGTCAAGTCCGACGACAAGAAGCGCGCGCGGCTGAACGCGATGCGGCATTTCCTGACGACGGTGGACTATCCCGAAAAGAACTGGGACGTGATCGGCATCCCCGATCCGCTGATCGTGGGGCGGGCCAGTCAGGTGATCAACGGGGCAGGGCATATCCTGGATGCCGCGACCCACCCGGCGGTTCGCCGCTGAGGGTGGTTGCGGCGGGGCGGGCGGGGGCCTAACTCTGGCGGCGTTAAGGTCGGCCGGAGGGGGCATGCATCTGGCGGTGGCGATGGCTGGGGCGATGGCGGGGGTGATGGCGCTGGCAGGGCCTGCGGGCGCGCATCCCCATGTCTTCATGGACACCGAGTTGGAGGTTCTGCGCGATGCCGACGGGCGCGCGGTCTCGTTGCGCGTGACCTGGACCTATGACCCGTTCTTCTCTCTCGTCCTGATCACCGAACGGGGGCTGGACCCGGACGGGGATGGCAGCCTGACGCCGGAAGAGACGGCGGCGCTTCAGGGGTTTGACATGAATTGGGAGCCGGGCTTTCCGGGCGATACCTATGCCTTCGCCGGGGCGCAGGAGGTGGCGCTGTCCGGGCCGCGCGACGGGGTGGCGCGCTATGAGGGGGGGCGCATCATCTCGTCCCATCTGCGCGATCTGGCAGAGCCGGTGGCGGGCCTTCTGGTGGTGAAGAATTACGACCCGACCTATTACACCGAATACACGATCCGCGCCGTGCGGGCCGAGGGGTGCGGGACCGAGATCATCGCGCCGGACCTGACGGCGGCCGAGCGGGAATTGCAGGCGGCGCTGGCCGAAATCCCGGCGGATGTGGATGTTGAGATGGGCTTTCCGGAGGTGGGCGCTGTCTTCGCGCAGGAGGTGCGGGTGACATGCGGCGGGGCCTGACGCTTGCGGGGATCGGCGTGGCGCTGCTTCTGGTCCTGCTCTGGGGCCTTGGTGGCTTCGATGCCCTGGCCCGGATCGCGGCCGAGGCGCAGCGCGCCTTGCAGGCCCCGCTGGCCGGGGCGGTGCGCGCGGTGCAGGCGGGGCAGCCTCTGGCCTGGGCGGGCCTTCTGGCGGTCTGTTTCGGCTATGGCGTCGTCCATGCGGCGGGGCCGGGCCATGGCAAGTTCGTGATCGGCGGCTATGGCCTGGCGCGGCGGGTGCCGCTGGCGCGGCTGGCGGCGGTGGCGCTCGCGGCTGCGCTGGCGCAGGCGGGCGTGGCGGTGGCGCTGGTCTATGCCGGGGTGCTGGCGCTGGGCTGGACGCGGGAGCGGATGGTGGGGCTGGCCGAGGGGATGCTGGCGGCGGCAAGCTGGGGGGCGATCGCGCTCTTGGGTCTGTGGCTGGTCTGGCGCGGCGCGCGCGGGGCGCTGCAGCAGAGCCGGGAGGCGAGGGCCGGGGCCCTGGAACCGGCAGGGCACCATCACCACCATCACCATGCCCACGACCATGGCCACGACCATGGCCATGACCACGGTCCCGATTGCGGCTGCGGCCATGCCCACGGGCCGAGCGTGGAGGAGGTGGCCGGTCTGACCGGCTGGCGCGATACTCTGGCGCTGATCGGCAGCGTGGCGATACGGCCCTGTTCCGGGGCGCTTTTCCTGTTGATCCTGACCTTCCAGATGGGCATCGGCGCGGCTGGTGTGGCCGGGGCCTTCGCCATGGGTCTGGGTGTGGCGGTCGTCACGCTTGGGGTGGCGGGTCTGGCCATCTGGTCGCGCGAAGGGGTGCTGGCGGGCCTGGGCGAGGCGCGTGTCTGGCGGGCGCTGCCGGTGATCGAGATCGCCGCGGGAGCAATGATCGCGGCGCTGGCTTTGGGAATGCTGATCGGGGCGTAGGATGGGCATTATTGCCCATCCCGCCGGCTGAACTCCGGCGCAGATGACGCCGCAGCGCGGCGAGGGTCATCTCTTGTTCCCGTCGTGGCGCGGGGATAATCGGAGCAGATGACACAGAGCCTGACCCTTACCGGCCATGCGCGGGCGATCCTCGTGCTGGGCCTGCCGCTCGTCGGCAGCCACCTCGCGCAGATGGCCCTGCATGTTGCCGATACGGTGATGATGGGCTGGTATGGCGTCACCGAATTGGCCGCCACCGTGCTGGGCGCATCGAGTTTCTTCGTCATCTTCATCCTCGGTTCAGGCTTCGCCCAGGCGGTGATGCCGATGGTGGCCGCCGCGCTGGCGGAAGGGGATGAGACGCAGGTCCGCCGCGACGCCCGGATGGGGCTGTGGCTGTCGATCCTGTTTGGAACGGCCTGCTATCCCCTGTTCTGGTGGTCGGGGCCGATCCTTCTGGCGCTCGGGCAGAAACCCGAGGTGGCGGCGCTGTCGCAGGCCTATCTGCGGGTGGCGGGGCTGGGCATGATCCCCGCGCTGATGGTCATGGCGCTGAAAAGCTATCTCGCCGCGTTGGGGCGGACGCAGGTGGTGCTCTGGGTCACGCTCGGTTCGGTCGCGCTGAACGTGGCGATGAACTGGGTCTTCATCTTCGGCAATTGGGGCGCGCCGGAATTGGGCGTGGTCGGGGCGGCGCTGGCGACACTGGCGGTGCAACTGGCCAGTGTGCTGGCGCTGGGTCTCTACGCGGGCTGGTTGCCCGAATTGCGGCGCTTCCGCCTATGGCAGCGGTTCTGGCGGGCCGATTGGGTGGCCTTTGGCCGCGTCTTCCGGCTGGGCTGGCCCATCGGGCTGACCGGGCTGGCCGAGAGCGGGATGTTCCAGGCCAGCGCTCTGATGATGGGCTGGATAGGTACGGTCGAACTGGCCGCCCATGGCATCGCGATGGAGGTGGCAGCGCTGGCCTTCATGGTGCATCTGGGCCTGTCGAACGCAGTGACGATCCGCACCGCCCATGCCGATGGGGCAGGGGATCCGCGCGCCATGCGGGATGGCGCGCTGATGGGGATCGCGCTGTCCTTTGCCTTTGGCGTGGCGATGGTGGTGCTGTTCCTCGCGCTGCCCGAACCGATCATCGCGGTCTTCCTCGACATGGCGAAACCCGAAAGCGCGGAGATCGTGGCCTTCGGCACGGTGCTGCTGGCCTTGGCGGCGCTGTTCCAGCTTGCCGATGCGATGCAGGTCATCGCGCTGGGCCTGTTGCGCGGGGTGCAGGATACGAAAGTGCCGATGTGGCTGGCCGCGATCAGCTATTGGGGCATCGGCATTCCCTCCAGCTATGTGCTGGCCTTCCCGCTCGGCTTGGGGGCGGTGGGGCTGTGGCTGGGGCTTGTGGTGGGGCTGACTTGTGCCGCGGCAAGCCTGATGTGGCGGTTCTGGGCGGGGTATCGTCGGCGGGCAGGGGCGGTGGGGGCAGCCGTGGCGGGGTGAACTCCGCCCTACGTTTTGCGGGCCAGAGGCGGGGTGAACCCCGCCCAACGTTTTGTGGCCAGAGGCGGGGAGACCCCCGCCCTACCTGCCGTCACTCGGCCGCCTTCGCGCCTTTCGCCAGACGGTCGGCCTTGCGCCGGATCAGCACGGTGCGCAGGTCATGCATGGCCAGAAGCAGATCGTCGGTCACCTCTTCCAGCTGCTCTTCCGTCGCCCGCGACTGCGCCCAATGCGCCGTCAGGTTCAGGTGATCCACGGCGCGGCGGATGTCGTCGATGTCGCGGCGGGCAAGTTCGGCACTCCGCGCGGCGATCCAGTCCTTGATCAGCGCGCGCTCCTCAGCCGTCAGCACATGGTCACCATGCGGCCGGACATTGCCGTTCTTCAGGTTGATCGTCGCGATCTCGTCAAGTTCGATGCGGCGCTGGCGGTTCTCGGTATCCACCTTGAACAGCACGGCGCCGTTGTCGCGGATGCGGAAATAGTAATCCGGCAGATCGCCCGGCATCCCGTGCCTTCCCTACAAGAGCCCCGCGCAGAAGTTGCGGATGCGCGTGCAGGCCTCGGCCAGCACGGCATCGGACGTAGCGTAGCTGACGCGGAAGTTCGGGGAAAGGCCGAAGGCGGCGCCAAAGACGACGGCGACGCCGGTTTCCTCCAGCAGCGCCTCGGCAAAGACCTCGTCATTGGTGATGATCTTGCCGCTGGCCGTGGCCTTGCCGATACAGCCCGAAATGTCGGGATAGACGTAGAAGGCGCCTTCGGGCGTCGGGCAGGTGATCCCCGGTGCGGTGTTCAGCATCGACACGACCAGATCGCGGCGGCGCTGGAACAGGGCGCGGTTCTCGGCCAGAAAATCCTGCGGGCCGGTCAGCGCCTCCAGCGCCGCATATTGCGCGACGGATGAGGGGTTGGAGGTGGATTGGCTCTGGATCGTCCCCATCGCCTTGATCAGGGCCACGGGGCCCGCGGCATAGCCGATGCGCCAGCCGGTCATCGCATAGGCCTTGGACACGCCGTTGCAGGTGAGCGTCCGGTCGTAAAGACCAGGTTCCACCTCGGCCGGGGTGCAGAATTTGAAATCGTCGAAGACGAGGTGTTCGTACATGTCATCCGACATCACCCAGACATGGGGATGGCGCATGAGTACATCGGTCAGGGCCTTCAACTCGTCCCGCGTATAGCCCGCCCCGGTGGGGTTGGAGGGGGAATTGAAGATGAACCATTTCGTCCGCGGCGTGATCGCCGCCTCAAGCTGGGCAGGCGTCAGCTTGAACTGCGTCTCGATCCCCGCCACGACGGCGACGGGCGTGCCCCCGGCCAGCATGACCATATCCGGATAGCTGACCCAATAGGGGGCGGGGATGATGACCTCGTCGCCGGGGTTCAGCGTGGCCATCAGCGCGTTGTAGAGGATCTGCTTGCCGCCCGTGCCCACTGTCACCTGCGCGGGCGTGTAGGTCAGGCCATTCTCGCGCAGGAATTTGGTGCAGATCGCGGCCTTGAGTTCCGGGATGCCATCGACGGCGGTGTATTTGGTCTTGCCTGCGTCAATCGCGCGCTTGGCGGCGTCTTTGATGTTCTGCGGCGTGTCGAAATCGGGCTCGCCCGCGCCAAGGCCGATGATGTCGCGCCCCGCCGCCGCCAATTCGCGCGCCTTGTTGGTGACGGCGATGGTGGGCGAGGGTTTCACGCGGGCAAGCGTGTCGGACAGGAAGGCCATGGGAACCTCGTGCGGGGTGGAACTGGATCGCGTGCTGTCTTAGGGTGCGGGGGATGGCGGTTCAAGCTGGATCGAGGCGGCAGATGACAGAGACGGCGGAGGCACGCCTGAAACGGATGGCGATGCGGAGCTGGCGGCGGGGGACCAAGGAGATGGACCTCATCCTCGGCCCCTGGGCCGATGCGCATCTGGCAACGCTGGATGAGGGGCGGCTTGCGACCTATGAGCTTCTCCTCGCCGAGAATGATCAGGACCTGATGGCCTGGATCTTCGGGCAGGCCCGCCCGCCCGCGCGGATCGCGGCCCTGCTGGATGAGATCGCGGCCTATGCGCGGGCGCGGCTGACGGCGCAGGGCTGAGGCCGCTTTACCGGATATTGGGATTTTCGCGCGAATCTCCCTTCCGTGACAGCGTTGCGGAGGGTTGCGATGACGGTGCAGGAAACGGTGCTGGACGGGTCGGATCGGGCCTTCCTTGTTGGCTATCTTGACATGCTCGGGCTGGTGGAGCGGCTGCATCGCCTGCTGCTCGACGTGATCAAGGATGAGTTCGAACGGCTTGGCATTGCCGAGGTAAACCCGGTGCAGGGCCTGTTGCTGTTCAATATCGGCGAGAATGAGGTGAGCGCGGGGGAATTGAAGTCGCGCGGCTTCTATCAGGGGTCGAATGTCAGCTACAATCTGAAGAAACTGGTCGAGGCGGGCTATATGCACCATCAGCGGTCCGAGGTGGATCGGCGATCCGTGCGGGTCAAGCTGACGGACAAGGGGCGGCGGCTGCGCGCGACGATTGCGGATCTCTTCGCCCGCCATGCCGCGCTGATGCAGCGGCGCGGGGTGCTGGATCTGTCGGGCATGGATCAGATCGGGCAGGGCCTGCGGCGCACGGAACGGCTGTGGATGGATCAGATCCGCTACATCTACTGAGGCTGGTCTTCAGCGCCGCCACAGATGGGCATGGCCGGCAAGGGCACCTTGCAGCTTGGCCAGCAGGCGGTTGGCGCGGCCGGGATGCGGGATCGGGCCATGGGCGAGCCGGTCCAGCGCCACTTCGGGCGGGCAGGGGCGACGGGTGACCGGGTCGAAATAGCGCGGATAGGCGATCAGCGCCGCATGGACCAGCGCCGCCAGCGTCGGGCGCGGTTGCAGGCTGCCATCCGGGCGGCGCAGGCGGCGCGGTGGAACCGGGCCAAGGTCGCGGGTCAGCCCCCAACCGGCATAGAAGGGCGCGCCCAGCGTGGTGACGGGCTTGCCCCGCAAGAGCGCCTCGAAGCCAAGGGTCGAGGTGATCGTCCAGACCTCATCACAGGCGGCAATCAGGGCGATGGGATCGGCGTGGAGGAGGGTCATATCGGCCAGACCGGCCAGTTCATCGGCAGGGATCGCCCCGGGGCGCAGCCCTGCCTCCACGTCCGGGTGCGGCTTGTAAAGGATCACCGCATCCGGATTGGCCCTGCGGACGGCCTCCAGCAGGGCGCGGTTCGTGCGGGTCTCTCCGGCACCGAGGCGGATCGAGGCGTCATCCTCCACCTGGCCCGGCACAAGCAGGCGGCGGCCTTGCGGCAGATCGGGCAGCGGCGCGGCGGGCAGATTGTATTTCGACAGGTTCAGCGCCGTGAGGCGGGCAATCAGCCGCTCCGCCCGCGCTGCGCCGCCGGGGGGCAGGGGCGCGAGGATCATCCGCTCGAGTCGGCTGTCGCGGGTCGGATCGAAATAGAGCCCCAGGTCATCGGTCACCAGCGACAGGGGGGGGATCAGATCGGCCCCCAGCCCGCGCGACCGCAGAAAGCCATCCTCGACCCGGATCAGCCCGGGCAGATCGGGCGGCGCGGCCCCCCAGGCGATCAGGCGGCGGCCGCTGCGTTCGGCTATGGTCTGCGCCTCTTCGGCTGATGTCGCAAAGATCACCGGGCGCTCCCGCCCGAAGACCTGCTGTAGGGGGCGGCGCTTCCACAGCCGCATGTTCAGCGCGACATGCCCGTGACGGTCGGCCCGCCATGCCCGCACATCTGCCTCAAGCTGATCGACGGCCTCCTCGAAACTGCACAGGCGATCCCGGCAGGGATCATGCCATGTCGGCGCAAGGATCATCGCGGCGGCGAAGAGCTGCGCCTTGGTCAGGCTGCGCCTGCGCCGCGGGAGCGCCTGTTCATCGCTGCTCAGCCCCCAGCCCGCATAGAAGGGCTGGCCGAAGACGCGGGGGCGATGACCCGCAAGGATCGCCTCGAACCCCATCTGCGACGACACGGTATAGACGGCGATGGCCCCGTCCAGCAGCTTCCAGGGCGAGACGGGATCAAAGAACAGCGTCACGCCGGGCGGAAGGCTGGCGGGGTCGAAATGCCCGGGGCGCAGGCCTGCCTGCGTTTCGGGATGGGTCTTGATCAGGATGCGCGCGGTCGGATGTTCCTCGCGCGCCATGGCAAGCATCGCCGGAAAGCTGGCCTCCGAGGCCCCGGAATACCGGATCGACGCATCGCCGCGAGTCTGGTCCACCAGCAGCACATAGCCTGCGGCGGGCGCAGGCAGGTCTGGATCGTGAATATTGTATTTTGACAAGTCACTGGCGATCAGACGGGCAATTCCGTCCCTTGCCCGCATCAACAGGTTCGAATCGTCCAAGCCATCGGTGGCGATGATCCGCTCGATCAGCGACGGGCAACTGCCGTCGAAATGCACCCCGACCGGATCGACCAGCAGGCCCAGCGGGCCATTCCCGCGCCCGCCCTGACGCCCGGGACGGAGCGAGCGGAGAAAGGCGTCCTCCACCCGGATCAGCGGCGCGCCCGCACGGGCCGCCGCCCTTTCGCCGCGCCACGCTACGGGGGACCGGCCCCAGACGACCACCCCTTCGCCGGGACGGGGCAAACCGGGGCGCAGTTCGTGACCTGCGGCGGCCAGGATGCGCCGCAGATCGCGGTTCAGAAAACCGCCATTCAGGAAACGCAACCGCCGGGGAATGGCCCCGGCGGTGCTGTCGGTCTGATCCGGCATGGCCGCGTCAGTTCGCCCCGGTCGCGCTGGCAAGCGAATCCGCGGCCCCCGCGGCCCCGGTGAGGGCGCCGATGGTCTTCTGCCACTGCACATAGGGCGCTTCGGTCACATAGACGGTGTCGCCGTCGCGGATCAGGAAATCGCGCGCCTCGAACATGCCCGTGGGCTGGGTGAGGTCGAGCACGTAGATCATCCGCTGCGCCCCGACCAGATCCTCGCGGCCCAGCACGACATTGGCCACCTCCGCCGCCTCGTTGCGCAGCACGAAGACGCCGGTCGGATCGGCAAGGTTGGTGTTCAGCCCGCCGACAATCGCCAGGGCCTCGATGGCAGACAGGTTCTGCGTCTCGAAGGGCACGCGGCTCTGCGCCCCGGTCGCGCCCATGGCGACGAAGGCGCGGGTGTCCTCTTCGATCACGATATGATCGCCCGCCCGCAAGGCGATGTCGAGGCGCGGGTCCTCGTAAAGGTCGAGCAGCCAGACCTTGCCGGTATGGCCGTTGCGGGTCACCCGCACGATGGCGGTTTCCGGGTCGATGGACACACCGCCCGCCCGCGCCACCATGGCCGAAAGCGTGCGCGTGGGCCGTTCGATCGGATAGACCCCCTGCGACCCTGCCGCGCCCGAGATGGTGACGGTAGAACCGTCACCAGCAACGCGCTGCACGATGACCTGCGGGTCCGGCGTCTGCGGGTCCAGCTTGGTCGCGATCTCGTTGCGCAATTCCTCGGGCGAGGCCCCGGCGGCGCGGATGCGGCCCGCATAGGGGATGAAGATGAAGCCGTCGCCATCCACCTGCAATTCATTGAGCTGCGAAAGACGCTGCCCCGTATTGCCCAGAAGCGGGTCATCCTTCACGTTTTCATAGACCGTGACGGAAAGCCTGTCGCCTGCGGCGATGGTATCCGATCCGACGCGCCCCGCGCTCAGGAAACTGGACGAGAAGCCCAGCGCCGGGGTGACGGCGGTGGCCTGCGCGACACGGCTGTTGACCGTCACGACAAAGGCATCGCCTTCCCGCAGGACAGAGCCTGCGAAAATCTCGCTCTTGTTCGGGCCGCTGCGCGGCAGACCGCAGCCCGCAACTGCGGCAACAAGAACACAAAGGGCCGCGGCGCGGGCCCCGTCATAAACCGTCATTTTCACTGCTCGGGCTCCTTAAGTGGAGTTTGCCTCAAGTTTTGACGGTAACCCTACAGGAAGACAGGCCGATTTGCCAAACACCTTCTGCGCGCGTCATCCCACAGGGTGCAACTGTTGCCGATGCGCCGCGTTTCCCAGACGCAGGGCATCATAGGGATCGTCGGGCGAAAGCATCATGTCGGTCACCTGCCGCAGCAGTTCCCGCCGCCCGCGCGCCGAATAGAAACCGCCCGGAACCTGCGAGGTTTCCAGCAGATAGCGGCGGTAATCGCGATAGGCCCGCAGGTCCGGCCGGGTGGGGGCGGCGAAGAAATCGGCCAGGGGCTGGGATGAGACGAATTCCGGCTTGGCAAAGACGGCGGCACCAAAGGTGCGCAGCGGCAGGCCGCGCCACAGCACCTGCTGGCCCGCCGTGGAATTCACCGTGACGGCCGAGCGGGCAAGGTTCAGAAGCTGGCCCAGCTTGCCACCCGGAATGTAATGCACGCGGTCCTGCACGCCATGCTGCCGGGCCAGGCGGCGGATTTCGCGGCGCAGCGGCACGCGCCCATCCTCAAGTGGATGCGCCTTGAACACCAGATGGTGATGCTGCGGCGCCCCGGTGGCGAAACCTTCCATCACGATGGCAAGGAATTCGGTCATCGACTGGAACGGGGAATGGGTCCGGAAGCTGGCATCATGTTCCAGTTGCAGCAGCACCAGATGCAGCGGATGGCCGGACTGGCGGATCAGCAGGGTGCGCAGCATCCGCTCCCAGCGGTGCAGCGGTTGCAGCACAAGGCGGCGCAGGTGCAGCTTGGCCTCCTGCCAGACGCTCAGGGCGCGGTGCGGGCGATAGCCCGGATAGGCCCGCGCGCCGATGAAGACGAACCAGTGATAGAGCGCGCCCCAGAAGATATGCTGGCGCATGTCGCCCCAGGAGGTGGGGGCCTCTGGCTGGTCAGAGGGCGAACGCACCAGGGCGGCGCGCATGTCGTCGATCGACAGCCGCATCAGGCGCGAATTGCCGTTCGATCCGCCGCGTTCATAGGTCACCCAATAGGGACGGAGATAGCCTTCCTCGAAGACATGCAGCGTCAGGCCATGGCTATGTGCGGCGGCCACGGCGGCGGCATGGACGGGACGGGTGTCGCCGTAAAGCACGATGTCGGTGATGCCCAGACCGTTGATTAGGGCGTCCAGCCGGGCGGGCCAGCCCTCCAGCGGGTCGCGGAAGGCGATGAAACTGGCGCGGTCCGGCCAGAAGGCCTGATCCCCGCGGTTGAAGCCCACGCGATGCACCTGCGCCCCCGCCGCCCGGAGCATCTGCCCCAGCCGATGAAAGAACGGCCCATGCGGACCCTGAAGAAAAAGGAAGCTGCGGCCTTGGCCGGATACTCGCATCTGGCGCCCCACGGGACGGGCCTCCTTTCCTGCCCCTGACGGGGTTGGGGAAAGATAGGGGTTACTTGTTACAAGGGCCAGCATGACGATGGAGAAGGGCAGAATTAGGGCGACGCGCGATGCATTGCCGAAGGCGGCCCGCGGGGCTAGGTCTTGGGCGGAAGCGGATGAAGGAGAGGCGGGATGTTCACCGGGATCGTCACGGATATCGGCGAGGTGCTGGAGACGGAACGGCGCGGCGATCTGCGCGCCCGCATCGGCACAGGCTATGACGTGGGCGGCATCGACATCGGCGCCTCCATCGCCTGCGATGGCGTCTGCCTGACGGTGATCGCGCTGGGAACCAGCCCGCGCAACTGGTTCGACGTGGAAATCAGCGCCGAAAGCCTGTCGAAGACCAATCTCGACGGCTGGGCGCCGGGCAAGCGGATCAACCTGGAACGCGCGCTGAAGGTGGGCGATGAACTGGGCGGGCATATCGTTTCGGGCCATGTGGACGGGCTGGCCGAGGTGGTGGGTCTGCGCCCCGAGGGGGATTCGCTGCGCGTGACCTTCCGCACGCCCCATGCGCTGGCCGGCTTCATCGCGCCGAAGGGATCGGTCGCGCTGAACGGCACCTCGCTGACGGTGAACGAGGTGGAGGGGGTGGAGTTCGGCATCAACTTCATCCCCCACACCCAGAAGGCGACGACCTGGGGCGAGGTGAAGCTGGGGGATCGCGTCAATCTCGAAGTGGATACGATGGCGCGCTATGTCGCGCGGCTGCGGGAATGGGGCCAATGACGGGACTAGTGACGGGGCGGACCGGATGACGTGGATCGGCCATAACGGCGGGCCGTCACCGGAACCGGGCCAGACATGGCGCCGGCATTGCTGGCAGCAGGCGCGCGAGCGGCTCCTGCCCACGCTGCCGGTGGAAGTGGTGCGGCTGCGGGTGAAGCGGGCGGCGGAACTGGGCCTTGACTACCGGACCTATGCCTCGGTCCGCGCGGCGACGGGGCATGACGTGGTGGCCTTTCTCTTTTCCTCCAATGCGCTGCGCCTGCTGGCGCCCGCGTCTGTCCTGCCTGCGGACCGGGCCGCGAAACTCGCCTCGCTTGCCGATTGCGGCCGGGTGGCCCTGGCCATCCGCCCGCTGACCGTTGCAGATGTGGCGCGGGCCGCCACAGCCCGGGCGGGCGGCCCGCTGCTGGAGGCGGTGCATCCGGCGCCCGATCTGCTGGGTCGCTGGCGCGAGGCGGGCCTGGCGCTGCGCTCCGCCCTGGGGCAGGTGCCGGGGGACCGGGTCATCCTCGTGGGCGAGACGGCGCTGGAGCGGGACTGGTGCGCGGCAGGGCGTCTGGCGGGCTGGATCGCCGCCGACCGCTATTTCGGCGCCTGACAGCCCCCGCATGTCGGCGCACAGGGGCTGTGCGTCGGGTCCGCTCTGGCCTTCGCGCGCAAGCCGCGCTAGGACCGCTGGCAAGAGCTGCCGGAGCGCCTGACCATGAGCGAGACGAAGACCGATTATTCGGATGCGATTTCCTCCGTCGAGGAGATCATCGAGGATGCCCGCAACGGGCGGATGTTCATTCTTGTCGATCACGAGGATCGCGAGAATGAGGGTGATCTTGTGATCCCGGCGCAGATGTGCACGCCGAATGCGATCAACTTCATGGCGACGCATGGGCGCGGGCTCATCTGCCTTGCGCTGACCGCCGCGCGGGTGGATCAGCTCGGTCTGGAACTGATGGACCGCAAGAATTCCTCGCGCCACTCCTCGGCCTTCACCCTGTCGATCGAGGCGGTGGAGGGCATCGCCACCGGCATCTCCGCCGCCGACCGCGCCCGGACCGTGTCGGTCGCCATCGACCCCACGAAGGGCGCGGCGGACATCGCCTCGCCGGGCCATATCTTCCCGCTCCGCGCCCGCGATGGCGGCGTGCTGGTGCGCGCCGGCCATACCGAGGCGGCGGTGGATGTGGCACGGCTGGCGGGGCTGAACCCGTCCGGCGTGATCTGCGAGATCATGAACGATGACGGCACCATGGCGCGGCTGCCCGACCTCATCACCTTCGCGCAGAAGCACGGGCTGAAGATCGGCACCATCTCGGACCTGATCGCCTATCGGCGGCGGCATGACAATCTGGTCAACGAAAAGGCGGTGAAGGCCGTCACCTCCAGCCATGGCGGCGATTGGCTGATGCGCGTCTATTCCGATGAAACGCAGGGGGCGGAACATGTCGTCCTGACCAAGGGCGATCTGACCGGGGCCGAACCGGTGCTGGTGCGCGTCCATGCGCTGAACCCGCTGGAAGATGTGCTGGGCATCGGCGGCGGCGGCGACCTGCCCGCGGCCATGCGCCTGATCGCGGCAGAAGGGCGGGGGGTCGTGGTCCTGCTGCGCGACACCACGATGAAGATGGTCGAAGGCGGCGAACATTCGCCCCAGACCCTGCGCCAATACGGGCTTGGCGCGCAGATCCTGTCGGCGCTTGGCCTGTCCAGGATCACGCTGGTCACCAATTCGGCAGCCCCCCGCGTGGTCGGGCTGGAGGCCTATGGCCTGTCCATCGCGGGCACCCGCCCGATCCGGGAGGCATGATCCATGGCCGCGACTGAAGGTCACTACACCCTGCCGCTTCCGGTCTTCGACAAGCCGGTGAAACTCCTGATCGTGGTCGCGCCCTATTACCGCACCATCGCCGACAACCTGATCGCCGGGGCGCGGGCGATGGCGGCGCGATGCGGGGCCGAGGTCGATCTGGTCGAGGTGCCGGGCGCGCTGGAAGTGCCGACCGCCATCGCCATGGCCGAACGGATGGCGAAATATGACGGCTACGTCGCGCTGGGCTGCGTGATCCGGGGCGAGACGACACATTACGACACGGTCTGCAACGATTCCAGCCGCGCCATCACGCTGCTTGGCCTTCAGGGGGCCTGCATCGGCAACGGCATCCTGACGGTGGAGAACAAGGCCCAGGCCGAAGTGCGCGCCGATCCGGCAGGGCAGGACAAGGGCGGCGGTGCCGCGGCGGCGGCCTTGCATCTGATCGCGCTTTCGCGCAACTGGGCCGGCCAGACCAAGGGGATCGGATTCCGGGCATGACCGCGCCTGACGCAAAGAGAATGAGATCGGCGGCGCGGCTCTATGCCGTGCAGGCCCTGTTCCAGATGGAGAGCAGCGGCCAGACTGTCGAAGCCGTGGTGCGCGAGTTCGAGACGCACCGCTTTGGCGAGGTCTTCGACGATGTCGAGATGGAAGAGGGCGACCCCTCCCATTTCCGCAAGGTCGTGGATGCCGCCGTGAACTGGCAGGCGAAGATCGACCAGATGACCGACCGCGCCCTGGTGGCGAAATGGCCGATCGACCGGATCGACCCGGTGCTGCGCGCCCTGTTCCGCGCCGCAGGGGGCGAGATCGTGGGGATGGACACGCCCCCCAAAGTGGCGATCACCGAATATGTCGATGTCGCCAAGGCCTTCTTCCCCGAGGGCAAGGAAGCGAAATTCGTCAATGCCGTGCTGGACCACATGGCACGCGAGGCCAAACCTGCGGCCTTCTGACGCCTGTTCCGGCAGAAAGGCGCGCAGCGGGGGGCCGGTCGGCCCCCTGCGGCATTTTGGGGCTGGAAGTGGCGCGATCCGGGGCTAGGCTCCGTGTCAGGGAAAGAGGAGTCGCGTCATGCCGAAACTCGTGCGTCTTTACATCCAGAGCATCGCGGTCGGCCTCGCGCTCTCTGTCATCTTCCTTGTCGCGCTGATCGCGCTCGATATCGGCGGGCTGGGCGGGTTGATCCTCGGCTCTTCGACGGGCTACGTGGCGGCCGCCATGCTGATCGTCTTCAACGGGGTGATATTTTCGGGCGCGCAATTCGCCTATGTGATCATGCGGATGGCCGATCCCGAGGATGGCCCGCGCGGCGGGCGCATGATGCGGCTTGAACCGATCCGCCTGCGCGAAACGGCGCCCGCGCCGAAAAGCCAGATCCATCTGCGCCGCACTCGGCGCTGACGGCCTGACCACATTTCCTTGATTTGACACCGCCCCGCTTCGGGGCGACCCGGTGCAAGGCCCTTCCGCGATGCGGGGGGCCTTTTGCTTGGCGGCGCGCAAGGCGCCCGCAATCTTGTTGCACAGGTGATGATGATGGATTTGCAGCTTTTGCGGACTTTTCTGGATGTGATCGACACGGGCTCCTTTGCGGCGGCGGCGGACCGGCTGCATGTCACGCAATCGGCCGTGTCCCTGCGGATCAGCCGGCTGGAAGGACAGTTGGGCCGACCGTTGTTCCAGCGCGGCAAGACGGGCGTGACGCCCACCCCGGCAGGGCGCGAGTTCCGGCGTCACGCGGCGGCCATCCTGCGCAGTTGGGATCAGGCGCGGATGCAGGTCGGCGGGGCCGAGGTGCCCTCCGCCGCGCTTTCCATCGGGGCGGAAGTGTCGCTCTGGTCGCGTCTGGGGTTCCGCTGGCTGGACGCGCTGGCAACGTCCGAGCCGCGCATCGCGCTCCGCAGCGAAGTGGACGGGCCCGAGGCCCTGATGCGGCGGGTGGCCGAAGGAACGTTGCAGGTGGCGCTGACCTATGCCCCGGCGGTGCGGGGCGGGCTGGATTGCGCGGTGCTGATGGAGGATGACCTGATCCTCGTCTCCCCCTGGGAAGACGCCCAGATCGCCGATCTGAAGGGGCGCTATGTGCTGGCTGACTGGGGGCAGGATTTCCTGCGCTTCCACGAAAGCGCCCTGCCGGACCTGCCCGTCCCCGATGTGCAGATGGCCGTCGGCACGCTGATCCTGCGCTATATCGCGGCGCGGCCGCTTGCGGCCTATGTTCCGGCCCGCGCGGTGCACAGCTATGTGGCGGCGGGCCAGCTTTTCCCGGTGACGGACGCGCCGAGTTTCGCGCAAGAGATCTGGGCAGTGTGGCGCAATGACATCGACCCGGCCCTGCGGCAGACCGCGCAGATGGCGCTTGAGGCGACCGTAGCCCAGGCCCAGGCCGATGTGGCAGAGCTGATCGGGGATCTCTGATCCCCGGTCAAGCCAATGAAATCAATGGATTTTACTTCCTCCGCTGGCTTCGGCTAGGCTTGGTGGCGGTGTCCGTCAAGGGGCAGGGGATACGAGTAATTCTTGGGTCCGCCTTGAGAATCTTTAAAATTTTCTCAGAAATTCAATCGCTTATGTCCAGTCCCGTGGAAAGCGGGCGGCCCGGTGGCCGCCTTTCAGGAAAGGACATGACATGACGACCATGACCAGAACGACGGCGGCTTCCCTGCTGGCGATGATGCTGGCGGCCCCCGTGATGGCGCAGACCACGATCACCGGGGTGCGCGACGTGAATGACCGCATCGACGATATCAACGAGGTGGTGGACGAGGATTTCGCCCGCTCCGAAGACGCCGCGCGCTTCGGCAATCCCGAAACGCGGCCGGGTCTGACCGGCAGCGCCTCGATTGGCTATTCCGGCAAGACCGGGAACAACGAAAGCCAGGAGCTTTCGGCCGGGGTGCGCCTGTCCTACACGCAGGGCAATTTCGTCCAGACGCTCGGCGCGGCCCTCGACTTTGCCGAAGATCAGGACCGCAAGACGAAGGAAGACATCCTCGCCGTCTATGACGCCAACCTCTATTTCGACCAAAGCCTTTACGGCTTCGTTCTGGCGCGGATCGAGGCGGATGGGCTGGCAAACACGGCAGGTGACGTGCGACGTGACGCGTTTCTGGGCTTCGGTCCGGGCTATCGGGTCATCAACACGCCCGACATGACCTGGCGCCTTCAGGCCGGTATCGGGGTCAGCTATCTGGAAGACGGCCTGCGCAATTCGGTGACCGAGACGGGCTATCTCGCCGCCTCGCGCTTCTACTACCGGATCAATGACGGCATCTTCCTGACCAATGACACCGATATCCTGTCATCGGATGCCGCGCTGCGGGTGAACAACGACCTTGGCGTGAATTTCCGGGTGACGGATGCCGTCTCCACCCGGATCAGCTATGTCACCGAATACAATGACAGCCGCGCCATCCGCAGCGACAACAAGCTGGGCGTGTCGCTGGTCTTCGGTTTCTGACCGTCACCGCTTGCCAGTGAACCGGGGGGCGTGCCACGGCGCGCCCCCTTTGCATCGTTCCGTGTCAGGCAGGTGGCGGGCCCGCAGCGACCGTGGATGGCATGGTTTCCCGAGAGCCAGAGGTCTCAGGTGGGCGCCAGGTAGCAGGACCAGGATCCTGCCAGAGCCAGCCCCCATTCGTTTGCTTATCGGCCACTGGAAAAGAGCCTCGCACGCGAAGAGCAGCACCCGCCGCCTCCCGAGATAGGGCGCGGCGTCCCGGGGCGCAAGGCTGATCTGCGGCGGGGTCCGGCAGGGCAGGGAGCGGGGGCTTGCAGGATGTTCACGATTGGTTCATGTTTCCGGCATGGGCCAGCCCGTTGATCCCCTTCCCCAGATGCCCGGCCAGCGCCTCGCGCGCGGGGTCTGCCGCGCCTTGCGGGCGCTGGATTTCGTCACGGTGGAAGAGATGATCCCTGCGCCGGGGCTGCGGGTGGATGTGATGGCGCTGGGTCCGAAGGGCGAACTCTGGGTGATCGAATGCAAATCCGGCCGCGCGGATTTCGCGGCGGATCGCAAATGGCAGGGCTATCTCGACTGGTGCGACCGGTTCTTCTGGGCGGTGGATGCCGAGTTTCCGGTCGATATGCTGCCGGACCAGACGGGGCTGATCCTCGCCGATGCCTATGACGCCGAAATCCTGCGGATGGGGCCGGAAACGGCCCTCGCCCCGGCACGGCGCAAGGTCATGGTGCAGAAATTCGCCCGCCATGCGGCGCTGCGGCTTCAGGCCGTCCGCGATCCCGGCGCCCTGATCGCGGGCTGGTAGCCGGTCATCGGCGGCCGGGCTTTCGCGGGGCCGGGCTGCCCAGGGTGCGCGCTGCCTCGGCGGCGGCACGCAGTTCCTCGGCGATCTCTTCCGCCTCGTCCGGATCGAAGTCGAGCGGCAGTTCGATGCCACCCTCCGCCTCGACATAGATCCGCACCATGCCCTGATCGGTGGGGCCGATCTGGATGTTGGCGGCGATGTCGCTCTGCTTGTCGATGCCCATGATTGCGTATCCTGTTTCCGATGTGATCTGCCCTAGCGCGGCAAAGGGGGCGAGGCAAGACGGGCCGCATCACGGGCTGCGCGCGGCAGGGCAATCATCCTCTTGCAATCGTCGGGGCAGGGGGGTAAACGGCCCGCGAGTGCCGCCTTAGCTCAGTTGGTTAGAGCACCAGATTGTGGATCTGGGGGTCCCCCGTTCGAGCCGGGGAGGCGGTACCATCTTTTCCCGCAGATGCCAGATGCTGCCTCCTTACTGGGGCCGCGCCGCCAGATGCGCGCCCAGTCGCAGGGCCAGCGCGGCCACCGTCAGCGACGGGTTCACGGCGGCCGAGGTGGGCAGGACCGAGGCATCGGCGATGTAGAGATTGTCGAACTCATGCGCCCGCAGATCGGGCGTCACGACCGAGGTCGCAGGGTCCAGCCCCATCCGTGCCGTGCCGCATTGATGGCTGGGCTTCGACTTGGGAAAGCCCTTGGCCAGAACGATGGGCCAGCCTGCGCGCCGCATCGCCCGTTTCAGCCGCGCCACAAGCAGGTCATGCGCGCGGGTGTTCGTCCGCCGCCAGTCCAGCACCACCTGACCGCCCCGCCACATCACCCGGCTGTCGGGATCGGGCAGGTCCTCCGACATCGCCATGATATGGATCGACCGATCCGCCATCCAGCGGGCCAGCGGCAGGGGCAGCCCCGCCTCGCCCGCCAGAATCGGCCCGGTGATCCGGCCCAGCATCTGCACATTCCCCAAAGGTTCGCCCTCCGGCCCCCCGGTCAGATACCAGTCGTTGAACTGGATGGTCTTCTCATAGACCGTCCGGTTCTGCCGGAACGGGTTCAGCGCGATCATCCCCGTCAGGTTGTGGTTCATGAAGTTGCGCCCCACCTGATCGGACGCGTTGGCCAACCCACGCGGATGCGCCTCGGATGCCGAGGCCAGCAGCAGCGCCGCCGTCATCACCGCTCCGGCACAGAGGCAGACCTGCCCGGCGGTCAGGATGGCAGGGCCGCCCGGCCCCTCCACCTCCACCCCCGTCACCTTGCGCCCCTCCGCCCGTATCCGCGTCACGCGCAGGCCCGTCCGCAGCGTCACATTGGGATGGCGCAGCGCCTCGGCCAGCGCGCAGCTTTCGGCATCCGACTTCGCCCCGGTCGTGTCGGGAAAGGCGTCCCAGGTGGTGGGCGCGCGGGCGAGCCAGGCCTGAAGATCAACCCCCAGCGGCAGCGATGACGGATGCAGCCCCTGCGCGGCAAAGGCCCGGCGCAGGGCGGCGATGTCGGGCTCATCCGGCACTGGCGGGAAAGGGTAGGGGGCCGATCGGGGCGGTTCCGTCGGATCGCCCGCCGCATCGCCGCGCACGCGATACAGCCGCTCTGCCGCGCTGTAGAAGGGCTCCAGTTCCCCATAGGCGAAGGGCCAGCCGGGGGTGATGCCCTCGATATGCCGCAGCGGCCGGAAATCCGCCTCGCGATAGCGCAAGAGCACGGCCCCGTAGAATTTGGTATTGCCGCCCACGCAGGCATAATTGCCGGGGTTGAACGGCTGGCCCGCCGCATCCAGCCAGGTCTCCTTCGGCCGGAAATGGCCGCGCTGGAAGATCGCCGCCGGATCGCGCGCCTCGGCGCTGTCCTCCAGCCTTTCGCCCCGCTCCAGGATCAGGATGCGCCGTTCCGTCGGGGCCAGCGCCGCGGCCAGCGTCGCACCCCCCATGCCGGACCCGATGATGAGGATGTCGGCATCCACGCCGGGGCTGTCCCGCTCAGCCGTCGATCCGCGCCGCCATCAGGGCAATCGCCTGCTGATAGACGGTCGCGGCATTCCATTCCTCGATCACCGCGAAATTCGGCTCGCCCTGCTGATAGCCCGCGCCGGGGCGCCACCCCTTCTGCCGCAGGAAATTGGCGGTCGAGGCCATGGCATCGACGATATCCGTCAGGTCCACGCGCCCATCGCCATTGCCATCCACGCCATAGGTCAGGGCATTGCCCGGCAGGAATTGCGTATGGCCCAGCTCGCCATGTTTCGCCCCCACCGTGGCGGGCGAAATCGCCCCCATATCCACCAGTTTCAGCGCCGCGATCAGATGCGGCGTGAAGAAATCGCTGCGGCGGCAGTCATAGGCCAGCGTCGCGATGGCCGAGACGACATTGGTATCGCCCATGAAATTGCCGAACCCCGTTTCCATCCCGTGAATGGCGATCAGCACGCCCGCCGGCACGCCATATTGCCGCTCCAGCGCGGCGTAGAACTCCGGGTTCTGTGCCTTGCGCTTGCGGCCAAGGTTCACGATGGCATCGGCCCCCCGCACTTCGAGGAACTTTTCCAGACTGTAGCGAAAGCTCTTCTGGTTGCGATCCGCGCCGATCGTGGCCTTGGAATAGCTGGTGTTCATCAGCGCCTCGATCCCCCGGCGCCCCACGCCCGCCGCCTCGGCCTCGGCGGCCATCAGGGGTTTCCAGTCCTCGTACTGCCCCCCGGTATCGGAACATTGCACCGCCGCGGCGGCCGACGGCAGCAGGGCGGCAAGGAGAAGGGCTTTTCCAAAGGCAAAGGGACGCATGAAACACCGTGTCTGGCCTGATTTTCCCCGGCAGGATAGGCAAGATCACCGATCCTGCAAGCTGTCTTGGGGACAGTGGAAAATCTCTGCCGCCCCGCGCCCGTGCCGGTTGTGCGGCCCTGCCGAAAGGCCCGATCAGACGGCCATCTTGGCCAGCAGGGCAAGGATCTGCTCGCGCTCCCGCGCCGTAAGCCCCTTCATCGTCAGGGCCGAAACATCATGCGCCGCCGCCATCTTTTCGGTGATGAAGGCCTCGCCCTCCGGGGTCAGCGACACTTCCAGCCGCCGCAGGTCATTGGTCGATGCCTGCGTCCGCACCAGCCCCTTGTTCCGCAGGCGGGTGACCACGCCATTCGTGGTCGCCGCATCCATCGCCACCAGCCGCCCCAGATGGTTCTGCGACAGCACGCCCAACTCCTTCAGCTTGACCAGCGTGGCGAATTGCGTGGGCGTCACATCCGGAATGGTGGCCGCGAAGATTTCCAGATGGCGCTGGTTCGCAAGGCGCAGGCGAAAGCCGATCTGGTCTTCCAGCACATAGGCTTTTGCGGCGTCCGCGTCCGACATTCCTCAACTCCGGGTGTTTTCGGATACCTGTCACGGATTGCGCGCAAGGTCCAGAAGGTCTCGTCCCCGATCCAGTTCCGCCTGAAAGGCCGCTTCGGAAAGCTCGGGGCCGACATACCAGGTCAGCGTGTCGTAAAGCCCGAGGAAGGACCCCCGGCAGCGCCCCACCAGCGCATCCGCCTCGGGCTCCGACAGGGGCAGACAGCGCGTCAGGGCCTCGGCCACGATCCGGGCCGAAGGCGGATGCGCCAGCAGGACATCGGCAGGCGTCCCGGTTCGCAGCGGCGGGGCTGCGGCGGGCTCTGCCACGCAGTCGATCCGTTCGGAAAGGCGGATGTCGCGGGACGAGGCGGCGGCCTCGATCACAAAGCCCTTCGCCCGCAGCACAAAGCGCCCCTCGGCCGGGTCGAAATGGCAGAAATCGCGGTCGGTCAGGGGGAAGGTCAGGGTGGTGCTTTCCCCGGGTTGAAGATCGACCTTGGCAAAGGCCTTCAACTCGCGCGGCGGGCGGCGCAGCGCCGGATCGAGGGGCCGGATGTAGAGTTGCACGATCTCCTTCCCCCGGCGCGCCCCGCTATTCGTCAGCGTCACCTCCGCCGTGATCCCGCCCCCCCGCGCGATGGCCGCGCCGGACAAGCGCAGCGCCTCATAGCGGAAGGTCGTATAGCTCAGCCCGTGACCAAAGGGATAGCGCACCGGCATCTCGCGCTGGTCATAGCCGCGATAGCCCACGAACACCCCTTCGCCATAGGAATGATGGCCGTTCTCGCCGGGATAGGACAGGAAACCCGGAATATCTCCCATCCGCAGCGGGAAGGTCGTGGTCAGCTTGCCCGACGGGTTCACCGCGCCCGACAGGATGTCGCGCAGTGCCGCGCCCCCGCCCTGACCGGGATAGAAACAGCACAGGATGGCCGAAACCTCCTCTGCCCAGGGCAGGTCCACCGCATCGGGGCAGGTCAGGGTGACGATGACCCGATGCCCCGCCCGGGCAAGGGCGGTGATCACCTCCGACTGGCCGGGGGCAAGGGCCAGCGTGTCGCGGTCCGCCCCTTCGCCTTCGCGGCTCCCTTGATGGCTTGCAAAGACGAGGACGGCGTCCTGACCGGCCGCCGCCTCCAGCATCTCGCCCGCCGTGCCGAAGGGCAGATGGGTGCAGTGGTAGTGCCGCTGCAACGCCTCCAGCGGCTGATCCACCTGCGTCGGCCGCGTGGTCGCCGACCCGGCCCCCTGGATCACCGGATGGATGGCACCTTCCCCGATCACCAGAAGGCGGCAGGGCGCCAGAGGCAGCGTCCCGTCATTTGCCAGCAGGACGATGGACTGCGCGGCGATCTGCCGGGCCAGGTCGTGATGTGCCGCCAGATCGTTCGGCGGCGCGGGCGGCGCCGCCTGCGCCCGTTCGACCAGCCGCGCCATCCGCGCGCAGGCCGCGTCAAGCGCGGCCTCCGGCACCCGCCCCTCCGCCACCGCCGCACTCAGCGCCGCCCGGCGCGGGGCGCTTTCCGGCATGTCCAGATCCGTCCCCGCCAGCAGCGAGGCCGGGCGATCCCGGATCGCGTGCCAGTCCGACAGCACCAGCCCGCGATAGCCCCAGTCCTCGCGCAGCACCGTGGTCAGCAGCCATCCATTCTCGGCGCAGGCCACCCCGTTCAGGGGATTATAGGCGGCCATCACCGTCCAGGGGTCGGCCTTGGCGATGGCCCGCTCGAACCCCGCCAGATAGATTTCCCGCAAGGCGCGCAGGTCCACATCGGAACTTGTGGTCGTCCGGGCGATTTCGGAATTGTTGCAGGCGAAATGCTTCAGGCTGGCGCCCACGCCCTGATCCTGAAGGCCGCGGATCATCGCCGCCGCCAGATCGCCGCTCAGCACCGGGTCCTCGCTGAAATACTCGAAGGCGCGCCCGGCCAGCGGCGTGCGCCGGATGTTGATGCCGGGGCCAAGCAGGATGTTGACCCCCAGCGCCCGCGCCTCGATCCCCAGCGCCGCGCCCAGGCGATAGGCCAGGTCCAGATCCCAGGAACAGGCCGAAAGGCAGGCATTGGGAAAGCAGGTCGCCGGGGCGGTGTCGCCGAACATTCCCGTGTCGCCCCGCGCCACAGCAAGAAAGGCCGCAAGGCCCTGCGCCGCATCGTCGATCTGCGAGGTGGAATAGCGCAGCCCATGCGTCCCGTCCGTCATCACCAGCGCGGGGATTCCCGCGACGGCACGGCTGCGCCACAGGCCCTGCCCGTTCAGGAAGGCCACCTTCTCGTCGCGGGTCAGGGGCGGCAAGGTCATGCCCAGGCCCGCAGGATGTCATCCGTCGCGGCCAGTTCCACCTGACAGGGCAGGCGGCGGGCGATCATGTCCAGCGTCGCCTCGTGCGCGGCCATGTCGGAACTGGTGACGGCATCCCGCGCCAGGATCACGCGCAGCCCCTTGTCCACCGCGCCCAGAAGGCTGGCCAGGACGCAGGCATCGGTTTCCGCCCCCGAAAAGATCACCGTATCCGTGCCCGGCGGCAGCTTCAGCGCCGGAAAGACCGAATAGGTCGTCTTGTCGAGGATGCGCCCATGCGCGGCCAGCGCCTGCAACTCCGGCACAAGGTCCAGGATGCCGCGTTCCAGCCCGGTCACCTGCGGATAGGCGCGGTAAAGACTGCGCCACTGGCCCTTGGCGGCTTCGGGCACGGGCGGTGTCAGAAAGCGCGAATAGATCGCCGCTTCGGGATGGGCCGCGCAGAGCCTGCGGACATTGGGCAGGATCGCGGCGATGGAGGGCACCTGCCAGCCGTGATCCTCGGCGAAAAGCCGCTGCATGTCGATGACCAGATGCAGGGTCCGATGGGACAGAACCTGCATCAGTCGGCCACCGGGATGGCATGGTCGGGCGACCAGCCAAGGCTGATCGTCTCGCCCTCGGGCAGCACCGTCCCGTCGCGGTTCGCCAGGAACAGCTTCAGCTTCGTGCCGTCGCGGGTTTCCAGCAGATAGGACAGCACCGGTCCGGCATAGATCACCGTCACGATCCGCGCCGTAAGCAGGTTGGCCGCGCTTTCCGTCACGGCCATCTTCTCGGGCCGGATGGCAAGGGTCACCGGGCTGCCCTCGGCGGGCAGGGGATGCGCCGTCTGCACCACCGTCCCATCGCCAAGCCGCACCGCGCCTTGCGACACGGTTCCGCTCAGGAAGTTGGAATCGCCCAGGAATTCGGCCGCGAAACGGGTTTCGGGGCGTTCATAGATATCCGCCGGGCGGCCCGCCTGCACGATGCGGCCCTTGTCCAGAATGGCGATGCGGTCCGACAGGGTCAGCGCCTCTTCCTGGTCATGGGTGACAAAGATCGTGGTCAGGCCCGTCTCGCGCTGGATGCGCAGCAGTTCCACCTGCATCTCCTGCCGCAGGCGCCGGTCCAGCGCCGACAGCGGTTCATCCAGCAGCAGCACCGACGGCTTGATGACCAGCGCCCGCGCCAGCGCCACCCGCTGCTGCTGCCCGCCCGAAAGCTGTTTCGGCATCCGGTCGCCGAACCCCGTCAGGCGCACCATCTCCAGCGCCTGACCCACGGCGCGGGCGGCCTCTGCCCCCCGGATTCCCCGCCGTTCCAGGCCGAAGGCCACATTGCGCGCCACCGACATATGCGGGAACAGGGCATAGGACTGGAACATCATCCCGATATTGCGCCCCCAGACGGGGACGTCCGTCACGTCCCGCGCGCCAATGGTCACGCGCCCCTCATCCGGCGTGACAAAGCCCGCAACAATCCGCAGGAGCGTCGTCTTCCCTGATCCCGACGGCCCGAGCAGGCTGGTGAAACTGCCCGGCGCAAAGCTGGTGGTGATGTCGCTCAGGACAGGGACCGTGCCAAAGCGCTTGGCGACGGACTGGATGGCGACATGGGTCACAGGGGCAGTCGCTGGGGCATTCACTTGGGCATTCACTTGGGCGCTCCGGGTCTGGCGAAACGGGCGAAGATCAGGATTACGGTCATCGACCCCAGCAACAGCAGGGTGGAGATCGCGTTGATCTCGGGCGTGAAGCCCTTGCGGATCGCGGAATAGATTTGCACGGGCAGCGTCACATAGCCCGGTGAGGACAGGAAATAGGACACCACGAACTGATCCAGCGACACGGCAAAGGCGAACAGCGCCGCGCCAAGGATCGACGGAAACAGCAGGGGCAGGGTGATCGCGAAAAAGGCATGGATCGGGGTGGACCCAAGGCTCATCGCCGCCTCCTCCAGATCGGCCCGCACCGTCTGCAATCCGGTGCCGACCACAAGCACGACATAGGGCACCGCCAGCGCCACATGCCCGATCACCAGCGCATGCATCCCGCGCCCGATCCCCGTCCAGAAGAAGAAGATCAGCATCGCCGTTCCCGTGATCAGCCACGGAATGGCGATGGGCGGCAGCAGCAGCAATTGCAGCAGGCTGCGCCCCCGGAAATGTCGCCGCGACAGGGCAAGGGCCGCCAGCGTGCCGATGGCCGTCGCCAGGACCGAGGTGATCAGCGCCAGCACGATGGAATTGAACCCCGCCGTCAGGAGGCTCTCATTCCCCATCAGGTCGGAATACCAGCGGGTGGAGAATTCGAAGGGCAGCTCATACAGCGGCGAGGCATTGAACCCCATCGCCATCAGCACGAGGATCGGCGTGTAAAGAAACAGCAGCACCATCCCCAGAAAGACCAGACCAAGCCGCGTCATGACGCCCCCGCCGTTCCGCGCCGCAAGACGCCCGAGAAGGTGGCAAAGATCGCCAGCACCACCGCCAGCAGCGTGAAGGACAACGACGCGCCAAGGGGCCAGTTGAAGGCCTGTGTGAACTGGTCCTCGATCACCGTGCCCAGCGTCATGCCCACCGGCCCGCCCAGGATGCGCGGCTCCATGAAGGACCCGATCACCGGCACGAAAGTCAGCACGGCGCCCGAAATCAGCCCCGGCAGCGCCAGAGGGATCAGGATGCTGCCAAGTACCGTCCACCACCGCGCGCCAAGGCTCTGCGCGGCCTCGATCACCGCATCGTCGATGGTCACCAGCGCGATGTAGCAGGTCAGGATCATGTAAGGCAGATAGCCATGCACAAGGCCCAGGATGATCGCCGGCCGGGAATAGAGAAAGCCCACCGATCCGTCGCCCACCAGATGCCACAGGCTGTCAAGGAACCCGTTCTCGCGCAGCACCATGGTCCAGGAAAACACCCGGACAAGGCCGTTGGTCCAGAAGGGCAGCAGGATCAGCACCAAGAGCATCTCGCGCGACCGGCCGAAACTGCACCGCACCAGCGCCAGCGCCGCCAGAAAGCCCAGCACGGCACAGATCAGCGTGGTCCAGACCCCCATCATCAGCGTGTTCCAGGCCACGCCCAGAAGATAGGGCTGGTCGATGAAGGCCCGGTAATGGCGCAGGGTGAACTCGACCGGGGCCTGACCCATCGGCGTCTTGTTCAGGAAGGAAAAGACGAACATCGTCAGAAGCGGCAGGAACACCGCCAGCGTCAGCCAGGCATAGGCGGGCAGCAGCAGGGCCGTCGTCGCCATCCAGTCCGGCAATCTGCGCGGGCCGACCGGCCCGCGCAATGCCATGTCTGCCTCATTCGGCATAGAAGGCCTTCACCTCTTGCCAGGCGGCGTTGAAGGCCTCGCGCCGTTCGTCGGGCATGGCGGACATGACGTTCTTCGACACCATGAACTCCGCCTTGTGAACCTGCGCCGAAAGGTCATCCGCCGGCAGCCCCGCCAGCGCCTGCGCATTGGCCGAAGCCGGCGCGCCGACCTTCGTCGCCCATTCCACATAGAAGGCCGGGTCGATCATCCAGTTGATGAAGGCCGCCGCGCCATCCGGGTTGGGCGCGCCCGCCGCCATCGCCAGCCCGTCCACCCAGACCACCGCCCCTTCGGCGGGGACGACGAAATCCACCGGCAGATTGGCATTGCGCCGCGACCGGACAGACCCGCCCGACCAGAATATCGACACGTCGAACTCGCCCGCCGCGAAGGACTTGTTCCACTGGTCCTCGGACGACCACAGCATCTTCACATTGGGCTTCAGCGCCTTCAGCGCCTCTTTCACCGCCTCCATATCGGCGGGGTCGTTCAGATCCTGCCCCGTGGTCAGCGCCCCCAGCGCCACCGCGATCATCGCATCGTCATTCATCGCGAACCGCCCGGCATAGGCCTCGCTCGCCAGGTCCTTGTAGGAGGCCGGCTTGGCGATGCCTTCGCGCACCGCGATGGAGGTCATCCCCCAGACCCACGGCACGGCATAGCCCTGCCCGTCGATCGAGAAGTTGGGATTGGCCAGCAGATCGGGCGAGATATTGGCCGCATTCGGCACCTTCGACAGGTCCGCAGGTGCGATCAGCCCTTCCGAAGCCGCCGTCGAGACGCGGGCCGAATTCAGCAGCACCACGTCATAGGCGCCCGGATTGGTGCGCAGCTTCGTCAGCGTCTCGGCCTCGGACGAGAAATAGTCATGCACCACCTCGATCCCCGTCGCAGCCATGAAGGCCTCAAGCGCCCAGGCCTCGTCGGTGCCATAGCCCTGCCAGTTCAGGACGGTGATCTTGCCGCCCTGCGCCCGCGCCGGGAAGCTGCCCGCCGCACCGGCGGCCAGCGCAGCCGTCAGCATCCGCATCGTGTCGCGTCTTGTGAAATTCGCCATGTCAGACCTCCGTTGGACGAGTTTTGTGATGGGCCATCCCTGCGGACGGCGATGGTATTCCGCGCCTCTGCCCAGGGTCCGGGCAAAGGCTTTTCCTGCGGTCCGGTCCGCGCACGGCAGGGGCCACAGCCCATCCGCGCCCGGCAACCGGCCAAGCCCTTCGATCTTCGTCGCGCAAAGCCCGTGACCTGACGATGACGCGCGCACATCGCGGTCGGTCCAAGGCGCAGTTTCCCTGTCGCAGATCACCTTCCCCGGTGATCAAATTTGTTGGTATGCATACTATTATTTTCCCGTCCCGACCTGTCAAATCCTTTTTTCCCGCACTGTTTTCCTGGAGAAAAACTCAACGAAACCAGAGGTCAAGCCTTTGGCCCTCGGTCAGGTCAAAGGCCTGTCCGCCCGCAACGGCCTGCGCTCGAATCGCCGCGCCGTCGCACAGCGCCAGCACCGGCGCCTCCCGCCGCAGGGTGATCCGGCAGGGCGCGGCCGCGCGGGCCGAGACGTGATCGCCGCGCAGGATGACGCTGTCGATCCCGCCGCCCTCCACCAACAGAAGCTCGCGCCCGTCCAGCGCCACGCTCAGCCCCTGTTCCGAAGAGGCGACCGTCATCGCCCCCCAGGGCGAAACCATCGGCCCGATCCGCCGCTGCGCCCCCGGTTGCAGGACGAGCCCGCGCCAGGGATCGAAATCCGCCGTCTCGCCCATCTCCATCAAAGGCAGCAGCGCCGCCCAGATGTAGAAGGGATCGGTATCCCCCTGATCCATCGCCTCGCCGGTGACGGCGCTGTAATTCTCGGCGGCGATGCGCCGCCCCTCCCAGTTCTTGCGGAACAGGGCGGCAGATCGGTCGGCCAGCGCCTTCGCCTCCGCCGCCCGCCCGGCGCGGCGCAGCCCGAGCCAGACCAGATAGTTGACATTCGGCCAGATGCGCCCGCGCCAATAGACATTCTCGGCAAAGGCGGGATCGTCCCGCGTGGCATTAGGCAGCACCCAGTCGCCCGCAAAGGTCGCCGGATCGGCCAGATGCCGCATCAGATGCGCGGTCTGCGCCGCATCCGCCGCCCCGCAAAGCAACGGGTAGAAACTCGTCGGCGACACCGACCGCACGAAACCGCCCCGCCGCTGGCGATTGGCAAAGATCTTCCGCCCGTCATCCCAGAGTTCGCTGCGGATCAGCGCCCGGTGCCGCTCGGCCAGGGCGGCGAATTCCGCCGCCTCCTCCCGCCGCCCCAGCACCTCGGCCATGCGCGCCAGCATCTCGGCATCCAGTGCAAGCACGCAGTTCAGCCCAAGGTCCCAGGTCGAAAGGGTCCGCGTCTCGGGGTCATAGACGGCTTCGTCATGCGTCGCGGAATTGTCCATCCCCGTCTCGTTCCGCGCCCCGAAGGCGGTGCCCTTGTACAGCGCCTCGCCCACATCCGACGTCCCGCAGGAGACCAGCCCCGTCCCTTCCGGATCGCGCATCCGCCGCCACCAGCGATGATTGCGCGCCATCGTGTCGAAGACCTGCTCCAGCACCGACCGCTCGCCGCTGCGCTGATACAGCGTCCAGGCGATCAGGCTGCCCAGCGGCGGCTGGCTGCGATCCACCCAGGTATCGCGCGACGTGGCGATGCAGGCGAAATTGCCCTGCGGCGTGGCATGAGACAGGGCCACCGCCAGGTTCTCGCGCGCCAGTTGCATGTCGAAGACCCCGGCCAGCAGCGCGGCATAGGTCTGGTCATTGTGCCAGACTGCCCAGTCGCCCAGGTTCCAGATGCGCGTCACGGCGGTATAGGGGCGGGCATTCGCCCCGTCCCAGACCGTGTTCCAGGCCACGATGTCGCGGATCGCCTCGCAGGCCGGGTCCAGCGCCGTAGCCGGGGCAGGTGGGGCCAGCGCCGCACGCGCCTGCGCGATGGCCAGCGCCTCGTCATCCGCCACAGCGGCGGCATAGGCGCCGCTCCGCATCATCTCCAGATTGAAGCGCAGCGCCAGCACCGGCGCTGCCTCCGCCCGGCTGTCGCGGTGGAAATAGCCATGCGTCTCATACTCCGCGCAAAGCGCGTCCAGGCTCTCATGCCCGGTCACCTGCACCGGCGCCTGATCCGCCACCAGCGCGACATGGCGGTCCCCAAAGCGGATCACCGCAGCCCCGTCCACCATCCGCGCGGTCTCGCCGCCCTCGGCATGAATCGCGAGGGTCACCCAGAAGCGCAGCCCCCATTCCGATGGCCGCCCGGACCAAGAGCCGCGAAAGGCAAAGGGATCGGGCTTGGTGGTGGAAAAGGCCACCACCGTCCCCGCCAGATCGGCCTCCCATTCGATCAGCGACCCGTCGATCGCGTGCCGCCCCAGCCGCATCGCATCCCGTCGCGGCTCCATCCGCGCCGTCTGCCGCAGGCGGGAAGAATAGAGGATCGGCGTCACCCGCAGGCCGAGCGGCAGGAACACCATCTCGCCGGGCCGGTCCGACCAGGAATTCCAGGCGCGTTCGGGCGGGATGGTGATGTGGCGCAGCATGGGTCCTCCTGTCGCGGCCAGCAAAGCAGAAAGGGCGCAGCCTTCCTAGTGGCCGCCGCCCTCGGCCGGGGCGGGCTGGCGCAGGATCTTCGGCACCCGCCAGGCGGGCGGGGTGTTGCGGCTGCGCTGGCTGCGCACCACCCCGTCGATGATCGTCATCCCCACGCCCGGCAGATTGCCGAACTGCACGGACTCAAGGATCGTCTTCCCCGCCGTATGCTGCGCCTGATCCATCAGCACGAAATCCGCGCAATAGCCCGTCTCGATCATGCCCGTGTCCAGATTGCGCTGCCGCGCCGTGTTGCCGGTGCCAAAGCAGAAGGCGATCTCTGCCGGCACATTGCCCAGGCTCGACAGCATCGCGATCATCCGCAGGATGCCCAGAGGCTGCACCCCCGATCCGGCCGGCCCGTCGGTGCCCAGAAGAATGCGGTCCATCTGCCCCAGTTCCCGCGCCGTGTTCAGCGTCAGCAGCGCCGCCCGTTCATTGCCGTTATGCACGATCTCCAGCCCCATGCTGCAACTTTCGCACAGGCAGATGATCTGGTCATCGGGCAGGGCGGAATGGCCGCCATTCACATGGCCGATGATGTCCGTCCCCGTCTCCAGCACCATATCCGCGTCGATCAGCCCCGATCCGGGGATCGAGGGGCCGCCGGTGTGGATCGTGCTCTGGATGCCGTATTTCCGCGCCCAATCCACCATCTGCCGCGCGGTCTTGCCATCCTTCACGGTGCCAAGCCCCACCTCGCCCAGAAGCTTCACCCCGGCGGCGGCCAATTCGCGAAAATCCTCTTCCACCAGACCATGCTCGATGACCGGCGCCCCCGCCATCACCTTCACGCCCGAGGGGCGGAAATTCTCGTACCAGCGCTGCGCCGCGATCGCCATGGCCTTCAACCCGACGATGTCGCGCGGGCGACCCGGCATATGCACCTCGCCCGCCGAGATCAGCGTCGTCACCCCGCCATGCAGGGTGGAATCGATCCAGTTCAACTGGCTCTGCCGTGGCGTGTAATCCCCCACAACCGGGTGGACATGGCTGTCGATCAGCCCCGGCGCCAGGGTCGCGCCCTGCGCGTCGATCTCGGTCGTGGCCCCCTCGGTATCCAGATCCGCCGCCCGCCCCCAGGCGGTGATGCGCCCGTCCAGCGCGATCAGGCAATCGGCATCGAGGATCGGGGCCTCCATCCGCCCCGACAGCATCAGGCCGACATTCCGGATCACCAGCTTGCTCTGCGTCTCGCTCATGTGGCACCTCCGGATGAGCCTGTGGTCCTGTCATTCGTAGGCTAACAGTCTTTCCCCACGGATCAAGCGCATCTTGCAGGATCGTTCTTTCAGCGCGCCCCCCGCCCGAAGGCCGCCGCGGCGGATTATCGGCACGGCGGCCGTCGATAGGATTTGACAGAAGCAGCGGGCCGGGTTCTTATTTGCATGCGAACAAGTTTCAAGCCCAGGTCCCCAGGATGAGCTATCTTTCTGCAACCCGGATGGAAGAGGCCCTCGCCGCACTCTCGCGCGGGCCCGTCGCGGTGATCGCCGGGGGGACGGACTGGTTCGCCGGGCCGCGCGACCATCTCACCGATCTGCCGATCCTCGACGTCACCGCGCTGCCCGGCTTTCGCGGCATCTCGCAGGGGCCGGAGGGCTGGCGCATCGGCGCCGCCACGACCTGGACGGACATCGCCGAGGCCGATCTTCCCCCCGCCTTCGACGGCCTGCGCGCCGCCGCGCGCGAGGTGGGCTCGCTCCAGATCCAGAATGCCGGCACGATCGGCGGCAATCTCTGCAACGCCTCCCCCGCCGCCGATGGGGTGCCGCCGCTTCTCACACTCGATGCGCAGGTGGAACTCGTGTCGCCGCGCGGGGTCCGGGTACTTGCCCTGGCCGACTTCCTGCTCGGTCCGCGCCGGACGGCGCGGCAGCCCGATGAACTTCTCTCCGCCGTGCTCGTCCCCGATCCCGAAACCCCGCTGGCGGGCTTCGCCAAGCTGGGCGCCCGGCGCTACATGGTCATCTCCATCGTCATGGTCGCCGGCGCGCTGCGCCTGTCGGAGGGGCGGCTGACCGACGCCCGCCTGGCCGTCGGCGCCTGTTCCCCTGTCGCCCGCCGCCTGCCGCGGCTGGAGGCGCGTCTGCGCGGCCATCCCGCGGACCAACCGGTCCGGGTGGAGGCAGGGGATCTCGACGGATTGGCACCGCTGACGGATATCCGGGGAACCGACGCCTTCCGTATCGAGGCCGTGGCCGAGATGCTGTCGCGCTTGTTGGATGAACTGATCGCGAAAGGGGCAGGCGCATGACGGTGCAGGGGCAATCGGCGGCTGTCCATTTCACCCTGAACGGCGGGCCCGTCACCGCCCTGCCCGAGACGGGCGAACGCCTGTCGCATACCTTGCGCGAAACGCTCGGCGCGCGCGAGGTGAAGCTTGGCTGCAATGCCGGCGATTGCGGGGCCTGTTCCGTGCTGGTCGATGGCCGCCCCGTCTGTGCCTGCCTGATGCCCACCCATCAGGCGGCCGGGCGGCGGGTGGAAACGCTGAAAGGCGTCCTCGCCGACCCTGTCGCAAAGAGGCTGGTGCAAAGCTTCGAATCGCATCAGGCGGCACAATGCGGCATCTGCACGCCCGGCATGATGGTTGCCGCCGTGGCGCTCCTGCGCGCGGTGGCAGACCCCACCACCGCCGAGGTGCAGGATGCGCTGGGCGGCGTCCTCTGCCGCTGCACCGGCTATCGCAAGATCATCGACGCTGTGGTGGGGGCGGGGCAGGCGGCGGCGGAACCGGGCGGTGTCGGCACCGCCATGCCCCGCATCGACGGCCTGCCCAAGATCACCGGCGACGAAGCCTATGGCGATGACGTCGCCCCGCCCGATGCCCTTGTCGTGAAGGTCATCCGCTCGCCCCATCCCCGCGCCGCCTTCCGCTTCGGCGATCTGGCGGCATGGTCCGCGCAGACCGGCCTTGTCGTGCTGACGGCCCGCGATGTGCCGGGGCGCAACGCTTTTGGCGTCATCCCGGCCTTCGTCGATCAGCCGGTCTTCGCCGAAAGCGAAGCCCGCTTCCGCGGCGAGGCCATCGCCGCCGTGGTGGGCGAGGCCGACCGCATCGCCCGCTTCGACCCTGCCACCTTCCCCGTGACCTGGACCCCGCTCCCCGCCGTCCTCACCCCGGCCGAGGCGCTGGCCGAGGATGCGCCGCTCCTGCATCCCGACCGCGCCGGCAACGTGATGTGCCGGGGCCGCGTGCGGCGCGGCGATGCCGAGGCGGCGCTGGCCGCCGCCGCCGTGGTGGTCGAGGGTCATTTCGAGACCGGCTTCGTCGAACATGCCTATATCGAACCCGAGGCAGGCTTCGCCCGGCTCGTCGGCGACAGGCTGGAGATTCACGCCTGCACCCAGGCCCCGGTGATGGATCAGGAGTCCATGGCCGAGGTCCTCGCGATGGACCCGTCCCGTATCCGCATCGTCCCGACGGCGGTCGGCGGCGGCTTCGGCTCCAAGCTCGACATCTCGGTCCAGCCCTTCGTGGCGCTGGCCGCGCTGAAAACCGGGCGCCCCGCGCGCATCACCTACAGCCGCACCGAATCCATGCAATCGACAACCAAGCGGCACCCCTCCGCCATCCGCCTCCGGCTCGGGGCGACGGCAGAGGGGCGGCTCTCGGGGATGGTGTTCGAAGGCGATTTCAACACCGGCTCCTATGCCTCCTGGGGGCCGACCGTGGCCAATCGCGTGCCGGTCCATGCCTCCGGCCCCTATCTCGTGCCGGATTACCGGGCCGAGACGCGGGCCATCCACACCCATTGCCCGCCCTCCGGCGCCTTCCGCGGCTTCGGCGTGCCGCAATCGGCAGTGGCGCAGGAAGGCCTCTTCGACGAACTGGCCGCCCGGCTGGGGATCGACCCGCTGGAATTCCGCCTGCTCAACGCCCTGCGCAACGGCCAGCCCACGGTCTGCGGCCAGGTCTTCCCGCAGGGCGTGGGCATCGCCGCCTGCCTCGAAGCCCTGCGCCCCGCCTATGACCGCGCCCGCGCCGAAACCCGTGCCTTCAACGCGGGCGCAGGCCCGCTGCGGCGCGGGGTCGGCCTCGCCTCCGGCTGGTATGGCTGCGGCAATACCTCGCTGCCCAACCCCTCCACCATCCGGGCCGGTGTGCAGGCCGACGGCACCATCGTCCTGCATCAGGGCGCCATGGATATCGGGCAGGGGGCCAATACCGTCATCACCCAGATCTTCGCCACCGCGCTGGGCGCGCCGATGGGCCTGATCCGCCTGATCGGCCCCGATACCGACCTCACGCCCGATGCCGGCAAGACCTCCGCCTCGCGCCAGACCTTCGTCACCGGCAACGCGGCCCGGCTGGCGGGCGAGGCCTTGCGCCGCGCCATCACCACCCGCCTCAATGTCGCCCCGGATGCGGCCCTGACCTTCGGCCCCGGCACTGTCGCCGCCGCCGGCCAGCGGCTGGACCTCGCGACCCTGCCGCCCGACAGCTCCGGCTATGTCCTCGCGGCACAGGAAAGCTACGATCCGCCCACCCGGCCGCTCGATGCCGACGGGCAGGGCGCGCCCTATGCCCAGTTCGGCTATGCCGCCCATCTGGCCGTGGTCGAGGTGGATGTGAAGCTCGGCCTCGTCCGCCCGCTCTCCTTCACCGCCGCGCATGATGTGGGCCGGGCGATCAACCCGCTCCTCGTCGAAGGCCAGGTTCAGGGCGGCATCGCCCAGGGTCTCGGCATGGCGCTGATGGAGGAATACATCCCCGGCCGGACCGAGAACCTGCACGACTACCTGATCCCTACCATCGGCGACCTCCCCCCCATCGAGACCTTGATCATCGAGGAACCCGATGCGCATGGTCCCTACGGGGCCAAGGGGCTTGGCGAACATGTGCTGATCCCCACCGCGCCCGCCATCCTGAACGCGATCCGCGACGCGACAGGGGTGTCGGTCCGCCGCCTGCCCGTGACGCCCGCCCGGCTGCGTGCCGCCCTGAAGGAAGCCGGATATGACTGACACGCCCACCCCCGAAAAGATCCGCTGCGATGCCTGCCCGGTGATGTGCTACATCGCCGAAGGCCGCGCCGGGGCCTGCGACCGCTATGCCAATCACAAGGGCGAACTGGTCCGGCTCGATCCGCTCACCGTGCTGCAATCCGGCGCGCAGGCGGTGCCGTTCCTTACGACCGAGGATTGGGACGGCGACCTGATCCAGGGCGGACGGACCTTCGTCACCGCCGTCGGTGCCGGAACCACCTATCCCGATTACAAGCCCGCCCCCTTCATCGTCAGCCAGAAGATCGACGGGGTGGACATGGTCACCGTCGTCACCGAAGGCATCTTCAGCTATTGCGGCGTCAAGGTGAAGATCGACACCGATCGTCATATCGGCGCCGAACGCGCGCTGGTGCGGGTGGAGGGCGAACCCGTCGGCCATGTGATGACCGGGGAATATGGCTCGGCCATGCTGTCGCTCGGCGGCGTGCTGCACCTGACCGGCGGCAGCAAGAAGGAAGGCCGCGTCACCTGCGATGCCCTGATGCGCCTGTGCAACCGCGAGGCGGTGGAGGTGACCATCGACGACGGCGCGACGGTGGTGATCCAGGCGGGCAAGGCCCCCGTCATCAACGGCGTGGCGGAAAAGCTGATGCGGGTAGGCTGCGGCTCGGCCACCATCGGCATGTTCGCCAAGCAATGGCTGGGTCAGGTGGATGAGGTGGTGGTGGTCGATGACCACATCACCGGCGTCCTGTCGGAACATCAGGCGGGCAAGCTCCTCGACATCCCCGCCACCGGCATCCGGCTGAATGGCCGCCGCTCCACGCCGGGCCGCTATTTCCAGGTCGCCCATCCCGGCCGCGGCTGGGGCGGGACGGATGTCGAAGACCCGCTCACCATCCTGAAACCCTTCGACCCCAAGGTCGCCTGGCCCGGCCTGCGGCTTCTGATGATCTCCACCACGGGCGAACAATGGGGCTATTACGAACTTGACGCGGACCTCGTCCCGCGCCCGGCCGAGGCCTTGCCCGGCCTCGCCGAAAGCGCCCGCCTGATCGGCGAGAATTGCGAACCCTCGGTCTGCTCGGTGGTCTTCATGGCCGGGGCGGGCGGCTCGCTCCGGGCGGGGGTCACCTCCAATCCCGTCCGGCTCACGCAATCGGTGAAGGCGGCGCTGACCCGCGTCACCTGCGGCGGGGCGCAGGCCTATGTCTGGCCCGGCGGCGGCATCACCGTCATGGCGGATGTGCTGGACATGCCCGTCAATTCCTTCGGCTATGTCCCGACCCCGGCCCTCGTCGCCCCCATCGAATTCACCCTGCGCCTGTCCGACTATGCCGCGCTGGGCGGCCATGTGGATCACGTCCGCCCGGTCAGCAGCGTGCTCAAGCCCGATATCCGGCTGGTCAGTTCCGAAGAGGAACCGCTCGCCCCCATCCATTTCCCCTGGGGCCGCTGATGGAGGCCCCCGTCGCGCAGCGCCTTGATGACCGGTTGCATCTGCGCCACGGGCCGATCGACCTGATCATCGGCGCGGAAGGCGACCGCGAGGCCGCCTTCCGCGCCGCCTGGGACCGGTTCCGCACCCTCCTGCCCGAACTCGTGGCGGAACTGCCCCTCCTGCGCCGCCCCGTCGGCGACCCCGCCACCGGCACCACGGCCCGCCGCATGGTCGCCGCCTGCCTGCCGCACCGGCCCGTCTTCGTCACGCCCATGGCGGCAGTGGCAGGGGCCGTGGCCGAAGAGGTTCTGGCCGCCATGACCGTCTGCCGCCTGACGCGGGCCTATGTGAACAATGGCGGCGATATCGCCCTGCACCTTGCCGAAGGCCACGGCTTCCGCCTCGCCATCGCCGCCCCGGACGGGCGCGATCTGGGCCGGGTGGACCTGTCCCATGACAGCCCCATCCGCGGCTGCGCGACCTCGGGCCTCGGCGGGCGCAGCCACTCGCTCGGCATCGCGGATGCCGTCACCGTGCTGGCCCCCTCTGCGGCCATGGCCGATGTCGCCGCCACGCTCATCGCCAATGATGTCGATCTTCCCGGCCATCCCGCCATCCGCCGCAGCCGGGCCGATGCGCTCCAGCCCGACAGCGATCTCGGCCCGCGCATGGTCACCACCGGGCGCGGCCCGCTTGCCATGGCCGAAGTGGCCCAAGCCCTGGACCGGGCCGCAGAAACGGCGCGGGCGATCTGTGCGCGCGGCCTTGCAACCTCGGTCGCCCTCTTCCTCGACGGCCAGACCCGGCTGGTCGGCGAGACACATCCCCTTCTCCTGCGGAGCCCCTGCCATGCCTGACGTCATCCTGCGCAAACTCGCCACGGCGGTGGAAGAGATCTTCCACGAAGGCGGCCCGGTCGCCGCCACCCCGCTGCGCCGCGGGGCGATCATGGCCGTCATCCGCAACCCCTTCGCCGGGGCCTATGTCGAAGAGATCCAGCCCTTCATGGAGGATCTGAAACCCCTCGGCCTCCAGATGGCGCAGCGCCTTCTGGCCGAACTCGGCGGCAATCCCGACGCCATCGAAGGCTATGGCAAGGGCGCGCTGATCGGCAGCGCGGGCGAGCTGGAACATGGCGCGCTCTGGCACGCCCCCGGCGGCTATGCCATGCGCGAGGTGCTGGGCGGTGCCAAGGCCATCGTCCCCTCGTCGAAAAAGGTCGGCGGGGTCGGCGCAAGGCTCGACGTGCCGATCACCCATGTCGATGCCTCCTATGTCCGCAGCCATTTCGATTCGATGGAGGTCGGCCTGAATGACAGCCCCCGCGCCGACGAGATGATGGTCGTCCTCGTGATGACCACCGGCGCGCGGGTCCATGCCCGTTCAGGCGGGCTCGCCGCCACCGACATCAAGGGAGAGGATGGTCTGAGATGAGTGCCGATATCCGCAAGCTCGCCGTCTGGGTCGAGGAAACGCATCACGAGGCCGGGCGCCCCATCGCGCCCCCCACCCGCAAGGCCGTCGCCGTGGCGGTGATCGCCAATCCCTTCGCCGGCCGCTATGTCGAGGATCTTACCCCGCTGACCGAGATCGGCGCCGAACTCGGCGCGCTTCTGGGGCGGCGCTGCGTGGCGGCGCTGGGCATCGCCCCCGAACAGGCCCAGAGCTATGGCAAGGCCGCCATGGTGGGCGAGGCGGGCGAGTTGGAACATGCCGCCGCGATCCTCCACCCCAAACTCGGCGCCCCCCTGCGCGAAGCCGTCGGCGGCGGCGCGGCACTGGTGCCCTCGTCCAAGAAGATGGGCGGTCCGGGGCAGGTGCTGGACGTGCCGCTCGGCCACAAGGATGCCGCCTATGTCCGCAGCCATTTCGACGGGATCGAGGTCCGCCTGAACGACAGCCCCCGCGCCGCCGAGATCATGGTCGCCGTCGCCGTCACCGATGGCGGCCGCCCGCTGCCCCGCGTCGGCGGCCTGACGCATGAGGCGGCCATCGGCAAGGACGGGCTGCGCTGACGCCGCTCGGGCGATGCTTGCTGTTTGCGATGATGGGAAGGGTGGCAGCCCGTAGGGGAGTCGAACCCCTCTTCCCAGGTTGAAAACCTGGTGTCCTAACCGATAGACGAACGGGCCACGCTGGCAGGTGGGGCGGATTTAACGAAGGCCAAATCCCGGCGCAAGGGGGATAATCGCCGGTTTCTCCTTTTGCCCCCTGCGCGCCTGCCGCAACGGGTTTCGCTTCCCGCAGGGGGCGGGCAGGATCGGCACCCGCAAGCCGGGCGAATCAGAAGGAGGGGCAATGCGCGAGATCGACCTGAATGCCGATCTGGGCGAAGGGTTCGGCCCCTGGACGATGGGCGACGATGCCGCCCTTCTGGACCTGGTCACCAGCGCCAACCTCGCCTGCGGCGGCCATGCCGGCGATGCCGAGGTGATGTTCGCCACCCTCCGCGCCGCCGCCGCGCGCGGCGTGGTCGTCGGCGCCCATCCCGGCTTTGCCGACCGCGAGGGGTTCGGCCGCCGCATCATCCCCATGACCCCCGCCGAGATCGGCCGCATGGTCGCGGCCCAGATCGGGGCGCTTCTGGGCGTGGCGGCGCTGGCCGGGGTGCCGGTCCGCTATGTCAAGGCGCATGGCGCTTTGGCCAATCTCGCCGCCGACCGGGCCGAAGTCGCCGCCGCCATCGCGGGCGCCGTCGCGGCGCAGCCGGGGCGGCTGGCCCTTCTCGCCATCTCCGGCACCGAACTGGAACGCGAAGGCCGCAAGGCCGGCCTGCCCGTGGTGGCCGAGGTTTTCGCCGACCGCGCCTATACCGCGCAAGGCCGCCTCGTTCCGCGCGGCCAGCCGGGGGCCGTGCTGCACGACGCAACCGAGGCCGCCGCGCGGATGCGGCACTTCGTGGAAACCGGCCGGATGCCGGTTCTGGGCGGGGGCGAGATCGCCCTTGATGCGGGCTCCATCTGCGTGCACGGCGACAGCCCCGATTCCGTCGCCATGGCGCGGGCCGTGCGGGCAGCGCTGGAAGGCGCGGGCCTCGCCCTGCGGCCCTTCGCGGGGCCATGACCATGCCGCCCCGCGCCGTGCCGGTGGCGGATCGCGCCCTCCTCGTGGAACTGGGCGATGCCGTCGCGCCCGAGGTGCAGGCGCAGGTCTGGGCGCTCGACCGCGCGCTGCGCGGCGATCCCGTGCCGGGGCAGGTGGAACTGGTGCCCGCCATGGTCAACCTGCTGGTGATCTTCGACCCGCTTGTGACCGATCATGCCGCCGTCGCGGCGGCGGTGCTGGCACGGCTGGCCAGCCTGCCCGAGGTGCCGCAGGACGCCACCCCGCGCGAGGTGCTGGTCTGCTACGATCCGCCCCATGCCCCCGATCTGGCGGCCGTCGCCGCGCAGACCGGGCTTACGGAAGAGGCCGTCATCGCCGCCCATCTGGCGGGCGAGTTCCGCGTCGCCATGTATGGCTTCGCGCCGGGCTATGCCTATCTGACCGGCCTCCCCGAGCCGATCCGCCTGCCGCGCAAGACCGCCCCCCTCCGCGCCGTTCCCGCCGGCAGCGTCATCATCGCGGGCGGGCAATGCCTCGTGACGACGCTCACCATGCCGACAGGATGGTGGATCATCGGCCGCTCCCCCACCCGTATCCTCACCGGGGCCGAGGCGCATCCCTTCCTCTTCGACGTGGGCGACAGGGTCCGCTTCCGCCGTATCCCGGCCTCGGAACTGGAGCAGGGGGCATGACCCGCGCGGTGCTGCGCGTGACGGCGGCGGGGCCGCTCTGTTCCGTCCAGGATGGCGGGCGCGCGGGCTTCCTGCGCTTCGGCGTTCCCGCTTCGGGCGCGATGGACCGGGCGGCGCTGGCTCTCGCCAACCACGGCCTCGGCAATCCGCCCGGCGCGGCAGCGGTGGAAGTGTCGCTCGGCGGCCTGACGCTGGAGGTGGAGGAAGGCGCGCTCTCCATCGCCATCGCGGGCGGTGGCTTTCTTCTGGACCGCGGGTCAACGCGCCTCGGCTCATGGCAGGTCGTCACCCTGCGCGAAGGCGACCGGCTGGCGGTGCGGCGCGGTCCCTGGGGGGCGTGGAGCGTGATGGCCTTCGCCGGGCGCCTGATCGCGCCCGATTGGCTGGGCAGCCGCGCCACCCATGCCCTGTCCGGTCTGGGCGGCGGCGCGGTGACCAAAGGACAGCGGCTTGTCGTCGAAGACTCGCGCCTCCTGCCCGAACGCCCGATCGCCTGCCCGGTCTGGGCCCGCCCGCGCGGCGAGGTGGCGGTGGTCATCGGCCCGCAGGACCGCTTCTTCGGTTCCGACCGGATCGACCTTCTGCTCGGCACGACCTTCCACCTGACCGATGCCTATGACCGGATGGGGGTGCGCCTGCGCGGCCCCTCGCTCGCCCCGCAATCGGCGCTGGCCATCCCCTCCGAACCCGTGCTGCGCGGGTCGATCCAGGTGGCGGGCGACGGCGTGCCCGTGGTCCTGCTGGCCGATCACCAGACCACGGGCGGATATCCCAAGATCGCCACGCTGGTCGGTTCTGAACTGGACGGCTTCGCCCAACTCAGGCCACATGCGGCGGTGGCCTTCCGGGCCGTCAGCCCGGAACAGGCGGTGGGGATGGCCCGGCTGCGCGCCGCCGCCTTGGCGCGGCTGCTGGAACGATAAAATACGTAAATTACGTAAACCGGGGGTGGGCATGGCTATCGACGAAACGGGCGCGGCAGGCTTTCTGCGCGGGCTTTTCGACCGGGCGGTCGAAGTGGCCGATCCGATGCGGATGATGCCCGCCCATCTGCCGCCGAAACCGCCCGGCCGCGTCCCCGGTCGCGTCCTCGTCATCGGCGCAGGCAAGGCCAGCGCCCGCATGGCCGAGGCGGTGGAAAGCGTCTGGGGCCCCTGCGAAGGGTTGGTCATCACCCGCTACGGCTATGCCCGCCCCTGCAAGGGGATCGAGATCGTGGAGGCCGCCCATCCCGTCCCCGATGCCGCAGGTGCGGCGGCAACGGCGCGGATGCTTGACCTCCTCTCGGGTCTGGGGGAAGAGGATTTCGTCCTCGCCCTGATCTCCGGCGGGGCCTCGGCCCTGCTGGTTTCCCCGGTCACGGGCGTGACGCTGGAGGAAAAGCGCGCCGTCAACGCGGCCCTCCTCGCCTCCGGCGCGCCGATCGACCGGATGAACACGGTCCGCAAGCATCTCAGCCGCGTGAAGGGCGGCCAGCTTGCCGCCGCCGCCCACCCCGCGCGGATGCTCGCGCTCATGATCTCCGACGTGCCGGGGGATGACCCCGCCTTCATCGGATCGGGGCCGACGGTGGGCGATCCTTCCACCCTTGCCGATGCCCGCGCCGTGCTTGACCGCTGGTCGATCCCGGTGCCTGCTTCCGTCACAGCGGCGCTGGCGCAAGGCTCGGGCGTGGTGCCCCCCGGCGATCCGCGTCTCACGCGCGTTGAAAACCGCGTCATCGCCGCCCCCGCCCAGTCGCTGGAGGCCGCCGCCACTCTGGCCCGCGCCGCAGGGATCGACGTCCGCCTTCTCGGCGACGCGCTGGAAGGCGAGGCGCGCGAGGTCGCCGCAGCCCAGGCCGCGCAGGCGCAGGCGATCCGCGCCGCACTGCGCCCGACCGACCCGCCCGTCCTCCTCCTCTCGGGCGGCGAATTGACCGTCACCCGCCGCGGCGACGGGATCGGCGGCCCCAATGCCGAATTCTGCCTCGCCCTTGCCCTCGCCCTGAACGGCACCCCGGGCATCCATGCGCTGGCCTGCGACACCGACGGTGTCGATGGCGCGGCCGAGGTGGCGGGCGCAGTCATCGCCCCCGATACACTCCCCCGCGCCACATCCGCCGGGATCGACGCCGCGCAATCCCTGGCCCGCAACGACGCCCATTCCTTCTTCGCCGCCCTGAAGGATCAGGTCATCACCGGCCCCACCCTGACCAATGTGAACGACTTCCGCGCCATTCTGATCCTGCCCCCGTCCGGCTGACGCGGCCCGCCACTCTGGCAGCCCACCGCCAGCCCGGCTATGGTCGCGGCCCGCTGACTCGGCCCCCCAGAAGACCCCCGCCACAGGACGAACATGACCCTCGACACCGCCCGCCGCATCCCCCAGATCATTGCCGCCGAAATCGGCGCGCAGCCCGCGCAGGTGGCCGCCGCCATCGGCCTTCTGGACGAAGGCGCGACCGTGCCCTTCGTCGCGCGCTATCGGAAAGAGGTTACGGGCGGGCTGGATGACACGCAGCTGCGCACCCTCTCCGACCGCCTCGCCTATCTGCGCGAGATGGAGGCGAGGCGCGCCGCGATCCTGTCCTCGATCACCGAACAGGGCAAGATGACCGACAGCCTGCAAGGCGCCATCCTCAAGGCCACGACCAAGGCCGAACTCGAAGACATCTACCTTCCCTACAAACCCAAACGCCGCACCCGCGCGATGATCGCCCGCGAGAACGGCCTCGGCCCGCTCCTCGACGCCATCCTCGCCGACCGCGCGGCAGACCCGGCCAAACTGGCCGAAACCTATATCACCGAAGCCGTCCCCGACACCAAATCCGCCCTCGAAGGCGCGCGCGACATCCTCGCCGAAAGCCTTGCCGAAAACGCCGATCTGCTGGGCCGCCTGCGCGGCCACATGAAACAGGTGGCGAAACTCACCGCCAAGGTGGTGGAAGGGAAGGAAACCGAAGGGGCCAAATTCTCCGACTATTTCGCCCATTCCGAAGTCTGGGCCACCGCCCCCTCGCACCGCGTCCTCGCCATGCTGCGCGGCCGCAACGAAGGCATCCTCGCCATCGACCTCGACATCGACGCCGACGCGCCCAAGGGCGAAAGCCCGGCCGAACGCGCCTGTGCCGCCGTCCTTCAGGCCGGCACGCGCGGGGCAGGCGACATCTGGCTGCGCGAAGCCGCCGCCTGGGCCTGGCGGGTGAAGATCCGCACTTCCCTCACCCTCGACCTGATGGCCGAGATGCGGGATCGGGCCGAGGAAGAGGCGATCCGCGTCTTCGCCCGCAACCTCAAGGACCTGCTCCTTGCCGCCCCCGCCGGGGGCAAGGCCACGATGGGCCTCGATCCCGGCATCCGTACCGGCGTCAAGGTCGCGGTGGTGGATGCCACCGGAAAACTCCTTGCCACCGACACCGTCTATCCCTTCCAGCCCAAGAACGACCTGCGCGGCGCGCAAGTGGCGCTGGCGCAACTGATCCAGAAGCACAAGGTCCAGCTCATCGCCATCGGCAACGGCACCGCCAGCCGCGAGACGGAAAAGATGGTGGCCGACCTCCTCGCCGTCCTGCCCGGCAGCGAAAAACTCGTGAAGGTGATTGTCAGCGAGGCCGGCGCCTCGGTCTATTCCGCTTCCGAACTCGCCGCCAAGGAATTCCCCGGTCTTGACGTCAGCCTGCGCGGCGCTGTCTCCATCGCGCGCCGCCTGCAAGACCCGCTGGCCGAACTGGTGAAGATCGAACCCAAATCCATCGGCGTCGGCCAGTATCAGCATGACGTCGATCAGCACCGCCTTGGCAAATCGCTGGAGGCGGTGGTGGAAGATGCCGTGAACGCGGTGGGCGTGGACCTCAACACCGCCTCTGCGCCGCTTCTCGCCCGCGTTTCGGGCGTGGGCCCGTCATTGGCCGAGGCCATCGTCACCCACCGCGACCAGAACGGCCCCTTCCGCACCCGCCGCGACCTTCTGAAGGTCGCGCGCCTCGGCCCCAAGGCCTTTGAACAGGCGGCGGGCTTCCTGCGCATCCCTGATGGGGCCGAACCGCTCGACGCCTCCTCCGTCCACCCCGAAGCCTATGATGTCGCCCGCCGCATCGTCGCGGCCTGCGGACGCGACATCCGCGCACTGATGGGCGATGCGGCGGCGCTGAAATCCGTTGACCCGAAGCGTTTCGTCGATGACCGCTTCGGTCTGCCCACGGTGAAGGACATTCTGGCCGAACTCGAAAAACCCGGCCGCGACCCGCGCCCGTCCTTCAAGACCGCCACCTTCACCGAAGGCGTCAACGAAATCTCCGACCTGAAACCGGGGATGCTCCTGGAAGGCACCGTCACCAATGTCGCCGCCTTCGGTGCCTTCGTCGATATCGGCGTGCATCAGGACGGGCTGGTCCATGTCAGCCAGCTTGCCGACCGTTTCGTGAAAGACCCGCATGAGGTGGTGAAGGCCGGCGATGTGGTGAAGGTCCGCGTGGTCGAGGTGGACGCGGCAAGGAAGCGCATCGGCCTGACGATGAAATCCCAGTCGGGCGAGGCGCGCGAGGCCGCACAGGACCGCCGCGCCGCCCCGCCCAAGGGTCAGCCCCCGCGCGGCCCCATGTCCTCTGCGCCGAAGGCAGGCAGTGGCGGCAATGCCTTCGCCGATGCGCTGAAAGGCAAATTCACCCGCTGAGGCGCGGGCTGGCGGGCGGGGCAGACAGCCCCCCGTCCAAGGGCAGGTCCGGGTGACCCGCCGTAGGGCGGGGTTCACCCCGCCATCCCCCGCGACCGTAGGGCGGGGTTCACCCCGCCATACCCCGCGACCGTAGGGCGGGGTTCACCCCGCCATACCCTGCAACCATAGGGCGGGGGTCTCCCCGCCCCACCGTCACGCCGCCGCGCCGCCCACCGTCAACCCGCCGATCAAAAGCGTGGGCTGGCCAACCCCCACCGGCACCCATTGCCCGGCCTTGCCGCAATTCCCGATACCGGGATCAAGTGCCAGATCATTCCCGATCGCCCGGATCTGCTTCAACGCCGTCGCCCCGTCGCCGATCAGCGTCGCGCCCTTGACCGGCGCGCCTACCTTGCCGTTCTGTACCCGATAGGCCTCGGTGCAGGAAAACACGAACTTCCCGTTCGTGATGTCCACCTGCCCGCCGCCAAAGCCCACGGCATAGATGCCGTCCTTCAGCCCGGCAAGGATCACCGCCGGATCCTCGGCCCCTGCCAGCATGTAGGTATTCGTCATCCGCGGCATCGGGATATGGGCGAAACTCTCGCGCCGCCCGTTCCCCGTCGGCGCCACCCCCATCAGCCGCGCATTCTGGCGATCCTGCATGTAGCCCACAAGGATGCCATCCTCGATCAGCACATTCTTCCCCGAGGGCGTCCCCTCGTCGTCGATGGAAATCGACCCCCGCCGATCCGGCAGCGTGCCGTCATCCAGCACCGTCACCCCCGGTGCCGCGATCCGCTGGCCCATCAGCCCGGCAAAGGCCGAGGTCTGCTTGCGGTTGAAATCCCCCTCCAGCCCATGCCCGATGGCCTCATGCAGCAGGATGCCCGGCCAGCCGGGGCCAAGCACCACATCCATCACCCCCGCCGGCGCAGGCACCGCGTCAAGGTTCACCACCGCGATCCGCAGCGCCTCCTGCACCATCGGCTTCCACCGGGCGGGCTCCATCAGCGCGGCAAGGCCAAAGCGCCCGCCGCTGCCCATGCCCCCCTGTTCGCGCCGCCCGCCCTGTTCCACGATGACCGACACGTTCAGCCGCGCCATCGGCCGCACATCGGCCAGCCGCAGCCCTTCGGGGCGCAGAATCTCCACCTCCTGCAACCCGGCGGACAGCGTCGCCGACACCTGCACCACGCGGGGATCAAGGCCCCGCGCATAGGCGTCGATCTCCTTCAGCATGTCGATCTTCACCGGGAACGTCGCATCCGCCATCGGATCGGCATCGCCGTAAAGCTTCACATTCGTCCCCTGCGGCGCCTCGGCCAGCGTCCCCCCGCCCGCGCCCACGGCCAGCCGCGCCGTATCCACCGCCCGCCGCAGCGCGCGTTCGGAAATCTCGGTCGAATGGGCATAGGCCGCGACCTCGCCCTTCACCGCCCGCAGCCCGAACCCTTCGGAGGCATCGTAAGAGGCGGTCTTGATCCGCCCGTCATCCAGGACGATCGCCTCGCTGCGCTTGCGTTCCAGGAACAGTTCCCCATCCTCGGCCTCCGCCGTGGCCTGCCGCAGCAGGGCCAGCGCGGCCCCTTCGTCCAGCGCCGTCTCGAAGGGGCGGAAGGGGGCGTCGGTCATGGCAATGTCCTTGATCTGGGTCAAACGGCGCGCTTTTGCCGCAACGGTTTGGCTTGCCGCGCAGCCCCTAATATGGTTTCAAGCGGTCGGGAAACAACGGGATTCTCGTCTGCTCGCTTGTTGCGGGCGGCAGGCGGGCAAAGAAGCAGCGGCGACAGGCCGCGCACTCGAACGGGAAAAGACCATGCGTCATTCGACCATTTTCAAAGCAGTGGCCGCATCCGGCCTCGGCGCACTTCTGTCCGGCGCGGCCTTCGCGCAGGGGCTGGAGGTGGTGGGGCAACCGCTGCCCAAGGAGATGGGCTTCCAGCCCGCCGCGACGGAACTCGCCCGCGACCTTCAGGGTCTGGACCACATGATCCTGATCATCATCACGGTGATCACGATCTTCGTCACCGCGCTGCTCGTCTGGGTGATGATCCGCTACAACACGAAGGCCAACAAGACGCCCGCCACCTTCACGCATAATTCGCCTCTGGAAGTGGCATGGACGGTGATCCCGATCCTCATCCTCGTCTTCATCGGGGCCTTCTCGCTGCCCGTCCTGTTCAAGCAGCAGGAAATCCCCACCGCCGACATCACCATCAAGGTGACCGGCGCGCAGTGGTACTGGTCCTATGAATACACCGACAACGGCGTGACCGAAGACCCCGAGGCCACCCCCATCGCCTTCGACAGCTTCATGCTCCAGAAGGACCAGCTTGCCGAATACGGCTATGACGAAAGCCACTACCTGCTCGCCACCGACACTGCCGTTGTCGTGCCCGTGGGCAAGACCGTGGTGATGAACGTCACCGGCGCCGATGTGATCCATTCCTGGAAGATCCCCGCCTTCGGCGTGATGCAGGATGCCGTGCCGGGCCGCCTCGCCCAGCTCTGGTTCAGCGCCGAGCGTGAGGGCATCTATTTCGGCCAGTGCTCGGAACTCTGCGGCAAGGACCACGCCTATATGCCCATCACCGTCAAGGTCGTGTCGGAAGAGGTCTATGCCGCCTGGGTCGCCCAGGCCGAGGCGGGCGATGTCCTCCTCTCGGCGGCCGACATGGCGCAGCCGGTCACCTTGGCGTCGAACTGATCGCCCGAGGGGGCGTGGCAGGGATGGCCCCGCTGCGGCGGGGCCGCATCCCCACCGGGAGGAAATGCAGCGCATGAGCGATATCCGCGCCTATGAACAGCCGGGAGAAGCGGGCTTCGGCGATTACGTGCAGCTTCTGAAGCCGCGCGTGATGTCGCTGGTCGTCTTCACCGCGCTGGTGGGGCTTCTGGTGGCCCCGGTCTCGGTGCATCCCGTGATCGCCTTCGCCTCCATCCTCTTCATCGCGCTGGGGGCAGGGGCCTCGGGCGCGCTGAACATGTGGTGGGATGCCGATATCGACGCGGTCATGCGCCGCACCAAATCCCGCCCCGTGCCCGCGGGCAAGGTCGCGGCGGGCGAGGCGCTGGCCGTCGGTCTGGCCCTGTCCGGCATCGCCGTGGTCATGCTCGGTCTGGCCGCAAACTGGCTGGCGGCGGGGCTTCTGGCCTTCACCATCTTCTTCTACGCCGTCGTCTATTCGATGTGGCTGAAACGCTCCACGCCGCAGAACATCGTGATCGGCGGCGCGGCGGGGGCCTTCCCGCCCATGATCGGCTGGGCCTGCGCCACGGGCGGCATCTCGGTCGAAAGCCTGCTCATGTTCGCGCTGATCTTCATGTGGACGCCGCCGCATTTCTGGGCGCTCGCGCTCTTCATGAAGGATGACTATTCCAATGCCGGCGTGCCGATGCTGACCGTGACCCACGGGCGCAAGGCGACGCGGACCCATATCCTCGTCTATACCATCCTGCTGGTTCCGGTCGCCGTCGGCGCGGCCTTCACCTCCATCGGCGGGCCGATCTATCTGGCGGCCTCCATCGCGCTGAACGGCTGGTTCCTGATCGGCGCATGGCGCATATGGCGGCGCGACGAGGCGATGGCCGAGGCGGATGGCTACGCCACCGAGAAATCGGTCTTCCGCTTCTCGCTCTCCTACCTCTTCCTGCATTTCGGGGCCTTCCTCGCGGAAGCCGCGCTGCGGCCCTATGGCATGGGGGGCTGGTGATGGCCTTTCCCCCGGAACATGAAATCCACAGACGCCGCTTCGGGCGCAATATCGGCGTGGCGGTGACGCTCGCCCTGTTCATCGTGCTGGTCTTCGCCCTGACGGTGGTCAAGGTCACGCGCGGCGATCCGATGCAGGCTTTCGATCATTCGGTCCGCCCCGAACTGGCGGCAGAGGAGGCAGAATGAAGGGTCACAACCGCACGGCGCTCTATCTGGTTGGGGTGGTGGCGACCATGGGCTCCCTCTCCTTCGCCGCCGTGCCTTTCTACGACTGGTTCTGCCGCGTCACCGGCTTCGGCGGCACCCCCGGCGTGGCCGAGGCCGCGCCCGACACGATCCTCGACCGGACCGTCGTCATCAAGTTCGACGCCACCACCGAACGCGGCATGCCCTGGGAATTCCGCCCCGTGAAGCGCGAGATGACGGTGCGCATCGGTGAAAATGCGCTGGCCTTCTACGAGGCCTACAACCCCACCGACCGCCCCGTCGCCGGCACCGCCAGCTTCAACGTCGCGCCCGAGGCGGCAGGCGGCTATTTCGACAAGATCGCCTGCTTCTGCTTCACCGAACAGGTCCTGCAACCGGGCGAAAGGGTGCAGATGCCCGTCTCCTTCTTCGTGGACCCCGAAATGGTGAAAGACCCGGAAGGCGCATTCGTGAAGGAGATCACGCTCTCCTACACCTTCTACCAAACACCCCTGCCCGAAGAGCAGGCGGCGCTTGCCGCCCCTGCGGATGGCGCGGTAAACTGATAAAAAACGCGAGGGAACCGGAATGGCACATGCCAAGAACCACGATTATCACATCCTTCCGCCGTCCATCTGGCCGTTCATGGCGGCAGTGTCGGCCTTCCTCATGCTCTTCGGCGCGGTGCTGTGGATGCACGGGCAGGGGCCGTGGCTGGGTCTGATCGGCTTCGTCGGCGTGCTCTACGTGATGTTCGGCTGGTGGGCCGATGTGGTGAAGGAAAGCCAGGTCGGCGATCACACCCCCGTCGTCCGCCTCGGCCTGCGCTATGGCTTCATCATGTTCATCATGTCCGAAGTCATGTTCTTCGCGGCCTGGTTCTGGTCCTTCTTCAAGCACGCACTCTATCCGATGGGGCCGCTCAGCCCCGCCGTCGATGGCGTCTGGCCGCCCGCGGGCATCGAAACCTTCGACCCCTGGCACCTGCCGCTCATCAACACGCTGATCCTGCTCTGCTCGGGCGCCGCCGCCACCTGGGCGCATCACGCCCTGGTGCATGAGAACAACCGCAAGGACCTCATCAACGGCCTCGCCCTCGCCATCGCGCTCGGCATCATCTTCACGGGCTTCCAGGCCTATGAATACAGCCACGCCGCCTTCGGCTTCGCCGGCAACATCTATGGCGCGAACTTCTTCATGGCGACGGGCTTCCACGGCTTCCACGTCATCATCGGCACCATCTTCCTCGGCGTCTGCCTGATCCGCGCGATGAAGGGCCATTTCACCCCCGAAAAGCATGTCGGGTTTGAGGCCGCCGCCTGGTACTGGCACTTCGTCGATGTGGTCTGGCTGTTCCTCTTCGCTTCGATCTACGTCTGGGGCCGCTGATCCCTGACGCCGGATCGAACCTGGGGGGCGGCGCCCCGCCCCCCACCCCTTGCGGGAAGGCGCGGACCCCACCGGGTGCGCGCCTTTCCTTTTGACCCGAGGTTGCCATGACCCGCCGCATGATCATCCCCCTTCTGATCGGCCTTCTGGGCGGGGCGATCCTCATTTCGCTCGGTGTCTGGCAGTTGAACCGCCTCGCCTGGAAAGAGGCGGTGCTTGCCGAAATCGACGCCCGCATCGCCGATGCCCCCGTCCCCCTTCCCGCCGCGCCCGACCCGCAGGCCGACCGCTATCTTCCCGTCACGGCGCAGGGCCGCTTCACCGGCGAACATCTCGACGTGCTGGTCAGCCGCAAGCAGATCGGCCCCGGCATCCGCGTGGTGGAGGTTTTCGAAACCGCCGATGGCCGCCGCATCCTCGTCGATCGCGGCTTCGTCCGGCAGGATGACCGCGACGCCCCGCGCGACTCGGGTCCCGCCACGGTCGAAGGCAACCTGCACTGGCCCGATGAGGTGGACGGTTTCACCCCGCCCCCCGATGCCGCCACGGGCCTCTGGTTCGCCCGCGACGTGGCGGCCATGGCGCAGGCCCTGAACACGGAGGCGACATTTATTGTCGCCCGCAGGCCAACGGGTGGCGAGATCGAACCGATGCCCGTGGATTCCTCGGGTATTCCCAATGACCACATGAACTACGCCATCACGTGGTTTTCGCTCGCCGCCGTCTGGCTGGGGATGACAGCGTATCTTCTGTGGCGTATCAGGCAGCGGACGGTTTGAAGGCATGACGATGAATTACATCTCCACCCGCGGTGCGGCCCCGATCCTGACCTTCGGCGAGGCGATGATGACCGGCCTCGCCCGCGACGGCGGGCTTTACGTCCCCGAAGCCGTGCCGCAGATGGCATCGGCCGATATCGCGGCGCTGGCGGGCCTGCCTTACGAAGAGATCGCCTTCCGCGTGATGCGCCCCTTCCTCGGCACCACCTTCGGCGATGACGAATTCCGCGGCCTCATCGCCAAGGCCTATGCGGGCTTCGGCCACGAGGCCCGCGCGCCTCTGGTGCAACTCGCCCCCAATCATTTCCTGCTGGAACTGTTCCACGGCCCCACGCTGGCCTTCAAGGACTTCGCCATGCAGCTCATCGGTCAGATGATGCAGGCGGCGCTGGCCAAGACGGGCGACCGCATCACCATCGTCGGCGCCACCTCCGGCGATACCGGATCGGCGGCGATGGAGGCCTTCCGTGGCCTCGCCAATGTCGATCTCTTCATCCTCTACCCGCATGGCCGCGTGTCGGAAGTGCAGCGCCGCCAGATGACGACGCCGGTCGAATCCAATGTCCACGCCCTCGCCATGGATGGCGATTTCGACGATTGCCAGGCCCGCGTGAAGGACATGTTCAACGATTTCGCCTTCCGCGATGGCGTGCGGCTCGCGGGCGTGAACTCCATCAACTGGGCGCGGGTTCTGGCGCAGGTCGTCTATTACTTCTCCTCCGCCGTCTCCCTCGGCGCGCCCCATCGTGCCGTCAGCTTCACCGTGCCCACCGGCAATTTCGGCGATATCTTCGCAGGCTACATCGCCCGCCAGATGGGCCTGCCCATCGAGAAACTGGTGATCGCCACCAACCAGAACGACATCCTCGACCGCGCCCTCCGCTCGGGTGCCTATGTGACGGACGGGGTCAAACCCTCGATCAGCCCGTCGATGGACATTCAGGTATCGTCGAATTTCGAACGCGCCCTCTTCGATGCCTATGGCCGCGACGGCAAGGCCGTGGCGCAGCTCATGGCGGAACTCAAGGCGGGCGGTTTCCACATCTCGCAAGGCGCGATGGAAACCCTGCGCGCCACCTTCGCCTCGGGCCGCTGCTCGGAAGAGGAAACCACCGCCACCATCCGCGCCGCCTTCGCCCGCACGGGCGAGGTGCTCTGTCCGCATTCCGCCGTAGGCGTGAAAGTGGCCGGGGATCATCTGGGCACCACCCCGATGATCACCCTCGCCACCGCCCATCCGGCGAAATTCCCCGATGCCGTCGAAGGCGCCATGGGCACCCGCCCCGCGCTGCCCCCGCGCATGGCCGACCTCTTCACGCGCCCCGAACGGTTGACGCGCGTGCCCAACGACCTTGCAGCCCTGCAAACCCTGATACGTGAAAGGATCGGCGGTTGAGCCTGAAGATCACCACGCTTTCCAACGGCTTCCGCATCGTGACGGAAGACATGCCCGGCCTCCTCTCGGCCTCGGCGGGCATCTGGGTCACGGCGGGCGGGCGGCACGAACGCGCCGAACAGAACGGCATCGCGCATTTCCTGGAACATATGGCCTTCAAAGGCACCGAGAAACGCTCCGCCCTCCGCATCGCCGAAGAAATCGAGGATGTGGGCGGCTATATCAACGCCTATACCAGCCGCGAGATGACGGCCTATTACGCCCGCATCCTGTCGCCCGATGTGGGCCTCGCGCTCGACGTCATCTCCGACATCGTGCTGAACCCGGTCTTCGACCCGAAAGAGATCGAAACCGAACGCCATGTCATCCTTCAGGAAATCGGGCAGGCGCTCGACACGCCCGATGACATCATCTTCGACTGGCTTCAGGAAGTCAGCTACCCCGACCAACCCTTCGGCCGCACCATCCTCGGCCCCGCCGAACGCGTCTCCGCCTTCGGCCAGCAGGACCTGCGCACCTTCGTCGGCGAACATTACGGCCCCGACCAGATGATCCTCGCCGCCGCCGGGGGGGTGGACCATGACGCCATCGTGGCGCAGGCCGAGGCGACCTTCGGCCATCTGAAACCCGTGGGCAATTCCAGCCTGCAACCCGCGCGCTTTGCCGGTGGCGAACGCCGCGAAATCAAGGATCTCGAACAGGTCCATGTCGCGCTCGCCTTCGAAGGCCCCGGCTACCGCGCCCCCGATGTCTATGCCGCGCAGGTCTATGCCACCGCGATGGGCGGCGGCATGTCCTCGCGCCTCTTCCAGAAGATCCGCGAAGAACGCGGCCTCTGCTATTCCATCTTCGCCCAGTCGGGCGCCTATGAGGATACCGGCCAGATCACCGTCTATGCCGGCACCTCCGAAGAAGAGATCGGCGATCTGATCGGCCTCACCATGGACGAACTCAAGCGCGCCGCCGATGACATGTCCGAGGCCGAGGTGAACCGCGCCCGCGCACAGCTCAAGGCAGGGCTCCTGATGGGGCTGGAAAGCCCCTCCAGCCGCGCCGAACGCAACGCCCGCCTCCTGGCCATCTGGGGCCGCGTGCCGGGGGTCGAGGAAACCGTCGCCAAGATCGACGCCGTCTCGGTTGCCGATGTCCGCCGCTATGCCGAAGGTCTGGTCGGCGCCAGGGCCGCCATGGCCCTCTACGGCCCGGTGGACGACGCCCCCGATCTGGAGGCGGTCAAGGCAAGGCTCGCCGCCTGATGCTGACCTTCCGCCGCAAGGTTCGGATCGAGACCGAGCGGATGACCCTGCGCCTGCCGCAGCATGCCGACTGGAGGCCATGGGCCGAGCTGCGCGCGGAAAGCGCCTTCTTCCTCACCCAGTGGGAACCGATCTGGGCGGGCGACCACCTCACCCGCCGCGCCTTCACCAACCGCGTCTACTGGGCGGCCCGCGCCGAAGGGCAGGGGACCGCACTGCCCCTCCTGCTCATCCGGCGCGAGGATCAGGCGCTTCTCGGCGCGATCACGCTCGACAACATCCGCCGCGGCCCCTCGCAATCCGGCACGCTGGGCTACTGGATCGGCGAACGCTTCTCCCGCCGCGGCTACATGCGCGAGGCGATTCTGGCCGTGGTGCATCACGCCTTCACCACGCTCGACCTCAGCCGGATCGAGGCCGCCTGCCTGCCCGAAAACGCGGCATCTCGCGGCGTGCTGGAAAAATGCGGCTTCAAATATGAAGGCGTGGCGCAAAGCTATCTTCAGATCGCGGGCCGCTGGCGAAATCACGTGCTTTATGCGGCGCTTAGGCCCGATCGGCGTGGCCGGACGGATGTCGGCTGACGCCGCCCCCGCCCCCGTTCTGACGAAAGCGTGAAGGCACGGGGGGCTGTCCCCATGGCAGGCTGACGCATCTTCTTGCCCATCGGATCGGGAGGACGCCACCATGCCGCACGCTTTGCCCAACCCTGTGCCGCAAACCCGGCCGATCCGCGCCACCGCGGCCGCCCTCCTTCTGGCCGCCCTCGCCTTCCCGGCCGCCGCGCAGGACCGCATCCCCTCCAACTGCTTCGCCCTGGCCCAGGCCCCGCTCGCCCCGGTCGAAACGCTCTGGCGCGCCTCCATCGGCCAGCCCATCGACCGCGCCCATGTCCGCATCCGCTATATCGACCACGCCTCCTTCGCGATCGAGGCCGAAGGCGGCATCCTCGCCGTGACCGATTACACCGGCTATATCGGCAACCCCGATGTCGTGCCGGATGTGGTGACGATGAACAACGCCCATTCCACCCACTGGACCTCAAACCCCGATCCGCGCATCCCCCATGTCCTTCCCGGCTGGCCGACCGATGGCCAGCCCGCCTTCCACGAACTCGACCTCGGCGCCATGCTCGTCCGCAACGTCACCACCGACACGCGCGGCCCCTTCGGCGAAGGCGCCCGCGCCGACGGCAATTCCATCTTCGTCTTCGAGGCGGGCGGTCTCTGCATCGGCCATCTCGGCCACCTCCACCAGATCCCGGACGATGCGCAATACGCCTCCATCGGGCGGCTCGATGTGGTCATGGTCCCCGTCGATGGCGGCTATACCATGAGCACCGAGGCCATGGCCGAAGTCGTCAGCCGCCTGCGCGCCTCGGTCGTGATCCCGATGCACTGGTTCTCCGGCGCCTCTCTCGTAACCTTCCTCGATGAGATGGAAGGCCAGTTCCAGGTGGTGGAGGTGGGCGGTCCCGATCTAGAACTGTCGCTCCAGGACCTGCCGGGAAGCCCGACGATCATGGTGCTGGAACCGGAATTCATCCCCTGATTTGGCTTTTCTGCAACCGCGCCATGCGGTTAGGGTGATGGCATACCCTCCTGTCCTGTGTTCCGGATGATCGCCCGCGTGCCGACCTGTCTCCCCCGCCTCACCCGTGCCCTCTCTGCCCTTGCGCTGCTCCTTGCGGCCCTCGCCGGGCCGACCCATGCCCAATCCACCTGTTCCGCCGTGGCGCAGACGGGGGCGGAACGGCTCTGGCAGGCGCAGCTTGTCGATCCTTTCGCACCCATCGCGCCGGGCAAGGTGCGGCTCTACTACACGGGGCATGGCAGCGTCGCCATCCATTCCTCGGATCGGGTGATGGCGGTGACGGATTACACCGGCATCGGCTTCGGCGAGGTGTGGCTGCCGGATGTCGTCACCATGAACGACACGATGCGACTGCAATCCACCGACAGTCCCCATCCGCGCATTCCCCATGTGCTGAAGGGCTGGCCCGACGCCGAAGGCCGACCGGCGGACCATCATCTCGATCTCGGCTCCCTGATGGTGCGCAACGTCACCACCGACACGCGCGGCACGGCAGGGCAGGGGATGCGGCCCGACGGCAATTCCATCTTCATCTTCGAGGTGGAAGGTCTCTGCATCGGTCATCTCGGCGCTCTTCAGGGCATGCCGGATGACAGTGCCTTCGCCGCGATCGGGCGGCTGGACGTGGTCATGGTCGCGGTGGAGGGGCCGAACCGGCCGAGCCGGGCCGAAATGCTTGCCATCCTCGACCGGCTGCAAGCGCGGGTGGTGATCCCGGTCCATTGGCTCTCGCTCGAACCGCTGATGCAATTCCTCCAGGAGATGGAAGGTCCGTTCCAGATCGTCCAGACCTTCGAACCGCAGCTCGACCTGTCGCTCGGCACTCTGCCCGCCAGCCCGACTGTGATCGTGCTTTTCCCGCAGCTCCATCCCTGACCCTTCCGTCCGGGGATGGCACAGGCTACGAAGCGCAAGGAAGGAGTCCGCCATGCTCAACCCCGCCGATGCCGCCTTCGCGGAACGCCTTGCCGCGCGCCTGCCCGACGGCAGGCTTCGCGCGCCCGAAGCGCGATACCTGGAAGAACCGCGCGGGCGCTGGATGGGGCAGGGGGGGTTTCTCGCCCTGCCGCGCAGCACGGCCGAGGTGCAGACCATCGTCCAGACCTGCGCCGAGGCGCGGGTGGGCATCCTGCCCTGGGGCGGCGGGACGGGGCTGGTGGGCGGCCAGATCATGCCCGGCGGCCCCGCCCCCGTCATCCTGTCGCTGGAACGGATGGAGGCGCTGCGCGGCCTCTGGCCCGAGGAGAATGTCCTGATCGCCGAGGCCGGCATGACCCTCGCGGCGGTGCAGACCGCCGCCGAAGGGGCGGGGCGCCTGTTCCCCCTCTCGCTCGCCAGCGAAGGCACGGCCCGGATCGGCGGCTGCCTCGCCACCAATGCGGGCGGCATCGGTGTCCTGCGCCATGGCAATGCCCGCGACCTCTGCCTGGGGGTGGAGGCGGTGCTGGCCGACGGCTCTGTCCTGTCGGGGCTGAAACGGCTGCGTAAGGACAATACCGGCTATGACCTCCGCCATCTTCTGATCGGCTCCGAAGGCACGCTGGGCATCATCACCGCCGCCGCCCTGCGCATGGTCCCGCGCCCGGCGGTCGAGGTGACGGCGCTGCTCGTCGTCCCCGATCCGGCCGCCGCCCTTCGGCTTCTGACCCTCTGCCAGTCGCGCGTGCCGGGTATGGTCTCGGCCTTCGAACTGATCGCGAAGATGGGCTTCGACTTCCTGGCCGAGACGATGCCCGATGTGGCCTGCCCCTTCCCCGCCGCGCCCGAATGGTGCGTGCTTCTGGACCTTGGCCTGCCCTCCGTCTTCGAGGCCGAGGCGGTGATGGCCGGGCTCTATGCCGAGGCGGAAGAGGCGGGGCTGGTGCTGGATGGCGTCATCGCGGCATCCGAGGCGCAGCGCGCCAGCCTTTGGCGCATCCGCGAGTCGATCCCCGAGGCGAACCGCCGCGTCGGGTCGATCTCCTCCCATGACATCTCGCTGCCCCTCTCGGCCGTGCCGGACTTCATCCCGCAGGCCGGGGCGGCACTGGCCCGGATCGGCGATTTCCGCATCAACTGCTTTGGCCATCTGGGCGATGGCAACCTGCATTACAACGTCTTCCCGCGTCCGGGCCGCACGCGGCGCGACCACGAGGCGCAGCGCGATGCGATCAAGACCTCTGTGCATGACCTCGTCCATGCCATGGGCGGATCGGTCAGCGCCGAGCACGGGATCGGACGGCTGAAGGTGGGCGATCTGGAACGCTATGGCGATCCCGCGAAACTCGCCGCGATGCGGGCGGTGAAGGCGGCGCTGGATCCCTCGGGCATCCTCAATCCCGGCGCGGTGCTCCGCGGCTGAAGGGCCGAAAAATCTTCGTCCGAAGATTTTTCGCATCCGAAGAGTTTTCGTACGAAAATTCTTCGCGCGCGATGCGCGCAGCCAGAGACGGGGGGCCAAACACGGGGGAAGGTGCAGGTTTCTGTTGCCAGGTACCTGCGAACCCCGCCTTACGCGGCTAAGCGCAAGGGCTTATGTTTGGTATTGCGAGCCGCTTACGCAGCCAGCGCCACCGGAGCACGGTTGTCATTGGCAACTGTGATCTTGGACCGATAACGGTGGTACCTCACCGAGCGAAAGCTGGCCTCTTTGAACGTTCGTCGATCCTGTTTCGGCCCCTTACCCCCGCAATGACCGGGTGAGTCTGGTGGAGCCGCCGGGTACCGCCCCCGGGTCCGAGCCGTCTATTACAGGTGCGTTTATCGCCATAGTCCGGGTTGCCCCGGACAGCCGCAATATAGGGGCCGTGGCAGGGGGGCGCAAGCGGCGCAATGGAAAAGGGCGCCCGCAAGGGCGCCCTTCCCGGGATCGTGGTCAGGGATCAGAACCCGGCTTTGATGTTCTCGAACTCCTGGATCTTCCGCTCGCGGGCTTCCGCCGTCACCGGGGTCTGTGCCAGCAGGGTCGTGGTCACCGGGTCGATGAAGGCGGCCTTCTGCGCATCCTCGGGAATGTTCGCCATCGCGGCATTGTTGGCATGGGCATAGCCCAGCTCATCGAGGAAGGTCTGCGCCGACCCATGCGCCAGCATGGAGTTGATGAAGTCATAGGCCTTGTCTTCCGACCCGGGCGCATCCTTCATGTTCACATAGCCGCAATACCAGGTCGAGGCGCCCTCGGCGGGCGACCGGTTGAACCCGACCGGGAACCCTTCATCCTGCAACAGCGCCACGCCGTCATTCCACGACCAGGCCACCAGCACCTCGCCCGTCGCCATCAGTTGCGACAGCTCGGCCGGGTCGGCCCAATAGGCGCGCACATTCGGATGCACCGACCGCAGCCAGTCCGCCGCCGCCTGGAACTGCTCATCCGTCACATTGTCCCAGCTTGTCAGACCGGTCGCCAGGAAGGCCAGCGCCCAGACATCGTCCGAATTGTCCGGGAGAGAGATGCGCCCCGCATACTTCGGATTGGTGAAGACCTGAAGCGAGGCCACATCCTCGGCCGGAACCTCGGTCGTGTTATAGGCAATGGCAGTATAGGCATAATCGGTGGGGATGAACCACACGCCGCCATCATCCGTCACGTAGGGCGATTCAAGGAAGGCGGGGTTCAGATTGGCGAATTCCGGGATCTTCGAGGTGTCCCAGGGTTCGATCAGATCCGCCTCGCGATAGCGCGGCAGGCTGGCAACGCAGGGATGCGTCACATCCGACTTGAAGCCGGAAGAGACTTTCTGGAAGGCCTCGTCGTCATCGGCAAAGAAGGAATAGGTCGGCTTCTGGCCATGCTTCGCGACATATTCGGTCAGCACCCCGTCCATCTCCCAACCGGCCCAGTCGAAGACCACCATCTCGGGGTCGGCGGCACGGGCGGCTCCGGTGAGGACGACAAGGGTTGCTGCGGTGGCAAGCAAACGACGGGTCAGGCTCATTCGGGTTCCTCTCTGTTTGGTCTCCGGCGCTTTTCCCCTTGCAGCCGGATGACGATGTGACGCTATTTCAGGCGGTAGTCGGCCTCAAGCCGCTATCGACATTGGAATTGCCGGACGTCGCGGCAAGGGGGCAGGGGCCGGATTGCCGATAAACTTGGCGCGTGTTGCACATTAATTGGGCGCGGACGCGGGATCAGGCCGGGAATCTGCCCCGAAAAAAGGAGAGGACGCAGGATGTTCAGGGCGCTGGTGGTGGAAAAGGATGCGGCGGGGGCGACCTCGGCCGGGGTGCAGATGCTGGAGGAGGCGCGGCTTCCCGCCGGCGATGTTACCGTCGCGGTGGACTGGTCCACGCTGAATTACAAGGACGGGCTCTGCCTCGGGTCCGGCGGCGGCATGGTGCGCGCCTGGCCCCATGTGCCGGGCATAGACTTCGCCGGGGTGGTCGAGGCCTCCGACGATCCTCGCTACCGCCCCGGCGACCGGGTCGTCCTCACCGGCTGGCGCGTCGGCGAAAGCTGGTGGGGCGGCTTTGCCGAAAAGGCGCGGGTCAAGGCCGATTGGCTGGTGCCGCTGCCCGACGGGCTGACCACCCGCCAGGCCATGGCGGTGGGCACGGCGGGCTTCACCGCGATGCTGTCGCTCATGGCGCTGGAGGCGCATGGCCTGACCCCCGACCTGGGCGAGGTGCTGGTCACCGGGGCCGCAGGCGGCGTGGGCTCGGTCGCCGTCGCCCTTCTGGCCGAACGCGGCTACAGCGTCGCCGCCGTGACGGGCCGCCCCGAGACGGAACCCTATCTGCGCGCCCTCGGCGCCACCCGCATCGTCCCGCGCGCGGACCTCGCCGAAACGGTGAAGAAACCCCTGGAATCCGAGGTTTGGGCCGGCTGCATCGACAATGTCGGCGGCCCGATGCTGGCCCGCGTGCTGGGCCAGATGAAATCCGATTGCTCCGTCGCCTCGGTGGGCCTTGCCGGGGGGGCCGACCTTCCGGCGAAGGTGACCCCCTTCATCCTGCGGGGGGTGAACCTTCTCGGCATCAACTCCGTCATGGTCCCCTATGCAAAGCGCGTGACGGCCTGGCAGCGCATCGCCGCCGAACTGCCCATGGCCAAGCTCGAGGCGATGGTCGAGGAATGTGCGCTCGGCGATCTGCCCGACCTTGGCCGCGCCATCCTGAACGGGGCGGTGAAGGGCCGGGTCGTCGTCAACGTCCGCCGCTAGGCGCGGGAGGCAACCGGTGCAGGGGGCGCGCGCGCCCCCTCTTGGCCTGCGGCCAATTCACCCCCTGCGGATATTTTCAGACAGAAAGTGACAGGTTCAGACAGAAAGTGACAGGGGGCAGGGCTGGCCGTCATCCGGGGGCTTGAGCCTGCGCCGGGGGCTTGCTACGCCTGTCGCCGATGGGCCGCCGCGCCCCTCTGCCTGCGGAAGCGACATGCCGCCAGGCTGGCTGGAAGACCTGCCACGGATCGGGACCACCCCGCCCGTGCGGGCGCGCCCCGGTTCGCTGGACACCGAACCTTGAAGGGATGCCCCCGATGCCTGCGCTCGACCTCGATTTCGTCCGTTCCCAGTTTCCGGCCTTCGCCTCGCCGGTTCTGTCCTCCCATGCCTTCTTCGAGAATGCGGGCGGCTCCTATCCCTGCGCGCAGGTCGTGGATCGCCTTCACCGCTTCTATACCGACCGCAAGGTGCAGCCCTATGCCCCCTATCCCGGCGCGCAGGCGGGCGGGGCCGAAATGGACGAGGCCCGCAGCCGCCTTGCCGCCATGATGGGCGTGGCGCGCGAAGAGGTCTCCTTCGGCCCCTCGACCAGCGCCAATACCTATGTTCTGGCGCAGGCGGTGCGCAAATGGCTGGCCGGAACCGGGCAGGCCATCGTCGTCACCGATCAGGACCACGAGGCGAATTCCGGCGTCTGGCGCCGTCTGGCGGATGAAGGGGTGGAGGTCCGCGAATGGAAGATCGACCCCGATACCGGGTCGCTCTCGACCGCCGCCCTCGCCCCGCTGCTGGACGATGGCAAGGTGCGGCTGGTCTGCTTCCCCCATTGCTCCAATGTGGTGGCCGAGATCAACGATGTCGCCGCCATCGCCGCCATGGCCCGCGCGGCAGGGGCGCGGACGGTGGTGGATGGCGTCAGCTATGCCCCCCACGGCTTTCCCGATATCCCGGCGCTCGGCTGCGATGTCTATCTCTTCTCGGCCTACAAGACCTATGGCCCGCATCAGGGCATCATGGTGATCCGGCAGGAGTTCGGGATGGACCTGCCGGGGCAGGCGCATTTCTTCAACAACGCGACGCTTTACAAGCGCTTCACCCCCGCCGGGCCGGACCATGCCCAAATCGCCGCCTGCGCGGGCATGGCCGATTATGTCGATGCGCTGGCCGCCCGCCACGGGATCACGGGCGATGCGGCGGCGCGCAATCGCGGCGTGCATGATCTGATGCGGGCGCAGGAAGTGGCGGTCATCGCCCCGCTTCTCGACTATCTCGCCGCGCGGAATGACGTCCGGCTGATCGGCCCGCGCGATGCCGCCCGCCGCGCCCCCACCGTGGCCGTCGATCTGGGCCGCCCCGCCGAACCCCTGTCCGAAGAACTGGGCCGTCGCGGCATCGCCTGCTGGGCGGGCGATTTCTACGCCGTCCGCCCGCTGACCGCGATGGGGGTGGACCTTGAGAAGGGCGTCCTCAGGATGAGCGCGGTGCATTACACCGGGCCCGATGACGTGGCCCGCCTGATCGCCGCGCTGGACGCGCTGCTGTGAAAGATGATCCGGGGGCGGGCGTCCTGCGTATCACGGTAAAGAAAGACCGAAGACACGCATGACACCCCCCCTCATCCTGTGGTTCCGCCGCGATCTGCGGCTGGACGACCTGCCGATGCTCTCTGCCGCGCTGGACAGCGGGCAGCCCGTGATCCCGGTCTTCATTCTCGACCCGGAAACCGAGGCACTGGGGGCCGCCCCGAAATGGCGGCTCGGGCTGGGACTCCAGACCTTTGCCGCCCGGCTGGAGGCGATGGGGGCGCGTATCATCCTGCGGCGCGGCCCGGCGCTTGCGGTGCTGGAGTCGCTGCTGGCCGAAACCGGGGCGACGGGCGTGCTCTGGTCGCGGCTCTACGATCCCGCCGCCAAGGCGCGCGACAGCGCGGTGAAGGCGGCGCTCAAGGCGCGCGGCCTGCGCGCCGAAAGCTTCGCCGGCCATCTGATGCACGAACCCTGGACGGTGCAGACAGGGCAGGGCGGCTTCTACCGCGTCTATACCCCCTATTGGCGGGCCGTCCGCGGCCTTCCCGTCGCCGCCCCCGATCCCGCCCCCGCCCGCCTGCCGGTGCCGGAGGTCTGGCCCGCCTCCGACCGGCTGGAGGACTGGCACCTCGGCGCCGCCATGCGGCGCGGCGCCCCCGTCGTCGCCGCCCATGTCCGGGTGGGCGAGGCGGCGGCGCTGGCCCGGATGGAAGCCTTCCTCTCCGGCCCCGTCCACCGCTACGCCGAGGCCCGCGACCTGCCCGCCGAACCCGGCACCTCGCGCCTGTCGGAGAACCTCACCTATGGCGAGATCGGCATCCGCCGCCTCTGGCATGCCGCCCTCACCGCCTTCGAACAGGGCAGCCCGGGGGCCGAGACCTTCCTCAAGGAACTGGTCTGGCGCGAATTCTCCTACCACCTCCTGCACCACACCCCCCATATCGCCACCGCGAACTGGAAGGCCGACTGGGACAGCTTCCCCTGGGCCAGCCAGGGCCCGCAGCTCACCGCCTGGCAGCGCGGCATGACCGGCGAGCCCTTTGTCGATGCCGCCCTGCGCGAACTTTACGTCACCGGCACCATGCACAACCGGGGCCGGATGATCGTCGCCTCCTACCTCACCAAACATCTGATGACGCATTGGAAGGCCGGCCTCGACTGGTTCGCCGATTGCCTCGTGGACTGGGACCCCGCCGCCAATGCCATGGGCTGGCAATGGGCCGCAGGCTCCGGCCCCGACGCCGCCCCCTATTTCCGCATCTTCAACCCCGCCACGCAGGTCGAGAAGTTCGATCCCAGCGGCCTCTACCGCCGCCGCTTCCTCGCCGAACTCAGCCGCAATCCCGGCCCCGAGGCGCTGGCCTTCTTCGACGCCGCGCCGCGATCCTGGAACCTCGATCCGGCCCGCCCCTATCCCCGCCCCATCGTCGATCTCGCGACAGGCCGGGCGCGGGCGCTGGCCGCCTATGCGGCGCGCGGAGGGCAGGAACCCGATTGACGCAAGGGAAGGCTGCAACCGGGGCGGGAATGGCGGGCAAGGCAACCCCTCACCCCTTGCCATTCCCCGGCAAAGCTCTGCATGAAACCCTTGAGTGCGGCCTTCGTATCTGGAACTGTGACGCATAAAAAAGAAGAAACGTGGGGAGTTCATGGACGTACTGACCAGCATCAAGGGCCAATCCGGCCTGCCGCGCTATTTCGCCTCGGCCTTCCAGGTCTTGCAGGGCATGGGGCGGGGGCGGCTGGATTTCATCCTGCCCGATGGCCGCCGCTTCCGCGTCGATGCGCCCAAGCCCGGCCCTGTGGGCGAGGTGGTGGTGCACAATCCCGACACGTTTTCCCGCCTGATCCGCGAAGGCGATCTGGGCTTCTGCGATGCCTATCTCGAAGGCTGGTGGTCCAGCCCCGACCTTCAGGCGCTGATGGACCTCGTGCAACTGCCCGAGAATGACCGCATCAATGACGGCTTCCCCGGCATGGGCCTCCTGCGCTTCTACGAACGCCTGCGCTTCTGGCTGCAATCCAACAGCAAGGGGCAGGCCCGGAAGAACATCAGCTACCACTACGATCTGGGGAACGATTTCTATCGCCTCTGGCTCGATGACACGATGACCTATTCCAGCGCCATCTTCCACACCGGGCAGGAAAGCCTCGAAGCCGCGCAGATCGAGAAATACAAGTCCATGGTCGATCAGATGGGCGCCAGCCCCGGCGACCATGTGCTTGAAATCGGCTGCGGCTGGGGCGGCTTTGCCGAATATGCCGCCAGGGAACGCGGGCTGCGCGTCACCGGCCTGACCATCAGCAAGGCGCAATACGACTACGCGGTGGAACGCATGGCCCGCGCGGGCCTTTCCGACCGGGTAGAGATCAAGCTTCAGGATTACCGCGACGAGCGCGGCCTTTACGACGGCATCGCCTCCATCGAGATGTTCGAAGCCGTGGGCGAACGCTACTGGCCGGTCTATTTCGATGCGCTGCGCGAAAGGCTGAAACCCGGCAAGAACGCCACGCTCCAGATCATCACCATCGCCGACCGGCGCTGGGAGGTCTATCGCAAGGGCGTCGATTTCATCCAGAAATACATCTTCCCGGGCGGGATGCTGCCCTCTCCCGCCGCCCTGCGCGCCGAAGTGGAACGCGCCGGCCTGCGGGTGAAGCATTCCATCGAATTCGGCGACAGCTACAGCCAGACGCTCCGCCGCTGGCATGACACTTTCAACACCCGCTGGGACGAGGTGGCGAAGATGGGCTTCGACGATCGCTTCCGCCGGATGTGGAACTTTTACCTCACCTCTTGCGCCGGGGCTTTCGAGGGCGGAAATTGTGACGTAACACAGATCACAGTCACCCGCCCCCACTGAGGCCCCCGATGCCCACTGCCGCCAAACTCGTCGCCGCACTGAGTTTCGCCTTCGCGGCATGGGTCGTCTGCATCGTGCTGGAGGGGCTGCTGCCCGAAGCGCAAAGGGTCGGGCGGCTCTATCCCGTATCCATCGCCATCGGGGCGCTGGGCGGCTGGTTCATCTCCGGGGCGGCGCCGCGCTCCAGCTATGCCGAAGCGGCGGCAACGGGGCTGCGGACGGCGACCACGGTCACGCTCTGCGCGCTTTTCGCCTTCGCCCTCGGCACCATGATCCAGATTTCCCTGCGCGGCCTCTATCGCGGGCCGATGGACGCCGTCCTCGACGTCTTCAACGAATTCATGGATTTCGGCGCGATGATCCTGAATGCGCCGACCCTCGCCGCCATCGCCCTCGGCGGAATCTTCGCCGGGATGCTGACGGAATCCGCCGGTCGGCGCTGGCGCTGACAGGGGGCGGGCCGGTGCGGTTTTTCTTCTACGGCACGCTGTGCCACCTCCCGCTCTTGGCGCGCGTCCTGGGGCGCGAGGCCGTCGCCCGTCCCGCGCAGCTTGCCGGCCATGCCGTCTTCTGGGCAAAGGGCGGGGCTTTCCCCCTCATCACCCCGGCGGCAAGGGACAAGGCCGAAGGCCTGCTGCTCGATGCGGTGACCGAGGCCGAGGCGGCGCGGCTGGATTTCTACGAAGGCGGCTTCGGCTATGGCCGCAGCGAAACCCGCATCGACACCGCCGAAGGGCCGGTGATGGCGCAGGTCTATCTGCCGCAGCCGGGCCGCTGGTTGCCCGGTGCGCGCTGGTCGCTCGCCGATTGGGTGGCCCGCTACGGCGCCGCCGCCCTGGCCACGGCGGGGGATTTCATGGCGCTGATGGGCCAATGGCCCGCCGATGCCGTCGCCGCCCGCTATGGCCCGATGCTCACGCGCGGGGCGTCCCGCGTCCGTGCCGCCGCCCCGCAACCGGCCAGCCTGCGCCGGCCCGGCGGGGCAGGGGAGGTGGCGGTGGACCGCATCCGCACCCCCTATGCCCATTTCTTCGCCGTCGAGGAATGGCGTCTGGGCTGGCGGCAGTTCGGCGGCGCGATGGGGGCGCCACAGGACCGCGCCGTCTTCGTCATGACCGATGCGGTGACCGTCCTGCCCTATGATCCGCGCCGCGACCGCGTGCTCCTGATCGAACAGTTCCGCGTCGGCGCTCTGGCCCGTGGCGATCAGGCCGCCTGGCAGCTCGAAGCCATCGCAGGCCGCATCGACCCCGGCGAAACGCCGGAAGAGGCCGCCCGGCGCGAGGCGCTGGAAGAGGCGGGTCTGACCCTCGGCCCGCTTCTCCCCGTGGCGGGCTATTACCCCAGCCCCGGCGCCATCTCGGAATATCTCTATTCCTATGTCGCGCTGACCGATCTTCCCGATGGCACGGCGGGCGTTTTCGGCGCCGCCGAAGAGGCCGAGGATATCCGCGGCCACCTCATCTCCTTCGACCGGATGATGGACCTTGCCGCGACGGGCGAACTGACCAACGGCCCGATGCTTCTCACCGCGCTCTGGCTGCAACGCGAACGCCCCCGCCTGCGCGCCGAGGCCGCCGCAAGCTGACCGCCCGCACCCCGGACCCCGCCCCCTCCCGACACCCTGTCGCGATCCATCGGCGCGGGGGCCGCGCCCCCATGGCCGACCATCGTTAACCTTAACGCCGCCCTTCCGCGCCGCCCGCAGCGTGGCCACAGTTTGCGGCACAGAAGACGGCACAAGATGCGGCACAGCCGTTTCCGGCCAAGTCCCTGATGTCGAAGGGCATTAACACCCTACAGCGCCAGCGGCACCCAGGCCCCGTTGCGCTTCGACGACCGCACGCAGGCATCGACGAAGGCCACCCCCTCCAGCCCCTCCTTCAGGCCGGGGAAGGTCACCGCCGGATCGACCGCCCCCCCCTCCCGCCGCGCCAGGATCGCCCGCGCCGCCTCGGCGTAAATATTTGCAAAACCTTCCAGATATCCCTCCGGATGCCCCGGCGGCACGCGCGTCACGCGCCCCGCCTCCGGCCCCGATCCGGCCCCGCCCCGCGTGATGCGGTATTTCGGCTGGTTCAGCGGCCCGACCCAGAGGTAATTCGGGTCCTCCTGCGCCCATTCGATCCCGGCCTTCGTCCCGTAAACCCTCAGCCGCAAACCGTTTTCACAGCCCGAGGCGACCTGCGAACACCACAGCATCCCCCGCGCCCCCCCCTTGTAGCGCAGCATCACATGCCCGTTGTCATCCACCCGCCGCCCGGGAACAAAGCTTTGCAGATCGGCGGCAAGGCTCTCCAACTCCAGCCCCGTGACAAAGCCCGCAAGGTTGAAGGCATGGGTCCCGATATCCCCCGTCGATCCGCCCGCGCCCGTCCGCGCCGGGTCCGTCCGCCAGTCGGCCTGCTTTTGTCCCGTCTGTTCAATGGGTTCCGCCAGCCAGTCCTGCGCATATTCCACCTGCACGACCCGGATTTCCCCCAGATCGCCCTTCCTGACCATCGCCGCCGCCTGCCGGATCATCGGGTATCCGGTGTAGTTATGCGTCAGCGCAAAGACCACGCCCGACGCCTCCGCCGCCTTGGCCAGACGCTTCGCCTCCGGCAGGGTGGCGGTCAGCGGCTTGTCGCAGATCACATGGATGCCCCGCCGCAGGAACTGCATCGCCACCGGGGCATGCATGTGGTTGGGCGTCACGATGGCCACCGCCTCGATCCCATCCTTGCGCCGCGCCTCCCGCGCCGCCATCTCGGCAAAGCTCGCATAGGTCCGCCTGGGGTCCACCCCCAGATCGGCGCCCGAGGCCGCGCTCTTTTCCGCATTGGATGAAAAACACCCCGCAACCAGTTCATACTGGTCATCAATCCGCGCCGCGATGCGGTGGACGGCGCCGATAAAGGCATCGCGCCCGCCCCCCACCATGCCCAGCCGGATGCGCGGCGCCCGCGCCACATGTGCCCCTGTGATCGCCATGATGGCCTCCCTTATTCCAGTCCCAGCATCCGCCGGTTCGCCGCCCTGTCCGTTCCCGCATCCGCGAAATCGTCAAAGGCCTTCTCGGTCACCCGGATGATGTGATTGCGCACGAATTCCGCCCCCTCCCGCGCCCCGTCCTCGGGGTGCTTCAGGCAGCATTCCCATTCCACCACCGCCCAGCCGTCAAAGCCGTATTGCGTCAGCTTGGAGAAGATCCCCACGAAATCCGCCTGCCCGTCACCGGGGCTGCGGAATCGTCCCGCGCGGTTCACCCAGGACTGATAGCCGCCATAGACGCCCTGCCGCCCCGTCGGGTTCAACTCGGCATCCTTGACATGGAACATCCGGATACGGTCGTGGTAGATGTCGATATGGTCAAGATAATCAAGATGTTGCAGCACATAGTGGCTGGGATCATACAACATGCAGGCCCGCGCATGGCCCCCCACCCGGTCCAGGAACATCTCATAGGAAACCCCGTCATGCAGGTCTTCGCCGGGGTGGATCTCATAGCAGACATCGACCCCCATCTCTTCGGCATGGTTCAGGATCGGCAGCCAGCGGCGGGCGAGTTCGTCAAACGCTTCCTCGATCAACCCCGCCGGGCGCTGCGGCCAGGGATAGACATAGGGCCAGGCCAAGGCCCCCGAAAACGTCGCATGGGCCGACAGGCCCAGATTGCGGCTGGCGGTCAGCGCCTTCTTCACCTGATCCACCGCCCATTCCGCCCGCGCCCTGGGATTGCCGCGCACCGCAGGGGCGGCAAAACCGTCAAAGGCCGCGTCATAGGCCGGATGCACGGCCACCAACTGCCCCTGAAGATGGGTGGACAGCTCGGTCACCGCGATCCCCGCCTCGGCGGCCTCGCCCTTGAACGTGTCGCAGTAATCCTTTGATGCCGCAGCCTTTTCCAGATCGAACAGCCGCCCGTCCCAGCTTGGTACCTGCACGCCGACATAGCCGCAGTCGGCGGCCCAGCGGGTGATCGACTTCCACGAATTGAACGGCGCGGCATCGCCCGCGAATTGCGCCAGAAACAGCGCGGGGCCCTTGATCGTCTTCATCGCTCCTCCTCCTTGCGGCTGCGACAGGCGGGGGCGGGTCGGCGGCGCGCCCGTTCTCTTGCGGTGCTGCGCTCCGGTCCGGGTCTGGTCCCCGTCCTGCCGCATCTGACCGCGAGAGGCAGAGTTCGGCAAGGAAAATGACGGTGCGCGCAGGGCAGGGCGGTCGCTTTGCAACTTGATCAAATCCGTCCGGGCGCGTTACCTGTCGCCGGAATGCCGGGGCAGAGGGGGCCGCAGGACCGATGGACGATCAGACGCGCAAGATCCCGTCGCATGAGGTGACCTATGCGCGTCTTCGCGACATGATCCTGTTCGGCCATCTCTTGCCCGGCCAGCCCGTCACCATCCAGGGCCTGATCCGCGATCTCGAGGCCGGGATGACCCCGGTGCGCGAGGCGATCCGCCGCCTGACCGCCGAAGGTGCGCTGCTGCCGCAGGGCAACCGCCGCGTCGCGGTGCCGCAACTCACCCCCGCGCTGCTGGACCAGCTCGCCTTCGTCCGCCTCACGGTGGAACCGAAACTGGCCGAACTCGCCGGCGCGCATCTGACGCCCAGCCTGATCGACCGGCTCGAGGCGATCGACGATGGCGTGGACCGCGCGATCCGGGGCGGATCGGTGCCGGATTACCTCGCTTCCAACCACGCCTTCCATTTCGCGCTCTATGAGGCCTCCGAAGCCCCGATCCTCGTCGATATCGCCCGCGGTCTCTGGCTGCGCTTCGGTCCCTCGCTGCGGGTGGTCTGCGCCCGCTATGGCGCGGCGGCGCTGCCCGACCGGCATGAAGAGGCGCTGGCCGCGATGCGGGCGGGCGACCGTGCGGCGCTGGCACGAGCCATCGAGAACGACATCCAGCAGGGGATCGACCAGATCCGTCAGGCCCAGGCCGAAGGCGGCGTCTGACCGCACGGGGGCGTTGCGACCGCCCGCTGCGTGACCACAGTTTGCGGCACAGAACACGGCACAGGATGCGGCACATCCGATTCCGGCCAGAGGCCCGGAAAACCAGCCATTTTTCGCGCCGCCCGCGCTGGCTGGCATAATTTGATCAAATTCCTTGAAGGGCGGTCCGTTTGACCCTATGCTGAGGCCTGAACCTGCCATCCGGGCGGGCGATGATTCCGCGAGGGCCGTTTCCATGAACATGATCACCAACCACCTGCCGACGGCAGAGCTTCAGGCGCTGGACGCGGCGCATCACATGCACCCCTTCACCGACTCGAACGGTCTGGCCGCCAAGGGCGCGCGGGTGATCACGCGCGGCAAGGGCGTTTGGCTGACCGACAGCGAAGGCAACCAGATCATCGACGGCATGGCGGGCCTCTGGTGCGTCAACATCGGCTATGGCCGCAAGGAACTGGCCGAGGTCGCCGCGCGCCAGATGGAAGAACTGGCCTATTACAACACCTTCTTCCAGACAACGCATGTGCCCGCCATCGCGCTGGCCGCGAAACTGGCCGAACTCGCGCCGGGCGATCTGAACCATGTCTTCTTCGCGGGCTCCGGCTCCGAGGCGAATGACACCAACATCCGCCTTGTCCGCCGCTACTGGCAGGTCAAGGGCCAGCCCGACAAGCGCATCATCATCGCGCGCAAGAACGGCTATCACGGCTCCACCATGGGCGGCGGCAGCCTGGGCGGCATGGCCCCGATCCATGCCCATGGCGGCAAGATCGACGGCATCGTCCATATCGACCAGCCCTATTGGTGGGGCGAGGGCGGCGCCATGACCGAAGCCGAATTCGGCATCGAACGCGCCAAGCAGCTTGAAGACAAGATCCTCGAACTCGGCGTCGAAAACGTCGCGGCCTTCATCGGCGAACCGATCCAGGGCGCCGGCGGCGTGATCGTCCCGCCCGCCACCTACTGGCCTGAAATCCAAAGGATTTGCGACAAATACGGCATCCTTCTGATCGCCGATGAGGTCATCACCGGCTTCGGCCGCACCGGCAACTGGTTCGGTTCGCAGACCTTCGGGATCAAGCCGCATATCATGACCATCGCCAAGGGCCTCTCCTCGGGCTATCAGCCCATCGGCGGTTCCATCGTCTGCGACGACGTTGCGGCAGTTGTGGCCGAAGGCGGCGAATTCTTCCACGGCTACACCTATTCCGGCCACCCGGTCGCCGCCGCCGTCGCGCTGGAAAACCTGCGGATCATTCAGGAAGAAGGGATCGTCGATCACGTCCGTAACGTGGCGCATCCCTACCTCAAGGAACGCTGGGACGCCCTGACCGACCACCCGCTGGTGGGCGAGGCAAAGCTGGTGGGTCTCATGGGCTCCATCGCGCTGACGCCCGACAAGGCCAAGCGCGCGAAATTCGCCTCCGAGGCCGGCACCGTCGGCCTGCGCACCCGTGAACGCTGCTTTGCCAACAACCTCATCATGCGCCATGTCGGGGACCGCATGATCATCGCCCCGCCGCTGGTCATCACGCCTTCCGAGATCGACCAGCTCATCGAGCGGGCGAAGAAATCGCTCGACGAAAGCTATGCCGGGCTGAAGGCGGATGGCCTGCTTGTCGCCAAGGCCGAATGATCCAACCCCTTGATGCAAAAGGGCGGCGGTCCAACCGGACCGCCGCCCTTTTCCTTTGCCCGCGCCTCAGTGATCGGCGGCGGCGGCGGCGGCCTTGATCTCGTCCTCGTTCACCGTCGCGCCGTTGAAGAAGGCGTTCAGCACCACTGCCGCGACCGAGGCCAGCAGGATGCCGCTCTCGATCAGCGGATGGATCGCATGCGGCATCCACATCTTGAAGTTCGGCGCAATCAACGGGATCATCCCGAAGCCGAGGCTGACCGCCACTACGAACAGGTTGTTGCGGTTCTTCGCGAAATCGACGCCCGCAAGGATGCGGATGCCCGTCGCCGCGACCATCCCGAACATCACCAGCCCCGCGCCACCCAGCACCATGGTCGGCACGCTTTCCACCAGCGCGCCCATCTTCGGCACAAGGCCCAGCACGATCAGGATGATGCCCCCCGCCACGCAGACAAAGCGCGACCGCACCCCCGTCACCCCGACCAGCCCCACATTCTGCGAGAAGGAGGTATAGGGGAAGGTGTTGAAGATCCCCCCGATCAGTGTGCCAAGCCCATCCGTCCGCAGCCCCGCCGACAGCATCGGCTGGTCCACCTTGCGGCCCGTCATGTCCCCCAAAGCCAGGAACATGCCGGTGGATTCGATCATCACCACGATCATCACGAGGGTCATCGTCAGGATCATCACCGGGTCAAAGACCGGCGCGCCAAAGTGGAAGGGCGTGATCAGCCCGAACCACGCCGCCTCGCCAACCTTGGCAAAGGTCATGGCCCCGGTCGCCACTGCAATGGCAGCCCCGATGATGATGCCCAAGAGGACCGAGATATTGGCCACGAACCCCTTCCCGAACCGCGCGATCAGCAGGATCGACAGCAGCACCACGGCCGAGACGGCGATGTTGCCCAGCGGCGCATAGGCCGGGTTGTTCATCTTCGCAGCCAGTGCCATCCCCTCCGGCGGCGGCGCGACACCCGTCACGCTGCCCGCTGCAAGCCCCTCGGTCACGGTTTTCAACCAATCCGCATGGGCCGGGTCCACGATCTGCGGCGCGGTCGGGCCGACCGGGTTGCCGAAGATCCAGTTGATCCCGATCCGCATCAGACTGACGCCGATCACAAGGATGATCGTCCCCGTTACCACCGGCGGGAAAAAGCGCAGCATCCGGCTGATGAAAGGCGCGATCAGGATGGAGATCACCCCCGCCGCCATGATCGCGCCAAAGATGGCCCGCGCGCCCTCGGACCCGCCATTGGCATTGGCCATCGCGACCATCGGCCCCACGGCGGCAAAGGTCACGCCCATCATCACGGGCAACCGGATGCCGAACCACTGCGTTGCACCAAGCGATTGAATAAGCGTGACAATCCCGCAGACAAACAGATCTGCCGAAATCAGGAAGGCCACATCGGCCGGGTCCAGCTTCAGCGCCCGCCCGACGATGAGCGGAACCGCCACCGCGCCGGCATACATCACCAGCACATGCTGAAGGCCGAGGGTGAAGAGTTTCGGGGTCGGCAGAACTTCGTCCACCGGGTGAACTTGTGACATGCGTCGTTTCCTTTCCCTGAGGGGGATTATCTTCGCGCCGTCTCCGCGGCCCCCCTCGGGCTTGCGGTCCGGTTAGGTGGCCCGGTCTTTCCGCCGGGTGTGCAGGGCCGCGGCACGGGTGTCCGAGTCGATGCCGTGGCGGTCCGGCAGCATAGGGTCAGGCCGCAGGATGCTTCGTCTTGAAATATTTGAAACTGTTTGTGCGTGGCCCGAGGGGTGAAACCGCCGGTCCCGCCTGCATGGCTTGAGATTTCCGCCGCCCGCGCCTACACGTTGGGCAAAGCGAAAAAAGGAACGCACCCCATGCGGATTCACAGCGATCTGGCCGACACGATCGGCAACACGCCCCTCATCAAGCTGAAGCGGGCCAGCGAGATGACGGGCTGCACGATCCTTGGCAAGTGCGAGTTCCTCAATCCCGGCCAGTCGGTCAAGGACCGGGCCGCGCTCTACATCATCCGCGACGCCGTGGCGCGCGACGCGCTGAAGCCCGGCGGGACCATCGTCGAAGGCACGGCAGGCAATACCGGCATCGGTCTCGCGCTGGTCGGGGCCTCGATGGGCTTCCGCACCGTGATCGTCATCCCCGAGACGCAAAGCCAGGAAAAGAAGGACATGCTGCGTCTGGCCGGGGCGGAACTGGTGCAAGTTCCCGCGGCACCCTATCGCAACCCCAACAACTATGTGCGCTATTCCGGCCGTCTGGCCGAGGCGCTGGCGCGGACCGAACCCAATGGTGCTGTCTGGGCGAACCAGTTCGACAATGTTGCCAACCGTCAGGCCCATATCGAAACCACGGGCCCGGAAATCTGGGAACAGACCGGCGGCAAGGTGGATGGCTTCATCTGCGCGGTGGGATCGGGCGGCACGCTGGCCGGTGTCGGCATGGCGCTTCAGCCCAAAGGGGTGAAGATCGGTCTGGCCGATCCCGAAGGCGCGGCGCTGCATTCCTTCTACACCGAAGGCAAGCTCGATGCCCCCGGCACCTCCATCACCGAAGGGATCGGGCAGGGTCGCATCACGGCAAATCTCGAAGGCTTCCGCCCGGATTACAGCTATCGCATCCCGGATGCCGAGGCGCTGCCGCTGGTCTTCGACATGCTCCAGGAAGAAGGCATCTGCCTCGGCGGATCGTCGGGCATCAACATCGCCGGCGCCATCCGCATGGCGCGGGACATGGGGCCGGGCCATACGATCGTGACGATCCTCTGCGATTACGGCAATCGCTATCAGTCCAAGCTCTATAACCCGACCTTCCTGAAGGAAAAGGGCCTGCCCGTGCCGGATTGGCTGGACCGCGCGCCGCGCGCCATTCCCACCGTCTTCGAAGACGCATGACAGGGGCAGGCGGCACGGCCCTGCGCCGCTGTCTGGAACTGGCGGCCTCTGCCCTGCTTGCGCTGACGCTCGGCCTCGGGCCGGGTCGCGCGCAGGACAGCCAGACCCCCGTCCAGACCCCGGCAGCACCGGCAGAAGCCCCCGCCTCCCCGGCTGCGGAAGGGGCCACCACGCCGCCCGCCCCGACACCCCCGACGACACCCCCGACGACACCCCCGACAACACCCCCGGCGGCATCCCCGACACCGGCCCCGGCGCAGGGCGTGACGCGCCCGACCTCCACCACTGTCGTCGTGTCCAAGGGATCCGGTCAAACCGCCGGTCCCGATTACGTTGCCTGGGAACGCCTAGCCGCGCGGGCCGAGGCGCTGCTGGCCAATCCTGATACCGAGGCACGGGGGCTGGAGCTTCTGCGCAGCCAGCTTGCGGCGGAACGGGCAAAGTTCCTCTCCGCCCAGAACACCAATTCCACCCGCATCGCTACGGTGCGCGAACAGATCGCGGCCCTCGGTCCCACCCCGCCCGAGGGCGAGACCGAAGCCGCCGAGATTGCCCAGCGGCGCCAGCAACTGGCCGATCAGCTTGTCCGCCTGCAAGCCCCCGGCCTGACCGCGGAAGAGGCCTTCCGTCGCGCCGACGGCCTGATCGGCGAGGTGGACCGCGCCTTGCGCGAACGGCAGGCGAGCCAGCTTCTGCAACTCTGGCCCTCGCCGCTGAACCCGGCGAACTGGCCCGAGGCGCTGGTCGCGCTGCGCGACGTGACCGTGCGCCTCTGGACCGAATCCTCCACGCGCTGGACGCGCGGCGACGGACGGCAGGCGCTCTTCGACAACCTGCCGCTGATCCTCTTGCTGGGGGTTCTGGGCCTTGGCCTGATCACCCAGACCCGCCGCATGACGGCGATGGTCCAGACCCGGCTTCCGCGCCCGCGAACGGCGCGGGGGCGGCGTGTCGTGGCGCTGCTTCTTTCCCTGGCGCAGATCATCCTGCCCGTGATCGGTGCGGTCGCGCTGTCCAGCGCGGCGACGGCGACCGGGCTTCTCGGCCCTGTCGGCGTGGCCCTGGCCGATCTTGTTCCCGGTCTCGTCTTCGCGCTGGTTGCGGCGAACTGGCTGGGCCATGCCGTCTTTCCGCTTGAAGACGGCGACGAGGTCTCCACCCTCCTCGTCGCCGAACGGCGGGCCGAGGGCCGGTTCCTCGCGCGCAGCATCGGTCTCGTCCTGGCGGTCGAGGCGGTGCGCCACCTCCTGCTGGTCGAGGTTGGCGGCAGCGACACGGCAAATGCCGTTCTGGCCTTCCCGGTTCTGGCGACCACCGCCGTCCTTGTCTTCCGCATGGGCCAGCTTCTGCGCCGCCACGTGCGCAGCGTCCAGCAGGGGGAGGAGGGCTTGTCCTACGGGCTGCGCGTGCTGGGGCTTCTGGCGCGGGCCGTGATGCTCACAAGCGTCGCGGGGCTCCTGCTCGGGGCTGTGGGCTATCTCGCGGCGGCGACGGCGCTGGTCTATCCGTCGATCCTGTCGCTCGGCCTGGTCGCGGTGCTCTTCGTGCTGCAACGGCTGGTGGCCGATCTCTACGGCCTCGCCACCCGTTCGGACGCGGCCGATCAGGAAGGGCTCATCCCGGTGCTGATCGGCTTTGCCATGAGCGTCGGGTCTCTGCCCCTCTTCGCGGTGATCTGGGGCGCGCGCTGGGCCGATATCACCGAACTCTGGCAGCGCTTCCTCCAGGGGTTCCAGATCGGGGCGACCCGCGTCTCGCCGACGGATTTCCTGATCTTCGCCATCATCTTCGGCGCGGGCTATGCGGTGACGCGGCTTCTGCAAGGCGCGCTCAAGGGCACCATCCTGCCGCGCACCTCGCTTGATCAGGGCGGGCAGAATGCCATCGTCTCGGGTACCGGCTATCTCGGCGTCTTCTTCGCCGCGCTGATCGCCATCAACTCTGCCGGGATCGACCTTTCGGGTCTGGCCATCGTCGCCGGTGCGCTGTCCGTCGGTATCGGTTTCGGCCTGCAAAACATCGTCTCGAACTTCGTCTCGGGCATCATCCTGCTGATCGAACGCCCGGTGAGCGAGGGCGACTGGATCGAGGTCGGCAATGTGCAGGGGACGGTCAAGGCGATCTCGGTCCGGTCCACCCGCATCCAGACCTTCGACCGGTCCGATGTGATCGTCCCGAATGCCGATCTGGTGACTCAGCGCGTGACGAACTGGACCCGCTTCAACCTGACCGGGCGGCTGGTCGTGCCGGTTTCCGTCGTGCTGGGCAGCGAGACGCGCAAGGTTGAAAAGGTGCTGCGCGAGATTGCCGAAGCGCAGCCCCTCGCCATCCTGAACCCGCCGCCCGTCATCGCCTTCATGGGTTTCGGACCGGAAAGCATGAATTTCGAGATGCGGATCATCCTGCGCGATGTGAACTTCTCGCTTCAGGTCCGCAGCGAGATCAACCACCGGATCGTGGAGCGTTTTGCCGAAGCCGGGATCGACATGCCGGGCGCCAAGAAGGCCGAGGCCGTGGCCGAAGTCGCCGCAGCGCTTGCCGCCGAAGTGTCCCTCGCCGCTCCGCCCAACCCCACACCGGCGAGCCCCACACCGGCCAGCTCCGGGCCGCCCCGTGCCCCCGACCGGCGCGGCAACAGGCCACGGGGCGCAGCCTCGGCCGAAACCCGCGACCCGACTGAAAGACAGGATGAGCCATGACCGATCTTCTCTTCCGCAGCGACGCCTATCTGCGCGAGGCCGAGGCGATCGTGACGGGCCATACCGCCGAGGGGGGCATCCTCTGTGACCGGACGGTCTTCTACGCCACCGGGGGCGGCCAGCCCGGCGATTCAGGCCTGCTTGTCTGGGAAGGCGGGCGTCTTGCCATCGCCACGGCGGTAAAGGCCGAAGGCGGCCAGGTTGCCCTTGTCCCGGCCGAGCCCGCAGCCATGCCACCGCTCGGAACGCGGGTCCTCCAGCGCCTCGACTGGGATCGCCGCCATCGCCACATGCGGGTTCACACGGCGCTGCATCTGCTGTCGGTTGTGATCCCTCTGCCGGTTACCGGCGGCCAGATCGGGGCCGAGAGGGGCCGGCTGGACTTCGACATGCCCGACCCGCCCGAAGATGTGCAGATGCTGGAGGATCGGCTGAACGCGCTGATCGGACTGGATCTTCCGGTCACCGAAAGCTGGATCACCGATGCCGAGCTGGAGGCCAATCCGGGGCTGGTGAAGACCATGTCGGTGATGCCGCCGATGGGGCAGGGCAGGGTGCGGCTGGTGCGGATCGGCACGGGCGGCACGCAGGTGGATCTGCAACCCTGCGGCGGCACCCATGTAGCCCGCACCGCCGAGATCGGCCGCGTGACGATCGGCAAGATCGAGAAGAAAGGTCGCCAGAACCGCCGCGTGTCGATCACCCTCCTCGACTGACCGCCGCCCGGAGCCACTCATGCATAAGCCGCCTCCGGCCACCCTTCCGGCCGCCCGACACCGGCCTCCCCCCGCTCCGAAGACCCCACAGCCGCCCCCTTGCGCCCTCCGCCCGCAAGCCTTAAGGAGTGCGCCACGGACAGTTGGCCGAGTGGTCGAAGGCGCACGCCTGGAAAGTGTGTAGGCGGGGAACCGTCTCGAGGGTTCGAATCCCTCACTGTCCGCCATTTTTTCAAAAATTGTTTATATAATTCAAGATGTTATTGGTTTTCTGACTAATTGTGTGTGCCGATTGGTATACCGCTGTGGTGTTGCTCATGTTATTTCGAGGAAAAACGATAGGCACCCCTAAGCAGCAAATGACCCGGACAACTTTTGTCCTTGGAATGAGTGCTTTCGGCCCAAAGCTGCCTGTTGCCGCACATGTGCCGACCGGCAGGTTTGTTCCGGCGGCTCTTCCGAGCCGCCGGATTTACTCCCTTCATGGAGCCTTCATCTCGGTATAGTCGCCTGCGGTCCGGAGCGTCACCGTCACCGGCGCGTCGGTTCGGTTGCGCCAGAACCAGCCGTGGTTGCCGGTGAAGGCGGCGGTGAGTTCGCCTTCCTGTTCTGGCACGCCGCGGCCTTGTTCGTAGCTGACCTTCTGGCCACTGCCGTCACCGTGGGTGTCGTAATTCACCACCGCGCCGTTGGCCGTCCAGTAGAAACGGGCGGTCTGGCCTTCCTGCATGGCGAGCTTCACCTCGATCCCTTCGCCCGGGGCGAGGGTGTAGCTGACCTCGTCACGCCAGCCGGCTGTTGCCGCGGCAACTGCCGCTTCGACGGCGGCTGCGGTTTCGGCGGGGGCGGCCTCCGGTGCGGGTTCGGTCACGACCTCCGGTGCTGGTTCGGCCACGACCTCCGGTGCGGGTTCCGGTGCCGGTTCGGGGGCGGGGGTTGCCGCCGACACTGCTTCAGCGGCTTCCGTCGGTGCCTCGGTCACCGCGGGTGGCGCGCCAATCACCGCGCCGATGGTGGCAAGCTGCGCCTCGATCCGGTCGAGCCGGGCCAGAGTGTCGGAGTCCAGGGTGACGGGCGCGTTGGCTGCAGCGGCGTCCTCCGCCTCGGCCTCTGCATAAAGCTGCTGCTTGATCTGGCCCATTTCGGTCAGGCCGAGGACCGCACCGAAGCCGGTCGGGTCGATCCCGTATTCGGCGGGCAAATAGACGATGGTCAGCATGGCCGCCGCCGCCCCCGAAGCAATCAGGGTGGAGCGGATCAGGCCGCCGGACGTCGCCTCCACCCCGCGGATATGGCCTGCGCCATCACGTCGGGGGTTGCGCTCGGCACGGAGCGGGGTTTGCGGGGCGTGGGTGATGTCGAACTTGTTGTTCATGGGATGCTCCCTCAGGCCAGGGCCAGACCGATGAGCTGGAAGCCCATCAGGTAGGCACCAAGGCCGATCATGATGACGTTGGCGGTATAGGCCTGACGGCCAAAGGACGGTGACGCGCGCCATCGCTGCATGAAGAGCAGGATGAGCGCGAGGGCGGTGAGTTGGCCGAGTTCAACGCCAAGGTTGAACGCGATCAGGTTCACCAGAAGCCCGTCGGGTGCGATGTTGTATTCGATGATCTTCGAAGCGAGGCCAAAGCCGTGCAGGAAGCCGAAGACCAGCGTCGCCACCCGCGTATCGGGTTGCACCCCGAACCACAGGCGGAACGCCCCGAGATTGTCGAGCGCCTTGTAGACCACCGAGAAGCCGATGATCGCGTCGATGATGTAAGCGTTGATGCCGAAGTTGAACCAGACGCCGAGGATCATCGTCGTCGAATGGCCGATGGCGAAGAGGGTTACGTAAAGACCGATCTCCTTCATTCCGTAGAGGAAGAAGATCACGCCGAAAAGGAAGAGGATGTGGTCATAGCCCGTGACCATGTGCTTCGCGCCCAGATAGAGGAAGGGGAGGAAGTGCGGTCCGGTGATTTCCTGGATATAGCCCTTGTCGCCAAGGGTGACGGCATGTGCCAGCGCCGCGCCCGCCCAGAGGATCGTGACGCAGAGGATGGCAAGCACCGTCCAGACGCGGCCTTGCGTCGGAAGGTAGGGTGTCATTTGGTTTTCCCGTTTGATGACTGACGGCGCATGGCGAGGACAAGCTGCCCCGCCGCGAAGGATCGGTCAGGTCAGACGTGGAGGGCGGTGCGGGCCGTCGCGGGTGATGCCGGAAAGCTGGCTTGACTGGGCGACCCAAAGCTCGGTTGCCGGGTGGTGCTCCATTGCACCTGCTGTCGGCAGGATCACACTTGGCGTGTGGTCATGGTCGGCTGAACTGTGATGGCCGTGATCTGTCGCATCCCAATGCTCGCCCTGTTCGGCGTGCCATGCGGCGTGATCCGCTTCCACGGCCAACTGTCCGGGGCCGTGCGTGACCGCTGAGAAAATCGGCGCGAAGGCAAGCGACAGCGTCAGCACAAGTGCTGTAATCCACGCGAATATGCCACGCTTTCCGCTCATCTGCCCCTTAGGCGTGATTTCCACGCCTCGCCTTGCTCTATCCCCCCCGGGGGGTTAGGCTGGCTATATGACAGAACCGCACCGCCATGCAAGCCACCCCGCCATCGCCACCCGGCTGAAACGTGCCGAAGGGCATCTGCGCCGTGTCGTCACGATGATCGAGGAGGGCCAGCCCTGCCTCGACATCGCCACCCAACTCCACGCGGTGGAGCGGGCGATGGCCGAGGCGAAGCGGGCTCTTATCCACGATCACATCGACCACTGCCTATCGGACGGACATGGGCATGACATGGCCGAGATCAAGGCCCTGACAAAGTTGCTCTGATGCTTCTCACCCTTAAGAACCCGACATTCCGCCATCTCTTTGCCGCGCAGATCGTGGCGCTGCTGGGCACGGGCCTTGCCACGGTCGCCCTCGGCTTGCTCGCATGGCAACTGGCGGGCGAGGAAGCGGGGGCGGTCCTCGGCACCGCGCTTGCAATCAAGATGGTGGCCTATGTGACGCTCGCCCCCGTTGCGGCGGCTGTGGCGGAGCGCCTGCCGCGCCGAGCCTTTCTGGTGGCGTTGGACCTCATCCGAGCTGGGGTGATCGCCTTCCTGCCCTTTGTGGATCAAGTCTGGCAGGTCTATGTGCTGATCTTCGCGCTTCAAGCCGCATCGGCGGGCTTCACGCCCGCGTTTCAGGCGGTGATCCCCGATGTGCTGAAGGACGAGGACGATTACACCAACGCGCTTTCTCTGCTGCGTCTGGCCGAGGATCTGGAACAGGTCGCCTCGCCCATCCTCGCGGCAGCCCTACTGACTGTCGTCAGTTTCCCGGTGCTGTTTGCCGGCACGGTTGCGGGGTTCCTCGGGTCGGCGTTACTGGTCATTACCGCGAGGCTTCCGGCAAGAGCGGTTGGCGAGCCGGGGCATTTCTGGGCGGATGTGACCAAGGGCGTCCGCATCTATGTCCGCACGCCGCGCCTGCGCGGACTGATGGTGATGGAGGCGGCGGTCGCGGCTGCGGGGGCGATGGTTTATGTGAACACGGTCGTTCTGGTGCAGGCTAGGCTGCGTCTGGGTGAGGAAACGGTGGCGCTGGCCTTCGCAGCCTTCGGCGCGGGATCGATGCTGGCGGCGTTCATTCTGCCGCGCATCCTGGCCCGAGTGCCTGATCGCCCTGTGATGATCGGCGGCGCGGTGCTGATGGTTGCGGGCGTCGCGGGCGTGCCACTAGTCGGCAGTTTGCCCATCTTGCTGGTCCTTTGGGCGGTGATCGGCTTCGGCTTCTCGCTCACGCAGACACCCATCGGACGGATCATCAACCGCTCGGCTCGAGAGGTGGATCGCGGCGCGGTTTTTGCCGCGCAATTCGCCCTGTCGCATGCCTGCTGGCTGGTGACCTACCCGCTGGCCGGATGGATCGGGGCGGGGGGGGGCCTCTCCGCGGCAGCCCTCTCGCTGGCCGTAATCGGGGCGCTGGCTCTGGCGGCGGTCCTGCGCCTCTGGCCCGCGAATGATCCAGAGACCCTTGCGCATGACCATCCCGACCTGCCGCCGGACCATCCGCATCTGCACGAACATGGATCCGTGCACGCACATGCTCTGGTGATAGACGAGCTCCACAGAAGGTGGCCGCGCAGCGCCTGATGCAGGCCCCGGCTGGGCCCGATCAGACCAGTCCGGCGAGGTGCAGCGCCAGTCCGAGCGCCGCCGATCCGGCGAGAACGGTCGCCATGCCGAGTTTCACGCGGAACACGGCGACGATGGCAAGGATCGACACGACCGCGGCCACAGGGTCGAAGACCAAACGGGTATGTCCATCTGCACGGGTCCTGCTCCGCCACGCTCCACCTCCCGCCAGACCACGTGCATGGCGAACCAGACCGCAAGGTTCAGGATCACCCCGACGACTGCCGCCGTCACCGCGGACAGGGCTGCCGACAGTGCTTCGTTCTTACGCAACCCCTCCATGAAGGGAGCACCGAGAAAAATCCACGCAAAGCAGGGGGCAAAGGTCACCCATGTGGTGAGCAATCCGCCCAGTGTTCCGGCAATGAAGGGATAATCCCAACCCGCCTCGCGCAGTGCGCCCATGAAGCCCACGAATTGTAGCACCATGATCAGCGGGCCGGGCGTGGTCTCCGCCATGCCGAGGCCATCGAGCATTTCACCGGGTTGAAGCCAGCCATAGGTGCCGACAGCCGCTTGGGCGACCCATGCCAGAACGGCATACGCTCCGCCGAAGGTCAGCACGGCTAGCTTGGAGAAATAAGTCGCGATGTCGGCGAAGACGGTTCCGGGGGCCAAAAGGACGATGGCCGCGACGGGCAGAAGCCAGAGCGCGACAGCCGCGAACCCCGCTCGCATCGCATCGCGGCGGGCGTTCGGGGGGAGGGCAGCCTCTTCGCCCAGGAGGGTCTCTGCGTCATCGACATGCGCCTTGCCCACCGCTCCATGACCGCCACCCGCACGAAAGGCACGCAGCCCCGCCTTCGCACCCGCCAAGCCGATCATGGCGGCGGCGGCCACGATCAGGGGGAACGGGGTCTGGAAAGCGAAGATGGCAAGGAACGAGATCGCCGCGATGACGCGCATCGCGCTGTTCTTAAGCGCGCGCTTTCCGACCCGAACCACGGCCTGCAAGACGATGGCCAGCACTGCCGCCTTCAACCCAAAGAATAGGGCCGAGACGAAGCCCACCTCGCCATAGGCGGCATACAGCCAACTCAGCCCCATGATCGCCAGCACGCCGGGCAGAATGAAGAGGCCACCTGCCACCAGCGCTCCGCGCACGCCGTGCATCAACCAACCGATATAGGTGGCCAGTTGCTGCGCCTCGGGACCCGGAAGAAGCATGCAGAAGTTCAGAGCATGCAGGAAACGCCCATCTCCCAGCCAACGCTTTTCCTCGACCAGCACACGATGCATCACCGCGATCTGGCCCGCTGGACCACCAAAGGACAGGGCCGCGATACGCGCCCAGACGACGGTTGCTTCCCGCAGGGTCGGGCGTTCGGGGCGGCTCATCATTTCGCCTTTGCGCTGTTGGGCCAGTTGTGGGTTTCCTCGGTCGCGTCGCGCGCCCAGCGGTAGAACGCGTCGTAAAGTGCCATTCCGGCTTCGAGCTGCGTGTGGTCGTCCGTGTGCATCCGCGACAGCCCAAGCGAAGCCGCTAGCAGGCCCGCACATTCCGGCGCGAGATCAGGCCGTGCCGTATCCGCACCGCGAACGATGGTGGCGAGCCGGTCAAGCGCGGGAATTGCCAAACCGAACTCCGCGATCAGCGTGTCGAACGTGCAGGTCTCGCCCCGATGGCTCCAAAACACATCCTCGATGTCGAAAGGAGCGGCACCCATCGCCTCGCCAACCGCGCGCACTTCCTGCGGTGAGACGAAGAGGAAGATGGCGCGGGGATCGATGAACCGCCGGATGAGCCACGGGCACGCAATGCGGTCGATCTTGGGACGCGCCCGCGTGACCCATAGGGTGCGGCCATCGCCATCGCGCCCGCCGATCTTGCGGGGATCATAGGTGGGCAGACCGGCGGCAACCCAAGCAGCATGGCCCCCATCCAGATATTCTGCCGCCACCCCAGCAGCACGGAGCAGGGCCGCGAGCCCCTGGCTTCGCCCATGACCCGCAGCGCAGGCCACGACGACTGGCTGTCCCCCAAGTGAAGGACGCAAGCCAGAAACAGCAGAGGGCGTCATGTCATCGTCGGACAGCAGGCGCGCCGTTGGGATTGCGCGTGGGTCTTCCTCGCGCATTGCAGCCCGTCGCACGTCGAGGACGATCGGAGCCTTCGGCGTGCCGATCAGTTTGGCAAGTTTTTCGCAGGAAATGGCGTCAGGCGCAGGCATCCGCGTCCCTCCGAGGGTCATGTTTCAGGTGATTTGAAACGCGGTCTTCAGCTGACGCCTCGTGGGGAGCGCGCAATCCCCATGAACCATGCATCCCAGATAAGGGATTGGTCTGTCAAGATGCGCGAAAGAGCGGTCGGTCGAGGTGGAGAGGTGAGCGTCGGCTTTCCGCCCGTTGCTGCCTGTCTGCCGCGACCAGTGGTCGCGCCGACAAGGCATGACGGCTCAATTGGATTGGGCGGAAAGCAGCCCTTGGCTTGTGCTTGAACGACGTCCGCTTTCCGGTTCGATTCAGAGCTGAGATTCGATTCCCACTTATGACCGAGGAGACCAAAACTGCGTAGCCAACGTTAGGCAGTTCTGTACATCCGGAGGGGACGATGCGGCTGGTGGCATATTAGCGGGACTCTGCCGCAAGGCAGGGGCAATCAGGGCTGGGGCTGGAAGCTCAGGGGAGGCAGATCGCGGACATCCGGTCGGCAAGGCACACGTCACTCCAGACGATCGCTTCAGAACTGGCTGCCCTCGGGATCCGGACCCGGCGGGGTGGGCAATAGGGCGTGGGGAATGTGAGGGGAGTGCAGGAAAGGACTCGAGCGGTGCGGGCAGCAGTGCAATAGTGCGAATGTGGCACGAGGGCGGCAAGGTCCCAGCTCACTTACTCGTTTTGTAGAGAGGCACTCGGTTGATTGATGGATCTGGTTACTCCTCAGAAGAATGTTGTCGTTTTCGGATTTGACTCGGCTTGGACGGATAATCCAAAGGCTCCCGGCGCGATATGCGCAATCACATTCAATACAAGGGGTCATGCAGGATTTCTGGCGCCTCGTTTGACATCCTTTTCAGACGCACTGCACTTCATCGAAGCAGTGCGCACAGATTACGATCTGAGCCTCGTGGCTCTTGACCAACCAACCGTTGTTCCGAACCTCACAGGAAGCCGGCCGGTCGATAAGGTCGCTGCATCTCTTGTGTCCTTTGTCGGTGGAGGTGTGCAGCCCGCCAATCGTAGCAAGATCGGAATGTTTTGTGACGATGCTCCAATCTGGACATTCATTGCATCACTTGGTGCTGTCCAGTCTCCGCTTGAGGCTCGGGCCGCTTCGCATGGTCATTTCTTGATTGAGGTGTTTCCAGCGTTGTCGCTGCCGTCTTTAGACGACCGGTTTGCCCTGCGCATGGGAGCGCCCAAGTACAACCCGGCAAATCGAAGCAGGTTCCGAATGCATGACTGGTACGCCGTTGTTCAAGTCGTTGGAAAGGTTGCCGATGCTCTTGGTCTGGCAGAAGTGGTTGCTTGGGTAGAAACCCTTCGCGACTTGGATACGCCACGAAAGGCGGATCAAGACATGCTTGACGCTTTGGTCTGCGCCCTTATTGGCCTCCTTTGGCGTTCCGGACATCCTGACGCCACAACGATGCTGGGAGACCTGAAGTCGGGTTACATGGTTGCCACGATCTCCGCTGCGACGCGATCGCGTCTGCAAGACGCATCGCAGCGACGTTCCGTGGCAATGACTTAGGCTTCTGTCCGTTGCTATTTCAAAGGGTGATGCATGTTCACGTTGAACGAGTTTCTGGATCGAATTGGGGTTGTGCCAAAAGAGTCGCGGTTACTGCGGCATGACCTAAGGGGTGTGCAAGCATGGAGGCGTGGGGGGCATCTGGCCTTTGGATGCTTTGCCAGCTTCCAGAAAAAGGCCAGCTCCCCTTATGCCGACGTTAGCTTTGCCTGCCATTTCATCCCGGGTCCGGCTTTGTCCGACGGAACAGCGACTGCTTGGTTCTTGGGGGTAACCGAGATCCTTGACCGTTGGGTTTGGGACGAACAGCGCCTTCCGGTACTTCTAGATGATGCAGTGCTGCAAACCGAGTATGGGCGCCCGGGATTGGAAGCGTTTGATCTGCGCTGGTTGCCGGCCACTACTGCATTTGCTGAGCGCCTTTTGGTTCGCTGGGGTACAGGCACACGTGCATGGTCCCAGTGGGCAAGCAGAAACGAGAAGGAAATCCTGGAGATACGGCAGCAGCCTTACGAGCCACCATTCCCTGGGTTTTCAACCTTCGGAGCCCAGATCAGCGAAATCCCAACCTTTCCTCAGTCATGGATTGGTGCTTTGGAAAGTGTCCGAGGGGTCTATCTTCTTGTGACGGCTGCGGGCGAACAGTACGTTGGGTCTGCGGCAGGGGCGGATGGCTTCATTGGGCGATGGCGGTCATATCTCGCGAATGGCCACGGTGGAAACGCGTTGTTGCGCGCTAGAGGGCATCGAGATTACACGGTATCGATCCTCGAGATCGCGTCGCCCGACATGGCGCTTTCTGACATTGTGGCTCGAGAAGCGTTCTGGAAGGAAAAACTCGGTGCACGGGCGCACGGGCTGAACGCCAACTAGGTTCTCATGCGGCTCGTGACCGCATTGATCTGATCACGAAAGCAAATTTTCCATGCGCGGAAAGCAGTCAAGAGATCAATGGCACGCAGACAAGGAAGATCGAGACCAATCATGATCCGGATCATCTTTACTGCGCTACTCACCCTCACATTCTTGGCTGGCTGCGTGGGAGGGACAGGTGACCGGGTTGTGGTCGACCGCGCCGGGCCCGACGAACTACTAAAGCTCAGGGCCGGACCCGGGCTCGGTTTCAAGGTAATTGCTGGCTTACCCGACGGGACAGAACTGATCCGTCGCGACTGTGTGACAGAGGTTGGCCAGCTGTGGTGCAGGGTCTCCCTCGCAGACGCTCCAAGCCTGACCGGATACGTATCTGCGGATTACCTGTCTGCACGTTAGGCGTCGTTCTCAGAAAGGCAGCAACGCTGCTCTTGACCTGCCCCCCGGAAGTTCCCTCGCCGTGATGTAGAGTCTGCCCAATCTGAAAAGGAGCAGACGACATGAGGAAAAGCCGTTTCACCGAAGCCCAAATCATCGGGATGATCAAAGAGCAGGAGGCAGGTTTGCCGACCTCCGAGTTGTGCCGGAAGCACGGGCTGAGCCCGGCGACCTTCTACAAGCTGAAGGCCAAGTATGGCGGGATGGACCTGTCCGACGCGAAACGGCTGAAGCAGCTTGAGGACGAGAACGCGAAGCTGAAGCGCCTGCTGGCGGATGCTATGCTCGACAATGTGGTTCTGAAGGATCTCCTGGGAAAGCCCTGACGACGCCGGTGCAACGGCGGGACGCGGTGCTGCGGGCGCTGAAGGATCATCCGATCTCTCAGCGTCGGGCCTGTGTGCTGATCGGTGTCGATCCGAAGACGGTGCGGCGTGAGAGGCCGCCCGATAACCCGGAAATCCGTGAGGAGATGCACAGGATCGCCGAGAAGCGCCGGCGCTTCGGGTATCGGCGCGTGGGCATCCTGCTGGAGCGCAAAGGCATGATCATGAACGAGAAGAAGCTTTACCGCATCTACCGGGAAGAGGGCCTGTCGGTGCGTCGCAGGCGTGGTCGCAAGAGGGCACGTGGCAGCCGGACGCCAATGCCAGCGCCGTTGAGGCCAAACCAGCGCTGGTCCTTGGACTTCCTGTCCGACACGTTCGGGGCCTGCCGGAAGTTCCGTATCCTGGCTGTCAACGACGACTGCTGCCGCGAGAACCTGGCGCTGATCGCCGACACGAGCATCTCGGGGGCCAGAGTGGCGCGGGAACTGGATGCGCTGGTCAGAATTTACGGCAAACCTGGCTGCATCGTCAGTGACAACGTCCTATGTCGGGAACGATTTGCCGTTTGAGGCATCAGATCACTGTGCATCCGAGCGACCGGATGCCTGTTGAATGGTTGCCCAGGCGGGCTCCGCCGTCAAGAAGTGGTCTCTTCCATAGCAAATACAGGGTCGGCCCAGATGCCGCCCTCACCGTCCTCAAGACGAGATCCTAAATCCCAAGCGGAAGGCCCGAACATTATCTACGAGGTCAGGAAGCTGCCTCCACGGCTCTACAGAGAGGGGTCCTTCCGCCTGGGCTCACCCCTTCGAAGAAGGGGCGATAGGGTTCGCCGGATTTGATCACGGCGTGAATGGTGCGGGCCATCTTCGCGGCGATGGCCGTATAGGCCTTGCGGCGCAGATCGGGGTTGTGGCGATCCTGTGCAATATAGCGCTCGAACTTGTCGCGGAAGCTGTTGGCGGGCTTCAGTACAGCGGCCTGACTGGCCAACCAGAGCGTGCGGCGCAGTCGGGCATTGCCATACTTCGAGATCTTGCTTCGTCCGCGGAACACGCCGGATTGCACAGTGGCCAAGTCCATGCCGCAAAACTTCAGAAACTGACGGTGATGACGAAAGCGGCGCAGATCACCGGCTTCGGCCAGAACGGCCAGCGCATTGACAGGCCCGATCCCGGGTATCGTGCGCAGCAGCTGATAATCTGGATGGTCGGCCAGCAGCTCTGCCGCACGATCTTCAATGGCATTGCGCTGCTGGACAAGGCTGCGTCCCTGCGCCAGAACGAGGCGGAACATCCGTATTGCATCGGAGTCTGGCGCGACGGGCAAGCCCACGGAAGTCTTTGATGTCTCGTAGATATCCGCCAACAACGTCGCCTTGCCGACGCGGCGACCAATCACCGGCCAAGCAGCCTCGATAAAGGCGTCCTTGTCCATGGCGGTGATCATGTGAGGAGACGGAAAGGCCTCAAGGAACGCCAAGAACCAGTCTCCACGAGAGCTACGATGGAACCGGTCCGCCTCGGGAAAATACAGTGGCAGGTAATGGGTCAAGATACGATGCCACAGTTCCGTCTTTGACCGCGCGACCATCTCGTAGGTCTTCGACAGTTCCTGAATGTCGCAAGTGCCGGCGACCAGCGGATCGTGAAAGACTTGGACAGCCCCGATCTCCAGCATCCGCAGAATGACCTGCGCATCCTTGGGATCGTTCTTGTCCCAGCTGTTGTGCAGCGCCTCCCGCGTGCGGGCGAGAGCGACGGACGACACGAGCTTCAGATCGAATCCCGCGGCCCCGAGGGCGAACATCAGCGCCCGGTGATAGTTGCCCGTCGCCTCGAAGCCGATAGTGACCGGTAGGCCATACTCAAGCAAAGCAGCGATCAGACGGCGATAATCCTCGGCAGTGTTCAGCACCGTCGTCCGGCGCCTCCGCGACTTGCCGGGCACGGCGATCAGCACCTCGTGCCGGTGTTTGGAAATGTCGATGCCTACCAGAACGCGGGCATCCGAAGTTTGCTCAACCTTGGCCATAGCCGGTCTCCTCTGTGGTGTGGTTCGCTAAACCACCATAGAGACCTGAGACCCGGTTATGGCCGCCTGCTGCGCAGTCTTGGAGGCTGCGCAGGCGGCCATAACCCTTAACGGCGCGTCATTCCATTCCCAACATGCTACGGGACCGAGTTCACCAGCAAGGCGATCCTGAAATGGGCAAACGAGAACGGTGTAGAATGGCACTACATCGACCCCGGAAAGCCGCAGCAGAATGGCTACATCGAGTCCTTCAACGGCAGCCTGCGCGACGAATGTCTGAACGAGGAAATCTTCGACAGCCTGGCAGAAGCTCGCCGCAAACTGGCCCTCTGGCGCTACGACTACAACCACGTCAGGCCGCATTCCTCGCTCGCCAACAAGACTCCGGCAGAAGCCCGCCGGGCGCTTGAGCAATCTGAGGGCGCCGCACCCGGCGCGCTTGCCCAACCCGAAACCGACCACTATCAACCCAAAGGACTCTCGTTATGAACGAGGGACGACCGGGGGGCAGGTCACTCTGAATGAACGATGCGTGCGTCAACGAAAACATGGGTAGGAAACCAGCCCGTCACCCGGAGCGAAGCCGGACAACTCTGCCTCCGCGCGGTTAAACGCTGGGGGTCGGATCATTTATCGCGTGAAACGGGTCGGGTTATTGCGGGTCAAGAGATGAACTGGATGGTGCAATCACAAACCGCGAGACGCAGCAATTGCCGCTCCAGCGGCTAATGCGACCGTCGCCAAGGCCAATCCAGCGGCGACCGCTGGTGCCGCCACAACTCCTGCTGCAGGAGCACCGATCGTTCCGGCGAGATACAGACCAGCCTTCGTCGCGATCCACTTCCCACCGACATGCCTTACAGCAGAAATTCCTGCCGCCTTCAGAGCAGCACTGCCTCCGACTGCAGCGACCGCAGCAGCGCCAGTTCTCTTTGCTGTCTGGAACAAAGTCTTCGAAACAACGCCCATGGTTCACCCTCCTCACGATCCTGTGAAAGATCTGGGAGCTGCTGCAGTCAGCTTCAAGGGTTCAAAAGTCGAAATCCAAGTGTTGGCACAGCAGTGCGCGATCTTGCGTCGGAAGCGCGGCAACGTGCGGCATGATACACACTGGCGTCTTACCTCGGCGGCGGTGGCGGATTCGGCGGCCGAGCAGCGATCCGCAGGCTTGGCCTTCCGCAGGCTGGGCGTGCTAGCAAGGCAACGCGGTAGGTCTCGGCGGCTGAAGCTTGGTGACGCTGATTTCGCAGACGACGCTGCAAGCGACCGGGATGAGATGCTTCGGCCTCTATGGATCAACGGCGGCGCTGGCCACCACGCTGACACTGCCCGCCGTGGAGAATTGTATCGGCATCGGGTACCAGCGTAGCACGCAAACCCGGTGTCAACTGGTCGCAAACGACGGCACTGGTGTGTATCGACCCAGCGGAATCTGCACAGATTAAGCCGCTAATGCGAATGCCTCAGCGGGGGTTTTCATGTCCAGCGCCTGATGGGGGCGGCGGTAGTTGTAGAAGCTGATCCAGTCGCCGATGGCGCGTGTCGCGTGCTGGATGCTGTCGAAGCGCTGGCGGTGGATGCACTGTTCTTTCAGTGTCCGGATCACACGCTCGACCATGCCGTTCTGCTGCGGGCAATGCGGCGTGATGAACTCTTGCTTCAGGCCATAGCTTCGGACCAGCGCGGTGTAGCGGCGGCTGGTGAAGACGAGGCCGTTGTCGGACCTCAGAAGGAACTCACGCGTGACCTTTCCCAAGGTGCCGAACCGGCTGATTAGCGCATGCTCCAATGCGCTGGCGGCAGTGGTTGCCTTGCCGGATCGCGACAGATGCCAGCCCAGAAGCTCACGGGTATGACAGTCGATGACGAGGGCCAAAGTGGTCCAGCCGTCGCGCCCCGCCCAGACCCGGCACAGGTCGGTGGACCAGCGCTCGTTCGGAGCCGTGGCGACAGAGGGCACCGCTTCGATGCGGGGCCGCATTCCGATTGGGCGCTTGCGAACCTGCCAGCCCTTGATCTGGAAGATGCGCTGCACCGTGTTCTTGTTGAAGCCCAGCAGCCAAGCCACCGTTCGATAACCGAAGGACGGCTCCCGCTCGATCATGGCCTTGATAGGATCAGCAAAGCGGGGATCGACCTTCGGCGCAGCCTTGGTCGGCTTGTAATAGACAGTCCGCCGCGGCACGCCGAACCAGGCGCACAGCTTGGTAAGCGGCACCGCGATCCCATCAGCCAGAAGGCCCTCATGGAGCGTCCGGATCATTTGTCGTCCTCCCGCTCCATGAGGGCCGCCAACTTTTTTCTGGCGCGCAACTCCAGCATGGCCTCGCCATAGGCCTCCTGCAGGTCCTTCAGCTGCTTCTCGTATTGCTCACGGATCTCCAGCGGGTTCGCACGCAAGGCGTTCTCCATGCCCCGCTTGGCATCATCGACCCAGCCCTCGATCTCGGACGGTGACAGGTCATAGGCACGACTGGCCTGTCAATCGGCACGCAAAACTGACCCCCTATCGGCGTCCAAAATTGACCCCTCTTTGCGTCGTCGAGATCAGGGCCTGAGCCGACGGAACTGATCAC
>NZ_PKRQ01000004.1 GCF_002855575.1 Tabrizicola sp. TH137 | reverse complement strand
CCAAGTCAGACAACAAGTGACGCGGGGTGGAGCAGCCCGGTAGCTCGTCAGGCTCATAACCTGAAGGCCGCAGGTTCAAATCCTGCCCCCGCAACCAGAACCTTCCATTCTCATAAGTTATATGCACGGCGCCCCACGGGGCGCTTTTTGCATTTGTAGGCTCACTACGTGGCCCCCCAAGCGTGGTCTTCTGCCAGGCTGTGAGCTTCCTGCCAAAAGGGTCAAGCTCGATGGAAATCTTGCGCCCAACCGCAGTCAGCCGGAGGCGGCGACGGCGTGCCGCCAAGCCTGTGCATAAGAGCGCAGGCCAGGGTCGGGCCTCGTCACCTCGTCCGGCGCAGTGGCCGGGGCGTCCTGCGAGAAGAGCAGCGCCGCGCCCAGCGCCGTACCAGTGCGGGCGCGGGAGGGGATGACCTCGCGGTCGGTCGCTGTGGAGAGCATGGCGAGGAATCGCGGATTGGCCGAGAAGGGACCTTCCACCAGCGCCGGGCCTTCGGCTGCGATGAGCGAGAGGCATTCCGCCGCCATGAGGGCGAGGTAAAAGTCGAGGGCGACGGCGGTTTCGCCTTCGGTTTCCGGGGGTGCCATCCAGCGGTGGGTGAGGCCTGCGAAAGGGCCGCTGTCAGGCACCACGGCGGGCAGCAGCATCACGCCGCGCGACAGGACGGCAGCGACATCCTCTGCATGCCCAGGCGCGATACTGCCCGCGCGGATCAGGTCATGTTCGCGCCCACCCATGAAGCGGGCCGAGGGGACGGGCTGGCCGGTCGCGGCGACATTGACCAGCGTGTCGCGGGCGGGGTCGAGCGGGGCGGGATTGCCGCCGATGGCCATACAGATGACCCATGTCCCGGTGGAGACGACGGCGAAGGGGGCCTTGCGCGCCCGCAGATGCGGCAGGAGTGAGGCGTTGCTGTCATGGATGCCGACGGCAACGGGAACGGGGCCGATGCCCCATTCCGCCTGGAGCGTCGGGGTCAGGGTTCCCAGCACCTCGTCCGGGCGGCGGGGCGGGGCCATCTTTCCGGCAAGGCCAAGGGCTGCGGGAAGGCTGGACCATGCGCCGGCCCCCGGGTTCCACAGATCGGTGTGGCAGCCCAGCGAGGACAGGTCGCAGGCCAGGGCTCCGGTCAGGCGGAATCCCCAGTATTGTGGCCAGGTCACGACATGCGCGCAGCGGTCGGCAAGGCCGGGATCGGCAATAAGCGCGTGATGCAGTTGCGCGCCAAGGTTCAGGCCCCTCGGCAGGGCCGGGCTGCCGGTTTCGGCAAAGGAGGGGCGAAGGCGGTCATAAGCGGCGCGGGTGCTGTCAGTGCCGGTGAATTCGTAATCCATCACCGGAGCGGCAAGGCGGCCATCGGCGGTAAGGAAGGCCGCGCAGGCGCCATGCGTCGTCACCGAAATGGCGTCGATGCGATGGGTGGCGGCCAGACGCCGCATCGCGCCTGACAGGAAGGCCCATTGCGCCTCCGAGTCGAAATGCGGCCAGGGCGGGCCGGGCTGCACCCGATTGGGCGTGGTTTCCACTGCCACCTCGGCGCCCGAGGCCAGATCGACCAGCGCGAGTTTCGTATTGGTCTTGCCGATGTCGATGACGGCGACAAAGCGCGGGTCTGTCATGGCATGTGAAAGACCGGCACCAGCGGCACGGCCACGGGTTCGTTGTTCGGATGCGATGCCATGATGTCGGACATATGCGCCCACCACCGCTGCATCACCGGATGGGCGGGCAGCGCGTCCATGCCATGCTCCTTGCGCCGCCAGAGGACGCCGAAGAGGATGTTCGTCTCGGGGTCCAGATGGATGGAGTAATCCTGCACCCCGGCATCCTTCAGCAGGGCCACCAGTTCGGGCCAGATCTCGTCATGCCGGCGGCGGTATTCCTCTTCCATCCCGGGGTTGAGGTGCATCTTGAAGGCGAATTTCTCCATCATTTCCTCCGCATCAGCCGTGGCAGGGCGATGACGCCGATCAGCAGCGCGCCGAGGAAGATCGACATCACGATCCCCGGCACATTCAGCAGGCCGAAGCCGAAGGTCACAAGCCCCATGATGATCGCCGCCAGAACGACGCCCGGAATGGTGCCCGACCCGCCCAGAATATTCACCCCGCCGAGGACGACCATGGTGACCACCTCCAACTCCCATCCCGTGGCGATGGAGGGGCGGGTGGAGCCGAGCCGCGAGGTCAGGCAGACCGCCGCGATGCCGGACATCAGGCCCGTCAGCAGGAAGAGGATGAAGCGCACGCGGGCGACGCGGATGCCCGAGAATTGCGCCGCCGTGGCATTGTTGCCGATGGCATAGACGGCACGGCCAAAGGTGGTGCGGTGCAGAAGCGCCCAGTAGATCACGGCGCAGAGGGCGAACAGGACAAGTTCGAAGCTGATCACCCACCAGACATAGCCCTGCCCGAAATAGGCCAGCCCCGGCGGATAGCCGGTGAAGGCCTGATCGCCCAGCACGATGAAGGCCACGCCGCGGAACAGGCTCATCGTGCCGATTGTCACGACGATGGAGGGCAGGCCGAGACCCGCCACGAGAAAGCCGTTGATCGCCCCGCAGATCACCCCGGTGGCAATGCCAGTGGCGACGATGACCGGCACACCAGCCCCCGCCGTCATGGCAAGGCCCATCGCGGTAGAGGCCAGCGCGATGATCGAGGCGACGGAGAGGTCGATTTCGCCCGCGATGATGAGCATAGCCATCGCAAAGGCGATGAGCGCCTTTTCGGTAAAGTTGAAGGTCGCGTCGGACAGGTTCCAGGCATTCAGGAAATAGGGCGACAGGAAGCTGTTGGCGATGAAGACGGCGATGGCCACGGCAACAAGGATCGCTTCCCAGGACCGCAGGGCGCGGGTGGTGCGGCCGTGCAGCCGGTCGGGGATCAGGCGAGGGGGTGCGGGGGTCGTCACTGGCTGGCCTCCCTCAGGATGATGCGGCCCTTGGGGCGGCTTTGCGCGGCGTTGAAAGCGACGGCAAGGACGATGGCCGTGCCGGAAATCGCCATCTGCCAGAAGGGCGAGATGCCGACGACGGGCAGCGCGTTCTTGATCACGCCAAGAAATAGCGCGCCCAGCAGTGCACCCCAGATGCTGCCCGCCCCGCCCGCGATGGCGATGCCGCCGATGACGCAGGCGGCGACGACATCCAGCTCGAACCCGCCCGCCACATCGACATAGGCCACGGCATAGCGCGCGACCCAGAGGTATCCGGTCAGCCCCGCCAGCGCGCCCGAGATGACGAAGGCCCAGAACTGCGTGCGCCCCACGTCAATGCCCGCATAGACCGCCGCATGGGGATTGCCGCCCACGGCATAGAAGGCGCGGCCAAGGGCGGTGCGGGTCAGGACCACGGCGAAGATCAGGATCATCGCGATGGCGACCCAGCCCATCACCGGCAGGCCAAGGATCACATGGCGCGGCAGGGCCTTGAAGGCATCGGTCATCTCATGTGCGTTGACCCATTTGCCATCGGTCATCAGGAAGATCACGCCGCGATAGATGGTCATGGTGCCCAGCGTCACCACGATGGAAGGGATGCCCACTTTCCACACCAGCAGCCCGTTCACGGCCCCCAGCACCGCGCCCAGCGCGACCACCGTCAACAGGATCAGCGGCAGGGGCACTCCTGCTCCGTTCATCAGCGCGGCCACCATTCCCGTCAGCGCAAGGTTCGCCGCCACCGACAGGTCGATGCATTTCGTCAGGATCACGATCATCTGCCCGATGGCGAGCAGGATCAGCGGCGAGGTGTCATTGAACACATTGGCCAGGTTGTGCGGGGTCACGAAGGCCGGGAAGCGGGTGGCGATCACCGCGATGCTGGCAAGGATGACAAGGGCGAGGAGCGTCTCGCGCTGGCGCAGGAGTTTCATGCCGCCACCGCCAATCCCGCCGCCGCGCGGACGAGCGTTTCGGGCGTCATGCGATCCCCCGCCACCTCGTCCACGATGCGGCCTTCACGCATGACGATGACGCGGTCGGACATGCCAAGAACCTCGGGGATTTCGCTGCTGACCATGATGATGGCCAGGCCCTGCGCGGCCAGTTCGGCCATGAAGGCATGGACGGCGGCCTTTGATCCGATGTCGATGCCCTTGGTGGGTTCGTCGAGGATGATCACGCGGGGCTTCGTGGCCAGCCATTTGGCGATGACGACCTTCTGCTGGTTGCCGCCCGACAGAAGCCCCACATCCTGATCCAGCGCCGCCGCCCGCAGATCGAGCCGCTGGGTATAGTCGCGTGCCAGGCTGAATTCGTCAGCCATCCGAAGGAAGCCCGCCCGGCTGACCGCGCCCAGCGACGGAAGCGTGACGTTCTGGAAGATGGGCAGCCCCTTCACCGCGCCCTGCCGACCGCGATCTTCGGGGACATAGACGATGCCTGCCTCCACCGCCTCGGCGGTAGAGCGGATGACGCGGACCTGGCCTGCGATCTTGCATGCGCCTTTGGAGGGTGTGGTAATGCCGAACAGGGCCTGCATCACCTCGGACCGCCCGGCCCCGACAAGGCCGTAGAAGCCAAGGATTTCCCCGCGATGCAGGGTGAAACCGATATCGGCAAATTCGGTGGGGTGGCTGTAGCCCGAAACGGTCAGCACCGGCGCGCCGATGTTGCGGTCTCGAACCGGGAAGATCTGGTCGACGGAACGGCCGACCATCATCTGCACAAGCTGGCCTTCGTTCACCTCGGCCATCGCGCCTTCGCCCACGAATTGCCCGTCGCGAAAGACGGTGTAGCGGTCGGCAATACGGAAGATTTCATCGAACTTGTGCGAAATGAAGAGGATCGCCTTGCCCTGCGCCTTGAGCGTTTCGACCAGCTCGTAAAGCTCCTGGATCTCCTTGTGCGACAGGGCGGCGGTGGGTTCGTCAAGGATCACGACCCGCGCCTCGATCGACAGGGCGCGGGCGATGGCGACCATATGGCGCGAGGCGATGCCAAGATCGCCCAGTCGTGCGTCGGGGTCGATCTTCGCGCCGATCCCGTCCAGCAGGCGGCGCGCGCCATCGCGCATGGCGGCGCGGTTGATCAGGCCAAAGCGGCCACGGGGCGCGTGGCCCAGCCATATATTCTCCGCCACCGACAATTCGTCGAAGAGGACGGTCTCCTGATGGATCGCGGTGACGCCCGCCTGTGCGGCGGCATCGGCAGAAGGAAAGCGCGCGGCGCGGCCGTCGATTTCGATGGTGCCGGCATCGGGCTGGTAGATGCCGGTCAGGACCTTGACGATGGTTGACTTGCCCGCGCCATTCTCGCCGATCAGCGCGGTGACCTGACCGGGATAGAGGTCAAGCTGCACATCCGACAGCGCCTTGACGCCCGGGAATGACTTGGAAATGCCGCGCAGGCGGAGGACGGGTTGCATCATCATGTCCGTGAGGAAAAGGGCTCCGGGCGGGGGAGCATCCGCCCGGAGCGTGCCGATCAGAAGATCGACTTGAACTGGTCGATGTTCGACGAGTCGTAGGTGAAGGGGTCAGACATGGCGGCTTCGTTGCCATCGTCCAGCTTGGCGGCACCCATGCGGCCCATGCCGATTTCGGCGCCGGGTTCGGCCTTGGCGTTGCCCTTGACGAGGTTGTAGGAAATCATCGTCGCGGCATAGCCGAGGTCGATGGGGTTCCAGATCGCGAAGGATTTGGTCGCGCCCGAAGCCACTGCCCCCGCCATTTCCGACGGCAGGCCAAGGCCCGTCACGTTGATCTCGCCGATCTTGCCGGCATCGGTCACAGCCTGCGAGGCGGCAAGGATGCCCACCGTCGTCGGCGCGATGATCGCCTTGAGGTTCGGGTAGGTGGCCATCAGACCCTGCGCTTCGCGGTAGGATTTGTCGGCAAGGTCGTCACCATAGACGGTGGCGACGAGGTTGATGCCCGGATAGTTCGGCAGCACCTTCTTGGCCTCTTCAATCCAGATGTTCTGGTTTGTGGCAGTGGCCGAGGCCGACAGGATCGCCACGTCGCCGCCTTCGGGCAGGTGGTCGGCGGCCAGCTTGATGATCGTGTTGCCGATCAGCGCGTTGGACGACGGGTTCAGGTGCATCATGCGGCCTTCGGCAGCAACGCCCGAGTCCCACGAGATGACGGTGATGCCGCGTTCCATCGCCTTTTGCAGCGTGGGGACCAGCGCGTCCTTGTCATTGGCCGACACGGCGATGGCGTTGACGCCCTGCGCGATGAGGCTGTTGATCACCTCGATCTGGCCTTCGGCTGTGGTGTCGGTTGGGCCGGTATAGATGATTTCCACATCGCCCAGTTCCTTGGCGGCCTCTTCCGCGCCCTTGGCGGCGGCCTCGAAGAAGCCGATCCCCAGCGCCTTGACCACCAGCGCGATCTTCACGTTTTCAGCCGCGGCGGTTGTCGTCATCAGCGCGGTTGCCACCGCCGCCGTTGCAAGTGCCTTCTTCCAGATGCTCATTTTGTCCTCCCTATGAGCGGTCTTTTCTTCACTCCGCCTCAACCTTCGCCGAGACGGTCCTCCGTCCTGTCCGCGGCACCGATGCGCGCCACGATCAACCTGACCTCTGCCGCCTCCAGCATGGCAGCATCGCGGTCGGTGATGCCTTCATCCGTGATCACGGTGTGGATCCGCTTCAGCGGGCAGAGCAGCAGGCTCGACCGCGCGGCGAATTTGGAACTGTCGGCCAGGACGATGAGTTCGTCCGCCTGACCGATAAGCTTCTGTTCCGCCTGCACCAGCAGGGGATCGCCCTCCATCAGGCCCAGCGGGCCGAGGCCGCGGCAGCCCATGAACATGCGGCGGGCGTAGAAATGGCGGCTGCCATCCTCTTCGAAGGGCGACAGGATGATGTTCTGTTCGCGGTAGATCGCGCCAGCGGGCAGAAGGACCGTGTTCTTGGAATGCTTCAGCAGGTGGTCCGCGATGGGAAAGCTGTTGGTAAAGACCTGACAGCGCTTCGTGGACAGGGGATGCACCATCTGGAAGGTGGTGGTCCCGCCGTTGATGATGATCGCTTCGCCATCGCCGACCAGTTCCACCGCCGCGCGGGCGATGGCGCGTTTCTCGGCCAGACGGATGCCTTCGTTCACGCTGAAGGGGCGGGCATTGATGCCTACGAACTGCGCGGGGGCGATGGATTCCGCCCCGCCCCGCACGCGGCGAAGCTTCTTCTGCACATGCAGCGCGGCGATGTCGCGGCGGATCGTCGCCTCGGATGCGCCAGTCAGCGTCACAAGATCGGCCACGGTCACGACGGGCCGCCCCTCGATCGCAGACAGAATGATCCTGTGCCGTTCGCTTTCGTGCATGCCGTCCTCCCTGCAATGAAGGTTTCCACCGGAATCGCTCAGTGTCAATCAATTTCGATCAAGTGTGTTCATTCTGCATTGCAGCATGATTGAACTTGATCGTTAATGATTGACTTTCGCGGGGCCTTCGGCACATTTGCAACAAGGACCGAGGGAGGAATGGCCATGACCGCAGCGGGTAACCGTCTGGAAAACCTGTGGGATGATGCCCGCGCATCGGGGATGAGCGAGTCGGAAAAGCTGCTCTATCGGTCGAACCTTCTGGGGTCGGACAAGCGGGTGACGAACTACGGCGGCGGCAACACCAGCGCCAAGGTGATGGAGCGTGACCCCCTGACCGGCGGAATGGTCGAGGTGCTGTGGGTCAAGGGTTCGGGCGGGGATATCGGGTCCATGAAGATGGACGGGTTTTCCACGCTTTACATGGAAAAGCTGCGCGCGCTGAAGGGCATCTATCGCGGGCTGGCCTTCGAGGATGAAATGGTGGGGTATCTGCCCCATTGCACCTTCAACCTGAACCCGCGCGCGGCGTCGATCGACACGCCCTTGCATGCCTTTGTGCCGCGCAAGCATGTGGACCATGTGCATTCCGATGCGATCATCGCGATTGCGGCATCGGTCAATTCCAAGGCCCTGACGGCGGAGATTTTTGGCGAGTCCATCGGCTGGCTGCCGTGGAAACGGCCCGGTTTCGAGCTTGGGTTGTGGCTGGAGAAATTCGCGGTGGAAAACCCGAATGCGCGCGGCTGCGTGCTGGAAAGCCACGGGCTGTTCACCTGGGCGGATGATGCGAAGGACTGCTATCTGACGACGCTGGAGGTCATCAACACGGCGGCGGATTGGCTGGAGGCGAAGACGGCGGGCAAGCCGGCCTTTGGCGGGCAGGTGCGGCCCACGCTGGCGGCAGAGGAGCGTCGCGCGGTGGCGGCGCGGCTGATGCCCGCAATCCGGGGGATGATTTCGAAGGAGCGGCACAAGGTCGGGCATTTCGACGATTCGCCTGCGGTGCTGGAATTCCTCGGTTCCGCCATGCTGGAGACGCTGGCGCCGATGGGCACCTCTTGCCCCGATCATTTCCTGCGGACGAAGATCGCTCCGCTGGTCGTGGCCTTTGACCCCGCGAAGCCGGATGTGGAGGCGACCTTGGCCAGTCTTGCCCCGGCGGTGGAGGCCTACCGCGCCGATTACGCGGCCTATCACGACCGCTGCAAGCATCCCGACAGCCCCGCCCTGCGGGACCCGAATGCGGTGGTCTATCTGGTGCCGGGCGTCGGGATGATCACCTTTGCGCTGGACAAGGCGACGGCGCGGATTTCGGGCGAATTCTATGTGAACGCCATCAACGTCATGCGCGGCGCCTCGGGCGTTTCCACCTATCAGGGCCTGCCAGAGCAAGAGGCCTTCGACATCGAATACTGGCTGCTGGAAGAGGCGAAACTGCAACGGATGCCGAAACCGAAAAGCCTTGCCGGCCGCGTGGCGCTGGTGACGGGCGGTGCGGGCGGCATCGGGTCTGCCACGGCAGAGCGACTGCTGGGCGAAGGGGCCTGCGTGATGCTGGCCGATGTGGATGCCGATGCGTTGAAGGCCACAGGCGAGGCGCTGGCGAAACGGCATGGGCGCGATGTGGTGCGGACCGTCCAGATGGATGTGACGAAGGAGGCGGCGGTGGAGGCCGCCTATGCCGAGATCGCGGTGGAATTCGGCGGCGTGGATATTCTTGTGTCCAATGCGGGCATCGCCTCCAGCGCGCCGGTGGAACAGACGACGCTGGCGCTGTGGAACCGCAATATGGACATCCTGTCCACCGGGTATTTCCTTGTCAGCCGCGAGGCCTTCCGCCTGTTGCGGGTGCAGGGGATCGGCGGGTCGGTGGTCTTTGTCGCGTCGAAGAACGGGCTGGCGGCCAGCCCCAATGCATCAGCCTATTGCACGGCCAAGGCGGCGGAAATCCATTTGGCGCGCTGCCTTGCCCTGGAAGGGGCAGATGCGGGCATCCGCGTCAATGTGGTGAACCCGGATGCGGTGCTGCGCGGGTCGAAGATCTGGTCGGGCGAATGGCTGGACCAGCGCGCCGCCACCTACAAGACCGACAAGGAAGGGCTGGAAGAGATGTATCGCCAGCGATCCCTGCTGAAACGGTCGGTGCTGCCGGAGGATATTGCAGAGGGGGTGTTTTTCCTGGCCTCGGACCTGTCGGCGAAGTCGACGGGGAACATCCTGAACGTGGACGCCGGCAACAAGGAGGCCTTCACCCGCTGAGGCGGCGTGGGGACGGGGGGAGGAATGCCATGACCAAAGCCTATGATCTGGCCCGCGCGGCCTTTGCCGAATGGGGCGTGGATTCCGAGGCAGCGATTGCCGCGCTGTCGGGCATCGCGATTTCGGTGCATTGCTGGCAAGGCGATGACGTGCGGGGGTTCGAGAAACTCTCTGCCGCGTCGGGGGGCGGGATCCAGGCCACGGGCAACCATCCCGGCCGCGCCCGCACGCCCGACGAATTGCGAGCCGATCTGGATTTCGCCTTTTCGCGCATCCCGGGGCGGCATCGGCTGAACCTGCACGCCTTCTACATGGACACGGCCGAACGGCCCGACCGCGACCAGATCGAATACCGCCATTTCACGCCTTGGGTGGATTGGGCGAAGGACAGGGGGATCGGCCTCGATTTCAACCCCACCTTCTTTGCCCATCCCAAGGCTGACGACAACCTGACGCTCAGCCACCCGGACGCAGGCATCCGGGATTTCTGGGTGGATCATGGCCGCCGCAGCCGCGCCATCGCCGCGCGGATCGGGGCGGAACTGGGCAGCGCCTGCGTCAACAACATCTGGGTTCCCGATGGCTTCAAGGACATTCCGGTGGACCGGATGGCGGCGCGGGAACGGCTGTGGGCCTCGCTCGATGCGATGCTGGCGCCGGGGCATGACCGGGCACATCTGATCGACGCAGTGGAATCAAAGCTGTTCGGGATCGGGGTGGAGGCCTGCACCGTGGGCAGCCATGAATTCTACCTGGCCTATGCGACGAAGAAAGCGGTCGCGCTCTGCCTCGACATGGGGCATTTCCACCCGACAGAGAGCGTGGCAGACAAACTTTCCTCGGTCGCCTTTGCGGTGCAGGACATTCTGCTGCATGTGTCGCGCCCGATGCGCTGGGACAGCGACCATGTGATCCTGCTGAATGACGATGTGCTGGCGATGGCGCAGGAGCTGGTCTTTGCCGGGCTTCTGCCGCGGGCGCGGATCGGGCTGGATTACTTTGACGCCACGATCAGCCGGACGGCGGCCTGGGTGATCGGGGTCAGGAACATGCAGAAGGCGCTGTTGCGCGCGCTGCTCCTGCCGCAGGCGCGGTTGAAGGCGGTGGAGGCGGGGCTGGACCACACGACACGGCTTCTGCTGACGGAAGAGGCGAAGGACCTGCCCTTCGCCGCCGTCTGGGCCGAATTCTGCGACCGGGCCGGTGTGCCAGGCGGGGCGGCGCTGATCGACGATCTGGCGGCCTATCAGGCCAAGGTGGCCGGGCGCGGCTGACGGGGCCTCAGCCGCCGCCCCCCACGTCGCTCAAACGTCTTCCGATGGGTAGGATGAACGCAAGTCCCTGCGGCTGTAGGGCAGGCTCGCGCCATGCGGGTCACGTTGCCGCTTCCGCCGTCCCCTGATGGCGGCGACCGCATTGACCAGGATCAGGCCGATCCCGCCCAGTTCCATCAGCCAGTTCATCCGTATTCCAATATCCGTGTAAGCGCTGATGAACTGATCGAAGTGGTGAAAACCCACGGCCCGAACAGCCACGAACGTCACCAGAAAACCAAAGCCGAGCAGAGCCAGACCCACACGGTGCAGGCTCCGGCGCAACCGGAAGAGCGCGATCACCATAACCACGGCGGAAACGCAGAGAAGCGTGAGGATGAAGGCGCTCTGCATCACGCGACGCTGGTCATACCACCCCTGGATATGCGCCAGACAGCGCCCTACCGCCGTCAGGGCGGACTGGAGGTCGAGCTGCTTGTTCACCCCGAGAAGGAGCAGAAAAATCCCCAGAAGGAACCACACCCTCTTGTCCCGCAGGCGCACCCAACCGGCGAAAAAGCTGGCAAAAGAGGCGGTGAAATAGCACAGGACGGTGAACCAGCCCATAAAGGTTGGGTCGCCGATCACAGGTGACCAGCTCTGGTCAACGCATCCGGCCAGATCTGACAGGTTCACAGGGTCCATCCCGCGAGGCTGCTCCGGCAAAAGGAAAGTTGAAACACCAACTTGCCTTCGGCAATCTGCATGTCCGTCGGGCGGCGGAACTCATCGCCACGCACCGTCGGTGGTGGAACCGAAAATCATGCTGTCCCCAGCACCGAAGGCTGTCATCCTGCGGGGCAGGGGCATCTATGGCGTCGATGCACCGGCCAGGCCTGCCGCCGTCCTGACCGCTCTCACGGCGCAGACCTCGCGCCTTGTGACGCCTAGACCGCAGGGGCCATCCCCGATGCCGTCAGATCGGCAATCCCGCATCCGCCTTGGGCTGATCCATCACGATCTGGCTCTGCACCCGCGCGACGGCCGGGTGCGGCAGCAGACGATGGTGGATCAGCCGGTTCAGGGCCGGCAGGTCGCTTACCCAGACCCGCAGCAGGTAATCCGCCTCGCCCGTCAGGGTCCAGCATCCCACCACCTCCGGCAGAGTGCCCACGAGGCGGACAAAGCTCGCCGCGTTGTCGCTGCTATGCGCCGCCATCTGAACCTGCACGAAGGCCTGCACCGCAAGGCCCAGCTTCCCCGGATCAAGCCGCGCCCGGTAGCCTGCGATCACCCCCTCCGCCTCCAGCCGCGCACGGCGGCGGGCGGCCTGGCTGGGCGACAGGTTCAGCACATCGCCCAACTCCTGCGCCGTGATATCTGCGCGCCGCTGAAGCTCTGCCAGCAGACGCGCGTCAATCGAATCCATCCTGTAAAAACTCCGCATGCTCTGGCAGACCTATGCAGTTTACGCGCATGAAACACGAAATCCCACCACAACTTTGCGCACCCATCGCCCGCGCACCATGCGACGCTTTCATCATCAAGATCCTCCGAAGGAGTCAGGGATGGGACCTTTTCCGCATGATGCCCCGCGCGCCGCGATCACCGAGGCGAACCCCGCCGGGACGGACGGTTTCGAATTCGTCGAATTCGCCCATCCCCAGCCGGACGAGGCCCGCGCCCTCTTCACGCGCATGGGCTTCACCCTGACCGCCCGCCACAAGACCAAGGCCATCGAACTCTGGCAGCAGGGCGACATCACCTACATCCTCACCGAAGAACCCGGCAGCCATGCCCATCGCTTCGTTCAGGAACACGGTCCCTGTGCCCCCGCCATGGGTTGGCGCGTTGTCGATGCCAAACACGCCTTCGACCATGCGGTCAGGAACGGCGCAACGCCCTATACCGGCGCGGACAAGACGCTGGACTGGCCGGCCATTGTGGGGATCGGCGGGTCCCTGATCTATTTCACCGACTGCTACGGCAGCGGCGCCAATCCCTATGCCGATGCCTTCGACTTCATCGCTGCGCCTAAGCCTGCGGGGGTCGGTTTCCACTATCTCGACCACCTCACCCACAATGTCTTCAAGGGCAACATGGACACGTGGTTCGACTTCTACAGCCGCCTGTTCAACTTCCGCCAGATCCGCTTCTTCGACATCGAGGGAAAGTATACCGGCCTCTACAGCCGGGCGCTCACCTCGCCCTGCGGCCGCATCCGCATCCCGATCAACGAGGATCGCGGCGAAACCGGCCAGATCGTGGAATATCTCAAGCGCTACAAGGGCGAAGGGATCCAGCACATCGCCGTGGGCTGCAACGACATCTACAGCGCCACCGACGCCATCGCCGCCCGTGGCCTGACCTTCATGCCCAAACCGCCGATGGCCTATTACACCCTGTCGAAATCGCGCGTCGCCGGCCATGAGGAACCGATCGAAGACCTCGCCCGCCACGGCATCCTCATCGACGGGGAAGGCGTGGTCGATGGTGGCGAGACGCGCATCCTCCTGCAAATCTTCTCCAAGACGGTGATCGGCCCGATCTTCTTCGAATTCATCCAGCGCAAGGGGGATGACGGTTTCGGCGAGGGCAATTTCCGCGCCCTCTTCGAAAGCATCGAACACGATCAGATCGAACGCGGCGTGCTCAAGGCGTCCTAGTCCTCGCCGCCTCCGGCCGGGCCATCCGCGATGATCCGGCGCAGCAGACCGTCAAGCTGCGCCGCCATCTCTGGCCCGATCTGCGCCCGCAGGGCCATGTCATAGGCCAGCGCCCGCTGCCCCAGATCGGCAAAGACCTCGCGGCCACGCTCCGTCAGGGACAGGATCTCCGCGCGCCGGTCCTGCGGGCTGGTCGCGCGTGACAGCAGACCATCCTCCTCCAGACCCGAAACCGCACGGCTGACCTTGGTCTTTTCGATATGGCTGATCAGGCAGATGTCGCGCGCGGTCATGGAGCCGAACTTGCCCAGATTGGCCAGCACACGCCATTGCGTCCGCGTCATGCCATAGGTCGCCTTGTAGGTGGCATGAAAGGATTTCGACGTGGCTTCCGCCGCCTGGTTCAAAAGATAGGGCAGGAACTGTTCAAGATCAAAATCGGCGGGTCGCTTGCCTTCGGCCATCGCTACGGTCCTTCTGTTCCGCGGACCCTGCCACAGCCGGCCGTCCCTGTCATCCCGCCGGCCTGACACGGTCGGGATGGGCCGCCGCAAAGGCTGGCAATGCCTCTGCCCGTTCGGCAATCGCCAAAAGCCGGGGAAATGCCGTCAGATCCACCCCCCACCGCCGGGCATTATAGACCTGCGGGACAAGGCAAAGATCGGCCAAACCCGGACCTTCGCCATGGCAGAACGCCGTCTCCGGCCCCTGCGCCAGAAGCCCCTCGAAACCCTGCAACCCCAGCGCAATGAAATGCGCCATCCACCCTTCCATGGTGGCGGTTCCCCCCAGACTGACCGCATGCCGTGCCACGCGCAGGTTGCAGACGGGCTGCGTCTCCATCGCGATGGCATGGGCCAGGGCGCGCGCACGGGCCCGCGCCACCGGTTCGGACGGCAGAAAGCCCGCCTTCCGCGTCTCGTCCAGGTACTCGATGATCGCCAGCGATTGCGTCAGCCGCACCCCGTCGATCTCCAGCACGGGAACGAGTCCCTGCGGGCTGGCCTCAAGATGCGCCGCACTCCGCTGCGCGCCCGCCACAAGGTCAACCGGCACGGACTCATAGCGCAGCCCCAGCAGGTTCAGCGCAATCCGCACCCGATAGGCCGAAGAGGACCGCCAGTAGTCCTGCAAGACGATCCGTTCCCGCATCGGTTCCACCTTTCGCAAAGGGACGCCCCATACTCAGCTTTAGCTTGACTTGGTTGCGATTGCAACTATTACTGGGACTCAACCACCCGGCAGGGCCGCGAACGCAGGAGGACCCCATGACCAGCAACAGCCTTCCCGCAGGCATGATCCGCGCCGTCAACACCAGCGGCCTACACGAAGGCTACATGCCGGGCTTCGGCAATGATTTCGAAACCGAGGCGCTCCCCGGTGCCCTGCCGCAGGGGCAGAACTCCCCGCAGAAATGCGCCTACGGCCTCTATGCCGAACAGCTATCCGGATCGGCCTTCACCAAGCCGCATCCCGAACGGACCTGGTGCTACCGCATCCGCCCCAGCGTGAAGCACACGACCCGCTTCGAACGGATCGACATGCCCCTGTGGAAATCCGCACCGCATGTCCTGCCCGACGTGATCTCCCTTGGGCAATACAGATGGGATCCGATCCCGCATGCACAGGAAGACCTCACCTGGGTCACCGGGATGCGCACCGTCACAACTGCCGGGGACGTGAACACGCAGACGGGGATGGCCTCGCATATCTACCTCGTCACCCGATCCATGCAGGATGAGTATTTCTACTCCGCCGATGGCGAATTGCTCGTCGTCCCGCAGGAAGGCCGCCTGCGCTTCTGCACCGAACTCGGCATCATCGACCTGGAGCCGAAGGAAATCGCCATCCTCCCGCGCGGTCTCGTCTATCGGGTCGAGGTGCTGGAAGGCCCCGCCCGCGGCTTCGTCTGCGAAAACTATGGTGTTCCCTTCACCCTGCCGAACCGCGGCCCCATCGGCGCGAACTGCCTGGCGAACCCGCGCGACTTCAAGACACCGGTCGCCGCCTTCGAGGATCGCGAAACCCCCTCCACCGTCATCCTCAAGTGGTGCGGCCAGTTCCATCGCACCCGCATCGGCCACAGCCCGCTCGACGTGGTGGCCTGGCACGGCAACTATGCGCCCTTCAAATATGACCTGCGCACCTACTCGCCCGTCGGGGCGATCCTCTTCGACCATCCCGATCCGTCGATCTTCACGGTCCTGACCGCGCCCTCCGGCCTTGAAGGAACGGCGAATATCGACTTCGTCCTGTTCCGCGAACGCTGGCTCGTGGCCGAAAACTCCTTCCGCCCGCCGTGGTACCACAAGAACGTCATGTCCGAACTGATGGGCAATATCTACGGCATCTACGACGCCAAGCCGAAGGGTTTCGTCCCGGGCGGCATGTCGCTGCACAACTGCATGTTGCCCCACGGGCCCGACCGCAACGCCTTCGAAGGCGCCTCGAACGCCGAGCTGAAGCCCGAAAAGCTCGACGAAACCATGAGCTTCATGTTCGAAACCCGCTTCCCGCAGCATCTGACGGAATGGGCGGCGAAATCGGCCCCGCTCCAGGATGACTACATCGACTGCTGGGACAGCCTTTCCAAGAAATTCGACGGCACACCCGGCGTGAAGTGACGGGCCAGGCCTCAAGGCCCCCCGATGGTTCTGAAAGATCAATGAAGGAAGGCAGATGGGCCTGATCCGGTCTTGGGTGCAAAGCGCGAATGCCGCCGATTGCCCCTTTCCCCTCAACAACCTGCCCTGCGGGGTGTTCTCGCTGGGCGAAGATGAACCGCGCTGCGGCATCGCCATCGGCACTTTCGTCCTCGACGTGACAGGTCTGGAGGAAGAGGGGCTTCTCACCCTCGATGGCGCACCGCTCCTCGGCGTGCCGTTCTGGAACGAGGTGATGGCGGCCGGCCCCGCCGTCTGGCACGCCCTGCGCGCCCGCCTGACTGCACTTCTCGCCGAAGGCGCCGCCGAACGGGCGGCGGTGGAACCCTTTCTCCACCCGCTGTCGCAGGTCGCGCTTCACATGCCCTTCCTCGTCAGCGAATACACCGATTTCTATGCTGGCCGACACCATGCCACAAATGTCGGCACCATGTTCCGGGGGGCCGAGAATGCGCTTCCGCCCAACTGGCTGCACATCCCGATCGGCTATAACGGCCGCGCCTCCTCGGTCGTGGTCTCCGGCACCGATGTGCGCCGCCCCTGGGGGCAGGTGAAGGGGCCGGATCATCCCGTCCCCGCCTTCCAACCCTCCCGCCGCTTCGACATCGAACTCGAACTCGGCGCGGTGGTCGGCACCCCATCCGAAGGCCCCGTCACCGTGGCCGAGGCCGATGCGATGATCTTCGGCTATGTCCTGCTCAACGACTGGTCGGCGCGCGATATCCAGGCCTGGGAATACCAGCCGCTCGGCCCCTTCCAGGCCAAGGCGACCGCCACCACCATCAGCCCATGGATCGTGATGAAGGCGGCGCTGGAACCCTTCCGCACCCCGACCCCCGCCCGCGAGGTGCCGCTTCTCCCCTATCTGCACGAACCCGGGCCGATGCTCTATGACATCGCGCTCGAAGTGGCCTTGCAGCCCGAGGGCGGCACCGAAACCGTGATCGCCCGCACCAACTATGCCGAGATGTATTATTCCGCCGCGCAGCAATTGGCCCACCACACGACAAGCGGCTGCGCGATGAACACCGGCGATCTCCTCGGGTCCGGCACGATCTCCGGCCCGACGAAGGACAGCCGCGGCAGCCTTCTGGAACTCTCCTGGGGCGGCAAGGAACCCATCGCCATCACCGGCGGAACCCGCAGCTTCATCGAAGACAACGACACCCTCACCCTGCGCGGCCAATGCCGTGGCGCGGGCTACACCATCGGCTTCGGCGAATGCGTCGGGAAAGTGATCCCCGCCCTCGCCGATCCCTACGCACGATAAGGACCAGGACCATGGCCAAGGCTTTCGCCTCGCAGGGCGATCTCGCGGAAAAGAAGATCAGCTTCACCGAAATCGGCGAAGGGCTCTACGCCTTCACCGCCGAAGGCGATCCGAACAGCGGCGTCATCATCGGCGATGACAGCGTCATGGTGGTCGAGGCGCAGGCCACCCCGCGCCTCGCGCAGAAGGTGATCGACTGCATCCGCAGCGTCACCGACAAACCCATCAGCCATGTCGTCCTGACCCATTACCATGCCGTCCGCGTGCTCGGTGCCTCCGCCTTCCGCGCGCCGCAGATCATCATGTCCGAAGCCGCCCGGAACATGGTCGCCGAACGTGGGCAGGAAGATTGGGACAGCGAATTCCAACGCTTTCCCCGTCTCTTCCAGGGCCATGAAGGCATCCCCGGCCTGACCTGGCCCACCACCACCTTCAATGGCAGGATGTCGGTCTGGCTGGGCAAGCGCCGGGTGGATATCCTTCAGCTTGGCCGCGCCCATACCGCCGGCGATGCGGTCATCCATGTGCCTGACCAGAACGTCATGTTCACCGGAGATATTGTCGAGGCGCATTCCGCCTGCTACTGCGGCGACGGCCATTTCGCCGACTGGGGCAACACGCTCGAAGCGATCCGCGCCTATGACCTTGCTGCCATAGCGCCGGGCCGGGGCGATGCCGTCATCGGCCAAGAGGCGGTCAATGCCGCGCTCGATCGGACGAAGGATTTCGTCGACTCCACCTATCGCCCGGTCGCCCGCATCGCGGCACGGGGCGGATCGCTCAAGGAAGCATGGGACGCCGTCCGCGCCGAATGCGATCCGAAGTTCAGGGACTACGCCATCTACGAACATTGCCTGCCCTTCAACGTCGCCCGCGCCTATGACGAGGCGCGCGGCATCGCCCATCCCCGCATCTGGACCGCCCAGCGCGATCTTGACATGTGGGCGGCGCTCCAGGGCTGAACGGCAGGATCAGGGAGGAACGGATGAAACATGACGTCCCGGAACGCTATGCGCTGGCCTTCCGTCTCTACCCCTATGCACGCTCGCCGGATCAGGATGCACGCGCTCCCGTCCGCCACCGGGTGATCGTGGTCGGCGGCGGCCCGGTCGGGCTGGCCACCGCCCTCGATCTGGGCCGCCGGGCCATCCCCGTCCTGCTGCTGGACGATCACGAAGGCCCCGGCCTCGGCAGTCGCGCGCTCTGCTTTGCCAAGCGCACGCTGGAAATCTGCGACCGTCTCGGGGCTGCCGCGCCGATGCTGGAAAAGGGCGTGCAATGGAACCTCGGCAAGGTCTTCCGTGACGACCGCCTGCTCTACGAGTTCAACCTCCTGCCCGAAGGCGGCCATGCCATGCCCGCCTTCATCAACCTCCAGCAACCCTGGTTCGAAAAGTTCCTCCATGACGCCATCCTCTCGGCCCAGGCAGAAGGCGCACCCATCGAATTGCGCGGCAAGAACCGGGTTGATGCGATCACCCCCGACACGGATCACGTCACTCTCACGGTGATGACACCTGATGGCCCCTACCACCTCGAGGCGGATTGGCTCATCGCCTGCGACGGCGCCCGCAGCCCCCTGCGCGGCATGATGGGATTGGGCTTCGAAGGCCGGGTTTTCGAGGACAACTTCCTGATAGCTGACGTGAAGATGAAGGCGGATTTCCCGACAGAACGCTGGTTCTGGTTCGAACCGCATTTCAAATCCGGCGATTCCGCCCTCCTCCACAAACAGCCCGATGACATCTGGCGCATCGACTTCCAGCTTGGCTGGAACATCGACCGCGCCAAGGAACTGGAACCCGCCCGCATCCGGGCGCGCGTCGATGCGATGCTGGGTCCCGGTGTGGACTATGAACTGGACTGGTGTTCCATCTACACCTTCCAGTGCCGCCGCATGGAACGCTTCCGGCATGGCCGCGTCCTCTTCGCGGGCGATTCCGCCCATCAGGTGAGTCCCTTCGGCGCACGCGGCGCGAATTCTGGCATCCAGGATGTGGACAACCTCGCCTGGAAGCTGGCGCTGGTGGTTCAGGGCGCGGCCCCGGACAGCCTGCTCGACAGCTATGATGCCGAACGCGTCCACGGGGCAGAGGAGAACATCCTGAACTCCACCCGCTCCACGGATTTCATCACGCCCAAGACCCCGGTCTCCCGTATGTTCCGCAACGCCGTCCTCGACCTTGCCGAGACCCTTCCCTTCGCAAGGACGGTGGTCAATTCGGGCCGCCTGTCTCTGCCCTGCACCTATGACGGGTCGGCGCTCAACGGGCCTGACCACCCGCAAATGCCGCCGCGCACGCGGCCGGGCTCACCCTGTCCCGATGCACCTCTGGCCGGGGGATGGCTCCTCGCGCAACTCGGGCGCGGCTTCACCCTGCTCGGGATCGGCATCGAGGTGCCGCCCCAACTCACCCTGCACGGGCTGGCGGTGGACGGGCTGACGCTCGACCCCAGCCCCGAACTGGCCGCCCGCTATCTGGGCGATGTGCCAGGGGCCGTCTATCTCATCCGCCCCGACCAGCACGTCGCGGCCCGCTGGGATCGGTTCGAGTCAGCCGCGCTGGGTCAGGCCCTTGCCCGTGCCATCGGAAAGGAATGACCCATGCTCATCACCACGCCAAACCTCACCCGGGCCGACGAATCCTATGCGAGGCTGATCGCCACCCATGACGGTCTGACCGAGGCGGAAAGCCACGCCCTCAACGCCCGGCTGATCCTGATCCTGATGAACCATATCGGTGATCATGCCATCCTGGCCGAGGCGATGCGCCTCGCCCGCGATCCCCGCCCGGCCGCGCCCTGAGGTCGGGCCGGGCATTGCCGGGCGCGGCGAAGGCGTCCTAGACGGCCGGCACCTGCACAACGATCCCGTCCAGGTCGGCGGTCATCCGGATCTGGCAGGACAGGCGCGAAGCCGGCTGCCGCCCCGCCTCGGTTATGTCCAGCATATCCTCCTCGAACGGCCCGGGCGGGCCCGCGCGCTCCGCCCAGTCAGGCGTCACCACCACATGGCATGTCGCGCAGGACATCGACCCGCCGCATTCCCCCACCACGCCCGGAATGCCCCGCGCCACGGCGGCCTGCATCAGGTTCATCCCTTCCGCCACGTCCAGCGTGATCTTCCGCCCGTCGGGCAATTCCCACGTCGCCTGCATCGCCATTCCCTCAGACATACCAGATGTAATAGTCGCGCAGCGCCGCCCCTTCGAGGCCCGCCGTCTTGTCCACCTCAATCCGCTTCATGAAGATGTGGTGGTCCGTGATCTCGCGCCCCAAAGCATCGCCAAGGGCGGCATCGGCCTCCAGATCATCCATCGCCTCGGCCAGCGAAGCGGCCACGCCATGGCCTGCATCTGTCCGCTCGAAACAGTCGCCCGCCTCTGCCTCGGGCAGCGGATATCCCTGCTCCACACCCAGCCGCGCCGCCTGCAACAGGGCCGCCAGCGCCGTATAGGGGTTGCAGCTTGCATCCGCCATGCGGTGCTCCAGCCGCGTCTTCGCGCCGCCCTCTTCCGACACGCGGACCGTGACGCCGCGATGATCCCCGCCCCAGTTGCACCAATAGCCCGACATGGAGGCAGGTTGCAGCCGCAGATAGGACCCCACCGTCGGCGCCAGAATGCCCGCCAGCCCCTTGTGATGCCGCATCCACCCCGCCACGCAGCCCCGCGCCAGATCATTCATCTGCGCAGGCCCGCCCTTCGGCCCGGTCATCAGCGCGTTCTTTCCCGACGCATCGGCGAAAGACAGGTTGAAATGCAGCCCCGACCCGCCTTTTTCCAGAATCGGCTTGGGCAGGAAGGTCAGCAGGATGCCATGCTCCAGCGCCACTTCGCGGGCCATCTGGCGGAACAATACCATCTCGTCCACCGCCTTCACCGCCTCGTCATAGGCCAGCGTGAATTCGTATTGCGGCGTGTCATACTCGGCGGTGATCAGTTCCAGCCGGAACCCGGCCTCCTCCGCCCGGTTCCAGATCGCATCCGTGAACCCCGCCGGATCGGCGAAGGGCCCCGTCCCATAGACGATCCCGCCCGGCGCATGCAGCGGCGACAGGCCGCCATCCTCGCCGATCTCGAAGGCAAAGGCCTCCAGCTCGATCCCTACCTTCGGCACCAGCCCGTGCCGCTTCCAGTCCGCCACCGCCCGCTTCAGCGCCCCGCGCGGGCAGAGCGGCAGCGGCACCCCCTCGCTGTCATACAGGTCGCCCGTCACCACCTTGGTATTCGGCTCCCATCCCTCGCGGATTTCCGCGCCGTCCCAGCGGAATTCCATGTCGGGAATACCCTCGCGGCATTTCGTATGCGGCGCGTCAAGGATCAGGTCCTTGTCCCAATGCACGCTGAAGGTGGGCCGCGCCAGCCGCGTGCCGTCGGATTTCATCTTCGATGCGGGCAGATACTTGCCGCGCATCAGGCTCAGATGATCGCAGAACATGGCCCTGAGGCGGTCCGCCATGATGTCACTCCCTGTTCACTGTTCTTGCTTGTTCATTTCAGTGTCACATGAACGGGCAGCGATTTCAGCCCGGCCACGAAGTTGGATCGCAGGAACTTCTGTTCCCCCGCAGGTTCGATGGCCCGGATGCGCTTGGCCAGTTCCTGGAACAGCACACGCACTTCCAGCCGCGCCAGCCACATCCCAAGGCAGAGATGCGGCCCCCCCTGGCCAAAGGCCAGATGGCGGTTCGGGTTGCGGCCCAGATCCACCCGGAAGGGCGCGTCAAAGGCCTCCTCATCCCGATTGGCCGAGGCGAACCAGTACAGAACCTTGTCCCCCGCCCTGATCTGCTTGCCATGCATCTCGAAATCCCGCGTCGCCGTGCGCCGGAAATAGGAGGTGGGCGAAGCCCAGCGGATGATCTCATCCGCCATCGTGTCATCCACCGCCCCGCTCTGGATCAGCGGCAGCAGTTCCGGCTGATGCGCCAGCGCCTGAATGCCCGCCGCGATGGAATAGCGCGTGGTATCGTTGCCCGCCGCCACGATCAGGCAAAAGAAGTTGCGGAACTCATGCTCCGGCAGGACCGATCCATCCGGTCCCGGTTGCAGGATCAGGTGCAACACCCCCGACGTATCCCCCGCTGCCGCCTTCCGCGCCATCAGGTCCTTGGCATAGACAAACAGCTCCGCCCCGGCGGGCGAGTTGAAGGGCATCATGCGGAACTCGTCCGTCGTCAGCTTGTCCAGAACGTGCTCCGTGAAATCCGGGTCCGTATTGGCAATCAGCGCATCGCCCTTCTCCACCAGCCAGGGCAAATCCTCATCCGGCAGCCCGACGATCCGCCCCAGCATCCGCATCGGCAATTCCCGCGCGATGTCCTTGGTCGCATCGAACGTGCCCTTCGCCAGCGCCTGATCCAGGATGTCGGTGCACAGGTCGCGGATCGCCTGCTCGAACCCGGCCACCACGGGCTTGGAAAAGGCCTTTGCCACCTTCACCCGCGTCATCATGTGTTCGGGCGGATCGGTTTCCTGAAAGGTCCGCCGGGCAAGATACTCCTCGTAACTCTGATCCTCCATCCGGATTCCCCGCGCCGAAGACAGCAGGTCCGGCTTGCCGTTCAGGGCATGGATGTCGGCATGCCGCGTGACCGACCAGAAAGGCTGGCCCTGATCCCATTCTGTCCAATGCATGGGGTCGTCCCGGCGCAACCGGGCAAAGGTGTTGTGCGGCGCACCGTTCAGAAAGGTGTCATGGCTGGTCAGATCGGCATGGCCGTCATCGCTGGGCGTCCAGACCGTCATCATTGCCTCCTTGCCGTCACATCATTTTTGCATAATGATACGGCCTATAAATATGTAAAGGAAAAACTTCATGCATATCGCGCTGCTGGTGACGAATACGGATGACTCGGATTTCGCCGCACGCCATCCCCGCGATGCCGAAAAGTTCCGCCACCTGATCGCCGCCGTCCGCCCCGACTGGCACATGACGGCCTTCGACCTTCCGAAAGGCGAATTCCCCGAAGACATCAAGGGTTTCGACGGTCTCCTGATCGGCGGCAGCCCCGCCTCCGTGCGGGACGCCGACCCCTGGATCGTCCGGCTCATGGCCCTGATCCGTACGGCCCATGCGGCGGGTTTGCCCATGGTCGGGGCCTGCTTCGGCCATCAGGCCATCGCACAGGCGCTCGGGGGCCGGGTCGGTGCCAATCCCGGCCCCTTCGTCCTCGGCGCTTCGGAAACCGAAATCACCGCGCCCGCCCCCTGGATGGATGCCGCACCCCGCATCCGCCTCGCCGCCGCCCATGGCGAACAGGTGCTCGCCCTTCCGCCGGGTGCCGAGGTGATCGGCCACTCGCCCGGCTGCCCCGTCGCCGCCTACCGCATCGGCAACCGCGTCTTCGCCACGCAACACCACCCCGAGATGACGCCCGACTTCGCCGCCGCGCTGGTCGAGGAATTCGCCCCCCATTTCCCGCCCGAGGTGGGCCAGACCGCCCGCGCCGCGCTGGCTCCCGGCATCGAAGGCCCGCGCTTCGCCGAATGGATCGCGCGCTTCTTCGAACAGGCGGCCTAGGACAGCGCGGCGATCAGGTCCATCGCGGTCACCTGATCGAATTGCACATGCGCCTGCATTGCCGCCTCCGCCCCGGCGGAATCCCGGTCGGTGATCATCCGCGCGATGGCCCGATGCTCCGACGCCGATCGCGTGATCGCCCCGGCAAAGCGATAGCGCGCCCGGTAATAGGCCAGCAACTTCCGCGCATTGGTCTTCAGCGACTCGAGCAGCACCCCATTCCCCGACGCGATGGCCACGCATTCATGGAAGCGCAGGTTATGCTGGTAATACCCGTCCGGGTCGGCATCGGGCTGCGCCCGCGCATGCGCCTCGCAGGCCGCCACCGCCGCTTCCAGATCGGCCGCCCCCTGCCGCGACAGCCGCCGCGCCGCCAGCCCCGCCGCCTGTCCCTCCAGCTTGGCATGGACCTCAAGGATCGCCAGAAACTCCTCCAGCGTGGGCCGAAAGATCGTCGCCCCCTTGCGCGGCAATCGCCGGACCAGACCCAGCGCCTCCAGATACAGGATCGCCTCGCGCACCGGGGTGCGGGACACGCCATATGTCTCGGACAGTTCCGCCTCGTCCAGCAGATCGCCGGGGTTAAGCTGGCCAAGGTCGATCCGCGCCAGCACATGCTGGACAAGGGTCGGGATCTGCGGGCCGGGGAAGGGGGTGCTGCTCATGGTCCTGCCGCCTCGGATGAGGGCGCGACCCTGCCACGGGTGCGCCGCCTTGTCACCCCTTCGGCGGCAGGTCGATCCGCAGCCCGTCCCGCCCCACATGCAGCGGACCGGTCCATTGGGGCGCACAGGCCCGATGCCAGTCCTCGACACCGAAAGCCGGATCATCCGACGGGATCAGATGATGCAGCGCCAGCGCCCCGACCCCGGCCTCGCGTGCCACCGCCGCCGCATCGGATGCCAGCGTATGCGCCCGAAGCCAATGCTTCATCAGCCGGTCATCGCCATTGCCGATCCGCCGCTGCAACGCCTCCAGCCCCTCGGCCAGCATCACCTCATGGATCAGTAGGTCCGCGCCCCGCGCAAACTCAACCAGCGCCGGATTATGCGCCGTATCGCCGGAAAACACGACCCGCCGCCCCGCCCCCCGGAAGGACAGCGACCAGCTCTCCGTCAGCGGCGGATGGATCGACGGCATCGCCTCCACCGTGATCGCCCCTTCGGTGATCGCCTCTCCCGCCCGGATCACATGGCAGGAAATCAGGTCGCGCAGGTCGGGCCGCCCCTCATCCTCGATCCGCGTGTCGATATCCTCCTTCATCGAAAGGAAGAACCCCTCGAAATAGGTCGCAAGTCCCGACGGCCCCCAGACCCGGACCGGCGTCTTCAGCCCCGCCGTCCAGGCCGTGTGCAACAGGGGCCCGAGTTCCAGATAATGATCCGAATGCAGATGGGTGATGAAGACCGTCGCGATGTCCTTCAGCGCCATGCCCTGATCGCACAGCCCCCGCGTCACCCCCAGACCGGCATCCACCACCACCCGCTGCCCGCCCAGCGACAGCAGCGACGAGGTGGGCATCGGCGATCCGGTCCGGATCGCCGGGCCGCCCTTCGTCCCCAGCAGCGCGACGAAATCCTCCCCGACCCCCATCGTCACAACGCCGCGAAACCGGCATCCAGCGCGGTCAGGATGACGTCCACATCCTCGGCCGTCAGGATCAGCGGGGGTGACAGGATGATGTTCGGCCCGGAAACGCGCACCATCGCGCCCTCCCGATAGGCCACTTCCTGCACGCGGGCCGGCACCGCCTTGTCGGCCGGGGCCTTGGTTTCCCTGTCCGCCACCAGTTCGATGGCCGTCATCAACCCATGCCCACCCCGCACATCGCCAATGACCTCATGCCGCGCCATCAGGGCCTGCACGCCTTCGTAAAGCTGCGTCCCCCGCGCCGCGGCATTCTCCACCACGTTCAGCCGCTTCGTCTCGGCCAGACAGGCCAGCGCCGCCGCCGCACCCACCGGATGGCCGGAATAGGTATAGCCATGCCCGATCGCCGCCTTCCCGCTGGCATCGCTTTCGAAGACCTGCGCCACGCCTTCCGCGATCATCACCGCGCCAAAGGGGAAATAGCCGTTGGTGATCGCCTTCGCCGTGCAGCAGAAATCGGGCTTCACCCCCCACAACCGGCTGCCCGTCCAGGCCCCCGTCCGCCCGAAGGCGGTGATGACCTCATCCGCGATCAGCAGGATGCCATGCTTGCGGCAGATCGCCTCCACCCCGGGCATGAAACTCGGATGCGGCGGGATCACGCCGCCCGCGCCCAGGATGGGCTCCATGATGAAGGCCGCGATGGTGCCTGCCCCCTGGAAAGCGATCTCGTCCTCCAGCGCCGCAAGGCAAAGCTGTGCCAGCCGCGCCGGATCGGTTTCATTGAACGGGTTGCGATAGGTATAGGGGGCGGGAATATGGTGGCAACCCGGCAGCAGCGGCTCATAGGCGGTGCGGAAATTGGCATTGCCATTGACCGAAGCGCCGCCGAAATGCGTGCCGTGATAGCCCTTCTTCAGCGACAGGTATTTCACCCGCCCCGCCTCGCCCCGGATCTTGTGATATTGCCGCGCCAGCCGAAGCGCCGTCTCCACCGAGTCCGACCCGCCCGAGGTGAAGAAGGCCCGGCTCAGCCCGTCCGGTTCGAAGAAGGCCCGCAATTCCTCGGCCAGTTCGATCACGCAGTCATTCGACGTGCCGCGAAAGATCGAATAATAGGGCAGCCGGTCCAGTTGCGCCGTGATCGCCTCCTTCACCGGCTGGCAGGAATAGCCCAGGTTGACGTTCCACAGCCCCCCCACGCCATCCACCACCTCATGCCCGTCCAGATCGGTGATCCGCACGCCCTGCGCGCCGGTCACGATGGTCGGCGCGTTCTTCAGGCTGTCCGAAGGGGCCGTCATCGGATGCCAGAGGCTCCGGGCGTTGTTCGCCTTGAGAAAATTCTCGTCCTTCATGGCTGTCTCCTTCGGCTGTTCATGTGAGACGTTGCCACAGCAGGGCAACGCCGGGCGGGGACTGGCCACCCCAGAGGTCGATGATCTCCGCCGCCGCCCCGGCAAGTTCACGGCGGATGCAGGACAGAAGGTCAGGCGTGGATCGGTTCGCCGGAAAGGCAACGCCCAGGGCACCGACGGCCTCATCCCCATTCAGGAACAGCGGCAGCGCAACGCTCTGCGCATCGGTCTCGAATGTCCCCGTCGTCTCGGCAAAACCGCGCAGCCGCACCGCATCCAGCCGCGCCCGCAACTGTCCGGGGTCCGTCTCGGTCACATCCGTCAACCGGGGCAGCGGACGCGCAAGCAGGGCCTCCCGCTCCGCCTCCGGCAGGAAGGCAATCACCGCCTGACCCGATGAGGTGGCGTGCCAGGGCAGGATGTCCGCATCCTCCATCATCACCTTGGTCGCATGGGTCGGCGAATAGGCAAAGGCGATGGTCACCAGCTTGTCGCCCTCGCGCAGCGACAGATGCGCCGTCTCGCCCGTCGCCCGCGCCAGCGCCTGCAACACCGGCATCGCCGCATCCCGCGTCGGGACGGCGGTCTCGCGCAGCGCGGCAAGGCGCAGCACCGCCGGGCCAAGCCGGTATTCCCGTGCGGCCCCGACCTGCTCCACCAGGCCGCGTGATTCCATCTCTGTCAGCAGCCGATGGCAGGTCGCCTTGTTCAACCCCGACAGTCGCGCCATCTCCGACAGCCCGACCAACGCCCGTTGCCGGGTGAAAAGGTTCAAAAGATCAAGGGCTTTTCCAACCGTTCCCATCGTCCAGCGGGGCCTCCTGCGCCATGCCGCGAAATGCGGCAGACGCGCCATAGCATTTTTGTTGACAGATTGCCGCTCGGCCTGTCAATCTATTTTTCAAACCAACGGTTCAAATAATGAACCATCAACAGCGGAGATGCAAGATGAAGAAACTCGCCCTTCTGGGCAGCGCCGCCGCGCTTGCCCTTGCTGCCTTCGGCGGGGCCGCCCTCGCGGAATACCCCGAAAAACCGGTGACCTTCATCGTGCCGTGGCCCCCCGGCGATCTCGAAGACGTGCTGACCCGCATGATCGCCGAGGAACTCCAGAACCAGACCGGCGTGCCAGCCGCCGTGGTGAACAAGCCGGGCGGTGGCGGTGTCGTCGGCGGTCTCGAAGTCGCCACCGCATCGCCTGACGGCTATACCATCGGCTCGCTCACCGTCGGCATTCCCACGGTCAAGACGATGGGACCGGATGCCCAGTTCGCCGCCGATGCGCTTGAACCCGTCGGCATCTTCCTGACCTATCCCTTTCTGATCGCCGCCAAGGCCGACGCGCCCTATTCCACCATGGCCGAACTGGCCGAATACTCGAAGGCGAACCCTGTCCGCCTCGGCCATTTCGGCTATGGCATCGAACCCACGATGATGACGGTCTTCGGTCTTCAGGAACTCGGCGGCACCTTCAGCGCCGAAGCCGCCTTCGACGCCGTTGATTGCTCCACCCTCGCCAATGGCGATGCCGACGTGATCAACACCACGGCCCAGCTCGTGCTGTCCTGCCTGGGCGAGATCAAGGTCCTCGCCACCATCACCGGCGACCGCACCGCGATCACCCCGGACGTGCCGACGCTGGGCGAACAGGTGCCCGCCCTCGCCGGTTCCTCGCTCTGGAATGGCCTCTTCGTCCCGAAAGGCACCCCGCAAGAGGTGAAGGACAAGATCGCCGCCATCGCCCAGACCGTGGTCGCCAGCGACGCCGCCCAGGAAATTGCCAAGACGACCGGCGCGCTGGTTTACTGGCAGGATCAGGCCTCGGCCACCGAACAGGTCGCCAAGGACATGAAAGACCTCGCCGCCCTGCGCGAAAAACTGGGCGTGACGGAGTGATATCCGAAAGGGGCGCGGCACCCTTGCCGCGCCCCTCTCCTTTCTGGGGGGCTTGGGATGACGGACCCGGACGAACCACAGGCGAACCGGCTCGAAAGCATGGCGCTGGCGCTGATCTTCGCGGCCGTCTCCGTGCTGCTTCTGGCCTTGATCGGGGTGGCCACCCGCACCGGTCAGGCATCCGGCGGCTGGTGGACGCGCCCCGCCTTCGCCCCCGGCGTGGCCCTCGCCGTCCTGGTTGCGGCCAACCTTCTTACCCTCTGGCGCGACCTTGCCGATCTCCGGGCCAATCCCGCCACGCCCGAGGAATGGGCCGAGGCGCGGGAAAAGATGGTCGGCTGGCTGCGCCCGGCCGAATTCCTTGCCTATTACGCCGTCTATATCTGGGCGATCCAGCACATCGGCTATTTCCCCTCGACGCTGGTCTTCGTCCTCGGTCTCCTCTGGCGCGTCGGTCTCACCGCCCCCCGCTGGATCTGGGCCGGCATCGGCCTGTCACTCTTCATGATCGGGGTCTTCCGGGCCGGTCTGGGCGTCTGGATGCCCGCGCCCGAATTCTATGACCTTTTCCCCGATGCCATCCGTCTTGCGCTCATGCGCTGGTTCTGAAAGGCGCGACGATGGACTTCATCCTTCTGGGCTTGCAGCAACTCGCCGATCCCATGGTCTTCCTGACCATGTGCATCGGCGCGATCCTCGGCGTCATCGTCGGCGCCATTCCCGGCGCCGGGGCGGCGGTGACCATCTCGATCCTCCTGCCCACGACCTTTTCCATGGACCCGCTCACCGGCATGACCCTGCTGCTCGGCGTCTATTGCGGTTCCGCCTACGGCTCGGCCATCCCCGCCGTGATGATCAACACCCCCGGCAGCCCCGTCGCCGTTCTGACCGCGCTCGAAGCCAAACCCTTCGTCGAACGCGGCGAGGCCCGCCGCGCCATGAGCCTTGCCTATTCCTCCTCCTTCGTCGGCGGCGTCCTGGCGGTGCTGGCGCTCATGCTGCTGACCAAACCCCTGGCCGAAGTCGCCAAGAACTTCGGCTCCGCCGAATTCGCCATGCTGGCCTTCGCCGCCCTCGTCCTCGTGGTGATCGGCCATGGCGGGCGTCGGGTCGAGGCGACAGCCGCCCTCGCCTTCGGCCTCTTCCTTGCCACCGTGGGGATCGAGACCGCCTATTCCACCCAGCGCTACAGTTTCGGGCAAAGCTGGCTGATCCAGGGCATCCCCCTTGTCCCCATGGTCATCGGCCTCTTCGCCATGTCCGAGGCCCTGATCCAGCTCACCGGACGCGACACCACCCGCCAGACCGTGCAGCTCAAGGGCCATTTCTTCTCGGGCTTCCTGGAGATTTTCCGCTACAAGGTCACGCTCTTCGGCTCCTCCGTCTTCGGCATCATCTGCGGCATCATGCCGGGCGTGGGCGAATTTCTCGCGCAACAGGTCAATTATGTCTGGGCGCGCAAGCTGTCGAAGGAAGGCCATCTCTTCGGCAAGGGTGCCCCCGAAGGCATCATCGTCTCCGAAGCGACGAACAACGCCGTCCCCCCGGCCGCGCTGATCCCCATGCTCGCGCTGGGCATTCCGGGCGAGGAACTCACCGCCATGATGCTGGCCGTCTTTCTCGTCCATAACGTCATCCCGGGGCCGGACCTCTTCCTGAACCGGCCGGAATTCGTGGCAGGGCTCTACTGGACGCTGCTCGCCATGAACTTCGTCATCATCCTGTTCCTGCTCGTGGCCACCAACACGATTGCCCGCGCCGCACTCATCAACAAACGCTTCCTCGGCGTGGCGATCATGACCCTGTCACTGATCGGCACCTATGCCTCCAACTACAACTTCTCGGATGTCGGGCTCGCCATGGGCTTCGCCGTTCTCGGCTACATCCTGCGCAGCCATCGCTGGCCGCTGACGCCGATCCTTCTCGGCGTCGTCATGGGACCGATCCTCGAAAACCGCTTCCGTCAGGCCGTCGGCGGGGCAGGGGGCGATCTTTCGATCTTCGTCACGCGGCCCATCTCGGCCATCATGCTGGCGGGGCTTTGCATCCTTCTCTTCTTCACCATCCGGGGGGCGCTGAAGGCGCGCCGCCCGCGCGAGGACTGGCAGATCAATGACACTTGACCAAACCACCATCGACCGTCTCGCCGCCACGCCGATCCCGCCGCAGCGTCTTCTGATCGGCGGCCACTGGGTGGACGGGTCCGAAGCACCGCTTCCCGTCCTCTCCCCCGTGGATGGCGCGCAGATCACCACCCTCTCTGCCGCCGCGCCCGCCGATGTCGCCCGCGCCTGCGCCGATGCCCGTGCTGCCTTCGAAGACGCGCGCTGGGCCGGCAAACCCCCGGCCGAACGCAAGAAGATCCTGCACCGCCTCGCCGACCTGATCGACGCCCATGCCCTTGAACTGGCCGTGCTCGGCGTCCGCGACAACGGCACCGAAATCTCCATGGCGCTCAAGGCCGAACCCGGCAGCGCCGCCGGAACCTTCCGCTACTATGCCGAGGCGATCGACAAGGTCTATGGCGAGGTGGCCCCGACCGCCGCCAATGTCCTCGCACTGATCCACCGCGAACCCGTCGGGGTGGTGGCCGCCATCGTGCCCTGGAACTTCCCCCTGATGATCGGCGCCTGGAAGATCGCCCCCGCCCTCGCCATGGGCAATTCGGTCGTGCTCAAACCCGCCGAAACCGCCTCGCTCAGCCTGCTGCGTCTGGCCGAACTGGCGCTCGAGGCGGGCGTTCCGCCCGGCGTCTTCAACGTCGTCACCGGACCGGGCCGCATCACGGGCGAGGCGCTCGCCCTTTCCCCCGATGTCGATGTCCTTGTCTTCACCGGCTCCGGCGCCACCGGGCGGCGCCTTCTCGAATACTCCGCCCGCTCGAACCTGAAACGCTGCTACCTGGAACTCGGGGGGAAATCGCCCAACATCGTCTTTGCCGACGCGCCCGATCTCGCCGCGGCGGCCAAGGCGGCGGCCACAGCCATCTTCCGCAATGCCGGGCAGGTCTGCGTGGCAGGCTCCCGCCTCCTCGTCGAAGCCTCGATCCATGACGCCTTCGTCGCGGCCCTGGAAAAGGCCACCGCCGCCATGGCCGTCGGCAACCCGCTGCACCTCTCCACCCAGATCGGTGCCGTCAATTCGCTGGCGCAACTGGATGGCAACCTCCGCTTCCTCGCCGATGCCCGCGCCGAAGGGGCCGACGTCATCCGCGGCGGCACCCGCATCCTCACGGAAACCGGCGGCTACTACATGGACCCGGCCATCGTCACCCGCGTCGCCCCCAGCCATCGCCTCTACCGGGAAGAGGTGTTCGGCCCCGTCCTCGCCGTCACCCCCTTCGAAACCGAAGCCGAGGCGCTCCGCCTTGCCAATGCCACCGATTATGGCCTCGCGGCGGGGGTCTGGACAGCGAACCTGTCCCGCGCACACCGCATGGTGCGCGGCATCCGGGCCGGGGTCGTCCATGTCAACACCTATGGCGGCGCCGATGTCACCGTCCCGCTGGCAGGGGCCAAGCAATCCGGCAACGGGGCCGACAAATCCCTGCACGCACTGGACAAATACACCGACCTCAAGACCGCATGGATTCGACTCTGATGACGCAGGACCGCACGATCCTTGTCGCAGGCACCTGGGACACCAAGAATGACGAACTCGGCTACATGGCCGATGTCATCCGCGCCCAGGGCGGGCGGGTGCTGACGATGGATGTCTCCGTCCTCGGCGATCCGGCGCAGCCCACGGATATCTCAAAGCATCAGGTGGCCGAGGCGGCAGGCTCCAGCATCGCCGCCGCCATCGCAGCCGAGGATGAGAATGTCGCCATGCAGATCATGGCGCAGGGATCGGCCCGCATCGCCGCGCGCCTTCAGGCCGAAGGGGCGATCCACGGCGTCGTGGTCCTTGGCGGGACGATGGGCACCGACCTTGCCCTCGACCTCTGCTCCGCGCTGCCGCTAGGCGTGCCGAAATATGTCGTCTCCACGGTCAGCTTCTCGCCCATGATCCCGCCCGAACGGCTTCCTGCCGATATCCAGATGATCCTCTGGGCGGGTGGGCTCTATGGCCTCAACTCCATCTGCAAGGCCTCGCTGTCACAGGCTGCCGGGGCCGTTCTCGGCGCCGCCCGCGCGGTGGAACCGCCCCGCCGCGACCGCCCCCTCATCGGCATGACCAGCTTCGGCAAGACCGTCCTGCGCTACATGGTGGACCTGAAGCCCGCGCTGGAATCGCGCGGCTTCGAAGTGGCCGTCTTCCACGCCACCGGCATGGGCGGCCGCGCCTTCGAAAGCCTCGCCGCCGAAGGCGCCTTCGCCGCCGTGCTGGATTTCGCGCCGCAGGAAGTGGGCAATCACCTCTTCGGCTCGGCCATCAGCGCAGGCCCCGACCGGCTCACCGCCGCCGGCGCACGCGGTCTGCCACAGGCCGTGTCCATCGGCTGCTACGACCTGATCGACCTTGTCGGCTGGAACCCCCTGCCGGACCGCTTCGCCGCCAATCCAAGCCACGCCCATAACCGGCTCCTCTCTTCCGTCGTGCTGGACGGTCCGCAGCGCCGGATGGTGGCCCGCGCCGTGATGGAAAAGCTCGCCCCCGCGAAGGGCGAGACGGTCTTCCTCCTGCCCCTCGAAGGTGGCAATGAATGGGACCGCGCCGAAGGCCCGCTGCATGATGCCGAAGGACTTGCCGCCTTCCTCGACGAGGTCCGCAGATCCTGCCCGCCCAATGTCCGGCTGATCGAAATTCCCGCCCATATCAACGATCCAGCCTTCTCCGAAACCGCCCTCGCCATTGTCGATGGCTGGATCGCCGCAGGCCTTCTGCCACGGCCCTGATCCGATGGCGGCCTCAGCGCGGGCGCGGGTCGATCTTCTGAAGGCTCTCCAGAAGATCCAGCAACGCCTCCAGCCGCGCCGCCCCGAACTCCGCCTCGATCCGCGCAAAGATCGCGGCACTTTCCGCCGCGTGCCGATGGATCAGCGCCTCGCCCGCCTCGGTGATCCGGATCACCGTCTTGCGGCGGTCCTCCGGCGGGGTGTGACGGGCAATCAGCCCCTCCTCCTCCATCGGCCGCACCATCCGCGTCAGGCTGGACAGCAGCAGACAAGCCGCCTCTGCCACCTGGCTCAACTCCAGCGGGCCCTGCTCCTGCAACACCCGCAGCACCCGCCATTTCTGTTCATTCACGCCCGATGCTGCCAGCATCTCGCGGATCGGCCCCATCACCACCTCGCGCGCCCGCAACAGCGCGATGGGCAAGGATCGGCGGGTCTGGCGCAGGGGGCTGGGGCTTTCGGTCATGCCCGCCCTTATCGCGCAAGGCAGGCGCGGGCAGCAAGTCCACAGGCAAGCCGGATTGACAAAACCGGCAAAATACTTAACAAAGCAAGTATCGGAGGGCCTGCCATGCCGCATATCCAGATCGACTATTCCGCCAATCTCGAATCCCGGCTGGATATGGCCGCCTTCTGCCGCGTGCTGCGCGACGCCGCCCTCGCCACGGGCATCCTGCCGCTGGCCGGCATCCGCGTCCGCGCCACCGCCTGCACCCATTGCGTCATCGCCGACGGCAACCCGGACCATGCCTTCCTCGACATCTCCCTCCGCCTGCGCGCCGGCCGCAGCGCCGAGGCGAAGGCAAAGGCCACAGCCGACATCTTCGCCGCTGCCGAATCCTTCTGCGCCGACCTCCTCGCCTCCTCCTCCTTCCTTCTCAGCTTCGAGATGCGCGACATCGACCCCGCGCTTTCGCCCAAAGTCTCCTCCATCCGCCGCCACCTGCCGGGAGAGCAGCCATGACCGACCTTGCCACGCAGCTCGCCCGCCTCGACTACCACCTCGCCCGGTTCCGCGACCACGGCATCCTCAATCTGATCGGCGGGCAGGATGTCGCCGGATCGGACTGGTTCGAAACCCGCTCCCCCGTCGATGACAGCCTGATCGCCCGCGTGGCCCTCGGCACGGCGGAAACCGTCGATCAGGCGGCTGCGGCTGCGCGGGCCGCCTTCCCGGCCTGGGCCGCGCTGCCGGGGGCGCAACGCAAGGCGATCCTGCACCGCATCGCCGACGGGATCGAAGCCCGCGCCGAAGAAATCGCCCTCTGCGAATGCTGGGATACCGGTCAGGCCTGGCGCTTCATGTCCAAGGCCGCGCTGCGCGGCGCGGAAAACTTCCGCTTCTTCGCCGATCTCGCCCCCGGCGCCCGCGACGGGCAAAGCCTGCCCTCGCCCGATCACCTCAACATCACCAGCCGTCACCCCATCGGCCCGGTCGGCGTGATCACCCCGTGGAACACGCCCTTCATGCTCTCCACCTGGAAGATCGCCCCCGCCCTCGCCGCGGGCTGCACCGTCGTTCACAAACCGGCCGAGTTCAGCCCCCTCACAGCCCGCCTTCTGGCCGAAATCTGCCACGAGGCCGGCCTTCCTCCCGGCGTGCTGAACCTCGTCAACGGTATGGGCGAAGGCGCGGGCAAGGCGCTCACCGAACATCCCGACATCAAGGCCATCGCCTTCGTCGGCGAATCCCGCACCGGCAGCCAGATCATGAAACAGGGGGCCGACACGCTCAAACGCGTCCATTTCGAACTGGGCGGAAAGAACCCCGTCCTCGTCTTCGAAGATGCCGATCTCGACCGCGCTCTCGATGCCGTCATCTTCATGATCTACTCGCTCAACGGCGAACGCTGCACCTCCTCCTCGCGCCTTCTGGTGCAGGACAGCATCGCCGAAGATTTCCACGCCCGCCTGATCCAGCGGGTCAACCAGATCAAGGTCGGCCACCCGCTCGATCCCGCCACCGAGATCGGCCCCCTCATCCACCAGACGCATTTCGAAAAGGTCGCCCGCTATGTCGCCATCGGTCAGGCCGAAGGGGCAACCCTCGCCGCCGGCGGCAACCGCGTCGGCGAAAACGGCTGGTTCATCCGCCCCACGCTCTTCACCGATGCCCGCCCCGACATGCGCATCGCGCAGGAAGAGGTGTTCGGCCCCTTCCTCACCTCCCTCCGCTTCCGCGACGAAGACGAGGCGCTCGCCATCGCCAATGGCGTGGCCTACGGCCTCACCGGCTATGTCTGGACCAATGATCTCACCCGCGCCCTCCGCATCAGCGATCGGCTGGAGGCGGGGATGATCTGGGTGAATTCCGAGAATGTCCGCCACCTCCCCACGCCCTTCGGCGGGGTCAAGGCATCCGGCATCGGCCGCGACGGCGGCGACTGGTCCTTCGAATTCTACATGGAAACCAAGAACACCGCCTTCGCCCTCGGGCAGCACAAGATGCAGCGGCTCGGCGTCTGACCCGCCCGCCCGCCCAACCGAAAGGAGCCGCAATGCCCGTTCCGCCCCCGAACCTGAACCCGCCCTTCAATATCGTCCGTCTCAGCCATGCCGAACTCCGCGTCACCGATCTCGCCTGGAGCCGCGCCTATTACGTCGATCTGCTGGGGCTTCAGGTCACGCATGAAGACCCGACAACGATCTACCTCCGCGCGATGGAGGAACGCGGCCACCACTGCCTGATCCTGCAACAGGCCGACACGCCCTCGGTCGGCGTGCTGGGGTTCAAACTCTGGTCGGAAGAAGACCTCGACAAGGCCGCCGCATGGTTCGCCGCCAAGGGCCTGTCACCGGTCTGGACCGAACGCCCCTTCATGGGCCGCGTCCTCGCCGTGCGCGATCCCTGGGGCGTGCCGCTGGAATTCTACGCCCGGATGGATCGCCTTCCCCCGATCCACCAGAACTACGCCCTTTATCGCGGGGTCAAACCGCTGCGGATCGACCATTTCAACCTCTTCTCCCCCGATGTGGACAAGGCCGTCGCCTTCTACGGCGAGATGGGCTTCCGCCTCACCGAATACACGGCAGACGAAGAGACCGGCCGCACCTGGGCTGCCTGGATGCATCGCAAGGGCGGCGTGCATGACATCGCCTTCACCAACGGCACCGGTCCGCGCCTGCACCACACCGCCTTCTGGGTGCCGACACCGCTCAACATCATCGACCTGCTCGATCTGATGTCCACCACCGGCTATCTCGCCAATATCGAACGCGGTCCTGGGCGGCATGGCATCTCCAACGCCTTCTTCCTCTACATCCGCGACCGCGACGGCCACCGCACGGAAATCTACTGCTCCGACTACCAGACCACCGATCCCGATCTTGAACCCATCAAATGGGACCTCAAGGACCCGCAACGCCAGACACTCTGGGGCGCCCCCGCGCCGCGTTCATGGTTCGAACTCGGATCGGCCTTCGAAGGCACCGCGCAGCGCGACAGCGACCTGAAGGCGCAACCCATCATCGCGCCCTGACCCATGGGACACAGCACAGCCATGACCCCCGCTATGACCCTCATCAGCTTCACCGCCGATGGCCGCCCCTTCTGGGGCGTGGCCCGCGACGGCGGCGCCATCGCCCTCTCCCCCGATTTCCCGCACTGGCCCGGCCTGCGCGAGGTCATCGCCGCCGGTGCGATGGATGAGGTTCTCGCCGCCGCCGAAGGGCGCGCCATCACCCACGCCCCCGGCTGCTTCACCCATGACATCCCCATCCGCGACCCGGAAAAGATCATCTGCGTCGGCGTCAACTTCCCCGACCGCAACGCCGAATACCGCGACGGGCAGGAAGCCCCGCCCAACATGTCGCTCTTCATCCGCTTCCCGCGCAGCTTCACAGGCCACGGCGCCCCGCTCATCCGCCCCCCCGAAAGCCCGCAACTGGACTATGAAGGCGAAATCGCCATCGTCATCGGCAAGACCGGCCGCCGCATCCCCGAAGAAGCGGCGCTCTCCCATATCGCCGCGCTCACGCTCTGCAACGAAGGCACGATCCGCGACTGGGTCCGCCACGCCAAATTCAACGTGACCCAGGGCAAGAACTGGGATCGTTCCGGTGCCATGGGTCCGGGCCTCGTCCCCTTCCGCGACCCGTCGCAGATCCTCGACATCGCCCTCACCACCCGCGTCAACGGCGACCTGCGCCAATCTGACCGGACCAGCCGGATGCTCTTCCCCGTCGCCCGCCAGATCGCCTATGTCAGCACCTTCACCACCCTCGTTCCGGGTGACATCATCGTCACCGGCACCCCCACCGGGGCCGGGGCGCGCTTCGATCCGCCGGTCTGGCTCAGGCCCGGCGACGTGATCGAGGTAGAGGCAGAAGGCATCGGCTGTCTGCGCAACGGGGTGGCCGACGAATGACCGAAGACGAAATCCACGACGCAGCCATCGCCCTCCACCGGGCCGAAACCGACCGCAGGCAATGCGGCCTCCTCTCCCTCCTCCATCCCGGCATGACCCTGGACGACGCCTATGCCGTCCAGTCCGCCTTCGTTGCGCTGAAACAGGCGGCGGGCGCGCGCCGCATCGGCTGGAAGATCGGCCTCACCAGCCGCGCCATGCAGCAGGCCCTCGCCATAGACACCCCCGATTCCGGCGTCCTGCTCGACGACATGCTCTTCGACGACGGCGCGACCATCCCGACCGGCCGCTTCATCCAGCCCCGGATCGAGGCCGAAATCGCCTTCATCACCAAGGCCCCGCTCGCCGGTCCCGACGTCACCCGCGCCGATGTGCTGGCCGCCACCGCCCATGTCGCCCCGGCGCTGGAAATCCTCGACACCCGCATCCTGCGCGCGGATCCCGCCACGGGCCGCGCCCGGATCATCACCGACACGGTCAGCGACAACGCCGCCAATGCCGGTATCGTCCTCGGCCCGCAGCGCCATTCCGTCGATGCCTTCGACCTGCGCTGGATCGGCGCCATCCTCCGCCGCGACGGCGTGGTCGAAGAAACCGGCCTCGGCGCAGGCGTTCTTGACGATCCCGTCACCGGCATCCTCTGGCTGGTGCATCGCCTCGCCCGCTACGGCCAGGGCATCGCCGCGGGCGAGGTGCTCCTCTCCGGCAGCTTCATCCGCCCCGTCGAAGCCCCGCCCGGAAGCCGCTTCCATGCTGATTTCGGCCCCTTCGGCGAGGTTCGGCTGTCCTTCTGACGCCCCCGCTGCGCAACCCGTCCCCCCGTCGGTCCGCCGCGCCCATGCGGAAAATACAACCATAGGCTGCAATCCATGCGCGTCAGATTTTCCGGTTCTGGAACAATCCCTGACCTGACGGAGATTTGTTGCAAGTCAGGAAACACGCCATAGGCGATTTCACCGATTTTCTTGTGGAAAAACAGCCGCTCAAAATATCTTTCCTGCAAGATTCGACCTTACGGAGCGACTGAATGCGTACCCTTTTCCTGGCCTTTGTTTCTTCTCTTCTATTCGCATTCGGCGCGCAGGCGGCCACTATCAGCAGCTTCAACCGCACCACCAATGACGGCGTCTGGTCCCTGACCGCAGCCCAGGCCACCGCGCTCGGCGTGTCGGGCGCAACCAAGATCGGTGCCTTCCGCGTCCGTGCGGGCGGCAGCCCCGCGGTCTCCTGGCAGGCCGGGGATTCTTTCAATGCCGCCACCCTGACGGCCTCCATCACCTCGGGCAGTGGCAATGTCTTCGGCTTCTTCAACGGAGCCGCAACCGCTGACCTCGATTACACGGGCGGCTTCCTTGCGTCTCTCGGCGTCACGCGCTTCCTGTCTGCCTCCGCCGCCAACACCGGCTACTTCCGCGCCGTCTATTTCGCCTTCAACGATACCGTGGTCTTCCGCAACAGTTCGACCTTCGCCGGCGTTACCCAGGGCGCCTTCCCCTATACCATCACGCCGGTCCCGGTTCCGGCCGCCATGCCCCTGATGCTGGCGGGCATGGGCCTCTTCGCAGCCGCCGCGCTGCGTCGCAAGCGCGCGACCGCCGCCGCCCTGCGGGCCTGACCATGTCAGCGCAAGGCCAGGCCGCGCCTGTCCCCTGATTCTCTCCCCCGGCGGCGCAGGCCGCGCCCCGGGGTAATCCTTCATTAAGAAATGGAAACGATTCCCCGTCCCCGCCGGGGACTGGTTTCGCCTCGGCTCCTATGACCCCACAGCGGCAAGATCGGGTCACGTTTCTGCCCGATTGGATGGCCAAACCTGTGGCTGCGCGACCGTTGAACCCCGTCTCCGCTCCACGCGGAAAGGCCCAGATGAGCGTGCGCCCTGGTGTCCCTCGGTGGAGTTTGAACGTGCCGACACAAGTCCTCGTTGCCGCGCATTATCCCGATGCGGCAGATGCGCTTTTCGACCGCGCCCGCAGCTTCGCCGATCTGATCGAGGCGACGCGCAAGATCTCCGATTATGAAGGCCTGCCCGAAACCGAAATGGAAGAGGGGGCCACCTACCGCACCAATATCCGCATCTTCGGTCTGGTCCGCTGCAACGACTATCAGATCAAGGTCAACAAGATCTGCCACGCCTCCCGTCGGGTCGAAACCGTCGAATCCAACAATGTCGTGCGCCTCTGGTCGCATCACATGCAGATCAAGCCGATGGAAAACGGCGCGATCTGGATCGACCGGGTCATCCTCGATGCCGGCGCCATGACGCCGATCGTCTCGCGCTATGCCCGCTTCATGTATCAGCACCGCCACCGCAGCCGGAAGGGCCAGGTGATCCACGCCACGCTCAGCAAATCCAGCCGCTCGGTCACCCCGCAGGTGCCGCTCTTCCACCCCGTGGATTGATCTCAGCCTGCCACGGGCCGCGCCGTCAGGATGATCGGCCCACCGGGCCGCATCGTGAAGGTCAGGTTCGGGGCAGGCACCGGATGCTCGGTCAGGGCAAAGCTCGCCCGGCGCAGCGCCGATCCGATCAGCACCATGATCTCCGTCTCGGCATATTGCGCGCCGATGCAGATGCGCGGCCCGTCGCCGAAGGGGATATACTGCCCGCGCGGATAGCGCCGGTTGATGAACCGGTCGGGGCGATAGCGATCCGCATCCTCCCACAGCAATTCGTTGCGATGCAGCGAATAGACCGGGAACATGATCACATCGCCCTTCTTGAAGGTGACGCCCCCCACCTCCGTCGTATCCGTCGCATCCCGTGCAAACAGCGCCCCCGCCGGATAAAGCCGCAGCGTCTCGCGCACATGGGCCTGCAACAGCGGCATCTTCTGCACCGCCTCCAGCGTCAGCGGGCCTTCCCCCGCAACCGCGCGGATCTCGGCCCGCACGCGATCCTGCACCTCCGGATACAGCGCCAGCAGATACAGCGCCCAGGCGATGGTATTGGCCGATGTCTCATATCCCGCCGCCACGAAGGTCAGCAGGTTGTCGATGGTCGTCTCGATATCCTCGCGATCCGTCTCCAGCGCCTCGATCAGCAGGTCCAGAAAATCCTCCGCCGTCTCGTGCCGCTTGGCCTGACGGCTCTGGATCACGTCCCGCGTCAGATTGCGCACATCGGTGATCACCTGCTTGGACCGCAGCCATTTCAGGCGCGGCACCCATTTCGGCAACCCCATCAGATCGAACAGCGACATATAGCTGATGTAATCGGTGAACCGCCGCATCCCTTCCCGGATGTCCCGCTTCGCCACCGCCTCATTGCCGGAAAACATCACGCGCGAGATATTGGTCAGCGTGGCCTCCTGCGCGGAATCCGCCACATCCACCTCGCCATTGGCCGAGGCATAGAAGGCGCCAAGCTCCTCGCCCGTCTGCGCGAAATGGCTGGTCAGCACCGGCAGGTTGCGCGCCGCGAAAAGCGGCGCATAGCGGTGCCGCTGCTCGCGCCATTTCTCGCCTTCCGACAGGATCATCCCGTTGCCCACCGCCGGCCCGATGACGTTCCGCGTGAAGCTCGACTTCGGAAAGGCCCGCCCGACCCCCGCCAGCAATTCCGTGATCATCTCCGGTTCGCAGACGTAATGGATATTGGCCGGGCCGCGCAGGTACTTCTGCGTCCGCGTGGCATCCGGGATGACCGAGAAGATGTTCTTCCCGGCCTTGCGGGCAAAGTCGATCAGGCTGATCTCGCCCACCGCCAGTTCGGCCGCCATCGGTATGCGGTCATCCGACATCGGGCGGAAGTCGCCCTTCACTTGCTCCATATGGCTCACGGTTCTGCCCTCGCGCAGGTTTGACACCTCGCCGTCGGCCTGCGGACCGGCGGCGTCGAATACCTCCAGTGAACTCTTGCCACTCGCAACAGCGGGACCGGACCAGCGGGAAATGGCAGCTTTCCCCGACCGGACCTTCCGGATCCCCTCACACCCCCGGACTCACGGGCTAAACCCTCCAACGATCCTGCGCATCCCGCAAGTATCAACCGCAGGTTAAGTGTCGGACATGGCATTTTCGCCATATTTTTGCCGGATTTTCTGGCGTACGCCCGATTCGGCCGCCCTCACCCCATACGCCGCTGCTGCCAGGCATGATGCATCTGGCGGAACATGATCCGGCGGCTGCGGGCGACGGTGGCATCATCCCCTGTCACCAGCCGCAGGATGATCTGCCCTCCCGCTTCGTTCCGCACCTCGGCAATGGCACCGAACGAAACCCAATGCGACCGGTTCACCTGCACCCCGACCTTGCCATCCTGAAGGTCTTTCAACTCCGAAAGCTTCGCCCGCAGCAGGCTCCGCCCCTTCGCGGTGACGACGTTCAGATAATGGTCCTCGGTCCGGATCCACAGGATTTCATCCAGCGCAAAACTCCGCTCCGCGATCCTGATCTCCCGGCTCGCGGGCCTTGTCGGCACCGTCTCTTCCGGCCCGTCCACGGCCTCCGCATCCCGTTCCGCCATCGGCTCGGGCAGGGCGTCGGGGACCGTCCGCGCCAGGGGATGCAACGGCACGACATACAGCACATGGATCACGTCAAGGATCAGGATGACCACCGCGCTTCGGGCGAAATCCGCCATCACCTCCGGCGTCGTCGGCCAGTCCCCCGCCCCAAGCATCACGACCAGCCCCGCCCGCACCGCCTCTCCCAGCGCGACCAGCGGCAGCAGGATCAGCGGGGTAAAGCGCCGCCGCCCCAGGATCCAGCGCGGCAACACCGACAGCAGTGCCATCATCGCCAGCCCGCCCAGCAATCCCGCCAGCGCCACTACCAGCCAGACCAGCGGCACCTGCCAGCCGACCAGCAGATCGACACCCCCGCCCTGGTCCAGCAAGGCAACCACCGCCAGACACAGCAAGGCGAATTGCAGGAAAACAGGATGCAGCAGGTAATCCGCCGCCGAATCGCCCCCCACCCAGAAGGTGGTTCCAAGGGTCGATCTGTATTCGAAATCGGAAACAGTCGAAAATTCACGCAATTCAGACACTTGTTACCCCATCGTACACAACCCAGGGTTCGCGTTTCCGCCCCAAATCCCCGGTCAGAACATCAAAAGCCCTCGGTCCATTCCCGCCAAGGCCCGTTTCATACACGCAGCCCGACCGTCACGATGAACAGTTCGCGCCACATCACCCTGCTACAGAACCGCAGATTTCGCAACAAAGCGTAAATTACGTATGCCGGAAACAATACTCAGCCGCCAGATACCGTTCGCTCGCGTCGCCATCTGCACTTCCCGCCACATGAACGGCACTTCCCGCAACTGACGACATTTTCGCCAGGTTTCCGCCGCGTTCGGTCCACGGGCGGCACAGAGAGCCGCATTCTTCGCTAATCATTCATTCACAAAGCGCCATCGGGCCATCCTCGACCGCGCAGCGTGTTCCGGCATCGGGGGCAGGTCGCAGCGCGGCCGATCCCGGCGAACCGGATGGGGGCACGCCGCTGCGACGCAAGGGAAGGGTTCCGCCCGGCGTGACAAGAACCGAAACCGGAAGGCTGCCGCCATGTCACCGACCCTGTCCCTAGCAAGGCTTGCCGCCGCGCCCTCGCGCGGTGCGGCCTGCTGCCGGGCCGGTCATGGCCAGGCCCGCCGGTCATCGGCAATTTCCCGTGCCAACCGGCCTTGCGGTGCCCCCGCAGTGTCGGCGGACGGAAATCTCCGGGCGCGTCCGGTGGGGGCTGGGCGCGGTCGGAAAGGCGGGGGCGGACTGCGCGCTCCGGCCTCCTGCGGGTGGGGTCTGCCGGTCCGGCAATGCCTCACGGTTTCGTATCGGTTTCAACGGTTGAGGCACTGCCATGTCCCATCTCAGACCCGCCATCCGGCCTAGCGGTCCACCGCTGCACGGGGCCTCTCCCGGCCCGTTCCGGCACAGCGCGCCTGTCGCCGCAGCGCCCTGACGCAACCCTTTTCCGAAACCACCGCGCGCGCCTCGTCCGGGCCGCGCGCCCTGTTGTTCCGTCCCCCTCCGGCCGGCCCAGCCGCCCCGTGCAAGTAACGAGTTTCCAGATGACCGACCCCCGCCGCGCCCGTTCCGTCCCCCTCGCCTCCCGGCTTCCGTCCAGGCCTCTCCGCGCCCAGACCGCATCCGCCCCCATCACCTTCCCCCAGTGACCTGAATCGCCCGGCTGCGGCCCGCGGCGCGAGATTGGAGTTTTCCCCATGTCCTTCCAGATCAACAACGTGGCGATCCAGCCGGTGGCGGCCCTCATCACGCTGAATTTCTCTTCGGCGACGACCCAGACCATCAACCTTACGCTGAACCTCGGCCAGCTCCTCACCCAGTCCGGCACGCTGACGGCCGACGATCCCAACAACAACGATCTCATCACCCGCGGCGAAACCGTCGATCACAACAATCCCGACGGGATCCTCGGCCTGCTCGACGCCGTGCCCGATCTCAACAACGCCACCGTCCTCGGCGTCGGCCAGATGAGTGCGCTGATCACCGGCGCCTTCGTCACCTATCCCGTGATCCTCGTCGAAAGCGGCGGCAGCCAGTATCTCCTCTATCCCGACGGCGGCCCCGACCTGCTGTCGATCGTCACCGGGACCATCAACACCAACATCACCTTCTTCCGCGACGGCGCCATCGACGGCAACGGCAACGTGGTCATCCCGCCCGATGCGAACCCCGACGGCGTGGTCAATGGCACGAGTGCCGGGCAGGTGATGAACCCCGGTTTCACCGATGCCCAGGGCGACCAGATCGACGGCGACGACGGCAATGACGACGTGATCGACGCCGCCGGTGGCAATGACACGGTCAATGCCGGCCTCGGCAACGACACCGTCGCCGCAGGCGCCGGAAACGACATCGTCGAGGGTGCCGCCGGTGCCGATGCCATCGGCGGCGGTGACGGCGATGACAGCCTGTCGGGCGGGTCAGGCCGCGACACGCTCACCGGCGATGAAGGCAGGGATACCGTCTCCGGCGGCGCCGGCAACGATGTCCTCGAAGGCAGCGGCGGCAACGACTCGCTCATCGGCGGGGCCGGGGCGGATTCCGTCTTCGGCGGCTCTGGCAACGATGTCCTTCTCGGCGACGGCGACGATCAGCAGAACCTGTTGGTGAACGGCAGTTTCGAAATCGGCCGGACCTCCAACAACACCAACAACCTCAACGCCCAGCTCACCGGCTGGAGCAGCAACACCCCCAACAATCTCATCGAATCCTGGGGCCAGGGCTTTGCCGGTACCAGCGCCTCCGATGGCTCCGGCTCTATCGAGCTTGACCGCGACGGTGCACGGGTTGACTCGGTCTTCCAGGACATCACCACCGAACCCGGCACGACCTACACGATCAGCGTCGATGCCCGCTCCCGCCCCTCGACCTCGGACAGCTTCCAGATCGTCATCGACGGCAATGTCGTCGGCACCTACAGCCCCGGCCAGTCCTTCGCCACCTACAGCCTGAACTACACCGCCACGAACAGCACGACCCGGATCGAATTCCGCGAACTCGCCAACCAGAACAATGGCGAAGGCGTCGTGCTCGACAATGTCCACGTGATCGAAGCCGTCCCCGATTTCGACGACACGCTCGACGGCGGCGAAGGCGATGACACCATCGACGGCGGGGCAGGGAACGATTCCCTTCTCGGCGGCTCCGGCAACGACTCGCTCATCGGCAGCATCGGCGATGACACGCTGTTCGGCGGTTCGGGCGATGACGTCCTGCTCGGCGAAGGCAGCGGGTCCCAGAACCTCGTCCAGAATGCCAGCTTCGAAACCAACCGCACCGCCGACGGGTTCAACAATCTCAACGCCACCCTTCCGGGCTGGAGTTCGAACACATCCGGCAACCTGATCGAATCCTGGGGTCAGGGCTTTCTCGGCACCTCCGCCTCGGATGGCCGGGGCTATGTCGAAATCGACCGCGATCCCGCCCGCGTCGATTCCATCTGGCAGGACATCGGCACCGAACCCGGCGGCACCTACACCGTAAGCGTCGATGCCCGCAGCCGCCCCTCCACCGCCGACAGCTTCGAGATCGTGATCGACGGCACCGTCGTCGGCACCTTCAGCCCGTCGCAAAGCTATGCGACCTACTCGATCTCCTTCACCGCAACCAGCAGCTCCACCCGCGTCGAATTCCGTGAACTCGCCAGCCAGAACAGCGGCGAAGGCGTGCTGATCGACAATGTCCGCGTTGTGCTCGGGAACCCGGAATTCGACGATGTCCTCGATGGCGGCGAAGGCAATGACACGCTCGATGGTGCAGGCGGCGACGACTCGCTCGATGGCGGCACCGGCACGGACAGCCTGATCGGCGGTTCCGGCAATGACACGCTCGACGGCGGGGCCGACAGCGACACGCTCGATGGCGGGGCTGGCGCGGATTCGCTCCGCGGCGGCACCGGCAACGATTCCCTCATCGGCGATACCGGCAACGACACCGTCGATGGCGGCGCGGGCAATGACACGCTCTTCGGCGGTCAGGGCAATGACAGCCTGACCGGCGGCACCGGCAATGACCGGATCTTCGGCGATGGCCCCACCGAAGGCAGCGCCACCGTCACGGAAACCCGCAGCGTCACCCCGGTCACCGGCGCAGACCACACGGTCCTCGTCTGGCAGCTCGGCCAGATCACGCTCAACAATGCCGCAGGCAACGACAACCCCTTCGAGAACGACACCGACGGCGACAGCGACGTCGCCGGCTCCACCTTCACCGTCAACCTCGGCGCCTCGCCCGTCTCCATCGGTCTCGACGACAATGACAGCGCCTTCAACGACGGCGACACCAGCCAGGTCCTCAGCCAGGACAGCACGATCAACGGCATCAGCGAAGATGCGGGCAAGCGGCTCACCCCGGAATACGCCTATTCCGTGCAATCCTCCACGGGCGAGGTCATCAACATCTATGCCGTCGAACTGGAGGGCAACCGCACCGTCGGCTTCGTCACCGACAAGCCGCTGACCGTGGGCGAGACCTACACCTTCCTCGGCCGCATCTCGACCGCTCCCTCGGTCAACTACAGCAACCTCGCCACCACCTGGACCACCACCACCACGACGACCGCCCCGATCGGCAATGACACGATCCTCGGCGCCTCCGGCGACACGATCTTCGGCGGTGGCGGCGCCGATACCATCGTGATCGACCCCACGGCCACCAATGCCGCCGGCACCACCCTGTCCGGCATCCAGGTCGATGGCGGCACCACCGGCACCGACAGCGACCGGCTCGATCTCACCGGCTATACCTTCTACCGCAACCTCGTGCAGACGACCGACGCCGATGGCGATTCCACCTCCGGCTCGGTCGTGGTGATCGACGCGAAAGGCCTCGCCCGCACCGTCACCTTCACCGAGATCGAAACCCTCCTCCTCCCGCCGCCCGAACCCACCAACAACGGTATCGTCGAGGGGCTGGAAACCGGCGAAACTATGGATCCCGGCTATACCGATGCCGATGGCGACCAGATCGACGGCACCGACGGGAATGACGACCGGATCGAAGGCCGCGGCGGCAACGACATCATCAATGCAGGCCTCGGCAATGACAGCGTCACCGGCGGCTCGGGCAATGATTCCATCTTCGGCGGTCTGGGCAATGACAGCCTCGATGGCGGCGAAGGGTCCGACAGCCTCGCGGGCGGCATCGGCAACGATTCCCTCTCCGGCGGTCTCGGCGATGACGACATCGCCGTCGGCGGCGCCGATACGGCCACCGGCGGCAGCGGCGATGATGTCTTCGTCATCGACGGCACCGACACCGGGTCTGATGTCAACATCACCCTCGACGGCGGCAGCGACGGCACCTCCGGTGCGCCGGACGATGCGGCCAACGGTGACGCGGGCGATCTTCTCGACCTCTCGGCAGGCACCAGTGGCCTGACCGTCAACCTCGGCGCGAATCCGGAAAACGGCACGGTCAACGGCCTCGATTCCGACGGCGGCATCGACCTGACCTTCACCGAAATCGAACGCCTCCTCACCGGCTCCGGCAATGACACGATCAATGGCGGCTCGTCCACCGGCCCCGTCTCCATCGACACCGGCTCGGGCAATGACACCATCGCCACCGGCTCCGGCAATGACAGCATCACGGGCGGGGCAGGGGATGACACCATTTCCTCCGGCTCCGGCAACGACCGCGTCATCGGCGGCAGCGGCAATGACTCCGTCGATGGCGGCGGCAGCGATGACACGCTGCAAGGCAATGACGGCGACGACACGCTGGCGGGCGGCGACGGCAATGACAGCCTCGACGGCGGCGACAATGACGACAGCCTGACCGGCGGCACCGGCAATGACACCCTCGTCGGCGGCGATGGCAGCGATACGCTGGATGGCGGCGACAACAACGACAGCCTCGAAGGCGGCTCGGGCGAGGATGACCTGACCGGCGGCCGTGGCGATGACACGCTCTCCGGCGACGGCGGCAATGACACGCTGGCCGGCGGCGACGGCGATGACAGCGTCTCGGGCGGGACCGGCAATGACAGCCTGACGGGCGGCGATGGCAATGACACGCTTTCCGGCGGCACCGGCACCGACACGCTGCAAGGCGGGGCCGGCAACGACTCCCTCATCGGCGGCGACGGCGATGACGACATCGTGGTCGGCGCAGGCGACATCGCGCAGGGCGGCGCGGGCGATGACGAATTCACCGTCGATCCCACGCTCTCGGGCAGCGCGCCCATCACCGTCATCGGCGGCGAGACGGTGGAAGAAGCCGTCATCGACCCGACCAACAACCCAGGCGGCCGCATCGGCGACGTGCTGGATCTGCGCGGCCTGTCCGATGTGGTGGTCACCTACACCAATCCCGACCCGATCTCCGGCACCTCCGAGAACGGCACAGCCACCTTCCGCAACACCTCGGGCAACCTCGTCACCCTCACCTTCTCGGAAATCGAGAATGTGCTGACCTCCGCCGATGGCATCGTCGATGGCACCGGCGCGGGCGATCTGATGACCCCCACCAGCGGCCCGGGCGGCACGCCCTTCCGCGATCCGCAGGGCGACCAGATCGACGGCACCGATGGCCTGAACGACCGCGTTGCCGCAGGCGCGGGCAATGACACCGTCGATGCCGGCCTGGGCAATGATACGGTCGATGGCGACATCGGCAATGACAGCATCGCAGGCGGTTCGGGCGATGACAGTCTGATCGGCGGCAGCGGCAACGACACGCTGTCGGGCGACGCTGGCAACGATCTCCTCGATGGCGGTGCCTCGGATGACAGCCTTTCGGGCGGCGCGGACAATGACACGCTCTTTGGCGATGCCGGGCGCGACACGCTCGCAGGTGGCAGCGGCAATGACCAACTCTTCGGTGGCGACGAGGCGGACGATCTTTCCGGCAACGACGGCAATGACACGCTCTCCGGCGATGGCGGCAACGACACGCTGGATGGCGGCGATGGGGCCGACCGGCTCGACGCTGGTCTGGGCGATGACCGCATCATCGGCGGCGAGGGCGCGGATACCATCGACGCCGGTCAGGGCGATGACAGCGTCTCGGCCGATGGCGGAAACGATTTCGTCGGGCTGGGCGACGGCAATGACAGCGCCGAAGGCGGCACCGGCAACGACACGATTGGCGGCGGTGAAGGCAATGACAGCATCTCCGGCGGCGGCGATGCCGACAGCCTGATCGGCGGCGCGGGCAATGACACGCTCGACGGCGGCGATGGGAACGACACTCTCGCGGGCGATGACGGGTCCGATCTGCTCACCGGCGGCGCGGGCAATGACTCGCTCCTCGGCGGGGCCAATGACGATGACCTCATCATCGGCGCAGGCGACCGGGCCGAAGGCGGCGACGGCGATGACGAATTCCGCGTCAACCCCGCCCTCTCGGGCAATGCGGGCATCACCGTCATCGGCGGCGAAACCGGCGAAAACCTGACCGATCCCACCAATGGCGGATCGGGCGACGTGCTCGACCTGCGCGGCCTGACCAATGTCGCCCTTTCCTTCACCGGCGCGGAAAGCGGCACCGCCACCTTCCAGAACAGCGGCGGCCAGACTGTCACCATCACCTTCGCGGAAATCGAACGGGTGCTGGTCGATACCAACGGCATCGTCGATGGCACGGCGGCGGGCGATCTGATGACCCCCACCTCCGGCGTCGCCGGCACGCCCTACACCGATACCCAGGGCGACCAGATCGACGGCAGCGATGGCCTCAACGATGTCGTCGCCGCAGGCCAGGGCAATGACACCGTCGATGCCGGGCTCGGCAATGACACGGTCGATGGCGGCGCGGGCGATGACAGCCTCAGCGGCAATGTCGGCAATGACAGCCTCACGGGCGGCGAAGGCGCCGATACGCTTTCCGGCGATGACGGGGCCGACCTGCTGGATGGCGGCGAAGGTTCCGACAGCCTCTCCGGCGGCGACGGCAATGACAGCCTCTTTGGCGCCGACGGCACCGATACCCTGCTCGGCGGCATCGGCGACGACCGTCTCGATGGTGGCGAAGGCAGCGACAGCCTCGCCGGCGGCACCGGCGCGGATACGCTGATCGGCGGGTCCGGCGCTGACACGCTGGAAGGCGGGGCCGGGGCCGATTCCGTCACCGGCGGCGCGGGCGATGACGACATCATCGTCGGCGGGGCCGATACGGCGGCGGGCGGCAGCGGCGACGACGTCTTCACCGCCGACGCCTCCGACAGCAACGTCAACGCGCAGATCGACGGCGGCAGCGATGCCACCTCGGGCAATGCGGATGACACGGCCAATGGCGATGCGGGCGACCAGCTCGACCTCTCCGCGCAGACCAGCAACATCACCATCGACTTCTCCCCGGCCAATGCCGAAAACGGCACGGTCAACGGGCTGGATGGTGATGGCCAGACCGACCTGACCTTCACCGAGATCGAACGTTTCGCCACCGGTTCCGGCAATGACACGATCGACGGCGCGGGCACCACGGGCGCAATCCTCATCGCGACCAATGCCGGCAACGACTCCATCGCCACCGGCGGCGGCAATGACGTGATCGACGCAGGGTCCGGCAACGACACCATCGCCGCCAACAGCGGCAATGACACTGTCAATGCCGGCTCCGGCGACGATGTGGTCAATGGTGGCGCCAACGACGACGTCCTCGACGGCGGTTCCGGCAATGACGATCTGACCGGCGGCGCGGGCGAAGACCTCCTCATCGGCGGCGACGGCAACGACACGCTCGACGGCGGGTCCGAGGATGACACGCTCACCGGCGGCATCGGCGACGACCGTCTCATCGGCGGCAACGGCGATGACAGCCTCTCGGGCAACGAGGGCCGCGACACGCTTCAGGGCGGGACCGGCAACGACACGCTCGATGGCGGCGACGAGGCCGACAGCCTGCAAGGCGGTTCCGGCAATGACCGGCTCTTCGCCGGGGCCGGGGCCGACATCGCCGAAGGCAACGAGGGCGACGACCTCATCGAAGGCGGCGACGGCGCGGACACGCTCTTCGGCAACGAAGGCAATGACACGCTCGATGGCGGCGACGGGGCCGACAGCCTTGTCGGCGGCGATGGCCGCGACTCGGTCACGGGGGGCGAGGGCGACGATGTCATCAACACCCGCAACACCCAGGCCACCCCGGACGAAGCAGGCGCCCTTTCCGACAGCGATCCGAACGATGACCGCGACACGGTCTTCGGCGGCGCGGGCAATGACACGATCCTGACAGGCGACGACGCCGATCTCATCCAGGGCGAAGGCGGCAACGATTCCATCGACGCCGGTCTCGACGATGACAGCGTCTTCGGCGGCGCGGGCGACGACACCATCATCGGCGAGGAAGGCGACGACCTCATCGAAGGGGCCGAAGGCAACGACCTGCTCTATGGCGGCAGCGCTGCCCTCACGCCCGGCGATCTGCCCAATGACGGCACCGACCCGCTCACCACCAACAACGAAGACACCGTCCTTGGCGGCGAAGGCAACGACACGATCTATGGCTTCGACGACAATGACAGCCTGTCGGGCGATGGCGGCAATGACGTCATCTTCGGCGGTCTGGATGATGACCGGATCGACGGCGGCGCGGGCAATGACTCGCTCTCGGGCGACGAAGGCAACGACTCCCTCACCGGCGGCGAAGGCAATGACACGCTGAATGGCGGGGTTGGCCGCGATACGCTGGTCGGCGGCATCGGGGCGGACCTTCTCGTCGGCGGGGCTGGTGCGGATCTCTTCACCGTGCAGGGCGCCGACACCATCACCGACTTCGACGCCACCACCGGCATCCAGGGCACTCCGGGTGCACCGACGAATGACAACGACTTCGTCGATCTCTCGGCCTTCTACAACGATGCGACCCTGGCCACCTTCCTCCAGAACAACCCCGGCGCGACCTTCTCCAACCCGCTGGCCTGGCTCAAGGCGGATCAGGCCGACGGGGTGCTTCAGGGGGCGGGCGACCTCCGCCTCCAGAATGGCGGCACGGCGGTCGATGGGGCGCTGCTCAACGTCGAAAACACGGCGGTGGTCTGCTTCACCCGTGGCACCCGCATCCTGACGGCCGAAGGCGAACGCGCGATCGAAGACCTCGCCCCCGGCGATCTCGTCTTCACGCTCGACCACGGCTATCAGCCGATCCGCTGGATCGGGTCCAGCACGGTCGCAGGCAAGGGCCGTTTCGCCCCCATCGTGATCGAGGCAGGGGCGCTCGGCAACACCCGCCGCCTCGCGGTCTCGCCCCAGCACCGGATGCTCCTGTCCGGCTGGCAGGCGGAGCTGCTCTTCGACGAACCCGAGGTTCTGGTCGCGGCCAAGCTTCTGGTCAATGACGGCAGCATCCGGGCCGAAGAGTGTGAGAAGGTGGAATATTTCCACATGCTCTTCGATGCGCATGAGGTGGTCATCGCCGAAGGCGCCCCGTCGGAAAGCTTCCATCCCGGCCATGTCGGCTGGGGGGCGCTGGCCGAGGCGGCGCGCGAGGAAATCCTCGCCCTCTTCCCGCAACTCGATGGCATGGACTTCTCCGCCTATGGCCCCAGCGCCCGCCGCAGCCTCACCGCAGCCGAGGCCCGCGTCGTCCGCGACGCGCTGCTGGCCGAAACCCCGATCCGCGCCGCCGAATAGGCCGCGCAGATCGGCTGAACCGGAAAGGGGGGCCGCCTCTGCGGCCCCCCTTCGCCTGATTCTTTCGCCCCTTTCAGACCTTCGTCCAACACTCTGCCGGACCAAGCGTAGGCCACAGCCGCGCCCCTCTCTGCCATCCTCTCCCCAAGCCCCGGCAAGTCGCTCCGGGGGAAGAGGGTCACGCCATGCAATCACCTGAAATCGCAGAGATTGTTTCCCAGCACGGCAAATCCGGCCTCCTTCTCCGCCTCGCCTCGCGCGGCACGCTGGTCTGGCTCTGCACCATCGCGATTCTCGTCCTCCAGGACACGCTCGCCGCGCATGGCGAAGCGGCGGGGACCATGCGCGAAATGACCGCCGCGCCCCGGCCCGTCAGCGTTGAAACCATCCGCCGCGCCGTGGTCGAGGAAAAGACCCATGTCTTCGCCCGAGTCACCGCCCGCGATCCCGTGGCGGTCACCGCTTCCTCTTCCGATGGTGTGCTATCCCATCTCCCCGCCGCCATCGGAGACTGGGTCGAGGCAGGCGAAATCATCGCCCGCCTCGACCCAGGCACGGCTGAACGCGCCCTGCGCGCCGCTGAACTGCGCATCGCCACCGCCCAGAGCACCGCGATCAGCGCCTCCGACAGGCTTCAGCTCGCCGAGGCCGCGCTGTCCCGCAACCGCGCCACCCTCGCCCGCGTGGCACAGCTTGCCGAAACCGGCGCCGCCGCCGAAACCCGGCGCGAAACCTCCGCGCTGGAAGTGGACCGCGCCGAAACCGACTACAGCCTCGCCGCCTCTGCCCTGCAACTGGCGCAGGATGAACTGGCGCTGGCCGAACTCGCCGCCGATCAGGCCCGCATCGCGCTGCAAGAGACCACGCTCACCGCCCCCGTTTCGGGCCGCATCCTCGACCTGCCGCTCGGCATCGGCGCCCGCCCGGCACCGGGAGCGCTGGTCGCCACCATCGCCGCCCATGGCCGCATCGCGCTCGAGGTCGATCTGCCCGTCGCCCATCTTTCCCGCCTGGTCATCGGCCAGGACATGCCGCTGATCCTTGCCGACGGCACCGTCCTGCGGCCCCGGCTTCTCGGCCTGCCCTTCGGCACCGAAGACGGCAGCGGCTTCGCCACGATCCGCCTCGATCTGGACGAAGACCCCACCCTTCGTCCCGGCATGGCCCTTTCCGCCGACCTCGTCCTCCACCGCCGCCTCGCCATCGAAGTGCCGCTCGCCGCCCTCACCCTCCAGGGGGACCGCACCACCGTCATGCGCGTCATCGACGGTCGCGCCGTCGCCACGCCGGTCGCGCTTGCCGCCCCCCGCCCCGATGGCAAGGTCGAGGTCATCTCCGGCCTCTCCGAAGGCGATGTCATCGTCGCCCGCGCCCCTGATCTCGTGCAGGATGGCGAGGCCGTCACCATTCCCGGCGATCCGGGCCGCCGTCGGCTGGCCTCCGCCTCCCTCACCCCGGACCGCCTGCCATGAGCCTTGCCCTCCGGGCGATCCGTCGCCCTGTCCTGCCGATGCTCGCCATCGGTCTCAGCAGCCTGCTCGGCCTCCTCGCGCTGGGCGATCTGCCGCTCCGCCACCTGCCCGATATCGGCGATGATCTTGTCGAAGCCCGGCTTGCCGCCCCCGGCCTGACGCTGGCCGACACCGACCTCCTCCTCGCCCGCCCGGCCGAGGACAGCGCAACCGCCATCTCCGGCATCACCTCTGTCTCCGTCACGGTCGCGCCGGGTGCCGTGACATTGTCCCTGCCGTTGGCCGATCCGTCGCAGGCCGATGCCGTCGCCTCCGACCTGCGCGACCGCCTCTCCGCGCTGAAGGGCAGCACCGACATAGCCTTCGATGTCGCGAGCCTCGGCCCCCGGTCCAGCCGCCAGATGCTGGCGGCCCGCATCGCCCTCTCGGCCCCCGATGCCGCCGGAATGGAGGCGATCCATGACCGCCTTCTTCCCGCCCTGCACCGCCTCCCCGGCGTGGACAGGGTTCAGGCGGATGGCCTTACCCGCCCGGAACTGGTCATCACGCCCCATCCCGAACGCCTGGCCGAACTGGGCCTCACCCAGGCCGACCTTGCCGCCACGCTGCAAGCCCGCCTCGCTCCCTCCACCGGCGGCAGGCTGGATCAGGCCGCGCAAGGTGCCCTCACCCTCTCCCTCGCCGGACCTGTGCCTGAGGCGGATCCCGCCGCCCTGGGCCGCCTGCCCGTCACCCTGCCCTCGGGCGCGACGCTCGCCTTGTCCGATCTGGCCTCGATCCACCTCGCCCATCGCCCCGATACCAGGCGCGCCCGGCTTGACGGTCATGCCGCCGTCCTGATCTCCGTCTATCCGCAACCCGGCGCCGACCTCCCCGACCTGCTCGACCGCATCGACGCCGCCGCCGCCGCCTTCACCCGCGACCATGGCATCGCCACCCGGCTGATCGACCGCCGCGCCGACAGCGTCATCGCCGAAGCCCGCGCCACCCTCTGGGCGCTGCTGGAAGGCGGGCTCCTGGTCCTCGCCGTCGTCTGGCTGACGCTGCGCAACCGGCGCTCCGTCGCGCTGGCCATGCTTGTCCTGCCGCTCTCGCTCCTGCCCACGCTGCTGGCGATGCAGGCGCTGGGCTTCTCCTTCAACATCATCACCCTGATGGCCCTGACGCTTGCCACCGGCATCGTCGTCGATGATGCCATCGTCGAGGTGGAGAACATCCACCGCCATCTCGCCACCGGCCAGAGCGCCTGGCAGGCGACCTTGACCGCCACCCGCCGCATCGGCCGCGCCGTCATCGCCACGACGCTTGCCATCGTGGCCGTCTTCCTGCCCGTCGCGGCCCTGCCCGGCATGGCCGGGCGCTATTTCCTCGAATTCGGTGGCACCATCGCCATTGCCGCCCTCGCCTCGCTCGCCGTCGTCCGCCTGGTCCTGCCGGCCCTAGCCGCGCGCTGGCTTGTTGCCGCCACGCCCCCCGCCACGCGCGCCGCGAACCTCACCACCCCGCCACCTCCGGCCCCGCCGCTCGCCCGGCTCCATGCCCGCGCCCTGACACTCTCCTTCCGCCACCCCCTTCTCATCGGTCTGGCAACCCTCGCCCTGATCGTCCTCTCCGTCATCGCCGTCTTCCGCGCCGAGGGCGATTTCATCCCCGCCGAAGACCGGGGCCGCCTCACCTTCGCGCTCGATCTTCCCCGCGCCGAAGATGCCGCAACCGCCGAAGCCCGCCTCGATGCCCTCACCCGCGATCTGCTGGCGCTTGACGGCATCCGCCACGCCGCCGCCCTCCGCCCCGAGGAAGACCCGACCCGCCTCCGCCTGATCCTCGACCTCGCGCCCCGCGCCGACCGTGACCCCGCCGCCGTGATCGCCGCCCGCGTGCAGGCCCTTCTCGACACGCAGCCCGACCTGCGCGCCCGGCACCTTGGCGAAACCGGCCGCCCGCAGGCCGAACTCCTGCTCACCGGCCCCGATCCCGCCACCCTCGACCGCATCGCCGCCGAAGCCGCCGCCAGCCTGCACCGCAGCGCCGCGCTGCCCAATGCCGCCCTCGACCGCGCCCTGATCCCTGAACAGCGGCTGATCCTCGATCCCCTGGCCGCCGATGCCCTTTCCCTCTCGCGCGACGAGGCGGCCCGCAGCCTCGCCCTCCTCACCCGCAGCGCCGATCCCATCGCCCGCCTGCCGCAGCCGGGCCGTGCCGGCCTGCCCGTGATCCTCGACCCCGGCCCCGCCCGCAGCCTGCTGCTCCAGTCCGGCGATGGCCCGCTCGTCCCGCTCGCCGCCGTCACGCGCCCCGAACTCACCCTCACCCCCGCCCGCCTGGAACGGCAGGATGGCCAGCCGGTCCTCCGCCTGATGGCCGACCGCGCCCCCGGTCAGGGCGCTGCCGAGGCGCGCGCCGCCCTGACCGCCGCCCTCGCCACGACCGAGGCCGCCGCCCTCGGCATCCACCCCCGCGCAACCGGCGATGCCGCGCAGCGCGCCGATCTGATGGCCGCGCTGAAAACCGCGCTCGCCTCCGCCCTCCTCCTTCTCGCCGCCGTGCTCTTCGCGCTCTACCGCTCCGTCGGGCAGGTGCTGGTGATCCTTCTCACCCTCCCGCTCGCGCTGGGCGGCGCGATGATGGGTCTGGCCGCCACCGGGCAGGGCCTCTCGCTTCCTGCGATCCTCGCCATGCTGCTCTTGCTGGGGATCGTCGCCAAGAACGCCATCCTGATCGTGGATGAAGGCCTCTCCCGCATCGCCCGCGGCCAGGACCCGGCTAACGCCCTCCTCACCGCGGCCCGCCTGCGCGCGCGCCCCGTCCTGATGACCTCCGCCGCCATCATCGGCGGCATGCTCCCCTCGCTCGCGGGCTGGGGCGAAGGGGCGGGCTTCCGCCAACCGCTCGCCATCGCGGTGATCTCCGGCACCGCCCTCTCCACCCTGCTCAGCCTGCTGATCGTCCCCGTCCTCTCGCTTCAGGCCCATCGGGCCGGCACGGCCCTCGCCGCCCGCCTGCGCCGCTACGCCCCCGCCTGACCCGCGAACAGCGCCGCCAGCCGCGCCCGGTCGATCCCCGGCACGATCCTGCCCGCAGGCTTCACCGCCACCACATCCTCGCCCGCCACGATGGCATTCACCACCGCCTCCTCCACCGCCTCCACGGCGGCCAGATAGACCGGGTCCAGCCCCTCGTCCCTAACCTCACGCACCGTCCGGAACGGCCCGGCAACCTCCCCCGGATCGGCCACCGAAAAGGCCAGGAACAGATCGCCCGAGGTCATCCCCCCCGGCGTCCCCCCGCGCCCGATCCCCAGCGACACCCGCCGCGCCACATGCCGCAGTGCCAGCGCCGACAGCGGCGTATCCGTCGCCACCACGGCGATGATCGACCCCTGCTCCTTCTCCAGCAGCCGCCCGCCCGGCATCCGTTCCCCCACCGGCACGCCCAGCACCCGCAACCAGGGCCGCAACCCGTGATTGGCCTGCACCAGGACCCCGACGGTAAAGACCTCGCCCCCCACGGCCACCCGTCGCGATGCCGTCCCCGTCCCGGCCTTGAACTCATAGGCAACCATCCCGTTGCCGCCGCCCACCGACCCTTCCGCAACCGGCCCGCCCTTCGCCGCCCGCAAGGCCTCCAGCGCATGGTCGGGCCGCACATGCAGCGCGGTGATGTCGTTCAGCACCCCGTCATAGGTTTCCGCCACCACCGGCATCGCCCAGGCATGGCCCTCGGCGAAATGGCGATCATAGGTCTCCATCATCCAGCGCACCGCGCCCTCATGCACCGCGCCCACGGAATGCGTATTGGTGATGCAGACCGGTCCGATGAAGGCCCCGGAATCCGCAATCCAATGCGTCCCCGTCATCTCGCCATTCCCGTTCAGCGCAAAGAATCCGGCCCGCACCGGCACCGGATGGCCTCTGTCCGCACGCGGCAGCACCGCAGTCACCCCCGTCCGCATCTTCCGCCCCGGATCAGTCAGCGTGCAGAACCCCACCCGCACCCCCGGCACATCGGTGATGGCGTTCAAAGGCCCCGTCACCCCCGGAAACGGCAGCCCAAGGTCTCTGGCGCGCGGCGTTCCCATCATCCCCTCCCCATCGGTCCCTGCCCAAAGGCTAGGCACCCTGCTTCCCCCTGTCCATCATGTCGGTTTCCAAAGGGTCCGTGGCGGAAACAGATGGTGTTTCCCGCGCCGCCCCCGCCATATTTGGCCCAAGAACAAGGCAGGGGAACTGACCATGCGCTATTCCGGCTTCCGCGTGATCGCCGAGGCTCTGACCGGCCACAAAGGGTGGAAACCCGCATGGCGCGACCCCGAACCGCAATCCTCCTATGATTACATCATCGTCGGCGGCGGCGGTCACGGTCTTGCCACGGCCTATTACCTTGCCAAGGAATTCAGACAAGCCCGCATCGCCGTGCTGGAAAAGGGCTATCTCGGCGGCGGCAATGTGGGGCGCAACACCACCATCATCCGCTCCAACTACCTCTTGGACGGCAACGAACCCTTCTACGAATTTTCCCTGAAACTCTGGGAAGGGCTGGAACAGGACTTCAACTACAACGCCATGGTCTCCCAGCGCGGGATCATCAACCTTTACCACACCGATGCCCAGCGTGACGCCTATACAAGGCGCGGCAATGCGATGATCCTGCACGGCGCCGATGCAGAGCTTCTGAACCGCGATCAGGTCCGCGCCATGTATCCTTTCCTCAACTTCGACAATGCCCGCTTCCCCATCAAGGGCGCACTGATGCAGCGGCGCGGCGGCACCGTCCGCCACGACGCCGTCGCCTGGGGCTATGCGCGCGGGGCCGACATGCGCGGTGTGGACCTGATCCAGAATTGCGAGGTGACGGGCATCCGGACTGAGGCCGGCCGCGTGACGGGCGTGGACACGACCCGCGGCTTCATTGGCGCGAAGAAGGTCGGCGTCGCCGTCGCGGGCTCCTCGTCCAAGGTCATGTCCCACGTGAACATGCGCCTGCCCATCGAATCCCACGTCCTTCAGGCCTTCGTCTCCGAAGGTCTGAAACCCCTGATCGACGGCGTCATGACCTATGGCGCAGGCCATTTCTACGTCAGCCAGTCCGACAAGGGTGGTCTCGTCTTCGGCGGCGATATCGACGGCTACAACTCCTACGCCCAGCGCGGCAACATGCCGGTGGTCGAGGATGTGGCCGAAGGCGGCATGTCCCTCATGCCCATGATCGGCCGCGCCCGCCTGCTGCGCTCATGGGGCGGCATCATGGACATGTCGATGGATGGCAGCCCGATCATTGATCGCACTGATATCGACGGCCTCTATTTCAACGGCGGCTGGTGTTATGGCGGCTTCAAGGCCACGCCCGCCTCCGGCTGGTGCTTCGCGCATCTCCTCGCCACCGATCAACCCCATCCCACCGCCACGGCCTATCGCTTCGATCGCTTCCGCAAGGGGCTGATGATCGACGAAAAAGGCCAGGGCGCGCAGCCCAACCTGCATTGAGAGGGCAACATGATCATCAACCACCCCCTCCTCGGCCCCCGCGACGCGCAGGAATTCACCTATCTCGGTGACGCCGCCCTGATCGACCGCCCCGATGGCATGGCCTTCCCGGACGCCACCGCCGCGCAGGACGCCTTCCACGATTACCTCTACCTGCGCGACAACCCCGCAGGCGAACACCGCGAACTCTGGTTCCACGAACAGGGTGACCGGTCCTGGCTCGTCGTCACCCGCAACACGGTGACGCACGAAATCACCAAGGTCGAATTCGCCCGCGATGTGGCCCGCGCAAGGGGGCGCAGCAAATGACGCAAGAGAACCGCATCAAGGGCGGCCAGATCGACCGGACCAGGACCCTCCGCTTCACCTTCGACGGCCACCCCTATACCGGCCATCCGGGTGACACGCTCGCCTCGGCCCTCCTCGCCAATGGCGTCCGCCTCATGGGGCGCAGCTTCAAGTACCACCGCCCGCGCGGCCCCATCTCCGCAGGCAGCGAAGAACCCAACGCCATCGTGGAACTCCGCTCCGGGGCGCGGCAGGAACCCAACACCCGCGCCACGGTGGCCGAGCTTTTCGACGGCCTCACCGCCAACAGCCAGAACCGCTTCCCCTCGCTCAAGTTCGATCTGATGGGGATCAACGACCGCCTCTCCCCCTTCTTCGCCGCAGGCTTCTACTACAAGACCTTCATGTGGCCCGCCGCCTTCTGGGAAAAGCTTTACGAACCCCTCATCCGCCGCGCCGCAGGCCTCGGGTCGCTGACCCGCGAGGAAGACCCCGATGCCTATGATAAGGGCTTCCTCCACTGCGACATCCTCATCATCGGCGCAGGCCCCGCAGGCCTCATGGCCGCCCTGACCGCAGGCCGCGCCGGTGCCCGCGTTATCCTCGCGGATGAAGATTTCCGAATGGGTGGTAGGTTAAACGCCGAAACCCTCACCATCGGCAACCATTCCGGGGCCGACTGGGCCGAAGATACCCTCCGCACCCTTGCCCAGATGCCGAATGTCCGCCTCATGCCCCGCACCACCGTTCTGGGCGCGATGGACCACGGCATCTATTCCGCCGTCGAACGCGTCTCCGACCACCTCCCCATCCCCGCCCCCGGCAAGCCGCGCCAGATCCTCTGGCGCATCTATTCCCGCCACGCGATCCTCGCCGCAGGCGCCACCGAACGCCCCATCGCCTTTGAAAACAATGATCGCCCCGGCATCCTGCTCGCCGGCGCGCTCCGCACCTATGCCAACCGCTATGCCGTGGCCGTCGGCGACCGCGTCGCCGTCTTCACCAACAATGATGACGGCCTCCGCACCGCCACCGATCTTCAGGCAAAGGGCATCGACATCGTAGCCGTCATCGACACGCGGCAGGAAGGCGACCTCCTCCCCGGCATCCGCCACCTGAAGGGCGCGCAAGTCATCGACACGAAGGGCAAACTCGACCTGAAATCCATCACCATCCGAAACGCGAACGGGCGTTCGGAAACCCTGTCGGTGAACGCGCTGGGCGTCTCCGGCGGCTGGAACCCCAACCTCAACATCGCCAGCCACCACCGCGGCCGCCCTGTCTGGAATGACGCCATCCAGGCCTTCACACCCCCCGGCGACGGCCCCAAGAACCTCATCGCCGCCGGGGCCGCCGCTGGCCACCTTTCCACCCATGCCGCCCTTCAGACAGGCGCAGCCCAGGCCAATGCCGCGCTCGAAGCCCTGGGTTTCAAACCCCACTCCCCCGACCTGCCAAAGGCCGAAGACGCCCCCCTCAACCTCACCCCCTTCTGGTATGTCCCCGAAGGCAAGGGGCGGGCCTGGATCGACCAGCAGAACGACGTCACCGTGAAGGACGTCAAACTGGCCAAACAGGAAAACTTCACCTCCGTCGAACACCTGAAACGCTACACCACCCTCGGCATGGCCACCGATCAGGGCAAGACGGGCAATATCCTCGGCCTGGCCATCATGGCCGAACTGACAGGCCGCTCCATCCCGCAGACCGGCACCACCATCTACCGCCCCCCCTATACCCCCGTCGCCTTGGGCGCGCTGGCGGGTCGCTCGCGCGGCCATGACTTCAAACCCACCCGCCTGACGCCCAGCCACAAATGGGCCTCCGAACAAGGCGCGATCTTCGTCGAGGTCGGCATGTGGCTCCGCGCCCAATGGTTCCCCAAACCGGGGGAAACCACATGGCGGCAATCGGTCGATCGCGAGGTCCTGCAAACCCGCGCCTCCGTCGGCATCTGCGACGTCACCACCCTGGGCAAGATCGACATTCAGGGTCGCGACGCCGGCGCCTTCCTCGACAAGGTCTATGCCAACACCTTCTCCACCCTCCCCATCGGCAAGGTCCGCTATGGCCTGATGCTGCGCGAAGACGGCATCGTCATGGATGACGGCACCACCGCCCGCATGGGCGAAAACGAATGGGTGATGACGACGACCACGGCCAATGCCGTCCCCGTCTTCCGCCACCTCGAATTTGTCCGCCAATGCCTCTTCCCCGATATGGACGTGCAGCTCATCTCCACGACGGAAGCCTGGGCCCAATTCTCCGTCGCCGGTCCCAACGCACGGAAACTGCTTCAAAAAATCGTCGATCAGGACATTTCCGATGCGGCCTTCCCCTATATGGCCTGCGGCAACATCACCGTCTGCGGCGGCCTGCGCGCCCGCCTCTTCCGCATCTCCTTCTCTGGCGAACTCGCCTATGAAATCGCCGTCCCCACCCGCTATGGCGATGCCCTGATCCGCGAGCTTATGAAACAGGGCCAGGACTTCGGCGCCGTCGCCTATGGCACGGAATCCCTCGGCGTCATGCGCGTCGAAAAGGGCCATGTCGCGGGCAATGAACTCAACGGCCAGACCACCGCCCTCAACATGGGCCTGGGCAAGATGGTGTCAAGGAAGAAGGACAGCATCGGCATGGTCCTGTCGCAACGCGAAGGGCTCACCGCTGACGATGGCCTCCGTCTCGTCGGCGTCAAACCCGTGGACCCGACAAAACCCCTCACCGCAGGCTCCCACTTCCTCGATATCGGCGCGGCCCCGGTGGCGTCCAATGATGGCGGCTGGCTCACCTCCGTCGTCTATTCGCCCCACCTGAAATCCTCCATCGCGCTCGGCTATCTCAAGAACGGCACCGCCCGCATCGGCCAGCGCATGCGCACCGTGAACCTGCTCGCCAAGACAGAGGTGGAGGTCGAAATCGTCTCGCCCCACTTCTTCGACCCGGAAGGAGACCGCCTCCGTGGCTGACCATCGCCTCAAACCGATCACCCCGCTTGGCCACGACACGCCCCACAGCGTGACCCTCGGCCCGGTGACGATCACCGAAGTCGTGGACACGGCCCTCGCCTCCCTCGCCGCCCGGATGGGCGAGGCAAAGGCCGTGGCTGATATCGCTGATAGCGCAGGCATCCCCCTTCCCGGCCCCGGCAAGGCAGCACAAGGCGCAACCTACGCCGCCTTCTGGCTCTCGCCCGACATGTGGATGATCGAGGCACCCTTCGCCACGCATGAGGATATCCTCGCCCATCTCAAACCTCATTTCGGCGAAACCGCCTCCCTCACCGAACAGACCGACGCATGGGCGCGCTTCGATGTGACGGGCGACGACCTTCCCGCGATGTTCGAACGCCTCTGCGCCTTCGACCTGCGCGCCCAAGCCCCCGGCGCGGCCACCCGCACGGTGATCGAACATCTGGGCTGCTACATCGTCATCCGCGCCTCCGGCCATCTGTCGGTTCTCGGCCCCCGGTCCTCGGCCGCCTCCCTCTTCCACGCGCTGGAAACCGCCGCGCGCTCGGCCTTCTGATCCGCAACCCCGCCCCGGGGCCTCACCATCGCCCTCGAAGTCCCGGGCCACGCCCGGAACAGGGTTTCTTGCTGAACAGTCACCCAACCGCCCGCTCTGTGGCCACAGTTTGCGGCACAATTTGCGGCACAACAGACGGCACAGCCGAGTCTGTCTGGTCCAGCCGACTTGTCCGGTGAAGATTATTCCCTATAGTAAAAAACAATTCGTATATGTTCACTATGGGGGAAATGGATGGACGATCTCGACAGCGCCGCCGACGCCACCGCCGATGCCGCCCTTCCCAAATCCAAACCCGTCTTCAGCCAGGATCCCCACCGCGTCCGCGAACTCGCCGAACGCAATCTGGAAATGGCCATCGGCCGCTCCGTCCGCGCCTTCCGCCGCCAGCAGGGCATGACCGTGGCCGATCTCGCCGCCGTCACCGGCCTCTCCATCGGGATGCTGTCCAAGATCGAGAACGGCATCACCTCGCCCTCGCTCACCACCCTGCAAATCCTCTCGCACGCCTTCTCCACCCCCATCACCTCCTTCTTCCGGGGCTATGAGGAACGCCGCGAATGTCAGCATGTGAAGGCAGGCGAGCATCTGGAAATCGAACGCCGCGGCACCCGCGCCGGGCATCAATACCACCTCCTCGGCCATATCGGATCAAACAGCTCCGGCGTGGTGGTCGAACCCTATGTCATTACCTTAACTGCGGAATCCGACACTTTCCCCGCCTTTCAGCATGACGGGATCGAACTTCTCTACATGCTGGAAGGCGAGGTCACCTATCGCCACGGCGACAGCCTCTATCACCTCGAACCCGGCGACAGCCTCTTCTTCGACGCCGACGCCCCCCACGGCCCCGAGGTGCTGGTGAAACTCCCCGCCCGCTACCTGTCGATCATCAGCTACCCGCAGGCCTGACCCTGTCATCCGCGCCGGTCGCGCCCCCTTGCGGGGCGCTTCCGGCTGCCCGCATCGCCTGCACAGGAATGCGGCACCCGAAAAGAAAACCTTGCCCAGCAGTTAAAAAAGTTTCTTCCCAGTTGAGCCTCGATTTCTTCGGTGCTAGCCTGCTCCCAACGAAGAACAGAGGAGTCGACGCCATGTGCGGAATCGTCGGTCTTTTCCTGAAAGACCCCAAGCTGGAACCGCAACTCGGTGCCCTGCTCACCGACATGCTCATCACCATGACCGACCGCGGCCCCGACAGCGCCGGGATCGCGATCTATGGCCGCCCCGAAAAGGGCAAGGCCAAGCTCACCGTCCAATCCCCCGCCCCCGAGGCCGACTTCGCAACCCTGGCCGAAGACCTCGGCCGCGCAATCGCGGCCAAGGTCACGGGCACCGTCAAGGACACCCACATGGTCCTCGACCTCCCCGAAGACCGGCTGGAGGCCGCGCGCCACGCCATGCGCGACCTGCGCCCCAAGGCGCGCGTCATGTCGGCCGGGGAAGGCATTGAAATATATAAGGAAGTCGGCCTTCCCAAGGACGTCGCCGCGCGCTTCGAAGTGGCCCGCATGTCCGGCACCCATGGCATCGGCCATACCCGCATGGCCACCGAATCCGCCGTCACCACCATGGGCGCCCACCCCTTCTCCACCGGGGCCGACCAGTGCCTTGTCCATAACGGCTCGCTCTCCAACCACAACTCCGTCCGCCGCGTGCTGCGTCAGGCGGGCATGACCTTCGAGACGGAAAACGACACCGAAGTCGCCGCCGCCTTCATCAGCCACAAGCTGCAAGAAGGCGCCAAACTGGGCGAGGCGATGGAGGCCACGCTGACCGACCTCGACGGTTTCTTCACCTTTGTCGTCGGCACCAAGAACGGCTTTGGCGTCGTCCGCGACCCCATCGCCTGCAAACCCGCCGTCATGGCCGAAACCGATCAATACGTCGCCTTCGGCTCCGAATACCGCGCGATGGTCAACCTGCCGGGCATCGACAATGCCCGTGTCTGGGAACCCGAACCCGCCACCGTCTACTTCTGGGAACGCTGATCCATGCAGACTTTCGACCTCGCCGCCCAAGGCCTGCGCGCGCTGAACTCGACGCTCCACGGCCTCAAGGGCCAGACGAACATGACCTCGTGGGAAGTCATCAACCCCAAGGGCGCCCATGCCATTGCCGTGGGCCTTGATGCCCCCGTCGATGTCACCGTGCGCGGCTCCACCGGGTACTATTGCGCCGGCATGAACAAGCAGGCCACCATCCGCGTCAAAGGCTCCGCCGGCCCCGGCGTGGCGGAAAACATGATGTCCGGTACCGTCATCATCGACGGCGACGCCAGCCAATATGCCGGCGCCACCGGGCGCGGCGGCCTTCTCGTCATAAAGGGCAACGCCTCCTCGCGTTGCGGCATCTCGATGAAGGGCATCGACATCGTGGTCCATGGCAATATCGGCCACATGTCCGCCTTCATGGCACAATCCGGCAACCTCGTGGTGCTGGGCGACGCGGGCGAAGCACTGGGCGACTCGCTCTACGAAGCCCGCCTCTTCGTGCGCGGCTCGGTCAAATCCCTCGGGGCCGACTGCATCGAAAAGGAAATGCGCCCCGAACACCTCGCCCTGCTGGCCGATCTGCTGAAGCGTGGCGAGGCTGACCATCTGGCCAAGCCCGAGGAATTCAAGCGCTACGGTTCCGCCCGCAAGCTTTACACCTTCAATATCGACAACGCGTCGTCCTACTGAGGCCGCAAGAAGAATGTCCGATTTCCCCCATACGCCGCCCAAGATGTCGTGGACCTTCTCCAACGACACCAATGCCGAAATCCGCCGCGCCGCCGCGACCGGCATCTATGATATCCGCGGCGGCGGCTCCAAACGCCGCCTGCCGCATTTCGACGACCTCCTGTTCCTCGGGGCCTCCATCTCGCGCTACCCGCTCGAAGGCTATCGCGAGAAATGCGCCACCGATGTCTGGCTCGGCACCCGCTTCGCCAAGAACCCGATCCACCTCGACATTCCCATCACCATCGCGGGCATGTCCTTCGGCGCGCTGTCCGGCCCGGCGAAGGAAGCCTTGGGTCGCGGGGCCTCTGCCGCCGGAACCTCCACCACCACCGGCGATGGCGGCATGACGGAAGAGGAGAGGGGTCATTCGAAAACCCTTGTCTATCAATATCTTCCCTCCCGCTATGGGATGAACCCCGATGACCTGCGCCGCGCCGACGCGATCGAGGTCGTGGTGGGGCAGGGGGCCAAGCCCGGCGGCGGCGGCATGCTGCTGGGGCAAAAGATTTCCGACCGTGTCGCAATGATGCGCAACCTGCCCAAGGGCATCGACCAGCGCTCCGCCTGCCGCCATCCGGATTGGACGGGGCCGGACGATCTGGAAATCAAGATCCTCGAACTGCGCGAAATCACGAACTGGGAAAAGCCGATCTACATCAAGGTCGGCGGCGCGCGCCCCTATTACGACACGGCCCTAGCCGTGAAGGCGGGTGCGGATGTCGTGGTGCTCGATGGCATGCAGGGCGGCACCGCGGCCACGCAGGACGTCTTCATCGAAAACGTCGGCATGCCCATCCTCGCCTGCATCCCGCAGGCGGTGAAGGCGCTGCAAGACCTCGGCATGCACCGCAAGGTGCAACTCATCGTATCGGGCGGCATCCGTTCCGGCGCGGATGTGGCCAAGGCCATGGCGCTCGGCGCAGATGCCGTCGCCATCGGCACGGCGGCCCTCATCGCGCTGGGCGACAATGACCCGGCGCTTGAGGCGGAATACAAGAAACTCGGCACCACCGCAGGCGCCTATGACGACTGGCACGAAGGCAAGGACCCGGCCGGCATCACCACCCAGGACCCCGAGCTTTACAAGCGTTTCGACCCCATCCTCGGCGGTCGCCGCCTGAAGAACTACCTCAAGGTGATGACGCTGGAAGCGCAGACCATCGCCCGCGCCTGCGGCAAGAACCACCTCCACAACCTCGAACCCGAGGATCTCTGCGCCCTCACCATCGAATCCGCCGCCATGGCGGGCGTTCCGCTGGCGGGCACGAACTGGATACCGGGCCGCAACGGCGGTTTCTGAACACACACGGCGCAAAGCCGGAAAACGACAGGACAGGGAGTTAGCAATGGCCAAAGATCTTGCCAAATGGGCCAAGGAAAAGGGCGTCAAATACTTCATGATCTCCTACACCGACCTCTTCGGTGGTCAGCGCGCGAAACTCGTGCCGACACAGGCGATCAACGACATGGCCGAGGAAGGCGCAGGTTTCGCCGGGTTCGCCACCTGGCTTGACCTGACCCCCGCCCATCCCGACCTGATGGCCGTCCCCGATCCCTCCTCCGTCATCCAGCTTCCCTGGAAAAAGGACGTGGCCTGGGTCGCCGCCCGCGCCACGATGGAAGGCGCGCTGGTCGATCAGGCCCCGCGCAACGTGCTGGAAAAGCTGGTGGCCGAAGCGGCAAAGGAAGGTCTGCGCGTCAAGACCGGCGTGGAACCCGAATTCTTCATCCTCAACGCCGAAGGCACCGCCGCCTCCGACATCTACGACACCGCGGAAAAGCCCTGCTATGACCAGCAGGCCGTGATGCGCCGCTACGACGTCATCTCGGAAATCTGCGATTACATGCTGGAAATGGGCTGGGAGCCCTACCAGAACGACCATGAAGACGCGATCGGCCAGTTCGAGATGAACTGGAAATATGACGACGCCCTGCAAACCGCCGACAAACACAGCTTCTTCAAGTTCATGGTAAAGTCGGTCTCGGAAAAGCACGGCTTCCGCGCCACCTTCATGCCCAAACCCTTCAAGGGCCTCACCGGATCGGGCTGCCATGCCCATATCTCGGTCTGGTCGCTGGATGGCAAGAAAAACGCCTTCTCCGACCCGTCGAAAGAGCTTTCGCTTTCGGATCAGGGCCGCAATTTCCTTGGCGGGATCATGAAACACGCCTCGGCGCTGGCGGCGATCTGCAACCCGACGGTGAACAGCTACAAGCGCATCAACGCGCCCCGCACCTCGTCAGGCGCGACCTGGGCACCCAACACGGTGACATGGACGGGCAACAACCGCACCCATATGGTCCGCGTCCCCGGCCCCGGCCGGTTCGAACTGCGCCTCCCCGATGGCGCGGCCAATCCCTACCTCCTGCAAGCCGTCATCATCGCCGCCGGCCTTGATGGCCTGCGCACAGAGGCCGATCCGGGCCGCCGCTACGACATCGACATGTATCAGCAGGGCCATACCGTGAAGGGCGCGCCGAAACTGCCGCTCAACCTGCTCGATGCGCTGCGCGAATACGACAAGGACAAGACGCTGAAATCCATGATGGGCGAGGAATTCTCCGCCGCCTACCTGAAGCTCAAGCATCAGGAATGGAACAGCTACGTCTCCCATTTCTCGCGCTGGGAGCATGAGAACACGCTCGACATCTGATCCGCCTTCCCCCTGAGGGCGCAACTCCACCCGCCGGGGCCTCCCGGCGGGTTTTCTGTTGCAGGGGGCGGGATGAAGCTTTAATTATACAACGTATAAATATTGCGGTGCCCGATCGAAGCGACACATTCCATCCCGAACGGAATGGTCCGGAACCGCACCACCCCACCGGTTCCAAACCGAACCGCAAAGCTACGGAACCGAACCATGACCCGCGGCCATGTCTTCATCGCCACCAGCCTTGACGGCTTCATCGCCCGCCCGGACGGCAGTCTCGATTGGCTGCTGTCCCGCGACACCCCGGATGAAGACCACGGCTACGACGCCTTCATCGCCGGGATGGACTGCATCATCATGGGCCGCGGCAGCTATGACGCCGTCCGCACCTTCCCCGACTGGCCATATACCCTGCCCGTTCTGGTGCTCTCCGCGCAACTTGCCCCGCACCCCGTGCCGCCAGACCTGATGGGCAAGGTCACCTTCGCCGCCCACGACCCCGAAACGGCGATGCAGCACCTCGCCGCCCAAGGCCACCGCAACGCCTATGTCGATGGTGGCCGGATCGTGCAGTCCTTCCTGCGCGCAGGCCTGATCGACAGCCTCACCATCACCACCGCCCCGGTCCTCATCGGCGCGGGCCGCCCCCTCTTCGGCGCGCTGCCGCAGGATATCGCACTGCGGCATCAGGCAACCCGCGCCTTCCCCTCCGGTCTCGTCCAATCCACCTGGCAGGTCGCATGACGCGCGGCCGCCCCAGCCAGCCCCGCCTGACCCGCGACTCCATCGTGACCACGGCCCTCGCCCTCGCCGCCGACCCTGACGAACCGCTCAGCCTCCGCCACCTCGCCAGACGGATGCAGGTCACGCCCATGGCCATCCTGCACCATCTGGGCAGCCATGACGGCCTGATCCACGCCCTGACCGATACCTTGCTCGCCCCGATAGCCGAAACCGGGGCAGGGGACCCGCAACAGCGCCTCGCCACGCTTCTTCTGGCCTATGCCGATGCCATCCACCGCCATCCCGCGCTGACGCTGGCGCTTTTCCGCATCCCCGGCCCGCTGCCCCAACAGGCGCAACGCCTCACCGATGCGGTGGAAACCCTGCTCCACGAAACCGGCCTCCCGCCACAGGATGCCCGCCTGCGCCGCGACATCCTCATCGACTGGGTGCATGGCCGGGCGCTCGCCCGCTCGCCGGATGATCCCGCCCCTGCCTTGCTTGCCCTGCTTCAGGCCCTCACGCCCGCACGTAGTGCAGCCCCGTGAACCGCGCCCGCATCTCGCGCACCCGCGCCGCCACTGCGCCCGGATCGTTCCCCCGCAGCCCCTCGGCGATCAACGCGGCCAGCGCGGGCGCATCCGCCACCGTCACGCCCCGCCGCACCAGTTCCGGCGTCCCGATCCGCAGCCCGTTCAGGTCGCCCTCCACCGCCGCAATCGGCAGACCGATCCCGCAGGCAAGGAACCCCGCCTTCCGCAGCGTCTTCGACGCCGCCTGTCCCCCGCCAAAGCCCGCCGCCTCCACCGCGAACTGATGGCTTTCCGTCATGCCCCGCCCGGCCGCAAAGACCGGCAGGCCCAGCCCGAGCAACTCCCGCGCCAGCGCCTGCGACAGGTCCACCATCGCCTGCGCATAGGCCCGCCCCTCTGCCCGCCAATCCAGAAGCGTGATCGCCAGCGCCGCCGATTTCGCCGCATCGAAATTCGCCGTCATGCCGGGAAAAGCGATATGATCCAATCGCTTGGCAATCTCCGCCTCGCGCGTGACGATCAACCCGCCCGCCGGCCCGCCCAGCGATTTGTAGGTGCTCATCGTCATCAGATGCGCCCCCTCGTCCAACGGGTTCGCCCAGACACCCCCCGCGATGATCCCGCATTGATGCGCCGCATCGAACAGGACGAAGGCCCCCACCTCATCGGCAATCGCCCGCACCTCGCGCACCGGATGCGCGAACAGGTTCAACGACCCCCCTATGGTGATCACCTTCGGCCTCACCCGATGCGCCAGCGCCCTCAGACCCTCAAGATCCACCGTATAGCCATCCGCATTCACCGGTGCGTCATGCGTGACCAGCCCGTAAAGCCCCGCACAGCCCGCCTTGTGATGCGTCACATGCCCGCCCACCGCAGGCGGCGGCGCGATGATCGCATCGCCCGGCCGGGCCAGCGCCATGAACCCATAAAGGTTCGCCATCGCGCCGGATGCACAGCGGATCTCGGCATAGGATGCATCGAACACCTCCGCCGCCAGTTCCGCCGCGATGACCTCGATCTCCTCGATCGCCTCCAGCCCCATCTCGTACTTGTCGCCCGGATAGCCCAGCGACGGCCGCGACCCCAGACCCCGCGCCAGTGCCGCCTCCGCCCGTGGGTTCATCACATTCGTCGCCGGATTCAGGTTGAAACACTCCCGGTCATGGATCTCGCCGTTCCAGACCATCAGCGCCTCCAGCCGCGCCTCCACCTCGGCATCGCGTCCTGTCGCGGCGCGGGCGGCCAGGGTCATCACATGGTCCTCGCAGGCGGCAGGCACCCAGTCGCGGCGGTCAAGGCGGGTCATCTCAGGTCACTCCGTGTTTCCGTTTCCCCAAGCAAACCACTCGCGCCCCCTTGCCCGCAAATCAGTTTTGCGGAAATCTAGGGTCAGAAAAATTAAGGCTGCCATGCCCGTCGCCCCACCCCGCCCCAAGGACCTGCCGCTCACCGCCCTCCGCGCCTTCGAGGCGGCGGCGCGTCTTGGCGGCTTTGCTGCCGCCGCGCAGGAACTCGGCGTTACCCCCGGCGCGATCACCGCCCATATCAAGCAGCTCGAACACTCGCTCGGCGCGCCGCTCTTCGCCCGCACCCCGCGCGGCGTCCGGCTCACGACCCTCGGCCAGCAGGCGCTTCCCAACTTCACCCATGCCTTCGACGCGCTCGGCACCGCCATCGGCGACCTGCGCGCCGCCGCCGCCCCCCGCACCGTCCATATCGCCACGCTTCCGGCCATCGCCCAGCTCTGGCTGTCCCCCCGCCTCCCCGCCCTCCGGGTTGCCGCGCCAGACATCACCATCTCCATCACCGCGCTGGAACAGCCCCCGAACCTCAAGCGCAGCCCCTATGATCTGTCGCTCTTCTTCGACGACACTCCGCAGGGGCGCCTAGCCCCCGACGTCATCTTTCCCGTCTGCGCCCCCGCCCTCGCCGCCCGGCTGAACGGGCCGCAGGACATCTCCCGTTTCCCCTGCCTCTCCGATGCCACATGGTCCGAAGATTGGGCGCTCTGGGCGCAAAGCCTGCCCGACCCGCCCGCCATAGCCCGTGGCCCAACCTTCTCGCTCTACGCGCTGGCGGTCGAGGAAACGGTGAACGGAGCAGGCCTCCTGATCGGCCATGAAAGCCTCGTCTCCGGCCACCTCGCCGATGGCCGCCTCGTCGCCCCCTTCGCATCGCGGGTGACCCTGCCGCGCGGCCTTCGCCTCTGGTCGGACCGCCCGCTCCGCCCCGGCAGCGCGGCCCGCCTCATCGCCGACTGGCTCCGCCGCGCCCCCTTGGCTTCCCCGTCCCCGCCCGTTACCCAAGGCGCATGCAAGCCGCCGCCCCCCACCGCCCCCGCCCCCTGATCGGCGTGGCCCTCATGCTGGGCGCGATGGCGGTCCTGCCCTTCCTCGATGTGGTGGCCAAGTTCCTCGGCAATCAGGGGATGCCCATCCTCCAGATCGTCTGGGCCCGCATGGCCTTCGGCGCGCTGCTTACCCTGCCTTTCACCCTGCGGCACGGCGGTGTGGCGGCGATCCGGCCCGACCGCCCCGCCTATCACGCCCTGCGCGCAGCGCTGCTGATCGCCGCGACCTTCCTCTTCTTCTCGGCGCTGCAATACCTTCCCATCGCCGATGCGCTGGCCATCTTCTTCGTCCAGCCCCTGATCCTGACGGCCATTTCGCCCTTCCTTCTGAACGAGCGTGTCGGCCCCCGCCGCTGGGCCGCCGTCGCCATCGGCTTCATCGGCACGCTCATCATCATCCGCCCCGGCTTCGCCGAACTGAACCCCGGCACCTTTCTCGCCTTGGGGGCAGGGGCCTCGCTCGCCGTCTATTTCGCCATGTCCCGCCGCATCGCCGGTCAGTCCCCGGCCATGGTCACGACCTTCCACACCAGCCTGATCGGCGCCGCACTCCTCTCCCTCGCGATGATCCCGCTCTGGCAGGCACCCACGCCCGCGCAATGGGGGCTGCTCTTCCTCATCGGCCTCATCGCCACGGTCGGCCACTATCTCATCCTGCGCGCCTATGACCATGCCGAGGCATCGCTCCTCGCGCCGCTCGCCTATACGGAAATGGTAATGGCCACCGCCGTCGGCTGGTGGTTCTTCGGGGATTTCCCCGATGGCTGGACCTTCCTCGGCACCGCCATCCTCATCGCCTGCGCGACCTACATCTCGCTGCGTGAACGGAAAGCGGCACAACAGGCAACCCCGCCCCGGGCCTGACCCGTGGCCTCGTCGCCCCCCATCAGGTCCCGGGTCAAGCCCGGGACAGGGTCACGCCAGGGCTCAGATCAACCCCAGATCCCGCGCCACGATCACCGCCTGCGTCCGGTTCGACGCCGCCAGCTTCTTGCAGATGCTGGTCACATGCATCTTGATCGTCGGCTCCGCCAGCTTCAGGTCGTTGGCGATTTCCTTGTTCTGCTTGCCCTCGGCCAGATAGGACAGGACCATCATCTCCTTGTCCGAAAGCCGCCCGTTCTTGGTCTGCCGCCCGGCATTGTGCCGCTCGCGCACCAGTTCCAGCGGCATGTAATGCTCGCCCGCATGCATGAAGCGGATGGCATTGGCCAGCGACCGCACCCCCGTCGTCTTCAGAACGATCCCCGAAGACCCGGCATTCATGATCTCGTCCAGCATGCGCGGCGTCGGGTTCCCGGTGATGATCGCCACGGGCTTGCCGCCATTCGACTTGATCGCCTTGCGCAGCCCCGCCACGCCGTTCATCCCCGGCATGTTCAAATCCAGCAGCACCACGTCATAGGGACCGTCCGAATTGATATAGTCCACGGCCTCGTCCAGCGTCTTCGCCGTCGTCACCTCCATGTCGGGGGCCGAAGACAGATACATCGCGAACACATCCAGCACCATTTCGTGATCGTCCGCTATCAGGATGCGGACCTTCCCGCTTCCTGCACCGCCAAGCATAGCCATCTGCCTCTGCCCTCCAATTCCTTCTGTGCGCCTATGGGCGACATTCGGGCGTATCCAACCCCCGCTGCCCGCCTTCCGCAGCGGCACATACCTGCAAGAATACGTCCTACACGTTTTAAAACAAATAGATCGGCTACCAATCCCGACTAAGTTGAAAGATTACCATACTTTTGTATGGGAAGGCATCCGGAATTGGAATGGAGAAAACCCCCTGTTTTGCTATCGTCCGCGCCGACCGACCCTCTAGCGGAGCTTCCGATGCCCCAGATTTCCGTCCTTGCCGGCCGCCTCGCGGCGGCTTTCGCATTCGTGCTTGCCGGCCTTGGCGCCAGCCAGGCCGAAATTGCCGCCCCCACCGGCGAAGTGATCCTCACGATTGACGGCAACATCGCCAACACCAATGCCGATGGCAGCGCCCAGTTCGATCTCGACATGCTGATGGCCATGCCCGCCGCCGGCTTCGAAACCAGCACCACCTGGACCGATGGGATGCACCGCTTCGACGGCGTGCCGCTCAAGGCCCTGCTGGATGCCGTCGGCGCCGAGGGTGGCAAGATCACCGCCACCGCGCTGAACAACTATGCCGTGGACATCCCGATTGATGCCATCGAAGACGCCGCGCCCATCGTCGCCTATCATATCGACGGCGAAACCTTCTCGCGCCGCGACAAGGGCCCGCTCTGGATCCTCTTTCCCTATGATTCCGACACGAAGTACCAAACCGAACTGGTTTATGGCTGGAGCATCTGGCAATTATCCAAGCTGACGATCGCCGAATAATCCCGGCCCCGGCATCCTGCCCGGGTGCCGGACGCCACCACCCGGGCCCGAGCCATGACGAAGTTCTTCGACGAAGCGCTAGAGGAAGGCCGCCTGCACCGCGCCGCGGTGCGGGTTCGGCATCTCACCCTCGCCTTCACCTTCGTCGTGACGCTGGCCGCCATGGGCTATGTCTTCCTCCAGATCGACGGCGAGCTTGACCGCTCCTCCTCGGTCAATTCCGACAATGTCACCTGGACCATGGCCCAGGTCGAGGTGGACACGCTAAAGCTTCAGCGCGCCGTGATCCTTGCGGCCCAGCGACCCGAGGACCCAAAGGCGCTGGATGACCTCCGCCTCGCCTTCGACATCTTCTACAGCCGCTTCAGCGTTCTTGCGAAATCCGACCAGCTCAACCACCTCCCGATCAACGAAACCCTGCGCGAGTCGCTCTGGACGCAGGGCGCCTTCTTCGACCGCGTGACCCCGATCATCGACGCCGATGATGCCACGCTCGCCGCGGCCATTCCCGCGCTTCAGGAAGAAATGGTCACGGTGGCCGAAACCGTGCGCGCCCAGGTCGTCTCTTCGCTCCAGACGCTCATGGCCAACGGCGATGCGCGGCGCAACGAACTGCGCCGCTCGCTCCAGGTCTTTGCCGCCGCCGCGCTGGGCCTGCTCGGCCTCATGGCGGCGCTCTCTCTGGTCATCATCCTCCAGAACCGCGCCCAAAGTCGCCGCTCGGAAACCACGGAACGCGCCGTCCACAACCTCCGCGCGGTGATCGAAAGCTCGCTCGACGCGCTCATCATCGCCGATGCCCAGGGCGCCGTGACCGATTGCAACGGCGCCGCCGAACAGCTTTTCGGCATCTCGCGCGATGACCTGCGCGGCGTCCCCGTCGATCGGCTCCTGCATCACGCCGGCACCGACGACCCGCTCACCCTCCTGCGCAGCCTCTACCGGTCCGGATCGCCGGAACTTCAGGATGGCCGCCTCCTGATGCAAGGCCGCCGTGCCGATGCAAGCGAAACCCCCGTCGAAGTCGCCTTGGCCGAGGCGCAGGGTGCCGGTGGCGAACCCATGTTCATCGCCTTCATCCGCGACGTCTCGGAACGCATCGAACGCGAGGAAAGCCTCCGCAAGGCCCGAAACGACGCGCTCAAGGGCGAAGAGGCGAAGTCCCGCTTCCTCGCCGTCATGTCGCACGAGATGCGCACCCCCCTCAACGGCCTCATTGCCGCGACGGAACTGCTGCAAACCTCCACCGACCTTGACCAGCGGCAAAGCTGGCTGTCGGAAATTGTCCTCTCCTGCGGCTGGGCGGCGCTCGATCAGGTCAACAACGTTCTGGAACTCACCCGCCTCGGCTCCGATCAGTCGGCCAGCTATCAGGTCTCCGACTTCTCGCCGGTGCAGGTGGTGCGCGACCTCATGCTCCAGAACCAGCCGCAGGCGGGCAAGCGCGGCAACCTGCTGCATTTCGAGGAACCGGCCGAACCGCTGCCCCGCGTCTCGGCCCCGCGCCAGCTTTTCCTGCGCGTCCTCTACAACCTCATCGGCAACGCCATCAAGTTCACCGATGCAGGCTCCGTCACCGTCCGCATCAACCCCCGTCTGGAAGAGGATGGCCGCCGCCTCGCGCTCTCGATCTCGGTCATCGACACCGGCATCGGCATCGCCGAACAAGATCTCGAACGGATATTCCACAATTTCGAAACCCTGGATGCCTCCTACGCCCGGATGCGCGAAGGCACAGGTCTCGGCCTCGGCATCGCCAAACTGTCGGCCGAGGCGATGGGGGGCACCATCCACGTCGCCTCCGAACTCGGCAAGGGCAGCACCTTCACCTTCGACGTCACCCTTCCCGTCGCCGCCGAAACCCGCGCCGGCGCCACCGCCGAAGAGACGACCCCCGAGGAAGAGCAACCCGCCCTCAACATCCTCGTGGTCGAGGACAACCCGATCAACAGCCTGCTGCTTACGGAAATGCTGCGCCTGCGCGGCCACACCGTCACCACCGCCATGGACGGGATCGAGGCCGTCGAAAAGGCCACCACAACCGCCTTCGACATGATCCTGACCGATATTTCCATGCCCCGCATGGACGGGCTGGAAGCCACGCGCCTCATCCGCCGCGACGGTGCCTCGCGCAATGTGCCCATCATCGGCGTCACCGCCAATGCCAGCCCCGACAAGATGCCCGAATTCCTCGGCGCGGGCATGACCGACGTGCTGGTGAAGCCCATCACCCGCGCCGCCCTCATGGGCATCCTCACCACCTATTCCCGCGGTATTTCGCGCAACCGCCTGCGCAGCACCCTTCCAGCCGTGGCGACCCCCGCCGATCCCCCCGTCCTGAACGGCGAGGTCTTCCGCGAAACGCTGGATGAAATGGGCCGCGATTTTGTCGAACGCCTTGCAGACAAGCTGATCGGCGAAACCGAAACCGTCGCCGCCCAGCTTTCCGACCTCTCCGCCGCCGGCCGGCATGACGAGGCCGCGAAGGTCGCCCACAAGACGGCAGGTGCCGCTGCCGCCATCGGCCTCTCCGGCCTGCATGGCGCGCTGGTGGCCTTTGAACGGGCAGCCCAGGCCGCCGATGCGGCAGGCGAGGCTGCCGCCCTTGTCACCCTGCGCGGCGTCATCCCCCGCACCGTCAGCGCCCTGCGCGACAACGGCCTCTCGCTTTCCGTGCCCCGCGCCGCGGCGGAATAGGCCTAACCCGCCTTTTTCCCGTCCTCATTCCCCGACATGGCGGCAAATTGCGCCGACAGGTCGATGGCCAGAGGCTTGGGCTTGCCTGCCACCGGTGCCGCCGCCCGCGCATCCGCGTCCTCTGCCGCCTCCAGCGCCGCAAAGGCCGCTGCCGGGTCTGCCATCATCCCCTTGCCGGGTGCCTTGGCCGCAGGCGGTGCCGGGCTCTCGGCGGCATCCATCGCAGCAAAGGCCGCGCCGGGGTCCACCATCTGCGCCATCGCCGCCTTCACCGGGGGCGGCTCCTCCGCCTCCATCGCCGCAAAGGCCGCTGCCGGATCGGCCATCATCCCCTTGCCGGGGGTCTTGGCCGCAGGCGGTGCCGGGCTTTCGGCGGCATCCATCGCGGCAAAGGCCGCGCCGGGGTCCACCATCTGCGCCACTGCCGCCTTTGCGGGGGGCGGCTCCTTCGCCTCCATCTCGGCAAAAGCCGCCGCCGGGTCGATGCTCAGGATCGGCGTCACGGGCTCCAGAACCGGCTCGAACCCTTCAAGGGCGCGCAGCTCTTCATCCAGTTCGGCGGGCAATGCATCCGCCTTCGGCCCGGTCGGCAGGTTGGTCAGCGCCTCCAGCCCGTCACCCGACATGGCCGCGAACTGCGCCGAAAGGTCGGGTATCGCCGCCTTGGCCGCTGTCCCGCCCTTCTTCTTCGCCTTGGCAGGGGTCTCCCCCTCCGGATCGGACGTCGGCCCGCCCTGCGCCGTCGCGTCATCCGTCTGCCCGGCAACCGGCGCGGCGGCCGGGGCCACCATCAGGATCGGCAGGTCCGCCACCGCAACCTCCGCCTCCTCCGGCAGGTCCAGCGCTGCCAGCCCCGCTGCCGCCGCCGCCCAATCCATCGGCTGGAATTCCGGGCTGGCCTCCGCCGCCTCGGGTTCCGCCTGCTCCGCTTCCGCCGGGGCAGGGGCGGGCGCCGCCGCCACTTCGGGCTCCGGCGCAATCATCAACAGCTTTGCCGCCTCTTCGAGGTTCATCGAAAGCAGCTTCCCCTTCGGTGCAGGCTTCGGCGGCGGCGGCGGTTCCGTCGCCACCTCCGGCACCGGTTCCGGCTCCACCACCGGCTCGGGCAGGCTCACCACCGGCGGCGGGGCGTCCAGCGCCTTGCGCATCAGGCTGATCCGCACCGCCCGGATCGCGCGCCGCCGCGTCGCGTTCCGCTCCCGCGCATAGAACGGGGCCAGCGCCTCCAGCGCCGCATCCGGATGCAGGTCCGCCACCGCCTTCAACAGCGCCTTGGCCACCACCTGATGCGCCCTTTTCTTCCGCGCCGCCGCCATCTCCCGCTCCTGCACAGCCCCGCGCGCCGCCACTTGGCACGCCCCTTGCACATCTCTCCCCGATCAAGGGGCCAGTCCGTCCAGAAAACCGGATCGGCACCCATCGCCGGAGGACAGACTCTAATGACGGTTGGATTCGCTGAATCGATAGGCCTGCACGCCCAAGCCCTCGTCCTGCGCGAAAAGCGGGGCGAAATCCTCGCCTCCAACATCGCCAATGCCGCGACCCCCAACTTCAAGGCACGCGATTTCGACTTCGAGGCCGAACTTGCCCGCGCCCGCGGCACCACCGGCCCGGCCCGCACCGCGCCCGGCCACCTCGCCGGCACGCTGGCCGATGGCAATCTCGGCTACCGCGTCCCGGTCACCGCCTCGCTCGATGGCAACACGGTCGAACTGGGCGTCGAACAGATGGAATTCGCGGAAAACACCGTCCGCTACCAGTCCAGCCTCACCTTCCTCAATCGCCGCATTTCCGGCCTGATGTCCGCCATCAAGGGAGAATAAGGATGACCGAGATCCGCAACGTCTTCGACGTCGGCGCCCGCGCCCTTTCGGCGCAGATGGTCCGCATGAATACCGTGGCCTCCAACCTCGCCAATGCGGGCTCCGTTGCCGCCACCCCCGAAGATGCCTACAAGGCGATGCGCCCGGTCTTCGAAACGGAATATGCCCGCGCCGAAGAGGGCCTTTCCACCGCGACCGTGGCCGATGTGGTGATGCTCGACCGCGAACCGCAAAAGATCTTCCGCCCCGATCACCCCGACGCCGATCCCGAAGGGTTTGTCTATGCCGCCGCGGTGAACACGGAAGAAGAGATGGTCGAAATGGTCGAAGCCAGCCGCCAGTACCAGAACACGCTTGAAACCATGTCCACGCTGCGCGCCCTGATGGCACGAACCATGCAGATGGGCCAGTGACACATCCCCCAGTGACACGTCCCCCCATGACCCACCGACCCGTGACCCCGTAGCCCGTGCCCGGACCCCGAAAGGATCACCATGATCAGCATCGACGCCACCACCGGTAACGTCAATCTCAACGGCTCGGCCCGCACCACGGCCACGGGGGCCACCACGGCAACCGCCTCCAGCCTCGCCGGAACGGATTTCAGCGGCGCGCTGGGCCAGCAGGACTTCCTCACCCTTATGCTCGCCCAGCTCCGCAACCAGGACCCGCTGCAACCGATGGAGAATGGCGAATTCCTCGCCCAGCTCGCGCAATTCTCCACCGTCTCGGGGATCGAGAAGGTCAACGAAACCCTCTCCGGCTTTACCGAAGGGATGGGCGACTTCCGCATCGCCACCGCCGCCAACCTTCTGGGGCATGAGGTGCTGGTCCCCGGCAACATCGCCCGCCCCGGCCCCGATGGCAGCGTGAACGGCGTGGTGGACCTTCCCGCCGATGCAAGCTCTGTGGTCGTCAGCTATTCCGACGCCACGACCGGCGCGCTCCTGCATACCCAGACCTATGCCGATCAACCCGCCGGGCTGATGGGCTTCTCCTGGTCCGACCTGCCGCCCGGCATGGCCGAGGCGCGCAGCCCCCTGCGCGTCTCCGTCTCCGCAACCACTTCCGAGGGTACCGCCCAGGTCGGTCCCTCCGTCTTCGCCCGCGTGCTCTCCGCCACCACCGGAAGCAGCGGCGCAGACATGACCCTACAGGTCGAAGACTACGGCGCGCTCAACGCGCTGGAAGTCGAGGCCGTCCGTTAAGGCAGCAAAAAACACGAAACGTAAGGATACCCCCCATGTCCATGAGCACCGCCCTCTCCGGCCTGATGGCCGCGCAAAGCGACATCTCCGCCACCTCGCACAACATCGCCAACGTCGGCACCATGGGCTTCCGCTCCAGCCGGGTGGAATTCGCGGATGTCTTCTCCTCCTCGCCCTTCGCCAACCAGCGCACCGCCATCGGCTCCGGCGTGCAGGTGCAGCGCGTCGCGCAGGATTTCACCCAGGGCAACGTGGTGACGACCGGCAACCTGCTCGACATCGCCATCGAAGGGCAGGGCTTCTTCGCCATCCAGTCCTTCGGCGACCCGAACACCGCCGCGGGCGAGATGCGCTACACCCGCGCCGGGGCCTTCACCATGGATGTGGACGGGAATGTCGTGAACTCGGCCGGCAGTGCGCTGCTTTCCTGGCCCGTCGGCCTTGACGGCCGCCCGCTGACCTTCGACATGGCGCAGGCCCGCCCGCTGACCATTCCGCTGGAAATGGGCACGCCCGTCGCCTCGACCGAGATCAACCTCGAACTCAACTTCCCCTCCGACAACGCCATGCTGGGCCAGCAGGCCGCCGTCCCGCCCACCGTCGCCTTCAACCCGGCCGATCCCACCACCTACGCCACCCGCACGCCCATCCCGCTCTTCGGCCCCTCCGGCACGCCGGTCGAGGCAGAGGCCTATCTCATCAAGATCGCCTCGCCCGATGCCGTCTCCACCGACACGATCTTCGAAGTGCGCCTCCTCGTGCAGGGAACCGAGGTCGCCCCCACCGCCCCGGCCACGCAGAACCGCATCACCTTCGACGCCAATGGTGACATCACCGCCGGCCAGACCCTGCCCTTCGGCACCGACGGCCTCATCATCGACCTCGGTGGGTCCAGCCTCTCGGACGATCCCTTCGCCGTGCAGACCGCCACGCATAACGGCGCCTCGGCTGGCCGTCTGACCAACCTCGAACTCGATGGAACCGGCGGCGTCTGGGCCACCTATGGCAACAACGGCCGGATGCCGATGGGCCAGATCGTGCTGGCCAACTTCACCAATCCCGGCGGGCTCAAGATCAACGGCAACGCCACCTATTCCGCAACCGCCGAATCCGGCCTTCCCATCACCGGCACGCCCGGCACCTCGGGCTTCGGCCTGCTGCGCTCGGGCGCGCTCGAACGCTCCAATGTCGAACTGACCGAGGAACTGGTGAACCTGATCTCGGCGCAGCGCAACTATCAGGCCTCTGCCAAGGCGATGGAAACCTCCACCTCGCTGATGCAGACGATCATGAACATCCGGACCTGAGGCCGCTGAATGGATCGCCTGATCTACACGGCGCTGAACAGCCTTGCCAATCTGCGCGGCGCGCATATCGCCACCGCGCAGAACCTTGCCAACCAGAACGTCCCGGGTTTCCGCCGCGACTATCTGCCGGAAGGGCAGGCCTTCGTGCTGGAAGAAGAGGGCGATCTCCAGGCCCGCGCCTTCCAGGTGCCGGAAGAGAATGCAGCCTTCTCGCGGCAATCGGGCTTTCTCAACCAGACCGACCAGCCCCTCGACATCGCGCTTGCCGATAAGGGCTGGTTCTACATCCGCCCCGAAACCGGCGGCGCCCCCGCCCTCACCCGGCGCGGCGACCTTCAGGTCGCCTCCGATGGCATCCTGCGCACCGGCGCAGGCGATGCGATCCTCGATCAGGCGCTGCAACCCATCGCCGTGCCGCCCTTCCGCAGCCTCACGGTCAACGAGATCGGCACCATCTCCATCGAACCGCTCGACGGAGCGCCCGGCGAAAGGGTGGATATCGCGACCATCGCCACCACCCTTGCCACCGGGGCGAACCTGACAAAGGGCCTTGACGGCCAGATCCGCCCCGCCAATGGCGGCCCTGTGCCCGCCCCCGATCAGGGCGGCAAGGTGCTGCAAGGCGTCCTCGAAGGATCGAACGTGAATTCGACCGAGGAACTCATCACCTCCATCGACATCCAGCGCAGCTTCGAACTCAACCTGCGCCTCATCACCTCGGCCAAGGAACTGGACGAGGCCGGAACCCGCCTCCTGCGGATGCCGGAGTCCTGATCCCGGCCAAGGCCCTGATTTCGCGCGCATCGCAACCGGGGATGGCACGACCCTTGCACCAGATCGGATGACGAACACATCCCGAGGTGCCCCCGATGACAACCGATGCGATGCACGTGGCCAAGACCGGGCTGGATGCCCAGCAGACCCGGATGCAGGTCATCGCCAACAACCTGGCGAACGTGAACACCACGGGTTTCAAGCGCGACCGCGCCAATTTCGAAACCCTTCTCTACCAGAACATCCGCCCGGCCGGCGCCCCCACCTCTGAAGGCACGCAGCTCACCACGCCGCTCGCCGTCGGCACCGGGGTCCGCGTCGTGAACACGGAAAAGCTCTACACCCAGGGCAGCCTCGTCACCACCGACAACGCCTTCGACGTGGCGATCGACGGTCAGGGCTTCTTCCAGGTCCTGCTCCCCGACGGCCGCATCGGCTATACCCGCGACGGCACCCTCTCGCGCGATGCCGACGGCACGCTCACCACCGCCTCGGGCTATGTCGTGCAGCCCGAAATCCAGATCCCCGACGGCGCCGCCGCCGTCTCCATCTCTGGCGATGGCATCGTGACTGTGCAGCTTCCGGGCGACGTGGAACCGCAGGAGATCGGGCAGATCACGCTGGCCACCTTCTCCAACCCGCGCGGCCTCGAACCCATCGGCGAGAACTTCCTCGTCGAAACCGCCGCCTCCGGCCCCGCCATCGTCGGCAACCCCTATGCCGACGGCATGGGCAAGCTGGTGCAGGGCGCGCTCGAATCCTCCAACGTCAATGTCGTTCAGGAACTGGTCGACATGATCGAGACGCAGCGCGCCTACGAGGTGAACTCCAAGACCATTTCCGCATCGGACGAAATGATGCGCTTCCTGTCCAACAATCTCTGAGGCTGACCGATGAAATCTGCCAACCGCGCCCCGCTCGCCTTCGCCCTGATCCTCGCCACGGCGGCCTGCACGCCGACCTATATCGAGGAGAAGGAAAGCGAGGCCTACGCCCCGATCTTCCCGGAAACCGCCTATATGGACAGCGATGCCGTGCCGACGGGCGGCATCTACACCGCCTCCTCCGCAGGCCTCTTCGCATCGGACCGCCGCGCCGCCCGGGTGGGCGACATCCTCACCGTCCAGTTCGTGGAACGCTTCCAGGCCTCCAAGACGCAATCCGCCTCGGGTTCGCGCTCCAACGACTATTCGCTCGACATGCCCGATGCCCTGACCCTCGGCCTTGATGACGGCCTCCTCGACAACGGCACCGACCAGTCCTTCGCCGGTCGCGGCCAGGCGCAGCAGTCGAACTCGCTCACCGGCCGCCTCTCGGTGCAGGTCGTCCGCGTCCTGCCCGGCGGCCAGCTCGAAGTGATGGGGCAAAAGCGCCTCACCCTGAACAACGGCAACGAATATGTCCGCCTGACCGGCGTCGTCCGGCCCGAAGACATCAACGCGCAGAACGTCGTCCCCTCCGACCGCATCGCCCATGCCTCGATCAAATATGTCGGCGCAGGCACGGTGCATGATACCTCGCGCCCCGGCTGGCTGCGGCGCGGTCTCGACGTGGTGTCGCCGCTGTGATCCGCACCCTGTTCCTGACCCTCCTCCTCGCCGTCGCGCTGGCCCCTCCGGCCAGCGCCGACCGGCTGAAGGACATCGCCTCGGTGGCCGGGGTCCGGTCCAACCCGCTGGTGGGCTATGGCGTCGTCGTGGGCCTTTCCGGCACCGGCGACGGCAATTCCGGCCTCACCCTGCAATCCCTGCAATCCCTGATCTCCCGCCTCGGCCTCACGGTCGAAGCCTCCGATCTGAACGCCCGCAACGCCGCCGCCGTCATGGTCACCGCCGAACTCCCCCCCTTCATGAAAGAGGGGCAGGTGCTTGACGTCACCGTCTCCACCGTCGGCTCGGCCAAGTCGCTCAAGGGCGGCACCCTGCTGATGACGCCGCTCATGGGCGCGGATGGCGAGATCTACGCCATCGCCCAGGGCAATCTCATCGTCGGCGGCCTCGGCGTCGAAGGGCAGGACGGTTCCTCCCTCACCGTCAACGTCCCGACCGTGGGCCGCATCCCGCGCGGCGGCACCGTCGAACGCATCGTCGAAGCCCCCTTCCTCGATACCGAATCCCTCGTCCTGAACCTCAACCGCCCCGATTTCTCCACCGCCGCCGCCGTGGCCAAGGCGATAAACGAGGTGTTCGGCCCCGACATCGCCACCGCCCTGGACGGCACCTCCGTCGCGGTCCGCGCCCCCTATGACGCCAACCAGCGCGTCACCTTCATGGGGATGCTGGAAAACATCGAAGTCACCCCCGACGCCCCCGCCGCCAAGGTCGTGGTCAATTCCCGCACCGGCACCGTCGTCATCGGCGGCCATGTCCGCGTGACCCCGGCCGCCGTCACCCATGGCTCGCTCACCGTCTCCATCTCCGAAGACCCGCAGGTGAACCAGAGCGCGACAGTCGTCAACGGCGACGGCACCGTCGTCGTGCCGGGCGAAACCACCGTCACCCCCGACAGCACCATCACCGCCACCGAAGAGGCCAACCGCGCCTTCGTCTTCGATCCCGGCGTGTCCCTTGCCTCGCTGGTCGATGCGATCAACGCCGTCGGCGCCTCGCCCTCCGACCTTGTCGCCATCCTCGAAGCCCTGCGCGAGGCAGGTGCCCTTCGGGCCGAACTCGTGGTGATTTGACATGGATTTCAAGGCCATCTCCCCTCCCGTTTCGCTGACCCCGCCGCTGCGCGACCAGCAGGCCGAACTGCGCAAGGCCGCCGAAGGGTTCGAGGAACTCTTCCTCGGCCTCTTCCTCAAATCCGCCCGCGCGGGCTCCCTCGGCGAAGATATCCTCGGCAGCAGCGCGGTGGACAAGACGCGCGACCTCTTCGATGCCGAGATCGCCCGCGCCTCCGCCGGCCGCACCGGCTTCGGCATCGCCGACGCCGTCGAACGGCAATTCTCGCGCTTCGTCCCTCCCTCGGCCGCAACGAACGCTTACAAGGCTGACTGATGTCGAACATCATGGACATCGCGCGCTCGGCGATCGGTGCCTATCGCACCGCGCTGGGAGTCACGGGCGAAAACATCGCCAACGTGAACACCGAAGGCTACCGCCGTCGCGATGTCACCACCGAACAGATCGGCGGGGCGCGCACCACCGTCACCACCCTCGCCACCGGCGGCCAGGGGGTGGAGATCGACCAGATCCGCCGCGCCTTCGACGAACTCCTCGCACAGCGCCTCCGCACCGCCTCTGCCGATCTCTCCTCCGCCGAAGTCCACCATGACGCGGCCCTCGCGGTGGAAACCGTCCTCCTCCCCCGCACGGGCGGCATTGACGCCGCGCTCGAGGATTTCTTCGCCGCCATCGGCAGCCTCGCCGCCTCGCCCGCCGACACATCCCTCCGCCGCGTCACGCTCGAGGCGGGCAACACCCTCGCCTCCGCCTTCCAGGGCATCGCCGCAGGGCTGATCCGCCTGCGCGAAGACACGTTCAACGCCGCCGAGGCCGCCGCCGCCCAGGCCAGCCGCGACCTGGCCGACCTGCATGAACTGCAACTCCGCTTCACCTCGAACACCGGCAATGTCGGGGCGCTGAACCCGCTGCATGACGAACGCGACCGGCTGCTCGGCAGCCTCGCCGAAAACATCGGCATCTCCGTCGCGCTCGATCCCGAGGGCCGCGCCACCGTCACGCTCGGGGTGGATGGCGGCGGGCCCCTCCTGCTTGGTCCCGGCGGCCCGGCCACCCTCTCCGTCTCCGGCACCACCGACCTCACCCTCACCATCGACCGGGAAGGCACCACCCGCGACACGCGCATGATCGGGACGGGCGCGCTCGGCGGCTATGTCACCGCGCTGGGCGCCATCGAAACCGCCCTGCAAGAGGTGAACGCCCTCGCCCGCAAGATGGCCGGAGAGATGAACGCCGTCCATTCCATCGGCCTCGATCTGACCGGCGCGCCGGGCGGCGACATGTTCTCGCTCGAAGGCTGGGAAATGACCCGCGCGGCGGGCAACCAGGGCTATGCCCGTGCTGAAATCACCCCCACCGGCCCGAACACCACCGGTCCCATCACCCTCATCCGCGACCAGACCCTGGGCGTCTGGCGCGCCGAAGATGCGCTGGGCAATGTCCTGGGCAGCGCCGACCGCCTCCTCGTTCTGCCCGGCGTCACGATCGAGATCGACGGCGAACCCGCCGAAGGCGACCGCCTCACCTTCACGCCCACCACCGGCCTCGCCATCAACATGCGCTTCCTGCCCGAAGTGCCCGAACGCCTTGCCGCCGCCGTCGCAACCCTCGTTGCGCCCGCTGCGGGCAATACCGGCTCCGGCGCCGTCGCGATGGCGGCGACGACCGTCGCCCCTCCGACCGTGCCGCAACTCTCCACCATCCTCGCCGGGGCAAACACCGCGGCAGGGGCCGTCACGCTCCTCTCCTCCGGCGTCGTGGGCTACATCCCCGCCGGCACCACCGCCGCCAGCTTTGCCAGCCTCGGCGCGCAATCCACCGCCGATTTCGCCCTTGCCGATGCCGCCGTCGATGGCACGGGCAGCCTGACCGTCACGCTGGACGGCACGCCCCATACCTTCAACCTCACCACCCTTGCCGGGGGCGGCCCCCGTCCCGCAGGCTGGACGGTCGCGCAGCTTGCCGCCGCCCTCACCTCGGGCCAGTTCGAAACCGCCGCGGGCGAAACCTTCGCCTCGCTCGGCCTTGCCGCCGCAGGCACCGACGGCGCGCTGACCCTGTCGCGCAACACCGGCAACATCACCTCTGCCACGCTCGACGCGCAGGGGGCCACCGTCACCCCCGGCGCGGCCCAGGGCGGCACGCTGCAAATCTTCACCCGCGAAGGCCGCCAGATCGCGGGCACCCCGATGTCCGCCGCCGATATCGCGCTCCTCTTCACCGAAGCGAACGGCTTCCTCCCCGGCGCCGAATACGTCACCGATTATCTCGAAGCGCCGGGCGGCGTCGGCTATCGCGGCCTGACCCTCGACAGCGATCAGGCCTCCGGCCTGCAATCCGTCACGCTCTCGCCCCATGCCCCCGTCACCTGGTCCGGCACGGTCGAGGCCGTAGCCTCGCCTGCCCGCAACATCCTGCTCGAAGAACCCGGCGCCTCGCCCATCGCCCTGACCCTGCCGCCCGGCAGCAGCGCGCAGCGCCTCGCGCAGATGATGAACGACGTCTATCCGGGTCTGGAGGCGACCGCCTCCACCTCCGCCCTGCTCACCGTCGCAGGCGACGGGCGCGTCGCCTTCCAGATCGAAGGGACGAATGGCACACCGCTGGTTGTCGGCGGCGATGTGGCGGGCGGTCGGCTTGACTCGCTCCTTCTGTCCGTCAACGCGCTCACCGGTTCCACCGGCATCAGCGCGCAGCTTTCCCCCGATGGCACCCGCCTTCTGCTCACCCACCCCAGCGGGGCCGATCTCCGCATCACCAACCTCTCCCATGATGGTGGCGGCACCGTCAGCCTGACGCCCGCCACCGACCAGGGGCAGGTCGCCGGGGCGTCTGTCACGCTCGGGGCCGGGGCCTCGGCCGCCCGCATCTCCGGCCAGGTCCGGCTGACGCAATCGCAGGGCTTCACCGTGACACTCGATGCCACCCGCATCGATTCCACTGCCGACGCGCTGCAAGGCGGGCTCGTCACCTCCACCTCCTCGGCGGCTGGGGCCAGCCGCACCCTGACCTTCGACTTCGATCCCGCCATCGACGGCTCCACCGCCGCCGCCACAGGCGCGCTTGCAGGCCCCACGAATTACGGCCTCACCCTGGGCGGGCGCAGCGTCACGCTCAACACCGCCACTGCTGCCGCCGCCTCCTCCGCCGATGTCGCTGCGGGCCTCGCCGCCCTCCTGCGCGAAGACATGCCGCAGTCCGGGCTCACCGGCGCGGCCGTCGGCACGCTGCCGGCCAACGGCACCTCCACTGTCGTCCGCCTCGACGGGCAGGATTACGTCCTGCGCATGCAGGGCGGCACGGTGCAGGTCAGCGGCCCGGAAACCGGCCGCCTCTCGGCCAGCTTCGATGCGTCCAACCGCCTGCAACTCACCGTCAACGGCGGCAGCACCGAGGCGGGGTTCCTCTCCATCCCCAACACCTCCTCCGCCGCCGCCTTCGGCCTCGCCCCCGCGCAGCTCCCGCAATCGCGCCTGACGGGCCAGCCCGCCACCGGCCCCTTCCCCGTCCCGATGCAGGTCGAGGTGGGCAGCACCCTCTACACCCTCACCGTGAATGGCGGCCCCACCGTCACCCTTCCCCCCGGTTTCCCCGGCACGGCCTCTGTCGATGGCACCGGCGCGATCACCCTGTCCCTGCCGGCCACCTCGGCCAGCGCCCGCATCCTGCCGGGGGCCCAGGCGGCGGGCTTCGCCTCCCTCGGCGCCGCCATCTCGGTCAATGGCGGCAGCCTCACCGCGCTTTCCGCCAATGGCAGCGCGCTCGACATCCCGGTCACCACCTCCTCCCTCGCCGGTCAGCGGCTGAACCTCACCAACCTGCCGCCCGAAGACCTCATCGTCGTGATGACCGGCGCCAGCAACCTGCGCCTTGCCGGGTCCATCACCGCAGGCCCGCCGCCCAGCCTCCTGCCATCGGTCGAACTCCGCGTGCTCGATGCCGAAACCAACCGCGTCGGCCTCTTCGACATCGCCACCGGCCATTCCATCGGCACCCGCGTCCTCGATTCCACCGGCGGCACCGTCATCGACGGCCTCTCCATCTCCGTCACCGGCAATCCGGCCACGGGCGACAGTTTCCGCCTCACCCCCAACACCGATGGCCGCAACGATGGCCGCGCGCTGGACGCGATCCTCGGCCTGCGCTTCGCCGATGTCACCACCGGCAGGGGCGGCTTCGCTTCGATCCTGTCCAACCTGCAATCCGAAGTCGGCACCCGCGCCGCCGCCGCCGAACAGCGCGTTTCGGCCCGCACCGCCGTCCACGACACCATCCGCCGCGCCGATGCCGAACAGGGGGCCGTCGATCTGGATGCCGAAGCGGCCCGCCTTCTGGAACTGCAACAGAACTACAACGCCGCCGCCCAGATCATGCGGGTGGCGCAGGAACTCTTCGACACGCTCCTGTCCTCGCTCTGACCCAAGACTGAAAGGCCCCGCCCATGACCGCCAGCATCGGCAACGCCCTGTTCGGCAAGATCACGATGGAGAATTTCAACCGCCTCTCGGGCGAAATCTCCGATCTTCAGGCGCAGATATCGTCCGGCAAGAACGATCCCCGCCCCTCGGCCGATCCGATGCGCGCGGCCAAGCTTTCCGCCGTCACCGAACAGCGCGGCGCCATCGAACGCTTCACCGACAATGCCGAACTCGCCGCCGACCGGCTCGACCAGGCCGATCTCCAGATGGCAGAGCTTGGCAACATCGTCCGCGCCTTCCAGCAGATCTCGCTTCAGGCCGCCAATGACACGCTGACGGAGGCAGGCTTCGCCGGCCTAAGGGCCGAAGCGGTGTCGCTCCGCACCTCGCTCCTCACTGTCGCCAATGCGCGCGATACCTTCGGCCTGCCGCTCTTCGCAGGTTTCGGCAGTGGCGAACCCTTCGCGGATGGCCCGGATGGCGTCGAATATCGGGGCGATGGCGGCCGCCCGACGCTGCGGCTGACGGAAACCGCCACCCTCGCCACCGGCCTGAACGGGTCCGAGGTCTTCATGTCCGTCCCCACCGATGACGGCGGCGCGAAAAGCCTCTTCGCCATGGTCGATGATCTCATCGCCTCGCTCACCATTCCGCTCCAGACCGCCCGCCCCTTCAGCGAGGTCAACGAACGCGGCCTGTTCACCCCGATGACCACCCGCACCCCGGCCAACATGGCCTTCGATCTCACCGGCCCCACCGGAACCGCCCGCATCTCCGCCGAGGTGATGACCGGCGCCCCTGACGAGATGCTCGCCGCGATCAACGCCGCCACCCCCACCACAGGCGTCACCGCCACCCTCTCCGCCGACGGGCGCGGCTTCGTGCTCACCGGCCTGGGCGACATCCGCATCGGCAATTTCGATCAGCCCGGCAATCCTCGCACCCCGGTCGCCAGCTTCGTCGCGCTGGATGAAAGCCTGCAACCGCGCGGCACCGGCACGCTCCTGCGCAACGATGCCATCTCTGCCACCCGCCTTGTGGGGCTCTTCGGCGATGCCATCACCCATGCCGCCGCCCAGCGGGCCGAAGTGGGCGCCCTCGGCCGCCTTGCCGAAGACCACGCCGCCGTCCTGGCCGATCGCAAGCTCCGCATCGACAAGGCCGTCGCAGGGCTCGAGGATCTCGACGTCGCCGCCGCCATCACGCGGGTCCAGCAGCTTCTGCTCACCGAACAGGCGTCGCAGCAGACCTTCGTCAAGATCAACGGTTCCTCCCTCTTCGACTATATCCGCTGATCCCGCGCATCTGGCCCGCCCCTTGCAACAGGGCGGGCATGATCCGCCGCGCCCTCCTTCTGTCCCTCGCGCTCCTTGCCCCCGGCCTTGCCGCCGCGCAGGATTGCGCCCGCCTTGCGCATGAGGCCGGGGTCGAGGCGGGTCTTCCCGACGGTCTCCTCCCCGCCATCTCGCTGGTCGAGGCCGGGCGCGGCACCGGCAATGGCGGCATCGCCCCCTGGCCTTGGACGCTGAACGAAGGCGGCAAGGGCATGTATTTCGACACCCGCGAAGAGGCGCTCGCCTATCTGGCCGAAGCCCTCGCCCGCGGCGTCACCAATATCGACATCGGCTGCATGCAGTTGAACTGGAAATGGCACTCCGCCGGCTTCGCCTCGCCGGAAGAGATGATCGACCCTGTCCGCAACACCCGCTACGCCGCCCGCTTCATGACGGAACTGCACGCCCGCCTCGGCTCCTGGGAAGTGGCGGCCTCCGCCTATCATTCCACCGATCCCGAACGTGGCCGCCGCTATCTGGAAAAGGTCATCGCGGCCCGCTCCTCCTTCCGCTTCACCCCCGAAGAGGGCGGCGGTGCGTTGCCCGAAGGCGGCACCCTCCTGACCGCCATCCCGACCGAACTCGACGGCATCCTCGCCCATGCCGGATCGCCGCTCATCGCGCTCGCCTCCGCCCCGCCTGCCGATGGCTGGGAAGGCGAAACCCCCTTCGACAGCCTGGAGGCCGATGCCCCCGCCGATGCGCCCCCGCCCGAAGCGCTGGCCGAGGCACCGCCGCCCCCGTCCGATCTGCCCGAACCCCGTGCCGATCGCGCCCCGCCGCCCCGCCCGGATCGCGCGCCCGCCATCCCGCCCCGCCGCGCCGCGCCCGATCTGCCGCAGGTCGTCGCCGCCGCCACCGTGACGCTCGCCTTGCCCGAGAACCTGCCCCCGCGCCTGCGTCACCGCTGGTCCGAAGTGTCAGCGATGCGTGAACTGCTGGCAGATACGCCGTAAACCATTGGTGTAGTCCGGGTTAACGCATTGTAGTTTATACAGAAATTTTGCATCCGAAAGTATGGGGCGCACCTGTCCGACCGTCCGCCCCCCATCCCTTTCCAAATCCGCCTTCCCCCGCGGCGTCATTGAATCGTCCCAATTGCCGCTATGAATCCATCCTCGTGAACCGTAGGGGATTTCTTATGACGACGCACTGGATTGACCGTGATGTTTCCGCCCAAGCACTGCCCGTTCCCGTGACCATGGTCGATCGCATCATCGTCGGCGAAACCGCCCCGATGCGTCAGTTGAAGCGGATGATCGCCGCCGTCGCCGTGTCCGACGCCGCCGTCCTCGTCCGGGGTCCCACCGGGGCCGGCAAGGAACTGGTGGCCGAAGCGCTGCATCGCGCCTCCGGCCGCAAGGGCGCGCTGATCGCCGTCAACTGCGCCGCCATCCCGGCCGAGCTTCTGGAAAGCGAACTCTTCGGCCATGAGAAGGGCGCCTTCACCGGCGCCGAACGCGCCCGCCCGGGCCGCATCGAACAGGCCGCCGGCGGCACCCTCTTTCTCGACGAAATCGGCGACATGCCCCTCGCCCTCCAGGCCAAACTCCTGCGTGTCCTCGAAACCCGCCGCATCCAGCGCCTGGGGGCTACCGGCGAACAGACCGTCGATTTCCGCCTCGTCACCGCCACGCATCGCGACCTGAACGCCGCCGTGGCCGCAGGCACCTTCCGTGCCGACCTCTTCTTCCGCATCTCGGTCTTCCCGCTGACCGTCCCCAGCCTTGCGGAACGCACCGCCGACATCCCCCTCATCCTCGCCCGCCTGATCGAGGAATACAGCGCCGCCAACCCGGCCGCCGAACCCCCGCATTTCGATCTGGGCGCGATCCGCGCGCTGGCGGCCCATGCCTGGCCCGGCAATATCCGCGAATTGAAGAACGTCCTGATGCGCGCCTTCGTGATGCTTCCGGGCCGCATGGTCACCGCGCGCCATGTCCGCGACAACCTCCTCGGCATGGAAATGCCCGATCCCGAAACCGCCGATATCGCGATGCCCGAACCGCCCGCCCCGCAGGCCAAGGGCGACCTGCCCGATCCCTCGCAATTCCACGATGCGCTTCAGCGTCTGGGTGACATCGACCTGCGCGGCTACATCCGCGACATCGAGGTCGCGCTGATCGAGGCCGCGCTGGACAAGCGGCAAGGCAATGTCGCCCAGGCCGCCGATGCGCTGCGCCTGCGCCGCACCACCCTGATCGAAAAGATGAAGAAATTCGGCATCCGCCGCGGCCTCGCCGCCTGACAGACCTTCCTTTTCCCGCGTCTTCCCCTGCGCGACGGAAAAGGACTCGGGCCGCCCTCAGAGTTTTCTCTGACGGCGGCCCTTCTTCAATCCGACTTGTTCCACTGCGCCACGAGGTTATCCAGATAGCTGCCCGTGCTGCGCAGCCCGGCAATCGCCGTCTCCATCGCCGTGAAGCGTGACAGATACCGCTTCTCCAGCAGCTCCGCCCGCGCATCCAGAAACTCCAGCCGCTCGGTCGCCTCGGTCACCCGGCTGGTCAACTGGGTCTCCCGCTCGGTGATGCTGTTGGCCCCCGAAGACAGCGCCGTGTCCAGCATCGTCTCCAGCGCGGTCAGGAAGCTCTTGCCATAGCGCACATCGGTCTCCGTCAGATCCGATGGCACCGTGATGTTCAGCCCCGCCAGCCGGCCGCCGAACATGAAGTACTGATCCTGCCCGTCGGCCTGCGGCACCCGGAACAACTGCTCGTCATTCAGCGTGGCCACCCCCGTCACTGCATCGCGGCGGAAGGCAAAGGTCCCCCCCTGCGTGGCGGATCCCAGAACCCCGCCCACCGTCACCCGCGCATCCGACGCCGAGAACCGGTCGGTAAAGATCATGTCAAAGGCTGCCGGATCGGCCGCGAAGGCCTCCTCGAACCGCAGATTGTCCAGCCGCAGCGACCCGTCCCGGTTCGTCACCACCCCGAAATCCGACAACTGCTTCGCGCTGCTGCCAAACCCTGCAATCGGCGCCGAGATCAGCGATGCCAGATCGGCCTTCAGCTTCTCGATCAGCCGGTCCCCGGCCAGCGCCCCCGCCTCCACATCCCCCACGGACTTGGCCGAAAGGTCGTTCAGCAGCTTGCGCGTATTGTTCACCTGCTCGACCAGCGCCTGCATGTTCAGCTTGGCCGTCTCTTCATCGCGGGCGAATTCCACCGTGGTCGTGGTGCCGGCCGGGGCCGTGATGTCCAGCGTCGCGCCAGGGATCAGGTCGTCGATCAGGTTCGTCCGCCGCGACACGGCAATCCCGTCCACCGAAATCACCGCATCCTGCGCCGACTGGATCTGCACCGTCTCGATCGTGGTATTGGTGTCAAAGGCGGCCAGCCCGGCCGCCGTCTCCGTCACCGAGAAATTCAACGAAGACGCCGCGCCCGTCTCGGACACGACACCCAGCGAGAAGGTGCCATCCCCCTTGTCCAGCACCCGCGCCGACAGCCCCGGCAGCACATCTAGCGTCTCGGCCAGCATGGACAGCGTCGCACCCGCCGGAATGTTCAGCGTCCTCACCGTCGTTGACGGGTCCACCGCGAAGGCCGGGTCGCCATTGTCATCCTCGAACCAGACCCCGATGGCCACCTGCAACGCCCCGGCCCCCACCGTCTGGTCGGGCGAGGTAAAGCCCTTGAATTCCAGCACCTGCCGCCGCGCCACCTGCTCCACGCCGATCGACATGGTCTGGTTGGAAATCTTCGACGGATCGGTGATCGTCACCCCCACGCCGCTATTGCCCGACGTCGCCCGCAGCACCGGGTTTTCCCGCAGCACCGAAACCGCACTGTTCAAGGCGGCGAATTGCGACCGGATCTGTCCAAAGGCCGAGATCTGCGTATTCGCCGTCTCGACACGCGCCGTCTGCCGCGCCTTCAGCGGATCAATCTCCGCCGACACAAGCGAAGCCGTCAGCTCCCGCAGGTTCAACCCCGAGCCGTTCTTGTTCAGCGACGAAAGGATATCCACCGTCATGGGTCAGACCTCTCCTTGCGCATCCATCAACGGCACAACCGCCGCCTGTGTTAGTGTCCCGCCCGACGGGCAGGGATCACTCCGCCGCCGTGCCGTCATAATCAATCTCGATCTCGACCCGTCGGTTCTTCGCCCGGCCCTCTTCCGTCGCGTTGTCGGCCACCGGTTCCGTCTCGCCCTTCGACACCACGCTGATCTGATCGGGCTGCACCAGCCCGCTGCGCACCATCTCCTGCGCCACGGCAGAGGCCCGCGCTGCGCCCAGGCCGAAATTGTCGCCGAAGGGCGAATTGCCAAGCGGCACATTGTCGGTATGGCCCGTCACCGTGATCCGCGCGCCGGGCGCCAGCCCGTTCTGCGTGATCTGGTCCAGAATCTCCCGCGCCTCTTCGGTCAGCTCTGCCGATCCGGGCGTGAAGGACCCGCCCGCTCCCACCGTGACAAAGACCGATCCGTCCCGCCGCTCCACCTCGACAAGGCCCTGCGCATTCTGGTCGCGCAGCGCCACGCCCAGCTTCGCCTCGGCAAAGCCGGGGCTGGTGCCGCGCCCGGCCTCGCCCGTGCCGCCCGCGCCACCGGTTCCGGGCGCAGCCTCGCCCGTGCCTTCCTCGGCGGGCTGATCCGGCGGGGTCGTGGCTTCGGCCACCTGCTCGGCACTGTCATTCGTGGCGCCCGATGTCGGTTCCTCGACAGGCTGGGGGTCGGTCTTCGCCAGACGTGCCAGCGCATCCGCCACCTCTTCGGCGCTCGGCTGGTTCTCGCCCTCCGGCAGGCGGATCGTCACCTGCGACTTGCCCTGCTCCACCTTCACCTCGCCGGATGCCAGCGCATCCATCAATGCCTTCGCGGCGGCCTGCGCCACCTTCTCCTGCAACTGCTCCGCCGGGCTGCGGCTGTCGCTCTCGCCGTCCCGGTCCTGCCACGGCCCCTCATCCCCTTTCGGCGGCTCCTCGCCCTGCACGGAATCCGGCGGCAGGCCCTGCGGCTGAAAGCTCATTTCAAGGACCGTGCCACCTTCCGGATTCTCCAGCAGCGGCGCGACAAGTTCGGTGCCAAAGGTCTCGCGCATCGACCCGGCCATCTTCTTGAAACTCACTTCGTCGAATTTCGCAAAGCCAAGGATCAGCACGAAGAAGGCCATCAGGTTCGTCGCGATATCGGCAAAAGTGGCAAGCCAGGCCGGTGCGCCGACCGGCGGGCAGGCCTTCTGCTCTTCATCCTCCTCCTCGGGGACGACGGGCACGGCCTTCAGGGCGACGATCTTCGCGGCTGCCATGATCCTGTCCTCAGGCGGCCATCAGCCGCGCCTGCTCCTTGGGCGGCAGGGCCGTCACCATCTGGTCCTGCACGCTGCGCGGGCTGTCGCCCCGGGCGATGCCGCGCAGCCCCTCGATCACCAGTTCCCGATAGGCCACCTCATCAGCGGTATAGCCTTCCAGCTTGGAAAGGATCGGCCCATAGATGACGTTGGCGATCAGCGCGCCGTAAAGCGTCGTCAGCAGCGCCACCGCCATGGCCGGGCCGATGGATTTCGGGTCCGACATGTTCCCCAGCATCAGCACAAGGCCGATCAGCGTTCCCACCATCCCCATCGCCGGGCCATAGTCGATCCAGGCCTTCAGCGCGCTGTGATTGCCCTCATGGCGCGACTTCATCGCCTTGATCTCCTGCTTCATCGCCTTGACGAGCTTCGCCTCGTCCGCCCCGTCGATCAGCATCTGCAACCCGCGCTCAAAGAACCGGTCCGGCACCTGCTGGCCTTCCAGCGCCATCATCCCGTCCTTGCGCGCCACGGTGGCCAGTTCCACCATCCGCTCCACCACGGCCGGCATGTCAAAGGTCGAAGGCTTGAACGCCTTCCCCATCGCCTTGAAATGCCCGATGAACACGCCCATCGGCATCTTCATCATCACGATGAAGAAGGTCCCGCCGAACACGATGACGACCGAAGCGATATCGACAAAGGGCGAAACACCGCCCGCATAGATCATCGACCCGATGATCATGGCGACCGCGCCCAGAAGGCCGACAAGGGTAGCGATATCCATCGCGCCGCTCCAGTGACTGTGGTTCAGCCCCTAGGAACGGCAGCCAGCGCGGCACCTATATATGCCGCAGTGCAAAAACTCCGGCATCGCGCGAATTCCTGCCCATCACCCGCATCTGTTCGCCCGCCCCCCGCCCACGGACTCCGCGCGCGACCCGCGCGCCCGCGTGCGTATCAGCACCGGGATGCCAGGCCCCCGCCCGCCCCCCCAAAACTCCGGAAAAACTGGCCTTCCCGTCGAATTTTTTACCTGTCGCTAAACATCTGCGTAACAGGCCGTTGTCATTGCCGAGCGCAATTGGGGCGCGAAAGGGTATCAGGAGGCTGAAACCATGACGACGATCAATACGAATATCGGTGCCATCTCGGCACAGGCCAACATGAACAAGGTCAACAACGACTTCAACACGGCGATGACCCGCCTGTCTTCCGGTCTGCGCATCAACGGCGCCAAGGACGACGCGGCCGGCATGGCCATCGCGGAAAAGATGACCTCGCAGGTCATGGGCATCAACCAGGCCATCCGCAACGCCGCTGACGGCAAGAACCTGCTGGACACCACGGAAAGCGCGCATGTCGAAGTCTCGAACATGCTCCAGCGCGTTCGGGAACTGGCCGTGCAGTCCGCTTCGGACACCAACACCGGCTCTGACCGCGGCAACATCACGGCAGAAGCCCGCCAGCTCGTCGCGGAAATCAACCGCGTCGCCGAAAACACCACCTTCAACGGCATGAAGGTCATGGATGGCTCCTTCCAGGGCAAGCAGTTCCAGATCGGTGCCGATGCCGGCCAGACGCTGAACATCTCCATCGACTCCACCGCCGCCACCGAAATCGGCGCCTTCAAGATGAAGTCGGACGTCTCCATCGCTTCCGGTACGACCGGCGTGCGTGGTGCGCAGACCCTCGCCATCTCGGGCTTCGCAGGCTCCGCGACGGTCAGCGCGACGGCCACCGACTCGGCACGTCAGCTTGCGGCCAAGGTCAACGCGGAATCGGCGGCCACCGGCGTCGAAGCCACCGCTGTCACCAAGGCCAAGCTGTCGAACATGAGCGCCGAAGGCATGGTCTCCTTCGCCGTGAACGGCACCAACATCGGCACCGTCGCCATCGGCGATGTGGATGACCTCCGCTCGCTGCGTGACGCGATCAACTCCAAGACCAGCGCCACCGGCGTGACGGCGTCGATGGGCGAGGACAACTCCGAGATCATCCTCACCAACTCCACCGGCGAAAACATCGAGATCACGGCCTACGACGCCAGCAACTCGACCACGCCGGCCAACGAACCCAACCTCGAAGTGATCGCCCTCGACGGCTCGGGTGCCGAAGTCGGGACCGCGACCACGCTGACCGACGACAACACCCCGGTCACCGCGGCGACGATCACCGGTGAAGTGACCTTCACCTCGACGCAGGCCTTCTCGGTCAACTCGTCGGATCCGGGCGCCCCGGGCGGCACCGAAGTTGGCTTCTTCGCCAACCGTGCCGAAAACGCCGAACTCTCTGCGGTGGCCGATATCGACCTGTCCACCGCCGAGTCCGCCGCCGAAGCCATCGGCGTCCTGGACGTCGCGCTGCAAAAGATCAGCCAGGCGCGCGGTAACCTCGGTGCGCAGTCGAACCGCCTCGACTCGACGATCTCGAACCTGACCAACATCTCGGTCTCGGTTCAGACCGCCCGCTCGCAGGTCACGGATGCGGACTTCGCCAAGGAATCGACGAACCTCGCCCGCGGCCAGATCCTCTCGCAGGCCGCCACCGCGATGCTCGCCCAGGCGAACTCGTCCAAGCAGAACGTGCTGAGTCTCCTCCGCGGCTGACGAAAGCCCGACAGACGAAAGGATGCCCCCGGTCCATACGGACCGGGGGTTTCTTTTATTTTCAATGTCTTAAGGCGTCAGAAACCCGCATAAACCTGCGGTATAAGGCCATTTTAGGGGTGTCAAACCAAAATTTTGCAGCCCCCCGCGGACCCGAGTCATCTTCGCTGCAAGGAGACATTGACCATGCAGCTTTTCACGTCCCAGTCCATCGGCCAGCGCCAGTCCGTCGTCGTGACCGCCCAGCTTCAGCAGGCGATCCAGCTTCTTCAGATGGGCAATACCGACCTCGCCTCCTTCATCGAATCCCAGGCCGAGGAAAATCCCTTCCTCGAACTCGGCGCCCGCGCCGCCCAACCCAAGGGCGCCAGCACGGCCCGCGACCTGACCCTTCCCTCCCAGCTCCGCTCCGGCGAAGATGACTGGGACAAGCTCGGTCAACTCGCCGCCGATCCCGGCCCTTCGCTCTATGCCCATGCCGCCGCCGAAGTGGCCCGTCTCGGCCTCTCCCCGCGGGAATCGATGATGGCCGAGGCCTTCCTCGACGCGCTGGAACCCTCGGGCTGGCTCGGCCAATCCCTCTCCGCCATCGCCGACCGCCTGCTGGTGGACGAGTCCGAGGTGGAAGCGCTCCTTCACCGCCTGCATCAGGTGGAACCCGCCGGTCTCTTCGCCCGCAACCTCGCCGAATGCCTGCGCCTTCAGGCCCGCGACCAGGGCCTTCTGACCCCGGCCTTCGCAACGCTCCTCGACAATCTGCCGATGCTGGCCCAGGCCGATCTGCGCGGTCTCTGCCGCGTCTGCGGCGTCTCGATGGATGACCTCAAGGCGATGCTCCGCCACCTGCGCAGCTTCAACCCCAAACCCGGCGCCACCTTCGACGCCGCGCCGATGCCGCAGCGCGCCCCCGATCTTCTGGTCACCCGCGGCCCCGATGGCTGGCGCGTGGACCTCAACCGCTCCACCCTGCCCACCGTCGTCGTCCGCGAAGGCGAGGCGCGCCGCCTCTCCCTCCGCCGGATCGAGGCAAACGCCTATGTCTCCGAACGCCTCTCGGTCGCCCGCTGGCTCTCGCGTGCGGTGGAACACCGCAACCAGACCACGCTGAAGGTCGGCGCCGAAGTCGTCCGCCGCCAGACCGAATTCCTGGAACACGGCCCCTCGCGCCTGCGCCCCATGGTCCTGCGCGAAGTGGCCGAGGCGATCGGCGTGCACGAAAGCACCGTCTCCCGCGTCTGCTCGGGCATCCTCATCGCCACGCCGCAGGGCACCTTCCCGCTGAAAAGCTTTTTCAGCGCCGCCCTCGCCGCCCGCGAAGGCGAAGGTGGCGAGGCAGGCTCCGCCGCCGCGATCCGCCACCGCATCCAGAAGCTCATCGCCGCCGAGAACCCCGAAGAGCCCCTGTCGGATGATATCATTGCCCGCGTCATCGGGCAGGAGGATGGCATCCAGCTTGCAAGACGGACGGTGGCAAAGTATCGCGACCAGCTTCGCATCGCCTCCTCGGTCGATCGCCGCCGCCGCGCCATGATGACCAAGGTCTGAACGGGCCTCCAAGGGCAACTTCCGCCATGGCGGCCTAACATTCCGGCCGGTTCCGGTCGATATCGTCAAAGACTCCAGTGAAAGGGAAGTCAGGTCTCCCGCTCACAACAGGAAAAGGCCCGCCGGTCAGGCGGGCCTTTTTCATGCGCCCATTGGGGCCAGCCATTCAGGCCGTCTGTGCCACCCCTTCCCGTGCCGGGCAGAAGATGCAGCGCGCGCCCGGCGACCGGGCCTGATGCGTCGCATGGGCCTCCGCCTCGTTCCGCGCCGCCACCACACCCGCAAAGGACAGGCCCCGCGCCATCCGGTCCGCCCGCAACAAGGGCAAGGCCGCCCGCCGGATCCAGAGCGAGGCCGACAGCCACACCGCCAGCGAAAGCCAGGGCGTCACGATGGCCGCCGCCGCCAGCGCCGCCAGCAGCGTCGCCCCCGCCGACCAGACGCGCATCTGGAACAGCCACAGGGGCGGCGCTATCATCGCAAGCACCGGGACGGTGACGCCATAAAGGTCATATTGCCCCGCCGCATCGCGCATCACCTCGAAATTCCGCAATCCGTCCGGGTCGATGCGCGCCGCCTCGCCCTCGGGCCCAGGCACCGCCGGCACCGCCTCCCAGCGACCCAGCGCCGTCGTCGTCGCAAGAACCAGCAGCGTGCCGCCCTCGCGCCCGAAGGTCAGCGCCAGCGGTTTGCCCCGCCGCATCGCCAGCCGCGCGGCCAGCGCCGTCTCCTTGCCCTCGAAGGCCAGGCCATTCACCGCCAGCAGAACCTCGCCCCCGACAAGGCCCAGCCGCCGCCCCTCGGGCGAAACCGATCCCTCGCGCAGGCGCAGGGTCATCGGGCCGGTCGGCGCCTCCGTCGGCCCGGTCGCTGCATCAAGGCCCGTCTGGCTCATGGCCCGGTCACGGATAGACGAAGGGGTTGGGTTCCGGCGCGCTTGCCGCCCGCGCCGCCGGGCGCGTGTTGCGCGCCGCGCCCGTCTGTGCCGCAGGGGCAGGGGCCGCCGCCGGTCGCGCCGTGGCACCGGCTGCCTCGGCCGCCGCTGCCGTGCCGCGCGCCTTCATCTCGGCGATCAGCGCGCGCAACTCGTCCATGTTGGCGCCGATCCCGTCCACCTTGATCTCGGCCAGCGCCTCCATCACCTCGGCATGGCGCGTGTCCAGTTCCGTCTTGAGGCCCGCCTGCACCGTTTCGGCAATCGCGGCCGGGTCCACAGGCTCTGTCTCGGGCAGTTTCAACGCCTCGGCCCCGGCGATGCGGATCTCGTCCTTCACCTGCTCCAGCAGGGCCAGAAGGTCGCCTGCCATCTTCGCCTGCTGTTCGTCCACCCGGTCGCCGATCCCGTCGATCTGCTTGACCTCTTCCACCAGCAGCGCCGCCGCCTCCGACTGCACCGCCGCCGCCAGCCGCAGATCGGCGACCGACCGGAAATAGACCAGCCCGCCCAGCGCCACCGCAATCACAGACCCGGCCAGCGCCCCCGACGCGATCATCGTGTTGCGCCGCTGGCCCGCGATCACGGCTTCCGCAAACTTGCGATGCGCCGCCGAAAGGTCAGACAGATCCTGCGCCGCATCATTGGCCACCGCCGCGGCCTCCAGCGCACGGCGGATGCCGTCGCTCACATCATCGCCGGCGGCTTTCCCGGCTTCCGTCTCCGGCGTCTCGGTGCTGCTCATGGCCATCTCCTTCTTCTTGCCTGGCATCACAGCAAGTCCCGTGCCATCACCGCCACCGCGCCCAGAGCGCGGCGATCAGGAACCGCCCCGCCGCCGCGAACCCGCCCAGCGCGCCAAAGCCAAGCGCCAGCCGCTCGCCCACCGTCAGGCTTTCGTCCAGCGCGCCCAGCATCAGGAAGAACCCCGCCCCGGCAAAGACGATCGTCGAAATCATCTCCCCGGTCGTCTTCTGGCTGCGTTTCGTCATCCATACCTCCGTGCCTCGGGCTGCCCGAATTCGCTGAACCGCAGCTCGGGCGGCAGCTCGATGTCGGGCAGCACCGACCCTTCGCCGCGATCAAGCCGATAGACATGCGCCAGCACCGCCGCCACCGCGGCGTAAAGCTGCTCGTTGATCTCCATCCCGATATCCCCGGTGAAATACAAAGCCCGCGCCAGCACCGGGATCTGCACCGGTGCCAGCCCCGCCTTCCGCCCCCGCTCCATGATCTCAAGCGCCATCGGCCCCTTGCCCATGGCCAGGATCAGCGGCGCCCGCGTCTCGCCCGGCACATAGCGGATCGCCACGGCAAAGTGGGTGGGGTTCGTCACGATCGCCGTCGCCCGCGGCACGTCATCCAGCGCCTTCCTGCGGCGCGAGGCATTGCGGCTCACCTCCATCTGCAACTGCCGCAGACGGCCCTTCACCTCGGGCGACCCGTTCTGCTCCTTGTTCTCGTCCTTCACCTCCTGCAAGGACATCATCATCTGCTGACGCCGATGATACCATTGCCAGGCCACGTCCAGCACCGCCACCGCCGCCAGGCCCAGCACCAGCCCCCACATCATCCGCAGCGTCACATCGCCCAGGATCGCCGCCGCCGCCGCAGGCCCCACCTGCCACAGCCGCTCCAGCACCGGCAGCGCCGCCGACAGCATCGCCCAGCCCACCGTGCCCAGCACCACCACCTTGGCCACCGCCTTGCCCAGTTCCGCCAGCGCCGTCGAAGACACCATCCGCTTGATCCCCGCCATCGGGTCGATCCGGCTCCACTTCATCCCCGCCGCCTTCGACGACCAGTGCATCCCCCCCATCGCCACCTGCACCGCGATCACCGCCAGCACGACAGGCACCGCCACCACCACCGCCAGGCCCAGGATCTGCCAGAAGGCCGTCGCGATCCGCGCCGCAACCACCCCGTCCAGATCGGCCCCGACCTCCAGCAGGAAATAGGACTGGAACTTCGGCAGCAGCGCCGGCATCGCCTGCACCGACATCGCCAGAACCCCGGTCCCCACCGCCATCCCGGCAAAGACCATCGCCTCTTTCGAGGTCAGGACATTCCCTTCCTCCTTCGCGTCATCCAGCCGTTTCTGCGTCGGCTCATGTGACTTTTCGGCGCCGTCATTCTCCTCAGCCACCGCCACCTCCCAGAAGAAGGTCGCTGATCATCGACAGCCCCGCCCGAACCACCTCTTCCATCGAGGCGGCCGTCCCCGGCGCCGTCAGGTAAAGCAGAAGCAAGGTCACCGTCATCGTCAGCGGAAAGCCGAAGGAAAAGATGTTCAGCGTGGGCGCAGACCGCGTCACCACCCCCACCGCGATGTTCAGCAGCAGCAGCACCGCGATCACCGGCATCATCACCGCAAGGCCCAGAGCGAACATCTGCGACCCCGCCGTAAGCCCCGCCAGAACCATCCGGTCAAACCCGATGGGCGTTCCGGGCGGCACGGCCTGATAGCTTTCCAGAACGATCCGGATCGCCACCAGATGGCCGTCCACCGAAAAGAAGATCACCGTCATGAACAGCCCGAAAAGCTGCGCCACCACCGGCGTCTGCCCGCCTGCCGCCGCATCGAACTGCGCCGCGAAGCCAAGCCCCGCCGTCGCCGCGATCCGGTCCCCCGCCAGCGCCGCCGCGCTGAAGAGGATGGTCAGCACAAGCCCCGCCACCAGCCCCAGCGCCAATTCGTTCAGGATCATTGGCACCGCCGACAGCCCCGCCAGATCGGCGGGCGCGGGCAGCGCCACACCCCCCGCCATCACCGGCAGGGCCAGCACCGCCGTCGCCATGATCCGCACCGGCAGCGGCACGAAGCGCCCGCCGAAAAAGGGCGCCGCCAGAAGGAAGGCCCCGATCCGCAGCATGGCAAAGACATATTGCGCCAGCCATCCCGTGATGGCCGAAAGCCCCATGCCCGGCAGCGGAAACTCGCCCCCCATCAGCGCGCCCTCACCGGATCGCCCGGATGGTTTCGAAGACATAGTTGAAATAGTCGGTCATCACCGTCAGCATGAACCCCGACGCCAGCGCCATGGTCAGCATGGAAATCGCCAGCTTCGGCACAAAGCTCAGGGTCTGTTCGTTGATCGACGTCGCCGCCTGCACGATCCCGATCACCAGGCCGGTGATCAGCGCCACCGTCAGCACCGGCCCCGCCACCAGCAGGATGTTCCAGTAGGCCAGCCGAAGCTGTTCGATATTGCTGTCGAAATCCATCTATCCCCCCACGCCATAGGTCGCGGCCAGCGACCCCACGGTCAAAGCCCAGCCATCCACCAGCACGAACAGCAAAAGCTTGATCGGCAGCGACACCAGCATCGGCGACAGCATCATCATCCCCAGCGCCATCAGGATCGACGCCACCACCATGTCGATCACCAGAAAGGGCAGAAAGATCAGGAACCCGATCTGGAACGCGGTCTTGAGTTCCGAGGTGATGAAGGCCGGCAGCAGCACCGACATCGGCACATCGTCCTGCGTGGCATAGGGGCCATCTCCCGCCAGTTGCTGGAACATCAAAAGATCGTTCTGCCGCGTGTTCTCGATCAGGAAGGCGCGCAGGATGCCGCTGCCGATCTCGATCGCCTGGTCGGCGGGCATCTGCCCGTCCAGATAGGGCGACAGCGCCTGTTCATAGAAGGCGGTCATCGTCGGCTGCATCACGAAGAATGTCAGGAACAGCGCCAGCGCGATCAGCACCTGGTTCGGCGGCGTCTGCTGCGTGCCCAGCGCCTGCCGCAGGATCGACAGCACGATGATGATCCGCGTGAAGGCGGTCATCCCCAGCACGATCGACGGCAGCACCGTCAGCGCCGTCATCAGCGCCACGATCTGCAAGGACAGCGAATAGGTCGTCCCGCCCTCTGTCTCGGTCATGGTCAGCGCGGGCAGGCCCTGCGCCAGCGCGCCCTCGGGCAGCGACACCAGAATGAGGGGCAGAAGAAAGGGCAGAAGCCGCATCATGCCGCGCCCTCCGTCCCGGCCGCAGGGGCTGCCACAGGGGTCGCCGTGGCGGCGGGCTCCAGCGCCGTCACCACCGGCGCCTCGCCCCGGCAGCGCAGGATCAGGAATTCGCGCGCATCCACCTTCAGGATCATCGCCCGGTCCGTGGGCGACAGCGCCGCCACCTCCACCAGCCGCATCCGCCGGTCCCCCGCAAGCCGCCGCGCAAGGCCGCCGCGATTCATCTTCACCGCCAGCCAGCCAAGGCAAAGCACGGCCATGAACAGCACAAGGGTCAGGATCTGGTCAGGTCGGATCACGTCCAAGGCGGGGCTCCGTCAGAAGGGCGACACATGCCCATTCCCTGCAAAGCCCGTGCCGCGCCCGGCCCGGATGGAACGAAATCGCACCATTTTTCGCGCAGCAGGGGAATGCCGGGCCGCCGCCCATCCCGACGTCAGCCGCAGCCAGACCTTCGTCTGTCTGATCCCCGCGCCGCGCGGCGGCTAGGCTTGCCCCGCGTCACCCGCTTCCTCCCCGAGGGTCAATTGTCCGACACCTTCCGCGACTGGATCGCCTCCCACCGCATCGACGGCCTGCCCAGCAGCCGCGCCCTCGAACATCCCTTCTTCGACCTGGCCCTCTCAGAGGCCCGCGCCATGCCGCGCCGCCACTTGATCCGCGAATTGCGCCTCTTGCCCAAGATCGGCGACAAGTCCTCGCGCATCATCCTCGATGCGCTCGGCCCTGCCTGATCCTTTCCGGGCCCTCAAACCCCCGCCCGCTCCGTGGCCACAGTTTGCTGCACAGAATGCGGCACAAGATACGGCACAGCCGTTACAGGCTTTCCGCCCGCTTTTCCGGGTCGATGATCTGGCCAAAGCGAATGCCGAACCGTTCGCCCACCATCACCACCTCGCCCTTGGCGATCAGGGTGCCATTCACCAGAACATCCAGCGGATCGCCCGCCAGCCGGTCCAGTTCGATCACCGAACCCTCTGAAAGTCTTAGAAGATCCCGGATGGTCAGCTCTGCCCGGCCAACCTCGACCGTCAGCTTCACCCCGATATTCTCCAGCAGGCGCAACCCGTCGCCGCCCGCCGCTGCCGCCGCTTCGCTCATCTTTTCTTATCCTCTCACACGTTTGCTGATGCTCAATGCCGACTTCCCCCCCAACTCCCCCGGCACCGCCTCGAAAAAGATCTTCCCGTCGATCAGAACCTGCACCACATCCGTCACCTTGGCGGGGACGATGTCCCCCTCCTTCAGCGACGCCAGCTTCTTCAGCGGGATCTCCGGCTCGCAAAGCCGCGTCCGCACCTCCAGCGGAATGGACATGACTGCCCGTTCCAGCCGCTCGCGCCAGCTTGCATCATCCTCAAGCGAGTCCGACTGGGTCCGCGAACGCAACTGGCTGGAGATCGGCTTAAGTGTCTGAAGCGGATAGAGAATATCAAAACTGGCCGGCTCCGCATCGGGCAGCTGAACCATGAAGGAACAGTTAACGATCATGTCATCGCCGTCCACGAAGGCGGCGAATTGCATGTTCTCTTCCCGGGTCTGGACGGTGAAGGTCAATTGCATCAGGTCGCGCCAGGCCAGTTGCAGCGCGCTGTTCAGCCGGTCGGTGACAATCTCGATCACCCGCTGCTCGGTCGCCGTGAACTCGTTCCGCCCGTTCTTCACATAGCGGATCGCCCCCCCGTAATAGGCATCCGTCAGCAGGCTGATGAAGGGCGGCGGGATCACGATCAGATGGCTTCCCCGCAACTCCTCGATCCGCGTATTCGTCAGCGAAACGAAATTGTCCTGGCTGTTGCGATAGTCGTCGAAACTCCGCATCTCGGCCGGAAAGGCCGAAATCCGCGGCTGGATGCGCAGCATCGGCAGAAAGACCGACCGCGCGATCCGGCAAAACCTTTCGTTGATCATCCGCAGGGCGTGGTAATCGCCCATCAGGGAAAGATCATTGGAACCAAAGGTATAAGGCCGAACCTCGACGCCATCCGCCGACTGGCCGAAGCTCGTCGTGTCCATCAGGCCGCCGACAAGGGCGGCCACCTCATTGGCGGAAAGCTTGCGCGGGGTCATCGCCATCGCGCGTCCCCTTACTGCATCATGAAGGACGGAAAGAACACGTCCTCGATACCGCCAAAGCCTTCCATCCGCTCCAGCCGCGCATTCACCGCATCCTTCAGCGCATCCGCCAGCCGCGCCCGCCCGTTCGGCCCCGCGATATCCTCTTCCGTGAAAGTCGCGATCACCGCCAGCATGTCGGATTGCAGGGCAAGCTTGTGGGTCTCCACATTCTTGATGACCTGCTCGTCATATTGCGTCGAAACCCCGATCTGCACCTGGAGAAAAGACCGCGAGTCCTTGAGGTTGGACGTGATCGGCTCCGGGAAGGTGAAATACAGCGTCGCGAACAGCGTCTCGTCCGGCGTTTCTTTCGGCACCTTCTCGCGCCCCTCCGCCTCCGCCTCGGCCTGGGCCGCCGCTTCCGGCTCGATCAGGCGCAGCATATCCTGCGTGGGCGAAAAGGGATTGGCGAAATAGACATAGCCGCCGCCAAACCCCGCCCCCAGCAGGATGACCGCCCCGAAAAGCTTTCCCAGAAGGCCCAGGATGCGCCCCTTCTTGCGCGGCGCGACGACATCTACGGTTTCGCTGCTCATGGTTCAGTTCCCTCAGGCAATCAGATTAACCAGCCCGCGCGGCGTGCGCCCGGCCAGTTCGGCCAAGGCACCCGTGCCCTGACGGTCGAAATGCATCTCCATGCCGCGCGGACGGCCGCCCCGGTCAGCCGGGCCCTGGCCCTGGCCGTTCTGGCCCTGCGCGTTGCCGCTCTGCGCGTCCCGGCTCATCGTGTCCTGCCCGCCAAGGCTCAGCCCCGCCCGCGACAGGTTTTCCGACAGCCGGTGTTCGTTCTGCTGGAACAGCCGCGCCGCTTCCGGCGTTTCCGTCACGATGCGCACCTGCGCCAGCCCATCCACCACTTCCAGCCGGATCTTCAGATGGCCCAGCTTTTCTGGAGCCAGTTCCAGCTCGATCTCCTTGCCATCCCCCGAAAGCTCCGCCGCGATCCGGTCGGCCAGCGCCGCTTCCCAGCCCGGGCGTCCGGTCTGGATCGGCCCGCCCGCGACCAGCGGCATCGTCTGGGCTCCCGCCTGCGTCGTCGCAGTCGTGCTGGTCGAGGTCGTGCTTCCCGAAACCTCCGCCGTCTCGCCGCTCACTGCAGCGACGATCTCCGTCACCGCCTCGCGCCGCGCCTCGGCAGGGCTGCGCGCATCCGCCGCCACCGGGGTCGGCGTCACCGGGGCAGGGCGCAGGTCATTGGACGCCGGGGCCTTGGTCGGCACCACCTCCGCCTCTTCGGCGGTCTCCGTCGGCGCCTCGCTGAAGGGCTCCGGCATCTCCGGCGCCTCCAGCGGCCCTTTCGCCGGCTTGTCCAGCCTGGCCAGACCCGGCAGGGCGATCGCTGCGGCCATCGCGCGCTGCGCGGCCTCCACGGCTGCATCCTGCGTGGCCACCGGCGGCGCCTCACCCGTCGTATCCGACCCGGGCGGCAAGGCAACGGCAAGCAGCGTCGCCAGGGACAGGTCGATCGGCACCTCCTCCGGCGGGGGCGTCTCACCATCCGGCGTCCCGTCCTCCTCCCCGCTCGGCGGGGTCTCGCCGGGCAGGTCAAAGATGGGAAGGTCCGGCGTCGCCGCCTCTTCCGCCACGACATCCTCGGTGACCAGCGGCCCCGGAATCGTTTCCGACGTCGGCACTACAGCCGCGCCCTCCAGGGCCGGTTCCGGCGATGGAACAAGGGTCGCGGCCTCCGGGGCCATCTCGGTCGGCGTCACAACGGCTTCGGCCGGAACAGCCGCAACCGATGCCTCTGCGCTGACCGCCATCCCGGCCCCCGGCAGCAACGGGCTCAGCGTCGCACCCTTGCCTTCCACCGCAATCGCGCGCTGGCCCAGATCGGCAAGCATCGCCTCGGCATCCGGCGCAACAACCGCAGGCGCGGCCTCGCTTCCCACCGCCTTGCTCGGCGCCACCGCACCGGCTGCGGCAGGCCCCATCGCCCCGGCAAGCGTCTCGGCAAAGGCGGTGCCGCCCTCGCTGGTGCCAGGGGCCACGGTCGCGGTCTCCGCCACACGGGGCAGGGCAGGGGTCTCGGCAAGGCTGACAGGCAGGGTCATCGCGCTCTCGATCCTGAAAGGGGCCATCTGCGCCCCGCTTGCAAAAGCAATGCCAACCTCAGCGGCGGCGCGGCGGTTGCGTCGCCTCGCGCAGCGCCAGCCGCTCCTCGGCCTCGCTGCGCTTCGCGGCCTTGGCCTTGTCGGCAAGGGTCTGGTGGCGATGTTCCTGCCGGGCCAGCTTCGCCTGTTCCTCGGCCATACGGGCGGCAAAGGCCTCCTGACGCGCCCGATGCCGCTCTGTCTCCGTCAGGATCTGCGCCGCCATGGCCCGCTCGGCCATCACCTCGGCGGCCAGCCGCACGCCTTCGCCCTTGCCCTGCCGTGCCAGCGCCTCCTGCAAGCGGGCCACCATCCGCTCCGCCTCGTCCTTCTGCCGCGCCGCCTCGCGCAAGTCCGAAAGGGTGCCCGCGATCTTCGCCTTTTCCTGCAAGGCCATCAGGCCCAGAACCCGGCTCTTCCCGCTCATGCGCCACCCGTCCCGGCCAGCGCGATCAGCGCCTCACGGCTCGCCGCGAAATCCGAAGGCTCATGCGGCTTCTGCCGCACAAGGTCGAGGATACGCGGCCACAGCCGGATCGCCTCGTCCAGATCGGGGTCCTGCCCGGGCACATAGCCGCCCATCAGCATCAGGTCGCGGTTGTCCATATAGAGCGTGATCATCCGCCGCAGCTTCTGCGCGGCGGCCTGATGCGCGGCATCGGTGATGTCCATCATCACCCGGCTGGCCGATTGCGGCAGGTCCACCGCCGGATAGATGCCCATCTGCGTCTGCCGCCGCGACAGCACGATATGCCCGTCCAGAATGGCCCGCGCCGTATCCACCACGGGGTCATTCGTCGTATCGTCGCCATCGGCCAGAACGGTATAGATCGCCGTGATCGCGCCTTCCCCCGGCAGCCCCGGCCCCGTCCGCTCGATCAGCCCGGGGATCAGCGACACGACAGATGGCGGATAGCCCTTCGCCGTCGGCTGCTCGCCCAGTGCCAGCCCGATCTCGCGCTGGGCATGGGCCACCCGCGTCAGGCTGTCCATGATCAGCAGCACCTGCTTGCCCTGTGCCCGGAAATGTTCGGCAATCGCCGTTGCCCGCCGCGCCGCCCGCAGCCGCAGCAGCGGGGACCGGTCCGCAGGCACCGCCACCATCGCGATGCGCTTGGCCGCCTCGCCCTGCATCACGCTCCGCGCAAAGGCCCCCACCTCCCGCGCCCGCTCGCCGATCAGGCCCACCACGATGACATCGGCCTCGGTATAGCGCGCCATCATCTCCATCAGCACCGATTTCCCGACGCCCGATCCCGCGATGATGCCCACGCGCTGCCCCCGCCCCACCGTCAGCGCGGCGTTCAGGATGCGCACGCCCACATCCAGCGGCCGGTCCACCCCCGTCCGCGCCAGCGGGTTCATCAACCGCCCCGCCAAGGGCCAGACCGCATCGCAGCGGGGCGCGGGCAACCCGTCCAGCGGATGCCCCTCGGCATCCACCACCCGACCCAGCAGCGCCTCGCCCACCTCGGCCATCTGGCCGCCGTCGATCACCTTCACCCGCGCGCCCGCCATGATCGCCGCGCCCGGCTGGTTGAGGAACATCAGAACATGCCCGCGGGCAAAGCCGATCACCTCCCCCTGCACCGGATCGCCGGTTTCCGTGGCGATTTCGCACAGGCTGCCCGGGCTGGCGGGGAACCCCGTCGCCTCCAGGATCAGCCCGTCATAGCGCAGCACCCGCCCTTCGACCTGCGGTGCCAGCGATACCGTCTGCCGCGCCACTTCTGCGCCGATCCGCGCCAGCAGGCTCATCCCCGCACCTCCAGCAGATCGGCCAGGCGGATGCCCTCGGCCCGCACCTCCACATCCCCCCGCGCCAGCCGCGCATCGGCGGCCAGCATCGCGCCGTCCAGCACCTCGCAGCCTGCCAGATGCGGGCGGATCGCCTCCAGATCATCCGGGTTCAGCCGCACGGAGACCGCCCGCACCCCCTGCGCCACGCGGTCGGCCATCGCCTCCACCCGCGCGGCAAAAGCTTCGGGAAGCGCCTCGATCATCTGCCCCGCCCGTTCCGCCGCCAGCTTGCGCACCGCCGCACCCAGCAGGTCGGCCAGACCGTCGGCCAGCTCCGTGCCCTCTTCCAGCCGCGCCACGGCGGCAAGGAAGGCCGTCCGCGCCGGGGCAATCGCCGCCTCCGTTTCGGCCCGCCCGGCCGCCAACCCTTCGGCATGTCCTGCCGCATGGCCCGCCTCGGCCCCGTCCGCGCGGCCCTGCGCATATCCCTCGGCCCGCGCCTCGGCCAGGCGCTGCGCCATCTCCTCCACCGAAACCGCGGCAGGGACGGGCGACTGGCGCGCGGGCGACATCACCTCGCCCGCCGCGACGGTGATCCCGCCATCCTCCGTCGCCACCACCGCCTCGACCATGGCCGAGGCCTCGGGTTCGATCCGCCGCACCGCGTCCATGCGCGCCGGGCGAAACACGGCATCCGCCTCCCCACTCGGAAGCTTTGCCGCAAATCCCCTCTGGGCCGAGGCGCGGATCATCGCCATCACCTCGGCATGTCCCATGCGCGGGCTTTCTCCCTCGGCCATGGCTTACACCATCTGCTCGCCGCCGCGCCCGGCAAGCACGATGGCCCCTTCGTCCGACAGCTTCCGCGCCGTCGCCACGATGCCCTTCTGCGCCTCCTGCACGTCGGTCAGCCGGACCGGACCCAGCGCTTCCATCTCGTCGCGCAGGTTCGCCGCCGCCCGCGTGGACATGCAGCCCAGCAGCTTGTCGCGCAACGGCTCGCTCGCCCCCTTCAGCGCAAGCACCAGTTGCTCGTTGTCCACGCTGCGCAGCAGGGTCTGCAACGACCGCTCGTCGGACTGCTCCAGATTGTCGAAGACGAACATGTTATCCATGATGGCCTGCATCAGATCGCGATCCTCCTTCTTCACTTCGCGCAGGATGCGCTGTTCCATCGCCGTCCGGGTGAAGTTCATGATCCGCGCCGCCGCCTTCACGCCGCCGATCTGGCTGGCTCGCGAGGTGGACGAGGCCTTGAATTTCCGCTGCATCACCTGTTCCAGATCGCGCAGCGCCTCCGGCTGGATCGACGACAGATCCGCGATCCGGCGGATGATGTCCGGCTGCGCGTCTTCCGGCAGCAGCATCAGGACATCGGCCGCCAGGCTGTAGTCGAGGCAGGCGATCACCAGCGCGATGATCTGCGGATGCTCGTCGATGATCAGCTCCGCGATGGATCGCGCATCCATCCAGTCCAGGATCTCGATCGGCCGCTCGGCCGATGACGGGTTGATCCGGCTGATGATCGACTGCGCCTTGTCCTCGCCCAGCGCCTCGGTCATCACCGAACGGATATAGACCGGCGCGCCATGGTTCAGCCCCGTCTCGCGGTTCAGCCCGATCAGGAACTCTTCCACCACATGCTCCAGCGTAAGCTGGTCCACGTCGCTCACCGAATACATCGCCGCCCCAAGGTTCTGCACCTCGCCCGGGCTCAGGTTGCGCAGCACGGCCGCGGCGGCGCGCTCGCCGAACAGCATCATCAGCACGGCCGCGCGCTGCAACGGGGTCAGCCGTTCAAGCGGCGCGGTATTGCTCTGGACGGGGGCAGGGCGGGGGGCGGGCATGGCGCGTCTCCTTTCCTCAGGCTTTCGGGGTGGACGGATCGTCCTTCATCATCTTCTGGAGAACCGAGGCGATGCGGGCCGGGTCCTCGGCCACGATCTGGCGCAGCACCGCGAACTTCTCCTCGCGGCTGACATTCGCGCCCAGGGCCGCATTGGTCAGCTTCGCCCGCCGCGCCTCAAGCCGCGCCTGCACATCGTCCAGACTGTCGCCAGCGGCCACTTCCACCCCGGCCACGCCGCCGATCTGCATCCCGCCACCGCCCGCCGATCCGTCGCCCGCCAGCGCGGCCCGCGTCAGCAGCGGCCGGATGATCCCCAGCGCCACGATGGCCACCAGCGCGATCATCCCCAACTGGCGCAGCACTTCGGGAAGCCAGGACAGGTCGGTCGGGGTTTCCAGCACCATCTCGTCCATGAAGGGCTGCGCCGCGATGGTGATGGTGTCGCCGCGCTCGGCATCAAAGCCGATGGCCGTCTGCGCCAGCCGCTCCAGATCGGCCTTCAACGCCTCGGGCAGCAGCGGGGGCGGCTCCGCCCCTTCTTCCGCCGGGGCCTGCGGCGTGGCGCGCAGCAGGATCGCCGCGCTGATCTTCATCACCCGCGCGCTGGCCGGCTGCGTGGTCTCCACCGTGCGGCTCACCTCGTAATTCTTCGTCGTCCCGGTGGACCGGTTGGTGATCGCCCCCGCCAGAGGCTGCAACCCGCCCTGTGCGGGCACCTGACCCGCCTCCTCCAGTTCCGCCTGGTTCGGCGGCTGGTTCGCCACCGCCCCCGGCACGCCCCGCGCGGGCGGCTCGCTCGACTCCACCAGTTCCGACTGTTCCGACCGCAGCGCCGTGCCGTTGGGATCGACCCGCTCCTCGGTGATCTGGCTCTGGGTGAAATCCATGTCCACCGTCACCTGCACCGACAGGTTGCCCGGCCCCGCGATGGGCGTCAGCAGCGCCTCGATCCGCTCGCGGTACAACTGCTCCACCTCAAGACGGTGCTGCAACTGCCGGTCCGACACCACCGCCGCCGGATCATCCGACCCGCGCGACAAGAGCCGCCCCATCTGATCCACCACCGTCACATCGCCCCGTGCCATGCCCGGAACCGAAGTGGAGACAAGGTTCACGATCGCCTCCACCTGCGAGGCTTCCAGCATCCGCCCCGGCGCAAGCTGAAGGAAGACCGACGCCCGCGGCGGCTGCGTGTCGCGCAGGAAGGCCGATTTCTCCGGCAGCGCCAGATGCACCCGCGCCTGCGACACGGCCGAGATTTCGGTGATCGACCGCGCCAGTTCCAACTCCTGCGCCTGCCGCAGCCGCGCCCCTTCCACCGACCGGCTCGCCCCCATCGGCAGATCGGTCAGCACGGCATTGGCATCCGGCATCGACGTCGGCAGCCCCTGCGAGGCAAGCTGCATCCGCGCGCGGTGATAGTCCGCCGTCGGCACCTCGATCTGGCCCGTCAGGCTGTCCACGGCCGCATTGATCCCCGCCGCGTTCAGCGCCTCCATCACCTGCGCCTTGTCCGCCTCTGCCATGCCGGGGAACAGAACCATCCGCGACGGTTCCCGCAGCATCATCCAGCCGCCCACCGCCAGCACCGCCACCGACAGGATCAGGATCGCAGGCATGGCCCGGCGCAGCGCAGGCTGGTTGCCCATGCGCATCACATTGCTGACCGCGCCCTTCACCTGCGCCACGATCGGGTTGCCGCTGCCGACCGGAATGGGGGTCATCGCCATCTTGCGTCAATCCTCTCGCCGGGTCAGACCGGCATGTTGATGATGTCGCGGTAGGCGCCCAGCGCCTTGTTCCGCACGTTCAACGCGAACTGGAACCCGAGGGACGAGATCTGCTGGTCGATCATCACCGAGGCGAGGTCCGTCTCCAGCCCCATCTCGAAATCCCGCGCCCGCTGCGATGCCGTGTTCTGCGCCTGGGCCAGGTCGTTCACCGCGCCGGAAACCCGGTCACCGAAACTCGGCCCGCCGCTGTCACCGATTCCCGGCGCGCCCTGCGGCGCAAAGGGCGTCTGGATGCCCCCGGTCTGCTGGCTTGCCTGCTGGCCGCCCTGCGGCCCTTCCGGCCGGATCAATCCGGCTCCGAAGGGCGAAAACCCGTTCACCGATCCGATGCTCATCGCGCCTGCCTCAGACCGCGCGTGCCATCAGCCGCGTCACCGTCGGCGTCGCCGCCTGGATCAGCAGATCATTGGGCGTGATCCGCCCGCCCTCCTGCATCACCAGCGCGCGCTGGATGACATTCTCCAACTCGCGCACATTGCCCGGCCAGTCATGCGCCACCAGCGCCGCAATCGCATCCGGCGTCAGCATCGGCAGCGGCTGCCCCGCAGCCGCATGCCGCCGCACCATCGCGCAGGCCAGAACCGGAATGTCCTCCGGCCGCTCGCACAGCGCGCGGGTGGCCAGCGGGAAGACGTTCAGGCGATAGAACAGATCCTCGCGGAAGCGGCGCTCGCGCACTTCCTCTTCCATGTCGCGGTTCGACGTGGCGATCACGCGGATATCCACCGCCACCTCGGCCTGCGCCCCGATCGGGGTCAGCGCCCGCTCCTGCAACACCCGCAAAAGCTTCGATTGCAGGCCCATCGGCATTTCCGAAATCTCGTCCAGCATCAGCGTGCCGCCCTCGGCCGCCCGGATGATGCCCTTGTTGGCATTCGACGCACCGGTGAAGGCGCCCTTCTCATGGCCGAAGAGAATGGCCTCCAGCATGTTTTCCGGGATCGCCGCGCAGTTGATCGCCACGAAAGGCGCCGCCGCCCGGCGGCTTGCCGCATGCACCGTCCGCGCCAGCACTTCCTTGCCCGAACCCGTCGGCCCGTTGATGAACACCGTCACATCCGTCCGCGCCACCCGATGCGCCAGGTCGATCAACTCGCCCGTCGCCGCATCGGCGGCCACCATCCCCTGCACCTGCCCGCCGATCATGTCCACCAGCGTCATCAGCCCGGCATCGCGCAGCGCGGGCTGGCCGCTGCGGGGCAGGGCCACGCGCAGCATCCGCCCGCCCATCTCTTCCGCCACCGCAAAGGACGCCGCCCCTTCCGACACCACCACGATCGACTTCGCACCCGCGCCCCGCGCCAGATCGGTCAGACCGCGCGCCCCGCCCAGCCCCGCCTCCGCCGCAGCCGAGGCGACAAGGACCTGCGTCCCCGCCGCGGGCTTCGCACCCCGCTCCGCCGCGATCCGGCGGCGGGACAGAAGCTGCGCCACGGCGGCACCGGCTTCGAAAGCGTCGTCAAGGATGTGGATCAGGGCCATGGTCTTGCTCCGGGTGATGGAAAACACACTCGGGAAAGGAAGAGGCAGGAACCGTGCCACCTGCCCCCGCCTGACGGAAATTCTTCGCAAGCCCCCGCTAAAACGCCTCTGCACCCCGTCGTTTCCGATGCTGTGGCGCGGCATTGTCGGCGCTTCCGACACCCTGCCGCGCCCGGCGCATCGGGGCTTCGGAATCCCGACACGACCATCGCCGGGGTCCGACCCATCCGAAAGGTCGGGGTCCATCCGGCAGGGTGTTTTCCCGGCCCCCGGACAGCGTTTTTCCCGCCGGAAAAGCCGCCAAAGCCCGAACCCATCCGAAAGTATGTATCACATTCTGCGCCAAAGGGTCGTTCCAGTTCCCGCAAGACCGACCAACCCGGGGCAGAGTCCATGCTATCAAAGACTTATCATCTGAAGTTTCCCAGCCTTGACGCCGCGCAGATTGCTGCGCCCTTCGTGATCGAGGCGCTGGGCAACGCAATCCCAAGTTGCAACCTGACAGGCCTCAACGTCCTGATTTCCAAGGAAGGCGACGTGTCCATCAACGTCTTCTTCCCCGCCGTCAGCGAGCTGAAGAACTTCGAGAAGAACCACGGCGGGTTCCTCGACACGATGAAGAAGACCTTCCTCTTCAAGTCCACCGGATTTGACGGGGTTTGCATCTTCAACTTCGACCGCAACTCCGAGGCGGCCTGATCTGGCCCTGCTCCCGCAGGCGCCGGATGTGGCCCACCACTTGCAGATGATAGCGGCGATCTCGCCGACAGACGCTGAAGAAAAGGACGAACACATGATGTCTCGGCTTCGGGACAGCGCGGGATGCGCCCTTGCCAGGGCAGGGGGCAAGCCATGAGCGGCGCCGTGGAAACCACGCCCGCCGATGGCGGCTTGATGCGCGTCTCGTCTGACAAGATCAGCCGCCTCATGGATCTGGTGGGCGAACTCTCGCTCTCCGTCTCCGAAACCGTGCAGTCGCCCGATCTTTCGGGTCTGCAACTCACCAATTTCGACGCAGCGGTCCATCGCCTCAACATGATCGTCCGCGAGGTGCAGGATGCCGCGACCGAGCTTCGCCTCGTCCCGGTGGATGATGTGTTCCGCCGCCTGCGCCGCATGGTCCGCGAACTGGAACGCCAGACCGGCAAGCAGATCGAGATGGATATCGAAGGCGGCGACACTGCCATCGACAAGCTCGTCGCCGACCGTCTCTATGACCCGCTACTCCACGTGGTCCGCAACTCCGCCGACCATGGCCTCGAAGGCCCCGATGACCGCCGCGCCGCGGGCAAGCCCGAACAGGGCCGCATCGTCCTCTCCGCCGCTCAGGTGGGATCCGAAGTCCGCATCACCGTCGCCGATGACGGGCGCGGCCTGTCGCGCGAAAAGATCCTCAAGAAGGCGCGCGAAAAGGGCTTCTTCGGCCCGGACGAGGAACCGGAACCCTCCGCCCTCTGGAAGGTCATCTTCGAACCCGGCTTCTCCACCGCCGAAGTCGTGTCGAACCTGTCGGGGCGCGGCGTCGGCATGGATGTTCTCAATGCCACGATGAAGGCGCTGCGCGGCCGCATCGCGGTGGAAAGCACGGCAGGGCAGGGCACCCGCGTCGCGCTGCACATCCCCGTCTCGCTCGCCTTCCTCGACTGCATCATCCTGCGCCTGCGCCATCAGCTTTTCGCCGTCCCGATCGACGTCGTCTCGGAAATCGCCAAGCCGAAATCCGAAGATCTGGTCGGCATCTCCGCCGATACCGGGTCCGAGATGTTCCGCCTGCGCGGTGCCTTCATCCCGGTCTGCCGTCTGGATCAGTTCTACGGGATGCCGCTCGACCGCGCCGACGATCCGCCGACGCAGGTTCTGGTGGTCTTCAACACCTCCTCCGGCCCCATCGCCGTGCCCGTCGATGAAATCCTCGACCGCCAGCAGGTGGTGATGAAGCCCCTCGTCGGCCGCCTCGCGCAGGTCCGCGCCTCCTGGGGCTGCGCGCTCCTCGGCACGGGCGAGGTGGCGCTGGTGCTGGATTGCGAACGCCTCGCCGCAGGCCCTGCCGGAGGTCCGCAATGACCACGACAGACCGTCAGGGTGCCGAGGCGATCCGCGGCTGGCTGTCCCAGCGCTGCGGCATCCACTTCCCCGAACACAAGATCGAACAGCTCCGCCAGCGTCTGGCCCGCGTCCAGCGCGACTTCGCCATGCGCGACCTGTCCGATATTGCGGGGCGGTTGAACTCCGGCACCTCGATGGAACTGCAACTGGCCGTGATGCATGCGGCCTCGACCAACCACACCTATTTCTTCCGCGAAGTCGATGTCCTCGACAGCTTCCGCACCCGCATCCTGCCGCAGCTTGCCCAGCGCGATGAAATCCGCATCTGGTCCGCCGCCTGCGCCGCCGGGGACGAAGCCTATACACTTGCCATCCTTATCGCCGAAACGCTCGGTCCTGCCGCGCTGCGCCGCACCGCGATCCTCGGCACCGACATTTCCGCCCCGGTGATCGCCGAGGCAGAGGCCGCCACCTATCCGGAAAACCGTCTCGACCGCGTGCCGCCCGACCACCTCGCCCGCTGGTTCGAACCCGCCGAGGGTGGCCGCCTGCGCGTGCGCAAGGAGCTGCGCGATGTCTGCACCTTCCGGCAGATGAACCTCAAGACGCAGCCCTATCCCTTCCGCAAGACGTTCCAGGCCGTCTTCTGCCGCAACGTCCTCTACTATTTCGAACGCGACGACCAGATCGCCACCCTCCGCGCCCTGCATGAGGTGACGGAACCCGGCGGCTGGCTGATCACCTCCGTCACCGAAAACGTGCGCGAAGTCTGCGCCCCCTGGACGCCCCATGCCAATGGCATCTTCCGCAAGGAGGGCGCGTGATGCAGACCCGCAGCACCCGCGTCCTGATCGTGGATGACAGCGCGATGATCCGTCGCGTCCTCTCCCTCGGCCTCGCCGCAGATCCCCAGATCGAGGTGATCGGCACCGCCAGCAGCGCCGAAGCAGCCTGGGAAGTCATGCATCGCGACCGCCCCGATGTCGTCACGCTGGATGTCGAAATGCCGGGCGTCGATGGCCTCACCTTCCTGCGCCATTACCTGCCCTCCATGCCCATCCCCACGGTGATGATCTCCTCGCTCACCCGCGACGGGGCGGAGATCAGCATGAAGGCGCTCGAAGCCGGGGCCGTTGACGTGATCTCCAAGCCCAGCCTCGGCGTTGCCGCGGGCCTGCCCGCCATCATGGCCGATATCTGCGCCCGCGTCCGCGCCGCCGCCGGCGCCCGTGTCGCCACCGGCCGCACGCGCCACGCCCTGCCCGTGACCCCGGCCAGCCTTTCCGCCGATCCGCCCGCCGCGGCCCCCGCCCCCCATGTGTCGCGCCACGCCCGGCCAGGCGCCCGCGCCGCCAGCACCGGCGAAACCGCACCCAAGGTTCCCCCGCTCGCCGCACCCGCGCCCCGCCGCGGCAGCGGCCCGACGCTGCTCTGCATCGGCTCCTCCACCGGGGGTGTCCAGGCGCTGACCACGATCCTGCCCTGTTTCCCGACCGAAACCCCGCCCATCCTCATCGTCCAGCACATGCCCGAAGGCTTCACCGGCCCCTTCGCCAATCGACTGGACGCGATCTGCCCAATGTCCGTGCGCGAGGCGCAGGATGGCGATGTCCTCCAGCCGGGCCAGATCCTCGTGGCACCGGGCGGCGCCCGCCACATGGTCGTGCAACGCCATGGCCGCGGCTATAGCGTCTCCCTGCGCGATGGCGATCCGGTCTGCTTTTCCCGCCCCTCCGTCGATGTCCTCTTTCAAAGCGTCGCCGAAGTCGCGGGAACCCAGGCCGTGGGCGCGATCCTCACCGGCATGGGGCGCGACGGTGCGACGGGCCTGCTTGCCATCCGCAACGCGGGCGGCGCGACCCTCGCTCAAGATGAAGAAAGTTCGGTCGTTTATGGAATGCCGATGGCAGCACGCGAACTGGGCGCCGCCCAGTCGATCCTGCCGCTTGAACAGATCCCGGCCCGGATGTTGCAGGCCGTGTCCGCCCCCCACGCGGCACGAGTCTGAACCGGACCAAGAAACGAGATACGGAAGGAGAGAGCGTCATGGCCCAAGAGACTGCCGAAGCCACCAAGACCCGCCCGGACGGGCTCCCGCTGCGCGAGGCTGACAACATCGACGAGATGTATCTGACCTTCGCCCTCGGGTCCGAAGAATATGGCGTCGGCATCGCCGGCGTGACCGAGATCGTCGGGATGCAGCGCATCATGTCCGTGCCGGACGTGCCGCATTACATCAAGGGCGTGATCAACCTGCGCGGCAAGGTCATCCCGCTGATGGATGTCCGCCTCCGCTTCGGGATGCCGGAACGCGCCTATGACGAACGCACCGTCGTCATCGTCATGGATGTGGGCGAGGCCCCCATCGGCCTGATCGTCGATGGCGTGTCGGAAGTGCTGGAGATCCCGCCCTCGCAGGTGGACCGCCACACCCAGTTCGGCCGCGCCGCCAGCCGTCCCGTCATCGCGGGCATCGGCCGCATCGGCGAACGCGTCGCCGTGCTGCTGGATACCGAGGTGCTGGTCGCAGATGGCGATATCGCCCTTCCCGCCGAATTGGCGGCCTGATCCGGAGTAGGACGATGCCCGATCCCGTCAATCGCAAGCGACCGGCCCGCGCAGCCTCTGGCCGCGCCGCTGCGCGGCCGGACCCGCGTCCCGATCCGCTCGACCTGATCGACGACGGGCCCGAACTGACCTCGCCCGACCCGGCCCTGCCCGAACCCATCCTTGCCGAGACCGACCTGCCCGCGGCCACCAACGCCGCCCCAGAACCCGAGAGGACCGAACCCATGACCGCCGCGCCAGCGCAACAGCCGAAGCCCCTGCTCTGGGACTCGCCGTCCTGTCTGGCCGCCTATGACGAACTGGCCACGCCCATCGTCATCTCGGATGCCGACATGACGATCCGCTTCGTCAACAAGGCCGCCTATGCGATGTTCCGCCCCTACGAGGCCGACATCCGCCGCGACCTGCCCGCCTTCACGCTCGACGACCTGATCGGCAAGTCGGTCGATCTCTTCCACCGCAACCCGTCGCATCAGCGCGCGATCGTGGCCGGAATGTCCGACCGGATGCATGGCAACCTCACCACCGGGGGCCGCAACTACGCCTTCTCCGCCTCGCCGCTCTTCTCGGTGGAAGGCGCGCTGAACGGCGCGATCATCGAATGGCGCGATGAAACCATCGAATACCGCGCGCGGGCCGAGGCTGACCGCTTCATCGCCGCCGTCTCGGAAATGGCCGCCGCCCATCAGAAAGGCGACATCGACCATTTCGTCGATGCCCATGGCTATGCTGCGGGCAATGCTGACGTGCTCAACAACGTCAACCGCATGGTCCAGGGCCATATCGACACCAAGCGCAAGATCATCGCCTGCATCGCCGAATTCGCGGCAGGCAATTTCGATGCGCCGCTCGAAACCTTCCCCGGCAAGTCCGCCTTCATCAACGAGGCGATGGAAGGCGTCCGCGCCAACTTCAAATCCGTCTTCCGCGACATCGAAGCCATGTCCGAGGCCCTCGTCGAAGGCCGCTTCGACGGCAAGGTCGATATGTCCGGCTATCGCGGCCAGTTCCATCACCTGATGACCACGCTCGACCGTATCCGCGGCAACTTCCGCGACGTGACGTCGGAAATCGAACGCCTCTCCAACGCCATCGTCTCGGGCGAATTGGACACCTCGATCGACTCCTCGCGTCACAACGGGGCCTACCGCCGGATCATCGAGGCTTTTGAGGCCGCCTTCGAAAGCCTGAACGGTGCCTTCTCCGCCCTCGACACGCAGGTCCAGCAGGTCTCCGTCTCGGTCCGCCAGATGGCGCAATCCTCGCAGTCGCTGGCCTCCAACGCCCAGGTGCAGTCCTCTTCCGTGGACGAGGTTTCGGCCACCGCCGAGGAAACCGACATCCAGGTGAAGTCGAACGCCGCAGCCGCCACCTCGGCCAGCCAGCTTGTCACCGGCGCCTCCGAAGTGGCCGAAAGCGGCAAGGAAAAGATCGCCGAGATGGTCTCCTCGATGGAAGGCATCCGCGCCTCCAGCCAGGACATCGCCAAGATCATCAAGGTCATCGACGAGATCGCCTTCCAGACCAACCTCCTCGCCCTCAACGCGGCGGTCGAGGCGGCGCGCGCCGGCCAGCATGGCCGCGGTTTCGCGGTGGTCGCGCAGGAAGTCCGCAACCTCGCCGGCCGCTCCGCCCGCGCGGCGCGCGAAACCTCGGACCTGATCGAGGACGCCGCCACCCGCGTTCAGGCCGGGGTCCGCATCGCCGATGAAACCAGCCGCGCCTTCGTCTCCATCGCCGATGACATCGCCAAGGTGAAATCGCTGGTGCGCGACATCGCCTCTGCGTCCGACGAACAGTCGCGCGGCGTGGCCCAGATCAACGGCTCCATCGGCGAGATCGCGAAATCCGCCCTCTCGACCTCGCAGCAGGCCGAAGAACTCGCCTCTGCCGTGGCCGAGATGCAATCCGCGACCGAAGGCATGCGGGGCGAACTGGCCCGCTTCCGCCTCCGCCGCGTGGCGCAGCTCAAGGGCAGCGCCATCAATCTCGACCAGATCCCCGCCGATCTCATGGCGCAGATCCAGTCGATGATCGCCCAGACCTCGCGCGGGGCGGCCCCGGCCCGCGTGCAACTCAACAGCGACCGCGATCAGCGGGGCTATGCAAATTTCTGACGGCGGGACCACACCCCCGCCCCATTTTCGACCGGAGAGAACCTGATGCCCTACAATGTCATGATCGTCGATGACGCCGCCATGATGCGGCTCTACATCGCCTCCTTCATCAAGACCCTGCCCGACTTCAAGGTCGTGGCGCAGGCCGCCAACGGACAGGAGGCGCTGGACAAGCTCTCCACCGTCCAGGACGTGGATCTGATCCTGCTCGATATCGAGATGCCGGTGATGGACGGGCTGGAATTCCTGCGCCATGCCAAGCTCAAGACCCGGGCAAAGATCTGCATGCTGTCCTCGGTCGCCGTCTCGGGCTCCGCCCATGCGGCCAAGGCGCGTGAACTCGGCGCCGATGGTGTGGTGGCCAAGCCTTCCGGCACGGTCTCCCACGATCTGGAGGAAAAGACCGGCGACGAACTGGCGCGCACGATGCGCTCGCTCTGCGCCGCCTGATCCGCACCGGTCTATCCGCGACGACCTTCCCTGACGGCGGGGCCTGCCCCGCCCGGTACAGCACGAGGCTGACATGTCTGATGAAATGGACGAAATCTGGGCCCTTTACGCCGATGACGGCGCACAGTCCCTGGATGCGATGGAATCCGCCCTGATCGCGCTGGGCAACGGCGGCTCCGCCGATGCCGATGCGCATGTCTCGGCGCTCTTCCGCGCTGTTCATACCTTCAAGGGCAATTCCCGCGTGCTGGGTCTCGCCGTGGTGGAAAGCCGCGCGCATTATGCCGAAGACCTGATCGGTCTGGTCCGCGATCAGGGCGTCCCGTGGGATGCCGAGATCAAGGATATCCTCCTCCTTGGCGCCGATACCCTGCGCGGCATGCTGGAAGAGACGGCCTCTTCGCGCGCCGACGTGGACCCCGGCCCCTCCGAGGATCTGCTCCACCGCCTGAAGGACAAGATCGCCCGCGCCAGCGGCACCCCCGCCCCTGCGGACCCCGTCGAACAGGCCCCGGCCCAGGCAGCGGACCCGGTCTCCGCCGCCCCCGACCCTGTCGCCGAACCGGAACCGGCCCCCTCGCCGGAACCGGAACCCGAGGCCGCCCCCGAACCGCCTGCCGCCGCGCCCGTGGCGGCAGAGCCCGAAACGCAGCCGGAACCGCAGCCGGAACCCGCGCCGAAGAAACGCGCCCGCAAGGCCGCCGATCCCGCGCCCGAACCGGCCCCCGAACCGGCCGTCACGCCCGAACCGGTTGCCGCCGCGCCCGAACCGGTGCCCGAACAGCCCGCGCCCGAACCGGCCCGCGCGCCCAAATCCTCTGCCCCCGCGCGCCCGGAAAAGCGCCTCGCCGACGATCCCGCCTACCGCGAGATCTTCCGCGGCATGGCCGCCGACGCGACCCGCAAGCTCACCGACCATCTCGCCAATTTCGCAAGCGATCCTGACGAGATTCGCCCCCGCGCCCGGCGCGAGGCCGACAACCTCGCCCATGCGGCAGGCCAGATGGGGCTGGACGACTGGTCCGATGTGCTCAAGGCCTATCTCGCGGCGCCGGAACAGGGCTCCGAACCCCTTGCCGCCCTCCTTCTCGCGCTTTCGGAACTGACCGAGGCCACCTTCGGCGCCCCGCCCGCGGCGGAAGTCGCGCCCGAGATCGGCTTCTTCGACCAGATCCGCGAAGCACTCTCCGACATCGCCGCCTATGGCACCGGCTTCTTCTGCGGCGAAACGCCCGATCCCGCCGCCATCGCCGACCGCGTCTCGACCATCCGCAGCGCGGCCCAGGGCTCCGGCTATGTCCGCGTGGACGAAGCCGCCGCCCGCATCCCCGCCGCGACCAACGCGCAGGATTTCCACGCCGCCGAACTGCGCCTCTACGAGGAACTGGCCGGGGTCGAGGCCGTCATGCCCGAAGCCGCCCGCGCCTCGGGCGTCAGCCCGCGCGAGATGCTGCAAAGCTGGTGCGCCGAACATGTCTTCTCCACGCTCAGCGAACTCGAAGCCGTGCTCGAACGGCTGAAGGACGCCGTCGACCTCGATTCCGACTATATCCGCCTCGACCGGCTGATGCGCCTCGTGCATCACGCCTGCGGCCATCACCGGATCGAAACCGCCGGTCAGCTTGCCATGTCGCTGATCGACCTCTTCTCGCGTCTGCACACCCGCGGCGTGATCCCCGATCCCATCCTGTCGCATGTCGCCCGCGGCTTTATCGACACGGTCGAACTCGTCTTCGACGCCATCACCCAGGGCCAGACGCCCGACACCGCCTCGCTCGAAAAACTCTTCGAAGAGGCCTCCAACCTCTGCTTCGTGCAGGATGGCGTGATGACGGCCTCCGCCGTGGAACGCCGCCTTGGCCTGCCAAAGGAATTCCACCGCGTCCTCTCGCCCGAAAGCGTCCGCTCCGCCTCCGAGGCGATCGAACAGGGCCTGCGCTTCTTCATCGTCCGCGCCGACATCAACAACGACGAGAAACTCGCCGAGGCCTTCATCGGCTGGCTGTCGTCGGATTCCGTGCGCTCCATCACCAACGTCACCATCTTCGACGGCGACAACACCCTCTTCGACTTCCTCCTCGCCTCCGCGCTCGATGAGGCGGGGATGGGCGAGGCGCTCGCCTCCATCGACAGCACCGCCCGCTATCTGAAACTCACCCGGATGCTGGTGCCCACCACCGCCGATGTGCCGGAAACGGCGCCAGCCGATCCCGAAGCGGCCCTCGCGCAGATCCCCCAGGCGGGCATCAGCGCCGAGATGGTGGAACAGATCGGCGAAATCGCGGCCAGCCAGTCGATGATCAGCCACATGCTCACCGAACTGTCCGAAGATGATCTCTTCGATAGCGTCGAAGCCGTGATGCGCAGCATGGGCAATGACTGGCGCCGCGCCCGCACCCCGCTGCGCGCGCTGCTGACCGGCTTCACCACCCGGCTTCAGGAACTGGCCCAACTGGAAACCCAGCTTGTCGGCCAGATCACCCGCCTTCAGGAGGAAACCGTCGAAATCCGCTCGCGGCGGATCGAAACGATCTTCCGCCCGCTCGAGGCATTCGTGCAGACCTATTCCCGCCGCAACCGCCGCGAGGCGACCACCTCCTTCGCGGGCGGCGAACTCACGCTTGATCTGACCATCCTCGAAAACCTCCGCCGCATCCTGCGCAACCTTGCCGTGGCGCGGCTGGAACTGGGCGCCGACGCCCCGCGCAGCCTGCACATCTCCTTCCACCGGGATGAGGAACGGGTGCTCGCTATCTTCCAGGATGACGGTGCCGCCGCCGAAGTCTCTCCTGCGCTCGAAGACCTGCGCGCCACGGTCACCCGCCTGGGCGGCGACCTCCGCGAGGTGGCGCTGCCCGGCATGGGGATGCGCTTCCACATCTCGCTGCCGCTCGCCATGGTCGTGCTGGAAGGCATGGTCGTGGGGGTGGAAGGCGTCCGCTATGTCGTCCCGGTCGATTCGATCCGCATGATCCTTCAGCCCGAGGCCGACCGCCGCCTGCGCGTCTCTGCCGCCGAAGGCCGCGAGATGCTGCGCATCGGCGAGGATGAGATCGTCGCCGTCCACTCGCTCCCCGGCCCGCGCGGCGGGGCGCCCAGCAAGGGCAGCCGCCGCAACGTCTATGTCGTGGTGGGTGCCCAGGGCCGCTCCGTGGCCGTCCCCGTGGACGAGCTGATCGGTCAGCAACTGGTCCTACTGCGGCCGCTCAAGGGCGTGCTTTCCGGCCTCCAGAACATGACGGGAATCGCCCTTCTCGCGGGTGGCGATGTCGGCATGGTCGTCTCTGCCAACATGCTCTGCGCCGCCCAGGCGCCCACGCATGCGGTTTCCACATCCCTTCGGATGTAAGCCCGACATACCCGGATGCCGCACCTCGCGGCATCCGTATCGGACCCCCGGTCCAGCGTTGAAAACCCAAGAAAACAAGGCAATTCTAGCATCAAGACGAAAACCTGAGTCGCTCGCCAACGAAAGGCGCAAGGCTCCCAACTCTTAGTCGTACCGGGGTACTCCCATGATGATGCATCGCGCCGTTCTTCCTGCTGAAACCGCTCCCCTCCTGCCCGAGGCCGCCGTCTGGCGCCGCCCGGTCCACGCCGCGATCCTCTCGCCCCGCGCGCCCCGCATCATGGCCGCCCTCGCTGCCCGCGAAATCTCCTCCGTCGATGCCACCGACTGCGATCTGGCCCTGCTGCGCCGCGACGCACCGGACATGCTGATCCTCGACCTGGAACCCGGCACCTTCTCCCCCCGCCGCATCGCCCTTCTGGTGGCGCAGCTCGGCTGGGCGCGCCGCGACATGGTCATCGCCGCCTCGCGCGGCTCGGCCGCCCTCGCGCAGGGCTTCGCCGTGGACCTGATCTTCGACGCCGATGCCGATGCCGAAACCCTGGCCGAAACGCTGGCCGAAGGCCGCCAGGTCCTCGCCCATTCGCGCCTGCGCCACGTCGCACCGGAACCGGCCCGCACCGCGCTCCTGCGCCGCCCCGATGCCCCCCGCCGGGCCTCGCTCTTCAACTGACCTCTGCGCCCTTCCGCGCCCTTGGGGCGGGCCTGCTGAAACATGCGGCCCGCCCCTTCCATTTGTTGCCCCGACCGGTGCCTCGACAGCTAAATATCTGGGAAAAAAGGTCGTTTCTCTTTTCAACAACAGGCAGTTCCAAGCAGCCCAGAAAGGATGCACGCAATGACCTTCCTCGATGCCCGTGCCCAGTATCGTCGCACCGACACCGGCGAGGCGCTCTCCGTCGAAAGCCCCCATGGCATCATCCTCGTCACCCTGCGCGAACTGGAACGCTCGCTGCGCGTCCTCGCCGCCGCCGAACCGGATCGCAGCTATCCGACGCCCCATATCAACCGCGCCTTCACCGCCATCTACATCCTGCAATCCAGCCTGGATTTCGAAAAGGGCGGCGAGATTTCCGAACATCTGTTCCGCGTCTATGAATACTGCCGCCTCCGCGTGGCCGAAACCTTCCGCCGCGAACCCTCGCCCCGACTGTCGGAATGCGCCGACCATATCGGCAGCCTGCTCGCCGCCTGGCAGCAGATCGGCAACCGCGTGACGGGCAACGCGGCATGACCGCCCTTCCGCGCATCCCCTTCGCCGATGCCACCGAGGTGGAATTCGCCCTGATCGCCGGCCGCGTCGAAGATGCCGCCCGGCGCGAGGATATTGTGCAGACCCTGATCTCCACCGCCGATCTCGATCGCATGGCCCGCAATCTCGGCCCGCAGCACGCCGCGGCTGCCCGCCATGCCCAGGATGTCGTCGCCCGCGCCATCGCTGCGCTGGAACAGGCCATCGCGCGGGGCGAAGCCGGGATCCGCCGCGACGACCATCTCCGCGCCGCCTATGCCGTCACCGGCGATCGGTCGCGCTAGGGGCAGGGGGCGACCGATGGCCTGCCGCCGCTGCCTGAACATCCGCTGGTTTCTGCTTTCGGCCGCGCCGCTTCTGGGCATGGGCCTGCTGGACCCGGTCCTGACCGACCGTCTCCTGTCGAACCTGCCGGACCTGCGCCAGCTTGTCCTGTGGTTCCCGGCGGTGATCGCCGGGACCTTCCTCTACCGCTATCTCAACTGGCGTCGCGCAGACCGTCGCGAAGGGCAGGGCTGACCAGCCCTCCCAGCGGCGCCAGCAGCCCCGCCAGCGGCATCAGCCGCCGCCCCGCAGGCCGCTCCGCCCCGTCGAAATGCACGCATTCCACGGCCACGGATTGCAAGGCCACGGCCAGAGCCGTTTCACTGCTCTCGGTCATGCTGCGGTCTGTCATCGTCATTCCTGCCTCCTCGGGCGTTTTCTCGCCCGGATGCTGCAAGAACCGTGCCGCCTCAGCCCTGCATCGCCAGGCCCAGGATCAGCACTTCCGTCACCGGGGCGGGAAAGGCCTCGCTCCCCAGCATGCCGTTGATCGTCGCCCTTGCCCGGTCCGGCAGGGCGGCATGAACCTGCCTGCTGTCCGCCCCCTCCATCACCAGACCCTGCGCCTCGCTCACGATCGCCGCCTTCACGCGGGAAAGCTCGTTATCCACCGTGGCGTTCAGTTCCAGAAGCTGCGCGCTGGTTCCCTCAACCGAAACGGCCAGATCCAGCTTCATCTTCGGACCCTCGCCCAGCGAGATGAAGATCGGCTCGCGGATCGTGATGTAAAGCTGGGCCACACCGGGCGGCCGCGCGTCCTCCACCGGGGATTCGGGCAGCGGCGGATAGGCCAGGAACAAGGTCGCCGCCACGGCAAAGGCCAGACCCGCCGGAACGGCGAACCCCAGTATGGCAGGTGTCTGGCCTGGCAAGGCCACGATCATGGCAATCCCCGTTCTCTCCGCATATAGCCAGAACGGCAGGTCAGACCTCCATTTGAGGGCATCCCCCTAAACAAATCGCGAAACCTGCCGTTTTCACCCTAGGATTGAACAGACTTCGAAGGGCTGCCCCGCGATGAAAGAGAGGATGTCCAGGGCGCTTGTGCCCGTCATCTCTCGTCTGCCCACGCTGACGCGCCTGCGCGATGCCGTGCGCCATGCCTATGGCGTGCCCGCCGCCGCCGAACCGGGCAGCCAGCCGCGCGCCCGCGACTATGACCTCGTCCGCCATCAGACCCGCCTGCGCAACCGCGAACAGGTGGAACGCTATCTGCCCGATATCCTTGGCCGCGCCCTCGCCCGCATCTGGATCGACCCCGGCTTCCGCGACCGCTTCGCCGCCGATCCCGTGGCGGTGCTCGAATACTACGACGTCTTCCTTCCCGAAACGATCGAGATCGAATTCGTGGCTGAGGCGAACAGCCGCCCGCAGGTCGTGGTCTATGAACGGCCCATCCGTCACATGCCGCGCCGCCGCCTGCTCTACCTGCAACTCGTGCTTACGGCGGCCCGATGATCGCCCGCGCGCTTCTCCTTCTTCCGGCCTGGCTGCTGCCCCTTCCGGCGCTTGCCGCGCCCGATCTCGCCTCGGCCATCGCCACGCTGCGCGATGGCCGCGCGCCCGAAGCGGCGCAGATGCTGCTCGATCTCGCCCGCGCGGGCGGGGCCGAGGCGCAGTTCAATCTCGGCCTCCTCTATGCCGAAGGCATCGGCGTCCCGCAGAACGACCGCGAGGCGCTTTACTGGGGATGGCGCGCCCGCCTCGCGGGCCTGCCCGCCGCCCGCGCCCTGATCGACAAGCTCGCCGAAAAGGCCACGCCTGACCTGCGCGAAGAACTGGTCGCCCGGATCGAGGCCGATCTCGCCCCCCGCATCCAGGCGGGCGACGGGCGGGCCATGCTGGAACGCTCGGTGCTTCTGCTGGATCTTGCGCCCAAGCCCGATCTGACCGGCGGCTATGTCTGGCAGGCCCTCTCCGCCGCACTGGCCACGCCCAATGCGGCCGCCGCCCGCGATTCCACGCTCGCCCTGATCGACCCGAAGGACCGGCTCGCCGCGCAGGATGCCGCCCTGGCCGCCCTGCGCGATCTCTGCGCCGGCGGCATGGCAGGCCATGCCCTCTGCGCCACGCTCCCCTGATCCGCTGCCCTGATCCGCTGCCCGGCCAAAACGAACGGGGCCGGACGCTCCCGTCCGGCCCCGCAACCCATCCCTCACGCCGATCAGTGACGCCGGAACATCCGGATCGTCTCGGCCGTCTCGCGGGTCAGACCCAGCTCGCGCCCGATCTCATCCGCCTCCAGCCCCGTCTGCGCCAGGGTGATCGCCTGCTCGATCATCCGTTCGCCCGCCAGCCATTCCACATCCGATTTCAGATGCTGGATATCCGATTTCAGCCCCGCCAGCGCATCGCTCAGCGCCTCCGACTGCCGCTGCGTCTGCTCGGCCAGAATAGCCTCCAGCCGCGCCGCGAAGGCCCCGCTCATGTCCGCGGTCAGCTCGGGCATCTGCGCCCCTTCAAGGAAACCCGTCTGCGGCCCCTCTTCCACGGCGCGCGCGCGGTTGCGCATCAGACCGAAGGTGACAAGGGAAACCCCTGCCAGAAGGATAGCCACAAGAAGGGCAGACGTGCCGAGTGTCATGTCGGAAGGCTCCGGGTCGTCGTTAGGTCAGGAAGATCGGGCGTGGGATCACTGGGTCAGTTCGAGATAGTTCTCGAACAGACTGTCGGTGATCTTCTCCAGATCAATGGGATATCTCCCTTCCGCGATCGCTTCCTTGATCTTGGCCACGATGGTCAGATCAATGGGGGGTCCACCCTTGAGCTCCGCAGGCAGGGATTGCGCCGCAGGGCTCAGCGAGACGCTGTCCCCTGCGGCCGGTCCGACAGCCGTTGCAGAGCCGTTCGCGGTGGAACCCTGAACCGGCCCAGCGACATCTTCGCCCGGACGGGCGATCCGAGGACGCGCAGCTGATGTTGAAATTGGGTCTACCATGAGAGCCTCCGTTTAGCTGTCATTACGGACGGATTTCAGCGCATGTTAGTCTGCGCCATCACGGAATTTCTTCCGGTGACGACAGCCTTCACCTCGCGCCCGCTCGACTTGTTCAGGACACGGATCACATCGCCCAGTGCCCCGTCATCCAGCGCCTCCGCCGGGGCCGAGACGGCAAGCCCCCCGGCCGAGGCCGCAAGAACCACGGGATTGCCCCGCGCCACCATCCAGACCGGCTCCAATTGGCGCAGCAGGACGGGCTTGCCCAGCCCCAGCGCCGTCTTGGTGCGCCGCCCGATCACCTCTGCGGGATCGGTGAAGATGCCGTCGGGGCCGCGTGTGCCCACCGGGGCCAGCGTGACATCCTCTGCCGTCAGCACCGCCCCCCGCGCCACGCTGCGCGCCAGGACCACGGCCATCGGCCCTTCGCCCGCATCATCCGTCGGCTCGGCCATCGCCGCCCCACCGGTCACCGCCCCTGTCCGCACCGCGCGGCTCCAGACCGGCCCATCACAGCGCACCTCGGCGGTGGACCAGCTTCCCTGTCGCGGCAGAACCTCCGGCACGCTGCCGCAGGGCGGGAAGGCCCGCGCGGGATCGGCGAAATCCGGCACCGCCTGGCCCGCCTCCTCCATCGCCGCGCGGATCAACCGCCCGACCTCATCGCCCGGCACGCCGGCGCCGTAGTCCATCGCCGCTGCCGGTGTTGCGGCCATCATCAGCGCCATCACGATCCGCCTCACAGCCCTGCCTCCACGAAACGCACCGGGCGTCCGGCAAAGGCCTTCGCCCCCCGGCCGGGGTCCAGCGGCCGCAGCACGGCCCGGTTCGCCGCCAGTTCCACCACTTCCAGCATCTCGGTCGAAAAATCGGCATCGGCGGTAAAGGCGATGCTGCCCCGCGTCAGCCCCTGCTGGCGACCCACCGGCGCCACGATCTTGCCGCCCGCCACATCCAGCCGCGCCGTCACCGGCTTGCAGGTCTCGATGTCCAGCAGCCGGTCCATCTCCCGCTCCAGCCCCTCGGTCAGTTGCGCGGCCAGTTGCCGCCGGTCGGGCTCGATGGCGATGGCCAGCCGTCCCAGGGGCGATACGCCGGGCAGCTTCACGCTGCGCTCCGCCGCCTGCCGCGATTCCTCGCCCGACCCGGCGATCAGCACCATCTCGATCCGCATCCGCAGATCGGGCTTCATGCCCATGCCGCCGACCTCCACCTCCACCACCGGGATGAAGGCATGTTCCCCTTCGCCCAGCCGCACCGACCCGCGCGTCAGCGTCTCGTAATCCGTGGCCTCGCGCTTCTTCGACAGGCGGGGGAAGGCGCGGTCCGTCACCCGCACCAGCTCCGTCGCCGGATGCGCCTCCAGCCGCCGCACCATCTGCTTGGCCACTTCCATGGCCAGCGGCTCGGTCCAGGCCGGGGCCTGCGGCTCCACCGCCACCACCGGCGCATAGACGATCAGCGACAGGTTCCGCCGCCGCGTGCATTCGCCCGAAACCCCGGCGCCCACCACCGCCTCGATCGTCGCGCTCCAGGTCGCGCCGTTCTGCGAAAGCTCCACGATCTGATGCCGCAACACCCGCCCCACGGGCCGCACGATCAACAGGTCGCTGGTGATCACGCTCTTGTCCATCACCGTGTGCCCGGTGACCGAGGCCCCGCCCGACAGCGCCGCCTGCAACAGCGCATCCGCCACCGCGCGCCGCTTGGCACTGGCCGCATCCTCGGCACCCGACTGGATGGCAAAGCCCGTCGCCCGCACCACCAGCCCCTCCGCCGCCCGCAGAGGCAGCGCCGCCAGCATCAGGCCCAGGACCAGAAGCGTCAGCCGCATCACACCCGCCCCTTCAGAGCGCGCACGATATAGGCGACCGTCTCGCGGTCCAGCACCATCTCCACCTCATAGCTGTCGGTCCCCTTCGGCGTCACCCGCACCGTCCGCGCGCCGCGCAACGTGCCCTGCACCACCGCCGACAGGCTGTCATCCCGCACCACGGCCTGGCTGATCGTGGTCTGGGCATTGATCCGGATGCCATGCACCTGCTCGGTCAGATCCCGCAGCGCATCCATCCGCGCCGCCCGGATCGCCATCAGGCGCTTTTCATTCGTCGTCTTGCCCGGCTGCCCGGCGATCTGGGCAAAGCCCATCCCCTTCAACGGCTGCACGCCCGAAGCCACCGCCGCAGCCGCAGGCGGGGGCGGCGCGTTCATCCGGTCGGCGGCATCCAGATTGTCCTTCACCTCCGCAAGCTGCCGCGTCGTCTCCGTCGCGCTCAGGGGCAGGGCCTGCGTCGCCGTCTGCGGCGTGGACACGCAGCCCGCAAGAAGCGGCACGATCAGGAAAAGGGCAGGGGCGGCGCGGTGCATCGCAGGGCTCCAGTCAAGGGTCCGTCAGTCGGCCCTTTCCCTGCAATCCCCATGCCACCCGTCCAGCCGATCACGCCCCCGTTAACACCCCCGCCACCACCCGGCCCCTCGCGCGCGCGTGCCTCTTCCCGCCATCGCCCCTTCCGCCAACCCATCCGCAGGTCTGCCCCCCTCTGGCACAGGCTTTGCAAGTCTCGCCCCGAAGACAGGAACGACCACCGGGGATGACGGACCTATGACACCCGCCGCCACCACCAGAACAGGGAAGCAGACTGCATGAGCAGCGCCGCCGCAAAAACCGGCTTCGCCACCGCGATGGGCGGCATCGCCCTGCCGCTCGGCATCCTCGCCATCATCGCGATGATGGTGCTGCCGCTGCCCGTCGTCCTCCTGGACATCTTTTTCGTCGCCAATATCCTTCTGTCGCTCGTGATCCTGATGGTGGCGCTCTATTGCTACCGCCCGCTGGATTTCTCCAGCTTTCCCAACCTCTTGCTTATCGCCACCATCTTCCGCCTCGCGCTGAACGTGGCCTCCACCCGCGTCGTGCTCGCCGAAGGCCATACCGGCCACGATGCCGCCGGCAAGGTGATCCAGGCCTTCGGGGAATTCGTCATCGCGGGCAACCTGATCGTCGGCATCCTCGTCTTCACCATCCTCGTCATCATCAACCTCGTCGTCATCACCAAGGGTGCAAGCCGCGTGTCCGAGGTCTCGGCCCGCTTCACCCTCGATGCCATGCCGGGCAAGCAGATGGCGATCGACGCCGACCTGAATGCCGGACTTCTGACACCTGATCAGGCCCGCGCCCGCCGGGCCGAGGTCGCCGCCGAGGCCGATTTCTACGGGTCCATGGACGGTGCCGGGAAATTCGTGAAGGGCGATGCCATGGCGGGCATCCTGATCCTCGCCATCAACATCATCGGCGGCATCCTGATCGGCACGCTCCAGCACGGGCTGTCGCTGTCGGATGCCTCGCATACCTATGTCCTGCTCTCCATCGGCGACGGTCTCGTCGCGCAGATCCCGGCGCTGCTCCTTTCCATCGCCACCGCGATCATCGTCACCCGCGTCTCCTCCTCGCATGACATGTCGGGCCTCATCGCCAAGCAGATCCACCTGCGCCAGGCCTGGCTTCCGGTGGCGGGCGTCATGGCCATCATCGGCCTCGTCCCCGGCATGCCGAATGTCATGTTCCTCGTCGGTGCCGCCGCCGCCGGCGTCCTCGCCTGGTTCGGCCGCCCCGACAGCGCCCCGGATGCCGAGGAAGAGGCATCCCCCGCAGGCGGCGCCGCCGCGCCGGGGGCCGAGGCCGCCCGTCCCGGTACCGAGGCGATCACCGCCGAAGATGTCACCGATCACGCCCCCGTCTCGCTCCAGATCGGCTATGCGCTGATCCCGCTGGCGGGCGAAGGCGGCGGCGCGCTGGTCCAGCGCATCACCGCCATCCGCCGCGAAGTGTCCAAGGCGATGGGCTTCGTCGTCCCCGGTGTCCGCATCCGCGATGACCTGACGCTGACCCCGAACCAGTATCGCATCCGCATCGGCCAGGTCATCCGGGGCGAGGACGTGGTCTATCCCGACCGCAAGCTCGCCATCCCCGGCGCCTCCTCCACCCGCAAGCTCAAGGGGATCGACGTCAAGGATCCCTCCTTCGGCCTCGATGCCGTCTGGATCCTGCCCCATCAGCTCCCCGAGGCAGAGGCCGACGATCACGTGGTGGTGGAACCCGAATCCGTCATCGCCACGCACCTCTCGCAACTCCTTTACAAACACGCTGCCGACCTGATCGGTCCCGATGACGTGCAGACGCTCCTCGACACGCTCGCCCGCGTCTCGCCCACCCTCGTCAATGCCGTGGTGCCCAAGGTCGTGCCGCTGCACACCGTGACCGCCGTGCTGCGCGGGCTGCTGGCCGAACGTATCCCGATCGGCGACCTGCGCCGCATCCTCGAAGGCGTGGCCGATCTCGCCCCCCGCAACCTTTCCGCCGCCGACATGGCCGAAGCGCTGCGCCCGGTGCTGATCCCGCTCCTGCTGCAACAGATGGTGCCGATCAACACGCCGCTCCCGCTGGTCACGCTCGATCCGGAACTGGAACAGCTTCTGATCCGCGCCCGCCGCCAGGGCGAAGAGGGGCTCGTCCTCGACAACGGCCTCGCCGCCACCCTGGTCAAGTCGATCTCCGAGGCGCTCGACAATGCCCAGGGGCAGGGCAAGCAGGCCGTGCTCATCGTCGCAGGCCAGTTGCGCCGCAGCTTCGCGCAATTCCTGCGCCCGCACCTGCCCGATGCCATCGTCATGGGCATCAACGAACTGCCCGACAACCGCCGCGTGGAAGTCGTGGCCGCCATCGGCGGACAGCAGCAACTGCCCCGCATGGCCACCCCTCAACCGCAACCTCAGATGACTCCGATGGGGGCTGACAGATGACCGCAATCACCGTCCGCGCCACAGACAGCCAAAAGGCGATGGAGGAACTCCTCCGCCGTCTCGGCCCCGATGCGCTGATCCTTTCCACCACACGCGTCGGCGGCATGGTCGAAGTCACGGCCATCGCGCCCGATGCCGAGATCGGCACCGCGCCGCCCGCGCCCCAGCCCGCCGCGCCCGCCGCTTGGGCCCCCGCTTCGGCGCCCGACGCGACCCCGGCCATGCCTCCCGTCATGCCGGCGACCCCGGCCCCCGGAACGGCCCCTGCAATGGCCCCCGCAACGGCTCCCTCCGTGGCCGCCACCCCGCCCGCCACCCCGGCCCCCCGGATGGACGCCGTCTTCCGCCCCGTCCTCCACCGCTCCATCGCGGCGGATGCCGTGCCGCGCCCGCAACCCACCCCGCCGGACCCGCCGCCCTACGATTTCGCCCAGGCCCTCCGGGCCGAGGCCGCGCGGGCCGTCCCGAACGATCCCTTCACCCGCCTGACCCGCAGCCTGCTGCCGCCCGAAGGCCTGGCCGAAGAGATCCCGTCCCGGCTTCTCATCGTCGGCCCCCCCGGCGCGGGCAAATCCATGCTGGCCGCCCGCCTTGCCGCCCATTGGATGCTGGCGCTTCCCGACCTGCGCCCGCAGCTCATCGCCCCCGTCCCCGGCAATCTGCTGGTCGAGGATCGGCTGCGCGGCTGGGCCCGCCTGATGGGCCTGACGCTGGACCGCCCCACCATCGCCGGTGCCATGGCGCTGCCCGATCCGCAGCCCCATGCGCCGCAGATCATCGACCTCTCCGACACCCCGGCCGAGGCCCCGGCCCTCGTCGCCCGGCTCATCGAAATCGACGGGGCAGAGCTGGTGCTCTGCCTCCCTGCGGGCCTTCACCCGGCCCGCATCTCGCGGCTCTGCTACGACTGGCAGGCCTTCGCCCCCACGGTCACCCTCACCGGGCTCGATCAGTGGTGGCCCGAACAGGGTGAACTGGCCGCCATCGCCGATGTCGGCCTCAGGCTCACGCGGACCGCCGCAGGCACCGGGCTTGTCAACGCCCTCTCCCGCCCCGGTCTCGCCGACCTGCGCAACTGGGCCGACGGATGGTCCCCCGCCTATGCCGGAGCCGCCGAATGACCCGTTTTCCCGAACCCTCACCGAAAGGGCGCGAATGATGCTCGCCAAACGCTATGCCGAACAGGACGGCCCCTCGCCCGAAAAGCTGGTCCGCTCGCACATGGACCTTGTCCGCAAGATCGCCTGGCACATGCATGGCCGCGTCGGCCGCATGGCCGAGGTGGAAGACATGCTCCAGGTCGGCTACATGGGTCTCGTCGATGCCGCCCAGCGCTATACCCCGCGCCAGGGTGCGAGTTTCGCCGCCTATGCCGCCATCCGCATCCGCGGCTCCATCATCGACTATCTCCGCGCCTCCTCTTCGCTCTGCCGCGCCACCATCGTGATGCAGCAGCGCATGCGCGCATCGACGCAAAAGCTGGAACAGACCCTTCTCCGCACCCCCGAAAAGCACGAGATCGCCGCCGACATGGGCATCACCGTGGGCGAGCTTGAGGATTGGGAAGCCCAGTTCGGCGCCTCCCAGATCAAGTCGCTGGACGAGGTCTATACCGATCACTCCATGCTCTTCTCCGACGCGGGCCGGTCCGTCGAAGACAAGATGCAGCACGATCAGATGCGCCAGATGCTGCGCCGCGCCCTGGGCGACCTGCCGGAACGCGAGGCGCTGGTCCTGCAACTCTATTTCGTCGAAGAACTGAACGTCTATGAAATCGCCGAAATCCTCGGCGTCACCACGGGCCGCGTCAGCCAGATCAAGAAGGCCGCCGTCGGCCGCCTGCGCGAAAGCATCGTCAAAATGGAAGGGGACGCGGCCTGACCCGCGCCCCCCGGATGGCCGTCCCCGCGGCCCTCCCCATTCCGTCCGGCGTCTCAGTTGAAGACGGGCGTGATCTCCGATCCGGCGGCAATCCGCTTGGACCATTCATGCACATCCCCCCCGATCCTGGCCTCAAGGTCGGGGATCGCCGCAAAGGCCGCCAGCGCCGAAAAGTCGCGCGGATTGTCCGGCGAGGCGCTGCTCGCATCGAAGGACCGCCAGGTCCCGTCCTCACCGCGTGCCTCCGCCGCCTCCGGCGTGCCGCGCACCGCCCATTCGATGCCATAAAGATCGTAGAGATATTCCCCCGACGGCATCGGCGCATCGCGGCGATGGATCATGTGCATCCGCACATAGTCAAAGGTCGCGTTCCGCGTCCGCTTGATGATCTCGGCCGCCATTTCCGGCCAGCCCTGCTCCAGCCCGTTGTCCAGCAGCACCCAGTCGGCACCGCTTCCGGTGATGCGGAAGGCGAACTTGTCGGTCTCATCGTCGCGGGCGATGTCGTGATGGACTTCCCCGATCCGCAGCCGCGCCATCGCCTGGAATTCCTTCGATGCCTGGACTTCGGCCACCTCTTCCGCCTCGGGCGCATCCTCCAGCACATCCGATGTCGCCAGCCGGAAGCCATGGGTGAACAGGATCGACGTCGCCGTCTCCGTCAGCAGCAGATGCCCGTCCGACATTTCGGCCAGCCCGGCGATCCGCATTGCCATCGCCTCGGCATTGCTGGGCATCCGCCCCGCCGCATAGCGCATCAGCCCGGTCAGGGCCGGCGAGGCCGCACCCTCCTCGACCTCGGCCACATCCTCGATCACGCCCAGCGTCTGCCGCGCCAGAACCCGGATCACCGATGCGGCCATCCCGATCCCCAGCGACAGGATGCCCGACAACTGCACCAGTTGCTGCATCGTCGCATCGCTCATCTCGCGCGGCGCGCTGTCCATCAGGCCCAGCACCCCCAGCACGCGCCCGCCCTGCGATTTCAGCGCAAAACCCGCCCAGAAGCCCAGGTCCGGCAGGCCGGCCGCCGCAATGTCACGGCCCATCGGCGCCGGGTCCAGCACCGCCAGCCCCCGCCCGTTCGGCATCAGCGCCGCAGGCAGATCCGTCACCCCCGGCAACTCGGGAAAGAAGGCCAGACGCATTTCGCCCGTCTCGTCATCCTCCAGCCGGATGCAGGCGCGTTCGCATCCTGAAATCGCCCGCGCCAGTTCTGCCACCGCAGCGAAATCCGCCGGTTCGACGAACATGCGCGGTGCCCGCGGGGCTTCCCGCTCGACCGGTTTCAGACCGTAGAGATGGGCCACTGCCATTCCTGCCTCCTGCACGAAAATCCTCAGACCTCAACGGCCCGACCCGACAAGGGTTTAGCCATCCCTCAGAAGAACAGCGCCTTGAACAGGAACACCCATCCCGTCACACCGCCAAGGAAGGCAGGCAAAAGCCACCACCCCCGCGAAATGGTCATCTGCGGAACGGCATCGCCTTGCCGCCCATAGCTCCGCCCGAATTCCGGATCGGGGCGATGGATCGGCAGGCCGTGGCTTGCATCGCTCATGGTGGTCTGGCCTTCATGGATCGCATGGGCACGGACATCGTGCCCTCAGATGCCCAAACGGCTTGGCCCGGCTGCGATTTAGGGCAGGATCAGAAGAAGATGGCCCGCATCAGCACGGCCCAGCCCGCCACGCCGCCCGCCAGCATCGGCAGCAGCCACCAGCCGCGCCCCAATTGCACCTCGGGCAGCACGTCGGCCGGATGCCTGTACATGCGCCCGAAATCGGGGTCGGGCCTATGGATCGGCAAGCCGCGGGTCGCGTCGCTCATGGTTTCGGGCCTTCTTGCGGTGCCGCGCGGGATCGGCGGCACGACGTCAGATTATGCCGCCCGCCGCGCCCCTGCATTCTCTCCTCCGATCAGCCCGCCGGATGCTTCGGTCGGCCCTGCATCCGAAAGGATGGCGCATCGCACCGCTTCCCACAGGCCGCCGCGCGTTGTATACAACGGTATGCGGCAAACCCTGACCGAACTCTACGAGGCCCGCGTCGCCGATGGCCAGCTCCGCGCCGATCCGGCGCAACATGCCGTGCTGCCCCGGCTCGAAGCGATCCGCCTCTGGCTCGAAACCCATGCCGACCGCCGCGTTGGCCTCTTCGCCGGTCTCTTCGCCAAACCGCTCACCCCGCCCAAGGGGCTCTACCTCTGGGGCGGTGTCGGGCGCGGCAAATCCATGCTGATGGACCTGTTCCACGAAGCGACCGACATCCGCCAGAAGCGCCGCGTCCATTTCCACGCCTTCATGCAGGACACCCACAAGGCCATGCACGAGGCGCGCAAGAAAGGCGTCGAAGATCCCATCGCCCCGGTGGCCGAGGCGATCCTCAAGGACACCCGCCTCCTTGCCTTCGATGAAATGCAGATCACCGACATCACCGATGCCATGGTCGTGGGCAGGCTCTTCGAAAAGCTCCTCGCCGGCGGCGCGGTCATCGTCACCACCTCCAACCGCCCGCCCGAGGATCTCTATCTCAACGGTCTCAACCGCGCGCTCTTCCTGCCCTTCATCGACCTGCTCCGCGCCCGGCTCGACGTGGTGGAACTGCAAAGCCCGACCGATTACCGCCAACACCGCCTGCAAGGCGCGCAGGTCTATTTCCACCCCGCCGGGCGGGCGCGCGGCGAAATCAACGCCATCTGGTCCGATCTCACCGGCGGCGCGGCGGGCGAAGCCTTGCAGCTTCCCGTCAATGGCCGCACGGTCGAAGTGCCCCGCTTCGCCAACGGCATCGCCCGCGCCACCTTCTGGGACCTCTGCGCCCGTCCCCTCGGCCCCGGCGATTTCCTCTCCATCGCACAGGCGGTGCGTGTCCTCATCCTCGAAGACATCCCCCAGCTTTCCGCCTCGAACTACAACGAGGCGAAACGCTTCGTCACCCTCATCGACGCGCTCTACGAGGCGCGGGTCCGCCTGATCTGCTCTGCCGCCGACGAACCCGAACGGCTCTACATCGAAGGCACCGGCGCCTTCGAATTCGAACGCACCGCCTCCCGCCTGCGCGAGATGCAGGCGGCGGATTGGGGTGGGTGACCGGGCCTGCGTTCCCGCCCGCCCCCCGTTGCGCCAGGGCCCGTTCCGGCGTTCGCAGCGTGGCCACAGTTTGCTGCACAGTTTGCGGCACAGGTTACGGCACAGCCGTTTCCGGCCAACACCATGCGGCGAAAGCCGAAATCACCCGGCGAAGGCCTGCCACAACAACCGCCCCGCCATCCCCGTGGACACCACCACCAGTAGCGGTTTGATCAGCCGCGCGCCCACCCGCATCGCCAGCCTTGCCCCCAGCGCCGCCCCCAGAACCTGCGCCGCCGCCATGCAGGACCCCACCGCCCACCACATCGCCCCCGACGGGATGAATACGGCCAAACTCCCGATATTGCTGGCAAAATTCAACAGCTTCGTATGCGCCGTCGCCTTCAGCACGCCGAACCCCGCCAACATCACGAAAGCCAGCATGAAGAACGACCCCGTCCCCGGCCCAAAGAACCCGTCATAGGCCGCGATCAGAGGCACCGCCGTCACCGCAAAGACACCGGGCCGCATCCGCGCCACCCGATCCGCATCGCTCAGCCCCGGTTTCAACGCGAAGAACAGCGCCACCGCCACCAGCACGACGGGCATCACCACCCGAAGCACCTCCACCGGAACCAGATGCGCCACCAGCGCCCCCAACCCCCCGCCAATCGCGGAAATCACAGCCATTCCAAGCTGTTCGCGCAGCTGCACATGCCCCGCCCGCGCATAGGTGGCCGTCGCCGTCGCCGCCCCGAAGGTGCCCTGCAACTTGTTGGTGGCCAAGGCTTCGATCGGCGACGCCCCGGCCAGAAGCAGGGCCGGAACCGAGATCAGCCCCCCGCCCCCCGCGATGGAATCGACGAACCCCGCCAGAAAGGCCGCAAGGATCAGAAGAAGGGCAAGATGGGTGGCAACCTCGAAGATCATCCCGCCTTCTTCCGCCGCCCCCCGCGCATTGTAAACCCCTGTCCCCACAGCCCCTTTGCAGCCCGCGCCCCGCAGGTTACGCTACCCCCGAAACCACCGTTCCGACCGCGAGGATACCCGTGACCCTGCCCGCCGTGCTTGCCCTCCTGCTCCTCGCCGCCACGCCCGCACTTGCCGACACGCGCTTCACCCTCGATGCCAACAGATTGATCTACAACACGGAATTTCCCGTCGATGCGACGCTGATCGACCCCGATTCCGGCCTCTCCCCCGACGATACCGTGGGCGACATCGCCTATGAGGATATCGACGCCCTCCGCGCCCTTCTCGCGCAGCATGGCGACCGGATCGACACGCTCCGCCTCACCTCTGACGGCGGCTATATCGAAGCCGCCTATGAGATGGCCGCCATCATCGCCGATTACGGCCTCAAGACCGAGGTGGAAGGCGAATGCGCCTCTGCCTGCGCCATTCTCTTCGTGGCCGGCACCGACCGGCGGATGAACCGGGGCGGCCGCATCGGCCTGCACCCCTCCGGCTGGGGCGTGGAGTCGATGCGCAGCTACTATCAGGACTGGCGCGAGGATAGCGGCTGGAAAGACGAATTCGCTTTCGCGGAATGGGTTTACGACGAAGGCCAGCGCGACGCGAACAAGCTCATCGCGCATTTCCTCGCCCATGGCGTCAGCGCCGATTTCGCGGTGAATGTCGTCTCCCGCGGCATGGGAACGATGTGGTATCCCACCCGGAAAGAGATGGAGGAAGCCGGTTTCCTCACCCCCGACGCCCCGGCCAACTGAGCGCCGCGCTTACCTCCGGTTAAGGGTCAACCGCCATCCTGCATGGGTCGCCCCTTGTATCAAAGATCGAACCGCCGATGCACACGCCCCACGCATTGCCCGTCCAGAAGGCGGAACTCGGGCTCCTGCCCGTAGTCGCGGAACCCCTGCCGCGCATAGAAGGCCAGCCCCGGCGCATTGTCGGCCCTGATCGTGGCGTTGATCGTTTCCAGCCCCGCCGCCCGCGCTGCGGCACAGGTCGCCGCGAACAGCGCGCGCCCCGTTCCCTTCGCCTGCACCTCAGGCTCAACAAAAGTGCCGATATCGCCCCATCCCTCCGGCAATCCCGGCCAGACGCCCAGCGCCTGAAACCCGATCAGCCGCCCCTCTGCCTCTGCCACGAAACAGCAGATCGCCCCCGCGCCGTCTATGTAATCCCGCACCGCCTCGACACTCCGCTCGGTCTGATAGGCGGTCGTCCCGCCGATCCGGATGATCTTGTTCTGCAAGTCGGCCATCGCGGCGGCATCTTCCGGCCGTGCCGGACGGATGATCACGCCACAAACTCCTCGCGCCGATACCCCTGGAGGAACAGCAGCGCCGTCAGGTCCCCGTGGTTGATGCGGATGTCGCATTCCGCAGCCACCACCGGCTTGGCATGCAGCGCCACCCCCGCTCCGGCGCGTTTCAGCATCCCCAGATCATTCGCCCCATCCCCCACGGCCAGGACTTCGCGCTCCGACAGGCTTAACCTTTTGGTAATGTCCTCCAGCGCATCCACCTTGGCCTGACGGCCCAGGATCGGTTCTGCCACCGTCCCATCCAGAAGATCACCAATAGAATTCAATGTGTTGGCCCGGTTCTCATCGAACCCCAGCACCGCCGCGATTTTCGCCGTGAACGCCGTGAACCCCCCCGACACCAGCGCCGCATAGGCCCCGTTCGCCCTCATCGTGGCCACCAGCGCAGGCCCCCCCGGCATCAGCGTGATCCGGTCCCGGATCACCCGGTCGATCACCGCCACCGGCAGGCCCTTCAACAACCCCACCCGCTCCTTCAGCGCCGCCTCGAAATCCAGCTCCCCGTTCATCGCCCGGCGCGTGATCTCGGCCACCCGCGCCCCGACCCCGGCCTCATCCGCCAACTCGTCGATGCATTCCTGCTCGATCATCGTGGAATCCATGTCGGCCAGCAGCACCCGCTTGCGCCGCCCCTCCGCCGCCTGCACCACCAGATCGACGCGCAGGGATTGCAACCCCTCCCACACCTCCCAGTGGTTCAACGGCATGGTTTCCAAAGGAAATTCCGCCGCCACTCCGGGTTCCAGCCAGATCGCATCGCCTCCCCCCCAGGCATTCCGCACCGCCTCTACCGTGGCGCGTTCAAGGATCGGGGTTTGCGGGTTGGTCAGCAGGGTCGCGATGAACATGAAGTTTCCGATAGTGGACAAACCCGTCGCTTTCGCGCGACGTTGCGCCGCTTTAGGGCAATTTTCCCGCTTGTGCCAGCCCGCTCGCCCCGCTATCCCCGGCGGCGGGACACCCTTCCCCAACGAAGGGCTTTTAGCTGGAAGGCTACCATGACAGACCTGACCCCGCCGGCCAAGCGCCCGGCCAATCCGCGCTTCTCCTCTGGCCCCTGCGCCAAGATCCCCGGCTTCACCCTGAACCACCTCGCCGACGCGCCCCTCGGCCGCTCGCACCGCGCCGCAGTCGGCAAGGCGAAGTTGCAGGAAGCCATCGACCTCACCCGCGAAATCCTCGGCGTCCCCGCCGATTACCGCATCGGCATCGTCCCCGGCTCCGACACCGGCGCCGTCGAAATGGCGATGTGGACGATGCTCGGTGCCCGCCCCGTGGAAATGCTGGCCTGGGAATCCTTCGGCGAAGGCTGGGTCACCGACGCGGTGAAACAGCTCAAGCTCGACGCCACCGTGAAAAAGGCCCCCTATGGCCAGATCGTGGACCTTGCCACCGTCGATTTCGACGCCGATGTCGTCTTCACCTGGAACGGCACCACCTCCGGCGTCCGCGTCCCGAATGGCGACGCAATTCCCGCGAACCGCCAAGGGCTTACCATCTGCGACGCCACCTCCGCCGCCTTCGCGATGGACCTGCCCTGGGACAAGCTCGACGTCACCACCTTCTCCTGGCAAAAGGTGCTGGGCGGCGAAGGGGCGCATGGCATGCTCATCCTGTCGCCCCGCGCGGTGGAACGTCTGGAAACCTACACCCCCGCCTGGCCGCTGCCGAAAATCTTCCGCCTGACATCGAAGGGCAAGCTGATCGACGGCATCTTCCTGGGCGAGACGATCAACACGCCGTCCATGCTGGCGGTGGAAGATTACCTCGTCGCGCTGAAATGGGCGAAATCCGTGGGCGGCCTCAAGGGCCTCATCGCGCGGGCCGAGGCAAACGCCCGCACCGTCTGGGATTTCTGCGCCGCCAACCCGTGGATCGCGAACCTTGCGGAAGACCCCGCCACGGCCTCGACCACCAGCGTTTGCCTCAAATTCACCGATCCCCGCATCACCGATGGCGCGGCCTTTGCCAAGGCCGTGGCCAAGCGGCTGGAAAAGGCAGGCGTGGCCTATGACGTGGGCGCTTATCGCGACGCCCCCCCCGGCCTGCGCATCTGGTGCGGATCGACGGTCGAAACCGCCGATGTCGCAGCCCTAATGCCCTGGATCGCCCATGCCTTCGAGGCCGAGATCGCCGCACTGGCGCAGGCTGCCTGACCGGGACGGCGGGGTGAACCCCGCCCTACCTTTCCCCCGACAACTCATTGAAATGGAGCCCAAAATGGCCCCCCGCGTTCTCGTCTCCGACGAACTCTCCGAAACCGCCGTCCAGATCTTCCGCGACCGCGGTGTCGAAGTGGACTACATGCCGAAACTCGGCAAGGACAAGGAAAAGCTGGCCGAACTGATCGGCCAATATGATGGCCTCGCCATCCGCTCGGCCACCAAGGTCACCGAAAAACTGCTTGAGCAGGCCACGAACCTGAAAGTCGTGGGCCGCGCCGGCATCGGCGTGGACAATGTGGATATCCCGGCGGCGTCCAAGAAGGGCGTCATCGTGATGAACACGCCCTTCGGCAACTCGATCACCACCGCCGAACATGCCATCGCCATGATGTTCTCCATCGCCCGCCAGATCCCCGAGGCCAACGCCTCCACCCACGCGGGCAAATGGGAAAAGTCGAAATTCATGGGGGTGGAGCTGTTCAACAAGACCCTCGGCGTCATTGGCGCGGGCAATATCGGCGGCATCGTCTGCGACCGTGCCGTGGGCCTGAAGATGAAGGTCGTGGCCTATGATCCCTTCCTGTCGGAAGAACGCGCCAAGCAACTCGGCGTCACGAAGGTCGAGCTTGATGACCTCCTCGCCCGCGCCGATTTCATTACCCTGCACGTCCCGCTGACGGACAAGACCCGCAACATCCTGTCGCGCGAGAATCTCGCGAAAACCAAGAAGGGCGTCCGCATCATCAACTGCGCCCGCGGCGGGTTGATCGACGAGGCCGCGCTGAAGGACGCGCTGGATGCAGGCCATGTCGCCGCCGCCGCGCTGGACGTGTTCGAGGTGGAACCCGCCACCGAAAACGTCCTCTTCAACCACCCCAATGTCGTCTGCACCCCCCATCTCGGCGCCTCCACGACCGAGGCGCAGGAAAACGTCGCCCTGCAAGTGGCCGAACAGATGTCCGACTACTTGCTGACCGGCGCGGTGCAGAACGCGCTGAACATGCCGAATGTCACCGCGGAAGAGGCCGCCGTCATGGGGCCATGGGTGAAACTCGCCCTGCATCTGGGGGCCTTCATCGGCCAGATGACGGATGAACCGATCAAGGCCATCAACATCCTCTATGATGGCGCGGTGGCCGAGATGAACCTCGCCGCGCTGAACCAGTCGGTCATCGCGGGCGTCCTCAAGGCGCACAATCCCGACGTCAACCTCGTCTCCGCCCCCGTGGTGGCCAAGGAACGCGGCATCCAGATCTCCACCACCCGTCAGGAAAAGACCGGCGTTTTCGACGCCTATATCAAGGTGACCATGGTCACCGACAAACGCGAACGCTCCGTCGCCGGCACCTGCTTCTCGGATGGCAAGCCGCGCTTCATCCAGATCAAGGGCATCAACATCGACGCCGAAATCGGCCGCCACATGCTCTACACCACGAACGAAGACGTGCCGGGCATCATCGGTCTTCTCGGCATGACCATGGGCAAGAACAACGTCAACATCGCGAACTTTACCCTGGGCCGCTCCGGCGTCGGGCAGGATGCCATCGCCATCCTCTACCTCGACCAGCCGATCGACCCCAAGGTCGTGGAAACGCTGGAATCCACCGGCATGTTCCAGCAGGTCAAGCCGCTGGAATTCGACGTGGCCTGACGGCGCAGGGCCGGGACGGGCAGGGCCTCCCTTGCCTATCCCCGGCCCGTCCCCTATCCCAAGGTCCGGGCCTCACGGCCCGGACCCGTTCCACAACCCCGGACAGGCACGATGCGCAGCTACGCCATAGGCGACATTCACGGCCATCTCGACCTGCTCCTGCATGCCCATGACCTGATCGCCGAAGACCGCCGCCAGACCGGCGACCATGACGCGCCTGTCATCCATCTGGGCGATTACGTGGATCGCGGCCCCGATTGCCGCGGCGTCGTCGATTACCTCGCCAAGGGGACCGAACGGGGCGAGAACTGGGTCACCCTCAAGGGCAACCATGACCGCATGTTCACCCGTTTCCTGCGCGACCCGTTCGAACCGGAAGAGGGTCTGCGCGCCGAACTCTCCTGGCTCCATCCCCGCCTTGGCGGGGCGGCCACCCTTGCCTCATATGGCGTCAGAAGTGCCGCCGACCGCCCCCTCGTCCCTGTCCATTCCGAGGCGGTAGAAGCCGTCCCCGAAGCCCACCGCATCTTCCTCGACAGCCGCCCGACCTGGCACCAGCGCGGCGAATGTGTCTTCGTCCATGCGGGCATCCGCCCCGGCATCCCGATGCCCGCCCAGACCGAAACCGATCTCGTCTGGATACGCGGCGGCTTCCTCGAAGACACCCGCGATCACGGCTTCCTTGTGGTCCACGGCCATACCGCGCTCGACCATCCCACCCATTACGGCAACCGCCTGAACATCGACAGTTCCGCCGCCTATGGTGGCCCCCTGACCGCTGTGGTGATCGAAGGTCGTGATGTCTGGCTGCTCACCGACTGGGGCCGCGAACCGCTTCAGCCCTGATCCCGGCGCAACAGGGCCCTTGCCGACAGCACCGCCGTCCCGGCAAAGAACGCCCCGGCGATCCCCACCACCTCCACCAGCCCCGGCCCCTTCGGCACGCCGCGCACGGCAAACAGGACGCCGATGCAGCCCAGCCCGAAGATCGAAAAGACAAGGCGGAACAGATGTTCGCCGCGCGTGGGTCCATACTTGCTCATGCACCAGACCTAACCCGCCTCGCGCGCATGACCAGTGGTGACAGCCCCCGCCATTTCGGCTTTTCTGCACAGAACCGACAGGGTGCCCCATGACCGACAGCCGCCTTCCCCATGTCCTGACCCTCGCCATCATCGCCTTGGCGGCCTTCTGGCTCTGGCAGGTCGGGCGCGTGCCGATCTGCGCCTGCGGCTATGTCAAACTCTGGCACGGCGAAACCGTCAGTTCCGAGAATTCGCAGCACCTGACGGATTGGTACACCCCCTCGCATCTGATCCACGGCCTGCTCTTCTACGGCCTGCTCCACCTGACCGCCCGCCGCCTCTCCTTTGCCTGGCGGCTCACCCTCGCCACCCTGATCGAAGCGGCGTGGGAGATCGTGGAGAACTCCGAAACCGTGATCGAACGCTACCGGTCCGTCACCATCGCGCTGGATTACTACGGCGACAGCGTCCTCAATTCCGTGGCCGACATCCTCGCCATGATCGCAGGCTTCTTCCTCGCCCGCATCCTGCCGGTCTGGGCCTCCGCCGCCCTCGTGATCTTCTTCGAGGCCGTGACCACATGGCTCATCCGTGACGGCCTCGCCCTCAACATCCTCATGCTGCTCTGGCCGCTCGATGCGGTAAAGGCCTGGCAGGCGGGATGATTACCCCTGCGCCTCGGCATTCACCCGCCGCAGCAGTGCCAACGCCACCAGCGCCGTCGCCAGCGTCAGCCCGGCTATGATCTGGAAGAACCCGCGCTCCCCCATCCCCTCGACCAGCCAGCCCAGGATGACGGGCGAAGAGATGCCCCCCACCAATCCCGCCGCAATGATCGTCGGCGTCACCCGTGGGTCATCCCCCATCACCCGCGACGCGGTCACGAAAAAGCCGGGGAAGAACAACCCCGCAAAGGCCCCCATCGCCATGAAGAAGGGAACGGGCGGCAACAGGACCGCCCCGATGGCGCAGAGCGCCGCCCCGACCATCGCCCCCGCATAGATGGCGAAGGGCGGCACCAGATGCGCCACAAAGACCAGCGCCGTCCGCGCGATCAGGAAGGCCACGAAGAACCCCGAAAGCGCCCGCGCCGCCGTCTCCTCGCTCGCCCCCGCCGTGATCAGCGCAGTGGGGCCAAGCCCGATCAGACAGGCCTCCACCCCGATGCAGACCACCCCGAAACACAGCAATCCCGCGCGGAAACGATAGGGTTTCGACGCGACCCGCCCCGCCTCTTCCTCGTCCCGCCCGGTGGTTCCGGCCGCCAGCCAGATCACCCCGGCGATCACCGCCACTGCCGCAAAGGCCAGATGCGGGTTCGATCCGATGGCGACAAAGGCCAGGGGTGCCGCAATCGCCCCCACCGCGAACATCGCGTTCAAGAGGCTCACCATAGACGGCCCCTTCGCCCCGAAGGCGCGCAGTACGCGCGGATTGAACACCACCGTCGAAATCCCATACCCCATGCCGAAGATCACCGATCCCGCCAGCGTCGGCCACCAGCCGATCCCGCTGGCAATGATCGCCGATCCGACGACCATCACCCCCAGCGCATGGCGCGGCGTCACATGCCGCCCCCGGAAGAACATCAGTGCCACGCCCAGGGCCGACCCGATCCACAACGCCGAGATCAGCCATCCCGCCTGCGCCACGCTCAGCCCGAATTCCCGCGCGAAGGCGGGCAAGGCCGGACCATAGAGCGACTGCCCCGCCCCCATCAGCGCGAAGGTAGCGATCCCTGCAAACAGCAGCGCGGCATGGGTGCGAAGAAGCGAAGCCAATTCAATCTCTCGGAAGGAGGGTCGCGGCACATGTCTCCCGCCAGTCCGGAACTGTCAATTGCCGCGGCACGGGGGCGTCGCAACGCGACGTCACCCATGCATCCCCGCCCAAGCCATGCCATCCTGCGCCTCAAGACAGGGCAGGGGGCGAACATGACCGACATCCACATCCTTTCCGGCGCGCGCACCGCCATCGGCACCTTTGGCGGGTCTCTGGCAGGCCTGTCCCCCATCGACCTTGCCACCACCGCCGCCCGCGCCGCCATCTCCCGCGCGGGCATCGACCCTGCCGCCATCGGCACCACCGTCTTCGGCCATGTCATCAACACCGAACCGCGCGACATGTATCTCTCCCGTGTCGCCGCCATGCAGGCGGGCCTCCCCGAAGGAACCCCTGCGATGAACGTCAACCGCCTCTGCGGCTCCGGGCTTCAGGCCATCGTCTCCGGCGCGCAGGCGCTGATGCTCGGCGATGCCGACCTCGCCCTCGTCGGCGGGTCGGAATGCATGTCCCGCTCCCCCCACACCCTGCCCGCCGCGCGCTTCGGCACCAGGATGGGCGACACCCGCGCCGTGGACATGATGACCGGCGCGCTGACCTGTCCCTTCGGCACGGGTCACATGGGCGTCACGGCGGAAAACGTCGCCGCCCAGCACGGGATCACCCGCGCCGATCAGGATGCCTTCGCCCTGGAAAGCCAGACCCGCGCCGCCCGCGCCCTGGCAGAAGGCTGGTTCACCGCCGAAATCACCCCGGTCGAGGTTCCGTCCCGCAAGGGCCCCGTCATCTTCGACCGCGACGAACACCCCAAGGCCACCTCGCTTGACGCACTCGCCGCCTTGAAACCCGTCTTCCAGAAGGATGGCACCGTGACCGCAGGCAATGCCTCCGGCATCAATGACGGGGCCGCCGCCCTGATCCTGTCCAAAGGCAAGCGCGACGGCGCCCGTGCCCGCATCATGGGCTATGCCATCGCAGGCGTGGACCCGCGCGTGATGGGCCTTGGCCCCATCCCCGCCACGCAGGCCCTCTGCGCCAAACTCGGCATGCGCCCGCAGGATTTCGACCTTGTCGAAAGCAACGAAGCCTTCGCCGCCCAGGCCCTCGCCGTCTCCCGCGCCCTGAACCTCGACCCCGCGAAGGTGAACCCGTCAGGCGGGGCCATCGCACTGGGCCATCCCGTCGGGGCCACCGGGGCCATCCTCGCCGTCAAGGCGCTGCACGCGCTGGAACGCACGGGGCAGGGGACTGCGCTCCTCACCATGTGCATCGGCGGCGGGCAGGGCATTTCCATAGCCATCGAAAGGGTCTAGCGCAGCCGCACCCGCGCCCGTGCCGACCGCCCCTCGGCGTCGATCACCGACAGGGTGGTGAACCCCGCCCCCAGCAGGGGCAGCACCACCTCGCGCGACCGCTCGCCCGTCACCATCGGCATGCCATCGGCCAGCCATGTGAACGGGGCCTTGCCCCCCTCCACCCGCACCATCACGCCTTCCGGCAACCGCTCCACCTCGGCACCGTCGGGCGGAAAGGCGACTGCGGGCGCATCGCGGGCCACGTCGAACGCCGCCCCGCGCGGGCGAAACCGCTGCAAGGGCTGCGGCAGTTGCGCATTGGCCACCAGCAGGGTCTCCGGCGGGGCAGGGGGCTGCGCCTCCAGCGCGGGCTTCAGCCGGGCAAAGGCCTGAAACAGAACCGGCGCTGCAAGGTCAGCGCCGAACACCCCCGGCACCGGCGTCCCATCTGCCCGCCCCAGCCAGACCCCCACCACATGCCGCCCGTCAAACCCGATGGCCCAGGCATCGCGATGCCCATAGCTCGTCCCCGTCTTGTAGGCGAGGCGGTTCTCCGGCGATCCCGGCGGTGGTGCCAGCCCCGCCAGAATGTCCCCCACCTGCCAGGCCGAGGTCCGGCTCACCACCCGCGCCCCCTCTGCCCCGTCTTCTTCCATCCGCCAGCGCAGGGGCAGCGCCACACCGCCCCGTGCCAGCGCGGCGTAAAGCTGCACCATGTCCTGCAAACTCACCCCGATCCCGCCGAGCGAGATGGCAAGCCCCGCCTCCCCCGGCGGCAACCGATAGCCCACCCCCGCCCGATCCAGCGCCACCAGAACCCGCGCCGGCCCCATCGCCTCGGTCAACGCCACCACAGGGATGTTCAGCGACAACTGCAACGCCTCCCGCACCCGCACCGTGCCACGATAGACCCGGTCGAAATTCTGCGGCGCATAGGTGCCAAAGCGGACGGGCCGGTCCTCCATCATCGTCTCGGGATGGGCCAGCCCCTCATCGAAGGCCAAGGCATAGACCAAGGGCTTCAGCGTCGATCCCGGCGACCGCAGCGCCTGCGTCATGTCCACGAACCCCTGCCGCGCATCCGCCCGGAACGCCGCCGACCCGACCGAGGCAAGGATTTCCCCCGTCGCATGATCCGCCACCACCATCGCGACCTGCAACCGCTCGCCCTGATGCTGCACCGTCTCGGCGGCCAGTTGCTCCAGCGCGACTTGCAGCCCCCGGTCGATGGTCAGCCGATGCACCGCCGCCAGCGGCGCATCGCGCAGCGCCCGATCCGCCAGATGCGGCGCGATAGCGGGCACCGCCCGCCGCGCCACCGGCACGACCTCGCGCTCTGCCGCCTCGGCGTGATCCGCCGTCACGATCCCCTTCGCCACGGCCCGCGCCAGCACTCGCGCCCGCGCCTCTGCCGCCACCTCCGGATGCCGGTCCGGCCTGCGGCTTTCCGGGCTTTGCGGAATGGCCACCAGCAGCGCCGCCTCGGCCGGGGTCAGCCGCCAGGGCTCCTTCCCGAAATAGGCCAGCGTCGCCGCCCGCACCCCTTCGATATTCCCGCCATAGGGGGCCAGCAGCAGGTAAAGCCCCAGGATTTCCTCCTTCGTCAGCCGCCGCTCCAGCGCCAGCGCCACCCGCATCTGCCGCAGCTTGCCCTCGATCCGGCCCGTCCCGCTTTCCTCCAGCAGCCGCGCGACCTGCATCGTCAGCGTCGATCCGCCCGACACCACCCCGCCATGCCAAACCGCCTGCGCCACTGCCCGCGCCATCGCGCGCAGGTCCACCCCCCCGTGATCGCGGAACCGCCCATCCTCATAGGCGATCAGCATCTCGACAAAGACAGGGTCCACCGCATCGGGCGAGACCTCAAGCCGCCACCGCCCATCCGCCACCGTATAGGCGCGCAACAGCGCGCCCTCCCGATCCTCCACCAAGACCGAAGTCTCCGGCACCAGCGGCGGCAGCACCGTCGCCGCCACCCATCCGTCAAACCCATCCCGCGCCACGGCGGAAAGCCAAAGCCCCGCCGCCAGCGCAAAGATATGCCGCGCCCGGATCACTCCGTCACGCTCACCCGGCCCGTCTCACCCACCGCCCGGAAATCGGGGCGATACATGTCCTCGACCGATGCCGCCGGATGCCGGAACACCCCCGGCGACACCGCCCGCACCACATAGGCCAGCCGGAAGGGCGCATTGTCCATCCGGTCCACGGCGGCAAGGAACCGGTCCTGCCGATATTCGGCATGGGTCACGAAATCCAACAGCCCCAGCCCCGAAAGCGCAGGCACAGACCCCGCCGTCATCAGATTGGGATTGTCGATCTCGAACCCGGCCGGCAGCGGATCCGCCACCATCAGCCGCGCCTCGCCACGGCCAAAGGGCGTGATCTCCAGCACCGCGATCATCCGCGTCCCGACCGCCACGGAAGAGGCATCCATCGGCGTCCCGTCCAGCGCAAAATAGCTGCGGGAAATCGCATAGCCATTGCCCGACGCCGCCTCATCCCCCTCCGGCACGCCAAAACTGGTCACGGTCAGCGTGGTATCCCCCCCGCCATTCGCCACCGCCACAGGTGCGGCCCCCAAGGCCCGCATCTGCACCAAAGGCCCCTCGGCAGGCTGACCGTCGATTGTCACCCCCGAAACCTCGGGTCCGTCGATCAGAGCATTGGCCGCCAGCAGCGCCCAGGTGCTTTCCTGCGTGGACAAGACGCCGGATGTGGCAATCCGGTCCGTCAATGCCTCGCGGTCCACCGCATTCGACCCCGCCTCCACCGCCAGCGTCAGCACCGCCGCCGCATCGCGATAGGTCGTCCCGTAGTCGGCGCGGAACAGTTGCTCCACATCCTGCGCCGCTGCATCCAGTGCCGCCCCGGCCCGCGCGAACATCGCATCCGCCCGCGCCTGTTCGCCATAGGCCGCCAAAGCCGCGCCCAACTGCGCCATGGCCGTCGGTGTGGCAAAGGCATCGCCCTTCACATCGGCGTGGTAACGCAAGTCACCGATCGCCGCCGCCCCCTCGCGCGCCAGCACCATCAGGGCATAGGCCAGCGCCTCACCGCCAAAGTCGAAATCGGGCGCGAAATTCACCTGATTGCGCAGATTGTCCAGCGCCATGCGGAAGGCAGGGTCTGGCACCTCGAACCCCCGCGCCTTGGCCCGCGACAGGAAGTCGGTCACATAGGCATCCAGCCACAGATCACCCGACCCCGGCCCCCAAAGGCCAAATCCGCCCTCCGCGCCCTGATTGGTCAGGATCTCCGCCACCGCCTCTTGCACCCGGCCCTGCACATTCTCCGCCCAGGGCAGCGACATGGCCTGCGCCACTTCGTCGAAATAGAGCAAGGGCATCGCCTTCGATGTCATCTGCTCCGTGCAGCCATAGGGATACCGGTCCAGCGCCGCCAACAGCCCCGGCGCATTCAGCCGCGCCAAAGGCCCGATGGCCAGCGTCGCCCGCGCGCCGGGCAGATATCCCGCCAGCACCGCATCGTCGAACTGGAAGGTCTGCCCCGCCGCCAGATCGAACCGCGACACGCGCACCACCTCCGGGTCGTTTCGCTGCACGGGCAGGGTTAGCACCTTCTCCAGCACCTTCCCATCCGGCGTGGTCAGCGTCACCGCCACCTCGTGGATACCCTCCGCACCCGCCACCACCGGCACGGCAAGCACCTGCTTGCCCTTCTCTGCCAGATCGACAGTCGCGGGCGCGTCGCCCACCTCCACGCCCCGGCCCGCGACGGCAAGCTGCATCGTCCCGAAGGGCCCCGTTGCATGGACAATCTCCAGCAACACCCGGCTTTCATCCCCCGGCGCCATGAAACGAGGCAGCGACGCCGTCACCACCACCGGATCGCGCACCAGAACGTCCGCGCTTGCCTGCCCGACCCCGGTCTTGGACCAGGCCACCGCCATCACCTTCACCGTGCCGTTGAAGGCCGGAAGCTGGAACTCCGCCCGCGCAAATCCATCCGCGCCCACTGCCACCGGCCCGGTGAAATAGGCCACCAGCTCTTCCGTGGGGGGCGGCGCCTGCAACCGCGCCCCCGCCCCCGCATCGCCACCCGACCGCACCACGCCCTCGGCCCCGTTCAGCCCGTCGATCAGCCGCCCATAGATGTCGCGGATGCCGACGCCCAGCTTCCTCTGCCCGAAGTAATGCCCCTGCGGATCGGGCGCCTTGTATCCCGTCAGGTTCAATATCCCCTGATCCACTGCCGCGATGGTGACATAGGCCGTCTCGCCCGCCGCCACCCCGTCCACCTTTACTGCAACGGGCAGCGCCCCACGCGGATCGACCTCGGCCGGAACCTCCACCCTGGCCGCCAGGGCCCGCGCCCCCGGGTCCACCCCGGCATGGGCCAGGCCCAGCGCGCGCGCCGGGTTCCGCCCCGCCGCCACATCCATCGGCCGCAGCACCTGCGCGGTCACATAGACACCCGCGCCCCAGTCATCCGTCACGGGCAGGTCGATGACAGTCTCGCCTTCCGCCACATCCACCGCCTGCATGGCGATCAGACGGTTCGACAGCACCATCACCACCGCCTTGCCCGCGAAACGCGGCACCAGCCGCAGCTTGGCCACATCCCCCGCCGCATAGGCTTCCTTGTCCAGCGACAGGTCCAGCGTATCCGGCGTCGCCGCCGCATCCGCCGCCGCGAACCAGCCCGCGCTGAAGGGAACCGACGTCACCGCCACCCCCTCCGCCTGCGTCACGGTCAGCACATATTCGCCCCATGTCACCGGCACCGCGATCTCGGTCGGCGCATCCAGCGCCACATCGCCCTCTGCCACCCGCTCGCGCCGGGTCACGGGTTGCCACATCCAGTTGCCGAAACTCTGATACCACTGATAGGTCGTCTCGATCCTCACCACCTCCCAGCGGGCGGCCATCGGTGCGGCCTTGCCATCCGCGCCCACCGCCGCCAGCGTGAACCGCGCCTCGGCATTCTCGCCGACCACGCCGTCGAACATCGGCTTCACCCCGATCATCGGCGCGCTCGCGGCCAGCGGCACCGTTGTCACGCGCTCCACCGGGCGCCCCGATCCTTCGGCCACCCGCACCGCTACCCGCGCCTCCAGAGGCAGCCCGGCATCCTCCACATCCGGCAGGGCCACGGTCACCGTGGCCAGCCCCGCCGCATCTGTCCGCGCCGGGTCAAGCCCCTGCATCACTGCGCTGAACGGGCTGTCATGCGGGCCAAAGCGATAGCCCTCCCATCCCGGCAGACCCGCCGCCGCGCGCAGCAGAACCTCGCCCTCCACCGCCAGATCGGCCCCCGGCGCGCCGAACAGATAGCGCGCCGTCACGCCCAGTTCCGCCACTTCTCCGGCACGCATCCCCTCGGGCAGCGCCACGTCGAAATCAATCCGCTCCGGCAGGAAATCCTCGACAAGGAACGTGGTCGCCGTCAGCGGCGGCGCGTCCGCATCCGCCAGCACCTCCATCCGCCACACGCCGCGCGGCGCACTGGCAAGGATCGGCTGGCTGATCACATAGCCGCCACCCCAGTCATTCACCACCTGCCGGGCATGTTCCACGCCGTCGGGCCGCTTCACCACCACGGTCAGGGGCAACCCCTCCACCGCCGCCGCCCCCGAATCCCGCGCCAGCGCCGTGGCAAAGACCGTCTCCCCCGCCCGATAGGCCCCCCGATCCGTCGCAAGGAACACATCCACCGGCGGCGCGGCCTCACGCCCCTCCACCCCGCGATCCGACAGATCGAATTCCGGGTCGTTCAGCGACAGGAAGGCCACATCCGCCTCGCCCTCGCGCACCACCACCATCGCGGGTGCCGCCGCCCCCACCCCCTTCGTCAGCCCCGCATCAAACCGCGCATAGCCATCCGCATCCGTTGCGACGGTCCCCAGAACCTCGTTCCCGTTCGACAGAAGCTCAACCGAAACCCCCGCCTTCGCCTCTGCCGATCCCAGCGACCGCACAAAGACATGCAGCCCATCCACCCCCGACAGCGTCGTCACCCCAAGGTCCGACACCGTGAACCACTGCCACCCGGCGGGCACCTGCCAGGCCTGCTTGCCCGGCACCGAAGCGCGCAGCGCATAAACCCCCGCCCCTTGCCCGGCCAGCGCCTCGGCCATCGGCAGGCGCGTGGTCACGTCCCGGTTCACCTCCATCCCCACTTCTGCCGTCCCGCGCCAGACCTCCGTCCCCGTCTGGGCGGTGAAATCATACTCCTGCCATTCCGCCATCGGCGCCGACAGATAGCCGTTCTGGAAGGCCCGGATCAGGTTCCGGTCCGTGACGCGATACAGCACCAGATCCAGCGCCTCGGTATTCACCGTCTCAACCGGCAGCGCAGGCTCCCCCGCCTTGGGCAGCACATAGGCCCGCCCCGGAAAGCGCACGCCGGGCGACCGGTCGCGGATGTATTGCGTGATATCCACCGACGCCGTCAGCACCTGCCCATCCGCCGCAGGCAGCCCCTCGCGGAAGGTCACTGTCGCGCGCTGGCCATGCACCAGCCCCTCGACGCAGATATCGCGGAACTGCGCGCTCACCGTCAGCCCCGGCTCGTCCAGCTGCACGAAAGAGGCATAGTCCACCCCCTTCGCCACCAGATCCTCCGAAAACGTCGCGCAGATGCGCGGGCGGGCCGTATCGCTCTCCACCCGGTTCTCCACGATGCGGAACCCGTATTGCCCCGCCGCCTGCGCCAGATAGGCTGCGGTGTCGTCGCGCTCCTGCAACGATTGCGCCAGACGCAGCGCCTTCACCGTGTCCGAACCGCGCGCGATCCGCTCCAGCGCCATGCCCATGGTGACAAGGATCGTATGCCGCTCCGCCGCAGTTTCGGCCCGAAGATAGCCGTTCACCGCCGCCTGATAGGCGCGCTCCCGCAGCGCCTGCTGATCCGGCCCTTCCACATCGCCCGCCGCCAGCGTCAGCCGCGCATAGTCCCCCCAGTCGCCTGCCGCATCCGTCAGGCTGACCACCGCCCCCATGTTCCGCGCCGCAGCCGCGAAATCGCCCTGCATCTCGGCCTCTTGCGCCGCGGTCAACCACTCCGCCGCCGTCCACGGCCCCGCCACATGCTCCCGCGCCAGCGCTTCCGCCTGCGCCGTCACCGCGCCCAGTTCCCAATCCTGCACGAAGGCGATCTCGCCGCGCCGCAGCCGCGCCCGCTCCGCCGCCCCCGCCTCTGCCGCGCGCACGGCACCGGAAAAGGCCCCCGCATAGGAAACGCCCTCGCCCGGCCCCGCCTTCAGGAAACAGCTTCCGTTCCGGGTGTTGAAGGTGAAGGCTTCGCAAGTGGCATTTGCCAGACAAGCCCGTTCACAGGCCTCCAGCGTCGTGTCGAAGGCCGACGCGATGTCGCCCCCCGGCAGATCCAGATCCTGCGAAAGAACGATGCGCTTCGGCGGCACAAGGTCCTGCGCCGCAACGGCAAATGGCGCAAGGATCAGCGCGGCGGCAAGGGCAATCGGGGCAAGACGCATGGGGGTCACCATAGGCTTCAGGGTCAAACCGATGCTGGCACGGCAGCCCTCCCCGGCGCAATGAGTCGTCCATGCCAAGGTGATGGGCGCGGCCCTTAACCCCCTGTTCACCGACAGCTTCCATGCTGTGCACGACGCGCCGCCCCTGCTTGAGTCGAGGTTACATGAACGCCACCCCGCCGCCCGTTTCGCCGCCCCCCGCCGCCTCGCTTTCGCTCGCCGAACGGCTCGCCCGTGAACGCCGCGCGCGGCTGGCGGCGGAACGCACGCTGGAATGGAAGATGCGGGAACTGGCGGCGGCACAGGAAAAACTCGCCCTGCAAGCCCGCGCCCTCTCCGAACAGATGGTCGAGGAACGGCAATCCGCCCATGCGGCACGGTCCGAAGCCGCACGCCTCAAGGGCCAGAACGAACGCTATCTGGGCGATCTCGACCGCGCCCATACCGCCGCCGTCATGGCCGAACGCCGCCTCCGCACCTCCATCGACACGATCCGCGACGGTTTCGCCGTCTTCGACACGGACAACCGCCTTGTCATGGCCAACCGCGCCTTCCTCGCCCCTTTTGCCCCCGGCAGCATCCTGCCCGGCATGGCCTATCCCGATCTGCTCGCCGCCCTCACGCCCCTGCTGCGGCTTGACGTGGCGGGTGACGACTGGGTGCAGCAGATGCTTGCCCGCATTGCCTCCGATCCGATCCCGCCGGTCGAACTTGCCCTCCTCTCCGGGCCCTCGCTGCGACTTGAGGACAGCATCGCCCGCGACGGCGACAGGGTCTGTCTCGCCATCGACATCACCGCCGAAATGCGCCTGCGCGCCGCGATCGAGGCGATCCCCGACGGTTTCGTCATCTTTGATCGCAATGACAGGCTGACCCTCTGCAACCAGACGTATCGCGACCTTTGCGCCGCCGACGGCATCACCGTCGAACCCGGCATCCGCTTTCAGGACATCCTCCGCGCCAGCGTCGCTTCGGGTCAGTTCCCCGCCGCAGCGGGGCGCGAGGACGACTTCATACAGGACCGGCTGGCCGAATTCCGCGCCGCATCCGGCCATGTCGAACTGCACCTCGCCGATGGCCGCTGGCTGCGCGCGCAGGACCGCCCCACCCCTGACGGTGGCCGGGTCGGCCTGCGCCGCGACATCACGGCCGAACGCGAGGTTCAGGAAACGCTCCGCGCCGCGCGCCACGCGGCTGAGGCCGCAAACGGGGCGAAATCCGCCTTCCTTGCCAATATGAGCCATGAGATCAGGACCCCGATGAACGGTGTCGTCGGCATGGCCGAACTGCTCTGCGGCACCGATCTCACCGAAGACCAGCGCCTCTTTGCGGAAACCATCCGTTCGTCGGGCGAAGCGCTCCTCGCCATCATCAACGACATTCTGGACTGGTCCAAGATCGAGGCGGGCCGTCTGGTCCTGCACCCGGCGCCCTTCGATCTTGAAAGGTTGATCCATGAAACCGCGATCCTCCTGCAACCGCAGGCACGGGCCAAGGGGATTGATCTGCTGGTCGATTACGACATGTTCCTTCCCACCCGGCTTGTCGGCGATGCAGGCCGATTGCGGCAGGTGCTGACCAATCTCATGGGCAACGCCGTCAAGTTCACCGAAACCGGCCATGTCCTCGTCCGCGTCGTCGGCACGATGGAAGACGGGGATCGCCTCCGCCTTCACATCACGGTCGAGGATACGGGCATCGGCATCGCGCCCGAACATGCGGACCATATCTTCGGGGATTTCAATCAGGTCGAAACCGCCGAGGACCGGCGCTATCAGGGCACCGGTCTGGGCCTCGCCATCACCCGCCGCCTCGTCGAACGGATGGACGGCCATCTCTGGCTCGACTCCGTTCCGGGTGAAGGGTCCTGTTTCGGATTTGCCCTGACGCTTCCGGTGGCCGAACGGATTGCCGCGCCGGGGGTGCCAACGGCACTGCACCATGTCCTTCTGGCCGAGGCGAACCCCGTCAACCGCGCCATTCTGGAACGCCAGTTGCACCAACTGGGCATCGCCGTCCTGCACCACCGTTCCGGGCTGGAACCCCTCTCGACGGACGGGCTGGATCTGCTCCTGATCGACGCCGATCAGGGCGCCGAGGATGGCCTTGCCCTGCTCTCCGCGCTCCGCGCCCGGGGCCATCGCGCGCCCGCGCTGCTCATGGCCGCACCCGATGCCATGGCCCGGGCCGAGGCGCTGGTCGCCGAGGGCAGCGCGCAGGCCGTGCTGGCCAAGCCGGTGCCGCGCTCGGATCTCTTTGCCGCGCTGCGCCACCTGACCGGCGCGCGGCTTCCCGCCGCCGTCGCCGAACCGCCCGCCGCGCGCCGCCTGCGCATCCTCGCGGCCGAGGACAATCGCACCAACCAGCTTGTCCTCGCCAAGATGCTCCGCGACCTCGACCTCGATCTCCGCTTTGCCGAAGACGGGCGTCAGGCCATCGACCTTTGGCGCGGCTTCCACCCTGACCTGATCTTCATGGATATCTCCATGCCCGTGATGGATGGCTGCACCGCCGCCCGCGCGATCCGGGCGGCGGAAGGCGGCCTTGCCCATGTCCCCATCGTCGCACTGACCGCCCACGCGATGGAGGAAGACAGCGACCGCATCCGCGACGCAGGCATGGATCATCACCTGACCAAACCGCTCCGCCGCTCCGCCATCCTTGATGTGCTGTCCCGCTACACAGCCCGCCTTGAGGACCGCGCCACCGCCGCCTGAGGTCAGGCCGCCGCCGCCTCGTCGCGCCGGAACACCAGCCGGTCCCCGCCGCTGGCCCCGGCATCAAAGGCATAGCCCCCCGTGCCAAAGCCGCGCAGGTCTTCTGCCTCCGTCAGGCGGTTCTCCGCGATGAACCGCGCCATCGCGCCGCGCGCCCTCTTGGCAAAGAAGGAAACGACCTTCGCCCCGTCCCCCGCCCCTTCCAGAAACACCGGTGTGATCACCCGCAGCTTCAGCGCCTTGGGATCGACCGCCCCGAAGTATTCCTGCGAAGCGCAGTTCACCAGAACACCCGTCCCCGCCTCTTCCGCCGCCTGGTTCAGGGCCTTGGAAATCCGGCTTCCCCAGTAGGCATAAAGATCGGCCCCCTTCGGATTGGCCAGACGGCTGCCCATCTCCAGCCGGTAAGGCTGGATCAGGTCCAACGGCCGCAGCAACCCGTACAGCCCCGACAAGATCCGCAACCGCCCCTGCGCCCAGCGCAGCGCATCGGCATCCAGCGTCTTCGCCTCCAGCCCGGCATAGGTGTCGCCATCAAAGCAAAAGGCCGCGGGCCACACTGCCCCCGCCGCAGGTTTCGCCTGAAACGCCCGGAACCGCTCCGCGTTCAGCTTGGCCAGGGGCTCGGATATCCCCATCAGCCCCCGCAACTCCGCCACCGAAAGCCCGCGCGCGATCTTGGCCAGCTTCACCGCCTCTGCGGCAAAGGCAGGCTCCGTCGGCTCAAACCCGCCGGGCAGCTCGCGCCGCGTCTCGTCCAGTCGTTTCGCAGGGGAAATCACGGTCAGCATGGCACTCTCCTTCGCACCCGAAATAGCCCCCGTCACGCCTCGCGCAAGACCGAAAGAAAGGCCTCGCCGAACCGCTCCACCTTCTGGTCGCCCATCCCCTGGATCCGCTGCAACTCCGTCAGCGTCGAAGGCCGCCGCTCCGCGATGATCCGCAAGGTGGAATGGGTCACCGACAGGTATTTCCCCGTCCCGTCCTCGCCCCGCGACAGCGCCACCTGCACATCGGCCAACCGGTCGAAGACCGGCCCCGCCTCACGCCCCGCCAGCCGCATCCGTTGCGGATGCAACACCTCCACCGCGCCGCAGATCACCTCAAGGAAGGCCGCGCCATAGCTCTCCAGCTTCTTCGCCCCCACCCCCGTGATCCCCGCCATCGCATCCATCGTGGCGGGCCGCCGTTCTGCCATCTCGATCAGCGTCCGGTCAGGGAAGATCACATAGGCCGGCACCCCCGCCGCCTCGGCCAGCGCCCGCCGCTTGGCCTTCAGCGCCGACAGAAGCGGCGCATCCTCATCCGACACCAGCGCCTTCACCGCCACTGTCGGCCGCGCCGCATCCACCGTATCCTTCCGCAGGGTGATCGACGCCTCCCCCCGCAGGATCGGCCGCGCCGCCTCGGTCATCCGCAGCGCGCCATGCCGCTCCGGGTCGGGCCGCACCAGATCGCGCCCCATCATCTGCCGGAACACCGCACCCCAGGCGGCCTTCGTCAACTCCCGCCCCACGGCAAAGGTGGGCAGCTTGTCATGCCCCCGTTCGCGCACCTTGTCGGTCGCCTGCCCGGTCAGAATGTCGATCAGATGCCCCGCCCCGAACCATTCCCCCGTCCGCAGGATCGCCGACAGCGCCTTGCGCACCGCATCCGTCGCATCGAACACAACGGCGGGCCGGTCGCAGATGTCGCAATTCCCGCAAGGCTCCGCCGCCTCGCCGAAATAGCCCAGCAGCACCTGCCGCCGACACCCCACCGCCTCGGCCAGACCCAGCAGCGCGTTCAGCCGCGCGTGATCCGCCGCCTTCCGATCCGGCGGCGCCAGCCCCTCGTCGATCTGCGACCGCCGCAACCTTATGTCGTCGGGGCCATAAAGCGTCATCGTCTCTGCCGCCGCCCCGTCGCGCCCCGCGCGCCCGATCTCCTGATAATACCCTTCGATCGACTTCGGCAGGTCCGCATGGGCGACCCAGCGGATATCCGGCTTGTCGATCCCCATGCCGAAGGCGATGGTCGCCACCACGATCAGCCCATCCTCGCGCTGGAACCGTGCCTCGACCTGCCGCCGCGCCTCCGGGTCCATCCCGCCATGATAGAAACAGGCCGCATGCCCCGCCTCGCCCAGGGCCTGCGCCAGCGTCTCGGTCTTTGCCCGCGTCGCGCAATAGACGATGCCCGATTGCCCCTTCCGCGCGGCGGCAAAGCGCAGGACCTGCGTGCGCGGATTGTCCTTCACCGCAAAGGCCAGATGGATGTTCGGCCGGTCGAACCCGCGCAGGAAGGTGGCAGGGGCCACCCCGTCGAACAGACGCGTGACGATTTCGCCCCGCGTCTCTTCATCCGCTGTCGCGGTAAAGGCCGCCAGCGGCACCCCCAGCGCCCGCCGCACCTCGCCGATCCGCAGGTAATCGGGGCGAAAGTCATGCCCCCACTGGCTTACGCAATGCGCCTCATCGACCGCGATCAGCCGCGTCCCGATCCGCCGCAGCATCGGCAAAGTGGCAGCCGAGGCCAACCGCTCCGGCGCGATGTAAAGAAGTTTCAGCCGCCCCTCATCCAGCGCGGCAAAGACCTCTTCCGTCTCCCCATCCGTATTGCCCGAGGTGAGCGCACCCGCCTCCACCCCCGCCGCGCGCAAAGCCCGCACCTGATCCCGCATCAGCGCAATCAGCGGCGAGATGACCACCGTCACCCCCTCCCGGCACAATGCGGGCAGTTGAAAGCAAAGTGACTTCCCGCCCCCCGTCGGCATGATGGCCAGCGTGTTGCGTCCCTCCAGCACCGCCTCCACGATCTCGGCCTGACCGGGGCGGAACCCCGGAAATCCGAAGACGGAGCGCAGCAGCGTTTCGGGATCGGTCATGGGCGGCAGGGGGCCTGAATCGGGGGAAGGGCAGGGCGAGCCTACCCGGGCGTGGTTTAGGGAGAGTGAAGTCACATGAAGGCGGCGGAGTTGTTGATCAGCACGATCCGCAGCGCATAGACCGCGATCAGCACGACCAGCGGCGCAAGGTCGATCCCGCCCAGATTGGGCAGGACAGACCGGACGCGCGAGTAAATCGGTTCAAGAATCCGGTTCAACCCGTCCCAGATCTGCGCCACCAGCGGTTGGCGCAGGTTCAGGACCTGGAAGTTGATCAGCCAGCTCATGATGATATGGGCCAGGATGATCCATTGCGCGATATCGAGGATCAACAGCAGGATTTGCAGGATCGAGGTCATTCGGCGGCCTCCGCATACTAGGGCTTGTGTCAGACCTAGCGGGAGAAGGGCCGTTTCGCAACGCCCTAGACAGTGTGATCCCCCGGAAATCTTGCATGCCCGGCGGGCGCAACGTCACCGCTTGACCTCGCGCCGCCCAGAAGGCACCCCGATGGCAACAGGAGTCGCCCGATGTATCCTTTCCTCCGCATGGCGAAAGAGTTGTGGAAGTTCCGCAACGCCCCCGCCCTTCCCATCTTGGGCACCCATGTCAGCACCCATCGCTGCTGGCCCTGGGACCTTGATCCCTGGGTCGAGCTGAACAATGGCCGCACCCTCACCCTCTACGATCTGGGCCGCATCCCCCTGGGCATCCGCACGGGGCTGAAACAGGTGCTGCTTGCCAATCGCTGGGGGCTGACTGTGGCAGGCAATACCGTCCGCTACCGCCGCCGCGTCCGCGCTTTCGATGCGGTGACGATCCACAGCCGCTGCATCGGCTGGGATCACCGCTTCCTCTACATCGAACAGTCGATGTGGAAGGGCGATGATTGCACCAGCCATCAGGTCATCCGTTCCGCCGTCACGTCGAAAGACGGCATCGTGGCCCCCTCCCGCGTCCTGGCCGCCATGGGCCAGCCGGTGGACAGCCCGGCCTTGCCGGATTTCGTGCAGGCCTGGATCGCGGCCGAAGATCGGCGCGCCTGGCCGCCCGCCCGCTGAACGCCAAGCTTGCGCCACGGCCTGTTTCGCGATTCAATCCGCGAAAAGGCCAACAGGGCAGGGGGCAGTCATGGCAGGCACGGTCAGCGCGAAAAGGCGCATCTGGGGCTGGTGGTTCTTCGACTGGGCCAGCCAGCCCTACAACACCCTGCTCCTGACCTTCATCTTCGGCCCCTATTTCGCAGAAATCGCCCGCGGTGCCTACATGGCCGAAGGCGTGGATGCCGAGGCGGCAGGTGCGGCCGCACAGGCCTATTGGGGCGCAGGTCTCGCCATCTCCTCTGTTCTCATCGCGATCCTTGCGCCCTTTCTGGGGGCCATCGCCGACAGCACCGGACGCCGCATGATCTGGGTCTGGTTCTTCTCGGCCTTCTACATCCTTGGGTCCTTCGCGCTCTGGTTCATCGCGCCGGGGGGCGACAACCTCTTCTGGGCGGTGGCCTTCTTCGGCCTGGGCTTCATCGGGATGGAATTCGCCACCATCTTCACCAACGCCCTGATGCCCAGCCTGTCCGACCATGACGACATGGGTGCCATCTCCGGCTCCGGCTTCGCCTTCGGCTATCTGGGCGGCGTGCTGGCGCTGGCCATCATGCTGCTCTTCTTCGCCGAAAACAGCGCCACGGGGAAAACCCTCATCGGCCTCGACCCCCTCTTCGGCCTCGACCCCGAGGCGCGCGAAGGCACCCGCGCCGTCGGCCCCTTCACCGCGATCTGGTATGCGGTCTTCATGATCCCCTTCTTCGTCTGGGTCCGCGAACCCCGTACGGAACGCCGCCCCCTCCACCTCGGCCGCGCCATGGCCAGCCTGCGCGACCTTCTCGCCTCGCTCCGCTACCGCGGCAGCCTCTCGGCCTATCTCGCCTCCTCGCTCTTCTACCGCGACGCGCTCAATGCCCTCTACGGCTTCGGCGGCGTCTATGCCTCCGGCGTCCTGGGCTGGGAAATCACCCAGATCGGCGTCTTCGGCGTCGTCGGTGCCCTCACCGCCATGGTCGCCAGCTGGATCGGCGGCAAGGCCGACCGCCGTTTCGGCCCCAAGCCCGTCATCGCCACCTGCATCGTCATCCTCATCTTCGTCTGCCTCATCATCGTCGGGATGACCCGCGAAAGCCTCTGGGGCATCCCCCTCGACCCGGCCTCCTCGGCCTCCGACGACATCTTCTTCGCCTGCGGGGCGCTTCAGGCCGCCTCCCGCACCATGATGGTCCGCCACACCACCCCCGACCGCGCGACCGAAGCCTTCGGCCTCTTCGCCCTCTCCGGCAAGGTCGCCTCCTTCATCTCCCCCGCCCTTATCGCGCTGGCCACCACGATCAGCGGATCGCAGCGCATCGGCATCTCTCCGCTGATCGTGATGTTCCTGATCGGCCTCCTTCTGCTAGTCTTCGTCAGGGCAAAGGGCGAACAGGCGTGATGATCGGACGATTGGCAGGATGGTTGCTGGCAGTTGCCCTCGCGCTGCCCGCACAGGCGGAAACCAAGGCGAACCAGCTTTTCGGCGCGGCCTCCTTGCCGACCGACTCCCGCCCCATGCCCTACGGCACCTATAACAAGGGCTGCGCCGACGGCCTGATCGCCCTGCCCGAAACCGGCCCCACCTGGCAGGCCATGCGCCTCTCGCGCAACCGCAACTGGGGCCATCCGGTGATGATCGACTATCTCATCGACCTGAGCGAGGCCGCCCGTCAGATCGGCTGGCCCGGCCTCTATATCGGCGACATCAGCCAACCCCGCGGCGGCCCGATGACCAGCGGCCACGCCTCCCACCAGATCGGGCTCGATGCCGATGTCTGGATGCTGCCGCCCCGCCGCCTCGACCTGTCCCGCCAGGAACGTGAAGAGATTTCCTCCATCCCCGTCCGCTCCGCCGATCAGCGCAGCGTGACCGAAAACTGGACGCCAGCCCATCACGCGCTCCTGCGCGCCGCCGCCTCCGATGCCCGCGTGGACCGCATCTTCGTCGCCGCTGCGGTCAAGATCGAGATGTGCAAATCCGCCACCCGCGCCGATCGCGACTGGCTTCAGAAGATCCGCCCCATCGGCGGCCACGAAACCCATTTCCACATCCGCCTCAAATGCCCGCGCGGCGCGCGGCATTGCGACGGCCAGACCCCGACCGTGAAGGAACTGTCGAACGGCGGCGATGGCTGCGACGATACGCTGATGTGGTGGGTGTCGGACGAATACCTCAACCCCAAGCCGGACCCGAACGCCAAACCCGTTCCGCGCCAGCGCGGCGCGCGCGATTACACCCTTGCCGATCTGCCCAGACAATGCCGAAACGTCCTTTCCTCGCCCTGACGGCGGGGATGTTTCTGGTTCTTGGCCTTCAGGGCAGCGCCAGCCAACCCTATCCCGCAGGCTTTCTTGCCGCCACGCCATGGCAGATGGATGACCCGAATTTCGGCGGGCTTTCCGGGATTGAACTGTCGGATGATGGCCTGTCCTTCGCCGCTGTCACCGACAAGGGCTGGTGGACCCAAGGCACCTTCACCCGCGATGCCGAAGGCCGCATCACCGCCATTCAGGCGCAACCGCTCCGCTTCCTGCGCGGAAGGTTCGAGGCGCCACTCTCCCGCGGGCGTCAGGATGCCGAAGGTCTGGCGCAAGGGCCCGATGGCAGCTTCTATATCTCCTTCGAACAGATCCCCCGCGTGCTGCGTTACGACACGCTCGACGGACCGGCGCGCAACCTCATCACGCCACGCGAATTCGCCCGGATGCAGCGCAACTCCGCGCTCGAAGCCCTCGCCATCGGCCCTGATGGCACGCTCTACACCCTGCCGGAACGGTCTGGCGAACTGACCCGCCCCTTTCCCATCTGGCGCTATCGCGACGGCAGCTGGGATCAACCCTTCTCGCTGCGCCGCGACGGCGGCTTCCTTGCCGTCGGCGCCGATATCGGCCCCGATGGCCGCTTCTACCTTCTGGAACGCGAATTCCACGGCGTAACCGGCTTCGCCTCCCGCGTCCGCAGCTTCGCCCTCTCCGAAACCGGCCTTTCGGATGAACGCACCGAATTGCAAAGCAGCGTGGGCCAGCACGACAATCTCGAAAGCATTTCGGTCTGGCGCGCGCCGGACGGCACGCTGCGCCTCACCATGATCTCGGATGACAATTTCTACTTCTTCCAGACGACCGAGATTGTCGAATACCGCATTCTTCCCCCACCTGACCCGATTGCTGGCACGGCGACGGACGATTGACAGGCCCGCCCCAGGGGCGTAGGGGACCGCGTCCTCCGATCAGCGGGGGGCCAAGTCTCCGCGACCTTGTCAAAACGGAACACCAGACATGACCCGCATCTCGCTCTTTGGCGTCCTCGCCATGACCATCGTCGTCGTGGCCTCCAACATCCTTGTCCAGTATCCCATCGGCACCTGGCTTACCTGGGGTGCCTTCACCTATCCGCTGGCCTTCCTCGTCTCCGACATCGTCAACCGGCTGGAAGGCGCCGCCGCCGCCCGCCGCGTGGTCTATGCCGGCTTTGCCACCGGCCTGGCCTGCTCGGCCATCGGCACCCAGATCATCGGCGAATACGGCCCTCTGGTGACGATGCGCGTTGCGCTGGGCTCCGGCATCGCCTTCCTGACCGCGCAGCTCATCGACGTGATGATCTTCGACCGGCTCCGCGCCCGCGCCTGGTGGCAGGCCCCCTTCATCTCCACCTTCGTCGGCTCCTCGCTCGACACGGCGATCTTCTTCTCCATCGCCTTCTCCACCACGCTCACCCTTCTGGAACCCGGCAATGACGTGTCCTGGGCCGCGCAGCCGACCGCCCTTCTGGGCTTCGGGCCAGAGGTTCCTTTCTGGGTTTCGCTGGGCTTTGCGGACTGGTTGGTGAAGATCGCCGTCGATCTGCTCGCATTGTTGCCGTTTCGCTTTGCGATCCACCGATTCACGGCAAGGGTTGCGTGAAATCTGTTGACGAACACAAAATCTGTGTCACCCTCCCCCTATCTGAAACCCATTGAAAGGAGGTGATCCAGTGTCTAGAGCTACATTGGAGAGAGGTGTCGGGACAGTCAGGAGGATCGTTTTCTGAGGGCAGCCCCTCAGTCGACAGTCTACCTGATTGGGCTTGAAACCTAACTGGCCCATCTCCTTGGATCTCGGAAAGGGTCGCCGTCCAGGCGACCCTTTCTCTTATGAAACACGACTGCCCGAGCGTGCCATGCTGCGCATCACCGACACCATCTCCATCGCCGATTGGGAACTTTCCGAACAGTTCGTGCGCGCCTCCGGCCCCGGCGGGCAGAATGTGAACAAGGTCTCCACCGCCGTCGAACTCCGCTTCGAGGCAGAGCGTTCCCCCCACCTGCCCGCCCCGGTGAAGGCCCGGCTGAAACGTCTCGCCGGGCGGCGCTGGACAACAGAGGGCGCGATTGTCCTTCAGGTCGATGAAACCCGCAGTCAGGCCCGCAACCGCGAGATTGCGCGCGACCGTCTCGCCGACCTCATCCGTCAGGCCCTCGTCGCCCCGAAGCGCCGCATCGCGACCAAGCCCACCCTCGGCAGCCAGCGCCGCCGTCTCGCCGCGAAATCCGTCCGCGGCGAGGTGAAATCGCTGCGCGGTCGAGTCGAGGGCGAGGATGACTGACCCCGGCCCCGACGCGCAGGAGGCCGCCGCCCTCTGGCGCGGCACGATCCGTCGGCTGATCGTCGCCCGCGAGAACGCCGTTTACGAAATGACCCTGCCGGATGGCCGCCGCGCCGCCCTGCGCCTGCATCGGCCCGGCTATCAGGACGCAGCCGCGATCCGCTCGGAACTCTGGTGGTGCGCCGAACTCGCCGCGCTCGGCCTTCCGGTCCCCACGCCGCTGCCTCTGCCCGATGGCGGGCTGCTGGCCCAACTCTCCTCCACCCGCCACGCCTCTGCCATCCGCTGGCTGGAGGGCGACCCGATCGGCAGGGCCGGCCAACCCTTGCCGCAGCCCGTCCCCGCCCAGATCGACCTTCACTTCCGCCTCGGGCAACTGCTCCTCCGCCTGCACCGGGCCAGCGACGGGCTCTCCCTCCCGCCGGATTTCCAACGCCCGCGATGGGATATTGAAGGGCTGGTCGGAGAGAACCCGCTCTGGGGCCGGTTCTGGGAACATCCGTTCGCTGCGTGGCCACAACTTTCTGCACAGTTTGCGGCACGGAATGCGGTACAGTCGATGATGACGGCCCATGCCGCCGAAAACGGCGATTTCGGCCTGATCCACGCTGATGTCCTGCGCGAAAATGTGCTTTTATCCCAAGGGGATATCGCCCTCATCGACTTCGACGACAGCGGTTTCGGCTTCCGCCTCTACGATCTGGGCACGGTCCTGTCCCAGAACCAGTACGAACCCGCCCGCGACGCCCTCCGCGACGCGCTGATGGCCGGATACGGGACGCAAGATACGGAAAAGGTGGAACTTTTCACGCTGGCCCGCATCCTCGCCTCGGTCGGCTGGACGATCCCGCGCCTCGCGCCCGACGATCCCATCCACCAAAGCCACCTCGCCCGCGCCGACACAGTGATCCGCCGCCTCCTCGGCTAGACCACCACCTCCACCGCCGCCTGCGCCCCCACCCCGAAAACGCGCTTGTAGCGCTCGATTTCCGCCGCCGGCCCCATTGCCTTGTTGGGGTTGTCCGACAGTTTCACCGTGGGCCTTCCATTGGCCGAAACCGCCTTGCAGACAAGGCTGAACGGCGCCAGCCTGTCCCCTGCCAAACCCCTGAAATCATTGGTCAGCATCGTGCCCCAGCCGAAGGACACCTTGACCCGGCCATGAAACTGCCGATGCAGTTCCTCGATCTTTTCCACATCCAGCCCATCGGAAAAGATCACCAGCTTCTGCATCGGATCCTCGCCCCGCGCCTTCCACCAGCGAATCGCCGTTTCCGCTCCCTTGGCCGGATCGCCGCTGTCGATGCGGATACCGGTCCAGGTCGTTAACCAGTCAGGCGCATTCCGCAGGAATCCTTCTGTCCCATAAGTATCCGGCAGGATGATCCGCAGGTTCCCGTCATGCTCTTCATGCCAGTCGGCAAGCACCTGATAGGGCGCCTGCGCCAGCTCCGCATCGCTTTCCGCCAGCGCCGAATAGACCATGGGCAATTCATGCGCATTGGTCCCGATCGCCTCGATGTCCCGCTTGCGCGCGATGGCGCAATTCGACGTGCCGATGAAGGTCGCGCCCAGCCCTTCCTGCATCGCCTGCACGCACCAGTCCTGCCACAGGAAGGAATGCCGCCGCCGCGTCCCGAAATCCGCGATCCTCAGTGTTTCCAGACCCTTCAACCGCTCGATCTTTTCCCACAGCCGGGTCATGGCGCGGGCATAAAGCACCTGTAGCTCGAACTTGCCCATCCCCTTCAGAACCGCGCGCGACCGCAACTCCATCAGCACGGCCAGCGCCGGAATCTCCCACAGCATGACCTCGGGCCAAGACCCTTCGAAGGTCAGCTCATACTGCCCATCCCGCTTTTCCAGATGATAGGGCGGCAGTCTAAGTGCCTCGAACCATTCCATGAAATCGGGGCGAAACATCTGGCGCTTGCCATAGAACATGTTCCCGCGCAGCCAGGTGCTCTCCCCGCGCGACAGCGACAGCGACCGGACATGATCCAGTTGCTCGCGCAATTCACCTTCGTCGATCAATTCGGCCAGCCGCACCGATGTGCTGCGGTTGATGAGAGAGAAGGTTACCGTCGTCTCCGGCTTGTTGCGAAAGATCGACTGGCACATCAGCAGCTTGTAGAAATCGGTGTCGATCAGCGACCGGACGATCGGGTCGATCTTCCAGTTGTGGTTGTGCACACGGGTGGCGATATCGACCACGTCACTCCTCCAGTGCGACGCCGGCCGCGCGCATCTCTTCGGTCATCCGCGCCAGCGACCCGCCAAGGTCGATCCCCCGGCAGGCCCCCAGCAGAACCCGCGCGCGCAGTCCCAATCGCGCCGCATCCAGCGCCGAATAGGCGACACAGTAATCCGTCGCCAGACCGACGAAGGTGACAGCCGTGATCCCCCGCGCGCTCAGGTAACCATTCAGGCCCGTCGTCGTGTTACGGTCATTCTCGAAAAAGGCGGAATAGCTGTCGATCGCGACGCGAAATCCCTTCCGGATGATCAGATCGGCCGGATCGGTGCGCAGGTCGCGATGAAAGGCCGCGCCCGGCGTGCCCTGCACACAATGATCGGGCCAGAGCGTCTGCGGACCGTAAGACATTGTTAAGGTTTCAAAGGGTGAGTGGCCCGGATGATTGGACGCGAAAGAGGAATGGTCGGCAGGATGCCAGTCCTGGGTCAGGATGACGTTCGGGAACTCATCCATCAACCCATTGACACGATTGATGATTTTATCCCCATCCGCCACGGCCAGCGCGCCGCCGGGGCAGAAATCGTTCTGGATGTCGATGACGATCAGGGCTTCATCGGCGGGGCGCATCTTGGACCTCACGGCAGGGTCGATGCTCCTGCCTAGGAAACCCCTGTCCCTGCGTCAATGGGAACCGCTTGAAACAGAAGGAAAACGGGTGCATCCGGAGTGCATGCTGACCGTTGCCGCGCTCTATCATTTCGCTCGTTTCCCCGATCCGGCCACCCTGCGCGCGCCGCTTCTGGACCTGTGTCTTGCTGAGGGCGTGAAGGGTTCGCTCCTGCTGGCGGGCGAAGGGATCAACGGAACAATCGCCGGATCGCGCGCCGCAATCGACACGGTTCTCGCCCATATCCGCACATTGCCTGGATGCGCCGATCTGGAATGGAAGGAAAGCCACGCCCCGACGATGCCTTTCGGGAAGATGAAGGTGAAGGTGAAGCGCGAAATCGTGACGATGGGCGAACCCGATGTGGACCCGAAGGCGCGGGTCGGTCACTACGTCACTGCGGCCGATTGGAACGACCTCATCTCCTCCCCCGATGTCGCAGTGATCGACACCCGAAACGAATACGAAGTCGCCATCGGCACTTTCGCCGGAGCCGTCGATCCCGGCACCCGCAGCTTCAGCCAGTTCCCCGCCTGGTGGAAGGCGAACCGCGACCGCTTTCACAACAAGCGGATCGCCATGTTCTGCACGGGTGGCATCCGCTGTGAGAAATCTACGAATTTCCTTTTACAACAAGGGGTTGAAGAGGTTTACCATTTAAAGGGTGGCATCCTGAAATACCTTGAAGAGGTGCCAAAGGACCAATCTCTCTGGCAGGGGGAATGCTTCGTCTTCGATCAGCGCGTCTCTGTCGGGCACGGGCTCGTGCCCGGCAACCTGTCGTCCTGCGGGGCCTGCCGCCGCCCGGTCACACCGGAAGGCATGGCAGACCCTGCCTATGAGGAAGGTGTCTGCTGCCCGGCCTGCAAGGACGACTACACGCCAGAAGATCGCGCCCGTTTCCGCGAACGCCAGCGCCAGATGAAACTGGCCGAGTCACGGGGCGAACCGCATCTCGGCGCGTGAGGATCAGCGCAAGCGTTGCCCCAAATCGTTGAAGAACAGCGCATCGGCGGCGTCGAACCCCACGCCGATCTGCGTGCCTATGGCCGGAATCACATCGCCCTTAGCCTCGATCACCAGTTTCTCGCCTGTCTCTCCCGTGACGTGGATATAGCTGACGCCGCCAAGCGCCTCGGTCATTTCCACGCGGTGGGTGCGCCCCTCAGTCACCCGCAGATGCTGCGGACGAAGACCAACCTCCACCTTTGCCCCGGCTCCCGGCAAGGCGACCCCCGCAGCGACCGATGCCGAAAGCCCCGGCGCAGCCACGCTGCCAGCCCGTTCAACCGTCGCGGCGATAAAGTTCATCGCCGGACTGCCGATGAACCCCGCAACAAAGCGGTTGTCGGGATTGTGGTACAATTCCAAAGGCTTGCCAACCTGCTCGACCTTCCCTTTGCGAAGGACGACGATCTTGTCGGCCAGAGTCATCGCCTCCACCTGGTCATGCGTCACATAGATCATCGTCGCGCCGATCTCGCGGTGCAGGCGGGCGATTTCCACCCGCATCTCCACCCGCAATTCGGCATCTAGGTTCGACAGCGGCTCGTCGAAGAGAAACACTTCCGGCCCCCGCACGATGGCCCGGCCGATCGCCACGCGCTGCCGCTGGCCACCCGAAAGCGCCTTGGGCTTCCGTGTCAGCAATTCGTCCAGTTTCAGGATGCGCGCGGCCTCGGCCACATTGCGGTCGATCTCGGCCTTCGGATGGCCGGTCATCTTCAGGCCGAACCCCATGTTTTCCGCAACCGTCATATGGGGATAAAGGGCATAGGTTTGAAAGACCATCGCCACGCCGCGTTCCGAAGGATCGGCCTTGGTCACGTCGCGACTGCCGATCCGGATCGACCCTTCCGAGGTTTCCTCCAGCCCCGCGACCATCCGGAGCAGCGTGGATTTCCCGCAACCTGAAGGGCCGACGAAGACACAGAACTCGCCATCCTCGATCGTCAGGTCCACCCCATGGATGACCTGCGCCTCACCAAATCGCTTCACGACCTTCTGTAGCGTTACCCCGGACATGTCTTCCCCTCCCTGATTAACCTTGTTCCGGAAAGCGCCAGCTTTCCGCTTCTGCGGCGATCCGCGCCGCGGTGTCCTTGATGCGATCCGCCCCCGCCTCCAGTTCGGAAAGCGACGTGCGCGCCGTTGTCGATGTGACCGACAGCGCCCCGATCACCCGCCCGGTCCGGGTCAGGATGGGCACGGCACAGCAGATGATTCCCGGTTCATGCTCTTCCCTGTCGAAGGCATGGCCGCGGGTCCGAATCGCCTGAAGCTCGGCCTTCAGCTTGTCCGGCGAGTCCAGCGTGTGAGGTGTGAATCGATGAAAGCTCTGCCGCTGGAGCGCGCGTTCCAACACCTCGTCGGGCAGGAAGGCCAGCATCGCCTTGCCTACACCCGTGCAGTAGGCCGGGCCGACCTTACCGGCTTGTGCGAACATCTCTACCGGTTTGGTCGCGTTGCGCTTGTCGACATAGAGAACCTGCCCGTTGTCGAGTTGGGCCAAGTGGATCGTCTCACCGGTTTCTTCTGCCAATTCATCCAGATAGGGCCGCGCTATCGGCGCAAGCGATGACGTCGCCCAGGCAGCATGGGCCAGTCGGACAAGCCGGACACCAAGCGAGTAGGTCTGCCGGTCCGGGTCATAAGACAGCATCCCCTGATGGGTAAGCGTCTGGATCAGCCGGTAAAGCGTGGCCTTGGGATAGACGGCATCCGCCAGCAATTCGGTAAACCGAACAGGCCGCCCCGCACCCGCCACCATATCGAGCACGTCCAGCGCCTTTCCGACTGTCCCGTCGCCCTGATCTGCCGACATCACACGCCCTCGCGTTACAGTTGACAGCCTAGACGATACGCACCATAGTTTTCAATATTCAAGACTAAGTTTCACATAATGGAACCAAACGGGAGGAAACCATGGTCCATAGAAAAGCGGGCGCCTTGGCCCTGGTGGCGGCGTTGATGCTGTCGACATCGGCCATCGCGCAGGACAAGCGCGTTGTCACATGGAATGCGGATTACGATCCGATCCCGTTGGCGGCAGCCGAAGCCTTGATCGCAGATTTCGAAGCCGCAAACCCCGAGATCGACATCCAACTGACCAACTTCGATCACGAGGCCTACAAGAACGCGATCCGCAACTTCCTGACCGCCGATCCCCCGGATCTGGCCAACTGGTATGCCGCGAACCGCATGCGTCCCTTCGTCGAGGCCGGTCTCTTTGCCGACATCTCGGATCTCTGGGCTTCCGAAGGCCTGACCGATGCGCTCGCCTCTTCGCTGCCTTCGATGACCATTGATGGAAAGCAGTGGGGCATTCCCTACACCTATTACCAGTGGGGCATCTACTACAACCGTGACGCCTATGCCGCCGCAGGTGTGGAGCTTCCGGGCGAAGGTGGCGTGACCTGGGAGCAGTTCCTGGCGAATTGCGAAAAGTTCAAGGCGGCCGAGATTGACTGCGTGACCACTGGTTCCAGCGCGCTGTGGCCGGTCGCGGGTATCTTCGACTATCTCAGCCTGCGCACCAACGGCTATCAGTTCCACAGCGATCTGGCCGCCGGCAAGATTTCCTGGACCTCGCCGGAAGCCCGCGCCGTCTTTGCGGAATTCGCAAAACTGCAGCCTTTCGTGACCGAAAATCATGCCGCGATCGACTGGCAGGATGCTGCTGCGATCTTCGTGCAGGACAAGGCGGCCCATTACGTGATGGGCAACTTCGCCGTCGGCGTCTTCAAGGAAGGCGGGATGACGAATGACAACCTCGGCTTCATGGTGTTCCCGGAAATCACCCCCGGCATCGCCCGCGCCGAAGAAGCGCCGACCGACACGGTCCACCTGACCAGCGGGGCGCAGAATCCCGAGGATGCCAAGACGTTCCTTGCCTACATGGCAAGTGCCGAAGCGCAGTCCAAGTGGAATGCGGCTGTGGGTCAGTTGCCCACCAACAAGAACGCGACGGTTGATCCGGCCGATCCGTTCCTGTCGGCAGGCTTCCAGGCCCTGTCCACTGCGACGGGCGGCATTGCACAGTTCTGGGACCGCGACGCGGATGCCGAATATGCGAAGGCCGGCATGGAAGGCTTCCAGCAGTTCCTCGTGCAGCCCGATCAGCTTGAAGCGATCCTGGAGCGGCTGGAACAGACGCGCCTGCGCCTCTACCCGCAGTGATCTGACAACGCGGGCGCCCCGTTTACCCGGGGCGCCCGCTTTCTGTTCCGGGGGGGAAGGCAGATGGCACAAGCGACGGATATGAATTCTGCTGACGCAGGTCACCGGCCTGCACGGCGTTGGAACCAAAGGGCCCTTGCCCCCTGGCTGTTCATGGCGCCCGGGCTTTTCATGTTCACGGTCTATGTGCTCTGGCCCATCGTGCAGAGCATCACGCTGTCGTTCTACGACTGGAACGGGCTGTACAATCAGGATGGTGAATTCACCGGAACCTTTGTCGGCATGGGGAACTATGCCGAACTGATCCGGGACCCAGCCTTCGAGACGAGCCTGTGGAACAACTTCTACTGGCTGGCGCTCTATCTTCTTGCGCTGCCTGCGGGGCTGCTCATCGCCATCTTCCTGAACCAGACTGTCACGGGTATCCGCCTGTACAAGTCGCTGTTCTTCTTTCCCTTCGTGATTTCTCAAGTCGTGGTCGGCCTGATCTTTGCTTGGTTCTATGCGCCGAATTTCGGGTTGTTCTACCTGCTGACCGAATGGGTCACGGGCGACGGCACCGCCATTCTTGCCGACCCCGACCTGGTTACCTTCGGGATCATCGCGGCAGGCCTTTGGCCCCAGATCGCCTATGTCATGATCCTGTACCTTACCGGTCTGAACAATGTCGCCCCCGATCAGATCGAGGCCGCGCGGCTGGACGGTGCCAAGGGTTGGCGGATGCTGTGGTATGTCGTGCTGCCGCAACTGCGCCCGGCCACCTTCATCGCGGTGATCGTCACGGTTATCGGGGCGCTGCGCAGTTTCGACCTTGTGTCGATCATGACGACCGGTGGGCCTTTTGGTTCGTCGCGCGTGCTGTCCTATTACATGTTCGAGATGGCGCTGGGCGAGTTCGGGTTCCGCATGGGCTATGGCGCCGCCATCGCCGTCGTCCTCTTCGCGATCATGATGATCTTCATTTCGGGCTTCATCTGGAAGATGTGGCGCGACGAGAAGGAGCGCTGAGATGTTTCCTCGTCCCATTCAGCAGTCCAGCCCTGCGGTGCAGTGGCTTTACTCCATCGCTTTGCCTGTCGCGCTTCTGATCTGGCTTTTTCCCCTGCTCGGCGTGGCGCTCACCTCGTTGCGCCCGGCATCCGATCTGGCGCAGGGCAACTATTTCGGCATGCCATCGGGCATCGCCTGGGAAAACTACATCTTCATCTTCACCGAGACGCCCATCGGGCAATACATGGTGAACTCGCTCTGGGTGACGATCCCCACCGTGATCGGGGCTGTTGGCCTGTCGCTGATGACGGGTTTCGCGCTGGCGGTCTATGGGTTCCGGGGCAATATCCTTGTCTTCTTCATGTTCGTGGCCGGCAACTTCGTGCCGTTCCAGATCCTGATGGTTCCGGTGCGCGACATGACGCTGAACCTTGGGATGTATGACACCTGGTATGGGTTGGCGCTGTTCCACATCGCCTTTCAGACCGGCTTTTGCACGTTGTTCATGCGTAACTTTATCAAGGCACTTCCTTACGAATTGATTGAGGCGGCGCGCGTCGAAGGTGTGGCCGAGTGGCGCATCTTCTGGTTCATCGTCCTGCCGCTGATGCGCCCCGCCATCGCGGCGCTGAGCGTGCTGGTCTTCACCTTCATCTGGAACGATTTCTTCTGGGCGACCGTCCTGACGCAGGGCGTGGATAGCCAACCGATCACGGCGGGTCTGTCGTCCCTGAACGGTCAGTGGATCGCGCAGTGGCATCTTGTCAGCGCGGGGTCGATCCTTGCGGCCTTGCCGCCTGTCCTGATGTTCTTCCTGATGCAGAAGCATTTCATCGCGGGTCTGACACTGGGGGCGGTGAAGTGACGGAATTCAGGCTGGATGCCGGAACCGGGGATCAGGCGCAGACCATCGCCCTGACGACCTCGGGGGGTATCCCGGAAGTGATCTGGTGGGGCGCGCGACTGCCCGAAGATGAGGACTTGGCACAACTGGCCGCCGCCGCGCGGCATGATCTGACAGGGGGCATGCTGGATGCTTTGCCGGCGCTGTCGCTCTGTCCTGAGGCGGGGCGTGCCTTCCAGGGGCAGCCGGGATTGGTGCTGGCGGCGGCAGATGGAACGCCGATGCTGCCCGCCTTCACCTTTGAGCGGGTCGAGGCGGAGCCTGGCCATCTGCGTCTGGTGAGCGTGGCGGAGGGGCTGCGACTGACGCATGACCTTCGCGCCTATCCGACCGGAGTGATCGGTCTGAAGACCCTGCTGGATGCCAAGCATCCCGTGCGCTTGCATTGGCTGGCTGCGCCGGTTCTTCCTGCGCCGCAGGAAGGGGATATCCTTGATATCCACGGGAAATGGACACGGGAGTTTCACCTGAATCGCGTGGCCTGGACGCCGGGCATCCGCCTGCGCGAGGCGCGGACGGGGCGGTCGGGTCATGAACACCCGCCCTATGTCATCTTTGCCGGGCAAGGCGCGACCAATGCCCGCGGCGCGGCCTGGGCTCTTCACTACGGCTGGTCGGGTGGGCATCGCATGGTGGCGGAGGAACTGCCCGACGGGCGACGTCAGGTCCAGTTTGGCCATGCCTGGGGGGCAGAAACGCAGCCCGGCCTGCATTTCCAGACGGCAGAGCTTCTGGCGCTGTGGTCGGGTGCGGGGTTGAACGGGATCGGCGCGACCTTCCAGCGCGATATCCGCGACCGGGTGGTGACATGGCCCGACCCGACGCGTCCGCGCCCGGTACATTACAACTGCTGGGAAGCGATCTATTTCAACCACAACCTCGCCGACCTTGCCGCCATCGCCGACCGTGCGGCGGACATGGGGGCGGAGCGCTTTGTTCTGGACGACGGCTGGTTCGGACGGCGGGACGATGACACAACGAGCCTTGGCGACTGGACAGTGGACCGGCGGAAATGGCCCGATGGTCTGCATCCGTTGATCGCGCATGTCCACAAGCTGGGCATGACATTCGGCCTCTGGTTCGAGCCCGAGATGGTGAACCCCGACAGTGATCTGATGCGCGCCCATCCGGACTGGAGGCTGGGGTCCGCGGATCAGGTGGCAGGGCGCAACCAGATGGTGCTGGACCTGGCGAAGCCCGAGGTGCGCGAATATCTGTTCAATGCGGTATCCGAAATCCTGGGCGAATGTCCCATCGACTACATCAAATGGGATCACAACCGCCTGCTGCCGGTCGTTGATGCCGCGCAGACGCGCGGGATTTATGAATTGCTTGCGGCTCTGCGGAAGGCCCATCCCGGGGTGGAGATCGAAAGCTGCGCCAGCGGCGGTGGCCGCATAGATGCGGGCATTCTGGCCCATACCCAGCGGGTGTGGCTGTCCGACAGCATCGACGGCATCGAGCGGCTGCGGATGCAGCAGGATGCGGCGCTGTTCCTGCCCGCGGCGGTGACAGGCAGCCATGTCGGGGCGCGGCGGAGCCATACGGCGGGGCGGGTTCTGCCCATGTCCTTCCGCGCCTGGGTGGCGGCGCAGCGGCATTTCGGCTTTGAGATGGACCTGCGGTCACTGACCGAGGATGAGGCGGCGACGCTGAAATCTGTCACAGGCTGGTGGAAGGCCAATCGCGACTGGATGATGGCGGGCACGATCCACCGGCTGGACAGCGACGATCCGGCTGTGGTCGCCGAGGTGCAAATCGCGGCCGATGGCGGGCGATTTGTCATGTTTGCCGGGCAGGAGGCAACGAGCGTGCAGATCCTGCCGCGCCCTTTGCGCCTGACGGGGCTGGACGCGGGGGCGACCTATCGGCTGCGTCTGGTGAACCCGGAAGATGCACCGCCGCAGTCGCGCGGACCGAATGCGTTCAAATCCGGGGGGTTGACGCTGTCAGGCCAAGCGCTGATGCAGCGGGGCGTGTTGCTGCCTGTGGCATGGCCGGCAACGATCTGGGTGATTGAAGGCGAGCGGCTCTGACGGGCGGTCCTGAGGGAAGGCGAAACGATGACGGTGGAATGGATCGCGGTCGACTGGGGCACGACCAACCTGCGCGCCTTCGCCATGGCGCGCGAAGGTGTGGTGGCGCAGGCATCGTCGGAAGACGGCATGGGGCGGCTGGATCGGGATGGGTTCGAACCGGCGCTGCTGCGCCTGATCGGGCCTTGGCTGCCCGAGGGTCGCGTGACCGAGGTGATCGCCTGCGGGATGGTGGGCAGCCGCCAAGGCTGGCACGAGGCGCCCTATCGGGCCGTTCCCTGCACGCCTCTGGATTCGGGCAGCCTTGTCACCGTGCCGACACGGGACACGCGGATCCGGGTGCGGCTGGTGCCGGGATTGAAGCAGGGCAGTCCGGCCGATGTGATGCGCGGGGAAGAGACGCAGATCGCCGGGGCGCTGGCTTTGCTGCCTGGCTTTGACGGGGTGGTCTGCCTGCCCGGCACCCATTCCAAATGGGCGCATCTGAGTGCTGGGGAAGTGGTCAGCTTCCAGACCTTCATGACAGGCGAAATGTTTGCCCTGCTGTCGCAGGCCTCGGTCCTGCGGCACGGGATGCAGGGCGAGGGCTGGGATGATGCAGCCTTTGATGCCGGGGTATCGGATGCGCTGGCGCGACCGGAACGGATCGGGGCGAAGCTCTTCGGCATCCGGGCGGAGGGGTTGATCGCCGGGCTTGCCCCGACATCGGCGCGGGCGCGGCTGTCGGGGCTTCTGATCGGGATGGAACTGGCGGCGGCCCGGCCCTATTGGCTGGGTCAGGCGGTGGTGATTGTCGGATCGGAAGGGATTTCGGCCTCTTACGCGAGGGCGCTGAAAGGGCTGGGTGTCGAGGCGCGGTTGGTGAAGGGGGGCGATGCCGTCCTTGCCGGGTTGGGCGTGACACGGGCGAGGGTGAACGCATGACGGAGCGGAAGATCATCGCGATCCTGCGGGGGATCACCCCGGAGGAGGCCGTGCCGATGGCTGAACAGTTGGTGAAGGCCGGGATCACATGGATCGAGGTACCGCTGAACAGCCCGCATCCGATGACCTCCATCGCGGCGATGGTCAGGGCGCTGGGCGAACATGCGGTGATCGGGGCCGGCACGGTGCTGACCGTGGCGGATGTGGCGGAAGTGGCCGATGCCGGCGGGCGGCTGATCGTGTCGCCCAATTGCGACGCGGAGGTGATCTCCGCGACCAAGGCGCGGGGCATGCAAAGCTGGCCGGGCGTGATGACGCCGACGGAATGCTTTGCCGCGCTGAAGGCCGGGGCGGACGGGTTGAAGATTTTTCCCGCCAGCCTGATCGGGCCGGACGGGGTGAAGGCGATCCGTGCGGTCTTGCCGAAGGCGTGTCAGGTCTATGCGGTGGGAGGGGCTGGGGCGGAAAACTTTGGCCAGTGGATCAAGGCCGGGGTGAACGGTTTCGGGATCGGCACGGCGCTTTATACGCCGGGGCTATCGGTGGCCGAGGTTGCCGCGAGGGCGGCGCGGATCGTGGCGGCCTATGACGAGGCGCTGGCATGATCTTTGACAGTCGCGTCTGCGAATTGGGCGAGGGGGCCTTCTGGCATCCGCTGCGGCGGCAGTTCTTCTGGTTTGATATCCTTGGGAAAAAGCTGCACTCGGTTGAGGACGGCGAGGCGCGGTCCTGGTCATTCGTCGAACTGGTTTCGGCCGCCGGATGGGTCAGCCGCGACGTGCTGCTGATTGCGGGAGAGCGGGATCTGTTCCTGTTCGATCTGGAAACCGAGGAAATCGAGACGGTTGCAGAGCTTGAGGCAGATGATCCCGGCACGCGATCCAATGACGGGCGGGCGGATCGGCAGGGCGGGTTCTGGATCGGGACGATGGGCAAGCGGGGCGGGGATGACCCCGGGCGCGGGTCGATCTGGCGGTGGTATCGGGGCGAGATGCGCCGGATTTTCACCGGGCTGACCATTCCGAATTCGATCTGCTTCAGCCCTGATGGCCGGTTCGCGCATTTTTCGGACACGCTGACCCACCGGATCCAGAAGGTGGCGCTGGACGCGGACGGCTGGCCTATGGGTGCGCCGGAGACTTTCATCGACCTGAGCGCAGAGGGCATTCTGCCCGACGGCGCTGTGGTGGATGCGGAAGGCAACCTGTGGAATGCGCAATGGGGGGCGGGGCGGGTGGCTTGCTATGGCCCTGATGGGCGGTTCCTCAAGGCTGTACCGATGGGGGCTTCGCAGACATCCTGCCCGGCTTTCGGGGGGGAGGGGTTGGCGACGCTCTTCTGCACCTCGGCCCGCGAGGGCATGGATGCGGCGGCGCTGGCCGCCGATCCCGAAGCCGGGAAGACTTTTGCAGTTCAGGGGCTTGGCCCCGGACTGCCCGAACCACAGGTGATCTTGTGAAACGCACGCTTGGCGTCTGCTACTATCCCGAACACTGGCCGGAAGAGAAATGGGCCGAAGATGCCGCGCGCATGGCGGCGCTGGGTCTGACATGGGTTCGCATCGGCGAATTCGCCTGGAGCCGGATGGAACCCGAGCCGGGGCGATTTGATTGGGACTGGCTGGATCGGGCGATTGCCGTGCTGGGCGGGGCGGGGCTGAAGGTGGTGCTGGGGACGCCCACGGCGACGCCGCCGCGCTGGATGCTGGACCGCCACCCCGACATGCTGGCGGTGGATGCGCAAGGGCGGCCGCGGGGGTTCGGATCGCGGCGGCATTACTGTTTTTCGCATCGCGGCTATCGGACCGAATGCGCGCGGATCGTGACGGAACTGGCGCAGCGCTATGGGCGGAACCCGCATGTGGCGGCGTGGCAGACGGATAATGAATATGGCTGCCACGATACGGTGCTGAGCTATTCCGAGGCGGCAAAGACTGCCTTCCGCGAATGGCTGGCGCAGCGGTATCAGAGCCCGCAGGCGTTGAACCGGGCCTGGGGTAATGTCTTCTGGTCGATGGAGTATTCCAGCTTTGACGAGGTGGGGCTTCCCAACCTGACGGTGACCGAGGCGAACCCGTCGCATACCATGGCGTTCCGGCGGTTCGCCAGTGACGAGGTGGCGGAGTTCAACCGGGTGCAGACGCAGATCATCCGCAAATTCTCGGCCGCGCCGATTGCCCATAACTATATGGGAAGGATCACGGAGTTCGACCATTTCGCGGTGGGGGCAGACCTTGATATCGCGTCTTGGGATGCCTATCCGCTGGGCTTCCTGTCGGATCGGCTGGAGGTGAGCGCCGAGCACAAGCGGCGCTTCGTGCGGCAGGGGGACCCGGATTTTCAGGCCTTCCACCACGACCTTTACCGGGCCGTCGGGCGCGGGCGGTGGTGGATTATGGAGCAGCAGCCGGGGCCGGTGAACTGGGCCCCGTGGAATGCCGATCCGCTGCCCGGCATGGCGCGGCTTTGGGCCTGGGAGGCCTTTGCTCATGGGGCGGAAGCCGTGTGCTATTTCCGCTGGCGGCAGGCGCCGTTTGCGCAGGAGCAGATGCATGCGGGGTTGTTGAGGCCCGACTCTGCGCCTGCGCAAGCCTTTGAAGAGGCGGGGAAAGTGGCGCAGGAACTGGCCGCGATGCCCGATGTGGGGACGGCGCGGGCGGATGTGGCGCTGGTGTTCGACTATGCCAGCGCCTGGGCGTGGCAGACGCAGCCGCAGGGGCGGGATTTCGACTATTTCCGGCTGGTCTTTGCCTTCTACCGGGGTCTGCGCCGGCTTGGGTTGAACGTGGATATCGTGCCGCCGGATGTGGCGGACCTGTCGGGCTACAGGCTGGTTCTTGCACCGGGGGTGGCGACGCTTTCGGATGCTTTCCTCGGGGCGTTGAAAGCCTTCAAGGGGGCGGCGCTGATCGGGCCGCGCAGCAATGCCAAGACGGTGGAGTTTGCGACGCCTGTCCCGCTTCCGCCCAATCTGCCGGGGCTGGATGCCGTGGTGGCGCGGGTGGAAAGCCTGCCGCCGGATGTGCCGGTGCCGCTGGAGGGTGGCGGTAACCTGTTGCATTGGCGCGAGAAAATCGAGACCGGGGCCGAGGTGGTGGAGCGGGCGGCGGATGGCTGGCCTGCGCTGATCCGCAGCGGTGGCCTGCATTATCTGGGCGGTTGGCCGGAGGATGCGGTGCTGGACCGGATGCTGACGGCGCTGTGCGAGAGGCAGGGGATTTCGGTAGAGGTCCTGCCCGAGGGGCTGCGGCGGCGGGATACCGACACGCACCGCTTCTGGTTCAACTACAACCCGGTTCCGGTGGAATGGGGCGGGGTGGTGATTCCGCCCGCCGGGGTGCATTGGGAGGCGCTTTAGAGCGCCTCCACCGGGCCTTTCGTCGATGCGAAGGCCACGCCATTGGGGCCGAGGGTGAGGGTTTCGCCGTCGAGGCGGGCGGCGAGCGAGGGGCCAGTAAGCTCTGCCAAGCCCCTGATCTTTATGATGGTTTCGGCGGGTGACAGGTTGAAGAGGCAGGCCAGGCCATCGCCCCGCGTGAAGGCCAGAACTGGATCGGGCAGGTCGAGGAAGCGGGTGCGGCCTCGGCGCAGCTCTGCCGAGGCGCGGCGGTAACGAAGCATTAACCTATAAAAATTCATAACGGAATCAGTGTCTTGCGCCTGCGCGGCCGCGTTGCGGGCGCGTTGCGGGGGTTTCACGGGCAGCCACGGGGTGCCGGTGGTGAAGCCCCCTTGCGCGCCGTCATCCCAGACCATCGGGGTGCGGGTGTTGTCGCGCCCCACGGGTTCGGGCCAGAAGGCGATCCCTTGGGGATCGGTGAGTTCGTGGAAGGCAAGGTCGGTGTCGGTCTGGCCGAGTTCTTCGCCCTGCCAGAGGCAGACGGAGCCTTCGAAGGAGAGGATGAGGGCGGCCGCCTGTTTCGCCAAGGCATCCTGCGAGGTGCCGTGGCGCGCCCAGCGGGTGACGTGGCGCGGCACGTCGTGGTTGGAGAAGGCCCACATCGGCCAGCCGTGCGGGGCGCCGGCGAAGAAATCCTCGATCTTGCGGCGGAAGGCGGCGGGGGCGTAGTCGGGCCCCATCATCTCGAAACTATAGCACTGGTGCAGGCGTTTGGGGCCGGTGTATTCGCCCATCAGGCGGATGGCGTGGTGGCTGTCGCCCACTTCTCCGACCGAGGCGCGTGCGTCATAGCTGTCGAGAAGGCTGCGGATGCGTTCCATCCAGCCTGTCGTTTCGGGGCGGTTCTTGTCGAACAGGTGATACTGCATCTCGTAGGGATTGCCGTCGGGGCGTGATTTTTCGCGGAAGTCGGCAGGATTGTCGCGCAGTTGCGGGTCGTGGAAGAAATAGTTGGCGGTGTCGAAGCGGAAGCCGTCCACGCCGCGGTCGAGCCAGAAGCGCATGTTGGCGAGGTGCCAGTCCTGCACCGCCGGGTTGTGGAAGTTGAAGTCGGGCTGTTCTGACAGGAAGTTGTGAAGATAGTACTGCTTGCGCCGTGCATCCCATGTCCAGGCGCTGCCGCCGAAGACGGAGAGCCAGTTGGTGGGGGGCGTGCCGTCCTTTTTCGGGTCGGCCCAGACGAACCAGTCTGCGCGCGGGTTGTCGCGGCTGGCGCGGCTTTCGGTGAAGAAGGGGTGCTGGTCCGAGCAATGGCTAAGCACTTGGTCGATAATGATTTTCAGGCCGAGGTCATGGGCCCGCTGGATGAGCGCATCGAAGTCCTGAAGGGTGCCGAAAGTGGGGTCGATATCGGTGTAATCGCTGACGTCATAGCCCATGTCGCGCATGGGCGAGGTGAAGATGGGCGAGAGCCAGATGGCATCGACGCCGAGGTCTGCGATATGGGGAAGGCGGGCGGTGATGCCGGGGATATCGCCGATCCCGTCGCCATTGCTGTCCTGAAAGCTGCGGGGATAGACCTGATAGGTGACGGCCCCTTTCCACCAATCCTGCCCCGACATGCGCCCCCCTGTGGATGACTTCCTGCCTTCAGCGATAGCGGCTTGGGGGGGCTTTGGACAGGGGGAAGGGCGAAAACGGCTGTGCCGCAGGGTGTGCCGCATTCTGTGCCGCAAACTGTGGCCACGCTGCGGGTGGTGGGTTGCGGAAGAATTAAGCGCCGCTGGAACGCGGGAGGGGAAAGGGGGCTGTGGCGGGGAGGCCGTAACCTGTGCCGTAAACTGTGCCGCAAATTGTGGCCACGCTGCGGGCGCCTTGGTGAGGTTCGGGAAAGGGGTGATCCGGCAGGGGCCGTATTCCGGCGTGGCGCGGGTGGCCGGATGCGGGACCGGGGGTTTCACACCCCCGGACCCCCGTGGAGTATTTCCCGCCAAGATGAAGGGGTGGGGGCGGGGAAGGCTGGGCGGATTGTCTGCATCACAATTCCGCATTTGACCTTGGGTCGTCACGGGCGGAGAAGGTGGGGGCAAGAGCGAGGTATCCCGCATGACGCGCAGCGCGCCCCTGATGACCCCGGTCCTGATCGCGGGCTGTTTCATCCTGATGCTGGGTTTTGCCATCCGGGCGAGTTTCGGGGTGTTCCAGATCCCGATTGCCGAGGAGTTCGGCTGGGCGCGGGCGGAGTTTTCGCTGGCCATCGCCATCCAGAACCTGGCCTGGGGGATCGGGCAGCCGCTGTTCGGCGCGGTGGCGGAGCGGTTCGGGGACCGCAAGGCCATCGTGGCGGGGGCCTTGATGTATGCGGCGGGGCTGGTGCTTTCGGCCTGGGCGATCACGCCGGGGCAGATGCAGGTGCTGGAGATCCTCGTGGGGTTCGGGATCGCCGGGACGGGGTTCGGCGTGGTGCTGGCCATCGTGGGGCGGGCGGCCAGTGCCGAGAACCGGTCGATGGCGCTGGGCATTGCCACGGCGGCGGGATCGGCGGGGCAGGTGATCGGCGCGCCGGTGGCGGAGTTCCTGCTGCAATCCTATAGCTGGCAGGACGTGTTCCTGATCTTTGCGGTGGTGATCCTGTCATCGCTGTTTGCGCTGCCTTTCATCCGGTCGCCCAAGGTGGCGACGAAGGCGGAGCTGGAAGAGAGCATGGGGGTGGTGCTGAAGCGCGCCTTCAAGGACCCGTCCTATACGCTGATCTTCCTTGGGTTCTTTTCCTGCGGCTATCAGCTTGCCTTCATCACGGCGCATTTCCCGGCCTTCGTGACGGAGCTGTGCGGGCCGATTGACCCCGGCGGGATGATCGCGGGGATGGGGATCACGACGACATCCGCGCTGGGTGCGGTGTCGATTGCGACCATCGGGCTGTTCAACATCGCAGGCACCATCCTCGCCGGGTGGTTAGGCAAGCGCTACACGAAGAAGTATCTGCTGGCGGGAATCTATACGGGGCGGACGGTTGCGGCGGCGGTGTTCATCCTGCTGCCGATCACGCCGGAGAGCGTGCTGATCTTTTCCGCCGTGATGGGGGCGCTGTGGCTGGCGACCGTGCCGCTGACCAGTGGCCTCGTCGCGCATCTTTACGGGCTGCGCTACATGGGCACGCTTTATGGCGTGGTGTTCCTGAGCCACCAGATCGGCGGGTTCCTTGGCGTGTGGCTGGGGGGGATGATGTATGACATCACCGGGGGCTATACGCTGGTCTGGTGGATCGGCGTGGGGGTGGGGGCGTTTTCGGCCATCGTCCATCTGCCGGTGCGCGAGACGCGGGGGCCGGTTGCCGCCGCCGCCTAACCCGGTGGCGGGGTGACGATCAGGATTTCGAGGTCGCGGTCGGGGGTGAAGTCCTGTTTGCGGATTTCGAAGGTCGTCGGCCCGGTCTTTTCCACCCCGTCGGCGCAGAGGGAGAGGATGTTCTCCGGCGCCCCCTTGTCGAGCGTGAGGCGGAAGTCGCCGATGGGGCCTGCCCAGGAATTCGCGGTTCTGAGGACATAGGCGATGTTATAGGCGATGCCCATGCCATCGCTGGGGGCGAGGCGTTTGGCGAGGCCGCGTGAGGTGGATTCGTCGATGCAGTAGCGGGTGGCGTAGTCGCTGGCCCAGCCTTCCTCGGCCGGGTGCTGCCAGTAGAAGAGGCCGCCGGGCGGGCGGTTTTCATATTCATGGGCGATGGTCAGGGTCTGGCCTGCCGGGAAGGTCTGCGTCCAGTGGTGGCGCAGGACGATGGACCAGAGGGGCCAGACTTCGGCGGGCATGCCCTGTGCGGGATCGCCGTCGTAGAATTCGGCAAGGCCTGCGGCGGTGAGGGCTGTGCGTTCGGCGGGGGTCTTGGCGAAGAGGGCGTCGGTCAGGCTTTTGATGTCGATGGTGAGGGGGATGTTGGCGGCGCGGAGGGCGGCGGTGACGTCGGTTCCGGGCGTGTCGTATTGGGCGGAGAGGGGGCGGGTGTCATCCCAGGGCGGTTCGATCACGGCGATGCGGTCGATGGTGACGGGGACGGGTTGGCCATCGACGGTGGCGGTGAAGTTCACGAGGTTGTCGCGGTCGCCGTCGTGGATGTTGAAATCCGAGGTCATCAGCGCCTGAAGCGAGATGGGGGGGAGGGGGAAGATCACCTCGCCCGTCACATCGGCATCGGTGAGGTTGCGGAAGGTATAGGTGACGCGGATTCGGTCGGGGGAGATGAAGAGGTCTTCCGTCTCCATCGCGATGGCATCGGTCTGGGCGAAGTGGAGGCCGGTGGCGGAGAGGCCGCCGAAGCCGTCATTGGCGGGGACGGGTGAGGCGAGGAGGAGGGAGAGGGAGATGGCGAGGGCGGTGGCGGTGGGGGCACGGAACATGGGGCAACTCCTGACGATGGGGGAAGGATGCCCTTGGGCGGGGGCGGCTGGCAAGGGTCTGGGGTTGCGGTCGCGCGGCGGGATTGGCAGGGTGCGGGCCGGGATGGAGGAACTCTCAGAATGATTGCGGGGATTGCGGCGCTGGTGGCCGCTTATGTGCTGAGCCAGTTCTACCGGGCCTTTCTGGCGGTGCTGGCGCCGGTGCTGGAGGCGGAGATCGGGGCGGGGGCGGAGGATCTGGCGGCGGCTTCGGGGCTGCTGTTTCTGGTCTTTGCGCTGGCGCAATTGCCGATCGGGTCAGCGTTGGATCGGGTGGGGCCGCGGGTGACGGCATCGGTCGGGCTGGGGATCGCGGCGGCGGGGGCGGCGGTCTTTGCCATGGCGCAGGGGCCGGGGGCGGTGACCATTGCCATGGCCCTGATCGGGGCGGGCTGCGCGCCGGTTCTGGTGTCGTCCTATTACATCTTTGCGCGGATCTATCCGGCGGCGGTCTTTGGCACGCTGGCAGGGCTGATGATCGGGATCGGGTCGGTGGGCAATATCGCGTCGAGCCTGCCCCTGGCGGCGGCGGTGGAGGCCTTTGGCTGGCGGGAGACGCTGTGGGGCGTGGCGGGGGGCACGCTGCTGGTGGCGGTGGCGCTGGCCCTCGTGGTGCGCGATCCGCCGCGGGCGGAGGGGGCGGGGCAGGGATCGACGCTGGACCTGTTGCGGATGCGGGCGCTGTGGCCGGTGATGGCGATGATGGTGGTCTGCTATGCGCCGGCTGCGGGGCTGCGGGGGCTGTGGGTGGGGCCTTACTATGCGGATGTCTTCGGGGCGGATGCGGCGGCGATCGGGGTGGCGACGCTGGTGATGGGCGGGGCGATGGTTCTGGGGAACTTTGCCTATGGGCCGCTGGACCGGGTGCTGGGAACGCGGAAATGGCTGATCTTCGGGGGGAACCTCGGGGTGCTGGCCTGCCTTGCCGGGTTGATCCTTTGGCCGGGGGCGGGGGGCTGGGTGACGCTGGCGCTGTTTGCCGGGATCGGGTTCTTTGGCGCGTCCTTCCCGATGGTGGTGGCGCATGGGCGGGCGTTCTTTCCGCCGCATCTGATGGGGCGGGGGGTGACGCTGTTGAACCTGTTCGGGATCGGGGCGGTGGGATTGGCGCAGGTGGCGACGGGGCGCATTCATGGCGCGCTGGAAGGGGGGGCGGCGGTGCTGCCCTATCAGGGCATCTTTGCCTTCTTCGCCGTCACGCTGACGGTGGGGATGGGGATCTATCTGTTCTCGCGCGACCGCACCGATTGACGGATTGGCGTCGCGCGGCGGAATCCGCTTTTCCCCCTGCGCCGCTTGGGGTATGCGGCCCCGTCCCTGTGTCAGGGGGACGGGAAAAGGAGATCCATGATGGGCTACAAGGTCGTAGTCGTCGGTGCCACGGGCAACGTTGGCAAGGAAATGCTGAACATCCTCGCGGAACGCGAGTTTCCGGTCGATGAGATCGCGGCGCTGGCGTCGCGCAAATCGCTGGGCACGGAAGTCAGCTTCGGCGACCGAACTTTGAAGACCCAGGACCTCGACACGTTCGATTTCACGGGCTGGGATATCGCGCTGTTTGCCATCGGGTCGGACGCGACGAAGGTCTATGCGCCCAAGGCGGCGTCGCAGGGCTGCGTGGTGATCGACAATTCGTCGCTCTATCGCTATGACCCCGACATTCCGCTGATCGTGCCGGAAGTGAATGCGGATGACGTGGTCCGCTACAAGAACAAGAACATCATCGCGAACCCGAACTGTTCCACCGCGCAGATGGTGGTGGCGCTGAAGCCGCTGCATGACCGGGCGCGGATCAAGCGGGTGGTCGTGGCCACCTATCAATCCGTGTCGGGCACCGGCAAGGAGGCAATGGACGAACTGTGGAACCAGACCAAGGGCATCTTCGTGCCGGGGCAGGAAGTGGCGCCGAAAGTCTATCCGAAGCAGATCGCCTTCAACGTCATTCCGCATATCGACGTCTTCCTGGACTCGGGCGAGACCAAGGAAGAATGGAAGATGGTGGCCGAGACGAAGAAGATCCTCGATCCGAAGATCAAGGTGACGGCGACCTGCGTGCGGGTGCCGGTCTTCGTGGGCCATTCGGAAGCGATCAACATCGAGTTCGAGGAGTTCCTCGACTGGGAAGAGGCGACCGACATCCTGCGCGAGGCCCCCGGCGTGCTGGTGGTGGATAAGCGCGAGGCGGGTGGCTACATCACGCCCATCGAATGTGTGGGCGAATATGCGACCTATGTCAGCCGCATCCGGCAGGACAGCACCATAGAGAACGGGCTGAACTTGTGGTGCGTGTCCGACAACCTGCGCAAGGGGGCGGCGCTGAACGCGGTGCAGATCGCCGAAGTTCTGGGGAACCGCTGCCTGAAGAAAGGCTGAGCCTGCCCGCCCTGACGGACTGGAGAGCCCCACCCCCGGCGGGGCTTTTCCGTTCCGGTGGCATGTTGGCGGTGGTTGCGGGGCCGAATCGGGCGATGGCGCCGGGCCGGGAGGCGGATCGGGGGCGGGGGACGGCAGGGATGGTACCGGTCGGGGCGGTTTGCGGGATGGACGGCCCCCTTGCCGAAGGGAGGGGTCGCCCCCCCTGCCAAGGTATTGGCCGCATCCGCCCGTGGCGGGGAATGAGGCCAAAGTTGGATTGAGACGGCGCGGGCGATGGCCTTTCTTGGGAGCATCAAACAAAGACCAGCCTGGGGGTTGTCACATGTTCAAGGTTCTTGTCGAAACGATCCTGAAGACGTCCGCCGATGAGGACGGGATCACTGCGCCGCGCACTTTGGCCCGGGCCGAATTGCAGGCCCTGTTCCGCGACGATTTCGCGGCGCAGGCCATGTTGATCCGGTCGCGGAAGGCCATGCGTGCATCGAAGGTGCAGATGGCGGCGTGAGCGCCACCGATCTGGTTCGACACCGACGCCCGGTCGCCTGTGAGCGCCGGGCGTTCTGCGTTGCGGGGGCGGGGTTAGCGCCTCAGGAGGGAGAGTCCGGCAAGGATCAGCCAGAGTGTCAGGGCCAGGTAACCGCCGATGGCCGTCAGGGCGAATGGGTCACCTGGCAGGCCGAGGGCGAGGGCAGGGGTTTCGAAACTGCCCGTCGTGATGAGGGCGGCGGTGGCGGTGCCGGTCCAGGCGAGGGCGCGGCGGCCTTCGCGGCGGTGGATTGCGGCCATGAGGCCCACATGGCAGGCGGTGGCGAGCTGGCCCAGATGTTCGCCGATCACTGCGCCGCCGAAGGCATGGAGCGCGGTGAAGCTGGCGGTGGCATCGGGCAGGGTGGCAAGCTGCGGCAGGACGAGTACCCAGCGCAAGAGGCCCATCGCCTGAAGCACACCTGCAAAGGCCCCGGCGATGGCGGCGGCGCTGGCCAGGGCGGGCGCATGCTGCGCCCGGCCCTGACCCAGCGCCTGCGCCATGGCGAGGGGGGCGAAGATCAGGGCACAGGCGGCGAAGGCATACCATGTGGCGATGAGGGGGGGGCCGCCTGCGGCCAGCGCGGCAAGGATCGTCTCGGGCGGTTGGCGCAGGATGCCGGGATAGTCGAAGGTGGCGGCGAGGCGGGCATAGGGCAGGTTGAAGGCGAGCGCGAGCGCGATCAGCCCGGCGCCAAGGGCGCGGGTGGGGTTGACCTGGGTCATCGGGGTCTCCATGATGTCACTGAATGGTGACATAAGGGCCTTGGGCGAGTCGCGCAAGGAAAATGTCACCGATAGGGGACACAAGATGAGCAAGGACCGGCAGGAGACGGAGGCAAGGATCGTTGCAGCCGGATTTGGCGTGCTGGCGCAGGCCGGTTTGCCGGGATTCGGCGTCAATGCCGTGGCGCGCGCGGCAGGCTGCGACAAGAAGCTGATCTATCGCTATTTCGAGGGCGAGGAGGGGCTGCTGGCGGCCATGGGGGCGGAATCGGGACGGGCGATGGCTGTCGCTTTGCAGGGGGTGCTGCGGGACCCTGTGGCGGATTATGCCGCGCTGGTGGCGCGGCTGCTGCGGGCGCTGGCGGCGCATCTGGCGGAGGACGCGCTGGCGCGTGAGGCGGCGCGGGTGGCGCTGGCGGCACCGGAGGCGGCGGCGGCGCCGTTTCGGGCGGCGCGGGCGGCGGTTCTGCGCGAGTGGTTCCAGCGCGCCAAGGCCGAGACGGGGCTGGCTGCGCCCGAGGGGGCGGATGCGGCAGCGGTGAATGCGGTGCTGATCGCCGGGGTGGAGGCGCTGGCGGTGGCAGGGGATTATGCCGGGCTGTCGCTGCGGCGGGACGGGGCGCGGGTCGGCGCGGCGCTGGAGCGATTGTCTTCCATCCATCGGTGATCTGGCGGAGCGGCGTGCCGCCGCGCGGCTTTCCTGTCGGCTGCGCGCGTGCCGCGCTTCGCCTCCGCGTTCAGGGGGCGTTCCGCCCCCTCTGTCCGCGCGGTTCCCGCGCGGCCATTCACCCCCTGAGAGTATTTTTCGCCAAGATGAAGGGGCAGGCCTCTTGCGGCGGGTTTATTTCAGAAGCGTTCGGCGCGGAGGACCTGGGTGTCGGTGACGCTGACCACGCCGATATGGCGTTCGACCACGGTGAAGGCGGCCTCGAGCAGGGTGTCGAGCCGTTCGGGGCGGATGAGGCAGATGACCGCCACCATGCCCGCGCGGCCGACCTGGCCTTCGCGCGTCCAGCGGCCGGAGCGACCGGAGCCGCCGAGGACGGGCAGGACGGTGAAGCCGGTGACGCCCGCGCGGGTGAGGGCATCGGTCAGGCGGTTTTCCATCGGGGCCTCGATGATGATTTCGACGCGCTTTGCCTGATGGGTTTGCATGTCAGCCTCCGGTGAGGGCGGTGGCCACGGCGACATAGGCCGGGATGCCGAGGGTGAGGTTGAAGGGGAAGGTGATCCCCAGCGAGAGGGTGAGGTAGATCGAGGGGTTCGCCTCGGGCAGGGCCACGCGCATGGCGGCGGGGACGGCGATATAGGAGGCGGAGGCGGCGAGCGTCATCATGAGCGCGGTGCCGCCGGGGGAAAGGCCCAGGGCGAGGGCCGCGGCAAGGCCTGCCGCCGCGCCGAGGATGGGCATCAGGATGCCGAAGGCCAGCGTGCCTGCGGTGAGGACGCCGCGCGCGCCGCGGAGGCCGCGCCCCGCGACAAGGCCCATGTCGAGGAGGAAGAGGCAGAGCACCCCCTGGAAGGGCGAGACGATGAAGCTTTCGATCCGGGCCATCCCTTCGGCCCCGGTGATGAGGCCGATGGCGAAGGAGCCGACGAGAAGGACGATGGAGCCGTTGAGGAGGATTTCGCGCCAGAGCTCTGCATCCATGCCTTCGGCGCGGCCGCCGGCGCGGGAGACGATGAAGAGGGCGGAAATGATGGCCGGGGCCTCCATCGCGGCGGCGACGGCGACCATGTAGCCTTCGGCGGCGATGCCTTGCGATTGCAGGACGGAGGTGGCGGTGACGAAGGTCACGATGGAGATGGAGCCGTAATGGGCGGCGACGGCGGCGGCATCGGTGACGGAAAGGCGGGTGAGGGCTTTCAGGAGCGCGAAGGCCGCGAAGGGCAGGGCGAAGGAGAGGATCACCCCGGCGACGAGGGCGGCGATCAGGCTGCCGTCCAGACCGTGATCGGCGACCGAGACCCCGCCCTTGAAGCCGATGGCGAAGAGAAGGTAGATCGACAGCGCCTTGGCGGCGGCCTCGGGGACCGAGAGTTCCGACCGTGCCAGCGCGGCGGCGAGGCCCAGCGCGAAGCACAGGATCATGGGCGTCAGCAGGTTTGCACCTGCCAGCGTCAGGATATCTTGCATGACGGGTTCCCCTGTTGGCTGGCGGCGAAGATAGCGCCGTTCACGGCGCTGTGAAGGTGTTGCGTCATGGGCGGCGTCGCCGGCCTTGTTTCCGGCGCGAGCGGCCTGCCCTTTGCGCAGGGTGGCGGTGGAAGATGAGTATTTGGGCCAAGATGAAGCGGCAGGGGCGGGTTCTGTCGATCTGCGCCACCCGTCAGACGGGGACGAAACCGCCGCGGGCGGGGTCGAACTGTTCCAGCCCGCCTTCGCCCGTATCCGTCCAGAGGCCGTGGAGGGTGAGGCGGTCATCCTCGACCGCGGTTCGGACGAAGGGGAAGGTCATCAGGTTTTCGAGGCTGACGAGGACGGCTTCCTTTTCCAGGGCGCGCAGGGGATCGGCAGGGGCGGTGGCGCGGACCCGTTCGTAGCCGGGGCGGAGGATATCCATCCAGCGGCCGACGAAGGAGGATTTCTCTTCCAGTGCGGGGGCGTGGCCCGAGCACATGTCATGGCAGCCCTTGACCCCGCCGCAGTTGGAATGGCCCAGGACCACGATATGGGCGACGCCGAGCGAGGTGACGGCATATTCCACCGCCGCCGAGGTGCCGTGGTATTCGCCATCCGGGTTATAGGGCGGGACGAGATTGGCGACATTGCGGTGGATGAAGAATTCGCCTTCGTCCGCGCCGAAGATGGAGGTCACATGCACGCGCGAGTCGCAGCAGGAGATGACCATGGCGCGGGGATGCTGGCCGCTTTCGGCAAGGCGGCGATACCAGGCCTTGTTGTCCTGATAGGTGGTCGCCCGCCAGCCCTGGAAGCGGCTGATCAGATAGGCGGGAAGGGGCCGGGCCTGCTGCATCGGGGCATCCCTGTGCGGGGGTCTTCGCTGCCTTCCTAGGGCGAAGTATAGGAAAATTCGAGTGTTTATTTGCGAGAGCGAAAACCTTTCCTTCAGTGGCACGATTCATGCTGTTGCCCGGGTGTGACAGGTTCCAGGGGGTGGCATGTCCGAGAGTGTGGTGCAGTTGCATCTGCGCGAGCAGGTGGACGAGAACGAGGCAGCGATCCTTGCGATCTTCGACCGTCTGGGGCCGGACCCGGGGGCCAAGCTGGTATCGCGGGCGGTGGGTGAACTGGCCATTGCCGTGACGGTGATGGCGGCGCAGGTGGACCGGCATGAGCTGGGATCGTTGCCGCGCGGGTTGAAGCGCATGGAGGCGCTGGCCGGGGGCGTGGGCATGGTGAGCCTGGCCCAGGTTGCGGCGGATGCGCGGGCGGTGCTGTTGCGCGGGGATGCGACGGCCTTTGCGGCGGTCTGGGCCCGTCTGATGCGGGTGGCGGAGCAATCGCTGGTGCGGCCCTGAGGCCCGGGCTGCCTGCCGGGGGTTGCGGGGGGCGCGGTGGGGTGTAGGGTCGCGGCATGCGATCCGAAGGAACCCTGACCATGGCCGATCTTGATTACCCGCTGCTGACCCCCGCCTTTGCCGATCCTGGGGCGGTGGCACGGCCTCTCTACATCGTGACGCCTGACGGGCTGGCCGATCTGGCGGCGCGGCTGGGGGCGGTGGCGGCGGCCTGGCTGACGGCGACAGGGTTCAAGGGCGATCTGGGCGAGCTGCGTCTGCTGCCGGGGCCGGAGGGCGCGGTTGTGGGGGCGGTGGCGGGCTATGGCACGGCCGCGGCCCGGCGGCGGCTGCGGTTCGGCCTGGTCAAGGCGGTGGCGGGTCTGCCCGCAGGCGATTGGCGGATCGAGGGGGATCTGACGCGGGTCGAGCGGGCGGAGGTGGCGCTGGGCTGGCTTTTGTCGGCCTATCGCTTTGGCAGCTATCGCAAGCCGAAGGAGGCGGGGCTGGCGCGGCTGGTCTGCCCGGCGGGGGTGGAGGCGGCGCGGATCATGGCGATGGCGCGGGGGGAGTATCTGACGCGCGACCTGATCAATACGCCCGCGCAGGACATGGGGCCGGGGGAGTTGGAGGCGGCGTTTGTCGCGCTGGCCGGGCGGCATGGGGCGGCAGTGTCGGTGGTGCGGGGGGAGGACCTGCTGGAGCAGGGATTCCCCATGGTCCATGCCGTGGGACGGGCGAGCCCGCGCGCGCCGCGGATCATGGAGATGCGCTGGGGTGCGGCGGGGCCTGCGCTGACGCTGGTGGGCAAGGGGGTCTGCTTTGATACCGGGGGGCTGAACCTGAAGCCGTCGAACGGCATGAGCCTGATGAAGAAGGACATGGGGGGCGCGGCCACGGTGATGGGGCTGGCGCAGATGATCATGGAGTTGCAGTTGCCGGTCCGGCTGCGGGTGATCGTGCCGGCGGTGGAGAATGTGGTTGCGGGCAATGCGCTGAAGCCCAAGGACATTCTGACCAGTCGCAAGGGTTTGACGGTGGAGGTGAACGACACCGATGCCGAGGGGCGGCTGATCCTTGGCGATGCGCTGGCCTGGGCGGTGGAGGAGCCTTGCGACCTGCTGGTCTCTATGGCGACGCTGACGGGCGCGGCGCGGGTGGCGGTGGGGCCTGACCTTGCGCCCTATTACTGCGACGATGCCGGGCTGGTGGCGGCGCTGGAGGCGGGGGCGGCGGAGGGCTGCGATCCGGTCTGGCGGCTGCCCTTCCACGATGCCTATGAAAGCGTGATCGAGCCGGGGATTGCCGATCTGGACAATGCGCCGGGCTTCGGCTTTGCCGGGTCGATCACGGCGGCGCTGTTCCTGCGGCGCTTTGCCGACCATCCGCGCTATGTGCATTTCGACATCTATGGCCATACGCCGACCGAGGCGCCGGCGCGGCCGAAGGGCGGGGTCGGGCAGGGGGCGCGGGCGGTGCTGTGCGGGTTGCCGGGGATGCTGGGGCTGTGATGGATCGGCGGCTTACCCCGTTCTCGGGCCGCGTGGCGCTGGAGGCGCTGCGCGGGCGCGTGGCGGCCGATGCTTTTGTCGCGGGCGAGGCGGGGGCGGTGGCAGTGCCGCTGGCCGATCTTTGCGCCGCGCCGGGGGGGGCGCGGGATCGGCAGGTCGCGATGGGTGAGCCGCTGGTGGTGGTGGAGCGGCGGGCGGGCCATGTCTTCGTACAGATGGGCAAGGATGGCTATTGCGGCTGGCTGGCGGAGGCGGAGGTCGGACCGGAGATGGTTGCCACCCATTGGGTGGCCGTGCGCGGGACGCATCTTTACCCCGAGCCGCGGGTGCAGGCGCGCGAGAAGGCGGCCCTGCCCTTTGGGGCGCGGCTTGCGGTGACGGGGGGGGATGCGAAATGGGCCGAAGCGGCGGGCGGTTTCGTTCCGGCCATGCATCTGCGCCGGATCGGGGACGGGTTCCACGATCCGGTGGCGGTGGCAGAGCTTTTCCTTGGTGCGCCCTATCTGTGGGGTGGAAACAGTGCGGCGGGGGTGGATTGTTCCGGGCTGGTGCAGGCGGCCTTCCTTGCCTGCGGGCGGGCCTGTCCGGGGGATAGCGACATGCAGGCTGCGATGGGTGCCGAGGTTGCGCCGGGCGCGGCCCTGAGGCGGGGCGATCTGGTCTTCTGGAAGGGGCATGTGGCGATGATGGTGGATGCGGCGCGGATCATCCATGCCAATGGCCACAGCATGGATGTGCGGATCGAGGGGCTGGAGGCGGCCATGGCCCGGATCGCGGCACAGGGCGGCGGGGACGTGACGGGGCGGCGGCGGGTTTGACGGCTGTGCAGGGCGCGCGCTAAGGTCGCGGTCTTCAAGGGGTGGATGGATGGGCGACGAAAGCCAGACGATCCGGCGCGGGCGCAAGTTCGATCAGGTGCTGGCGGGCGCGCGCGACATCTTTCTGCGCGACGGGTTCGAGGGGGCCTCGGTCGATGACATTGCCCGCGCGGCAGGGGTGAGCAAGGCGACGCTTTACAGCTATTTCCCGGACAAGCGGCTGTTGTTCATGGAAGTGGCCAAGGCCGAATGCCGCCGTGCGGCGGATGAGGCGGAGGCCCTGATCGGGGAGGATGTGCCGGTCGCGCAGGCGCTGCATCTGGCGGGCGAGCGGATCGTGGCCTTTGCCCAGTCGGATTTCGGGCAGCGGATGTTCCGCATGTGCGTGGCGGAAAGCGACCGGTTTCCGGCGCTGGGGACGGCCTTTTATGAAAGCGGGCCGGAACTGGTGCGGGCGCGGCTGGTGCGGTTTCTGGCCAAGGCCGCGGCGCGGGGCGAGTTGCGGATCGACGATCTGGACCTTGCGGCGGATCAGTTCGCGCAACTGTGCAAGGCCGATCTGCATGACCGGGCCATCTTTGGCATCGGCGCGACCACCGCCCCGCGCGACGTGGCGCGGGTGGTGAACGGAGCGGTGGCGATGTTCATGGCGCGGTATGGGGTATAACCGCACGGAAGTTCGGTTATCGTTTCGACTTTATCAGCCGTTTTCCCGCAGGATCGCGCCTGCGAGGTAAAGGGAGCCGCAGATGAGGATGCGGGCTTCGGGGTTTGTGGCTGCGATGGCGGCGACGGCTTCGGCAACGGAGGGGGCGGCGGTGGCGTCGATCCCAGCGCTGCGGGCGGCGTCGCGGGTGGCCTCGGCCGGGAGGGTGTTCTTCTCGCCGGGGATGGAGACGGCGTGGAGGCGCGTGACATGGGGGGCGAGGGGGCGCATGTAGCCCGTCACGTCCTTGGTGTTCAGCATCCCGCAGACGAGATGGGTTTCGCGGGCGGGCATGCGGGAGAGGGTGGCGGCAACGGCCTCGCCCCCGGCAGGGTTATGGCCGCCGTCGAGCCAAAGCTCGGCCTTGGGCGCGAGGTCGATCAGGGGGCCGCGGCGCAGGCGCTGCATCCTTGCGGGCCATTCGGCGCGGGTGACGGCGGCCTCGCAGGCGGCCTCGTCGTGGCCGAGGATGCGCAGCGCGGTGATCGCGGCACCGGCGTTCTGGATCTGATGCGGGCCGGGCAGATTGGGGAGGGGAAGGTCGAGAAGGCCGTTTTCATCCTGATAGATCAGGCGACCGCGTTCTTCCCATGCCTGCCAGTGCTGGCCATGGGCGAGGATGGGGGCGCCGAGGCGGGCGGCGGTGGCTTCCATGACCTGAAGCCCCTCATCCGTCTGGGGGCCTAGGATGACGGGGATGCCGCGCTTGATGATGCCTGCCTTTTCGGAGGCGATCTTGGCCAGCGTGTCGCCGAGGAAGGATTCATGATCCATCGAGACGGGGGTGATGATCGACAGGCACGGCGTGATGACATTGGTGGCGTCGAGGCGGCCGCCGAGGCCGACTTCGAGAAGCGTCCAGTCGGCCGGGGTGCGGGCGAAGGCCAGGAAAGCGGCGCAGGTGGTGATTTCGAAGAAGGTGATCTCGTCCGGGCCGTTCTTGGCCACGCATTCATCGAGCAGGGCGGCGAGGGCGGGTTCCTCGATCAGCGCCCCGGCGAGGCGGATGCGTTCATGGAAGCGGGCAAGGTGGGGGGAGGTATAGGCGTGGACCTTTTTCCCCGCCTGTTCCAGCCCGGCGCGGATCATGGCCTGCGTGCTGCCCTTGCCGTTGGTGCCTGCAATGTGGATGGCCGGGGGAATCGCCCGTTCCGGGTTGCCGAGGAGGCCAAGCAGGCGGTGGACGCGGTCGAGCGTCAGGTCGATGACCTTGGGGTGAAGGGTCATCATCCGGTCGAGCAAGACGTCGGAGGGAAGGGTGGTCACGTCAGGCTTCGATGGCTTGTGCAGTCAACTCGCCCTTGATCGCCGGGGGCTGGTTCGTGAGCATGCGGAGGATGGTGACCAGTTCCTCGCGCAGGTCCTTGCGGTGGGTGACGCGGTCGAGCATGCCGTGATCGAGCAGGTATTCGGCGCGCTGGAAGCCTTCGGGGAGTTTCTCGCGGATCGTCTGTTCGATGACGCGGGGACCGGCGAAGCAGATGAGCGCGTTGGGTTCGGCGATCTGGACATCGCCCAGCATGGCGTAGGAGGCCGTCACACCGCCCGTGGTGGGATGGGTGAGGACGACGATATAGGGAAGCCGCGCCTCTTTCAGCATCTGCACGGCGACGGTGGTGCGGGGCATCTGCATCAGCGAGAGGATGCCTTCCTGCATGCGTGCGCCGCCTGCGGCGGAGAAGAGGACGAGGGGGCGTTTCATCTTCACCGCGCGTTCGGCGGCGGCGAGGATGGCATTGCCCACATACATGCCCATGGAGCCCGCCATGAAGGAGAAATCCTGTGCGACGGCGACGATGGGCGTCTTGGCGATTTCGCCTTCGGCGACGAGCATCGCCTCTTTCTCGCCCGTGGCCTTCTGTGCGGCCTTGAGGCGTTCGGGATATTTCTTCTGGTCGCGGAAATGCAGGGGATCGGTGACGGGTTCCGGCACCTTCACCTCGGTGAAGATGCCGCCGTCGAAGAGGGCGGTGAAGCGGTCGCGCGGGCTGATCGCCATGTGATGGTCGCAGGAGGTGCAGACGTTCAGATTGGCGGCAAGCTCGCGGTGGAAGAGCATGGTCCCGCATTCGGGGCACTTCGTCCAAAGATTTTCAGGCACTTCCCGGCGGGAGAAGAGCGAGTTGATCTTGGGGCGGACGTAGTTGGAGATCCAGTTCATGCGGGCTTGGCCTTTATGCGCGGGTCCGGCGGATGGGTGGCAGAGATAAGCCGGGGGGGTGGGAAATGCAATCGGGCAGGGGCGGGATGGGCGGCGGGCGGTGATCTGGCGGAGCGGCGTGCCGCCCGGTGATCGAATTGTGCGGCGTGCCGCCGCGGGTCTTTCCTGTCGGCTGCGCGCTGGCGCGCTTCGCCTCCGGGTCAGGGGGCGTTTTCAGGGGGGGCGTTCCGCCCCCTCGGCCTTCGGCCTCACCCCCTGAGAGTATTTGGGACCAAGATGAAGGGGAAGTCTCCGCTCAGGCTGTGAAACTGTGCGGGGGCAGGCGCATCAGGAGATTGGCGTCGGGGCTGATTTCGGACCAGATGTCCATCAGGCTGGCATGGCCGACGCCGAAGAAATTGCCCTCGGTGGCAAGAAGGTCGGTGATGATCTGGACATGGAGATGGGGCGCCCAGCCGCCGTTTTCGGGCCAGTCGCCGAGATGGGCGATGATCTGGCCTGCGGCGACCGTTCCGGTCGGGTGCAGGCCGGGCAGGGTGGCGGCGAGATGGCCGTAGAGGGTGAAGAAGCGGGTTCCGCCCAGGTCGTGTTCGAGGATCAGCGTATGGCCGTAATCGAGCGGGTCGGCATTGTAGGTGAGGTGTTTCACCCGGCCCGGCAGGGGGGCGTGGACGGGGGTGGTTGCCGGGGCGAAGACGTCGATGCCGAGATGGATGGTGCGGCGTTCCGGCGAGGCGGCATCGGCGAATTGCGGGGTGGCATAGACGGTGCGGTTTTCGCCGTAAAGGCCGAGGCCGTAGCGGATGCCTGCCGCCTGATGGCGCGCGAACCAGGGATCGAAGACCGGGTCGGAAAAGGCGGGCATGTCGGCGCGTTCCCCGCGCGTGGGAAGGGCCATGGTGGCACCCAGGGCCGGATCGGGGAGGAAAAGCGGGTGGAGATCGGCGGTGGCGAGGGCGGCACGGAGCCGCGCCGCGCCGGGGATGGCCGTGCCGGTGATGGCATGGCGGGAAATGGCAGCGAGGAGGCCCGCATCGACAGCCGCCAGGCGGGCGGCCGTGGCGGGATCGCAGGCGGCGATGAGGTCGGGGATGGGCGGGGCCACCTTGAGCCGCGCGGCCGCCTGATGCAGCGCGGCGTAGAGGTCGGGCTGGCCGGAGAGGGCGGCGGCGAGGGTTCTGGCCGGGGAGCCGGTCGGGGTGGAAGGGCTTTGGGTCATCGGGTCCTGCGGGTTGCTGGGGGCGAGTGAAGCGGTTCGGCCGGGAGGATGCAATGGCTGTGCGGCCGGGCGCGGCAGTGCGGGTGGTGGACGCGGGGCGGGGCGGGCGTTATCCAGCCGGGGCGGACGGGCGAGGCCGCGCGGAGGGCCGGGGAGTGCGGGCGTGGTGGACAGGGTGAGCGGGCGAAGGCTGGTCGGGCGGGGCGGACGGGCAGTCCTGCTGGCGGCGGGGCTGTTCCTGGCGGGTTGCGTGACGACAGGGGGCGGGTTGCGGTCGGTTGCGCTGCTGGACGGGGCGCTGATCGCGGCGGCACCCGCGGGCTATTGCCTTGCGCCGGGGGCCGGGCGGCGCAGCGGCGACGGGGCGGTGGTCCTGATGGGGCGCTGTTCCGCGGCGAGCACGGCGGAACCGGCGGTTCTGACGCTGTCGGTGGGGCCTGCGGGATCGGCCGGGGCGATGACGGCGGGCGGGGCGGGGCTGGCGGCCTATTTCACCTCGGCCGAGGGGCGCGCGGCGCTGAGCCGCGAGGGACGGGCGGGCGATGTGGTGGTGCTGGAAGCCGTCGGTTCGGGGGAAGCGTTCCTGTTGCATGTGCGCGACCGGGCGGTGGGGGATTACTGGCGCGCGGTGACGGGCATCCGGGGGCGGCTGGTCACGGTCTCGGCCTCGCGCCCCGATGGGGAGGCGCTGGCCGAGGGGAAGGGGCGGGCGCTGGTGGAGGCGGCGGTGGCGGCGCTGCGCCGGGCGAATGCGGGCTGAGGGTTGCGCCGGAGCGGGGAAGTTTGCTTTTGACGCGAAATGGAGTGGCGCGAAGCGGGCATTCACGCAATAGATAGGGATGTGCGTGCCGGAGGGGCGCGGGTGGTGCAGTGCGGTTCGGGACGGAGATGGTAGGGAAGCTGGACGGGGTTCTGGACAGGCTGTTGCAGCGCCGGGTGCTGCGACGGTGGGAGGAGATCGCAGAGGCGGCTCCGAACGCCGATCTGGAAACGCTGCGCGGCTGGCGCGGCCGGGCGCGGGCGATGCGGCGTCATCTGGACCGGGTGATCCATCAGGCAGAGCATCGGCTGGCCTTGCCGGTGATCGGGTCGAATGCCTTTCGAAAGCCGCTGGGCACGGACTGGGCCTGGCGGCCCGATCTGTGGCGGGGGCCGATGCCGGTGCCGGGGCAGGCCTCGGTGCCGAACCGGATGGTGTTCTGCGAGGGGGCGACGGTCTTTCACGATTGCCGGGTGAGCGAGCTGACGGTGCGGCAGATCCGCAATGCGCGGGAAAGCGACGTGGCGCCCTTCGGCTTTCGCATGGATGTGTTCCGCTTTGACGGGTCCTTCCTGTCGCTGGTGATCGACCTGCCGGAAGAGGCGGCGCGGGGGTTGAAGCTGCGCCACCTGATCCGGCTGGACGTGATCGTGGAACTGGAGAAGCCGCTGGAGATCTTTGCGCGGCTGAACGTGAAATACGGGCCGAATGTGGAGCAGATGGTGCTGGAACTGCCGCTGGGGGCGGAAGAGGTGATGGTGGAATTCGACCTGACCTACACGAAGATCAACGAGAAGCGGATCGAGAAGCTGTGGATCGACCTGATCTTCGAGGGACCGGAGATGAACCAGATCATCCTGCGCGACGTGACGGTGAGCCGTCGCCCTCGGGCGGAACTGTGAGGGGGCGGCGATGGATGGGGTGACGCTGACCAAGACGCGGATCCGGGCCGGGATCTGGGAAGGGGTGCTGTCGGGAACGGATACCCCGTCGCTTGAGGTGCGGCATCAGGAGGCAGAGGTGCCGGGCCTGACGGTGACGGCGATCCCGGATCGGCCGGGCGAATGGGCGGTGCGCGTACCGGTGCCGGTGGAGGCGCTGGGCGAGGGGGTGCAGACCTTCCTGATCCGCAACCGGGCCACGGGGGAGACCTTGCAGCATTTCACCATCATCACCGGGGTGGCGATGGAGGATGACCTGCGGGCGGAGGTCGATCTTCTGCGGGCGGAACTCGACATGCTGAAGCGGGCGTTCCGGCGGCATTGCGTGGAGACGCTGGGCTAAGGGCGCGAGCCCTGATCCGGCATTGCCCGTGACAGATGTCGGAGTTTGAGCATTTTTGCCAAGATGAAGATAGCTGGGGCGCTGGCCTCGTGGGGGCGCTGGGTTTCTTGCGCGCCGCCTTGCCCATGACGTTGCGTCGGCCGTGACAGGGGCGCGGGGCTGCGGCAGTGTCGCGGGCCGGAGGACCCTGACATGACCGAATATCCGCATCTGCTTTCGCCGCTGGACCTTGGGCATGTGGTTCTGACGAACCGCGTGTTGATGGGGTCGATGCATACCGGGCTGGAGGAGCGCGGGGACTGGAACCGGGTGGCGGAATTCTATGCGGCGCGGGCGCGGGGGGGTGTCGGCCTGATGGTGACGGGGGGGATGGCGCCCAATGCCGAGGGCGGGGTCTTTCCGGGGGCGGCGGGGCTGTACACGGCGCAGGATATTGCCAATCACCGGGTGGTGACGGACCGGGTCCATGACGCGGGCGGGCGGATCGCGATGCAGATCCTGCATGCGGGGCGCTATGCCTATGGCAAGGACTGCGTGGCGCCAAGCGCGATCCGGTCGCCGATTTCGCCTTTCGTGCCGCGCGAGCTGGATGCGGCGGGGATCGAAAAGCAGATCGCCGATATCGTGACGGCGGCGGTGCGGGCGCGCGAGGCGGGGTATGACGGCGTGGAGGTGATGGGGAGTGAGGGGTATTTCCTGAACCAGTTCCTTGTCACCCATACCAACCGCCGGACGGATGACTGGGGCGGCAGTTACGAGAACCGGATGCGCCTGCCGGTGGAGGTGGTGCGGCAGGTGCGGGCGGCGGTGGGGGCGGATTTCATCCTGATCTACCGCATCAGCCTGATTGATCTGGTTCCGGATGGAAGCACCTGGGACGAAGTCGCACGGCTTGCCCGTGCGGTGGAGGCGGCAGGGGCCACGATCCTGAATACGGGGATCGGCTGGCATGAGGCGCGGGTGCCGACGATTGCGACATCCGTGCCCCGCGCGGCCTTTGCTCATCTGACCGGGCGGCTGCGGGGGGAGGTGGGGATACCCGTCATCACCTCGAACCGGATCAACGCGCCGGAGGTGGCGGAAAAGCTGCTGGCCGAGGGGATGGCCGACATGGTGAGCATGGCGCGGCCCTTTCTGGCGGATGCGGATTTCGTGGCCAAGGCGGCGGCGGGACGGGCCGAGGAAATCGCGCCCTGCATCGCCTGCAATCAGGCCTGTCTGGACCATACGTTCAGCGGCAAGTTGACGAGTTGCCTCGTGAACCCGCGCGCCTGCCATGAGGTGGAACTGACCTATGAACCCGTCGCGGTGGCGAAGTCGGTGGCCGTGGTGGGGGCTGGCCCTGCCGGGTTGATGACGGCGGCGGTGGCGGCGGAGCGGGGGCATCGGGTGGTGCTGTTCGACCGGGCGGACCGGATCGGGGGGCAGTTGAACCTGGCCAAGCAGGTGCCGGGGAAGGAGGAGTTCCACGGGCTTGTCCGCTGGTTCGCGGCGCGGATCGCGCGGGCGGGGGTGGAATTGCGGCTGGGGGCCGAGGTGGCGGTCGAGGATCTGCGCGGGTTCGACGAGGTGGTGGTGGCGACGGGGGTGACGCCGCGCGATCCGGGGATCGAGGGGCAGGAGCGGGCGCTGGGTTACATCGACGTGCTGAATGGCGCGCCGGTGGGGCGGCGGGTGGCGGTCGTTGGGGCGGGCGGCATCGGGTTCGACGTGGCGGAGTATCTGGTGCATCGCGGGGTGTCCCCGACGCTGGACCCGGCGCTGTGGCGAAAGGAATGGGGCGTGGGCGATCCGGCAGAAGTGCGGGGCGGGCTGGTAGCGGCCGAGCCGGAACCGGCGGCGCGCGAGGTCTGGCTGTTGCAGCGCAAGGCCGAGAAGCCGGGGCGGGGTCTGGGCAAGACGACGGGATGGATCCATCGCGCGGCGCTGGCGGCGAAAGGGGTGAAGATGATCGGGGGCGTCAGCTATCGCCGGATCATCGAGGAGGGTCTGGTGGTGTTGCGCGACGGGGTGGAGGAGTTGACTCCGGTCGATTCGGTGGTGCTCTGCGCCGGGCAGGAACCGGCGCGGGGGCTGGCCGAGGCGCTGGCCGCGGCGGGCATCGCGGCGCATGTCATCGGGGGGGCGGATGTGGCGGCCGAACTGGATGCGAAACGGGCCATAGATCAGGGCGCGCGGCTGGCGGCGCGGCTGTAGCCCGGCCTTGAAAAGCAGGGTGTGGCGCGTCCTGTTTCCCTGCCTTCAACGATCCCAAGGAAAACCCCGGATCGGCCCCGTCCGCGCCCCGATCCTGCCTGATTTCGCGGTCAATCCTGTGCGACACGACCTCATAGCTTGCCAGAGGACAACAATGGACCGACTGACGGAAATGGAAGCCTTCGCCACTGTGGTGGATCAAGGCGGCTTCACCGACGCGGCCAAGAAGATGGGAATTTCGAAATCCGCGGTGTCGAAACATGTGTCGGCTCTGGAGGCGCGGTTGGGGGCCCGTCTTCTGAACCGGACGACGCGCCGGGTGTCGCCCACCGAGATTGGTCTTGCCTATTATGATCGCGCCCGCCGCGTGCTGAATGACGCGGGCGAGGCGGATGCCCTTGTCACATCCATGCAATCGGCCCCGTCGGGCCTGCTGCGCATCAGCGTGGCCACGGATTTCGGGGTGAACCTGCTGTCGCCGATCCTTGGGGATTTCCTGCTGGAATATCCCGAGATCACGGTGAACATGGTGTTGAACAACCGCTATGTGGAACTGATCAGCGAAGGGTTCGACATGGCGATCCGGGTCGGGGAGCTGGAGGATTCCAGTCTGCGCGCCCGCAAGCTGACGGAGACGACGAAGCGGATGATCGCCTCGCCGTCCTATTTCCAGCGCTATGGGCGGCCGCTGAAGATCGACGATCTGAACGACCACAAGCTGCTGCACTATTCGAATCAGGCCAATGGCAATGTGTGGAAGATCACCGCGCCGTCGGGCGAGAAGCGTCAGGTGCGGTCGGTCGGCTGGTTGACGGTGAATGACGGGCAGTCCTTGCTGAATGCCGCGATTTCGGGGCTTGGCATCGCTTATCTGCCGTCCTTCCTTTATGCCGATGCAATGCGGCAGGGGTTGGTGGAAGAGGCCATTCCCGGCCTGCCGACGGAAAGCCTGGGCATCTATGCCGTCTATCCGCCGGGGCGGTTCACGCAGCCCAAGGTGCGGGCCTTCATTGATTTTCTGGCCAAGCAGTTGGTGGACAAGGGCCCCGACAACTGGTGAGGAATCGCCGGTTCCCCATGCGAATGGGGGGCCGATACTCCTGGGGGAGTCAGCGGGTCGAGGTCAGGATGACCTCGACCCTTCTGTTTTGGGCGCGGCCTTCGGGCGTGGCATTGTCGGCGCGCGGTTCGGCGGGGCCTGCGCCGCGCGTGGACAGGCGGGCGGGATCGGCGCCGAGGGCGACCAGCGCGGCGCGGGTGGCATCGGCGCGGGCGAGGGAGAGGGCGATATTGGCGTCGGCCGGGCCCGAAGCATCGGTATGGCCGACGAGTTCCACCGTGGCGGCGGGATTGGCGGCGAGCCATGCGGCAAGGTCGCGGAGCGAGGCGTAATCGTCCGGGGCGAGGGTGGATTGGCCCGAGGGGAAGACGAGATCGTCAAGCGCGAAGGGCTGGCCGGTGGCGAGGGCGGCGGCCAGCGGCGTGAGGGGCGCCGGGGCGGCGGTTTCCGTGACAGGGGCGGCCGTAGGCGTGGCCGAGGGATCGAAGGGCGATTTCGTGGAGACGGTCAGGTCTGGCGTGCCGATGGGCGCGGGGCCGATGGTGGTAAGCTGCACGAAGCCGGTATCGGCGGAGCGGCTGACCATGAGGGTGAGCCAGTCGCTGCCCTGCGCGCTGTCGCGGCGGGCGGCGAGAAAGCGGAAATCGCCGAGATCCACATGCATCTGCGGTTCGGGCAGGATGTCGGTTCCATAGCGGAAATCGAAGCCGCCGCAGGCGGTGGTTTCGCATTCGAAGACTGTCGTGAAGCCCGTTTCGGCAATCTGTTCGCGCAATGGGGCGAGGATCTGGAGCGTGGTCATCCCGGGGGCCGCGACTTTCCAGGCGGTCTGGTCAAAGACGCCTTCGGCGGCGGTGACGGGGATGCTGCCCGCCTGCCAGGGGCCGGTCGGGATGTTGTAGGAGGTGAGCGCCTCGCGCCGTTCGCCCGAGGCAGTGGCCGGGGCGGGAAAGCGCAGGTCCAGCGCCTGCACCATGCCGGGCAGCGGCAGCAGGGCCAGCAGCAGGGCGGGCAAGGCGGCACGGCGGCGACGCCGTGACGGAAGGTGCGGACGCGGATCGGTCAACTGCTCTTGGCCTTTGAGTGGGGCTCACTTCTTTCGATAGTGATACTGTCCCACAACGGCCATGTTCAGGAAAGTATAGAGCGCGCGGGCGGCCAAGTTCCGCTCAGTCACCAAAAGGGTGAGCGTCTCGGCGCCCTGATCGCGGGCCCAGAGGGCAGCGGCCCGCAAGATGTTGTGGGCGCAGCCTTTTCGGCGCTGGTCGGGGGCGACCTCGAGCGCGTGAAGCATTGCAACATTGCCGTGGATGGCCGTGAAGGCGATGCCTGCGGCGCGGTCGCCCGTGCGGCCGAGGATGGCGGTTTTCGGGCCTTGCACCCGGTCCATCACGGCGAGGCGGCCGGGGCCGATTCCGCCTTCGGCCCAGAGTTGCGCGGCCACGGCGAGAGGGGGCCAATGCGGAAAGCTGGTGAGGAAGGCGGGGGGCGGGTCGGCCAGTGCGGCGGTGGGGGCGGCATAGGCGACGACGGGGTCGTGATGGGCATAGCAGCGGGCGGCGAGGGCGGCATCGAGGGCGCTGTCCCAGGGGTGGATGACGAAGAGGGGGGATTGGCCGAGGGCCTGCATGGCGGCCTCGGCCTGCGGGATGTCGTCGGGCGTCCAGTCGCCGGCGGGAGAGGCGGCGGAGACGCGCTGGCCGCCGCCCCGGCCTTCGCGGAGGAGCCAGGGGCCGAGGCGATGGGTCGCGGCGGGGGGCCAGGTCGCCTCGGCCACCTCTGCAAGGAGGGCGGGCGTCATGGGAAGAGCGCGCAGAGGCGGGTCATGGCGGCGTCGATCCGGGCGGGATCGGTGCCGCGGATGACGAGGTTGGTGCCATAGACGCCGTTGGTGTTGAAGGGATAGCTGCCCATGGAGAGATCGGGGAATTCGGCGGCGAGGGCGGCGAAATCCCCTGCAATCTCGCCCTCGCCCCGGTTGACGCGGTGGGATTGCGACAGGAGCGGCGCGCCGCCCGTCAGGGTGGGCAGGACGCCGGCAAGCATCGCCTCGAAGATCGAGGGGACGCCGGCCATGACATGGACATTGCCCAGCGTGAAGCCGGGGGCGGTGGAGATCGGGTTGTCGATCAGGGTCGCGCCATCGGGGATGCGGGCCATGCGCTGGCGCGCCTCGTTGAAGGGGAGACCGGCGCGGTCGTAATGCGCCTGAAGGAGCGCCATGGCATCGGCGCGGTGGGTGATGGGGGTGGCGAAGGCGGCGGCGATGGCTTCGGCGGTGATGTCGTCATGGGTGGGGCCGATGCCGCCGGAGGTGAAGAGATGGTCATGCCGGGCGCGCAGATCGTTGACGGCGGTCACGATGGCGTCATGGTCGTCGGCCACGACGCGCGCCTCCATCAGGCGGATGCCGTGGTCGGTCAGGCGCTGGGCGAGGTGATGCATGTTCGAATCGCGGGTCCGGCCCGAGAGGATTTCATCGCCGATCACCAGCATGGCTGCGGTGGGATTGGGCATGTCGCGGCTCCGTTCATCAGGACTGCGAGGGGTATAGGCCGAGGGCGGGAGGTTTCAAAGGGGCAGGTCTGGCCTTTGCGGGCGGGTTTGACTATCTAGGCGCTGTTGCAAGGGAAAGTTCGGCCAGTGGACGAGACGCGCGGGCGCATCACGAAGGACGGTATCCGCATCTATGAGGATGCGGATTTCGCGGGCATGGCCGAGGCCGGGCGCGTGGCGGCCGAAATCCTCGACATGGTCGGCCCGCTGGTCGTGCCGGGGGCGACGACGGGCGAGATTGATGCCTTCATCACCGAAGAGGTGGCGCGGCGGGGCGTGGTGTCGGCGACGATCGGCTACAAGGGCTATCGCCATGCGTCCTGTATCAGCGTGAACCATGTGGTCTGCCACGGCATTCCGGGGGCGAAGATTCCAGGGCGCAGCAGCGACGTCTTGCAGGCGGCGGATATCCTGAATGTCGATGTGACGGTGGTGGTGGATGGCTGGTTCGGGGATTCGAGCCGGATGTATGTGGCCGGGACGGCGAAGCCTTTCGCGCAGCGTCTGATCAACGTGACGCATGAGGCGCTGCTGCGCGGGATTGCGGCGGTGAAGCCGGGGAACACCTTCGGCGATATCGGCCATGCGATCCAGAGCTATGTCGAAAGCCAGCGGATGAGCGTGGTGCGCGATTTCTGCGGCCATGGGCTGGGCCGCGTGTTCCACGCACCGCCGAATGTGCTGCATTACGGGCGGCCGGGCAGCGGGCCGGTGCTGGAGGAAGGCATGTTCTTCACCATCGAGCCGATGGTGAATCTGGGGCGGCCGGAGACGAAGGTTCTGGCCGATGACTGGACGGCGATCACGCGGGACAAGTCGCTGTCGGCGCAGTTCGAGCATTCGGTGGGGGTGACGGCGACGGGTTGCCAGATCTTCACCGCCTCGCCCGCTGGCAAGTTCCATCCGACGCAGTAAGGCAGTTTGTGACGCACAAACTGCGGCGGAATTTGACGCAAATTCCGGGGCCTGACCTTGGGCCGGATTTCTGCGTGCAGAAATCGGCGCGAAGTCTGCGTCAGACTTCGCCTTGGACGGTTGCATCCGTCCCGGTGGCGTGAAAGCTTTGCCGCAAGAATGCGAGGTGAGCGATGAAGACCGTATCGGAAAGCCGGGCCTTTGGCGGTGTGCAGGGGGTGTATACGCATCCCTCGGGCATCTGCGATTGCGACATGACCTTCGGGCTGTTCCTGCCCGAACAGGCCGAAGATGGGCCGGTGCCGGTGCTGTGGTTCCTGTCGGGGCTGACCTGCACGCATGAGAATGCCATGGTGAAGGCGGGTGCGCAGCGCTGGGCCGCAGAGGCGGGGATTGCGCTGGTGTTTCCTGACACGTCCCCGCGCGGGGAGGGGGTGCCGAATGATCCGGCCTATGACCTTGGTCAGGGGGCGGGGTTTTATGTGAACGCCTCCGAGGACCCTTGGGCGCAGCATTACCAGATGTGGGATTACATCACGGATGAATTGCCGAACGTGCTGTTTTCGGCCTTTCCCCTGGCCGAGGCCGCGCAGGCGATCACCGGCCATTCGATGGGCGGGCATGGCGCGCTGACCATCGCGATGAGCTTTCCGGGGCGGTTCCGGTCGGTTTCGGCCTTTGCGCCGATCTGCAATCCGGTGGCGAGCGACTGGGGGCGCAAGCAGTTCACCGCCTATCTGGGGGCGGATGAGACGGCCTGGGCGGGCTATGACGCGACGCTGATGATGCGGCGCTATGGCTTTGACGGGCCGATGCTGGTGGATCAGGGGACGAAGGACCAGTTCCTTGACTTGCTGAAGCCCGAGGCGCTGGCCGAGGCGATGGCGGCGCGGCGGCAGGGTGGCGCGTTCCGGATGCAGAAAGGCTATGACCACAGCTATTTCTTCGTCTCCACCTTCATGGAGGAGCATGTCGCCTTTCACGCGCAGGCCTTGATGGGCTGACCATGGCGCGGCTGTTCGTGGATGCCGATGCCTGCCCCGTGAAGGAGGAATGCGAGCGCGTGGCGGTGCGGCATCGGGTGCGGATGATCGTGGTGTCGAACGGGGGCATTCGGCCGAGTGCCAATCCGTTGGTGGAGAGTGTCTTCGTGGCGTCGGGGCCGGATGAGGCGGACAAGTGGATCGCGGATCAGGCCGGGCCGGGGGATGTGGTGGTGACGGGGGATATTCCCTTGGCGGCACGGGTGATCGCAGGCGGTGCGGTGGTGGTGAAGCACAATGGCGAGGTGCTGACCGACCGCAACATCGGCAATGTGCTGGCGACGCGCGACCTGATGGCCGATCTGCGCAGCGCCGATCCCTTCCGGCAGGGGGGCGGGCGGCCCTTTTCCAAGGCGGACCGGTCGCGGTTCCTTGAGGCGCTGGAGCGGGTGATGCGGGGCGCGCTGGCGGGCGGGTGATCTGCGCCATGCCCGTGTCGCGGCGGGGATAGACTTGGCCGGAGCGCGGCGGTTTCCTTCCCCCATCATGACCGAGATTTCCAGCCGGGCCACGCTGACCGGCATCCTTCTGGCGATTGGCGGCAGCGCGATGCTGTCGGTCAACGACGTGGCGATCAAGTTCCTGTCGGGAGACTATGCGCTGCATCAGGTGATCCTGATCCGGGCGGGGATCGGGATGATCTTCCTCTTGGGATTGATGCACTTCTCTGGCACGGGTTTCCGGCAGATCCTGACGGTGCGGGGGCGGGATCATCTGATCCGGGTTGCCTTCGTCATGGTGTCGAATGTCTGCTATTTCCTTGGCCTTGCGGCGCTGCCGCTGGCCGATGCAGTGGCGATTGCCTTCGTGGCGCCGCTCTTGGTGACGGTGCTTTCGGTTCTGGTGCTGGGCGAGGCGGTGGGGCCGCGGCGATGGGCGGCGGTGGCGGTGGGGATGCTGGGCGTCGTCGTCATGCTGCGGCCGGGGGCGGGGGTGATCCAGCCCGCGGCGATCCTCGTGCTGATATCGGCCTTCTGCTATGCGTCGAGCCATATGATGACGCGGCGGATGAAGGATACGGAAAGCGCGATGACGCTGTCCTTCTATGTGCAGCTTGGGTTCATCTTCGTGTCTTCGACCATGGGTCTTGTGGTGGGGGATGGGCATCTGGCGGGGTCTTCCGATGCCTCGCTGGCCTTCCTGTTCCGGCAATGGGTCTGGCCGCCGGTTGCGGATTGGCCGTGGTTTCTGGCGACCGGGCTGTCAGTGGCCATCGGGGGGCTGATGGTCAGCCAGGCCTATCGGATGCTGGAGGCGGCGCTGGTGGCGCCGTTTGAATATACGGCGATGCCCTTGGCCATCCTGTGGGGGGTGGTGATCTTTGGAACCTATCCCGACCTTACGGCGGCCTTCGGGATTGCGCTGATCTGCGGGGCGGGCCTTTATACGCTGTGGCGCGAGACGGTGCGCCGGAAGAAGGATGTGACGGGTGATCCCAGAGGCGGTGGTCTTTGACATCGGCAATGTGCTGCTGGAATGGCAGCCGGAGCGGTTCTACGACGGGGTGATCGGGGAGGCGCGGCGCAGGCGGCTGTTTGCCGAGGTCGATCTGGTGGGGATGAATGAGGGGGTCGATCTGGGCGATCCCTTTGCCGCATCGGTGGAGGCTCTGGCCGAGGCGCATCCCGACTGGGGGCCAGAGATAAGGATGTGGCGTGAGCGGTGGTTCGAGATTGCGCATCCGCCCATCGAGGGGTCGATCCGGGTGATGCGGGCCTTGCGGGAACGGGGGGTTCCGGCTTTTGCATTGACGAATTTCGGGCGCGAGACCTTTGACGCGGCGGTGGAGCGGCTGCCGTTTCTGGCAGAGTTTGATCGGGCCTGGGTCAGCGGGCGGATGGGCGTGATGAAGCCCGATCCGGCGATCTATGCGGCGCTGGAGGCCGAATGCGGGATCGCGCCCGGGCGGCTGATCTTCACCGATGACCGGGCGGAGAACATCGCGGCGGCGGCGGCGCGAGGCTGGCAGACCCATCTGTTCGAGGGATGGCAGGGTTGGGCGACGCGGCTGGTGGCGGCGGGATTATTGACCAAGGCGGAGGCGGGGCTGTGAGCGTGGATTTCGTGCCTTTCGAGGCGGAGCGGCTGTTGCGCTGGGACGGGTTGCTGGCGGCCTTCGAGGCGGGGCATCGGTTGCCGAAGCCCGATATCAAGGATCTGTTCGTCTATCGCGGTGGGGACACGATCCTTGACCGGGCGACCTGGATTGATGGGCTGGGCGCGCTGGTCAAGGTGGCGACAGTGGTGCCGGGGAACGTGGCACGGGGCAAGCCGACGGTGAACGGGGCGGTGACGCTGTTTGACGATGTGACGGGGGAATTGACCGGGCTGGTGGATTTCCACCTTGTGACCAAGTGGAAGACGGCGGGCGACAGTCTGCTGGCGGCGCGGCGGCTGGCGCGGAAGGATGCGCGGCGGTTCCTGCTGGTGGGGGCGGGGAAGGTGGCGCAGTCGATGGTGGAGGCCTATGCGTCGGTCTTTCCGGCGGCGGAGTTCACCGTCTGGAGCCGCAGCCGCGCGAGTGCCGAGGCGATGGGTCTGCCGGTGGCGGATGATCTGGAGGCGGCGGTGAAGGCGGCTGATGTGATCTGCACCGCGACCATGGCGACAGCGCCACTGATCAAGGGGGACTGGTTGCAGCCGGGGCAGCATCTGGACCTGATCGGGGCCTACAGGCCCGACATGCGTGAGGTGGATGATGCGGCCATGGCGCGGGCGCGGGTCTTTGTCGATGCGCGGGCGACCACGCTGCACCATATCGGCGAGTTGATGGCGCCGCTGAAGTCCGGCGCGATCACGGAAGCCGATGTCGTGGCGGATTACTACGACGATCCGGCGATCTATGTGCGGCGGTCGGAGGATGAGATCACCATCGCGAAGAATGGCGGCGGGGCTCATCTTGACCTGATGACGGCGGCATACATCCAGACGGCTTGGCGTGCCGTCTGAGGGCGGGCTTTGGAATAAAGCTTGCCCTTGTCGCGTTGTCCTGTCGGAGTGGCAGGACAACCGAAGGATGTGCCGATGACCGACAGATTTCGCCGTGATCTTGTGGCCCTTGTGCCAAAGCTGCGGCGGTTCGCCTATTCCCTGACCGGGAACCGGCAGGATGGGGATGATCTGGTGCAGGCGGCCTGCGAGAAGGCGCTGCGCAATGTGGCGCAGTTCCGCGAGGGGACGCGGATGGACAGCTGGATGTATCGGATCATCCAGACGCTGTGGATCGACGATCATCGGCGGGTGAAGCGGCAGGGCGCGCGGGTGGACCCCGACACGGTGGCCCTGAGCGACGAGGGCAAGGCGGCGGCCCTGCCCGAGGATCGCATGATGCTGGCCCGCACGCGGGCGGCGATGGAGGAACTGCCCGAGGCGCAGCGCAGCGTGCTGGCGCTGGTTGCCATCGAGGGGCTGAGCTATCGCGAGGCGGCGGAGGTGCTGGATGTGCCGGTGGGCACGGTGATGAGCCGCCTGTCGCGGGCGCGCGAGGCGCTGCTGCCGCGGCTGGGTCTGTCGCAGGGGCCGCGGCAATGAGGGGTGCGGGGAGCGGTGCGGGCATGAAGACGTCGATGGACAAGGAAGAGCTGGCGGCCTTCGTGGATGGCGAATTGACGCCGGAAGAGGCGGCGGCGGTGGTTCTGCATCTGGCCGATCATCCGGCGGATCAGGCCTATGTGGATGATCTTTTCGCGGCCAATGCCGCGCTGGCCGATGCCTTTGGCGCGCCTGCGTCGGAGCGGGTGCCGGATGCGATACTCGACACGATCGACGGGGCGGCGGTGCGGGCGCAGATCCTGCCCTTCCGGCTGCGCCCGGTGGGGGTGGCGGCGGGGTTGGCGCTGGCGGCGGCCCTGTCGGCGGTGGTCGTGCTGTTGCAGCCGCAGGACGGGCCTGCGCTGGCGCTGGGCCCGGTCATGGGCGGATCGGCACTGGCCGAGGCGCTGGACCTGATGCCGTCGGGAGCTGTGACCGACCTGCCGGATGGGCGGGAACTGATGGTTCTGGCGAGCTTTGCCGTGGAGGGCGGGCATTGCCGCGAAGTGGAGGTGCTTGACCGCGGGGCAGGGCAGATGGAACTGGCGCTGGTCTGTCTGGAGGCGCAGGCGCAGGGCGAAGGGGCGGGCTGGCAGGTCGAGGTTGTGCTTCAGGAAGTGCTGGAGACGGCGGCGGCGGACGGGTTCGTTGCCGCCGAAGGGACGGAGGTGGCGGGGCTGTCGTCCTTTCTGGATGCCCGTGGCGCGGGGCTGGCCCTGACGCCAGAGGAAGAGGCCGCCGCGATTGCCCGGACCTGGGGACGGTGATCACGGCTGCGTGAAGCCGTCGGGGGCGGGGAATAGAAGGGGACGGGGGGCGTTGTCTTGACATGGAACGGCCAGATGGCCCCAAGACAGGAGACACGCAGATGAACCCGATCAAGACGACCACGGCGATTGCCCTTCTTTCCCTTTCCCCGATGGCGGCGCAGGCGGCGATGCCCGTCGCCCTGCCGATGCCGGCCTCGGCGGTGACCCGCGATCTGGCGCAGGCGCAGCCGGTGTTCCTGGACCTGCAACAGCTCGAGCGGGACATGATGGTGCTGCTGAACGGCAATGGCGGCGACAGCCGGGACCGCAGCCGCGACGGCAACAGCGATGACGGCAACAGCGATGACGACAATGACGATGACGATCGCAACGGCGGCGGCAGCAATGGCGGCAGCAGCGGTGGTGGCAACGGCGGCAACAGCTGACACCTGATCGAGCAGTGGCAGGGGAACGCCGGTCCTTCGGGACCGGCGTTCTTCTTTGCGCGGCGGATGGCCCCCGGTTGCGGGGGCCTGCCCTGGTGTCAGTCGATGGCGGGTTCGGCGGCGGCGGGCAGGAGGGGGGCCGCGCAGAGGGTGGAGCTGTCGAGGAGACCGGCCCCGTAAACCTCATCCGGACCGGCGGCGCCGAGGTCGCGTGCGGTGCCGCGCAGCCGTTCGGCGATGGCGGCGGGGGTCAGCGTCGGGTCGCGCGACAGAAGGATCGCGGCGGCGGCGGTGACGAAGGGCGCGGCATAGGAGGTGCCGCTTTGCCCGCGCGCGCCGCGAATGGAGGTGGCGGCGAGCAGGTTCACGCCGGGGGCGGCAAGGTCGAGATGGCTGCCGCGCTGGGCGGCGCGGTAGATGCGGCCGCGGGCATCGACGGCGGTCACGGCGATGACGCCGGGATGAGCGGCGGGAAAGGCGGGTGGGGCGCCGGGGCCGGCATTTCCGGCGGCGGCGATGATGACCACGCCTTCGGGGCCTTGCAGGCTGTCCAATGCCTCGGCCAGCACGGTATTGGGGGGGCCGGAAAGCGAGAGGTTCATCACCCGCACGCCGCGCTGGGCCAGAAGGTCGATCCCGCGCAGGAGCGCCGCGACATCGGCGCGTTCGTCCGCCCCCTCCCGAATGAAGGCATCGACGGCGATGAGCTTTGCCTCTGGCACCAGCCCCGGCACGCGGCTGCCCGGTGCGCCGACGAGAAGGGAGGCGACGGCGGTGCCATGCACCTCGGCCGAAGGTTCGGCATCGGGCGGGGTGAGGCGAAGGACTTCAACGGCGGCGGGGGCGATGATGTCGTGGTCAGGGTTCACGCCGGTGTCGATGATGCCGATGGGCAGGGTGACGCGGCATTCCGGCGACCGTGCGGTGGGCCATCCGACGAGCGAGAAGGCCGGGCAGTTGGCGTGATCGCAGGGGACGGCTTCGGCGTTGTCAGGACGGTAGAAATGGTTGAGATCGGCATCCTCGCCCTCGGGCAGGGCGCGGACCCGGTCGCGCGCATCCTGAAGCGCGAGGCCGGGCGGGATGCCAAGGCGCTGCACGCTGCGGCCCAGTGCGGCGAGATCGTCCTGCGCCAGAAGGATGAAGCCTTCGGTCTGCAATTGCGCGAGGCTTTCGGGGGAGAGGTCGGTGACCACGACCTCCTCCGGCGCGGCGAGAGGCGGGGGGGCGGCAGCGGCCGGGGTGGCGCGGGGCTGGCGGCGCGGGGTGCGGCGATCGTCGGAGTCGCCGCCATTGCCGAAGCCACCGCCGCCGCCGTCATCGGAACCGCCCCCATTGTCATCGTCATCCTGTGCGAAGGCCGTGCCCGGAAGCTGGGATACGGGGGTGTCGATCAACGGCCAGAGCAGGCTGGCGACAAGGACGGTGGTGGTGAGGTGGCGAATGGTCATGATGCGGCCCTGTCCGGAAATGTAATGCGCCCCGGCGCGAAGGACAGCGCCGGGGGCAAGGCTTTGCCGAGGACAACGGTGGAAGGGGCGTGTCTATTCCGTCAGGAGACGCGCTTTCCCTGCACCCAGACGCCGCGCAGGGCGGCGGCGGGGCCGATGCGGGTGACGCGGATCACATCGGCCCGCGCACCGAGAGCGAGACGGCCCCGGTCGGGCAGCCCGGCGGCGGCGGCAGGGGCGGCGGTGACGGTGGCCACGCCGCGCGCCATATCGCCCCAGAGATCGCCCAGTTGCAGCGCGCCGGTCAGGAGCGAGGAGGGCACGTAATCCGACGACAGGATGTCGAGCAGCCCGTCTTCGGCCAAGGCCTGTGCGGCGACATTGCCGGAATGGCTGCCGCCCCGGATCAGGTTCGGCGCGCCCATCATGATGGCGATGCCGTGGTCGCGGCAGGCCTGTGCGGCCTCGGGCGTGGTGGGGAATTCGGCGAAATGCGCGCCATGGGTGGCCGAGCGGGCGACGTGGTCGGGATCGGTGTCGTCATGGCTGGCCAGCACCGCGCCATAGCGGCGGGCGGCGGCGACGGCGGCGGCTTCGTGTTCTGCGCCGAGGCGGGCGGAAAGGGATTTCTGCGCGGCAATGTGATCTTCGAATTCGGCTTCGGAGATGCCGTGCTTGCCGCAGACATATTTCCGCAGTTGCGTGAGGTCGCGGAACTGGCGCTGGCCGGGGGTATGGTCCATCAGGCTGACGATGCCGACGCTGTCTTCGGGGCCGAATTTGGCAAGCTCTTCCGTCAGGGTTTCGGAACAGACTTCGGCGCGCAGGTGGAGGAAATGGCTGATACGCAGCGCCTGTGACGCGCGCAGGTCGAGGATCTCATCGGCCAGGGCGCGGGCATATTCGCCGTAATTCGCCTTGGCGTTGGAGATGACGGAGCCCACGCGCAGCGCATCGAAGACGGTGGTGATGCCGACGGAAGCCAGTTCCGCATCATGGGCGAGGATGGCGGCGGCATGGGGCCAGTCCACCTTTGGCCGGGGTTCGATATGGCGTTCGAGGTTGTCGGTATGGAGTTCGATCAGCCCCGGCATGACCAGATCGCCGCCGCAGTCGATGGCCCCTTTCGCCACGCCCGCGCCTTCTGCGATATCGGCGATGGTGCCGCCGGAGAGGCGGATCGTGCCGGTGATCGTGGCATCGGGCAGGATGAGCGTGGCGTTGGAAAGGAGGGTTTCGTCGGTCATGGTGCAGATGGGTCCTGTGGTGCGGAGAAGGGTCCGGTGGGGTGCCGTGGCATGGCCGCGTCACATCCATGTGACAAAGCGGGGCTAGGCAGGCGGGCATGGACCAGATGAAGCGATTTGCCGTCTATTACGCGCCCGCCGAGGGCGAGTTCGCCACCCGCGCGGCGGAGTGGCTGGGTTGGGATGCGGTGGCGGGTGCGGCGCTGTCCGGCCCGGTGCCGGAGGGATTGCCCGATGGTCTGGGCGATATCACCGCCGATCCGCGGAAATACGGGTTCCATGGCACGATCCGCGCGCCGTTCCGGCCTGCCGAGGGGTTGGACCGTGGCGCGGTGGAGGGCGCTGTGGCGGCGCTGGCTGCGCGGTTGGGGCCTGTGGTTTGTGACGGGCTGGTGCTGGAGAACCTGCAAGGCTTCCTTGCGCTGACGCCCGAGGGGTGCGAGGCGGCGCTGCTGGAGTTGGGCGCGGCGGTGGTGGAGGGAACGGATCACCTGCGCGCGCCCCTGACCGAGGCCGAAATCGCGCGGCGGCGGCCTGAGCGGTTGTCGCCCCGGCAGCGGGAATTGCTGGCGCGCTGGGGTTATCCTTACGTGATGGAGGAATTCCGGTTCCATCTGACGCTGACGGATCGGCTGGCGGATGGGGTGGCGGGGCCGGTGGCGGCGGCTTTGGCCGCGCATTTCGCACCGGTGTTGCCGCGCCCCTTCGTGATCGCGGATCTGTGCCTGTTCGGCGAGGATGGGGCGGGTCGGTTCCATCTGCTGTCGCGTCACGCGCTGACCGGCTGAAGGGCCGTGAGGAACCGGGCGACGCCCTGTTCGACGGGGCCGTCGTTCAGCACGTCGATCACATGCAGGTTGGCGGGCAGGTCGAAACTGGGCCGTTGCAGGCGGGCGGCGATATCTTCGCGGCTTTCGCGGCCACGGGCGAGGAGGCGGTCCATCAGCACCGAAGAGGGCGCGGTGACGCGGATCACGGTCAGGTTGGGGAACATCTGCGCCGCCGGGTCCAGCGCGGCGCGGGAGCCGTTGAAGAGGACATCGCGCCCCTTGTGGCGTTCGGCGATCTGGGCGGCGGGCAGGCCATAGCGCAGGCCATGCGCGCGCCAGTCCAGCGCGAAATCGCCCCGCGCCTTGCGGGCGGCGAAATCGGCCTCGGTCACGCCGTCGAAATCCTCTCCGCCCAGTTCGGAGGGGCGGGTGATGACACGGCGGACGATCACCAGATCGGGCCGCGCGGCGCGGGCGGCAGCGATCAGCGTGTCCTTGCCCGCGCCGGAAGGGCCGACGACGGCGAAGAGGCGGCCCGGCTGAGCGTTGGCCGTCATGCGGCGGCCCCCTGCGGTTTCGGGGTGAAGCTGCCCACATCGACAAAGCGGTCGCAGACCTGCGCGCGGGCGGCTTCGTCATGGAAGATGCCGAGGATGGCCGCGCCGCGCGCCTTTGCCTCCTGGATCAGCGACAGGACGACGGCGCGGTTGGCGGCATCGAGGCTGGCCGTGGGTTCGTCAAGAAGGAGGGCCGGGTAGGGATGGGCGAAGCCGCGCGCGATGTTCACGCGCTGCTGTTCGCCGCCCGAGAAGGTGGTGGGCGAGAGGGACCAGAGCCGTTCGGGGATGTTGAGGCGCGAGAGCAGGTCGGCGGCGCGGGCGCGGGCCTGATCCTGCGGCGTGCCGAGGACGAGGAGCGGTTCGGCCACAACGTCGAGCGTTGGCACGCGCGGGACGACGCGCAGGAACTGGCTGACATAGCCCAGCGTGGCGCGGCGCAGCGCGATGATCTGGCGCGGTTCGGCCTGCACGACATCAAGGTCGCCCACCATGATGCTGCCCGAGGCGGCAAGGTAGTTGCCCCAGATCATCCGCATCAGCGTGGATTTCCCCGCGCCGGAGGCCCCGATGAGGCCGACGCATTCGCCCGGCATCACGGTGAGGTCGGCCCCGCGCATCACGGGCAGGACGGTGCCGCCCTGATTGTGCAGGGTGAAGTTCTTGGAAAGGTTCGAGACGCGGATCATCGGATCAGACCTGAAGGACGGAGGAGACGAGAAGCTGGGTATAGGCATGCTGCGGATCGTCCAGCACCTGATCGGTCAGGCCCTGTTCCACGACGCGACCGGATTTCATGACCATCAGGCGATCGGCCAGAAGGCGGACGACGGCAAGGTCATGAGTCACGATGATGGCCGAAAGGCCCATCTCGCGGACGAGGCCCCGCAGCAGGTCGAGGAGGCGGGCCTGCACGCTGACATCCAGACCGCCGGTCGGTTCGTCCATGAAGACGAGGCGCGGGCCGGTGACGAGGTTGCGCGCGATCTGGAGGCGCTGCTGCATCCCGCCAGAAAAGGCGGAGGGGCGGTCGTCGATACGTTCGACGGCGATTTCGACCCTTCCCAGCCAATCGGTGGCGCGTGCGCGGATGTCGCCATAATGGCGGGCGCCGACGGCCATCAGGCGTTCGCCGACATTGCCGCCTGCGGTGACGCCCATGCGCAGCCCGTCACGCGGGTTCTGGTGGACGAAGGCCCAGTCGCTGCGGGCGAGGCGGCGGCGTTCGGCCTCGGCCATCTGGAGGACGTCGCGGGGGCCGTCCTCGGTGGCGAAGATCACCTCACCCTCGTCAGGCCGCAAATGGCCGGCGAGGCAGGAGAGGAGGGTGGATTTGCCCGAGCCGCTTTCACCGACGATGCCCAGCACCTCGCCCGGCCAGAGGTCGAAGGAGATGTCGGCGCAGCCGATGCGGGGGCCGTAGCGTTTGGTCAGGCCCCGGACGGCGAGGAGCGGGGTGTCGAGGGCGACGGGTTGCATGAGGGTCATTCCGCGGCCTCCGTCGCGAAGGGGGTGCCGAGGCGCCCGATGAAGCCCGCCGCGCGGCGGCTGCGGCAATGGTCGGTGTCGGAACAGACATACATGCGGCTGCCCCGGTCATCGGTGATGACCTCGTCGAGATAGCTGTCGGAGGCGCCGCAGAGATCGCAGTCATGCGGGGCCTTCGACGCCTCGAACGGGTGATCTTCGAAATCGAGGCTGACGACATGGGTATAGGGGGGGACGGCGTAGATGCGCTGTTCGCGGCCCGCGCCGAAGAGTTGCAGGGCGGGGCTGTCCGAGAGTTTGGGGTTGTCGAATTTCGGGATGGGCGAGGGGTCCATGACGTAACGCCCTTCCACCTTCACGGGATAGGCATAGGCGGTGGCGATATGGCCGTGGCGGGCGATGTCTTCGTAGAGTTTGACATGCATGAGACCGTATTCCTCCAGCTCGTGCATCTTGCGCGTCTCGGTTTCGCGCGGTTCGAGGAAGCGGAGCGGTTCGGGGATCGGGACCTGATAGACGAGGATCTGGTCTTGGGTGAGTGGTTGTTCGGGAATGCGGTGGCGGGTCTGAATCAGCGTCGCCTCGGCGGTTGCCTCGGTCGTGGCGACGCCGGCGGTGCGCTGGAAGAACTTGCGGATGGAGACGGCATTGGTCGTGTCATCGGCGCCCTGGTCTATGACCTTGAGCCGGTCTTCGGGGGTGAGGCAGGCGGCGGTGACCTGCACGCCGCCGGTGCCCCAGCCGTAAGGCATGGGCATTTCGCGGCTGGCGAAGGGGACCTGATAGCCGGGGACGGCCACGCCTTTCAGGATGGCGCGGCGGATCATCCGTTTGGTCTGTTCGTCGAGATAGGCGAAGTTGTAGTCGGTCATCTTGATGCCTCAGTCCTGCGCGACGATCTGCCGAGGAAGGAGAGCGCGCGATGTGGGAAGCGTTTCTGCGTGTCACCGAAGAGAACCCGCTTTTCGGGTTCGGCTTGCTGTTCGGCGGGGCGGCGGTGCTGGTCTGGCTGGGACGGGCGCTGCTTATGCGCTTCGCGCCGAAGTGGATGGTTGGCCCTGGAGGATTTCTGATCGACACGCGCAGTCGGCTGGGTCTGTTCCAGATGCAGGACAAGGCACTGGAACATGACCGCGAGCGACGCGCGCTGCATGAGCAGATGGGATCCCCGGCTGAGGATCGGCGCCGCGACTGAGCCGGTCATTCCGCCGCCTCCTTCTGTGCCATCGCCTCGGCCCGCAGCTTGCGGATCAGTTCCAGTTCGGACTGGAAATCCACATAATGCGGCAGCTTGATATGTTCCAGAAAGCCCGTCGCCTGCACATTGTCGGCATGCATCAGGACGAATTCTTCATCCTGCGCGGGGGCGCCGGTGAAATCCTCGCCCAGTTCCTTCCAGCGCAGCGCGCGGTCAACAAGGCTCATGGCGATGGATTTGCGTTCATTCTGGCCGAAGGTCAGGCCGTAGCCGCGGGTGAATTGCGGGGGTTCGGTCCTTGATCCCTTGAACTGGTTGACGGTTTCGCATTCCGTCAACTCCACCTCGCCGATGCAGATGGTGAAGCCGAGTTCGGGAATGTCCATCTCCACCTCGACCAGCCCGATGCGCAACTCGCCCACGAAGGCATGGGTGCGGCCATAGCCGCGCTGGGTGGAATAGGCGAGCGAGAGGATGAAGCCTTCATCGCCGCGCGTGATGGCCTGAAGGCGCGTGGCGCGGGAGGCGGGCAGTTCCATCGGCTGGCGCGTCAGATCGGGGGGCGGGGTGTCGTCGGGGCGGGCCTCTTCGATCAGGCCGTCGCGACCGAGGAAGGTGGTGATATGCGGGACGGGGGCCGCTTTTGTGATGGCCTGCGGGGCGGAGGGCGCCTCGCCATTCGCCATCAGGGTGAAGTCGAGCAGGCGATGGGTGTAGTCGAAGGTGGGGCCAAGGATCTGGCCCCCCGGCGCATCCTTGAAGGTGGCGCTGATGCGGCGGGTGACGGCCATCTGCGCGGTTTCCACCGGTTTCGCATGGCCGAGGCGGGGCAGGGTGGTGCGATAGGCGCGGATCAGGAAGACCGCCTCGATCAGATCGCCGCGCGCCTGCTTGATCGCCAGCGCGGCGAGGTCTGGGTCGTAGAGGGAGCCTTCGGCCATCACGCGGTTGACGGCGAGGCGGAGTTGTTCGCGGATCTGGTCGGTGCCGATCTCGGCGATGGACGGATCTCCCCGGCGTTCTTCGGCGAGGAAGGCGTGTGCGTTGTCGATGGCGCGTTCGCCACCCTTGACGGCGACATACATCAGACATCCTCCACGATGGTGGACCGGGGCAGGCCGGCGAGCCGGTCGCCTGCCGTGAGGAAGGCATCGAAGCCCAGCGGGAAGAGCGCGCGATTGGCCTGGAAGACGGCGGTGTCGGGCAGAGAGAGGCGCGCGCTGCCCTTTATGCCGGGGCCGCGCAGACGGGGGCCGTCATGGGTGAGGGCGTCGCATTCCACGATCAGGGTGCAGGCGCGGTCTGGGTAGTCGGGCTGACCGATGGCGAAGCGGGTGACGGGCTGGAGAGAGGCCCATGTGCCAAGCGCGAAACTTGCCTCTTCTGCCGGGGCGAAGGGGGCGCTGCAATGGAAGGTGATCCAGTCGCGCAGGGCGGGCGTGTCATGCGACGGGGCGAGGAAGACGGGGGTAGTGCCGTCGAGCAGCGTCAGAAGCAGGGTTCCCGCCGCGATGGAGAGGGGGGCGGGCGGTTCGGCCCCGCGCAAGGTGACGATGGTGCCGGGGCGCGAGAGCGCGGTCAGGCAGGCGCGGAAGGCGCGGGCGGCATCGGTTGCCGGATCGGCGAGGCCGCCGGAGAGGGTGTCGGGCGCGATCATGCGTCTTCTCCGCGGACGAGGGTGAAGAATTCCACCTTGGTGGCGGCGGCCTTGGCGGCACGGGTCTGGCGGGCCTCTGCCTCGGCCTTTGCGAGGGGGCTGAGGATACGGGACTGAAGCTTTTCGCCTGCCGCTGTTTGCAGCAGGGCATCGAGCGCGGCGGCGCGCAGGGCGTGCGCCTTGTCGCGGCCCTGCACATAGCCATGCCCCACGGTGCCGCAGGACAGGCGCAGCGAGCAGCGGGTGACCGTCATCTCGCCCAGATTGAAGGGCGCGCCGGTTGCCCCTGCCCGACCACGCAGCATCACGGCACCGATTTCCGGGGCGCGGAGCAGGTGGTGGTCGGGCAGGGGGTCGGGCATCAGCGCGGCCAGATGTGCGGGTCTGGACCGGGCGAGCAGGCCGAGCCAGTCGGGGCGGGCCATCTGCGTGGGGAGGGGGCTAGACATCTGGGGGGACTTGTCCATGATCCTATACAACTATACAAATTCCATACACCAGCCAGCGAGTCGGTGCCACGACGCTTTGGTGAAACTTGTGTGACAGAAGGGGGAGGCATGGCCCGTTCGGCGCTGTGGCGCGAGATTGCGGCGGCCTTGGAGGCCGAGATCGGGCGGGGGCATTTTCCGCCGGGCGGGCGGCTGCCGACGGAGGCGGAGCTTTCGGCACGCTTCGGGGTGAACCGGCATACGGTGCGCCATGCGCTGGCCGATATGGCGGCGCGGGGATTGGTCCATGCGCGGCGCGGGGCGGGGGTTTTCGTGACGGGGCGGGCGGCGGAATATCCGCTGGGCCGTCGGGTGCGGTTCCATCAGGCAGTGACGGCGGCGGGGATGACGCCATCGCGCAATCTGACGCGGATCGAGACGCGCCCCGCCGATGCCGAAGAGGCCGCGCAGTTGCGGATCGCAGCGGGGGACGCGGTGCATGTGGTGGAGGGCGTGTCGATGGCGGATGGCCAGCCGATCGCGCTGTTCCGGTCGATCTTTCCGGCCGGGCCTTTGCCCGATCTGCCGCGGGTGATTACGGAGACGGGATCGGTGACGGCGGCGCTGGCGGCCTGTGGGGTGGCGGATTACACGCGCGAAAGCACGCGGATCACGGCCAAGGCGGCCAAGCCCGTGCAGGCGCTGGCGCTGCGCATCCGCGAGGGGGATCCGATGCTGCGCAGCGTGGCGGTGAATGTCGATGGCGAGGGGCGGCCGGTGGAATATGGCATCACCTGGTTTGCCGGTGATCGCGTGACTTTGACTGTTGCCGGGGGCTGACCTGTCATACCGCCGTTGCAGGCCCCGGTTATCCACAGCCCATTGCAACCCGTGAGTGTTCCCCATGCCGTCTTTCCTGCCTGCCCTTTCCCTGACCGGTGCCGATGTCCTGACCAAGGACGGTTTCGTCTGCCGCCCGGTCGGTGTGGCGATGGGGCAGGTCGTCGAGGCGACCGGCCTGCCGGAAGTGGATCTGCGCGGCTATTGGCTGATGCCGGGGATCGTGGACCTGCATGGCGATGGATTCGAGCGGCAGGTCTTTCCGCGCCCGACGGCACCTTTCCCCCTGCCTGCCGCCCTGGCGGCGACCGAGCGGGAAGCGGCGGCGAACGGGGTGACGACGGCCTTTCTGGCGCAAAGCTGGAGCTGGGAGGGAGGCTTTCGCGGGCCGGATCATGCCGAGGCGCTTATGGAGGCCGTGTTGCGCCATCGCGAGGGGGCGGTGGTCGATCTGCGGGTGCAGATCCGGGCCGAGACGCATCTCGTGGAGGCCGCATCGCGCCTGATCGCGGCGGTGGAGCGGTTCCGTGTGGGCTATGTCATCTTCAACGATCATCTGGAGGAAGGGTTCCAGATGCATCGCGGCAATCCCGCCCGTTTTGCCGATTGGGCGCGCAAGGCGGGGTTGACGGAGGTGCAGCTTCTGACGCGGATGGAGGCGGCGCGGACGCGGGCGCGGGATGTGCCACGGGCGTTGTGCATGCTGGCTTCGGCCTTTGATCGGCTGGGCGTGACCTATGGCAGCCATGACGATCCGGATGCCGAAACGCGCGAGGTTTACCGCATGATCGGGGCGAAAGTGGCGGAATTCCCGACCTCGCGCCGGGCGGCGGCGGCGGCGCGCGCGGCGGGCGATCCGGTGGTGATGGGGGCGCCCAATGTGGTGCGCGGCGGGTCGCAGGCCGGGAATATCGCGGCGGTGGACCTGATCCGCGAAGGGCTGTGCGATGCGCTTGTGTCGGATTACCACATCCCGGCCTTGCCGCTGGCGGTCTGGGCGCTGGTGGATCAGGGGGTGATGGCGCTGCCTGCGGCCTGGCGGCTGGTGTCGAGCGGACCGGCGCGGGTGCTGGGTCTGGTGGACCGGGGGGAGGTGGCCGCGGGCCTGCGTGCCGATCTGGTGGCCGTGCATCAGGAGACGCGGGCCATCGAGATGGTGCTGGCCGGCGGGCGCGTGGCGCATCTGTCGGGCGAGGCGGCGGCGCGGCTGGCCTCAGTAGGCCGGGCGGTGCGGATGGCGGCGGAATAGGATCTTAGCCGCCGTAGCGTTCCAGGAACTCTTCCGCCTTCAGATTGCGGAAATCGGCCAGCGCCGCGCGCAGGCGGGTGTGATCCCAGTTCCACCAGGACAGGGCCAAGAGCCGGTCGATCACCTGCGGGGTGAAGCGGCTGCGGATGGGCGCGGCAGGGACGCCCGCCACGATGGCGAAGGGGGCCACGTCGCGGGTGACGACGGCGCCGGAGGCGACGATGGCGCCGATGCCCACCGTCACCTCGGGTTTGATGATGGCGCCATGGCCGATCCAGCAATCCGCGCCCAAGGTGGTGCGACGAGCGGCGCGGGCGGCGAAGAAGTGCGGGTCATCCGTCACATCATCCCAGTAGTAGCTGGAGCGGTAGAGGAAATGATGCTGCGCGGCATGGGTGAAGGGGTGATCCGTCGGCCCGATCCGCGTCAGCGCGGCGATGTTGGAGAAGCGGCCGACGGTCGTGTTGGCGATGTCGGCAAGCCGGTCGCAATAGGCGTAATCCTCGAAGGTCGTGTTCTGGAGGCGTGAGCCCTGCCCGATTTCGACATAGGCGCCGAAGGTGCAGTTCACGGCTTGCACATCGGGGTGCAGGAAGGGCGTGTCGGGGGAAAGCTTGGGCATTCTGGTCATTCGCCCTTGATGAGCTTGCGCCGCAGCCAGCCCGAGAAGGCGTCCATCAGCATGACCATGAGGACGATGAGGACCATGTAATAGGCCACTTCCTCCCAGTCCTTCTGGGTGATGATGGCCTGTGTCAGCAACAGGCCGATGCCGCCGCCGACGATGGCACCGATGATGGTGGCGCTGCGGGTGTTCGATTCGAGGTAGTAGAGCACCTGTGCGAGGATCACCGGCATGAGTTGCGGGATCACGCCGAAACGGGCGCGTTGTGTGGCATTGGCGCCGGTGGAGCGGATGCCTTCGACCTGTTTCTCGTCGATGTTTTCCAGCGCTTCGGAGAAGGTCTTGCCGAAGCTGCCCGCATCTGTGATGGCGATGGCGATGGCCCCGGTCATCGGCCCCGGCCCGAAGGCGCGGGAGAGGATGATCGTCCAGATCAGCCCGTCCACGCCGCGGACGAAATCGAAGATGCGCCGGATCGTGCCGCGGAAGATGCCCAGCGGCATGAAGTTGCGCGCGGCGATGAAGGAGAGGGGCAGGGCCACGATGGCGGCGGCGAAGGTGCCGAGGAAGGCCATGAGCATCGTCTCGAAGATGGCCCAGGCCACATCGCCGTGCCGCCACATGCGGTTGGTCCAGAATTCGCCGACCATGTAGCCGAGGTTGGAGCGGGCGGCGTCCACCCGTTCGCCGACGGTGGCGAGGGTGACGAGTTCGAGGAAGGACTTGCCGTAGAAGGGGCTGTCGAGGGTGAAGAACCACAATTCCCACCCCGGATGGTATTTGAAGGTTTCCACCTTCGAGCGGGAATAGCTGAAGCGTCCGGCATCGGTGGTGACGCCGATGCGGTTCTGCGACACGCTGATCCAGTCGGGGATGGGTTGCGGCGCGGTCATGACCGGACGGCCGCCTTCGGAGCGGATGTCGATCAGGCCGTATCCCGGCACGTCATAGCGGGCCCCGGCATCGTCATAGGTGATGAGGTGGCCATTGCCGAGGTCGATCGTGGTGACCCCATCGGCGATGGTGACCCAGTCGGGCAACATGCCCTCGGGGTAGGTGCCTTTCGCTTCGCCCTCGATGGCGATGGTGACGTTGCCCGACCGGTTGTCGCGGGTGACATGGGTCTTGTGCGACCAGAAGTCGGACAGAAGGATCGCGGCATTGTCGAAACGCGCGCGCTGCACGAGGTTCGCGATGTCGAAGCTGATCGCGGCATAGATCAGGTAAGCGAGGATCACGGCCGGAACGGCCAGCGCGATGCGGCGCTTGCGGCGGAGTTTCTGGAGGATGGTTTCGGCCAGCGCGGGATCGGTGAGGGTCATCGTCATGGGTCAGTGTCCCTTGACCAGCTTGTGGCGGAAATGGTCGGAGATCTGGTCGATCACGACGATGGTGATGAAGAGGAGCAGGAAGATCGCGACGACCTGATCATAGCGGCCCTGGCCCCATTGCATCGCGACCTTGAGGTCATGCCCGATCCCGCCTTCGCCGACGAAGCCGAGGATGGCGCTGGCGCGGACGTTGATCTCGAACCGCAGGAGGGCATAGGAGAGCCAGTTCGGCGCCACCTGCGGGATGACGCCCAGCCACATGCGCTGTGACCACGTAGCGCCGACGGAGGCGAGGCCCTCGATGGGTTTTGTGTCCGCGTTTTCAGCGACTTCGGAGAAGAGCTTGCCCAGTGCGCCGCCCGTATGAAGGGCGATGGCGATGACGGCGGGGACGGGGCCGCCGCCGAGGATATAGATCAGGACCAGCGCGATCACGATTTCGGGGATGGCGCGGAGCGCATCCATCGTGCGGCGGAAGACCGGGATGAGGCGGGGCCAGCGGGCAAGGCCACGGGTGGCCAGCAGCGACAGGGCCATGGCGGCCAGCGCGCCGACAAGGGTGGCGACGGCGGCGATGTTGATCGTCTCGATCAGGGCGGGGAAATGTTCCCAGGCATATCCGGCGATGTTGGCGCGGTTCATCCAGGCTTCGGTCAGAACCTCGGCCGGGAAGTCGATGACCTGCGGCAGGCCGGACCAGAAATCGCCCGCGTTGCGCTCTTCGGCCAGCATCCAGCCTGCGGCGGTGAGGGCGATGAAGAAGACCAGAAGGATGCCGCCATACATGCGCTTGCGGCGGACCATTTCCAGATAACGGGTGTTGGAAACGGAAAGATCGGGACGTTTTCCCGGTTCCGGCCCGAATGCGATATCTACCATGAGGCCCCCAAAAAAAGGGCCGGGCCGCCCGATGGGCAGCCCGGCTTTGCGGTGTAAAGGCTTACATGCCTTCCTGAAGCTTGCGCGCGGCGAGCACGCCTTCATAGGCGGAGATGTCCACCGGGACGAAATCCTTCGCATCGCCGGCGGCGACGTTGTAGGCGCATTCCGGATCGGTTTCCCACAGGTCGGCGGTGAGCTGGGTGACCTTGTCCTTCACGTCCTGCGGCAGGGCCGAGCGGATGACCATCGGGCCTTCGGGGATCATCTTGGAGCGCCAGATTTCGACGAGGTTGTTCATGTCCACGAGGCCCGCATCGGCGGCGCGGCGGAAGGCGCCCGAATTGTAGCCGTCTTCCCAGTTGCCCAGGCCATCGGCCCAGGACACGGCGGCGTCGAAGTCGCCGTTATGGACGCCGACGATGGACTGTTCATGGCCGCCCGACATCTTCACTTCGGCGAAGTAGTCCTCCAGCGGGCCATAGGTTGCGATCAGTTCCGCGCCCGGCACCAGATATCCGGAGGTGGAGTTCGGGTCGGCGAAGGCGAAGACCTTGCCCTTGGCATCTTCGATGGAGGTGATGCCAGAGTCGGCGCGGGCGAAGCCGATGGAGTAGTAGCCGGTGGAGCCGTCCACGTTCTGCTTGGTCAGCTTCAGGTCCACTGCATTCGGGTCGGTCAGGTGGATCTTGGCGAAGGCCGAGGCGCCGAGCCAGGCATAGTCGATCGTGCCGCCGAGCAGGCCCTGGATCACGCCGTCATAGTCGGCCGGGGCGAAGAGCTTGACCGGGACGCCGAGCGTTTCTTCGATCTTGGCGCGGAAGCATTCCTGGTTCGTCAGGCGGTCCTGGGCGTTTTCGCCGCCGAGGATGCCGATGTTGAATTCGGTGATCTCCTGCGCCTGGGCAGTGCCGGCGAGGGCGGTGGTGGCGGCAAGAATGGCAAGCAGATGTTTCATCGGAGCACTCCGTTGAGGAAAGCCCCACAGCGTGGGGCGGTGGAAATCAGGAAAGCATTTCAGCGGCATAGGCCTTGTCCCCCTCGCGGCCGAGGCCTTCGATGGAGGTGGAGGTGGCGCTTTCGTTGAAGCTGGCATCGGCGCCGTAGATGTCGCGGGCGACGCCGGTGGTGAGCTGTTCGGGACGCCCGTCAAAGACGACGCGGCCGTCGCGCATGCCGATGACGCGGTCGCAGTAGCGGCGGGCGGTATCGAGGGTGTGGAGATTGGCGATGACGAGGCGGCGGTCTTCGTCATGGATGCGGCGGAGGGTATCCATCACGAGCTGGGCATTCATCGGGTCGAGGCTGGCAATGGGTTCATCCGCAAGGATAATTTTCGGGTCCTGCATCAGGGCGCGGGCGATGGCGACGCGCTGCTGCTGACCGCCCGAGAGCGCCTCGGCCCGTTTGGCGGCCTGTTCGGCGATGCCGAGCCGGTCGAGGATGGCGAGCGCCTTGAGCGTGTCGTCATCGGGCCAGAAGCCGAACATGGTGGAGAGCGTGCCGCGCCGGGCGAGCGTGCCATGGAGCACGTTGGAGACGACATCGGCGCGGGGCACGAGGTTGAACTGCTGGAAGATCATGGCGCATTGGCCTTGCCAGTCGCGCATGGCTTTTCCCTGAAGGGACAGGATGTTGCGGCCTTCGAAGAGAAGTTCGCCAGAGGTGGCGTCGGTGAGGCGGTTCATCATCCGCAGGAAGGTGGACTTGCCCGCGCCGGAACGCCCGATGATGCCGATGAAGGCGGGTTTCTCGATGGCGAAGCTGACACGGTCAACAGCGGCCTTCTGGCCGAAGATCCGGGTTACCTGGCGGGCTTCGAGCAGCATCTGTCAGTCCCCTTGTCACTGGTTGCGGCGGGGATGGCGGGGGGAGGTGACGGAATGTCTTCAGTTTCGTGAAAGTTTTCCAACAGGGCAGAAAAGCGAGGCGGGCGCTGGGTTTACGGGGCAGGGGCGGGGCAATCGGCTGTGCCGGATCCTGTGCCGTAACCTGTGCCGCAAACTGTGGCCACGCGCGGGGGTGTGGCGGATCGTTAAGGTTAACGGGCGTTAGGGAACGAATCGTCGGGGGGAGGGGTCGCAGGGGGGTGGTGCGGCTTTGGGGTTGGGGGCGTTGGCGGTGAGTATTTGGGGCCAAGGTGATAGGGCGAGGTTTGGTCTTTGGGGGAAGGATGTTCCGCCGGTTCCGGGGTGGGGCGGTTTGGAAGCGGTTGGCGCGGTTCTGGGGTTGGGCGTTGGCGGTGAGTATTTGGGGTCAAGGTGAGGGGAGGGGTTTGGTCTTTGGCGAAAAGGATGTTCCGCCGGTTCCGGGGTGGGGCGGTTTGGAAGCGGTTGGCGCGGCTCTGGGGGGGTGGCGTTGGCGGTGAGTATTTGGGGCCAAGGTGAGGGGAGGGGTTTGGTCTTTGGGGAGGGGCGGCGGGTGGTCAGCCGGTTCCGGGGTGGGGCGGTTTGGAAGCGGTTGGCGCGGCTCTGGGGTGAGGGCGTTGGAAGTGAGTATTTGGGGCCAAGGTGAGGGGGCGGGCGGGGGGCTTTGGGGAGGGGCGGGGGATGGGGCGGCGGGTGGTCAACCGGTTCCGGGGTGGGGCGGTTCGGAAGCGGTTGGTGCGGCTCTGGGGTGGGGGCGTTGGCGGTGAGTATTTGGGGCCAAGGTGAGAGGGGGGTTGGGCTTTAGGGAGGGGCGGGGGATGGGGCGGCGGGTGGTCAACCGGTTCCGGGGTGGGGCGGTTCGCAAGCGGTTGGTGCGGCTCTGGGGTGGGGGCGTTGGCGGTGAGTATTTGGGGCCAAGGTGAAGGGGGGAGTTGGGCTTTGGGGAGGGGCGGGGGATGGGGCGGCGGGTGGTCAATCGGTTCCCGGGTGGGGCGGTTCGGAAGCGGTTGGTGCGGCTCTGGGGTGGGGGCGTTGGAGGTGAGTATTTGGGGCCAAGGTGAAGGGGGGTGGTTCGGTCTTTGGGGAGGGGCCGGGCGCAGTGGGGAATGGGACGGCCGCCCTGGCGTTCTGACCGGGTTACCAGCGGATATGGGCGGGCCAGTGGAAGACCTCGTCCGGGTCGGGCAGGGCGGGGCCGGCGAGGGCCATGGTGCGGCGGCGCAGGGTGTTGGCGATAGCGGTGCGGTCGAGGGGGGCGAGTTCCTCGGCGGTGATGGGTTCGCCGAGGCGAATCTCGACCGGGCGGCCCATGCGGCGGCGGGTCTCGAAGAAGATCAGCGCAAGGCGCAGCGCATAGGAACTGTGGCTGGCGATCTGGAAGAGGCGCGAGTTCTGGCCGGGGAAGTGCAGCGGCAGGGTGGTGACGCCGGGCAGGGTGGCGAGGCGGCCCACGAAAGGGTGCCAGGGACTGTCCACCGCATGGCCCTTGAGCGGGCGGTTGGCAGTGGCGATGCCGCCTGCCGGGAAGATCGCCACGACCTTGCCCGCGGCCAGCAGCGCGGCGGCGCGGCGGCGGGTTTCGCTGGTCAGGCGGCGGGCTTCGGGCGTGCCGGAGAAATCGACGGGAAGGAGATGGGGGTCCACCTCGGGCAGGCGGCAGAGGAGGCTGTTGGTAAGGATATGGACATTGCCGCGCAGTTCCATCCCCAGGCGGCCTAGGGAGAGGCCGTCGATGATACCGAACGGGTGGTTGGCAATCAGCAGGAGGCCGCCTTCGCGGGGGAGGGCATCGAGATGTTCGGCGCCGGAAAGGCGCGGGCGGATGTCGAGCAGGCGCAGCGCCGCCTCGAAGACCGATTCGCCGGGGCGTTTGCCATGCGAGGCCCAGTCGGCATAGAGCCTTTGCAGCCGGGCACGGCCGGAGGCGCGTTCGATGGCGCGGATGACCGCTCGACGGAAGAGCGGCTGGTCCGGGTGGGAGTAGGTGAAGGCCGGGCTCTGCTGGGCGGGGGCCTCTTCGGGCAGGATGTCGGAATACATGGCCGGGCCTTTCCTTGGGCGGGGGTCAGAAGGCAGGTTCGGGGCGGGTCTGGCGCGCGGGGGGGAGGGCGGAATAACCCGCGCGGCCTGCGACCCAGGTGCGCAGCGGGGCGGGATGGCCGCCTTCGGGCCAGTCGATCAGGATGAGGTCGGCGCGCAGGCCGGGGGCGATGCGGCCCCGGTCGGTGAGGCCCATGGCAAGCGCCGGGTTGGCGGCGACGAGTTTCCAGAGCGCGGGCAGGGGGGCGATGCGGTCGGTGGAGAGCCGGACCATCGCGCCGAGCATGGCGGGATAGTAGTAATCGGAGGCGAGGATGTCGCAGAGGCCGCGGGCGATCATCTCGGCCGCGCCGGGGCTGCCGAGGTGGCTGCCGCCGCGCATGGCATTGGGTGCGCCGAGGACGATGGCATCGCCTGCCGCGCGGGCGGCGCGGAAGACACGGTCATGCATCGGGAATTCGGCGACGCGGGCGCCCAAGGCGCGGTAATGGTCGCGGGTTTCGATCTGGGCATCGTCATGCGAGAGCATGGGTGCGCCCGCGCGGCGGGCCATGGCGGCGATGCGGTCGATATCGGCAGGGACCTGCGGGCGGCGCGACCAGACGCGGGTGATGAGACCCACGAATTCCGCCGGGGTCATGTGGGAGCGTTTCGCGCGTTCCGCGAGTTTCGCGGCGAAGGCGGGGCTGGTGATATCGGTTACCGGGTAGTCGGGGACGTGGTCGAAGGGGCGGTCATGCAGCGCGATATCGGGGTGCAGGAGGGCGCTGGTCGTGTGGTCGTTGAAGGCGAGCGCGGGGCGGTCTGCCCCTTGCAGGACATGGGCGATGAGGGGTTCGGCTTCGGGGCAGAAGGTTTCCCAGCGGAGCTGGATGCGGTTGTCGGCGGTGAGGCGGGGGCGGAGTTCCTCGAGCGCGCGGACGATCTGCCAGCCGGTTTCGACGGAGCGCAGGCCCGGCTCCCAGGACAGGGTAAGGGCGTGATAGGCGGTGGCGATGCCGTTGGCGGCAAGCTGGCGGTCGGTTTCCAGCAGCGCGCCTTGGATCGGGACGGTGACGCCGGGGCGGGGCATGACCTGCCGTTCGAAGGCATCGCCGTGGATATCGACGAAGGCGGGGGCGAGGAGGAGGCCACGGGCGGGGATCACCGTCGCGCCGTCGCGCGCCACGTCGATGCCGGTGATGCGGCCATTCTCTATCCGGAGGGAGCCGGTTTCGATGCGGTCATCGAGGAGGAGGCGGGCGCCTTCGATGAGTTCGGCGGTCATTTCAGACGCTCCGCCAGAAGGTGCCAGTGCCAGGAGCCGGGCTTTTCATGCGGGCGGTCGAAGAGGGTGACGACTTCGAAGCCCCACATCAGGGAGAGGAGTTCCGGCGCGGTGCAGAAGTAATGCGGGTGGATCTTGTCGCCATCGCCGTCGAAGACCCAGGTGTTGCGGCTGATCTCGCGCCCCGGGGCCTTGGCCTGTTCGACGGGCAGGCGGCGGGCGGAGAGCATGGTGGCCATGAAGCTGCCGCCGGGGCGGGTGACGCGGGCGACTTCCGCCATGGTGCGGCGGACGACGGATTCGTCGCCGTGGTAGATGACGTTCCAGGCGAGGACATGGTCGAAGCTGGCGGGGGCGAAGGGCAGGTCGGTCATCGGCCCGTGATGGGTGGCGAGGGTCAGGCCTTCGGCAAAGGCGGCGGCAGCGATGGCGGCGGTGGCGGCCTCGGCCGCGTCAAGGGCGGTGACGTGGTGACCGGCGCGGGCGAAGGCGAGCGCATGGCGGCCAATGCCGGCGCCGAGGTCGAGGATGCGGGAGCCGGGGGGGAGGGAGGCGGCATGGTCCATCACCCACGGTTCGGCCATGGCCCAGGGCGAGGTGCCGTCGGCCTTTTGCCATTCCTTGTTCCAGTAGAGATGGGCGGTGTCGGTGGTCATGTCGTTCATATCAGCTTCCTGCGGATCCAGCCCGAGCCCTGTTCGACCGCGATCACGAGGGCCAGAAGAAGGAGGATGATCGCGAGGGCTTCGTCATAGTTGAAGAGGTCGAAGGCGACCTTGAGGTCCACCCCGATGCCGCCCGCGCCGACGAGGCCCAAGGCGGCAGAGCCGCGCACGGCCTTTTCCAGCGCGAAGAGGGAGGTGGCGGTGAAGGAGGGCAGGCAGGCGGGGAAGACGGCGGAGGCGATGATGCCCATGCGCGAGGCGCCGATGGCGCGGAGTGCGTCCTGCGGGCCGGGATCGGTTTCCTCCATCGCTTCGGCGAAGAAGCGGCCGGCGAAGCCGATCTTGTCCACCATGATCGCCATGACGCCGGCGGCGGGGCCAAGGCCCACGATGATGATGAAGATGATGGCCCAGACGAGATCGGGCACCGTGCGGAAGAGCGCGATGAGCGAGCGGGCGACGAAGCGCACAGCGGGGTGGGGCGAGAGGCGGTCGGTGGCGAGGATGGCGAAGGGGATGGCGAAGAGGAGGCCCAGCGCGCAGCCTGCGACGGCCATCTGGAGGGTTTCGAGCAGTTTCCAGCCGATGGGCACGATGCGCGAGAAATCCGGGGGGAACATCTGCATCAGGAGGCCCGAGGGCGCGAAGAGGCGGGCGATGCCGCTGCCCAGGGCCTGGGCCGAGGGGGCGGTGGCGGCGAGGGAGGAGATCACCAGCGCCAGCACCAGAAGAAGGCCCGCATATTCGGCGAGGCTGCGGTGCTGGAACCGGGGCGGGGCGGGAAGGCTGGTCATGCGGGGGTCCCGTGATCGAAGAAGCGGCGCAGCCCTTCGGCATCGGCCCGCGCCGTGGGCAGGTCGAGCGCGATGCGCCCCGATTGCAGGCCGAGGATGCGGTCGGAGAAGGCCAGCGTGTGTTCCAGCCGGTGCGAGATCACCAGAAGCGACAGGCCGTCGGCGCGGACAAGGTTGAGGAGGAGGGACATCACCTCTTCCCCGGTCTGGGGGTCGAGGCTGGCATCGGGTTCATCGGCGAGGATGAAGGCGGGGCGCTGCATCAGCATCCGCGCGATGGCGATGCGCTGCTGCTGGCCGCCCGAGAGGCTGTCCACCCGCGCCTCGGCCCGGTCGGCGAGGCCGACGCGGGAAAGGCAGGCCATCGCCTCGGCCCGCACCTCGGCGGGGGCGAGGGACTGGAACCAGGCGCGGGGGCCGGAGAGGCGGGATTGCACGCCATGGATGACATTCGACAGCGCCGAGAGGCGTGGCACGAGGTTGTGCTTCTGCCAGACGATGCCCACCTGCGCGCGGAAGCGGCGCAGGGCGGCGGGAGAAAGGGCGCGGATGTCCTGACCCAGCATCTCGATCCCGCCGGAGGTGGGTTCGGTCAGGCGGATGAGGCATTTCAGAAGGGTGGATTTGCCCGATCCGTTCGCGCCGATCAGCGCGGTGGACTGGCCGGGGGCGAGGGCGAAATCGACCCCGTCAAGGATCGTGCGGCCATCGGCATAGGCCTTGTGCAGGCGTGTCACGCGGAGCACCGGCCCCACTTGCGTGGAGCCGGTGGCCGTGCGGGCCGGGAGAAGGGGGGCATTCATCGGCACATGTCCCCGGATGCGATCACTGGCCGACGAATTCGGCGAATTCGGTGATGCCGATGTTGCGATACATCAGGCGGACCACGTCGTAATCCGCATCCGTCACAGTCGCGTTGAAGGAGCCGCCGATATACTTGGCATTCTCTTCCGTCGTGGTGACGGCGGCGAGGATCGCGTCGCCCTGTTCGGCAAAGGTCTTGCGGACGGTATCCACCACTTCGGGCGCGACATCGGGCGAGGCGAGCAGCACGTCATCGGGAAGCTGGTCGCCCTTCATGAGGATGCGGAATTTCTGATCGGGGAATTTTTCGGTGATCGAGTCGATATGGGTGCGGTTCAGGCCGATGCCCGCGATTTCGCCCTTGATGAGCGCCTCGACCGCGACATTGCGGTTCAGGAAGACGGGTTCGTAATCGGTGGCATAGGTGAGCCCGGCTTCGGACAGCAGGGTGACGGGGCCGAGATGCTGGGACGTGGAGCCGATTTCGCCGAAGGAGATCTTGCTGCCTTTCAGGTCTTCGGGCGACTGGATCGGCGCGCCGTCAAGGACGACGACCGAGGACCAGTAATCGGGGCGGACCCAGGTCACGACGGGCTGGGCATCGAGGCGGGCGTTGAACACGACATATTCCGCCGGGCCGGTGAGAACGAAATCGACCTGACCTGCGGCCATCGCCTCGACCGCGACGGTGCGGCCGGAGACGGGGAAGAATTCGACGGTCAGACCCGAGGCCTTTTCGAAGGCTTCCTTGAAGGGGCCCATCTCGCGCTGGACCGCTTCCATCCCGTCGATGTCGGTGAAGGCGAAGCGGATGGTTTCGGCGGCGACGGTGGGGGTGGCGGCGATCAGGCTGGCGGCGAGGAGGCCGGAGGCGAGGATGGTCTTCATGGCGGGTGTCCCGGTTCATGGTGGATGACGGGACCCGCATAACAACGGGCTGTGACGGCGCGACAAAGGTGCCGTGACGGTTGGGCGACGGCGTCATGACGTTTGCATGACGGGGCGGTGTCAGGGGGGATGGGGGGAGCGATCACTGGTCGGAGCGAGAGGATTCGAACCTCCGACCCCCTGCTCCCGAAGCAGGTGCGCTACCAGACTGCGCTACGCTCCGACCGTGTGGGGGGTGGGTTACAGCCCTGCCGCGCCTTTTGCAAGGGGTGGGGCGCGTCAATCCTGACGTTCGGGGATGCCCATGCGCCGCATCATCACGCTGACGCGGGGCATGGTGCCGGTTTCGGGGCGGCTGCGGGTGGAGAGGACGGGGCGGTTGCCCGAGACGGAGGGCGTGCCTTCGCGCAGGACGATGTAGATGCCCGAGGCGATGATGATGGCCGAGCCGATGGCGGTGAAGCGGTCGATTGATTCGTCGAAGAGGAGCGAGCCGAAGAGGGCGGCCCAGAGGATCTGGGAATACTGCATGGGTGCCACGATGATCGCCGGGGCGGTGCGATAGGCCTTGATGACGAGAAGGCCCGCGAGGAAGGAGAAGAGCGCGATGATCCCCATCAGGCCGAGATCGGTGATCTGCATCGGTTGATAGACGAAGGGCAGCGCCGCGCCCATGGCCAGAACGTTGCCGAGCATGGGGTAGAGCATGAGGACGGCGGAGCGTTCGTCCTTGCCGATCTTGCGCACGATGACGGAGCCGAGGGCCGCCGTGACGGCGGCGGCGAGGGCCGCGAGATGGCCGAGTTCGAGATCGGCCTCGCCCGGGCGCAGGACGACGAGGACACCCGCCAGCCCGACAAGGACGGCCGCGCCGCGGTGGAGCCCCACCTTCTCGCCCAGCATGGGGATGGCCATGATGGTGATGAGGAGGGGCATGGAGAAGAAGATGGCGTAGCATTGCGCCAGCGGCAGGGTGGAGAAGGCGTAGAAGGCGAGGACCCCGCTGATGACGGCGGAGAGGGCGCGCAGGAGGCTCCACCACGGGTGGCGGGGGACGAGGTTTTCGTCGCGCCGGTCGCCCATCAGCATGACGGAGAGGAGGGGGAAGGAGAGCAGGCCCGAGAAGAAGATGATCTGCACCGCCGAGAAGGTGCCGCCGAGATATTTCACCACCACGTCATGGGTGGCGTAGATGCCAAAGGCGGCAAGCGACAACGCGGCTCCCTTGAGGTTGGATTGCGATGGGGTCATGGGGGGCCTTCGGTCCGGCGCGGGCTGGTAGCGGTAACGTAATGGACCGGGACGGGGGCGGGTGCAAGGTGCGGTTGTGCCGACTTGCGGGGGGATGGGCCGGATGGCCCATCCTACGCGGTGGCGCGGGGTAGGATGGGCCATTGGCCCATCCAGCGGGTCAGAGCGAGGCGTCGAGCGCGGCGAGGACGGCATCGCCCATCTGGCTGGTCGAGACCGGGGTGCCGCCTTCGGGACCCATCAGATCGGCGGTGCGGACGCCGTCGGCCAGCACCTTTTCGACGGCGGCTTCGACGCGCGTCGCCTCTTCCCCCAGATCGAAGCTGTAGCGCAGCGCCATGGCGAAGGAGAGGATGCAGGCGATGGGGTTGGCCTTGCCCTGACCCGCGATATCGGGGGCCGAACCGTGGACGGGTTCATACAGCGCCTTGGGCCGGCCATTGGCCATCGGCGCGCCGAGGCTGGCCGAGGGCAGCATCCCGAGCGAGCCGGTCAGCATGGCGGCGGCATCCGACAGGAGGTCGCCGAAGAGGTTGTCGGTCACGATGACGTCGAACTGCTTGGGCCAGCGGCAGAGCTGCATCGCGCCCGCATCGGCATACATGTGCGAGAGGGCGACGTCGGGATATTCCTTGTCATGCACCTCTTGCACCACCTGCCGCCAGAGGATGCCGGATTCCATCACATTGGCCTTCTCCATCGAGCAGACCTTGTTGTTGCGGCGGCGGGCGAGTTCGAAGGCCGAGCGCGCGACGCGGGCGATTTCGGATTCCGTATAGCGCTGGGTGTTGATGCCGACGCGTTCATTGCCTTCGGTGAAGATGCCGCGCGGTTCGCCGAAATAGACGCCGGAGGTGAGTTCGCGGACGATGACGATGTCGAGGCCGGCGACGACCTCTTTCTTCAGCGAGGAGAAGTCGGCCAGCGCGTCGAAGCATTGGGCGGGGCGGAGGTTGGAGTAGAGGTCCATCTCCTTGCGCAGGCGGAGGAGGCCGCGTTCGGGTTTCACCGAGAAGTCGAGGTTGTCGTATTGCGGTCCGCCGACGGCGCCGAGGAGGACGGCATCCACCTCCTGCGCCTTGGCCATGGTGTCGTCATGCAGCGGGGTGCCGTGCTTGTCATAGGCGCAGCCGCCCACCAGATCTTCGGTCACGTCGAAGGTGATGCCGCGGCGCGTGCCGAACCAGCCGATGATCTTTTTCACCTCGGCCATGACTTCGGGGCCGATGCCGTCGCCGGCAAGGATGAGGAGGGAGGGATTGGCCACGATGGCGCTCCTGCTGATACGGAAGGGTCGCGGGGTGGCCTAGCGGCTTGACCTGTTCGGGTCAAGGTGGGGCGGGCGGGGGACGGGACGAGGGGACGGGGGTTGGTCTTTTTCCGCGGCCTAATCTTTGGTATAGTTCAAAACCTTAAGGGTAGCCCTAGCTTGCCGGAGGTAGGGCGTGTGTTTAGCAGAGTTGTGTTGGTTGAGTTTTCGGCATCCCATGATCGCAATGGTTTACAGGCAGCTCAGGCAGGTATTTCTCCTCCCCGAGTCCAGAGGCGGCCTGCAATTGGCGCAGGACGACGGTGCCGTGGTGCTGCGGTTGATGACCTGTCGGGTGTCTTTTGCGGCGGGCGATGATCTGGGGCGGGTCTTCCGTCATCGCTATGTCCTGCTGCAATATCTGGTTCTGAGCCTGCCGATCCTTGTCACCTTCCTGATGTTCAATCCGACGGCGGCGCTGTATGCGCCGCATCTGCCGCCCGTGGTGGTGGGGCTGGTGGCGATGATGTGGTTTCTGGCGGGCTATGTGGCCCTGCTGCGGCTGGTGCTGACGCGCCTGGGCGGAGGGCGGGTGGTGCCCTTGACGCCGGGGCTTGTTCTGGGCGCGCCGATCCTGCTGTTGACGGCGAAATATGCGGGGAACCTGATCGGGATGGAGGCCCAGTGGTCGCCGCTGCGGTTGCAGCTTCTGACCATCGTGCTGACCTTCTATCTGGAACTGGCGGCGACATTGGTGTTGCGCGGGGCGGTGCCGCGGGCGCTGGCGCAGTTGCGGGCGGAGCAGAGGGTGGCGCAAAGCCCGGCGGTTCCGCCGGTGATGCGGGCGGCCGAGGCGCGGGCGGCCGAGGCCCCGGCCCGCGAGGCCGATCTGCCGGACGCGCCGGAGGCGCTGCGCGATCTGCTGCGGCTGGAGGCGCAGGGGAATTATGTGCTGGTGGTGACGGCGGGCGGGCGGCATCTGCTGCCGGGGCCGCTTTCGGCGATGGTGGCTCGGCTTCCTGAAAGCCAGGGCCGCCGGGTGCATCGGTCGCATTGGGTGGCGGCGCGGGCGGTGGTCGGGATGCGGCGGTCCGCACGGAGCCTTGTCATCGACACGCAGGATGGCGCGAAGGTGCCGGTCGCCATCGGCCAGGTGGCGCAGGTGCAGGCCTGGGCCGAGCCTCTGGTCACCGAGGGCGGGGCAGGGCGGCAGGAGGCGGGGCCGGAGGGAGAGCGGGGCGCGGCCAGGACGGGAAGACCTGCGCGGGAGGCGGCGGGGCGCAGCAGGGGCGCAGCGACGAGGACGAAACCGTGACACAGGATGTGATCGACCGGCAGACGACGCTTGAGGTGGAACTGTTTTCGGGGGATCGGGTCCGTTTTCATCGGTTTGAACTGCCCAAGGCGCTGTTCCACCGCTATTCGCTGCTGATCTACATGGCGCTTGCGGCCTTTCTGAGCCAGACGCAGCTTTTTCACGCGCTGGTGACCCTGTCTTCCGGCCAGCGGGTGCTGATCGTGTGTTTCTGCATTCTGACCGCGCTTGTGCCCATCGCGCTTTGGGTGCTGGCTCTGGAATGGTTGCAGAAGCCGGGGACGGTGCGGCGGTTGAATGCGCCGCCGCAACTGCTTGTCTTCGCGCTGTTTCCGACAGTGGCCTATGTCTATCTGATCTACGTGCGGCCGGGGCGGGACTTCGGGGAACCGATGCATTTCGTCGTGATCTGGGTCTGGCTCTATGTGCTGCTGGAGATCGAGGCGCATGTGCTTTTGCTGCTGCTGATGCGTCCGGTGCTTCAGGACATGCGGGGGCGGCAGGTGGCGGTGGCGCTTGATCCGGTGGCGGCGGCGGAACTGGAGATCAAGGGGCAACGGGTGAAGGTGGGCGAGCTGTATCGGGTCACGGCGGAGGGGAATTACATCCGGGTGATCACCGCGCAGGGGCAGCATTTCCTGCCCGGCCCGTTCGGCCCTGTGGCGGATGCGCTGCCCGAGGGGCTTGGGATGCGGGTGTCGCGGTCGGATTGGGTGGCGCGGGGGGCCGTGATGCAGGCGCGGCGGAAGGGCCGCGACGTGACGCTGGATCTGCTGGACGGATCGGCGGTGCGGGTGGCCCAGGCGCGGCGCAAGGCGGTGCTGGACTGGATCGAGGGGCCGGGTCAGGGGGGTGCCTCTGCCGAGGGCTGGAGCGAAAGATCCACCCAGACCGGGTAATGGCGCGAGGCGGCGGCGAGGACGGGGGCGAGCGGGTCTTCGGGCGGTGGCCAGAGGACGCCTGCGCCCCGCAGCGCGAGGTTGCGCGAGGGCAGGATGTAATCGAGCCGCAGGCCGCCGAGGCGGGGATAGAGAACGGTATCGAGGGCCGGATCGCCCTGATGGGCGGGTTCGCTGCGGCCATGGCTGCCGCGCGGGGCGGCGTCGCGCAGCAGCGGATGGGTCAGGAGCGCCATGAGCGCTGCGGGGCGTCCATCGCCATCGGCGGGGTCGAGATTGGCATCGCCGATCAGCACGAAGGGCGGTGCGGGGGGCGGGGTGGGCAGGCTGCCGTCAAGGAGGCGGAGCCAGAAGGCGGCTTCGTCATGGTTGCGGCGTCCGTTGCGGTCTTCCGGGCCGTCGAAGACGGGGGGCGTGGCGTGCCAGATCAGGAGGGTGAGGTGGCGCCCGTCGGGCAGGGCGACGGGAAGTTGCAGGTGGCTGTGCGAGGGCAGGCGCTGGATGGCGGCGTGGGCGGGATCGCCGGGCGGCATCAGATGGCCGGGCAGATCGCGCCAGAGAAAGGCGGAATGGTCGGTCGCGCCGTCGGTCAGGAGCGGGAGGCGCGACAGGACCGCGCTTCCCCCGGCGCCCGGGAAGCGGCCCCAGCCCTGAGCATCGGCGGGGCCATGGGTGATGCTGTCACCATCGAGGTCAAGGCCGGTCGGCTGGCCGCTGTTGGGGCGGGGGGCGTGGAGATGCGGATAGCTGAGGCCCCTGTCGGCCAGGCGGCGGGCCAGCGCGCGGAGGGCGTGCAGCGCCGGGTCATGATCCATCCCCGTGAGGACGAGGATATCGGCATCGAGATGCAAGAGGACGGTCAGCGCCGCCGCGATGGCGGGATCGGTGCCGCGGTCGATATCCTGGAGGAGGAGGCCGGGGCCCGAACGCTCCAGCCCGATGTTCCAGGTCGCGATGCGGAGGGTTTCGGCCCGTGACGGGGCGGCTGCGATGGCCGCCTGGGCGACCATCAGCAGCGCCGCAACAATCAGGCGGGTTGCACGCCGCGTGCGGCGAGGGCCGCATTGGCCCGCAGCTTGTCGCGGATCATCTGCGCGAGGCGCATCATGGCGATGCCGCGCATGAAGAGGCTTGCGGGAAGGAAGGCCCATGCCGCCATCATCCAGATCAGGGTGTGCGGTGCGGTCAGCACGGCAGGATCGAGCCCGCCGAGCGTCAGTTGCACCAATGCCGGCATCAGGAATGGCAGGAGAAAGCCTAACGAAATGTTAATGCGCGCGTCGCGTTCGAGGCGGGCGACGATGTCGGAGACGCTGGTCGGGTCGAAGGTGGGCAGGTTGACCCAGACGTTGAAAGCGCGTCCCGGGCGCGGCCAGTTGCGGCGCATCAGGAAGGAGAAGACGAAGAGGCCCAGCAGCGTGGTCAGATAGGCGGTGCCGGCCGCGGTGCGGACGATGGCGATTTCGGCTGCGGTGGCGGTATCGGCCAGGCCTTCGGTGGCGAGGCGGACGGGGCTGTAGGGAAAGTCCATCGCCTGGCCGATCAGCATTCCGATGGCGGTGACGAGATCTGTCAGCGTGGACGGCAATTCGCGCCCGCGTTCGATCAGCGACAGCGCGAGGATGGTAAGGGCGAGCAGCGCGAAGCGGGTGCGGTTGAAGGGTGGCGCATCGCGGAATTCGATCAGGCCGGGCGCCTCGGCCCGGTATTCGACATAGGTGAGGCCGGCGGCGAAGAGCGCGACAAGGGCGATGGTCTGCTGGGCGTCAGCGCTGAGGCCGGGCACCAGAAGGGAGGGCGCAACAACCAGCGCCGCAACGATGAACGCGCGCAAAAGCGCACCTGTGAGCCGTGAAGCCACTGCCCTGCTTCCTTCCCGCGGCACGGCCCCGGGTTGCCCCCGAGTGCCAGAACCGGCGATTTCCCGCACATTGTGGCGGATTGCCTCAATCTTGCCCAATTTGTGCCAACTTTCGAAAAGGGTGACAACAGACGTTGGTATGTATGCCGCGCAATGCGGCCATTTCGCGGACAAGGTGTTGCGCGAATGAATCAAGATTCAGGTAAGAAAATGGCCGCCCCGAGGGGCGGCGCAAGATGTTGTGGTTCGCGTGATCAGGGCCGCTAGTCAGGCCGCCCGATTTCAGGCCCAGGGGCGCAGGGTGGCGACCTTCTTCTCGAAGGAGTCGATATGGGCGGCCTTTTCCAGCGTGAGGCCGATGTCATCCAGCCCGTTCAGCAGGCAATGCTTGCGGAAGGGGTCCACCTCGAAGCGGAAGGATTGGCCGTCGGAGGCGGTGACGGTCTGCGCTTCCAGATCGACGGTGATGCGGGCATTGGCGCCCTTGCGGGCATCGGCCATCAGGATATCCACCTGATCCTGCGGCAGGACGATGGGCAGGATGCCGTTCTTGAAGCAGTTGTTGTAGAAGATGTCGGCGAAGCTGGTGGAGATCACGCAGCGGATGCCGAAATCCAGAAGCGCCCAGGGCGCGTGTTCGCGCGAGGAGCCGCAACCGAAATTGTCACCTGCAACGAGGATCTGGGCCTGCCGGTAGGCGGGCTGGTTCAGGACGAAATCGGGGATTTCCTGCCCGTCCTGCGTATAGCGCATCTCGTCGAAAAGGTTCTTGCCGAGACCCGAGCGCTGGATCGTCTTCAGGAACTGCTTCGGGATGATCATGTCGGTGTCGATATTGACCAGCGGCATGGGCGCCGCGATGCCGGTCAGGGTGGTGAATTTGTCCATGTCGTTAGACCTCTGACTTGTTGACTTCACGCCCGTAAGTCCACATTTTATGGACAAATGGGCTGGGCTTTTCTCGGTCGGCGTTGGGCTTCTGGGCTTTTCCCGGAGGCCCTTCTGCTTTCAGGGGTAGATTTTCACTCCTTCAGCAGCCGAAGTGGTCCGGAGCGCGGAGAAGGCGCGGTTGGATTGGTGCGGTCGGAGATAGGATAAACCTATCGGCCGCGCCGCGAGGTCGGCGAGTTGAAGACCCGCCGAGTTCGTCTGCTTGCTGGAGAAAACGGGAACCCAGTTGAACCTCTGCACATTGCTGTCGCCGAAGCGGACCTTCGCCTGCCCGGCGGCCACTCTGTGGAATTCCAGTTCGAGAAGTTCGTCTTCCTTCCTTCCACGCGCTTCGAAGACGACATGCACTGTGCCGGAGGTCTCGCCTGCATGCATAAGGCGCAAGGCGGTCTGTTCCATGCAGATACCCAGCGCGATGTCGTAGGGGCTCCACGCCGTCTGTGCATGGGAAACGCGCGATTTGTCCACGATTGCACATTCAAAAGCGATGTCCCGTCGCGCCGCAAGCGAGCCAACTTCCGCGAGGAACCCTTGCCGGAGCGCGGGGTCTGCGCGCAGGAATGCGAAGGGGCCGCGCTGCTTGCGGATATCGCTTTCGTGCAGGATGACCTGATCGTGTCCGAAGTGGCGGAACTTGAAGGAGGTGACGTCAGGTTCGACCTGCCGGGCATACACGTCCTTCTCCACAATCAGGAAGGTCAACACGAAGATCGGAAAATGCTTCGTGTCGGCCTCCAAGTTGGGGGAGCCGCTCTCATCCGCATAGACGATGTATCGGCTGACAGCGGCCATTCGACGGTCACACCTCTTCAGCCATCATCTCGCGCACATCGGTCAGATGACCCGTGATCGCCGCTGCCGCCGCCATGGCGGGGGAGAGGAGATGGGTGCGGCCGCCGCGGCCCTGGCGGCCTTCGAAGTTGCGGTTGGAGGTCGCCGCGCAGCGTTCGCCGGGGGAAAGCTGATCGGGGTTCATGGCAAGGCACATGGAGCAGCCTGCCAGACGCCACTCAAACCCTGCGTCGATGAAGATCTGGGCCAGACCTTCCTCTTCCGCCTGCGCGCGGACGAGGCCGGAGCCGGGGACGACCATGGCGCGTTTCACCTTGATCTTCTTGCCCTTCAGGATCGCAGCGGCGGCGCGGAGGTCTTCGATCCGGCCATTGGTGCAGGAGCCGATGAAGACCGTGTCGATGGCGATATCCGTCAGCTTCATGCCCGGGGTCAGGCCCATGTAATCGAGCGAACGCTTGGCCGCCTCGACCTTGCCGCCGGTGAAGTCGTCCGGGGCCGGAACGACGCCGGTGATGGGCAGCACGTCTTCGGGCGAGGTGCCCCAGGTGACGACGGGGGCGATGTCTTCGCCCTTGATCGTGACCACCTTGTCGAAATGCGCGCCTTCATCGGTGAAGAGGGTCTTCCAATAGGCGAGGGCGGCTTCCCATTTCGCGCCTTTCGGGGCGTGGGGGCGGCCCATCACATAGGCGAAGGTCTTTTCATCCGGCGCGATGAGGCCCGCGCGGGCGCCGCCTTCGATGGCCATGTTGCAGACGGTCATGCGGCCTTCCATCGAAAGTTCGCGGATCGCCTGACCGCAATACTCGATGACATAGCCGGTGCCGCCCGCCGTGCCGGTTGCGCCGATCACCGACAGGGTGATGTCCTTGGCGGTGACGCCGGGGCGGAGCGAGCCGGTGATTTCCACCTTCATGTTCTTGGATTTCTTCTGGATCAGCGTTTGCGTCGCCAGAACATGTTCCACTTCCGAGGTGCCGATGCCGTGGGCCAGCGCGCCGAAGGCGCCGTGGGTGGCGGTATGGCTGTCACCGCAGACCACGGTCATGCCCGGCAGCGTCCAGCCCTGTTCGGGGCCGACGATGTGGACGATGCCCTGACGGATATCGGAAACGGGGTAGTAGTTGATGCCGAAATCCTTGGCGTTCTTGTCGAGCGCCTCGACCTGGATCCGCGATTCCTCGTTGTCGATATGCTTGTCGCGGCCTGCGGTCGTGGGGACGTTGTGATCCGGCACGGCGATGGTCTTTTCCGGGGCGCGGACGGTGCGGCCGGTCATGCGGAGCCCTTCGAAGGCCTGCGGCGAGGTCACCTCATGCACGAGGTGGCGGTCGATATAGAGGAGGCAGGTGCCGTCTTCGGCCTGATGGACGACGTGATCGTCCCAGATCTTGTCATAGAGGGTGCGCGGAGCGGTCATGGCTCATCCCTTGTTGGATATGGCTGTGGGTGTGGCGCGGCTGCGCCGGGACGCATTGGGGCAGCGTCAGATAAGTCGTGCGAGGACGGACCGGCTTTCGCGGGTGAAGCGCCAGGGCAGGCGGGCGTGATCGGCCATGTCGAAGAAGCGGGTCATGGGCCCGTAGATACGCGCGAATCCCGTTTCTGGCAAGCAGGCTGCGCGCGGGTCAGAGATCCTGCCAGCGGGGGAGGCCGGCGCGGGCGGCTTGCCTGCGGATGACGAAGGCGAAGGCTGCGCCGATACAGAGCGAGGTGATAAAGACGCCGGGCCAGCCGAAGCGGATCACCGTGACAAGGGCGCCGCGTTCGGGGGTGGGCACGATGCCCGAGGACAGGAGCCAGAGCACGCCGCCGAAGATGCCGAGGCCGAGGCAGAGGCCAAAGAGGAAGAGGGAGGTGACGGATTTGAAGTGGAGCGGGCGCACGGGGATGCCCATGGCAGAGAGGGCGCGCATGGCGGGGGGGAAGCAGTCCTTTTCGGTGATGCCTGCGGCGGCGGCGGCGGCGAGGGCGCGGTCGAGCCGGTCGCGATAGGTGCGGGGCGGGCTGCTGTTGGGGCGGCCAGTGGGGGTAGGGGGCGCGGGATATTGGGTGGTCTGGCGGATGCGGGCGAGGCGGGCTTCGAAATCGGCGTTGGTCATGGGAATGGGTCCGTCGCAAGGCGTTGGGAAAGGATGCGCGGGATTCGCGTCCAAGCTGGGGCGTGAATGGGGCGGGGATGCGACCGGGGGGAGGGGTGGCTGGGCCGGGGCCGGGCGCGCGCTAGGTTTGGTGTGGTGGCGTGGGGGGATGGGATGCGGTTCGGGATGGGTCTGGTGGCGGCTCTCGCCCTGTGCGGGGCGGGATGGGCCGGGGAAGAGGGCGGGATGACGCGGAAGGGATATGAGCGGCCTGCCTATGCCGTGGAGGCGGCGGAGGGCGCGCGGGAAGTGCGGGCTTATGGGCGGCGCGTGGTGGCCGAGGTGGCTGTGCGGGGCGAGAGGAAGGCGGCGGTGAATACGGGGTTCGGGCTGCTGGCGGGGTATATCTTTGGCGGCAATGAAGGGGGTGGAAAGATCGCCATGACCGTGCCGGTGGAGCAGGCGGATCGGGGCGCGGGGGTCTGGACGGTGCGTTTCACCATGCCGGCCGATGCCGTGGCGGCGGGGCTGCCCGTGCCGCGCGATGCCCGCGTGGTGCTGCGCGAGTTGCCTGCGGCACGGATGGTGGTGGAGGGGTTTTCGGGGATGCCCGACAGTGCCGACATGGCGGCGCGGGCGGAGGCGTTGCGGGACTGGGCCGAGGCGCGGGGGCTGCGGGTGGAGGGGGGGCCGGTCTATGCCTTCTACGATGCGCCCTGGACGCCTGCGGCGGCGCGGTTGAACGAGGTGGGGTTCGTGCTGCGCTGAGCCTGTGCGCGGGTGCGGAGTTCCGTCCGGCGCGGGATGGGCCTATCTTCGCCGCAATGGATGATGGAGGCCGCGATGCAGGTGGAACTGGGTCTGGACACGTTCGGCGACACGACGCTGGGGCCGGAGGGGCGGTTGCAGCACCATGAGGTGGTGCTGCGCGAGGTGGTGGAGCAAGGGGTGCTGGCCGATCAGGTGGGCATCCATTTCCTGGGCGTGGGCGAGCATCACCGGGCGGATTTTTCGGTTTCGGCGCCGGAGATCGTGCTGGCGGCCATCGCGGCGCGGACGGACCGCATCCGGCTGGGATCGGCGGTGACGGTGCTGTCTTCGGATGATCCGGTGCGGGTGTTCCAGCGGTTTTCCACGCTGAACGCGATTTCGGGCGGGCGGGCGGAAGTGATCCTTGGGCGCGGGTCCTTTACGGAGAGCTTTCCCCTGTTCGGCTATGCGCTGGAGGATTACGAGCAGCTTTTCGAAGAGAAGCTGGACCTTTTCGCGCGGCTGGTGCGGGAGGAGGAGGTGACCTGGTCCGGCGAGACGCGGGCGCCGTTGAGCCGGGCGCGGGTCTATCCGTCGCTGGGTGCGGGGATGCAGGTCTGGGTTGGCGTGGGGGGAAGCCCCGAATCGGTGATCCGGGTGGTGCGGCAGGATTTGCAGATGATGCTGGCGATCATCGGCGGCGATCCGCGGCGGTTCAAACCCTATGTGGACCTGTATCACCGTGCGGTGGCGCAGGTGGGAGGCGTGGTGCGGCCCATCGGCGTGCATAGCCCCGGCCATGTGGCCGAGACGGATGAGGCGGCGGCCGAGCAGCTTTGGCCGCATTACAAGGCGATGTTCGACCGGATCGGGGCCGAGCGCGGCTGGCCGCCGGTGACGACGGAGCGGTTCATGGGCGAGATCACGCAGGGGTCGCTCTATGTGGGCAGCCCCGAGACGGTGGCGCGGAAGATCGCGGCGACGCTGACGGCGCTGGGGGTGACGCGGTTCGACATGAAGTATTCGACCGGGCCGATGCCGCATGTCCATCTGATGGAGAGCATCCGCCTTTATGGCGAGAAGGTCATTCCGATGGTGAAGGACATGGTCGCGGGCGCGCGGATCGCGGCGCAGTGACCATTACGGCGCGAGGTGGGGGCGGAAGGCGGCCACCACCTCGTCATAGACCTTGCGCTTGAAGGGGACGATGGAGGCCACCATTTCGGCCGCGCCGATCCAGCGCCAGCGGGAAAACTCCGGGTGGGCGCTGTCGATGCGAATCTGGTCGTCGGTGCCGGTGAAGCGGAAGAGGAACCATTTCTGGCGCTGTCCGCGATACTTGCCTCCCCAGACCTTGCCCAGGAGTTCGGGCGGCAGGTCATAGGTGACCCAGTCGGGCGTCTTGGCGATGAATTCCACCAGATCGGCGGTGACGCCGGTTTCTTCCCAGAGTTCGCGCAGGGCGGCGGCGCGGGGCTTTTCGCCATCGTCGATGCCCCCTTGCGGCATCTGCCAGGCGGGGACGGTGGCATCGAGACGCTGGCCAGCGAAAATCTCGCCCTTCGCGTTGATGAGCGTGACGCCGACGCAGGGGCGGTAGGGCAGGGTTTCGGGGTCGATCGTCATGGGTCTGCGCGGCCCTTTGGACGGGGCCGCGCCTCCGGGTCAGGGTTGGGCCGAGGGGGCGACGGCCTTGAGGCCGCGCAGGATGTCCACCGCATAGGCGAGCTGGTAATCCTCGTCCCGCAGGGCGGCGGTTTCCTCGATCCGGGCGCGTTCCTCTTCCAGAAGCTTGCGTTCGTCTTCGGTCATCGAATCGTTCGAGATGATGCCGCGCAGATCGGCCTCGGATTGCGGCTGGAGGGCGATGGACCGTTCCTCCTCTTCCCCTTCCGGTTCCGGCGGGCGGGCCGGCTGGGCGACCACGATGTCGGGCATCACGCCGAGCGCCTGGATCGAACGGCCCGAGGGCGTGTAATAGCGCGCGGTGGTCAGGCGCATGGCCCCATCGCCACGCAGGGGGACGACGCTTTGCACCGAGCCCTTGCCGAAGCTTTTCGTGCCGACCACGATGGCGCGGCGGTGGTCCTGAAGCGCACCGGCGACGATTTCCGATGCGGAGGCGGAGCCGCCGTTGATGAGGACGACGATGGGCTTGGCCCCGGCCAGATCGCCCGGCGTGGCGTTGAAGCGTTCGCCATCGGCCGGGTCGCGGCCACGGGTGGAGACGATCTCGCCCTTGTCGAGGAAGGCGTCGGAGACGCTGATCGCTTCGGTCAGGAGACCGCCGGGATTGTTGCGCAGGTCGATGACGAAGCCATCGACATTGTCCAGACCGCCGAGTTCCTCGAGCGACTTCTTGAGTTCCTCTTCAAGGCCGGGCGTTGTCTGGTCGTTGAAGGTGGTGACGCGCAGGACGACGGTGTTGCCAACGATGCGCGAGCGGACGGCGGTGACCTTGATCGTGTCGCGGATGATGGAGACGTCGAAGGGTTCTTCCACGCCTTCGCGGACCACGGTGATGATGATTTCCGAACCGACCGGGCCGCGCATCATTTCGACCGCGTCGTCGAGGGTGAGGCCGAGGACGCTTTCGCCATTCACATGGGTGATGAAATCGCCCGCCTCGATTCCCGCCGCATCGGCGGGGGTGCCGTCCATCGGCGAGACGACCTTGACGAAGCCTTCTTCCTGCGTGACCTCGATCCCCAGACCGCCGAATTCGCCGCGGGTCTGGACCTGCATGTCATCGAAATCTTCGGGGGCGAGATAGCTGCTGTGCGGGTCGAGCGAGGTGAGCATGCCGTTGATCGCCGCTTCGATCAGTTCCTGGCTGTTCACCTCTTCGACATACTGGGCGCGGATGCGTTCGAAGATGTCGCCGAACAGATCGAGCTGTTCATAGACGTTTTCGGTTCGTTCGGCCTCTTGCGCGATCAGCGGTCCGGCGACCTGCGTGGTGATCAGGGCTCCCGCCAGCGTGCCGCCCAATGCGGCCATGACGAACTTCTTCATGTCGAACTCAATCCCTTCCTTCGGCGAACCAGGGTTCGGGGTCCACCGGCTCGGCTCCCTGCCGCAGTTCCAAGTAAAGCGTTTCCGATTCGCGTGCGCCACCACCTTCTTCCGACGCGGCGAGGATGTCTGCAAGCGCCGGCTCGTTCCCGCCCATGAGACCGAGGGGCGCACCCTGTGCGACCACCTCTCCGACCTCGCCATAGACGGTTTCCAGCCCGGCCAGGATGAGAAGATAGCCCCCGCCCGGTTCGAGGATCATCACATTTCCGTAGTCGAGCAGCGGGCCGCGATAGCGGATGGTGGCGGGCCAGGGCGCGGTGACCAGCGCGCGGGGGCGGGTGGAGAGGGTGAGGCCGGGGCGGCGGATGCCGGCGGCATCGGCTTCGCCGGGGCGGAGCAGGATGGACCCCAGCACGGGCCAGGGCAGCCGGCCCTGCGCGGAGGCAAAATCTTCGGTATCCGTCTCGTCGGGGGCGAGGCCTGCGGCAAAGGCTTCGAGCGTGTCGGCGCTTTCCAGCAGGCCGCGCAGGGTATCGGGGTCTTCGGTGAAGCGGCGGGGAAGATCGGTGCGGTCGGAGATCGCCTGCGAGAGCGCGGTGCGCGCCTCTTGCGCGGCGGAGAGGCCGCGGGCGAGGGTTTCGCCGGCGGCGAGTTGCAGGGCGCGCAGGTCGCGGAGTTCCTGGAGTTCGGCGCGAAGGCGGGCGGCTTCGGCCTGAAGCGCGGGGGTGACATCGGCGAGGATCATGCCCGACCGGACGGTGCCGAGCGCGCCGGAAGGATGCAGGAGGAGGGAGGGGCCGGGTTCCGCCTCCATCTGCCCCAGCACGCCGACGAGCTGGGCGATCTGGTCGCGCTGGGCGTTGAATTGCAGAGTGAGGGCGGTTTCCCGCAGGGAGGCCTGACGCAGCGCCTCGCGCAGGGCGCCGAGGCCGGTTTCATAGGCGCGGATCGTGTCGGTGAGGGCGGCGACACGGTCGCGGGCGCCCTCGGCCGCCTCCAGCGCCGCGACGGCGGCCTGAAGATTGGCCGAGGCTTGCGCCGCCTGTTCGGCCACGCCCTGCGCCGCAGCGGGGGCCGCGAGAAGGACAAGCGCGAGGGTGGCGGCGCGGCGGATCATTGCAGGAGGCTTTTCCCCGTCATCTCTGCCGGTTGCGGCAGGCCCATGAGGGCGAGGAGCGTGGGGGCGAGATCGGCAAGGCGGCCGTTCCGCAGGGTGGCACCTGCGGGGCCGCCATAGAGGATCACGGGGACGGGGTTGGTGGTATGGGCAGTGTGGGGGCCGCCGGTGACGGGGTCGATCATCTGTTCGCAGTTGCCGTGGTCGGCGGTGACGATCATCGCGCCCCCGACCGCATCCAGCGTATCCACGGCCTTGCCAAGGGCGACATCCACGGCCTCGCAGGCGGCGATGGCGGCGGCGAGGTCGCCGGTATGGCCGACCATATCGGGATTGGCGAAGTTGACGACGATCAGGTCGTAGCCCGCGCGGATCGCCTCGACCAGTCTTTCGCCGACTTCGGGCGCGCTCATTTCCGGTTGCAGGTCATAGGTGGCGACCTTGGGGGATTTCGGCATGGTGCGGTCTTCGCTGGTAAAGGGCTCTTCCCGCCCGCCGTTGAGGAAGAAGGTGACATGGGGGTATTTCTCGGTTTCCGCGAGGCGGAACTGGCGGCGGCCCTGGGCGGCCACCCATTCGCCCAGCGTGTTGACCAGCACGCGCTTGGGGAAGGCGGTGGTCATGTAGGCGTTGTGGGCGTCGGAATACTCGACCATCCCGAGGCGGGCCGCGAAGGCCGGGCGGGGGGCGGTGTCGAAGGCGGTGAAATCGGGGTCGCTGATGGCGGAGAGGATTTCGCGCGCGCGGTCGGCGCGGAAGTTGAGGCAGAAGAACCCGTCGCCGTCGCGGGCGCCGGTGTACTGGGCGAGGACGGTGGGGGCGATGAATTCATCCGTCTCGCCCTTGGCATAGGATTGGGCGACGGCGGTGGCGGCATCGGGGGCGGTTTCGCCCCTGGCATGGATCATGGCGGCATGGGCGCGGGCGACGCGGTCCCAGCGGGTATCGCGGTCCATCGCCCAGTAGCGGCCGATGACCGTGGCGATGCGCGCGCCGACGGGCAGGCGGGCGGAGAGGTCGGCGATGAAGCCTGCGGCGGAGGACGGGGCCACGTCGCGGCCATCGGTGATGGCATGGAGCCAGACGGGAACGCCCGCCGCGGTGATGGCGCGGCAGGCGGCGAGGACGTGGTTGATATGGCCATGCACCCCGCCATCGGAGGCCACGCCCATCAGATGCGCCGCCCCGCCGGTGTATTTCAGCGTGGCGATGAAGTCTTGCAGCGCGTCATTCGTGGCGAAGGAGCCGTCTTCCACCGCGAGGTCGATGGCACCAAGGTCCATCGCCACGACGCGGCCCGCGCCGATATTGGTGTGCCCCACCTCGGAATTGCCCATCTGACCCGAGGGCAGGCCCACATCGGGGCCATGGGTGATGAGCGTGGCATGGGGGCAGGTGGACCAGAGGCGGTTGAAGGTCGGCACCTTGGCCAGGGCGGGGGCATTGCCTTCGGTCCGGTCCGACAGGCCCCAGCCATCGAGGATGCAGAGGACGACGGGTTTCGGAACGGTCATGGCGGCGTGCCCCTTTGCGGTGTCGTTGGCTGCTGAATACCCCTCGGGGGATCGGGGGGCAACGCGTGAGGTTGGAAGGACAAAAGTTTTCGAAAACTTTTGCAAATTTCTTCGAAGAAATTTGGTCAGGTGCGGTGGTAGGGGCTGCCCGCAAGGATGGTGGCGGCGCGGTAGATCTGTTCGGCCAGCATCGCGCGCACCAGCATATGCGGCCAGACCATGCGCCCGAAGCTGAGGGAGAAGGCCGCGCGGTCGCGCAGGCCGGGGGCCAGACCATCGGCCCCGCCGATAAGGAAAGCCACGTCCTGCCGCCCCTCGTCGCGCCAGCGGGCGATCTGGGCGGCGAATTCGGGGGAGGACAGCACCCGCCCGCGTTCATCAAGCGTGGCGAGAAGCGACCCGGCGGGGACGGCGCGCAGCAGAAGTTCGGCCTCGGCCTCCATCCCGCCGCCCTTCTTGTCTTCGACCTCGATCTCGGTCAGCGGGCCAAGGGCGAGGGGCTTTCCGGTGCGGTTGAACCGCATCTGGTAGTCTTCGAGAATGGCGCGTTCGGGCTGATCGGCCCGGATGCGGCCCACGGCGCAGATGTGCAGCCGCATGGATCAGGCCCCGCGATGCGCGCTTCCCGGCAGCCACATCTTTTCAAGCTGGTAGAACTCGCGCACTTCGGGGCGGAAGACATGGACGATCACATCGCCCGTGTCGATCAGCACCCAGTCGCCGGTTTCCTTGCCTTCCATCTTGGAATGCAGGCGGAAATCCTGTTTCAGCCGGTCCACCAGCTTTTCCGAGATGGCGGCGACCTGGCGGGAGGAGCGGCCGGAGCAGATGACCATGTAATCGGCCACGTCGGAGCGGCCGCGCAGGTCGATTTGCACCACGTCCTCTGCCTTGTCGTCATCGACGGATTTGAGGACGGCGGCGAGAATGTCTTCGGAGCTGTGGGCGGGGGCGGTTGCCGTGGCCGTCTCGCTCATGCGCGGGGCCCTCGGGCCGACCGGCAGGCCGGTCGCTGGGTCAGAATGAGACAGGACATCGTCCTCCTGGGTTGCGCGCCGTGTGAGCCCCGGCGCGGGGCGTATGGGCGAAGGGTAGCATTGCGGGGGGCGTTTCTCAACGCCGGCGAGGGGGCCGACGATGGGGGCTGCCGAAGGCGGGGGCGATATCCGCTTGTCGCAGAAGGTGCAAGGGGGCCTTTGGCCGCGTCAGGCGATGTCGCGCATCTGGAGCTGGCCGCCGGGGCCGGGGCGGGTTTCGAAACGGCTGATCTTGCGGACGAGGTCGGAGAGTTTCGCGCTGCCATAGGTGCGGGTGTCGAAGTCGGGATTGCCCTGGGTGATGAACTGGCCGACCTGGCCGAGCGAATACCATTCGGCATCCGGGTCGATGGCGCGCATGGCGGCCACGATGAGGGGGATGGCCTTTGCGGGGGCTTCCTTCGTGCCGGGACGCGGCAGGGGTTCGGCGGGTTCCACCTTTGCCGTGCCCCGGACGGGGGCGGGTTCGGGCAGGTCTTCGGCGGCGGAGAGGTTCTCGACATAGATGAAGCGCTTGCAGGCCATGCGGAAGGCTTCGGGCGTCTTCTTTTCGCCGATGCCATAGACATCGAGGCCCTGTTCCCGGATGCGGGCGGCGAGGCGGGTGAAATCGCTGTCGGAAGAGACGAGGACGAAGCCGTCGAACAGGCCGGAATGCAGGAAATCCATCGCGGCGATGACGAGGCCGATGTCGGAGGCGTTCTTGCCCTTGGTGTTTGAAAACTGCTGATCGGCGACGAGGCCGAGGGCTGCGACCTTCTTCGCCCAGCCGGCAAGGCGCTGCGCGGACCAGTCGCCATAGATGCGGCGGACGGAGGCTTCGCCCAGGCTGGCGATTTCCTCGAAGATCGCCTCGGCATAGCCGGAGGGGACATTGTCGGCGTCGATCAGGACGCAGAGCCGGGGGGCGCGGGGTTCAGGCATGGCTTCTCCTCTGGTGGTAACTCTTGCGACAAAAGCTTGATCGGCGAAAGGAGAAAGGCCCGCATCCGGGCATCGCGCCGCCAAATTTCGGTCACAGCGCCATGACATCCGTCACGCAAAAGGATGGAGGTGCGGGATGCAGTCGCTTGCGGTGCCAGAGGCGGGTTCACGGTCCGTCGTCGCGCAGAACACGGTTTTCGGGCTGTTCCGGGCCGAGATCGGGTTGCTGGCGGTGGTCCTTGCGCTGTTGCTGGTCACGATCCTGCATGATGTGCTGCTGCCTTCGGCCGTGGACTGGGCGGGCTTTGCCCCGATGATCGCGGCGACGCTGGCGCTTGTGGCGTTGGGGGCCTTCATCCGGATGAACCGCCCGAGGCCGCAGCTTGCGGCCTTTGCCGTGTGCTTTGGTCTTTTTTGCAGCTTTTCGGCAGTGGTCGCCATTTTCATCTTCCAGCTTTTTCCCTTCGAGCGCCCGACGATCGACCGGGCGCTGATCTCTGTCGATGCGGCGCTGGGCTATGACTGGTCGGATTTCCTGCTGCTTCTGGCGCAGTGGCCGGCCTTCGGGCGGTTCCTTGGATGGGTCTATGCGGCGGCGATTCCGCAGCTTGTGGTGGTGATCGTGGCGCTGGCCGTGCAAGGGCGGGAGCGGGCGCTGCACCGGTTCCTGTGGGTCGGTGTCGGCGGCATGGCGGTGACCGTGCTGATCTGGCGGCTGCTGCCTTCGGTCGGGCCGTCGCCCTATCACGAGATTCCGGGCGAGGCGGCGCTGATCGGCCTTGTCGTGGATGGGGATTATGCGGCGCGGCTGGTGCGCTATGCGTCAGAAGGCGTGCCGGTGATCCGGCCCGACCTTCTGATCGGGGTGGTGGCCTTCCCGTCCTTCCACATGTTCATGGCCTGCATGGGCCTTTGGTTCGCGCGGGGAACGGTGGTCTTTCCGGCCATGGTGATGGTGAGCGGGTTGATGATCCCGGCCACGCTGGGCCATGGGGGGCATCATCTGACGGATCTGATCGCCTCGGTCTTCCTTTTCTCGGCGCTTGCGGCCCTCGCGGCCCGGTTCCTGCCGGACCGCGAGACCCTGCGCTGAGGTCAGTACACCACGACGGCGCGGATCGACTTGCCCGCGTGCATCAGATCGAAGCCTTCGTTGATGCGGTCGAGCGGCAGGATGTGGGTGATCATGCTGTCGATCTCGATCTTGCCGTCCATGTACCAGTCCACGATCCTGGGCACATCTGTCCGGCCACGCGCGCCGCCGAAGGCGGTGCCTTTCCAGACGCGGCCGGTGACGAGCTGGAAGGGCCGCGTCTCGATCACCGCGCCTGCCGGGGCCACGCCGATGATGATGGACTGGCCCCAGCCGCGATGGGTGCATTCCAGCGCGTCGCGCATCACCTTGACGTTGCCGGTGCAGTCGAAGGAGTAGTCGGCCCCGCCGATCTTGTCGAAGGGGGTCTTGGTCAGATCCACGATGGCCTGCACCACCGACATGCCTTCGGGGAGTTTCTTCGGGTTGACGAAATGGGTCATCCCGAACTTTTCGCCCCATGCTTCCTTGTCGTCGTTGATGTCGACGCCGATGATCATGTCCGCCCCGGCCATTTTCAGGCCTTGAATGACGTTCAGCCCGATGCCGCCCAGACCGAAGACCACGGCCTTGGCGCCGATTTCCACCTTGGCGGTGTTCAGCACGGCGCCGATGCCGGTGGTGACGCCGCAGCCGATGTAGCAGATCTTGTCGAAGGGGGCGTCATCGCGGACCTTGGCCAGCGCGATTTCGGGCATGACCGTGTGATTGGCGAAGGTGGAGCAGCCCATGTAGTGATAGATGGGCGTGCCATCGAGCATGGAGAAGCGGGTGGTGCCGTCGGGCATGAGGCCCTGGCCTTGCGTCGCGCGGATGGCGGTGCAGAGGTTGGTCTTCTGTGACAGGCAGGACGGGCATTCGCGGCATTCGGGCGTGTAGAGCGGGATGACGTGATCGCCGGGTTTCAGGGATTTCACGCCGGGGCCGCATTTCACCACGACCCCCGCGCCTTCATGGCCGAGGATGGAGGGGAAGATGCCTTCGGGATCGGCGCCGGAGAGGGTGAATTCGTCGGTGTGGCAGATGCCGGTGGCCTTGATCTCGATCAGGACCTCGCCCTCCCTGGGGTCTTCGAGGTTCACTTCCATGATTTCAAGCGGCTTGCCTGCGGCAACGGCGACGGCGGCGCGGGTACGCATAAGATCCTCCCATACAAGCGGCGGGCCGTGCTGCGCCCTGCCATTGCCGGGCAGGCTGTGCGAAACGCGCGGCGAATGCAATCGCCGAAACGGCTGATCCTTGCCGGTTTGCGGCAGGGCGGCTTGTCACGGGCGGGCGGGCGGCACAGGCTGGTGTGGCGGAGGCGCGGGCCTTCGTTCGGGTAGGGAGTTTCCGGGATGAAAGCCTTCAGGACAGCCGCAGCGGGGCTGATGCTGGTGTTGGGAACGGCGGCCTGCGTGCCATCGTCGCCGCCTTATGCAGGCGATCCGGGGCCTGTTTCCGGGGGCGGGGTGAATGCCTGCGGGGCGCTGGACCTGCAATATCTGGTCGGGGCGCCGGCGCGCGATCTGGAGGCGATCCAGTTCAACAAGCCGGTGCGGGTGATCTATCCGGGATCGGCGGTGACGATGGACTTCAACCCCGAGCGGTTGAATTTCGAGGTGGATCGTGCGGGCCGGGTTGCACGGGTGACCTGCGGATGATGGCAAAAGGCCCCCGCAATGGCTGCGGGGGCCTTCTGTCCTGACGATCCCGAGCGAGGATCAGGACGGGATGCGATAGGTGGTGTGGCAATCCTTGCAGGCGCCGCCGATTCCGCCCATGCCGGCCTGCACGCCTTCCAGCGTGGTGGCGTCCATGCCTTCGGCGGCGGCCTTGAGCGCGTCGCCCTTCTTCACGAAGTCTTCCCAGTTCGTCCAGATGTCCGGCTTCGAGGTGGATTTGGGATCGGTCGCCTGCGGTTCGAACTTGGCGGCGATCTCGGCCGCAGCGGCGGCGATGGCGACCTTGGCCCCATCGGCGGCAGCGGCGTCGAAGGCCGTTTCGCCACCGGCCATCTTGCCGAGGATGCCCGTGTTCATGGCGATCGTGTCCATCAGTTCCTGACGGGCCTTCACGGTGGGGTCGGTGGCTTCGGCGGCGATGGCGACACTGGCCACCATCGCGAAGCCAAGGACGAGGGCCTTGGTGGAAAATTTCATTGTTCTGGCTCCCTGCTGGAAAAGTCCGGTCACTATAGACGTGAGAGTGAATCGCGGAAGTGACGTTGTCACCTGGTAACTGGGGCTTTTGCCCCAATTCACGGAAAATTGGGGCTTGCGGCTGGACTCCGGCCTTGATGGGGCGATATTTGAACAAAGGGTGAACATTTCGGAGTCGGGTCAGGGGACGGGGCGGGCATGGGGCGGCGGCGCATTCTTTCGCTGTGGTTTCCGCGACTTGGCGCGGAGCGGGGCCTGCGCCGGGCGCGGGCCGGGATGGCGGGTCTGGCCGGGCCGCTGGCCGTGGTGGGGGAGCGGAACGGGGCGCAGGTCATCACGTCGGTTTCGGCAGAGGCCGAGGCGGCGGGGGTGAGCCTTGGCCAGCCGCTGCGCGATGCCACGGCGATGTGCCCGGCCCTGACGACGATTCCCGCCGATCCGGCGGCGGAGGCGGCCTTTCTGATGCGGCTGCGGCGCTGGGCGGGGAAGTTCTCGCCCTGGGTGGCGGAAGAGCCGCCCGGCGGTCTGGTCGTCGATCTGACAGGCTGCGCGCATCTGTTTGGCGGCGAGGCCGCGCTTCTGGCGCAGGTGGAGGCGGATTGCGCCGAGATGGGGCTGACGCTGCGGGCGGCCATCGCCGATACGGTGGGGGCGGCCTGGGCGCTGTCGCGCCATGCGGGGCAGGGGGTGCAGGTCCTGCGCAGCGGCGATGCCATCCAGCAGGAGGCCCATGCGACGCGGTCGCGTGCGGCCAAGCGGCGGGGATGGGAGAAGGGCGGCGCGCTGCCCGTGGCGGGGGCGGGGGCGGCGGGCCCGCGCGGCGTGATCGCGCCGGAGGGGAAGATGCGGCAGGCGCTGGGGCCGCTGCCCGTGGCCGCGCTGCGGCTGGAGCCGGAGGCGGTGGAGGGGTTGGTGCGGCTGGGCCTGCGCCGGGTGGAGGATATCGCGGTGCTGCCACGCGCGGCGCTGGCGCGGCGGTTCGGGGCGGCGGTGCTGCGGCGGCTGGATCAGGCGCTGGGGCTTGAACCCGAACCGGTGACGCCGGCGGGGGCGCCCCTGCATTTCGCGGCGCGGATCAGCCTGCCGGAGCCCATCGGCCTGCTGGCCGATGTGGAGGCGGCGCTGGACCGGCTGCTGCCGGTCCTTTGCGCGCGGCTGAAGCGGCAGGGGCATGGCGCGCGGCGGGTGCGGCTGGAGGCGGTGCGGACGGATGGCGCGGTGCAGGTGGCCGAGGTGGGGCTGGCCCGCGCCTCGGACCGGGAGGATCGCATCCGGCCCCTTCTGGCGATGAAGCTGCCCGATCTGGAGGCGGGCTTCGGGTTCGACATGATCCGGCTGGAGGCGGTGGCGGTGGAGCGGCTGGCCCCGATGCAGCATCGCAGCCCGGCGGTGACGGGGACGGTGGCGGGGACGGTGGCGGTGGCCCCGCAGGATGGGGGCCTGGACGATCTGCTGGGCAAGCTGGGGGTGCGGCTGGGGGCGGAGGCGGTGACGCGGTTCCATCCCGGTGACAGCCATGTGCCGGAAAAGGGGGCGCAGGTTCTGGCCGCGGCATGGTCGGCCGCTTTCACGGGGGAATGGCCGAAGCGGGGGCGGCGGCCCTTGGTGCTGTTCCGCCCCGAACCGCTGGGCGCGCCGGAGGATGACCCGACGCCCCCCGCCCGGTTCCGCTGGCGGCGGCGCGAGATGGTGACGCGCTTTGCCGTGGGGCCGGAGCGGATCGCGCCGGAATGGTGGCTGGACGATCCCGACTGGCGGACGGGGCCGCGCGATTACTGGCGGGTGGAGACGGAAGCGGGCGAGCGGCTGTGGCTGTTCTTCGCCCATGGCGGGGATGTGACGGGGGGGTGGTTCTGTCACGGGGGGGAGTGAGGGGCGCGGCGGGGCGGTGCGTGGGGACCACGCACCCTACGGGCCATTGGCGGGGTGATCCCCGCCTTACGGGATGCACCCTGTTGACGGGCGGGCGTGGGCGTGGCCTCGTGGTCAAGGCACAGGCGAAGGGGGTGGACGCTATGGACCTGCATCACGTGACGGCCCGGCTGGATGTGAACGACGCCGATCTGTCGGGATCGCGGTTCAACGATGCGAACCTGTCGGGGGCGAGTTTCAACCAGATCAATTTCTCGGGCGCGCGTTTCAACGACAGCAACATGAGCGGCTGGCGGGTGAATGACGTGAACCTGTCGGGCGCGGTGTTCGATAACCTGAATCTGTCGGGGGCGGTGCTGACCAATTGCCGCCTGACGGGGGTGACGATCGACGGGGTTCCGCTGGAGGAGATGATGGCGGCCTGGCGGCGGTCGGTCGGGGGCTGAGGGGGCGCCCTATCCGACAGGGGATTGGGAGGCGGTGGAGGCGGCGCGCATGGGTTGGACCTTGCATCTGCCCGACGCGCGGGGGAATCTGTCGGACCGCGAGGCAGACCTGCGCCGCCTGCTGGCGGAGTGCGATTTCGGCAGGATCGGCTGATTGCCCGCAAAGGCTGGCGTCGATGAAGACCAGACCGACCATGGAGCAAGCATGACCAGAGCGCGCGTCACCGGCATAAATCATGTCACGCTTGCCGTGGCTGACCTTGATCGGTCGGTCTCTTTCTATCGGGATGTTCTGGGGCTGGAACTGCGCGCCATCTGGAGCGAGGGGGCGTATCTGGAGGCGGGTGCCTTGTGGCTCTGCCTGTCGGTCGATCCGAAGGCGGAACATGCGAGACGGGACGACTACACGCATCTGGCCTTGGACGTGCCGGTGGATGATTTCCAAAGGCTGTCCGCCGAGGTCAAGGCGCGGGCCGAAGTTTGGAAGGAAAACCGTTCGGAGGGCGCATCGCTTTATTTCCTTGATCCGGATGGGCACAAGCTTGAACTGCATGTCGGTTCGTTGGCGTCCCGCTTGCAGCATTACCGGACCCATCCTTCGCCCGATCGACGCTTGTTCGACTGAGCGCGAAAGGCGGTGGCTTGACGGGCGCAGACACCTTGCCGACATGAGGGTCGGGATGACGTGAGGGAGGCGCGCATGGGTTGGACCTTGCATCTGTTGAACGCGCGGGGGCGTCTGTCGGGCATCGAGGCGGAGTTGCGCGCCGCTTTGGCCGAGGCGGAGGCGCGGTTGGACGCGGTGGCGCCTGCCGTGGCGCTGGATGTCGTCATCCGGGCGATGGATCATCCGATGCCGCCTGCGCTGCGCGTGACGGGGGCCTCTTACGGGCCGGGGCGGATGGAGTTGGGGATCGACCTGACGCAGGGGGGCGCGGAGGGGCTGCGGCACGAGCTGCTGAAGGCGGTCTATCATGAGTTTCATCATGTCCTGCGCTGGGATGGGCCGGGATATGGCGACAGGCTGGGCGAGGCGCTGGTGTCGGAAGGGCTGGCGCAGGTTTTCGTGCATGAGATGATGGACTGCCCGCCGGAGCCATGGGAGGTGATGCCGCCGGGGGTTGACTTTGCGGCGCTGTGCCAGCGGGCGCATGCGGAGTTTGACGCGACCGGCTATGACCATGAGGCGTGGTTCTTCGGCGCGGGCGATCTGCCGGATGGGACGGGTTACGCGCTGGGCCGGATGCTGGTGGCGCGGGTTCTGGCGGAGCGGCCGGGGCAGACCGCGCTGGGCATGGCGTGGGAAGCTGCGGCGGGGTTTCGTGAGGCGTTGCTGCGGCTGCGCTGATGCGGGCCTGCGGAGCGACAAAGGAAAGGGGGCAGAGAATGCCGATGCCGTGGACCTATCGCCATGCGTCGAAGGAATGGCGGGCCATTCTGGATGATCTGAAGGATCGCATGGCGCTGGACTCCGACAACATGGCCTATACGGCGATGGATGGGGTGTTGCAGGTGTTCCGGCGGCGGTTGACGGCGCAGCAAGGGCTGGATTTCGCATCGGTCCTGCCCGCGATCCCGCGCGCCGTCTTTGTTGCGGGATGGGTGGTGCAGGACCCGCCCCTGCCCTTTGCCGAACGGGCCGCGCTGACGCGGGAGGTGAAGCAGGTCCGTCCGCATCACAACCTGACGCCCGACACTGCGATCGAGGCCACGGCATGGACTCTGCGGCGCTATTGCGACCGCGACGATCTGGAGCGGGTCCTGGCCCGTCTGCCTGAGGGCGCGGTGGCGTTCTGGCATGTCGAGGTGGCCGATCCGCTGGAGTTGGCGCCGCGGATCTTGTGAAGGCTGGACCTTCTGCGGGGGGCGGGGAGACCCCCGCCCTACGGGACCTAGCGCAGCGCTTGCAGCAGGGCCTGTGACGGCTGGCCGGTGACGGGCAGGCCCTGGGCGGCCTGGAAGGCGCGGATGGCGGTTTCGGTGTTCTTGCCGATCACGCCATCGGTTCCCTGCGTGTCGTAGCCGCGCGCCGTGAGGCGCTGTTGCAGGGTGATGCGGTCGGCCTTGGTCAGGCCGTTGGCATCGGGCGGGAAGCTGCCGCGCAGGGGGCCTGCGCCTGCGATCCGGTCTGACAGATGGCCCACGCCGATGGCATAGGCATCGGAGTTGTTGTAGCGCTTGATGACGCGGAAATTGGCGGTGGTGGCGAATTGCGGGCCGCCCGCCTGCGGCTGGATGATCGCGCCTGCGGGCGCGTTGCCGCCCACCTCGCCGCCCCAGCGCAGGCCGGGGGTCCAGCCGTTGCGTTGCAGATAGGCTGCGGCGGAGGCGAGCGCATCGGAGGGATCGTCGGACCAGATGTCGCGCCTGCCATCGCCGGTGTAATCCACCGCGAAGTCCAGATAGGAGGTGGGAATGAACTGGGTATGGCCCATGGCCCCCGCCCAGCTTCCTGTCATGCGGTCGGCGGGGATGTCGCCGTTCTGGAGGATGCGCAGCGCGGCGGTCAGTTGCTGTTCGAAGAAGGCGCCGCGGCGGCCATCGAAGGCGAGGGTGGAGGTGGCCGAGATCACCGAAACCTCGCCGCGCCTTTCGCCATAGAAGCTTTCGAGGCCCCAGATGGCGGTGATGACCTCTGCCTCGACCCCATAGCGGGATTGCAGGTCGGCCAGCAGGCCGCGATGGCGGGCAAAGGCGGCGCGGCCTTTGCTGACGCGCTCCTCCGAGACGGCGATGGAGAGGTAGTCTTCGAGGCTGCGGGAGGTTTCGGTCTGGTTTCGGTCGCGGGTGATGACGCCGGGCAGGAAGCCCGCGTTGCGGAAGGCCAGCGAGAGCGTGGGCTGCGCAATGCCACGGTCGGCGGCGCGGTCGCGGAAGGCGGCGACCCAGGCGTCATAGGCGGGGTTCGGGACCGGGCGCAGGTCGGCGGGAAGGGGCGAGGGGACGCTGACACCGCCGCGCGGCAGGCTGGGTGTGCAGGCGGAGAGGCCGAGGCCGATGAGGCCCAGTCCGAAGGCGCGACGGTCGATCTGCATGGGTTGCTCGTTCCAGTCCGGTTTTCGGGGAAGTGTGACGCCGGAGCGGGCGGCAGACAAGGAGGCCAGAGGGCGGGCCCGGTGCGGTGGCGGAAGCGCGCCGGGCGGCATTGGGGGATGGGCCGGATGGCCCATCCTACGGCTATGTGCCCGGTTTCCTGCCCGCCGCTATGGGAATGGCCGGGAAGATGAGTATTTGGGCCAAGGTGAAAGGGCAGGGTTCATCCCGCCATGCGGCCCGGGGAAGGGTGGGGGTCGACCCCACCCGATCCGTCAGATTGCCTTCAGCAAGGCCTCGCCGCCCGAGATTTCGCAGGTGCCGGGGCTTTCCTCGAGATGCAGCGCCTTGACCACGCCGTCTTCGGCATAGAGCGCGTAACGCTTGGACCGGGCCAGCAGGCCGACCGGGGGCGCGTCGAAGGCGAGGCCCATCGCCTTGGTGAAGCTGCTATCGGCATCGGCCAGCAGGGTGAGGCCGGCGGCGGTGGCGCCGGTGGCTTCGCCCCAGGCCTTCATCACGAAGGGATCGTTGACCGAGACGCAGATGATTTCATCCACGCCCTTGGCGGCGAAGCCATCCTTGGTGCGGATGAAGCTGGGGACATGGGCGGAATGGCAGGTGGGAGTGAAGGCGCCGGGGACGGCGAAGATCACGACCTTGCGGCCCTTGGTGCGGTCGGCCACGGAAATGGCTTCGGCCCCGCCTTCGCCCATGCGGATGAGCGTGGCTTCGGGCAGCGGCTGGCCTACGGAAATCGTCATTCTTCGTCCCTCGCGTCGTTGCGTTTCACTGAGGCAGGGATATAGGGTCCGGCCCGGGCTTCGGCCAGATGGAAACGGGGGACGGGCGATGGCGCATGTGGTGATCGTGGGGGCAGGGCAGGCGGGGGCCGCCTGTGCGGCGAAGCTGCGGGCGCTGGGTTTTGCGGGTGACGTCACGATCATCGGCGAGGAGCCCGCGCCGCCCTATCAGCGGCCGCCTTTGTCCAAGGCCTATCTTCTGGGCGAGATGGAGGAGGAGCGGCTCTGGCTGCGGTCGGCGGAATTCTATGCAGAACAAGGGATTGCGCTGCGGCTGGGGGCGAAGGTCGAGCGGATCGACACGGGCGCGCGGACGGTGACGGTGGGCGGCGAGGTTCTGGGATATGACGAGCTGGTGCTGACCACGGGGTCGGTGCCGCGGCGGTTGCCTGCGGCGGTGGGGGGCGATCTGGGCGGGGTCTATACCGTGCGGACACTGGCCGATGTGGATGCGATGCGGGGGGAGTTCGCGCCGGGGCGGCGGCTGGTGATCGTGGGGGGCGGTTATATCGGGCTGGAAGCGGCGGCAGTGGGGGCCAAGCTGGGCCTTGACGTGACGGTGCTGGAGATGGCGCCGCGCATCCTGCAACGTGTGGCGGCGCCGGAGACATCGGATTACTTCCGCGCGCTGCACGGGGCGCGGGGGGTGAAAATCCTTGAATCCACGGGGCTTGAGCGCCTTTTGGGCGAGGGCCGGGTGACGGGGGTGCGCCTGTCGGATGGGCGGGAGCTGCCGGCCGATTTCGTGATCGCGGGGGTGGGGATCGTGCCGGCGACGGCTTTGGCCGAGGCGGCGGGGATCGCGGTGGAGAACGGGATTGCCTGCGATGACCAGGGGCGGACCTCGGCCCCGCATGTCTGGGCGGCGGGGGATTGCGCGTCCTTTCCGTGGAAGGGCGGGCGGCTGCGGCTGGAATCGGTGGGGAATGCCATCGACATGGCCGAGGCGGTGGCGGAAAATATCTGCGGTGCGGCAAGGCCTTACGAGGCGCGTCCGTGGTTCTGGTCGGATCAGTACGATTGCAAGTTGCAGATCGCGGGGCTGAATACGGGCTATGACCGGATCGTCACGCGGCCCGGCGAGGGGGGCGCTGTGTCCTTCTGGTATTACCGCGGGGAGGCGCTGCTGGCGGTGGATGCGATGAATGACAGCCGCGCCTATATGGTGGGCAAGCGGTTGATCGAGATGGGGAAATCGCCGAAGCCCGAGGTGGTGGCGGACCCGGCGACGGACATGAAGGCGCTGCTGAAGGCATGACGAAGGCGGGCGCATGAGGATCATCGGCGGCCAGTTCCGGGGGCTGCATCTGGCGCCGGTGGGCGAAGGGGATGCCAAGGCGCATCTGCGGCCCACCTCCGACCGGGTGCGGGAGGCGATCTTCAACCTGTTGATAAATGGCGGTTATGGCGATCCTGTCACGGGCGCGCGGGTGCTGGACCTGTTTGCCGGGACGGGGGCGCTGGGGTTGGAGGCGATCTCGCGCGGGGCGGCGCGGGCGGCCTTTGTCGATGACGGGGCGGCGGCGCGGGCGCTGCTCAGGCGGAACATCGAACTGATGCGGGCGATGGGCGTGACGGATGTCTGGCGGCGGGATGCGACGCGGATGGGGCCGAACCGGGGGGAGGGTTATGCGCTGGTTTTCCTGGACCCGCCCTATGGCAAGGGGCTGGGGGAGAAGGCGCTGGCCTCCTGTGCCGAGGGGGGGTGGATCGGGCCCGGCGGGCTGGTCGTCTGGGAAGATGGGGCGGCGCCGGTGATCCCGCAAGGCTTTGAAATGCTGGACCAAAGACGGTATGGCGATACGCTGGTGACGCTGCTGAGGGCGGGGGAATGAAACCGGGTGCGGTGATCTTCGATTGTGACGGTGTGGTGGTGGACAGCGAGCATCCGACGCTTGTGATGATCCGCGACGATCTGGAGCGATATGGCCTGCCGATGACGCTGGAGGCTTTGGAGGCGGGCTATATCGGCGGCACGGTGGAGACGGTGGCCGAGAAGGCCCGGGCCAATGGGGCGCGGCTGCCGGAGGACTGGGTCGCGGAGTTCTACGAGCGGATGTATGCGATGCTGCGGGCGTCGGTGCCGTTGATTTCGGGCATCGTGGATGTGCTGGATGCCCTTGATTCCGCAGGGATTCCCTTTGCGATGGGGTCGAACGGGACGCCCGAGAAGATGCAGATCACGCTGGGCCAGCATGGGCTGATCGGGCGGTTCCGGGGGCATCTGTATTCCGGGCAGGCGCTGGGGCGGCCGAAGCCCGCGCCCGATCTGTTCCTGCATGCGGCGGAGCGGTTGGGGGTTCCGGCGGCGGACTGCGTGGTGGTGGAGGACAGCCCGGCAGGGGCGCGGGCGGCGCGGGCGGCGGGGATGCGCTGTTTCGGCTATGCGCCGAGAGGGGCGCATCCGGCGCTGGCGGCGGAGGGGGCCGTGTTGTTTAACGACATGGCGGAATTGCCGGGGATTCTGGGGGTTTAGCCGTCAGAGGCTGTGCCGGATCCTGTGCCGCATTCTGTGCAGCAAAGTGTACATACAAATCCGGGCAGGGTGGCGGGCGGATTCGTGGTTAAGGGTGCGCAGCCGCACAGGTTGGATGGGCGGGTGCGCGGTGGGGGCGAAATCTGACGCGGATTTCGCGGCGATTTCTGGCGCAGAAATCGCTGGGAAGCGGCAGGCTGGGAAGCGGCAGGCCGGGGGGCGGAATTTGCGTCAAATTCCGCTTCGGTTTGTGCGTCACAAACCGCCTTCCGGGAAAACCGTCAGGATCGCGGCGAGGGGCTTTTTCCGCTTGGCCACGGCGGGGACTGTCGCATCCGCGGCGGGCCAGCCGACGGGCAGGATCATCACCGGTTTCTCGTGATCGGGACGGCCGAGCAGGGGGCCGAGGAATTTCATCGGATTGGGCGTGTGTTCGAGGCAGACGAGCCCGGCGTGATGCAGCGCAGCGATGAGGAAGCCGGTGGCGAGCCCCACGCTTTCGGGGACGTAGTAGTTCTTGTAGCGGGTGCCGTCTTCGGTGAGGCCATAGCGCTGGGCGAAGACCACGATCAGCCAGGGCGCATCGGTGAGATGGGGTTTCGAGACGCCGGTGCCGATCGGTTCCAGCGCGGCGAGCCATTCATCGCCCGCCGCGCCGGAATAGAAGGCGCGTTCCTCTTCCTCGGCCCCGTCCCGGATGCGGGCCTTCAGCGCGGGGTCGGAGACGGCCACGAAGTGCCAGGGCTGGTGGTTCGCGCCCGAGGGCGCGGTGCCGGCGGTGGCGATGCAGGTTTCGATCACGGCCTGCGGGACGGGGCGGGTGGAGAACTGGCGGACGGAATGGCGTTTCTTCATGTAGTCGAGGAAGGACTGCGCATCGGCCAGCGCCCGGTCATCGGGTTTCTGCACGCGGTCGGGCAGGGGGAGCGGTTCATATCTCACCTCGCCCTTGCGATACATGTCAGCCCCCCCCGATCAATGCCCCTGCGGCGAAGACCAGAGCACCGCCGAGGACAACCTGCAAGGCCGCGCGGAGGAAGGGGGTTTCCATGAAGCGGTTCTGGATCCAGGCGATGGCCCAGAGTTCGACGAAGACGACGAGGATGGCGATGGTGGTCGCCGTCCAGAAATCGGGGATGAGATAGGGCAGGGCATGGCCCATGCCGCCCAGCGTCGTCATCACGCCCGAGGCGAGGCCGCGTTTCCAGGGGCTGCCGCGCCCGGAAAGGACGCCGTCATCATGTGCGGCCTCGGTGAAGCCCATGGAGATGCCCGCGCCGACGGAGGCGGCGGTGCCGACGAGGAAGGTCGTCCAGGTGTCCTGGGTGGCGAAGGCGGTGGCGAAGATCGGGGCGAGGGTGGAGACGGAGCCATCCATCAGCCCGGCAAGGCCCGGCTGCACCCAGGTCAGGATGAACTGGCGGCGGGCGGTGAAATCCTCTTCGGATTTCGCCTCGTCCGTCAGGTGTTTGTCGGCCAGTTCGCCCGCCTTGCGTTCATGGCCCGCCTCGGCGGCGGCGAGGTCGCCCAGAAGCTTGCGCGTGGCGGCATCGGTCGTGGATTGGGCGGCGCGGGTGTAGAAGCGCTGCGCCTCTTGCTCCATCGCTGCCGCTTCGCCCCGGATCGTGTCGAGGGGCAGGTTATGGGTGAGCCAGACGGGTTTGCGCGCGTAATGGCCTGCCACATGTTCGCGGCGGATCAGGGGGATGACCTCGCCGAAGCGGCTGCGGTGGAGGTCGATCAGGCGCTGGCGGTGCTGGTCTTCCTCGGCCGCCATGCCATCGAAGATGGCGGCGGAGGCGGGGAATTCGCCGCGCAGCCTTTCGGCATAGGAGCGGTAGATGCGGCTGTCATCTTCCTCGGAGGAGATGGCGAGGGCGAGGATTTCCTGTTCGGAGAGATCGGAAAAGCGGCGACGGGTGGAGAGGCCGGGGATCATGGGGGCACCGTTTAGAATTAGAATGATTCTAGATTAGCGTGAGCCGCCGGGGGCGCAAGGCGAAAAAGTGAACAGAACGGTTCAGAATGGGGTTGAAATCGGAGGGCAGATGGCCATATTGGAGAAGTGAACGAAACAGTTCATTTCAGGAGTGAGCCAAATGAAACCGATGCTTCCCCTTGCCCTGATCGCGTCGCTTGCGGCGCTGCCGATGCTGTCCGGTCCGGCGCTGGCCGGGGGCGGGATCGTCTTTGATCTGCCGAACCTGACCTGGCCCGATGCCGGGACCCCGCCGCAACCCGGCCCGGCGACGGTGATGGGCACGAAATCGGTGGCGAAGCCCTGATTGCGGGGCTGATGCGGGTCAGTCGATCGGGCGGATCAGGCGCTTTTCCAGCACCTTGAGCACGGCGGACAGGTCATGGCCGCGCCTCAGGATCTGCCCGTCCATCCCGACCACGGCATACATGCCCTGACGGGCGCGGAGCTTGGGGCGTTTCTCGATCCGGTAGAGCGGATGTTCCGCCGTGCGGCGGAAGACCGAGAAGACGGCGAGATCGCGCAGCGAGGCGATGCCGTAGTCGCGCCATTCACCCAGGGCGACCATGCGGCCATAGAGGGTGAGGATGGTCGAAAGCTCATGCCGGTCGAAGCTGACCTGTTCGGACAGCCGGTCGGATATGGGGAAAGGGGTTGGCGGGGTCACCGACATGGGGGGCCAGATTACCCCCTTGGCGCGGCAAATCAAGACGCTGGGCAGGGGTGTGTGATGCGAGGCTGTGGGTAGCCTTGGACCTGCCGCGAAGACACCGCGAAGATTCCTTGATCCGATCCGATTTCCGCCCGTTTGTTTGGCGAGAACAGGGTCAGACGACGCGACGGGGTCGGTATCACAGCCCCCACCAAGCACCGGGTCCGGAGCGTCTGTCACAATCGGAGGCCCCCGTCGAAGCGCGGCGGGGGCCTTTCGGCTTTTGTGCCGTGGTCAGCCGGGAAACCCCGCTGCGGCGCGGAGGATGCCGGTTTCGCGGCCGCGCCAGTTCTTTTGCACCGCATCCAGCCTTTTCTTCGCGGCGGGGTGGTTGGGGTCGAGGACGCCCAGACGGGCAAGGAGGGCGGTGATGGCGCCTTCGGCGCCGCGGGTGCCGCCATCGGTGATTTTCAGGGCGATGCCCATCTTCCGTTCGGGGATGATGGCGATGAAGACGGCCTCGGCGCCGGTCTTGATGGCCACGCGCCCCTCCATCGCGCGCATGAGTTCGGTGCAGGCGCGGCCTTCGCCGGCGACCATTTCCGGGTATTGCCCCATGGCGCGGGTCAGGCGGTGCATGGCGCGGTCGCGGGCGTCGCCCGTGCCGGTGGCGGCGGCGAAGCGGGCCATGGCGCGGGCAAGGCCGTGGACGGAGGTGGCGAAATTGGGGGCGGAGCAGCCGTCGATGCCATGGCCGGGGGAGGTTTCGCCCGTCACCTCTTCATGCGCCTGTTTCGAGGCGCGCTGGACGGGGTGGTCCAGCTCGACATATTCGGGGTCGGCCTTGAGGTGGCGGTTCAAGGTGAGGAAGCCCGCATGTTTGCCGGAGCAGTTGTTGTGGCACTGGCAGGGCTTTTCATCCGCCTTGATGAGGCGGTTCCTCTCGGCCGTGTCATAGGGTTCATGCGCGCCGCAGCGCAGATCGGCGTCGGAGAGGCCGAGATCGGCAAGCCAGCGGGTGACGGCCTCGGTATGGATGGCCGCCCCTTGATGGCTTGCGCAGGCCAGCGCGACCTGGCGGTCGGTGAGGCCATGCGCCTCGGCCGCGCCGGATTCGAGCAGGGGCAGGGCCTGGATCATCTTGCAGGAGGAGCGGGGAAAGATGACGGCGGCGGGATCGCCCCAGCTTTCGACGATGGCACCGCTTTCATCGCAGATGACGGCATGGCCGGAATGGGTGCTTTCGAGAAGGCCGCCGCGCCAAAGCTCGATCATCGGATGGGGCATCGGATGGGGCATCGGATGGGGGGCGGCCATGATGGGGACTCCTCGCTCACAGATGCGCGAATTGTCGCCCATGGGGCTTTCGCGCAATGGTCTTCATCGGTTACAAGGGGATATCGAGTTGGCAAGGTCCGCGCCACAGGAAAAGGCCCGTCTATCCGCAGGGTAGCGAGGGCGGTGGGCGGATGAGAGGCATAAGCGGAGGCCCGACCCCATGACCACCCTGTTCGGCCGCGTCGCTGGCGCTGCTTTGATTGCGTCAACGTTTGCTTTTGTGGCCCCTTTTGCGGCTGTGGCGCAGGAATCCGACAACCGCGTGGCGGTGACGTCGGACTGGAACGTCTTCACCGAAGAGGAACCGAAGGAATGCTGGGGGGTGACCGTCCCGAAGGAAACGGTCAACACCCGCGACGGGCAGCCGGTTTCGGTGCGGCGGGGGGATATCCTGCTGTTCGTGACCTTCCGCCCCGGTCGGCCGGGCGAGATTTCCTTCACCGGCGGCTATCCCTTTGCCAATGGTTCGACGGTGCAGATCGACGTGGACGGCAATTCCTATGACCTGTTCACCGATGGCGAATGGGCCTGGCCTGCCACGCCCGAGGCCGATGCGCAGCTTCTGGCGGCGATGAAGGCGGGGACGACGGCGGTGCTGTCGGCGCGGTCGGATCGCGGGACGCAGACGCGCGACACGTTCAGCCTGCGGGGCTTTACCGCCGCGATGACGGAAGCCGAGACGCGCTGCCAGTAAGGCCTTGCAAGAATTGAATGGATTTGGCCCCCGGTTCGGGGGCCTTTTCGTTTCAGTCGGGGGTGAGCAGTCGGGCGAGGATGCGGGCATCATGGTCCTGCCCGCCGAAGAAGATGGCGAGGAGGCGGATCACCTGCCGGTCTTCGTTCAGGTCGAAGTAGAAGACGGCGCGGTCCTTGGTGACGCGGCGGGTATTCTGGCCGAGTTCGGGGCAGCGGGTGCCCTGGTAGGGGGCGCGGGTCAGGGTGCCGAGGTCGATAAGGATCGTCCGGATGCGGCGATCTGCCATTTCGGATGCCCGTGCCTTCGGTTCACCAAGCGAAGTGGCGCTGTGAAAGACGAAGTCCTCGATACTGCTGAGGTCACTGGCAATGACGTCAGAAAGTTCAATCTGCCAGACCACGGTCTCGCCTTTTGTCGGAAAGCATCTTGTCAACCTTCGCCACCATTTCCTGCTGGCTGATGAAGGTGCCTTGACGACGTTGGTCCAGAAGCGCGCGGAGGGCGTCCGAGCCTTCCGACTCGCGTTGGACCAGTTCCAGCCCGTGCTGGATCACCGCGCTGAGGCTGCTGAAGCGGCCTTCGGCGACGAGGCGGCGGGCGAAGGCATCCTGCTGGTCGGTCAGGGAGATGGAGGATTTGACGGTCATCTTGAGGCCCTCGGTCGGTGCTACTGGGTAGTATGTGGGGCGTGCGGGGGGTGGTCAAGGCGCGGGCGTGGGGGGTGGCTTTCGTTTTTCGGGCGAATCCCCTATATGAACGCCTTCCCGGCCTTTCTGGACACGCAGCCATGACCGCAAATGCGCCCATCACGCAGGACGTTCTGACCCTTCCGCGCAAGCTGCCGGAGGGGGGGAAGACCAATATCGTCGGCCTGACGCGCGAGCAGTTGAGGGAGGCGCTGGTTGCGGCGGGGACGCCCGAGAAACAGGCCAAGATGCGGCTGGGGCAGATCTGGCAATGGGTCTATCACTTCGGCATCCGCGATTTCGCGGCGATGACCAATCTGGCGAAGGATTACCGCGCCCTGCTGGCGGAGCATTTCGTGATCGAGGTGCCGGAGGTGGTGAGCCGCCAGATCTCTGCCGATGGGACGCGGAAATATCTGGTGCGGATCGCGGGCGGGCATGAGGTGGAGACGGTCTATATTCCGGAGGAGAACCGGGGGACATTGTGCATCTCTTCCCAGGTCGGTTGCACGCTGACCTGTTCCTTCTGCCATACGGGGACGCAGAAGCTGGTGCGGAACCTGACGGCGGGGGAGATTGTCGGGCAGGTGATGCTGGCGCGCGACGATCTGGGGGAATGGCCGAAGCCGGGAGAGCCGAAGGATGAGACGCGGCTTGTGTCCAACGTCGTCCTGATGGGGATGGGCGAGCCGCTGTACAATTTCGAGAATGTCCGGGATGCCATGAAGGTGGTGATGGACAATGAGGGGCTGACGCTGTCGCGGCGGCGGATCACCTTGTCCACCTCGGGCATCGTGCCGGAGATCGCGCGGACGGCGGAGGAGATCGGCTGCCTGCTGGCGGTGTCCTTCCATGCGACGACGGACGAGGTGCGGGATCGGCTGGTGCCGGTGAACAAGAAGTGGAACATCGCCACGCTGCTGGAGGCGCTGCGGGACTATCCGCGCCTGTCGAACAGCGAGCGGATCACGTTTGAATACGTGATGCTGAAGGGCGTGAATGACAGCGATGCGGATGCGCGGCGGCTGGTGAAGCTGATTGCGGGGATTCCGGCGAAGATCAACCTGATCCCCTTCAACGAATGGCCCGGCGCGCCCTATGAGCGGTCGGATTGGGAGCGGATCGAGGCTTTTGCCGACATCATCTACAAGGCGGGCTATGCGAGCCCCATCCGCACCCCGCGCGGCGAGGATATCATGGCGGCTTGCGGGCAGTTGAAATCGGCCACGGAGCGGGCGCGGAAATCGGCGCGGGAGATCGCGGCGGAGGCCGGGCTTTCGGGTTGATCTGCGTCGGGCGCGCGGGGCAGGATGCGGGCCAGCATCCGGCCAGAGGAGGCGTCCATGGGCAAGCCGATCATCCATCACATCCCCGTCTGCCCGTTTTCGCAACGGGTGGAGATCCTGCTGGCGCTGAAGGGGTTGCGCGAGGCGGTGGAGTTCCGCGTGGTGGACATCACGCGGCCGCGTGACCCCGACTTGCTGGCCAAGACGCGGGGGACGACGGCGCTGCCGGTGCTGGAACTGGAGGATGGGCGCATCCTGAAGGAAAGCCTTGTGTTGATGCGCTATTTCGAGGAGCGGTTTCCGGAGGTTCCGGTGGCGCGGGCCGATCCCTATGAGCGGGCGGTGGAGCGGTTGTTTGTCACGCGCGAGGGGCCGTTCGGCAACGCGGGCTATCTCTACGTGATGAACCGGGATCGGGCGCAGGCGGGGGCAAAGCGGCAGGCGCTTTTGGACCAATACGCCTGGCTGGATGACATGCTGCGGCATCACAACCCTGACGGCGTGTTCCTCTTCGACCGGTTCGGTTGGGCGGAGGCTGTCTATACGCCCTTGATGATGCGGTTCTGGTTTCTGGACTATTATGAGGGGTTCGCCCTGCCCGACGATCCGGCCTTTGCCCGCGTGGCGCGGTGGCGGGAGGCCTGTCTGGCCCATCCGGCGGCGCAGCAGGTGACGGCAGAAGAGATCGTGAAGCTTTATTACGACTATGCTGTCGGCAAGGGGAACGGGGCGCTGCCCGAGGGGCGGGCGCGGTCTTCCTTCGTGTTCGAGCCGGATTGGCGGGGGCGGCCGATGCCGCCGAAGGACAAGTATGACCGGATCGCGTCTGATGCCGAGCTGGGGCTGGTCTGACGATCTTCGTCAGGATGGCCGGGGATCGTGGAACATTCGGGTTGAATCGACGTAAAAATGGAATAGAAGTTCCGTTAATCGGATTTCGGGTTCCTGAGGGGGGATCATGCCGGATCATGCGGGGACGGTTGCCGTCATCACCGGGGGGGCGCAGGGACTTGGTCTGGCCATTGCCGAGAGGTTGGTGGCCGAGGGCTGCCGCAAGCTGGTGATTTCGGGGCGGAATGTGCTGAAGGGCGAGGCGGCGGCGGAAGGACTGCGCGCGGGCGGGGCGGATGTACGCTTCCTGCCGGCGGATATGGCCGATGCGGGACAGGCGGCGGAACTGGTGGAGCGGGCGCTGATGCGGTTCGGGCCGGTCAATGCGCTGGTGAATGCGGCGGCCTCGACGGCGCGGGGGTCCATTCTGGACACGACGCCCGAGGGGTGGGACGAGTTGATGGACACCAATGCCAAGGGGCCGTTCTTCGCCTTGCAGCGCTTTGCGCAGGCGGCGGTGGCGGCGGGGCATCCGGCCTCGGCGGTGAATATCGTGACGATGAGCAGCCATTGCGGGCAGCCCTTCCTGGCGGGCTATTCGGCCAGCAAGGCGGCGCTGGCCAATATCACGAAGAATGCGGCCCATGCGCTGCGGTCGCATCGCATCCGGGTGAACGGGGTGAATGTGGGCTGGATGGACACGCCGGGGGAGGATGCGATCCAGCGGGCCTTCCACGGGGCGGGTGATGGCTGGCTGGCCGAGGCGGAGGCGAAGCAGCCCTTCGGGATGCTGGTGAAGCCGGGCCATGTGGCGGGGCTGGTGTCCTATCTGCTGTCCGCGGAGTCGGGCGTGATGACCGGGGCCGTGGTGGATTTCGACCAGAATGTGAACGGGGCCTACGGGGCCTGATGGAAACGCCCCCGAGACGGGGCAGAGGAGACGTGAAATGGCGATCAGGTTCGGGCTTCTGGGCGCGGGGCGCATCGGCAAGGTGCATGCGAAGGCGGTGACGGGGGATGCGCAGGCGAAGCTTGTGGCGGTGGCGGATGCCATGCCTGCCGCCGCGCAGGCGATTGCCGATCAATATGGCTGCGAGGTGCGGACGATCGAGGCGATCGAGGCGGCGGGGGATATCGACGCGGTGGTGATCTGCACGCCGACCGATACCCATGCCGATCTGATCGAGCGTTTCGTGAAGGCGGGGAAAGCGGTCTTCTGCGAAAAGCCCATCGACCTGTCGCTGGCCCGCGTGAAGGCCTGTCTGGAGGTGGTGCGGGCCCATAAGGGGACGTTGATGGTGGGCTTCAACCGCCGCTTCGACCCGCATTTCCGCGCGGTGCGGGCGGAGATCGACAAGGGGACGGTGGGCGAAGTGGAGATGGTGGTGATCACCAGCCGCGACCCCGGCGCGCCGCCGGTGGACTATATCAAGCGGTCGGGCGGCATCTTCCGCGACATGACGATCCATGATTTCGACATGGCGCGGTTCCTCTTGGGCGAGGAGATTTCCGAGGTCGTCGCCACGGCGGCGGTGCTGGTCGATCCGGCCATCGGCGTGGCGGGGGATTTCGATTCTGTTCAGGTGCTGCTGAAGACGGCCTCGGGCAAGCAGGCGATGATTTCGAACTCGCGCCGCGCGACCTATGGCTATGACCAGCGGATCGAGGTGCATGGGTCGAAGGGGGCCGTGTCGGCGGAAAACCAGCGCCCGGTTTCCATCGAGGTGGCGACGGGGGCGGGCTATACCCGGCCGCCGCTGCATGACTTCTTCATGACCCGCTATACCGAGGCCTATGCGGCGGAGATTGCCACCTTCATCGCGGCGATGGCCGGGACGGGCAAGGCGGAGCCGACGGGCGAGGACGGGCTGGTCGCGCTGGCCCTGGCCGATGCGGCGGTGAAGTCGGTGGCCGAAGGGCGCGTGGTGAAGCTTTCGGAAGTGATGTGAGGTTAGGGGTGATGGCGGGGTGAACCCCGCCCTACGGGCGCCGCGCGGTTTGCGCGGCGTTTTCCTTGGGCAGGATGGGCCGATGGCCCATCCTACGGGGGCGGGTTCTGAACTGGCAGCGTTGCGTGGGGGGCAGGCGTTGCGGTTGAGTATTTGGGCCAAGATGAAGGGGCGGAGGATGCGCCCTGCCCCTGCCCCCTCTGCCCCTGCCTTTTCTGCCGTCGGGGCGCCGGTCAGTCGCGCAGAAGCTCGTTGATCGAGGTCTTGGAGCGGGTCTGGGCGTCCACCTTTTTCACGATCACGGCGCAGTAGAGGTTGATGCCGTTCTTCGAGGGAAGGGAGCCCGCGACGACGACGGACCCTGCGGGCACCTCGCCATAGGTGACGTTGCCGGTTTCGCGATCGACGATCTTGGTCGATTTGCCGATGAAGACGCCCATGCCGAGGACGGAGCCTTCGCGGACGATGCAGCCTTCGACGACTTCGGACCGTGCGCCGATGAAGCAGTTGTCTTCGATGATGGTGGGGCCGGCCTGCATCGGTTCCAGCACGCCGCCGATGCCGACGCCGCCCGAGAGATGGACGTTCTTGCCGATCTGGGCGCAGGAGCCGACGGTGGCCCAGGTATCGACCATGGTGCCTTCATCGACGAAGGCGCCGAGATTGACAAAGGAGGGCATGAGGACCACGCCCTTGGCGATATAGGCCGAGCGGCGGACGACGCAGTTCGGGACGGCGCGGAAGCCGGCGGCCTTCCACTGGTCGGGACCCCAGCCGTGGAACTTGCTGTCCACCTTGTCCCACCAGCCGCCGCCCTGGGGGCCGCCGGCGTGATGTTCCATATCCTTGATGCGGAAGCCGAGGAGGACGGCCTTCTTGGCCCATTGGTTGACATGCCAATGCCCATCGGCCTGCCGTTCGGCGACGCGGAGTTTGCCGCTGTCGAGCGCGGTCAGCGTGGACTCAATGGCATCGCGCGCCTCGCCCCTGGTGGCGGGGGTGATGCTGTCGCGGGCGTCCCACGCGGATTCGATGGCGGCTTCGAGCGCGGCGTAGGACATCGGCAATTCCCCCGTTTTGATTGGTCTGGTCCGGTGCGACCCTATAGAGAGGGCGGAAAGCCCATGCAACAAGAGGAACGGCATGACCCCCAAGGAGGATGGACGCGCGCACCCTTTCCGCGACAGCACCGAGGATGCGGCGGCGGCGGAGCGGTTGCCGGATACGGCGCAGACGCGGGCGCCGGCCTATCGGCTGGCCTTCACCGATACGGATTTCCTGATGCGCGAGGAGTTGCGGCCGGTGCGGTTGCAACTGGAGCTGCTGAAGCCGCAGATGGTGCTGGATGAGCGGGGGATACGGTCCACGGTCGTGGTGATGGGATCGGCGCGGGTCAGGGCGGATGGCACAGGGCCTGCGGGGGGATTGGCGCGGTGGTATGAGGAGGCGCGGAAGCTGTCTTTCCGGATCACGGAGGAGAGCCTTAAAAGCTATGGGCGCGAGCTGGTGGTGGTGACCGGGGGCGGACCCGGCATCATGGAGGCGGGCAACCTTGGGGCGGCGGAGGCGGGGGGGCAGTCGATCGGGCTGAACATCGTGCTGCCGCATGAGCAGGCGCCGAATGCCCATGTGACGCCGGACCTCTGTTTCAACTTCCACTACTTTGCGATCCGGAAGATGCATTTCCTGATGCGGGCGCGGGCGATCTGCATTTTCCCCGGCGGGTTCGGCACGCTGGACGAGATGTTCGAGGCGCTGACCCTGATCCAGACGGGGCGGATGAAGCGGGTGCCCTTCCTGCTGTTTGGGCGGGCGTTCTGGGAAGGGGTGGTGAACTGGCAGGCGCTGGCGGAGCAGGGGCTGATCAACGCGGCCGATCTGGGGTTGTTCCGCTTCGTGGAGACGGCGGAAGAGGCGGTGGAGGCGATCTTGGGGGACGTAGGGTGATGGAGCGGTGCGGTCATGCGTGAGGCGGAGCATGGGATGGCACGGGTTGAGGTGACGGGGCCTTTGGATGCGAAGGCTGCGAAGGCGGACCGCAATCGTCTTTGGCGCGAGGGGTTGCCGCAGGCGGCGTTCCGCAGGTTCTGAGGCTTGGGTCGCAGAGGCCGGAGTGAGCGGTGGATATCCTGTCTGACGGTGTCTGATCCGGCTTGGGGGGCTGGTTTGGGGACTCGTCCTTTATGCGAATGTTCCTATAATGTTCCTGTCGGAACATCTGCGAATCCCTGCTGCCCATGGCTTTTGTCGAATTGTCGGCCCTGTCGAATTTCACCTTCCTTCACGGGGCGTCGCATCCCGAGGAGGTGATGGCGCGTGCCGCCGCGATGGGGATGGCGGGGGTGGCGGTGGCGGATGTGAATTCCGTGGCGGGGATCGTGCGCGCCCATGCCCATGCGCGGGAACTGGCGCGGCTGGCGGCGGAGGAGGGGCGGGACTGGCCGGGGACGCGGCTGATCCCGGCGGCGCGGATCGTGTTGCGGGACGGGTTCACGGTGACCTGCCTGCCGGAGGATCGGGCGGGGTGGGGGCGGCTGTGCCGGCTGATCTCAACGGGTCGGTTGCGGGCGGTGAAGGGGGAGTGTGACCTTTCGCTGGAGGATCTGCTGGACTGGGGGGCGGGGATGGGAATGCTGATCCATCCGCCTGCGCGGGGGCAGATGGAGGCGTGGCGGGGTGCGGTGGCGCGGCTGGTTTCGCGCTTTGCCGGGGCCTGCTTCCTGCTGATGGCGCCGCGCTATGACGGGCAGGATCGGGCGCGGTTCGCGCGGTTGGTGCGGTTGGCGGAGGGGGTTGGGGTGCTGCCCGTGGCGAGCGCGCTGCCCCTGATGCATCACGGATCGCGGCGGCGGATGGCGGATGTGCTGACGGCGATCCGGCTGGGGGTGCGGGTGGATGCGCTGGGCCGCCGTGCGCTGCCCCATGCCGAGCAGCGGTTGCGGTCGGAGGCCGAGATGCTGCGGCTGTTTGCCGGCCATGAGGAGGCGGTGCATCGGGCGGGGGAGGTGGCGGCAGGCTTACGGTTTTCGCTGGACGAGTTGCGGTATGAATATCCGTCGGAGGTGACGGGGGGCGAGACGGCGGCGGAGCGGCTGGCGCGGCTGGCCTGGGCGGGGCTGGACTGGCGATACCCCGATGGCGCGCCGGAGCGGGTGCGGGCGCAGATGGCGCATGAACTCAGCCTCATCGGGAAGCTGAAGTATGAGCCCTATTTCCTGACGGTGCATGACATCGTGGATTTCGCGCGGGGGCGGGGGATCCTGTGCCAGGGGCGGGGGTCGGCGGCGAATTCGGTGGTGTGCTATGCGCTTGGGGTGACGAGCGTTTCCCCGGAGATCGGGACGATGGTCTTTGAGCGCTTCGTTTCCGAGGCGCGGAACGAGCCGCCGGATATCGACGTGGATTTCGAGCATGAGCGGCGCGAGGAGGTGATCCAGCATATCTATGCGCGCTATGGGCGGCATCGGGCTGGCCTGTGCGCGACGGTGATCCATTACCGGGGCAAGCGGGCGGTGCGTGAGGTGGGGCGCGCGATGGGCCTGACCGAGGATACGCTGGCGGCGATGTCGAGCCAGATCTGGGGCTGGGGCGGACCCGGCCAGATCACCGAGACGCGGTTGAGGGAGATCGGGCTGGACCCGACCGACCGGCGGCTGGCGCTGACCATGCAGCTTATTGACGAGATACAGGGGTTTCCCCGGCATCTGAGCCAGCATGTCGGTGGGTTCATCATCACCGAGGGGCGGCTGGATGAATTGGTGCCCATCGAGAATGCGACGATGGAGGATCGGACCGTCATCTGCTGGGACAAGGATGATATCGACACGCTGGGGATATTGAAGGTGGATGTGCTGGCGCTGGGGATGCTGACCTGCATCCGCAAGGCGTTCGACCTGATGGAGCGGCATCACCAGTTGCGGCATTCGCTGGCGAGCCTGCCGGCCGAGGACCCGGCGACCTATGAGATGCTGTGCCGGGCGGACAGTCTGGGCGTGTTTCAGGTGGAAAGCCGGGCGCAGATGAATTTCCTGCCGCGGATGCGGCCGCGGACCTTTTATGACCTTGTGATTCAGGTGGCGATCATCCGGCCCGGGCCGATTCAGGGGGATATGGTGCATCCCTTCCTGCGGCGGCGGAACGGGCAGGAGGTGGTGAGTTTTCCGTCCGATGAGTTGGGGCGCGTGCTGGGCAAGACGCTGGGCGTGCCGCTGTTTCAGGAACAGGCGATGCAGATCGCCATCATCGGGGCGGGGTTCACGCCGACGGAGGCCGACCGTCTGCGGCGGTCGCTGGCGACGTTCAAGAAACATGGGAATGTGAGCGAGTTCCGCGACCGGTTCATGGCGGGGATGGCCGCGAATGGGTATGAGGAGGCGTTCGCCGCGCGCTGTTTCGCGCAGATCGAGGGGTTCGGGAGTTACGGCTTTCCCGAAAGCCATGCGGCGTCTTTCGCGCTGCTTGTTTATGCCAGTGCGTGGTTGAAGCGGCATCATCCGGGGATCTTTGCCTGCGCTTTGCTGAACAGCCAGCCGATGGGGTTCTATGCGCCGGCGCAGATCGTGCGGGATGCGCGGGAACATGGGGTGGTGGTGCGCCCGCCCTGCATCAATGCCAGCCATTGGGACAATGTGATGGAGCCTGACGGGCGGGGGGGATTGGCGCTGCGGCTGGGGTTCCGGCAGATCAAGGGGATGGTGGAGGAAGAGGCGCAGTGGATCGTGGCGGCGCGGGGCAATGGCTATGCGGTGGTGGAGGATGTCTGGCGCCGCGCGGGGGTGAGCGCGCGGATGCTGGCGCGGCTGGCCGAGGCGGATGCCTTTGCCGCGCTGGGCGTGACGCGGCGCGAGGCGCTCTGGGCGGCGAAGGCGCTGGTCGAGGGGGCGCCCCTGCCGCTGTTTGCCGGGGATATCGACGGCGAGGGGATCGTGGAGCCCGGCGTCATGTTGCGCGAGATGACGATGGGCGAGCAGGTGGTGGAGGATTACGTGTCGCTGCGCCTGACGCTGCGGGCGCATCCGATGGCGCTGTTGCGGCCCTGGCTGACGCCGGAAGCGGCTTGATCCGGATGGGGGCTGCGGGGCAGGCTGGTGCTGTCTGGATGGGGGTATGCGATGACACCGGAGCGGCTGGCGATCGAGATGGGGCTGGATATCCCCGACTTTGACCGGATCGGATACTATGGGGCGGATTACGGGACGATGAAGCCCTATCACCGGGTGGGGAACCTTCTGTTCCTGTCCGGCCATGTGGCGCAGGTGGGGACCGAGATCACGCATAAGGGGCGGCTGGGCGCGGACCTGACGACGGAGCAGGGCTATGACGCGGCGCGGCGGACGGGGTTGAACGTGCTGGGCGGCATAAGGCAGGCGGTCGGGTCGCTGGACCGCGTGCGCGGCATCGTGCGGACGTTGAATTTCGTGGTCTGCGCGCCGGACTATGAGGAGGTTCACAAGGTGTCTTCCGGCCTGTCGGACCTGTTCGTCGAGGTGTTCGGGCGCGAGCGGGGGCTTGGGGGACGGGCGACCATCGGGGTGATGGCGCTGGCGGGCGGGGTCTGTTTCGAGACCTGGGCCACGGTGGAGGTGGAGGATTGAGGGCATGGACCTGCTGCGGTCGCTGCTGATGCCCTGTGCGCTGGTCCTGCTGGGGTTGGCGGTCGCGGCGGGGTGGTATGGGCGCAGCCTTGGCGCGGAGGTGCGGCTGTTGCAGCGCGAGGGGGTGGAGGTGCAGGCCACGATCACCCGCAAATGGGAGCAGGTGCCAAGCCGCAGCGATGGCGACGGGACGGAGCGGGCGGGGATACCGACCTATTGGCTTTATCTCCGGTTCACCGATCCCGGAGACGGCGCCGAGGTGGAGGTGCGCAGCGCCGTGGCGCGGGACGCATGGGAGGCGGCGGCGGTGGGCGAGCGGCGGGGGCTGCTGGTGGTGCCGGGGCGGCCCGAGGTGCATTCCCTGTTCGGGGTGGCCGGGCTTGGCCGGGCGGCGGGGCAGCTTGACCGGCTGGCGACATGGATGGGGTTTGCGGCGCTGGTCTGTCTGGCGCTGGACTTTGCGTTGCGGCGGCGGGCGCGGCGTCAGTCGTAGGCGAGCGCGTCCATCTTGGTGGCGAGGCGGAGGTCGAGGTCGGTCAGTCCGCCGGTGTCATGGGTGGTCAGGGTCACCGTGACGGTCTTGTAGACATTGGACCAGTCGGGGTGGTGGTTCCACTTTTCCGCCCAGAGGGCGGCACGGGTCATGAAGCCGAACGCCTCGATGAAGTTCGTGAAGGTGAAGACCTTGGCGATGGCGCGGCCGCCTTCGATTACCATCCAGCCTGACGCGGTGAGGGGTGCGAGGTCCGTGTCGGCGATGGGCTGGTAGGGGGGGCGGTCTGTCATGGGAACCTCTGCTTGGGCCTTGCAGAATGCACCCGGGGGGCGCGGCGTCAACGGCTGTGATCACGCCTCGGCGTCGATGCGCCGGAAGGGGCCGTAGGCGGTGAGGACCTCGATCTCTTCGTCCACGGCGCGGCGTTCGGCGCGGAGATATTGGGCGACCGCCTCGCGGAAGCCGGGATCGGCGATCCAGTGCAGGGAATGGACAGGGGTGGGCAGATAGCCGCGGGCGAGTTTGTGTTCGCCCTGCGCGCCCGCCTCGACCCGCGACAGGCGGTGGGCGATGGCCCAGTCGATGGCCTGATAGTAGCAGAGTTCGAAATGCAGGCAGGGGTGATCTTCGAGGCAGCCCCAGTAGCGGCCGAAGAGCGTGTCGCGCCCGATGAAGTTGAGCGCGCCGGCAACGGGGGTGCCGTCGGGGCGTTCGGCAAGGACGAGGAGCATGTCGTCGCGCATCGTGTCATGCGCCAGGGTGAAGAAGGGGCGGGTGAGGTAGGGGGTGCCCCATTTGCGGGCGCCGGTGTCCTGGTAGAAGGCCCAGAAGGCATCCCAGTGATGGGGTTCGATCTGGTCCCCGGTCAGCGCGCGGATGGTGAGGCCCGAGGCGCGGGCGGTATCGCGTTCCTTGCGGATCATCTTGCGCTTGCGCGAGGAGAGGTCGTTCAGGAAATCGTCGAAGGTGGAATAGCCCCGGTTTTCCCAGTGGAATTGCTGGGTGACACGGTGAAGGAGGCCGTGGCGGGGGGCGAGGGTTTCCGCCTCTTCCCCGGTGCAGAAGGTGATGTGGAGCGAGGAGAGGCGGTTGGAACGGGCAAGGTGGATCGCCGCCTCGACCAGATCGTCGCGGGCATGGGGGGCGTCGGGCGCGGCGAGGAAGCGGCGGCCGGTGGCGGGGGTGAAGGGAACGGCGATCTGGAGTTTGGGGTAGTAGCGCCCGCCCGCGCGTTCGAGTGCCTGCGCCCAGCCGTGATCGAAGATGTATTCGCCCTGGGAATGGGATTTCACGTAGAGCGGCGTTCCGGCGAGGAGGCGGGTGTCATCGCGCAGGACGAGGGGGCGGGGCGACCAGCCGGTGCCGGTGCCGGTGGAGCCGGAGGCATCGAGGGCCGCGAGGAAGCGGTGGGTGGTGAAGGGGTCGATGGGGCGGGTGCCGGTTCTGGTTTCCGGGCAGGCGAGGGCGTCCCAGTCGGCGGCGGGGAGATCGGCGAAGCGGTCGAGGAGGTCGGTTTTCAGGGTCACTTGGCCTTGCCGGTCGCTTGGGGACGGGCGGGGGGCTGTCTGCCCCCCGAGCCCCCCGAGAGTATTTCCGCCAAGAGGAAGTGGCTTGGCAGGACGGGCCGTCAAGCGGGCAGGGCTGCGGCGTAGCCTTCGAAGGTGATGTTCTGCGCGATGCGGCGGGCGGCGGTTTCCTGTTCGGGCGACTTGATCGTCCAGCAGAGGATGGCGGCGCCCTGGGCGGCAAGCTCGGCCACGCGGGGGCGGGCGAGATCGGTATGTTCGTGGGAGATGAAGGAGGACAGGGTGCGGTCGTAATCCGGAATGGGGCGGAGGCGGTCGCAGATTTCGGGGGCGAGGGGGTGCCAGTCTTCCGGATCGTAGGCCGAGGTGGTGAGGCCGCGGGGCAGGGTGGGGGCGAGGGTGGCCATGCGGGCGATGCAATGCGGGTTGAAGGACATGACGGCGACGGGGCCATCATAGGCGGCCAGAAGGGCGGCGGTGGCCTCTTCAAGCCGGCCGTTGGTTTCGGCCATGCGGAGGGTCTGATCCTTGAGTTCGATCAGCAGGGGGGTGCGGCCGGCGACGAGGGCGAGGATTTCGGCGAGCCGGGGGATGGTTTCATCGCCGCCTTTCAGCGGGATTTCCGCCAGTTGCGCGGCGGTGAGGTCTGAGAGCCAGCCGTCGCGGGGGGTGAGGCGTTCGAGGGTTTCGTCATGGAAGACCATCGGGACGCCGTCGCGGGACAGTTGCAGGTCGATCTCGATCGCGTAGCCGGCGGCGATGGCCGCGCGGATGGCCGCGCGGCTGTTTTCGGGGCGGCCCTGCGCCAGGTCGTGATAGGCCCGGTGGGCGATGGGCGTGGTCAGGAAGGCGGGGGGCAGGGGCGCGCGCATCGGGTGTCAGCGGATTTCGAAGAGGCCTTCGATTTCCACCGCCACGCCCAGGGGCAGGGAGGCCGCGGAGACGGCGGAGCGGGCGTGGCGGCCCGCATCCCCGAGGGCGGCAACGAGGAAATCGGAGGCGCCGTTGATGACCTTGGGCTGATCGGTGAAATCGGGGGTGGAATTGACGAAGCCCACCAGTTTCACCACGCGGACGAGGCGCGAGAGATCGCCGCCGCAGGCCTTTTTCACCTGTGCGAGCAGCGAGATGGCGCAGCATTTCGCAGCCTCGGCCCCCTGTTCGATGGCGAGGTCGTCGCCAAGCCGGCCCTTGATGAGACCCGCGGCGTTCTGGCTGATCTGGCCCGAGACGTGGACGAGGTTTCCGACCACGACGAAGGGGACGTAATTCGCCGCAGGGGCGGGGGCGTCGGGCAGGGTGACGCCGAGTTCGGCGAGGCGGGCTTCGATGGACATGGGAACCTCCGGTTGCTTGGCGCGGAGGCTAGCCGCCGGGGCGGGGCGGGGCAAGGGCGGGCGCGGTCAGCTTTCGCGGAAGGCCTGGCGGAAATAGGTGGCGACGGGCTGGAAGAGATAGGCCAATGGCGTGCGCGGGGTGGTGAGGAGGTAGGCATCGACCGGCATGCCGGGCAGAAGCGCGCGGTCACCCAGCAGGGCAAGCTGATCGGGGGGCAGGGTGATTTCGGCGCGGTAATAGGGGATGCCGGTATTGGGATCGGCCAGGGCATCGGCGGAGATCACCGAGAGCGTACCGGTGAGGTCTGGCGCATCGGCATGGGGGAAGGCGGAGAGCATCAGGCGCACGGGCTGGCCGGGATGCACCTCGTCGATATGGAGGGGCGGGATGCGGGCGGCGATGACCAGCGGGCGATCCTGCGGGACGAGGAAGAGGATCGGGTCGGCGGGGCGGATCACGGCGCGCGGCGTGGTGACGGCAAGGCCGAGGACGAGGCCCGAGACGGGGGCGCGGATCTCCAGCCGGGCGATGCGTTCGGCCAGCGTCGCGGCGCGTTCGGTGGCCTCGCGTTCCAGGGGGGCGATGTCGCGCAGTTCGGCCAGCGCCTCTTCGCGGCGGAGCGCGGCGAGGCGGAGGATTTCGAGATCGACTTCGGTGATGCGGCCTTCGGCCTGGGCGCGGGCGGCGGCGAGTTCGCCAAGGCGGCCTTGCAGCCCGGCCTCTTCGCGTTCGAGGGAGAGGACGCGGGCGGATTGGGCGAGGCCCTTTTCCAGAAGGTCCTGCTGGGCGGTCAGTTCGCGGCGGATCAGCGCAAGCTGGCGGGTGAGCGCGGCAGTCTGGGCGTCGATCCCTTCGATCTGCGCGGTGATCTGGCTGCTGCGGCGGGCAAGCTGTTCCGTCTGCTGGGCGAGGGTGTCGCGGCGGGCGAGGAAGAGGCGGCGCTGGCCTTCGATCAGGTCGGCGACCTGCGGATCGGTCATGTCGAGATCGGCGGGGAAGGTGGGGGCGGGGGCATCGTCCCGTTCAGCCTCCAGCCGCGCGCGGCGGGTGCGCAGGTCGAGGAGTTGGGACGTGACGATGCGGTGTTCGGCGGTGATGGCGGTGCCGTCGAGGGTGAGGAGGAGGTCGCCCGCCGCAACGGGCTGGCCTTCGCGGATGGCGACGGAGGCGACGACGCCGCCATCGGGGTGCTGCACCACTTGCCGGTTCTGCGCGACCTCTACCTGACCGGGGGCGATGACGGCGCCGTCAAGGGTGGTGAGGCCGCCCCAGAGGCCGAGGGTGCCGACAAGCGTGGCAAGGGCGGCGAGGCCGAGCAGCGCGTGGCGGCGGGCCGGGAAGGGGGAGGGGGTCACCTGAGGCCTCCCGGAGCGGTGTTGCGGACGATGTCGGAGGCGTTCTGGATGCGGTCGCGTAGCACCTGATCGCGGGGGCCATAGGCGGTGGGCTGGCCGTTTTCGAGGATGAGGAGCGTTTCACATTCCTGGATCGCGGCGGGGCGGTGCGCCATGATGAGCGCCGCGCCACCGGCGGCCTTGTGGGCGCGCAGCGCAGAGTTGAGGGCGTTCGATCCGTCATTGTCGAGTTGCGAATTGGGTTCGTCGAGGATCAGGAGCGGCGGATCGCCATAGAGGGCGCGGGCCAGCGCCACGCGCTGCATCTGGCCGCCGGAGAGGCGGCCGCCACTGGCGTCGATGCGGGTGTCATAGCCATCGGGGAGGCGCAGGATCATGTCATGGGCGGCGGCCTTCCGGGCGGCGGCGATGACGGCGGCATCGTCGGGCGGCGCGAGACGGGCGATGTTTTCGGCGATGGTGCCGTCGAAAAGCGTGATGCGCTGCGGCAGGTAGCCGATCCAGCGGCCGAGCTGATCGGGGTCGTATTGGTCGAGCGTCGCGCCGTTGAGGCGGAGACTGCCTACGGCGGTGGGCCAGAGGCCGATGAGGGCGCGGGCGAGGGTGGATTTGCCGGCGCCGGAGGGGCCGATCACGCCAAGCGCCTGCCCCGGTTCGAGGGTGAAGGAGACGCCGCGCAGGGTGGGAAGCGGCTGCCCCGGCGGGCGGATGGCGAGGTTGGCGGCGGCGAGGCGGGCGGCCGGGCGGGGCAGGGCGGTACGCTGCGGGCTGGCCGGAACCTGGGCGAGCAGGTCGGCGAGGCGGCGGCGCGCCTCTGTCGCGCGCTGGAGGGTGGACCAATGCGCCACGGCCTGTTCCACGGGTTGCAGGGCGCGGCCCATCAGGATGGAGGCGGCGATCATCGCGCCGGGGGAAAGCTCGCCCTTCAGCACCACCCAGGCGGCAAGACCGAGCATGGCGGATTGCAGGAAGAGGCGGAAGGTGCGCGAGGCGGTGGCATTGGCCCCGGCGATGTCGGAGGCGAGGAGGCCTTCGGTCAGGGCGAGGCCGCGCGTCCTTTGCCAACGGTCGAAGGCGGCGCCGGTCATGCCGAGGGCGCGGATCGTCTCGGCCTCGGCGACCATGCGGTCGGCGCTGCGGTCGGCTTGCAGGCTGGCGGCGGTGGTGCGGGCGACGGCGCGGCGGGTGGCGATCTGGTTGAGGAGGGCCAGCGCCACGACGATGGCGCCGCCCGCGATGGCCAGCCAGCCGAGGATCGGGTGGAAGAGGAAGATGGCCGCGAGGAAGATCGGGGTCCAGGGCATGTCGATCAGCGCGGTGACCGCGGGGGAGGCCCAGACCTGGCGCAGCGCGTCGAGATCGCGCGGGGCGGAGGTGGCGGAGGGGTCGTCGGGATCGGCGCTGCCTGCCTCGAGCGCGGCGGCGAAGACGCGGCGGTCGAGCCCGGCCTGAAGGCGGGCACCGATGCGGGCGAGCAGGCGGCTGCGGGCATGGTCGAGCAGGCCCATCAGCAGGAAGAGCAGCGTGACGAGGAGGGATAGGGCGAGCAGCGTCGCCTCGGAGCGGCTGGTCAGCACGCGGTCATAGACTTGCAGCATGTAGAGCGGGCTGGCGAGCATCAGGAGATTGGCCGCGACCGAGAAGAGGATGGCCAGCACCAGAAGGCGGGGCTGCCGGTGGCGGGCGAGTTCGGCGAGGCCGGGATGATGGGCGGCGCGGAGGGGAAGACGCGATGCGGGCGTCGTCTGCGGGGGGTTCACGGGCAATCCTGACACGGGTTACAGGGCCCGCCCCCGGAGACGGGACAGGGATGGACCGGGGAAAAAGGTAGCATGGCGGGGATTGGGTGACAATCGCGGGCAGGGCGGCATCCGATGCGGCCTGTCTTGCGTATTGATCGCGGTGGCGGCCCGGATCTGCGGGCGCAGAGTGGCGGGTTTCCGCGAGACGTGATCGCAAGGACACGGGGTTGCGGTTGTCTTGGCGGGCGTGGCGGCATATGGCTGGAACAGGTTCGGGGCCTTTGCCCGGGCCGCGCAGGACCGGATGAGGGCGATGGAGAAGCGTTCAGTTCTTGGTGGGATGGGTCGTCCGGCGGGCGCGGTGGCAATGCTGGCGCTGCTTTTGTCGGCCTGCGGGCCTGCGGCCATTCCTTCGGGGGTCGATGATCCGAACGAGGTGCAGAACCGGCAGGTGCATGAGTTCAACCGGGGTCTGGACCGCTATCTTCTGCGCCCGACGGCGACGACCTATAGCCGTGTCCTGCCGGAGCCGGTGGAGACGGGGATTTCCAATTTCGCCACCAATCTGGATGCGCCCGGCGATGTGGTGAACAACCTTTTGCAGTTCCGCATCGGCAAGGCGGCGGAGAACACGCTGCGTTTCGCGATCAATTCCACGGTGGGCATCGGCGGGCTGTTCGATCCGGCGACGGCGCTGGGCGTGGCGGGCGATCCGACCGATTTCGGCGAGACGCTGCATGTCTGGGGCGCGCCGGAGGGGCAATATGTCGAGGCGCCTTTCGTGGGGCCTGCGACGAGCCGTGACATGGTGGGGATCGTGGTCGATGTGGCGCTGAACCCGGTGCGGCTGGCCTTGCCGAACCCGGAGGCGGGTTATGCGACGGCGACCAAGGTCGCGTCGGGGCTGAGCAACCGGGCGCGTTACACCAATACGGTGGATTCCATCCTTTACGAGAGCGCCGACAGCTATGCGCAGGCGCGTCTGCTTTACCTCCAGAACCGCCGGTTCGAACTTGGGCAGGATGCTGCCGCAGGCGAGGCCGGTTTCGAAGACCCCTATGCTGATTTCGAGGATCCCTATGCCGAATGATCCCTCATCCGACCGTCTGTCGGGCCGGCTGTCACGCCGGAGTTTCACATCCATCGCACTGGCGGCGACGGCGGCCTTCGCGGTGCCCCTGCCTGCGCTGGCCCTGACGGTGGAGGATGCGCGGTCGCTGATCGACAAGGCGGTGGCCGATGTGAATGGCATCATCGCCTCGGGCCGGTCGGAGGGCCAGATGTTCGGCGATTTCGAGCGGGTCTTCGTGAAATATGCCGATGTGCCGGTGATCGCGCGGTCGGCGCTGGGCCCGGCGGCGCGGCAGGCGAGCGGGGGGCAGTTGTCGGCCTTCACCAAGGCCTATCAGGGCTATATCAGCCGGAAATATGGCCGCCGTTTCCGCGAGTTCATCGGCGGGCGGATCGAGGTCGTGGATGCGCGGCCGATCAAGAGCTATTTCGAGGTGATCTCGGTCGCCCATTTGCAGGGCGAGGCGCCTTTCGATCTGCGCTGGCATGTGTCGGACAAGTCGGGGCGGAGCCTGTTCTTCAACATCATCATCGAAGGGGTCAACATGCTGGCCTCGGAGCGGACGGAGATCGGCGCGCTCCTGGACAAGAACCGGGGCGATATCGACGCGCTGGTGGCGGAGCTGAAGACGCTCTGAGCCTGCGGCGCGCGGCGTCTGGAACCCGCCGGAGCGATCCGGCGGGTTTTTTCATGCGCGTCAGTAGATGCCGAGCAGATCCTTGAGCAGGGACTCCACCGGGTCTTCCTGCGACCGGTCGCGGGTGCTGGGCTGCTGGGCGACCTGGCCCGGGTCCTGGTATTGCGGCTGCGGCGGGCTGCGGGGTTCGGGAATGTCCATCGGCAGGGGCTTGGGCGCGACGCCTTCATGGACGCGGACCATCACCTCGTGCCAGATTTCGGCCGGAAGGCCGCCGCCGGTGACGCCGGTGAGGGGTGTGTTGTCGTCATAGCCCATCCAGACCCCCGCCACGTAATCGGCGGTATAGCCCACGAACCAGGCATCGCGGGCGGCCTGGGTGGTGCCGGTCTTGCCCGCCGCCTGGCGGTCGTCCAGCCGGGCGCGGCCGCCGGTGCCGTTTTCGATGACCTTGGTCATCATATAGGTCAGATAGCGCGCGGCCTGTTCCGGGATCACCCGTTCGCCCATGCCGCCTGCCGCGCCGATGAGCGGTTCCTCTTCGCCCTGAAGGCGCAGTTCCACGAGGCCGTAAGGGGTGACGGCGGAGCCGCCGTTGAGGATGCCGGCATAGGCCCCGGTCATTTCCAGCAGCGTGGATTCGGAGGCGCCGAGGGCGAGGGCGGGACCTGCGGCAAGGTCGCTGCGGATGCCGAAGCCGGCGGCGATTTCGCGCACCCTTTCGCGACCCACCGCTTCGGACACCTTGACGGCGGGGATGTTGCGGCTTTCGGCGAGGGCCTGGGTGAGGGTGATCAGTCCCTTGAATTCCTCATCGTAATTCTTCGGGGTCCAGGGGCCGGAGCCGGGAATGTTGATGGTGTAGGGCGTGTCTTCGACATAGTCCTCGGGGCTCCAGCCGAAATCGAGCGCGGCGGCATAGACGAAGGGCTTGAAGGCCGAACCCGTCTGGCGCAGGGCCTGCGTGGCGCGGTTGAAGCTGCCCGCCGCTTCGATCTTGCGACCGCCGACCATGGCGCGGACGGCGCCGTCGGCGGACATCACCACGATGGCGGCCTGGGCATTGGAGCCCTGCTTGATCTTCGTTTCGAAGACATAGGCGAGCGCCTCTTCCGACGCCTTCTGAAGGCGCTGGTCGAGCGTGGTGCGGATGATGACATCCTCGGTCGTCTGGGTGGTGAGGAAGGCGGGGGCGGTTTCCATGACCCAATCGGCGAAGAAACCGCCGGAGCGGGAGGCGGCAGCCTCGGACAGGCGGGCGGGGTTGGTGCGGGCGTCATTGGCCTGTTCGGCGGTGAGATAGCCCTGTTCCTCCATCAGGCCAATGATGACATTGGCGCGGGCGCGGGCGCGATCCATGTTGTTCGTCGGCGCGAAATAGGAGGGGGCCTTGAGAAGGCCCGCGAGCATCGCCGCCTCGGCCGCGTTCACCTGATTGGCGGATTTGCCGAAATAGCGCTGGGCGGCGGCCTCGAATCCGCGGGCGCCGGCGCCGAGATAGGCGCGGTTGAAGTAGATCGTGAGGATCTCTTCCTTGGAGTATTTCAACTCCATCGCAATGGAGTAGGGGACTTCCTTGATCTTGCGCCACATGCTGCCGCGCCGGCAATCGGCTTCGTATTCGGCTTCGGATTTCCACTGGGTCTGATCGTAGGGGACGCCGAGGCAGAGGAGTTTCGCCACCTGCTGGGTGATGGTGGAGCCGCCATTGCCTTCGAAGGGGCCACGCCCTTCGGCGAGGTTGATGCGGATGGCCGAGGCGATGCCGCGCGGCGAGATGCCGAGATGGCGGTAGAAGCGGCGGTCTTCGGTGGCGACTACGGCATCGTGCAGGAAGGGCGAGACGGTTTCGGCGGTGATCATGCCGCCGAAGGTTTCGCCGCGCCAGGCGAAGACCTTGTTCTCGTGATCGAGGAAGGTGACGGAGCCGCGCGAGCGGGCATCGGCCAGATCGGTCACCGGGGGAAGCTGGGCGTAGAAGTAGAAGACGACGGCGGCGAGGATGGTGGCGCTGATGAAGCCGACCGTCTTGGTCAGGCCCCAGATGATGCGCCAGAAGAAGCCGAGGATGCCGAAGACGAAGCGGCCGATCGGGCCGCGGCGGCGCGGTTGGCGGCCGGAGGGGGAGGCACCGCGGCGGGGCGGCTTGCCGCCGCCCGTGCCGCCGGAGCGCGTGCCGGAGGGGCCGCGCGATGCGGCCGGTCGCGACGCCGTGACGCGCCTGTCCGCCACAAGGGGGGCGCGGGGTCCGCGCCCGTTACCGGATACTGCCATGCCTTCTACTGCCCGTCTTTCGCGCGCTGATTTTTCTGCACTGTAGCGTGACAGAGGCGGAATGTGGAGACGCCATTGTGTTTACGGATCGGCAACGATTCGCTTACGTGATCCGCCTAAGATTTAATCATCCATCACAAAAAGTGCAAAAATTGTGCAAATTGCCGGTTTCGAACCCCTGTCTGCGGGGTCGTTTCCTTGTGCAGGCGCGGCGCGGTCCTCCTTCATGAGGCGCAAGGGTTCGGCAAGAGCCCTCGCCAATGGAAGGGGAACGACGTGAAACTCATCATTGCAGCAATCAAGCCGTTCAAGCTGGAGGAGGTGCGCGAGGCGCTGACCACCATCGGCGTGCGGGGCATGATGGTGACCGAGATCAAGGGCTTCGGCTCGCAGTCCGGACACACAGAAATCTACCGTGGTGCCGAATACGCCGTGAACTTCGTGCCGAAGGTCCGGCTGGAGATCGTGGTCACCGACAGTCTGGCGGATCAGGTCGTCGAGACGATCCGCAGCACCGCGAAGACAGACAAGATCGGCGACGGGAAGATCTTCGTGCTGGACGTCCAGCATGCGGTGCGCGTGCGCACCGGCGAAACCAATGACGATGCGCTCTGACAGCATCAGGGAAGGGGAAACCGTAACAATGAAGAGCTTTTTGAAACTCTCGGGCCTGTCCGCGATCGCCGCGGGCCTGTCGGCCCTGCCCGCGATGGCGCAGGAGCTGACGCCCTATGTCTATGAAAAGGTCGTGGACAAGGGCGACGTGGCCTGGATGAGCGTGGCCACGATCGTTGTCCTTCTCATGACGATTCCGGGGCTTGCCCTGTTCTACGGCGGCCTCGTGCGGACGAAGAACATGCTGTCGCTGCTGACGCAGGTCTTTGCCATCACCGCCATCGTCTGCCTGATCTGGGTGACCTATGGCTATTCGCTCGCCTTCTCGTATGGCGGGGCGATGGATACCTATGTGGGCGGCTTCTCGAAGATGTTCCTGGCGGGCGTGGATTACACGACGCTGGTTCCGACCTTCTCGAACGGAATCTGGATGCCGGAATATACCTTCATCGCCTTCCAGATGACCTTTGCCTGCATCACGCCGGCGCTGATCGTCGGCGCCTTTGCGGAGCGGGTGAAGTTTTCGGCCATCATCGTCTTTGTGGTGCTGTGGGTGACCTTCATCTACTTCCCGATGGCGCATATGGTCTGGTGGTGGGGTGGTCCGGACTTCCTGGCCGAACAGCAGACGGCGCTTCTGATCGCCGAAGCTGCGGGTGACACGGCTGCCGCCGAAGCCGCCGCTGCCAATCTGGCCGCGAACGGGCTGATCTGGAACTGGGGCGCGCTGGACTTTGCCGGTGGCACCGTCGTTCACATCAACTCGGGCATCACGGCCCTGGTGGGTGCGATCGTGGTCGGCAAGCGGATCGGCTATGGCAAGGAGTCGATGGCGCCGCATTCGCTCACCATGACGATGATCGGCGGGGCGCTGCTGTGGGTTGGCTGGTTCGGCTTCAACGCCGGGTCCAACCTGGAAGCCAATGCGATCACCTCGCTGGCCATCGTGAACACCTTCGTGGCGGCTGCTGCGGGTGGCGTGGCCTGGATGTTCGCGGAATGGGCGACCAAGGGTCATCCGTCGCTGCTGGGCCTTGTGTCCGGTGTGGTGGCAGGTCTGGTTGCGGTCACGCCGGCGGCAGGTTTTGCCGGGCCGATGGGCGCGATCGTGCTGGGTCTGGTGACGGGCGTGATCTGCTTTACCTTCGTGGGCTTCATCAAGAACAAGTTCCAGCTTGACGACTCGCTGGACGTGTTCGGGATCCATGGTCTGGGCGGCATCATCGGCGCGCTGGGCACGGGCATCCTGGTGAACCCGGCGCTGGGTGGTGCGGGCATCCCCGACTACATCTCGCAGCCCGGCACGTTGCAGGTGGCCGAGTATGTCTTCTCCACCGCCTTCATGGCGCAGGTGAAGGCTGTCTGCTTCACGGTGGTCTTCGTGGGCATCGGGTCCTTCATCCTCTTCAAGCTGGTGGACCTGACCATCGGTCTGCGGGTGAAGCCGGAAGTGGAGCGCGAAGGTCTGGACGTCGCGGAACACGGCGAGCGCGCCTACAACATGTGAGATCGGCGGGGCCGCCTGCGGGTGGCCCCTTCCTTCGGCGCGGGGCGGGGTCCTCCCCCCTGCCTTGCGAAACTGAAGCGGCCCGCGGGATCCTCCCCCCGCGGGCCGTTTTTCTGTTCGGGTCAGAGGATGAAGCTGTCCGCGCCGGGTTCGGGGAAGGGCTGGCCGTTGAGGTAGCTGAGGGCGATGCCGTAGTAGCCAGACAGGCCATCGAAGCGGGCGGTGATGAGGAGGAGGCCGTTGCTGATGAAGACCTCGCCCGGCGCGCCGTTGACGAAGTAGCGCAGACCGAGACCCGAAAGGTCGATCCGGTCGGCGCCGGGCTGGAAATCCATGATCTTTCTTTCGATCAGGTTGAACACGCCGGGGATGTAGACGAAGAAATCATCCAGCGAGTCGAAGCGGAAGATGTCGGCGCCGCGGCCGCCCCAGAGGCTATCTCTGCCGCCATTGCCATCGAGCGTGTCATTGCCGGTGCCGCCATAGAGCAGGTCTTCCGTCTGCGAACCGGTCAGGCTGTCATGGCCGGCATCGCCATGGCCGGTGAAGCGGGCGAAGGGGTTGTTGTTGCCGGGGGCCACGGTGATGATGTCCTGACCGTCGCCGCCGAAGGCCGTCATGCTCGCCCCGGCGGTGAGGGTGTCGTTGCCGGTGCCGCCGTCCAGCGTGGCGGTGTTGTCATGGATGTGGAAGCCGCCCGAGAGCCGGTCATGACCGGAGCCGCCATAGAGGGTGCCATAGAAAAAGCTGCCTTCTGCGCGGTCGTCGCCGCCGATCAGCGTGTCATTGCCGGAGCCGCCCCAAAGCTGGTTCACGCCACTGCCGCCGCGCAGGATATCGTTCCCGTCGCCGCCATAGAGCAGGTCGTTGCCGGTGCCGCCATCGAGGCTGTCATTCCCGGTGCCGCCGTCGAGACTGTCATTTCCGGCGCCGCCATCGAGAAGGTCGCGGCCAGCGCCGCCGAAGATGCGGTCATCGCCGGTGCCGGATTCGATCCGGTCGGCGGCGCTGCGCAGGGTAAGGACCGTGTCGCCCGTGGTTTGCATCAGGACCCCGTCCGTCCCGAGGCTACGGAGCAGGCGGAAGGGGCTGTCGGCGGTGGCGGTGATCTGCCAGTCGATGCCGAGGAGCAGCGTTTCCAGCGCCGCCGGATCGGTTCCCGCGCGGTCGGCGCGTGTCGCGGTGAGGAGCTGGCTGCCGCGCAGGGAGAGGCCGTGGAGTTCGGCGATGCGGGTGCCCTCCTGCATCCAGTCGATGGCAGTGACGCTGCCCGCGATGAGGGTGGGGAGACCGTCACGCAGCCCGAGCCGCAGGCCGGTGCCGGAAAGTTCGAAGGAGTCTGACCCGGTGCCGAGGATCACCCGCCCGTCGGCGGAAAGGCTGGCCGGGCCTTTCAGGGCGCTTGCCAGCCGGTCGAAGAGGGCGGTGATGTCGAAGGAGGGGCCGGACAGGAAGAGGATGCGGGACATGGACAGGGCTCACTCGTGAACACAGCGGCCCGGAGCGTAACAGTGCGGGTCTTGACCCGGAAGCCACCTTGGCGGGGGCTTCCGGGGGATCGGTGTGGGTCAGCCCGCGACCTGCGCGATGGCAGCGGCGAGGATCGGGACGGTGCGGGTGTTGAGGCCCGCGATGTTGATGCGGCTATCGCCCACCATGTAGATGCCGTGATCTTCGCGGAGTGTGTTCACCTGCGCCTCGGTCAGGCCGAGGCGGCTGAACATGCCGCGATGGGTGGCGACGAAGTCGAAACGGTCGGAGTTGGTGGCTTTGCGCAACTCATCCGCCAGCGATTGGCGGAGGGTGAGCATGTTCCGGCGCACCTCTTCCAGTTCGGCCATCCAGTCGGCGCGGAGTGCGGCGTCTTCGAGGATCATCGTCACCAGCCGCGCGCCGTGATCGGGCGGGAAGCTGTAGTTCTGGCGGTTGAGGAAGTTGAGGTTGCCTTGCAGCACGCCCTTGCCTGCGGCCGCGCCGATGCCGATGAGGATGCCGGTGCGTTCGCGGTAGATCCCGAAATTCTTGGAGCAGGAGGCGGCGATCAGCACTTCGGGGAAGGCGGCGGCGATGCGCCGGGTGGCGGCGGCATCTTCTTCCAGCCCGTCCCCGAAGCCCTGATAGGCCAGGTCCACGAGGGGGATGGCCCCCTTGGCGGACAGCAGGGTGATGACCCCGTCCCATTGCGCGGAATCGAGGTTCGCGCCGGTGGGGTTGTGGCAGCAGCCATGCAGCAGGACGACATCGCCCGCCTTGACGGTGGCGAGGTCGGCCATCAACCCGGTGAAATCGACACCGCGGGTGGCGGCGTCGAAATAGCGGTATTCGGCCATGTTCATGCCGAGATAGCGGATGATCGAGGGGTGGTTCGGCCAGGTCGGGTTGGAAATCCAGACCGTGGCCCCCGGCGTGGCGAGGCGGATGAGTTCCAGCGCCTGGCGGATGGCACCCGTGCCGCCCGGCGTGGCGACGGAGGCGATGCGGGAGGCATCGACGGCGTCGCCGAGGATCATGGAGGCAAGCGCGGCGTTATAGGCGGGTTCGCCTGCAAGGCCGGTATAGGTCTTGGTCGTTTCCGTCTCCCACAGCTTTTTCTCGGCGGCCTTGACGGCGCGCATGACGGGGGTGAGGCCGGTTGCATCCTTGTAGACGCCGACACCGAGGTCGATCTTGGTGGTGCGGGGGTCGTCGCGATACATGGCGATGAGTTGCAGGATCTTGTCCTGCGGCTGCGCCTTCAGCTTGTCGAACATGGATTATCCCTTTGTTGCGGGGCCGGTTTCCACCGGCAGGTCGTCATACATGCCCCATTCCGCCCAGGACCCGTCATAGAGGCTGTGGTTCCTGTGGCCGATGCGTTCCAGCGCCAGTGACAGGATGGCCGCCGTCACGCCCGAGCCGCAGGTGGTGATGGCGGGTTTCGAGAGGTCCACCCCGGCGGATTCGAAGCTGGCGCGCAGGTCGGGGACCGGTTTCATCGTGCCATCCGCGTTCAGCAGCGTGGCATAGGGGATGTTCTTCGCGCCGGGAATATGGCCTGCGCGCAGACCGGGGCGGGGTTCCGGCGCCTCACCCGCGAAGCGCGCGGCGGGGCGGGCGTCGATGATTTCGGCCTCGCGCAGCTTGGAGCTGTGGGCGACTTGCGTGACATCCTTCACCAGATGGTTCTGGCGGCTGACGGTCATGTGGCGGTCCTTGACGACGGGGGGGAGGTCTTCGACCTCGCGCCCCTCGGCCCGCCATTTGGGGAAACCGCCGTCGAGGACGGCGACATCGGTCTTGCCCATGAGGCGGAAGGTCCACCAGACGCGGGCGGCGGAGAAGAGCCCCGACCCGTCATAGATGACGACCTGATGCCCGTCGCCCACGCCCATGGCGCGGAGGCGGGACATGAATTTCTCGACCGGCGGGGCCATGTGCGGCAGGGTGCTGCGCTGGTCGGAAATCTCGTCGATATCAAAGAAGCGCGCGCCGGGGATATGGGCGGCGGTGTATTCGGCGCGGGCATTGCGGCCGGCATCGGGAAGATACCAGGAGGCATCGAGGATGCGCAGGTCGGGATCGCGCAGATGGGCGGCGAGCCAGTCGGTGGAAACGAGGGTCTTGGGATCGTCGGTCACGGGTGGGCCTCCGGCCATGCGGTCTGGGGGCAAGTAGCGGGATCGGGCCTTTGTGGCAAGGGTGGCTTGGCGTTGGGGGCGATTTCTGACGCAGAAATCGTGACGTTTTCTGCACGCAGAAAACGGGGGGTGGCGCCACGCATGGGGTCCGATTTCTGCGTCAGAAATCGGTGCATTTTTTGCGTCAAAAAATGCTTCAGTCCCGCTTGGACATCTTCAGGAGCCGCGCCTTTTCGCGGTCCCAGTCGCGTTTCGCCGATGTCTCGCGCTTGTCGGCCAGTTTCTTGCCCTTGGCGATGCCGAGCTTGACCTTCACGATGCCGCGGTCGTTGAAATACATCTTGATCGGGACGATGGTCATGCCTTCGCGCGCGGTGGCGTTCCAGAGGCGCGAGAGTTCCTTCTTTGACACCAAGAGCTTGCGGCGGCGGCGTTCCTCATGCCCCCAGGTCTTGGCCTGAAGATAGGGGGCGATGTAGCCGTTGATGAGCCAAAGCTCCCCCCCTTCGACGGAGGCATAGCTTTCGCCCAGGTTCGATCCGCCCTGGCGGAGGCTTTTGACCTCGGACCCTTGCAGGATGATGCCCGCCTCCAGATCGCTTTCGATATGGTAGTCGAAGCGGGCGCGGCGGTTTTCCGCGATCAGTTTGGAATTTGGGTCGGATTTCGTGGCCATGATCGCCCCGAGATAGGCGATGGGGGGCGCGGAGTCCAGTTATGCCCGGCGCGCGCGGGTGAGGGTGTAGAGACCCGAGGCCACGATCAGGGCGGAGCCAGCCAGTGTGAGGGCGTCGGGGCGTTCGTGAAAGACGAGGATGCCGAGGATCATCGCGAAGACGAGGCGGGTGTAGCGGAAGGGGGTGACGACGGAAACCTCGCCTGTCCGCATGGCGATGGTCAGGGCGTTGTAGCCGAAGATGCCGAAGATCGTCATGCCCGCGAGGAGGGCGAGCGCCGGGACGTCGGGCATCCGTGCGCCGCCCGTGACGGCGAGGATGAGGGCACCTGCGAGGGCGAGCATGGCCATCCCGATCAGCCCAAGCTGGCGGTTGGAGAGGGCGGGGGGCGCGGCACGGGTGGCAAGGTCGCGGCCTGCAAAGCCCAGCATCCCTGCCACAGTGACGAGGGAGAGGAGGGTGAAGCCTTCGACGCCGGGGCGCAGGATCAGGAGGACGCCTGCGAAGCCGATGGCGATGGCGGTCCAGCGCCGCCAGCCGACCCTTTCGCCGAAGAGGAGCGCCGCGCCCGCGACGACGACGAGGGGGGTGGCCTGAAGGATGGCGGAGGCGGTGGAGAGAGGGGTGAGGGCGATGGCGAGGGAATAGAAGAGGCGACCCGCCACCTCGAAAGAGGAGCGGAGGAGGAGGGGGCGGGAGAGAAGGGCGGGGTGGAGCAGGGCTTCGCCTGCCCTAAGGGTGAGGAGGGCGAAGAGGGCGGCGCCGGTCAGGCCGAAGATGAGAAGGGCCTGGCCGAGCGGGATATGGGCTGTGACGGATTTGAGGAACATGTCCTCGACCGCGAAGCCCGCCATGGCGGCGACCATCCAGAGCGACCCGCGCAGGTTGGCGCTGCGCGGGGAGTGATCTGTCACAGCAGCCCTGCGTGTTCCATCGCGGCCTTGATGCGGGCCTTGGTGGCGTCTGTGAGGCCCACCAGCGGCAGGCGCACCTCTTCGGTGCAGCGGCCAAGGAGGGAGAGGCCGTATTTCGCGCCGGCGAGGCCGGGTTCGAGGAAGATCGCCTCGTGCAGGGGCATGAGGCGGTCTTGATACTCCAGCGCCTTGCGGTAGTCGCCTGCGAGGGTGGCGGCCTGGAATTCGGCGCAGAGTTCGGGGGCGACATTGGCGGTGACCGAAATGCAGCCCGTGCCGCCATGGGCGTTGAAGCCAAGCGCGGTGGCGTCTTCACCCGAAAGCTGAATGAAGTCCGGGCCGCAGGAGGCGCGCTGCATGGAGACGCGTTCGATCTTTCCGGTGGCGTCCTTGACCCCGATGATGCGGGGGAGTTGGGCGAGTTTGCCCATGGTTTCCGGCGTCATGTCCACGACCGAGCGGCCGGGGATGTTGTAGATGATGATGGGCAGGGTGCAGCAGTCATGCAGCGCGGTGTAATGCGCGACGAGCCCGGCCTGCGTCGGCTTGTTGTAATAGGGCGTGACGACGAGGGCGGCATCGGCCCCCACCCGTTCGGCATGCTGGATGAGGCGGATGCCTTCCACGGTGTTGTTGGAGCCTGCGCCTGCGATGACGGGCACGCGACCGGCGGCGAATTTCACCACCGCCTCGACCACCGCCTCATGTTCTTCGTGGCTGAGGGTGGGGCTTTCGCCCGTGGTGCCGACGGGGACGAGGCCGGTGGAGCCCTGTTCGATCTGCCAGTCGACGAGTTTCTTCAGCGTGTCCAGATCAAGGTCGCCGTTCTTGAACGGCGTAACCAGGGCGGGAATGGACCCTTGGATCATGGCACGCGTCTCCTGTTCGGGGCGTCTGGGCGCCCGGTTGCAAACGCGCCCTTCCTAGCCCTGTGGCAAGGCCTTGCCAAGTGGGGCAGGCGTTGACGTGGTTGTGGGTTGCGGGGGGCGGCGGGGTGCGGCAGAGTCCGGTCCAAGGATCACGAAAACCTACAAGAACGATGATCGGGCAGATGATGGCAAGGACGCGCCGCCTCGGGTGGCTATTTTCGGCATTTTTGATGGTGGTGCCCGTTGGGGCGATGGCCGATGCGGCGGATGCGCTGCGCGCCGGACTGGACCGGGCGGCGGCGGGCGACTGGGCCGGTGCGGTGGCGGCGGCGCAAGGGGGCGGGCAGGTGGCCGCCGACATCATCGAATGGCAGCGCCTGCGCGCGGGCGAGGGGCGGCTGGGGGAATATGAGGATTTCCTCGCGCGGCGGGCGGATTGGCCGGGGCTGCCGCTTCTGAAGGAGAAGGGCGAGGAGGCGGTGGCGCGGTCCACCGATCCAAACCGGGTGGTGGCCTATTTCGGGGCCGGTCTGCCGGAGACGGCGGAAGGGTCGCTGGCGCTGATCAAGGCGCTGCGGGCCTTGGGGCGGGCGCAGGAGGCGGAGGCAGAGGCCTTTCGGGGCTGGACGGAACTGGCCTTTTCTGCCGAGGAAGAGGCGGAAATCCTTGGGCTTTATGGCGATGCCCTGAAGGTGGCGCATGAGGTGCGGCTGGACCGTCTGCTGTGGCAGGACCGGGTGGCCGAGGCGAAGCGGATGCTGCCGCGGGTGAGCGCGGGGTGGCAGGCGCTGGCACAGGCGCGGATGGCGCTGCGGGCGGATGCGGATGGGGTGAATGCGCTGATCGAGCGGGTGCCTGCGGAGTTGCAGGGCGATCCGGGGCTGGCCTATGAGAGGGCCGATTGGCGGTTCCGGCGCGACCGGGATGCGGATGCGGCGGAACTGGTGATCGCGCAATCGACCAGTGCTGCGGCCCTGGGTGACCCGGCGGTCTGGGGCGACCGGCGCGGGGCGCTGGCGCGGGCCTTGCTGCGGGCGGATCAGCCCAAGGCGGCCTATCGGGTGGCGGCGAGCCATTTCCTGACCGAGGGCAGCGATTACGCCGATCTGGAGTTCCTGTCGGGCTTCATCGCGCTGCGCAAGCTGGGCGATGCGGAAACGGCGCTGCGGCATTTCCGGAACCTGCGGGAAGGGGTGGCGACGCCCATCTCGGTGGCCCGCGCGCATTACTGGGCGGGGCGGGCGCTGCTGGCGGCGGGGGATCGCGCGGGCGGGACGGCGGAGTTGCAGGAGGCGGCGCGGCATCACACGGCCTATTACGGGCTCTTGGCGGCCGAGGCGCTGGGCCAGTCGCTGGACCCGTCGCTTCTGTCGCAGGCGCGGCCGGCGGATTGGCGGGGGGCGGGCTTTGCCTCTTCGTCGGTGCTGGAGGCGGCGATGTTGCTGAGCCGTGCCGGGGACCGGACGCTGGCCAAGCGGTTCTTCCTGCATCTGGCCGAGGGGCTTGGCGGGCCGGAGCTGGACCAGTTGGCCGATCTGGCGCTGCGGATGGACGAGCCGCATATCGCGCTGGTCATCGCCAAGCAGGCGGCGGAACAGGGGGTGATCCTGCCGCGCGCCTATTATCCGGTGCCGGATTTCGTGCCGGGTGAGGGGATTGCGGTGAGCCGCGCGCTGGCGCTGGCGATTTCGCGGCGGGAGTCGGAGTTCGACCCGGCGGCGCGGTCGGCGGCGGATGCGCGGGGGTTGATGCAGGTGCTGCCTTCGACGGCAAAGCTGGTGGCGCCGCGGGTGGGGCTGACCTATGACGCGCGCCGGTTGAACGATCCGGCCTATAATGTGCGGATCGGGACGGGCTATCTGGCGCAACTGGTTGAACAATTTGGAACTTCGGTGGCGTTGATCGCCTCGGGCTACAATGCCGGGCCGGGGCGGCCGAAGCGGTGGATGGGGATGTTCGGCGATCCGCGCGATCCGGATGTCGATGTGGTGGATTGGGTGGAGATGATCCCCTTCACCGAGACGCGGACCTATGTGATGCGGGTGACCGAAAGCCTTGTCATCTATCGCGCGATCCTGCGCGGATCGGTGGGGCCGGTGGATGTGACGGGCGAGTTGCGGGGATAGGAGTCTGTTCCCGACCCGCTCTGTCGCGCCTGATGCAGACGGGGACGGCCATCCGATGCGCAGATTGCACAAATTTGTGACAGATCATGGCCACCCGATACCTTCCCCTCTTCCTGCGCCACAGCCCCACGCCGAGGGTGGAGAATTTCGCCCTGCTGGCGGGCATCGAGGCGACGGTGCGGGGGACGCTGATTTCGGCCATGCCTCTGGTCGTCTATGAGGGGTTGGGAAGTGCCGAGGCCACGTCGAGCGCCTATTTCTGGGCGGGGATCGTGGCGCTGGTCTGGGGCCTGCTGGTGCCGTGGTTCACGCGGCATGTGCCGCGGCGGTGGATGTATACCTCGGGCTGCCTGCTTTACCTTGTGGGGATGACGCTGGCGGTGATGGGCACGCCGGTGACGGTGCCGCTGGCCCTGATGTGCCTGGCCAGCGCGACGGCGACGACCTTCGTCTGCTTCAACGCCTATGTGCTTGATTACATTGATCGCACCGATCTGGGGCGGAGCCAATCCACCCAGATGGTCTATGCGGCGGGGCCTTGGGCGATTGGCCCGATGACCGGGGTCTGGCTGCATGACTGGTGGGCGCCGGCGCCGTTTCTGCTGGCCGGATCGGTGGCGGTGCTGCTGCTGGTGGTGTTCTGGGTGCTGCGGTTGGGAAACGGGAAGCAGATCCAGCGGGCGAAGGGGCCGGCGCTGAACCCCTTGGCCTATCTGGGCCGGTTCTTCCGCCAGCCCCGCCTGATCGCGGGATGGATGTTCGCGGTGATGCGGTCCTGCGGGTGGTGGGTCTATGTCGTCTATCTGCCGATCTTCTGTATCGAGAGCGGGCTGGGCGACAAGGTGGGGGGCGTGGCACTGTCGATTTCCAATGCGCTCTTGTTCATCTCGCCGGTGATGCTGCGCTATGCGCGGCGGACATCGGTGCGGCGGGCGGTGCGGATGGCCTTTGGCCTGTGCGGGCTGTTCTTCGTGGCGAGCGCGGTGTTTGCGCCGCTGCCCTGGGTGGCGGTGCTGGCGATGATGGGGGCGTCGGTATTCCTCGTGCTGCTGGACGTGGTGGGGGGGTTGCCCTTCCTGATGGCGGTGAAGCCGTCGGAGCGGACGGAAATGTCGGCGGTTTACAGCAGCTTCCGCGATGTGAGCGGCATCCTGACACCGGCGGCGGCCTGGGTTGTGCTGGTGCCCTTTGGTGCGCCGCTGGCGGCGTTTTTCGCGGTGACGGGGGCCGGGATGGTGGGGGCCTATGCGGTGGCGTCGCGGCTGCATCCGCGGCTGGGGGTGCTGCGGCCTTCGCATGGGCGGCCCTTTGCGGGCGAGTGAGGGGGGCGAAATCTGACGCAGATTTCGCGGCGATTTCTGCACGCAGAAATCGGGTGGAGCGCGATGGTTGGGGGGCCGTTTTCTGCGGGCAGAAAACGCGACGATGTCTGCGTCAGACATCGTGTTCCTTAAGGTGGGGTTAATGCAGCGAGCGGTCTTCGCGATGAAAAAACGCGGGCCGGGAGACCGGTCCGCGTTTGATCTGCCATCCTGAAGGGGACGGGTTAATCAATCCAGAAGGCGACGGGCGATGACCTGCGCCTGAATTTCGGCGGCGCCTTCAAAGATGTTCAGGATGCGTGCATCGCAGAGGATGCGGCTGATCTGGTATTCCAGCGCGAAGCCGTTGCCGCCATGGATTTGCAGCGCATTGTCGGCAGAGGCCCAGGCCACGCGGGCGCCGAGGAGTTTGGCCATGCCTGCCTCCAGGTCGCAGCGCTTGTCATGGTCCTTCTGCCAGGCGGAGAAATAGGTGAGCTGGCGCGCGACCATGATTTCCACCGCCATCATGGCGAGCTTGCCCGCCACACGGGGAAATTGGATCAGCGATTTGCCGAATTGCTTGCGATCCTCGGCATATTTCATGCCGACCTCAAGCGCCGACTGGGCCACGCCGACGGCGCGGGCGGCGGTCTGGATGCGGGCGGATTCGAAGGTCTGCATCAGTTGCTTGAAGCCCTGACCTTCGACCCCGCCGAGAAGGTTTTCGCCCTTCACGCGGAAATCGTCGAAATTGACGGTGTATTCCTTCATGCCGCGATAACCGAGCACCTCGATCTCGCCACCCGAAAGGCCCTGATCCACGAAGGGGGTTTCGTCGGTGCCGGGGGTCTTTTCGGCGAGGAACATGGAGAGGCCGCGATAATCGGTCGTGCCGTCGATGGTGCGGGCGAGGACCGTCATGACATGGGTGCGGGCGGCGTGGGTGATCCAGGTCTTGTTGCCGTTCACCACCCAGTCGTCGCCCTCGCGCCGGGCGCGGGTGCGCAGGGAGCCGAGGTCGGAGCCGGTATTGGGTTCGGTGAAGACGGCGGTGGGGAGGATCTCGCCCGAGGCGAGTTTCGGCAGCCACTTGGCCTTCTGTTCGGCCGTGCCGCCGCAGAGGATGAGTTCGGCGGCGATCTCGCTGCGCGTGCCGAGGGAGCCCACGCCGATATAGCCGCGCGAGAGTTCTTCGGACACGACGACCATGCTGGCCTTGGAGAGGCCGAAGCCGCCGAACTCTTCGGGGATGGTCAGGCCGAAGACGCCCATTTCGGCGAGGGAGTCGATGATCTCCATCGGGATCAACTCATCCTTCAGGTGCCATTCATGGGCGTGGGGGACGACCTTGTCATCGGCGAAGCGGCGGAACTGGTCGCGGATCATTTCCAGTTCTTCATCCAGCCCGGTGGCGCCGAAGGTGGCGCGACCGTGATTATCGCGCATGAGCGCCACAAGGCGGGTGCGGGCGGCGGCGGTGTTGCCCCGGGCCATGAGGGCAGCCGCCGCCGCGCCGGGATGGGCCGGGGTGAGGCCAAGGTCCTGCAAGCGCGCGACCTCCCCCTGGCTCATGGAAATGCCGCCGTGGATCTGGTTGAGATATTCGCCATAGGCGATCTGGAGGAGGAGCGCCTCCATTTCCGAGAACTGGCCTGCCGTATCGAGGCGCAGCGCCCAGGCCTGCATCTGGCGCAGGGATTCGGTATAGGTGGCCAGCCATGCCAGCGCATGGGCGGCGTATTGGTGTTCCTCCAGCGCCTGGGCCGAGACCTTGCCCGCCACGGTGACCATGCCGCGCAGGTTTTCGCGGGCGTCGTGGAAGATCGCCTCCACCTCGGGCAGGGCTGCGGCGGTAAGGCCGAGAAGATCGGCGAGGAGGGGCGAGGCGGTCATCGGCTGGCCATCGTGCGGCATGGTGGGCACCTTCCGGACATCATTCTGCGGTTGCGAGAGAGGTAGGATGTTTGCAGTCGCAGAGCAACTTAATTTCGCGCGGAAAAGATCAAGTGAAGGAAAATGTCGCAGCGGAATTTCGTGGCCATGCGGGGGGGCGGTTTGGGGGGTGTGGGGGCGGAGGCGGTGGCGGAGCGGCGCGGTTCGGGGCAAGTGGTTGCGGGCGCTGGGTTAATTCGGGTCCGGACGCTGTGCGGACCGTGCCGCGTTCTGTGCCGGGACCTGTGCCGCAAACTGTGGCCACGGGGCGAGCGGTGACGCGGCGTTAACCGGTCTGTGCCGTGGCGTCGCTTGGGTGAGTCGGGGAGGGGGCGGGGGCTTGGCTTCGGGCGGGGGGCGGGGCATGGTCTGGCGCGCAGTATGGGGGGCGGCATGGACTGGGCGATGGCGGGGATGGAGCCTGCCGCCTTCTGGGCGGCGGTGGCGGTGACGCTCTTCGCCGGGTTCGTGAAGGGGGCGGTGGGTTTTGCCATGCCCCTGATCATGGTGTCGGCCTTCAGCGCCTTTCTGCTGCCGGAGATGGCGGTGGCCGGGCTGATCCTGCCGACGCTGGTGACCAATCTGAGCCAGGCGACACGGCAGGGGATCGGGGCGGCCTGGGCTTCGGTGAAGACTTATCGGCGGTTCCTGATCGGGACGGTGGTGTTCATCCTTGTCTCGGCCCCTTTCCTGACGGTGATTCCGCGGATGGCCTATCTGCTTTTGCTGGGGGTGCCGGTGACGGCCTTTGCGGCGGCGCAACTGATGGGGGTGCCGCTGGCGCTGCCGCTGCGGCATCGGGCGCGGGCGGAATGGGGGCTGGGGATCGTCGGCGGGCTGTTCGGGGGGGTGTCGGGCATCTGGGGGCCGCCGCTTCTGGTCTATCTGCTGTCGATCGGGGCGCAGAAGGCGGAGACCGTGCGGGTGCAGGGGGTGGTCTTCCTGATCGGGGCGGTGGCGCTGCTGGCGGCGCATTTGCGGACGGGGGTGGCGGATGGGGCGTCCTTGGGCTTTTCGGCGGCGCTGGTGGTGCCGGCGATGGCGGGGATGGTGGTGGGGTATCGGGTGCAGGACCGGCTGGATCAGGCGCGGTTCCGGCGGTGGACGCAGGGCCTGCTGGTGCTGACGGGGTTGAACCTCGTGCGGCAGGCGGTGATGTGAGGGCGGCGGCGGGGGGAACCCCGCCTTGCGGGTTGGGTTATGTGGCGCGGGTGGCGGGGGGAACCCCGCCCTACGGGTCGGGTTATGTGGCGCGGGTGGCGGGGTGAACCCCGCCCTACGGGTTGGGGAGAGGTGCGGGTTGGTGGCGGGGTGAACCTCGCCGTAGGGGGGGTGTGGCGATGGGGGCGGGGGGAACCCCGCCCTGATTCACCCGATGGCGGCGGCCTTCACGTCTTCGTCGATGAAGGGGACGTATTGTTCGAAGTTCTTCGAGAACATCTCGACCAGTTTCATCGCCTGCGCGTCATAACCGCCCTTGTCGGCCCAGGTGGTGCGGGGGTCGAGGAGGGCGGTGTCCACCCCCGGCACGGCCACGGGCACGTCGAAGCCGAAATTCGGGTCGCGGCGGAAGTCTGCCGTGGCGAGCGAGCCGTCGAGCGCCGCCGACAGCAGCGCGCGGGTGGCCTTGATCGGCATCCGCTTGCCCGTGCCATAGGCGCCGCCGGTCCAGCCGGTATTGACCAGCCAGCAGGTGGCGCCGTGCTTGGCGATCTTGGCTTGCAGCAGCTTGCCATAGACTTCGGGCCGGCGCGGCATGAAGGGCGCGCCGAAGCAGGTGGAGAAGGTCGGGGTCGGCTCGGTCACGCCGCGCTCGGTTCCGGCCACCTTGGAGGTGAAGCCGGAGAGGAAGTGATACATGGCCTGCGCGGGTGTCAGCCGGGCGATGGGCGGCAGCACGCCGAAGGCATCGCAGGTGAGCATGATGATGTTCTTCGGATGCCCGCCCAGCCCGGTGGCCGAGGCATTGGAGATATAGTCGAGTGGATAGGCGCAGCGGGTGTTGGCGGTGAGGCTGTCATCCTCGAAATCGAGGTCGAGCGTTTCGGGATCATAGACCATGTTTTCCACCACGGTCGCGAAGCGGTGGGTGGTGGCGTAGATCTCGGGCTCTGCCTCGGGGTCGAGGTTGATGGTCTTGGCGTAGCAGCCGCCTTCGAAGTTGAAGGAGCCGCGGTCGGACCAGCCATGTTCGTCATCGCCGATCAGGATGCGGTCGGGCGCGGCGGAGAGGGTGGTCTTGCCGGTGCCGGAAAGGCCGAAGAAGACGGCAGTATCGACCGGGTTGCCGATGGCGTGGTTGGCCGAGCAATGCATCGGCATCACGCCTTTTTCGGGCAGGAGGTAGTTCAGCAGGGTGAAGACCGATTTCTTGTTTTCGCCGGCATAGGCGGTGTTGGCGATCAGGATGAGCTTCTTGTCGAAGTTCATCGTGATGACGGTTTCGCTGCGGCAGCCGTGGCGCGCGGGATCGGCCTTGAAGCCGGGGCAGTTGATGATGGTCCATTCGGGGACGAAGCTGTCAAGCTCGGCCCGGTCGGGGCGGCGCAGGAGGTGGCGGATGAAGAGGCCGTGCCAGGCGAGTTCCGTCACCACGCGGACATCGAGGCGGTGGACCGGGTCGGCCCCGGCATAGAGATCCTGCACGAAGTAATCGCGCCCCTGCATATGGGCGAGCATGTCGGCATGGAGCCGGTCGAAGCCTTCGGGGGACATGGCGGCGTTGTTTTCCCACCAGATCGTCTTTTCGACGGAGGCGGTGCGGACGACATGCTTGTCCTTGGGGGAGCGGCCGGTGAACTGGCCGGTGGAGACGAGGAAGGCCCCGCCCTTGCCGAGGCGGCCTTCGCCGCGCTTGACCGCCTCTTCGACGAGGCTGTGTTCGGGGAGATTGTAATAGACGTTCCCGAGACCGGTGATGCCTTGATGTGCCAATTCCTGCGCGGGGTTCACGCGACCGTTCGTCATACTGCAAGCTCCTCCGGCCGGGATGCGCCCGGCCCTGTCCGTTCCCGAAATTGCCAACCCGGGCCAAGGGGTTGGATGGCGGCCTCCGGGCCAAGGGAGGTGCCATGATTTGCCTATAGCATGTCGGTCGCGGATGGGAACAGGACGCTTTTGCTTCGTTAGCGCAACCACCCGAGGTTTAGCGCAACCATTCGTCCAGGTTGTGCAATCTGGCGGCAAAACGGTGATCCTGTGGGTTTTCCGCGACGGTTTCGCCCCGCTCGTGCCCTGATTCGCACATATCAGTTGATTCCGTCGGTGGAAAAATGATCATGCCCGGCAAAACAAAAGTCATCATGACTTGGGATACGGGCAGCAAGGGATAACCAATATGGCAAGGATCGCACTTGTCGACGATGACAGGAACATCCTGACTTCGGTCGCTATGACGCTTGAGGCCGAGGGGTTCGAGGTCGAGACCTACAATGACGGGCAGTCGGCCCTGGACGCCTTCAACCGGCGCCTGCCGGATATGGCGGTGCTGGACATCAAGATGCCGCGCATGGACGGGATGGACCTGTTGCAGCGGCTGCGCCAGAAGACGACGATGCCGGTGATCTTCCTTACCTCGAAGGATGACGAGATCGACGAGGTTCTGGGCCTGAGGATGGGCGCGGACGATTACGTGAAGAAGCCCTTCAGCCAGCGTCTGCTGGTGGAGCGCATTAGGGCGCTGCTGCGGCGGCAGGACGCCATTGCCACGGGCGAGGTGGCGACCACGGAAGAGACCAAGATCATGGAGCGGGGCAACCTGCGCATGGACCCGCTGCGCCATTCGGTGACCTGGAAGGGCATGGATGTGGCGCTGACGGTGACGGAGTTCATGCTGTTGCAGGCGCTGGCCCAGCGGCCGGGCTTCGTCAAGAGCCGGGATCAGCTTATGGATGTGGCCTATGACGACCAGGTCTATGTCGATGACCGGACCATCGACAGCCATATCAAGCGGCTGCGGAAGAAAATGCGTGCGGTGGACGAAAACTTTTCGGCCATCGAGACGTTGTATGGAATCGGCTATCGTTACAACGAAGAGTAAATGACCGCAGTGCCGCGCATCGGGAAAGAGGGACGGCGGGACCGTTCGGACGACGTTGTCCTGGGAGAGGACTGGACGTCGGGCGAGGGAGTCGTCGATCCGGCCCTGCGGGCAAGCCGCGACCGGCGCGGGGTGGTGTCGCTGAACCGGTCTCCCTTGGCGCGGAAGATCATCCTGTTCAACCTGCTGGCGCTTCTGGTGCTGGCGGGCGGCGTGCTGTTCCTGAATCCGTTCCGGGAGAGCCTTGTCGGCCTGCGGCAGGAGGCGATGATCAACGAAACGCTGCTGATGGCGGATGTCTTCGAGGCGGTGGCGGGCGAAGTCGAGGGGCCGCTGGAGGCGGACCGGGCGGCGCGGGTGATGGAGTCGGTGCAGATCGGGCCGGGGGCCGAGGGCTTTGTCCTTCTGCCGGACGGCACGCTGGCGGCGCGGAAGACAGGGCAGGAGCGGATCGAGGGTGGCATCCAGGTGCGCGCCACGCCGATCGTGGATGCGCTGACCGGGGCCTGGACTGCGGTGGCGGGGCTGTTGCAGGGCGGCGGCAGCGAGGCGGAGCCGGTGGACCGGCTGTCGCTTGCGGAATCGCTGTTCCCGGCGGCGGTGAAGGGCGAGGGCGTGCAGATATCCGGGCGCACGCCGGATGGCGGGCGGCTGTTCGCGGTGGCCGAGCCGGTGCTGCGCGGGAGCGAGATCGTCGCCGTCGTGGTGCTGACCGGGGATCAGGGGATGATCGATGCGCTGGCCCGGGCGGAGCGGGAGCAGGTGCTGCTGATCTTCATCGCCTCGCTGATGGTGTCTTTCGGGTTGAGCCTGATGCTGGCCTCGACCATCGCCAATCCGCTGTCCGATCTGGCGGCGGCGGCGGAACTGGGCCGGGATCGGGACGCGCGGAAGATGGCGCCGGGCCGGGTGCGCATTCCCGACCTTCAGGCGCGTCCGGACGAGATCGGGCGGCTGTCGGTGGCCATGCGGGGCATGGTGGCGGCGCTGTATGACCGGATCGACGCGAACGAGCAGTTCGCCGCCGATGTGGCGCATGAGATCAAGAACCCGCTGGCAAGCCTGCGGTCCGCCGTCGGCACGATGCGGCTGGCCAAGCGGGAGGACCAGAAGGAGAAGTTGCTGGACGTCATCGAGCATGACGTGCGGCGGCTGGACCGTCTGGTGAGCGACATTTCCAACGCCTCGCGGCTGGACAGCGAATTGGTGAAGGAGGAGGAGGAGGAGTTCAACCTTGTCCGCACCCTGACCAACCTGTCGGAATATCTGGGCCAGCAGGCGAATGAGAAGGGGGTGGAGTTCATCACCGACTTCCCCGGCGAGCCGATCCTGATCCGGGGGCTGGAGGCGCGGCTGGCGCAGGTCTTCGTGAACCTGATCACCAATGCGATCAGCTTTTGCGAGGATGGCGATGCGGTGCGCATCTGGGCGCGGCGGCGCGAGAACCGGGTGCTGATCGTGGTGGAGGATACCGGGCCGGGCATCCCCGAACAGGCGCTGACCAAGGTGTTCAAGCGGTTCTACAGCGAGCGTCCGCAGGGCCAGTTCGGCGAGCATTCGGGGCTTGGCCTTGCGATTTCCAAGCAGATTGTCGAGGCGCATGGCGGGGTGATCTGGGCCGAGAACATCCGCCCGACCCATGCCGATGTGACCTCTGATCCCCTTGGCGCCCGGTTCGTGGTCGGTCTGCCGGTGTGACCGAGAGCCTGACGCTGCACGCGACCTGTGTCGCGATGGAGGGGCGCGGGGTTCTGATCATCGGCCCTTCCGGAAGCGGGAAGTCGGAGCTGGCGCTGGCGCTGATGGCGCATGGCGCGCGGCTGGTGGCGGATGACCGGGTGACGCTTTCGCTGCGCGAGGAGGCGCTTCGCGCCACCTGCCCGGCGGCGATACGGGGAATGATCGAGGCGCGGGGTCTGGGGCTTCTGGAGGCCGATCCGCTGGAGGAGGCCGAGGTGACGGTGGTGGTCGATCTGGGAGAGCCCGAGACGGAGCGACTGCCGCCGCGACGCGTGGTCACCTACCTCGGACGGACAGTGGCCCTTGTGCGCGGCGGCAATGGGCCCCATTTCCCGGCGGCGTTGCTGCACTATGTCAGGGCAGGGCGCAGAGAGTGACGGAAAGTCCCGCGATGCAGGACGACTTACAGGCGATCGGGCACCGGCTCTTGCTGGTCACCGGCCCTTCGGGTGCCGGGCGGAGCACGTCGATCGACGCGCTGGAAGACCTTGGCTATGAGGTGATCGACAATCTGCCGCTGCGCCTTGTGCCGCGGCTGATCGAGGGGGCGCCGCTGGAGCGGCCCATCGCCCTTGGCCTTGACGTGCGCAACCGGGATTTCAACGTGACGGCGGTGATCGAGCTGATCGACACGCTGACGCGCGATCCGAAGGTGGCGCTGGAGGTGCTGTATGTCGATTGCGCGCCGTCGGAACTGATCCGGCGCTACAGCCAGACGCGGCGGCGGCATCCGCTGGCCCCGGCAGAGGCGCCGGCGGAGGGGATCGCGCGGGAGATCGACCTGCTGGCCCCGATCCGGGTGCGGGCGGATCATCTGATCGAGACGACGGAGATGAGCCCGCATGACCTGAAGGCGGAGCTGGCGCAGTGGTTCGGGCAGGGGGTGGCGTCGCGGATGGCGGTGTCCTTGCAGAGCTTCAGCTACAAGCGGGGATTGCCGCGGGGCGTGGACATGGTCTTCGACTGCCGCTTCCTGCGGAATCCCTATTGGGAGGCCGGCTTGCGCGATCTGGACGGGCGCGATGCGGCGGTGGCCGAGCATGTGGCGGGGGACCCGCGTTTCGCGGAATTCTTCGAGAGGTTGAGCGGGCTGGTCCAGTTTCTGCTTCCGGCGACGGTGGCGGAGGGCAAGGCCCATCTGTCCATCGGATTCGGTTGCACGGGCGGGCAGCATCGCAGCGTCGCGGTGGCCGAAATGCTGGGCAAGGTGCTTGCAGAGGCTGGCTGGGCGGTGTCAAAACGGCACCGGGAACTGGAACGCCGGGCGGCTGTGACGCCTGCCGGTGCAAACGGGGTGATTGGCGCGTGATCGGTATCGTGATCGTGGCACATGGCGGGCTGGCGCGGGAATATCTTTCCGCGGTCGAGCATGTCGTGGGCAAGCAGGATGCGATGCGGGCCATCGCCATCGAGGATGACCATGACCGCAAGGCCAAGCAGGCGGAAATCTGCGCCGCCGCCGATGCGGTGGATACGGGGGCGGGCGTGGTGGTGGTGACGGACATGTTCGGGGGATCGCCGTCGAACCTGTCGCTGATGGCTTGCGTGGGCGCGGACCGGCGCATCGTCTATGGGGCGAACCTGCCGATGCTGATCAAGCTGGCCAAGTCGCGCGACCTGACGGTGCCGGAGGCGGTGGCGGCGGCGCTTGACGCCGGGCGCAAGTATATCAACAGTCTGGACCTCGGCGGAGGGGCGTGAGCTTGGGATCATGACGGGACGGGTGTTGCGGATCATAAACGAGAAGGGGCTGCATGCGCGGGCCTCGGCCAAGTTCGTGGAAGTGGTCGAGGGGCATGACGCGCAGGCGCAGGTGACGAAGGACGGGATGACCGTGTCGGGGGATTCGATCATGGGTCTTCTGATGCTGGCGGCGTCGCGCGGGACGGAGATCGCGGTGGCGACCCATGGCGCTGAGGCGGAGAAGCTTGCCGATGCGCTGGAGGCGCTGGTTGCAAACCGCTTCGGCGAGGACTACTGAGGCCCGTCAGACGCGAAAGGCAGATCCCGCGTGACCGGAACGTCGCAGAGCGAAGAGGTGCGCACCCTTGAGGTGAGCGAGGAGGAGCTGGCGCGGCGCAGGGCGGCGCGGGCGGAGCGCCCCTATGACATGCGGCGGCTGTCCTATGCCGGGACGTTCAAGAACCCGTTCAAGGCCAACACCATCCGCGCCATCGAATGGCTGACGGCGAAGGTGACGCTGCTGCGGCTGATCCGGGATTTCGAGCGGACGGGGGCACCGGTGGGCGCGCCCTTCTGGCCCAAGGCGATCCGGCAGATGGGGATCACGATCCAGACGCCGCCGGAAGAGATTGCGCTGATCCCGAAGGAGGGGCCGCTGGTGGTGGTATCGAACCATCCGTCGGGCCTTGTGGATGGGATGATCCTGGCCGAGATGGTCAACCGCGTGCGGTCGGATTTCAAGATCCTGACGCGGTCGCTGCTGACGGGGATTCCGGAGGTCGAGGAATTCATGATCCCGGTGCCCTTTCCGCATGAGGACAATGCGCGGGAACTGGGCCTGCAGATGCGGGACGAGACGATGAAGCATCTGAAGGCGGGGGGGGTGATCATCCTGTTCCCGGCCGGCAAGGTGGCGATGAGCGAGGATTGGTGGGGGCCCGCCGTGGAGGCGGAGTGGAACGTCTTCACCCACAAGATCGTGCGGTCCTCGGGGGCGACGATCCTGCCGGTCTTTTTCCCCGGCCAGAACAGCCGGGCCTTTCTGATTGCGAACAAGATCAGCGACACGCTGCGGCAGGGGCTCTTGCTTTACGAGATCAAGCGCTGCCTGTTCAAGCCGACGCGCCCGGTGATCGGCGCGCCAATCCCGGCGGAGGAATTGAAGAAATGGGAGGGGAACCCGCGCGGGTTCCTGGCCTGGCTGCGCGAGCATGTGCTTTCGTTGAAGAAGTAGGGCGGGGTTTGACCCCGCCGCGCCGGGAAGGCGGGGAGACCCCCGCCCTACCGGCCATGCGAATTCCGGCCTACACGCCCGGTGATCGGCGCGCCGATCCCGGCGGAGGAATTGAAGAAATGGGAGGGGAACCCGCGCGGGTTCTTGGCCTGGCTGCGGGAGCATGTGCTTTCGTTGAAGAAGTAGGGCGGGGTTTGACCCCGCCGCGCCGGGAAGGCGGGGAGACCCCCGCCCTACGGATCATCCGAAAACGGATGCGATCCCTGCCGGATCGAGCAGTCGCCACTTTCCGGGCGCGAGGTCCGCAGGCAGCGACAGCCCGCCAAGGCTGATCCGGTGCAGCGCCTCGACGTGGTTTCCTGTGGCCGCGAACATGCGGCGGACCTGGTGGTAGCGGCCTTCGGTTACGGTGAGCAGGGCCTCGGTGGCGGAGATCACGTCCAGGTCGGCGGGGGCGAGGGGTTTGGTTTCGCCCTCCAGCATCAGGGTGCCGGAGGCGAAGAGGGCGGCCTCGGTCCCTTTCAAGGGGCGGGCGAGCGTGGCGCGGTAGGTTTTGCGGATGTGGCGGCGGGGGCTGATGATGCGGTGGAGGAGATCGCCGTCATCGGTGAGGAGGAGGAGGCCGGAGGTCTGCTTGTCCAGCCGCCCGACGGTGGAGATGGCAGGGTCGCGTGCGCGCCAGCGCCGGGGGAGTAGATCGTGGACGAGCGGCCCGTCTTCCTTGTGCGAGCAGGTCATGCCGAGGGGTTTGTTCAGGAGGATCACGAGGCCCTGAAGCGGGTCGAGCGGGTCACCGTCGATCACCATGCGGGCGGGCAGGTCGGGCGTCAGGGCGATGCGCTGGCTGACATCGGTGATATCCGCGCCGTCCAGCGTGATGCCGCCCGCCTTGGCCATGCGCGCCATTTCGGCGCGTGAGCCGTAGCCCATGGATGACAGCAGCTTGTCGATGCGCGAGGTGGCGGCCTTGGGCATGCGGTTACCGTGTCGGGACCGGCACCTCGCCGCGATAGTCGTAGAAGCCGCGCTGCGTCTTGCGGCCGAGCCATCCGGCCTCGACATACTTCGTGAGCAGCGGGCAGGGGCGGTACTTGGTGTCGGCCAGACCGTCATGCAGGACGTTCATGATGGCAAGGCAGGTGTCCAGACCGATGAAATCGGCCAGTTCCAGGGGGCCCATCGGGTGGTTGGCGCCGAGTTTGAGGGATTCGTCGATGGACTTCACGTTTCCGACGCCTTCGTAGAGCGTATAGACCGCCTCGTTGATCATCGGCATCAGGATGCGGTTGACGATGAAGGCGGGGAAATCCTCGGCGCTGGCGGCGGTCTTGCCGAGTTTGCGCACCACCTCGTGCAGGGTTTCCCAGGTGTCCTGATCGGTGGCGATGCCACGGATGAGTTCGACAAGCTGCATCACCGGCACGGGGTTCATGAAGTGGAAGCCCATGAATTTTTCCGGCCTGTCGGTGCGGCTGGCAAGACGGGTGATGGAGATGGAGGAGGTGTTGGAGGTGAGGATGGTGGAGGGTTTGAGATGGGGGAGCAGATCCTCGAAAATCGCCTGTTTCACCGTTTCGCGTTCGGTCGCGGCCTCGATGATGAGGTCGCAGGGGCCGAGATCGGCAAGGCGGAGCGTGGTGCGGATGCGCCCTTGTGCGGTGGCCTTGTCTTCGGCGGTGATCTTGCCGCGGGCGACCTGGCGGTCGAGGTTCTTTTCGATGGTGGCGAGCGCCTTGTCGATGCTGGCCTGGCTGATGTCGGAGAGGAGCACGTCATAGCCCGCAAGGGCGAAGACATGGGCGATGCCGTTGCCCATCTGACCCGCGCCGACGACGCCCACGCTGCGGATTTCTGCCATGACTCAGCACTCCTTCGTTCCGGGATGGACCTTATGCACCGGGGCGGGCCGGGTGCAAGCGGCGCGGGGCGCGTTGCGGAAAGCTTTAGCCGAATTGCGACCTTAACCCGCTGTTCAGACCTGTCCGGCAAAGCTGGTTGCGGGTGAAGTCTTGTGGGGTGGGCCATGGCCTATGATTATGCGGGCGAGGGATCGCTCGATTACATGCCTTGTCGCTATGGGCGGTCGCGGTTGCTGTTCCGGGGGCCGCGGCGTGATCTTTCGGGGTGGTTCGTTGCGGTGCTGGGCGGGATCGAGGCCTATGGGCGCTATATCCCGCAGCCCTATCCGGCGCTGCTGGAGGCGGGGCTGGGGGGCAAGGTGGTGAACCTTGGCTGCCCCAATGCGGGGCCGGATGCCTGGCTGGGCGATCCGGCGGTGATGGATGTGGTGCAGCGGGCCGCCGTTGTGGTGGTGCAGGTGCCGGGGGCGGCGGATCTGTCGAACCGGTTCTATACGGTGCATCCGCGCCGGAATGACCGGTTCCTGCGCGCCTCTCCCCTGTTGCAGACGATCTATCGGGGGGTGGATTTCACGGATTTCAGTTTCACGCGGCACATGTTGCGGTCGCTGTTCGAGGCCGGGCCGGAGCGGTTCGGGCTGGTGGCGGAGGAGTTGCGGAGCGCGTGGTGCGCGCGGATGGCAGGGTTGCTGGCGGGCATTCCGGGGCGGAAGGTGCTGCTCTGGATGGCGGAGGCGCCGCCGGGGCCGCCACGGGATGTGCCGTTTGGAGAGCCGCTGCTGGTGGATGCCGGGATGATGGAGAGGCTGGCGGGGCGGGTGGATGCGGCCGTGACGGTGGTGCCGAGCGCGGCGGCGCGGGCGCGCGGGATGGAGGGGATGGTCTTTCCGCCGATGGCGGAGCCTGCGGCGCGGGGCGTGCCGGGTGTGGCCGTGCATGAGGAGGTGGCGGCGGCGCTGCTGCCGGTGCTGCGGGGGATGATGTGAAAAGGGGCGCGGGTTTCCCCGCGCCCCTCTATCCTGCGCCTTGATCCCGGGATCAGAGCTTTTCGATCATCTCCGGGACGGCGGTGAAGAGGTCGGCCACGAGGCCGTAATCGGCGACCTGGAAGATGGGGGCCTCTTCGTCCTTGTTGATGGCGACGATGACCTTGGAGTCCTTCATGCCCGCCAGATGCTGGATCGCGCCCGAGATGCCCACGGCGACGTAGAGCGTGGGGGCGACGACCTTGCCGGTCTGGCCGACCTGCCAGTCGTTCGGGGCGTAGCCAGAGTCCACCGCGGCGCGCGAGGCCCCGACGGCGGCGCCGAGCTTGTCGGCCAGTTTCTCGATCAGGGCGAAGTCGGCCTGGGAGCCGACGCCACGGCCGCCCGAGACGACGATGCCGGCGGAGGTGAGTTCCGGGCGGTCCGACGCGGCGACCTTGTCTTCGACCCATTTGGACAGCGACCCGTCGGCGGCGACGGCGACCTTTTCAACGGCGGCGCTGCCGGTGCTGGCTGCGGCGTTGAAGGAGGCGGTGCGGACGGTGAGGACCTTCTTGCCATCCGAGGATTTCACCGTCTGGATCGCGTTGCCCGCATAGATCGGGCGTTCGAAGGTGTCGGCATCGACGACGGCGGTCACGTCCGAGATCACCATGACGTCGAGCAGGGCCGCAGCGCGGGGCAGGACGTTCTTGGAGAAGGCGGTCGCGGCGGCGGCGATGTGGCTGTAGCTGCCCGCAAGCGAGACGATCAGCGCGGCGGTGGATTCCGCCATGCCGTGGTCATAGGCCGCGTCATCGGCGTGGAGGACCTTGGCGGCACCGTCAAGCTTGGCGGCTTCGGCCGCGGCGGCGGCAGAGGTGCCGGCGACGAGGATATGCACCTCGCCCAGACCTTTCACGGCGGAAAGGGCCTTGGCGACGGCATCGGTGGCCAGTTGGCCATCATTCACATCGGCGAGAAGAAGAACGGCCATCTCAGATCACCCCTGCTTCGTCTTTGAGTTTCGCGATGAGTTCCTCGATGGAGCCCACTTTCACGCCGGCCTTGCGGCCTGCCGGTTCCACAGTCTTGACGACCGAGAGGCGCGGCGCGACGTCCACGCCGTAATCGGCGGGGGTCTTGGTGGCGAGCGGCTTCGTCTTGGCCTTCATGATGTTCGGCAGCGAGGCATAGCGCGGTTCGTTCAGGCGCAGATCGACCGAGATGATCGTCGGCAGCTTGACCGCGATGGTCTGGAGACCGCCGTCAACCTCGCGCGTGACTTTCGCCGTGTCGCCTTCGATGGCGACTTCGGAGGCGAAGGTGGCCTGCGACCAGCCGAGCAGGGCAGAGAGCATCTGGCCGGTGGCGTTCATGTCATTGTCGATCGCCTGCTTGCCGCAGAGGACGATGCCGGGGGCTTCTTCCTTGACCACACCTGCGAGCAGTTTCGCCACGGCGAGCGGTTCGATGTCGGTATGCACATCGGCGGCGGCTTCGATCAGGATCGCGCGGTCAGCGCCCATGGCGAGCGCGGTGCGCAGCGTTTCCTGCGCCTGCTTCACGCCGATGGAGACGACGACGACCTCGGTCGCGATGCCCTTTTCCTTGAGCCGGATCGCCTCTTCGACGGCAATCTCGTCGAAGGGGTTCATCGACATCTTGACGTTGGCGAGATCGACGCCGGAACCGTCCGCCTTGACGCGGACCTTCACGTTGTAGTCGATCACACGTTTGACAGGCACCAGGACCTTCATCGCGCATCTCCTTATTGCGGTCCGACGGGCGGACCTCACCCAAGCTCTCGATAGGGTAACTAGACCGTTCGCTGCGGTTGCAACAGACCAAATGCGACAGGATCGCGCGTCGAGACGTCGCGTTTTTCGGAGGCCTAGCCTTCGCGGGTCAGGCCGGGCACCCAGAGGACATCGGCCTTGCCGTCGTCATTGGCGATGCGGCCCGCGACGAAGAACCAGTCGGACAGGCGGTTGAGGTATTTGACCGCCTCGGGGTTGACCGATTCCATGGTGGCGAGTTCGACCGTCAGGCGTTCGGCGCGGCGGCAGACCGTGCGGCAGAGGTGAAGCTGCGCGGCAAGGGGCGAGCCGCCGGGCAGGATGAAGCTGCGGAGCGGTTGCAGGCGGGCATTCATCGCGTCGATCTCGCGTTCCAGCCGCAGGACCTGCGCCTCCTGCATCCGCAGGGGGGTGTAGGGGAGGGTGGCGTCGAGATGCATGTCGGGGGTGCAGAGATCGGCGCCGAGATCGAAGAGATCGTTGGAGATGCGGGCCAGGGCCTTGTCGGTTTCCGGATCGGCGTGGAGACGGGCGAGGCCGACGGTGGCGTTGGTTTCATCCACGGTGCCATAGGCCGAGACGCGGGTGGCGTGTTTCGCCACGCGGGCGCCGTTGCCGAGCGCGGTTTCCCCGGCATCGCCGGTTTTGGTGTAGATCTTGGAGAGGACGACCATGGCTTACCCCTTGGAATGCAGCCAGGCGAAGGCGACGATCAGGGCGACGGCCACGGCCTGGGCGATGATGCGCAGCCGCATGATGCGGTTCGCGTGCTTGCGGTTGAAGTCGCCGCCCTTGGCGAAGCCGCCGATGCCGACCATAAGGATGGCGAGCACGGCAAAGGCCGCGAGGGCTGCGATGATGAAGAGCGGATCGGAGAGCATGGCGTTTCCCTGTGGTTCGCGCCTCATCTAGCGGGGAATGGCGCAAAGGCGAATGCCCATGATGCCGCGCCTTTCGCCGGGCGTCAGCCCTTGGCGACGATGCGGTCGAGAAGGCGGGTCGGCAGGAGGCGCTTGAGGATTCCGGAGAGATAGGTGGGGACGGTGACGTAATAGCGGGCGCGGGGGCGGGGGGATTCCAGCGCATGGATGAGTTTTTCCGTCACGGCGGAGGGCGGAAGTTCCCAGCGGTCCTTTTTCTGGTCGGGCTTGTAGAGCCGGTGGAGAAGGGCTGCGTATTCCTCGCGGCGGGCGGAGTTTTCCCAGTCGATCCACTTTTCGAAATGGGGGATGGCGTTCTCGCGGATGCGGGTGCCGATGGGGCCCGGTTCGATGAGGATGAGGTCGATGCCGGTTCCGTCCATTTCGAGCCGCATGACATCGGTCAGGCCTTCGAGGGCGAATTTGGTGGACACATAGGCGCCGCGCCATTTCGCCCCGACGAGGCCGAGGACGGAGGAACATTGCACGATGCGGCCATGCCCTTGCGCGCGGAAGGTGGGGATCAGGCGGCGGGTGAGATCGTGGTAGCCGAAGAAGTTGGTTTCGAAGATTTCGCGCAGGGCGCCGCGGGGCAGGTCTTCCACCGCGCCGGGGCAGGCGAAGGCGCCGTTGTTGAAGAGCGCGTCGAGGCGGCCGCCGGTGCGGGAGAGGGTTTCTGCGACGGCGGCGGCGATGCTGTCTTCGGAGGCGTAGTCGAGCGGGAAGCTTTCCAGCCCCTCGGCGATCAGGCGGTCGCAATCGGCGGGCTGGCGGCAGGTGGCGAAGACGCGCCAGCCGCGCGCCTTGAGCGCATGGGCGGCGTCATAGCCGATGCCGGAGGAGCATCCGGTGATGAGGATGGAACGCATGACCTGCCTGCCCTTGGACCCGTTCCGCCGATCTAGGCGAAGTGGCGTGGACTTGGCAATGCCGGGCGGCGGTCAGTCTGCGGCCGTCAGTCTGCGGCGGGAAAGAGCGTGTAGGTGGAGAGGGCGGGCGCTTCGGTGGAGATCAGGCGGCGGTGGACATAGCCGTCGATCCCGTCGCCTTCGATGCGGATATGCACCCAGTCGCCGACCTGTTCGACCATCTGCACGATCTCGCCGCGTTCCAGCCGCCCGATCACGGCGCCGTTGCGGCTGGCGGCGTCGCGGATATTCGCCGCCTCGGCCGTGATGGTGCGGAGGGTGACGCTGGGGTTGTTGAAATCGTTGAAGGCGGGTTCTGCCGGGGCGGCGGCCTGTTCGAGGAGGGCCGGGGTGGCGGCGCTGTCGGTGCGGGTGGCGGTGGCGGTTTCGGGCAGGATGCTGCGCGCGTCTTCCGGCGTGGCGGGGGCCTGCGTTGCGGGGGCCGCGATCTGCATGGGGGCGGGGGTGGACAGGTCTATGGCATAGGCGCCGCGCAGACCCATGCGTTCCTGACCCCGATCTTCGCCGCCGATCAGCAGGGCGAGGTAAAGGCCGAGGCTACAGAAAAGGAGATAACGAAACATTCTGGTATCCGACTCACCACGGGCAATCTTTCCGCCCTCCTAGCATGGAACGGCGCGAATTTGAGCGGAAACTTGCCGTTTCGGCGATCGGTCGGAAGGGGTGGAGCGGTGTCGGGGGGGACTGCGGTTTCGGCTGGACCGGCGGCGCGTGGCGATTTACACAACATGCATGTCAGACACGCCCGAGAGCCCCAAGATAGAGCCCATTCTGGTGGCGGAGCCGCTGAGCCGCGCGATTGGCGAGCGGTATCTGACCTATGCGCTGTCCACGATCATGCATCGGGCGCTGCCGGATGCGCGCGACGGGCTGAAGCCGGTGCATCGGCGAATCCTCTATGCGATGCGGGAACTCAGGCTGACCGCGACGGGGGGATTCCGCAAGTCGGCCAAGATTTCGGGCGATGTGATGGGGAACTATCACCCGCATGGCGATGCCGCGATCTATGACGCGATGGCGCGTCTGGCGCAGGATTTCAACGTCCGTTACCCGCTGGTGGATGGGCAGGGGAATTTCGGCAATATCGACGGGGACAACCCGGCGGCCAGCCGATACACCGAGGCGCGGCTGACGGCGATTGCCGAGACGCTGATGGAAGGGCTGGCAGAGAACGCCGTGGACTTCCGCCCGAATTACGACGGCACGCTGGAAGAGCCGGTGGTGATGCCGGCCTCCTTTCCCAACCTTCTTGCCAACGGGTCTTCGGGCATCGCGGTGGGGATGGCGACGAATATCCCGCCGCACAATCTGGATGAGCTGATCGGGGCCTGCCAGGCGATGCTGGGCAATCCCGGCATCACGGATGACGAGCTGGTGGGGTTCGTGCCGGGGCCGGATTTCCCGACGGGCGGGGTCTTGGTGGAGCCCAAGGCCAATATCCTTGAGGCCTATCGCACGGGGCGGGGGTCGTTCCGGCTGCGCGCCAAGTGGGAGGTGGAGGATCTGGGCCGCGGGACGTGGCAGATCGTGGTCACGGAAATCCCCTATCAGGTGCAGAAGTCCAAGCTGATCGAGAAGCTGGCGGAACTGATCACGACGAAGAAGATCCCGCTTCTGGCCGATGTGCGGGACGAAAGCGCCGATGACGTGCGGATCGTGCTGGAGCCGCGGGCGCGGACGGTGGAGCCGGATGTGTTGATGGGGACGCTGTTCAAGAACAGCGATCTGGAGATCCGGTTCAGCCTGAACATGAATGTGCTGATCGACGGCAAGGTGCCGAAGGTCTGTTCGCTGAAGGAGGTGCTGCGGGCCTTCCTTGACCATCGGCGCGATGTGCTGCGGCGGCGGTCGGAACACCGGATGGAGAAGATCGACCACCGGCTGGAGGTTCTGGAAGGCTTCATCATCGCCTTCCTGAATCTGGACCGGGTGATCGACATCATCCGCTATGACGACGATCCCAAGCGCGCCCTGATGGCGGAGGATTGGTCGAAGGATCACAAGCGGGCGACGTCGGAGAAGGATTACGTTTCCCCGCCCCCGGGCGAGGGGGAACTGACGGAGCTTCAGGCGGAATCCATCCTGAACATGCGGCTGCGGTCCTTGCGGCGGCTGGAGGAGATGGAGCTGATCCGCGAGCGCGATGCGCTGATGAAGGAGCGGGCGGACCTTGCCGATCTGCTGGAGAGCGAAAAGCGCCAGTGGAAGAAGATCGGGGCGGAGTTGGAAGACATCCGCAAGCAGTTCGGGAAGAGCACGAAAGAGGGCGCGCGGCGCACCACATTTGCCGAGATGGGCGATGTGGAGGAGGTGCCGTTCGAGGCGATGATCGAGCGCGAGCCGATCACGGTGATCTGTTCCAAGATGGGCTGGATCCGCGCGATGAAGGGGCAGGTCGCGCTGGATACCGAGGTGAAGTTCAAGGACGGCGACGAGGGAAGGTTCATCTTCCACGCCGAGACGACGGACAAGATATTGCTGATCGGGTCGAACGGGCGGTTCTACACGCTTCTGGGCGCGAACCTGCCGGGCGGGCGGGGGATGGGGGAACCCGTGCGCCTGATGGTCGATCTGCCGAACGAGGCGGAGATCGTGGACCTGATGATCTTCCGCCCCGGCGAGAAGCTCTTGGTGGCATCCACGGCGGGTGACGGGTTCGTGGTGCCGTCGGATGAGGTGCTGGCCCAGACACGGGCAGGCAAGCAGGTGCTGACGGTGAAGGACGGGGTGAAGACCGCCCTCTGCCGCAAGGTGGCCGGAGATACGGTTGCCGTGGTGGGGGATAACCGGAAGCTGTTGGTCTTCCCGCTGGCGGAACTGCCGGAGATGGCCAAGGGCAAGGGCGTGCGCTTGCAGAAATACAAGGATGGCGGGTTGTCGGATGCCATCACCTTCGCGCTGGCCGAGGGGCTGACCTGGAAAGACCCGGCCGGGCGGACGCGGACCGAGGCCGATCTGACCGAATGGCAGGGGCCGCGGGCAGGGGCGGGCAAGATGGCGCCGCGCGGGTTCCCGCGGGACAACAAGTTTACCTGAGACGCATTTGAGGATGGCATTGCATGGATCGCGCCGGGGAGTTGCAGGTTTCCTACCGGGGTGATCCGGCCAAGCTTTTCCCGCTTGCGCTGGGGACCGGGGTGCTGGGCGTGGTCACGCTGGGCATCTATCGGTTCTGGGCCAAGGCGCGCATCCGGCGGCATGTCTGGGAAAAGGTGCGGGTGGGCGATGACGCCATGGAATTCACCGGCACGGGGCTGGAGATGTTCCTTGGCTTTCTGATGGCGGTGGTGGTGCTGGCCGTCTATCTGGCGGTGGTGCAACTGATCCTCTTCGCGGTGGGCATCCGTTTCGTGCTGGACCCGCAGAACGAGATGGAAGAGATCGCGCAGGGCATTTCCATCGCGCTGTCCTTCCTTGCGGTGCTGCCCCTGATGCTGTTCGCGGCCTATCGGGCGCGGCGGTACAAGCTGGCCCGGACGCGGTTCCGGGGCATCCGTTTCGCGATGGAGAATGCGGCGGGCGGTTACATGCTGCGGGGGCTGATCTATCTGGCGCTGACGGTGGTTTCGCTGGGGCTGCTCTGGCCGCTGATGACCTATCGGCTGGAGGCCTACATGACCGAGCGGACATGGTATGGCGGGGCGCGGTTCCGGCAGGGCGGGCGGTGGACGGGGCTTTATTCCGCGTATTTCCATGTGGTTGTGGGCATCGCACTGATCGGGCTGTCGGTGCTGGTTGGGATCGGGGGCAGCCCGGGGCTTTCGGGTCTTCTGGCCACGGTGGGCGCGATCTGGGGGATGGTCGGGCTGGTCATCTATCGTGTCCGGGCCTTCGGCTATCTGATGTCGCAGAAGGAGATGGACGGAGGGCTTGGCTTTCGCGCCGCGCCACGGGCGGGGCGGGTGGTCTGGCTGTATATCAAGGGCGTGTTCATCGTGGGCCTGCTGGGCGGTGTCGCCTCGGCCATCATCTTTGCGCCGCTCGGGTCGATGATGGTGGGGATCGAGGAGGCGTCGGAACTGGTGCAGCTTGAATTCGCGGTGCTGGGGGTGGCGCTGTATCTGCTGCTGCTGACGGTGTTCGGGGCGCTGGCGCTGGTCTTCATCAGCCAGCCGATCCTTGGGCATTTCGTGGAGAGCGTGACGGTGACCGGGGCGGAGGCGCTGGATGCGGTGCGGCAGCGGGTTTCGGACCGGGGGGCGGATGCCGAGGGTCTGGCCGATGCGCTGGACATGGGCGGGGCCTTCTGATGCGGCCCGCGGCGGAAGAGGCGGTCTTTTTCGACGGCATATCCGCGCGGCGGCAGGTGGTGGAGGTGACGCCGGATGGGCGGGGCCTGCGCTTTGGTCGGGAGACCTGGCCGCTGGACCGGCTGCGGCGGATTGAGGGCGAGGGGCTGGTTCTGGCGCTGGCGGTGGCCGAGGGGGATGAGTTGCCGCATGACCCGGCGCGGCTGGTGCTGGCCGAGGGGGCGCTGGCGGCCTGGGTCAGGGCCGAGGCGACGGGCCTTGCACGGCGCGATCTGCGGCGGGGGACGGGGGTGAAGGTCGCGGGGCGCATCGCTCTGGCGGGCGCGGCGCTGGCGGCGATCCTGTTTGTCTTCCTGCCGCGAATTTCGGACCTGCTGGCGGATCAGTTGCCGATGGAGCAGGAGGTGGCCTTCGGGCAGGCCGTGCTTCGGCAGGTGGAGGGGATGCTGGGCGCAGAGGACAGTCTGGTCTGCGACAACCCGGCGGGGCTGGCCGCGCTGGAGAAGATGGAGCGGCGGCTGACCGAGGGGCAGGGGCTGACCTATGACATCGACCTGTCGGTCTTTGACCACGAGATGCTGAACGCTTTCGCGGCGCCGGGGGGGCATGTGGTCATCCTGCGCGGTCTGCTGGACGAGGCGGAGACGGCGGAAGAGGTGGCGGGCGTTCTGGCGCATGAGATCGGCCATGTGGAGGCGCGCGATCCGGTGCGGCTGGCCTTCCGGACGGCGGGATCGGCGGGGATATTGGCGCTGGTGCTGGGTGATGTGACCGGGGGGACGGTGATCGGCCTGGCGGGGGATTACATCCTGCGGGCGTCCTATACGCGCGAGGCGGAGGAAGCGGCGGATGCCTTCGCCTTTGCCCTGCTGGCGCGGACGGGGGTGGGGACCGAGGGGCTGGCGGCCTTTTTCGAGCGGATCGAGGGGATGGGGGGCGATGTGCCAGAAATCCTGTCCACCCATCCGGCAAGCGGCAACCGGGCGGAGGCGGCGAGGGCGGCCGGGACCGGGGCGACGGAGCCGGTGCTGACCGAGGCCGAATGGCAGGCGCTGCGCGGCATCTGCGGATGAAACTGCGCCCGGATGCGGCAGGCCGGCAAGGCTGGCCGCGTCCGGGCGCGCAACTCGTTACGGACAAAACGGACGGAGGAGGCTGACGCCCGAATGTCCGTTTCCCAAAGAGTTGTGTGATATCCGCGTGGCTGCAAGGCCCTGTGCGGCTGCGACAGGAGTCTCTTTCGGATAGGGTGTTGCGGGGGTTCGCAGCGCGTCGGGGTGCCGGATCGGGGCGGCGATGGGGCTGCGTGAACCGTCCGGAACAAAAGGACTGTTCCGGACGCCCACTCGTTACTGCACATGAACGGGCGGGAGGGGGCCTGCGCCCGTTGCCCGTTCCGTTACAGTGTAACCCGTCGCCCCGTTCAGGGGAAGGGAAACCGGGCGTTCGGCCCGGCCCAGAGCGGCCTGGATCATGCGGATTTTACCGAAAGCCAGACGCCGCCTTCGGGGCGGAGGGTGAGGATCATCACCGGTTTCGGCGATTTGCCGGGAATCAGGTCGAAGCGGAAGCGGGCGAGGAGGGTGGAGAGGATGATGACCGCCTCCTGGATCGCGAAATTCGCGCCGATGCAGATGCGCGGGCCGTCGCCGAAGGGCAGGAAGGCGAAGCGGTCGGTCTGGTGGCCGGGGGCGAAACGGTCGGGATCGAAGCGGTCGGGGTGGGACCAGAGCTTCTTATGGCGGTGGAGCGCGTAGATCGGCAGGATCACGGTATCGCCGCGGCGCACCTCGCGGCCGCAGAGTTCGTCTGTCTTTTGCGCGGTGCGGGACAGGAAGGCGGCGGGCGGGTAGAGGCGGAGCGTTTCGTCGATCACCTGCCGGATATAGGGCAGGTTGGGGACATCCTCGGCGCGGGCGCTGCGGGAACCGAGGACGGCTTGCGCCTCGGCGCGGGCGCGGGTCTGCACGGCGGGATCGAAGGCGCAGAGATAGAGCGCCCAGGACAGGGTGAGGGCGGTCGTCTCATGCCCGGCCACGATGAAGGTGAGGAGGTTGTCGCGAATCTCTTCGGTCGTCATCTTGCGGCCGGATTTGGGATCCTCGCCCGCCATGAGGAGATCGAGCAGGTCGGGCATCGCCTTTGCTGCCGGGTCGCTGCGGCGGCGGTCGATGGTGGCATCGGCCATCTTCTTCATGTCGCGCATGCCGGGACCGGAGAGCATCCGCGACGGGCGCGGCACCCAGGTCGGCGCACCGATGATGTCCAGAAGCGATATCTTGGCGGTCTGGCCGATATAGGCGTCGATGGCCTTGTGGACGGCGTCGCGGTCGAAGGATTCGCCGCCCGATAGGGTGACGTCGGAGATCACCTCGAAGGTGGCGGTGACCATTTCGTCGAAGGCATCGGCGGCGCGGCCTTCGGCGGCGGCGAAGCGGGCGGCGGCGCGGTCGGCGGCGGCGGTCATCACCGGGGCGAGGTTCGCCACGTTGCGATGCGAGAAGACGGGGGCGGCGGTGCGGCGCTGCCAGAGCCATTCCTGCCCTTCGGCGATGAACATGGACTGGCCGATGGCGGGGGCGAGCATCAGCTTGGTCACGTCGGATTTGGGGTAATCCTCGACCCGGTCGCGCAGGACGCGGCGCAGGGCATCGGGGTCCATGATCATGTGCCAGCGCTTGCCGCGCGTGTTGGAGATGATCGGGGCGTGGGTGGCGATTTCGGGGATCAGTTCCAGCACGTTGCGGCGGCCGGCGCGCAGGGTGCCGAAGATGCCGAGCGGTTCGGTCGCCAGCGGCACGCGGACGGGGAGGGGGTGGTCCTTGTCGCTGTCGGCTGCGGCGTCGCGGGGCATCGTGTCCATCCTTGTCTGGCCGGGAGTCGGGCGGGCGGAATTCGGGCGGGCGGGTGACGGGCTGGAGGTTCCGGGTCGGGCCCGGAACGGGCAGGCAGGGGGGACGGCGCCCGCCCTGACCGCAAGATAGGCGGGCGGATGCCCTGCGGAAAGTGCGACCGTTGCGCGCCGGGCTTGCAGCCGCTATCCGGGTGGCAGGGCCGCGAGGGCCGCGACTGACGGGAGATTCCATGCTGAACCTGCGCCACCTGGCCCTTTTCTGCGGGCTGGCCCTGCTTACTGCCTGCGGGGCGAGCGATCTTGAGGAGCCGCCGGTGCCGCTTGGGGATTTTGCGCTGGGCCTGAACATCGTCGTGGCCGACAATGTGCAGAAGGTGCCGATTTCGCGCGAGGCGACGCCGGACGAGTGGGAAGCGGTGATGAAGGAGGCGGTCGCGGCGCGGTTCGGGCGCTATGACGGCAGCCGGCTTTACAATATCGGCATCTCGATCGACGGCTATGCGCTGGCCCCGCCCGGCATTCCGGTGGTGGCGGCACCGAAGTCGGTGCTGGTGATCACGGCAAATATCTGGGACGACGCGACGCAGACCAAGCTGAACCCGGAAGGGGAGCAGTTCACGGTCTTTGAGGGCATGTCGGGCGACACGGTGATCGGGTCGGGGCTGACGCGGAACAAGAAGAAGCAGATGGAAGTGCTGTCCTACAACGCGGTGAAGCGGGTGGAGGAATGGCTGGCGCGGCATCCCGAATGGTTCCCGACCGATGGAACGGCGCCGGTGCCGCTGGCGGCGGAGGGGGAGGCGGCAGCCACCCCGGCCGGGGCGGTGGCCCCTGCGGCGACGACTGCGACAACCGCGACGACAGGAACGGCGGCACCGCGGACGGTGGCCGTTCCCCTGCCGCCGCCGCAGGAACCGGTGCCGATTCCCGGCCCGTCCCTGCCCTGAGCGCGCGGGGCGCGGGAGGCGCCCTTTCGGCTTGATTTTCCCCCAAGGGCGGCTTAATTCGCCGCCCGTGTAGCACAGGGCCATTCCAGGCCCCCCAATCCGAAGGCCCGAGGACATGGCAAAGGCAAAGTTTGAACGGACGAAACCGCACGTCAACATCGGCACGATCGGCCACGTTGACCACGGCAAGACGACGCTGACGGCGGCGATCACGAAGTATTTCGGCGAATTCCGCGCCTATGACCAGATCGACGGCGCGCCGGAAGAGCGTGCGCGCGGGATCACGATCTCGACTGCCCACGTGGAATACGAGACGGAAGCGCGTCACTACGCCCACGTCGACTGCCCCGGCCACGCCGACTATGTGAAGAACATGATCACGGGCGCCGCGCAGATGGACGGCGCGATCCTGGTCTGCGCCGCCTCGGACGGCCCGATGCCGCAGACGCGCGAGCATATCCTGCTCGGCCGTCAGGTGGGCATCCCCTACATGGTCGTCTACATGAACAAGATCGACCTCGTGGATGATGAGGAACTGCTGGAACTGGTGGAGATGGAGCTGCGCGAGCTGCTGTCCTCCTACGACTATCCCGGCGACGACATCCCGATCATCAAGGGCTCGGCCCATCAGGCGATGATCGGCGAGCGCAAGGACATCGGGGAAGACTCGATCCGCGCGCTGATGGCGGCGGTTGACAGCTACATCCCGACCCCCGCGCGTGCGGTGGATCAGCCCTTCCTGATGCCGATCGAGGACGTGTTCTCGATCTCGGGCCGCGGCACGGTTGTGACCGGCCGTGTGGAGCGTGGCGTGATCAACGTCGGCGACGAAGTGGAGATCGTGGGCATCCGCGACACCAAGAAGTCGGTCTGCACGGGCGTCGAGATGTTCCGCAAGCTGCTGGATCGTGGGGAAGCCGGTGACAACGTCGGCGTCCTGCTGCGCGGCATCGACCGTGACGGCGTGGAGCGTGGGCAGGTGCTGTGCAAGCCGAAGTCGGTGAACCCGCACACCCATTTCGAAGCCGAGGCCTATATCCTGACGAAGGAAGAAGGCGGCCGTCACACGCCGTTCTTCGCGAACTACCGCCCGCAGTTCTACTTCCGCACGACGGACGTGACCGGGACGGTGAAGCTGCCGGAAGGCACCGAGATGGTGATGCCGGGCGACAACCTGAAGTTCGAGGTGGAGCTGATCGCCCCGATCGCGATGGAAGAGAAGCTGCGCTTCGCCATCCGTGAAGGCGGCCGCACCGTCGGCGCCGGCGTCGTGTCCAAGATCATCAAGTGATGTGATCGGTGGGGCGGGGAGACCCCCGCCCTACGGAAACGCGCGGGGGTGACCCCGCGCGTTTTTCTTTGTAGATTGGCTGGACCTGCGAGGGAGGCACCGATGGACCTGACGATCTGACCTGCGTTTTCACCTGAAACGACGATCAGAGAGGGTCTTTCCATGCCGTTCCTGAACGCGGATGCCGTGCATCCCCTGACATTTCCCGATGGCACCGTGCATCGCGACATGGTGCATCTGGCGCGCGTCATCGACCATCCGAATATCGAGGTGGGCGATTACAGCTATGCCAATGACTTCGACCCGCCCGCGCCGGAGGGATGGGCCGCGCGGCTGGCCCCCTATCTTTACCCCGGCGCGCCGGAGCGCCTGCGGATCGGGCGGTTTTGCCAGATCGCGCATGGGGTGCGGATCATCACTGCCTCGGCCAATCATGCGATGGGGGGGATTTCGACCTATCCCTTCGGTATCTTCGACCCGGATACGCTGGACCTGTTCAAGGAGGGCTTCGCGGGCCTGCCGGATAGCGAGATCGGGCATGATGTCTGGATCGGGCATGGCGCGCTGATCCTGCCGGGGGCGCGGATCGGGAGCGGGGCGATCATCGGGGCAGGTGCGGTGGTGGCAGGCGAGGTGCCGCCCTACACGATTGTTGCGGGCAATCCGGCGCGGGTGATCCGGCGGCGGTTCGGCGAGGACGCGGTGGCGCGGCTTCTGGAGATCGGCTGGTGGGACTGGGAGCCCGCGCGCATCCGCGCGGCGCTGCCCGCGCTGATGGCGGGCGATGTGGCGGCGCTGGCGGCCTGTTGAGGCGGGGGAGAAAAACGGGGCGGGCGGGGATTTCCCCTGCGCCGCCCCCTTGATTTCCCCCCCACCATGCCGTAACCCCGCCGCAGGCCTAGGGGTATAGCTCAGTTGGTAGAGCATCGGTCTCCAAAACCGAGGGTCGCGGGTTCGAGTCCTGCTGCCCCTGCCAGGCCGATGGCGTGGATGCCCGCGGGGCGTGGCCCCAGAAAAACCTTCAATTTTTCGTAAACATGTCGCGACAGGGTCGCGGGCTTGGCGCGCTGCGCGCGCAGGCTTTGGCAGTCTTTGCTGCGGGGGTCTTGATGCTGCGCGTGCTTTTCGGTCTGCCCTGGCCCGTGATGGCCCTGATCGCCGTCGGGTTTTTCTGGCTGGCGGAGACCAGCCGGGGCTGGGTGATGGAATTCGAGGCCGAGAAGGCGCTGGCGCTGGAGCGGGGGGTGCCGGACCCTGTGCCCCTGGACGCTTTCACCGAGGACAGCGTCGGGCTGGCCCATGAGGTGCATGTCACGGCCTGGATCAATCCGGCCCATAACTATGAGCTGACCAAGGAGCGGAAGGGCACCGATACGGTGCGCCGGATGTTTGTCCTGTTCGGGCCGGGGGATGGGCCGGAAAGCACGGTGGCGCGGGGCGTGGTGGTGCTGCCGCCGGACCAGATGCAGGCCTTGATCGACCTTATGGCGGCGCATGTGGCCGATCCCGACGACCCGCGGCTGCTGTTCAACCTGAACGGGGCGAAGGAATCGTCTCCCGATCTGTCGAGCATGGTGAATGACGCGCTGGCTGAGCGCGGGCTTACGAAGGATGCAGATTTCCTTGCGATAGCCCCTTATTTCGAGGGGCGGGACGCGGCGCTGGCGCCGAACCCGGATGCGCCGATGTTCAATTTCATGGTGATCGGCGGGATCGGCCTGGTGGCGGCCTTTCTGGCGCTGGTCAAGTTCATGGCGGCGCGTCGGGCAAGGACGCGGCGGAAGGCGGCAGAGGCTGCGCTGGAGGTGCCGCCGCATGTGGCTGCGGCCTTTGAACTGGCGGCAGCACGGTCTGCGGCACCGATGGCCGAGACGGGCGGCAATGCGCGCCCTGATGTGACACCCCCTGCTTCGGGCGAATGGTCACCGCTGGAGGCGGTGCGGGCAAAGCAGGCCGCGCGGGAGGGGGCTGGTGCGGGGGCGATGCGCAGTGGCACTGTCGGGCCTGCGCCGGGGCTGGACCTCGGTCTGCCGTCCGGCTTGGGTCATGGGTCTTCGCAGACCAAGCGGGATGAGGCCGGGGCGGGGCTGTCGCGGTTGTTGCGGCTGCCGGCGATGGCTGTCGGTGCGCTGGTGATGTATTTCGCGATATACCTTGCCTTTGGGCATCTGACCCCGACCAGCACGATGAACGGCATCCCGGAGGGCGGGATCGCGGAGAAGCTGATGGGGGGGCTTCTTGGCTTTGACATGGCAGAGATGGATGCCAATTGGGACCCGACCGTGGTGGCCAGCACGGATGAGACATTTCAAGGCGCCCCGGTGACGCCTGTGCCGGAAGCGGCGCCTGTCGCCGCAACGGCAGCGGAGCCGGCTGCGACGCCCGTCGCGGAGACAGAGGCTGTCGAGGCCGTGCAGGACCCGGCTGCGGAAGTGGACGCGGGGATGGTGCAGATGGCGTGGCTGGATGATCTGCGGGCGTCCCTCTTCTGGGCGCTGGCGGGGGCCGGTCTGTTGCTGGCGGCGGCGGGGGCGATGCTGCTGGCGCGGCGCAGGCCGAAGGCTGCGGGGGCCGATCCCTATGACCGGCTGTCGCAGCGGCTGCGCTGATCCCTGTCCCTTGAATTCCAATCGCATCCGGCGTATCTGCGCCCAAACAATCGTGGACGCGACAGATGGCCAAGACCAATCCCTTCACCTTCCTTCAGCAGGTGCGCACCGAAGTCGGCAAGGTGGTCTGGCCGACGCGGCGCGAGGTTCTGCTGACGACGATCATGGTCTTCATCATGGCTGCGCTGACCGCGACCTTCTTCAGCCTTGTCGATCTGGGCATCCGGACCGGGCTGCGGATGCTGTTCGGCTGACGCCGGTTTAGCCTTGAAATCGGGGGGGCGCGCCTGTATCTGCGCCCCTGATCCGGAACAACAGGCGCGCAGCGATTCGTGTTGCGCGCTGTTTTTTGTTCCCGAAAGCAGATGAATTTCCGGGGTTCCGGCCCCGAACAAGCAGGATGGACGAGGCATGGCGAAGCGCTGGTATTCGGTGAGCGTTCTCTCGAATTTCGAGAAGAAGGTGGCCGAGCAGATCAAGCAAGCCGTGATTGACGCCGGTCTTCAGGAGGAGATCGACGAGGTGCTGGTGCCGACCGAAGAGGTGATCGAGGTGCGGCGCGGCAAGAAGGTGACGAGCGAGCGCCGCTTCATGCCCGGCTATGTGCTGGTGCGGATGGAGATGAGCAACCGCGGCTATCACCTGATTTCGTCGATCAACCGGGTGACGGGGTTCCTTGGCCCGCAGGGCAAGCCGATGCCGATGCGGGATGCCGAAGTGAATGCCATCCTGAACCGGGTCGAGGAAGGGGAGGCGCAGCCGCGCAACCTGATCCGCTTTGACATCGGCGAGAAGGTGAAGGTCACCGACGGGCCCTTCGAGGGCTTTGACGGGATGGTGGAAGAGGTCGATGAGGACCACAGCCGCCTGAAGGTCTCTGTCTCGATCTTCGGCCGGGCGACGCCGGTGGAACTGGAATTCACGCAGGTCTCGAAAGGGGTCTGACGTGCATCGCGTGGGAGGCGAGCGCCCCTGAGGGGTGACGGACCGGACCACTAAACCGCGCCCTGCGGCGCTGTGACAAAGGAGATGGCCCATGGCCAAGAAAGTAATCGGCAGCCTCAAGCTGCAAGTGAAGGCCCAGCAGGCCAACCCGTCGCCCCCGGTCGGTCCGGCGCTGGGTCAGCGCGGCCTGAACATCATGGCCTTCGTGAAGGAATTCAACGCGAAGACCGCCGACATCGCGCCGGGCACGCCGACGCCGGTGATCATCACCTATTACCAGGACAAGTCGTTCAGCCTGGAGCTGAAGACGGCGCCGGCGTCCTTCCTGCTGAAGCAGGCGGCCGGTCTGCCGCCGGTGGGCAAGCGCAACCGGGCGAAGGGGTCTTCCAAGCCGGGCCGTGAAGTAGCCGGGACGGTGACGGTGGCGCAGATCCGCCAGATCGCCGAGACGAAGATGAAGGACCTGAACGCCAATTCGATCGAGGCTGCGATGCAGATCATCCTTGGTTCGGCGAAGTCCTGCGGCATCGAAGTGAAGGGCTGAGATCATGGCAAAGCTCGGTAAGCGTGCGCGTGCAGCGCAGGAAGTTTTCGGCACCGCGTCCAACGTGTCTGTCGAAGAGGCGGTGGCCCTGATCAAGAAGGCGGCATCGGCCAAGTTCGACGAGACGGTCGAGATCGCAATGAACCTTGGCGTCGATCCCCGCCATGCGGACCAGATGGTGCGCGGCGTGGTGCAACTGCCGAACGGCACGGGCAAGACCGTGCGCGTGGCGGTCTTTGCCCGCGGTCCGAAGGCCGATGAGGCCAAGGCTGCCGGTGCCGATATCGTGGGTGCGGAAGACCTGATGGAAACCATCATGTCCGGCAAGATCGAGTTTGATCGTTGCATCGCGACGCCGGACCTGATGCCGCTGGTCGGCCGTCTGGGCAAGATCCTCGGCCCGCGCAACCTGATGCCGAACCCGAAGGTCGGCACGGTGACGATGGACGTGAAGACCGCTGTCGAAGCGGCCAAGGGCGGCGAAGTGCAGTTCAAGGTCGAGAAGGCCGGTGTGGTGCATGGCGGCGTCGGCAAGGTGTCCTTCGATGCCGAAAAGCTGGCGCAGAACATCCGCGCCTTCGTGGATGCGGTGAACCGCGCCAAGCCCGCCGGGGCGAAGGGGGCCTATCTGAAGAAGGTCTCGCTGTCTTCGACCATGGGGCCGGGCGTTTCGGTCGATCTGACCTCGGCCACGCAGGGCTGATCTTCGGGTCATCCGGCGAAAGATTGGCGGGCCGTCCTTCGGGGCGGCCCGTTTCCTTTTGCGGCGGCGGAGCGGGCGGCGTAGCCTGTGTGGCGCGGATCAAGGCGGATCGGGTACAGGCGGGAGATGGTGGCAGGGTTTCTGGAAGCCGGCGCGGTGCGGGAGGCCGGGGGCATCGTTCCGGAGCGGGGGCGGATCGCCGTCTATTCCTGCCATTTCGGGCGGCATGAGCCGTTTCACGACCAGGCCCTTGGCGAGGCGGGGGACTGGGACCGGATCATCTTCACCGATCAGCCCGATCTGGTGGCGCCGGGGCGGCGCGTGGTGGTGATGCCTGCCGGGTTTGACGGGCTGACGGCCAAGCAGGCCTCGCGCCTGCCCAAGCTGATGCCGGAGGTGTTTTTCGGGCAGCATGACTGGGTGATCTATGTGGACAACCGGGCGCGGCTGATGCTGCGGCCCGATGCGCTGGTGGCGCGGATCGCGGCGGGGCAGGGGGGGAATGCGCCGGCCGGGCGCTATCTGGCGCGGCTGCCGCAGCGGGGCTGTGCCTGGCGCGAGGCGCGGGTCTGTCTGCGCAAGGGATTTCTGGACGAGGCGGAACATGCGCGGGTCATGGCGCTGTTCGAGGGGGCGGGGTTCCCGCGCGAGGCGGGCATGTTCATGAACACCGCACTGGTGCAGCGGATGGGTTCGGCGGACACGGCACGGCTGAATGCGGCCTGGTTCCGGGCCTTCTGCGAGGTGGCGGGACGGGATCAGGTGCTTTTGCCCTTCGTGATCTGGCAGACGGGGCTGGTGCAGCGGGAATTGGGGTTCGGCCTTGAGGAGGTGATCCGCTGGCCGATCTTCGGGCGGCGCATCCGGCGGCTGTTTCAGAAGGGCAAGCCGCTGCCCGAGGGGTGGGACCGGGGAGAGGGGACGGAAGAGGACACGGAGGCGTGATCGCCATGGGTCCGCTGCTGCGGGAAGGGGCTTGGAAAAGCGCGGGGGAAGGACTATGCACCCCGAATGCCGCGCCTGCGTGATTCGTCACGGGGACGGCATGCTTTGTCCGAGACGGTGGGTGGTGCGGTTCGACGTGCCTTAATTTTCCTGCCTGAGATGGGGTTCGAGACGATTTCACGGGCTTTCGCTTGGTGACATGGCTCTCGGGACTGCATCATGGACCCGAACGCCCCCGTTCGCGGGGGTTACATGAGCCGGGGGGAAACCCCCACACTTGGAGTGAAACTGTGGATAGAGCCCAGAAAGAGAAAGTGGTCGAGGAACTCGGCCAGATCTTCGAAAGCTCTGGCGTTGTGGTGGTTGCCCACTACACGGGTATGACGGTTGCACAGATGCAGGACCTGCGCGCGAAGATGCGCGAAGTTGGCGGGTCCGTGCGCGTTGCCAAGAACAAGCTCGCCAAGATCGCCCTTGAAGGGAAGCCCGGCGTCAAGATGGGTGACCTGCTCACGGGGATGACCGTGCTTGCCTATTCGGAAGATCCTGTCGCTGCGGCGAAGGTGACCGAGGCCTATGCCAAGACGAACGACAAGTTCGTCATCCTTGGCGGGGCCATGGGCGAGACGGTGCTGGACCAGGCTGGTGTGAAGGCCGTGGCTGCCATGCCGTCGCGTGAAGAGCTTATCGCTCAGATCGTGTCGTGCATCGGTTCGCCCGCGTCGAGCATCGCCGGTGCCATTGGCGCGCCTGCATCGAACATCGCGAGCATCCTGTCGACGATCGAGGAAAAGGCTGCGGCCTGATCCCCGGAATATCCGCGTGGTTGACCCCATCGCGTTGGACCCCATCTTAACCTTACGGAATGAGCAAAATGGCTGATCTGAACAAACTCGCCGAAGAAATCGTCGGCCTGACCCTTCTCCAGGCTCAGGAACTGAAGACCATCCTGAAGGACAAGTACGGCATCGAGCCGGCCGCCGGTGGCGCCGTCATGATGGCCGCTGGCCCGGCTGCGGCTGCTGCCGCCCCGGCCGAAGAGCAGACCGAATTCGACGTCGTCCTGACGGATGCCGGCGCGAACAAGATCAACGTGATCAAGGTCGTGCGCGAAATCACCGGTCTGGGCCTGAAGGAAGCCAAGGACCTGACCGAAGCCGGTGGCAAGGTCAAGGAAGGCATCTCCAAGGCCGATGCCGAGGCGATGAAGAAGAAGTTCGAAGAGGCTGGCGCCAAGGTCGAACTGAAGTAATCGGGCGGGATGCGACGCGCATCCTGACATCGGTTTTCAGGCTGGGTCGGGGAAATCCCCGGCCCAGCCGAACCTGTCTTGAAAGGGGCATCTTCCGGCCCCGGGCCCGGGTGCCCCTTTCAAGGCGCGGTTCCAGATTCGGGAGCCCCTCCGGTGGGACGGGGGGCATGAATGGGATCTGACCCCCTTATCGCAATAGGCGCGCGCCCGTGGCCCCGACGGACCCGCGCCAGCGACACGAGAAAAAGGTGACGACGCACATGGCGCAAGCTTACGTTGGCCAGAAACGCATCCGCCGCTATTACGGCAAGATCCGCGAAGTCCTGGATATGCCGAACCTCATCGAGGTTCAGAAATCCTCTTACGACCTGTTCCTGAAGTCCGGCGATGCGGACAAGCCGCTGGACGGCGAAGGGATTCAGGGGACGTTCCAGTCGGTGTTCCCGATCAAGGACTTCAACGAGACGGCGGTTCTGGAATTCGTGAAATACGAGCTGGAAAAGCCCAAATACGATGTGGACGAGTGCCAGCAGCGCGACATGACCTATGCGGCGCCCCTGAAGGTGACGCTGCGCCTGATCGTGTTCGATGTCGATGAGACCACCGGCGCGCGGTCGGTGAAGGACATCAAGGAACAGGACGTCTATATGGGCGACATGCCCCTGATGACGTCGAACGGCACGTTCATCGTGAACGGGACGGAGCGGGTCATCGTGTCCCAGATGCACCGGTCGCCCGGCGTGTTCTTTGACCATGACAAGGGCAAGACGCATTCCAGCGGCAAGCTTCTGTTCACATGCCGGATCATTCCCTATCGCGGGTCCTGGCTGGATTTCGAATTCGACGCCAAGGACATCGTGTTCGCGCGCATCGACCGCCGCCGCAAGCTGCCGGTGACGACGCTGCTTTATGCGCTGGGCATGGATCAGGAAGGCATCATGGATGCCTATTACGACACCGTGTCCTTCAAGCATGTGAAGAACAAGGGCTGGGTGACCAAGTTCTTCCCGAACCGCGTGTCGGGCACGCGGCCGACCTATGACCTCGTGGATGCCGCCACGGGCGAGGTGATCCTGAAGGCGGGCGACAAGGCCACGCCGCGGATGGTGAAGAAGTGGAAGGATGAGGGCAAGGTGACGGAACTGCTGGTTCCGTTCGACCACATCATCGGCCGCTATGTCGCCAAGGACATCATCAACGAAGAGACGGGCGAAATCTGGGTCGAAGCCGGTGACGAGCTGACCATGGATTACGACCGCGACGGCGCGCCGAAGGGCGGGACGGTCAAGCTGTTGCTGGATCAGGGGATCACCGAGATCCCGGTGCTGGACATCGACAATGTCAATGTCGGCCCCTACATGCGCAACACGATGGCCGCCGACAAGAACATGGGCCGCGACACCGCGCTGATGGACATCTATCGCGTGATGCGCCCGGGCGAGCCGCCGACCGTGGAAGCGGCAAGCGCGCTGTTCGACACGCTGTTCTTCGACAAGGAACGCTATGACCTGTCCGCCGTGGGCCGGGTCAAGATGAACATGCGTCTGGACCTTCAGAAGCCCGACACCCAGCGCACGCTGGACCGCGAGGACATCATCGCCTGCATCAAGGCGCTGTGCGACCTGCGCGACGGGCGGGGCGAGATCGACGATATCGACCACCTCGGCAACCGCCGTGTCCGGTCGGTCGGCGAGTTGATGGAGAACCAGTATCGCGTCGGCCTGCTGCGCATGGAGCGCGCGATCAAGGAGCGGATGTCGTCGGTGGAAATCGACACGATCATGCCGCAGGACCTGATCAACGCGAAGCCTGCCGCTGCGGCCGTGCGCGAATTCTTCGGGTCGTCGCAGCTGTCGCAGTTCATGGACCAGACCAACCCGCTGTCGGAAGTCACCCACAAGCGCCGTCTGTCGGCGCTTGGGCCGGGCGGTCTGACGCGGGAACGTGCGGGCTTTGAAGTGCGCGACGTGCACCCGACCCATTACGGCCGGATGTGCCCCATCGAGACGCCGGAAGGCCAGAACATCGGCCTGATCAACTCGCTGGCCACCTTTGCCCGCGTGAACAAGTACGGCTTCATCGAGACGCCGTATCGCAAGGTGGTGGACGCCAAGGTGACCGACGAGGTCGTCTATATGTCGGCCACGGAGGAGATGCGGCACACGGTGGCGCAGGCCAACGCGAACCAGGATGGCGAGGGCAAGTTCCTTGACGACCTGATCTCCAGCCGGAAGGCCGGGGAATTCATGCTGAACCCGCCGGAAGCCATCGACCTGATCGACGTTTCGCCGAAGCAGTTGGTTTCGGTCGCGGCTTCGCTGATCCCGTTCCTTGAGAACGACGACGCGAACCGCGCGCTGATGGGGTCCAACATGCAGCGTCAGGCGGTGCCGCTGCTGCAATCGGATGCGCCCTTCGTCGGGACGGGGATCGAGGCCGTGGTGGCCCGCGATTCCGGTGCCGCGATCATGGCGCGGCGGTCGGGCGTGATCGACCAGGTGGATGCGACGCGTATCGTTGTGCGCGCGACGGAACTTCTGGAACCCGGCGAGCCGGGCGTGGACATCTATCGTCTGCGGAAGTTCAAGCGTTCCAACCAGTCGTCCTGCATCAACCAGCGTCCGCTGGTGAAGGTGGGCGACCGGGTGGAGCGCGGCGAGGTGATCGCCGACGGGCCTTGCACGGACATGGGCGAACTGGCCCTTGGCCGGAACGTCGTCGTGGCCTTCATGCCGTGGAATGGCTACAACTACGAGGACTCCATCCTCATTTCCGAGCGTATCCTGCGGGACGACGTGTTCACCTCGATCCATATCGAGGAATACGAGGTCGCGGCGCGGGATACCAAGCTGGGCCCGGAAGAGATCACGCGGGATATCCCGAACGTGGGCGAAGAGGCGCTGCGCAACCTTGATGAGGCGGGCATCGTCTATATCGGGGCGGAAGTGCAGCCGGGCGACATCCTTGTGGGCAAGATCACCCCCAAGGGCGAAAGCCCGATGACGCCGGAAGAGAAGCTGCTGCGCGCCATCTTTGGCGAGAAGGCTTCGGATGTGCGGGATACGTCGCTGCGCCTGCCGCCGGGGGCCTATGGCACCGTGGTGGAAGTGCGGGTGTTCAACCGGCATGGCGTGGACAAGGACGAGCGCGCGTTGCAGATCGAGCGCGAGGAAGTGGAACGTCTGGCGCGGGACCGCGACGACGAGCTGGCGATCCTTGAGCGCAACATCTATTCGCGCCTGAAGACGCTGATCATGGGCAAGACCGCGGTGAAGGGGCCGAAAGGCATCAAGACCGGGTCCACCATCGACGACGAGTTGCTGGGCACGCTGTCGCGCGGCCAGTGGTGGCAGCTTGCGCTGGGTGAAGAGGCCGAGGCGAAGGAAGTCGAGGCGCTGCACGATCAGTTCGAGGCGCAGAAGCGCGCGCTGGAGCACCGATTCGAGGACAAGGTCGAAAAGGTGCGCCGGGGCGACGATCTGCCTCCGGGCGTGATGAAGATGGTCAAGGTCTTTGTCGCGGTGAAGCGCAAGTTGCAGCCGGGCGACAAGATGGCCGGGCGTCACGGGAACAAGGGCGTCATCTCCAAGGTCGTGCCGATCGAGGACATGCCGTTCCTGGCCGATGGCACGCCGGTTGACCTTGTGCTGAACCCGCTGGGGGTGCCGTCGCGGATGAACGTGGGGCAGATCCTGGAAACCCATATGGGTTGGGCGGCACGGGGCCTTGGCCTTCAGATCGACGAGGCTCTGAAGGAGTATCGTCGGTCGGGCGACCTGACCCCGGTGCGCGAGGCGATGCGCATCGCCTATGGCGACGACACCTATGGCGAGGTCTTCTCGGGCCTTGAGGAAGAGGACCTGCTGGAGAAGGCGTCCTATGTGACGCGCGGCGTGCCGATCGCGACGCCGGTCTTCGACGGCGCGAAGGAGCAGGACGTCAATGACGCGCTGCGCCGGGCCGGGTTCGACCAGTCGGGCCAGTCGGAGGTGTTCGATGGCCGTTCGGGCGAGAAATTCGCGCGGAAGGTCACCGTCGGCGTGAAGTACATGCTGAAGCTGCACCACCTTGTCGATGACAAGCTGCATGCCCGTTCGACGGGGCCGTACTCCCTTGTCACCCAGCAGCCGCTGGGCGGGAAGGCGCAGTTCGGCGGTCAGCGTCTGGGGGAGATGGAGGTCTGGGCCCTGGAAGCCTATGGCGCCGCCTATACCCTGCAAGAGATGCTGACGGTGAAGTCGGACGACGTGGCCGGCCGGACGAAGGTCTACGAGTCGATCGTCAAGGGCGAGGACAATTTCGAAGCGGGCGTTCCCGAGAGCTTCAACGTGCTCGTCAAGGAAGTCCGCGGCCTCGGCCTGAACATGGAACTCCTGGATGCGGAGGAGGAGTGACGGAAAGGCGGGGTGAACCCCGCCCGACTGTCCTTCGGCATGGCGGGGTGAACCCCGCCATGCGCCCCTTCCCCGCAGCCCTCACCTTAGGGAATTGAAATGAACCAGGAACTGACCAACAACCCGTTCAACCCGGTTGCCCCGATCAAGACCTTTGACGAGATCAAGATCTCTCTGGCTTCGCCCGAGCGGATCCTGTCTTGGTCCTATGGCGAGATCAAGAAGCCGGAAACGATCAACTACCGGACCTTCAAGCCGGAACGTGACGGCCTGTTCTGCGCCCGCATCTTCGGGCCGATCAAGGACTATGAATGCCTTTGCGGCAAGTACAAGCGCATGAAATATCGCGGCGTCGTCTGCGAGAAATGCGGTGTGGAAGTGACGCTGCAAAAGGTGCGGCGCGAGCGGATGGGCCATATCGAACTGGCCGCCCCCGTGGCGCATATCTGGTTCCTGAAATCGCTGCCCAGCCGCATCGGCCTGATGCTGGACATGACGCTGCGCGATCTGGAACGCATCCTTTACTTTGAAAACTATGTCGTCATCGAGCCCGGTCTGACGGACCTGACCTATGGCCAGCTTCTGACCGAGGAAGAGTTCCTGGATGCGCAGGACCAGTATGGCGCGGATGCCTTCACGGCCAATATCGGGGCCGAGGCGATCCGCGAGATGCTGGCGGCGATTGATCTGGAACAGACTGCCGACACGCTGCGCGAGGAGCTGAAGGAAGCCACGGGCGAGCTGAAGCCGAAGAAGATCATCAAGCGGCTGAAGATCGTGGAGAGCTTCCTCGAGTCGGGCAACCGGCCCGAGTGGATGGTTCTGACCGTGCTGCCGGTGATCCCGCCGGAACTGCGCCCGCTGGTGCCGCTGGACGGGGGCCGCTTTGCGACGTCCGACCTGAACGACCTGTATCGCCGGGTTATCAACCGGAACAACCGTCTGAAGCGGCTGATCGAGTTGCGTGCGCCCGATATCATCGTGCGGAACGAAAAGCGGATGCTGCAAGAGGCGGTGGACGCGCTGTTTGACAACGGCCGTCGCGGCCGCGTGATCACGGGCACCAACAAGCGCCCGCTGAAATCGCTGTCCGACATGCTGAAGGGCAAGCAGGGCCGGTTCCGCCAGAACCTGCTGGGCAAGCGCGTGGACTTTTCGGGCCGTTCGGTCATCGTGACCGGGCCGGAACTGAAGCTGCACCAGTGCGGGCTGCCGAAGAAGATGGCGCTGGAGCTGTTCAAGCCGTTCATCTATTCGCGGCTTGAGGCGAAGGGGCTTTCCAGCACCGTCAAGCAGGCGAAGAAGCTGGTGGAGAAGGAGCGGCCGGAGGTCTGGGATATCCTGGACGAGGTCATCCGCGAACATCCCGTGCTGCTGAACCGCGCGCCGACGCTGCACCGTCTGGGCATCCAGGCCTTTGAGCCGATCCTGATCGAAGGCAAGGCGATCCAGCTTCACCCGCTGGTCTGTTCGGCCTTCAACGCCGACTTCGACGGCGACCAGATGGCGGTTCACGTGCCGCTTTCGCTGGAAGCGCAACTGGAAGCGCGCGTCCTGATGATGTCCACGAACAACGTGCTGTCGCCGGCCAACGGCGCGCCGATCATCGTGCCGTCGCAGGACATGGTTCTGGGCCTTTACTACGTCACCATGGAACGCAAGGGCATGGTGGGTGAGGGCAAGATCTTCTCCGATATCGACGAGGTGGAACATGCGCTGGCGGCGGGAGAGGTGCATCTGCACGCCTCCATCACCGCGCGCATCCGCCAGATCGACGACGAGGGCAACGAAGTCTGGAAGCGCTACAAGACGACCCCCGGTCGTCTGCGTCTGGGCAACCTGCTGCCGTTGAACGCGAAGGCGCCGTTCGAGCTTGTGAACCGTCTGCTGCGGAAGAAGGACGTGCAGGCTGTCATCGACACCGTCTATCGCTATTGCGGGCAGAAGGAATCGGTCATCTTCTGCGACCAGATCATGGGTCTGGGCTTCCGCGAGGCGTTCAAGGCGGGCATCTCGTTCGGCAAGGACGACATGCTTATTCCGGAAACCAAGTGGAGCATCGTGAACGAGGTTCGCGATCAGGTGAAGGAATTCGAACAGCAGTACATGGACGGCCTGATCACCCAGGGCGAGAAGTACAACAAGGTTGTCGATGCCTGGTCGAAATGTTCTGACAAGGTGGCGGCAGAGATGATGGCCGAGATTTCGGCCGTCCGGTTCGACGATGCAGGCGCCGAGAGGGAGCCGAATTCCGTCTATATGATGAGCCACTCGGGCGCGCGGGGTTCGCCGGCGCAGATGAAGCAGCTTGGCGGGATGCGCGGCCTGATGGCCAAGCCGTCGGGCGAGATCATCGAGACGCCGATCATCTCGAACTTCAAGGAAGGTCTGACCGTTCTTGAATACTTCAACTCCACCCACGGGGCGCGGAAAGGTCTGGCCGATACGGCGCTGAAGACCGCGAACTCGGGCTATCTGACGCGGCGTCTGGTGGACGTTGCGCAGGATTGCATCGTGCGCGTCCATGACTGCGGCACCGAGCGGGCGATCACGGCGGAAACCGCCGTGAACGACGGTGAGGTTGTGCAGTCGCTGGCCGAGCGGGTGCTGGGTCGCGTGGCGGCAGACGATATCCTTGTCCCCGGTGGCGATGAGGTGATCGTGGCGCGCGGCGAGGTGATCGACGAACGCCGGGCCGATGCCATCGACCAGGCGGGCGTGCAGGTTGCGCGTATCCGCAGCCCGCTGACCTGCGAGGCGGAAGAGGGCGTCTGCGCGATGTGCTATGGCCGCGACCTGGCGCGCGGCACGCTGGTGAACATCGGCGAGGCGGTCGGCATCATCGCCGCCCAGTCGATCGGGGAACCCGGCACGCAGCTTACGATGCGGACCTTCCACATCGGCGGCATCGCGCAGGGGGGGCAGCAGTCCTTCCTGGAAGCGTCGCAAGAGGGCAAGATCGAGTTCCGCAACGGCAACCTGCTGACCAATGCCAATGGCGAGCAGATCGTCATCGGGCGGAACATGTCCATCGCCATCATCGACGAGGCGGGCAGCGAGCGCGCCGTCCACAAGGTGGGCTATGGTGCGAAGGTCCATGCGAAGGACGGTCAGGCGGTTAAGCGCGGGACCAAGCTCTTTGAATGGGACCCCTACACGCTGCCGATCATCGCCGAAAAGGGCGGTGTGGCGAAGTTCGTCGATCTGATCTCGGGCCTGTCGGTGCGGGAAGAGACGGACGAAGCCACGGGCATGACGCAGAAGATCGTGTCGGACTGGCGGTCGGCGCCCAAGGGCAGTGACCTGAAGCCCGAGATCATCATCATGGACCCGGCGACGGGGGAACCGGTGCGGGCCGACAATGGCAACCCGATCACCTATCCGATGTCGGTGGACGCCATCCTGTCGGTCGAGGATCAGCAGGAGGTTCGCCCCGGCGACGTGGTGGCGCGTATCCCGCGCGAAGGTGCCAAGACCAAGGACATCACCGGGGGTCTGCCCCGCGTGGCGGAACTGTTCGAGGCCCGTCGTCCGAAGGATCACGCGATCATCGCGGAAACCGACGGCTATGTGCGCTTCGGCAAGGACTACAAGAACAAGCGCCGCATCACGGTGGAGCCTGTTGACGAGACCCTGACGCCGATCGAGTACATGATCCCGAAGGGCAAGCACATCCCGGTGCAGGAAGGCGACTTCGTGCAGAAGGGCGACTACATCATGGACGGCAACCCCGCGCCGCATGACATCCTGCGCATCATGGGTGTCGAGGCGCTGGCCAACTACATGATCGACGAGGTGCAGGACGTCTATCGCTTGCAGGGCGTGAAGATCAACGACAAGCATATTGAAGTGATCGTGCGCCAGATGCTGCAAAAGCTGGAAATCCTCGACAGCGGGGATACCACGCTGCTGAAGGGCGAACAGGTGGAGCGCATCGAACTGGAAGAGGAGAACGCCAAGGCGCGGGCGCGTGGCCTGCGCGAGGCGAAGGCCGAGCCGGTTCTGCTGGGCATCACCAAGGCGTCGTTGCAGACCCGCAGCTTCATCTCGGCGGCGTCCTTCCAGGAGACGACCCGCGTGCTGACCGAGGCTTCGGTTCAGGGCAAGCGCGACAAGCTGGTCGGTCTGAAGGAGAACGTGATCGTGGGCCGCCTGATCCCGGCAGGGACGGGTGGCGCGACGAGCCGCGTCAAGAAGATCGCGTCGGATCGCGACCAGAACGTCATCGAGGCCCGCCGGTCGGAGGCGGAACATGCCGCCGTTCTGGCTGCACCGATGGATGTGGTCGATCTGGGCGAGGCGGAGTCGGGGCTGGCGGATTTCGACAGCCGCGATTGATCGCCGAAGGCAAAGAGGAAAGGGCCGTCGCGGAAACGCGGCGGCCCTTTCGCATTGAAGATGTGTGGTTGGCTGCTAGGCTGCGGGCCGGTGCGCGTGCGAGGGAGGCCGGGATGGACGAGGCAGCGGGTGACGGACCCGTGATGCAGGTGCTGGGCTTGTGCCGCTTTTCCGTGCCGAGCCTTGGCGGGTTTCAGGTGGAACATGACAGCATCGAGGCGCGGCGGGCGATGCTGTATGACCCCGCGCGGCTGGAGGAGCGGACGGTCTGGTTCGAACATGTGACGCTGCCGTCGATCCGGGCGCAGCGGGACGGGGATTTCACCTTCGTCGTGCTGGTGGGCGAGGATCTGCCCGATCCCTGGCGGTCGCGGCTGGAGGCGCTGGTGGCGGGCGTGCCGCAGGCACGGCTTGTGGCGGCCCCGCCCGGACATCACCGCCGCATCTGCGCCGAGGCGATGCGGGCGCAGGTCGATCCGGGGGCCGGTCTGGTGGCGGAGTTCCGGCTGGATGACGATGATGCGGTGGCCGTGGATTTCGTGGAGCGGGTGCGGGACGAGGGAAGGGCCCTGCTGCCGCAGTTCCGCAAGCATGGCGTTGCGGCGCTGGATTTCTCGCGGGGGGTGGTGCTGGAGGTGACGGAAGCGGGGCCGGTCGTGGTGCCGCGGCGGGCGCTGCTCTGGACACCGGCGCTGGCGGTGTTAACGAAGGTGGAGGCGGAGGCGCGCATCCTCGACCATCCGCATCACAAGCTGTGGAAGACCATGCCGACGCTGACCCTGCCCGATGAGGTGATGTTCCTGCGCGGGGCACATGGCGGCAATGACAGCCATATCGCGAAGGAGCCGCCCGCCTGGGACCTGCCGCGCGACCGCTGGGCGCCGCTGTTGAAGCGGCGGTTCGGGATCGACCTGCCGGGGTTCGAGGCGGCTTTGGCGGGGCTGCGGTGACGGACTGATGCCCCTGTCTGACAATCTGCGCGGCGCGATCTACATGAATGTCGCCATGGCGGCCTTCACCCTGAACGATACGGCGATGAAGGCGGTGATGCAGCATCTGCCGCTGTGGCAGGCCATCGCGCTGCGGGGGATGCTGACGCTGGGGCCGCTGCTGCTGATCGGGCATCTGACGGGGGGGCTGCGGCTGCGCTTTCCGCCCGGTGTGGGGCGGATCGTGGGGTTGCGGTCGGTGGCGGAGGTGGCATCGACGCTGCTGTTCCTGGCGGCGCTGATCCATATGCCGCTGGCGAACCTGTCGGCGATCCTGCAATCGCTGCCGCTTGCGGTGACGCTGGCCGCCGCGCTGTTTCTGGGCGAGCGGGTCGGCTGGCGGCGGCTGTCGGCGATCCTTGTGGGGTTTCTGGGCGTGCTGATCATCATCCGGCCGGGACCGGAGGGGTTTGACCACTGGTCGCTGATGGGGCTCGCGTCGGTCGCCTGCGTGGTGGTGCGGGACCTGACGACGCGGTCCCTGCCGCGCGACGTGCCCTCGGCCAGTGTGGCGGTGATGGGGTCGGCGGCGGTGACGGCGACGGCGCTGGTGCTGTCGCCGCTGTCGGGCTGGGTGATGCCGACGGTGGCCGAGATGGGGCTGATCGTGATGGCGGCGGGCTGTCTGGTGGCGGGCTATATGTTCGTCATCATGGTGATGCGGGTGGGGGATATCGGCTTTGTCGCCCCGTTCCGCTATACCGCGCTGCTCTGGGCAATCGTGTTGGGCTGGCTGGCCTTCGGGACGCTGCCGGATGGGTTGACGTTGCTGGGCGCGGGGCTGGTGGTGGGATCGGGCATCTTCACCCTGTGGCGCGAGCGGAAGGTGAAGGTCCGAGTGGCCACGGGGGATGCCCCCTAGCGGGCGTTGACATCCCCGGCGACTCCCCCTATACGCCCGCTACCTGAGTGCTGGCCCCTATGGGAGTCGGCCTTCGGATATCGAAAAGTGAGTGGTCATGATCCGGGCCATGTGCCCCGATCCTCTGGAATTCCACCGCGTCGTCCCCGGACGGGGACGCATGCGGTTTTGGTGTTTTGCGATCCGCGCAGGGCATCAGTCGAGAAGCAGCGCGTCGAGGTTCGGCGCGAGTATTGACAACAGCCCAGGACGGGCAAATCGAGGTAGTTGAATGCCGACGATCCAACAGCTGATCCGCAAGCCGCGGGAAGCGAAAGTCAGAAGGTCCAAGTCGCAGCACTTGGAATCCTGCCCGCAGAAGCGTGGTGTCTGCACCCGCGTCTATACCACGACCCCGAAGAAGCCGAACTCCGCCATGCGGAAGGTCGCCAAGGTGCGCCTGACCAACGGTTTCGAGGTGATCAGCTACATTCCCGGCGAAAAGCACAACCTTCAGGAACACTCTGTCGTCCTGATCCGTGGCGGCCGCGTGAAAGACCTTCCCGGTGTGCGCTACCACATCCTGCGCGGTGTTCTGGATACCCAGGGCGTCAAAGATCGTCGTCAGCGTCGTTCGAAATACGGCGCGAAGCGTCCGAAGTGAGGAGCTGAGAGATGTCCCGCCGTCACGCCGCAGAAAAGCGCGAAATCCTGCCCGACGCCAAATATGGCGATCGCGTGCTGACCAAGTTCATGAACAACCTGATGCTGGACGGAAAGAAATCCGTCGCGGAATCGATCGTCTATGGCGCGCTTGAGCGCGTCCAGTCGCGCCTGAAGCGCGAACCGATCCAGGCCTTCCACGAAGCGCTGGACAATGTGAAGCCGTCGGTCGAAGTCCGGTCGCGCCGCGTTGGTGGTGCGACCTATCAGGTTCCGGTCGAAGTGCGGACCGAGCGTCGCGAAGCGCTGGCGATCCGCTGGCTGATCACCGCCGCCCGCAAGCGCAACGAGAACACGATGGAAGAACGGCTTGCCGCCGAACTGGCCGATGCGGTGAACAACCGCGGCACCGCCGTGAAGAAGCGTGAAGACACCCACAAGATGGCCGACGCGAACAAAGCGTTCAGCCATTATCGCTGGTAAGGGATCACCATGGCACGCGAATATCCGCTCGATCGCTACCGCAACTTCGGGATCATTGCCCATATCGACGCGGGCAAGACCACGACTTCGGAACGCATCCTCTACTACACCGGCAAGTCCCACAAGATCGGCGAAGTCCATGACGGCGCCGCCACGATGGACTGGATGGAGCAGGAACAGGAACGCGGCATCACGATCACTTCGGCTGCCACGACCACGTTCTGGAACCGCCAGACCGACCCCGGTCAGGATACCTCGGACAAGTCGAAGAAGTTCCGCTTCAACATCATCGACACCCCCGGCCACGTGGACTTCACCATCGAGGTGGAGCGTTCGCTGGCCGTGCTGGACGGCGCGGTGGTTCTGCTGGACGGCAACGCCGGCGTGGAACCGCAGACCGAAACCGTGTGGCGTCAGGCTGACCGCTACAAGGTTCCGCGGATCGTGTTCGTCAACAAGATGGACAAGACCGGCGCGGATTTCTTCAAATGCGTGCGCATGATCAAGGACCGGACCGGCGCGAATGCTGTGCCGGTGGCCCTGCCGATCGGCGCGGAAGACAAGCTGGAAGGCATCATCGACCTCGTGACCATGGAAGAATGGGTCTATGAGGGCGAAGACCTGGGCGCATCCTGGGTACGTCAGCCGATCCGCGACAGCCTTAAGGCCGAAGCGGATGAATGGCGGATGAACCTGGTGGAAACCGCGGTCGGTCAGGATGACGCCGCGATGGAAGCCTATCTGGAAGGCAATGAACCCGATCCGGACACGCTGCGCGCGCTGATCCGCAAGGCGACGCTGGCCATCGACTTCATCCCGGTCTTTGCGGGCTCTGCCTTCAAGAACAAGGGTGTGCAGCCGCTGCTGAACGCCGTGATCGACTATCTGCCCTCGCCGCTGGACGTGCCGCCCTATATGGGCTTTGCGCCGGGCGACGAGACGGAAACCCGCAACATCGCGCGGTCGGCGGATGATGGTCAGCCCTTCTCGGGCCTCGCGTTCAAGATCATGAACGACCCCTTCGTCGGATCCCTGACCTTCACCCGGATCTATTCGGGCAAGCTGGCCAAGGGCGATGCGATGCTGAACGCGACCAAGCAGCGCAAGGAACGTGTCGGCCGGATGATGATGATGCACGCCATCGAGCGTGAGGAAATCACTGAAGCCTTCGCGGGCGACATCATCGCGCTGGGCGGCCTGAAAGAGACCACCACCGGTGACACGCTGTGCGATCCGGCGGCCCCCGTCGTTCTGGAAACCATGACCTTCCCGGTCCCGGTGATCGAGATCGCGGTGGAACCGAAGACCAAGGCCGACCAGGAGAAGATGGGCATCGCTCTGGCCCGTCTGGCCGCGGAAGACCCGTCCTTCCGGGTGGAGACCGACCTCGAAAGCGGTCAGACCATCATGAAGGGCATGGGCGAACTTCACCTCGACATCCTGGTGGACCGCATGCGTCGCGAGTTCAAGGTCGAGGCGAATATCGGTGCGCCGCAGGTGGCCTATCGCGAGACGATCTCGCGCGAGCATGAGATCGACTACACGCACAAGAAGCAGACCGGCGGTACGGGCCAGTTTGCGCGCGTGAAGCTGATCATCACGCCGACGGAGCCGGGCGAAGGCTATTCCTTCGAGTCGAAGATCGTCGGTGGTGCGGTGCCGAAGGAATACATCCCGGGTGTCGAGAAGGGCATCAAGTCGGTGATGGATTCGGGTCCGCTGGCAGGCTTCCCTGTGATCGACTTCAAGGTGCAGCTGGTTGACGGCGCGTTCCATGACGTGGACTCCTCGGTCCTCGCCTTCGAGATCGCGGCGCGGGCTGCGATGCGCGAAGGTCTGAAGAAGGCCGGCGCGAAGCTTCTGGAACCGATCATGAAGGTCGAAGTCGTGACGCCCGAGGAATATACGGGCGGCGTGATCGGCGACCTGACCTCGCGTCGGGGCATGATCAACGGGCAGGACAGCCGCGGCAACGCGAATGTCATCGCCGCGATGGTTCCGCTGGCGAACATGTTCGGCTACATCAACCAGCTTCGTTCGATGACCTCGGGCCGGGCGGTGTTCTCGATGGAGTTCGACCATTACGACACCGTTCCGGAAAACCTGAGCCAGGAAATCCAGAAGAAATACGCATAAGGGCGGTGCGTGCGAAAGCACGCACCCTACCACCCCCCGTAGGGTGCGTGCTGGCACGCACCGTCACCGAAACAGGAGGCCATCATGGCAAAGGCAAAGTTTGAACGGACGAAACCGCACGTCAACATCGGCACGATCGGCCACGTTGACCACGGCAAGACGACGCTGACGGCGGCGATCACGAAGTATTTCGGCGAATTCCGCGCCTATGACCAGATCGACGGCGCGCCGGAAGAGCGTGCGCGCGGCATCACGATCTCGACCGCGCATGTGGAATACGAGACGGACGCGCGTCACTACGCCCATGTGGACTGCCCCGGCCACGCCGACTATGTGAAGAACATGATCACGGGTGCGGCGCAGATGGACGGCGCGATCCTGGTCTGCGCCGCCTCGGACGGCCCGATGCCGCAGACGCGCGAGCATATCCTGCTCGGCCGTCAGGTGGGCATCCCCTACATGGTCGTCTACATGAACAAGATCGACCTCGTGGACGATGAGGAACTGCTGGAACTGGTGGAGATGGAGCTGCGCGAGCTGCTGTCCTCCTACGACTATCCCGGCGACGATATCCCGATCATCAAGGGCTCTGCCCACCAGGCGATGATCGGCGAGCGCAAGGATATCGGGGAAGACTCGATCCGCGCGCTGATGGCGGCGGTTGACAGCTACATCCCGACCCCGGCGCGTGCGGTGGATCAGCCCTTCCTGATGCCGATCGAAGACGTGTTCTCGATCTCGGGCCGCGGGACGGTTGTGACCGGCCGTGTGGAGCGTGGCGTGATCAACGTTGGCGACGAAGTGGAGATCGTGGGCATCCGCGACACCAAGAAGTCGGTCTGCACGGGTGTGGAGATGTTCCGCAAGCTGCTGGATCGTGGCGAGGCGGGCGACAACGTCGGCGTCCTGCTGCGCGGCATCGACCGTGACGGCGTGGAGCGTGGGCAGGTGCTGTGCAAGCCGAAGTCGGTGAACCCGCACACCCATTTCGAAGCCGAGGCCTATATCCTGACGAAGGAAGAAGGCGGCCGTCACACGCCGTTCTTCGCGAACTACCGCCCGCAGTTCTACTTCCGCACGACGGACGTGACCGGGACGGTGAAGCTGCCGGAAGGCACCGAGATGGTGATGCCGGGCGACAACCTGAAGTTCGAGGTGGAGCTGATCGCCCCGATCGCGATGGAAGAGAAGCTGCGCTTCGCCATCCGTGAAGGCGGCCGCACCGTCGGCGCCGGCGTCGTGTCGAAGATCATCAAGTGATGTGATCGGTGGGGCGGGGAGACCCCCGCCCTACGAGAGAAAGACCGCCGGGGGGGCGGAAAAGCCCCTCCGGCGAAACGCAATCGCAATGTGAACCTATGGGCCGGAGGATCCGGCCTACGTTCCGAAGGAAAAGAAGATGCAAGGTCAAACCATCCGCATCCGGCTGAAAGCCTTCGATTACCGCGTTCTGGATGCCAGCACGCAGGAAATCGTGAGCACGGCCAAGCGGACCGGCGCGCAGGTGCGCGGCCCGATCCCGCTGCCCAACAAGATCGAGAAGTTCACGGTTCTCCGTGGTCCGCACATCGACAAGAAGTCGCGCGACCAGTGGGAAATCCGGACGCATAAGCGTCTTCTCGACATCGTCGATCCGACCCCGCAGACCGTGGACGCGCTGATGAAGCTCGACCTCGCGGCCGGCGTGGATGTCGAGATCAAGGTCTGAGGAGGGCATGACCATGCGCTCTGGCGTTATCGCAAAGAAGCTGGGCATGACCCGGCTGTTCCTGGAGAATGGGGCACAGGTTCCCGTGACCGTTCTTCAACTCGACAATCTTCAGGTCGTGGCGCAGCGCACCGCCGACAAGGATGGCTATACGGCCGTCCAGCTCGGCGCCGGTGCGGCCAAGGCCAAGCGGACCACTGCCGCGCAGCGGGGCCATTTCGCCAAGGCGAATGTGGAGCCCAAGCGCAAGATCGCGGAATTCCGCGTGACCCCGGACAACCTGATCGACGTGGGCGCGGAGATCACCGCCGACCATTACCTCGCCGGTCAGTTCGTGGACATCGCCGGTACCTCGATCGGTAAAGGCTTTGCCGGTGCGATGAAGCGGCACAATTTCGGCGGTCTGCGCGCCTCGCACGGCGTGTCGATCAGCCACCGCTCGCACGGGTCCACGGGCCAGTGCCAGGACCCCGGCAAGGTGTTCAAGGGCAAGAAGATGGCCGGTCATCTTGGTGCCGTCCGCGTGACCACGCAAAACCTTCAGGTCGTGCGCACGGACAGCGAGCGTGGCCTGATCATGGTGAAGGGCGCGGTCCCCGGTTCCAAGGGCGGCTGGGTCACGATCAAGGATGCGGTGAAGAAGCCCGCCCACAAGGACGCGCCGCGTCCGGCGGCGATCCGCACCGCTGCTGCTCCGGCTGCCGAAGTTGCGGTCGAAGGGGGTGAAGCATGAAACTCGATGTGATCAAGCTGGACGGCGGCAAGGCCGGTTCCATCGATCTGGACGAAGCGCTGTTCGGCCTTGAGCCGCGCGCGGACATCCTGCATCGCGTGGTGCGCTGGCAGCGTGCGAAGGCACAGGCTGGCACCCACTCGGTTCTTGGCAAGTCGGACGTGTCCTACTCGACCAAGAAGATCTATCGCCAGAAGGGCACCGGCGGCGCACGCCACGGCTCCCGTAAGGCGCCGATCTTCCGTCACGGTGGCGTCTACAAGGGCCCGACCCCGCGTAGCCACGCCCATGACCTGCCGAAGAAGTTCCGGGCCCTCGGCCTGCGTCATGCGCTTTCGGCCAAGCTGAAGGCGGGTGAACTGGTGATCGTGGACAGCCTCGCCATGGCGGAAGCCAAGACGGCGATGCTGGCCAAGACGGTCAAGGAGCGTGGCTGGAAGCGCGTGCTGATCATCGACGGTGCGGATGTTGACGCGAATTTCGCGCTGGCGGCCCGCAACATCGAGGGGATCGACGTGCTGCCGACCATCGGCGCGAATGTCTATGACATCCTGAAGCGTGACACCCTGGTGATCACGAAGGCGGGTGTCGAAGCCCTGGAGGCACGCCTGAAATGAGCGCGAAACCCGAACATTACGACCTGATCAAGAAGCCGATCATCACCGAGAAGGCCACCATGGCCAGCGAAAACGGTGCGGTCGTCTTCCAGGTGGCGATGGACGCCACCAAGCCCGCGATCAAGGAAGCCGTGGAAGCGGTCTTCGGCGTGAAGGTCAAGGCGGTGAATACCGTGGTGACCAAGGGCAAGGCGAAGAAGTTCCGCGGCCGTGCCGGCGAGCGGAGCGACAAGAAGAAGGCCTATGTGACCCTGGAGCAGGGGAACACTATCGACGTGGCCACGGGCCTCTGATAGAAGCCGCACGAATCTTGCGGCCCCGGTTTTCCGGGGCCGCGGATTTTTTGAAGAATCCGGTTCTTTTCCCATGGGATAGGGGCCGACTGCCGGGGATCTTCGGAGCCCTACAACCAACGGGATCGCAGGTGCGATCCCCTAGCTGACGGAAGACAGAGAGCATGGCACTCAAGTCGTATAAACCGACGACGCCTGGCCAGCGTGGGCTGGTTCTGATCGACCGTTCGGAGCTGTGGAAAGGACGCCCTGTCAAGGCCCTCACCGAGGGTCTGATCAAGACGGGCGGCCGGAACAACACCGGACGTGTCACGATGTGGCACAAGGGCGGCGGCGCGAAGCGCCTGTACCGCGTTGTGGATTTCAAGCGCCGCAAGTTCGACATTGCGGCGACCGTGGAGCGGATCGAATACGATCCGAACCGCACCGCCTTCATCGCGCTGGTGAAGTATGCGGATGGTGAACTGTCGTACATCCTGGCGCCGCAGCGTCTGGCAGTGGGCGATCAGGTGATCGCCGGCGCCAAGACCGACGTGAAGCCCGGCAATGCGATGCCGTTCAGCGGCATGCCGATCGGGACGATCGTGCATAACGTGGAGCTGAAGCCCGGCAAGGGCGGCCAGTTGGCGCGTGCCGCGGGCACCTATGCCCAGTTCGTCGGCCGTGATGGCGGCTATGCGCAGATCCGCCTGTCTTCGGGCGAGCTGCGGATGGTGCGTCAGGAATGCATGGCGACCATCGGTGCCGTGTCGAACCCCGACAATTCGAACCAGAACCTCGGCAAGGCCGGGCGCAAGCGCCACATGGGCGTGCGTCCGACGGTGCGCGGCGTTGCGATGAACCCGATCGACCACCCGCATGGTGGTGGTGAAGGCCGCACCTCGGGTGGCCGTCACCCGGTTACCCCCTGGGGCAAGGGCACCAAGGGCAACCGGACCCGGTCGAACAAGAAGACGGACAAGTACATCGTCCGTTCGCGTCACGCGAAGAAAGGGCGCTAATCCATGGCACGTTCTATCTGGAAGGGCCCGTTCGTCGACGCCTATGTCCTGAAGAAGGCAGAGAAGGCGCGGGAATCGGGCAAGAACGAAGTGATCAAGATCTGGTCGCGCCGTTCGACGATCCTGCCGCAATTCGTTGGTCTGACCTTTGCGGTCTACAACGGACACAAGCACATCCCCGTCAACGTCACCGAAGAGATGATCGGACAGAAGTTCGGGGAATATTCGCCGACGCGGACCTATTACGGTCACGCCGCCGACAAGAAAGCCAAGAGGAAGTAAGCCATGGGTAAGGAAAAGAATCCGCGCCGCGTGGCGGACAACGAAGCGATGGCGATTGCCCGGATGCTGCGTACCTCGCCGCAGAAACTGAACCTCGTCGCCGGGATGATCCGCGGCAAGAAGGTGGAAAAGGCCCTGGCCGATCTGACCTTCTCGAAGCGCCGCATCGCGGGTGACGTGAAGAAGTGCCTGCAATCGGCCATCGCCAATGCCGAGAACAACCATGGGCTGGACGTGGACAACCTGGTTGTCGCGGAAGCCTGGGTTGGCAAGAACCTGGTGATGAAGCGGGGCCGTCCGCGGGCCCGTGGCCGGTTCGGCAAGATCATGAAGCCGTTCAGCGAAATCACCATCAAGGTGCGTCAGACCGGGGAGTCGGCATAATGGGACAGAAGGTTAACCCCATCGGGATGCGCCTCCAGGTCAACCGGACCTGGGACAGCCGCTGGTTTGCCGAGTCGAAGGACTATGGCAATCTGCTGCTGGAAGACCTCAAGATGCGCGAGTTCATCCACGAGGAATGCAAGCAGGCCGGCGTCAGCCGCGTGATCATCGAGCGTCCGCACAAGAAGTGCCGTGTGACCATTCACACCGCGCGTCCGGGCGTGATCATCGGCAAGAAGGGTGCGGATATCGAAGGGCTGCGGAAGAAGCTGTCGGCTTTCACCGCATCCGAACTGCACCTGAACATCGTCGAGGTCCGCAAGCCGGAACTGGACGCCCAGCTGGTGGCCGAGTCGATCGCCCAGCAGATGGAGCGCCGGGTTTCGTTCCGCCGTGCGATGAAGCGCGGCGTGCAGAATGCGATGCGCATGGGCGCCCTGGGTATCCGGGTGAACGTCGCGGGTCGTCTGGGTGGTGCGGAAATCGCGCGGACCGAATGGTACCGCGAGGGCCGCGTGCCGCTGCATACGCTGCGCGCCGACATCGACTATGCGCTGTCGGAAGCCGAGACGCCCTATGGGATCATCGGCGTGAAGGTGTGGATCTTCAAGGGCGAGATCCTTGAGCATGATCCGCAGGCCCGCGACCGCCGTGCGGCGGAAGCGCAGGACGGCGCTGCGCCGCGTGCGCCGCGTCGCGACCGCGAACGCGCGTAAGGGAGTAGAAGGAAATGCTGCAACCGAAACGGACCAAGTTCCGCAAACAGCACAAGGGCCGCATCCATGGCGAAGCCAAGGGCGGTTTCCTGTTGAACTTCGGCTCCTATGCGCTGAAGGCCACGGAACCCGAGCGTGTGACGGCGCGCCAGATCGAAGCGGCCCGCCGCGCGATCACCCGCCACATGAAGCGTCAGGGCCGCGTCTGGATCCGGATTTTCCCGGACCTGCCGGTCTCGGCCAAGCCGATCGAAGTGCGTATGGGTAAGGGCAAGGGCTCGGTTGACCGCTGGGTCGCCAAGGTCAAGCCCGGCCGCATCATGTTCGAGATCGACGGGGTGAGCGACACCATCGCTCGGGAAGCCCTGCGCCTTGGCGCGATGAAGCTGCCGGTCACCACCCGCGTCGTGGCGCGCGAGGACTGGTAAGGCGCGGTGCGTGCAAGCACGCACCCTACGGTTTGGCCCCCGACGCTTGCGCCGGGGGCCTTTTTCTTTCGACGGGTCGGGATGACCCTGCCTCTGGAGCCTGAGACATGACCGAGATCACGCCGCTGTTCGTCACCCATCTGTATCGGGCGGAGTTGAACAGCCTTGCCAAGAAGAAGGTGGATTACGCCGAGCTGCACGCGACCTGCGATGCGGTGGCCGAGGATGACGAGGCCGGGCAGGAATGGTGCGAGGCGAATGGCTATCCGGGCTATACGTCCTACGCGTCGCTGGACGATCTGCCCTGGCGGATGCCGATCTTCGGCGACCTGGAAAAGGCGCTGGACAAGCATGTGGCGGCCTTCTGCGCCGCGCTGGGGTTCGATCTGGGCGACAAGAAGCTGAAGTGCAATTCGCTGTGGATCAACATCCTGCCGGAAGGCGGGACCCATGCGAGCCATATCCACCCGCATTCGGTGATTTCCGGCACGACCTATGTGGCGATGCCCGAGGGGACGAGTGCCCTGAAGCTGGAAGACCCGCGTCTGCCGATGATGATGATGGCGCCCCTGGTGAAGAAGGAGGCGGCGCAGGCGCTGCAACGCTTCGTCTATGTGAAGCCGAAGGTGGGCGAGGTGCTGCTATGGGAAAGCTGGCTGCGCCACGAGGTGCCGATGAACATGGCCGAGGACGAGCGGATCAGCGTCAGCTTCAACTATGGTTGGGCGTGAGGTCAGGCGGCGGTGCGGATCTGGATCGGTCCGTCGTCAGCGATGATGAAATCCTCTGTCCCGAGGAGTTTCACGACACCTGTCCATGACCGCAGAACGCCCGATGTATCGGTCCGTTCGAAGGTAAGGACGAGGTCGGTGGAACCGTCCTGCGGGTTTGATACGAGGGTTGCGCCCTTGTAGAAGGGCGCGTCCTCGGGGCGGATGTTGATCACAAGTTCGTCTTCGGAGGGTTTCAGGTCAGCGATGACAAGCATCCGGTCTGTCGTGAAGTCGGAGCCATAACTCACGCTGGCAAGATGGAGGGTTACGCTATCCGCGCCAGCGCCGCCGGAAACGGTGTCGACCCGCTGACCGGAAGGGTCGGCGAGGGAGATGTCGATGTTCAGTCGATCATCGCCGTCCCCTCCGTTGATGGTCGAGCTTTCCTGTGTGTTCGACGTGCTGTCCGCATTGATCGTGTCATTTCCTGCGCCGCCGAGAATCGTGAAGTTCACGCCTTCGCCGATCGTCATCACGTCATTGCCGAGGCCACCGTCCAGAGTGGAGTCGGCACCAGTCTCGATGTCGAACAGGTCGTTGCCCCCGCCGCCGAGAAAGCTGCCATCGGCAATGCCCCGGATCGTATCGTTGCCCTCGCCGCCCTCGACCCTGGACAGACCGCCCGAGGCGATTTCGTAAAGGCGGCCCTGATCGGGATCAGTGTCAGGCAAGGTGATGCCAAGGTCGTCGAGCGTGGTGTTGGTGATCCCCTGAAGTCGAACCGTGACATAGCGGTCGAAGGTGCCGCCCTTGCCGTCATCGACCTGATAAAAAAGGTTGAGGTCTGAATAAGCCCCATCGGGGTCTTCGACGAGTTCCGCACGCGCCAGATCGGGGAAGTCGATGGAGAGGCTGTCTTCGTTCGGGGTGAAATCGGCGATCGTGATGATCTTCCCGACGCCTGCCTGTTCGACGAAACCGGACAGGCCAGGCTGGACATCGAGATCGAAGACGTCTGCACCGCTGCCGCCCGACAGGGTTGGCCCCACGGTATAGTCGCTGTCCATGACGCCAATTTCGAAGCGGTCATCCCCTGTGCCACCATAGGCAGCGGCGGACTCGAAGTCGTTGGTGGGAAAGGAGATCAGGTCATCGCCCGCGTCTCCGTGCAGTATGTAGGCGTCCCCTGCGTCTCCAATCGTGTCGTTCCCGGCACCGCCGAAGACTTCGGCAGCATAGCCGTCGTCGAGATCGAACAGATCATCGCCGTCGCCTCCCAACACGTCGCCTTCTACGGTGCCGGAGAACGTGTCGTTGCCGGCGGTGCCTGCAGGATTGGGCTCACCGCTAACGAGTTCGAACGACTGCCCTTCAGGCAGGTCATTGTCCTGCGGGGGAAGAGTTCCACGAGGTGGAGCGTCGGGTGTGGATGGATCGTCATCGTCCATGAAGTAAGAGAAGGCACCAAGTCCCACCAGACCGAGAAGCAGGAGTTCCATGACCAAACAACCCCATAAACACGCAAAGGTAGTCTGATTGGCAAAAATGCATGGCGTCAACCGATTCCCCGGTGCCGCCGTGCGTGGAGGTCCCTAGAAACTAGGACTTGCCCTTCGGACATCGCTTCTGTAGAGGGACGCATCCTGCGGTTCCGGGGCGACTCGGAATCGTTGGTTCATCATTGATCCACCGGGTTCAGGGTTACCCTTCCGAGTAAGGGGCCCTCTGGTGATTGAGAAAAGGACAAAGGCCGTGAAAGCCGACGAACTGCGGGGCAAGACCCCTGACCAGCTGCGTGACAGCCTGGTTGCACTGAAGAAGGAAGCCTTCAACCTGCGCTTCCAGCAGGCCACCGGCCAGCTTGAGAACACCGCCCGGTTCAACGCCATCCGCAAGGACGTGGCGCGCATCAAGACGGTGCTGAACCAAAAAGCCGCTGAAGCCGCGAAGTAAGAGGACCACGAAATGCCCAAGCGTATCCTGCAAGGTGTCGTGACCTCGGACAAGAACGCCCAGACGATCACCGTTCTGGTCGAGCGCCGTTTCAAGCACCCGCTGCTGCAAAAGACCGTCCGCAAGTCCAAGAAGTACCGGGCCCACGACGAGCACAACAAGTTCAAGGTCGGTGACACTGTTCGCATCGAAGAGTGCGCGCCCATCTCGAAGACGAAACGTTGGACGGTGGTCGTCGAGGCGTAAGCCTCGGACCTCCGTTCGACACGAACGAAACCCTGGGACGGTTGCAGATCATGACCGTTCCCAAAGGTCGGGAGTAACCCAATGATCCAGATGCAGACCAATCTGGATGTTGCTGACAACTCCGGCGCGCGCCGGGTTCAGTGCATCAAGGTTCTGGGCGGTTCGCACCGCCGCTATGCGTCCGTCGGCGACATCATCGTGGTGTCGGTGAAGGAAGCAATTCCGAAGGGCCGCGTGAAGAAGGGCGACGTCCGCAAGGCCGTTGTCGTCCGCACCGCCAAGGAAGTCCGCCGTGAAGACGGCACGTCCATCCGTTTCGACCGCAATGCCGCCGTCATCCTGAACAACCAGGGCGAACCGGTCGGCACCCGTATCTTCGGGCCGGTCGTGCGCGAGCTGCGTGCGAAGAACTTCATGAAGATCATCTCGCTGGCACCGGAGGTGCTGTGATGGCTGCGAAGCTCAAGAAGGGTGACACGGTCATCGTGTTGACCGGCAAGGACAAGGGCAAGAAGGGCGAGATTTCCGCCGTCATGCCGAAGGACAACAAGGCGATCGTCGATGGCGTGAATGTCGCCATCCGTCACACCAAGCAGTCTGCCGCCTCGCAGGGCGGGCGTCTGCCGGTGGCGCTGCCGATCGACCTGTCGAACCTGGCCATCGTGGACAAGAACGGCAAACCGACCCGCGTCGGCTTCCGCATGGAAGGCGACAAGAAGATCCGTTACGCCAAGACCACCGGGGAGGCGATCTGATGCTTGACGCAGCCACCTATACCCCGCGCCTGAAGGCGGAATACGCTTCGAAGATCCGTCCTGCCATCAAGGAAGAGTTCGGATACAAGAACGACATGCAGATCCCCAAGCTCGAGAAGATCGTGCTGAACATGGGTGTCGGCGAAGCGGTGAAGGACAGCAAGAAGGTCAAGCAGGCCGCTGAAGAGCTGTCTCTGATCGCTGGCCAGAAGGCCGTCATCACCAAGGCGAAGAAATCCATCGCCGGTTTCCGTGTGCGGGAAGAAATGCCTCTCGGGTGCAAGGTCACCCTGCGCGGCGACCGGATGTATGAATTCCTCGACCGTCTGATCACGATCGCGCTGCCGCGCGTCCGCGACTTCCGCGGCGTGAAGGGCAACAGCTTTGACGGCCGTGGCAACTATGCCATGGGCCTGAAAGAGCACATCGTGTTCCCCGAGATCAACTTCGACAAGGTCGATGAAGTGCTCGGTATGGACATCATCATCTGCACCACCGCCAAGACCGACGCGGAAGCCAAGGCGCTGTTGAAGCATTTCAACATGCCCTTCACGTCGTAAGCGCGAGGAACCTGAGATATGGCAAAGAAATCCATGGTGAACCGCGAAGTGAAGCGCGCCAAGCTTGTGAAGCAGCATGCTTCGAAGCGCGCGGCACTGAAGGCGGTGATCAACGACCAGTCCAAGCCGATGGAAGAGCGCTTCAAGGCGACTCTGAAACTGGCCGAACTGCCCCGCAACTCGTCCGCCACCCGGCTGCACAACCGCTGCCAGCTGACGGGCCGTCCCCATGCTTACTATCGTAAGCTGAAACTCTCGCGGATCATGCTGCGCGAACTGGCCTCCTTCGGCCAGATCCCCGGCATGGTGAAGTCGAGCTGGTAAGGGAGGAGCACAGATGTCCATGAACGATCCTCTCGGCGATATGCTGACCCGCATCCGCAATGCGCAGATGCGCGGCAAATCCACCGTCTCGTCGCCGGCCTCGAAGCTGCGCGTCTGGGTGCTGGATGTGCTGACCGCGGAAGGCTACATCCGCGGCTATGAGAAGAAGACGACCGAGAATGGCCAGGGCGAACTGGTGATCTCGCTGAAATACTTCGAAGGCGCCCCCGTGATCCGCGAACTCAAGCGCGTGTCCAAGCCGGGCCGTCGCGTCTACATGGGTGTCAAGGACATCCCGTCGGTGCGCAACGGTCTGGGCGTTTCCATCGTCTCCACGCCGAAGGGCGTGATGTCGGACGCAGCGGCTCGCTCTGCCAATGTTGGCGGCGAAGTCCTCTGCACCGTGTTCTGAGGAGGATGGCATGTCTCGTATCGGCAAGAAACCCGTCGAACTCCCCAAGGGCGTTTCGGCTTCGATCTCTGGCCAGACCATCGAAGTGAAGGGGCCGAAAGGCACCCGGACCTTCACCGCTGGCGACGACGTGACGATCACCATCGACGGCACCACCGTCAAGGTGACGCCGCGTGGCACGTCCAAGCGCGCCCGCCAGCAATGGGGGATGGTGCGGTCCATGGTGGCGAACCTCGTTACCGGGGTGACCGAAGGCTTCAAGAAGGATCTGGAAATCCAGGGCGTGGGTTACCGCGCCGCGATGGCCGGAAACGTTCTGAAGCTGTCGCTGGGCTATAGCCACGAAGTGAATTTCGAAGTGCCGAAGGGGGTGACCGTCACCTCTCCGAAGCAGACCGAGATCACCGTGGAAGGCATTGACCAGCAGCAGGTCGGTCAGGTGGCCGCGAACATCCGCGAGTGGAAGCGCCCCGAGCCCTACAAGGGCAAGGGCATCCGCTACAAGGATGAGTACATCTTCCGCAAGGAAGGCAAGAAGAAGTAAGGGGCGCAAAAATGGCGAACAACAAGAGAGAGCTGTTCCTCAAGCGCCGCCTGCGCGTCCGGAACAAGATCAAGTCGATGGCCAATGGGCGCCTGCGCCTTTCGGTCCATCGGTCCAACAAGAACATCAGCGTCCAGTTGATCGACGACGTGAAGGGGGTCACCGTGGCCGCCGCCTCGTCGCTCGAAAAGGAACTGGGCGTCGTGGGCAAGAACAACATCGAGGCTGCGGCCAAGATCGGTGCTGCGATTGCCGAGCGGGCGAAGAAGGCCGGCGTGGAAGAATGCTATTTCGACCGCGGCGGGTTCATCTTCCACGGGAAGATCAAGGCGCTTGCCGATGCTGCCCGTGAAGGCGGCCTGAAGTTCTGATGACGGTGGGCGGCGGTGACGCCGCCCCGATGATCCGGGGATGCCTGCCATGCAGGGTCCACCAGGATTGGCCCATAACGGCGCTGCCGCGCCAACATGAAGGAATGCCATATGGCAGAACGTGAAAACCGCCGGGAGCGCCGTGACGACCGTCGCGACAACCGCCCGGAAGAAAACCCGGAATTCGCCGACCGTCTGGTCGCGATCAACCGCGTCTCGAAAACCGTGAAGGGCGGCAAGCGCTTTGGCTTTGCGGCTCTGGTTGTCGTGGGCGACCAGCGCGGCCGTGTCGGCTTTGGCAAGGGCAAGGCCAAGGAAGTGCCGGAAGCGATCCGCAAGGCGACGGAACAGGCCAAGCGCTCGCTCATCCGCGTGCCGCTGAAGGACAGCCGTACGCTGCACCATGACATCGAAGGGCGTCATGGCGCGGGCAAGGTGGTGATGCGGACGGCCGTCGCCGGGACCGGGATCATCGCCGGTGGTCCGATGCGCGCCGTGTTCGAGATGCTGGGCGTGCAGGACGTGGTGGCGAAATCCATCGGGTCGCAGAACCCCTACAACATGATCCGTGCCACGATCGACGGTCTGAAGCAGGAATCCTCGCCCCGTCACGTCGCCAGCCGCCGTGGCAAGAAGGTGGCGGACATCCTGAAGAAGCCCGAAGCCGAAGCTGTGGAGGGCTGATAGATGACCGCTAAGAAGACCATCGTCGTGAAGCAGGTGGCTTCGGCCGCCCGCCGCCCGGCCATCCAGACCGCGACCCTGAAGGGTCTGGGCCTGAACAAGATGCACCGCACCCGCGAGCTGGAGGACACCCCTTCGGTGCGCGGCATGGTGAATTCGATCTCGCACCTCGTGAAGATCATCGAAGAGCGTGGGTGATCGGGACGGTGCGTGCGAGCACGCACCCTACGGTTTCGGGGGCGCGCGGGGAAACCTGCGCGCCCTTTGCCATTAAGTAGGGGGGCCGCGAGGCCCGACCTGAAACAAGCAAGAAATGCCGTGTTGGCCCCATCCGTCGCAGGCGGGGCCCTTCCGGCCAAGGAGTATGCGACATGAAACTGAATGAACTGCGTGACAATGACGGCGCCGCCCGCAAGCAGAAGCGCGTGGCGCGCGGCCCGGGTTCGGGCAAGGGCAAGACCGCCGGGCGCGGGATCAAGGGCCAGAAGTCCCGTTCGGGCGTGGCCATCGGTGGCTATGAAGGCGGCCAGATGCCGCTGTACCGCCGCCTGCCCAAGCGCGGCTTCAACAAGCCGAACCGCCTGGAATATGCGGTGGTCAACCTTGGCATGATCGAGAAGTTCATCGGCCTGGGCAAGCTGGACGCGAAATCCGAGATCACCGAGGACGCGCTGGTTGCGGCGGGTGTGACCTCGAACAAGCGGGACGGCATCCGCGTTCTGGCCAAGGGCGAGATCAAGTCCAAGGTCACGCTGGTGGTCACCGGCGCTTCTGCCTCGGCCATCGAGGCGGTGCAGAAGGCGGGCGGTTCGATCACCGTGAAGGCATCGGCGGCTGCTGCGGCTGAATAACGGTTGTGAGCGGTCGGCAGACCGCTTACATAACCCCTAGTTTTCCCGCGCCGCCGACCGGAAAACGGTTCGGCGGCGCCTCCATGAAAAGAGTCCTCGGCATGGCATCTGCTGCAGAGCAAATGGCGGCGAACCTGAGCTGGTCCGCCCTAGGCAAGGCGACCGATCTTCGTCAGCGCATCTTCTTCACCCTCGGGCTGCTGATCGTCTATCGGCTGGGGACCTATATCCCCGTGCCCGGCATCGACGGCACGGCGCTGCGCGAGTTCATGACGCAGGCGACGCAGGGCATCGGCGGCATGCTGAACCTGTTCACCGGCGGTGCGATCAGCCGGATGGGCATCTTTGCGCTGGGGATCATGCCCTATATCAGCGCCTCCATCATCGTGCAGCTTCTGGCGGCCATGGTGCCGTCGCTGGAGCAGCTCAAGAAGGAAGGCGAGCAGGGGCGGAAGAAGCTGAACCAGTACACGCGCTATGGCACGGTGGGGCTGGCCATCTTCCAGGCCTGGGGGATCGCCGTGTCGATCGAGGCGGGCGGCCTGGCGCATGAGCCGGGGCTGTTCTTCAAGCTGGCCTGCGTGATCACCCTTGTCGGCGGCACGATGTTCCTGATGTGGCTGGGCGAGCAGATCACCGCGCGCGGCATCGGGAACGGCATTTCGCTGATCATCTTCGTGGGGATCGTGGCGGAGATTCCGGCCGCGCTGGTGCAGTTCTTCGAACAGGGCCGGTCGGGTGCGATTTCGACGCCGCTCATCCTTGGGATCATCGTGATGGTGATCGCGGTCATCGCCTTCGTGGTGTTCATGGAACGCGCCCTTCGCAAGATCCATATCCAGTATCCGCGCCGTCAGGTGGGGATGAAGATCTATGATGGCGGGTCGTCGCACCTGCCGGTGAAGGTGAACCCGGCGGGGGTGATCCCAGCGATCTTTGCGTCGTCGCTCCTGCTGCTGCCGACGACCATCGGCACCTTCTCGGGCCAGGATACGAACCCGGTCCTGTCCACTTTGATGGCCTATCTGGGCTATGGGCAGCCGCTGCACCTGTTGGCGATGGCGGCGATGATTGTCTTCTTCACCTATTTCTACACGTCGAACGTGTCGTTCAAGGTGGAGGATGTGGCCGAGAACCTGAAGAGCCAGAACGGGTTCATTCCCGGCATCCGCCCCGGCAAGAAGACCGAGGAATACCTGGATTATGTGGTGACCCGCATCCTTGTGCTGGGGTCGGCCTATCTGACGGCGGTCTGTCTGCTGCCCGAGGTTCTGATCGCACAGGTGGGGCTGCCCTTCTATTTCGGCGGGACGTCGGTCCTGATCGTGGTGTCGGTGACGATGGACACGATCAACCAGGTGCAATCGCATCTTCTGGCGCATCAGTATGAGGGGCTTATCGAGAAGTCGAACCTGCGCGGGAAGAAGCGGACTGCGCCCAAGGCGCCGGCGCGGCGCTGAGGTCGGTCCCATGGTGAACATCATTCTTCTGGGCCCGCCGGGGGCGGGGAAGGGCACTCAGGCCAAGCGTCTGGTGGAAGAGCGCGGGATGGTCCAGCTTTCGACCGGCGACATGCTGCGAGAGGCCAAGACCAGCGGCACCGAGATGGGCAACCGCGTGGCGGAAGTCATGGCGCGGGGCGAGCTCGTGACGGATGAGATCGTCATCGGCCTGATCGAGGAGAAGATCACCGGCCATGCGGGCGGCGGTTTCATCTTCGACGGGTTTCCCCGCACGCTCAAACAGGCGGATGCGCTTGCCGAGTTGATGAACCGCACCGGGCAGACGCTGGATGCCGTGATCGAGATGCAGGTGGACGATGCGGCGCTGGTCGCGCGGATCACCGGGCGTTTCACCTGCGGCAATTGCGGCGAGGTCTATCACGAGGTCACGCGGCCCCCGAAGGTGGCGGGAGTCTGCGATGTCTGCGGATCGACCGACATGCGCAAGCGGGCGGATGACAACGAGGACGCGCTGAAGCAGCGGCTGATGGAGTACTACAAGAAGACCTCGCCCCTGATCGGCTATTACTACGCCAAGAACCAGCTTTCCGCCGTGGACGGGCTGGCGGAAATGGACGCGGTTTCGGAAGCCATCGCATCCCTGCTTGACAAAGCCTGAGAATGCCGTCCCGCGCCCTTGACGGGCGGGGGAAAAGCCCATACAGCACGGCGTCCCGCAAGGGAATCGTCCGGCCATATTGATGCTTGGCCGGTCAGATCGAATCGGTGGAATGGGGAGACCTGCGCCGCCGGAGTTGTGAAAAAAGGTTCTGGCATCACGGAACCGCAACGAAAAGGAACATACGCGTGGCACGTATTGCTGGCGTCAACATCCCCACCCAGAAGCGGGTGCCGATTGCCCTGACCTATATCACCGGGATCGGCCCGCATAATGCGGAAATCATCTGCAACTCGCTGAACATCGACCGCGCGCGCCGCGTCAACCAGCTTTCGGATGCCGAAGTGCTGGCCATCCGCGAATTCATCGACGCGAACTTCACCGTCGAGGGCGACCTGCGCCGCGAAGTTTCGATGAACATCAAGCGTCTGATGGACCTGGGTTGCTATCGCGGCCTGCGTCACCGCAAGAACCTGCCGGTTCGCGGCCAGCGCACCCACACCAACGCCCGCACCCGCAAGGGCCCGGCGAAGCCCATCGCCGGCAAGAAGAAGTAAGGGGAGCGTTCAGATATGGCACGTGATACCAAATCCGCAGCGCGCACCAAGCGCAAGGAACGCAAGAACATCGCCGCTGGCGTGGCGCATGTGAATTCGTCCTTCAACAACACCAAGATCCTGATTTCCGACGTGCAGGGCAATGCGATCTCGTGGTCGTCGGCAGGCACGATGGGCTTCAAAGGGTCGCGGAAGTCCACGCCCTATGCCGCCCAGATGGCCGCCGAGGATGCGGGCCGCAAGGCGCAGGAACATGGCGTGAAGACGCTGGAAGTCGAAGTGCAGGGCCCGGGTTCGGGCCGCGAGTCGGCGCTGCGCGCGCTGGCCGCCGTTGGGTTCAACATCACCTCGATCCGTGACGTGACCCCGCTGGCGCATAATGGCTGCCGCCCGCCGAAGCGCCGCCGCGTCTAAGCCGTTTTGAATAAGGCGGGCCGTGCCGGATGGTGCGGCCCGTTTCAGCTATTTCTGATCCTCGGGCGTCCGCCGCTATCTGGACATGGGCTGCGGACTGGTATGGAGGCGAAAGCATGATCCACAAGAACTGGCAGGAACTCATCAAGCCGACGCAACTCGTGGTCAAGCCCGGTGCTGACCCCGCGCGCGTGGCGACGGTGATCGCCGAGCCGCTGGAGCGGGGCTTCGGCCTGACGCTGGGCAATGCGCTGCGGCGCGTGCTGCTGTCGTCGCTTCAGGGCGCGGCCATTACCTCGGTGCAGATCGACAACGTGCTGCACGAGTTTTCCAGCGTGGCGGGCGTGCGCGAGGATGTCACCGACATCGTGCTGAACCTGAAGGGCGTGAGCCTGAAGATGGAAGTCGAGGGGCCGAAGCGCCTGTCGATCTCGGCCAAGGGGCCGGGCGTGGTGACGGCGGGCGACATTTCGGAGAGCAACGGGATCGAGGTTCTGAACAAGGACCACGTGATCTGCCACCTGGATGACGGCGCAGACGTGTTCATGGAACTGACGGTGAATACCGGCAAGGGCTATGTCTCGGCTGACAAGAACCGCCCCGAGGATGCGCCCATCGGTCTGATCCCGATCGACGCGATCTATTCGCCGGTCAAGAAGGTGTCTTACGAAGTGCAGCCCACCCGCGAGGGGCAGGTGCTGGACTATGACAAGCTGACCATGAAGATCGAGACGGATGGATCGCTGACCCCGGATGACGCCGTGGCCTATGCTGCGCGTATCCTTCAGGACCAGCTTTCGATATTCGTGAATTTCGACGAACCCGAGTCGGCGAAGGCGGGCGAAGTGGATGCGGGGCTGGAGTTCAACCCGCTGCTTCTGAAGAAGGTGGACGAGCTGGAGCTTTCGGTCCGTTCGGCCAACTGTCTGAAGAACGACAACATCGTCTATATCGGCGATCTGATCCAGAAGACCGAAGCCGAGATGCTGCGGACGCCGAACTTTGGCCGCAAGTCGCTGAACGAGATCAAGGAAGTGCTTTCGGGCATGGGCCTGCACCTTGGCATGGAAGTCGAGGATTGGCCGCCGGAGAACATCGAGGATCTGGCCAAGCGCTTCGAGGACCAGTTCTGACGCGGGGCGGGGTGAACCCCGCCCTACGGAATGCCCGGGATGCCGGGGAAAACATGGGCAAATCCGCCCCAACGACGCCCCCCGCAACGCACGGGGGGCAACACAAAGCAAAACGCGATAGGAGATACCCATGCGTCACGCCCGCGGCTACCGCCGCCTGAACCGTACCCACGAACACCGCAAGGCGCTGTTCGCCAACATGGCCGGCTCGCTGATCGAGCATGAGCAGATCAAGACGACCCTGCCGAAGGCCAAGGAACTGCGTCCGATCGTCGAGAAGCTGATCACGCTGGCCAAGCGCGGCGATCTGCATGCGCGCCGTCAGGCCGCAGCGCAGTTGAAGGAAGACCGCCATGTGGAGCGGCTGTTTGCCATCCTGGGCCCCCGCTACAAGACCCGCAATGGTGGTTACCTGCGCGTGTTGAAAGCCGGGTTCCGCTTTGGCGACATGGCCCCGATGGCGATCATCGAATTCGTTGACCGCGACACCAGCGCCAAGGGCGCCGCGGATCGCGCCCGCGTCGAGGCCGAGGAAGCCGCCGAGGATTGATCCTTCGGCGCTGACAGGATCGGAAGGCCCGCCCCTGTGGCGGGCCTTTCCCATTGATGCGGGTGGATTGCAGGCGCATATCGGGGGCCGGACCATCCGAGGGAAAGCCTATGTTTCGCAACCTTTGTCTTGCTGCTGTCCTGTCGCTTTTGCCTGTCGCTGGCCTGGCGCAAACTGCCGTTCCCGCCAGCGAGGCCGAGATTTCCTTGTCTTTCGCGCCTGTCGTGAAGGCGGCGGCGCCGGCAGTTGTGAACATCTATGCCACGCGCATCGTGCAGGAGCGGCGGTCGCCCTTTGCCGATGATCCCTTCTTCAACCAGTTCTTCGAGGCGCTGGGGCCCGCCCAGCCGCGCATTCAGAATTCGCTGGGGTCGGGTGTGATCGTGAGCGCGGACGGGATCGTGGTGTCGAACTATCACGTGGTGGGGCAGGCGACGGAGATTCGTGTCGTGCTGAACGACCGGCGGGAATTCGCGGCGGATGTGATCCTGGGCGATGAGGAGAGCGATCTGGCGGTGCTGCGGTTGCGTCAGGCGGAGGCGCTGCCATTCCTTGAGATGCGGAATTCCGACGAGCTGGAGGTGGGCGATCTGGTGCTGGCAATCGGCAACCCGTTCGGGGTGGGGCAGACGGTTTCGTCGGGCATCGTGTCGGGGCTGGCGCGGTCTGCCTTGCAGGTGGGGGATGGGCGGGGATATTTCATCCAGACCGATGCGGCGATCAACCCGGGCAATTCGGGCGGGGCGCTGGTGGATGTGCAGGGGCGGCTGGTGGGGATCAACACGGCGATCCTGACGCGGGGGGGCGGGTCGAACGGGATCGGCTTTGCGATACCCGCCAATTTGGTGCAGAGCATCGTGGCGCAGGCCGAGGCGGGAGCCACGCGCTTTGCCCGGCCCTGGGCGGGGGTGACGGGGCAGGCGATGGATGCGGCGCTGGCCGAGAGCCTTGGTCTGGCGCGGCCGGATGGCGTGGTGATTTCCGAGGTTCATCCGAAAAGTCCCTTTGCGGCTGCGGGGTTGCGGCCGGGGGATGTGATCCTGTCCCTCGGAGGGGAGCCGACGAACACGCCGCAGGAGGTGATCTTTCGCATGGCGGCGCTGGGGGTGGGGACCGAGGCCGAGATTGTCTGGCTGCGGGACGGAGAGGCGAAGCAGGCCATGATGGTGCTGGCCCCGGCGCCGGACGATCCGCCGCGCGAACAGATGACGGTCATCGCGGATGTGGGGCTGCGCGGCTTGACCGTGGTGCGGATCAATCCGGCGGTGATCGAGGAACTGGGTCTGCCGATGCAGGCCGAGGGCGTGGCGGTGTGGCAGGCGGAGGACCTGTCGGCGCGGGCCGGGGTGCAGCGGGGGGATATCCTGCTTGGCATCAATGGCGCGGCGGTGACGGCGCCTGCGGATGTGCTGGCGCTGGCCGAGATGGGGGCGCGGGTCTGGGTGCTGGACCTGATCCGCGAGGGGCGGCCGTTGCGGCTGCGGTTCCGTTTCTGATGCTTTCGCCGGGGCCTTTGGCGGGGTAGGTTGGGGGCATGGCTGATCTCTTCGACTCTGCCCCCCGACCCGCCGCCGAGGGCCCGCGCCCGTTGGCCGATCGGCTGCGGCCGAAGCGGTTGTCGGAGGTGATCGGGCAGGGGCATGTGCTTTCGCCGGAGGGGCCGCTGGGCGCGATGCTGGCGGCGAAATCCTTGAGTTCGCTGATCCTTTGGGGGCCGCCGGGGGTGGGGAAGACCACCATCGCGCGGCTGCTGGCGGATGAGACGGATCTGGCCTTCGTGCAGATTTCCGCGATCTTTACCGGGGTGCCGGACCTGAAGAAGGTGTTCGAGCAGGCGAAGATCCGGCGCGGGAACGGGCAGGGGACGCTGCTTTTCGTCGATGAGATTCACCGGTTCAACAAGGCGCAGCAGGACGGATTCCTGCCGCATATGGAGGATGGGACGATCCTTCTGGTCGGCGCCACGACCGAAAATCCGAGCTTTGAGTTGAACGCGGCGCTGCTGTCGCGCGCGCAAGTTATTGTTTTGGAACGGCTTTCGCTGGCCGATCTGGAGCGGCTGGCGCAGCGGGCGGAGAAGGAGCTGGGCCGCAGCCTGCCGCTGACGGGGGAGGCGCGGGAGGCGATGCTGGAGATGGCGGATGGGGATGGGCGGGCGTTGCTCAACCTCATCGAGCAGGTGGCGGCCTGGAAGGTGGAGCGGCCATTGGACCGCGCCCAGCTTTCCCAGAGGTTGATGCGGCGGGCGGCGAAATACGACAAGTCGGGGGAGGAGCATTACAACCTGATCTCGGCGCTGCACAAATCCATCCGGGGGTCGGACCCGGACGGGGCGCTGTATTGGTTCGCGCGGATGCTCGAAGGCGGGGAGGACCCGAGGTTTCTGGCGCGGCGGCTGGTCCGGATGGCGGTGGAGGATATCGGTCTGGCCGACCCGCAGGCGCAGGGGATTTGCATAGATAGCTGGCAGACCTATGAGCGGCTGGGGTCGCCGGAGGGCGAGTTGGCGCTGGCAAATGCCGTGGTTTATCTGGCACTTGCGCCGAAATCGAACGGGGTTTACGTGGCCTATAAGGCGGCGCGGGCGAGTGCGCGGGAGACGGGGTCCCTGATGCCGCCGAGGCATATCCTGAACGCGCCGACGAAGCTTATGAAGGAGATCGGCTATGGGGCGGGCTATGCCTATGACCATGAGGCCGAGGACGGGTTTTCGGGGCAGGACTATTTCCCCGAAGGCATGAAGCGCCCGGTCTTCTATGCGCCGCCCGAGCGGGGGTTCGAGCGCGAGTTGAAGAAGCGGGTGGAGTATTTCGCCAGGCTGCGGGCGAAACGGCAGGGCGAGCGTTAACGCCCGCGGATTTTCCCATATCCTGCAAGGGTTTGGCCGATATTGGCTGTGCCGCATCCTGTGCCGCATTTTGTGCAGCAAAGTGTACATACAAATTTCGGCAGGGAGACTTGGGCATTTTTGGTTAAGGGTGCGCGCTTGCACAGGCTGCGCCTTTTCCCTTGTCCGTGGTGGAGCGGAATTGGGGACATGCCGGAGGGCCGAGTGCCCGGCGGAGCGGGTGCAGGTGAGTATTTGGGCCAAGATGAAGGGGCAGGTCGGCGCGGCCGAGACCGGGGCGAAGGGGGTGGCTGGCCTTCGCTGGTTGACATTCCGGCCCCTTGGCGCAATGGAAACCTGATGATCCAGAGCATCCTTCTTGTTGCCTTGGGCGGGGCTGCGGGTTCCGTCGCGCGCTTTCTTGTCGTCACGGCGGCGGGGCGGGTGATGCCCGGCTGGCCGCTTGGCACATTGGTTGTGAATGTGGCCGGATCGCTGGCCATAGGCGTGGCCTATGTCCTGCTGACGCAGCGGGTGCAGGTGGCGCCTCTGGTCATGGCGGGCTTTCTGGGTGGCTTCACCACCTTTTCCGCCTTTTCCCTGGATGCGATGAAGCTGTGGGAGGGCGGGCAGGCGGTGCAGGCCATCGCCTATGTCGCGGCTTCGGTCATCCTGTCCCTTGCTGCCGTGGCGCTTGGCGCGGCCCTTGCCCGGAGTATCCCCGCATGAGCGGCGTGAAGACCCTGACCGTTTCGGAAGATGAGGGGGAGCAGCGGCTGGACCGCTGGTTCAAGCGGCGGTTCCCGCATGTGACCCAAGGCGCGGTGGAGAAGATGTGCCGCACGGGCCAAGTGCGGGTGGACGGGGCGCGGGCCAAGGCATCGGATCGGGTGGTTCCCGGCCAGGCGATCCGCGTGCCGCCGCTGCCTGACCCGAATGCAGAGCGGCCGCGGATCGAGGGGATTTCGCCCGCCGATGCGAAGATGATCCAGGACTGCGTGCTGTGGATGGACGAGCATATGATCGTTCTGAACAAGCCCGCGGGCCTGCCGTCGCAGGGGGGCAGCGGGCAGGGCGAGCGGCATGTGGATGGGCTGACCGAGGCCTTGAAGTTTGGCTACAAGGAGCGGCCCAAGCTGGTGCATCGGCTGGACAAGGATACGTCGGGCCTTCTGATGCTGGCGCGGACGGATCGGGTGGCGCGGAACCTGTCGGAGGCGCTGCGGCACCGGAACACGCGCAAGATTTACTGGGCGGTGGTGGCGGGCGTGCCGAACCCGAAGAAGGGATCCATCAAGTATGGGCTGATGAAGGCCCCTGGCCATGGCAAGCGCGGCGAGGGGGAGAAGATGGTCTGCGTCCATCCCGCGAAGATGGGCGACTATCCGGACGCAAAGCGGGCGCATACGGATTACTTCGTGCTGTGGTTCCTTGGATCGCGGCTGTCCTGGATGGCGCTGGAGCCTGTCACGGGGCGGACGCATCAGCTGCGCGCGCATATGGCGGAGCTGGGGCATCCGATCATCGGGGACGGGAAATATGGCGGGTCGGAGGCCGATAATCAGGGCGATGGCTGGGGCGCGGCGGTGGGGGGCGACATTTCCCGCAAGCTGCATCTTCATGCGCGGATGCTGATGGTGGAGCATCCGGTGACCAAGGTGGAGATGACCTTCACCGCGCCCTTGCCCGAGCATATGGCGCGGACCTGGAAGGCGCTGGACTGGAGGGAAGATGACGTGCCCGCCGATCCCTTCACGGTGTTCCGATGAGCGGCTGGACGGCGAAGCGGTTCTGGCAGGCGGCGGTGCCTGAGCCTTGCGAGGGGGGCTTTACCGTGCGGCTGGACGGGCGGGGGGTGAAGACGCCCGCCAAGGTGCCGCTGGTGGTGCCGACGCTGGCGATGGCGCAGGCGATTGCGGCGGAATGGGATGCGCAGCAGGGCGTGGTGAAGCCCGAGACGATGCCGGTGACGCGGGCGGCCAATTCGGCGCTGGACAAGGTGACGCCGCAGCGGGCCGAGGTGGTGGCGCTGCTGGCGGCCTATGGGGCATCGGACCTGCTGTGCTATCGCGCGGCGGGGCCGGAAGCCCTGGCCGAGCGGCAGGCAGCGGGGTGGGACCCGGTGCTGGACTGGGCGGCAGAGAGTTTTGGCGCGCGGCTGGCGGTGACGCGGGGGGTGATGCCCGTGGCGCAGGACGCGCAGGCGGTGGCGCGGCTGGAGGCGGAGGTGGCGCGGCTGTCGGTCTTTGAACTGGCGGGGTTCCATGACCTTGTGGCGATCGGCGGGTCGCTGGTGCTGGCGCTGGCGGTGATCCATGGGCGGCTGGGGGTTGCGGAGGCCTGGGCGCTGTCGCGGATCGACGAGACCTGGCAGGTGGAGCAATGGGGCGAGGACGAGGAGGCGGCGGCGGCCGAGGCGGTGCGGCGTGTCGCTTTCGAGGCGGCGAGTCGATTCTATGCATTGTGCGGGTGACAATCCTGCCGAATTTCTGTGCAAGGCCCGCTTGAATTGCAGTCATCTGTTGCCAAATCATTGATACCGAAGCGGTTTTGCCAAACGCGCGGGTTGTGCTTGACCTTTCAAACCGCTTCGGAAGAAACTGCGCGGTACTGGGAGAGGCTCACCTCCAACAGGTTCCGCCCTCGCGGCGCCTTGGTGCGCCTTCGGGGACCAATAACCGCCATTCCGGAAGGGAATGGCATACTCAGGAAGAGGTAAGAATGAAAAAATCCGTATTCCTCGGCGTTGTCGCGGCGACCATGACGGTCGCGGGCGCGGCTTCGGCGCAGGCCACTCTGGAAGCCGTGAAGGCGCGTGGAGAGTTGATCTGCGGTTCGAACACCGGTCTGACCGGGTTCGGCGCGCCGGATGCGAGCGGCAACTGGACCGGCTTTGACGTGGACCTGTGCCGCGCTCTGGCCGCGGCGATCTTTGGCGATGCGACCAAGGTGAAGTTCGTGCCGACCACGGGCGAAACCCGTTTCACCGCGCTCCAGTCGGGCGAAGTGGACCTGCTGGTCCGCAACTCCACCTGGACGGCGACGCGCGATTCGGAACTGGCGCTCGATTTCGTGGCGGTGAACTACTATGACGGCCAGGGCTTCATGGTGAAGAAGGACCTGGGCGTGTCTTCGGCCAAGGAACTGGATGGCGCGACGGTCTGCATCCAGACCGGGACGACCACCGAACTGAACCTCGCCGACTTCTTCAAGCAGAACAACATCAGCTATCAGCCGGTCACCGTGGCCGACGATTCGGAAGCGCAGCGCCAGTATCTGGCCGGCGCCTGCGACGCCTATACCACGGATGCCTCGGGCCTGGCCGCGTCGCGCGCGACGATGCCGGATGCCGAGAACCACGTGATCCTGCCCGAGATCATCTCGAAGGAACCGCTGGGCCCGGTCGTCCGTCATGGCGACAACAACTGGGGCGACGTGGTGCGCTGGACCTATTACGCGCTGCTGATCGCCGAAGAGAAGGGCATCACCAAGGCCAATGTGGCCGAGGTTGCCACCTCGACCGCGGATGAGGAAGTGAAGCGCCTGCTGGGCGTGGAAGGTGCGGGCGACCTGCCGACGAAGTTCGGCCTGTCGAATGACGCCTTCAAGAACGCCATTGCCGCCGTGGGCAACTATGGCGAAATCTTTGCCGCCAATATCGGCGAAGGCACCTCGATCAACCTGGCGCGCGGTCTGAACGCGCTGTGGACGCAGGGCGGCCTGCAATACGCCCCGCCCTTCCGTTGATCTGAAGAGGGGGCGCCCGGGTTCCGGGCGCCCCTATCCGCCTTCGGGCCGACAGCGCGATGAGGCGCGGCGGCCCTGGATGAACACCCGGAAAACCGGGGTTCGCGTCGCCAGAAACGCACAGCTACAGGGGAAAGACGCATGGCCGTGGCCAGTGACGTGCCGAAGGAGTCCTTTCGGCTCTCGATGCTTATCTACGATACGCGGTATCGTTCCATCACGATCCAGATCTTTGTCCTGATCCTGTTCGGACTGTTTCTGGCCTGGCTTCTGAACAATACGGCCGTGAACCTGGCCACGCGGGGGAAGGAGTTCAACTTCGGCTTCCTGTGGCAGCGGGCCGGTTATGACATCGGGCAGGCGATCATTCCCTATACGAATGACAGCAGCCATTTCCGCGCGCTGCTGGTGGGTCTGGTCAATACGCTGGTCGTGGCGATCCTGGGCTGCATCCTGGCGACGATCCTGGGCGTGATCATCGGGGTCCTGCGGCTGTCGAAGAACTGGCTCGTGGGGCGGTTGATGACCGTCTATGTCGAGGTGTTCCGCAATGTGCCGCTTCTGCTGTGGATCCTGTTGTCCTATGTGATCCTGTCGGAGGCGACGCCGCAGCCGCGCGATTTCCGGGTGACGGACGAGATGGCGGCGGCGGGCGAGGCGCCTGCGGCCTCCATGATGCTGTTCGACACGGTGGCGGTGACGAACCGGGGGACGAATGTCCCGGCGCCGCTGTTTGACGTGAGCCTCGGGTCGGTGAACCTGTTGGGCATCACGCTGAACCTGACGATCCTGGCCTATATCGCGGTGATCGCGGGGTCGGTCTGGATCAACCGCCTTATCCTTGCGGGTGCGCGGGCGCAGCAGGAGGCGACGGGCGACAGGCCCGTGACATGGTGGAAGTCGATCCTCGTGCTGTTCGGGCCGGTGATCGCGCTGAGCCTGGCGCTGGGCCTGCATCTGGAGGTGCCGGAACTGCGCGGCTTCAACTTCCAGGGCGGCATCCTTGTCGCGCATTCCTTTACCGCGCTCTTGATCGCGCTGACGCTGTACACGGCGGCCTTCATTGCCGAGATCGTGCGGGCGGGTATCCTTGCCATCAGCAAGGGCCAGTCGGAGGCGGCTTTTGCCCTTGGCCTGCGGCCGGGGCGGACGATGAACCTGATCATCCTGCCGCAGGCGCTGCGGGTGATCATCCCGCCGCTGATCAGCCAGTATCTGAACCTGACGAAGAACACCTCGCTGGGGATCGCCGTGTCCTATCTGGACCTGCGCGGCACGCTGGGGGGGATCACGCTGAACCAGACGGGGCGGGAGCTTGAGTGCATGTTGCTGATGATGCTGATCTATCTGACGATCAGCCTGATCATCAGCGCGCTGATGAACCTTTACAACACATCCGTCCAGATCAAGGTGCGCTGACCATGGCAAACGCATCCTATGTCCGTGACCAGATGCTGCCCCCGCAGGCCCCGCCGGTGAGCGAGGCGGGCGTGGTGAAGTGGCTGCGCGAGAACCTGTTTTCCGGCTGGTTCAACACGATCCTGACGCTGGTGGGGGTGGTGGTCATCTATTGGCTGGTCGTGTCGGCCCTGCCCTGGTGGCTGAATTCCGTATGGAATGCCGAAAGCCTGAGCCAGTGCCGCGAGATCGTTGCGGCGACGGCGGGGGAAGGCGCGACCGGGGCCTGCTGGGCGATGATCCGCGAGCGCTGGCATCAGTTCATCTTCGGCTTCTATCCGCCCGAGCTGTGGTGGCGGCCGGTGATGGCCTTTGGCCTGCTGTTCGCCGCGATGGCGCCGGTCCTGTTTGCCGGGCAGAAGAAGAACCTGACGCTGATCCTTGGCGCGGTGGGGCTGTTCCTCTTGGTGACGCTGGGGCTGGCGGGGGCGCCGATGGGCGGTTGGATCGCCTCGCTGGTGCTGGTCGGGGGGCTGATCGCGCTGGTGCAGGTGATGCCGGGTCGCCTGTTGTGGTTCACGGCCATCTATCCGGCGCTGTGCTTCTGGCTGCTCTGGGGCGGGTCGGTCTGGACGCCGATCGTGGCGATGCTGGGCTTTGTCGTGATGGGCGGGGCCTATCTGGCGCTGGTGGGGCGGCTGGGGCCGACGGCATCGGCGCTGATCGGGGTGTTTCTGGCTGTCTTCTGGTGGCTGTTCCTCGATATCCCGATCACGACGGCGCTGGCTTCGATGATCGGGGGCGGGCTGGATCAGGTGGATTCCGACCAGTTCGGCGGGTTCCTTCTGGCCATCACCATCGGGGTGACGGCGATCACCTTCTCGCTGCCCATCGGTATCCTGCTGGCGCTGGGGCGGCAGTCGGACATGCTCATCGTGAAGACGCTGTGCGTGGGGTTCATCGAGTTCATCCGGGGTGTGCCGCTGATCACGCTGCTGTTCACGGCATCGCTGCTGTTGCAGTATTTCCTGCCACCGGGGACGAATTTCGACATCATCCTGCGGGTGATCATCCTTGTGACGCTGTTCGCCGCGGCCTATCTGGCCGAGGTGATCCGCGGGGGCCTCGCGGCGCTGCCGAGGGGCCAATACGAGGCGGCGGATGCGCTGGGCCTGGATTACTGGCGGGCGCAGCGGTTGATCATCCTGCCGCAGGCCTTGAAGATTTCCATTCCGGCCATCGTTTCCACCTTCATCGGCCTTTTCAAGGATACGACGCTGGTGGCCTTTGTCGGCCTGATGGACCCGCTTAAGGGCGTCACGCAAATCGTGCGCGCGGATATCGACTGGAAGGGCATCTACTGGGAGCCCTACATCTTTGTCGGCGCCATCTTCTTTGTCATCTGCTTCGGCATGTCGCGCTATTCCATGTATCTGGAGCGCAAGCTGAAGACCGATCATCGGTAAGGAACCATCATGTCTGAACATGCCATCGACCGTTCGAAGATGAAGGTCTCGGATGAGGTTGCCATCCAGATCAGCGCCATGAACAAGTGGTACGGGACGTTCCACGTGCTTCGCGACATCAACATGACCGTGCAGCGGGGGGAGCGGATCGTGATCTGCGGACCGTCGGGTTCGGGGAAATCGACGCTGATCCGTTGCATCAACCGGCTGGAGGAACACCAGCAGGGGCAGATCGTGGTGGACGGGACGGAACTGACCAACGACCTGAAGAACATCGACAAGGTGCGGTCGGAGGTGGGGATGGTGTTCCAGCACTTCAACCTGTTCCCGCATCTGACGATTCTGGAGAATTGCACGCTGGCGCCGATCTGGGTGCGGAAGGTGCCGAAGAAGGAAGCCGAAGAGACGGCGATGCATTTCCTGCGGAAGGTGAAGATCCCCGAGCAGGCGAACAAGTATCCCGGCCAGCTTTCGGGCGGGCAGCAGCAGCGGGTGGCGATTGCGCGGTCCCTGTGCATGCGGCCGCGGATCATGCTGTTCGACGAGCCGACCTCCGCCCTTGACCCCGAGATGATCAAGGAAGTGCTGGATACGATGATCGAGCTGGCGGAAGAGGGGATGACCATGCTCTGCGTGACCCATGAGATGGGGTTTGCGCAGGCGGTGGCGAACCGGGTGATCTTCATGGATCAGGGGCAGATCGTGGAGCAGAACGAGCCGAAGGAGTTCTTCAACAATCCGAAGAGCGAGCGGACGAAGCTGTTCCTGAGCCAGATCCTCGGTCACTGAGACTGTCCGTTTTGCGGGACGGGGAGGGGGGCCGGACGGCCCCCTTTCGATTCCAGGGGCCGGGTCGCGGGAAAGGCCGGGGGCGCGGCTAAATCTTTCCGGGCTTTTGCCGATCTTCTGCGTGATGGGGCAGTGGATGCCCCGGATGGCAGGATGTGCGGAAGGCGATGTCGAACCTGATGACCTGGCTTCTGATGACGGTCGGGCTGGCCACGCTGGCGGCCACCGTCGTGCTGGGCCTGACCTCGGGGGATGCGCCGGGGGCGGATGATCCGGTGCTGGTGGTGACCCTGCCCTGGGGGGAGGATCCGGCCGAGGTGGTGGCGCGGGCCGGGGGGCAGGCCATCGGGCCGCTGGCCGCGCCGCTGGCGGTGCTGGCCTCGGGGGCGACGGTTGCCGCGTTCAAGTCTTCGGGTGCCTTTGCCGTGCTGCCTGCCTCGACCCTGGCCCTTCTTTGCGAAAGCTGATCCGCATGATGACCGAGACCATCGCCCCGAAGCCGCAGGCCGACGAGTATCGGCTGGCGCGCAATGCCGCCCTTCTGGCGGCGCCCGTCGCGCCGGTATCGGCCTATTTCACCGGGGGGCCGTTCTGGCCGGTGCTGGTGGGGACGCTGGTCCTTTGCGTGCTGGCGCTGGCGGGGCGGCGGGGGCAGGGGGCCGGGCCTGCGCTGCTGGTGACGCTGGCGCTGGTGGGGCATTGCGTGCTGTTCACGGCGGCCTTTGCGGGCCATGCCTGGCAGTTGGACACGCATATGGCCTTTTTCGCGGTGCTTGCGATGATCGCGACGATGGGCAGTATCCCGGCGCTGATCTTTGCGGTGGGGGTGATCGCGGTGCATCACCTGTCGCTGGGGCTTTTGTTGCCGGCGCTGGTCTATCCGTCGGTCGATCTGCTGGGGAACCTGGCGCGGACGGTGATGCATGCGGTGATCGTGCTGGCGGAGGCGGCGGTGCTGCTGCTGGCGATGCTGGCGCGGAAGCGCAGCGCGGCGGAGATTGAGGCGGGACGGGCGCGGCTGGCGCAGATCGCGGAGGAGGCCGAGCGGGCGCGGGCGATGGCGGAAGCGGCGCGGGAGCGCGCGCAGACCGTTTCCGAGCGGACGCGGGAAGAGGGACGCCGGGCGGCGGTGGCGGTGGATGGGATCGCCGGGGCGGCGCGGGCGGCGGTGGCGCAGGCGGAGGGGTCGCGCGGTCTCTTTGCCGGGGCGCGGCAGGATGCGGACCTGTCCAGCCAGACCTATGCCCAGACGGTGGAGGCGATGCGCAAACTGCGCGAGTCGTCGGAGCGGATCGGGCAGATCGTGGATCTGATCGACGAGATTGCGCGGCGGACCGACCTGCTGGCGCTGAATGCGGCGGTGGAATCGGCGCGGGCGGGCGAGGCCGGGCGCGGCTTTGCCGTGGTGGCGCACGAGGTGCGGAAACTGTCGCAGCAATCGACGGATGCGGCCTTGCAGATCCGGTCGCTGGTGGGGACATCGGCGCAGCAGGTGAAGGATGGGGCGCGGCTGGTGGAAGAGGCCGGTGTGGCGCTGGAGCGGATCACGCGGACCATCGGCCAGTTGGAAGAGCGGATGCGCGACATCTCGACCACGGCGGGCGAGCAATCCACCAGCCTTGACGCGGTGAAGATGACGATCGGGCGGATCGACCTGATTACCGAGGCGCATGAGGCGCCGACCGGACGGGCGGCCATGCCTGCGCGCAGGCCGGAGCCGGAGGCCGTGGCAGTGGCGGGGCCGGATCGGTTGGCGGCCTGAGCCGGGTCAGGCCGCGCCGTCAGGCCATGATTTCACGCGGGACGATGAAATCGTCCACCACCCCGCTGCCGAAGGTGACGGCCTCCCAACTTTCGACATTGAAGTCGGCGACCAGCGTCGCGCCTGTCGGGTAGCGGTTGAATTCTGGGTTCTGGGGCGCATGGGCCACGAGGCGGGCGGCGAATTCGGCGATGCCGGGATTGTGGCCGATCATCATCACCGTGTTGCCCTTGGCATGGCGCAGGACGGCCAGCATCACATCCGGTCCGGCATGGTAGAGCGCGGGTTTCAGTTCGAGGACGGGCGTGCCGGGCAGGGCGGGGGCGATCCCGCTCCAGGTCTTGCGGGTGCGGAGGGCATCGGAGCAGAGCACCTCATCCGGGACATAGCCGCGCGAGGCGAGCCATTGGCCCAGATCGGCGGCGGCGGCCTTGCCGCGGTCGTTCAGCGGGCGGTCATGATCGGGGGTGAGGGGGTCGTCCCAGCTTGACTTGGCGTGGCGTGTCAGGATCAGCCGCTTCATGGAACCCCCCTAATGGGGTGGTTCAGTCCACCCCGTGGAATCGGCGCATGTGATAGGCCGACTGTTCGGGAAGTCTTGCATAGGCCTGTGACACCGGGCAAGCGCGGCGCGTTTCGCAGCCGGTGGTCAGGCAGGGGATGCCCTCGGCCGTATCGAGGAAGGCGTGGCAGGCGGCGACGTCATAGCCCGCGCCGGTGAGGGCCGCGGCAGGGCAGGCCGTCAGGCAGGGTGCCGGGCAGCCGTCGCAGGGGCGTGGGGCGGGGGCGGGGAGTTCAATACGGTCTTTCAGGGCAAGCGCGCCCCGGAAGCTGACCATCAGGCCCTGATCGGCGCTGACGAGCAGGCGGACGGGGCTGTCCCAGATGCGGCCGGTTCGGAGCGCCCATGTGTAGAAGGGGTGATAGGGCGGGCCGCCGAAGGGGAAAAGCGCCTTGGCCCCCAGATCGCAGGCGATGCGCCCGATGGTGCGGCGCGACCAGCGGTCGATGGGATCGGGCTGGCCGTCCCGCCATTCGGGCTGTGCCGTGACATGCGCCCAGAAGCCCGGCTCGGCCGGGCCGAGGAGGAGAAGGGTTTGCGTGCCGCGCGGCACGGCGTCATCGTCCGTGGGGTGGAAGCCGCCCAGAACGGCAAGGTGGTGGGCGGCCAGGGTTGCGGCCAGCGTCACCGCTTGACGCGCGGTTTGACGCGCGGTTCGGTGGAGCGGATCTGCGAGCCTGCGCCGTGATCGGTGAACAGCTCCATCAGGCAGGCATTGGGGACGCGGCCATCGAGGATGGTGACGGCGCGGACGCCTTCCTCCAGCGCCTTGAGCGCGGTTTCGGTCTTGGGGATCATGCCGCCCGCGATGACGCCTGCGGCGGTCATCTGGCGGACTTCTTCGGGCGTGATCTGGGTCATGACCTGGCCTTCGGCGTTCTTGACGCCGGCGACATCGGTCAGGAGGAGCAGGCGGTCGGCCTTGAGCGCGCCGGCGATGGCCCCGGCGGCGGTGTCGCCGTTGACGTTGAAGGTTTCGTTATCGGCTATGCCGGTGGCGACGGGGGCCACGACGGGGATGATGCCTGCATTGTAGAGATCGCGCAGGACCTGCACGTTCATCTCGACCGGGCGGCCGACGAAGCCCAGTTCGGGATCGTCGGCCTCGCAGACCATGAGATCGTCATCCTTGCCGGAAATGCCGACGGCGCGGCCGCCTGCATCCATGATCGCCTGAACGATGCGCTTGTTGACGAGGCCGGAGAGGATCATTTCCACCACCTGCACGGTGGCCTTGTCGGTGACGCGCTTGCCGCGGACGAAATCGGACTTGATGCCCAGCTTTTCCAGCATCTCGTTGATCATCGGGCCGCCGCCATGGACGACGACGGGATTCACGCCGACCTGCCGCATGAGCACGATGTCGCGGGCGAATTCGGCCATGGCGGCATCGTCGCCCATGGCATTGCCGCCGAATTTCACCACCACCACCGCGCCGGAATAGCGCTGGAGGTAGGGGAGGGCTTCGGAAAGCATCTTGGCGGTGTTGGCGGCGTCGGACATGGTGCTTGTCTGCGGTTTCATGGGGACCCCCCGTGGCAGTTGCGCGCCTTGGTAATGCCTGCGGGCGCGGCTGCCAAGCGGCAATGGCCTTTCCCCCCGAAAGCGGCGAAGATGACGGGTGCAATTGGTGGAGAGAGTGAGATGGACGCGCGGAAAACACTTGTTCTGACAGGGGCTTCGCGGGGGATCGGCCATGCCACGGTGAAGCGGTTCTCGGCCGAGGGGTGGCGGGTGCTGACCTGTTCGCGCCAGCCCTTTGACCCGCGCTGTCCCTGGCCCGGTGGGGAAGAGGACCATATCCAGATCGACCTTGCCTCGCCCGACAAGACGATTGCGGCCATCGAGGGGATCAAGGCGAAGATCAACGGGCGGCTGGATGCGCTGGTGAACAATGCGGGGATCAGCCCGAAGGGACCGGGGGGAAGCCGTCTGAACACGCTGGAGACCGACCTGCGGACCTGGGGGCAGGTGTTCCATGTGAATTTCTTCGCCTCCATCGTGCTGGCGCGGGGGTTGAAGGATGAATTGTCGGCGGCGAAAGGGTCGGTGGTGAATGTCACCTCCATCGCCGGAAGCCGGGTGCATCCTTTCGCGGGAGCGGCCTATGCCACGTCGAAGGCGGCGCTGGCGGCGCTGACGCGGGAGATGGCGCATGATTTCGGGCCGCTGGGGGTGCGGGTGAACGCGATTGCGCCGGGCGAGATCGAGACGGCGATCCTGTCACCGGGGACGGAGAAGATCGTGGAGACGCTGCCGCTCCGGCGGTTGGGCCAGCCGAAGGAGGTGGCCGATGCGATCTGGTTCCTGTGTTCGGAGCAGGCCTCCTATATCACCGGCACGGAGGTGCAGGTGAACGGCGCGCAGCATGTGTGAGGGCCGCGGCCTGCCCGGTTGTTCTGTGGCGGTCGCCCCGCTATGGTTTTGAGGACGGGTTTTGCTGACCGGGGTGTGATGGGTGCGTGGTGTCTGGTGTCTGGCGGTTGCGGGGCTGTTCTTCATGTCGAGTGCGGGGGAAGGGATGGCGGGGCCCGAGGCTGGGGCGCTGCGGCTGAACTGTCTTGCGCCGACCTGGATCGACGGCGCGCGGCTGTCGCATCTGTGCCTGTCGGTGGGGGCCGGGATGGGCGCGGCGTTGGGGCGCGAGGTGCGGGTGGTGGAGGGCGCGGCGGATGTGGCGCTTGAGGTGATCCGCCTGGATGAGAAGCTGGTGGTGGCGCGGCTGCATTGGCCGGGCGCGGCGCCGGGGCCGGAGGTGGAGCTGGGCGTTGTGGATGCGGGACCGGACGGGCGATCCTACGGGATGCTGGCGGCCGGCCTTCTGAAAGTGTCGCCGCCGCCCTGAGGCGGGGCGTGGTGGATCTGCGGTAACAGGTGATCGGGTGCGTTGATGTGTCAGATGTGTGCGGTGGTCGTGAAGACCGGAGACTGCGGGTTTGAGCCGGTCGGGCCGGTGGCGGCGGTGACGGAGCCCCTGCCCGATGCCACGCCGGAGGAACTGGCGGAGTTTCTGACCGACGGTTACTGGGAGTGGGCGGGCCAGTCGCGCCATGCCTTCGACACGCGGGCCAGCAATGTGATCACGGTCGATATCGCCGGGCTGACGGCGGAGGGGCGGACCCTTGCGCTGAAGGCGCTGGAGGCCTGGGAGATGGTGGCCGATGTCGATTTCCAGGTGGTGGCTGGCGGGGCGGACATCACCTTTGATGACGTGTATCCCGGAGCCTATGCAAGCTATACCGCCAGCGGCGGGGTGACGCTTTCGTCCTTTGTCAACATCTCGACCGGGTGGCTGGCGACCTATGGGACGGAGCTGTGGAGCTATTCCTTCCAGACCTATGTGCATGAGATCGGCCATGCTTTGGGGCTGGGGCATCAGGGCCCCTACAATGCGTGGGCGGATTTCGCTTCGGATGCCCTGTTCGGGAATGACAGCTGGGGCCTGTCGGTCATGTCCTATTTCGATCAGGACACCAATCCCAACGATCCGGGCAGCTATGCCAGCCTTCTGACGACGATGATCGCCGATATCGTGGCGATCCAGAGCCTTTACGGTGCGCCGGTCGGGGGGGTGACGTCGGGCGACACGATCTGGGGCGAGGGGAGCACTCTGGCGAATTACCTTGGCGACTTCTTCCGGGCCGAGTTCGGCGGGGGGATCGCACCGATGATGGGCGTGGCGCTGACCATCTTTGATTCCGATGGGCTGGACCGGGTCGTGTTCTCGACCGATGTGACCGACCAGCGGGTGAATCTGGCGGGCGGGTCGCGCTGGGACGTCTTTGGCCAGTCCGGGACCGTGGCCATCGCGCAGGGGACGGTGATCGAGGACTATGTGGCGGGTGCAGGCAATGACCGGGTGGCCGGAAATGCCGCCAGCAACCGGATTTCCGGCAATGGCGGGCATGACCTGCTGTCGGGCGAGGCGGGGCAGGACCGTCTGGCGGGGGATGCGGGGAATGACACGCTGAGCGGCGGGGAGGGGAATGACCGTCTGTCCGGAGGAAGCGGGGAGGATTCCCTGCTGGGCGGCACGGGGAACGATGTGCTGGTGGGCGAGGCGGGGAATGACCGTCTGGCGGGCGAGGCGGGCGATGACAGCTTGAGCGGGAGCGCGGGGAATGACCGCCTGTCGGGAGGCGAGGGGGCGGATTCGCTGACGGGCGGGGAGGGGAATGACGTATTGGTGGGCGAGAAGGGGGAGGACCGTCTGGCCGGTGACGCCGGGAATGACACGCTGAGCGGGAGCGCGGGGAATGACCGGCTGTCCGGCGGGGATGGGGCGGATTCGCTGACGGGCGGGACGGGGAATGACCTGCTGGCGGGCGAGGCCGGGAATGACCGTCTTGAGGGGGATGCGGGGAATGACACCCTGAGCGGGAGCGACGGGAATGACCGTCTGTCGGGGGGCGACGGTCTGGATTCGCTGACGGGCGGGGCGGGGAATGATGTGCTGTCAGGCGGGACGGGGAATGACCGTTTGGCAGGCGAGGCGGGGAATGACACGCTGAGCGGTGATGATGGCAATGACCGTCTGTCGGGGGGCGAGGGGCGGGATTCGCTGTCGGGCGGGGCGGGGAATGACGTGCTGGTGGGCGAGGCCGGGAATGACCGTCTGGCGGGGGATGCGGGGAATGACACGCTGAGCGGCAGCGACGGGAGAGATGTTCTGGCGGGTGGGGCAGGGAACGATGTCCTGACCGGTGGGGCGCAGGCGGATATCTTCATCTTCGTGGCCGGGCAGGACCGGATCACGGATTTCGTCGATGATCTGGACAGTCTTCAGGTGGAGGCCGATCTGATGGGGGCAGGTGCGGCCAACTGGGCGGGGCTGCGATCGCTTGGCACCGCCTTTGGCGACCGGGTGGAGTTCCGCTTTGCGACGGGCGATGTGCTGACCGTTTTCGGCGTGACGGCGCTGGACCGTCTTGCCGATGATTTCACCTTCGTCTGAGGCAGGTCACTCCAGCGTGGCGATGATGGCGCGGAGGGTTTCGATGCCTTCGCCCTTTTCCGAGGAGGTGACCACGATCTCGGGGTATGCGGCGGGGTGCTTGGCCAGCGCGCCCTTGACCTGTGCGATGACGGCGTCGCGTTCGGCGCGGTTGATCTTGTCCACCTTGGTCAGCACGGTCTGGAAGGTGACGGCAGAGCGGTCGAGGAGTTTCAGGATCTCTTCATCCACCGCCTTGATGCCGTGGCGGGCGTCGATCAGGACGAAGGCGCGGCGGAGCGTCTGGCGGCCGGAGAGGTAGGATTTGAGCAGTTCCTGCCATTTGCGGACGATGGCGACGGGCGCCTCGGCATAGCCGTAACCGGGCAAGTCGGTTATGTAGCGGGTTTCGCCGAGGGCGAAGTAGTTGATTTCCTGCGTGCGGCCGGGCGTGTTGGAGGCGCGGGCCAGGGTCTTGCGGCCGGTCAGCGCGTTGATGAGGCTTGATTTTCCGACGTTGGAGCGGCCGGCGAAACAAACCTCCAGCCGGTCGGCGGGGGGAAGGCCCGACATGGCGACCACGCCTTTGACGAAGGTCACGGGGCCTGCGAACATCAGGCGGCCGGTTTCGCGCGCCTCATCCGACGGATCGGGGGCGAGGGTGAATTGAAGCCCGGTCATTGCAGGGACCATGCATCGCCGGTGGCGATATCGCCGCCTTCGACCACCACGGCGTAGAGGCCGAAATCCTGATGCCCGAATTCCCGTTCCAGCGCGTTCAGCGTATGGGCGTTCGACTGGCCGGTGGCGGGTTCGACGGTGGTGGCCATGCAGCGGGTGATGCGTTCCTTCACCTCCAGCACGGCGCTGCCGATGCGGATGCGCTGGCCGATCCAGCCCCATTCGGCCCATGCCTCGGCCCCGTCGAGCCAGAGATTGCCGCGCCAGCGGTGGATCGAGAGGTCATGGCCCATGCGGGCGGAGAGGTCGGCGAGGCTGGCGAGGTTGAGGATCGCAACGGAGGGGAAATCGCTGTCGGTCATGCCGCGGCCTGCGGTGACGATGCGGGCGGGCTGAGCGCGGTTGGCGGGGTTCAGGGGGCGGACCCAGTCGAGGAAGCGGGGCGTGTCGGCGGGGTCGTCGGGGCGGAAGGTGATCTGCCCGCGCGCCGGATGGCGGAGGGTGACTGTGGCGGTTGCCTCGTCCAGATCGCTTTCGATGGCCATGAGGTCATAGGCCTTGGCGCCGCGCGCGAAGTTCATGCAGGGGTTCCAGCCTTCGGTCAGCTTTGCCGCCTCATGCGCGACGGCCCAGTGCCTGTCCCAGGGCAGGCATTCGCCCGCCGAAAGACGAACGGACGCGAGCATCTCGCGTCCGTGTCCCTTGATCGGGTGGCGGCAGATATGGGCCAGCCGCCCGCCCGTCATTTCTTGGCCTTCTTGGATTTGTCGGCCACCGGGACGGGTTCCTTCTTCTTGAAGCCCGACTTGATGTTGCCGAAGATGTCCGGCTTGTGGCCGTGGCTGCGCATGATGAGGTATTGCTGCGCGAAGGTGATGATGTTGTTGGTGATCCAGTAGACCACGAGGCCCGAGGCGAAGCCGCCCAGCATGAACATGAAGATCCAGGGCATCCAGGCGAAGACCTGCTGCTGCACGGGATCGGTGGGCTGGGGGTTCAGCTTCTGCTGGAGCCACATGGTGATGCCCAGAAGGATGGGCAGGATGCCGATGAAGATCAGCGCCATGAAGCTGCCCGGCACGGGTGCATCCCAAGGCAGGAGGCCGAAGAGGTTGAAGATCGAGGACGGATCGGGCGCCGACAGGTCGGTCAGCCAGCCGAAGAAGGGCGCATGGCGCAGTTCGATGGTGACGAAGATCACCTTGTAGAGCGCGAAGAAGATCGGGATCTGGATCAGGATGGGCAGGCAGCCCGCCGCCGGATTGACCTTCTTGTCCTTGTAGAGCTGCATCATCTCCTTTTGCAGCTTCTGCTTGTCTTCGCCCGCGCGTTCCTTGATCGCCTCAAGCTCCGGCTGGAGTTCCTTCATCTTGGCCATGCTGACATAGGACTTGTAGGCCAGCGGCAGGACGAGGAATTTCAGGAAGAAGGTCAGCGCGATGATGGCGAGGCCCATGTTGCCGATCACGGCGTTGAGCCAGTGCAGGACGGCGAAGATCGGCTTCGTCAGGAAGAAGAACCAGCCCCAGTCGATGGAATCGATGAAGCCGGGGATGCCCTGATCGCGTTCATAGGCGCGGATCGTGGCCCATTCCTTGGCGCCTGCGAAGAGGCGGGTGGTGGACGAGACCGTCGCGCCGGCGGCCAGTTCCTGCACAGGCTTGCGGGTTTCGGTCTGGAAGATGTCGGCGGAGGGGACGTATTTGGTGACGGCGGTGAAGGGGACGCCCTGTTCGGGGATCAGGGTCGTCATCCAGTATTTGTCGGTGAAGCCGATCCAGCCATCGGCGCCGGCATCCACCACCTCGGCCTGCGCGCCTTCGCGTTCGACCACCGGCAGTTCCATCAGGTCGTCGTATTTCTGTTCGGTCAGGGTGCCGTCGGTGCGGCTGACCATGCCTTCGTGCAGGACGAAGAAGTTCTGGAGTCCGGCAGGCTGGCCGTGGCGGGCGACGATGCCATAGGGGAAGAGCGAGACGGCCGCGCCGCTGCCGTTCTGGACGGTGTCCGTGACGGTGAACATGTAGCGGTCATCGACGCTGATTTCGCGCGTGAAGGTCATGCCCTTGGCGTTCTGCCATTGCAGGGTGACGGGCGCGTCGGGGGCGAGCGTGCCGCCCTGCACCAGACGCCATTCGGTGCGCGCGCCGGGGACGTCTTCGGCCGCCAGGCCGGTGCCGGGACCCCAGCCGAAGACGGCGTAATAGGGGTGTTCCTGACCCACCGGCGAGAGGAGGCGGACGATGGGGGAATCCTCGGCGAGGGTTTCCTTGTAGCCCTTGAGCGAGAGGTCGTCGATCCGGCCGCCCAAGAGCGAGATGGAGCCGATGAGGGCGGGCGTGTCCACCGTGAGGCGGGGCGCCTCGGGCAGGGGTTCGGCTTCGGCCGTGGTGGCCGCGCCATCGGCGGCGGCGGGCGGCGTGGTGGCCCCTTCGGTCTGGGTGACGGCGGCGGGGGCGTTGGGATCGGCGGGCGGCGCCTCGGGCGGCGGGAAGAGCACGAACCAGACGAGGATCACGAGGAAGCTCAGCACGGTTGCGAGCAGGAGGTTCTTGTTCTGATCTTCCATGGGAGGAGACTGCCGCCGTTGGTGGAATTGGGTCAGCGCTGCTTCAACAGAAGGGGGGGCGAAAGGTCAAGGCCTTTCGCCCCTGCGGCCCGGGCGCGGGGGGCGAATGTGATCAGCGCAGGGCCGGGGGGAGGCCGTCATCCTGCGCGGGTTGGGCCATGCCGGGGGCGAGGTTGAGGAAATCGAAGATGGCCGGATCGGCGAGGTGGGAGGGGCGCACGTTCTGGAGCGCGCGGAACATGACGTTGCGGCGGCCGGGGGTGCGGGCTTCCCAGTCATCCAGCAGTTTCTTGACCTGCGCGCGTTGCAGACCTTCCTGCGAGCCGCAGAGATCGCAGGGGATGATGGGGTAGTTCATGGCGCGGGCGAATTTTTCGCAATCCGCCTCGGCCACGAAGGCGAGGGGGCGCAGGACCATGAGATCGCCGTCTTCGTTCACCAGTTTCGGCGGCATGGAGGCGAGGCGGCCGCCGTGGAAGAGGTTCATGAAGAAGGTTTCAAGGATGTCGTCGCGGTGATGGCCGAGGACGACGGCGGAACAGCCTTCTTCCCGCGCGATGCGGTAGAGGTTGCCCCGGCGCAGGCGGGAGCAGAGCGAGCAATAGGTGCGGCCCTGCGGGACCTTGTCCACCACGATGGAATAGGTGTCCTGATATTCGATGCGGTGGGGGACGCCCATCTTCGTGAGGAATTCCGGCAGGACGGTGGCCGGGAAACCCGGCTGGCCCTGATCGAGGTTGCAGGCGAGAAGGTCCACGGGCAGCAGGCCGCGCCACTGGAGTTCGTGCAGGACGGCGAGGAGGGTGTAGCTGTCCTTGCCGCCCGAGAGGCAGACAAGCCAGCGGTCGCCGCGATTGACCATGCCATAGGTTTCGATCGCCTCGCGGGTTTCGCGGACGATGCGTTTGCGGAGTTTCTTGAACTCGGTCGAGGTGGGGGCGCCGTGGAAGAGGGGGTGGATGTCGTCGAGATCGTCCAGCATCGGGCGGCCCTTCGCGCGGGGTGTCGGGAACGTGAAGGCTGCATATGCCAGAAGGGCGGGGTTTGGGCAATCCGGGCGGGGGCGGGCTGCGTATCAATGAAAAGACCGGAGGAGATGCGATGCGAGTGGTGAAGATCGTGGCGGCGCTTGCGCTGCTGCCCCTGCTGGCGGCCTGCACGGGGAAGCCTGCGTTGACGGATGCGTCGCTGTCCACGCGCGAGCTGGAGCTGGAGGAGTTCTTTGACGGGCGCCTGGTGGCCTATGGGCAGTTTCAGGATGTCTTTGGCACGGTGCGGCGGCAGTTCGTGGCGGATATCCGGGGGGATTGGGACGGGCAGCGGCTGCGGCTGGTGGAGGATTTCACCTATGAGGATGGATCGACGGAGCAGCGGGTCTGGACGCTGGTCAAGACCGGCGAGGAGACCTGGGAAGGGACCGCGCCCGGCGTGATCGGCGTGGCGACGGGGGTGGAGAAGGGCGACCGGTTCAACTGGCGCTATACGATCGACCTGCCGGTGCCCGCGGCGGATGGGACGGCAGACACGGTGCGGGTGACCTTTGACGACTGGATGTGGCTTCTGAGCGAGGATCGGCTGTTCAACCGGGCCTATATGAAGCGCTTTGGCGTGGATGTGGGGGATGTGTCGATCAGCTTCGAGAAGCTGGACTAGCGGCGCGGCGGCGGGTGTCGGAGGGGCGTTCGCCGAAATGCTGCCGGTAGGCGGCGGTGAAGCGGCTCCAGTCCCAGAAGCCGAAGCTGGCGGCGATGTCGCCGATGGACTGCTGCGGCGGGGCGGAGTGCAGGGCGCGGCGGGCCTCGTGCAGTCGTTCGAGGCGCAGGTAGGACATGGGGCCGAGGCCGGTGACGGCGGCGAGCGCCTTTTCCACCTGACGGGGGGAGAGATCGCTGTCGGCAGCGGCGGCCCGCCAGGCCTGGAATTGCAGGAGGCGGCGGGGGAGGGGCGAGGTGGCGGCCTCGCCACGCCAGCCGAGCGAGAGGCCGGCGGCGAGCGAGGCGAGCAGGGCCTGGCCGATGCGGGCGGCGGTGCCATCGCCGGGCCGGGTGGCGGTGGCGAGGTCGAGCGCGTCGCGGCAGTCGCGGCGCAGGCGGGTGGCGAGGTCGGGCGCGCGCAGGAGGCAGGCATTGGCGCCGTCCAGCGCGGCGAGCCAGTCGGCGAGGGCCGGGGTGACGGCGGGATGGGCCAGCAGGGCCGTGCGGGTGATGGCGAAGGCGGCGACGCCGCCGCCGACCGGGCTGCACATCAGGAGTGACCCGCGCGGCGGGAGGACGAGCACATCGGTCGCGGCGAAGGCCTGGCCGTTGGTGGCGAAATCCGGCCCGGAGGAAAGGGTGACGCCGAAGGTGAAGCAGTCTTCGGACCCGACGATTTCCTGAAGCAGCGACTGGTTGCCGAGTTCGACATGCAGGGCCACGTCGGGGCCGAAGAAGCCGGAGAGGAAACGGCCGCGAAAGGCGCCGGGCGTGAGTTGCAGATAGCGCTGGTCGTGGTCGATCAGGCGTTCGGCCTGGGCGTCGAAATCATCGAAGGTTTCATCGAGCAGCAGCGGCGCCTGGCGGGAAACCGCATAAGGCGGAAGGCAAGGCAATGATATCGCTTGGCTTTCCATGGCAGGTCCGGGAGTTCGGGCAGGCGTTGGGTGCAGTAACGGGCGGGCGGGCAGGGCGGTAATCTGGCGGCAGGAGCCATCTTCTGACGAGGAATAGACCATGAGACATAGCCTTGCTGCAATCGCCCTGACGGTGGGGGGGCTGTTCGCGGCCCCCGCTTTGGCCGAGGATCGCTGGATGAGCATTCCCGCCGTGCCGCCGATGCCCGCGGCGGTGGAGGCCGGGACCCTGCCGGTTAACGGGATCGAGATGTATCGCGCTGTCTATGGGCCGGAGGGCGGGACGCCCGTCCTTCTGATCCATGGCGGGTTGGGGCATGCCGACCTGTGGTCGGCCATCGTGACCGATCTGATGGCGGATCATCGGGTGATCGTGGCCGATACGCGCGGGCATGGCCGATCCAGCAATGACGGCAGCGCCTTTACCTATGACCTGCTGGGGCAAGACTACCTTGCGCTGATGGATGCGATGGGGGTGGAGAAGGTGCATCTTGTCGGCTGGTCGGACGGGGCGAATATCGGCTATGTCATCTCGCAGACGGCGCCGGAACGCTTGGCGAGCCATTTCGCCCATGCGGGGAATGTGACGCTGGAGGGGATCGACCCGTCGGTGAACGAGGATGCGGTCTTTGGCAGCTATGTCGGGATGATGGCGGCGGATTACGCGAAGATGTCGCCGACGCCGGACGGGTTTGAGGCCTTTCTCGGGGCGATCAGCACGATGTGGGGCACGTCGAAGCCGGGCGGGATGGAGGCATTGCCTGGGATCACGGTACCGACGCTGGTGGTGCAGAGCCAGTATGACGAGGCGATCCTGATGTCCCATGCCGAGGAGATCGCGGCGGGGATTCCTGGTGCGTCCTTGCAGGTGCTGCCGGATGTGAGCCATTTCGCCAGTTTCCAGGCGCCTGCCGAATATGCGGCAGCGATCCGGGCCTTCATCAAGGACAAGTGACGGGGTCAGTCCTTCGGGGCGGCGTGGCTGCGGTCGTGGTCGGGATCAGAGCCCGGCACGGGATCGTAGCCATGGCCGCCCCAGGGATGGCAGCGGCAGAGGCGGTGCGCTGTCAGGTAGCCGCCCTTGAGCCCGCCGTGACGTTCCAGCGCCTCGAGCGCATAGGCGGAACAGGTGGGCTGGAAGCGGCAGCCATGGCCGACCCAGGGGGAGAGGATCAGGCGGTAGGCGCGCACCGGGAGGGCAAGGAGGCGCGCGAGGGGGGTCATTTCGCGCGGCCCTGATGGACGGAGGCGAGGGCCATGCGAAGATCGTCGCGCAGGGCGGCGAAGTCGCGGGTGACCGTCGCCTCGGGCCGGGCAACGAGGACATAGTCCCAGCCGGGTTGGGCGAGGGGAGGCAGGATTTCGCGCACCAGCGCCCGCAGGCGGCGCTTGGCGCGGTTGCGCAGCACGGCATTGCCGATCTTCTTGGAGGCGGTGAAGCCCACGCGGATGGCGGGGCTGTCATCGCCGCGGTCGCGCCCTTGCAGCAGGAAGCCGGCCGTGCCCTGACGGCGGGCAGAGGCGGCGCGGAGGAAATCGGCGCGCTTTTGCAGGGTGGTCACGCCCGCGCAAAGCGAAACCGCCGACGGCGCGGCGGGCGCTTCGGCGGTGTCGCCTGTGCCCGTGTCCATCGGCGGTGTCATCGCGTCACCCGTGATCGGCCCGCGAAGGGGCCGGAGGGATCAGGCCGACAGGCGCTTGCGGCCCTTGGCGCGGCGCGCGGACAGGACCAGACGGCCGCCCTTGGTGGCCATGCGGGCGCGGAACCCGTGGCGGCGCTTGCGGACCAGGTTCGACGGTTGGTAAGTGCGCTTCATCGCGGCTCTCCGTATCACTCAGGCAGCGCAAATCCGACGGATTCGAGCGCCGCGTCTATTCGAAGCCCGTCCTTTACGGGCGGTTGGCGGGCAAGTCAACGCGCGGATGGGGGAATTTCTGCAACATTTCGACCGCGCAGGGGGAGGGAATGTTGCAGGACAGGCCCTTGCGATCAATGCGGCGTGAGAGGGCTGGCGCGGGCGGGGCGGTTCGGATCATCTTTCCTGCATGAGAGATGCGCCGCTTCCCCCCGCCCCCGAGGCCCCGCCGCAAGGCAAGGGCCGGATGATTCCCGTCCTTGTCCTGCTGGCCGTGGCCGGGCTTGGAGCGGTGTTCCTGCGGGATCACCTGAGTTTCGATGCGCTGGCCACGCATCGCGAGGCGCTGCTGGCCTTTCGGGATGCGCATTATCTGGTGGCGGTGCTGGTCTTTGTTCTGGCCTATGTGGGGATCGTGGCCTTTTCGCTGCCCGGGGCGACGGTGGCGACGCTGACGGGCGGGTTCCTGTTCGGGCTGTTTCCCGGCGTGCTGTTCAATCTGGCGGGGGCGACGGTGGGGGCGGTGCTGCTGTTCCTTGCGGCGCGGGCGGGATTCGGGGCGAAGCTGGCCGCGAAGATCGAGATGCAGGGCGGGCGCGTGGCGCGGCTGCGCGAGGCTCTGGCCGCGAATGAATGGGAGGTGCTGTTCCTGATGCGGGTCACGCCGATCGTGCCCTTCTTCATGGCCAATCTGATTCCGGCGCTGCTGAACATTTCGTTGATGAAATTCGTGGTGACGACGGCGGTGGGGATTGTTCCCGGCGCGCTCGTGCTGACCTCCGTCGGGGCGGGGCTGGGTGAGGTCTTTGCGCGGGGCGGCAGTCCGGATTTCGGGGTGTTCCTGGAGCCCTATGTGCTGTGGCCCATCGTCGGGCTGGTGGCGCTGGGTGTGATGCCGATGGTGGTGCGGGCGGTGCGCGCGCGGGCCGGGCGGCGGGAGGTGTGAGGGAGATGGAACGGATCGAGACGGATATCTGCGTGATCGGCGCGGGGTCGGGCGGGCTGTCGGTGGCGGCGGGCGCGGTGCAGATGGGCGCGCGGGTCGTGCTGATCGAAGGGGCCGAGATGGGGGGGGATTGTCTGAATTTCGGCTGTGTTCCATCCAAGGCGCTGATTGCCGCTGCCGCGCGGGCCGAGGCGCAGCGGGGATCGGTGGCTTTCGGGATCGGGGCGGTGGAGCCTGCGGTGGATTTCGGGGCGGTGAAGGATCACGTGGCCGATGTGATCGCGGCGATTGCGCCGGTGGACAGTCAGGAACGGTTCGAGGGGCTGGGTTGTCTGGTCATCCGCGACTGGGGGCGGTTCGTGTCGCCCCGCGAGGTGGAGGCGGGCGGGCGGCGCATCCGGGCGCGGCGCTTCGTGATCGCCACGGGGTCGCAGGCGGCGGTGCCGCCGGTGCCGGGGATCGAGGGCATACCCTATCTCACGAACGAGACGGTGTTTTCCCTGCGCGTGCGGCCGTCGCATCTGCTGGTGCTGGGGGGCGGGCCGATCGGGATGGAGATGGCGCAGGCGCATCGGCGGCTGGGATCGGCGGTGACGGTGATCGAGGCGGGCCGCGCGCTGGGGCGCGAGGACCCGGAGGCGGCGGCGGTGGTGATAGCGCGGCTGCGGGAGGAAGGGGTGGCGCTGCTGGAGGGCGCGGGCGTGGTGCGGCTGCGCGTCGTGACCGAGGGGGTGGAGGCGGTGCTGTCGGATGGCGCGGTGGTGACCGGGTCGCATCTTCTGGTCGCCGCGGGGCGGGTGCCGGTGCTGGACCGGCTGGATCTGGCGGCGGCGGGGGTGGCCTTTGACAAGCGGGGGGTGACGGTGGGGCCGGACCTGCGGGCCAAGGGCAACCGCCGCGTCTTTGCCGTGGGGGATGCGGCAGGGGGCGCGCAGTTCACCCATCTGGCGGGATATCATGCGGGGCTGGTGATCCGGCAGGCGGTGCTGGGCCTGCGGGCGCGCGTGCGGAGTGACCATATCCCGCGGGTGACCTTTACCACGCCGGAGCTGGCGCAGGTGGGGCCGATCGAGGCGGAGGCGCGGGCGGCTTTCGGCGATGCGGTTTCGGTGGCGCGGGCGGCGTTTCACCACAATGACCGGGCGCAGGCCCTGCGCGAGACGGAAGGTTTTGCCAAGCTGGTGATCCGGCGGGGCCGGGTGATCGGGGCGACGGTGGTGGGGCCGGAGGCGGGGGAGGTGATCGCGCCCCTTGCGCTGGCGGTGGCGACACGGATGAAGGTTTCGGCGCTGGCAGGGGTGGTGCTTCCCTATCCGACGCTGGCCGAGATCGGAAAGCGCGCGGCGGGGGCGCATTTCGCGCCGGCGCTGTTCGAGAACCCGCGGCTTAAGGCCTTTGTGCGGTTCGTGCAGCGGTTCCTGCCCTGAAGCGGTGCGCCTGCGGCGGGCGTCGGCAAGGTGAGTATTTGGGCCAAGATGAAGGGGCACGCGCGGGGCAAGCGGGCGGCGCGGCTGTCTTTCCGGCCAGAGCTTTGATACTCCTGCGCTGATCCATGCCGAACCGGCCTGTCTTTCCCTGTCGGAGGGGTTGCGGGCGGGGAGGGGGGATGCGTATCTCAGTCAGGGCAGCGCAGGGGGCGGTTTTTCGTGCGGATCGGGCGGGGGCGGTTCCTGAATACGCTGTCGGGGCGGTTCCTCATGCTGACCGTCGCCTTCGTCATGCTGGCGGAGATCCTGATCTTCGTTCCCTCCATCGCGCGCTATCGGGCGGATTACCTGCTGCTGCGGCTGGAGAAGGCACAGATCGCCTCGCTGGCCCTGCTGGCGGCAGAGGATGCGACGGTGGGGGCGGACCTCGAGACCGAGCTTCTGAAGAATGCCGAGGTGTTCAACGTGGTGCTGCGGCGCGACGAGGTGCGGCAACTGGTGCTGTCTTCGCCCATTCCGGCGCCGATCCATGACACCTATGACCTGCGGCTGGCGGGGCCGTGGGAGTTGATCCGCGATGCCTCGGCCGTTCTGGCCGATCCGGAGAACCGGGTGATCCGGGTGATCGGAAACCCGGTGCAGGATGCGGGGTTGCTGATCGAGATCACGATGGAGACGGGGCCGTTGCGCGCGGCGATGGTGGAATACGGGCTGCGCATCCTGTTCCTGTCGGCGCTGATTTCGGTGGTGACGGCGTTCCTTCTGTTTCTTGCGGTGCAGCGGTTGCTGGTCGGGCCGATCCGGCGGGTGGTGCGGCACATGACGGCCTATGCCGAGGCGCCCGAGGATGCGCGGCGGGTGATCGTGCCTTCGGCGGGGGTGGAGGAGTTGCGCGTCGCCGAAGAGGCGCTGGCGGCGATGCAGACGCAACTGACCGGCGCGCTGCGGCAGAAGGAGCGGCTGGCGCAACTGGGGGGTGCGGTGGCGAAGATCAGCCATGACCTGCGCAACATCCTGACGACGGCGCAGTTGTTTGCCGACCGGCTGGAGGCAAGTGCGGACCCTGCGGTGACGCGGGCGGCACCGAAGCTGGTGGGGTCGATCGCGCGGGCGGTGTCCTTGTGCGAATCGACCCTGGCCTTCGGCAAGGCGGAGGAGCCGCCGCCGCAACTGACGCGCTTTGCCCTGCGGCGGCTGGCCGAGGAGGTGGCCGAGGGCGAGGGGCTGGGGGCGGAAGTGGCGACGGTCGCCTGCCTGATCGACGTGCCGGCGGGGCTGGTGATCCGGGCGGATGCCGAGCAGTTGCACCGCGTGCTGTCGAACCTGATCCGCAACGCGCGGCAGGCCATCGAGGCGACGGGGCAGCCGGGCACGATCGAGATTTCGGGGGGCGAGGATGAGCGGGACTGGTGGATCCGGGTGGGCGATACCGGGCCGGGCCTGCCGCCGCGGGCGCGGGAGCATCTGTTCGAGGCGTTTCAGGGCGGGGCGCGGAAGGGCGGCACGGGGCTGGGCCTTGCCATCGCGGCCGAGCTTGTGCGTGGCCATGGCGGGCGGCTGGACCTGGTGCGCAGCGATGCCGAGGGGACGGAGTTCCTGATCCGCCTGCCGAAGGGGCCGGGGGCGGCGGAAGAGGAATAGGGTCGCATGATTTTCCCCTTGCGCCCCGCGAAGGCGGGGGCTAAACGCACCGCCACGACGGACCCGTAGCTCAGCTGGATAGAGCACCAGACTACGAATCTGGGGGTCGGGCGTTCGAATCGCTCCGGGTCCGCCACTTACCCTTGATATTGTTGGATTTTTCGGGCTGACTTGTCCGATACCCAACATAAAACCCATCAAAGCGAAAACGCTTGGTCAGTCGGGGGAAACATTCTCACATTTCCGTCGTTACAGTTTGATGCACTGGGGATACGCCCCATATGCGTCTTGTAAACGTAAAGTGGACAGAAACGTTGGTTTGTGGGTAGATCAACACAGCGGAAAGGGTCCGCAGAATGAAAAAATCCAATTTTGCCGCAGGTTTACCTGTCAAGGTGATTCGGGTGTTGCGGTCGGAGCGAGCAATGGCAGTCCAAAAGATAGCCTTCACGGGTGGCGGACGTGGCAGCAAGCCAACTTCGTTCCCGCCCGAAGCATCGTGCGACTTTGACGAAGTGAAGGTCAAAGACATTAAGGCTTGGCAGGGCAACCTTGCCGAAGAGTTCGGATTCGGCAACGGCAAGTGGGTTGCTCTGGATGGTGGCAAGTAACCAGCCTTGGTGGGTGAACAGTCCACCGAGGATTTATGATGTTGTAACTGGCTTCTTTCCGGAAACTCAACCTTCTGAGAAGTGGCAGACAAACCCCCGCCCCCTCTTGGTCCTTGGCGTTTTTGCGAACACAGAAACGGGCCTTCGCGTTTGTCGCGTGGCGTATGGAACAACTAAAAGAGTGTTCGACGGCCATCCGACGGACCTTGCCATAGGCAACCTCGTCGCACTCGATGAGCTTGGGCTAGAGCGGCCTACTCGATTTGTCATAAGCGGCGGGGAGCATATGGCTCTGATGCCGTGGCTTCCACGGTTTTTCCAGCCGTGGCGAGGTAAAGCTTCTCCCCGTCTAGGGAGGCTAAGCGATGAAATGGCCCGATACGTCGGCGCACATGTGGCGACTCTCAATAACCTACCTTCGCCATAGAAGCCTTCCTGCATTGAGCAAACCCCGGCGCGCTATGGCCTGCGGCCTCAGGGTAATCTTAGGGTGCCGCCCCTATCTCGCGCGCGCGTATTGGTCACTCTGCCCTTAGTGGGCGCGCCCATTGCCGCCGCGATGATGCTGGGGGCCAGCGGATCAGCCAATCGCCCCGCGAAGTGATATCCGAAAAATCTTCGCGCCCTGTCGCGCGCGCGTATCGCTTAACCAAGGCGCGCCCCCTCGCCTTAGTGCAATCTCAGTATCCCGCCCCCTCGCGCAGCGGCGGAAGGTTCGGCCACCTTACCGCAAACTTACCTTGTTCCTTTCCCTGATAACGGAAAGCCGGGGGGGGGCAGATCGGCGGTGTTTCCTGCATCCGGAAAAGCAAAAGCCCCGCGCTGGGCGGGGCCTCCGATACTGTGCATGACGGAAACCTCCATGCTGCAACCCACGTCGTTGCCGGGTTCCGCTTATCTTGGCCGTCTATGACAGTGTCGGGAGGGCCTTTGGGTCAGGCCATCTCCTGCGGTCGTGCTTGGCGTCTCTTAGCACCAGTCAGGGTGAGCAATCCAAGCCCGGAAACCAACAGAACCATGCCCGCAGGCAGCGGCACAACGGATGGCACCCCTTCACCCGTCACTTGCACAACCTGTCTATAGGCAAACGAAAAAGGAGTGATACTGAACGCCTCGCAATAGTCTGGCGGATAGAACTGGTTGAAGTAATCCGGCTGCAAAATGGAAATGACTGTGCTGGGGCCTGACACCGAGACGGATCCACTCACAGTCCGGGTTTCGCCAAACTCACCGCTTGGGAACAGTCGGCACTCGACTTCGCGAGAATATCCGAAGGCCAGACTGGAAAGGGCGTTTCGTCTGTAGTCGAAGTCGATGCTGAAGAAGGCATCGCTTGCCCCAAACGCACTAGAGTTCACGGACACTCCCCATTGTCCCGGTCCGCCGGAAAAGTTCCCAGCGGCGGCTTGGTAGGATGAAACCTCGTCACTGGATATCCGCCCATCATCATTTGCATCGAACGCCTGGAACGCCCCGAAGAATGTCAACGGGCCGCTGCCTTGAAACTGGAAGGTGGTGGCATCTGCTGATGTGGCGGCGTTAGCTGCGAAAATAACAGCGAGAAGGCCCAAAACCCTTTGCATGAAAATCTCCCCCGAATCTGCTTGAATGGTCGCTGAGGGCACGCACGGCAATCAAGCGGTTTCGACCAACCCGAAACGAAAAGGCCCCGCACCGGGCGAGGCCTCCGAGTATTGGGCATGTCGGAAAGTGTCAGGCGGCTTGCGGTGTCTTCGCCGCATCCCATTCGGCCTGATGGCAGTCGCGCGCCTGCTGTATCACCTCACGCAGGACGTCCATCAGGGTCAGCAGCGCACTCATTTCCGGCGAACCATCGGTGACTTTGTCCGATGCGAGGGCGAGGTCATGAAGCGCCAGCGCCATACCTTCGGCGCGGATAAGCTGCCATTCCGTAGCGTCGTAGGCTTCCCGGTTCAGCATGTCACGCCCCCCACCAGTGTCCGCAGTTCGGCCCACAGGGCAAGCGAAGGGACGGAACGGTCGTTGATATCGCCGTAGTCCGCGACCATCGCAACCTTGGCGGCGAGTTCCGGCGCGGTCGTGGCGGGCATCGCAAGGATGCGGGATTGCAGATCGGCCATCCGGGCTTCGGCTTCGGAAAACTCCGCATCGGTGATGCCGTGCGAATTGGCGAAGGCTTCGGTTGCCTTCCACTCGGCATAGAGCCGCAGGATTTCGCTTTCGGTCGAAGCCCCGGCGAAGCTGGGCGCAGCAAGCGCGGCCAGTGCCAGCGGTGCGGTGAAGGTTTCGCGGCGGTTCATTCTTGGTCCTCCTGATATGCCCATTCCGGGCGGTTAAGCGGCGCGCTGGGCCAGTTCCCGGCGCAGGGTGGAAAGCCGTTCCTGACGCTGCCACCCAAGGCGAGCATCGCAGTTTTCGAGTGTCAGGACTTCGGCCCGCAGTTCGGCGGTCGGCACGGTCGAGAAGATGGAAGGCACGGCAGCACGGGCGGCGGTCAGCCTGTAGTCAGCCCATGCGGCACGAAGGTGCTTTGCGAAGATGGCGCGGCGCTCTGCTGCCGTCGTGGCACGGCGGCTGCCGTAGGTCTTGCCGGGGGTCCAATCGTAGACCCAACGGAATGCAGCATCAGACTTTGTCCAAGCCCAAGCACGGCGAACGATGGCGGCGCGGTCGATACCCATTCTTGCTACTCCGTTTGCATTTTCGCTTACCATGTATCATATATGGGGCAGGGATTGGCTCATGTCAATTACCCTGTAAGCGAAAACTGTAACAAGGTATGCAGATGAAGCCGGAACAGCTACGGATGGCGCGGGCGGCGCTGGGCCTCGGAGTGCGGGAATTGGCCGAATTGGCCGGGGTTTCCTTCACCACGGTCAACCGCTTTGAAACGGGCAAGAGCGGGTTGCAGCACTCAACCGCAGAAGCCCTGCGTATTGCCCTAGAGGCGAAGGGGGTGCAGTTTCTTGAGGCGGGGGGCGTCTCGGCAGGGCCGGGTGTGGCCGTTAGAGGTGGTGCAGCATGAAGTTTGACGACTTCGACAACGGAACAACTGAAGCAATCCGAAGCCTGCGGCGTGAGAACACGCTTACTTGGGCCGTTGCGCTGGGTCTCAGCGCGGGGGGCAGCGCGCTCATCCCGGAAATCACCAAAGGCGAAAGTGCTATCCTTGTTGCCGTGCTGCTTATCGGTTCGCTCATTCTCCAAGAGGTTCGGCGGGTGCGGATTGATGCGCTCGGCAAAGAGCGGGCGCAGCTATATCAAGCATTCCGGGCGATGGAGTTGGACAAAGAACGCTATTGATTGGATCGACCACCTCAGCAAGGCTCAAGGGGCGTTTTGGTCTGCTTGCCGAAGAGAGAGCCGCCTTGAGAATACCCCTTTTAAGCGCCCTGCTATTGGCAGTAAGCGCCACCTCTGCCCTCGCATCGTCCCTAACCTGTCGGTTTGAGAGCGTTGAAGACCTTGCTGGCCGTGACCGCACAACCGGGACTGTTGTCCGCACCGCAACAGCGGTAATTTTGGAGTATGACAGCGGGACTTGGACGCAGACCTTCATTTGCCCCCGCTCTGCTTATGCCTGTGAAGGTGAGAAAAACGGCATCCGAACAGATGTAGATTTTTCCTATCCCGGCTTCATGATAATCGTGACACATTACACAGCAGTTGGGATGACTTCGGTTGGATTGGCCCGGATAGAGTGCCAGTAAAATGAGGAAAGAAATCTAATCTTTTTCCAGCACCTTACTCATGATTTCAAAAGGTTAGACCTCCTTAATCTTCCGACATTCGCGCCGCCGTCGAGCGGCCTTTTTCCGGCAGCTTTCACGGCAATAGGTGGCATCGGCCCGCCTGGTGAAGGGGACGTATCCCCCGCACTCCGGGCAGCACCATTCCCGCTTCCATTGCAGATTGTGCAGGATGCGCTTGGCGCGGTCGGTGCGGTGTTTCTTGTTGCAGCAGAGGAAGTAGGACACTTCCAGCGACAGCGGCCCAAAGGTGCCGGGGGCTATAGCTTGCGGGTCAGGTTCAGGCATTGGATATCCCGCGATTTGCGCCTTGGCGTGTGTCCGTATTCTTGGGGCCAGAGGCGGGTTAAGTCGTTGATTTGTGGTAGGCGCGGGAATTTACCCCCCCCGCGCCGCCTAACCTTCATTGCGCCGTTGCCTGATAGCCCAGCAGGCCGGGAATACCGGGGGCCTTCGCTGCGATGTTGGGGCGGCTGACTAAACCCTCAATAATCCGTCGGGTGGCATCATCCATTCCGGCGATACCCAAGGCCCGATTGGCACGGCTTTTGGTCAGCGCGTTTGCAATCGCAGTCATGCCCGCCCCAGCGGCAGGAATTGCCAGACTGCCCAACCCCGCCCCAGAGAAAGCCGCACCGCCCGTCAATGCGGCCCCAGATATGCCCGTGGGCGACAGCAGTTTGCCAAGGTGCCGAAGGGCATTCGATACGGGGCCACCCATCGCAACGGCGCGGATAGCGGCCTTCTGTGCCTCGCTAAAGCCCCGCAGGCGGCGCGGGTTTCGCAACAGGATTTTGAATTGGTTGCGAAGCCCTGCCGCGAAGTCGTCGGTCAATCCGGCCTTGGTGATTGCTTCGTCAATCGTCTCCATCCGGCGAAGGCGCGACCATGTTTCCCGCGCCGCGCCCAGCGCCGCAGAACCCCCGCCCATATCGTCAACCGCGTCGTCTATGGCGTCGATAATCTGCGATGCAATCCGGCGCTCGTCAGGTTGCAGGCTTGCGGCTGCGTTGCCTGCCACCCGCCGCAGGATTTCCATTTCTTGAAGCGACTTCGGCCCCGTCTCGGAAGTGAGACGATCCACAACGGCGGCAACGCGTGGGTGAAGCTGGCGGTCAAACCCGGCTTCGTTGATGCGAGCGGAAATGCCCTTGGTCATGGCCGAAACCTGCCCCTCGGACAGTTCCCCGCCCATTTCCCGCGCCTTGGCATAAAGCCCCGATGCGGTTTCCCGAAGTCCCTCAAGGGTGGGCATCGCTTCCCTAAGGGCCGGATTGCGGCTTGCCGCGTTCCGTAGGGCATTGAAGGCCTGCCCAGCCCCGGTGAGCGCCCCGCCCGCGACAAGGCCCACAGGCGCGGCTATAGCGCCGCTAACGGCACGGTTGGCAATCCCGCCCTCTCCCTCACCGAAGCCATATGCGCCCGCCCCAGCAGCCCCCACAAGCGCGCCACGGCCAATCCGCGCCCCAGTGCTGGCCCCCGCATTGATAAAGCCTCCTGCACCCTTCACAGGCCCCAGCAGCGACCCCAGCACCTCACCCCCGATAGCTGCTACAGGTTCGGCCTGCCGGAATGCCTCTTGTTCCACCCGCAGGGCATCTAGTGCTGTGCTGTATCGCTCCCCGATGGGTTTGGAGTAGTCAAACCAGTTTGCCCCGCCTTGCCCGTCAGGCTGCACCCCCAGAACGGCGGAAAGGCCCGCCATGTATTCATCACCGAAGCCGAAAAGGATGCCGTCCGCTATTGCGCCGGAGGTGCCGCCCACGAGGCCGGGGGTGCGGTTGCCTGCCGCGCTCTTGGATAGTTCGGCGGCTTTTTCGCGGGTTGCATTTGCTGCGCCGGAAAAGCCTTGGCGGTCTTGTTCTTCTGCTTTCGCCAAAAGTTGGGCCACGGTCATCCCGTCCGGGCCTTGAATGTCGGAAGCCATCGCATCGGCAAACCTGCTCCAAGGGCCGGGCTTTGCCTTCGCGGTATCTGCGGCGCGCCGTGCAAGGCTCTCTGCCGTTGCGGTATCCCCAGCAGCCCGCGCCCGTTCTGATGCAGCGGCATAATCTGCGACCGTGAAGCCGTTTGCGTCTTGGAGGTCGGAATTCCCGCCCTGCATGTTGGTAAGGGCGGCAGCATCGGCCCCAGCAGCGCGGGCGGCGTTCTCAGGCGTTACCGTCAACGTCCCGGCCTTAGCGGCTGCGATGCGCGCGGCCATGTCCTGCGACCGTTGGTCGGGCTGCGTCGAGCCTTCCGCCTTGCCCAGCGCCCGCAAAACCATTGAACGGATTTCTGCGACCGGGCGGGGTGTATTTTCGCCTACTTTAGACCCTTCGGCGCTGGGCTGCGTCGCCTCTGGCGCACCCTGCCATGCGGGCGGCTTAGTGCCGGCAAGGTGCTGCATGATTGCCCTCTGCATGGTCGCTTCATCTGTGCCAGCCGGGAATTCAACTAGCGTTCCATCCGGCAACTGGACTTCAACCGCCTTCCCCGATGCCGTGGCCTGCGATGCATACTTGGTCCAAGGGCCTTGTGTGGCGTCCGCCACCTGCCACTCCCCCGCAGATCGGCGGGCGCGGGCGGCGTCAATTGCGCCCTGTTGCTGCGGCGTGAAGGTTGCGCCCCCGGTCGGGGCGAATTGCTCCGGCGTCTGCCCGACCGGGAAGCGGCGGGCCAGATAGTCGGCAGCGGCAGGCGCACCCATCCCGGCGAGTTCGGGGAAGCGGGCGCGAAGGGCGGCGAGTTCTGCGGGGGTCATTCTGGGGTGTCCTTGGGTCGTGAGAATTGTGAGGTCAGGCGGGGCTTTTAGGGTGAAGGCCCCTCCAAAAGGGGGCTTCAACCCCTAGGGGGGTATAAGGGGGGGTGTGTGGCTAGGGGGGTTGAAGGGGGGTTGAAGGGGGGTTGAAGGCTTTGAACCCCTAGGGATGAAGGGGGGTTGAAGGCCCATTTTGGGGGGTTGAAGGGGGGTTGAAGGGTCACGATGCAGCCCCCGGCACAAGGTAGCTAACCCGGCGCGATTGCGGCCCTTCGGTTTCGATCCGAGCGGAACCCGATGCCAGGGCGGTTTCCATCGCGCGGCGGAAGGCGTTCTTGGTCACCCCCTCGGCTTCGGGATGGGCGGCAAACACCTTGGGGGCGTAGCTATTCCCGCCCGTATGGTTCACCCGTCGCCCGTTTGCGTGGCACTCGCGCAAGAGCTTCACAAACACGCGGTCAGCTTTCGCCGTCGCGGCCAGAGCGTCTAGGGCGGTGCCGTTCCCTTCGCAGAAGAAAGCGCCTTCCCGATACCGAAGGGCAAGGCTTGCCCCTATCGGTCCGTAGTTGGATTTCATCACCTCAAGGGTGCGGGCATTCGGATCAACCGCCGCGCCGTCCTCGGCCTGTTGCCGCCGCAGATACAGGCGGGAACGGACAGAGTTATTCCAAGCGGTCGAGCCTGAGTTTCCATCGCCCCGCGCCATGCCGGAAAGCGAAGGATGGGCCAGAAGCAACACGGTCGTTTCATGCTTCAAGGCCAGCCCGCGCAATTGCCCGATGAATTGCCGCGCCTGCCCCCGGTTGATTTCATCGCCGCCGAACAGATCGGCCAGCGTGTCTAGAACCGTCAAGGCGGGCCGATGCTCGGCAACCCATGCCTCCACCTTCTGAAACAGGGGCGTTTCCCTCATGGTCTTTCCCGCCCCCTCAGGCACGGACAGAAGGGCATCATCCCCGGCAAGGCTGCACAGGGTCAGGGCGTCCAGATCGGCAAGCGCGAAGTCCTCGGCATGGGCCAGTGATGCAACGCGGCGGTGCAGTTCGTCGCGGTCGTCCTCTGCGGAAATGAACAAGGCAGGGCCGGAGGTGGTGGCCTGTCCAAGCCAAGAGCGGCCCAGCGCGGTTGCGGTTGCCAGTTGAATGGCGGCAAGGCTTTTCCCCGTGCCGCCGTCGCCCGTTAGGATGGTGACGGTCTTTGCCGGGATAAGGTCTTGAACGTGCCAGAGCCTTTCCGGCACGGCTTGCCCGTGAAGGGTCGCAGCCGCGAAAAACTCCGGCGCTGGGCCTTCGGTCGCGGTGCGTTGGGCGGGAATGAAGGGGACAGGTTGGGGAATGATATTCATGCGGCAATCCCCCCGCGCAACACGTCATTCCAATCCATCCCATCGGGGGCAGGCCAGAGCGACACTTGCCACCCCAAGCGGTGCGCCCGCTCGGCCAAGGCTTGTGCGGCCTCACGGCCCGCGCCTCCATCATCGCTATCGGCGGCGACAATCAGCGCCCCCGGATCGGCGGGAAGGTGAAGCGCCCTCATGCCAGAGGTGGAAAGCGCCGCCCATACCGTCGCAGGCCCCGTCAGAAGCCCGCTCAGAAGGCTTAGGCCCGTCTCTATGCCCTCGCACACCACAAGCGGCCCTTGGGCATCTGACAGCGCCACAGCGCCCCCGGCGCAAGGCCCCTGCATCATCTTGGCGTTACGGTCGAGCCGCGCCCCGTTCTTCTCAAAGAAGGTGCGATGCACTCCCCCGGTCGAAACATCCGCGACCATAGCCGAAACCCACCGCGCGCTAGGCCCGTGGTAGGTATCGGCCACCCAGCGAAGGGACGGGGGAAGCGGGCAAGTGATGCCACGGCCTCGCAAGTAAGCCTCGCCTTTCGTGCCGCAGATCGGCTTGCCAGCGGCCCACAGGTTGCGGGCTTTGGCGCGTTGCTCGGCCTCGTATGCGGCGCGCTTGGTATCGGCTTCCCGCGCGGCCTGTAGATCAATCGCGCCGCCATCCGCAGGAAGGCCCGCCGCCTGCGTTACGGCGCGGAAGTCGCACCCGGATTTGTGGCAGAAGGTCAGCAGTCGCCCGCCTTCCGACCGAAGGGACAGCGCGCGTTGATCGGCGCGGCGTTCCGGCTGACAGACAGGGCAAGGGGCGGTGCCGTAGCTACCGCGCCATTCCCCGCCCAGCGCATGGGCGATTGTGCGGGCGTCCGTCATTCGCGGCCCTCCCCATAGGCAAGGTGGGCAAGGATGCCCGCTACAGGGCCAGAGAAGCCCCACAGGCGGCGCATACGGGCAAGGCGAAGGGCCATCATGCGCGGCCCCCCAAACTCTGACAGGCGCGGAAACCGTTGATCCGGGAAAGCCCGTCGCGCATTTGTTCTACCGTCTCAGGGCCGCACCCCAAGGCGTCTGCCAGATCGGCAATCGTGTTACCGATGGTCAGCACATCGGCGCTAATCTGGTCGAGCAGTTGCGTTGCCGTGGCAAGGTCGCTTGCCTTGGCCTTTTGTGCGGCTTCCCGGATCAGCAAGGCGGTAAGGCCCACATGTCCTAGAAGCTGCGCATGGGTTGGGGTTTCTGCACTCATGCTTCGCCCCCTTCCTTTGCCGCGTCCTTTAGGGCGGTCACAAGCTGGGGCAGAAGGTCCAGCCTAAGCGCGATGCCTTGCTTGCCGGGGCGGAAGTCGTCGCCATCCCGATACCACACCCGCACATTGCAAAGGCGGTGGCCTTGGAAGTCGTCAACCGATACCCGGATTTCCTCGCGGGCGTTCTTGGGAATGGATGCAATCATGCCGCCACCCCATGCGCCGGAATTGCCAAGCTGGGGGCAATCGTGGACCTAGCTACGTATCGGGCGTGTGTCCCTTCAAAGGGTGCGCCGTGCTTTTCGTGGATGGTTTCGATTTCCACCCGATGCTCATGGCGCAGCGTGTGGACGTAGGCGGACCAGCGGGGGCCGGGGTGGTCAATCGGGGTGCAGCCTTTCGCCCCTTCTTGCATCAGGTGCCACAGCGCCCAATGCACTCGGCCCGCCACCACGATATCGTGCGAAGTGCCATCGGTGCGGGTGATGCGGAAGCGTGCAGGCCCCCAAATCTTGCGTTCTTTGCTCATGTCCTGTGCCTCATATTGTGTTTGAGGTCACGGGCCGGATGGGCTATTCTTTGGCCTGTTCCGCAAGCCAACCCATCGCCGCCGCCCGTAACTGGGTGGCGGCTTTGCTTAGGCGGCTTGCAGCTTGGACACTTCCCAAGCCTCAATGTCTGCCAGCTTCCAGCGGGTGCAGCCGGGGGTGAGGCTTACAGGTTTGGGAAAAGTCGGGTCAGTCTTAACCCAGCGCCAAGGGGTGCTGCGGTTGACCCCGTAACGCTGTGCAACTTGCCAATCGGTCAGAAACTGCGCTTCCATTTTTCGGCCTCGCTTCAAGGGTGGGCGGCGCTTTGCAACACCTCTTGAAGCAATCTGTCCGAATGCGTGGCGCGTTCATAAATGCAGGCTCTGAAAAACTTTGGTCAGAGTTTGCATTAGCCTGCTATGGCGCAGAACGAAGCCGCCGTGCCTCGCAAATCCTAGAAAGCCTCCATTCAATTTCGCGTTGTTTGTCAAAGGCTTCACGGGCTGGCCCTCGCCATCCTGCCTTTATCCCGAAGTCGCCGAGCGAATGAAGCACAGCCCTTCCAAAATCTGTTGACGGTTGGTCGGAGTTAGGCTCGGTCCCCAAAGTAATCTTGATGCGCTGGCGTCGGAATATTCGGCGTATCAACTCGGCTACGTCGTATGCGGCAGGGTTGCGCCCGCCCTTGCGGATGCGCGTCCTTGACCAATTTGAAAGGTCACTCACATCCTGCGCAAGCACGTCGGCTAAATGCTCCACCTGAAACACAGTGACGCAGCCCGCGACAGTCAGTTCCCGGCGTTGCGCCTCTGTCATTAACGACAAGGCGCGGTGCAAGTGCTTGGCATGTCTCGCAGCTTCGTTAAAATGCGTGGTGACTTCATTTACCGCGTCCAAGTGGGCAGGCGTGTTCCATATGGCGTCAAGCCCGACCATGCAGGAATAAACCACCTGCACATCGCAGTTCAGGCGTCGTGCTATGGACTGCGCCGCGCGATGGAAAAATTCGCTTTGGTCGCCAAAGATTTCCGGCTTCATGCACCCAGCCTCACGACATTGCCCTTCACCTCAGCCCTCGACAGGAAGCCCGCCCAAGCCGCCATCATCGCACGGCGCTTCTCCACCATATCTCCGCGCCGATATGCGGCTTCCACGGCATTACTGATGCGGTGGGCAAGCGCAACCTCGGCCATTTCGCCGGGGTAGGTCGTCCGTTCTGCAACCCAATCGCGGAAGGTCGAGCGAAGCCCGTGCGGCACGGCTGGCCGCTTACTCACGCGGTCAATGAAGCCCGCGCCACCCCTTTCGATATCCGCCGCGTGCATCCGGCGCATGGTCATGGAAAGCGCCATGTCCGACAGCATCCCGCCCCGGACAGCCGGAAAAACCAGCGGATTGCCGTCCAGCTTGGGCAGGGCTTCCAGCAGGGCCACAGCCTCTTTCGTGAGGGGAACGCGGTGTTCCCGTTGCATCTTCATCCGACGGGCCGGGATGATCCAAAGGGCCTGTTTCGTGTCTATCTCATCCCACCGCGCGCCCCGCACTTCGCCCGAACGGGCCGCAGTCAGGGCGGCGAATTCCAGCGCCCGCGCCGGGAAGCCTTCACGGGTCCGCAGATCGGCAATCCATCGCGCGGCGTCGTCCAGTTGCAAGGCCGGATGGTTGCTTTCGGTCGCCACCTTGGAAGGGGCGGGCAGAAGTTCCTTGAGGTTGCCAGCCCAGCGCGCGGGGTTCTCGCCCGTCCGATGCCCTTGCGCAGTGGCCCACGAAAGCACCGACTCAATCCGCCCGCGAAGGCGCGTTGCTGTTTCTGTCTTGGTTGCCCAGATCGGCTGCAACACCCGCAAGACGGCGGCGGTATCTATCTCTTGCACGGGCAGCGCGCCCAGCGCAGGGATAGCATAGGCGTCGAGGGTGCTACGCCATTGGTCGCGGTGCTTTTCGTTCCTGAATCCGTCCAGCTTGGCGGTAAGGGCCTTATCAACGGCATCCTTGAAAAGCAGCCCCTTGCGCTGGGCGAGGATTAGGCGGGCTTTCGCGGCCTTCCGTTCCTCCACGGGGTCAACGCCGCGCGCAATCATGTCGCGGGCTTCGCGGGCCTTGTCGCGGGCCTGCGCCAGCGTGACGGTCGGGAAACCGCCCAGCCCGATATCTCGGCGCTTGTTGCCCACCAGAACCCGCAACACCCATGTCTTGCCGTTGTTGGGGGTCACCTGCATGTAAAGGCCCGACACGCCGCCCACGGCAAACATGGCGTTACCCTTGCCGCCCGGATGGGAAAGGCGCTTCACGTCAAGTGGTCCAAGTTCTGCGGCAACCTTCGGCACTTTGGCTATCCTTTTTCTTACCCATCATAGATAGAATCATAGGATGCGACGGTTTGCAACGGATAAGGACAGGCGCAAACGAGGCTTTCCACAAATGCCTTGATACATTGGATTATGCTGCGTCTTGTTGCGACAGGATGCGGCGGCACAATGGCGGCCTCCGGGTCCGCCATTTCCTCTTAAATCGTTTGAGACAACGCCGTGTTGCGGCTGGTTTTGCTGTATCGCCTGTAGGCGGCCATGGCGGGGTGTCGGGTTGCAGGCGCCCGGGGGCGCCCGGTCGGATCAGGCGTAGGTCTTGATCAGATGCGCGCGATGCGCAAAGACCGTTTCGTCATCATAGGGGGCTCCATCCATCGCCGCCGCCCGCACCAGGCGGGACAGATGTTTGCGATCTTCATGCAGGGCGATGAGCGATGCAGCGAGGGCGTCCGTGTCGCCGCGCGGGGTGAGGCGTCCGCCGCCATTGGTGGAAATGAGATCGCGAGGAAAGGAAGAGTCGTAGCCGATGATGGGTGTTCCAGACTTGAGCGCCTCAATCAGGCAGCGCGGCGATTCTGGGGTCAGGTGGCAGAAGAGAAAGATGTTCGCCTCTCGGTAGCGTCGGAGCACGCTGACCCGGTCGAAGATGCTTCCGGGTGCTCTGACATAGTTCTGGAGGCCGAAGTCACGCAGGCATCTGGTGAATTCCGGCATCAGGGACCCATCCCCGATCCATTCCGCCTGAAAGGTGATGTTCCTTTCACACAGCGATCTAAGGACGTGCAGCCAGTCTTGCGGGCCTTTCATCGGTTCCATGCGCCCCGCATAGAAGATGCGGAGCGGTTCGGTGAGGGCCTTCCTTTCTTTCTCGATCAGCTCTGTTTCCGGGATCTGATCGGCCTTGCCGAGGTGGATGTTGTGCACGAGTGCGGGCTGGCGGGAGAAGGGCGCATAGGCGTCGAAGGTTTCGCGCCCGTGAAACAGGCCGAGGGCTGCGCGTCGGATCACGAACCGCTCTTGGAGGGCCATCAGGCGGGAGAGGAGCCTCGTGCGACCGGCCGCCCAGACAGAGCCCGGACTTGGCCGGACCCGTGTCACTTCGGACTCCACCCGGTCTGTCCAGACGGAGAACCTGCGGCCTGCACGATGAGCCTCGAGAGCGGCGACGGCCCCCCAATCGCCGAAGAGCCCGCCAATCGCGAAGCAGAGCCATTGGGCCTCGTCCATCTTTTCCCTAATGCGGCGTCTGGCTGATGGCAGGGCACGGAGGAAGGCGCCCGGCCGGGAAACATGGGGCAGAAGAACGAATTCGATCCTGTCGGCGGCCGCGCCCAGAGCTGAGACGGGGACATGACCGGTGTCATCCGCAGACGGGCTGAATGGCAGAATGACGATGACGCGCGCGAAGCTCTGCGCCCAGAGGCGGAGGCCATTGGCGGCCTGCGCTTCAATAAGGAGGGTGCCTTCAGGGTTCTTGCGCAGGGGAACCTGGATCAGCAGCAGCAGGGTTTCCGAACTTGGCAAGGGCGGTCACAATCAGGGGGCTAAGGTTGGTTAAGGCTAGCATGCCACCTTTTGCGCTGCCAGCCGATAGGCCGACATGGGCGGTTCGGCGCGGACCCCATCGGACGGGTCCGGATCATGGTGGCGGACGGACTGTGCCGAACCAGGGCTGTCTGCCATCGGTCGGGGACGAGGGCGGGCATCGCCGACCCTGTTTCCGGCCAGCCTCGACCTTTGGTGCGGAAACTGGCATGTCGGCGGCGAAGAGAGGGCGCGAGGGGATTTGTCATGCTGAGCGGGAAACATCTGATTGCCGGGGATTGGGTGGGGAGTGCGGAGACCTTTACCTCTGCCCCTGCGACGGGCGAGGGGGCGGTCTTTGCCAGCGGGGGCGCGGCGGAGGTGGACCGGGCGGTGCGGGCGGCGGAGGAGGCGTTCTGGTCTTACTCCGGCCTGAGCCGGGCGGCGCGGGCGGCGTTTCTGGAGCGGATCGCCGACGAGATCGAGGCGCGGGGCGCCGATCTGACGGCGGTGGGGGCGGCGGAGACGGGCCTGCCCACGGCGCGGCTGGAGGGGGAGCGCGGGCGGACGACGGGGCAGTTGCGGCTGTTCGCGCGGCATATCCTCTCCACGGATTTCCTTGATCTGCGCCATGACGCGGCGCTGCCGGAGCGTCAGCCCTTGCCGCGCCCGGACATCCGGATGATGCAGCGGGCGCTGGGGCCGGTGGCGGTGTTCGGGGCGTCGAACTTTCCCCTCGCCTTCTCGACCGCGGGGGGGGATACGGCCTCGGCCCTGGCGGCGGGCTGTTCGGTGGTGGTGAAGGGGCATCCGGCGCATCCGGGGACGGGCGAGATCGTGGCGCAGGCGGTGGAGGCGGCGGTGAAGGCCTGCGGTCTGCATCCCGGCGTGTTCAGCCTGATCCAGGGCGTGGGGACGGAGCTGGGCGCGGCCCTGGTGCAGCATCCGCTGGTAACGGCGGTGGGATTCACGGGATCGCTGGCCGGGGGGCGGGCGCTGTTCGATCTTTGCGCGCGGCGGGCGGTGCCGATCCCCTTTTATGGCGAATTGGGGTCGGTGAATCCGGTCTTCCTGCTGCCCGCTGCGCTGGCGGCGCGGGGGGAGGCGATTGCCAAGGGCTGGGCCGCGTCGCTGACGATGGGGGCGGGGCAGTTCTGCACCAATCCGGGCATCGTGGTGGCGATGGCGGGGGCGGAGGGCGATGCCTTCGTCGCGGCGGCGGAGGCGGCGCTGGGCGCGGTGGGGCCGCAGGTCATGCTGACCGACGGGATCGCGGCGGCTTATCGGGCGGGGCGGGAGCGGATCGCGGCCACGGCGGGCGTGCGCGAGGTGCTGACGAGCGTCTGCGACCGGCGCAACGCGACGCCCTATCTGTTCGAGGTGTCGGGGGCGGATTGGCTGGCCAATCATGCCTTGGGCGAAGAGGTCTTCGGGCCTTTGGGCGTGGTCGTCCGGGTGGCGGATGTCGATCAGATGTTGGCGGTGGCGCGGGCGCTGGAAGGGCAGTTGACCTGCACCTTGCAGATGGAGGCGGGCGATACCGATCTGGCGCGGCGGCTGCTGCCGATCCTGGAGCGCAAGGCGGGGCGGGTGCTGGCGAATGGCTTTCCGACCGGGGTGGAGGTCTGCGAAGCGATGGTGCATGGCGGGCCCTATCCGGCATCCACCAATTTCGGGGCGACGAGCGTGGGGACGATGGCGATCCGGCGCTGGCTGCGGCCGGTGAGCTATCAGAACATGCCGGTGGAGTTGCTGCCCGAGGAATTGCGGTAATCAGGCGGAGCGGGGTCGGCCGAGGCCGCCCCCGCAAGGCTTTTGTCTCGCCTCCCGCGCGTGCCGCGCGTCCGGCTCGGCTGATGGGGGCGCTGCCCCCAAACCCCCGGAGTATTTGGACCAAGATGAAGGGGGCTGATTTCATCTTGGCAGAAAATACTCTCGGGGGGTGAGGAGCGAAGCGACGAGGGGGGGGTGAGGCACGGCTGGCCGATCTTCCAGTGGAAGAGCGGCAGGGCCGAACGCCCGATGGTCCTGCCATCGGGCCGGGTGACAGCCCCCCTGCGACGGCTGCGTCAGGCGTCGTCCTTTAACAGGAGGGCAAGGGCGGCGACAGACAGCGCTACGCCGCCGAGGACGAGGGGTGGGGGCGCGGCGCGGCCGAGTGCGATTTCCCACAGGATCACCCAGGAGGGGACGAGGTAGGTATAGGCCATGACCTTTGCCGCAGGCAGGCGCATGGTGGCATATTGCATGAGCACGAAGGTTGCCGCAGAGGCGAAGATCGCGGTGTAGAGGAGCGTGATCCAGACGATCGGGGGCAGGGTGGCCCAGTCCGTGGCGCGGATCGCGGGCAGGCCTGCCCCGGTGAGGAGGAGCCAGCCCGCCACCATCATGCCGAAGGTGAAGACGACGGCGGGTTCGCCGCGGTTCAGCTTGCGCACCAGCGGGGTATAGAGGGCATGGGCGACGCAGCCCGCGAAATAGATCGCCTCGCCGGTGCCGATCTGGAGGGCGAGGAGGCGGGCGGGATCGGCGCGGAAGATCACCCAGAGCGCGCCGATGGCCCCGATGGCGAGGGCCGCGCCCGTGCGGGCGGTCAGGCGCTGGCGCAGGGTAAGCCAGCCGAAGCCTGCGGCCATGATCGGGGTAAGGGTGAAGACGGCAGCGGTGGCGACGGGTTCGGCGGTCTTCAGCCCCTGGAACATCAGGACGAAATAGGCGGCGAGGAGGCTGCCGAGGACGAGGTAGCGCCAGGGCGCCTGGAGTGCGCTGCGGCGGATGCCGGTGGTGGCGAAGGCGGCGGCGCCAACGAGGCTGCCCGCCAGCAGGAAGCGGAGCACGGTGAGCGCCAGAGGGTCGATCAGCGGGGCCGCCATGGCACCGAGGCTGAAGGAGCCTGCGACGAGGGCAGAGAAGGCGAGCATGGCGAGATGCCCGCGCTGCGGTTCCGTCAGGGGCATGGGCGGGTCACAGGTTCCAGTCCTTTGCCGCCTCTTTCAGGGTGGTGAGGAAGGCCTGCACCTTGCGGGTGCGGTGCAGATCGACATGGGTGACGATCCAGAGCGGGGCCTCCCATTCCGGGCGGGGGGGCATGACCTCGATCAGGTCGGGGTCGTTCTGCGCCTTGTAGGCGGCGAGGAAGCCGAGGCCGAGGCCGCCGCGCAGGGCGGTTTCGAAGGCGGCGGGTTCGGTGGCGCGGAAGCTGATGCGGTCGGGCGGGACGGTGGCGCGCATCCAGCGGTGGAAGGGGGCGCGGCTGTCGGCAGCATCGGTGCCGATGAAGCGGTGGGCGGGGAAATCGGCCTCGGATTGCGGCAGGCCATGCGCCTCGGCATAGCTGCGGGAGGCGTAGAGGCCCGCGCGCATGCGGGCGAGGGGTTGGACCACGTTGTCGGGTTCTTCCGGTGCGGCCCCGGCGCGGAGGGCGATATGCGCCTCGCCGTAATCGAGCCGGAAGACGCGGGTATCGGTAAGGAAGCGCAGGAGGATGCCGGGATAGGCGGTCTGGAAGCGCGACAGGACCGGGATGAGCAGGTCCGACAGGCCCACGATGGCGGTCACGACGAGTTCGCCCGCGACGGTTTCGCCGAGGCCCTTGATCCGGCTGGCAAGCTGGGCGAACTGTTCGTCGGTGGTCTGGGCGACGGAGAGCAGGTCATGCCCTGCCTCGGTCGGCGTATAGCCGCGGGCGTGGCGCTGGAAGAGCTTGGTCCCCAGCCGTTTTTCCAGCGCGTCGATATGGCGGATGACGGTGGCGTGGTGGACCCCGAGAACATCGGCCGCGCCCGAGACGGTGCCGAGGCGGGCGACCTGATAGGCGGTGCGGATTTCGTCCCAGGTGTCGATGGTCATCTGTGGCATCCGTGCAAAGCTGTTTGCGGCATGTGGCGATGACCGTGCGGGGATTGCAAGGGTGGATCGGCGGTGGATCGGCGGTGGATCGGCGGGCGGAGGCTTGACTCGCGGGGCGCAGGGGCGTAGTGCGGCGGCCAATTCCCCGGAGGCTTGACGCTTCCGGTCCCGTCGCATTTGCGGGGATCGCCATCCGTCAGCGCGTTGCGCCCACGGGTGCCGTTGTCCTTTGCGGGTGCATTACCGCCGTCGGACCCCCATATCCGGCTTTTGCCACGAACCCGGAGGGTTGCCATGTTCGAGAGCCTGTCAGAACGTCTTGGTGGCGTTTTCGACCGTCTGACCAAGGCGGGCGCCCTGAGCGAGGCGGATGTCGTCGCCGCCCTTCGCGAGGTGCGGGTGGCGCTTCTGGAGGCGGATGTCTCGCTGCCTGTCGCGCGGGACTTCATCAAGAGGGTGCAGGAGAAGGCCACGGGCGTGGCGGTGACGAAGTCGGTCACGCCGGGGCAGATGGTGGTGAAGATCGTCCATGACGAGTTGATCCGCGTGTTGCAGGGCGAGGGGCCTGCCGATGCGCTGAAGATCGACAATCCGCCGGCCTGCGTGCTGATGGTGGGTTTGCAGGGGTCGGGGAAGACCACGACCACGGCGAAGCTGGCCAAGCGGTTGAAGGAGCGGAACGGCAAGAAGGTGCTGCTGGCCTCGCTGGACACCAACCGCCCGGCGGCGATGGAGCAGTTGGCGATCCTTGGCGCGCAGATCGGTGTGGATTCCTTGCCCATCGTGAAGGGCGAGAGCGCGGTGCAGATCGCCAAGCGCGCCAAGACGCAGGCCAATCTGGGCGGCTATGACGTGCTGTTCCTGGATACCGCCGGGCGTCTGCATATCGACGAAGTGCTGATGGACGAGGTGCAGGCGGTGCGCGACATCGCCCAGCCGCGCGAGGTGCTGCTGGTTGTCGATGGCCTGACGGGGCAGGACGCGGTGAATGTGGCGACCGAGTTCGACGGCAAGGTGGGTATCTCGGGCGTCGTGCTGACGCGGATGGATGGCGACGGGCGCGGCGGTGCGGCGCTGTCGATGCGGGCGATCACGGGCAAGCCCATCCGGTTCGTCGGTCTGGGCGAGAAGATGGACGCGCTGGAGACCTTCGAGGCCGAGCGTGTGGCGGGCCGCATCCTCGGGATGGGCGATATCGTCGCGCTGGTCGAGAAGGCGCAGGAGACGTTCGAGGCCGAGCAGGCCGAGCGGATGGCCAAGCGCTTTGCCAAGGGTCTGTTCAACATGAACGACCTGAAGATGCAGCTTGAGCAGATGGTCAAGATGGGCGGCATGCAGGGCCTGATGGGCATGCTGCCGGGCATGGGCAAGATGCAGGCCGCCGCGGCCGAGGCGGGGCTGGATGACAAGATGCTGAAGCGGCAGATCGCGCTGATCCAGTCGATGACGAAGAAGGAACGCGCGAACCCCGACCTGTTGCAGGCGAGCCGGAAGAAGCGGATCGCGGCGGGGGCCGGGCTGGAGGTGGCCGATCTGAACCGTCTCTTGAAGCAGCACAAGCAGATGGCCGAGATGATGAAGAAGATGGGCAAGGGCGGCATGATGAAGCAGGCCATGCGCCAGATGCTGGGCAAGGGCGGGATGCCCGACCCGTCGAAGATGACGCCCGAGCAGTTGGAAGAGGCCGCACGCGGCATGAAGCAGGGGCTGGGGCAGGGCGGGGGCTTTCCCGGCATGCCGCGCGGGATGAGCCTGCCGTCGGGCCTGTCGGGGCTGATGAAGAAGAAATGACCTACAGGCTGGCGCAGGATGACATGGGCGGCCCGGTCCTTTGGACCGAGCGTCTTTGCCTGCGCCGTCCCCGGCGTGAGGATATTCCGGCGAGCTATGCGTTCTGGTCGTCGGAACGGTCGGCCCTGATGGGCGGGCCCTGGTCGATGGAGACCCTCGTGGCCGAGACGGAGGGCCTGTTTGCACAGTGGGACAAGCACGGCTTCAGCCTGTTCACGGTCTGCCGCAAGGGGGAGGACTCCGGGATCGGTGGCATCGGCCCCTTCTTTCCCGAGACGCATCCCGAGCCGGAACTGGGATGGAGCCTGTGGAATGCCGCCGACGAGGGGCAGGGTCTGGCCCTTGAGGCGGCGCGTGCGGCGCGGGATTGGTTCTTTGCGAGTTCAAGCTATCGGACGGCGGTGTCCTATACCGATCCGGCAAATGCCCGGTCGCATCGGCTGTGCGAACGTCTTGGTGCCGTGGTGGATGCCACCGCCCCCCACCCCTATGGCGATGAACCGACCCTGACCTATCGCCATTTCGCCGGGGGGCGCGCATGATCGCCTTGACCGGACTTCCTGTTCTGACGACGGCGCGCCTGGTGCTGCGCGGGCCGCAGGCGGCGGATTGGCCGGTGTTCAGGGCCTTCCGCATGTCGGACCGGACGGCCTATACCGGGGGGCCGCGTTCGGCGCAGCAGGCAGCGGAGCAGTTCGCGGCGCTGTTCGGGCATTGGGTGCTGCGCGGCTTCGGGCGGCTGATCGCCGAGGACCGGGTCACCGGGCAGCCCTTGGGGCATTTCGGGCCGTTGCAATGGGATGAGGCGGGCGAGGTTGAGCTGACCTGGTCGCTGTGGAGGTCCGAGGCCGAGGGGCAGGGGCTGGCGACCGAGGCCGCCCTGGCGATGAAAGCTTGGGTTTTCGGGCCGCTGGGCCTTTCCTCGGCCATCGTGCAGGTGCATCGGGACAATGCGGCGTCGCATGGCATCGCGCGCCGGTTGGGCGGGGAAGTGATCCCCGGGCGCGTGCCGGGATGGACCGAGGCGGGGACGGTGTATCGCCTGACGGCGGAGGGCCGCGCATGATCGCGCCGGTCCTTCATACCGAGCGGTTGACGCTGCGGATGCCGCGGATCGAGGATTTCGAGCCGCGGGCTGCCTTTTATGCCTCGGACCGGGCGGTCTGGGAGGGGGGGCCGATCTCGCGGGTGGAGGCGTGGCGCATCTGGGCATCCGAGGTGGGGCTTTGGCCGTTGCGCGGTTATGGGCCGTTCACCGTGGAGGCGGACGGGGCCTATGTCGGCGAGGTGGGCATCTATCAGGCCGAGGATTACCCCGAGGCGGAGCTGGGCTGGTTCGTGCTGCCCGAGGCCGAGGGCAAGGGCTATGCGCTGGAGGCGGCGCGAGCGGTGATGGTCTGGGCGCGGCAGAGCTTTGGCTGGGACGAAATCGTCAACATCATCGACCCCGGCAATGCGCGGTCCATCGCGCTGGGCCTGCGGCTGGGCGGGCGGATTGATGCGTCGAGGCCGGGGATCGACTCGGGCGATGTGGTGATCGTGCATGATCTGCGAGGCTTCGCATGATCGCGCTGGCGGGGACCCCGGTGATCGAGACGGAGCGTCTGGTGCTGCGCGCGCCGGAGGCGGGGGATTGGCCTGCGTTTCATGGCTTCCTCGCCTCGGATCGGGGGCAGTTCGTGCGGACGGGGGAATATGACCTGTCCAACACATGGCGGGGGTTCTGCCATCTGATCGGTCACTGGGTCGTGCGCGGGTTCGGCATGTTCGTCTATCACGCCAAGGGCGATGCCACGCCGCTGGGTGCGGCGGGGCCATGGTTCCCCGAGACCTGGCCGGAGCGGGAGATTGGCTGGTCGGTCTGGAATTCAGACGCCGAGGGCAAGGGGCTTGCCCATGAGGCGGCCTCGGCGGCGCTGGACTTCGCCTATCGCAGCCTCGGCTGGCGGACGGCTGTTTCCTATGTGGCGGAGGGGAATGCACGGTCGCGCGCGCTGGCCCTGCGGCTTGGGGCGGTGGTCGATCCGGATGCGCCTTCGATCGGGACGCCGCCCTGTCTTGTCTTTCGCCACCCCGCCCCTGACAGCCGGAGGACCGCATGACCGACGCCAAACGCGATGATACGGGCCGTGCCGCCGAGATATTGAAGGAGCATCGCCAGTCGATCGACCGGCTGGATGCGATCCTTGTCTATACGCTGGCCGAGCGGTTCAAGCAGACGCAGGCGGTGGGGCGGTTGAAGGCGGCGCATGATCTGCCGCCGAGCGACCCTGACCGCGAGGCGCGGCAGATGGCGCGGCTGGACCAGTTGGCCAAGGAGGCCGATCTGGACCCCGACCTCGCCAAGAAATTCCTGACCTTCATCATCAGCGAAGTCATCAGGCATCACGAGAAACTACAGAAATAACCCATGACGGTGCGTGACGCACCCGACGCAAACCAAGGAGAAGACTGAAATGGCTATGAAAATCCGGCTCGCCCGTGGCGGTTCCAAGAAGCGCCCGCATTATTCCATCGTGGCCTCTGACTCGCGCATGCCGCGCGATGGCCGCTTTCTGGAAAAGCTGGGCACCTATAACCCGCTGCTCGCCAAGGATGACGAGAACCGCGTGAAGATGGACATGGACCGCGTGAAGCATTGGCTGGGCCAGGGCGCGCAGCCGACCGACCGTATCGCGCGGATGCTGGAAGCTGCGGGCGTGATGCCGAAGAAGGCCCGCAACAACCCGAAATCCGCCGTGCCGGGCAAGCAGATGGCCGAGCGCGCCGCGAAGAAGGCCGCGCGGTCTGCCGCCCCCGCGGAAGAATAAGAACGGAACCGGGGGGCCGCATCAGCGGCCCCCCTTTTTCCTGATCCTGCAACCGGGTGAGTGACGATGACGCGACCTGACCGCATCTGTGTCGGTGCCATCGCCGGATCTTTCGGCGTGCAGGGGGAGGTGCGGCTGAAAAGCTTTTGCGCCGATCCCGAGGCGATTGCCTCTTACGGGCCGCTGTGGACGGAAGATGGCACGCGGTCCTTTGTCGTGAAGCTGACGCGGGCGGCTGTGTCGGGGGGCCTTGGCGCGCGGCTGTCGGGCGTGCTGACCAAGGAGCAGGCGGATGCCCTGAAGGGGACGCAGCTTTTCGCGGATCGCGACAGGCTGCCGGCGCTGCCGGATGACGAATTCTATCACGCCGATCTGATCGGCCTTGTCGCGCAGGATACCGGGGGGGTGACCCTTGGCACGGTGCGCGCGGTGCATAATCACGGCGCGGGCGATATGCTGGAAATCCTTGGCCCGGGGATGAAGACGGCGCTGCTGGTGCCCTTCACGCTGGCCGTGGTGCCGACGGTCGATCTGGCGGCGGGGCGGATCGTGGTGGATATGCCCGAGGATGTGGAATGACCGGGGAGGCGCCGCGGTCGCATGGCCGCCTGAAGGTGCAGGTGAGCCTGCAGCCGCGCGACCTGATGGAAGAGCCGCGCCGGGTGAAGGGTGCCTGGGAGGCGCGGATCGTGACGCTGTTCCCCGAGGCCTTTCCCGGCGTTCTGGGCCTGTCGCTGACGGGGAAGGCGCTGGATCAGGGGCTGTGGCGAATGGAGACGCTGGACCTGCGGACCTTCGGCGAGGGCAAGCATCGCAATGTGGATGACACGCCTGCGGGGGGCGGCGCGGGCATGGTGCTGCGCGCCGATGTGGTGCATCGCGCGCTGCGGCAGGCGATGATCGGCGCGCCGGTGGAGCGGGGACGGTGGCCGGTGGTCTATCTCTCGCCGCGCGGGCGGCGGTTCGATCAGGCGATGGCGCGCGACTGGGCGGCGGCGGAGGGGGTGACGGTCCTTTGCGGGCGGTTCGAGGGGGTGGATCAGCGGGTGCTGGATCACTGGGGCATCGAGGAAGTGTCGCTTGGCGATTTCGTGCTGACCGGGGGCGAGATCGCGGCGCAGGCGATGATCGACGCGACGGTGCGGCTGTTGCCCAATGTGCTGGGCAATGCGGCATCGACCGAGGAAGAAAGCTTTTCCGACGGGTTGTTGGAGCATCCGCAATACACGCGGCCCGCTGTCTGGGAGGGGCGGGAGGTTCCGGCGGTGCTGATGTCGGGGCATCATGGCGAGATCGAGAAATGGCGGCGGGCGGAGCGCGAGCGGTTGACGCAGGAGCGGCGGCCGGATCTGTGGGAGAAGCGGAAGGGGTGACGGCGGATGGCGGGGTGAGCGCCTTCGAGGCGGGGTGAGCCCCTTCGAGGCGGGGTGAACCCCGCCCTACGGCATCGCCTGATGGATGCAGGGGCCTGGCCGCGCGTGATCTTCTGCCCTTGACCGCAAGGCCATTTCCCCCCTATACGCCCCCGGTCCGGGGCGGTTGCGCCATCCGGGCGCGATTCCTTTTGCCTTCTGCGCACTTCGGCAGGGCTTGGGCAGGGAAGCGCCACAGTCAAAGCAGGCCTGCATCTCTGGCGGGCGTTCCTGATGGAACGGACCCGATCGAAGACCGAGAGCTCTGGGGCGGCATCACCTCTGCGGACCTACCGCAGGCAGATTGGAGACATGCGCATGAACCTGATCGCGCAGATCGAGGCGGAACAGATCGCCGCCCTCGGCAAGACCATTCCGGATTTCAAGGCCGGCGATACCATCCGCGTCGGCTATAAGGTGACCGAAGGCACGCGGTCGCGGGTGCAGATGTATGAAGGCGTCTGCATCGGCCGCAAGGGCGGGATGACCATCTCGGCCTCGTTCACCGTCCGCAAGATTTCCTTCGGTGAAGGCGTGGAACGGGTGTTCCCGCTCTATTCCACCAACATCGATTCGATCGAGGTTGTCCGCCGTGGCCGCGTGCGCCGCGCCAAGCTGTACTATCTGCGCGCGCGTCGCGGGAAGTCGGCCCGGATCGCCGAAGTGTCGAACTACAAAGAAAAGTCGGAATAAGGATCACCGCGATGAAAAAGGGCATTCACCCCGACTATCACATGATCACGGTCAAGATGACCGACGGCACCACCTTCCAGACCCGCACCACCTGGGGCAAGGAAGGCGACCAGATGGCGCTGGACATCGACCCGCTGGCGCATCCGGCCTGGACCGGGCAGTCGGCCAAGCTGATGGACACCGGCGGCCGTGTGTCGAAGTTCAAGAACAAGTATGCCGGTCTGGGCTTCTGATCCCGCCTGCTGCCGAGACAAAGGAAACGCCGCCCCGCACCGGGCGGCGTTTTCCGTTGCGGCATCCGCATGGAGGGGCTTGCGGATTTCCGCCAACTGGGCCTTATCGCTGTTCCGCACCGCCTGCTGCCGCTTGGGGTGCATCGGGGCCTCGGGGGACTGGTGAATGGCGCATATCATCGTTGTCGGGAACGAAAAGGGCGGGTCGGGGAAATCGACCACCTGCATGCATGTGGGCACGGCGCTGGCGCGGATGGGGTTCCGGGTGGGGGCGCTGGACCTTGACCTGCGGCAGCGCAGTTTCGGCCGCTATGTCGAGAACCGGCGCGCCTATCTGGCGCGGGCGGGGCTGACCCTGCCTTCCCCGGACTATCGCGAATTGCCCGAAGTGCCGGCGGATCAGTTGCAGCCCGGCGAGAATGCCTTCGATGCGCGGCTGGCGGCGGCGGTGGCGGCGCTGGAGCCGGTGTCGGATTTCATCGTGATCGACTGCCCCGGGTCGCATACGCGGCTGTCACAGGTGGCGCATTCGCTGGCCGATACGCTGATCACGCCGTTGAACGACAGTTTCGTGGATTTCGACCTGCTGGCGCGGGTGGACCCGGAATCGGGCCGGGTGAAGGGGCCGTCGATCTATTCCGAGATGGTGTGGAATGCGCGGCAGCTCAGGGCGCAGGCAGGGTTGAAACCCATCGACTGGATCGTGCTGCGCAATCGCCTGGGCGCGCAGCAGATGCACAACAAGAAGAAGGTCGGCGCGGCGCTGGAGGAATTGTCGAAGCGGATCGGGTTCCGCGTTGCCCCCGGCTTTTCGGAGCGCGTCATCTTTCGCGAACTGTTTCCGCGCGGGCTGACGCTTCTGGACCTGCGCGATACCGGGGTGGATCAGTTGAACCTGTCCAACATCGCCGCGCGGCAGGAAGTGCGCGATCTGGTGGCCGAACTCAATTTGCCCGGTGTGCGGGTGGATTTCTGACGGCGGCGGCCGAAAGCTGACCGGTCTTCGCTTCGCGCGCCATTTCGCGGGCACCGATGCGCTGAAGGCGCTGGTCGAATTGCGGATCGACATGCTGCGCCTTGTGGGCGAATAGCCCGAGCTTTTCCAACAGGGCGAGGCCGAGTTGCATGACGTTCTCCTCTCTTGCCTTGGGCGGCGGGTGGCCGGACCCGTGGGTGAGGGTGAGGATGACGGAAAAGATGGGCAGGACTGGGGCAGGCGCGGGGTCTTTCCTTGTGCGATGGTTGCCGTTGGCGATGGGAATCGGGCGCATTGAGCGGGTTGTGGCGCGAATTGTTCACGCCATGGCGGTTCTGCGCCGAGGCGGCGGGTGGCTTGAGTGCGGCGGGCGCGGCATGGCAAGAGGGGCGGAGCAGCGGCGGAGGAAACCATGGCCAATCACCTGTTCGATGCCCTTTTCGCGCCATTGGCCGGGCGGGAGCGTGACCTGCTGATCCTGCCGGATGGGCGGCGGATCGCGGGGGGCGCCTTTCTGCGCCTGGTGGCCCGGATGGCGGGCGCCCTGCGGGGGCTGGGCGTCGGGAAGGGGGACCGGATCGCGGTGCAAGTGGGCAAATCGCCCGAGGCGCTGGCCTGCTATGGCGCGGCGGCGGCGCTGGGGGCGGTGTTCCTGCCGCTGAACACGGCCTATACGCCGGATGAGGTGGGGTATTTCCTTGGCGATGCGACGCCGCGGGTCTTTGTCTGCGACGGGGCGAAGGCCGGGGCGATGGGGCCGGTGGCGGCGCGGGCGGGGGCGCGTCTGGTGGTGCTGAACGGCGACGGGTCGGGGGAGTTGGCCGATCTGGCCGCGCAGGCCCCGGAGGTGGAGGCGGTGGCCTGCGGGCCGGAGGACCTTGCGGCGATCCTTTATACATCGGGCACGACGGGGCGGTCGAAGGGCGCGATGCTGACGCATCGCAACCTTCTGTCCAATGCCGAGGTTCTGGTGCGTGAATGGCGGTTCACAGCGGGTGATGTGCTGCTGCATGCGCTGCCGATCTTTCACACGCATGGGCTGTTCGTGGCGTCAAACGTGGCGCTGCTGTCGGGGGGCGCGATGATTTGGCTGCCGGGGTTCGAGGCGGGGGCCGTGCTGCGGCATCTGCCGCAGGCCACGGTGATGATGGGGGTGCCGACCTTCTATACGCGGCTGCTGGAAGAGACGGGGCTGACGCGCGATCTGGTTGGCCACATGCGGCTGTTCGTGTCGGGGTCGGCGCCGCTTCTGGCCGAGACGCATGAGGCCTGGGCGGCGCGGACGGGGCATCGGATCCTGGAACGCTATGGGATGACAGAGACGAACATGAACACCTCCAACCCCTATGAGGGGGAACGGCGGGCGGGGACGGTGGGCTTTCCCCTGACGGGGGTAGAGCTGCGGATCCTGGCGGAGGGGCGCGAGGTCGGCTCCGAAGAGGTGGGGATGATCGAGGTGCGGGGGCCCAATGTCTTTGCCGGCTATTGGCAGATGCCCGAGAAGACGCGCGAGGAGTTGCGGGCGGATGGCTGGTTCATCACCGGCGATCTGGGGAAGCGGGATGCGGATGGGTACGTCCATATCGTGGGGCGGGCGAAGGATCTGGTGATCACGGGGGGCTATAACGTCTATCCCAAGGAGGTGGAGCTGCTGCTGGACGAGGTGCCGGGGGTGGCGGAAAGCGCGGTGATCGGCGTGCCGCATCCGGATTTCGGCGAGGCGGTCTTTGCGGTGCTGGTGGCGCAGAAGGGTGCGGTGCTGGAACCGGGGGCGGCGCTGGCGGCGATTGCCGGGCGGTTGGCGCGGTTCAAACAGCCCAAGGCGGCGGTGGTGGTGGAGGCGCTGCCAAGGAATACGATGGGGAAGGTGCAGAAGAACCTGCTGCGGGATGCCTATAAGGGCTGGTTCGCCTGAGAGACGAAACTCGGGCGCAGGTTTCGGGCCGTCTTCTGCGCGCGAGACTGATGATGGCAGAGCGGCGGTGCAGGGCGGAGGTTGCGCCTGCGTCCATCGCGGTTCAGGTATCAGACACCGTCCCCGGGGCCGAGTTCGGTTTCGAGGAAGCGTTCGAAGGCGTCGAGGTCCACGGGATCGAACTGCCCGAAGCCCTGCATCCAGACCGAGGCCGCGCGCAGGGCATCGGGTTCCAGCTTGCACCACTTCACCCGGCCGCGCTTTTCCTGCGTGATGAGACCCGCCTCGGCAAGCACGGCGAGGTGTTTGGAGATGGCGGCGAGCGACATGGCGAAAGGTTCGGCTACGTCAGTGACGGCCATGTCATCTTCCAGGAGCATCGTCAGGATCGCGCGGCGCGTTGGATCGGCCAGCGCGGCGAAGACGGTGTCGAGCGGATCGGGCGCGGGCGCGGTCATGCGGGCATCTTTGCGGGGGCGGTGTGAAATCGTCAACCATCCGGTTGAATATGCCGCGATGCCGCATCCGGCGCGCGGCGCCGTTTCGATGACCTTTGCCAGTTTCGGAATATGATTTGGAATCAATGTCTTGAGCCGGGAAACCCTGGGGATTTCGCGGCTTGACTCAGGGGGGTTGCCTCCGTAGGTTCCGCCCGACTGTTCTGGGGGCCCCCAAGCATGGCTGAAGATCCCGATCGCGCACGGTTGGCTGCGCTGGAGGAGAAGCTGGCCAAGGCGAAGGGCGCGGTCGAAGGACCGCGCAAGCGCCATCAGGACAACCAGTATTCCCAGGCGCAACTGGCCTGGCGGATGGTGGTGGAGCTTGTGGCCGGTCTGGCGATCGGCTTCGGCATCGGATACGGGCTGGATACCCTTCTGGGGACGATGCCCATCTTTCTGGTGCTGTTCATTTTCGCGGGGCTGGCGGCGGGTGTGAAAACCATGCTGCGATCCGCGAAGGAAGTGCAGGAACGCAAGGCGGCCGAGGCCGCCGAAGATGAGGGCGAGGAACGTGGCGGAAGAGGCGCATAGCGAAGGCGGTCTGGTGTTTCACCCGATGGACCAGTTCATCGTGAAGCCGCTGTTCGGCGATGGACCGGTGGAATGGTACACGCCGACCAACGTGACGCTCTGGCTGGGTCTGGCGGTGCTCTGCACCGTGGCGCTGTTCGTGCTGGGCACGCGGGGCCGTGCGATCATCCCGACGCGGGTGCAATCCATCGCGGAACTGGCCTACGGCTTCATCTACAAGATGGTGGAAGACATCGCCGGGCCGGAAGGCGCGCGGTATTTCCCGAAGATCTTCACGCTCTTCGTCTTCATCATCATGACGAACTATCTCGCGCTGATCCCGATGTCCTTCAGCCCGACTTCGCATATCGCGGCGACGGCGGTTCTGGGCTTTGGCGTCTTCATCGCGGTGACGGCGCTGGGCTTCATCAAGAACGGGACCCATTTCCTTGGCCTGTTCTGGATGTCGGAGGCGCCGCTGGTGCTGCGCCCGATCATCGCGATCATCGAGGTGATTTCCTACTTCGTGCGCCCGGTGAGCCATTCCATCCGTCTGGCGGGCAACATCATGGCGGGCCATACCGTGATCAAGGTCTTTGCCGCCTTCGCGGGCATCGCGGCGCTGTCGCCGGTGTCGGTTCTGGCCATCGTCGCGATCTATGGGCTTGAGGTGCTGGTCGCCTTCATCCAGGCCTATGTCTTTACCATCCTGACCTGCGTCTATCTGCGGGATGCGCTGCATCCCGGCCACTGAGGCGCGGTCGGTTCGAACTCAACAGCATTCCATCGTAAGGAGAAAATCATGGAAGGCGAACTCGCAAGCATGGGTCAATTCATCGGTGCCGGCTTCGCCGCCATCGGGTCGGGCCTCGCCGCCATCGGCGTCGGCAATGTTGCCGGCAACTTCCTGGCGGGCGCTCTGCGCAACCCGTCGGCGGCTGGTGGTCAGACCGCCACGCTGTTCATCGGTCTGGCCTTCGCGGAAGCTCTGGGGATCTTCGCGTTCCTCGTCGCGCTTCTGCTGATGTTCGCCGTCTGATCCCGCTTCGAATCCTTACGTGAGGGGGGCGCGCCGGGGGACCGGCGCCCCTTCGAAGTTCAAAGGGTCCGACGGAGGACAAGATGGCAACTGAACCTACTGCCGCCGCTGCCGGTGCCTGCGTCAATGACGCGGGTGGCGCGATTGGCATGCCGCAGCTCTGCGTCGAGTGGATGCCGAACCAGATCTTCTGGTTGGTCGTCGCACTGGCCGTGATCTATTTCGTGCTGTCGCGCATCGCGCTGCCCCGGATCGGGAGTGTGCTGGCCGAGCGGAAGGGCACGATCACCAATGACCTGACGGCGGCCGAGGAATTGAAGGCCAAGGCTGTGGAGGCCGAGAAGGCCTATCAGGATGCCCTGGCACGGGCGCGGGCGGAGGCGGCGCGGATCGTCGCCGAGGCGCGGGCCGATATCCAGAAGGATCTTGCGGTGGCCACGGCCAAGGCGGATGCCGAGATTGCGGCCAAGGCGGCGGAATCCGAAGGCCGGATCGCGGAAATCCGCGCAGGTGCGCTGGAGGCCGTGACGGAAGTGGCGAAGGATACCGCCAAGGAACTGGTCGCGGCGCTGGGTGGCAAGGCGGATGCCCGCTCTGTCACGGCGGCGGTCACGGCGCGGCTGAAAGGGTGAGGGCGATGAGAACGCTTACGGCTATTCTGGCGCTGTCGGCCACGCCCGCCCTTGCGGCGGGGGACAAGCCCTTTTTCTCGCTGTCGAATACCGATTTCGTGGTGACGATCGGCTTTCTGGTCTTCATCGGCATCCTGCTGAAATACAAGGTGCCGGCGCTGATCGTGAAGCTGCTGGACAACCGGGCGGCGCAGATCAAGGCGGAACTGGACGAGGCGCGCAGCCTGCGCGACGAGGCCAAGGCCCTGCTGGCATCCTACGAGAAGAAGCAGAAGGAAGTGCAGGAGCAATCCGAGCGCATCGTGGCTTCGGCGAAGGAAGAGGCGATGGCGGCGGCGGCGCAGGCCAAGGCCGATCTGAAGGCTTCGATCGCGCGGCGCGTCGCGGCGGCAGAGGATCAGATCGCCTCGGCCGAGGCGGCGGCGATCCGCGAGGTGCGCGAGCGCGCGATTGCCGTGGCGGTGGCTGCGGCGGGCGATGTGCTGTCCAAGCAGATGACGGCGGAGGGGGCGGCTGCCTCCATCGACGCGGCCATCGGTCAGGTGGAAGCCAAGCTGCACTAAGCCGTTCTGGCACAAGAGACGGTGAGAAACCCGGCCCCAGTGGCCGGGTTTTTTCATTTCGAGGTCAGCGGGTGGTTTCGTGATCCAGCCGCTGGCGGGCGATGGCCTCGTTCCTGGCGGCGCGGCCCTGTTCGATGAGGGCGGTCTCGACAAAGCCGAGATGCGCCTCGACGGCGGCGCGGGCTGCCGCAGGGTCGCGCGCCTGGATCGCGGCATTGATGGCGCGGTGCTGGTCGAGCAGAGCCTCGCGCGTGGTGCGGACCTTGAACATCATCTGGCGATTGTAGAACACGCCCTGACGGAGAAGGTCGAACATCGAGCGCATCATGTGGAGCATGACGGTGTTGTGGCTGGCTTCGATGATGGCCATGTGGAACTGGGCATCAAGCGCCGCTTCGTCGGAGGGATCGCGCTTCTGATGGGCGGACTCCATCCGGGTGAAGATCGTGGCGATGACCTGAAGATCGGTGTCGGAGGCGAGGCGGGCGGCGCGTTCGGCGGCGAGCGCTTCGAGATCGCGGCGGAAGGCGATATAGTCGAAGACCGCCTCGTCATGGCGGGAGAAGAGGTCCACCAGCGCAGGCGCGAAGGCGGAGCCCATCACATCGGCCACATAGACGCCGGCATTGGGGCGGGTGGTGAGAAGGCCGCGATCCTGGAGATCGGCGAGGGCTTCGCGCAGGGAGGGGCGGGAGACATCCATGCGTTCGGAAAGTTCGCGTTCCGAGGGCAGGCGTTCGCCGGGGCGGAGGATGCCGCGCAGGATCAGGAGTTCGATCTGCCGGATGATCCCCTGGGAGAGTTTCTCGGGCTGCACCTTCTGGAACGGCATGATCCCCCCGGGGTTATTGGTCCGGTTTTATGACCACAGGCGGAGCGGAGCAATGGGAAAGGGCCGGACCTTGCGGCCCGGCCCCCTTGGCCCTGTGGCCCGCGATCAGCGGGTCGGGCGGATGATGATTTCCACGCGGCGGTTCGCGGCGCGTCCTTCGGGGGTGCTGTTGGAGGCGACGGGCTGGTCCATGCCCCGGCCGAAGGCGACGATGCGCCCGCTCGGGACGCCGCTTTCGCGCAGGACAGAGGCGACCGAGACGGCACGGCGCTGCGACAGGTCCTGATTGTAGGCGGCCGAACCGGTGTTGTCCGTATGGCCGATGATCTGGATCTGGCTGTTGGGATAGCGCAGCAGGTTCTGCGCCACGGAGCGCAGGTCGCGGGTCAGGTCGGGGCGGAGGGTGGCGCTGTCTACGGCGAAGAGCACGTCTTGCGGCATGTTCACGACGAGGTAGTCACCCATATTGGTAACATTGAACTGGCCGTTGATGCCGCGCAGTTCGGCGGCCTGCGCGTCCAGCGTGGCGCCGATGGCGCCGCCCAGGACGGCGCCGATGCCGGCACCGACCACCGTCTTGGCGAGGCGGTCATCGCTGCTTTGCGAGCCGAGAAGGCCGCCCGCCATGGCCCCGATCAGTGCGCCGGACTGGGCGCGGGGGCCGTTGGAGGCCGGCTGCGCGCCATAGGGATCGGCATAGGGATCGGCGGGAACACAGGCCGTGAGGGCGAGGATGCCGAGGGTGGAGAGGATCAGGGGAGTCTTGAAGGTCATTGCTGCCGCCTCGATGGTGGATGGCCCGGGCTTGCGGGCGCAGGGCGTCATTATACCAAGGGCGCGCCGGGCTGGATAGGATCGGCCCCGGCGCGGCAACAATCCGCGCATCACATCCCGGTGCGTGCGGATTCCCAGGCGAGGATCGCGCGCTTGACCGGCAGGCCCCAGTGATAGCCGCCGAGGGCGCCGTCGCGCCGCAGCGCGCGGTGGCAGGGGATGAGGAAGCTGATCGGATTGCGCCCGACGGCGGTGCCGACGGCGCGGACGGCCTTGGGATTGCCGATGGTGCCTGCGATTTCGCTGTAGGTGGTGACATGGCCCGTGGGGATGCGCAGCAATGCCTCCCAGACCTTGATCTGGAAGGGCGCACCGATCAGGTGAAGGGGGGTCCTGCCCATGCCGTCGGTCCCGAAGGCATCCAGCACCCAGGGGCGCAGGGCGGTTGGGTCTTCCACGAAGGTCGCTTTGGGCCAGCGGCGAAGCAGGTCTTCGAAGGCGGCCTCCGCCCCCATCTCGGCGGCGAAACCCATGCCGCAGAGCCCCCTGTCGGTGCCCATGACGATGGCGGGGCCGAAGGGGCTATCGAACCAGCCCCAGCGGATGGTCAGGCCTTCGCCCCCGCGGGCAAAGTCGCCGGGGGTCATGGCTTCCCATGTCAGGAAGAGGTCATGCAGGCGGCCGGTGCCGGACAGGCCGGTGGCGAGGGCGGTCTCCAGTGTGGTGAAGCGTTCGGCCAGCATCCGGCGGGCGTGATCCAGTGTCAGGTATTGCTGATAGCGCTTGGGCGAGATGCCGACCCATTGCGAAAAGGTGCGCTGGAAATGGGCGGGGGACATGTCCATCCGGGCGGCAAGGTCTTCGAGCGTGAGGGCGGGGCCGCCTTCGTCGATCACCTTCAGGGCGCGGGCGATGACGGCGTAGTGATAGGCGGGGGATTGATCGGTCATGGCGGTCTCCTTGGCCCCAATCTATGGGCGCGGGCGGCCACAGGCGACCCGGATTCTGCGCATCCCGCCCCGTTCCCGCCTTGTCCGCTGCGGCACCGTCGCTTAAGCCAAGGGCATGGCCAAGCAGCTTTCCTATGCCCCGATGAAGGAGATCTTCACCCGCTTCCACGCGCTGGAGGCGGAGCCGAAGGGGGAGTTGGAGCATGTGAATGCCTTCACCCTGCTGGTGGCGGTGGCGCTGTCGGCGCAGGCGACCGATGTGGGGGTGAACAAGGCGACGCGGAAGCTGTTCGCGGTGGCCGATACGCCCGAAAAGATGCTGGCCCTGGGCGAAGAGGGGCTGATCGAGCATATCAAGACGATCGGGCTTTACCGGAACAAGGCGAAGAACGTCATCAAGCTGTGCCGCATCCTGATCGAGGAGTTTGGCGGTGAGGTGCCGTCGTCGCGGGCGGCGCTGCAATCGCTGCCCGGCGTGGGGCGCAAGACGGCGAATGTGGTTCTGAACATGTGGTTCAAGCAGCCCGCGCAGGCGGTGGACACGCATATCTTTCGCCTTGGCAACCGCAGCGGCATCGCGCCGGGGAAGGACGAGACGGCGGTGGAGCGGGCCATCGAGGACCATGTTCCCGCCGAATTCCAGTTGCACGCGCATCACTGGCTGATCCTGCATGGACGGTATATCTGCGTGGCGCGCAAACCCAAATGCGGCATCTGCCCGATTGCCGACCTTTGCCTGTATGAGGAAAAGACCGAATGAAGACCTATGATGTCGTCGGCATCGGCAATGCCATCGTCGATGTGTTCACCCAGGCCGATGACAGTTTCATCGAGATGATGGGCATTGAGAAGGGCATCATGCAGCTTGTGGAGCGCGAGCGGGGCGAGTTGCTGTATGCCGCGATGAAGGAGCGGGTGCAGGCCCCCGGCGGGTCGGTGGCCAATACCATCGCGGGCCTGGGCAATCTGGGCCTGCGGACGGCCTTCATCGGACGGGTGCATGACGATGCGCTGGGGCGGTTCTATGCGAAGTCCATGGCCGAGAGCGGGACGGCCTTCCCGAATCCGCCGGTGGCGGGGGGCGAATTGCCGACCTCGCGGTCGATGATCTTCGTCTCGCCGGACGGGGAGCGGTCGATGAACACCTATCTGGGGATTTCGTCCGAGCTTGGCCCGGAGGATGTGTCGGATTCGGTGGCGGGGGAGGCGGTGCTGCTGTTCCTTGAGGGCTATCTTTACGACAAGCCGAAGGGGAAGCAGGCCTTTGAACGCGCGGCGAAGCTGTGCCGCGGGGCGGGTGGCAAGGCGGGGATCGCCCTGTCGGACCCGTTCTGTGTGGACCGGCATCGGGAGGATTTCCGGCGGCTGGTGAAGGAACTCGACTACGTGATCGGGAACGAACACGAGTGGTGTTCGCTCTATCAGACCGACCTGTCGGCGGCGCTGGAACAGGCGGCGGCCGATGCGGGGGTGGTGGTCTGCACGCGGTCGGGGGATGAGGTGATCCTCGTGCGGGGGGATGAGACGGTGACGGTGCCTGTGCGGCGTGTGGTTCCGGTGGATGCCACGGGGGCGGGCGACCAGTTCGCGGCGGGGTTCCTTTATGGGCTGGCCACGGGGCAGGCGCTGGCGGTGGCGGGGCGGATGGGCTGTGTCGCGGCGGCAGAGGTCATCAGCCATTTCGGCGCGCGGCCGGAGACGGATCTGAAAGTGCTGTTCCGCAAGGAAGGGCTGATCTGAGGATCAGCCCCCCTTCGGCCCGTCAGGCGGTGCGGCTGCCTGTCATGGGGCGTGACAGCAGGACGATGGCCGTGGCGACGAGCGCCGTGGCATAGGCGGCGGGCAGCATGAGGATGAAGACCTCTGTCCCGCTGCGGGCGAGGGCCTTGCTGACGCCCATGGCGAGGGCAAGGAGCCAACTGGCCGCCGATATCCCGCCGATCAGGGCGAAGCGGAGTTTCAGCGCCGTCGGAAAGGCGGCGATGGAGCGGCCGAGGCGGCCTTCCAGCATGGGCATGGCGATCGCCCCGATCAAGAGGGCGTTGAGCGTGAGAAGGCCCACGGTCCCGAGCTTGGCAATCAGCTTTGGTGTGAAGGCGGCAGGGTCGAAGCCGGTGCGGATGAAGAGGAGGCCGAGCCCGGTGATCCACATCAGGCCAAGCGCGGCCCAGACGATGCCATGGGTGCGGTGGAGTGTGGCCATCATCTCGCGCGTCAGCGGGGTGCGCAGGCGGTTGAAGATGTAGAGATCGGCAGTGATCGAGGCACCGAGGCCGAGGCAGACGGCGAGGAGGTGAGAGAAGCGGAGAAAATCCGTGACGAGCAGCATGTCCATCAGGTGGGGTTCCTTGTCTGTGTCCGGTGTTTTGGGTCCGGTGTTCTATGTCCGGTGTTCGGGTCTGGGGTCCTTTGCCCCGCGATCCGCCGCCGTTGGGGCGGAACGTGCCAGTGACACTCAACCTCAGATGTCCTGCTGCCAAGCCCAGCCCCGGCGGGGTTCTGCCGGAACGGGCCGGGGCTGGGTGGGGGAAACCGCCGTAAAGGATTTGTTTACGTATATTACGTAATTGCCCTGCATGCGTTTATGGGGCCGTGGTGCGGTGGGGGGGACGCGGGGCGGGGGTGACGGTCTTTCCGCCTATCAAGGCGGGGATTTTCGCCGAGGGCGGCGGTGGCCGCGAGCCGGGCCGCGCGGGCGAAGGGCCCGGCTTTCGCGCCTGGCCCGCGTGTCGCAGGGCGACTCAGTCGCCGAGCTTGGCGTGGACCTCGTCGAGATCGACCTCGCCCTTCGGCATCTTGTTCGACGGATCGTCGAAATCGTAGCGGAAGAGCTGGAAGTCCTTCTTGTAGATCTCCCACATCAGGTGGTGGGAGAGATCGTCGAAGTAATCCTCGACCGGATGCAGGCGCTTGGGGCCGTGGCCTTCGCTTTCGTTGAACTTGGGGATCTTCTTCAGGTTCACCTTGTGGCGTGTCTTGATGTTGTCGAGCACGGTCTGCATCCCGGCATCGAATTTCTCGGTGAAGAAGATGTGATCGTAGCGCCCGCCATTCACGATGAAGGTGGAGATATGGCCCGACATCGAGGACCAGTGGATATCGGGTTCCATCGGTTTGCGGAAACGGATGGTGTCGCGCACGAAGAGGAGGAAGCGGCGGAAGCTGGCAATCTGGTCGAACTCTTCCTTGCCGTCTTCGCCCCCGACCTGCACGCCGTATTTCTGCACGAGCATGGGGACGAGGTTGCCGCGATAGCGTTTGCCGTTGCGCTGGATGCCGCAGATCTTGTCGAAGAAGGAGGAGAGCACGCGGGTGTAGGGATTGCGGACGCAGGTGAAGGCATAGGCCTTGTGGCCCTTGACCACGGATTCGATCACCGGCTGGCTGCGTTCGAGCGCCCATTTGTGCAGGCCGTCGGTGGCGTCATGGATATCGCCGTCGAAGAAGCGGCCATGGTCGGAATAGAACATGATCTGGCCGATGGACGAGCAGGCGCATTTCGGCACCACCCGATAGACCACGCTTTCGCTTTCCGTCATCCAGATTCCGGGAAAACCCATGCCGCTCTGCCTCCAATCGCCGGGACATCTGACGTGCCCGTTCCAATGCTCGATTCAATACACGCATAGCATGTGTTGGCTTGCCGAGTGGCCACAAAAAAGCAAAGAAAGCATGTTTGTTCAATGACCGTTGACGTTATTTGTCCTAGACGTGACACTTAACGCACCCTAGCTGTTCGGGTTCCATGGCCAAGATCGCCTATATCCTGTTGTGTCACAAAGACCCGGACGGGATCGTCGCCCAGGCGCAGCGCCTGACGGCGGCGGGGGATTTCGTTTCGATCCATTTCGACGCCCGCGCCCCGCGCGAGGCTTTCGAGCGCATCCAGACCGCGTTGAAGGGCAACGGATCGGTCACTTTTGCGCGCAAGCGGATCAAATGCGGCTGGGGTGAGTGGAGCCTTGTGGAGGCCACGATCCTTGCCACGCAAGCGGCGGTGGAGGCCTTTCCCTATGCGACGCATTTCTACATGCTGTCGGGGGACTGCATGCCGATCAAATCGGCGGAATATGCCCATGCCTTCCTGGACCGCGAGGAACTGGACTACATCGAAAGCTTTGATTTCTTCACCTCGGACTGGATCAAGACCGGGATCAAGGAAGAGCGGCTGATCTATCGGCACTGGTTCAACGAACGCGCGCAGAAGCGGCTGTTCTACGGGTCCATGCAGGTGCAGCAGCGGCTGGGGCTGGCGCGGCAGGTGCCGGCGGATTTGCAGATCATGATCGGCAGCCAGTGGTGGTGCCTGCGGCGGCGGACGGTGGAGGCGGTGCTGGACTTCTGCCGCCAGCGCAAGGATGTGATGCGGTTCTTCCGCACGACCTGGATTCCGGACGAGACCTTTTTCCAGACGCTGGTGCGCCATCTGGTGCCGGAGGCGGAGATCCGGTCGCGGACGCTGACCTTCCTGATGTTCACCGATTACGGGATGCCGGTGACTTTCTACAACGACCATTACGACCTGCTGCTGAGCCAGGATTACCTGTTCGCGCGGAAGGTTTCGGCGGATGCGAAGGATCTGAAGGAGCGGCTGGGCAAGCTTTATGCGTCGCGCGGGGTGCAGTTCACCATCTCGAACGAGGGGCGGAGCCTGTTCCGGTTCCTGACGGGGCGGGGCCGGGTGGGGCGGCGCTTTGCGCCTCGGTTCTGGGAACGCGAGGCCTCGCTCGGCCGGGAGCGGACCCTGATGATGGTGACCTGCAAGAAATGGCATGTCGCCAAGCGGTTGGTGGAGCGGGTGCGGGATGTGACGAACCTGCCCGCCATCGACTATCTGTTCAACGAGGGGGCGACGCCGCTGCCCGATCTGGGCGGCATCCAGACCACGCTGGAGAAACGGACGCGGCACCGGCGGGCGCTGGTGCGGATGCTGTTCGACTATTGGCAGACGGACCGGCTGCTGTTCTGCATCGACCCGGCCAATGTGGACCTGATGCAGGATTTCTATAACGACAAGGCGGCGGTGCGTCTGTTGGAGATCGAATGCGATTTCACCGACGATTATCTGATCGGCCATGCGCGGCGGGTCGGGCTGGCCGGGGATCGCACGCCGAAGGAGACGATCGACCGGCTGCTGCCGACGATCCGCTATGACGTGAAGTTCGAGAGCGACCGCATCCGGGATGCGAACTTCCCCGGATTCCATCGCATCCGGCAGAGCGCGAGCGTGGATGAAAACACGCTGCCTTTGGCGGAATTCCTTGATATTCCGGTGGAAAAGGCGCGAGAGATCGCAGCGACCGGACATCTTTTCGTGGATTGACAGACATGCCGCACAGCTATGACCCGACGAATATCTTCGCCCGCATCCTGCGCGGCGAGATCCCGAACAAGACGGTGATCGAGACGGATCACACGCTGGCCTTCCACGACATCAACCCGCAGGCGCCGCATCACGTGCTGGTGATCCCGAAGGGGCCCTATGTCACCTTCGATCATTTCTGCGCCGAGGCGAGCGATGCCGAGATCGTGGATTTCCACCGCACCGCGGCGAGTGTCTGCGCCATGCTGGGGGTGAGCCTTGGCGATGGCGGGGCGGGCTATCGCGGGATCACCAATGCGGGCGGGCATGGCGGGCAGGAAGTGCCGCATTACCACCTGCATATCGTGGGGGGCGCGCCCCTGGGGCGGATGCTGTCGCGCGAGTGAAAGCGCAAGGATCGGGTCGCGCGGGCGCGTCCTGACGGGCAGGATGGGGGCCTTCTGATGGAGGTTTGCCATGCTGCGCTTTGTTCCCATCCCGACCGGGATTGCCCGCCACTATCAGGCGGGGGGTGTTGATTCCTATGGGCTTTTGCCTGAGCGGAAGGTTTCGGACGGGGGTGGAAACCCCTGCCGCCATTGCCTGCGGATGATCCCGGAGGGCAAGGAAATGCTGGTGCTGGCGCATCGGCCCTTTGGCGCGGTGCAGCCCTATGCGGAGACGGGGCCGATCTTCCTGTGCGCGGAGGAATGCGAGGCGGGGGGCGGGGCGGATGTGCCTGAAATCCTTGCCTCGCCCGATTACATCGTCCGGGGATATGGGGCGGATGAGCGGATCGTCTATGGCACGGGCGGGGTGGTTCCGACGGGGCGGATTCCGGCGCGGGCGGCAGAACTGCTTGAGATGCCGGGGGTGGATTTCGTGCATGTCCGATCGGCGCGGAACAATTGTTTTCAGCTCCGGGTGGAGCGGGGTTAAAGTTTCAATCCGGGAATTCTGACCCGGAAACGGCTGTGCCCTGTTCTGTGCCGCATTCTGTGCCGCAAACTGTGGCCACGCGGCGGGCGTTGGGTTGATGACGCGTTAAGGTTAACCGGGCGCGGTGAGGGGCGGTGATCCGGCGGCGCGCGCCCCCCTTTCGGGGGCCGCGCAAGCCTTTTTGGTCGCGGGCCGCGCGGGGGCGCGTCCCGCTCCGCGTCAGGGGGCGTGCCGCCCCCTCTGTCCGCTGCGCGGCCATTCACCCCCTGCGAGTATTTGGGCCAAGATGAAGGGGCGGAGTCAGGGGTGGGGATTGGCCGCGTCCCAGGCCTTGAGCCATCGTTTCGGGGCGGCTTCGCGCCAGTGGCGGATCAGGCGAGGGCGGGCCCAGGCCGGGTCTATCCGTCCGGCGCGGACGAGGACGAGATTGTGGGGGATGTAATGGGGGTGGAGGAAGAAGGTCGCGGGGTCGGCCTGCATCAGCATCTCGCGTTCCTCGCGCCCGGCCTTGAAGACGGCGGTGTCTTCATAGGGGGACCAGAAGCACCAGAGCTTGCCATGGGCCTTGAGCGCCTCATGCCCCTAGGGGGTGGCGAGGGTGACCTCGGGGAGGTTGAGGGCAAGGGCAAAGGCGCGGAGGTCGGGCCAGGTGGCGATCATGGGGTGCCCCGGTCCAGCCCGGCGATGAAATCTGCGATGCGGCGGGCGCGGACGGAGGGGGATTTGGCGGTGGCGAGGCGGAAGGCGAGGGCGGCGCGGGCCTTGTGCGGCAGGGCGGTGAAGGCGGCCTGGGCGGCTTCGGAGGCGATGGCGAGGGTGGTGAGGACGTCGTCGGGGATCTCGGTCGGTTTTTCGGCGGCATAGGCGGCGGCCCAGCGACCATCGGCCTGGGCGCGGGCGACCTCGGCCAGGCCCGCCTCTTCCATCCAGCCGCCGGCGATCAGCTTTTCCGCCGTGGCGCGGGCCTTGGGGGACCATGGGCTGCCGGGGCGGCGGGGGGTGAAGCGGTGCAGCATGTGGTTGGGGCCGTCGGGTTTCTTCTGGGCGTCGGTCCAGCCCCAGACGAGCGCCTCTTCCATCGCCTGTTCCCAGTCGATCGAGGCCTCGCCCGTGGCTTTCTTCGGGATGCGCAGCCAGATCTCGGCGGCCTTGTCATGGCGCATGGAGAGCCAGAAGTTCCATTCGTCCTGCGTGGCGAAGGTGAGGGGGGCGGGCTGTTTCAATGCGCCTCGGCCCATGTGCGGCCTTGGCCTGCCTCGACGATCAGCGGGACCTTGAAATGGACGGCGGGATGGGCGGCGGCCTCCATCACCTCTTTCGCGCGGGCGGCGAGGGTGGGGGCGGCGTCTTCGTCCACCTCGAACAGCAGTTCGTCATGGACTTGCAGGAGCATCCGCGCGGGGAGGCCTTCGATGGCGGCGGGCATGCGGATCATGGCGCGGCGGATGACATCGGCGGCGGTGCCCTGGATGGGGGCGTTGATCGCGGCGCGTTTGGCGAAGCCTGCGGTGGGGCCCTTGGCATTGATTTCGGGCGTGTGGATCTTGCGCCCGAAGAGGGTGGTGACGAAGCCGCGCGCCTGCGCCTCTTTCACGGTGGCGTCCATATAGCCCTTGATGCCGGGGAAGCGCTGGAAATAGCGGTCGATGAAACCCTGCGCCTCGGCCCGCGGGATGCGGAGGTTGCGGGCGAGGCCGAAGCCGGAGATGCCGTAGATGACGCCGAAATTGATGGCCTTGGCCTGACGGCGGATGTCGGAGGTCATCTGGTCGAGCGGGACGTTGAACATCTCGGAGGCGGTGAGGGCGTGGATGTCGAGCCCGTCGCGGAAAGCCTTTTGCAATTCGGGGATGTCGGCGATGTGGGCGAGGATGCGCAGCTCGATCTGGCTGTAGTCGAGCGAGACGAGGAGGCGGCCTTTGGGGGCGACGAAAGCCTCGCGGATGCGGCGGCCTTCTTCCGTGCGGACGGGGATGTTCTGGAGGTTCGGGTCGGTGGAGGAGAGGCGGCCCGTCACCGCCCCGGTGATGGAATAGGAGGTGTGGACGCGGCCCGTTTCCGGGTGGATGTGATCCTGAAGCGCGTCGGTATAGGTGGATTTCAGTTTCGCGATCTGCCGCCAGTCGAGGACGCGGGCGGCGAGGCGGGCGGCATCGGGGTGAGTGTCTTCCAGCGTCGTGATGTCTTCGAGGATGTCGGCCCCGGTGGCATAGGCCCCGGTCTTGCCCTTTTCGCCGCCGGGGACCTGCATCCTGTCGAAGAGGATTTCGCCCAGTTGCTTGGGCGAGCCGACATTGAAGGGTTCGCCGGCGATATCCTGAATCTCGGCCTCCAGCCCCGCCATCTTTTGCGCGAAGGCGTTGGACATGCGGGAGAGGGTGTCGCGGTCCACCTGGATGCCCGCCATTTCCATTTCCGCCAGCACGGGGACGAGGGGGCGTTCGAGGGTCTCATAGACGGTGGTGACATGGCCGCGATGGAGTTGCGGCTTGAAATGCTGCCAGAGGCGGAGGGTGATGTCGGCGTCTTCGGCGGCGTATTTCACGGCATCGGGGATGGCGACCCGGTCGAAGGTGACGGCAGATTTGCCGGTGCCGAGGAGGGATTTGATCGGGATGGGCAGGTGGCCCAGATGGGTTTCGGAGAGGGCGTCCATGCCGTGGGAGTTCAGCCCGGCATGGAGGGCGGAGGACATGAGCATCGTGTCGTCGAAGGGGGTGATGCGGATGCCATGGCGGGCGAAGATCTTCCAGTCGTATTTCATGTTCTGGCCGATCTTGAGGATGGCCGGGTCTTCGAGGACGGGTTTGAGGGCGGCCAGAACATCGTCGATCGGCAGTTGGCCTTTGGCGAGTTGGGACGTGCCGAAAAGGTCATCCGTGCCGGAGCGATGGGTCAGGGGGATATAGGCCGCCTTTCCGGCAGTGACGGAGAGGGAGATGCCGACAAGTTCGGCCCGCATTTCATCGAGCGAGGTGGTTTCGGTGTCCACCGCCACGGTGCCGTGGTCGCGGATGGTGGCGATCCATCTGTGCAGGGCATCGGCGGTGGTGATCGCCTCATAGGCGGCGTGGTCGAAGGGCAGGCGGTCGGGGCCGGGGGCGGGTTCCGGGTGGTTCAGGTTCGTGCCCTTGCCTTCGGGCAGAGGGGCGGGGGGGGAGACCTTGAGACTGTCGGCCACGCGGCGGGTGAGGGTGCGGAATTCCATCTGGTTGAGGAAGCCGACCAGCGCCTCGGGTTCAGGGGGGCGGACCTCCAGATCGTCGAGGGTGACGTCGAGGGGGGTATCGGCCTTGAGCTGGACGAGTTGCCGGGAAATGCGGATGAGATCGGCATTGTCGATGAGCGCTTCGCGGCGCTTCGGCTGTTTGATTTCGGCGGCGCGGGCGAGGAGGGTTTCGAGATCGCCATATTCCTGGATGAGCAGGGCGGCGGTCTTGATGCCGATGCCGGGTGCGCCGGGGACATTGTCCACGCTGTCGCCGGAGAGGGCCTGCACATCGACCACGCGGTCGGGGCCGACGCCGAATTTTTCGAACACCTCGTCAGGGCCGATGGTGCGGGTCTTCATCGGGTCGAACATCATCACGCCGGGGCCGACAAGCTGCATCAGGTCCTTGTCGGAGGAGATGATGGTGACGTCGCCGCCGGCTTCGGTCGCCTGCCGGGCGAGGGTGGCGATGATGTCGTCGGCCTCATAGCCTTCGGTTTCGATACAGGCGATGTTGAAGGCGCGGGTGGCGTCGCGCGTGAGGGGGAATTGCGGGCGCAGGTCTTCGGGCAGTTCGGGGCGATTGGCCTTGTAGAGCGGGTAGATCGCGTTGCGGAAGGTTTCGGAGGAATGGTCGAAGATGACGGCGACATGGGTGGGGGCGCCGTTCGGGGCATCGGGGCCCTTGTTGCCTTCGACATAGCGGAAAAGCATGTTGCAGAAGCCCGCCACCGCCCCGACGGGGAGGCCGTCGGATTTCCGCGTGAGCGGGGGCAGCGCGTGATAGGCGCGGAAGATATAGGCCGATCCGTCGATCAGGTGCAGGTGGCAGCCCTTGCCGAAGCCCATGGTCATCCTCCGTCGTCACGCTGGGGGTGGTATGGCATGATCGGCTGCCTCAGGCCAGAGCGAGGGGAAGGGCGCGGGCGGCGCCCATGCTGCCGGTGAGGGCGGCCATGGCGGGGGTGATGGCGAGGGTGGCGCGGCCTTCCGCCTCGGCCAGCAATCTTGCGGCGCCGATCAGGCGGCGGCCGATGCCGCGACGGCGGTGGGGGGTGGCGACGAAGAGTTCGGTGATCTCATAGCCGGAGGCCCAGGTGATGGGGTCGCGGGTCAGGCGCATCAGGATGTAGCCCAGCGTTTCTTCGCCACGCCGGGCGACGAGGGCGCGGGTGCCGGGCAGGATGAAGGCGTCGCGCTGGAGCGTTTCGGCATCGCGGGGCGCATCGCCCAGATGGGCGGCCAGTTGCTGCGACATCGGGTGGAGCGCGGGCAGGTCATCGGGGGTGGCGAGGCGAATCTCGGAGCGAATTTCGGGGCGGATTTCGGTCTTCATGGTCATCTCCCGCCGCCGCTGCGAGAGATGTTGGACCAACCACCCGCAGGGGCGGCCTATCTGGTCTGGTTTCTGGTGAAAAACGCTGACCGGCCGCCTATGAAGCGTCGGTAAAGTAATAGCTCGTGGCGGCGATACGGGTCAGCATGGGCCAAGGGTGCACCGGCGACCGGCCTTTGGTCAAGCAGGCTCTGCGCGGCGGACCCGAAATTTTTCGTAGGAAAATTTCGGGTCGGGGACGAAGAATTTTCGGCGAAAATTCTTTGGGTTTGCGGGAGGCGAAGAATTTTCGGTGAAAATTCTTCGAGCGCAGTCAGTGGTCGTCATGCGCGTGATCGCGGTCGATCACGTAGCGCTTGTCGCAATAGCCGCATTCGACCCAGCCGGTATCGCGCGGGATGGTCAGCCAGACGCGGGGATGCCCGAGGGCGCCTTCGCCGCCGTCGCAGGCCACCTTCCAGGTGGTGACGACTTCGGTTTCGGGGGCGTCGATGGGCATGGCGGACCTCTTGAAGCTGCGCACCCATTCTATCCCCTGCGGCGGCGGGGGCAAGGGGTGGGTCGCTCAGGCCCCGATCAGGCGCGCGCGGCCCTTGAGGGCGGAGAGCCACATCAGGCCGTGCACCGTGGCGCGGGCGGGGAGGTATTCGGCGGAGATCCAGCCGGCATACTCGGCCCGGTCGAGTTCGGCGCAGAGACCGGTCAGGTCGAAGCCGCCGCCGCCGGGTTCGTTGCGGCCAGGGAAGCCCGCGATCTGGATATGGTTCACGCGGGTCTTGTGGCGGGCCCAGACGGCATCGGCATCGCCATGGATGCGGGCGGCGTGCCAGAGGTCGAACTGGATGCCGAGATTGGGCAGGGCGAGATCGTCCACGATGCGGGCGGCCTGGTCGAAATCGTTCAGGAAGTAGCCCGGCATGTCATCGGGGTTGAGCGGTTCGATGGTCAGATGCAGGCCGGGGGCCTGTGCTGCTGCCCAGGCGAGGTTCTCGACATAGGTCGCCTCGGCCAGGGGGCCGCGGGCGACGCCGGCCATGACATGGACCCGCCCCGCGCCAAGCTGGGTGGCGAGGTCGGCGGCGCGCAGGAAGCTGCTGCGGAAGGTCTCGGTCGCGCCGGGCACGGCGGCATGGCCGCGGTCGCCCGCCGCCCAGTCGCCGGGATGGGTGTTGATCAGCGCCACGGGCATGCCCGCCAGCGCGGCCAGCCAGTCTTTCGGCGGGTGGTCATAGGGAAAGAGCATCTCCACCCCGTCGAACCCCGCCTCGCGGGCGAGGTCGGGGCGTGCCAGCATCGGCACTTCGGTGAAGAGCATCGTCACATTCGCGGCGAAACGGGGCATTCAGGACAGGTCTTCCGAGGGAATCACCGGAAAGAACCTGCCCGATGACCAGAGGCCGAACCAGTCTTTTCCGGCCACGGGGGCGTGAACGCAGAGATCGACGAGGCGATAGAAGGATTTCCGGTCGATCAGCGCCTCCAGCCCCGCCCGGACATGGAGGTAGGGGGAGGGTTCGCCGGTGGCGGGATCACGCTCCACCCGCAGGGGGTGATCGGCATCGAGGGGGACCGTGTCGCCGACATGGGTGGTGAAGGTAATGGTCTGCGCCGCGCCGTCGCCGGCCAGGTCGAAATCCACGGCGACGAAGGGGGCGTCATCGACGGTGATGCCCACCTTTTCAACCGGGGTGACGAGGAAGTAGCGGTCGCCTTCCTTTTTCAGGATGCCGGAGAAGAGCTTGACCAGGCCGGGGCGGCCGATGGGGGTGCCCTGGTAGAACCATGTGCCGTCACGGGCGATGCGCATGTCGATATCGCCGCAGAAGGGCGGGTTCCAGAGATGGACAGGGGGCGGCCCCTTGCGGCTGGCAGCCTGCGCCGAGGCGGCGAGGCCGTCCGCGGTGGGGGCGGGAAGGCGTCCTGCGGTCGTGCCCATGGGGCTATAGTCCTTTCTTCTTCTGGCGGTGCGGACCGGCCCTCACGCCGGCGGCCCGCCCCTCTGCCCGCTCCGGAGGCGGTGTTTCCGGAGGCGACAGGGAGGGAAGATAGCGGGGTGGCGGGGAAAAGCACATGGTCCAACGGTCTGATGGAAGGATCATGAGTGTTGGACGACTATAGCTGGCCGTGATGTCAGTGACACGATCTTTCAGGGACGGCATGTTCCAAACGGGCGCGTTCTGTTGACAGCACCAGAAGAACCCTTCGCCGAGGTCATGAGCAAAGTTGGGCGGAGAAATCGGTCTCGTAAAGATGCAGGTAGCGTTGGAGCGCGTTCTTGTAGATAAGGACATCGTGTGATGCGTCATGCACTGTTTGCTCATCAAGATGGCAGGAACAACGTGATGTCCGACAATCCGAGAGCCACTATTGCATTCCTGACAGGAGCAAGAATAATAGGTGGTGCTGAAATTAGACTAAAGAGCCTAATGCTTGGTCTGGCGACGCGTGGATTTCAGCCGGTCCTTGTTGCTCCAGCGACAAGCCCAATCGCTGTCTGGGCGCTGAATTCCGGCCTAACTGTAGTGAACTTCGATTTTCGTAGTCTAAAGAGCGGCTCGATACTCGAAACATTAAGATATGTCCTGAGATTTCGCCGTCTTGTAAGGAAGCTTCAGAGTGACTTTGGCGTTGATGTAGCTTACTCCAACAGTAGGCATGCCTTTACCGTGCTCGCTTTCGCTCCGCGCGGAGTTACACGCATTGCACATCACCGCGATGCTCATTCATCAGCATTCAATAGAATTCTCTATCCTTTGGTTGACCTCAATATTTTCATTTCAAAGTTCAACTATCGAGCTTCTGATGCTCCGAAGAACGCAGTAATCGTGGTAAATGCAATCGACCTTGTTGAGCCACTCCCTCCAAAAGTATACCGTGGTGGCAAGTTTCGTATGGCTATGTTCGCGCGGATTACGTCTTATAAGGGTCACCTTATCGCCTTAGATGCCGTTCGCGAGCTTGTGGCGCGGGGAGTTGACTGTTGTTTGGATGTTTGGGGTGAACCCACAGATTCTTACGATGAGCAACTTCTAGAGAGTCTCGTGGCAGAGGTCGCAAAGCATAAAATTCCCGTGAATTTCCGAGGGTTCACAGAGAGTGCCAGGGAGAGAATGGCAGATTATGATTTGCTGCTTAATCCATCAAGGAACGAGCCGTTTGGGACAGTTCCCATCGAGGGCTTTAACGTTGGAGTTCCAGTCGTTTCTCACGCATCGGGAGGGAGTCTGGAGATTTATCCGAAAGAACAGGCGGAATGCTTTCTCTTCGATGATTATTCGGGGCAGTCACTCGCTGACAAGATTGATGGCATACGGCTGGGAATGGTCGAGGGGGATGATTTTTTGGCGCTCGTCTCGAGAATGCAACAGCATGTTGTCAGGAATTTCTCCAATACTCGCGTCTTTGGGGAGATTGAGCAAGCTATCATTCAGGCGATGCGTGGGGAAGTGAAATGAGCCTAATCGGAAGATTCTTAAAGTAATGCAAGCAGAATGGCGTGCAGCATAGATTGATAGAATCTTTCCATCTAGTTTTTTTGAGGGCGTGGAGATTTGTATGACATGCGAATTTATCTGCGGTCTTAGAGCAAAAGCATGGACTACGTTTTGCCTATAGAGCGTTCAAAGGCGTTGAATTGTCGAGGGATGTTTGGTGGGGGAGAATATGATGCGGTGAAGATGCCTGGCTGCGAAAAGTCTGTGATAGTCAGATTGCTAAGTGAGTTGTCAGATCGAAGTTCCGTTCTTGTTGTTATTGGTGCTGTGGGTGGATACTTTGGCGTTGGCGTACTTTATGCAAAATTCTTTGATCGTGCAATTCGTTATGAGGCATCTGATCGTGATGAATCCATGCCTGCCAAGAATGCGGGTCGGAATGGAGTGGGAGGCCAAATCGAGATAAGAGGTACCGCGGACAAGGCCACATTTCAGGTTGAAATTGCGCCCGAGCCAGGCTGTGTTATTCTCTACGACATTGAAGGGTTGGAGTTCAGATTTTTTGATGATGCTGTTCTGGAGCGACTCAGATCAATCCGTATCATCATCGAGCTTCACCCTCATCTTGTTACTCATGGCTGGGAAGACAGGCAGGCCTTGCTGGCTCGTGCGCAAAAGTACTTTTCCTTGAGCCTCCTGAGAGGTGATGACCCGTCTCCCTCTCATTTTCGGGAGTTGGATGATCTGGCCGATGACGTTCGTTGCCTTGCCTTCGGCGAAGGGCGGGGACGCGCAGGGGAATGGGCGCATCTATCCCCGAAGGCGGCTCGTCACTGAGTTAGTGGTGCCTGATGCAGCATCAAGCAGCATGACCGCGATGAGGGCCTCCTGCCCTCCATGGCGTGACAGTCACGATCATTTGTCCCGGCTTTGTTTTTGCCATTTGTGCGAGTCGGGATAGTTGGGTCTAATGCGACCCCAAAAGCGGATGGAGAGCAGCCCCATGGCCAAGGAAACCGACCTCGTCGCCCAGATCGAAGCCCTGGGCGGGACATTGGGGGAGGCCAAGGCCTCGATCAACCGGCGCTTCATCGGGCAGGAGAAGGTGGTGGAGCTGGTGCTGGCCGCGATGCTCTGCGGTGGGCATGCGCTGCTGGTGGGGCTGCCGGGCCTGGGCAAGACGCGGCTGGTGGATACGCTGTCCACGGTGATGGGGCTGAAGGGCAACCGCATCCAGTTCACGCCGGACCTGATGCCGGCCGATATTCTGGGATCGGAAGTGCTGGAGACGGCGGCGGACGGGACGCGGGCCTTCCGCTTTCTGGAGGGGCCGGTCTTCTGTCAGCTTCTGATGGCGGATGAGATCAACCGCGCCAGCCCACGGACGCAATCGGCGCTGTTGCAGGCGATGCAGGAGCGGGAGGTGACCATCGCCGGGCAGCATCGCCCGCTGGGGCGGCCCTTCCATGTGCTGGCGACGCAGAACCCGATCGAGCAGGAGGGGACCTATCCGCTGCCCGAGGCGCAGTTGGACCGGTTCCTCGTGCAGGTCGATGTGGACTATCCTGATCGCGCGACGGAGCGCGACATCCTGATCGCCACCACGGGGGCGGAGGAGGCCGCGTCGCATCAGGTGTTTTCTGCCGAGGGTCTGATCGCGGCGCAGGGCGTGCTGCGGCGGATGCCGGTGGGGGATCAGGTGGTGGAGGCGATCCTCGACCTCGTGCGGTCCTGCCGTCCGGGGGAGCCGGAGGGGCGGGAGCTGGCCGATGTGCTGGCCTGGGGGCCGGGGCCGCGGGCGGCGCAGGCGCTGATGCTGACAGTGCGGGCGCGGGCGCTGCTGGACGGGCGGCTGGCACCTTCGGTGGCGGATGTGGCGGCGATGGCGCGGCCGGTGCTTTCGCATCGGATGGCGCTGTCCTTCGCGGCGCGGGCGCGGGGCGAGAGCCTGGCGGGGATCATCGACCGGACGGCCACCCGCACCCTGCGGCTTGAGGCGGCGGCGTGACGGAGCGACCGGACCTTGCCACGGGTGGCCTGCGCGAGCGGGCCGAGACGCTGGGCCAGTCCTTGCCGCCCTTGCTGGCGGAGGCGGAGATGCTGGCCTCGACCATCATGATGGGCGAGCATGGGCGCAGGCGGGCGGGGCAGGGGGACGAGTTCTGGCAGTATCGCCCGACCCATCTGGGCGATTCGGCGCGGATGATCGACTGGCGGCGGTCGGCGCGGTCGGATGCGACCTATGTGCGCGAGCGGGAATGGCAGGCGGCGCAGTCGGTGACGCTCTGGGTCGATCCGGCGAAGTCGATGGCCTTTTCGGGTGCGAAGGGGCGGGTGACGAAGGCGGATCGGGCGCGGCTGCTGGCGATGGCGTTGGCGGTGCTGCTGCTGCGGGGCGGCGAGCGGGTCGGGCTGGCGGGTGGCGGCGTGCCGCCGCGACCGGGGCGGGGGCAGATGCTGCGCCTGCTGGCGGGGTTGACGGAGGGGGGCGAGGATTACGGCACCCCGGATGCGAATGGCATCGCGAGCCATGGGCGGGCGGTGTTCCTGTCGGATTTCATGGGCGATCTGGCGGGGGTGGAGGCAGCCCTGGCGCGCGCCTCGGACCGGGGAGCGCGCGGCGTGCTGTGCCATGTGCTGGACCCGGCGGAGGAGGAGTTTCCCTTCGATGGGCGGACCATTTTCGAAAGCATGGGCGGGACGGTGCGGCATGAGACGCTGCGTGCGGGCGATCTGCGCGAACGTTATCTGGCGCGGCTGGCGGAGCGGAAGGCGCGGTTGACGACCTTGGCCCGTGCGGTCGGGTGGCATTACCATTGCCATCATACGGGCGGGCCGGCGCAGCCCGGCCTGCTTTATCTGTTCCGGGCGCTGGAGGGCGGGCGCTGATGTTCATGATCGGCCCCATCGGATTTGCGGCGCCCTGGGTGCTTTGGGCGCTGGCGGCCTTGCCGGTGCTGTGGCTGATCCTGCGGGCGGTGCCGCCGGCGCCGATCCGGCGGCGGTTTCCGGGTGTGGCGCTGCTGCTGGGGTTGAAGGACGAGGATAACGAGACGGATCGCACGCCGTGGTGGCTGCTGCTGCTGCGGATGGCGGCGGTGGGGGCGGCGATCGTGGCCTTTGCCGGGCCGATCCTGAACCCGCAGGCGCGGGAGCCGGGGACCGGGCCGCTGCTGATCGTCATGGATGGCGGTTGGGCGGATGCGCGGGACTGGCCGCGCCGGGTGGACCGGGCGGTGGCGCTGGCCGAAGAAGCGGGGCGCGACGGGCGGGTGGTGGCGGCGATCCGGCTGACGGATGCGCCGGGCGAGATCGTGTTCCAGACGGCGGATGCCTGGACCGGGCGGCTGGCGGCGCTGGAGCCGCAGGCTTGGTTGCCGGCGGATCATGCAGGATGGGCGGCGGTGCTGCCGGATGAGGGGTTCGAGACCTATTGGCTGTCGGACGGGTTGGACCGGCCGGGCCAGGCGGCGCTGTTCGAGGCGCTGGCAGAGCGGGGAGCCGTGACGGTGTTCCAGAGCCCGAGGCCTGTGCTGGCGCTTCATCCGGCGGGATTTGCCGATGGGGTGGTGACGGTGGCGGCGAGCCGTCTGCCTGCGGGCGAGGCGGCGCAGGTGGAGGTTTCGGCGCGCGGCCCCGATCCGGCGGGGGTGGAGCGGGAACTGGCGCGCGGCGTGCTGGACTTTGGTGCGGGCGCGGGGCGGGCGGAACTGGCGCTGTCGCTGCCGCCGGAATTGCGCAACCGGATCACGCGGTTCGAGGTGGTGGGGCAGCGGTCGGCCGGGGCGGTGAGCCTGACGGATGACAGTCTGAAGCGGCGCAAGGTGGCGCTGATCGGCGGGCGGGATGATGCGGCGGAGGGGCTGCAACTGCTGTCGCCCACGCATTACCTGCGGCAGGCGCTGGAGCCCGTGGCGGAACTGATCGACGGGTCGCTGACCGATGTGCTGCTGGCCAATCCGGATGTGATCGTGCTGGCGGATGTGGCGGTGCTGACGCAGGCGGAGACGGATGCGGTGCTGGGCTGGCTGGAGGGCGGCGGGTTGCTGTTGCGCTTTGCCGGGCCGCAGGTGGCGGCCTCGGACGTGGCGCGGATGGCGGAGGACCCGCTGATGCCCGTGCGGCTGCGCGAGGGTGGGCGGACGGTGGGCGGCGCGATGAGCTGGGGCGAGCCCAAGACGCTGGCGCCTTTCCCGGAGACGTCGCCCTTTCATGGGCTGGCGGTGACGGATGAGGTGGCGGTGACGGCGCAGGTCATGGCGCAGCCCGACCCGGAACTGGCCGAGCGGACGATTGCCGCGCTGGCGGATGGCACGCCTTTGGTGACGCGCAAGGCGGTGGGGCAGGGGCAGGTGGTGCTGTTCCATGTGACGGCGAATGCGGAATGGTCATCCTTGCCGCTGTCGGGGCTGTTCGTGCAGATGCTGGAGCGGTTGGCGGTTTCGACGCGGGCAGCGGTGCCGGGGGCGGCGGAACTGGAAGGTCAGATCTGGGTGCCGGAAGTGCTGCTCAATGCCTATGGGCAGGAGGTGGAGGCGGGCGAAGTGGCGGGTGTCGAGGGGGCCGCGCTGGCCGGGGCGATTGCCGAAGGTCCGGGGGCGGCCCTGCCGCCGGGGCTGTATGCCGGGGCGGAGCGGCGCGTGGCGCTGAACGCGGTGTCTGGGGAAACGGAGCTTGCGGCGGCGGTCTGGCCGGTGGGGACGCCCGTCGAGGGGATGGATGTGGTGCCGGAGCAGGCGCTGAAGGGGTGGTTCCTGTCGGCGGCGCTGGTGGCGCTGATGGTGGATGTGCTGGCCTCGCTGTGGCTGTCGGGGCGGTTGACGGGGATGGCGCGGGCGGCGGCTGTGATGCTTGCGCTGATGCTGGTGGCGGTGCCAGGCGGGGTGCGGGCGCAGGAGACGGAGGTTGATCCGGGCGAGGAGGCGCTGGCGCTGGAGGCGACGACGGCGGTGGTGCTGGGCCATGTGCTGACCGGCGATGCGCGGGTGGATGAGGTGGCGGAAGCGGGGCTGCGCGGATTGGGCGAGCGGCTGTGGGAGCGGACCTCGATCGAGCCGGAGGCCCCGATCGGGGTGGATATCGAGCGGGACGAGCTGGCGTTTTTCCCCTTCCTCTATTGGCCGGTCACGCCGGGGCAGCAATTGCCGTCGGGCAATGCCTATCGCAAGCTGAACGATTATCTGCGGACGGGAGGGATGATCCTCTTCGACACGCGCGACAGTGATGTGGCCCGCGCCGGGGGCGCGACGCCGGAGGGGCAGCATTTGCAGCGGATCGCGGCAGGGCTGAACATCCCGCCGCTGGAGCCGGTGCCGCAGGACCATGTGCTGACGCGGACCTTCTATCTGTTGCAGGATTTTCCGGGCCGTCACGGTGGCGCGCCCGTCTGGGTGGAGGCCGCGCCGCCGGATGCCGAGCAGGTGGAGGGGATGCCCTTCCGCAACCTGAATGACGGGGTGACGCCGGTGGTGATCGGCGGCAATGACTGGGCGGCGGCCTGGGCGGTGGATGAGATGGGGGTGCCCATGTTCCCCGTGGGCCGCGGCTTCGCGGGAGAGCGGCAGCGCGAGATGGCGAACCGGTTCGGGATCAACCTGATCATGCATGTGCTGACGGGGAATTATAAGTCGGATCAGGTGCATGTGCCGGCGCTGCTGGAAAGGCTGGGGCAATGACGGCGAGCGTGATCCTGTCGCCGCTGGTGCCCTGGCCCGTTTTGTGGGGGCTGGCGGGCTTTGCCGTGGTGCTGCTGGCGCTGGCGGTTTGGCGGGGGCTTTCGGGGTGGTGGTTGCGGGGGCTGACGGCGGCGGTGGTGCTGGCCGCCATCGCCAACCCGTCCTTGCAGGAGGAGGAGCGGGCGCCTTTGTCCGACATCCTGCTGGTGGTGGTGGATGAGAGCGCGAGCCAGGGACTTGGCGACCGCGCGGCGCAGGTGGAAGAGGCGATTGCGGGGATCGAGGCGGAGGTGGCGGGGCGGCCCAATACCGAATTGCGCATCCGCCGTTTTGCCGATGGGGCGGAGGATGCCGGGTCGCTGGCCATGACGGCGCTGGCGGAACTTCTGTCGGAGGAGCCGCGCGCACGGGTGGCGGGGGCGGTGGTGATCAGTGACGGGCAGGTGCATGACGTGGCGCTTGCGCCGAACATGCCGGCGCCGCTGCATGTGCTGCTGACCGGGCGGGAGACGGATTGGGACCGCCGTCTGGTGGTGAAGAATGCGCCCGCCTTCGCCATTCTGGATGAAGAGGTGATGCTGACCCTGCGGATCGAGGATCAGGGGGCCGCGCCGATGGCGGCGGAGGTCGATCTGACGATCACCGTGGATGATGGCGAGCCGCAGACCTATCGGGTGCCGGTGGGGCAGGATCTGGACCTGCCCGTGACGCTGCCGCATGGGGGGATGAACGTGCTGCAATTCTCCACCCCGGCGGTGGAGGGCGAGTTGACGGATCGCAACAATGCGGCGGTGGTGCAGATCAACGGGGTGCGGGATCGGCTGCGGGTGCTGCTGGTATCGGGCGAGCCCCATGCGGGGGAACGGGTCTGGCGGAACCTGCTGAAATCGGATGCCTCGGTCGATCTGGTGCATTTCACCATCCTGCGGCCGCCGGAAAAACAGGACGGGATCCCGGTCACGGAACTGTCGTTGATCGCCTTTCCGACGCGGGAGTTGTTCATCGAGAAGATCGAGGAATTCGATCTGATCATCTTCGACCGCTATCGGATGCGGGGCATCCTGCCGATGTCCTATCTGGAGAATGTCGCGCAATATGTGCGGAACGGCGGCACCGTTCTGGTGGCGGCGGGGCCGGAATTCGGGGCGGTGGATTCGCTCTGGCGGTCGCCTTTGGCGGATGTGCTGCCGGTGGAGCCGACGGCGCGGGTGGTGGAGGAAGGGTTCCAGCCGGCGCTGACCGATCTGGGGCGGCGGCATCCGGTGACCGAGGGGCTGGAGGAGCTGGCGCCGGAAGGCGGCTGGGGCCGCTGGTTCCGGCTGGTGGATGTGGTGCCGCGTGCGGGGCAGGTGGTGATGTCGGGGCCGGGGGATCGGCCCTTGCTGGTGCTGAACCGGGTCGAGGAGGGGCGGGTTGCGGTGCTGGCCTCGGATCACATGTGGCTGTGGGGGCGGGGATATGAGGGCGGCGGGCCGCAACTGGAACTGCTGCGGCGGCTGGCGCATTGGATGCTGAAGGAGCCGGAACTGGAGGAAGAGGCGCTGACCGCCACGGCGCAGGGGCAGGTGCTGACGATCACGCGGCGGAGCATCGCGGAAGAGCCTCCGGGTGATCTGACGATCACGGGGCCGGATGGGGCGCAGGTGGTGCTGCCGATGCCGGAGGTCGGGCCGGGGCGGTTCGTGCTGGAATGGGAAGCGCCGGCGATGGGGCTGTATCGGCTGGAGCAGGGAGACCTGACGCGGGTGGTGGCGGTGGGGCCGTCGGCGCCGCGCGAATTCGTGGAGACGATTGCCACGGGGGCGGTGCTGGAGCCGGTGGTGACGCCCACGAATGGCGGCATCCTGCGGCTGGAGGATGGCGTGCCGGACCTGCGCGAGGTGCGCGAGGGGCGGCCTGCCTCGGGCCGGGGCTGGATCGGGATCACGCCGCGCGGGGCCTATGTGACGGAAGATGTGCGGGTGGCGCCGGTGCTGCCGGGCTGGGTCTGGCTGCTGTTGGTGGCGGGGCTGGCGGTGGCGGCCTGGCTGGTGGAGGGGCGGCGGATCGCGCGGAGACCTAGCGCCGCAGCATGACGTCGCGCGATTGCGAGACGAATTCGCGGCGCATCAGGACGGTGGTGGCGGCGAGGCTGGCCAGGATCAGCGCCCAGGGGCCGAAGAGCCAGCCCAGCGCCGCGAGGGCGAAGTAGATGGCGCGGAGCCCCTTGTTGAAATTGCGCGCCGCCGTGATGTTGATGTCGGCGGCCTGGGCGGCGCGGGGATAGGCCTGCGGATCGTTGATGTCATTCGGCACGGCGGCCATCAGCACGGCGCAATAGGCGAAGAGACGATGCGCCCAGACGAATTTCAGCAGCGCATTGGCAAGGAAGGCGAGGGCGAGGATCATCTTCACCTCGACCTGGACGGTGTTGGGGTCGATGGTCAGGTCCTGGGCGATGCCGCGCAACTGATCGGAATTGCCGATGACGGCCACGCCGCCGCCGATGGCGATCATGCAGGCCGAGGCGAAGAAGGCGGTGCCCTGGCGGAGGCTGTCGATCAGGGTCGCGTCGAAGATGCGGGGCTGGCGGGTGACGAACTGGCGCATCCAGTCGTGCCGATAGTCCTGCATGATGAGGCTGACAGAGGGACGGCTGGCGGGCGGGTGTTCGATGATCCAGCCCGATCCGGCCCAGAGGAGCAGCACGACGAGGACCGCCAGAAGGTCAGGGGTGCTGAAGGCGCCGATATGGGTCATCATGTCCATGGCTGATGGTTACCACGAGAGGGCGGGTTGTCAGCGGGGTAAATTGGTTATATCTTTTTACCAATTCATGCCGGATGGCCCGCAAAGGAGAGATGCGATGGAAATGCCTGTTCCCGATCCGGCCATCCTTGCCAAGCGCGAGCGGGTCTTGGCGCGGCTGGCGGTGGTGTTGCCGGGCGATGCGCTGATTTCCGATCCGGCCGAGACGCGGGCCTATGAATGCGATGCGCTGACGGCCTATCGCTGCCTGCCGCTGGCGGTGGTGCTGCCGCGCACGACGGAAGAGGTAGCGGCGGTGATGCGGGAATGCCATGCGGAAGGCGTGAAGGTGATCCCGAGGGGCGCGGGCACGTCGCTGGCGGGCGGGTCACTGCCCACGCCGGATGCGGTGGTGATCGGCGTGGCGCGGATGAATGCGGTGATCGAGACGGATTATGCCAACCGGTTCATCCGGGTGCAGGCGGGGCGGACCAACCTTTCCGTGACCGGGGCGGTGGAGGCGGAAGGGTTCTTCTACGCGCCGGACCCGTCCAGCCAGTTGGCCTGTGCGATTGCCGGGAATATCGGGATGAATTCCGGGGGGGCGCATTGCCTGAAATACGGGGTGACGACGAACAACCTTCTGGGTGTGACGCTGGTCACCATGACGGGTGAGGTGGTGCAGATCGGCGGGCCCTTCATGGATGCGGGGGGGCTTGACCTGCTGGGGGTCATCTGCGGGTCGGAGGGGCAGTTGGGCGTGGTCACGGAGGCCTGGCTGCGGATATTGCCGAAGCCCGAAGGGGCGCGGCCCGTGCTGATGGGGTTTGCCTCGAACGAGGTGGCGGGGGCCTGCGTTTCGGACATCATCAAGGGCGGGCTGCTGCCGGTGGCGATCGAATTCATGGACCGGCCCTGCATCGTGGCGACGGAGGCCTTTGCCAAGGCGGGCTATCCGGATTGCGAGGCGCTGCTGATTGTCGAGGTGGAGGGAAGCCCTGCCGAGATCGACGAGCAATTGGCGCGGATCAAGGCGATTGCCGCGCGGCATGATCCCGTCGCCTATCGCGAGGCGGCGAGCGAGGATGAGGCCAAGCGCATCTGGCTGGGCCGGAAATCGGCCTTCGGGGCGATGGGGCAGATGGGGGATTACATCTGCCTCGACGGGACGATCCCGGTATCGTCACTGCCTTTCGTGCTGCGCCGGATTGGCGAATTGTCGGATCAATACGGGCTGCGGGTGGCGAATGTGTTCCATGCCGGGGATGGCAACATGCATCCGCTGATCATCTTCAACGCCAATCAGCCCGGCGATCTGGACCGGGCCGAGGCGCTGGGCGCGGATATCCTGAAGCTGTGCGTCGAGGTGGGCGGCTGCCTGACGGGCGAGCATGGCGTGGGGGTGGAGAAGCGCGACCTGATGTCGGTGCAGTTCTCGGATACGGATATGGAGGCGCAGTTGCGGGTGAAGGATGTGTTCGATCCCGGCTGGCTGCTGAATCCGGCGAAGGTGTTTCCGCTTTATGTGACGGCCGGCCGTCGCGCGGCCTGAGGCTGCGGGACCGGGGGTTTCACACCCCCGGACCCCCGTGGAGTATTTTTGCCAAGATGAAGGACGCTACCGCAGAGGGGCGAAGGGCACGGTATGAACCGACCGGGAAATGAGGCGGAACTTGCGGAACTGGTGCGGGGGGCGGGTGGGCCTTTCGTCATCCGGGGTGGTGGGACGCGGGGGATCGGCTCCACCGGGCCGGGCGAAGTGCTGGAGACGGGGGGGCTGTCGGGGATTGCGCTGTATGAGCCCGGGGCGCTGACTCTGGTTGTGGGGGCCGGAACGCCTTTGGCGGAGGTGGAGCGTGTGCTGGCGGCGGAAGGGCAGCGCCTGCCCTTCGAGCCGCCGGACATGCGGGGCCTGTTGGGGCGGGACGGGGAGAGCACCATCGGCGGGGTGGTGGCCGCCAATGCGAGCGGACCGCGCCGGGTGCAGGCGGGGGCCTGCCGTGACAGTCTGATCGGGGTGCGCTTCGTTGATGGGACGGGGACGGTGGTCCGCAATGGCGGGCGGGTGATGAAGAATGTCACGGGGATCGACCTGGTGAAGCTGCTGGCCGGGTCGCATGGCACGCTGGGCGTGTTGACCGAGGTGGCGTTCAAGCTGCTGCCCGCGCCGGAAGTACAGGCGACGCTCTGCGTGGCGGGGCTGGAGGATGCGGGGGCGGTGGCGGCCATGGCGGCGGCGCTGGGGTCGCCCTTTGACGTGACCGGCGCGGCCCATGTGCCGGGGCGGGGGACGTTCCTGCGGCTGGAGGGGTTCGAGACATCGGTGCGCTATCGGGCGAAGGAACTGGCGCGGGTGCTGGCGCGGTTCGGATCGGTGGCGGAGGTGGGCGGCGATGTCTGGACGCAGGTGCGGGATGTCGCGCCGTTCCATGGGGCGGAGGGCGATGTGTGGCGGCTGTCGGTGACGCCGTCAGAGGCGCCCGCGCTGGTGGCGAAGGCCGGGGCGGAGGCCGTGGTCTATGACTGGGGTGGCGGGCTGGTCTGGCTGCGGATGGCGCCGGGGGTGGACCTGCGCGCGCGGCTGGGGGTGTTTCAGGGCCATGCGACGCGGGTGAGGGGCGAGGGGGCGGTGCCGGCCTTCCAGCCGGAACCGGCGGCGGTGGCGGCGCTGAGCGCGGGGTTGCGGGCGAAGTTCGATCCGCGCGGGGTGTTCAACCCCGGCCTGATGCGGGCGGCCTGAGATGGCGCTGGTGTTCATTGTCTATCCGCTGGCGATCTATCTGTCGCTTTGCCTGCTGCCCAAGGCGCGGGCGGGGGTGGGGATCCTGCTGGCGGCGGCGGCGCTGGCGCTGGTCTGGTTCACGAGCGATCCGGCGGCGGATGACGGCTATGCGCGCTTTCTGGTGATGGTCGGTGTGGTGCCTGTCGTGACGGCCGCGCTGGCGCAGGGCTTGCGCCGGCTGATCCCCGAGGGGGCGCCGGTTTGGGTCTGGCCTGTTCTGGCGGTGGGGTTGGCGCTGTCTGCGCTGTCGATTTTCTTCATGTTGCTCTGAGGGCTTGGGATGCAGACGTTTTTCACCGATGAGCAGTTGAAGGTGCCTGCGCTGGCGCGGTCGAACGAGATCTTGCGGTCCTGCGTGCATTGCGGGTTCTGCACGGCGACCTGTCCGACCTATCAGGTGCTGGGCGATGAACTGGACAGCCCGCGCGGCCGCATCTACCTGATCAAGGAGATGCTGGAGAGCGGGCGGGCGGCGGACGAACGCACGGTGAAGCATCTGGACCGCTGCCTGTCCTGCCTGTCCTGCATGACGACCTGCCCGAGTGGCGTGCATTACATGCATCTGATCGACCATGCCCGTGCGCATGTGGAGGCGACCTATAAGCGGCCCTTCACAGACCGGGCGTTGCGTTTCGTTCTGGCGAAGGTGCTGCCCTATCCGATGCGGTTCCGGCTGGCGATCCTGTTGGCGAAGGCGGGGCGGCCCTTCGCGCGGCTGATCCCCGATGCGCGGGTTCAGGCGATGCTGGACATGGTGCCGAAGCAGGTGCCACCCGTTTCGCGCAATGATGACCCGCAGAGCTTTGCCCCTGTGGGGGCGCGGAAGATGCGGGTGGCGCTGATGACGGGCTGCGCGCAGAAGGCGCTGAACACCGATATCAACGATGCGACGATCCGGCTGCTGCGGCGTCTGGGCTGTGAGGTGGTGGTGCCGAAGGGCATGGGCTGCTGCGGGGCGCTGACGCATCACATGGGGCGGGAGGCGGAGGCGCATGGCTTTGCCGCCGCGAATATCCGGGCCTTCATGGCCGAAGTGAAGGGCGAGGGGCTGGATGCCATCGTCATCAACACCTCGGGCTGTGGGACGACGGTGAAGGATTACGGGCATATGTTCCGCACCGAGGCGCTGGCGGAGGAGGCGAAGTTGGTGGCGGGGCTGGCCTGCGACATTTCGGAATTGCTGGTCAGGATCGGGCTGCCGGAGGGGGCGGCGCCCGTTCGCGCGGGGGGGATGCGCGTGGCCTATCACGCGGCCTGTTCGCTGCAACATGGACAGCAGGTGAAGAGCGCGCCGAAGGACCTGCTGAAACGGGTGGGGTTCGAGGTGGTGGAACCGGCGGACAGCCATCTCTGCTGTGGGTCGGCGGGGACCTACAACCTGTTGCAGCCGGAGATTTCCAGGGAGTTGAAGGCGCGCAAGGTGCGGACGCTGGAGGCGAAGGGGCCGGATGTGATCGCTGCCGGGAATATCGGCTGCATGATGCAGATCGGATCGGGGACCGGGGTGCCGGTGGTGCATACGGTGGAACTGCTGGACTGGGCGACGGGGGGACCGGTGCCTGCGGCCCTTGGGTAGGATGGGCAGTATTGCCCATCCTACGGGGATGGACGCAGGGCCCCCGTGGTGCCAAACTAATGCCGGAATGGTGGCCTAGGCGGTGCCGATGCCTGCCTGAACGGATGGAACGATGCGTCTTGCCGCCCTGATCCTGTGCCTCTCCTCCGCCCCGGCCCTGGCCGATGGGGCCGCGCTGCGATCCTTGCAGACAGGTGACGAGGGGCGGGGATGGGAGGCCGTGGGGCGGATCGAACTGGGGGGGCGGGGGTTCTGCACCGGGGCGCTGATCGCGGATGACCTTGTCCTGACGGCGGCGCATTGCCTGTTTGACAAGGAGACGGGCGCGCGGATCGCGGATGGCGAGATGCGCTTTCTGGCCGGGTGGCGCAACGGGCGGGCCGAGGCCTATCGCAATGTCGTGCGGGCGATGGCGCATCCCGATTATGTGTTGCTGCCGGAAGCGGATCTGACGCGGGTGGGGATGGATCTGGCGCTGCTGCGGCTGGACCAGCCGATCCGCCTGCCGCAGGTGACGCCCTTCGCGACGGACTGGACCCCGAAGATGGGCGAGGAGGTCGGGATCGTGTCCTATGCCAAGGATCGGTCGGAGGCGCCGTCCTTGCAGGAGGTCTGCGAGATCATGGCGCAGCGCAGCGACCTGATGGTGCTGGCCTGTGCGGTGGATTTCGGGGCTTCGGGCGCGCCGGTCTTCGCGCTGCGCGAGGGCGAGATGCGGATCGTGTCGGTCGTGTCGGCCAAGGCCGAGGTGGACGGGTCGCCCGTGGCGCTGGCCGTGCCACTGATGGAGCCGCTGGCGAGGTTGCAGGCCGCGATGGAGGCCGAGGCGCCGCGCAAGGCCCCCGGGGTGCGGGTTCTGTCGGGATCGGGCGGCGGGGCGAAGTTCATCAAGGTCGCGCCCTGAGGCGGGGCCCGCTGATCTGCGGGGCTTGAAGAGGGCGGGGCTTGAAAAGGCCCGATGGCTTTCCCAGATCATGGCTGTGCCGGATGCCCAGAGGGGGCCGGCGCTTCACCGCCCGTCCGTGATGGAGGGCAGCAACATAGCATCGCTCGATGGAGGATGACCCCAATGCGAACCCTTGATTTCGCCCCGCTTTACCGTGCCACCGTTGGTTTCGACCGGATCGCCGATCTGATGGACCGCGTGCTGACCGCCGATGTCGCACAGCCCACCTATCCGCCCTACAACATCGAGAAGACGGCGGAGGATGCCTATCGCATCTCGATCGCCGTGGCGGGTTTCACGCCCGATGAGCTGGGCGTGGAGGTGAAGGACGGCACGCTGCTGGTTTCGGCGCGCAAGGCGCCCGAGACGGCGGAGAAGACCTATCTGCACCGTGGCATCGCCACCCGCGCCTTTGAACGCCGCTTTGCGCTGGCCGATCATGTGCGCGTGTCCGGCGCAGTGCATGAGCATGGCATGCTGCATATCGACCTGATCCGCGAAACGCCGGAGGCGTTGAAACCGCGCCGGATCGAGATTTCCACCTCGGCCGCCGTGTCGGCCCCGGTTCTGGAAGGGACGGCCGCGAAGGCCAACTGATCCGGGCCGCAGCATCGGAATTGGGGCGCCCCGTCGGGGCGCCCCTTTTCGTTCCGCAGATCAGGCTTTCATGAACCGTGCCGGCGCGAGGGTGGCCATGGTGGTGCCACGGCCCCGACAGTTTCGTAACTCTGCCGCCAATTCGCCTGCTTCGCCTGCCACCCATGCCCCATTGGTGCGAAGGATGGTGGAGGGTGCGGATGCGTGGCGTTCTGCTTTGGCTGGCCCTGCTGGCGCAGCCGTCATTTGCCGGGGATGGCAATTTGCGCCCGCTTGAGACCGGCGTGGTGGCCGGGCGATGGGCGGCGGTCGGGCGCATCGACCTTGGGTCCAATGGCTTTTGCTCGGGCACGCTGATCGCGCCGGATGTGGTGCTGACGGCGGCGCATTGCCTTTACGACAAGGCGACGGGAGAGCCCTACCGACCCTCGGATCTGACCTTTCTTGCGGGATGGCGCGAGGGGCGGGCCGAGGCCGAGCGCGAGGCCGCGATGATGCTGCCGCATCCCGACTATCGCCCCGGACTTGAAGAGGACAACACGGCGCGTTTGGACCAGATCGGACATGACCTTGGCCTGATCAAGCTGGCGGAGCCGATCCTGCTGCCGTCGATCACGCCGGCGGCGACAGGGTCCTTTCCGCGGGGCGGCGACCGGGTCGAGATCGTGTCCTATGCGAGGGGGCGGTCGGAGGCGGCCTCGATGCAGGATGCCTGTTCCGTGCTGGGCATCGAGGGCCGTATTGCCGTGCTGGATTGCGTGTCGGATTTCGGCGCATCCGGGGCGCCGGTGTTCCGCGACACGGCCTATGGGTCTGAAGTGGTGTCGGTGATTTCCGCCGGGGCCGAGATGAACGGCAAGCCCGTCGCCCTTGCCGTTCCGGTCGAAGGCGTGCTGGCGGGACTGATGGCCCAGCTTGACCGCGCCTCTCGGGCGGCGGCGCCGGGGGCGCGGGTGATCTCGGGCCAGCGGGACGGCATGGGCGCGGGTGGGGCCAAGTTCCTGAAGGTTGGCGAGGCGCCCTGATCCGGGCGCCCCGCTTTCCGATCAGTAGATCAGGCTGTCATAGACGGTATAGGCACCCGAGGCGCTGTCGATGCCGGCATTGAGGCCGCGATCGGCGGCATAGGCCGAGATGGCGCGGAAGGTGGCCGGGCCGAAGACGCCGTCGATGGCCCCGCCGTAATAGCCCTGGCGGGCAAGCTGGCGCTGGATGGCGCGGCGTTCGGTGGGGCTGTAGCTCTTGAAAGCCTGGGCGGCGGCGGAGGTGGAGATGCCGTGCCGCTGTGCAGGCTGCGGGGCGAAATAGACGGGTTCGCGCGGGGCCGGGGCGTAGTATTGCGGCTGCTGGGCCTGATGGCGCGGCTGTTGCGGCGCGTAGCGCGGCTGCTGTGCCTGCGCGCGCTGGGCGTTCATGCTTTGCAGCACGGTGCCGACGATGACAGTGGCGGCGACGCCTTTGAGGAAGTCACGCTCGCGCTGGCCTGCCTGCACGGGGGCGGCGGCGGTGGCGGCGAGGGCGAGGGCCGCGATGGCGGCGGTGGTCGCGGTGCGGAAATTCGGCAGCATCTCTCATCTGTCCTTTCGGGTCTGGGTCGGCGTCATGCCTTGCCCGACAGATGGCCGAAGCGGGGATGCTAGGCAAAAGCGCAAGGCTGATATGCGATAACAAGCCTTTCGGATGCAGCGTTCATCATGGTTTATGGCCGTCCTGACCGGGCGGAAGCAGGGCGCGTTGGAGCCATTGCGTGAGCCAGGCGACACGGCGCAGGGCCTGACGTTTCGCGTCAAGATCGCCCTGGGTTACTGGTTCGATCGTGATCGCATCGGCCAGACGGTAGAGTTCCGTCGCCACGGCGATGCGTTCATCCTCGGTCAGGTTGAGGCGGTTGGGTTCGATCGCACTGGCGGCGAGGCGGCGCAGGGTTTCGGGCATGTCGTCATCCGTCTGGGTCATGGATTCACATTTTCATTCTCATTTACAAGTTCATCGCAAATAGGGATGCCGCGACGTAAACGCAAGACATTGTCTTTGACATTGTCGCTCGGAATTTCGTAACGTTACGTCATGCCCCGCAGTTACACCCTTTCCGACAAGGCCCGCGCCGAGCGCGAGGCGCAGAAACAATCCACGCGGCGTGCCTTGCTGGATGCTGCGCGGGAGCTTGTGTCGGAACGCGGGGTGGAAGGCGTTTCGGTGGTCGAGGTGGGGCGGCGTGCGGGTGTGTCGCACAGCCTGATCAACGCCTATTTCGACGGGAAGGCGGGGCTCATCGCGGCGCTGGTGAAGGAATGGAACGCGCCGCAGGTGATGCGGTCACGCGAGATTGCCGAAGGGCCCGGCCCCGCAGAACTGCGGTTGCGCGCCATCCTGCTAGCCTGGGCGGAGTTCGATCTGGCCGATCCGACATTGATGCGGATGTTGCAGGCGCATAGCTGGGACTGGTCGGATGCCGCAGAGGCCGAGAACCGGCGCGACCGGCAGGCCGGGCTGGAGTCGGTGGGGCGGGTGATCGCGGACGGGCAGGCGGCGGGACGGTTCCGTCAGCATCCGGTGGCGGATGACCTGCTGGCGGCAATCTGGGCGATCTATACCAATGGTCTGCGTGAAGCGGTCTATGCCCGCCCGATGCGGACAGCGGAAGAGGCCGTGGCGGGGATCTGGGGGCAGATCGAGGCGCTGCTTGGAAACGGTGGCGCGCTGGCCTAGCAGGCGGCCCGCCCGCGCCACGGATGGCGGGGCGGGTGGTAGGGGATCAGACGCTGAGGCAGATGTATTTCATCTCCAGATAATCCTCCATCCCGTGGCGGGAGCCTTCGCGGCCGAGGCCGGATTGCTTTACCCCGCCGAAGGGGGCGACTTCGGTGGAGATGAGGCCGGTATTGACGCCGACCATGCCGTATTCCAGCGCCTCTTGCACGCGGGTGATGCGGCCGATGTCGCGGGCGTAGAAATAGGAGGCGAGGCCGAAGATCGTGGCATTGGCCATGGCGATGACCTCTTCCTCCGTTTCAAACTTGAAGAGGGGGGCGAGGGGGCCGAAGGTTTCTTCGTTCGTCACCAGCATGTCGGTGGTGACGCCGGTCAGGATGGTGGGTTCGAAGAAGGACCCGCCCAGCGCGTGGCGCTTGCCGCCGGTTTCCACGCGGGCGCCTTTGGCAAGGGCGTCGGAAATGTGTTCCTCGACCTTGACCACGGCCTTGTCGTTGATGAGCGGGCCGAAGGTCACGTCTTCCGACAGACCGTCGCCGACCTTGGTCTTGGCGACGGCCTCGGCCAGTTTCTTGGCGAAGGCGTCATAGACGCCGGCCTGCACGTAGATGCGGTTGGCGCAGACGCAGGTCTGGCCGTTGTTGCGGAATTTGGAGATCATCGCGCCGGCGACGGCGGCATCGAGATCGGCGTCGTCGAAGACGATGAAGGGGGCGTTGCCGCCCAGTTCCATCGAGCATTTCATCACCTGTTCCGCCGCCTGCCGCAGCAGGATGCGGCCGACTTCGGTGGAGCCGGTGAAGGTGAGTTTCCGCACCGCATGGTTTTCGCAGAATTCCTTGCCGATATCGGAGGAACGGATGGAGGTGATGACCGAGAAGATGCCTGCGGGCAGACCGGCGCGTTCCCCGAGAAGGGCCATGGCGAGGGCCGAAAGCGGGGTTTCAGCGGCGGGGCGGGCGACGAAGCCGCAGCCGGCGGCGAGCGCGGGGCCGACCTTGCGGGCGATCATCGCATTGGGAAAGTTCCAGGGCGTGATGGAGCCCACGACACCGATGGGCTGCTTGATGACGGTGATGCGCTTGTCGCGCTGATGGCCGGGGATGGTTTCGCCATAGACGCGCTTGGCCTCTTCGGCGAACCATTCGATGAAGGAGGCGCCATAGGCAACTTCGCCCTTCGCTTCGGCCAGCGGCTTGCCCATTTCGGCGGTGAGGATTTTGCCCAGATCATCCTGATTGGCCATCATCAGGTCGAACCATTTGCGCAAGACGGCAGCGCGTTCCTTGCCGGTGCGGGCGGCCCAGTCCTTCATCGCGGTCTCAGCCGCGGCGATGGCGCGGGCGGTTTCCGCGCGGCCAAGGTTCGGCAGGGTGCAGATGACATCGCCGCGGGCGGGGTTCGTCACCTCGAACCTCGTGCCATCATCGGCGTCGATCCACTGGCCTGCGACATAGGCCTTGGTGACCAGAAGCGACGGGTCCTTCAGGAGCGACGCGAGATTGGTGACGGAATCGAGCATGTGGGCCTCCGGCGTTTCGGGTTAAGGATGGATGCATCCGCGAGGGGGGGCTTGTCCAGTTCCGGCAGGGCAGATTCCGGGCGCGGCGTGCGGATTTTTTGATCAAATCGAGGCGTGACGGATGGCAGAGGGGCAGGTTTGGCGGTCGGAGGCGGATCGCGCCTATGCGAACGGGGCCTTTATCGCGGGGGCAGCCGGGTTTCCGCCGAAATGGGAGGCGGCGGCGGCTGGGTTCCGGGCAGAGATGGGCGCGCGGGCGCGGCTCGGGCTGGCCTATGGCGGGGCCGAGCGGCAGCGGTTCGATCTGTTCCTGCCGGAGGGGGCGGCGCGGGGGCTGCTGGTCTTTGTTCATGGCGGCTATTGGCTGGCCTTCGGGCGGGAGACCTGGTCGCATCTGGCCGGGGGCGCAGTTGTGCGGGGCTGGGCCTGTGCGGTGCCGTCCTACACGCTGGCGCCTGAGGGGCGGGTGTCGCAGATGACGGGCGAGATCGCGCGGGCCTGCGCCGTGGCGGCGGAGGCGGTGCCGGGGGGGCCCGTCGTGGTGACGGGCCATTCGGCAGGGGGGCATCTGTCGGCGCGGATGGGCTGCGCGGATGTTGCCGTGCCGGGGCTGCGGCGCGTGGTGCCGATTTCGCCGCTGGCGGAGCTTGCCCCGCTGATGGAGACGGAGATGCAGGACAAGCTGCGGCTGGATGCGGCGGAATGTGCGGGCGAAAGCCCGGCGCGGCTGGCACGGGCGGCAGGGGTGGAGGCCCATGTCTGGGTGGGCGGGCAGGAGCGGCCCGCCTTCCTGTGGCAGGCGCGGCTGTTGTCGGAAGCCTGGGATTGCCCCTGGACCGTCGATCCGGGGCGGCATCATTTCGATGTGGTGGAGGCGCTGGCCGATCCGGGATCGGCGCTGGTGGAGACCTGTATCGGCGGGCTTTAGACCAAAAATCTTGGAAGATTTTTGCAAATTTCTTCGAAGAAATTTGGGGGCGCGTCAGTTGGAGGCGTGCATCCGTTCGATATAGGCGCGCATCTCTTCGGCCTCGTGCCGCGCGTCGCGGAGGCCTTCCATGGCGGCGCGCAACTCGGCCTCGGTCTGGGCGATCTGGTTGAGGAGTTCGGCTTCGCGTTCCTCGAGATAGATCAGCGCCTGATCGCGGGCCTCTTCGGCCTCGTGCAGGGATTGGGCGAGGTTGTCCATCTCGGCCACGTCGCCGCCCGCGACGCGGGTGAAGCGGTGCAAGAGCCAGTAGGTGAACCAGCCGAGCGCGAAGGCCAGCAAAAGGATGATGGCGGTGGCGGTGATGAATTCCTGACGGTTCATGGTCCTGCGTCTGCGATTGCGGCCTAGCCGTTATTCGCGGGGCGGGGCGACGGACGCAAGGTCTTTTCCTGGGGGGCGACGGAGGGACTGGTGTCGTTCGAGAAATCCGGGGGGGTGGCCGGGGCGGCGGCGGGTGTTGTTTCGGGCGTCGCGGCGGGCGTCGCTTCGGGTGCCGGGAGGGCCGGGGTGGCGGCGGCTTCGGCCTGTGCCTGCTGGTCCGGCGCGGGGGGCGCCTGCTGCGGGTCCGCAGGGGCGGCGGCGGCGGGGGAAGCGGCGGGGGCGCCGATCAGGGTGAATTCGATGCGGCGATTGGCCTCGCGCCCCTCTTCGGTGCCATTGTCGGCGATGGGCTTGTCCTCGCCATAGCCCACGGCCTTCATGGTGGAGACATCGACCCCGCGTTCCTTGAGCGCGACCAGCACCGCCTTGGCGCGGTCTTCCGACAGGGTGAGGTTGTTGCGCGAGGTGCCCTGGGAATCGGTATGGCCCGCCACCTCGATCGGCTTGCCGGGGCATTGCTGGAGCAGTTCGGCCAAGGCGGTGACCAGAGCTTCGGAACTGTCGGATATGTCGTCCGAGCCGGGATCGAAGGTGATCTTGTCGCGGGCGAGGAGGGCCGTGATGTTGGCCACGCAGGCGGCGGCGTCGGCGGGGGCGAGGGGGGCGGCCAGCAGGGTGGCCGTGCCCGTGGCAGGAGCGGCGGGATCGGCCGGGGGTGCGGCGGCGGTTGCGTCATTGGCCGGGGCTGTTGTTGGAGCCGCGGGCGCGCCGATCAGGGTGAATTCGATGCGGCGGTTGGCTTCGCGGCCTTCCTCGCTGTCATTGTCGGCGATGGGGCGGCTTTCGCCATAGCCCACGGCGCGCATCAGCGACACCTCGACCCGGCGGCCCTGAAGGGCGAGGAGGATGGCATCGGCGCGGGCCTGCGACAGGGCGCGGTTGCCCTCTTCGGAGCCTTGCGCATCGGTGTGACCGGCGATTTCCAGCGGCAGGGCCGTGCATTCGTTCAGCGCATCGGCGATGCGGGTCATCAACTGGCCGGTCGGGGCGTCGATCTCGGCGGAGCCGGGGGGGAAGGTGATCTTCTGGTCGGCGAGGATGGCATCGAGCGTGGCGATGCATTCCTCGGGCGTCGGCAGGGCGGCGAGGGGGTCGCGTTCCTCATCGTAGCGGACGGCGACCTTGAAGGTCTGGCCCTGGCCGAGCTTGCCAGACAAAATCTGGCTGATGCGGCCGCGGGCGTTCTGCGATCCGGTGACGCCGGAGACCTCGACCGTGTCCTGACGGACGAGGAGGGAGCCTTCTTCCAGTTCCCCCAGCGCCTCGATCCCCGCCAGCACGCGGACGGGCCAGCCATCGGGCAGTTCGGGGTCAAGACGGGTGGCGTTGTAGACCTTGCCCGCGCCGAATTTGACCTTGGCGAAGCTGTCCACGGCGGCGCGGACCATGTCGTCGGTCAGGCGGCCGCGCAGTTCGACCTTGCCATCGGCGGCGAGGGTGGCGGTGAATTCGGCGGGGCCAGCGGCGACGGTGGCGGGGCGCGGCAGGCTGGCATCGAGCGAGAAGGAGGCGGGCAGCGCGGCCTTGAGTTCGCCGACGGCGCGGTCGAAGGCGGCCTGATCGGTGCCTTCGGCGGCGATGAGCGAGACATCGGCATCGGAGAAGGTGACGGTGGCACTGCCGATGGCGGTGACGGCGCGGATGGCGGCCTCCGCCGCCTCGGCCCAGCGGGGGGAGGGGACGCCGAGGCCGATGGTGCAGCTTCCCTTGCCCTCCATCCCGGCGGCGATGGCGGCGGCGAGGATGCGGGAGCGCGCAGCCTCGGTATCCGCAGAGCAGGCGTCGAAGCGGGCGCCTTCGGCATCTTTCACGAAGCGCAGCGTGAAGGGGGTGATGACCGGGCGGGGGGCGGAGATGTCGATGGTGACGGCCAGGCCTTCGGGGCGCATGCGGGCGAGTTCGCTTTCCAGCGTGCGCTTTTCCGCCTCGCTGGTGGCGATGGCGGTGACGGTGACGGAATCGGCGGCTACGGAAATCTTGGATCGAGGCAGGAGTTTCAGCGCGGCAAGGCCGAAGTCGAAGGCGGGCTGCCAGCCGCTGGGGGGCGTATAGGCCGCGATTTCCAGCATGTCGGCGACGGGGATGCCGCGGCTGAGTTCGCCTGCCGCCATGGCGAGGGTCTGTTCATCGGGGCCTTCGGGGAGAAGGCCGATGAGCTGTATCCCGTCGTCATTGCGCAGCATTTCCACCGAAAAGCGGGGGGCTTCGATCTGGGTGACGGGGGTTACGGCCAGTTCGTCGCGGACGCGGTCATTGTCGATCACGGTGCCGGCGAGGTTGACGGCGCGGAAGCGCGCTGCCTCGTTCGGGGCGGTGCCGGTGAGGGTGACGAGCATGCCGTCGGCGGTGGCCGTGACCCAGGTGATGCCTTCCTGCGCCATGACCCAGTTCACCGCCTTGACCGAGCGGCGTTCGATCACCTCGGCCGCCGTGGTGGCGATGCCGATGGCGGCGAGGCCCGCGACGGTGAAGGCGGCGAGGGCGACGGCGCCCTGCGGTATGCGGCGCGGTGCGGTCCATCCGGTGGGAAGGCGCAGGTTGGGCAGGCGCGGCTTGGGCAGGCGCATGGGGGGGATATGTTCCTTCGGTCGGGCCGTGGCAGCGGGCGCGGATGTCCCGTCAGGGATTCTGTCCGCACCGTTCGTGCTTACGGTGCCGGGGGGCGGGGATCAATCAAGCCAGCGCGGCGGCGGCAAGAAACAGCGCAGCGATCAGCCCGGCATCGCGGTTGGAGCGGAAGACGGCCATGCAGGTGGCCGGGTCGTCGATATCGAGGCGGCGCATCTGCCAGAGCATATGCGCGCCCATGGCCCAGGCCCCCATCAGCGCGATCAGCAGGGGGAAGGGCGAGGCGAGCGGCAGGAGGGCCGCGAGGGCGGCGGCGGCCATGAGGGAGACGGTAGCGATGAGGAATGCGGCCAGCCACTTGCCCGTGTTCTGCCCGAAGAGCCGGGCGGTGGAGCGGACGCCGATGAGGGCGTCATCCTCCTTGTCCTGATGGGCATAGATCGTGTCGTAAAAGAGCGTCCAGGTGATGCCGGCGGCATAGAGGAAGAGGGCGGCGAGCGAGAGGCTGCCGCTATGGGCCGCCCAGAGGAGGAGCGCGCCCCAGTTGAAGGTGAGGCCGAGAAAGGCCTGCGGCCACCAGGTGAAGCGCTTGGCAAAGGGGTAGATGGCGACAAGCGCGAGGGAGCCCACGCCGAGTGCGATGGCCACAGGGTGGTAGGTGAAGAGGATGAGCGCGGCCAGGAGTGCCTGCGCCACCATCCAGAAAACCGCCTGCTTTACCGTGACTTGCCCCGACGGGATGGGGCGCGAGCGGGTGCGGGCGACGGCGGCGTCGAAGTCGCGGTCGGTGATGTCGTTCCAGGTGCAGCCCGCGCCGCGCATCAGGAAGGCGCCGATGGCGGAGGAAAGTGCAAGCCAGAGGTCGAGGGGCGTGAAGCCGCCGGTGGCGGCGGCGGCCAGCGCGATGGCCCAGAGGCAGGGGATCAGCAGGAGCCATGTGCCGATGGGCCGGTCGGCGCGCGAGAGGCGCAGATAGGGGCGGGTGGCGGCAGGGGCCAGGGTATCGACCCAGTTGCCGCGCGGCGCGTCGGCGACGGTTCCGTCGGGCCGTTCGGCCTCTGGAATTGCGGGCGGTTGGGTCATAGGGTGCGGGCCATGGATGCGAAGGTTCGTCTTTATGTAGAGCAGCCTCTTGGGCAGGGGCAAGCCGTGGCCCTGAGCGGGGATCAGGCGCATTACCTGTTTTCGGTGATGCGGCTGGCCAAGGGGGCGGCGGTGGCGCTGTTCAACGGGCGGGATGGGGAATGGCGGGCCGAGGTGGCGGAGGCAGGCAAGCGCGGCGGCGTGCTGGTCTGCGACGTGCAGACGCGGCCCCTGCTGATGCCGCCGGACCTGTGGCTGATCTTTGCGCCGATCAAGAAGGCGCGGACGGATTTCATCGTGGAGAAGGCGGTGGAACTGGGCGCGCGGCGGATTGTGCCGGTGCAGACGCGGCATACGAATTCGGAACGCATCCGGCAGGATCGGTTGCAGGCCCATGCGGTGGAGGCGGCGGAGCAATGCGGCGGGACCTATGTGCCTGAGGTTGCCGATCTTGTCGCGCTGGACCGGCTGCTGGCCGGGTGGGATGCGGGGCGGCGCATCCTGTGGTGTGACGAGTCGCTGGTCGGTGCGGCGCAGGGTCTGGCGGGGGCGGAGCCGGGGCCCTGGGCGATACTGATCGGACCCGAGGGCGGGTTTTCGGAGGGCGAGAAGGCGAAGCTGCGGGGGATGGCGGCGGTGCTGCCGGTGAGCCTTGGCCCGCGCATCCTGCGGGCCGATACGGCGGCGGTGGCGGCGATAACGCTGTGGCAGGCGCATCTGGGAGATTGGCGGTGATCCGCGAAGAGATGCGCGCGGCGCTGTGGCGGGGGCGCGAGGGGATCGCTGCGGGGGCGGTGGTGGCTTTCGGGCTGTGGGTGGCGGCGCAGGGCGGGTGGGTTCTGCTGCCCTTCGGCCTTGCGGTCGCGGCCTTTGGCGCGGGGCTGGGGGTGCAGGCCTGGCGGCGGCTGCGCTTTGCCCAAGGCGGCGCGGCGCCCGGCGTCGTGGAGGTGGATGAGGGGCAGATTTCCTATATGGGCCCGACCCTTGGCGGGTTCGTCGCGGTGCCCGACCTGGTGGAATTGCGGCTGATGACACTGCGGGGGCAGCGGTTGTGGCGGCTGAAACAGGCGGATGGGCAGGTGTTGCTGGTGCCGGTGGAGGCGGCGGGGGCGGAGGCTTTGTTCGATGTCTTTGCCACCCTGCCGGGGATGGATATGGCGGCGCTGCTGGCGGCGCTGGCGCCGGCGGGGCAGGGGGCGGGGACGGGGCTTGCCACGGGCGAGGTGATGCAGGTGATCTGGCGGCGGGCAGGGCGGGGGATGTCAACTGTCTGATACAGGGCGGGCTTGGGTGGTTCTCGGCCCCTTGACTTGACCGTGCAGTCAAAGCACCACATGGGGCCTTGAGTAAAGCGAAGATGCGGAGCCTAGCAGATGTCGATTCCCCAATCCGGCGGCGGGCCGATCGAAAGCTTTGCCCAGCTCGCTGAGTTCATGGAATCCGGCAACAAGACCAAGGACTTGTGGCGCATCGGGACCGAGCATGAAAAGTTCGGCTGGCTGACCGACACGCGCCGTCCGCTGCCCTATGATGGTGAACGATCCATTAACGCCCTGTTCGCCGGGCTGGAGGCGAAATTCGGCTGGGAGCCGGTGCGGGAAGGCGAGAATGTTATCGGTCTGACACGGAACGGGGCGAATATCAGCCTTGAGCCGGGCGGGCAGTTCGAGCTTTCGGGGGCGGCGTTCGCCAGCCTGAAGGAGACGGATGCCGAGTTAAGGAACCATCTCGACGAGGTGCGGTCGCTGGCCGAGCCCTTGGGCATCCGCTTCATGGGGATCGGGGCCGCGCCGGACTGGCGGCATGAGGATATGCCGGTGATGCCCAAGGGGCGCTATCGGCTGATGACCGATTACATGGGCAAGGTCGGCACCCATGGCACGCAGATGATGTACCGGACCTGCACGGTGCAGGTGAACCTCGACTATGCGTCCGAGGCCGACATGGTGAAGAAGATGCGGGTGGCGCTGGCGCTGCAACCCGTGGCGACGGCGCTCTTTGCCTCATCCCCCTTCTTCGAGGGCAAGCTGAACGGGCACAAATCCTGGCGGTCGCGCATCTGGCGGGGCTTGGATAACAGCCGCACCGGGATGCTGCCCTTTGCCTTTGACGAGGGGTTCGGGTTTCAGGCCTATGTCGATTGGGTTCTCGATGTGCCGATGTATTTCGTTTATCGGGATGGCAAATATATCAATGCCTTGGGTCAATCCTTCCGGGATTTCCTGAAGGGCGAGCTGCCCGCGCTGCCGGGCGAGAAGCCGACGCTTTCGGATTGGGCGGATCACATGACGACCGTGTTCCCCGAGGCGCGGGTGAAGCGCTATATCGAGATGCGCGGGGCGGATTGCGGGGATCAGGCGCATATCGTGGCGCTGCCGGCCTTCTGGGTGGGGCTGATGTATGACCAGACGGTGCTGGATGCGTGCTGGGATCTTGTGAAAGGGCTGGATGCCGAGACGCGCGAGGGGCTGCGGGTGGCGGCCTCGGTTTCTGGTCTGGCCGGACAGGCGGGGGGCGTGCGGATTTCCGATCTGGCGCGGGCGGCGGTGGCCTTGTCGCAGGCGGGTCTGGCGGGGCGGGCGCTGGGCGAGGAGCGTTATCTTGCGCCGTTGGTCGAGGCGGTGGAGACGGGGATGACGCAGGCGGATCGGTGGCTGTCGCTCTATCACGGGGACTGGGGCGGCGATCTGGCGCCGATTTATCAGGCTGCGAGTCTTTGAGCGGCAGCGGCTGTGCCGCATGTTGTGCCGTCTTCTGTGCCGCAAACTGTGGCCACGCCGCGCACGGAGCGGTGGTTTTTCGGTAGGGCGGGGTTAACCCCGCCCTACGGGTTCAGGCAGCGAGCGGGTCGGAGCCGAAACGGTTGGGGCCGGGCGTGCCCTTGCTGGCTAAGAAGACGATCAGCACGATCAGCCCGATCACGGGGATGAAGCCGATCAGCAGCCACCACCCGGTGCGGTCGATGTCATGCAGGCGGCGCGCGCCGGCCGCGAGCGACGGCAGGAGCACCGCAAGCGACCAGAGCGAATTGACGATGCTGTTGCCGCCCATCACGAGGGCCAGCACCACCGAGACGATGATGTTGAAGAGGACGAACCACCAGTATTCCGACCGCCGCGCGCGGCCGGAGAAGGTGGCGTAGTTGGAAAAGACGGCCTTTACGGCCTCGATCATGTTCATTCCGGTTCCCTCGTTCTTGTTGGGCCTTGTCCTTCCGAAGGGGGGAAGGCGGCGGGCGGAGGGTGAATCAAGCGGGGCTGTGGATCAACCCTTTTCGGCGGCAGCGATGCGGCGCGGCGTGCCGCCGCAAGCCTTTCCTGTCGTCGGCGCGTGCCGCGCCTCCTCCGGGGTCAGGGGGCCTTCTGCCCCCTCTTGGCCCGCCTGCGGCGTGCCAATTCACCCCCGAGAGTATTTTGGGCCAAGATGAAGCGCAGGGCCGGGGATCAGGCGGCCTTTTTTCCGATCTTCGGTTCCGTGCCGGCCTTGATGCGGCGGATATTGGCGCTGTGGCGGATCCAGACGAGGGCGGCGAGGAGGAGGGCGAGCAGGACCTTGTCGGAATAGCCGGCAAAGGCGAGGTAGCCGGGGGCAAGGGCCGAGGCCGCCAGGGCGGAGAGCGAGGAGATGCGCGAGATCGCCGCCGTGAGCGCCCAGGTGGCGCAGGCGGCAAGGCCGATGGGCCAGGTCAGCGCCAGGAGGATGCCGAGGAAGGTGGCCACGCCCTTGCCGCCCTTGAAGCCCAGCCAGACCGGGAAGAGATGGCCGAGGAAGGAGGCCAGCGCCGCGACCTGTGCCGCATCGTCGCCCACCGTGGCGCGGGCGATGAGGACGGCGATGCCGCCCTTGGCCGCGTCGAGGATCAGGGTGGCGGCGGCGGCGGGCTTGCTGCCGGTGCGCAGGACATTGGTCGCGCCGATATTGCCCGAGCCGATCTGGCGCAGGTCGCCAAGGCCCATGGCGCGGGTGATGACCACGCCGAAGGGGATGGAGCCCAGGAGATAGGCCAGCGCCGCCGTGAGCAGGAGCATCAGGGGCGGCGAGGTGAGTTCGGGCAGGAAGATCGTCATGCGCTGTGGACCTGTGTTCCGTTCACGAAAGTGGCGAGGACCTTACCTTCCATCCTCTGTCCGTCAAACGGGGTGTTCTTGGATTTCGAGCGGAGTTTGAACCGGTCCATCAGGAAAGGGGCATCGGGGTTGAAGAGGACGAGATCGGCGGGTGCGCCCGGCGCCATGCGGCCCTGTGGCAGGCCGAGCCGTTTCGCGGGGTTGAGGGAGAGGGCGCGGAAGAGGGTGGGCAGGTCGATATGGCCGGCATGGTAGAGGCGCATGGCGGCGGGGAGCAGGGTTTCGAGGGCGACGGCGCCCGGGGCGGCCTCTTCGAAGGGGAGGCGCTTGGATTCCTCATCCGCCGGGGTGTGCATGGAGGAGATGCAGTCGATGGTGCCATTGGCGACGGCCTCGACCATGGCGAGGCGGTCTTCTTCCGAGCGCAGGGGGGGCGTCAGCTTGAAGAAGGTGCGGTAATCGCCAAGGTCGATTTCGTTCAGGGTGAGGTGGTGGATGGAGGTGCCGGCGGTGACGTCGAGACCGGCGGCCTTGGCCCTTTGCAGGGCGGGGAGGGCGCGGGCGGTGGTGATCTGGTCGGCGTGGTAGCGGACGCCGGTGAGTTCCACCAAAGCGAGGTCGCGTTCCAGACCCATGCGCTCGGCGATGGGGGAGACGGCGGGGAGGCCGCGCAGCGAGGCGAACTTGCCGGAAGTGGCGGCGGCGCCCTGGGACAGGCCGGGGTCCTGCGGGTGGCCGATCACGAGGGCGCCGAGGGAGCGGGCATAGGTGAAGGCGCGGGAGAGGACCTTGGCATCGGCGGTGACGGCGAAGGCATCGGTGAAGGCGATGGCGCCTGCGTCGAGGAGGAAGCCGATCTCTGTCATCTCGCGCCCGGCGCGGGCCTTGGTGAGGGCGGCCATGTGGCGGATGCGGACGGGGGAGGCCTCGGCGGCGCGGCGGGTGACGAATTCCAGCGTTTCGGGCGTGTCGATGGCGGGGGTCGTGTCGGGGCGGGCGATGAGGGTGGTGACGCCGCCAGCGGCGGCGGCGAGGCCGGCGGAGCGGAAGCTTTCGCGGTGGCGTTCGCCGGGTTCGCCGATCTTGACGCCGATATCGACGATGCCGGGGGCGAGGTGGTTGCCGCCGCAGTCGATCTCTGTCGCGCCCTTGGGTTTCGGGCCGTTGATCGCGGCGATGAGGCCCTTGGCGAGGGTGACGGAGCCTTGGGTGATGGTGCCCGCCTCGGGGTCGATGATCCGGGCATTGGTGAGGTGGAGCGTGGTCATGCGGTGGGTCCGGAATGGATGGCGCGCGCGGCGGCGGCGGGATCGGGGAGATAGCGGATCAGGTGCTTGTCGCCCGTGGTCGTCACGATCTGCACGGCGCCGAGGAAGGGGCGGGCCTGCACGATCTGGGCGCGGGGGATGGCGCGGCCTGCGGGGCCGGTGAGATGGGTGGGGGTGAGGGTCCAGACCTCGGCCATCGCTTCGGAGCGGAGATAGGCAGCGCGGATGCCGATGGCGAGGAGGGCGCCGAGGGGGCCGACCCAGGGATGGGGGTTGCCAAGGAGGATCAGCAGGAGCCCGGCCGCGATGCTGCCTGCGATCACCATGCGGGCATGGGCGCGCCAGTAGGTGGCAGGGTCGGGGCGGAATTCCATCATCCCAGCACGAAATAGGTGGTGAAGAGGGCGAGGAAGATCAGGACGAGGGCGGCGACCTTGCCGCCGGCGCGCATCTCGTCCTTGGTGGGTTTGCGGTCGGGGTCGGGGGTCATGTGCGGCCTGTCGGGCTGGTTCGGAGAAAGATGGGCTTCGCTAACCAATCAAACTAGGGTTGCAACTCTTTTTCTAAATACTCTCTCAAAGGCAATAAACTGGGCTACCAACCAATCATGCTGCTCCCCCCAGGTGGCTTGATCATCAGGCCTTATCCCGTTGCGGGAAATCGAGATGCGAGCGCCAATCCGGTCAGGTAGCGGTTCCCAATCCAGCGCGCATCCATAAGCCTTCTCGATGTCTTCTTTGTCGTTCAAAAGGGCAGCAAAACGCGTCTTTCCGATTTCGCCAGAAAAGTAAAGTTCAACCCTGATCCTTTGGTCTTGAGTGCTAGCTGAAGCCGACAAGGAGACGCCACTTTTGCCTATGGCGAAATCAAGCCAATGCTGCGGAAGCGGCTTTCTTGGACGGATAGCTGTCTGTCCCGCGCTCAGCTTTTCGACGAAGCCTTGCCAATACTTCTGGTACATGACCTTAAGGTCACTCAGCAGACCCGCATCTTGCGATTGCTTGCGAACGTTGCGAGACCAGTCGTTGGGTTTTACAATTAGGGAACGTCTGAAAAACCTGCGGCTTGCGGTGTGATCTGATAGGATTAGGCAACGCGAACGGGAGCCCTGCCGATGCCGAAGCAACCTGTCATTCCCG
>NZ_PKRQ01000003.1 GCF_002855575.1 Tabrizicola sp. TH137 | reverse complement strand
GTGATCAGTTCCGTCGGCTCAGGCCCTGATCTCGACGACGCAAAGAGGGGTCAATTTTGGACGCCGATAGGGGGTCAGTTTTGCGTGCCGATTGACATTCTGGGCGTCTTGGCGCCGAACTCTGCGGCGCGGAGGCCAACCGGGAAGGGGCGATCTTGGCGGCGCGGTCGGGCGGGATGCGGTGGGGCAGGTCCGGCTGTCCGGGAGGGCGGGGGCTGATCAAGCGGCGGCGCGGTGGGACGGGGCGCGCGGCGAGGGTTTGCGTGTCACGGGGTGATCGTGAGGGCCGCGGAGCGGCAGGGGTGATCCAGCAGGTCTTTCAGATCGGGATCGAGATGCAGCACCGAAAGCGACACGCCGACCATGTCCAGCGAGGTGTAATAGGCCCCCACCAGGCTGCGATGCACCTTCAGGCTGCGCGCCTTGAGCCTTTGCCGGACGCGGCGGAGCACGATGTAGAGTTCGTAATTCGGGGTGCTGCCCAGGGAATTGACCATGATCGCCACCTCATCGCCGGCCGTGCAGGGCAGTTCCGCAAGGATGCGGTCCAGCAGCAGGTCGGCGCAGGCATCGGCCTTGTCCAGCCCCCGGCGTTCCACCCCCGGCTCGCCATGCACGCCGACGCCGATCTCCATGTCGTTGGGGCCGAGGTCAAAGCTGGGGCGGCGCGTTTCGGGCAGGCTGCACGGTTCAAGCGCGAGGCCCATCGTATAGGTCCGGGCATTGGCGTGGCGGGCCATGGCCTCGCACTCGTCCAGGGGTAGCCTGCGGGCCGCCGCGGCACCGGCGATCTTGAAGGTGAAGACATTTCCCGCCACGCCCCGGCGCGTGCCCTTCATCTCGGCCGGAGAGGAGGCGATGTCGTCGGTCGTGACGATGGAGCGGATGCGCAGGCCTTCGGCTTCGAGCGTTTCGGCGGCCATGTCGAAATTCATCACGTCGCCGGTGAAGTTGCCGTAGATGTAGAGCACACCGGCGCCTCCCTCCACCGCGCGGGTGGCGGCGATGATCGGATCGGGGGGCGGCGAGGCGAAGACATTGCCGATGACGGCTGCATCGGCAAGGCCCGGCCCGACATAGCCCCAGAAGGCAGGTTCGTGCCCGGCGCCCCCGCCGATCACGATGGCGACCTTGCCCGGGCTGGGCCCCGCCGTCGTGCGCACGGCCCGCGATGACCCGGGAACCGGCTCGATCAGGTCTTCATGCGCGGCGAGGGCGCCTTTCAGCGCCTCGTCCACGGCATCCTTGGGATCGTTGATGAGTTTCTTGACCTCGGTCCGCCGGAAGAGCGGGGTATCCGACGGGACGAGGCCGCGGCGTGGCGATTCCTGGTGCCCTTCCGCCGCGAGCACGCCGCGGCCGGTGGCAAGATCCGTGACCAGAACGCTGATATATCCGCCGCGCAGCGCGGCGAGGATCGCGGGAACCTTGTCGATCCCCCCGGCGATGGCGATGCGCTGCGGAATCTGGCGAAGCTGGTCCAGGCTCAGGCCGATCGTACGGTCATGCATCGGGCCGATCACGGGGTCGCCGCGCGACGAGATGAAGCGCCCGACAAGACTGCCGACGGCATCCTGATAGTGCAGGTGCTGCATCGCGCCATCGAGGAAACCGCTGGTATGGATCGTGCTTTCGGGGCGCAGGGAGGAGATGCCCATGACGATCCTGTTGGCCTCTGCCAGGATCGCCAATTGTTCGGCCAGGACGGATTCCTGCATCAGCATGGCGCGGATTTCGGGCGAGGAGACGATGGCCGGGGCCGAGATCGGGATGGCCGTGGCGCCGATGGCCTTGGCGAGGCCGGAGGCGCAGGCTTCGGGGGTCCATGGGATGCGGCCCGTTGTTCCGCCGGTCGCCTGCACCACGCGCAGATCCTTGAGGTTCAGCGGCCCGATCTGATCGGCGAGCGAGAGGATGGTCCGGCCCCAGGTGACCGCCAGCGTGTCGCCCGAGCGCATGGTGCGTGTCAGAACGCGCGCCGCCGCCTCGCCCAGCCGCGGGATCAGCGGGCGATCGACGCCTTCGGTGGGGATGACCAGACAGTCCTGCAAGCCGAACCTGTCGCGCAGCGCGCGTGCGATGCTGAGGCTGCTGAATTTCTCGGGGACGATTTCCACGGTCACGATGCCGCGGGCGCGTGCCTCGGCGAGGTAGGCATTCACCGTGGGGCGCGAGACGCCCATCTGTTCTGCGATATTGCCCTGGGTGAGACCTTCCTCGTAATAGAGCCAGGAGGCCCAGAGCAGGGGGTCTTCGCCAAAGCGCAGGGGCATCCGCACTTCGTCCTTGTCCACCTGCGCGCCGACCTGATCCGGCAGCATCAGACCCGATCCCCCGCGCCTGTGCCGTCGCGCCCGGCCAGCCATTCCTGAAGCGCGGCGATGATGATCACGGCAGAGGCCGCACCGGGATCGACATGGCCGAGGCTGCGCGCGCCCAGCCGCGCCGCCCGCCCGACCGAGGCGACCATGGCGCGGGTGGAGTCGCAGCCTTCCCGTGCGGCGCGTTCGGCCCGTGCCATGCAGTGCTGCGCCGGAAGGCCTGCCTTCAGCGCCTCTGCCGCCGCCCGTGCTGCCGGGCCCCAGGCATCCATCATCGTCTTGTCGCCCGCCTGCGCCTTGCCCCGTTCGGCGATGCCGCGCGCGAAGGAGGGCAGGAGGCTGACGATGTCGGATGCGGTCAGAACGGTCTTGCCGTCGAGATCGCGGCCGGCGGCCATCATCGCGCTGGCATAGAGCGGCCCGGTGGTGGCCCCCACTTCGGAATGGAAGGACCGCGCCGCCACCATGAACAGTTCGGACGGGCTGGCGTCGATCATGGCCGAAGTGGCGCGCACCACGGCCGCGAAACCTTCAGCCATGGAGTTGCCATGGTCGGCATCCCCGATCGCCCCATCCAGCGCGCCGAGTTCGACCCGCGCCTCGGACAGGCGCAGGGCGATGAGGCGGAAGATATCGGTGATCTGTCTGTTGGTGATGTTGTCCATGGCCAAGCATGAGCCGGATTTGCAGCGCCTTGCAAGCCATCAGTGGCCCCGCCGCAGGGGCTGTTCCGTCAGGCAAGGCGCTTGCCGATGGACGTGCCGAGACTGGTCAGGATCATGCAGCAGGAGGTGGCCCCCGCATCCAGCACGCCCCGCGACCTTTCGCCCAGACGGCTGGACCGCCCGATGCGGGCCACGAGGTCGATGGTGCTGTCGCGGCCCTGCTCTGCCGCCGCAGCCATGGCTGCGAGCGCGGGGGCGAAGCCACGGTCCTTGTGCGCGTCGAAGGCGGCGACGGCGGGGACCAGGGTGTCGATCAGGGTCTTGTCGCCCACCTGCGCGTTGCCGACGCCCTGCACGGCGGCAAGACCTGCGTTGAGCATGGCCGAAAAGGCCTCGGCGTCGATCTCGCTGCGCCCCTTGATGGCTTCGGCCATGTCTTCGAACATCAGGCCGTAGAGCGGGCCCATGGAGCCGCCGATCTCGCTCATCAGGATGTCGGACAGGACGAGCATCGCCGCGTCGAGCGACATGTCCTTGCCGTGGATGCGTTCTGCCGCGCGGCCGAAGCCCTTGGCCATGTTGCTGCCGTGGTCGCCGTCGCCGATCTTGCCGTCGATCTCGGACAGCCAGGCCTTGTTGGCGACGATCACCTCGGCCACTTCTTCGATGATGGCGGCCTGACCGGAATTGGGGATATGTGTCATCGGGTCCTCAAAGCGCGGGGGATGCGCAGTCCATGTCCAGAAGCGCCTTCAATTCGTCGTCCAGCGCCATCACGGTCAGCGTGGCCCCGACCATCTCCAGCGAGGTGAAGTAATTGCCGACGAAGGCGCGGTGGACGGTCATGCCCAGACCGGCAAGCTGCGACTCGATCCGGTCGTAGAGGACATAGAGTTCGTTGACCGGTGTTGCGCCCAGCCCCGAGACCAGGACCGCAAGCTCTGTCCCCGCCGGAAGGGCGTGGTCCTCCATCACGAGGCGGACCATGTCATCGGCCACGTCCCGGGCGGTGCGGAGAGCCTCGACCCGCGTGCCGGGTTCGCCATGGTGGCCGATGCCCACTTCCATCTGCCCGGCTGCGATCTGGAAATTCGGATGCCCCACGGCAGGCAGGGTGCAGGGGCCGAGGCCCACGCCGACCGACCGGCAGGCATCTATGGCCTTTTGCGCGGCGGCCTGGACTTCGGCCAGCGGCGCGCCAGTGGCGGCCTTGGCGCCGCCGATCTTCCACATGAAGATTTCGCCCGCCACGCCGCGGCGCTTTTCCCGCTCGGTCGCGGGGGCCGAACAGACGTCGTCATTGGCCACGACGGTTGCGACCTCGATCCCGTCCTTGGCCACCATCCGAGCGGCCATCTTCACGTTCATGTTGTCGCCGGCATAATTGCCGTAGAGCACGGCCACCCCGGCCCCGCCATTCGCGGCCTTGATCGCATCGGCGAAGCTTTTGGCGGTCGGGGAGGAGAAGATCTCGCCCACGGCCACGGCATCGACGAGATTGCGCCCGGTATAGCCGATGAAGGCGGGTTCATGCCCCGATCCCCCGCCCGTCACGATCCCGACACGGCCGGCCTCTGGTGCGAAGTTCGACACGACGACGCGCGCGTTTTCGGGCGAAAGATGCACCAGATCGCGGTGCGCCTTCACGAAGCCTGCCACCGTTTCATCCACCAGATCATCGGGATCGTTCAGAAATCTTTGCATCTTCGTCCTCACTTCACCGTATAGCCGCCGTCAACGAGGAGATCGGCCCCGTTGATCATTGCCGCCTCGTCCGAGGCCAGAAACAGCACGGCGGAGGCGATTTCTTCCGGTTCGGCGAAGCGGCCGGTCGGGATCAGGGCCTTCATCGCCTCGCCCTTGGGGCCATCCCATGCCTTGCGGCCAAGCTCCGTCAGAACCACCGTCGGCGAGACGGAGTTCACGGTGATCCCGTGGCGGCCCCATTCCAGCGCCAGCGTCTTGGTCACGCCGATCACGCCGAATTTCGAGGCGCAATAGGCGACATGGCCGTCGATTGCGACCGAACCCGCCTGGCTGGCAAGGTTGACGATCCGCCCGCCCTTGCCTTCGGCGATCATCATGCGCCCGACGGCCTGGGCCATCAGGAAGGTGCCGGTCAGGTTCACCGCCATGGTGCGGTCCCAGGCGCCTTGCGACAGGTCCTCGGCCGGGGCGAGATCGACGATCCCGGCGCTGTTCACCAGAATGTCCGGCACGCCCAGTTGCGCGCGGACGGCGGCCAGCGCATCGGCGACGCTTTGCGCATCGGTGACATTGCAGGCCAGGGCCACGGCCCCTTCCAGCCCGGCGGCACGGCTGCGCGCGGCGTCCAGGTTCATGTCCAGAAGCGCGACCCGGCCACCGCGGGCGGCGAAAGCCTCGGCGATGGCCGCGCCGATCCCCGAAGCGGCGCCTGTCACGACAGCGACCTTGCCCGAAAGGGAGAATGGAAGAGTGCCAGCGGTCATATCGTTCATCTCTTGTCTGTCGGTGATGGGTTTCCCCGAAGGCGCGGGAGCGGGCGCCCTCGGGGAAATCCTCTGGATTTACTGCCGGGTTGCCAGCAGCGCGTCCACGTTCTCGGCGGTGACGGGCGTCCACGGAACCATGTACATCTTGTCGGCCCCGCCGTTCCACGGCATGTCGGGATACTGGGTCCAGATGGCCGACATCGGTTCGTAGTCCGGCATCACCTGCTTGATCGCGATGTCGATGGAGCCATGCGCCTGTGCCGCGCCGTCCTGGAGGATGGAGGCCATTTCGCCGGCCTTCACCGCCAGAAGCGCATCGGTCACCCCGTCGATGCCGACGATGGCGAAATCGGTGGGGGCCATGCCGGCGGCCTTGATCGCCTCGATCGCGCCCAGCGCCATCTCGTCGTTCTGGCCGATCACGCCATCAATCGCGTCGCCATGGGTGGTCAGCCAGTTTTCCATCAGGGTCTGGCCTTCCGCGCGGCTCCAGTTGGCGGTCTGCTGTTCCAGAATCTTCACGTCCGGGCATTCGGCAAGCGCCTTCATGTTGCCTTCCAGACGCTGGACCTGCGCCGACTGGCCGATGGGACCTTCGATGATGACGACATTGCCGGTGCAGCCGATCTGGTCGAGCAGGTAGCGCGCTTCCATGTAGCCCGACTGCACGTCATCCGACCCGACATAGGAGGTCAGAAGATCGGTGTTGGCCATGGTGTTGGTGCCGATGACCGGGATGCCCGCGGCATGCGCCGCTTCGACCGCCGCCGCGCCGGCATCGGCGTCGATGGGGGCGAAGACGATGGCATCGTAGCCTTCGGTGATCATCGTTTCGAACTGTTCCTGCTGGACCAGCGCGTCATAGCGGCCGTCGAAGATCGTCAGTTCGACGAGGCCCTGCTGCACGGCGGGGTGCTGTTCGGCCGCGGCTGCCCAGAGCTGCATGAATTCGGCGTTCAGGCCATACAGGGCCGCGCCGATCTTCGGCTTGTCCTGGGCCATGGCGGCCCCGGCAACCAGCGTCAGAGCCGATGCCATCAAGAATGCCTTCTTCGTCATTTGCGTCTTTCCTCCCATGGATTGCGCTTCGTCGATGCGGCGACCGGAGTGGCGGCCGCACAAGTCACGGACGTCAGTCCTGCTTGTTCTTGGATTGGTCCAGCATCACGGCAGCCACGATCAGGATGCCCTTGATGACCTGCTGGTAGTAGGATTCGACCCCCATCAGATCGAGCCCGTTGTTCATCACGCCGATCAGCAGCGCGCCGATCAGGGTGCCTGTCACCCGACCCACGCCGCCCGCCAGGGACGTGCCTCCGATGACCACTGCCGCGATGGCATCCAGTTCATAGGCGATGCCCGCCTGTGGCAGGGCCGATCCTGTGCGCGCGGCCAGCAGCATGCCCGCCAGCGCCGCCAGCGCCCCGGAAATCACATAGACCGAGAAGCGGATCTTGTGGACCGGCAGGCCCGAGACCTTGGCCGCATGGGGATTGCCCCCGACCGCATAGACATGGCGGCCATAGCGCGTCTGGGTCAGCACGAAATGCGCCACGGCGAAGGTGCCGATCAGCAGCAGGATCGGAACCGGAATGCCCCAGATGCTGCCCGTGCCGATCCAGCGGAAGTCTTCGGTCAGCGCAGGAATGGGGCGCCCGCCCGAGTAGAGAAGCGTCAGGCCGCGTGCCGCCGAGAGCATCCCCAGCGTCACCACGAAGGAGGGCACGCTGAAGCGCGCGACGATCACGCCGGACAGCGATCCGCAGGCCATGCCCGCCGCAAGCCCCACCATGATGGCGAGCACGGCAGGGTAGGGGCCGCCCGCGATGGTGCCGGTGGCCGAGGTGGTGGCGAGGGAGGCGGCGACGACGCCGGCAAAGGCGGCGACCGACCCGACCGAAAGGTCGATCCCGCGCGTCAGGATGACGAAGGTCATCCCGATGGCCAGAATCCCGTTGATCGAGGTCTGGCGCAGCACGTTGAGGATGTTGCGCGTGGACAGGAAATTCTCGTTCATCACCGCCAGCGCGAAGCAGAGCAGCAGCAGGGCGATGAAGATGCCGTAGCGCTGGACCAGGAGACCGGCGGTCCATGGCGTTGCGGTCGTGGGTTTTCTCTGCATGTTTCCTACCATTGCTCTTTCGGCATCCGTCACGCAGCCAGATGCAGCAGTTCTTCTGCGCTCAGCCTGTCGCGGGTCAGTTCGCCCGCCTTGCGCCCGTCCTTCAGCACGATCACGCGGTCGGCCATGCCAAGGACTTCGTCCGTCTCGGACGACACCATGATGACCGCGCCGCCCGCCCGCGCGAAATCGGAGATGACCCGATAGATCTCGCGCTTGGCGCCGACATCCACGCCGCGTGTCGGTTCATCCAGAAGCAGGATGCCGGGATTGATCATGAACCACTTGCCCAGGACGACCTTCTGCTGGTTGCCGCCCGAAAGGCTGGCCACCCCAAGCGCATCGCTGGCGGTCTTGATGCGCAACTGTTCGATGATGGCGGCGGCGTCCAGCGCCTCCTGCCGGCGGCGCATCACGCCGAATTGCGACAGCCGGTCAAGGCTGGACAGGCAGAGGTTGTCGCGCACGCTGGATGTCAGGACGAGCCCGGTCTGCTTGCGGTCTTCGGTGACATAGGCGATCCCGGCGGCAATCGCATCGGAGGGGCGGGTGATCCGCAGCGGCTTGCCGTTCAGGTGCAGATTGCCGCCGGTTTCGGGGGAGAGGCCGAACAGCCTGTCCAGAACCTCTGTCCGTCCGGCGCCCATCAGCCCGTAGAAGCCGAGGATTTCGCCTTCGTGCAGGTCGAAGCTGAGGTCGCGCACCCCGCGCGCCGCGGCCAGCCCGTCCGCCCGCAGGACGACCTTCTGACCGGGTTGGTTCTCTTTGACGAATTCCTCGTTCAGGGGGCGGCCGACGATGAGCTGGATAAGCTGCTCTTTCGAGATGTCGACCATGTCGCCGTCCTGGATGAAGCGGCCGTCGCGGAAGACGGTGTAGCGGTCCGCGATGGAGAAGATTTCAGACAGGCGGTGGCTGACATAGATCAGGCCCTTGCCGCGGGCCTTGAGCGTGGCGATGGCCTCGAAGAGATGTTCGGCCTCGGCCTCGCCCAGGGCGGAGGTCGGTTCGTCGAGGATGATGACCTCGGCGTCATAGCTGAGCGCCTTTGCGATCTCGACAAGCTGGGTCTGCGCGACGGTCAGGTCCATCATCAGATCAGTCGCGCGGATGGCAAAGCCGAAGCCATCGAGCAGCGCCTGTGTCTGTTTGTTGAGCGTGGCGAAGTCGATCCGCCCGAAGCTGCGCAGCGGTTCGCGCCCCATGTAGATGTTTTCGGCGACGGTCATCGCCGGGACGGGCGACAGTTCCTGTTCCACGATGGCGATGCCGTTGCGCAGCGCCTCTGCCGGGTTGGCAAAGGCGACTTCGCGGCCATTGCGGCGGATGGTGCCGCTGTCGCGGTCGTGGATGCCCATGACGATCTTCAGGAAGGTGGACTTGCCCGCGCCATTGCCGCCGCAGAGGGCGTGCACGCTTCCCGGTTCGAGCCTGAAACGTCCGTCAATCAAGGCGGGGACGCCCGAGAAGCTCTTTGCGAGCCCCTCGACCTCCAGCAGCGGCGCCATGGTCTTCTCCTCCCATGCCGTGACAATTGTCAGACTTGTCTTGGCATCTGTAATCTAGGCCCTGTGTTACTTATGTCAACAGGAGTCTGACACATGAAGGGTTCCGCCGCGTGGGGGTGGGCTGGACAGCCTTGGCCGGACTGCGCGGGGGCATGATCCGCGCCTTTGTTCATTGAGGTTTTTCGGTGAAGGCCGGGGGCGCGGCGGGCCGCTGCCTTGCGTTGGCAGACCTGTCCTGCGGCCTTGTCGGGGGCGCTGCGTCGATCAGCCGCCCGACCCGAGGGTCAGCGACAGGAAGGCGCGGAAGACCTGCGCGAGGCCAGAAAGCGGGCGGTTGCGCGCCCAGGTCAGGCCGACATCCATGGACGGGACCGGTTCCACCGTCACGCGCTGTTCGATGCGCTGGCCTTCCAGGGACCAGGGCCGATAGACCATGTCGGACAGGATGGTCACGCCCATTCCCGCCGCGACCATGGAGCGCACCGCCTCGACCGAGGAGGTGGCGAAGGCGATCTGCGGGACGAGGCCGTAGTGATCCCAGTAGCGGCCGGCGGTGCGGCTGGCCTCGTCCACCGTGAGCATGACATAGGGCTGGCGCACCACGTCATGCAGGCTGACCTGCGGCAGCGCCAGGAGCGGGTGATCCGAGGGCAGCCAGAGCCGACGGCGGGAGCGGAACAGGGTTTCGGCATCCAGATCGTCATGGTTGGCAAGGTTCGAGGTCAGCATCACCGCGAGGTCGAGCCCGCCGGTGACCAGCGCGTTCTCGATCGCGGCGCGGGGCTGTTCGGACATTTCCAGCGTGATGCCGGGATAGCTGCGCCGGAAGGCGGCGTAGTGGCGGGCCATGAAATAGCCCGCAACGGTATAGGTCAGGCCAAGGCGCAGGCGGCCCGTGACGCGGGTTTCTTCGCCCAGCGGGCTGCGGGTCGCGTCCTCGACGGCGGCCATGATGCCGCGTGCGCGGGCGAGGAAACGCGCGCCTTCGGGGGTGACCGCCACACCCTGCGCGCCGCGGCTGAGCAGTTTGACCCCGAGTGTCGCCTCCAGCCCCTGGATCGCCGCGGTGACGGCGGATTGCGAAATGTTCATCTCCATCGCGGCATGGCTGATCTGCCCGGTCTCGGCCGCGGCGATGAAGTAGCGGAGCTGTTTGAGCGTCAGGGACATGCGTGTTTGTGTATCAGATTTTTCGATATCGTCTTGCAGAATTTCGTATTTGCCTATGCGGCCCGAGTCGGTCCAGCATCCCGTCATTACGGAAAAGATCGGGGGGTGCGATGCCTGTCACTGTGAATTGTGACATGGGCGAGAGCTTTGGCCTGTGGAAAATGGGGGATGATGCGGGGCTTATGCCCTTGATCCACATCGCCAATGTGGCCTGCGGCTTCCATGCCAGCGATTACGACCATATGCGCGCCACCGTTCGGTTGGCCAAGGCGCATGGGGTGAAGGTGGGGGCGCATCCGTCCCTGCCGGATTTGCAGGGCTTCGGCCGGCGCGAGATGAAGATGGGCCGCGAGGAGATGGCCAATTGCATCATTTATCAGGTCGGCGCGCTCTGCGGTTTCCTGAAGGCCGAGGGGATGGAGCTGAACCACATCAAGCCGCATGGCAGCCTTTACGGCATGGCGGCGCGGCAGGAGGAGATCGCGCAGGCGGTCTGCGACGCGGCGGATGTGTTCAAGGTGCCGCTGCTGGGCATGACCGGCACGCTGCATGAGAAGATCTATCCCGCCCGCGGCCATGGCTTCATCGCCGAATTCTATGCCGATCTGGAATATCGCCCCGATGGCAGCCTGATCGTGACGCGGCAGCATGATGCCAAGGACCCCGCCCTGATGGCCGCGCGCTGCATCCGCGCGATCACGGAGGGCAAGGGCACGGCCACGGATGGCAGCGACATTCCGGTGCGCTGCGATTCCATCTGCATCCATTCCGACACGCCGAACGCCATCGACATCGCCCAAGCGGTGCGGGCGGCGGTGCAGCCCTACACCTGAGAGGACCCCATGGCACAGCTTCTGTCCCCGCTTCCCGGCACCTTCTACCGCGCCAGCGCCCCCGACAAGCCGCCCTTCAAGGCCGATGGCGATGCCGTGGCGGTGGGCGACGTGATCGGGTTGATCGAGGTGATGAAATCCTTCCACGAGGTGAAGGCCGTGGTGGCGGGACGCAATATCCGCTTTGTCACCGACAATGAGGAACCCGTGATGGCGGGTGCCGTTCTGGCCGAGGTGGATTGATGCTGAAGAAGCTTCTGGTCGCGAACCGGGGCGAGATTGCCGTGCGGGTGATCCGCGCGGCGCAGGACCTTGGGATTGCGACCGTGGCCGTGTTTTCCGAGGCCGACCGCGACGCGCTGCATGTGCAGATTGCGGATGAGGCGGTGAATATCGGACCGCCGGCGGCGAAGAAGAGTTATCTGAACCAGTCGGCGCTGTTGCAGGCGGCGGCGGAGACGGGCTGTGATGCGGTGCATCCCGGTTACGGTTTTCTGGCCGAGAATGCCGAATTTGCCGATGCCTGCGTGGCGGCGGGGCTGATCTTCGTGGGACCGTCGGGCGAGGCGATCCGCACCATGGGCGACAAGGTCGCTGCGCGGTCGGCGGCCCATGCGGCGGGCGTGCCGGTGGTGCCGGGGTCGATGGGACGTGTCCCCGACATCGCGGCGGCGCGGGCGATCCTGATGGAGACCGGCTTTCCGGTGATGATCAAGGCGGCGGCCGGGGGCGGCGGGCGGGGTATCCGCATCGCCAATGATCTGGCCGAGTTCGAGGCCGCCTTTCCGCAGGCCGCGGCCGAGGCGCTGGCCGCCTTTGGCGATGGCGGGCTGTATATGGAAAAGGTCATCGCGCAGGCCCGGCATATCGAGGTGCAGGTTCTGGGCGATGGGCGCGACGCCGTGCATTGCTGGGAACGGGAATGTTCGCTTCAGCGCCGCCGCCAGAAGGTCTGGGAAGAGGCGCCGTCGCGCGCTTTGTCGGACCGGGTGCGCGAGGAGCTTTGCGCCAGCGCCGTGCGGCTGACGCGGGCGGTGGGCTATTCGGGCGCGGGGACCATCGAATATCTTTATGACGATGCCGCCGACCGGTTCTATTTCATCGAAATGAACACGCGGATTCAGGTCGAGCATCCGGTGACCGAGATGATCACCGGGATCGACCTTGTGGCGGAAGGGCTGCGCATCGCCGGGGGAGAGCCTTTGCGCCTGACGCAGCGCGACATCGTTGCGCGCGGCCATGCCATCGAGGTGCGGCTGAACGCCGAGGACCCGTCGCGCGATTTCGCGCCCTTTCCCGGCACGGTGAGCGATCTGCGCGTGCCGGGCGGGCCGGGGGTGCGGTTCGAGAGCATGCTCTATGCGGGCTATACCGTGCCGCCCTTCTACGACTCGCTGCTGGCCAAGCTGGTGGTTCATGCCGAGACCCGCGAGGCGGCGATCACCCGGCTGGTGCGGGCGCTGAAGGAAACCCGCATCGCGGGCCTGCGCACGACAAAGCCGCTGTTCCTGGCACTCGCCGATGATCCGGCGGTGCAGGCCAATGCCGTTCACACCCGCTGGCTGGAAGGCTGGCTTGCAACCCATTCCGCCCGGCTGGTGCCGGAGCTGGAGCCCTGAGGGAGGACACATGTCGATCCGATTCACCTTTGGCGGCGACGAGCACATCTTCGGAGAGGTCAGCGAGGAGATGTCGCTTGAGGCCTTTTTCACCTCGCTCTCCATGACCAATGCGGTCAAGGCGGCGGGCATCCGGGGCGTGACCGAGATCTGCCCGGCCAATGCCAGCTTTCAGGTCAAGTTCGATCCCGACCGGATCAAGCCCGGTGACCTGCTGAAGGAATTGCAGTCGATGGAGGCGGCGGCGGCGACGTCTGACGCGAGCCTGAAGACGCGGATCATGGAAATCCCCGTCCTCTATCAGGACCCGTGGACGCATGAGACGCTGATGCGGTTCCGCGAGCGGCATCAGGACCCGTCCAAGACCGACCTTGAATATGCCGCTGAGGTGAACGGGCTGGGGACGGTGGAGAATTTCGTGCAGGCCCATTCGAGCCAGCCCTGGTTCGTGTCGATGGTGGGCTTCGTGGCCGGTCTGCCCTTCCTCTATCAGATGGTGGAGCGGAAACGGCAGTTGCAGGTGCCGAAATACCTGCGGCCCCGGACCGATACGCCGAAGCTGACCATCGGGCATGGCGGCTGTTTTTCCTGCATCTATTCGGTGCGCGGGGCGGGTGGCTACCAGATGTTCGGCGTGACGCCGATGCCGATCTATGACCCGACGCAGCAGGTATCCTATCTGACGGAGGAGATGTGCCTCTTCCGGCCCGGCGACATCGTGAAATGGAAGCCGGTGACGCGGGATGAATATGACGCCGCGATCGAGGCGGTGGATGCCAATCGCTATGAGCCGGTGATCCGCCCCGCCACCTTCTCGCTGGCCGAGTTCAACAAGGACATGGCCGGGACCAATGCCAAGCTGATGGAGGCGCTGAATGGCCGTTAATGTCATCACCCCCGGCCTGTCGACCACCGTGCAGGACCTTGGCCGCCCCGGTTACTATCACCTTGGCATCCCGATTTCAGGCGGTATGGACCGTTTCGCCCTGCGCGTGGCCAATATGCTGGTCGGCAATGAGGAAGGGGCTGCGGTGCTGGAGGCGGTCTTCCTTGGGCCGGAGCTGGAATTCACGGCGCCTGCCACTGTGGCCGTCTGTGGCGGCGACCTGCCGCCCAAGCTGAACGGCGAGGAGCGGCCGGGCTGGGAGGCCTTTCCGGTGAAGGCGGGGGACCGGCTGTCCTTCGGTTTCCTGAAGGCCGGGGCGCGGGCCTATATCGCGGTGTCTGGCGGGATCGACGTTCCGGTGAAGCTGGGGTCGCGGTCCACCTATACGCTGGGCGCGCTGGGCGGGCATGAGGGCCGGGCGCTGAAGGCGGGGGACAGCCTGCCTCTGGGCAAGGGCGGTTCGGGGATGGGGTCGGTGCCGCCGGCGCTGCGGCGCGGACCGGGGAACCCGGCTGAGTTGCGGATGCTGCCGGGGCTTTATTGGCACCGGATCACCGCCGAGGCGGGCAAGCGGTTCTTTGCGGATACCTGGAAGGTCGCGCCCGAGGCGGACCGGATCGGATACCGGTTCAAGGGCGGCACGGCGCTGGATTTCGTGCCGCGCGAACAGCCCTTCGGCGCGGGGTCGAACCCGTCGAACATCGTGGATGCCTGCTATCCCTACGGGTCCATCCAGGTGCCGGGCGGGACGGAGCCCATCGTGCTGCACCGCGATGCGGTGTCGGGCGGGGGCTACATGATGCTGGGCTGCGTCATCAGCGCCGACATGGACCTGATCGGGCAGTTGCAGCCGCACAGCCCGGCGCGGTTTGTCGAGGTGACGATGGATCAGGCGCTGGCGGCGCGGCATGACCGGCAGGCGGCGCTTCAGCGCGTCCGCGACCATCTGGGCAAGTGATGGCAGGGGGGGCCAATCCCGCTGTTACGGAGGTGCCTCGGGCGGGGTTGACCGCACCGGGCCGCCCGTCACGGCGTGGAGGCTGCCCCCGAGCCATGGCGCGCCTCTTTCGGCGAGACGCCGAAGCGGGCGCGGAAGGCGCGGCTGAACTGGGCCTGATCGGTGAAGCCGCGGGCATAGGCGATCTCGCCGATGGCGCGGCGGTCGGCGGGGTTCTTCAGATCCTCCATCGCGGCCTGAAGGCGGGTGTCGCGGATCCACTGGCCCAGCGTCTGGTTGGTGTCGCGCAGGAGTTCGTGCAGGTAGCGCAGCGAGATGCCGCAGCCTGCGGCGACGGTTTCGGGGCCGAGATCGGGGTCGTCGATATGGCGGCGCACGAAGGTTTCGATCCGCGCGAGATGCGCGGCGCGGACGGTGGAGAGGCCGGAGGTCAGGACACGTTCATCCGACTGGATGGCCAGCGCCAGAAGGTCCACCAATTGCCGCCCGACGATGGCGCGGGTTTCCTCGGTCATAGCGTCATAGCGTTGCGGGATCAGGTGGACCATATCGACGAAGAGCCCGTTGGCACCGTTCGTCGCATCGAATTGCAGGCTGCAAAATCGGTCGGGCGCGCGGATGCGGCCGCCCAGCATGGCCTTGGACAGTTTCATCACCCAGAGATCGGCCGGTTCGGCATGGCTGAACTCATAGGGGTCGTGGCTGCGTTCGATAAAGAAGGCACCGGGATTGGCGCGCACCTCCTTGCCGCCCTGGGCGAAGCGCACCTCGGAGCGGATGGGCAGGGTGACGAGAAACTCCTCTGGCCCCGGTTCGCGGAAATGCTTCGGCAGGCGGCGGTAGAGCAGGGGGTCGGAGGTGAGGCGGGAGAGCGACACCTCGCCCAGATGCCAGCTTGTCAATTCGCCGTCGAAGGCTTCGGGGCGGGCGAAGGTGAGGTCGAGGGGGAAATAGGCCTGCGCGATGGTTTCGTGCCAGTGGCGGCTGCGCGCGCCGACATTGATGCCCTGCGTGGTGATGGTGCTTTTCATCGGCCGGCCCCCTGTTGCGGTCATCTGGCCACGGGTGGCCGAGTCGGGCAAGCCGCGCGGCGGGGGGACAGCACGGAAACGCAAAAGGCGGTGCATTGGGTGCAAAGACCTGCCCGGCGCAGGACCGCTAGCCTTGTCCGATCAAGGGCGCAACAGACGCCGCGCGACAGGGTGGATTTGGCATGGAACCGGGCCGTTGGCCCGACCGCGACCCTTTTGCGCGGCCCTTATCGGAGGGTTTCGTGATGGCGAAGGCGGCAAGAAAGAAGGTGGAGGTCGATCCCATCACCCTGTCGGTGGTGCGGGGCATCCTGGAGACGACGCAGCGCGAGATGACGCTGTCGCTGGAGAAGACCGCGCGGTCGAGCGTGTTCAACCTGGCGCATGACTATTCCACGGCGCTGTTCAACCATCGGCCCGAGATGATCTTGCAGGGGCAGGATATCCCGATCCATCTGGGCAGCCTGATCCCGGCGATGAAGGTGGTGGCGAAGTATTTCGAGGGCGACATCCATGAAGGCGACCTGATCATCCACAATGATCCGGCCTGGGGCGGATCGCATGCCATCGACACCTGTTTCTACAAGCCGGTCTTCTGGCGCGGGAAGCTGAAATACTGGACGGTCTGCAAGGGCCATCTGACCGATGTGGGCGGCCCGGTTCCGGCGGGTTACAACCCGAATGCCAAGGAAATCTATGCCGAATGCCTGCGCATCCCGCCGGTGAAGGTCTGGGACAGGGGGCAGCCGCGCAAGGATGTGCTGAACTTCATCCTGACGAACATGCGCGCCCGCCGCGATCAGGAGGGCGATTTCAACGCGCTGATCGGGGCCTGCCAGGTGGGCGAGCGGGCGCTGCTGGCGATGCTGGAGAAATATGGCGAGGCGCAGGTCGATGCCTGCATCGAGACGCTTCTCGACATGGCCGAACGCCAGATGCGCGGGCTGATCGCGGCGGTGCCGGATGGCACCTATGAAGGGGCTGCGATCCTTGAGGATGCGGGCCACGGTTATGGCGATTTCGAGATCAAGGCGACGGTGACGATCACGGGCGACAGTTGCCATATCGCCATCTCGTCGCCCCCGCAGATCCCCTATTTCATCAACAGCTATGAGGGGAACAGCCATTCCGGCGTCTATCTGGGCCTGATGATGTTCGCCCAGTTGCCGCCCCCCTATAACGAAGGGCTTTATCGCTGCGTCAGCGTGGATTTCGGCCCCAAGGGCACGATCTGCAACGCCGCAGAACCCGCGCCGCACATGAATTGCACCACCACGCCGATGGAGACGCTGACCGATGCGGTGCGGCTGGCCTTCGAGAAGGCGGTGCCGTCGAAGGTTTCGGCAAGCTGGGGCCATGCGAACGGGTTGAACATCGCGGGTTGGGACAAGCGCCACGATGAGGAATATGTGACGATGGTGCTGGCCACCATCATCAGCGGGGCAGGGGCCACGCCCAGCCAGGATGGCTGGCATGCCTGCGGGCCGGAATGCTGTTTCGGCGCGCTGACGAGTGGTGATGTCGAACTGCTGGAATACAGCTATCCGATCATCATCCACCGCTATTCTCTGATGACCGACAGCGGCGGGGCGGGCAAGTTCCGCGGCGGCAGCGGCACCGCCTGGGAGGTGGAGCCGCTGAACGATGACATGACCTTCATCACCTTTGGCGAAGGTCGCCGCATCCCTGCCGTTGGCGCGGCGGGCGCGGCCAGCACGATGATCGATACCAAGGTCGGGCGGCTGGAACTGGTCGAGGGGGACCGGTCGGAAACCATCCGCGAGAATGTCATCAAGGTCATCAAGCCCGGCGACCGGATCACCAACATGAACCCCGGCGGTGGCGGCTATGGCAGCCCGATGGAGCGGGCGGTCGAGAAGGTCGTCTGGGACGTGAAGAACGGGCTCGTTTCCATACAGGGCGCGAAGGAGGATTACGGCGTCATCATCAGCGATCCGGCCAGCCTACAGGTGGACATGGCGGCAACCGAAGCCCTGCGCGCGACCCGTCGCGCCGTGGCGGCGAAGTAAGGGGGCGCGCAATGAAATCCGAATACAGACTGGGCATCGACGCGGGCGGCACCTTCACCGACTTCGTGCTGGCGGACAGGACTGGGCAGGTCCGGCTTTACAAGGCTTTGTCCACCCCGCAGGACCCGACGCTGGCGATCCGCAACGGGTTGCAACTGATGGTTGACGATCTTGGCGTGTCGGCGGAGCGGATCGTGTCGAACTGCGATCTCTGCATCAACGGGACGACGGTGGGGCTGAATGCGCTGATCACCCACAAGGGGGCCAAGACCGGCCTGATCTGCACGGCAGGGCATGAGGACAGCCTTGAGATCCGCCTTGGCCACAAGGAGGACGGCTATCGCTATGATGCCGACTATCCGCCGGCCACGATGCTGGTGCCGCGCTATCTGCGGCGCGGGGTGCGGGAAAGGGTCCTGTCCACCGGCGAGGTGCGCGTCGCGCTGAACGAGGAGGATGTGCGCGCGGCCTGCGCTCTGTTCCTTGCGGAAGGGGTGGAGACGGTGGCGATCAGCTTTGTCTGGTCGGTGCTGCATCCGGGGCATGAGGCCCGCGCGGCCGAGATCGTGCGCGAGATGATGCCCGGCGTCATCCTGACGGTGGGGAGCGAGCTTTACCCGCAGGTGCGGGAATATACCCGCACTTCGACCGCCGTGGTGAACGCCTATCTCGCCCCGATCATGAAGCGTTATGTGGAGGCGGTGGACAGCTATTTCCGCAGCCTCGGCGCCAGGCAGCCAGTGCGCTATTACCAGTCGAACGGCGGGCTGGCCATCGGGCAGGCGATGACGGACCGGTCGGTCTATGCCATCAATTCGGGGCCAGCCTCGGCCCCGGCGGCCGGGCAATATGTCTGCGCGCCCTTCGGCAAGACGGATGTGATCACCGTCGATATGGGCGGGACATCTTTCGACATCACGCTGACCAAGGACGGCAGCACCAATATCAACAAGAACATCGACTTCCTGCGCTATCGCATCGGCGTGCCGATGATCCAGGTGGAGACGCTGGGCGCGGGGGGCGGGTCCATCGGCTGGATCGACGAGATGGGCCTGATGCAGATGGGGCCGCAATCGGCGGGGTCGGACCCCGGCCCGGCCTGCTATGGGCAGGGCGGCACGCTGCCGACTGTTTCGGATGCGAACCTCGTGCTGGGCTATCTGAACCCTGACGGGCTGGTGGGCGGGCGGTTGCCGCTAGACCATCAGAAGGCCCATGACGCGATCCGGACCAAGCTGGCTGAACCCCTGAAGATGAGTGTGGAGCGTGCCGCCTATGGCATGTTCACCATCGTCAACGCGAACATGGTCAACGGCATCCGCCGCGTGACGGTGGAACGCGGCTATGACCCGCGCGACTTCGTGCTGGTCGGCGCGGGCGGGGCGACGGCGGCGCATATCACGGCGCTGGCCGATGCGATCGGGATTGATACCATCGTTCTGCCGAAGCTGGCTTCGGGCCTTTGCGCCTTTGGGCAGATCATCAGCGATGTGAAATACAACTACATGGCCACCGCGCCCCTGCGGCTGGACAATGACGCGGCCTATGCCCGGATCGACGAGCTGTTCGGCCAGATCGAGGCGCAGGGCATCGGGCATCTGAAGGCTGACGGGTTCAAGGCTAAGGACATTGTCGTCAAGCGCAGCCTCGACATGCGCTATGTCGGGCAGGTGCATGAATGCACAGTGGAGATCGGCACCTTCAAGGTGGATGCCCGATCCATCGGCAAGGTGAAGGAGGCGTTCCATCGCCGGCACAAGGAGCTTTACACCTATGCCGAGCCTGCCTCGACCGTCGAGGTGGTGAATATCGAAAGCACGCTTTACGGCGTGGTGGACAAGCCCGAGCGCATGAGCATCGGCAAGGGCCTGACGGCGCCGAAAGCCCTGAAGGGGCATCGCGAGGCGGTCTTTTCGGCCGATGGCAAGCGCATAAGGACCCCGATCTATGACGGCACGCCGCTGGGCGCAGGGGCCAGGGTCAAGGGCCCTGCGGTGATCGAGGAAGTCACCACCACCATCGTCGTCGAACCGGGCTGGACCGCGCGGCTGGATGCCAGCGGGTCCTACCTCATCACCCGTGACAGGAAAGGAGCGACATGAGCGATCTGCGCGCCGACAAGGTTTCGGTCGCCTTTGCAGGGCTGAAGGCGCTGTCCGATGTGGACCTTTCCGTTGCCTCCGGGCAGATCGTCGGGCTGATCGGCCCGAACGGGGCGGGAAAGACCACGCTTGTCAATGTGCTGACCGGGTTTCAGGCGGCGACGGAGGGGGCTGTCCGGCTGGACGGGCAGCCGCTTTCGGGGCTGAAGCCGCATGAGGTGCGTCGGCGGGGGATCGCCCGCACCTTTCAGGGCGGGCGGCTGTTCCGCGATCTGGCGGTGATCGACAATCTGGAAGTGACCGGCGTGGGGTTGGGCCAGAGCCGCGCCGCCGCGCTGGCCGAGGCGGAGGCGATGCTTGACTGGGTGGGCATCGCGCCGCTGGCGGATCGCATCGCAGGGACGCTGCCCTATACCGACGAGCGCCGCGTCGCCATCGGCCGGGCGCTGATGGGGCGGCCGAAGTTCCTTTTGCTGGATGAGCCCGCCGCCGGGATGAGCGCGGCGGAGGCGCAGGACCTTTCGGCCCTGATCCGCCGTATCGCGGGCGAGATGGGCTGTGGCGTCCTGCTGATCGAGCATAATGTCGGCCTCGTGCTGGGCCTGTGCGACCATATCGTCGTGCTCGACTCCGGCGCGACCATCGAGACCGGCCCGCCCGCCGCCATCCGTGCCAGCGAGAAGGTGCGCCATGCCTATATGGGCACCGCCGCCGAGACCGATTTGCCCGTTCTGGAAGCCGGGCTGGAGGTGGAGGCATGAGCCTGCTGTCGCTGTCCAACATCTCGGTCCGTTATGGGCGGCTGACGGCGGTGCGGGGGGTGACCTTCACGCTGGCGGAAGGCGAGATGCTGTTCATCACCGGGCCGAACGGGGCGGGGAAATCCTCGCTTCTGCGGGCCATCGCGGGGGTTACGCCTCCGGCGGGGGGGCGCGTGGATTTCGCCGATCATGACATCACCGGACAGGCGCCGGAGGATATCGCCCGGCTGGGATTGTCGATGGTCCCGGAGGGGCGGGATGTGTTCGGGTCCCTGACCATCGAGGAAAACCTGATGGTCGGCACCGGGATGCATGCGGGCAGTCGTGGCTGGCGCGCGCGGGCGGCGAGCGAGCTTGAGGCAGTCTATGCCACCTTCCCGATCCTGAAGGACCGCCGCCATGCGCAGGCGGGTCTTTTGTCGGGCGGCCAGCAGCAGATGCTGGTGATCGGGCGTGCGCTGATGACGACACCGCGCCTTGTGGCCATCGACGAACCGAGCCTCGGCCTTGCGCCGAACATCACCGATCAGGTCTATGAACGCCTGATCGCGCTGCGGGCGGAGCGGAAGCTGACCCTGCTGATCGTGGAGCAATCCTCCACCCGCGCCATGATGGCGGGCGGGCGCATGATGCTGATGCGCGGTGGCGAGATCGTGCTGGACGGCGACGCGCGCGCCCTGGGGCAGAGCGAGGCGATGCAGGCCGCCTATTTCGGATACGGGGATCATTGATGGGTGGGTTGATGCAGGTCGTCTTTGATGCGCTGTCGCTGGGATCGCTTTATGCGCTGGGGGCGCTGGGCATCGCGTTGATTTTCGGGGTGATGCGGCTGGTGAACTTTGCCCATGGCGATGTGATCGCCTTCTGCGTCTTTGCCCTTCTCTGGCCGTCGGTCGATGCGGTGGCCATCATCTTTGCGGGCAATCTGCCCTGGTATCTGCTGATCCCCTTCGCGCTGGCTGTGGGCGCGGGGCTGTCGGTGCTGTCGGAGGTGGTGGTCTTCCGCCGTTTTCGCCGGGCGAACCCGGCGACGATGATGATTGCCTCTTTCGCGCTGGGCTTTGTGATCCGCTACTTCCTGCTGATGCTGTTTTCCAGCCGGCCGAAGAGCATCTCTCTTTTGCCGGAACTGAGCCAGCCGGTCGAGATCCTGGGCGCGCGGCTGCCGCTTTTGCAACTGATCACCATCCTCGTGACCATCACCGTGCTGATCGGGCTGACGGCCTTTCTGCGGCGGACGCGCTTTGGTCTGGAGATGCGCGCGGCGGCGGAGAATTTCACCATGGCGCGGATGCTGGGCGTGCGGGCGAACCGGGTGATCATGGGGGCCTTTGCGCTGTCGGGGGCGCTGGCGGCGGCGATTGCGCTGATCCTCGGGTCGCAGACCGGGACGGCCAATATCATGATGGGGGCATCGGTGATGCTGATGGCCTTCATCGCCACGGTGATCGGCGGCATGGGCAGCCTTGCGGGGGCGGTGATCGCGGGTTTTGCGCTGGGGGCCATCGCAACGGTGATGCAGGTGATCCTGCCGCCTGATGCCCGCGCCTTCCGCGATGCCTTTGTCTATGGCGCGGTGATCCTGGTGCTGATCTTCCGGCCGCAGGGCCTGTTGTCGGCCCGTGGCACGAAGGAGCGTGTGTGATGGCCCGTCGTCCCTCGACCGCCTCTGTGGCCCGCCGCACCATCGTGACGCCCGTGCTGCTGTCGGTGCTGCTGGTGATCTTTGCCCTTGCGGCCTGGGCCGCCGGGTCGCGCCCGTTCAACCAGACCGTGATCGACATCTTCCTTCAGGTGATCTTTGTCGTGGGGCTGTATACCTTCATCGGCAATTCGGGCGTGATCTCCTTCGGTCACGTCGCCTTTGCCTGTCTTGGCGGCTATGTCGCGGCCTGGACGACGATCAAGCCGATGATGAAGTCGAGCGCCATGCCGGGCCTGCCCGACTGGCTGATGCAGATGGAGATCCCCTTCTGGGCGGCGGCCATTGCGGGAGCGGGCTTTGCGGCCTTCTGGGCGCTGGTCTTTGGCGCGGTGTTGATGCGGCTGTCGGGGATCGCGGCCTCGATCGCCACTTTCGCCATGCTGGCCATGGTGAATTCGATCTATTCGAACTGGGACAGCGTGACGGCGGCGACCTCGTCGGTTGTGGGCATTCCGATCGTGCGGACGGTCTGGCCCTATCTGGTGGCGGCGGTGCTGTCGGTCTTTGCGGCCTGGGCCTTTTCGATCAGCCGTCACGGGCTGGCGCTGCGGGCGGCACGGGATGAACCCACTGCGGCGGCGGCCAGCGGCGTGGACATTCCCCGCGTCCGGCTGGTGGCCTTTGTCCTGTCGGGGGCCATCATGGGTGCGGGGGGTGCGCTTTATGCCCATTCCATCGGCCTTGTCACGCCCGACACCTTCTACCTCGGCCTGACCTTCACCACGCTGTCCATGCTTGTCGTCGGCGGGATGGGGAGCCTGTCGGGCGCGGTGATCGGCGTTCTGATCCTGTCCAGCCTGATCCAGATCCTGCGCTGGCTGGAGGCGGGCGTCGCCATCGGCGAGAGCAGCTTCGCCCTGCCGGGCGGGGTGCAGGAGATCGCGCTTGGCGTCGTGATGATCCTGATCCTCATGTTCCGGCCTGCCGGGATCATGGGCAACAGCGAATGGACCGGGCGGCTGCCCCGGTTCGCGAAACCGGGCGCACCCGGACCAGACAACAGAAGTCAACCAACGGGAGACCAAACATGAAAAGACTGACAGCGATCCTGGCTGCAACCACCTGCCTTGCCACCGCGGCCTTTGCGGATGACGAGCGCATCATCGTCGGCTTTGCCACCGCCGAGACGGGGTTCATGCAGGCCTATGACAAGCCCGCGCAGGATGCCGCGATGATCCGCATCAGCGAGATCAACGAAGCGGGCGGCCTGCTGGGCAAGCAGATCGAGGTGGTCAATGCCGATACCAAGACCGACCGGGCCGAAGGCGCCAAGGCGGGGCTTTCGGTCATCGACCAGGGCGCCGACATGGTGGTCGTGTCCTGCGACTATGACTTCGGCGCGCCGGCGGCGCTGGCGGCGGAAAGCTCGGGCCTGATCTCGTTCTTCCTCTGCGCGGAATCGATCAAGGCCGGCATTCAGGGCGTGGGGCCGAACTCCTTCTCGGCCTCGGTCCTGGCGGCGGTGCAGGGCGCGACCATGGCGGAATGGTCCTATAACAAGAAGGGCGCGCGGACCTATTACCGCCTGCTGGACACCTGGACCGAATACAACAAGGGCATCTGCGACGGCTTTGACTACATGCTGCCGAAGCTGGCGGATGCCAAGCTGGTAGGCGAGGATACCTTCCTGAACGAGGATGCCTCGATCGCCGCGCAGATCACCCGGATCAAGTCGCTGCCCGAGGAACCCGATGCCATCATGCTCTGCACGATGATGCCGGGTGCGGTTTCGGCCATCAAGCAGATCCGCGCAGCGGGGATCAACTCGATGATCCTGAACGGGTCGGGCGTGGACGGGTCCTACTGGCTGTCGGCGGTGCCGGACCTGTCGAACTTCTTCGTGCCGGTGCAGGGGTCGATCTATGGCGATGACCCGAACCCCGAGGTGACGGCCTTCAACGCGAAATACAAGGAAGTGACCGGGGGCGATCCGTCCACCCAGTATGTCTATCCGGGCTATGTGATGATCGACGTCTGGGCCAAGGCCGTGGAACGGGCGGGGACGACCGAGACCAGCGCCGTTGTGGCGGAGCTGGAGAAGATGAATGGCGAGCCGACGCTGTTCGGGCCGCGCACCTTCACTTCGGAGCTTCACCATCAGAATCAGGCGCGTTACCTGATCGTGGAAACCAATGCGGGCAAGCCCGGTGTCGTCGATGAATGGACGATCTCGGAGCCGATCCCGGTTGCCGACCTGATGGATTGAACTTCATCGGCCGGCCCCTTTCGGGGGGCCGGTCCCTTCTGCCCGGAGGCCAGATGCCCGACGTGACGATCCGCCCGCTGACCGCCGCCGACGAGGCGGAGTGGCGCAACCTCTGGACGGCCTATCTGGCCTTTTACAACACCGTGCTGCCCGAAGCGGTCTTTGCCAGCACCTTCGCGCGGATTCTTGGGGATGCACCGATGGACCCGAAGGGATTCATCGCCCGGGTCGATGGTCAGGCGATGGGTCTGGTGCATTACCTGCACCACCGCCATTGCTGGAAGATTGAGAATGTCTGCTACTTGCAGGACCTTTATGTTGATCCGCAGGCGCGTGGCACGGGCCTTGGGCGCAAGCTGATCGAAGCTGTCTATGCTGCGGCGGATGCGGACGGGACGCCCGCCGTCTATTGGCTGACGCAGGATTTCAACGCGGACGGGCGGCGGCTTTACGACCGGATCGGCAAGCTGACGCCTTTCATCCGCTATAACCGAAGCTGACCTGCCGGGAGGCGGGCGGGGGAATGGGCCGAAATCAACCTTTGGTTGATCTCACGGCTGCGGCTGGGTGCACCGGGCCGGGCGGCGGTTTGCGCCCTGCGGGGTGCAAGGGTCTGATCTGGCGGGGCGGGCGGATTCTGACGCTGCGGCGCCCGGCGGGACCTGTGGAGGCGCAGGCGGGATTGGCGGGCCGGATGCACGGAAAGACTTGCACGTCAAGGTTGTTCTGTGGCTTAATGGCGTCGGTGGCCTTTCCAAAGGTGGGGGTGTGCCGGACCTAGGTCTGGCCGCCCTTGACTCCTGTGTGTAGGGAGGCCATTCGTTTTCGGATACGGCTTGGGCCTTTTTGCCCGGGACGGCGTTGCGAGTGAGTCTTGTTGCCCCCCCCTCCAATGCCCCCCACGAGGTAAGCTGTGTCTAAGACATTTCTTGCGGCAATTTTCCTGACCGGTTTCATGGCGGTCGGCGCTTCGGCGGCGACCACGAGCTATCGAGATGCCACGGCTTTCGCGGGAGCGGCCGGGTCGCTTTCGCGCGAAGGGTTCGACACGGCCGGATTTGGGTCTGTGATCGGCCCGGAGCGGGATTTCGGTGCCTTCACCACTCATCTGCGGTCGTCCCTGTCGATGCCGCAGTTCAATTTCATCGGCGACCAGAACTCGTTGAACGGAAGCAGGTTGAACGGGTTGAATTTGCAGGTCGGATTGCTGGAAGGCGAAACCTTCACCTTCCGCTTCAAGCAGGCGATCACGGCCTTCGGGGCGGTGTTTTCCGGGGTGAACAACGGGATCTGGGACGGCAACAACTTCCGCAGCCTTGCGCGGCGGGCCTCCCTGCGTGTGGCTGGCGTGGTTATGGGTGCCGAGGGCACTAACGCCTGGCTGGGCCAGACGCGTGGCCGGGCGACGCGGTTCTTCGGGATCGTTTCGGAGACGCCTTTCTACGAAGTCACCTTTACCGGGCTTTTCGATACGGAAGGGATGGGGATCGACGATGTGCAATGGGCCTCGGCCAGCACGCCGACGCCCGTTCCGGTGCCGGCCTCGGGCGTGCTGCTGCTGGGTGCGGTGGCGGCGGCCGGGTTCGTGGCACGGCGCAAGGCGCGCGGCTGATCACGATTTCCTTGATTGGATGAGGGCGGCGGGGTTCCTGCCGCCTTTTTGCTGTCCGGGGGGCGGGCCTGCCGATCTTTCGCGGTGATGCTGGCGGCGTACCTGTCCTGCCGGGCTGCGGCTTGCGGGGGCGCCTTGCCGACCTTTGGCCTGCCTGCCGTCCCGCAGGGGCGGGGGGGCCGCGCAGCGGGGCGCGGCCTGCCCGGAGATCAGGAGACGTATTGGAAGAAGGCGTAGAAGACGACGCTGCTGCCCAGAGCGGTGGCCATGACCACGGTCGCGTTTTCGATCTGCTGGAGACGGCGGGGCGAGATCACCTCATCCTCGAATTCGATCCGGCGGGGGGTGCGGCGCGGAGCGGCGAGGGCTTGGGCGGGGGTCGTTTGCTGAGTGGACATGGGCACCTCCTCTGTCTTGTCAAAGACCAGAACGGACGCAATCCGGGGTTGTTTTAGCGGCCATCGCGTCATTGGGCGATTTTTTTTGCCGCTCTCGGAACTTTCCTGCAAATCGCGGACTGGAAAGGAAAAAAACCCGGCTACGCGGGGGCGTGGCCGGGTTCAGGCAGGTGTCGGCCAGGCCCTGGGGAGCAAGGCGCGACTGGGAGCGTTTCAACCGATGCGCGAAGAGGCGCGGGTCAGATGGACATGCGGTAGGCGAAGGCCACCGACCAGGCGAGGAAGCCCAGGACGACGAGGAGAAGGGCGATATCCTCCAGTGGAAGGGACGGCTTGCGGGGGATGGGGCGTCGATGCGGAAGGAAGGGCCGGGGGCGGGTTTCCGTCACCGGAAACTCGATGGACGGCGGGAGGCCATCGCCCGGTTCCGGCAAGGCAGGGGGTGGCGTCATGTTGTGCGGCATGATGGTCCACGAATTGAAAGTCTGTGACGATATGAGACGGCGAAGCCGGTCGTCCGGGCCGGGAAAATACGAGAAACAGATGACCAAGCCACTCCCCTGAATGCGGGAGGATCAGCCGTAACAGTGACGCCGGTCCAGGGCGAAACGGAGCAATATCAGGCGCTTACCACCATCACGGCCGAGGTGGCCATGAAGGAGAGTGCCATCACGAAGGCGCAGAAAATCGTCGCGTCTTCGATCCGCTGCAACAGGCGCGAGGAGTCGGCCTTGCGGGCGGTCGACGGAAGAGAGCCCAGCAGAGCGGTGCGTTTGGTATCGGTCGTCATCGTCATCCTCCTGGTTTTTCTACACGGAAGAATTGTGGCCTTTGGCCTTGCTGCCTTGTCGAACCTTAACACCTGCATCTTCCCCACCCGGGGCACCTTGGGGAGCGGGCCCCCCACAGAAATGTGATTCGCAGATTTAACCCGTTCCGGTTGAGCTGCGCGTGCTGCAAGATATCTTAAGATGAAGTGGCAAGAGACAGGCGGTGAAAAGGTAAGAGTGGGGAACCTCAGAGGTTTGAATGTGGCGCATCGTTTCTGTCCTGGAAACAAAAACGGGTGCTAACCCCCCAAAACGCCTCAATTTTCCCGATATTGGAACCAAAGTCGGGTGGGAGGGTCTGCCTGACGGATGTCACAATCTACCAATTGTGCCGCAATCCCATACGAAGGTTGGGTGAGTCTTGGCCCGGTCTGGGTTGCGGTCAGAATCGAGTCGCTCTCCCTCTGGTTGCCGTGAATGCGGCGAGGGTGCAGGCGGGTGGGGGACCGCGCCGGAATGTGGCCTGATGAGGGCATCTTGCCGAAAGCGGTGAATTTTCACTGTCGCAGGGGGGGCCGCAGGGCGGGCGCCGCAGGTCGCGGGCCGGGGGCAGAAGGGCGCAATTGGGGAAGCGGCGGCGGGGACGATCGGGCCTGATGGGCGGGCGGGCGACGGGCGACCTGTCGGGGATGCGGTTCGGGGATGCGGGATGATCGTTCGGGAAAAGCCGGAACTCTGGGAATTGCTGACGGCCTTGCAGGGGTCGGTCGTGCCGCGCATCGCGCTGCCGGTGGCGATGCTGGCGGTGATGGCGCTGGTGCTTGCGGTGCTGGACCGGGCGGCGGGGGTGGTGCCGCGGCTGGACGGATCGGCCTTTGCGGTGTTCGGGATCGGCCTGTCGCTGTTTCTGGGATTTCGCAACAACGCGGCCTATGACCGCTGGTGGGAGGCGCGCAAGCTCTGGGGCGGGTTGCTGGCCGATCTGCGGAGCCTGGCGCGGGAGGCGGAGGTGTTTCTGCCCGAGGCGGCACGGCGCGAGGCGCTGCTGCGCGGGGCGCTGGTGTTTCTGCATGCGCATCGGATGAACCTGCGGGGGATCGCGCCGGATACGTCGGCGCTGGAGGGGGTGCGGGCGCTGGCGGGGGTGCCGCATCCGCCCTGCGCGGCGCTGGACGGGATGGGGGCCGTGGTGGCGGCGGCGCATCGGGAGGGGGCGCTGGACGGGTTCGGGGCGCGGGCGCTGACCACGCGGCTGGGCTCGATCGCGGTGCAGCAGGCGGGATGCGAGCGGATCGCCAACAGCCCCTTGCCCTTTGTGTATTCGCTGCTGATCTACCGGACGGCCTATCTTTACTGCCTGCTGCTGCCGCTTGCGCTGGTGGGGACGACGGGGCTGATGACGCCGGTCTTCGTGGCGGTGGTGGGTTACATGTTCCTCGGGCTGGCGGAAGTGACGGAGGAACTCAGCCATCCCTTCGCCACCACGCAGAACGGGATCGCGCTGGATGCGATCTGTCGCGCGGCGGAGATCAGCCTTGCGCCGCATCTGGGCGAGCCGGCGCCGCGGCCATTGCGCCCGGTGAACCATTTCCTGAGCTGAGGCGGCCCCGGCGCCTTGCGGCGCGGGCGGCGGCGACAAGCGCCGCGATCTGGCGCAGGGGGCGCAGTGGCCCGGCCACACGCAGGATATCGGCCAGCATCCGCAGGTCGCCGCGAAGGCCGCGCAGCAGGCCATGTTTGGCGGCCTTGGCGGGGCTGTCGATGGCGAGCGGGATGACGGCGAGCGGCAGGTCCTCGGCGATCCAGAGATCGTTGAGAAAGACCTCCAGCCCGAAGCCGCGCAGGCGGGCGATGCGGTCGAGATGGGGCAGCAGGAGGGCGCGGGGCATGGCGCGTTCGCCCGAGATGTAATCGAGCCCGATCAGCCGCCAGGGCAGGGGCGCATTGCGGCGCAGGCTGAGGCTGGCTTTCGCCCGGCCGTCGCGCAGGGGAGCGAGGAGGGCGGTGATGTCGTCGGGGGTCAGACCCTGAAGATCGGCATCGAGGAGAAGGATGATCTCGCCCTGCGCGACGGCGAGGCCACGGGCGACGGCGGCGGATTTGCCGCCATTCACCCTCTGGCGCAGGACGGTTGCGCCGTGGTGGGCGGCGATGCGGGCGGTGGCATCGGTGGAGCCGTCGTCGATGACGAGGGTTTCGGTCAGCAGGGGATGGGCGCGGGTGGCGGCGAGGACGGCGCCGATGCGGGCGGCCTCGTTCCAGGCGGGGATGAGGCAGGAAACGGTGGGGGTCATCGGAGGCATCCGGCGAGGCGGTGGGGCGGCAGCGCGGCGCGGGCGAGGAGCGCAAGCAGGATCAGCGTGGCGCTGCCGAGGGCGGCGGCGAGGAGGGCGAGGCTGGGGATGCCCAGCCCCTGCGTCGCGGCATGGCCGAGGGCGGCCAGCAGCGCGACCTTGGGCAGCGTGGCGAGGGCTGAGACGGCGAGGAAAGGCAGCAGGGGAAGCCGCGCCATGCCCGCGCCGAGAAGGATCGCGAAACCAAGGACATGGGTCCATTTGCCGAGGACGATCATCGTCCAGGCATGGCGGCCGGGGGCGGGGCCGAGGCGGGCCAGGTGCCGTGCCGCCCGATCGCGCGCCCCGGGCCAGAGGCGGGGGGCGAAGCGTCCGGCAAGGTAGAGCAGGAGGTCGCCGCAGAGATCGCCCAGCGTGGCGAGGAGCAGGACGAGCGTCAGGTCGAGATGGCCGCGCGCCGCCAGCGCCCCCGCCGCTATGGTGGCAAGCGGGCCTTCGACCACGGTCATGAGGAAGAGGACCCAGGGGCCGTGCGCGGCGATGAGCGGGGCGAGGTCGGCCTCGGTCATCGGGCGGGCCTGTCCTGCGGGGCGGGGTGCAGGGCGCCGGGGGCCATGAGATTGCCGCGCCATTCGAAGCGCGTGTTGCGCAGCGTGGCGAGCCATAGGGCGGGGATCATCAGGTCGCGCAGCGGGAAGAGCAGGGCATGGGCGGGGCGGGCAAGCCAGCCCGCGCGGGCGGCAAGGGCGGTTTCGGCGCCATACCAGAGCAGCGCGAAGAGGGCGGCGGCGGGCAGGCCCTGCGCCGCGCCGATGGCGAGAAGGGGCAGCAGGCCGCCATTCAGCGGCTCGGCAAGGAAGAGGCCGGGAAAGCCGTCGCGCCGCACCTTGGACCAGCGCAATTGCCGGTGCCAGACCTGCGCGAGGCTGCGGCGGCCGATCGGCTGCGGGAAGGGGCGGGCGGTGAGGGCGACGCGCAGCCCCGCGCCCCGGACAAGGCGGGTGGCGGCGACATCCTCGGCCAGCCGCGCGCCGAGGGGGGCAAGGCCACCATGGGCGTCCAGGAAGGCGCGGTCCCACATCATCGTCTTGCCCTGTGCGAAGCCCTGTCCGAGGCTGTCGGCGGCAAGCTGGAGCCGGGCCTGGTTGCTGTTGAGGAAGGCGCATTCGAGCGCGGCCCAGAGGCCCTGGGGGCGGATGCCGATGGGGGGAGAGGTGACAAGGCCGATGCCGGGCGCGTGGCGGGCGAGGAGGCGGTCGAAATAGTCGGGCGGCAGCAGGAGGTTGCTGTCGGCCATCACCACGAAGTCGCCGGTCGCGGCGCGCCAGCCCTTTTCCAGGTTGTTGAGCTTGGGATTGGCCGAGACGCGATCATCGCCGATCAGGAGGCGGGCATTGCGGGTGGGATGCCGGGCGATCAGGTCGCGGACGAGCGGGATCACGGGATCGGCCGGGTCTGCCACGCAGAAGAGGATTTCGAGATCGGGCCAGGTCAGGGCGAAGGTGGAGGCCAGGGTTTCCTCTTCCGTCGCGTCGCGCCCGCAGAGGGGCCGCAGGAGGGTGACGCGGGGCCGTTGGGCGGTTGCGCCGGGGGCTGGGGGCGTGTCGCGGCGGGCGAGGACGATCAGCGCGCTGGCGAGGTGGAGCGCGAGGAAGCCGAGGGCGAGGAGCGTGAGGGCTAGGGCAGTCATGCGGGTGCCGTCATCGAGGGGCGGGCTGCGGGGCGAGGGGCGGAATGGGGTCACCGAGCGGAGCGGTCTCCATCCCCACGAGGCAGAGCCGCCCGGCGGCATCTTCGGTCAGGGCGGTGCAACTGTCGGTCCAGTCGCCGCAATTGGCGTAGCGCAGGCCGAGGTCATCATGCAGGGCGGCCATGTGGAAATGGCCGCTGATGACACCGTCGCAGCCCCGGTCGCGGGCGAGGCGGATCAGCCGGGCCTCGTGGCTGCGGCCCCGGTAGAGCAGGGCGTTGAGGGCGGCCACGGCAAGTTCCATCGGCCCCTGCGCGCCGGGACCGGCGCGGAAGCGGAGCGGGCGGAGCATCCGGTCGAGAAGGCGGAGGAAGCTGTCCAGCCGGCTGCCGATGCGGGTGCAGATGTGGAAGCGGAGCGGGCGCAGGTCGCAGATGTCGCCATGCACGACGAGGTAGCGGCGCCCGTCGGGGGCATGATGGATCAGCTCGCGCGGGACATCGGTGGCCAGGCCCGCGACTTCGGGCCGGGCGCGGCCTGCCGGGGTAAGGAGGGCGCGGTCGTGGTTCCCGGCAAGGAGCAGGATGCGGCGGCCTTCGGCGGCGCGGGCGCGCAGGAGCGCGAGGATGCGGTCATGCGCTGCGCCCCAGACGGTGAAGAGCGGGTCCCAGAGATCGAAGGTGTCACCGACGAGATAGATCGTGTCGGCATCATTGGCTTGCAGGAAGGCAAGCAGCGCCTCGGCCCGGCAACCGGGCGCGCCGAGATGGAGGTCGGATAGGAAGAGGCTGCGGTGGCGGCGGGGTGGGGGCAGGGTGTCGCCGGACGTCATGCGAAGGCTCCGTTCTGGCCGGGTGGCGGGGCGGGCGCGTCGGAGGGGACTGTGCAGGGGCTGCGTAACGCAGGCGCGAAGGTCGCATGTCGGAGTTGTGAAATTCGAACCTGTAGGGGGCGGGCCGATGGGGGCGGGGGCGAGATAATGCTTGCCTGTCCGGGGCGAGCGGTTTGATATGTCTGGCAGGATATATCGCCTGGAGAGCCGTTTGCCGTCTTGCCCGATCCTTGCCCCGGCCCCGGAGATGCGGGCGCGTGATCGTCACGCGGCTGCGACTTCGGCGATGCGCCGGAGGGTGGCGGGCGGCGGTCCTGCCCTGATCCGGGGCGGCGCGGAAGGGGTGTCATGCCCGAGGTCCTGACGGCGGAGGAATGGCAGGCGGTGGCGCTTTCGCTGCGGGTGTCGTTCTGGGCGACGCTGCTGAGCCTGCCGCTGGGCATTTTCGTGGCCTATGCCCTCGCGCGGTGGGAGTTCTGGGGGCGGCAAGTGTTGAACGGCTTGGTGCATCTGCCGCTGATCCTGCCGCCGGTGGTGACCGGCTATCTGCTGCTGCTCACCTTCGGGCGGCGGGGCTATGTGGGGCAGTTCCTCGACCAGTGGTTCGGGATCGTGCTGGCCTTCCGCTGGACGGGCGCGGCACTGGCGGCGGCGGTGATGGCCTTTCCGCTGATGGTGCGGGCGATCCGGCTGGCGATCGAGGCGGTGGATCCGAAGCTGGAACAGGCGGCGGGGACGCTGGGCGCGTCGCGGGGATGGGTGTTCCTGACGGTGACGCTGCCGCTGATCCTGCCGGGGATCGTGGCGGGGGCGATCCTCGCCTTTGCCAAGGCGATGGGGGAATTCGGGGCGACGATCACCTTCGTTTCCAACATTCCGGGGCAGACGCAGACCCTGCCTTCGGCGATCTATGCCTTCTTGCAGGTGCCGGGGGGCGAGGCGCAGGCCTTTCGTCTGGTGCTGGTGGCCATCGTGGTGGCGATGGGGGCGCTGCTGCTGTCGGAATGGGTCAGCCGGGCCGTGGCGCGGAGGATTGCGGGCGGATGACGCTGGAGGTTGCGCTGTTCCATCGTTTCGGCGGCTTCACACTGGAGGCGGGGTTCGAGGCCCCGGCCGGGGTGACGGCGCTGTTCGGTCGGTCGGGATCGGGGAAATCGACGGTGATCAACGCGGTGGCGGGGCTGCTGCGGCCCGAGCGGGGGCGGATCGCGGTCGAGGGGCAGGTGGTGCTGGACAGCGCGGCCGGTCGGATGGTTCCGGCGCATCTGCGGCGGATGGGATATGTGTTCCAGGACGGGCGGCTGTTCCCGCATCTGACGGTGCGGCAGAACCTGCTGTACGGGCGCTGGTTCGCGCCGAAGGGGCCGGGGGTGCCGTTCGAGCGGATCGTCGATCTGCTGGGGATCGGGGCGCTTCTGGGGCGCCGTCCCGGCGGCCTGTCGGGGGGGGAGAAACAGAGGGTGGCGATCGGGCGGGCGATCCTGTCGAACCCGCGCCTCCTGCTGATGGACGAGCCGCTGGCGGCGCTGGACGAGGCGCGCAAGGCCGAGATCCTGCCCTATCTGGAGCGGCTGAGGGACGAGCTTTCGCTGCCCATCCTTTATGTCAGCCATTCGGTGGCGGAGGTGGCGCGGCTGGCGACGACAGTGGTGCTGCTGGATTCGGGCCGGGTGGTGGCGGCGGGGCCGGTGGGCGAGGTGCTGGCCGATCCGGGCGTCGCGCCTGCGATGGGGCTGCGCGAGGCGGGGGCGGTGATCACCGCACGGATGGCGGCGCAGGAGGCGGATGGGCTGTCGCGGCTGGACCATGCCGGGGGGGCGATCTACCTGCCGCGGGTGGCGGCGCCTGTCGGGGCGGCCTTGCGGCTGCGCATCCTGGCGCGGGATGTGATGCTGGCGGTGGAGCGGCCGACGGGCCTTTCGGCGCTGAACATTCTGGCGGGGGTGGTGGAGGAGGTCCGGGCGGGCGAGGGGCCGGGGGCGTTGGTGCGCGTCCGGGTGGGGGAGGAGGCGCTGCTGGCGCGGATCACGCAGCGGTCGGCGCGGGCGCTGGAGCTTGCGCCGGGGCGGGCGGTCTTTGCGGTGCTGAAGGCGGTTTCGGTGGCACAGGCCGATGTGGGTGGGCCTTCGGCGGGTGCGGTGCGGGATTTTCCGGCATCTGACGGCATCGTGTAGGGAATTTAATGGTGGCGGGCTTGCGGTCGGGCGCGGGCGCGTCACTGTCCTGCACAACTGGCGATGTGTTGATGCGAGGATGATTTGCCCATGTCGATCTGGAAGCAATCGGTTCTGAGCCTTGTGCTGCTGGTCGGGGCGGTGCTGGGCATGGCGGCGCTGCTGCCGTCGGCAAATGCGGCGCTGCGGGGCTTCGGGCTGGGCGGGGTGCTGGATCTGGTCGGGCTGGAGATGGCCGAGCCGAAGGCCGAGGCGGGGCGTGGCGGTGCTGGTGGCGGGTCGCGCGGGCCTGCGATGGTGGTGGCGCTGCCGCCCGGTGAGGGCCGTATCGCGGACCGTGTGACAGCCATCGGCGATGGGCGGGCGATCCGGTCGGTGATGGTGGCCCCGGAGACGCCGGGGCGGGTGACGGAGGTTCTGGTGCAATCGGGCCAGCCTGTTCAGGCGGGCGATATCCTGCTGCGGCTGGACAGCGAGGCGGAGCGGATCGCGGTGGAGCGGGCGCGGCTGGTGCTGGATGATGCGCGGGCCGCGCTGGAGCGGTTGCAGCAATTGCAGGGATCGGGGGCGAGTTCGGGCGTGCAGTTGCGCGAGGCGGAGCTGGCGTTGCGGCAGGCCGAGCTGGAATTGCGGCAGGCGGAGTTCGACCTGTCGCTGCGCGAGGTGCCTGCGCCGGTGTCGGGCTATGTCGGCATCCTGGGTGTGGAGGTGGGCGCGCAGGTCGGCACGACGACGGAGATCGCCCAGATCGACGACCGGTCGGTCCTGTTGGTGGATTTCCGGCTGCCGGAGCGGATGGTGGGGCGGATCGCGCCGGGGGATGCGGTGATGGCCGAGGCGATGGCGGGCGGTTTCGCGGCCATCGAGGGCCGGGTCAGCGCCATCGACAACCGTGTCGATGCGGCGAGCCGCACCCTGCGGGTGCAGGCGCGGCTGGACAATGCGGATGACAGGTTGCGGGCGGGGATGTCCTTCGTGATTTCGGTGGACATGCCGGGGGAACCGGCGCCTGCGGTCAGCCCGCTTTCGGTGCAGTGGAGCCGGGATGGCGCCTTTGTCTGGGTGGTGCGCGAGGGGAAGGCGGCGCGGCTGCCGATCCGCATCTTGCAGCGGTCCGAGGCCGAGGTTCTGGTCGAGGCGGAGTTCGCCCCGGGCGATCTGGTGGTGGTGGAGGGCGTGCAGGCGGTGCGGCCGGGGGCGGAGGTGCAGGTCGTGGGCGAAGATGCGACGGCGGTGGCCACCACTTCGGCCCCGGCGAGCCTGTAAGGAGGGCGCGGCATGAACCGGACCCAACGCAATGCGCATCTGTCGGGCACGGCGCTCTTCGTGCGCCGCCCCATCCTGGCCTTCGTTCTGAATGCGCTGATCGTGATTGCCGGGATCGCCGGTTATCTGGGTGGCGAGGTCCGGGAATTGCCGGAGGTGGACCGGCCCGTGATCACGGTGACGACGGATTATGCCGGGGCGGCGCCCGAGACCGTGGATCGCGAGATCACGGCGGCCATCGAAGGTGCGGCGGGGCGGGTGTCGGGGGTGACCGACATCTCGTCCAGTTCGCGCTTCGGGCGCAGCCGGGTGACGGTGGAATTCTCGACCTCGACCGATCTCGATGTGGCGGCGACGGATATGCGCGATGCCATCGCGCGGGTGGCGAACAGCCTGCCGGAGGAGGCCGAGGAGCCGCGCATCGTGAAGGCGGATGCCAATGCCGAGGCGGTGATGCGGCTGTCGCTGACATCACCGAGCCGGAGCGCGGAGGATTTGACGCGGCTGGCCGAGGATCTGGTGCAGGACCGGCTGCTGTCGGTGGCAGGCGTGGCGGACCTTCAGGTCTTTGGCGACCGGGCGGAGGTGTTCCGGATAGATATCGACCTGCGGCAACTGGCGGCGCGGGGGCTGTCGCTGGCCGATCTGCGAGAGGCGGTGGCGGATGTGTCCTTTGATGCGCCGGCCGGATCGCTGGCGTCGGAGGAACAGTCGCTGGTGGTGCGGACGACGGCGGCGATCAATTCTCCCGAGGCCTTTGAGGCGATCATCCTGGGTGATGGGGTGCGGCTGGGGGACGTGGCGCAGGTGAGCCTTGGCCCGGCGCTGGGCGAGTCGATCCTGCGCGCCAACGGTGAGGCGGGCGTGGGGCTGGGTATCATCCGGGCGGCGCAGTCGAACACCCTGACGATATCGCAGGCGGTGCGGGAAGCGGTGGCAGAGTTGCAGCCGATCCTGCCTGAGGATGTGACGCTGCGGGTGACATCGGATGACGCGACTTTTGTCGCCGGCGCGCTGAACGAGGTGGCGGTGACGCTGGTCCTGTCCACGCTGATCGTGGTGGCGGTGATCTTTGCCTTCCTGTTCGATCTGCGGGCCACGCTGGTGCCTGCGGTGGCGATGCCGGTCGCCCTGATCGGGACGCTGGCGGCGGTCTATATGGCGGGGTTCAGCATCAACATCCTGACATTGCTGGCGCTGGTGCTGGCGACGGGGATGGTGGTGGATGACGCCATTGTGGTGCTGGAAAACATCGTGCGGCGGCGGTCCGAGGGGATGGGGGCGCGGGCGGCGGCGGTGCTGGGCACGCAGCAGGTGTTCTTTGCCGTGGTGACGACGACGGCGACCCTGGCGGCGGTCTTCGTGCCGCTCTCCTTCCTGCCGGGGGAGGCGGGCGGGCTGTTCCGCGAGTTCGGCTTTACCCTCGCGATGGCGGTGCTGCTGTCTTCTGTCGTGGCGCTGACGCTCTGCCCCGTGCTGGCGAGCCGGGTTCTGAAGGATGCGGACCCCGATCGCGCGCCGGGGGCCTTTGCCCGGCTGGGGGATCGCATCTCGGCCCTGTATCGCCGCAGTCTTGAGGCGGCGCTGGCGGTGCCGGTGGTAGTGGTGACGGCCTCGCTTCTGATGGCGGCGGTGGCGGCGCTGTCGATCGGGTCGATCCGGCAGGAACTGACGCCGCCGGAGGATCGGGCGGTGGCCCTGCTGCGGGTGGAGGCACCGCAGGGCGTGTCGCTGGACCATACCCTGGGCAAGATGCGCGAGATCGAGGATGCGGTGAGCCCGCTGGTGGACAGCGGCGAGGTGGAGAACGTCTTTTCCATAGCGGGATCGGGCGGGGCGGCCAATTCCGGCTTCATGGTCCTGTCGCTGGCGCCCTGGGGCGAGCGGGAGCGCAGCCAGCAGGAGATCGTCGGCGATATCAACCGCGCCTTGGGACAGGTGATCGGGGTGCGGGCCTTCGCCATCCAGCCCAACAGCCTGCGCATCCGGGGGGCGGGGCAGGGGCTGAGCTTCGCCATCGTGGGGCCGAGCTATGAGGGGCTGGCGGAACAGGCGCAGCAACTGGTTGCCGCGATGGAGGAGAACCCGGCCTTCGGGCAGGTGCGGCTGGGCTATGACACGACGCAGCCGCAGCTTTTCCTGGAGGTGGATCGCGCGCGGGCCTCGGACCTTGGGGTGAGCATCGACGGGCTGGGCGAGGCCTTGCAGGCGGTGCTGGACGGGCGGACGGTCGGAACGGTCTTCATCGGGGACCGGAGCCATGACATCCAGCTGATCTCCACCGCCGATCCGGTGAATGACCCTTCGGACCTTGAGCGGATCTTCATGCGCTCGGATGACGGGCAGAATGTGCCGATTTCGGCCTTCGTGCGGCTGGAGGAGCGGGCTGTCGCGCCGGAACTGGGGCGCGAGGCGCAGATGCGGTCGGTGCCGATCACGGCGGGGTTGACGCCGGACCTGTCGCTGGGCCCCGCGCTGGCGGAGGTGGAGCGGCTGGCGGCCGATATCCTGCCGCCGGGGAGCCGGATCGTGCCGCTGGCCGAGGCGGCGGCGCTGGGCGAGACGGGTTCGGGAATATTGCTGACCTTCGGCTTTGCGATCCTGATCGTCTTTCTGGTGCTGGCGGCGCAGTTCGAGAGCTTTGTCTCGGCGGTGATCGTGATGTCCACGGTGCCTTTGGGGCTGGCCTGCGCGATCCTTGCGCTGATCCTGTCGGGGGGCAGCCTGAACGTCTATTCGCAGATCGGGCTAGTGCTGCTGGTGGGGATCATGGCGAAGAACGGCATCCTGATCGTGGAATTCGCCAATCAGTTGCGCGATCAGGGCCGCGGGGTGCGGGACGCCATTCTGGAGGGCGCGGTGATCCGGCTGCGGCCGGTGATGATGACCATGGTGTCGACCGTGATCGGCGGGGTGCCGCTGATCCTGTCCAGCGGGCCGGGGGCCGAGGCACGAGAGGCGCTGGGCTGGATCATCGTGGGCGGGCTTGGTCTGGCGACGCTGGTGACGCTGTTCCTGACGCCGGTGGTCTATCTGCTGCTGGCGGGGTGGACGGCGCCGAAGGCGGCGGAGGAGGCGCGGCTGCGGCAGGAGCTGGAGGCGGCGACAGGTGGCCCGCTGGCGGCAGAGTGATCGGGGAACGGGTCTGCCTCCCCCGCGCGGCGTGATCAGGCCAGCGCGAGGACGGGGCCGTCGAGCAGGTCCATCAGCGTGCCGAAATAGCCCTCGGAGCGGGCGGGCTGCGTCGGGTCCGAGGTGATGGCGACGGCGAGGCGGGCGGCGGGATGGGCGGCGATGATCTGGCCGCCGAAGCCGCGGGCGAGGGTCCATCCCGTGGGGCTGAGGAACCAGCCGAGGCCGTAGCCGAGGCCCGAGAAGGGCGAGCGGGTCTGCGGCACCTGCGAGGCAGCGATCCAGTCGGGGGCGATGACCTGGGTGCCGTCCATGCGGCCACCGTCGCGCATCAGAAGCGCCACGCGCAGCATGGCGCGGGGGGTGAGGGCCATTTCATTGCCACCGAAATGGAAGCCCTTCGGATCGCGCGTCCAGTTCGGGATGTCGATGCCCAGAGGGCGGCCCAGCCTGTCGCGGGCGAGGTCGTGCAGGCTTTGCCCCGTGGCGGTGACGAGGGCCGCGCCGAGGACATGGGTGGTGCCGGTGGAGTAGATCATCCGCCCGCCATTGGGCGCGATGCGCGGCTGGCGCAGGGCATGGGCGACCCAGTTTCCGGAGGCGACCCATGCGCCGTAATTCTCCCCTGACGTGCCTTGCAGGCCCGCGCGGAGCGTGACGAGGTGGTTCATGGTCAGGTCGCGGACGCCTTTGGTGGCGTCGGCGGGGATCAGGTCGGGGGCCAGGTCGCCGAGGCGGGCGTCGAGCGAGGGAACCTCGCCCGCCGCGATGGCGGTGCCGAGGAGAAGGGCGAGAAGGCTTTTGGAGCAGGACTTGATGTTGGCGGCGCGGTCGAGGCCGCGGCCGCGCGGCGCCTCGGCAATCAGCAGGTCATCGGCGCGCTGCACGAGAATCGCATGGAGTTGCGGCAGGGACCGTGCCGTCTCGCGCAGGGCATCGGTCGGGGTCTGGGCGCGCAGAAGCGCGGGGGTGGCAAGCGCGGTGGCTAGGCCGAGGCTGAGCTGGCGACGGGACAGGGGCATGGGCAGGCCGTGTTGGGACGAGACGGGGCGCAGGATGGCGGGAAGGCGGGAAAGGGCAAGGCGGGCCGGGTCACGATGCCGTCAGTGCCGGGGCGGTGCCCCCTCGACAGGGCGGACGGGTTGGGGTTCCCTGATGGCAGGCGCAGAAACGGGGCGCGGCAGGGGGGCGGGGCGGTGGTGCATCGGATCGAGGTCAGGGTCTATTACGAGGACACCGATCTGGCGGGGATCGTCTATTATGCCAATTACCTGAAATTCATCGAACGGGCGCGGACGGAATGGGTGCGCGGTCTCGGCGTCGATCAGGGCGCGCTGAAGCGGGATCAGGGGATCGTCTTTGCGGTGCGGCGGGTGGAAGCGGATTACCTGCGGCCTGCGGTCTTTGACGACCTTCTGGCCGTGACGACGCGGCTGCTGGCGCTGGGGGGTGCGCGGATCGAACTGGAGCAGGAGGTCTGGCGCGGCGAGGAGCGGCTTTTCGCGGCGAAGGTGGTGCTGGTCTGCCTGTCCGATGCCGGCGGCGCGGCGCGGCTGCCGGCCGAGGTGCGGGCGCGGCTGGAGGCGGGCTGAACCGCTGCGCGAACGGGCAGTCCGCATCGGAATGCTGCGTTGCAGCGGCGGGATGCCGCGCAAGGGCGTGCTGTCGCGCAGATGTGTTGGCATTCCCCTTTGAATATGGGTAGAATCATCGCTAAAGGGCCGCGCCAAGGACGGCCCCGCAACAAGAGCAGGCGTAATGGAAACGGAAACCCTCGCGGCGGCGCAGGAGATTGATTTCTCTGTGCTTGCGCTTTTCATGAAAGCGACCCTCACCAACAAGCTGGTGCTGATCACCCTCTTGCTGATGAGTTTCTGGTCATGGTCGATCATCATCCAGCGCCTGCTGACCTTCCGCCGCGCGCGGGCCGAGGCCGAGGAATTCGACCGTGCCTTCTGGTCGGGTGAGCCGCTGGACGAGCTTTACGAGGCGATCGGGCCGCAGCCGCAGGGCGCGAGCGAGCGCATCTTCGTGGCCGCGATGACGGAATGGCGGCGCAGCCATCGGCAGGATGGCAAGTTGATTGCGGGCGCGCAGGCGCGCATAGACCGGGCGATGGACGTGGCCATCGCGCGGGAGAACGAGGCGCTGAACAAGGGTCTTGGCTTCCTTGCCACGACCGGATCGACCGCGCCCTTCATCGGGCTTTTCGGCACGGTTTGGGGGATCAAGCACAGCTTTGAGCAGATCGCCATCAGCCAGAACACCAACCTTGCCGTCGTGGCGCCGGGGATTGCCGAGGCGCTGCTGGCCACGGCGATCGGCCTTGTCGCGGCCATTCCGGCCGTGGTGGCCTATAACAAGCTGAACAGCGACAGCGAGCGCATCCTCAACGGCTACGAGAGCTTTGCCGACGAGTTTTCCACCATCCTGTCGCGCCAGCTGGACGCCTGAGCCATGGGGGCCGGGGTTCAGAAGAGCGGCGGGGGGGGCGGTGGCCGCCGGGGCCGCAGGCGGCGGGGCGGTGCGCCCATGGCAGATATCAACGTCACGCCCTTCATCGACGTGATGCTGGTGCTGCTGATCATCTTCATGGTGGCGGCGCCGATGCTGACGGTCGGGGTGCCCATCGAATTGCCGGAGACGGCGGCGAACGCCCTGCCGTCCGAGCAGGAGGAGCCCTTGGCCATCACCATGACGGCGGATGGGCGGCTGATGATCCAGACGACGGAGACGCCGCCGGAGCAACTCATCCAGCGGCTGACGGCAATTGCGGCGGAGCGGACCTCGGACAAGATCTTCCTGCGGGCGGATGGGTCCATCCCCTACGCGCGGGTGGCCGAGGTCATGGGCGCGCTGAATGCGGGCGGGTTCAACAATATCGGTCTGGTCACCGATGCGGGTGGCCCGACGCTTGACGGTAACGGCGGCTGAAAGCCGGGCGGGGCATGGAAAAGGGCCAGATCATTTCGGGCATCGCGCATGCGGGCGTGATCCTCTGGGTTGTCCTGGGGGATTGGCTGTTCCGTGCCGATACGCTGCCCGAGATGGAGGTGGCCGAAGTGTCGCTGATGTCGAGCGCGGAGTTCGACGCGATGATGGCGGCCGCGCCGCCGCCCGCGGTGGAGCCGGTGGAGCCTGCGGCGGAACCCGAGGCCGTGGAGCCGCCCGAACCCGTGCAGCCCGAGGAGCCGCCGCCCCCGGCCGAGGAGCCGCCCCCGGTGGCCCCGCCGGAAGAGCCGCTGCCTGAGGAACTGCCGCAGGAGGCCGTGCCGCAGCCCATCGAGACGCCGGAGCCGGTGGCCCCCATCGCCGAGATCGAGCAGCCGATCCCCGTGCCCTTGTCTGATGTGAAGCCGCGTCCGCGCCCGGTGGACCGGGTGGCGGCGACGCCAGTGGAAAGCGTGGATGCGCCCGAGGTGGCCGACCAGGTGATCGAGGAAGTGGCGGACGAACCCACGGAAGAGGCCGTCATCGTCGAGGAGCAGCAGGAGGCGGCGGCGCCGGAAGAGGCCACGACCCAGATCGTGACCGAGGCGGTGGAGACGGAAGAGGATGCGCCACAGCTTGAGATGACCTCGTCCCTGCGGCCGCGGTCGCGGCCCGCGCAGGTAGCGGAGGAGCCGGTCGAGGAAGAGGTCGCGGCGGCGGCGGAGACGGTGGAAGAGCCCACGGAAGAGCCGGCCGAAGAGGTTGCCGAGGAAACGGCGACGGAAGACGCGGTGGCGGCGGCCTTGGCCGAGGCGCTGGCCGAAGAGGCGGCAACGGAACAGGCAGCTGCGGATGCCCCGTCGGACCTGCCGGTCGGGCCGCCGATGACGGCTGGCGAGCAGGATGCGCTCCGTGTGGCGGTGCAGCAGTGCTGGAACGTGGGCGCCCTGTCGATGGAGGCGCTGCGGACGACGGTCACGGTGGCGGTTTCGGTGGGGCAGGACGGGGTGCCGGATGCCGGGTCGATCACGCTGATTGATTCGAATGGCGAGTCCGACACGGCGACGCGGCAGGCCTTCGAGGCGGCGCGGCGGGCGATCATCCGCTGCGGGGCGCGCGGATTTCCGCTGCCGCCAGAGAAATTCGAACAGTGGCGGAACATGGAGCTTGTGTTCGACCCGAACGGGATGCGGATGCGATGAGCCGCGCCGGAGACAGAGAGGGACAGGCGGCCGCTCGCGCGGTTGTGTCCGCAAGGAAATCGCCGTTCGCGGCATGTTGGAAACGATTGACCCGAGGAGCATGAGGCCGGAATGACGTTGATCAGAACCCTCACCCCCGTGATCGCGCTGGCGCTGGGCCTGATGGCCGGCGCCGTTGCCCCCGCCGCGGCCCAGTCGCAGGGGCCGCTGAGGATCACCATCACGGACGGGGTGATCGAACCCCTGCCTTTCGCGGTGCCGATGTTCGTGGCCGAGAACGGAGCGGCGTCGGAATATGCGGCGAACATCACCCGCGTCATCGCGGCGGACCTGGCCGGAACGGGGCTGTTCCGGGAGATTCCCGCCGAGGCGCATATTTCCCAGGTGTCGAGCTTTGATGCCCCCGTGTCCTTCCCCGACTGGCAGGCGATCAATGCGCAGGCCCTGATCGTGGGGGCGGTCAGCGCCTCGGGCGATCAGATCGTCGTGAAGTTCCGCCTGTTCGACGTGTTCAGCGGCCAGCAGATGGGCGAGGGGCTGCAATTTGCGGGCACGCCCGCGACCTGGCGGCGCATGGCGCACAAGGTTTCGGATGCGGTCTATAGCCGGATCACGGGCGAAGGCCCCTATTTCGACAGCCGCGTCGTCTATGTCGCGGAAAGCGGGCCGAAGAACCAGCGGGTGAAGCGGCTGGCGGTGATGGATTATGACGGGGCGAATGTCGCCTATCTGACGGATGGCGCCTCCATCGTGCTGGCGCCGCGCTTTTCGCCGACGGGCAACCAGATCCTGTTCACCAGCTATGAATCCGGTTTCCCTCGCATCTATCTGATGGATCTGGGGTCGATGTCGGTGCAGGCGCTGGCGCAGACCGAGGGCAACATGACCTTCGCCCCGCGCTTTGCGCCGGATGGTCGGACGGTGGTCTTCAGCCTGGAACGCGGCGGGAATTCGGACATCTATGCGCTGGACATCGGCAGCGGGCAGATCCGGCAATTGACCAATTCGCCCTCGATCGAGACGGCGCCGAGCTTCAGCCCGGATGGCAGCCAGATCGTGTTTGAAAGCGACCGGACGGGATCGCAGCAGCTTTACGTGATGCCCGCAAGCGGCGGCGAGGGGCAGCGGATTTCCAACGGGCCGGGGCGCTATGGCACGCCGGTCTGGTCGCCGCAGGGCGATTACATCGCCTTTACCAAGCAGAATGCGGGGCGGTTCCATATCGGCGTGATGCGCACGGATGGCAGCGAGGAGCGGTTGCTGACCGCGTCCTTCCTGGACGAAGGCCCGACCTGGGCGCCGAACGGGCGCGTGATCATGTTCACCCGCGAAAGCGCGGGGGCGGGCGGGCAGGCGGCCTTGTTCAGCGTGGATATCTCGGGGCGGAACCTTCGGCAGATTCCCACCGATGGACCGGCCTCGGACCCGGCCTGGTCGCCGCTTCTGCCCTGAGGAATGTCGCGCCGCCGATTCACATGGCGGCGCGAAGATGCTATGGTCGCTGCCAATCGAGCCAAGAACACCAAGAGGAACTCTGATCCATGACCCTTCTTCCCAAGGCCCTTCTCGTGGTTGCCGTCCTTGGACTGGCGGCCTGCAACAATCCTGACCGTTTCGGCGCGGGCGGTGCCGGGGGCGCCGGTGGCGTGGGCGGCGTGGGCGCGGGGGGCATCGGCACCTCGGGCCTCGGCGACCCGAGCGATCCGCGCTCCATCGCCTATTTCAACCAGGCCGTGGGTGACCGCGTTCTCTTTGCCGTGGATCAGTCCACCCTGTCGCCCGAGGCGCGGATGGTGCTGCAAGGGCAGGCGCAGTGGCTGAACGCGAATGCCTCTTATGCCATCATCATCGAAGGCCATGCCGATGAGCAGGGCACGCGGGAATACAACCTTGCGCTGGGCGCGCGGCGTGCGAGCGCGGTGCAGGACTTCCTGATTTCGCAGGGCGTGGCGCCGAACCGGATGCGGACCGTGTCCTATGGCAAGGAACGCCCGATCGAGGTCTGCTCGGACGAGGCCTGCTATCAGCAGAACCGCCGCGCCGTCACCGTTCTGTCGATGGGGGCGGGGGTCTGACGGGATGCGGATGCTTCGCCTTCTGGTCCTGACGGCCTTTCTGCCGGTGGCGGGGTTTGCGCAGGATGCGCAGACCCTGGCCGACATCCGGGCCGAAATCGCGGCGCTTCAGGCCGAGTTCAACACGCTGAAATCCGAACTGGTGAGCACCGGCGCAGCGGCGACGGGTGTGGCCGGGGGCGATGCCTTGCAGCGGATGGACGCGATGGAGGCCGCGCTGATGCGGTTGACGGCCAAGACCGAAGAGGTGGAGCTGAAGCTGAACCGGGTGGTCGCGGATGGAACGAACCGGATCGGCGACCTTGAATTCCGGCTGTGTGAACTGGAAGAGGGCTGCGATATCGCGGCCCTCGGCGAGACGGCGCCGCTGGGCGGCACGGCGGGGGGCGGGGCCGTGGCCCCGGTCGATCCGGCGGTGACGGACCCGGCGGCAGGGGGTGCCGTGGCGGGCGGGCCGGAACTGGCCATCGGCGAGCAGGCGGATTTCGACCGGGCCAAGGAGGTGCTCGGTCAGGGTGACTTTCGCGCCGCTTCAGACCTCTTTGCGACCTTTACCCAATCCTACCCGGGTGGCCCCCTGACGCAGGAGGCGCATTATCTGCGGGGCGAGGCGCTGAGCCAGTTGGGCGACACGGCGGGTGCGGCGCGCAGCTATCTGGAGGCCTTTTCGGGCCAGCCTTCGGGGCCGCAGGCGGCGCCTGCGCTGCTGAAGCTGGGGCAGTCGCTTGGCGCTCTGGGCCAGACGCCGGAAGCCTGCGTGACCTTGCAGGAAGTGGGAACGCGCTTTCCGGGATCGGCAGAGGCCGCGTCGGCGATGTCGGCCATGGCGGGGCTTGGCTGCTCCTGACCCGGGACATCGGGCATATCTTCGGCCAGGCGCTGGGCGCCGTGGCGCGCCAGCCTTTCGGGCTGGCGGTATCGGGCGGCGGGGACTCCGTCGCCCTTCTGCATCTGGCGGTGGAGGCCGGGTGCAGCGTCGCGGTGGCGACGGTGGATCACGGATTGCGCGAGGAGGCGGCGGCGGAGGCGGCGGCCGTGGCGGCGCAATGCGCGCGCCTCGGCGTGCCGCATGAGGTGCTGCACTGGCGCTGGGACGGGCGGGGGAACCTCGCCGATGCGGCGCGGCGCGGGCGGATGGCGATGCTTGCCGGATGGGCGCGGCGCGCGGGGCTGTCGGCGGTGGCGCTGGGCCATACGCAGGATGACGTGGCCGAGACCTTCCTGATGCGGCTGGCCCGCGATGCGGGGGTGGATGGGCTGGCCGCCATGGCAGCGCGGCGCGAGGTCGAGGGAATGCTGTTCCTGCGGCCACTGATCGGGATCGCGCGGGCGGAACTGCGCGGCTGGCTGCTGGCGCGCGGGCTGGACTGGGCGGAAGACCCGACGAATGAGGATGCCGCTTTCGCCCGGGTGCGGGCGCGGCGCGCGGTGGCGGCGATGGCCGATGCGGGTGTGGCGTCCGAGCAGATTGCGGCGCTGGCCTTGCGGATGGCGGATGTGCGGGCGGCGCTGGAGGGGGCGACGGCGGAGGCGGCAGCGCGGATCGCGCGGCTGGACCGGGGGGATGTGATCCTTGAGGCGGGTGGTCTGGCGCAAATGCCGGTGGAGTTGCGGCGGCGGCTGATGCGGGCGGCGGTGATGTGGATCGGATCGGCGGAATATGGCCCAAGGGGCGCAGAGCTGGAGCGGTTCATCACGGCGGCGCTGGAGGGGCGAGCGGCGACGCTGGGCGGCTGCCGGATGACGCCGGGGCGCGGCCGGCTGCGGATCACGCGCGAGGCGCGGGCGGTGGCCGGGCTGGAAGTGGCGGCGGATCAGCCGTGGGACGGGCGCTGGCGGCTGACGGGGCCGGAAAACGGCGGGGATTCCAGCGGCTTGACGATCCGCGCGCTGGGCCTTGACGGGCTTGCGCAACTGGCCGGTGCGGAAGGGGCGGCGGTGCCGCGCCTGTCACTGCTGGCATCGCCCGCCGTGTGGCGCGGCGAGGCGCTGGTCGCGGCCCCGCTGGCGGGTCATGGCGCGGGGTGGAGCGCGGCCTGCACTGCGCCAAATGGCGCACTCTCTGCGGCACCTTTATCGCATTGAACCGCCGGGGTTTATCTCTATCTTAGCTAGCAACGGGTCACGGGCCGTTTCTGGTGCCGTGGCGGTATGAGGAGGCATTTCGTGGGCAACGCACGAAACATCGCATTCTGGGTCGTTCTGTTCCTGCTGATCCTGGCCCTGTTCAACCTGTTCAGCGGGAACCAGTCCACGATGTCGTCGCGGACCTTGTCCTATTCGGAATTCATCACCCGCGTCGATAGCGGCGAGGTGCAGAGCGTGACGCTGGATGGCGAGCGCGTTCTGGTCCGGGCGCGGGACGGATCGCAATATGTGACCATCAAGCCCGAGGGCGAGACGCTGACCGACCGGCTGATCGCCAAGGGCGTGGAGGTGAAGGCCGAGGCGCAGGAGCAGTCGGGCTTCATGTCCGTGCTGGGCATCTGGTTGCCCTTCCTCGTGCTGATCGGGGTCTGGATCTTCTTCATGAACCGCATGCAGGGCGGTGGCCGGGGCGGCGCGATGGGCTTTGGCAAGTCGCGCGCAAAGCTGCTGACCGAAAAGCATGGCCGCGTGACCTTTGACGATGTCGCGGGCATCGACGAAGCCAAGGAAGAGCTGGAAGAGATCGTGGAATTCCTGCGCAATCCGCAGAAATTCAGCCGTCTTGGCGGCAAGATTCCGAAGGGGGCGCTGCTGGTCGGCCCGCCCGGCACCGGCAAGACGCTGCTGGCGCGCGCCATCGCAGGCGAGGCGGGCGTGCCGTTCTTCACCATCTCGGGTTCCGACTTTGTCGAGATGTTCGTGGGTGTGGGTGCGTCCCGCGTGCGCGACATGTTCGAACAGGCCAAGAAGAACGCGCCCTGCATCGTCTTCATCGACGAGATCGACGCCGTGGGCCGTGCGCGGGGCGTGGGCATCGGCGGCGGCAATGACGAACGCGAGCAGACGCTGAACCAGCTTCTGGTGGAGATGGACGGGTTCGAGGCAAATGAGGGTGTGATCATCGTCGCGGCCACCAACCGCAAGGATGTGCTGGACCCCGCGCTGCTGCGCCCGGGCCGGTTCGACCGGCAGATCCACGTGCCGAACCCCGATATCAAGGGGCGGGAAAAGATCCTTGGCGTGCATGCGCGCAAGGTGCCGCTGGGGCCGGATGTGGACCTGCGCACCATTGCACGGGGGACGCCGGGCTTTTCGGGTGCCGATCTGATGAACCTTGTCAACGAGGCGGCGCTGATGGCGGCGCGCGTCGGGCGGCGCTTCGTCACGATGGAGGATTTCGAGAACGCCAAGGACAAGGTGATGATGGGGGCAGAGCGCCGGTCGATGGTGCTGACGCCCGACCAGAAGGAAAAGACCGCCTATCACGAGGCGGGCCACGCCATCGTGGGCATGAACATGCCGAAGTGCGACCCGGTCTATAAGGCCACGATCATCCCGCGTGGTGGCGCCCTTGGCATGGTTGTCAGCCTGCCCGAGATGGACCGGCTGAACATGCACAAGGATGAGGGCAAGCAGAAGATCGCCATGACCATGGCGGGCAAGGCGGCCGAGATCATCAAATACGGTGAGGAAGGCGTGTCGTCCGGCCCTGCGGGGGATATCCAGCAGGCGTCTTCCTTGGCCCGTGCCATGGTGATGCGCTGGGGCATGTCGGACAAGGTCGGCAATATCGACTATGCCGAGGCGCATGAAGGCTATCAGGGGAACACCGCAGGTTTCTCGGTTTCGGCCCATACGAAGGAGCTGATCGAGGACGAGGTGAAGAAGCTGATCGACGAAGGCTATGAAACCGCGCGGCGCATCCTTCTGGAGAAGGCCGACGATTTCGAGCGTCTGGCCAAGGGTCTGCTGGAATACGAGACGCTGACCGGTGACGAGATCCGCAAGGTGATCGCCGGCGAGGCGCTGGGTGGCGATGACGATGCCGACAAGCCCGCCTCGGGTGGTGGCACCCCGTCGATTGCGGCGATCCCGAAGACGCGGCCCAAGACGCCGAAGGCCGGGCCGGAGCCCGAGCCGATCGTCTGAGCCCTGTCCGACCTGTGCAGCATGCAAGACCCCGGAGCCGTGAAGGTTCCGGGGTTTTGCTTTGTGCGGCCCTGGCCATGCCGGGGGCTTGCGACGGTCTGGCGGGCGGTGGAGGATGATGCTGTCCTGTTGGAGGACGGTCCAGCTTCGAGGGAATGATGCCTGTCCTGAAACCGACCGATTTCGCCGCGCGCATCGTCTGGCTGGGTCTGGTGCGCGACCGGGAGGCGGCGCTGGCGGCGGAACCGGTGGCGCAGGTGGTGGCCGGCTTTGCCGGGCCGGAGGGCGATGCCCATGCCGGGGTGACGCGCGCCTCGTGCAGCCGGGTGACGGCGCAATATCCCAAGGGGACGGTGATCCGGAACACGCGGCAGTTTTCCATCCTGTCGGCGGAAGAACTGGCCGAGATCGCGGCGCGGATGGGGGTGGCGGAACTGGACCCGACGCTGGTGGGGGCGACGATGGTGGTGGAGGGCATCCCCGATTTCAGCCATGTGCCGCCCGGCAGCCGCTTGCAGGCGGCAGGGGGCGCGACGCTGGTGGTGGATATCGAGAACCGCCCCTGCATGCTGCCCGCCCGCCCCATCGAGGGGCGGCATCCCGGTTATGGCGCGAAGTTCAAGGCGGCGGCGGCAGGGCGGCGCGGGATCACGGCCTGGGTGGAGCGGGAAGGCACCTTCGCCCTGGGCGAGGCGCTGCGCCTGCACATCCCGGATCAGCCGGTCTGGGCGCATCTGGACTCTGCACGGTCGGGATGATTTCCCATCGGTGAATTTAGTTTCACCGCGGAAAATTCCCTTCGGCGGCGCCTCCAGTTTCCGATCGGAAACGCCCGGTGGCGAATCTGGGGGCGGAAATGTCGGAAAAGCCACTCGCATCGCCCGTTTCCCCCGGTATCACGTCGGAAACGGGGGATGAACCCCGCGAAGGGAGCATGGGATATGGCCGTCAAGACCGACATCGAGATTGCGCGCGAAGCGAAGAAGAAGCCGATCATGGAGATCGGGGCGAAGCTGGGCATCCCGTCCGAGCATCTGCTTCCCTATGGCCATGACAAGGCCAAGGTGGGCCAGGAGTTCATCAAGAGCCTCGCAAGCAAGCCGGATGGCAAGCTGATCCTCGTGACGGCGATCAACCCGACCCCGGCGGGGGAAGGCAAGACGACGACGACGGTCGGTCTGGGCGATGGCCTGAACCGGATCGGGAAGAAAGCAGTGATCTGCATCCGCGAAGCCAGCCTCGGCCCGAATTTCGGGATGAAGGGCGGCGCGGCGGGCGGCGGTTACGCGCAGGTCGTGCCGATGGAGGAGATGAACCTTCACTTCACCGGCGATTTCCACGCGATCACCAGCGCGCATAACCTGCTGTCGGCGATGATCGACAACCATATCTACTGGGGCAACAGCCTGGATATCGACGAGCGCCGCATCGTCTGGCGCCGGGTGATGGACATGAATGACCGCGCGCTGCGCGACATGGTCGTGTCGCTGGGGGGCGTGTCCAACGGCTTCCCGCGCCAGACGGGCTTTGACATCACCGTCGCCTCCGAGGTCATGGCGATCCTTTGCCTGTCGAACGATCTGGATGACCTGCAAAAGCGGCTGGGGGATATCGTCGTCGCCTATACCCGCGACAAGAAGCCGATCTATTGCCGCGACCTGAAGGCCGATGGCGCGATGACGGTGCTGCTCAAGGATGCGATGCAGCCGAACCTGGTGCAGACGCTGGAGAACAATCCGGCCTTCGTGCATGGCGGGCCCTTTGCCAACATCGCGCATGGCTGCAACTCGGTCATCGCCACCAAGACGGCGCTGAAGCTTGGGGAATATGTGGTCACCGAAGCGGGCTTTGGCGCGGATCTCGGGGCCGAGAAGTTTTTCGACATCAAGTGCCGCAAGGCGGGGCTGAAGCCTTCGGCGGCGGTGATCGTGGCCACGGTGCGCGCGATGAAGATGAACGGCGGCGTGGCGAAGGCCGATCTGGGGACCGAGAATGTCGAGGCGGTCAAGAAGGGCTGCCCGAACCTGGGCCGCCATATCGCCAATGTGAAATCCTTCGGCGTGCCGGTGGTGGTGGCGATCAACCACTTCTACAGCGACACCGATGCCGAAATCGCCGCCGTGAAGGCCTATGTGGCCGAGCAGGGGGCGGAAGCCATCCTCTGCAAGCATTGGGCGCAGGGGTCGGCGGGGATCGAGGATCTGGCCAAGAAGGTGGTGAGCCTTGCGGAATCCGGCGTGTCGAATTTCGCGCCGCTCTATCCCGATGAAATGTCGCTCTTCCAGAAGGTTGAGACGATTGCCAAGCGCATCTATCATGCCGATGAGGTCATCGCCGACAAGTCGATCCGGGACCAGTTGAAGACCTGGGAAGCGGCGGGTTACGGGCATCTGCCGGTCTGCATGGCGAAGACGCAGTATTCCTTCACCACCGATCCAAATCTGCGCGGCGCGCCGACGGGCCATTCGGTGCCGGTGCGCGAGGTGCGGCTGTCCGCGGGTGCGGGCTTCATCGTGGTGATCTGCGGTGAGATCATGACGATGCCGGGCCTGCCCAAGGTGCCGAGTGCCGAGGTGATCCGCCTGAACGATCAGGGCCATGTCGAGGGCCTGTTCTGATCTGATCTGTCGCGTTGCCCTTTCGGGTTGGCCCCCTTACATGGGGGGCAACCTGAGAGGGGACGGGATGGCATGAAGAGGCCGGAAGACTGCACCACGATGGCCGATATACGGGCCGAGATCGACAGGCTGGACGAGGCGCTGGTGGCGCTGTTCGCCGAGCGGACCGCCTATATCGACCGGGCGGCGGCGATCAAGGAAGAGATCGGCTTGCCCGCGCGGATCGAGGATCGGGTGGAGCAGGTCGTGGCCAATGTGCGGCGTCATGCGGCGGCCCATGGGTTGCCGCCCGACAAGCTTGAAAAACTCTGGCGCAAGCTGATCGACTGGTCGATCGAGCGCGAGGAAGACCATCTGCGGAAAGGGTGAGGTCGCGGCCCGCCCCATCCGCGCAGGACAGACGGAAGGGATGGGCGCGATGGGTGCCAAGGTGATCGACGGCAAGGCCTTTGCGGCGGATGTGCGGGCGCGGGTGGCGGCGCATGTAGCGCGGCTGAAGGAAGAGCAGGGAATCGTGCCGGGGCTGGCCGTGGTTCTTGTGGGCGAGGACCCGGCGAGCCAGGTCTATGTGCGCAACAAGCATGCCTCCACCATCGAAGTGGGGATGGCGAGTTTCGAGCATCGCCTTTCGGCAGAGACGGGCGAGGCGGAGCTGCTGGCGCTGATCGACAAACTGAATGCCGATCCGGCGGTGCATGGCATCCTTGTGCAATTGCCGCTGCCGGGGCATCTGAATTCCGAACTGGTCATCAACCGGATCGACCCGGCCAAGGATGTGGACGGGTTCCATATCTCGAATGTCGGGTTGCTGGGGACGGGGCAGAAGTCGATGGTGCCCTGCACGCCGCTGGGCTGTCTGATGATGCTGCGGGATCATCATGGGAAGCTGGCGGGATTGAATGCGGTGGTGGTGGGGCGGTCGAATATCGTGGGCAAGCCGATGGCGCAGCTTCTGCTGGGCGATAGCTGCACGGTGACGATTGCGCATAGCCGGACCAAGGATCTGGCCGAGGTCTGCAAGCGGGCGGATATCCTTGTTGCGGCCGTGGGGCGGCCCGAGATGATTACCGGCGAGATGGTGAAGCCGGGCGCGACGGTGATCGATGTGGGGATCAACCGGATCGAGCGCGACGGCAAGGCCAAGCTGGTGGGGGATGTGCATTACGACAGCGCCGCCGCAGTGGCGGGTGCGATCACGCCGGTGCCGGGCGGGGTGGGGCCGATGACGATTGCCTGCCTGCTGGCCAATACGCTGACCGCCTGCTGCCGCGCGAATGGCCTGCCGGAGCCGGAGGGCCTGACGGCCTGATCCCAAGGGATGCGAGGCTTTCCGCCGATCGCGAAAGAATCCCCGCCCTGTGGCGCATGGAGGAGATTGCCCCAAGCCTGCGGCGCTGTTAGCGTTTTCTGGAAGTTGAGGGCTGTGGGGACATGTCCGCATTCTTGTCGGAATGGAAGCGCGATCTGCTGAACAGGCGGACAGGCGCGATGTGGGGCTTTGCGACCCTTATTGCCGCCATCACGGGGCCGATGGGCAGTTACGAGAACTGCTCTTTCGATCACCGGCTGGTTCTGTGGGGGCTGTGGATCGGGCTGTTTGCCGTGATCGCCACGGGGGCGCGGGCCTTTGTGCACAGCGTGCTGGACCTGCGGGATTTCCATCGCGGCGGACTGCTGACCGCGGTGCTGGTGGCCTGCGGTGTGGCCTTTCCGGTGAATGCGATGAACCTGCTGGACGTCCTGCCGGTGGTGGACGGGCCCTATCTGAATGCCGGATTGCCCGAGATCGCGGCGATGGTGTTCGTTGTCAGCCTGGCCATTGCCGCCCATCATGATTTCGGGCGCGGCGCGGTGTCGCCCCTGCCGCCGGTGGTGCCGTCGGTCCCCGAGGAGGCGGTGGTCCTGCCGCGGATCGTGCTGCGGCTGGAGCCTGCCTTGCGGGGGGCGCTGGTTTCGCTTTCGGTGCGGGATCATTACGTGGATGTGCAGACCCTGGCGGGGCGAGGGACCCTGCTGATGCGATTCGGCGATGCGATGGCAGAGGTGGGCCCGGTCGAGGGGGCGCAGGTCCATCGGTCGCATTGGGTGGCCTGGGATCGCGTGATGGGGCTGGAGCGGGGCGAGGGGCGGCTGATGCTGGTGATGGCCGAAGGGCCGCCTGTGCCGGTGAGCCGGAACCATCGCGAGCGTCTGGTGGAGCGCGGGCTTATCTGAGCGGGAGCGGCACGGGCAGGGCGCGGGCACCGGTGAGGATGGCCAGCGCGGGCGGATCGAGAAGCGCAGTCAGCGCCGGATCATCCACGGAAAGACCGCCCGTATAGAGGCCGAAGGCGGGCAGGATCAGCCGTTTCGAATCCAGCAGGAAGCAGGGGCGGGCCGCGCCCTTGAGGCGGAGTTTCGGGTGGTAATGGCCTGACACTTCGTGCTTTTCCGAACGGTCCGCGATGTGGCGGAAGGTCAGCGGGCCAAGTGTCACCTGCGCGCGGTGGGTGCCGCCGATTTCCACCGGGCCTGCATCATGGTTGCCTTCGATCCAGGTCCAGTCTCGCCCGGCCATCAGGCGGGCAAGGCGGAGGCGGGCTTCTTCCTCCAGCCCCCGGACGGCGGCGAGGTCGTCGAAACTGTCACCGAGGCAGATGACTGTGGCGGGGGCGGTGCGGTCCACCTCGGCCTCCAGCCGATGCAGGGTTTCCCTTGTTTCATAGGGCGGCAGCAGGGCGCCGCCGCGCCGGGCGAGGCGTTCGGATTTGCCGAGGTGCAGGTCGGAGACGCAGAGCAGCCGCTGCGCGGGCCAGTAGAGCGCGCCGGAGGGCAGGGCGTGGAGCGTTGCGCCGGACAGGGTGAAGGCGTGGTGCATGGGGCGAGGTTTGCCCTGTGGCGCAAGGGGTTGCAAGCGGGTCAGGCGAGGCCGGCCTCTTCCATCAGGCGGCGGGCGGCCTCTTCCACCATCCTCTCGCGGCCGGTTCCGTGGACGGGGATGCGGCCGGGTTCGAGGAAGAGGGGGGCCGCAAGGGGGGTGACGCGGGGCAGGCGGATGAGGTCGATGCGCCCCTCCACCCGGGCGAGCATGTCTTCGATGCGGGAGAAATCGACGAGGCCGCGTTCGGCCTCTTCCCGTGTCACCTGAAGGAGCAGGTGGTCGGGGTCGTATTTCCGGAGCGTGTCGTAGAGGATGTCGGAAGAGAAGGTGGCCTGACGGCCTGTCTTGCGGCGGCCCTGGTTGGAGCGTTCGATGAGGCCCGCGATGATGGCGGTGGCGCGGAAGGTGCGCTTCATCACGGCATTGCCGGAAAGCCAGGTTTCCAGCCCTTCGCGCAGCGCGGCGAGGTCGAAGAGGGGGGCGGCATCGGTGACGGGATCGAGGCCCCAGATCAGCGTGGCGTAATCGGTGGCGACGAAGCCGAGGGGGGCAAGCCCCTGTTCCTCCATCCGTTTTGTCACCAGAAGGGCGAGGGTCTGCATCGCGTTGCGGCCTGCGAAGCCATAGACGCAGAGATGTTCGCGCCCGTCATGGGGGAAGCTTTCGACAAGCAGGCGGTCAGGGCTTGGCAGACGGCTGACCTCGCGTTGCAGGGCGAGCCATTGGGCGGTGTGGGCGGGCAAAGCGGGCCATGCATCCTGTTGGAAGAGTTCGAGTATCCGCTGGGTGAGCAGGGTGGAGGTGGCGAATTTGGTGCCGTTGAAAGTGGCGACTTTCGGGTCGCGGCCGGGTTGGCGGGTGACTTCGACGGTCATTTCGCGCAGGCCTTCGTAGCGGACGATTTCGCCGCCGATGAGGAAGGTATCGCCGGGGGTGAGGGTGGAGGCGAAGCCTTCCTCGACCTCTCCCAAGGGCGTGCCGCCGAAGCGGTTCTTCAGGCGGACCTTAAGGGTTTCGGTGTCGATGATGGTGCCGAGATTCTGGCGGATGAGCGCCGCGCTGCGCGGATCGCGGAGCTGCCAGAGGCCGTTTTTTTCCTGTAATCTCTGCCACTTGTCATAGGCGCGGAGGGCATAGCCGCCGGTGGCGCAGAAGTCGAGGCAGGCGTCGAACTGGGGGCGGGTGAGGGTCGCGTAGGGGCCTGCCCTGGTAACCTCTGTGAACAATTCGTTAGCGTCGAACGGCCCGGAGGCCGCGGTCATCAGGATGTGCTGGCAGAGCACGTCGCGGGGGCCGGGGCCGCGCGGTTCGCCGTCCAGCGTGTGATCGCGGACGGCGTCGAGCGCGGCGCGGCATTCCACCACCTCGAAGCGGTTGGCGGGCAGAATGAGGGCCTTGGAGGGCGCGTTGTAGCGGTGGTTGGCGCGGCCGATCCTTTGCACGAGGCGTTTGACGTTCTTCGGCGCGCCGACCTGGATGACGAGATCGACATCGCCCCAGTCGATGCCGAGGTCGAGCGAGCCGGTGCAGACCACGGCGCGAAGCTGGCCCGCGGCCATCGCGGCCTCCACCCTTTCGCGCTGTTCGCGGGCGAGAGAGCCGTGATGGATGCCGATGGGAAGGCCATCGTCGTTCTGTAGCCAGAGATCGTGAAAGAAAAGCTCTGCCTGCGCGCGGGTGTTGTGGAAGATGAGGGTGGTGCGGTGGCGGCGGACTTCATCGAGGATCGCGCGCATGGCATAGCGGCCGCCGCCCCCGCTCCAGGGTGGGGGGGCTTCGGTTTCCAGCATGGCGATATCGGGGTCGGGGCCGGGGTCGGCTTGCAGGATGTCGCAGCCGGTGGGGGCGAGGAAGCGGGCCAGCGCGGGCGGGTCTTCGACTGTGGCGGAGAGGCCGACGCGGCGGAGGCCGGGGGAGAGGCTTTCGAGGCGGGAGAGGAGCAGCATGAGCTGGTCGCCGCGCTTGGATTCGGCGAGCGCATGGAGTTCGTCGATCACAACCCGTTGGAGGGATTGGAAAATGCGGGGGGCGTCTTCGTAGGAGAGGAGGAGGGCGAGGGATTCCGGCGTGGTGAGCAGAATATGCGGCGGGTCGGCGCGCTGGCGGCGGCGCTGGGTATAGGAGGTGTCACCGGTGCGGTCTTCGATCCGGATGGGGAGGGCGGCGCCTTCGACGGGGGTGCGCAGGTTGCGGCGGATGTCGGCGGTGAGGGCCTTGAGCGGCGAGATGTAGAGGGTGTGGAGGCCGTTCCGGGGTGTTTGGCCCAGTTCGGCGAGGGTGGGCAGGAAGCCTGCCAGCGTCTTGCCGCCGCCGGTGGGGGCGATGAGGAGGGTGGCGGGGTTGGCGGCGCGGTCCAGCATGGCCTGCTGGTGGGGGTGGAGGGTCCAGCCCTTGGCGGCGAACCAGTCGGTGAGGGGAGGGGGCAGGTGCATGGGGGAATGGTAGGCTGCGGGCCGGGGCGGGGGAAGGGGGCGGGGGAGCGAAAGGTTTTCGTGTTTTCGGGGGGTTGGCCGAAAACGGCTGTGCCGGAAGTTGTGCCGCTTTCTGTGCAGCAAAGTGTACATACAAATCTGGGGAGGGTGGGGTGGGGAAAGGGGGTTAAGGGTGCGGTGGTGCACAAGAGCAGGGGCGGGGTGAACCCCGCCCTACGGCGAAGGTCGGGCGGGGGCGTGTCGCCGCGACCGGGGAAGGTGAGTATTTGGGCCAAGATGAAGTGGCAGGTCCGGCCCCCTGGGACACGGGTTTCGCGCCCGGGCCGGATTTGCGACGGCGCGGGGTCGGGAACGGGATTGCCGTTTCCGGTGGCGCGGCGTAGGGCGGAGGGATGCGGATCCTTTTCCTTGGCGATGTGATGGGGCGGACGGGGCGTGCGGCGATCACCGCGCGGCTGCCGGGCTTGCGGGCGGACTGGGCGCTCGATTTCGTGGTGGTGAACGGGGAGAATGCATCGAGCGGGGCGGGGCTGACGCCGGATCATGCCAAGCTGATCCTTGCGGCGGGGGCGGATTGCATCACGCTGGGCGATCATGCCTTTGACCAGAAGGACATGTTGAGCTTTATCGAGACGGAGCCGCGGATCATCCGGCCGCTGAACTTTTCGAAGGTTGCGCCGGGGAAGGGGTTCCGGGTGTTCACCGCGACGCAGGGGCGCAAGGTTCTGGTGGCGCAGGTGCTGGGTCAGGTCTTCATGAAGCGGCCTTTCGATGACCCGTTTTCGGCCATCGAGGGCGTGCTTAAGACCCATGCCCTGGGTGCTGCGGTGCAGGCGGCGGTGGTGGATGTCCATGCCGAGGCGACGAGCGAGAAGATGGGCATGGGGCATTGGTGCGACGGTCAGGCCTCGCTGGTGGTGGGGACGCATACCCATGTGCCGACGGCGGATGCGATGATCCTGAAGGGCGGCACGGCCTATCTGACGGATGCGGGCATGTGCGGCGATTATGACAGCGTGATCGGGATGGAGAAGATGGAGCCGCTGCGCCGTTTCGTCACCGGCATGGCGAAGGGGCGGTTCGAACCGGCGGAGGGGGAGGCCACGCTGTCGGGCGTCTTTGTGGAAACCGATGACCGGACGGGCAAGGCGCTGCGGGTGCAGCCGGTGCGGGTGGGCGGGCGGCTGGCGGAGAGCGCGCCGTGACCGCGCTGGCCGTGACCGACCGGCGCTGGTTCCATGTGGCGGTGCTGCTGTGCCTGGGGCTTGGCTGGGGCATGACCCAGCCGCTGGGCAAGATGGCGACGGAGGACGGGCAGGGGCCGTTCGGGTTGATCTTCTGGCAGCTGGTGGTCTGTGTGGTGGTGCTGGGGGCCCTGTGCCTGCCGCGGGGGAAGGGGCTGGTCTTCACGGCGCCCGCGCTGCGCTTTTATGTGATCGTGGCGGCGCTGGGGACGCTGATCCCCAATGCGACCTTCTATCTGTCGGTGGCGCGGCTGCCATCGGGGGTGATGTCGATGATCATTTCGGCCGTGCCGATGATCGCTTTTCCCATCGCCGTACTGATGGGGATGGAGCGCTTTGCCTGGCTGCGCCTTCTGGGCCTCTGTCTGGGGCTGGCGGCGGTGGGGATGCTGGCCGCGCCGGGGGCGGTGCTGCCGGAGGCGGCGATGGTGGCCTTCCTGCCGGTCGCGATGGTGGGGCCGCTCTGCTATGCGCTGGAGGGGCTGTATGTCGCGCGCTATGGCACGGCCGGCATGGACCCGGTGCAGGCGATGTTCGGGGCTTCGGTCACGGGGCTGCTGGCCTGTCTGCCGGTGGCCTTGGTGACGGGGCAGATGTTCGATCCCTTTGCCGATTTCGGGCGGGCGGAGCTGGCTTTGGCCGGGTCTTCGGCGCTGCATGCGGTGATCTATGCGGCCTATGTGTGGCTGGCCTTCCGGGCGGGGGCGGTGTTTGCGTCACAATGTTCCTATATCGTGACGGGAGCAGGAATTTTCTGGGCGATGGTGCTGCTGGGAGAAAGATTTCCTCCTTCTCTCTGGCTTTCGCTTGTTTTGCTTCTCTCCGGTGTGGCATTGGTCAGCCCGCGGGCGCGGGCGGATCGGGGAGACTGACCCGTCCTTCGGCGCCTGCGAAGGGTTGTGACGGGGGCGGGATGTTCGGTTGGGAATTGGCGGCGGCATGGCAGCCCTGGGTTGCCATCGGAATCCTTGCGGGGATGTTCGTGCTGTTCGTGCGCGAGACCTATCCCGTCGAGGTGACGGCGCTGGGCGGGGCGGCGATGATGCTGATCCTTGGCATCCTGCCGGTGCGGGATGCGACGGCGGTTCTGTCGAACCCGGCACCCTGGACCATTCTGATGATGTTTCTGGTGATGGGCGGGCTGGTCCGGACAGGCGCGGTGGAAAGCGTCGTGCGAATGGCCGAGCGGCATGTGGGCGGGCGGCCCAAGACGACCATCGTGGTGCTGTTCGGGATGATCGCCGCTGCCTCGGCCTTCATGAACAACACGCCTCTGGTGGCGGTGATGATCCCCGTGGTGATGCAGCTTGCGGTGAAGATGCGGACGGCGCCGTCAAAGCTGCTGATCCCTCTGTCCTACATGACGGTGCTGGGGGGTATGATCACGCTGATCGGGACATCGACCAACCTTCTGGTGGATGGGGTTGCGGCGGAGAACGGGCTGGAGCATTTCTCGATCTTCGAGATCGCGCCGCTGGGCATCGCGCTGGCGGTGGCGGGGGGGCTTTTCCTGGCGATGACGGCGGAGAAGCTGTTGCCGGTGCGGCAGAGCATGGGCGTGCTGCTGAGCGACCGGCGCAAGATGAAGTATTTCACCGAGGTCGCCATTCCGGAGGACAGCCCGCTGATCGGGCAGGCGGTGCTGGAGATCGACCTGTTCAAGCGCGACGGGGTGCGTCTGATCGACGTGCTGCGGGGGGATGCGTCGCTGCGGCGCGACCTTCAGCCCGTGAAGCTGGAGGCCGGGGACCGGGTGGTGCTGCGGACGGAGATGACGGAACTGCTGGGATTGCAGGGGCGCAAGGACCTGCATCTGGTGGACAAGCTTTCCTCCACCCGGACGGAGACGGTGGAGGTGCTGATTTCCCCCGGCTGCCGGATGGAGGGGCGGCGTCTGGGCGAGCTGCGGCTGCGGCGGCGCTATGGCGTCTATGTGCTGGCGGCGCATCGGCGGAACCAGAATATCGGGCGGCAGTTGGATGACCTGATCGTGCGGGTGGGGGATACGCTGCTGCTGGAAGGCGCGGTGGAGGATATCCAGCGGCTGGCGGCGGATATGGACCTGGTGGATATCAGCCGCCCGTCGATCAAGCCCTTCCGGCGGGCGAAGGCGCCCATCGCGGTGGCGGCGCTGGCAGGGATCGTGCTTTTGTCGGCGCTGGATGTGGCGCCGATCCTGCCGCTGGCGCTGCTGGCGGTGGCGGTGATCCTGATCACGCGCTGCGTGGATGCGGAGGAGGCCTTTTCCTTCGTGGACGGGCGGCTGCTGGCGATGATCTTTGCCATGCTGGCGGTGGGCGAGGGGCTGGACCAGTCGGGCGCGGTGGCCCTGATGGTGGAGGCGGTGGCGCCGTCGCTGGCCGGGCTGTCACCCTTTCTTCTGGTGCTCTGCGTCTATTTCCTGGGACTCGCGCTGACCGAGTTCCTGTCGAACAATGCGGTGGCGGTGATCTATACGCCCATCGTGATCGAGCTGGCGCAGTCGCTGGGGGTGGATCCGCGGCCCTTGGTGGTGGCGGTGATGTTCTCGGCCTCGGTGGCCTTTGCGACGCCGGTGGGGTATCAGACCAACATGATGGTCTATGGGCCGGGCGGATACCGGTTTTCGGACTTCATGCGGGTGGGGATACCGCTGAACATCCTGACGGGATTGCTGGCTTCGGCGCTGATCCCGGTGATCTGGCCCCTGTGACGGGGTGTTGTGAGGGGATTGCGATGCGGCTTGCGGGTCTGGGTCTGGGCGTGCTGCTGGTGGCGGGCTGTGCGGGGCTGATGCAGCCGCCGGTGCCGCAGGCGGCGCGGCTGTCGGCGGAGGTGCTGACCGTGACGCTGGCGGATGGCACGGTCTGCCGGGCGGATTGGGCGGCGGCAGGCGGGGCCGGGCGGCTGGAGCCCTGCGGGCCGGGCTATGACTACCGGGTGACGGTGGTGGAGCGGCCGAACCTGCTGCGCCAGTTCTGGAGCGGGCTGACCCAGGCGCTGGGGGCGGAGGGCGTGGTGCCGCCGATGGCGAAGGTGGAGATCACGGGCGGCGGGCGGTCCTGGGCGTTCGTGTCGCCGCCGCCGGTGGAGTGATCCCGGGGGAGGATGGGCAGGATTGCCCATCCTACAGACCGTCGCGCGGGGTTGCCGTTCCCCGTGCGGCTTGTGTATAGGACGCCATCACCCCGCAGGGATATCGGAGCAAGGGTCATGGCAGGCCATTCGAAATGGGCGAACATCCAGCACCGCAAGGGCAAGCAGGATGCGATCCGCTCGAAAATGTTTTCCAAGCTGGCGAAGGAAATCACCGTCTCGGCCAAGATGGGCGATCCGGACCCGGAGAAGAACCCGCGTCTGCGTCTGGCGGTGAAGGCTGCCAAGGCGGTGTCGATGCCGAAGGATGTGATCGAGCGCGCGATCAAGAAATCGCAGGGCGGCGATGCGGCGGATTACACGGAAATCCGCTATGAGGGCTATGGCCCGAACGGCATCGCGATCATCGTCGAGGCGATGACCGACAACCTGAACCGCACGGCATCGAATGTGCGGTCCTATTTCACCAAATGCGGCGGCAACCTTGGGCAGACCGGATCGGTGAGCCACGGCTTTGACCGGGTTGGCGAGATTTCCTATCCGGCCAGTGCCGGATCAGCGGATGACGTGATGATGGCGGCGCTGGAGGCGGGGGCGGATGACGTTGAATCCGACGAGGAGGGGCACTGGATCTATTGCAGTGTCGAGGCGCTGTCGGATGTGTCGGACGCGCTGGAGGCGGGTCTGGGGGAATCCACCGAGTCGAAGCTGATCTGGCGGCCGCAGACGCGGACCGAGGTCGATCTGGAGACGGCGCAGAAGCTGATGAAGCTGATCGACATGCTGGAAGAGGATGACGATGTGCAGACGGTGACGCACAATTTCGACATCCCCGACGCGGTGGCGGCACAGCTGGGCTGAGGCGCGGCCTCGGGTGGTTGGAGAGGGGGGCGGTTCCGGAGGGGCCGCCCCCTTCTGCCATTCGGATCAGCGCGACTGCATCCGGCCGAAGCGGCCTTCGTGCCAGAGATCGTGGTTCTTCGTGGCGATGGAGAGCGCCTCGATCAGGCTCTTGGCGGTCAGTGGCGCGCGCAGGGTGACATCGCAGATCGCCTTGCGTTCGGTGGAGAAGTCCGACTCGGCCACGCGGGAGGAGATCATGATGATCGGCAGTTCGGGGGCGAAGCGGCGCAGGCGGAGGCCGAAGTCGATCACCGTGCCGTCATCGCCGAGGAAATCGGCATCCACGAAGGCGATGTCGAAGGCCGTGGCGTAGCGGTCGAACCATTCGAGCGGGAGGCCGCGGATCGGCATGATCGAAAGCCGCGCACCGCAGGCGTCGAACCAGTCGAGCAGCGGGTCGAGCGGGCTGCCCGGAAGGGAGCAGAAGGCCACGATACGGACCGGGGCGACCGGGGCATGGGCCCTGGAGGTGACAGGGGGGGCGGTGACGATGGTGGGACGGAAGGCCGTTGTCTGTTGGTTGGACAATTGAACACCCATAGCGCTGAAGAACTCCGGAAAGTCAGGGTAAAACCTGACCGGGTTCGATGAAGGGGCTATGGCGCTAGTCCCGCGGAATACTGTTTCAGGCGAACACACACATTAACATACACGTATTAGTTGTTGATTTCTTTCCGTTTGTCAATCCTTCGCGTATAATTTGCGCTCTGAGGGTTTTCTGTCTCCCAAGGAGACACAGAAACATTGCGAGCAATTCGCGCGGGAATTAAGCTATACGAAGGTATTGACGCCGGGATGGCGTGTCACACGGGACGGCAGGGACGTGGTGAATATCAAGAGCGTCGCACAGTTGCGGGCACTGCTTTTCGAGATGGAACGGTCTCTTGGTCTTGTTGACCTCTCGCCGAATGAGCGGGATGTGCTTTATGCGATCAACGAAGTGTCGAGCGGGTCGCCCAAGAAGGCCCGGTCGGAGGCGATCCGCAATCATCCTCTGGCTGCTGCCATTCCGCAGGCGACCTATCATCGTGCCTTGAAGAGCCTTGTGCAGCGCGGGCTGGTTGCCCATGCGCCTGACACGCGGGCCGGGCATTACGTGCTGCCGGACAGCATCGAAGGCTGACCGGGCGGGTCTGAAGGGCGAGCCTTCAGGGAGGAGGATGGATGCGTTTGCATCCCGTGCAGGCTGGCCTGCATTTTGCCGCGGCATCCGCCGCGATGTTCATGGCATTCGTGCTGTGTGACGGGCTGAACCATCTGGCGCGGCTTCAGGCCCATCTGACCCCGCAGCCCCATGCGGTGTTCCTGCCGCATGGCGTGGCGGTGGTCTTTGCCTGGATCTATGGCTGGGCGGCGATGCCGCTGCTTTATCCGGCGGCGCTGGTTTCGGCCTGGCTGCTGATCGGGTCGGCGGTTCTGGAGCCGCTGAACATGCTGCTTCTGGGGATCAAGCTGGCGGCGGTGTCGCTGGCTTTCGATCTGTTCCGCTGGGCGGGGCAGGATGCGCGGGGCGTGGGGCAGGCGGCGAACTGGAAGATGCTGGTGGCGGTGGGGCTGGCCGGATCGCTGATCGGGAATGTGCCGCGCGTGGCGGTGGGCCCGTGCTGCGACGGCATGGCGCCGGGCGAGAAGCTGGGCACCTATGCCGATGTGGTGGCGGGGGACATGGCGGGGCTGATCTTCGTGCTGCTGGCGGTGATGCTGGTGTTCCGGGCGCTGCGTCACGGCTGACGGAGTGCCGCCCGCGCCTGGGCGAGAAGCGCGCGGGTGAGCGGCGCGGTGGCCGGGGCGGTGAGGCGCGCGAATTGCCAGTAGAGCGCGACGTCAAGCGGGTGGTCGGGGGCGAGGTCGATCAGCGCGCCATCGGCGAGGGCGGGGGCGATCAGCGGTTCGGGGTTGAGGCACCAGCCGAGGCCCGCGCGGCAGGCCTCTACGAAGCCATGGGAGGAGGCGAGTCGATGCGAGGGAAAGCCCGCCCGGCTGGCCTGGCCGCCGGTCATCCGATCCACCCAGACATGCTGGAGCCGGTCCTTGTCGGAAAAGGTAAGGGCCGGGGCGCGGGTGAGGGCCGGGGGCGTGGGGCCATCGGGCATCCAGCGTTCGATAAAGGCAGGCGAGGCGGTGGCGCGGTAGCGCAGCGCGCCGAGGGGCAGGGTTTCGCAGCCTTGCAGCGGGCCGGGATGGGAGGTGATGGCCCCGGCCACCTCGCCCCGGCGGAGCCAGTCTTGCGAGACGTCCTGATCGTCGATGACGATGTCGTAGAGGAAGCCGTCGGTCGCGGCGAGGGCGGGGATGACCCAGGTGGCGAGGCTGTCGGCATTGACCGCGATGCGCAGGGTGGCGGGGCCGGGGGCGATGCCGGGAAGATCGGCGGCGAGGGCATGTTCCAGAAGCGCCACCTCGTCATGGTGGCGGATGAGGCGGAGGCCGGTATCGGTGGCGGTGCAGGGCGTGCCGCGCCGGATGAGGAGCGTGCCGATGCGTTCTTCCAGCGCCTTGAGCCGTTGCGAGATGGCGGAGGGGGTGACGTGAAGTTCGGCCGCGGCAAGGTCGAAGGAGCCGCGGCGGTGGATGGCGGCGAGGGCGGCGAGCTGGGCCGGGTCTAGCATTAGCGTTTCTAATCTGGATGCAGGAAGATTAACTGGATTGATCCCTCTGCGGCGGGCTAGGTCAAGCCCGGGACGAGGCAGGAGGCGCGGATGACGGCGGGTGTTGCGGCGGGGGCGGGGTTTCTGGTGGCGATCAGCCTGATTGCGGCCATCGGGGCGCAGAATGCCTTTGTCCTGCGGCAGGGGATACGGCGCGAGCATGTGCTGGCGGTGGTGGCGACCTGCGCGCTGTCGGATGCGGTGCTGATTGCGGCGGGCGTGGGGGGATTTGGCCTTGTGTCGGGGGCGGTGCCCTGGCTGGCGGATGTGATGCTGTGGGGGGGCGTGGCCTTTCTGGTGGTCTATGGCGGGATGCGGTTCCGGGCGGCCTGGCGCGGGGGCGAGGCGCTGATGCCCGCGCCCGGGGGGGCGGCGCCTCTGGGCAAGGTGCTGGCGACCTGTCTGGTGCTGACCTGGGCCAATCCGCATGTCTATCTGGATACGGTGGTGTTGCTGGGGTCGATCAGCGCGCAATATGCGCCTTACGGGCTTGCCTTCGGCACGGGGGCGGCGCTGGGATCGCTGGTGTTCTTCAGCGCGCTGGGCTTTGGCGCGCGGCTGCTGGGGCCGGTCTTCGCGCGGCCGCGGGCCTGGGTCGTGCTGGAGGTGGTGGTGGGCTGCACGATGTGGGCGATTGCGGCGAAGCTGGCGCTGACGGCCTGAGGGGGCCTTGCGGGGGGCGCGCGGATCGGTTTCTGTGGCGCGCATGACGACTGCCCCCGCCGATCTTGGCCGCCCCGTGGAAGGGGTTCTGTGGATGCTGCTGACGGGGCTGTGCTTTGTCGCGGTGAACGGGATCGTGCGGCATCTGGGGACAGAGCTGCCTGCGGCGCAATCCGCCTTTGTGCGCTTTGCCTGGGGGGTGGTGTTTCTGGCGCCGAGCCTGTGGATGGTGGCGCGGAACGGGCTGCCTGCGGGAACGGCGCGGCTGTTCGGCTGGCGCGGGCTGGTGCATACGGCGGCGGTGGTGCTGTGGTTCTATGCGATGGCGCGTATCCCGATCGCCGAGGTGATTGCCATCGGCTATCTGAACCCGGTGGTGGTGACGATCGGGGCGGCGCTGTTCTTTGGCGAGGCGTTGAAGGCGCGGCGGATCGCGGCGGTGCTGGTGGCGCTGCTGGGCGCGATGATCGTGCTGCGCCCCGGGCTGCGCGAGGTGACGGAGGGGCATTGGGCGCAGCTTGGCGCGGCGGTGTTCTTCGCGGCCTCCTACCTTTATGCCAAGCGGTTGAGCCAGCTTGTCCCGGCGGGGACGGTGGTTGCGATGCTGTCGCTGACGGTGACGCTGGGGCTGCTACCGCTGGCGATCTGGGTCTGGGTGCCGATGAGCCTGGTGCAGCTTGGCTGGCTGGGGCTGGTGGCGGGCTTTGCCACGGCGGCGCATTACTGCATGACGCGGGCCTTTCGCGCGGCGCCTTTGGCGGTGACGCAGCCGGTGACCTTTCTACAACTGGTCTGGGGCACGATCCTGGGCGCGGCGCTGTTCGGCGAGGCGGTGGACCCCTGGGTGATCGCGGGCGGGGCGGTGATCATCGGGGCGATCAGCTATATCACCTGGCGCGAGACGGTGATCAAGCGGCGGCAGGTGACGCCGACGGATGGTGCGGCGACATTGTGACCCTTCGGGCGAATGCGCCGGGAATGCCGCCGCCCTGCCCGAATTCCCGAAGAAATCCCTAACCCTGCGGCGGCAGTCTGGCCCTGTCTGACTTGGGTGGGTCAGGGGGTGGGTCGGGATATGCTGGAATTCCTGCGGGTCGGGGTGACACTTGGCGCGCGCTTTGCGCAGCCTTTCACGCGCGGCGAGATGGGCCTGTCTGACGGGGCGGCGCCGGTGTTGCGGGTGTTCAATCCGGTGCTGAACGAGACGGTGACGTTGTCGGTCACGGCGACGGGCGCGACGGTCACGGGTCTGGCCCAGCAGGGGCGGCTGGCGCTGGAGGTGGGGGGGATGGCGGGCAGCCTGCCCGCCGATCTGATCGGCGCGGCGCGGGGCGAGGCCGGGCGGGCCTTTACCGGCCATCTGGCCCCGACCACGGCCTTGCAGGGGCAGGCGGTGGAGGTGATGGCGCTGGCGGCGGGGGGGCGGGACTGGCTGATCGCGGCGCGACCGGAGGGCAGCGGGGTGGAGGCCTTCCGCATCGGCGAGGGCGGGGCGCTGACGCGGGTCGCGGCGCTGGCGGATGCGCGCGACCTGCCGCTGGCGGGGGTGACGGCGCTGGCCGGGGCGGTGGTGGGGGGCGCAAGCCTTGTCTTTGCCGCCTCGGGCCGTGAGGACGGGATTGCCGTTCTGTCGCTGTCGCCTGCGGGCGGTCTGGCGCGGGTGGGACAGGCGGGCGTGGCGCAGGGCATTCCCATCGACACCCCGACCGCGCTGCGGGTGGTGGAGGCGCATGGCGCGTCATGGCTGATCGCGGGGGCGGCGGGGACATCGAGCTTGACCCTGTTCCGGATCGGGGCGGATGGCGCGCTGACGCCGACGGATCATGTCATCGACGGGCTGGCGACGCGCTTTGCCGGGGTGACGGTGCTGGAAACGGTGGCGCATGGCGGCTGGACCTTCGTGATTGCGGCGGGGGCGGATGCGGGGCTGTCGGTGCTGGCGCTGTTGCCGGGGGGGCGGCTGGTGCATCTGGCGACGCTGGCGGATCGGGCGGACCTGACGCTGGAGGGGATCACCGCGCTGCGGGGGGCGGTGGTGGGGGACCGGTTGCAGATCCTTGCCCTGTCGGGGGCGGAGGCGGGGCTGACACAGCTTTCTGTGCCGCTGGTGGGGCTGGGCGCGGTGGTGCAGGCCGGGGGGGCCGAGCGGGACGTGATCCTTGACCGGGCGGGAAGCGAGGTTCTGGCCGGGGGGGCGGGGGCGGATCTCTTCGTGATGCGGGCCGATGGGCGGCGCGATGTGATCGCGGATTTCGACCCGGCGCTGGACCGGATCGACCTGTCGGGCTGGACCTTCTTCCGGGGCGGGTGGCAATTGGCGATGCAGCCCGTGGCGACGGGGGCGATCCTGCGCTTTGGCGATGAGGAACTGGAGATCCGGACGGTTACGGGGCGGGGCCTGACGCTGGCCGAACTGCGCGGGATGGTGTTTTCCGAGATGGACCGGGTGGCCTTTGACGGGCTGACCCCGGTGCCGGAGGGGCCGGACTGGCGGCTGGAGGGCCAGTCGGGGCCGGACAGCCTGACGGGCGGGGCGGGGAATGACACGATCACGGGCGGGGAGGGGAATGACAGCCTGACGGGCGGCGCGGGGGCGGATGCGATCGACGGCGGGACCGGGAATGACCGGCTGGCCGGAGAGGCGGGGGCGGACAGCCTGCTGGGCGGGGCGGGGGCCGATACGCTGGACGGTGGGGAGGGGAATGACCGGCTGACTGGCGGCGAGGGCAATGACAGCCTGCGCGGCGGCGCCGGGCTGGACTGGCTGAGCGGGCTGGAGGGGGATGACCTGCTGTTCGGCGAGGCGGGTATTGACCGGCTTTGGGGCGGGGAGGGGCGCGATCTGCTGTGGGGCGGGGCGGAGTCGGACCGGCTGTGGGGCGGGGGCGGGGCGGACAGCCTGATGGGCGAGGCGGGGAATGACCGGCTGGAGGGTGGGTCGCTGGACGACCGGCTGGAGGGGGGCGATGGCAATGACACGCTGCTGGGCGGGACGGGGAAGGACCGGCTGCTGGGCGGGGCGGGGAATGACCGGCTGGAGGGGGAGGAGGAGGCCGATACCCTGCTGGGCGAGGCGGGGGCCGATCTACTGTATGGCGGGACGGGGGAGGACCAGCTTTTCGGGGGGACGGAGGGCGATCGGCTTTGGGGCGGGGCGGGGCGCGATGCCCTGTCGGGCGAGGCGGGGGATGATCTTCTGTATGGCGGGACCTGGGGCGACACGCTTGCGGGCGGGGAGGGCGCGGATTCGCTTTGGGGCGAGACGGGTGATGACAGTCTGACCGGAGGGGCCGGAAACGACCGGCTGGATGGCGGGGATGGCCGGGACAGCCTGCTGGGCGGCACTGGGGATGACAGCCTGATCGGCGGGACGGAGGCCGATCTGCTGTTTGGCGAGGCGGGCAACGATCTGCTGCGCGGAGGGACGGGGAATGACACGCTTTCGGGTGGTGACGGCGAGGATTCGCTTTGGGGCGAGGCCGGGAATGACAGCCTGCTGGGCGGTGTCGGGGCGGATCGGCTGGATGGTGGATCGGGGCGGGACAGCCTGCGCGGCGAGGCGGGGGAAGACCTGCTTTTCGGCGGGGCGGAGGGCGATCTGATCTGGGGCGGGACGGAGGCCGATACGATTGACGGCGGGTTTGCGGCGGATGGGCTGTTCGGGGAGGCGGGGGATGACCTGCTGCTGGGGGGCACGGGGAATGACACGCTTTCGGGAGGGGAGGGGAATGACCGGCTGGCGGGCGAGGCGGGCGCGGACAGCCTGTCGGGCGGCGGCGGGGCGGACCGGATCGAGGGCGGGACGGGCCATGATCTGTTGCAGGGCGATGGCGGGGAGGATGTGCTGTTCGGTGGCACGGGAAATGACAGCCTGTCGGGCGATGATGGCGATGATCTGCTGGAGGGCGGGGCGGGGCGCGACAGCCTGCGCGGTGGTGAGGGGAATGACCGGCTGGACGGTGGCGGGGACGGCGACATCCTGCTGGGCGGGGCGGGACTGGATCTGCTGCTGGGCGGGGCGGGGGCGGACCGGCTGATCGGGGAATGGGGGGATGATCTGATGCAGGGCGGGACGGGGAATGACACTCTGGAAGGAGGGGAGGGGGCGGATCGCCTGATGGGCGAGTCGGGGGCGGATCTGCTTTTCGGCGGGGCAGGGGCGGACCGGATTCAGGGCGGGGCGGGATCAGACTGGCTGACGGGCGGGGCCGGGGCCGATGTCTTTGTCTTTGCGCCGGGGGATCGCGGCGGGGTGGAGGTGATCCGCGACTTTCGGGCGGGCGAGGATCGGCTGGAATTCACGGGGCTGGCGGGTCTTGGGGCGCTGACCCTGCGCGATGTGGTCATTGGCGGGGTGCGGATGGCGGAGGTGGCGGGGGGCGGCCATGTGATCCGGCTGGAGGGGGTTCTTGTGGCGGGACTGGAGGCGGGGGATTTCCTGTTCCTGTGAGGGGCGGCGGCTGTGCCGTCTTGTCGTGGGGGCGGGGGAGTGGCAGGGAGGGGCATGCTGATCCTTGTGCCGATCCTTCTGATCTCTGTGCTGCTGGGCATGAATCTGATGCGCCGGGGGGTGACCCTGACGCGGGAGTGCCGCTGGCGGCTGGACCGGGCGGCGGCGGGCGGGCCGGTCTGGCGCTGTGCGGTTTGCGGGGCCACGCTGGGGGGCGCGGCGACGCCGCGCCATTGCCTGCGGGGGCCGGGCTGATAGGGTGGGCGGGCAGAGAGGTGCCGTTCCCATGAAACTGACCCGAGATCACGCCGCCCCGCCGGATGCCGAGGCCCGCAAGGGCATTTCCCTTGTCATCTGCTATCCGGTGGAAGGGCTGCCCCGCCCCGACATGGCGCCTTTCCGCGCCGCCCGCATCGGATGGGAGAGGGTGGCGGAGGTTCTTGTGCCTGCGCGCGAGGCGCGCTGTTTCGCGGTGCCTGCGGGACATTTCTTCCGCATCACCAGCGTCGAGGGGCCGCAGGTGGGAGACCTGAACCTGTGGGCGCAGGCCGATTTGCGCGAGCGGTTCTATTCCGGCAAGACGCGGGCGCTGCATGGCACGCATCTTTCGACGGGGGATCGGCTGTGGTCGGCCTTCCCCTTTCTGCGGCCCATGGCGACCATCACCGATGACACGCTGGACTGGTACGGGTTCGACGCATTCGGGGGCGCGGTGCATGACGTGATCGGCACGCGCTGTGATCCCTATACCCATAACCTGCTGAGCGCGGGCGGGCAGTATCACCATTGCTGCCATTCCAACCTGACCCGCGCGCTGGCCGACTGGACGGGTTTGCCGCTGCGCGAGGCGGAGGGGCATGTGCATGATGTGCTGAATGTCTTCATGTGCACGGGGTTCACGCGGGATACGGGGCAGTATTTCATGAAGGCCTCGCCGGTGCGCCCGGGGGACTATCTGGAGTTCTTTGCCGAGATCGACCTTGTGGGGGGGCTGTCGGCCTGTCCCGGCGGGGATTGTTCGGCGGAACATTCCTCGGACGCGGCGCGGTGTCATCCGCTGCTGGTGGAGGTGTTTCGGCCGGTGGCCCCGCCCGCGGGATGGGTCGCGCCTGCGGTGAACGGATATGACGGCAGCCATGGCCGCTAGGGCCCTGCACCTGACCGAGGCGCTGGTGGCGCGGGTGGAGCGGCAGGAGGCGGAACATCCCGGCGCGCGGGGGCTTCCCTATATCGCGGAAGAGGCCTTTGCCCGCCATGCGCAGCGCCTGCTGGCAGAGGCGGGGGAGGGGCCGGTCTGGACCTTTGCCTATGGGTCGCTGATCTGGAAACCGGCCTTCAAGGCGGCGGAGGCGGTGCCTTGCACGCTGCATGGCTGGCGGCGGTCCTTCTGCATCCATCTGGAAAGCTGGCGCGGGACGCCGGAGGAGCCGGGGCTGATGCTGGCCTTGGCGCGGGGCGGGAGTTGCCGGGGGATGGCCTATCGCCTGCCCGAGACGGGGCGCGCGGCGGCGATGGAGGCGCTGCTGCGGCGCGAGATCGGGTATGAGGTCGATCTGGCTTCGGTCCGCTGGTTGACGGTGCGGGGAGAGGCGGGGCCGTTCCGGGCGCTTGTGTTTTACGCGGCACCGCTGGACGGGGCGATTCAAGTGGACCTGCCGCTGGCCGAGCAGGCGCGGCGCATCGCGCGGGCGGCGGGGCATGTGGGAAGCTGCGCGGCCTATCTGCGCAATACCGTGCAGCATCTGGAGGAATTGGGTATCCGCGACCGATACCTCTGGCAGTTGCAGAGGATGGTCGCGGAAGAGATCGCCTCGCTTCAGGGCTGGCCGGTGTAGAGGACGATCTTGCCGGTGGTGCGGCCTGTTTCGCTGGCCTCATGCGCGCGGGCGGCATGGTCGAGGCGGTATTCGCCGCCGATGACGGGGCGGATCTTTCCTTCATCCACAAGCGTTGCCAGATCGCGCAGGATGGCGGCATTCGGGTCGATGAAGACGAAGCCCGCGCGTTTTCCTTCCGCTTCGGCGCGTTCGGGTTTCGGCGGCTGGGTGATGGAGACAAGGAAGCCGCCGGGTTTCAGCATGGCCCAGGACGCCTCTTGCGTGTCGCCGCCGATGGTGTCGAAGACGATGTCGAGATCGCGGGCGGCGGCGAAGGCGGCGGGGTCGCGGTAGTCGATCACCTCATCCGCGCCGAGGGAGCGGACGAAGGTGGATTTGGCGGCGGAGGCGGTGGCGGTGACATGGGCGCCTTTGGCTTTGGCAAGCTGGATGGCGATGGAGCCGACGCCGCCCGCGCCTGCATGGATCAGGACGCGCTGGCCGGGTTGCATCCCGGCGGAGGTGATGAGCGCCTCCCATGCGGTGATGGAGACGAGGGGGAGGGAGGCTGCCTCCACATGGCTGATGGTTGCGGGTTTCAGTGCCACTTCGGAGGCGCGGACGGCGATGTATTCGGCATAGCTGCCGTTGCGGCGGATGTCGGGGCGGGAATAGACGGCATCGCCGGGTTTGAAGGTGGTGACGTTGCTGCCCACGCTTTCCACGATCCCCGACACGTCCCAGCCGAGGGTGAGGGGCAGGGGGTGGTTCAGCATCTGGGCAAGGTAGCCGCGCCGGATTTTCCAATCCACCGGATTGACCGAGGCGGCGACGGTGCGGATGAGCAGATCGTCGGGGCCGATCTCGGGCATGGGCGCGTCTTCGACGCGGATCACCTCGGGGGTGCCATAGTCGTGGATGCGGGCGGCTTTCATCTTGCGGTCCTTTCAGGCGGTTGGACCGGGGAAGCTATGCCCGGCGCGGACCGGGCGATAGCCCCCCTCACGCAGGGGTGAAGGCCGCCTGAAGCGCGATGTCCACCATGTCGCCGAAGCTGCGTTCGCGCTGATCCGAGGGCAGCGCCTCATGCGTCAGGATATGGTCGGAGATGGTGAGGATGGCCAGGGCGCGGGCGCCGTGGCGGGCGGCGAGGGTGTAGAGTTCGGCCGCCTCCATCTCCACACACAGGCAGTTGTGGCGCTGGAGTTGATCGGAGAGGTCCTGCCGTTCGTCGTAGAAGGTATCGGAGGAATAGATGCCGCCGACATGGGTGGGGAGGTTGCGCGCCGTGGCGGCGGCATGGGCAGCGGCGAGAAGGCCGTAATCGGCGACGGGGGCGAAGTTCAGTTCCTTGAAGATCGAGCGGGAGGGGGAGCCGAGGGTCGTGGTGGCCTGCGCCAGCACGATGTCGCGGACCTTGATGTGAGGCTGCAAGGCCCCGGCCGAGCCGATGCGGATAAGGGTTTTCGCCCCGTAATCGCGGATCAACTCATTGGCGTAGATGGAGAGGGAGGGCATCCCCATGCCGGTGCCGTGGATGGTGACGCGCTGGCCCTTCCAGGTGCCGGTAAACCCCAGCATCCCGCGCACCTCGTTCACCAGAACGGGGTTTTCGAGGAAGGTCTGGGCGGCCCAGCGGGCGCGGTAGGGATCGCCGGGAAGAAGGACGGTTTCGGCGATGTCGCCGGGTTTCGCGCCGATATGGACGGTCATGGGGGCCTCTGTCTGATCTGGGGAGAGAGGCTAGACCATGGAAAAGGCGGGCGAAAGGCCTGCTCGTAGGGTGGTCGGTCTGGATTGGGGCAAGGTGGGGGCGTCTTGCCTTGCCTTGCGATGCGCGAATGGCCGAGTGCGCCTGCTGAGTGGCAGAGGCATCAGGCAGAATGCTGGTGCCTGGGGCGCCTTTTCGGGGCCGGGCGGAGCGTGAGGAGGTTTTGGTTTTTTTTTGAGTATTTGGGCCAAGATGAAGGGGCGCAGTTGGAGGCATGGCCGACGCCACGTAGGTCCTGCCACTTGGGGGCAATAGAGTGCCATTCGGCTGGGCCTGCGGTTCATGGGAAGGTTGGCCGCGCGCGGGGCGGTCGGCTCCGGCCCCGTCAGGGGAGGACGGTGGCGCGCGGCCTACTCCGCAGCGACGGCCTGCCGGTCCACCAGCCCCACGATATCCATCATGATGCGGTTCAACTCGAAATCCTTGGGCGTATAGACGGCGGCCACGCCCATGGCGCGCAGGCGGGTGGCGTCTTCTTCGGGGATGATGCCGCCGACGACCACGGGAATGTCGCCAAGGCCTGCGGCGCGCATCCTTTCCATCGTTTCGGAGATGAGGGGGATGTGGCTGCCGGACAGGATCGAGAGGCCCACGACATGCGCCTCTTGATCGGCCGCTGCCGCGACGATTTCGGCGGGGGTCAGGCGGATGCCTTCGTAATGGATATCCATGCCGCAATCGCGGGCGCGGGCGGCGATCTGTTCGGCCCCGTTGGAATGGCCGTCAAGGCCGGGCTTGCCGACGAGGAACTTGAGCTGGCGGCCGAGCTTGGTGCTGACTTGCGCCACCGCGTCGCGGATCGGTTCCAGCCCTTCGGTGCGGTTCGAAGGGTTGCGCGAGACGCCGGTGGGGGCGCGGTATTCGCCAAAGGCGCTGCGGACGACGGCACCCCATTCGCCGGTGGTGGCACCTGCCTTGGCGGCGGCGATGGAGGCGGGCATGACGTTCTGTCCCGTGGCGCAGGCCTGACGCAGCGCGTCGAGGGCGGCCTTGACCTTGGCCTCGTCGCGGGTGGCGCGCCACTGGTTGAGGCGGTCGATCTGGTCGGCCTCGGCCTGCGGGTCGGCCACCATGATGGAGCCGTCGCCTGCGGTGAGGGGCGAGGGTGCGGCCTCGGTCCAGCGGTTGACGCCGACGACGGTGGTTTCCTTCGTTTCGATCTTTGCGAGGCGTTCGGAGTTCGATTCGACCAGACGGCCCTTCATGTATTCGATGGCGGCAACGGCGCCACCCATCGCGTCGATCGTGGCGAGTTCGGCGCGGGCGCCGTCTTTCAACTCGGCGACCTTGCGGTCCACGGCGGGGTTGCCGTCGAAGAGATCGTCATATTCCAGAAGGTCGGTTTCATAGGCGAGGATCTGCTGCATCCGGAGCGACCATTGCTGATCCCAGGGGCGGGGCAGACCCAGCGCCTCGTTCCAGGCGGGCAATTGCACGGCGCGGGCGCGGGCCTTTTTCGACAGGGTGACGGCCAGCATCTCGATCAGGATGCGATAGACGTTGTTTTCCGGCTGTTGTTCCGTGAGGCCGAGCGAATTGACCTGCACGCCATAGCGGAAGCGGCGGTATTTCGGATCGGTCACGCCGTAGCGGGTTTCGCAGATTTCATCCCAGAGATCGACGAAAGCGCGCATCTTGCACATTTCGGTGACAAAACGGATGCCGGCATTCACGAAGAAGGAGATGCGGCCGACCATGTTGGGGAAATCCTCGGGCGCGACCTTGGTTTTCAGGTCGTCCAGCACGGCGCAGGCGGTGGCAAGGGCGAAGGCGAGTTCCTGTTCCGGCGTCGCGCCCGCCTCTTGCAGGTGGTAGGAGCAGACGTTCATCGGGTTCCATTTCGGCAGATGTTTCTGCGTATAGGCCGCGACGTCGGTGATCATGCGGAGCGAGGGTTTCGGCGGGCAGATATAGGTGCCGCGCGAGAGATATTCCTTGATGATGTCGTTCTGGACGGTGCCTTGCAGGGCGGCGATATCGGCCCCCTGTTCCTCGGCCACGGCGATATAGAGCGCGAGGAGCCAGGGCGCGGTGGCGTTGATCGTCATCGAGGTGTTCATCTGTTCGAGCGGGATCTGGTCGAACAGGGTGCGCATGTCGCCCAGATGGGCGACGGGGACGCCGACCTTGCCCACTTCGCCGCGCGAGAGTTCGTGGTCGCTGTCATAGCCCGTCTGGGTGGGCAGGTCGAAGGCGACGGAGAGACCCGTCTGCCCCTTGGACAGGTTGGTGCGGTAAAGCGCATTGGAGGCCCGCGCGGTGGAATGCCCGGCATAGGTGCGGAAGAGCCAAGGGGACTCTTTCTGCTTCTGGGTCATGGGGGCCTCCTGCGGCGGTTCGGCAATATTATTTCGCGATGACCTCAATAGAGGACAGAATCATTCAATGTCAATTCGCCGCGTTGCGGCATTCCGCGGCGCGGCGGGGGGAGGAGGCGGATTCTGACGCAAAATCCGCGCCGGAATTTGGCGCAAATTCCGGATGGAGGCGTGGCGCTGCGGAGGAAGGCGATTTCTGTGTCAGACTTCGCCCTTTGTCCCACCTCTTAACAAGGACCCCGGCACTCCCTATATTGTTCGGGAAGGCCCCTGCCGGGGATCCGGCATCAACAAGGGGGGCCGAGGGTCGAAGGACCTGATGACGATGCGCAACTCTCTTGCGCTTGCTGCCCTCTCTCTGACGCTGGCTGTTCCGGCCATGGCGCAGGAACGGTCGGTTCAGATCGTGAATGAATCCGGCTTTACCATCACGAATTTCTACGCCTCCACCCTTGGGGCGGCGGATTGGCAGGAAGATGTGCTGGGCGGGCAGGCCGTCGGCACGGGCCAGAGTGCCGTGGTGAACTTTGCCGATACCGGGGAATGCACCTACAGCTTCCGCGCCGTCTTTGATGATGGCGATGAGGCCGTGCAGGATATCGACGTCTGTTCCGTCACCTCTGTCACCTACAACTGATCGCTTGTCGGGTGCTGGCCTGGCCCGATAGCCTGTGCCCATGACGGGGACGGTGGAACTTCCGCTATGGCTTGTGGTGCTGGTGCTGGTCCTTGCGGCGGTGGCCGCGCTGGACCGCATCCTTGCGCCATCCGTGCGCTGGTTCTTTCGCCGCCGGATGGAGCGGGCGGTGGCCCGGCTGAACGAGCGGCTGGAGCGGCCCATCGCGCCCTTCAAGCTTGCGCAGCGGCATGACATGATCCTGCGGCTGGCCTATGACCCGCAGGTGATGCAGGCCGTGGCAGAGCATGCGGCCGAGGCGGGCGTGCCGCCCACGGTGGCGATGCAGGAGGCGCGGGACTATGCGCGCGAGATCGTGCCCGCCTTTTCGGCCACCATGTATTTCGGCTTTGCCGTGCAGGTGGCGCGCTGGCTGACGCGGAAGTTCTATCGCGTGCGGATCGGGCGGATCGACCCGGCGCTGGAGCGGGTGGACGGGCGTGCCACGGTTGTCTTCGTGATGAACCATCGCAGCAATATGGATTACGTGCTGGTGACATGGCTGATCGCGGATCGGTCGGCGATTTCCTATGCGGTGGGGGAATGGGCGCGGGTCTGGCCTTTGTCGCGGCTGATCCGGGGGATGGGGGCCTATTTCATCAGGCGCGGGTCGCGCAACGCGCTCTATCGCCGGGTGCTGGCGCGCTATGTCCAGATGTCGGCGCAGGAGGGGGTGGCGCAGGCGATTTTTCCCGAAGGCGGGCTGTCGCTGGATGGGCGGGTGGGGGCGGCGAAGCTGGGCCTTCTGTCCTATTTCGTGAGCGGCCATGACCCAGCGGGGCGGGATATCCTGTTTGTGCCGGTGGGGCTGGCCTATGACCGGGTGCTGGAGGACCGGTTGCTGACCGAGGCCGGGCGGACAGGTGTGCGGCGGTTCCGGCCAAGCGCGACGGGGGTGGTGGCCTTCGTCTTTCGCATGGGGTGGCGGGCGCTGCGGGGGAACTTTCCCGGCTTTGGCGCGACGGCGGCGGGATTCGGGGCGCCGGTGTCGCTGCGGGCCTTCATGGAGGGCCGCGCGGGGGATGTGACCGAGGCGCTGGGGGCGGAGTTGATGGCGCGGGTGGCGCGGGCGGTGCCGATCCTGCCCGTGCCGCTGGTCGCGGCGGCGCTGGAGGCGGGGGTGGACAGTCGCGCGGCGCTGCTGGCGGAGGTGACGCGGCTGGTCGAGGCGCTGGCCGCGAAGGATGCGGTGTTGCGGCTGCATCCTCAGGGGGTGGAGGCAACGCTGGACGAGGCGCTGCTGCATATGCAGCGGCGGGGGTTGGTGGGGGCGGACCTGCGCCTGGCCCCGGAGAAGCGGGGGCTGGTGGCCTTTTACGCGGCCTCGGTCCGGCAGCGGCTGGACCTTTGAAACCGCGTCCCGGGCCTGAGCCGGCATCTGATTTCGTGCGGGAGGAGGCTCCGGGTCAGGCCCGGGGCGGGCTTCCTTGATCCATCTTTCGCCTGGATGGGGTGGTGCCGCGATGCGGCGGACATAAAATTACAAAAATTCCACCCCCTCTATTGCAAAGTTGCGCGGCCATCCTCTATCAGTGACCCAAGGGCGCCGATTCTGCGGCGCGGCATCGGGTTATCAGGGAGGCCGGAGGATGGCTTTGGACACGCAGCAGCACGTCGTCGCCTATGACGCACCGAAGAAGGACCTCTATGAGATCGGCGAGATGCCGCCCCTCGGCCATGTGCCGAAGCAGATGTATGGCTGGGTGATCCGGCGGGAACGGCACGGGAAGCCGGATACGGCGATGCAGCTTGAGGTGGTCGATACCTGGAAGATCGACAGCCATGAGGTGCTTGTCCTCGTGATGGCGGCGGGGGTGAATTACAACGGCGTCTGGGCCTGTCTGGGCGAGCCTGTCAGCGTCTTTGACGGCCACAAGCAGCCCTATGCGGTGCTGGGATCGGATGCGGCGGGCATCGTCTGGGCGGTGGGCGACAAGGTCACGCGCTGGAAGGTGGGCGATGAGGTCGTGATCCATTGCAACCAGGATGATGGCGATGACGAGGAGTGCAACGGCGGCGATCCGATGTTCTCGCCCACGCAGCGCATCTGGGGATATGAGACGCATGACGGGTCTTTCTGCCAGTTCACGCGGGTGCAGGCGCAGCAGTTGATGCCGCGGCCCAAGCACCTGACCTGGGAGGAAAGCGCTTGCTATACGCTGACGCTGGCCACGGCCTACCGGATGCTGTTCGGGCATCATCCGCATGACCTGAAGCCCGGTCAGAACGTGCTGGTCTGGGGTGCTTCGGGGGGCCTTGGGTCCTATGCGATCCAGTTGATCAACACGGCGGGGGCGAATGCGATCGGGGTGATTTCCGACGAGAGCAAGCGCGACTTCGTGATGGGGCTGGGCGCGAAGGGCGTGATCAACCGCAATGACTTCAAATGCTGGGGGCAACTGCCCAAGGTCAACAGCCCGGAATACAATGACTGGCTGAAAGAGGCGCGGCGCTTTGGCAAGGCGATCTGGGACATCACCGGCAAGGGCGTGAATGTGGACATGGTGTTCGAGCATCCGGGCGAGGCGACCTTCCCGGTGTCGTCGCTGGTCTGCAAGAAGGGCGGCATGGTGGTGATCTGTGCCGGAACGACCGGGTTCAACTGCACCTTTGACGTGCGCTACATGTGGATGCATCAGAAGCGGTTGCAGGGCAGCCATTTCGCGCATCTGAAGCAGGCGAGTGCCGCCAACAAGCTTATGGTGGAGCGGCGGCTGGACCCTTGCATGTCGGAGGTCTTTCCCTGGGCCGAGATTCCGCAGGCCCATATGAAGATGCTGAAGAACCAGCATCTTCCGGGCAATATGGCGGTGCTGGTGCAGGCGCCGCGGCCGGGGCTGCGGACCTTTGAGGATACGCTGGAGGCGTCGCGGGGATTGTGATCCACCGGCGCAGGGTCTTGCGAGGGGCGCGTCGGGCGAGGGCCGGGCGCGCCCCTTTGCGTTGCGCGGCCGGTGCCCGCCTTGCGGGGGGCGCGGGACGGGGGGCGGCAGGCGTTTCGGCGCGGGAAACGCTGTGTCGCGCAGCCTTCGGATAATGGTGCGGGCGGGGGGGTGCTATCCTTGGGCGCGGGGCGTCAAGGGTGCGGGTTTCCCCCATGGGGCATGACTGGGTGATCGAGGTGTTGCAGGATCTGGCGGATTACGCCGAGCGCAACGGACTGCCCCGGCTGGCGCGGAAGGCGGCGGAGACGCTGCTTGTGGCGCAGCAGGAGATCGGCGAGGCGGCGGAGGATGACCCGCCCGAGGATAGCGGCGGGATGACCCCGGTGCATTGAGCGGGGAAGGGGATCGGTCCGAACGGGGCGATGGCCCCTCGCATCTTTTCCGGCGCGCCCTTATGGTCGCGCGCATGACCGTTCCCGTGACCCTGTCCGATGACCAGGCCGAAGCCTTCGACCGTGTGGCGGCGGAGCTTTTCGCCAATGGAATCGACCTGACGGCGGGGGAATTGACGCCGCGCGCGGAGGGGAAGCCCTCGGTTCTGGCGGTGGTGGGCAAGGCCGGATCGGGCAAGACGATGCTGCTGGCCGGGCTGACCAAGGCGCTGGTATCGGCGGGGGTGGAGGTGATTTCCGGCGATTATGAGGGGCGGCGGCGGAAGGATCGCCGGACGCTGGCCATCCTTGCCCCGACGAACAAGGCGGCGAGCGTGCTGCGCCTGCGCGGGGTGCCTGCGACGACGATCCATCGCATCCTTTATACCCCCGTCTATGACCCGGAATATGAGCGCATCGCCGAATGGCTGACCGGGCAGGGCGAGCGGCCGGTGGTGGAGGGGATGACGGACCTCGCGCTGGAGCGGGCCTTTGCCTTTTATCAACAGGTGGCCTCGGTTCCCGGCGCGCTGGCGGCGGCGGGGTTGAAGGGTTCGGACTTCATCAAGGGATGGAAGCGGCGGGAAGAGCCGCTGGATGTGGGGTTCATCGACGAATCCTCGATGCTGGATGAACGGCAGTTGGAGGATTTGCGCGAGATCTTTCCGACGCTGGTCCTGTTTGGCGATCCGGCGCAATTGGCCCCGGTCGGGCTGTCGGGGGAGATGGTCTTCGACCGGCTGCCGGCGACGCGGCGGCTGGTGCTGAACCGCATCCATCGGCAGGCGGAGGACAGCCCGATCCTCGATCTGGCCCATGCCTTGGGCGATGAGGGGCTGCGGTTCGAGCAGTTCGAGCGGATGGTGGAGGATGCCGCGCGGGCCGATGACCGGGTGGTGATGGCGGAGCGGGTGGATGCCGACATGATGGCGCGATCCCCCGTGCTGGTCTGGCGGAATGCGACGCGCATCCGGCTGATCCATGCCTTCCGGGGGGCGTTCGGCGCGCCGGAGGATGAGCTTTTGCCGGGGGAGCCGCTGATCTGCGACGGGATCGAACTGCCGCTGAAGCATCGCAAGAAGCGGATCGACCTGGAGGCGCGGGGGCTGATCAAGGGGGCGCAGGTGATCTATCTGGGCCCGGGGTCCAAGCCCGGTTTCGCCAAGCTGCATGTGGTGGGGGCGGAGGAGCCGCAGGTTTCGGCGGCCTCGATCATCAAGATCGAGAAGCCGGAGGAGGAGGAGCCCTTCATCCCCTCGGCCGCCACGATGGGCGCGGCCTTCCTGCATGGGGCGGCGGTGACGATCCACAAGGCGCAAGGCAGCCAGTGGGAGGATGTGCAGGTCTTTGCGCCGGATATCTATGCCGCAGCCCAGGCGGGGCGGAGCGAGGCGGGGGTGCCCTTGTGGAAGCGGCTGGCCTATGTGGCGATCACCCGGGCCTCGCACCGGCTGTTCTGGGTGACGCGCTATCGTCTGGCGCGGCCGCAGGGGGCGCTGTCGGTGGCCGATCTGCGCAAGGGGCCTGCGGCGCTGGCGCTGAGCGGCGAGGAGTGAACAAGTTCTTTCGAAGGAATTTGCAATTTTCTTCGAAGAAAATTGTTTCCGGCGGGCGGGTTGGATAGGCTCTGCGCAAGATCAGGAGGCCCAAGATGCGCTGCGTTTTCGTCCAGTTCCGCTGCACCCCCGGCAAGACCTATGAGGTGGCCACGGCCATCTATGACCGCGAGGTGGTGAGCGAGCTTTATTCCACCAGCGGCGAATATGACCTGATCGCAAAGGTCTATATCCCGGAGGAGGAGGATGTGGGGCAGTATCTGTCGTCCCGGCTGTTCGACATTCCGGGGATCGTGCGGACGCTGACGACGATGACCTTCAAGGCGTTCTGAGGGCCTGATCGCGCGCCTTGCCGGTGGCGTTGCAAGGGGGCTTTGCGCCCCCTCGCCGCCTTTGGCGGCTCACCCCCGCAGAGTATTTTCCGCCAAGATGAAGGGCAGGGTCAGAGCCAGCGGTCGCGGCCGGTGCCAGTGGCATCGGTGACGCGGGCGAAGCCGTTCCGGGCGGCCAGCGCGTCGAGGCCTTGGGCGATGCGGGGGATGAGGGAGAGGCCTTCATAAACCATGGCGGTGTAGATTTGCACGGCGGTCGCCCCGGCGCGGATCTTTTCCCAGGCCTGTTCGGGCGTGGCGATGCCACCCACGCCGATGAGGGGAAGCTTGCCTTCGGTGAGTTGCGAAAGGCGGGCGAGGGTGCGGGTGGATTTCTCGAAGAGCGGCGCGCCGGAGAGGCCGCCGGTTTCGGCGCGATGCGGGCTGCGCAGGCCATCGCGCGAGAGGGTGGTGTTGGTGGCGATGATGCCGGAAATGCCTGCGGCGAGGGCGACGTCAGCGATTTCCGCAAGATCGGTTTCGGTCAGGTCGGGGGCGATCTTGAGGAAGACGGGGATGGGTGTGGCGAGGGCGGCGCGGGTTTCCATCACCCCCGCAAGGAGGGCGGCGAGGGCGGCGCGGCCTTGCAGATCGCGGAGTTTTTCGGTGTTGGGCGAGGAGACGTTGACGGTGGCGAAGTCCACATGCGGGCCGCAGCGGCGCAGCACGGTGGCGAAATCGGCGGCGCGGTCGGCGCTGTCCTTGTTGGCGCCGAGATTGAGGCCGACGGGGACGGGGCCGCGCTGGCGGGCGGCGAGGCGGGTGGCGATGGCCTCCATCCCGTCATTGTTGAAGCCGAAGCGGTTGATGGCGGCGCGGTCCTCGGTCAGGCGGAAGAGGCGGGGCTTGGGATTGCCTTGCTGCGGGCGGGGGGTGGCGGCGCCGACCTCGACAAAGCCGAAACCGGCGCGGGTGAGGGGCGCGGTGGCGGTGGCGTTCTTGTCATAGCCTGCGGCGAGGCCCACGGGATTGGGCAGATCGAGACCGGCCAGCCGGGTGGCGAGGCGGGGCGAGGTGACCGGGCCGGGAAGGGGGGCGAGGCCGGATTGCAGCGCCTTGATCGACAGCCCATGGGCCACCTCGGGATCGAGGCGGTGGAGAAGGCCGAGGGCGGCGCGCTCGACCAGGGTCACCAGACGCCTTCGGGGAAAATATGGCCGGTTGCGCCGAGGGGGAGGGACTTGTCCCAGATCACTTCGGACAGCTTGAGCTTGCGGTAGAGATGGGGGAAGAGCGCGCCGCCGCGCGAGGCTTCCCATTTCAGGGCGGGGCCGAGCGTTTCGGCATTGAAGGCGACGAGGACGAGGTCGCTTTCGGTGCCGAAGTGACGGGCGGCCGTTTCGGCGACCTGTGCGGCGGTGGAGAAATGGATGAAGCCGTCGGTCACGTCGATGGGGGCGCCGGTGGTCTCACCTGCGGCGCGGAAGGCATCCCATTCGGGGCGGCGGAAGATCTTGTAGATCAGCATGGCCGGTTCATGCACCGCGCCGGGTTTGCGGTCAATGGTGCGCGGATTTCGGGCGGGTGGGCGTGTTGTCGCGCGGCGGGAACGGGGTGCCGTCGGGTCAGGTTTGACAGGGCGGCTGACGCGAGGGCAGGCTGGCAGCATTCCATCAGAAGAGGAGCATCTGCGATGCGGGGCATTTTCCTTTCCACCTCGGCCATTCTGGCGCTGTCGGCGGGGCAGGCGGCGGCGGAGTACAGCCTGCATGTATTGCATATCAACGACTTCCACAGCCGGATCGAGGCGATCAGCGGATCGGATTCCACCTGTTCGGCCGAGGATGCGGCGGAGAATGCCTGTTTCGGCGGGGCGGCGCGGCTGGCCACGAAAATCCGCGAGCTTCGCGACGGGCTGGTGGCGGCGGGCGAGAACGTGATCGTCCTGGATGCGGGGGACCAGTTCCAGGGGAGCCTGATGTACACCACCTATAAGGGGGCGGTGGAGGCCGAGATGATGGAGGCCATCGGCTTTGACGCGATGGCGGTGGGCAATCACGAATTCGACGACGGGCCGGAGGGCTTTGCCGCCTTTCTGGACAAGGTGACCTTTCCCGTCCTGTCGGGGAATATCGACGTGAGCCAGTCCAATGTGCTGGCCGGGCGGGTGCAGAACCATGTCGTTCTGGAGGTCGGGGGGGAGCGGATCGGCATCGTCTCGGCCCTGGCGATGGACACGCCGGAAACATCGAGCCCCGGAGAAAGCGTGATCTTTCAGGATGATATCGAAAGCCTGAAGGCGGATGTCGCGGCGCTGGAGGCGGAAGGGGTGACGAAGATCCTGGCGCTGACCCATGTCGGGCTGCACCGGGACCTGGAGATCGCGGCGGCGGTGCCGGGGATCGACGCGGTGGTGGGCGGCCATTCACATAGTTTCCTGTCGGCCAGCGACCCCGAGCGGGACGGGCCCTATCCGACCTGGGTGACGCGGGGGGAGAATGACCTTGTGCCGGTGGTGCAGGCCTATGCCTATTCGAAATATGTCGGGCATCTGGAACTGACTTTCGATGATGCGGGCAGGCTGATCTATGCGGGCGGGGATACGATCCTGCTGGATGCCTCGGTCCTGCCGGACCCGGCGCTGGAGGCGCGGATCAAGGAACTGGCGGGGCCGATCGAGGAATTGAAGACGCGGGTCGTGGCCGAGGCGGCGGCGCCCATCGACGGGGCGCGTGAGACCTGCCGCGCCGGGGAATGCGCGATGGGGAACCTTGTGGCCGAGGCGATGCTGGATCGCGTTGCGGATCAAGGGGTTACCATCGCCATCACCAATGGCGGCGGGCTGCGGGCCAGCATCGACGCGGGGCCGGTGACGATGGGCGAAGTGCTGACGGTGCTGCCCTTCCAGAACACGCTTTCGACCTTTGAGGTGACGGGGGAGGTGATCGTCGCGGCGCTGGAGAACGGGGTGAGCCAGATCGAGGACGAGGCGGGGCGGTTTCCGCAGGTGGCGGGGATGAAATACAGCTTCGACCCTGCGGCAGCGGCGGGGGCGCGGGTGTCGGAGGTGATGGTGCAGGCGGGCGGGGACTGGGTGCCGATCGACCCGGCGGCCACATACAAGGTGGTGTCGAACAATTATGTGCGCGGCGGCGGGGATGGCTATGGCATGTTCCGCGCGGCTGCGAATGCCTATGATTTCGGCCCCGATCTGGCCGATGTGACGGCGGAATACCTTGCGAAAAATCTGCCATATCAGCCCTTTACGGATGGCCGGATCACACGGAAATAGGCATGGCTGAAAGGCCGCCCCGATGCCGGGGCGGCCTTTCCTTTCGGGCTGGCGGGGATAGGATGGGGGGATGTGCGGGCGTTTTACCATCACCCATCCGGACGAGGCGATTGCGCGGCTGTTTGATGCCGTGATCGGGAATGATCTGCCGCCCGTTCCGCGGTTCAATATCTGCCCCACCACGCCGGTCGCGGTGGTGACCTCGGAGGGGGGCGCGCGGCGGCTGCGAGCGATGCGCTGGGGGTTCATCCCGCAGTGGTACAAGGCCCCGAATGACGGGCCGCTGATCATCAATGCGCGGTCGGATACGGTGGCCACGAAGCCCGCCTTCCGCGAGGCGGTGCGGGCGCGGCGCTGCATCGTGCCTGCCTCTGGCTTCTATGAATGGCAGGAGGTGGAGGGGCGGAAATTGCCCTGGTATTTCAGGCGGATGGATGGCGAGCCCATGGCCTTTGCCGGCATCTGGCAGCGCTGGGGGGAGATGGATACGGTCGCCATCGTCTCGACCGAGGCGGGACCGGGGATGGCGGGGCTGCATCACCGCGAGGCGGTGGTGCTGGAGCGGGGGGACTGGCCGCTCTGGCTGGGCGAGGCGGGGCATGGGGCGGCGGTGCTGATGAAGCCCTCGGCCGAGGGGGTGTTGACCTGCCATCGGGTGGATGTGCGGGTGAATTCCAACCGGGCCGAGGGGCCGGAGTTGATCGAACCCGTAAGTGCCTGAGAACGCCGGGTTTACAATGGGATTTCGGGGATTTCGGGGATTTCGGCTGTGCCGGATATTGTGCCGTCTTCTGTGCAGCAAACTGTGGTCACGCGCGGTGGATTTGCCGGGCGTTAAGGTTAACGCGAATCGGAGGGGTGGCGGGGTGAACCCCGTCCTACGGGGTGGTTTGTTTTGGGATGGGGGTGCCGGGTGAATGTTGCGCCGTCTTGGGGGGCGGGGGTGTGGCGGGGAGACCCCCGCCCTTCGGGTGGTGGCTTGGCGGTTTGATTGGGAGGGGGGCGGGTGAGTGTTGTGGCACCTTGGGGGGAGGCGGGGTGAACCCCGCCCTACGGGGGTGGCTTGGCGGTTTGATGGGGGATGAGGGCCGGGTGAGTGTTGCGGCACCTTGGGGGGCGGGGGGCGTGGCGGGGTGAACCCCGCCGTAAAGGTGTGGCTTGGCGGTTTGGCCCTGGACGGGGGCCGGGTGAGGGGCGCGCCACTTGGGGGTGTTTGTCGCGGGCGGTGCAGGGGCGGACACGGGTTGCATCGGCCGGGCGGGATGGGTAGAAGATGCCACGACGCGGGCGTTGTGTAATGGTAAGACCCCTGCCTTCCAAGCAGGAGACGCGGGTTCGATTCCCGCCGCCCGCTCCAAGCCTCCCCTTTTTCAGGTTGAACCGGATCGCCCGCGCGCGGTGGCCAGGAAAATTACCGTGATCGGGCGTCGGAAGCGGGCGGGTCGGGCGTATATCCTGCGAACCGCAGCGGAGGGTAGGATGCGCATGGATGACCACGGGAAGCACGAAGCGGATCAGCCCGAGGGGCTGAGGGCAGATCTGCCGCGGCTGATCGGTAGGCGGGGGCTGCTGGCCGGGCTGGTGGGGGGCGGCGCGGCGCTGGCCTTTCTGGCCGGGCGCGGCGGGGCCGAAGTGACGGGCATCGGGCCGGATGGCGCGCAATGCGTGGCCCTGCCTGCCGAAACGCCGGGGCCTTTCCCCGCCGATGGGACGAATGTGCGGGAGGGTCAGGTGGTGAATATCCTGACCGAGGCGGGGGTGATCCGCGAGGATATCCGTGCCTCCATCGGGGGGATGACGCCGGTGGCGGCGGGGGTGCCGCTGCGGCTGGACCTGCGGCTGGTGGATGTGGCGCGGGGCTGTGCGCCGCTGCCGGGACATGCGGTCTATCTCTGGCAATGCGATGCGGCGGGGGTCTATTCGATCTATGGCGCGCCGGACCGGAACTATCTGCGCGGGGTCGCGGTCAGCGATGGGGCGGGCCGGGTGCGGATGGTGACGGTGATGCCGGGGACCTATCCGGGGCGCTGGCCGCATTTGCATTTCGAGGTCTTTGCCAGTGCCGCCGCGGCGGTGGATGGGGGGGCGGCGCTGCTGACCTCGCAATTCGCCTTGCCGGAGGAGGCCTGTCGCGTGGCCTATGCCGCCGATGCGGCCTATGCGGCCAGCCGGGCGGCGCTGGAGGGGGTGCGGCTTGACCGGGACGGCATCTTCCGCAACGGGACGGCGGCGGAGCGGGCGGCGCAGATGCTGCGCGTGACGGGGGATGCGTCGGGTTTTGTTGGCCGGGGCGAGGTGGGGCTGGTGGTCTGATCCCTTGGGGCGGGCCGGGCCGGGGTTGGGTTGGCCCTGCCGGTGGTGACGTGCGACAGACGGGAGGCGCGGTAGGGCGGGGTGGACCCCGCCACCGGTTACCCCTTGTCGGCGGGGCCGCCGAGATTGTCCTGCTGGGGCATGCCCAGCACATGGTAGCCGCCATCGACATGGACGACTTCGCCGGTGGTGAAGCAGCCGTAATCGGAGGCCAGCCAGACGGCGGTGCCGCCGACGGCCTCCAGCGTCGCGTTGGAGCGCAGGGGGGCATTCGCCTCGGTATGGCGGTAGGTGGCGCGGGCGCCGCCGATGGCGGCCCCGGCCAGCGTCTTCATCGGGCCGGGGGAGACGGCGTTGACGCGGATCTTCTGGGGGCCGAGGTCATTGGCGAGATAGCGGACAGAGCTTTCCAGCGCGGCCTTGGCCACGCCCATCACGTTGTAATTGGGCGTGACGCGGTTCGATCCGCCATAGGTGAGGGTGAGGAGCGTGCCGCCTTCGGGCATCAGCTCTGCCGCGCGGCGCGAGACGTCGATGAAGCTGTAGCAGGAGATGGCGAGGGAGTTGGTGAAATTGCCGCGCGTCGTGTTGATGAAGCGGCCGGTGAGTTCGTTCTTGTCGGAATAAGCGATGGCGTGGACGAGGAAATCCATCCTTCCCCAACGCTCCTTCAGCGCGGCGAAGCAGGCATCGAGGCTGTCGTCATTCGTCACGTCCACATCGACGAGGAAATCGGAGCCGACGGAGGCGGCGAGGGGGGCGACGCGTTTGCCGAAGGCCTCTCCCTGATAGGAAAAGGCGAGTTCGGCGCCTTCGCGGGCCATCGCGGCGGCGATGCCCCAGGCGATGGAGCGTTCGTTCGCCACGCCCATGATGAGGCCGCGCTTGCCGGTCATCAGATCAGCCATGTCCCTGTCCCCTTTACACGTGGTTGCCGGTTCGTCCGCCGGTCAGCCGAGATACTTGCTCATGACGAGGGTGGCGTTGGTGCCGCCGAAGCCGAAGCTGTTGGAGAGCACGGAGTCGATCGCCACGCCGTCGCGCATCGTCGTCACGATTTCGGAAGGGTCGAGCGCGGGGTCAAGGGTGGTGACATTGGCGGAGGCCGCGATGAAATTGCCGTTCATCATGAGGAGGGAATAGATCGCCTCATGCACGCCGGTTGCGCCGAGGGAGTGGCCGGTGAGGGATTTGGTCGAGGCGACGGGGGGCGTGGAGCCCTTGCCGAAGACGCGGCGGATCGCCTCCATCTCGGTCACGTCGCCGACCGGGGTGCTGGTGCCGTGGGAGTTGATGTAGTCGATCTTGCGGCCCTGCGGCAGGGTGGAGAGGGCCAGCCGCATGGAGCGTTCGCCGCCTTCGCCGGAGGGGGCGACCATGTCATGGCCGTCGGAGGTGGCGCCGTAGCCGGTGACTTCGGCATAGATCTTGGCGCCGCGCGCGAGGGCGTGGTTGAGTTCTTCTAGAACGACAACGCCGCCGCCGCCGGCGATGACGAAGCCGTCGCGGGTGGCGTCATAGGTGCGCGAGGCGGTTTCGGGGGCGTCGTTGTATTTCGAGGACATGGCCCCCATGGCGTCGAAGAGGCAGGACAGCGTCCAGTCCAGTTCCTCGCCGCCGCCGGCGAAGACGATGTCCTGCTTGCCCCATTGGATGAGTTCCGCGCCGTTGCCGATGCAATGGGCGGAGGTGGAGCAGGCGGAGGTGATGGAGTAGTTGACGCCCTTGATCTTGAAGGGCGTGGCAAGGCAGGCGGAGGTGGTGGAGGACATGCCCTTGGTCACGCCGAAGGGGCCGATCCGTTTGGGCGAGCCGGTTTCGCGGACGATGTTATGGGCCTTGAAGAAGCTTTTGGTCGAGGGGCCGCCGGAGCCGACGATGATGCCGGTGCGTTCGTTGGAAATCTCCGCCTCGGTCAGGCCGGAATCCTTGACGGCCTGATCCATGGCGATGAAGTTATAGGCCGCGCCATCGCCCATGAAGCGCAGGTCGCGCTTGTCGATATAGTCTTCCAGCACGATGTTGGGCTGGCCGTGGACCTGGGAGCGGAAGCCGCGCTCGGCATATTCGGGGGCGAAGACGATGCCGGACTTGCCGGCGCGGAGGGAGGCTTCCACCTCGGCGGCGGAATTGCCGATGGGCGAGACGATGCCGATCCCGGTGATGACGACGCGGCGCATGGAGCCTCCCGTATCCTGTATCCTTGGGTTGTCCTTAAGGGAGAGGGGGGAAAGGGGCAAGGGGATTGGGTCCGGGGTTGATTATCATAGGTGATCGCCTATGATTTGAAACGGAGGTGCCCCATGAGCCGAGTCTCGCCCGATCAGGACCCGTTCCGCGCCATTGCCGATGCCAATCGGCGGCGGATGCTGGATCACATGTTGGCGGGGGAGCGGACGGTGGGGGAGTTGGCGGGGCTTCTGGGCATCGCGCAGCCGTCGGTGTCGCAGCATATGGCGGTGCTGCGGCTGGCCGGGCTGGTGGAGGAGCGCGCCGAGGGGCGGCGGACCTTCTATTCCGTGCGCGCGGACGAGTTGCGCGGGGTGGCGGAGTGGATCGCGAAATACGAGGTCTTCTGGGGCGAGCGGCTGGATGCGCTGGAGGCGCATCTGGCCCGGCAGCGGCAATAGGGGAAAGGGAATGCGGGATATCGTCGTGGTGCGCGAGGTGGCCTATCCCCGCGAGATGGTCTGGGCCGCGCTGACCGATAGTCGGCAGCTTGGGGCGTGGCTGATGCCGAATGACTTTGCGCCGCATATTGGGCATCGCTTCACCTTTCGCACGAAGCCCGCGCCGGGGTTCGACGGGGTGGTGCGCTGCGAGGTGCTGGAGTTGCGCGCGCCGGAGCGTGTGGCGTTTACATGGGTCGGCGGGCCGCTGGAGACGGTGGTGAGTTTCGATCTGGAGGCGGTGGCAAGGGGCACGCGGATCACGCTTCGTCATGCGGGATTTGACGGGGCGGGGAACCTGTTGCCGCGGGTGGTGCTGGGGTTCGGGTGGCGGTCGCTGCTGGCAAAGAAGCTGGTGGTGCATCTGGCGGGGGTGGGGCATGGCGCTTGATCCGGAGGCGATGGACGCGGCGGTGCTGCGGGGGCTGGAGGCCAAGACGGGGCGGGGGTTGGAGGCCTGGCGCGCGGCGCTGGAGGCGGCGGGGCCTTTCGCGCGCCCTGCCGATGCGGTGGGCTGGCTGAAGGCGGAAGGAATGGGCCATGTGACGGCGCAGGTGGTGGTGCGGGCCTTGCGGCCGCCTGCCGCGGGGCCGACGGTGGAGGGCGTGCTGGGCAGAGAGGGGGCGGAGGCGTTTGCTGCGCTGGTGGCACGGCTGGAGGGGCTGATGCCGGGGCTGCGGGTCGGGGTGCGGCAGGGTTACGTGACGCTTGGGACGCGGACGCAGTTCGCGGTGGCAATGCGGGCGCGGGGCGGGCCGGGGCTGTGGCTGGGGTTGGTGGCGCAGGCGGAGGGCGGCGCGCTGCCGCCGGCGCCCGCGATGGGGGGCAGCGGGCGGTTCCGGTTCCTGCTGGAGGTGCCGGACCTTGGCGCAGTCGGGGAAGCAGTCGTCCATCTGCGGGCGGCGGCGGGAGGAGCTTGATGGACCTTGTGACAGGGGGGTGTCTCTGCGGGGCGGTGCGGGTGGTGGCGGAAGGGCCGCCGCTGCGGGTGGGGGTCTGCCATTGCCTGGACTGCCGCAAGCATCATGGGGCGGTGTTCCATGCCTCGGCGGTTTATGCGGAGGGGCGGGTGGTGGTGACGGGGGAGGTGGCGGAGTATCGCGGGCGGTGCTTCTGCCCGGTCTGCGGTTCGTCGGTCTTTTCGCGCAGCCCCGGCGAGGTGGAGGTGCATCTGGGCGCGTTGGATGAGGTTGGTCGGTTCGTGCCGACCTATGAGCTCTGGACGGTGCGGCGGGAGGGGTGGTTGCCGGAGTTTGCGGGGATGGTGGGGTTCAAGGGGGATCGGGGGTGAGGGGGCATCCTGCGGTGTTGGTGGTTTTTTCGGGGGGTGTTGCGTGCGAGCACGCACCCTACGGGATGAGGGGTTGGGGGAGGCCGACTGCCCGACCCCGGCGAAGTGGGGTCAGGATGCGTGCTTTCACGCATCCTTCGGGCTTGGTTGGTTCTGTGGGGTGGTGCGTGCGCGCACGCACCCTACGGGCCTGGGTCTTTGCGGTAAGGCGAACAAGCGATCTTCGGGACGTGGGTGTAGGGTGCGTGCTCGCACGCACCGCGACCGGGGTCACGCCTCTGAAAGTGCGACCTTCATGTCCTTGACGATATAGATCACCTCGCCATCCGCCTCGACGATCCCGTCGGCCACGCCCATGGTCAGGCGGCGGGTTTGCAGGGCCTTGGTGAAATCGACCTTGTAGGTCAGCATCTTGCGGTCGGGGCGGACCATGCCGGTCAGTTTGACCTCGCCCACGCCGAGCGCGTAGCCGCGTCCCAGCCAGCCGCGCCAGCCGAGGTTGAAGCCGGTCAGTTGCCACAGGCCATCGAGGCCGAGGCAGCCGGGCATGATCGGGTTGCCGGGGAAATGGCAGTCGAAGAACCACAGGTCGGGGGTGATGTCGAACTCCGCCACGACATGGCCCTTGCCGTGCAACCCGCCATCTTCCGAAATCTCGGTGATGCGGTCCATCATCAGCATCGGGGGCGCCGGAAGCTGGGCATTGCCGGGACCGAAGAGTTCCCCGCGGGCGCATTTCAGGAGGGCGTCGCGGTCGAAGCTGTTCGGATAGGCGGCCATGCGGATGGGTTCCCGGTTCATCTTTTCGTCAAAACCCCTGTAGCACCCGCATGGAAGGAGTGGCAAGGCCGCTGCGGGGGCTGGTGCCGGGCCGAATGCTTCCTATTTTCATTTGTAATTTCGGCCCGTCCCACCGTATATGACAGGGATGGAACGCTTTACGGACCCAGGGATGACGCTGACGGAACAGGCACGCGGGACGGATTGGCTGGCACGGGGGGGCTTGCGCCCCACGCGGCAGCGTCTGGCGCTGGCTGCGCTGCTGGTGGGGGATGGCGAGGACCGGCATGTGACGGCGGAAAGCCTTTACGCGCTGGCCGAGCAGTCAGGCGAAAAAGTGTCGCTGGCGACCGTCTACAACACGCTGCGCGCCTTCTGCGCGGCGGGGTTGATGAACGAGGTCGTGGTGGACGGGTCGAAGAGCTATTTCGACACGCGGATCGACGATCACCCGCATTTCTACTGGGAGGACAGCGCGACGCTGACCGATGCCCCGGCGGAGGACCTGCGGATCGAGGGCCTGCCGGCCGCGCCCGAGGGGATGCAGGTGTCGCGGGTCGATGTGGTGATCCGGTTGAAGCGGGCGTGAGCGGGGCGGCGGGGTGAACCCCGCCCTATGGGTATTGCGGTGGCGGGGTGCACCCCGCCCTACGGATGGCTCGCCTTTGGCGGGCCTTTTGCTTTTTGGCGGGTGCGGAAGGGTTGGGTCCGCAGCCGGGCAAGGGGAGATGGCGGCGCGGGGTGGCAAGGGCGGGCTTGATCGGGGGCGGGGGGTCGGGTAGGCTTTGTGGAAACGTTTACAGAAAACGATGCCTGCATCGGTCACGGAGGAGAGACCATGAAAGCCGCCCGGATGAACCGCCTTTTCGCCCCGTCGGGGATGTGTTTCGACGTGGCGATCGACCACGGGATGTTCAACGAGCGCAGTTTCCTTGGCGGGATCGAGGATATGGGGCGGGCGATCCGCACGGTGGCGGCGGCGCGGCCGGATGCGATCCAGCTTCCGCCGGGGACGGCGCCCTTGTTGCAGGCCATTCCGGGGAAGGAGAAGCCCGCGCTGGTGCTGCGGACGGATATCGCGAATGTCTATGGCACGCCCTTGCCGCGCGCGCTGTTTTCCGAGGTGATCGACCGGGCGGTGGAGCAGGGGGTGGTGCTGGATGCGGCCTGCGTGGTGGTGAACCTGCTGATGCTGCCCGATCAGCCGGAGGTCTATCGCGCCTGCGTGCGGAACGTGAATGTGCTGAAGCGGGAATGCGAGATCATGGGGATGCCGCTGATGGTGGAGCCTCTGGTCATGCAGGATAACTCCAAGGGCGGCTATATGGTGGATGGGGATATCGACAAGATATTGCCGCTGGTCCGGCAGGCGGCGGAGCTGGGGGCGGATATCATCAAGGCGGACCCGTGCAGCGAGGTGGAGGAGTATCACCGGGTGATCGAGATTGCCCAGGGCTTGCCCGTGCTGGTGCGGGGCGGCGGGCGGGTGTCGGATGCGGAGATCCTGGCGCGGACGGCGGCGTTGATGAAGCAGGGGGCGCGGGGCATCGTCTATGGGCGCAACGTGATCCAGCATCCCGATCCGGGGGGGATGACGCGGGCGCTGATGGCGGTGGTGCATGAGGGGGCCAGCCCCGAGGCGGCGCTGGCGATGATCGGGGGGCAGTGATGCGCGAGATCCGCTTCGGCATCATCGGCTGCGGCTTGATGGGGCGGGAATTCGCCTCGGCCGCCGCGCGCTGGCTGCATCTGACGGGGATGCGGGCGAAGCCGCGCATCGTGGCGGTCTGTGACACGAACCCCGCGCTGATGGGGTGGTTCACCGATGCGCTGGGCGAGATGCAGGTGACGGTGGATTACCGGGAACTGCTGGCCAATCCGGAGGTGGAGGCGGTCTATTGCGCGGTGCCGCATGTGCTGCATGCGGAGATCTACCCGGCGATTTTGGCGGCGGGGAAGCATCTGCTGGGGGAGAAGCCCTTCGGGATGGACCTGGCGCAGAACCAGGTGATTTCCGAAGCCATTGCGGCGCGGCCCGATCTGATGGTGCGCTGTTCTTCGGAGATGCCCTTCTATCCCGGCGCGCAGAAAGTGGTGGACTTCGTGCGGTCCGGCGCGCTGGGGCCGGTGCTGGAGGTGGAGGCCTGTTTCCTGCATTCGTCGGACATCAACCCGGAAAAGCCGATCAACTGGAAGCGGATGGCGCGGGTGAATGGCGATTATGGCTGCATGGGCGATCTGGGGATGCATGTGCTGCATGTGCCGTTGCGCCTTGGCTGGCGGCCTGCGCGGGTGACGGCATCGCTGGTGAAGCGGGTGGAGACGCGGCCCGATGGCAAGGGCGGGCGGGTGCCTTGCGACACCTGGGACAATGCGACGATCACGGCGACGGTGCCGGATGCGGCGGGCGATTTTCCCATGGTGCTGAAGACCTGGCGGATCGCACCGGGGGAGGCGAATACCTGGTCGATCCGGGTGCTGGGGATGCGCGGGTCGGCGGTCTTTTCCACCAAGAACCCGCGCCAGTGGTCCTATATGCGCTATGAGCCCGGCGGGGCGCAGGGCTGGGTGACGGAGGACCTGGGATATACGCCGCTGTTCGGGGCGATCACGGGGGGGATCTTCGAATTCGGTTTCACCGATGCGATCCAGCAGATGTGGGCAGCCTTTGTCGATGAACTGGCGGGCGGGGATGCGAAGGGCTTTCCCTGCGCCACGCCGGACGAGGCGGCGGCGCATCATGCGGTGCTGACGGCGGCCTTGCAGGCGGGGATCAGCGGGCAGGCGGTGGAGGTGGTCTATTGACCGGGCCGGTTTCGGAACGGCGGGGCATCGCCTGTGCGGGGAACTGGATCGTGGATATCGTCCACACCATCGAGGCCTGGCCTGCGAAGAGTGACCTTGTGCGCATCCTCGACGAGGTGGAGGGGACCGGGGGTGGGGCGGCCAATGTGATGCTGTCGCTGGCGGCGTTCCGGGCGGGGCTGCCCTTGTGGGCGATCGGGCTGGTGGGGATGGACCGCCATGCGGCGACGGTGCGCTGGGCGGTGAAAGGGGCGGGGGCGGGGCTGGACCATCTGGCCGAGACGGACCGCGCGCCGACGGCCCATACCCATGTGATGAACCTGCCCGGGGACAGCCGGACGTTCTTTTATCATCCCGGCACGAATGACCTGCTGGATGAGGGCGATATCGCGGTGGAGGCGGTGGCGGCGGAGGGGGCGCGGGTCTTCTACCTTGGCTATCTGAACCTGCTGGGCAGGCTGGATGCGGTGGTGGAGGGGAGCACGGGCGCGGCCAGGGTTCTGGCGCGGGCGCGGGCGGCGGGGATGGTGACGGTGGCGGATCTCGTGTCCACGGACCGGGCGGAGTTTCGGGCGGCGGTGGAGGCGGCGCTGCCGCATCTGGATGTGCTGTTCCTGAACGAAGGCGAGGCGGCGCGGGCGACGGGGCTGGCGATTGCCGGGGCGGATGACCTTGCGGGGATCACGGCGGCGGCGGCGCAGTTGCGCGCGGGCGGGGCCGGGGCGGTGGTGGTGCATACGCCGGCGCTGGGGCTGTGGCTGGATGCGCGGGGCGCGGTGGTGGTGCGGCCCGAGCCTGTGCCTGCCTCTGACGTGGTTTCACCCGTCGGCGCGGGGGATGCCTTTGCGGCGGGCTGTCTTTACGGGCTGCATGAGGGGTGGGGGCCGGAAGCCTGCCTGCGGCTGGGCCATCGCGCGGCGGCGGCCTCGCTGCGGGGCGCGACGGCGACGGGGGCGATCCCGACGCTGACGGTGCTGATGGCGGATCAGTAGCCGCGCCCGCGATCCACGCGGTTGAGGAACGGTTCCCCGGCCTCGCCCCGCCGGATATTCTCGGCGATCACGCGGGAGGCGGAGGGGGCGCGGGTGTCGGCGGCGATATGCGGCGTGACCGTGACGCGCGGGTGGGACCAGAAGGGATGATCCGGCGGCAGGGGTTCGACGCGGAACACGTCCAGCGTGGCATGGCCGACCTGACCTGCATCCAGCGCGGCGAGAAGGGCGTCATCGTCGATCAGCGCGCCGCGACCGGGGTTCAGGATCACCGCGCCTTTGGGCAGAAGGGCGAGGGTGCGGGCGTTCAGCGTGTTTTCGGTCTCTGGCGTTTTCGGCAGGAGGGTGACGACGATCTGCGCCTGCGAGAGGGCCTGGTCGAGCCCCGCGTCGCCATGCAGGCATGAGATGCCGTCCACCTGTTTCGGCGACCTGCTCCACCCTGTGACGGGGAAGTTGAGGGCGGCGAGGGCGCGGGCGCAGGCGGTGCCCAACTCTCCCATCCCCAACATGGCGACGGGGCGTTCGCGGGCCAGCGGCGGGCAGGACGGATCCCAGACATGGCCGGGGTTCAGGATGTGGCGGTCCATGCCGAGATGGTGGCGCAGGGCGTGGCCCACCACCCATTCGACCATGCCTTCGGTCAGGGCGGGGTCCACCATGCGGCAGAGGGGTTGGGTGAGGGTGGGGTTGCCAACGATGCGTTCCACACCGGCCCAGAGCGAGAGGACGGCCTTGCAGCGGATATATGGCGCGAAGTCCTGAAGCGGGGAGGTGGGGGCGTAGATGATGTAATCCACCGCCTGCGGCGCCGCCTCGCGCGTGAGGCTGGCGGTGAGGCCTGCGGCGGCGATGGCGGCGCGCAGGGGTTCGGCATATTCCGCCCAATTGGCATCGGAGGCGGCGAAGAGGACGGTCAGGGTCATGCGTTACCTTGGTCGGTGGACATGCGCGCTCTGGATCAGGCCGAAGGCGATGAGCAGCACCAGCATGACCGACCCGCCATAGGAGAGGAAGGGCAGCGGCACGCCCACGACAGGGGCCATGCCCATGACCATCGACAGGTTCACGGCGAGGTAGAGGAAGAAATTGGCCGAGAGCCCGATGATGAGAAGCTGGCTGAAGCGGTCCTTCGATTGCAGCGCGGAGGTGAAGCAGAAGAAGAGGATGAGGCCGTAAAGGATGAGGAGGGAGAAGGCGCCGACGAAGCCGAATTCCTCGCCCAGAGTGGTGAAGATGAAATCGGTGTGTTTTTCGGGCAGGAAGTTCAGGCGGGATTGCGTGCCCTGCATGAAGCCCTTGCCGCCCCAGCCGCCGGACCCCAGCGCGATCTTGGCCTGCATGATGTTGTAGCCCGCGCCGAGCGGATCGGCGGAGGGGTCGAGGAAAGTGTCGATGCGGCGATACTGGTAGTCGTGCAGGAATTGCCAGGGCGTGCCACGGGTGGTGAAGACGGCGAAGACGAGGCCGCCGATCAGGGCGGCGACGACGGCGAAATACCAGATGGAGACGCCCGCGGCGAACATCACCGCCGCGCCGCCCATGAGCAGCATCAGCGAGGTGCCGAGATTGGGCTGGATCACCACGAGGAAGGTGGGGACGAGGATCATCAGGACCGGGATCAGCACCCAGAGCGGGTGCGAGGTCTTTTTCAGGTCGAGCCAGTCGTAATAGGCCGCGAGCATCATGACCATCGTGACCTTGGCCAGTTCCGAGGGTTGCAGGCGCAAGGGGCCGATGTCGAGCCAGCGCTGCGCGCCCATCCCGACGACGCCGAAGAATTCCACCGCCAGCAGGAGGAGGAGCGAGGTGCCATAGGCCAGCCCCGCCATGTTGCGCCAGAACCAGATCGGGACGAGCGCGATGGCGAACATCAGCACGAGGCCTGCGGCGAAACGCTTCATCTGCGGTTCGGCCCAGACCTCCATCCGCCCGCCGGCGATGGAATAGAGGATCAGGAACCCCACCGCAGCGACGGCGGTGATCAGCACCACCAGCGGCCAGTTGAGGTAGAAGACCTTGCGCAGCCCGCCCGGAACGGTCTTGACGCGGTATTCGAGGAAACTCATGCGGTTCTGCCCTCCATTCCGTCAGGCCCGCGAATTGCCGGTCTGGGTGAGGTCGCGCAGTTTCTCGCGCAGGGCGTTCAGGTCGGTTTCGATGCGGCCGCGCTGGTTGGCGGGATAGGCGGTGAGGGGCGGGATGTCGCCATGCAGCACGCGGAGGATCGCGTCGCGGGCGATGGGGGCCGCCGCAGCGGAGCCGCCGCCGCCATGTTCCACCACCACGGTCACGGCGTAGCGGGGGTTTTCATAGGGGGCGTAGCCCACGTAAAGCGCATGGTCGCGGCGGTTCCAGGGAAGCTGATCGTTCGAGATCACGCCGCGCGCCCGTTCGGCGGCGGTGATGTTGCGGACCTGGCTGGTGCCGGTCTTGCCGGCGAAGGCCATCGTTTCGTCGGCGATGCGCGAGGAATAGGCGGTGCCGCGCTGGGTGTTCATCACCTCGTACATCCCGCCCCGGATGGCGCGGAGGCCTTCGGCGGACAGGCCCAGCGGTTCGGCTTCGGGCAGGGGTTCGGGCGTGCCGTCGATGGCGCGGATGAGGCGCGGGACGACGGCGCGGCCGGTGGCGATGCGGGCGGTCATCACGGTGAGTTGCAGGGGCGAGGCCAGGACATAGCCCTGCCCGATGGAGGCGTTGATGGTGTCGCCGATGCGCCAGTCCTGCCCCCAGCGTTCCTGCTTCCAGGCCTTGTTGGGCATGATGCCTTCGCTGATGGCGGACATGGGCAGGTCGTGGCGGATGCCGAGGCCCAGACGCCTGCCCATCTCGGCGATCTTGTCGATTCCGACGGCCTGCGCGATTTCGTAGTAATAGACGTCGCAGCTTTCCGAGAGCGACTTGGCAAGGTCCACGGTGCCATGGCCCCCGCGTTTCCAGCAATGGAAGCGGCGGTCGCCGAATTCCAGATAGCCGGGGCAGTAATGGGTGGTTTCGGGGGTGATGAGCCCTTCTTCCAGCGCCGCCAGAGCGGTGACCATCTTGAAGGTGGAGCCGGGCGGATAGGCGCCCTGCACCGTCTTGTTGGCAAGCGGGCGGTGGTCATCCTCCATCAGGGCGGAATAGTCGCGCTGGGTGATGCCGCGCACGAAGAGGTTGGGGTCGAAGCCGGGGGAGGAGGCGCAGGCGATGATTTCGCCGGTGTTGACATCCATCACCACGCAGGCGGCGCTTTCCTCGCCCAGACGGGCCTGGATGAAATTCTGCACCTCAGCGTCGATGGTGAGCTGAAGGTCGCGGCCAGGGGTGCCGTCGGTGCGTTCCAACTCGCGCATCACGCGGCCGACATGGTTGACCTCGATCCGCTTGTTGCCTGCCGAGCCGCGCAGCGTGTCTTCCATCCAGCGTTCCACGCCGATCTTGCCGATCTGGAATTCGGGGATGCGCAGGACGGGATCGGGATCGGGGCGTTCCTCGAGGTCGCGTTCGCTGACCGGGCCGACATAGCCCACGACATGGGAGAAATCCTCGACCAGCGGGTAGTGGCGCGACAGGCCCACTTCGGGCGTGACGCCGGGCAGGGTGGGGGCGTTCATCGCGACCTTGGAGAAATCCTCCCAGGAGAGGCGGTCGGCCACGATGATGGGAACAAACGGGGAGTTGCGGTCAAGGTCGCGCTTGATCCGCTCCATATCCTCGGCGGTGATGGGGATGAGGTTGGTCAGCCGGGCGAGGACGGCATCGACATCGCCCGCCTCTTCACGGGTGACGGTGACGCGGTAATTCTGTTCATTGCCCGCGATCAGCACGCCGTTGCGATCAAAGATCAGGCCGCGTTCCGGCGGGATGAGGCGCATGTTGATGCGGTTCTCTTCGGCCAGGAGGCGGAATTCATCGGCCTGTTCGACGGAGAGGAAGCGCATCCGCACGCCGAGCACGGCGAACATGGCGACCATGGCGCCGCCCATCATGAGGGAGCGGCGGTTGATGCGGCGGGCGCTTTCTTCGGTGTCGCGGGCGGTGCGTCTCATAGGCGTCTTCCGTAGGCATCCACTTCGCCCGTGGCGGGCTTGCGCAGGTCGAAGGCGAGGCGGGAGGCGGCCACCACGAGGGGATAGCACAGGATGGACCAGAGAGTCTGCATCAGCGCGAAGCCGAAGCCGGGCTGCGGCAGGAAGGCGAAGGCGAAGGCGAGGCGGTAGGAGATGAGGAGGGCGACCATCATCCCGGCGACCAGCAGCCATTCGGTGACGAAACCGAGTTCGCGGGTGAGCGCGGCGCGGGAGCGGATGAATTCGGTGGCGAGGATGACGAGCGCGGTCCAGAGGCCGGGCGGGCGCATCAGCAAGAGGTCATCCAGCAGGAGCACGGCGGCGATGAGCGGGACGGGCAGGAAATCGGGGCGGCGCACGACCCAGGCGAAGATCAGGCAGAGCAGGATGTCCGGCCCCGGCCAGTCGCCCGCCAGCGAGCCGAGGGGCAGGAGTTTCAGGAAGAGGAACAGGGCGGCGAGGCCGAGGAAGGCCAGCCGGTAGAGCCAGACGGAGGAGCGGAGCGCGTCAACCATCGCTGTCGGCCTGTCCGGGGGAGCCTTCGGTCACGTCTTCGGTCCCGCCCTGATCGGCGGGATCGGGGCCGGTGGCGGTGCCTTCGCCGGTTTCCGCCTCGGGTTCCGGGGGGGCGGGGGGCGGGGCGATCAGGGCGCCGGCATCGGTGATGGGCGTGAGTTCGTGGCTGCGCAGGACGCGCAGGAATTCCAGCCGTTCGTAATCGGCCGAGAGGACGACGCGGAGGCGGCGGTCGGTGCCCATGACGACCTGACCGACCAGCAGGCCCGCAGGCAGCATTGCGCCATCGCCCGAGGTCACGACACGGTCGCCGGGGCGGACGAGATCAGCGTCTTCGAGGAATTCGAGCGGGGGCAGGGCGGTGTTGTCGCCGGAGAGCAGGGCCTTCTGGCCCGAGGGCTGCACCGTGACGGGGACGCGGGAGTTGGAATCCGTCAGCAGGATCACGCGGGAGGTGCGTTCGCCCACGCCCGAGATGCGGCCGACAAGGCCGATGCCATCCATCGTGGCCCAGCCGTCGCGGATGCCGTCGCGGGCGCCGACGTTCAGAAGGACGGACTGGCGGAAGGGCGAGCCGCTGTCGGCCAGCACGACGCCGGTGACATGGGTGAGTTTCGGGTCGAGCCGGACCTGGTTGAGGTCGAGGAGGCGGGCATTCTTCTGTTCCAGTTGCAGCGCCGCCTCGCGCCAGGCCTTCATCTGCTGCAATTCGCGGCGCAGTTCCTGGTTCTGTTCGTAGAGGCTGGCATAGCTCTGGAATTCGTCGATCATCGCGGCGGCCTTGGTGATCGGCAGGAGCGCCCAGTCGAAGGAGGGCACCACCTGATCGACCAGCGCTGCGCGGAACCGTTCGACGCGGGGGCTGTCGATCCGCCAGAGCAGGAAGAGGCCGAGAAGGAGAAGGACGAGCAGCCCGACGAAGAGCCGCCGCAGGGGGCGGGCGTAATCTTCCGGTCCTGTGCTGCGCGACTTTGCCACGGCTTACCCTTCTGCGATGGCCTGACCCGTGGGGGGATCAGCTGTCGTAGTCGATCACATGCCGCAACTGTTTCTCATATTCCAGCGCCTTGCCGGTGCCGAGGGCGACACAATTCAGTGACTCATTGGCCACCGAAATGGACAGCCCGGTCTGTTCGCGCAAGGAGAGGTCGAGGTCGCCCAAGAGGGCGCCGCCGCCGGTGAGCATCACGCCGCGATCCACGATATCGGCGGCGAGGTCGGGGGGGGTGGCTTCCAGGGCCTGCATGACGGCGTCGCAGATCTGCTGCACGGGTTCGGCCAGCGCCTCGGCGACCTGGGCCTGGTTGATCTCGGTTTCCTTGGGCACGCCGTTCAGCAGGTCGCGACCGCGGATCTGCATGGAGGCGCCGCGCCCGTCATCGGGCATGCGGGCGGTGCCGATGGAGGTCTTGATGCGTTCGGCGGTGGATTCGCCGATCAGCAGGTTCTGATGGCGGCGGAGGTAGCTGATGATCGCCTCATCCATCCGGTCGCCGCCGACGCGGACGGAGCGGGCATAGACGATGTCACCAAGCGAGAGGACCGCAACCTCGGTCGTGCCGCCGCCGATATCGACCACCATGTTGCCGGTGGGATCGGTGATCGGCATGCCCGCGCCGATGGCCGCCGCGATGGGTTCGGCGATGAGCCCGGCGCGGCGGGCGCCGGCGGAAAGGACCGACTGGCGGATGGCGCGCTTTTCCACCGGGGTTGCGCCATGGGGGACGCAGACGATGATCTTGGGTTTCGAGAAGGTCGTGCGCTTGTGCACCTTGCGGATGAAATGCTTGATCATCTCTTCGGCGCTGTCGAAATCGGCGATGACGCCGTCGCGCATCGGGCGGATCGCCTCGATCGTGCCGGGGGTGCGGCCGAGCATCAGCTTGGCATCCTCGCCCACGGCCAGAACCTGCTTTTTCCCGTCCTTGACGTGATAGGCCACCACCGAGGGTTCGTTGAGCACGATCCCCTTGCCGCGGATATAGACCAGCGTGTTCGCCGTGCCGAGGTCGATCGCCATGTCTGACGAGAAGATGCCCGAGAGTACCGACATGCTGGGGTGATCCTGATTGAAGCGCGAACAAGAGATATACCCGCGACTCAGGCAGGGCCGAGGCGGGCGTCACCATATAAAGACAGGTGGGGGCCTGCGAAAGCCCGGCGGGACCTTGGTCGCGCAATTCCGCGTGTATGGGGTTTGGGTTGCGGTTTTGCGGCGGGATGGGACCTGGCGGCGGCGGATCGGGTGCCGTGCCTTGTGCTTTTCGGACATGGGCCGGCGTGGGGGCGATTTCTGACGCAGAAATCGCGGCGGAATTTGACGCAAATTCCGGCTGCCGCGCGGGGGCGCGGCCGCTTTCTGCGCCAGAAAGCGGGGCGAAATCTGCGTCAGATTTCGTCTGGCGGCTGGGCAGCGCTTTCCATTGCGGCGGGGCGCGCCTATGGCAAGGGGGAAAGAAGAGGTGCCCCGATGCCCGATTTCCTGCCCGACCTGCCTGCCGATGCCCTGCTGGCCGCGCTGCGGCGCAGTCCGGGGAACGAGGTGGACAGCGGCAAGTTCGACAGCCCCGAGTCATCCTCCGCGCTGGCGGTGAATGCCTTCGGCTGGTTCCTGGAGCGGCCTGCGGCCCTGCCGCCTTTGCCAGGCGTGCCGATGGGGCAGCCGGAGGCGGTGGAGATCGAGGCGGAGATGCGCTTTCCCTGGGCGGGCGGGCGTCATCCCTGGCTGGACGTGGCGGTGACGACACCCACGACGCTGGTGGGGGTGGAGGCGAAGCGGTATGAGCCCTTCCGCCCGGCGAAGGCGACGGCCTTTTCGGAGGCCTATGAGAGCCGCGACTGGGGGCCGGGGATGGCGCGCTATGATGCGCTGCGGGTGGAGCTTGCGGCGGGGCGGCTGCGGTTCCGGCATCTGGATGCGGTGCAACTTGTGAAGCACGCCTATGGGCTGCGCAATCAGGGCCGCAAGCGGGGGCGGGGGGCGGTGCTGGTCTATCTGCATGCCGCGCCGGTGGCCTGGGCCAATGGCAAACCGGTCGATCCGGGCGCGATTGCGGCCCATGCGGCGGAGGTGGCGGATTTCGCGGGCCGCGTGAAGGGGGCGGATGTGGTCTTCGTGCCGGTTCGCTGGGCGGACCTGCTGGCGCAATGGGCGGCGGTGCCTGCGCTTGCCGCCCATGCGGCGGCGGTCCGGGCGCGGTTCGGGGTGGTCTGAGGGGGGGCGGTTGCCACCGCCCCCTGCACGGATCACTCGCCGTGATAGGTGACGGTCTTCACATCCTCGCCCGGTGCGGTTTTCTGGCGGCGGACGATCAGGCGGTTGAGCGCGTTCACATAGGCCTTCACCGAAGCCACGATGGTATCGGTATCCGCCGACTGGCCGGTGACGATGCGGCCATCCTCTTCCAGCCGGACGGAGACGGTGGCCTGCGCATCGGTGCCTTCGGTGACGGCGGCGACCTGATAGACCTGAAGCCGTGCCTTGTGGGGGAAGAGCATCTTGATGCAGTTGAAGGCCGCATCGACCGGGCCGTCGCCGGTGGCGTCGATGTGGTGATCGGTGCCGTCGATGGAGAGCACCATGTCCGCCTCTTGCGGGCCTTCGGTGCCGCAGATCACGCGCAGTTTCTTCAGGACCAGCGTGTCATGCGCGTCGTTGGTCTGTTCATCCGCTACCAGAGCGAGGATGTCGTCGTCATAGACCTCTTTCTTGCGGTCGGCGAGCGCCTTGAAGCGGACGAAGACGTCGTTCAACTGGTTGTCGGCCAGATCGTAACCCAGTTCCTTGAGCTTTGCCCGCAGGGCGGCGCGGCCGGAATGCTTGCCCATCGCGATGTTCTTCTGCGTCAGCCCGATATCCTCGGGGCGCATGATCTCGAAGGTTTCCACGTTCTTCAGCACGCCGTCCTGATGGATGCCGCTTTCATGCAGGAAGGCGTTCTTGCCGACGATGGCCTTGTTGAACTGCACCGGGAAGCCCGAGACGGTGGAGACGCGGCGCGAGAGGTTCATGATCTTGGTCGTGTCGATGCCCGTGCGATAGGGCAGGATGTCGTTCCTGACCTTCATCGCCATGACCACCTCTTCCAGCGCGGTATTGCCCGCGCGTTCGCCAAGGCCGTTGATGGTGCATTCGATCTGGCGCGCGCCTGCCTCGACCGCCGCCAGCGCATTGGCCGTCGCCATGCCGAGGTCGTTGTGGCAATGGGTGGCGAAGGTGATCGTGTCGGCGCCCGGCACGCGGTCGAGCAGCATCCTGATGATCTTGGCGCTTTCGAACGGGTAGGTGTAGCCGACGGTATCGGGGATGTTGATGGTGGTCGCACCCGCCTTGATGGCGATTTCCACCACGCGGCAGAGGTAATCGGGTTCCGTCCGCGTGGCATCCATCGGCGACCATTGCACATTGTCGCAGAGGTTGCGGGCGTGGGTGACCGTTTCATGGATGCGTTCGGCCATCTGGTCCATGTCCAGATTGGGGATGGCGCGATGGAGCGGCGAGGTGCCGATGAAGGTGTGGATGCGCGGGGATTTCGCGTGTTTGACCGCCTCCCAGCAGCGGTCGATATCCTTGTAATTCGCGCGGGCGAGGCCGCAGATCGTGGAGTTGCGCGACCGCCTGGCGATCTCGCTTACCGCGGCGAAGTCGCCTTCGGAGGCGATGGGGAATCCCGCCTCGATGATATCGACGCCCATGTCATCGAGCAGGCCCGCGATTTCGAGCTTTTCCTCATGCGTCATGGTGGCGCCGGGGCTTTGTTCGCCGTCGCGCAGGGTCGTGTCAAAGATCAGGACGCGGGGTTGCGTGCTTTTGTCGGTCATGGGCTGTTTCCTTGTGCCGTCTGCTGCTTTTCCTGCGGGCGCTGTTCACCTCCGAGCGGTCGCGCCCTTGGGCACGCTCAGAGGCGGGTAAGGAGAAGCAGGCCACGGGGGGAGAGGGCGCAGAGCGCACCCGTCAGCGAAGCGATATGCCGGTCCCGTGTCATGGGGCGCGACGATACGCAGGAATTGCCGCAGCGCAAGGCCGAAAACGCGGCTTGAAGCGGGTTTTCGGCGGGTTAAGTGCCGGTTCGGAAAGCGAGGGCGCATGCGGGCATTGGTGATCGGGGCATCGGGGGGGATCGGCGGGGCGGTCGCGGCGGCCTTGCGGGCGCGGGGTTGGCAGGTGGTGGGACTGTCGCGGTCTGCCGATGGGCTGGACGTGACTGACGAGGCCGCAGTGGCGCGGGTGCTGGGGGCGCAGGAGGGGGTGTTCGATCTGGTCTTCGTGGCGACGGGGGGGCTGGAGATCGGGGGTGTGCGGCCTGAGAAGAGCGTGAAGGCGCTGGACGGGGCGGCGATGGCGGCGCAATTCGCGCTGAACGCGATCGGGCCGGCGCTGGTGTTGAAACATGTCTGGCGGATGATCCCGCGCGACCGGCCGGCGCGGGTGGCGGTGCTGTCGGCGCGGGTGGGGTCGATCGGGGACAACCGGCTGGGCGGCTGGCATGGCTATCGGGCGGCGAAGGCGGCGCTGAACCAGATCGTGCGGACCTGCGCGGTGGAACTGGCGCGGACGCATCCGCAGGCGGCGCTGGTGGCGCTGCATCCCGGCACGGTGGCGACGTCGCTGACGGCGGCCTATGCGGGCGGGCATCCGTCGGTGGCGCCGGAGGCGGCGGCGGAGAACCTGCTGCGGGTGCTGGAGGGCGTCGGTCCGGCGCAATCGGGGCAGTTCTTCGACTGGAAGGGGGAGGTCGTCCCGTGGTGATCCTGTCCTGCGGCATGGGCTTCATCTTGGCCCAAATACTCAATGGCGACAGGTCGGCGGGATGCGCCGCATGGGGGAGGGGCGCATGAGCGGGCCGCGACTGATCCTTGTGCTGGGGGACCAGTTGACGCCCGATATGGCCGCGCTGCGCGCCGCGCGGCCGGGCGATGTGGTGGTGATGGCCGAGGTGATGGCGGAGGGGACCTATGTGCCCCATCACCCGCAGAAGATCGCGCTGATCCTGTCGGCGATGCGGCATTTTGCGGAGGAGTTGCGGGCGGGCGGCAGGCGGGTGGCCTATTCCCGGCTGGACGAGGCGGAGAACAGCCAGAGCATCGTGGGGGAACTGATCCGCCGCGCGGCGGAGCTGGGGGCGCGCGAGGTGATCGCCACCGCGCCGGGGGATTGGCGGCTGCGCGCCGCGCTGGGGGACTGCCCGCTGCCGGTGACGCTGCTGCCGGATGACCGGTTCCTTTGTTCGGAGGCGGAGTTCGGCGCCTGGGCCGAGGGGCGCAAGCAATTGCGGATGGAGTTCTTCTATCGCGAGATGCGGCGCAAGACCGGGCTGATGATGGAGGGGGAGAAGCCTGCGGGCGGGCAGTGGAATTTCGACCATGACAATCGCAAGCCCGCGAAGGCCGATCTCTTCCGCCCGCGCCCGCCGCGGTTCGCGCCGGATGCGGTGACGGAAGAGGTTCTGGCGCTGGTCGAGGCGCGGTTTGCGGCGCATTTCGGGGAGTTGCGGCCCTTCGGATGGGGGGTGACGCGGGCGGATGCGCTGGCGGCGCTGGAGCATTTCGCGCGCCATGCCTTGCCCAGCTTCGGGGATGAGCAGGATGCGATGCTGGCGGGCGATCCGACGCTGAGCCATGCTCTGATCTCGCCCTATCTGAACCTTGGTCTCTTGTCGCCGATGGAGATCTGCCAGCGGGTGGAGGTGGAATGGCGGGCGGGGCGCGTGGCGATCAATGCGGCGGAGGGGTTCATCCGGCAGATCATCGGCTGGCGGGAATTCGTGCGCGGTATCTGGGCCTTGGAAGGGCCAGCGTATATGGGGCGCAATGCGCTGGGGCACGCCCGCGCCTTGCCTGCGGTCTATTGGGGGGGCAAGACGCGGATGGCCTGCATGGGCCATGCGGTGGGGCAGACGCGGGACATGGCCTATGCCCATCATATCCAGCGGCTGATGGTGACGGGGAATTTCGCGCTGCTTGCCGGGGTGGACCCGGCCCATGTGCATGAATGGTATCTGTCGGTCTATGTGGATGCCTTCGAATGGGTCGAGGCGCCCAATACCCTGGGCATGAGCCAGTTCGCCGATGGGGGCGTGGTGGGGTCGAAACCCTATGTGAGTTCCGGGGCCTATATCGACCGGATGTCGGATTACTGCGGCGGCTGTCACTACCGGGTGAAGGAGAAGGCCGGGGAGCGGGCCTGCCCGTTCAACCTGCTTTACTGGCATTTCCTGCTGCGCCACCGGGAGCGGTTCGCGAACAATCCGCGCATGGCGCAGATGTACCGGACCTGGGACCGGATGGAGGAAGGGCACCGGACCCGCGTGCTGGCGGGGGCGGAGGCCTTTCTGGCGCGGATGGAGGCGGGGGAGCCGGTCTGAGGCGCGGTGCCCGTGGCCAGCGTCGCAGGGGGCTGTCTGCCCCCTCTTGGCCTGCGGCCAATTCACCCCCGAGGATATTTCTGGACAGAAAGTGGGGGGCGGGGCTGCGGTCAGGGGGGGCGTTAAGGTTAATGGGTTGGGGGAGGGGCAGAGGGGGGGCTGACTGATGGAGCTTTGGGTGGATGTCGGAGAGGGGGGCTGTCTGCCCCCAACGGGCCGCGATGCGGCCCTTCCCCCGAGGATTTTTCTGGACAGAAAGTGGGGGGAGGGGCGCGGTCGGGGGGGGCGTTAAGGTTAACGGGTTGGGGGGAGGGGCAGAGGGTGGGCTGCCTGATGGAGCTTTGGATAGGTGTCGTAGGGGGGGCTGTCTGCCCCTACGGGCCGCGATGCGGCCCTCCCCCCGAGGATATTTCTGGACAGAAAGTGGGGGGCGGGGCTGCGGTCGGTCGGGGGGCGTTAAGGTTAGTGGGTTGGGGCTCTTGGGGAGGGCAGGGCGGGCGCGGCTAGGGTGATGCGGGGGCGGGGGCGCTGCCTTCGGCGGGCGGGGCGGGTTCGGTGGGGGTTTCGGTGGGGGTTTCGGGCGCCGCTGCGCCTTCGGGGGTGGCGGGTGCTTCGGGCGGGGCGACGAGGATGCCGTTCAGCCAGCTCCCCTCGGCCACCTCGCCCGAGGCATAGGTGAGCTTGCCCGGACCCTGCCGCTTGCCCTTGACGAAGCTGCCCTCATAGACATGGCCGCCGGGATAGGTGGCGCGGCCCTGACCCTCGATCTCGCCATTGGCCCATTGGCCTTCGTAGAGGAAGCCGTCGGGCATGGTGAGGCTGCCCATGCCCTGGCGCAGGCCGCCGCGGAAATCGCCTTCGTAGATGGTGCCGTCGGGATAGGTGGCCTTGCCCTTCCCCTCGCGCTGGCCGGCCTTCCACTGGCCGGTATAGACATAGCCATCGGGCAGGGTCATCGTTCCGGTGCCGTCGGGCTGGGCATTGGCGAAGCTGCCTTCATAGACGGCACCGTTGGGATAGGTGGCGCGGCCCTGGCCGGAGATGACGCCGCCGGTCCAGGTGCCGTCATAGGTTGCGCCATCGGGATAGGTGATGCGGCCCTTGCCTTCGGGGCGGTCATTGCGGAGCGTGCCTTCATAGACCGAGCCGTCGGGATAGGTCAGCTTGCCCTGGCCGTTCAGCGCGCCGTCGGACCATATGCCTTCGAGGATATAGCCGTCCTTGCTGCGGAAGATGCCGCGGCCGCTGCGGCGGTCGGCGGCGAAGGCGCCCTCGTAGACATCGCCCGAGGCGAAGGTGAGCGTGCCGCTGCCATCCTTGACGCCATCGCGGAAGCTGCCTTCGTAGATGTCGCCATTGGCATAGGTGAGCTTGCCCTGCCCGTTGATCTGACCCTTGGCCCAGTTGCCGGTGTAGGTCATGCCGTCGGGAAGCGTGAGCGTGCCGGTCCCTTCGCGCTGGCCTGCCTTGAGCTGGCCGTCATAGACTGCCCCGTCGGGATAGGTGACCTTGCCCTGGCCTTCCTTCTGGCCCGCGACCCAGGCCCCCTCGTAGCGATAGCCGCCCGGCCCTTCGAGGAGGCCCTGCCCCTCGTGCCGGCCATCCTTGAACTGGCCGGTATAGGTGGAGCCGTTGGCATAGCGGGCGGTGCCGGTGCCGGTGATGGCGCCTGCGGTCCAGTCGCCTTCGTAGCTGCCGCCATCGGGATAGGTGATCTTGCCCTTGCCCTCGGGCTGACCGTTCAGGAAGGCGCCTTCATAGACGGCGCCATTAGGATAGGTGGCGCGGCCGGTGCCGGTGATCTGGCCATCGACCCATTGGCCGGAATATTCATAGCCGTTGGGAAGGCGGTAGGTGCCGGTGCCGTGCTGGAGGCCGTTGCGGAAGGTGCCTTCATAGACCGAGCCGTCGTCATATTGCTTGGTGATGACCTCGCCCTCGTCCTGGGCGATGGCGGGCGCGGCGGTTGTTCCCGCCAAGGCCGCCGAGAGCGCCATGGCCACCATCACCTGTCCGATCCGCATCGTCTGCACCTGCCCCTGACCTGTCTTGACCGCAAGCCTAGCCGCCGCCCCGGATTGCCGCAAGCCGGGCACCTTTCCCTCGGCAAGGGTTCTGCTAGAACGTGTCGGAGATCACAGGGAATTTCCGCGCATGGCCGATACCTTCCGCCTTACGCTGGCGCAGTTGAACCCCACGGTGGGGGCGATTGACGCCAATGCCGCGAAGGCCCGCGGCGTCTGGGCCGAGGCGAAGGCGGCCGGGGCCGACATGGCCGCGCTGACCGAGATGTTCATCACCGGATACCAGACGCAGGATCTGATCCTGAAGCCCGCCTTCGTGGCCGATGCGGTGGCGGCGGTGGAGGCCCTGGCGCGGGACTGCGCGGATGGCCCCGCGCTGGGCATCGGGGGGCCGGCACTGCGGGAGGGGCGGCTATACAACGCCTATTACGTCTTGCAGGGCGGGCAGGTGACGGCGACGGTGCTGAAGCATCATCTGCCCAATGACGGGGTGTTCGACGAGAAGCGGCTTTTCGCGCCGGCCGATGTGCATGGGCCCTATGTGGTGAACGGGGTGCGGATCGGCACGCCGATCTGCGAGGATAGCTGGCATGCGGATGTGGCCGAGACCCTGGCCGAGACGGGGGCGGAGATCCTGCTGGTGCCGAACGGTTCGCCCTATCACCGGGGCAAGCCCAACCTGCGGCTGAACCTGATGGTGGCGCGGGTGGTCGAGACGGGGCTGCCGCTGGTTTACCTCAACATGACCGGGGGGCAGGACGATCAGGTCTTCGACGGCTGTTCCATGGTGCTGAACCCCGGCGGACATCTGGCAGTGCAAATGCCGCAATTCGAGGATTGCGTGACCCATGTGGAGTTCCGGCGGGGGCCGGACGGGTGGGTGGCAGAGCGGGGGATGCTGGCGGCGGTGCCGCCGGTGGCCGAGGCGGATTATCACGCGATGACCCTGGGCCTGCGGGACTATCTGGGGAAATCGGGGTTTTCGAAAGTGGTACTGGGCCTGTCGGGGGGGATCGATTCGGCGCTGGTCGCAACGATCGCCGCCGATGCGCTGGGGCCGGAGAATGTGCATTGCGTGATGCTGCCGTCGCGATTCACCTCGGCCCATTCGCTGGAGGATGCGGCGGATTGCGCGGCGCGGCTGGGCTGCCGTCTGGACACGATCCCCATCACCGGGCCGCAGGAGGCTGTGGGGGAGGCGCTGGCGCCGCTCTTCGCCGGGACGGAGCCGGGGATCACGGAAGAGAACATCCAGTCGCGGTTGCGCGGGCTGCTCTTGATGGCGCTGTCGAACAAGTTCGGGGCGATGCTGCTGACCACGGGGAACAAGTCCGAAGTGGCGGTGGGCTATTGCACGATCTATGGCGACATGAACGGGGGCTATAACCCGATCAAGGACCTGTGGAAGACACGGGTCTTCGACACTTGCCGCTGGCGGAATGCGACCCACAGGCCCTGGATGAAGGGGCCTGCGGGCGAAGTCATCCCGCCCCGGATCATCGACAAGCCGCCGAGCGCGGAGTTGCGCGACAACCAGAAGGACGAGGATTCGCTGCCGCCCTATCCGGTGCTGGATGCGATCCTTGAAGGGCTGGTCGAGAAGGAGCTTTCGGTGGCCGAGATCGTGGCGCAGGGGCATGATCTGGCGACGGTGAAGCGGGTGGAGGGGCTGCTTTACACCTCCGAATGGAAACGCTTTCAGTCCGCCCCCGGCGTGCGGCTGACGCAGAAGGCCTTCTGGCTGGACCGCCGCTATCCGATGGTGATGCGCTGGCGGGATGGCAGCGGGGCGGGCTGAGGCGGTCCGGGCTATCTGCGGGCGGTCTTCATCTTGGCGAAAATACTCTGGGGTCCGGGGTGAAACCCCGGGGGGTGGAGCCAGGAGCCGAAGTTACGGGCGGTCTCAGGGCGCGGTGACCGTGAAGGGGGCGATGGCCATGACGCGGTAATGGTCATCGAACATCAGCCGCGCCTCGTAATCGCCGGGGGTGAGTTCCTCGTAAAGCTCATCCGCCGGGAAGGTCAGGTCGCCTGAAAGCCGCGATCCGGTATAGGCGAAGCCGAGGTAATTGTAGGCGGAGGGGTCGCCCTTGCGGTAGATGCCGATCCAGTCGAGCTTGAACCCCGGCGCGCCGGTGAAGCGGAGGGAGACATCGCTGCCGGGGGTGACGGGGGCGGTGACTTCCAGTGTCGCGGTCGCGCCTGCGGGTTGCAGGGTGAAGGCGCTGCGGGCGATTTCCGTGCCGTCGGCGTTCAGGAGCAGCGCGTCGTAATCGCCGGGTTCAAGGCCGAGGGTGGAGAGGCGGACCGTGGGCCTGTCGGCGCTGTCCACATCGGCGATGCCGGTGATTGCGGCCTCGGGACCTGCGCCGCGGGGGACCACATAGCCCGACCAGAGGCCCGGTTCCGGCAGCAGGGCGCGCAGGGTGAAGCTGTCGCCCATCCGCAGGGGGCGGGGTTCGACGGCGATGCGGGCGGGGGCCGGGGCAGGGGTGAGCGCAAGCTCGGCCAGCACCGCGCGGTGGTCTGACGGCCAGGGGGTGACGGAGAGGCCGTTCTGGGGATTGCCCGCCTCGCCCATCACCAGCGCGGCGGTGGCGGTGGCATTGGCGATGAAGACGAAGTCGATCCGGTCGAGGGTTTCGCCTTCGGGCAGGGAGGGATAGGGGCGGCCCGGTGTCCAGGTGATGCCCGGCTGGGCGGCGGGATCGGGGTTTGCGGCGCGGAAGGCATCGGTGAAACCGGCGGTCTCCATCGCCGTGGAGACGGGCCAGGGGATCGCGCCTTCGCCGCTTTCATCCAGATGCGAGGGGCTGTTGAAATCGCCGGTGACGATGAGGGGGATGCCTGCCGCGACAACGGGGGCGAGGCCGGTGATGAGCGCCTCTGCCTCGGGCAGGCGGGTTTCGGCTTCGTTGGCCAGCACCTCTTCGGGCGTGGCGCCGTCGCGCAGGAGTTCGGGGCCGTAGGGATCGGAGGTAAGGTGGGTATTGGCCACGGCCACCACGCGGTGGGGGGCGACCTGCACCAGCGCGTGCAGCGCATCGGGGTCGAGCCCGGCGATGGAATAGGGCGGGGCTTCGGTCGCCGTCGTCTCTCCCGCGCCGGAATCGAAGATCGGATAGCGCGAAAGGATGTGGCGGCGGGTGTCCACGTAAGGGTAGCCTGCGGCGGCGGCGATCTCGGCGGTGCGGCCGTCGGGTTCCTGAAGGCCGACGATATCGGCATCGGAGAGGCGGATCGCCTCGATCACCTTGGCGAAGCTGACCTGATCGCCGCCATACCAGATGTTGAAACTGAGGACCTTTAGGCGCGTCTCTTCCTGCGCATTGGCGGTGAGGGGCGCGAGAAGGAGCAAGGGCAGCAGCAGGCGCATCGGTCATCCCCCGGCAGGTGGTTGCAGGCGCAGTCTGGCGGTCTTGCGTGAAGGATGGACGACAGGGCGCGCTGTCGGCAAGGAAAATGAAGGCCGTGCGGGGCGGTCAGACGGTGCTGACCGCCGCCTCGGGGAGGAGGCGGGTCACATCGGCGGCGCGGCAGAGTTCGGTGGCGTCGGACATCACGGCGGCGGCGGCGGCGGCAACCCCTTGGGACAGCGCCTCGGCCTTGGTCAGGCCGCGGGCGAGGGCAAGGACATAGCCACCGACGAAACTGTCGCCCGCGCCGACCTTGGATTTCACCTTCACCTTGGGGGCCTTGGCGAAGAGGCGGTTGTCGGCATCGGCAAGGACCGAGCCATCGGCACCACGGGCGACGATGACATTGCGGGCCACGCCGCGACGGACGAGGGATTGGGCGAAATCGGCGGTGTCGGCGCGGCTGTCGAGCGGGCGCTGGGCGAGGGTCTCTGCCTCTTCGCCATCCATGCGGAGAAGGTCGAGATCGGGGATGGGATGATCGACCGCCTGGGTCAGGGCCGCGCCCGACGTATCGAGCACCACCCGCATCCCGGCCATGGCGGCGGCGAGGCGGGCGGGGAAGTCGATCGGCACGCCGGGCGGCTGGCTCCCCGAGATGACGGCGAAGCCGCCCGGTTTTCCGGCGGCGCGCAGCAGCATGAAGACGCGGTCCTGATCCTCCTGGTGCCAGACGGGGCCGGGCAGCATGAAGCGGTATTGTCGGCCCGTGGAGCTTTCGGTGACGGTCAGGCTTTGCCGTGTCTCGCCCGGGCCGGTGATGCCGAGGAACATCACGCCTTCGCGGCGGATGAGTTCGGCGAGGCGGTCGCCGGTGAGGCCGCCGAGGGCCACGAGGGCAAGGGATTCGCCGCCGAGCGCATGGACGGCGCGGGAGACGTTCAGACCGCCGCCGCCCGGATCAAGCCGGGGGTCGGAGCAGCGGAGCTTTTCGTCCGGCACCATGACCGGCACCGCAGAGGCCATGTCGAGCGCGGGGTTGAGGGTGAGCGTCAGGATCGGGGCCTGCCGGGGGGCGGAAGTGTCAGGCATGATGCGGCCCTTCGTCTGGGGATGGCCGACATGATAGCGCTAACGGAGTGCGGGGGGCAAGCGCTGCCCCCCGTGGTTTTGGGGAATGCGGAATTTGAGGCAAATTCCGCGTCGAAATCTGTGTGCAGATTTCGGGGCGTTTTCTGTGTCAGAAATCGCCTGTTTCAGAGCATGAGCTGATAGCTGGCCGGGACGTAGCGGAAGCCGTCCCCATTCGTCTCGACAAAGCCGATGGCGGGGAAGGGCATGTGGTAGCCCGCGAAGGGGATGCGGTCGGTGGCGAGCATGCCGAGGATCTGGCGCCGGGTCGCGGCGGCCTGCGCCTTGTCCTGATCGAAGCGCACTTCCCAATCGGGATAGGCGAGCGACCAGACATAATGGTTGGTCGTGTCCGCGAGGATCGCCATGCGCGAGCCGCCCGATTCCAGCATATAGGTGAAATGGCCGGGCGTGTGGCCGGGCGCGGCCATGGCGGTGATGCCCGAGACCACGGCCCCGCCATCGTCGAGGAAGGTGAACTTGTCGTTCAGCGGTTTGACCTTGGCGTCGAAATTCTCGTTCGCGGCGGTGGACCAGGTGTTGTGTTCGGTGGCGCCGGTCACATAGCGGGCATTGGGATAGGTGACGGTGCCGTCTTCGGCGGAGAGGCCGCCGATATGGTCGCCATGCATATGGGTGATGACCACGATGTCGATCTGGTCAGGCGTGATCCCGGCGCTGGCGAGGGCGGCGGTGGTGCCTTCGGCGGAGAGGCCGGTGTCGAAGAGGACCAGTTCGGTCCCGGTGTTCACCACGACGGGGGTGAAGAAGTTGAAGGTCTTGTCAGCCGGGATGAAATTCGCGGCGGAGACGGCGGCGAATTCTTCGGGCGGGACGTTCATGCCGAAGGTTTCCTGCGGCTTGTCGCCGGCGCGGGTGCCGGCGAGGACGGTGGTCACCTCGAACCCGCCGAGTTTCACGCGGTGGAAGGGGGCGTGCATCGCGCCTTGCTGCGGGGCGGCGGCGAGGGCAGGGCGGGCGCTGAGCAGCGCGGGGGCGGCGAGGGGAAGGGCGGCACCGGCAAACAGCGCCATCCGGCGCGACAGGGTCGGGGTCGTCATGGCATCCTCCGTGGGTTCGACTATGCGAAAGGATAGGGCCTTGGGCGGGAGGGGCCATTCACGCCTTTGTCAGGGCATGCGCGTCGGCGCACATGCGTTGTGCGGGTTGGCGGGGTGAACCCCGCCCTACTCCCACCAGGGGTCGATGCGGGCGATGTCGTCGTCGGACCAGCCGAAATGATGGGCGAGTTCATGGACCACGACATGGGCGATCAGGTCGCCGAGGCCGACATCGCCGCGGTCGATCCATTCCTCCAGGATCGGGCGGCGGAAGAGCCAGACAATATCGGGATGGGTGGGCTGGTCCATCACCGACTTCTCGGTCAGCGGTATGCCTTCGTAGAGGCCGGTCAGTTCGTAGGGGTCTTCCATCCCCATCGACTCGAGCACGTCATCGGGCGGGAAATCGACGATGCGCAGCGCCACGCGGGCGGCGTGGTCGCGCCAGGGCTGGGGCAGCTTCGCCACCGCGTCATGGGCGAGTTGTTCGAAGAGCGCGAGGTCGGGCGCGGTGAAGGCGTCCCAGCCGGGGGGCTGGGCGTCGTCGGTTTCGGCTGTGGTCATGGCACCCTCGCTTTCCCCCCAGATATGGACAAAAGCGCGGGCCTGTGAAAGAGGAACGGGGGTCCAACGGAGCCCTTTCCCATGACCACGCCGTCGAAAGTCACCACCCGTTTCGCGCCTTCGCCCACCGGATATATCCATGTGGGCAACCTGCGCACCGCGCTGATGAATTACCTGATTACCCGCAAGGCGGGCGGGACCTTCATCCTGCGGCTGGACGATACGGATCAGGAACGGTCGAAGCAGGAATATATCGACGGGCTGAAGGAGGATCTGGCCTGGCTCGGTATCGAGTATGACCGGGTGGAGCAGCAGTCGAAGCGGCTGGCGCGCTATGCCGAGGCCGCCGAGCAGCTAAAGGCGGCGGGGCGGTTCTATGAGTGTTTCGAGACGCCCACGGAACTGGACCTGAAGCGGAAGAAACTTCTGAACATGGGCAAGCCGCCGGTCTATGACCGGGCGTCCTTGCACCTGACCGAGGAGCAGAAGGCCGCCTACCGCGCCGAGGGGCGGCAGGGTTATTGGCGCTTCCGTCTGGATCAGGAGCGGATCGAGTGGCGGGACGGGATCATCGGAGATATCTCCATCGACGCGGCGAGCGTGTCGGACCCGGTGCTGATCAAGGCGGATGGGCAGGTGCTCTATACCTTCGCCTCGTCGGTGGATGATGTGGACATGGGGGTCACCCATATCGTGCGGGGTGCCGATCATGTGACGAATACGGCGACGCAGATCCAGATCATGAAGGCACTGGGCGGCACGCCGCCGGAATTTGCCCATCACAGCCTGCTGACCGGGCCTCAGGGCGAGGAACTGTCCAAGCGGCTGGGCGTTCTGAGCTTGCGCGACCTGCGGGCGCGGGGGGTGGCGCCGCTGGCGCTGATGTCGCTGATGGCGCGGCTGGGGTCTTCAAAGCCGGTGGAACTGGCGTCGAGCATGCAGGACCTGATCGACGGGTTCGATGTGGGCAGCTTTGGCGCGGCGCCGACGAAATTCGATGCCGAGGACCTGTTCCCGCTGACGCGGGCGCATGTGCAGGGGCTTCCCTTTGCGGCCGTTGCTGACCGCATCGCGGCGCTGGGCGTGCCGGAGGCGGAGGCGGAGGCCTTCTGGAACGTGGCCAAGGGCAACATCACCGTGCTGGCCGATCTGGGGGAATGGTGGGAGCTGTTCTCGAAAGGGGCCGAGCCGATGGTCGAGGCGGGGGATGAGGATTTCATCCGGGAGGCCATGGCGATGCTGCCGGCGCGGCCCTGGACCAGTGCCACCTGGGGCGAATGGACGGAAGCCGTCAAGGCCGCGACCGGGCGGAAGGGCAAGCAGCTTTACATGCCCTTGCGCAAGGCGCTGACGGGGCGGGCGAACGGGCCGGAGATGGCCGATGTGATGCCGCTGCTGAAGGTGGTGAAGGCGGGCTAGGGACCGGTCTGCGCCGCGCCGTTCCCGACCTTGTGATGGTCGAAAGGGCGGACTGGGGGTTTCACACCCCCAGACCCCCGTGGGATATTTGAAGACAGAAAGTGCAGTTGGACGACGGGGCCGGAGTCCCGGTCATGGGGGCAGTGGTGGCGGCAACGGTCGAAGGCGAGGCGGGGGCGGCTGTCGGGGCGGCCCCGGTGGTGGGGAAGTTCGTCACGGGGAACCTGTTCCGCCATGTGGCGGTGATGTCTTTGACCTCGTCGGTCGGGTTGATGGCGATCTTCGTCGTGGACCTGATCAACATGCTTTATATCTCGTGGTTGCAGGATCCGGAGAAGACGGCCGCCATCGGCTATGCCGGGGCGGTGCTGTTCTTCACCACGGCCTTCGGGATCGGGCTTTCGGTCGGGGTGTCGGCGCTGGTGGCGCGGGCGGTGGGGGCGCGGGATATCGCACTGGCGCGGCAGCGGACGACGGAGGGGCTGCTGCTGGGCGCGGCTTTCGGGGCGGGTTTTGCGGCGCTGGTCTGGGTTTTTCTGCCGCCAATCGTGGCGTTGCTGGGGGCCACGGGCGAGACGGCGGCGGAGGCGTTGCATTACCTGCGGGTGCTGATCCCGTCGCAGCCCTTGCTGATGATCGGCATGATCGGGGCGGGGGTTCTGCGGGCGCATGGGGATGCGCGGCGCGGCATGATGGTGACGGTCTGGGGGGCGATCGTGCTGGCGGCGCTGGACCCGGTGCTGATCCTCTGGGCCGATCTTGGGCTGACGGGTGCGGCGCTGGCGGGCTGGGGGTCGCGGGCGGCGATTGCCGGCATGGCGCTGTGGCCGATCTGGCGGCATTACGGCGGGTTCGGGCGGCCCTCGGGGGCGAGTGTCGTGGCGGCGGCGGTGCCTTTGTTCGCCATCTCTGGCCCGGCGATCCTGACGCAACTGGCGACGCCCGTGGGGCAGGCGGTCGTCACGCGGATGGTGGCGGGCTATGGCGAGGCGGCAGTGGCGGGGATGGCGATTGCGGGGAGGCTGACGCCGGTGGCCTTTGGCATCATCTTTGCGCTGTCGGGGGCGGTGGGGCCGATCCTTGGCCAGAACCTCGGTGCAGGAAAGATGGACAGGGTGCGGCGGGCCTTCTGGGATTCGATCCTGTTTGCCGGGCTGGTGATCGTGGTGATGTCGGCGGTGCTTTTCCTTTCACGGGGGGCCATCGCGGATGCCTTCCATGCCGAGGGATTGACGCGCGATCTGATCTACCTGTTCTGCGGGCCGCTGAGTTTGCTGTTCTTCTTCAACGGGTTGATCTTTGTGGCCAATGCCGCCTGCAACAATCTGGGGGCGGCGATGCAATCGACCATGGTGAACTGGGGGCGGCACACCATCGGGACGGTGCCTTTCGCCCTTGCCTTCGGGATGTGGTGGGGCGCGGAAGGGGTGCTGATCGGGCAGGCGGTGGGCGGCGTGATCTTCGGCATCCTTGCGGTGGCGCTGGCCTTGCGGGTGATCGACCGGGTGGCAGCGGGGGCGCGGGTCTGAGGGCGGGCGCGGCAGATTTTGCCGTTTTCGGATTGTATGCAGTCGTATTCGAATTTCCACTTGCCTGCGGCGGGGGCGGCGGGTTACGCAGGATGCGTCAGCATCGGGAGAATCCGGCGCGCGGGGGCAACCCCGTGGGAGCCGGTGCCGAAGGAGCAACCGCCCCGGTAAACTCTCAGGCAACAGGACCGTTGCTGGCGAAGAACTCTGGAGAGTGGCGCGGATGCGCCCGCCGAAGGGATAACGATCTCAGGCGCCCGTGACGGGCAGGGACAGAGGGGGCATCGTGGGACAGGGATCGGCCTGTCCGGACGGTGCCGCGTTGAAAAGACCGGCGCTTTGGAAGGAGAAGGACGATTGTCCGACCTGAAGCGATTGGGTCTGCATGACCTGCATGTGGAACTGGGCGGGAAGATGGTTCCCTTCGCCGGCTATGAGATGCCGGTGCAATATCCCGCAGGCGTGATGAAGGAACATCTGCATACGCGCTCTGCCGCCGGGCTGTTCGACGTGTCCCATATGGGGCAGGTCATCCTGCGCCCGAAGCGGGGGATGGAGGCGCTGTGCCTTGGCTTCGAGGCGCTGATGCCGGTGGATGTGCTTGGGCTGGCCGAAGGGCGGCAGCGCTATGGGCTGTTCACCAATGAGACGGGGGGGATTCTGGATGACCTGATGTTCGCGCATCGGGGGGATCATCTCTTCGTTGTCGTCAATGCCGCCTGCAAGGAGGCGGATGTGGCGCATCTGCGGGCGCATCTGGGGGATGTGGCGGAGGTGGAGTTTCTGGCCGACCGCGCGCTGATCGCGGTGCAGGGGCCGGGGGCAGAGGCGGCGCTGGCGGCGCTGGTGCCGGGCGTGGCGGCGATGCGCTTCATGGATGTGGGGATTTTCGGCTGGCAGGGGGCGGCGCTTTGGGTGTCGCGCTCTGGCTATACCGGCGAGGATGGGTTCGAGGTTTCGGTGCCGGAGGCGCAGGCGGAAGGGTTTGTCCGGGCGCTCTTGGCGCAGGAGGGGGTGGCGCCCATCGGCCTTGGCGCGCGGGACAGTTTGCGGCTGGAGGCGGGGCTGTGCCTTTACGGGCATGACATCGACACGGGCACGAGCCCGGTGGAGGCGGGGCTGTCCTGGGCGATCCAGAAGGCGCGGCGGGCGGGGGGCGCGCGGGAGGGCGGCTTTCCCGGCGCGACGCGCATCCTGCGGGAACTGGCCGAGGGACCCGAGCGGCGGCGCGTGGGCCTGCGGCCCGAAGGCCGGGCGCCGATGCGCGAAGGGGTGGAGTTGTTCGCCGCCGATGGCACGCCGCTGGGCAAGGTCACCTCGGGCGGGTTCGGGCCAAGTGTCGAGGCCCCTGTTGCCATGGGCTATGTCCCTGCGTCTTATGCGGAAACCGGGACGGTGATCGAGGGGGAGGTGCGCGGCAAGCGCCTGCCCGTCGCCGTGGCCGAGATGCCTTTCAATCCTACCACCTACAAGCGTTGAGGATGCGCGATGAAATATACCGAAGAACATGAATGGCTGCGGGTCGAGGGCGATCTGGTCGTGGTCGGGATCACCGAACATGCCGCGACGCAACTGGGCGATGTGGTGTTCGTCGAACTGCCCGAGACGGAGACCATGGTCGCCGCAGGCGATGAGGTGGTGGTGATCGAGAGCGTGAAGGCCGCCTCGGACATCCTGGCGCCGGTGGATGGCGAGATCGTCGCGGTGAATTCCAAGCTGGTGGATAACCCCGGCCTTGTGAACGAGGACCCGACGGGATCGGCCTGGTTCTTCAAGATGAAGGTCGATGATCTGGACGTGCTGGACCAGTTCATGGACGAGGACGAATATGCCGACCTGATCGGGTGATCCGGTCAGGCCGTTGAAAGGCAAAAGTTTTTTGAAAACTTTTGCAAATTCCTTCGAAGGAATTTGGCGGGCGCGGGTGCGCCCGTCTTCCCCCAATCCGAGGTTCGCGCCATGAGCTATACCCCTGTCGATTACAATCCCTATGATTTCGCCAATCGCCGCCATATCGGCCCTTCGCCCGCCGAGATGGCCGAGATGCTGAAGGTCGTGGGGGTCAAGACGCTGGACGAGCTGATTGACCAGACGGTGCCGGCCTCGATCCGCCAGAAGGTCGCGCTGGGCTGGGCGCCCTTGTCGGAGCATGCGTTGCTGGCGCGGATGCGGGAGGTGGGTGCGAAGAACAAGGTGATGACCAGCCTGATCGGGCAGGGCTATTACGGCACGGTGACGCCGCCCGCGATCCAGCGGAACATTCTGGAAAACCCGGCCTGGTACACCGCTTATACTCCCTATCAGCCCGAAATCGCGCAGGGGCGGCTTGAGGCGCTGTTGAATTACCAGACGATGATTGCGGACCTGACCGGGTTGCCGGTGGCCAATGCGTCGCTGCTGGACGAGGCGACGGCGGCGGCAGAGGCCATGGCGATGGCGGAGCGGGTGGCGAAGTCCAAGGCGCGGGGCTTCTTTGTCGATCATGGCTGCCATCCGCAAACCATTGCGGTGATCAAGACCCGCGCGGTGCCTTTGGGGATTGAGGTGATCGTGGGCGATCCGGCGAAGATGGTGGCGGAGCAGGTCTTCGGCGCGATTTTCCAGTATCCCGGGACCTATGGCCATGTGATTGATTTCACGAAGGAAATCGCGGCGCTTCATGCGGCGAAGGCGGTGGCCATCGTGGCGACCGATCTGCTGGCGTTAACGATTTTGAAAGAACCGGGCGCGATGGGGGCGGATATTGCCATCGGGTCGAGCCAGCGTTTTGGCGTGCCGCTGGGCTATGGCGGGCCACATGCGGCCTTCATGTCCTGCAAGGACGACTACAAGCGGGCGATGCCGGGGCGGATTGTCGGGGTTTCCATCGACGCGCGGGGGAACAAGGCCTATCGCCTGTCGCTTCAGACGCGCGAGCAGCATATCCGGCGCGAGAAGGCGACATCGAATGTCTGCACGGCGCAGGCCTTGCTGGCGGTGATGGCGTCCTTCTATGCGGTGTTCCACGGGCCGAAGGGCCTGCGCGCCATTGCGGAACGGGTGCATTTCCTGACCAACCGTCTGGCGCGGGCCTTGAAGGCGGCGGGGGCGAAAGTGTCGCCCAAGGCGTTTTTCGACACGATCACGGTGGAAGTGGGCGTGGGGCAGGCCGGTATTCTGGCGGCGGCACGGCATGAGGGGTTGAATTTCCGCAAGATCGGGACGGATCGGGTGGGGATTTCGCTGGATGAGACGACGGATGAGAAGGTGCTGATCCGCGTGCTGCGGGCCTTTGGCATCGAAGGCGTGCCGCCGCATCGGGCGAGCCTTGGTTTCCCTGAGGATATGGTGCGGCAGACGGAATATCTGACCCATCCGGTGTTCCACATGAACCGCGCGGAATCCGAGATGATGCGCTATATGCGCCGCCTGTCGGACCGCGACCTTGCGCTGGACCGGGCGATGATCCCGCTTGGGTCTTGCACCATGAAGCTGAACGCGGCGGCGGAGATGATGCCGATCACCTGGCCGGAATTCGGCACTCTGCATCCTTTCGCGCCGGCGGATCAGGCAGCGGGCTATCGCGAGGCGATTGCCGATCTGACGGAGAAGCTCTGCGAGGTGACGGGATATGATGCCTTCTCCATGCAGCCCAATAGTGGGGCTCAGGGGGAATATGCGGGATTGCTTACCATTCAGGCCTATCACCGTGCGCGGGGCGAGGGGCACCGGAACATCTGCCTGATCCCGGTATCGGCCCATGGGACGAACCCGGCTTCGGCGCAGATGGCGGGGATGCAGGTGGTGGTGGTGAAATCCGCCCCGAATGGCGATGTGGATCTGGAGGATTTCCGGCAAAGGGCTGAGGAAGCTGGAGAAAATCTGGCGGCCTGCATGATCACCTATCCGTCCACCCATGGGGTGTTCGAGGAGACGGTGCGGGAGATTTGCAAGATCACGCATGACCATGGCGGGCAGGTCTATCTGGACGGGGCGAATATGAATGCCCTGGTCGGGTTGGTGAAACCCGGCGAGATCGGGTCGGATGTGAGCCACCTGAACCTGCACAAGACCTTTGCCATTCCGCATGGCGGCGGTGGGCCGGGGATGGGGCCGATTGGGGTGAAGGCGCATCTGGCGCCCTATCTGCCGGGGCATCCGGAGGGGGCGCAGGGCGAAGGGCCGGTGTCGGCTGCGCCTTATGGGTCTGCCTCCATCCTGCTGATTTCATGGGCCTATTGCCTGATGATGGGGGGCGAGGGGCTGACGCAGGCGACGCGGGTGGCGATCCTGAATGCCAATTACATCGCGGCGCGGCTGAAGGGGGCCTATCCGATCTTGTTCATGGGCAACAAGGGGCGGGTGGCGCATGAATGCATCCTGGATACGCGGCCTTTTGCGGATGTTGGCGTGACGGTGGATGACATCGCCAAGCGGCTGATCGACAACGGGTTCCACGCGCCGACGATGAGCTGGCCGGTGGCGGGGACATTGATGGTGGAGCCGACGGAAAGCGAGACGAAGGCCGAGATCGACCGGTTCATCACCGCCTTGATGGCGATCAGGGCCGAGATCGAAGCCGTTGAAAAGGGAGAGATTTCGGCCGAGGACAGCCCCCTGCGCCATGCGCCGCACACGGTGGAGGATCTGGTGGCGGACTGGACGCGGAAGTATCCCCGCGAGCAAGGGTGCTTCCCCCCCGGGGCCTTCCGGGTGGACAAGTACTGGCCCCCCGTGGGGCGGGTGGACAATGTCCATGGCGACCGCAACCTGATCTGCATCTGCCCGCCTGTGGAGAGCTATGCCCAGGCGGCGGAGTGACGCTGCGCCCCCGCAACGGCTGTGCCGCAACCTGTGCCGCAACCTGTGCCGCAAACTGTGCAGACAGGTGTACATACCGATTGGCGCAGCTTGGGCGGCGTTCAGTCGGGTTCTGTGCGTGGATGCACGGGTGATTTCTGACGGTGGATGGGCAGCATTGCCCATCCTACGCGAAGGCGGGCGCGATTGACGCGGTCGCGCGGGGCGGGTAGCCCTGCGATCCGGCGGGCGCGGGGGGTATCTTGGACGACAGGCAGGGAGAGACCTTCGGCGCGGGACTGGTCGCGGCGGTGCCGATCGCGCTGGGCTATTTCCCCATCGCCTTTGCCTTTGGCGTGGCGGCGGTGGGGGCGGGGCTTTCGCCCCTGGGGGCGACGGCGCTGTCGGTGATCATCTATGCGGGGGCATCGCAATTCCTGGCGCTGGCGCTGATCACCTCGGGTGCGGCGCTGCCGGTGGCGGCGCTGACGCTGATCGCGATGAACCTGCGGCATGTGCTCTATGGCCCGGCGCTGATGAAGGCGGCGGGGGAGGGGGTGGGGAAGCGGCACGCCTGGGCCTGGGGCTGGGGTCTGACGGATGAGGTCTTTGGCGCGGCGCTGGGGGAGTTGGCGCGCGGACGCCGCTTTGCCGAGGCCTGGATGTTCGGGCTGGGTCTGCCTGCCTATGCGGCCTGGGTGGGCGGCACGCTGGCGGGCGCGCTGGCGGGGGATGGGGCGCTGGCCGGGTGGCCGGTGGTGGAGGCGGGGTTCTCCTTCCTGCTGCCCGCGCTGTTCCTTGCACTGCTGCTGTCGATCCTGACCCGGCCGCAGGTGCCGGTGATCGTGGTTGCGGGGCTGGCCTGCGTGGGCGGGACGCTGGCCGTGTCCTCTACCACCGGGATTCTGGGCGGGATGGTGGCCGGGGCGCTGGCCGGGCTGTTGCGGAGGGGCGCATGAGCGGGGAGGTGCTGCTGCTGGCCCTGGTCGTGGGGGCGGCGAATTGGGGGTTCCGGACGCTGCCCATCCGGTTTGGCCTTGGAGCCGGGGGTGGGGGCGGGGTGCTGGCGCGGTTTCTGGCGGCGGTGGGGCCTGCGGCGATTGCCACGCTCTTTGTGGCGTCGAGCCTGCCCTTCGTGCAGGCGGGGGCGGTGCTGGCGCCGGTGGCGGGGACGGGGGCCGTGGTGGCGGTCTGGCTCTGGCGGCGGTCGGTCGTGCTGGCGACGCTGGGGGGCGCGCTGGCCTATGCGGCGGGCTTTGCCCTGGCGGGTTAGGGCTTGCATGGCCGGGCGGGTGGGGCGACGATGGCTTTCTACCCAGGGGAGTCGTGCCATGCTGGAGATCAGCCCGGAAAAGGTGGTGCATATCATTTTCCAGTTCCGCGAGGGGGATGCTGCGGAAGAGGAGCTGCATGCCTTCATCGACAGTCTGAACGATGACGAGAAGGCGCATCTGACCGCCATCGCCTGGGTTGGGCGGGGGGCCTTTGAGCCGGAGGATTACCAGACGGCGGTGGAGACGGCCTATACCGAGGCGACCATCCCGACCGACCAGTATCTGATGGGGATGCCGCATCTGGCCGAGAACCTTGAGGCGGGGCTGGAGGCGCTGGGGATCGACGTGACGGAAGTGGAGAGCGATTTCCTTTAGTCTGCCGTTGCCATGCGGTGCGGCGTGCCGCCGCCTGCCTTTCCTGTCGTCGGCGCCTGCGCGCCTCCTCCGCGGTCAGGGGGCGCACGCGCCCCCTCTGGGCCATGCGGCCCATTCACCCCCTGTGAGTATTTGGGCCAAGATGAAGGGTTGAAGACGGGGCCCGGACTTACGACATATGCCGGGAGTGGAATTTGTTGGGGGTGCCATGACCGAGGCGGTGAAGCTGTGCTGTGCGGAGTGCGGGCAGATGAACCGGGTGCCAGCGGTTCGGCTGGCGGCGGGACCGAAATGCGGGACTTGCGGCGCGGCCCTGGCCGACGGGCGGGTGATGACCCTGGACCGGGCGGCGCATGACAAGGCCGTGCGGGGGGATGACCTGCCGCTTCTGGTGGATTACTGGGCGGCCTGGTGCGGGCCGTGCCGGATGATGGCCCCGGAATTTGCCAAGGCGGCGAAGGCCCTGGCGCCTTCGGTGCGGCTGGCCAAGCTGGACACCGAGGCCTTTCCCGAGGTGGCGCAGCGGGCGGGTATCCGGGGGATTCCGGCCCTGATCCTGTATCATCGCGGGCGCGAGGTGGCGCGGCTGGCAGGGGCGCGGCCCGCGGCGGAGATCGCGGCTTTTGTGCGGTCGCATGTCGGGGCGGCGGCGGGCTGAGCGGCCTTCCGGGCGGCCGCCGGGGTGACCTTGGGGTCGCTTGACAAGGCATCGGCTTTGCGCGAGAAGGCGCGCGCGGATGGGGCAGTAGCTCAGTTGGGAGAGCGTATCGTTCGCAATGATAAGGTCAGGGGTTCGATCCCCCTCTGCTCCACCAATCCTCAAAATCCACTGTGAATTGCGGCTTGCCGCGCGGCGGGGCCGTTCTGGCCCTGGCGCTGGTTTGCCGATCGACCGCCGTGGCGGCGGGCGGTATGGAGGGCCTTCGCGCCGGGCCGGGATCAGCAGGCCTTGCGGCGGTGGGCCATGAGGCCGAGGAGGCCGAAGGCTGCGAGCAGGAGCGGCAGGGCGGCGGGCACGGGAACGGCGGCGACCGAGGGCGCATAGGCGAGGAAGGAGCCGCCGAAGCGGATGGTGGCGATATCCGCCTTGTCCGACTGGATGGCGCGGAAGGCGAAGGAGTCGATCTGCCCCGGCGTGGAGATCGGCGCGAGACGGGCCAGATCGAAGGAGCCCAGTTCATTGCCGAGGCTGTCGAAGGCGGCGATGACGGGGTTGTCGCCCCAGCTATTCGGTCGGTCGCCGCGTGCATAGTTCCAGAAGCCGCCGAAGGAGGAGATCAGGCTGGTGAAGCGCAGCTCCAGAAAGCCGCTGCGGGCGTTCGATCCGATCAGCGGCGTGGTGCGCGATATGCCGTTCTGGTCGAAGGCATAGGGGTCGATCAGGCCGGCGCCGGCAATGGATCCGCCCGGAGAGGCGCCGGGCGCGGGGATGACCGTCGTGCCGTCGGCGAGGGTGATGGGTTCGTCGAACTTGATGAAGGGACCAGTATAGCCGGTCATGTTCAGCACCGGCCCGGAATAGCCATGCGAGTCCGAGGTGAGGAAGACGGCCGCCTGTGCGGTGGACGCCATCAGGACAAGACTGACCGCGAGCGACACCAGGGCCTTCATCATCACCTCCATGATTAACATGGATTTACCGCTACTGGGCCGTCTCGATTCGCACAAGGACCGGGAGGCCGGGGGCGGGCGGAAAGATCGGCGGGGCCGGGCGGGGTGGTGCGGGCGGTCAGGCCCGTCCCGCCGCGAGCGGGAGCGCGGCTTCGGAGGCGGTCGGCACGCGGAGCGTGACGGTGACGCGGGTGCCCTGTCCGGGTGCGCTGCGGATCGTGATGTCGCCCTGCATCAGATCGACAAGTCGGCGGACGATGGTCATGCCCAGACCGCTGCCGCCGAAGCGGCGGACGGTGCTGGCATCGGCCTGTTCGAAACTGTCGAAGATGCGCTCTACCTGCGCCTCGGTCATGCCGATTCCGGTATCGACCACCTCGAAGATGAGCTGGTCGGGCTGGCTGGCGCGGATCTTGAGGCGGACGGAGCCGTTTTCGGTGAACTTGATGGCATTGCCCACGAGGTTGTGCAGGATCTGGATGATGCGCGTCTCGTCGCCGCTGCGCAGGTAGCGGCCATTGGCGGAGTGCCAGATTTCGAAGGTGATCCCCTTGGCGCGGGCGGTGGCGCCGTGCAGCGCCTCCAGCCGCTCGATGGAGGTTTGCAGGTCGAATTCGCGGTCTTCCAGCACCATCTTGCCCGATTCGACGCGGGCGAGGTCGAGGATGTCGTTCAGGAGGGTCAGCAGGCTCCAGCCGGAGGAGCGGATGACCGAGAGCATGGATTTCTGTTCGGCATCGAGGGAGGTGCCGGCAAGCAGGTCGGCCATGCCGAGGACACCGTTCAGCGGGGTGCGGATCTCGTGGCTCATATTGGCGAGGAATTCGGATTTGGCGCGGCTGGCCGCCTCGGCGGCGGCATGGGCGCGGGTGATGTCGGTGACATCGACGCGCAGGCCGACGCGGCCACCATCCGAGGTGCGGCGTTCCATCACCTGAAGGACGGTGCCGTCGGGCAGGTGCTGGCGGACCACGGCCTGGGCCGTCTGGACATTCAACTGCTCTTGCAGCCAGTCCTCTTCGCGACCGATGGCATCGAGGAACTGCTGGCGGGCGAGGCCGTGGCGCAGGATGTCTTCGAAACGGGCGCCGGGTTCGATGGCATCGGCGCTGAGGGCGTAGAGTTCGCGGAAGCGGCGATTGGCGAGGACGAGGCGATCTTCGTGGTCGAAATAGACGAAGCCATCATTCAGGGCTTCGACGGCGTTCAGGAGTTGCTGTCTTGTCGTGTCGAGGGCCGAGAGCCGCTGGTTGGATTCCAGCAGGGCGGCGGAGAGGGCGGAGTCGGCGCGGGTCTGTTTGTAGAGGTTTTCGAGGATGTTGTAGCTGTAGAGGATGAAGGCGAGGATGAGCAGCAGAAGGCCATGGGGGCCGGCAGGTTTGACATCGTTCTGGGCGACGGAGAGGATGACGACGCAGGTGGCTGCCAGCACCGGCACCATGAGATTGGCCTTGTAGAGCGGCAGGCGACCGAAGGCATTGGTGATGTGGATGAAGACGCCGCAGGTCCAGATCAGGCTGAGCGCGACGATGGCGAGGTCGGGATGGCCTGCCATCACCATGCCGGGGATCATGTAGACGAAGGCAAGGAGCGCGTTCAGCGACCAGTGGAGCAGGATCCAGCCCAGCGGGAGGCGGTCTGCCCAGGCCATTTCGCGCTTGTAGAGGAGATGCGAGACCGTCTCGAGCAGGATGATCGCGACGAGCGCGGTGAGGGCTTCCTGGACCTTGTCGAGCCAGAAGATCAGCAGCAGGAAGAAGCCCGCCATCGCAAGGCGCTTGCCGATATCGCGCATGTCGATGGGGCGCAGGACTTGCGTCTCTGCACGCAGGCGTGCGCCGAGTCTCTGCGCCCTGCTCATCTTATCTGTTCAGCTCCATGGAGGAGCGCCAGCATGTCGGTTCATCCTCCGGTCCCCGCTTGCAGCCTATCCTGTCTTACGCCGGATTACCGAAGGATTTAGTTGCAGATGTGAAAGATTTTGGGCAGCGCTGCGAAGCGGGGGCGGGCATGGCCTTGCGGAGCATGGCGGGGCTAGGGGTCCTGGCCTTCGGAGAGCGTGGTGAGGGTTGCCATGTCGCAGAGCCAGCCGTCGCCATCGCGGCGGATCGCCTTCAGGGCGATGAGCGTCTGGAAGGCCTGGCTGATCTTGGGGCGGGAGGCGCCCAGGATGGCGGCGACATCGCTCTGGTTCAGGCCGAGGGTCAGGCGGCGGAGGGGCGCGACCGGACCCTTGCCCTTTCTGAGGTCCGCGTTCTGATCCGCCGTCTGATCGGGCATCTGGGCGAGGCTGTGGAGCAGGAAGCGCACCAGCCGCGTCTGAAGGTCATAGAGGGCGATGGATTCCATCTGGAAATTGGTGCGGCGCAGATGGGCGGAGAGATGGCGCGCCATGGCGAGGCCCAGATCGGGGCGCTGGCTTGCGACGCTGTCGAAGCGGGCGCGGGAGAGGACGAGGCAGGTTGTCGCCTCGGCGGCGGTGGCATCGGCGGAGCGGGGTTCACCGTCGATCAGGGCCATCTCGCCCAGGATATCGCCGGGGCCGAGCCTGCGCAGGACGATTTCCCGGCCCTGCGGGGTGGAGAGGGCGAGGCGGATGCGGCCCGAGGTGAGGGCGAACATCTGGTCGCCCGCATCGCCGCGCGAAAAGATCAACCGACCGGCGGGCCAGCGTTCCTCGCGCATGCCCTGGGCGAGGGCGGTGCGGGTTTCGGGCGAGAGGGCGGAGAAGATCGGGAAGGCGCGCAGGCGGCTGGCAAGGCTGGCGGCGGGATCGGTGGCGCGGGCCCTGTCATCCGATGCTGTTCTGTCATCCGTCATCTGTGCGCCTGTCCCTGTTCGTCTGGCTGGAAGGTAGGGGCGGGGGCGGCTTGCGCCAACTGCGAAGTGCCGCCGGCGGCGAGGGCCGGGTCAGCCCTGCGGGCAGGCCTGAAGCCAGTCGGCGAAGCGGTCGAGTTCATCTGACGGGATGGCGACGGTCTCGGTTGCGGCGGGGAAGTCCCCGCCCCGTGCGGCGTCGCGGAAGGCGGTGAAGGCCGCGATGCGGCGGGTCTGGAGACGGGCATATTCGGCGGCGAAATCGTCGAAGGCGCGGGCATGGCGGGGGCGGCGGCCCGGTTCACCGAGGATGTCGCAGCCGAAGAGATAGTGGATGTCGGCCCCGGCGCCCGATCCGATGGAGACGGTGGAAAGCGTGGTGGCCTGCGTGATCAGCGCGGTGACGGGGGCGGCGAGGCATTCCAGCTCCACCATCACCGCCCCTGCGGATTCGAAAGCCTTTACTGCCTCGAACACCGCGCGGGCCTCGGCGGCGGTCTTGCCGAAGCCGCGCATTCCGGTGAGCCGGGCCTTGGGCGGCACCAGCCCGGCATGGGCGCAGACGGGGATGCCTTCGCGGGACAGCGCCTCGATGAAGCGGGGGGAGAGGGAGCAATAGACGGACTCGGCCCCGGCCTCCAGCGCGGCGAAGGCCTGTTTCAGGGCTTCGCCGCGGCTTGCCGCCTGGCCGTGGCGCAGCGAGAGGCAGAGATGGGTGTCGGGCGCGGCGGCGCGTATCCCGGACCAGCGGGCCGGATCGCCGTTCACCACGATGTCGATGCCGGCCTCGGCGGCGGCGGCGGCCTGATCGGCGTCGGCGACATTGATCTGGACGAGCTGGCGGTTGCCCTTGAGGGCGCGGATGTGATGGGCCTGAAGTTTCATGTCAGGCGGATGCGGAAGCGCGAGAAGCCGAGCCCGGTGGCATTTTCGCCGGGGGCTGGGGCGATGCCTTGCACGCGGCGGGCGATGGCGAGCAGGACGGTGCGGGACAGCAGCCGGGCATGGCCGGAGCCGGGGCAACTGTGCGGGCCGCTGCCGAAGCCGACATGCGGGTTGGGGCGGCGGTCGATCTGGAGGCGGTCGGGATCGGGGAAGATGTCGGGGTCGCGGTTGGCCTGGGCGAAGCAGAGCGCGAGGCGCTGGCCGGCGGCGATGGGCTGTCCGTCGAGATCGGTGTCATGGCGGCAGATGCGGCCGAGAAGCGGCAGGGGCGAGAGGTAGCGCACCAGTTCCTCGGTCGCGGTGGCGGCGAGGGCCGGATCGGCGCGCAGGCGGGCCAGCGCCTCGGGTGTCTGGGCGAGATGGGCGAGGCCGCCCGAGATGAGGCGGATCACGGTGTCGCGGCCACCGGCGAAGACGAGATGGGAATATCCCATCTGTTCGTCGCGCGTGAGGGGGCGACCGTCGATGCGGGCGTCGCGCAGGAAGGCGAAGAGGCTGTCGGGCCAGAGATCGGGGGCGCGGTCGAGGCAGCTTTGCAGATATTCGACCAGATGGCGGGCGCGGACGAGGTCATAGCCTGCCTCGGTGCGGAAGGCGTGCAGGCCCCATCCGATCCAGCGATCGGCCTCGGATTGCGGCATCCCGAGGAGATGGGCCAGGGCGCGCGATTGCAGCGGAAGGGCGAAGCCTTCGACCACTTCCACCTCTGGCGCGGCGAGGGCGCGGGTGACCATGTCATCGACCAGCGCCTCGATCCGGGCGGCATAGGCCGGATCGAGGGGTTTGTTGAAGAGGAACTGGATCAGCGACCGATAGCCGATATGGCGGGGCGGATCGGATTCGATGGGATATTGGCGGAAGTCGCGGGTCTGGTCTTCGGCGGGGATCTGGATGCGGCCGAGGGCATCGCTGCTGAAGCGGGACCAATCGCGGGCGACGGCGCGCAGGTCGCGATAGCCGGTGATCTGGACGATGTCATCGCCATCGACGGGGTCGCGCAGGACGGGGAAACGGGTCATGTCGCCTCCTCCTGGCGGGAGCCGGGCAGGGTGAAGGTCAGCCCGTCGGGCAGGGCGGCGAGGGAGATCTGGCAGGCGAGGCGGCTGTCGGGGGCGGCGCTGTCTTCGAAATCGAGGATGTTGCGTTCGTCCGTTGTGGCCGGGCCGAGATGGGCGAGCGCCTCGGGGCAGAGGCGGACATGGCAGGTGCCGCAGGCGCAGGCCCCGCCGCATTCGCCGACGATGCCCGGGATGCCGGCATTGCGGGCCAGTTCCATGAGGGTGCCGGTCTGGCCTTCGAGCCGGCGGGTGCTGCCATCGGGCAGGTGGAAGGTGAGGGCGGGCAAGCGGCATCTCCTCTGGTGCGGGTGCGGTCAGGATAGGCCGAAGAGGCGGGGAGGGATCAAGGAAAACGACTTTGGTGATCCGGTCATTCGTTTTCGTTTTTCTGCGCGGGGCCGGGGGGCAGGCCGGCGCGGCGGCGCCAGTCGCGGGGGGTGGTGCCGAAGCGGCGGGTGAAGAGGGTGGAGAAATGGGCCGCCGAGGAGAAGCCGAGGCCATAGGCGACCTGCGCGACATGGCCCGGATCGGTGAGAAGGTGCCGCGCGGCGAGGTTGAGGCGGTGCATCTGGAGATAGGCCGCGTATCCGAGGCCGATGGTGGCCTTGAACCGGCGCGAGAAGGTGGCGGGCGACAGGCGGGCGATGGCGGCGGCCTGGGCGAGGGATGGGGCCGTGCCGGGCGCGGCATGGATCGCGGCGAGGACGTCGCGCAGGCGATCGGGCGGGGCGGCGCGGTCGGGGAGGAGGGGTGCGGCCTTCGTGGCGCCATCGGCCAGAAGAATGAGGATCAGGTCGAGCAGGCGCTGCGCCTCGGCCATCCGGTCGGCGCTGCCCGCGATCCCGGCGAGCCAGGTGCAGAGCAGGTCGATCCGTGCGGCGATGTCGGGCGCGGGAGACAGGAGGGCGGGCCGGGCGAGGCTGCGGAAGGGCGGCTGGTGCAGGCGGCCTTCGATGAGGGCGGGGTCGAACTGGATCAGGACCCAATCGCGCGCCCCGGTGCCGGTGGCGAAGGCATGGACCTGCATCGGCGGCAGATAGACGGCCTGTCCATCGGCAAGGGGATGGGTCTGGCCGTCGAGGCGGATCTCGCCCGTCACCTTGCGGAACCAGACGAGTTCGGCCTGCGGGTGGAAATGGGGGACGGGGCGGAAGGCGGGGTTGCCCGCAGGGCAGCGGACGTGATCGGCCAGAAGGAAAGCGCCGGGGGCGGTGCGGATCAATTCGCAGGTGGCGGAGACGTCCATGGCGCATCCCTTCGGACCCGGATTGCCCGGTCCAGCCCTAGCAAGGCGGCGGGGCCGCAGGCAAGGGCGGGCTGCGGAAAAGCGGACGGGCGGCCACCGGGAAAGTGGCCGCCCGTCCTGAGGGGCGCGCGATGACGGAGGCGTCAGGCGGCCTTGTGGCGGGTGAAGCGGGTGTCGAGATCGTCGTTCCCGTCCAGATCGAAGGCGAAGCCGCCGCCATCTTCCTTGCCCAGGCTGCGGGCGGTCGAGGGCTTGCGTTCCGACCGGGGGGCCGGGGTGGTGGCTTCTGCGGCCGGGGCCGTTTCGGCAGCGGCCGGGGCGTCCTGCGCGGCATCGAGCTTGAAGAAGCCGATCACGTCTTGCAGGCGGCTGGACTGGCCGGCCAGTTCCCCGGCGGTGGACGCGATCTGTTCGGAGGCCGAGGTGTTCTGCTGCGTGACCTTGTCAAGCTGCTGCACCGCGATGTTGATCTGCGACGCGCCGGCATCCTGTTCGCTGGTGGCCGTGGAGATGGCCTTGATCAGGTCGGCGGTGCGCTGGATGTCGGGCACCAGTCGGGTCAGCATCCCGCCTGCCGTCTGGGCCGCGCGCACGGTTTCGCCCGAGAGGGACGAGATTTCCTGCGCGGCGGCCTGCGAGCGTTCGGCCAGCTTGCGCACCTCGGAGGCGACCACGGCGAAGCCGCGGCCATGTTCGCCCGCACGGGCCGCCTCGACCGCCGCGTTGAGGGCGAGGAGGTCGGTCTGGCGCGCGATTTCCTGCACGACGAGGATCTTCTCGGCGATGGTTTCCATCGCGGTGACGGCCTTGGTGACGGCCTCGCCGCTCTGGGCCGCGTCTTCGGCCGATTTGCGGGCGATGGATTCGGTTTCGATCGCGTTCTCGGCGTTCTGCTTGATCGTCGCGGCAAGCTGCTCGATCGCGGCGGAGGCTTCTTCGGTGGAGGAGGCCTGTTCGGTTGAGCCCTGGCTGAGCTGCTCTGCGGCGGCGGAAAGCTCCTGGCTGCCGCTGTCCACGTTGCGGGCGGCGGTGACGATGGTGGCGACCACTTCTTTCAGCTTCGTCACCATGTCGCGGGTGCCTGCGAGAAGGCTGTCCGTGTCGCCCTTGCGGGTCTTGACCTCGACATCGAGATTGCCGGCGACAAGCTCGCGCATCACCTCGCGGGCATAGTCCGGTTCGCCGCCGAGCGTGCGCAGGATGTTGCGCACCAGAAGGACGGCACAGCCGATGCCGAGGACGAGCGCGGCGGCGACAAAGCCGGCGACCACCATCTGTGCGGTGCTGTAGACAGTGTCGGAGGTCGCACGGGCTTCGGCGGCGCCCTTGGCGTTCATTTCGACAAGCGTCAGGGCATCCTTGCTCAGGCTGTCGAAAATCGTGGTCTGGTCGAGGAGGAAGCTGCGTCCCCCTGCCAGATCGCTGGAGCGCGAGATTTTGAGAAAGCGAGTGTTTTCGTCGATGTATTGGTTGATGCTGCCCGACATCATGCCGAAGATGGCCTCTTCCTGCTTGGAGGAAATCAGCCCTTTGTAGGTGTCCATATTCGCGGTGATCGAGGCTGCAATCTGTTCCATCTCCGCCTCGATGACCTGCTTTTCCTGCGGAGAGCGGGCGTTCAGGTGTTCGAACTGAAGCAGACGGTAATCTGACGTGGCTGTATTGATCGCGTTTGCGGTGTTGACGCTGGGCAGCCAGCTTTCCGTGATGACGCGGGTCTGATCCTTGATCAGGATCATCTGATACAGCGCGACGCCACCGAGGGCGGCGGTCAGGACCAGAAGCATGGTGAAGATCGCGCCAAGCTTGGCCTTCAGGGAGAGTTTCATCGGGCAATCCTTTCGACGGGGAGGGATGTGCTGCATCCTTCGGCGTCCATGGTGACAGAACAGCACGGGGTTAGAGGCTTAACGGAGGCTATCCGCGCGGGCCGGGTTGAAGGGGGGTGACTTTCGTAAGGCCGTGAAGGCGGGGCCCGATTGCAGAGATGCCCGCCCGCCGCGCGATGCGGCGGGGCATCCATCCGGGACCGCCCGGCGGAGGCGCAAGGCCCCGGCGGCAGCCCGGTCAGGGGTCGCCGCGTGGCCTATGGGGAGTACACAACTTGCGGTCATACAGGCTACCATGACTTGCAACCGGGATAACATTCCGGAGAGGTTAACGAGCGTTTCGTAAACTTCTTTAGCGGATGATCGCGGGCCGGAGGGGCGGCTTGCGGTTGCAAGGTCTGGTGGGGGGCTTTTTCCAGCGACAGGACGATTGGCACGGTTCTTGCGCCTTTGGCTACGCAATGGAAACTTGGGCGGGGCAGTCTGATGGCGGGATCGGCAGGGATGGGGCGGGGCGGACGGACGGTGCCGTCCCTTATGGCGCTGCTTCTTCTGTCGGCCTGCGGGGGCGGCGGTGGCGAAGGGGGCCTGGGTGCGGTCACGCAGTTCACGCTGAACCTGACCGGGTCTGCGCTGGCGCAGATGCAGACGGCGCTGGATGCGGCCTTCATCACCCCGGCGGAGATGCGGACCACCGCCTTTCAGACGCGGCTGGCCGTGGTCCGCAATGAACAGGCCTTTGTGTCGAACCTCTTCAGCGGGGTGAACGGGTTGAACAATGTCCGCCCCTTGCAGGCGAGCCGCCTTGACTGGGTGCGCGCGATCGACCGCGAGTCCGGGGTCACCGACGGGGTGGCCGACACGCCGGACGGCCTGCCCGACCTGACGGGGGCGGGCGTGGTGCTGGGGATGATCGACAGCCCTGTCCTTTCGACGCATGAGCAATTCGCCACCCAGGCGGGGAAATTCATCGCGGGCGGGGGCGGGGTCAACGATCCGGGGGATGAGCATGGCACCTTCGTCGCCTCGATCATGGCGGGGACGGGGGGCAGCGGCGCGCCTGCGCCGATCATGGGCTATGCGCCCGAGGCGCGGATCTATGCGGGGCAGATCTCCTATGCGCCGGGCGCGTCGCTGAATTACCTGTCGCTTGGCGCGATCATGGATGGGGCGCGGGCGGCGGGTGCGGTGGCGGTGAACAATTCCTGGACCGTGTCTTCGGGCGGCGTGCCTGCGACGGTGGCCAATTCCGGGATCACGACGATGGGGGCGAATTTCGCCACCTATCTGGCGGCGCTGCGGGATTATGTGGATCAGGGCGTGGTGGTCTTTGCCCAGTTCAACGACACCACCCAGACGAGTTCATCCTTTCTGGCCGGCTTGCCTGCCGAGGTGCCGGAACTGGAACAGGGCTGGCTGGCCGTGATCAATCTGGTGGCCAGCTATGACGTGGCAGCGGACCGGATCACGGCGGTCCGGCGGCGGTCGCTGGGCTGTCTGGAGGCGGCGCGCTGGTGCATCGGGGCGACCGGGTATCTGTATGGAGCGGATGTGGACAGCGACACGGATTATGCGGTGGGTTCGGGCACGTCCTATGCCGCGCCGCAGGTGACGGGGGCGCTGGGCCTGCTGGCGCAGGCCTTTCCGGGCCTGACCCCCGCGCAGTTGCGCAACCGGCTGCTGGCCAGCGCGGACAATTCCTTTTTCACCCCGACCCATGTTCTGGAATTCGTGCCGGGGGTGAGCCACGGCTATAACGAGGAATTCGGGCATGGCTTCCTGAATGTGCGGGATGCGCTGCTGCCCATCGGCGAGAGCGTGACGGCAACGGCGGCGGGCGTGGTGCTGCCGCTGGACGAGGTGACGCTGGCGGGGGGCGTGCTGGCCGGGGATGCGCTGGCGGCGGGGCTGGCGGGGGTGAACCTCGGCTTCCGCGACCAGATGGCGGGGAGTTTCGCAACCCCGATGGCGGGTTTCGTGGCGACGGCGGTGCCGGTCGATGTGGCGGCCGTGGCGATGACGGCCTGGAGCCGAGGGACGGAGGGGCGGCTGCTGACGGTGCCGGATGGCGCGGCGGTCAACGGATTGGCGCGGGTGCCGCTGCTGGAGGGCGAGGCGGGATGGCATCTGGCGGCGCTGACGGACGGGTCCGGGGCGCGGTCGGGCATCGCGCTGGGCCGCGACTGGGAGACGGGATCGGGGCGCGTCACCATGGAACTGTCGGCGATGCGTGGCACGGACGGGCTGTTCGGGATGGATCTGGGCGGATCGGGCGCGGCAGAGGCCGTGGCGGCGCGCATCGGCCTGCGGCAGGAGCTGGGGTCGGGGATCGAACTGGCGCTGGAGGGTGAGGTCGGGCGCATCGACCTGACGACCGGCGGGCTGGTGAGCGATGTCTCGGGGCTGGCCTATGCGCAGGCGGGTGTGGAACTGGCGCAGCGGTCGGTCTGGCGGCAGGGGGACCGGCTGTCGATCTTTGTCGAGACGCCGCTGGGGGCGGTGGACGGGGCGGCGCAGGTGACGGTGCCGACGCTGGCGGGGATGCAGGCCTCGGCCGTGGCGGCGGATGGCGCGGTGGCGGCCTCGGGCTTTGACACTGTGGACCTGTCCCTGGTGCCGCAGGCGCGCGAAGTGAATTTCGGCGTGGAATATGCCCTGCCCCTGTCGGAGCGGGGCGAGATGATCCTGGGCTGGACCCTGCGGCGCAATGCCGGGCATGTGGCCGGGCAGACCGATCAGGTCGCGGCGCTGGGCTGGCGGCTGCGGTTCTGAGGTGCGATCCCATCCTTCTGTCGAGGCGGGCACAGACTTTCGCAGGTCGCTGCCCCATTTGCGCGGCGCGTCTGGCGGGGCTGCGGGTTCCTGCGGCTAACACTCTTGCCTGACCTGTCGTCCTGATGCGTGAAGGTCGCCCCGCCAAAGGTGCGGGGCTCTGGCAGCAGGACAGAGGGAAGCCATGGCAATCAAGAGCAAGGAACTGTCCGGCGATCTGCGCGCAGGCGCAGCCGCCGAATTGCGCGACGAGCTGGCGGCGGCGCTGGCGAAGGGAAGCCTTCGCATCAAGACGGCCGGGCTGACGGCGGTGGATGCCTCGATCATCCAGGTGCTTGTGGCGGCGCGGGCGACGGCGGCGCAGATGGACCGGAAATTGCAGATCGACATGCCGGAGGATGGCGTGCTGGCGGCGATGCTGGACCGGCTGGCGATGGGCAAGGCCCTTTCGGCCTGAGGGCCGGTGATCGTTGCGAAGAATTGTAGTGAGGAAAGTGCAGCAAGATGCCCAAGACAGTATTGACCGTCGATGACTCGCCGTCGATCCGCAGGATGATCGCGATGACCTTGCAGGAGGCAGGCTATGATGTCGTCGAGGCGGTGGATGGACAGGACGGCCTGAACAAGGCGCTGGCCCAGCCGATGGATGCCATCATCACCGACCAGAACATGCCCAATCTTGACGGGCTCGGGTTCATCCGGGCGCTGCGGCAGCACCCCCAGGGCAAGGGCGTGCCGATCGTGGTGCTTTCGACTGACTCTGCCGAAGACCTCAAGGCGCAGGCGCGCGATGCCGGGGCGCTGGGCTGGATGGTGAAGCCTTTCACGCAGGACAAGCTTTTGGCTGTTATCAAGAAGGTTCTGGGCTGATGATGGATGACATGACGGCGATCTTCCGCGAGGAAGTGCGTGATCTTCTGGAGAGCCTGGAACGCGGGCTTCTGGACCTGAAATCGCGGCCCGAGGATATGGGGCTGGTCAACCAGGTCTTTCGCGATCTGCATACGGTGAAGGGCAGCGGCGCGATGTTCGGTTTCTCCGAACTGGCCGCCTTCATCCATGAGTTCGAGACGGTCTTCGATCAGGTCCGTTCGGGCAATCTGGCGATTGGTCCCGAACTTCTGCGCCTTGCGCTGGCGGCGAAGGACGAGATCCCCGGCCTGGTGGAGGGCGAGGCCGATCCCGAGGGGCGGCGTGTGGCCATCCTGTCGGGCTTGCAGGGCCTGCTGGGCGGCGGGCCGGTCGCGGCGGAGGCCGAGGTCGCTGCGGCCCCGGCCGAGGCGGGTGCCGGCGAGGCGGATGCGGGCGAGGCGGTTGCGGCCGGCGAGGGTGTGATGCGGCTGAGCTTCCGGCTGAGTGGCGCGGCGCTGGCGATGGGCGCACGGCCCGAGATCGTGCTGGACGAATTGCGCGGTCTGGGCGCGGTGGCGGTCGAGGCCGATCTGGCCGATGTGCCGCCGCTGGACCGGCTGGATGTGGAAGCCTGCGCGATCGGCTGGAAGATGGTGCTGCCCGCCTCGGTGACGGCGGCGCAGGTGGAGGAAGTGTTCCTCTTCGTCGATGCCGAATGGTCGCTGGAAGGCGCCGCGACGGAGGCGGCCCCGGCGGTTGCCGAGGCCGCGCCGGTGGCGGCGGCCAAGGCGGCTCCGGTTGCGGCGGGTGCCGTGGTGAAGCCGGAGGTGAAGGTCGAGGCGAAGGTCGAGACCAAGTCGGACGCGAAGTCCGACGCGGGTGCGACGATCCGGGTTCCGGCCGAGCGGCTGGATGCGCTGATGGATGCGGTGGGCGAACTGGTGACGGCGGAGGCGCGGCTGACGCAATTGGCGCGCGACCTGCGCGACCCGGCGCTGATCGCCACGGCGGAGCAGATCACCCGTCTGGCGGGTGGCCTGCGCGATGCGACGATGACGATGCGCATGGTGCCGATGCGGTCTCTGGTCGGGCGGTTCCGTCGCCTTGTGCTCGACCTGTCGGACAAGCTGGGCAAGCCGGTGGAATTCCGGGTGACCGGCGAGGATACCGAACTTGACAAGACGGTGATCGAGAAGCTGGCCGATCCTCTGGTCCATGTGCTGCGCAACGCGCTGGATCACGGGATGGAACTGCCCGATGCGCGCGTCGCGGCGGGCAAGCCGCGCGAAGGTCTGGTGGAACTGGTCGCCGAACATGCGGGGGCCGAGGTCCTGATCAAGGTGCGCGACGACGGCAAGGGGATGGACCCTGCGAAGCTGCGCGAGAAGGCGATTGCCAAGGGGATCATCACGCCCGAGGCGCAGATGACCGAGGCGCAGATCTTCGCGCTGATCTTCGAGCCGGGCTTTTCCACCGCCGAGGCCGTGACCGACTTGTCGGGGCGCGGCGTGGGGATGGATGTGGTGCGCCGGACCATCGACGCGCTGCGCGGGACGATCCAGATCGACAGCGCGCTGGGACGCGGGACCACGGTCACGCTGCGCCTGCCGCTGACGCTGGCCATCATCGAAGGGCTTCAGATCGAAGTGGCGGGCGAGCAGTACATCCTGCCCATGCCGAACGTGCAGGAGATCGTGGAACTGCCGCCCGAGAAGGTGGAGCCGAGCCGGACCGAGGATTTCCTCGATGTGCGCGGCGGGTTCGTGCCCTTCCTGCGGCTGCGCCAGTTGTTCGACTGCGCGGGCGAACCGGGGCCGGGGCAGAATGTGGTGATCGTGCGCGCGGGCGACGCGCGGGTGGGCATCGTGGTGGACCGGATCATCGGCACCAACCAGACGGTGATCAAGCAGATGTCGAAGCTGCATTCCGGGGTGCGCGCCCTGTCGGGGGCGACGCTTCTGGGCAACGGGTCCATCGCGCTGATCCTCGACGTGGGGCACCTCGTGGGGATGTCGCGGCAGCAGGGTGAGGCGCCGCAGGCGGCGCGGCAGGAGGTTCTGGCATGACGATCCATCATCTGAAGGAAGACCGGCAGATCACGCTGGTGACGCTGTCCCTGGGCAAGCAGGTGCTGGCCATCCCGGCCGTGCGGCTTCGCGAGATCCTGGACCCGATGCCGGTGACGCGGGTGCCGGGGGCGGGGCCTCTGGTGCCGGCCGTGCTGAACGTGCGGGGGACGGTTGTGCCGCTGGCCAACCTCAAGCAGGTGCTGCGCATTCCCGAGACCGAGGCGGATGACCGCCGCCGCATCCTGGTGCTGGATGTGACGATTGCGGGCGAGCCTGCGGTCGTCGCGATGGAGGCCGATGCGGTGCATGAGGTGGCCACCATCGAGACCGCGATCATCGAACCCGTTCCGGCGACGGCCAGCGCCTGGCCGCCGGAATACCTGACCGGGCTTTACAGGGGAGGGGCGGGGTTCGTGCTGATGCCCGACCTCGACCAGATCCTTTCCGCATTGGCACAGAGGCCAATGGCCTAACGCTCTGAAGGAGCATCAAGAAATGAGACTGACGATCAAGACCAAGCTGGCGGCGACCTTCGCCCTTGTCTTTGCGCTTTGGGGCGCATCGACGGGTATGGCCGTCATGTATCTGGGCGGTGCGAATGACCGCTACGCCGAGACGGTGAACCGCGACATCACGCGGTTGCTTGAGGTCGAGGACATTGTGACGGAAAAGCTCATGGTGCGGCAGAATGTGGGGCTGGTTCTGATCGGGCTGCCGGATGCGCCGCCGAACCATATTCCGGATCTGGTCGCGGCGGTGGATGCCGGGGCGGCGCGGGTGGATGAACTGATTGCCGATCTGCGGTCGCAGACGACCCGCGAGGACATCTTCGCCAAGATCGACGAGTTCGAGGCGCTGCACAAGGCCGCCTATGCGATGAACAAGGAGATCATCGCCCTTGAGCTGGCGGGCAATGGCGATCAGGCCAACACGCTCTATCACAAGGACCTGGACGTGATCGGGGACAACATCGTCCGCGTTCTGGGCGAGTTGCGGACGATCATCCGCGGCATTGCGACGGAGAACGAGGACCTGACGAATGCGGAATATGCTTCGGCCCGGACCGTGATGATCGCGCTGTTCGCGGCGTCTGCCGTCGTGTCTGCGGCGGCGGCGTTCTGGATCATGCGCGGGCTGTCGCGCGGGTTGAAAGAGTCGGTCGAACTGGCGTCGTCGATTGCCGAGGGCGATCTGCGCAAGACGGCGGACCTGCGCAGCAATGACGAGATTGCCGATCTGCTGAAGGCGCAGAACGAGATGGTGGTGAAGCTGCGCGACGTCGTGGCCCGCGTGAACCAGTCGGCGCGCAATGTGGCGTCGGGGTCCACGCAGATGGCCTCGACCTCGCAGGAACTGAGCCAGGGCGCGACGGAGCAGGCTTCGTCCACCGAAGAGGCGTCGTCGGCGGTGGAGCAGATGGCGGCGAACATCAAGCAGAGCGCCGAGAATGCGACCATCACCGAGAAGATGGCGGTGAAGTCGGCCGAGGATGCGCGGGCCAGCGGCAAGGCCGTGGCGGAAGCCGTGCAGGCGATGCAGACCATCGCGGACCGGATCATGATCGTGCAGGAAATCGCGCGGCAGACCGACCTTCTGGCGCTGAATGCGGCGGTGGAAGCGGCGCGGGCGGGCGAGCACGGCCGCGGCTTCGCGGTGGTGGCGGCCGAGGTGCGCAAGCTGGCCGAACGCAGCCAGACGGCGGCGGCGGAAATCTCGTCCCTGTCGGCCAGCACGGTGCGCACGGCGGCCAGCGCGGGCGAAATGCTTCAGGGACTGGTGCCGGACATCGAGAAGACCTCGGCGCTGGTGACCGAGATTTCCACCGCCTCGCGCGAACTGGCGACCGGTTCGTCGCAGATCAGCCTGTCGATCCAGCAGCTCGACAAGGTCACGCAGGAGAACACCTCGGCCTCGGAAGAGCTGTCGTCCAGCGCGACGGAGTTGGCGAGCCAGGCCGAGATGCTGGCCGAGGCGATCGCGTTCTTCCGCACGGGCGAAGAGGCCGGGCGCAGCGCGGTGACGGCCAAGGCCCCTGTCGAGGCGCGGCCTGCGGCACGGGCCAAGGCGGCGGCACCGGTCGAGGGTGGGTTCGATTTCGATCTGGGCCATGAGTCGGCCGATGATCTGGATGCTAGATTCAAGCGCCGCGATGCGGCCTGAGGAGGGAAGATGAGCGAGAGCGCGACTGTCGTTACCTTCGTTGCCGATGAGGCGCTGTATGCGGTGCCTGTCGGTCGGGTGCAGGAAATTCTGGACCTGCGCCCGGTGGCCCCGCTGCCGAGCACCCCGGCCTATCTTCTGGGGGTGATCGACCTGAGGGGGGCCAATGTCCCGGTGGTGGACCTGCGCCGCCTGCTGGGGCGCCCGGACACCGAGGATACGGCGCAGAGCCGTATCCTTGTGGTGCAGGTCGCCCATGAGGGCGTGCAGATCGTCCTGGGCATCAAGACCGACCGGGTGATCGAGGTGACGGCCCTGGACGAGCCGGAGCTGAAGCCGCTGGCGGAGGCGGAACTGCTGCGCTGGACAGGCAGCGCGGTGGCCGGCATCGCGCGCTGCCGCGGTGCGGTGGTGAGCGTGCTTGATCTGGACCGGCTGTTTGCCAAGCCCGACATCGTGGCCGCGGCGGGCGGGGGCACCCGCGCCGAACTGGACAGCGTGGCGGCCTGAGCCCTGCGTTCTGCCCGAACTGCCCCCCGGCCTGTCCGGGGGGCGACAGCGCCACGGCCGTAACGGCCCAGACCAGATGAGAATGGGGCTATGCTGAGTGAGAATGTTCAACAGGCCAGCGACCGGTTTCGCGACCTGATCCGGTCGATCACGGGGATCAGCCTGCCCCCGCACAAGGTGCAGATGATCGACCAGCGGTTGCGGCGTCGCGTCGTGGCCTTCGGCTTGCCGGATACGGAAGCCTATCTGTCGCAGCTTCTTGCCGGGGCGCTGCCCAAGGACGAGCTGGGACAGGTCATCGACCTGATCACCACCAATACTACGAGCTTTTTCCGCGAGGCGGAGCATTTCACCTTCCTGACCGATGTGGTCCTGGCCGAGAAGATGGCGCAGGTCCGGGCCGGTGCGTCCGCGCGGTTCAAGCTGTGGTCGGCGGCGGCGTCGGAAGGGGCGGAGGCCTATACGGCGGCGATGGTGCTGGAAGAGGCGCGGCGGGCCGGGAAGGGCTGCGACTGGGCGATCCTCGGCACCGATCTGAGCCAGCGGATGGTGGAGCGGGCGCAGGCGGCGATCTATGCCAATGATCAGTTGACCACGGTGCCGCAGGCCTTGCAGCGGCGGTATTTCCTGACGTCGGACGATCCCAGTGTCGCGGGAAAGTCGCGGGTGGTGCCGGAGCTGCGCCGCAATGTGCGGTTCCGCCACCTGAACCTGATGGACAAGCGGTATCCTGTCGATCGCGATGTCGATGTGGTGATGCTGCGCAACATCCTGATCTATTTCGATCAGGCGGACAAGGAGGGGGTGGTGGACCGGCTGACCGGGCATCTGCTGCCCGGTGGTTACCTGATCGTCGGTCATGCCGAAAGCATGGTGGTGCGGCACCCCATGCTGCGGCAGGTCCGCCCCACGATTTTCAAGAAGGTGTGACATGCCCCTGAAATCATCGGAAACGGCTAAGGTCCTTATCGTGGACGACAGCGCGTCGGCGCGGGCGATGCTGCGGGCGATCGTCGAAAGCGATCCGGGGCTTTCGGTGATGGCCATGTGCATTGATGCCTTCGAGGCGGCCAAGGTGATGCGCGACGGGCTGCCTGACGTGATCCTGCTGGACCTGGAACTGCCGGGCATGGACGGGATGACCTTCCTGAAGAAGATCATGGCGCAGAAGCCGCTGCCGGTGGTGATCTGTTCGGGGCTGACGGCGCGCGGGTCGGACCAGAGCATCGCGGCGCTGGAGGCGGGCGCGGTGGACGTGATCCTGAAGCCTTCGGCCGGGGATGAACGGGCGCGGGCCGAGGCGCAGGTGCGCATCTGCGATGCGCTGCGTGCGGCGGCGCAGACGCGGGGCGGACGCGCGGGCCTGCTGCCCGGAGCGCTGCGGGCGCCGGGGCCGAAGCTGACGGCGGACGAGATCCTGCCGCCGCCGAACCTTTCGCGCCCGGTGCCGACGACGGAGCCCATCGTCTGTATCGGCGCCTCGACCGGGGGGACCGAGGCGCTGCGGCAGGTGCTGGTGGCCTTGCCGCCGGATGCGCCGGCGATCTGCATCGTCCAGCACATGCCCGCCGGTTTCACCGCCGCTTTCGCGCGGCGGCTGGACGGGCTGTGCAAGGTGAAGGTTTCGGAAGCGGTGGATGGTGCCTCGGTCGGACAGGGCGAGGTGCTGATTGCACCGGGCGACCAGCATATGGTGCTGCGCCGGTTGACGGGCGGGTATCGCGTGTCGGTCGTGCAGGGGCCCTATGTCAGCCGTCACCGCCCCTCGGTCGATGTGCTGTTCCGGTCGGCGGCTGGAGCGGCGGGGGCCAATGCCCTGGGCGTCATCCTGACGGGGATGGGCGATGACGGAGCGCGCTGCCTGGGCGAGATGAAGGCGGCCGGATGCACGACCATCGCGCAGGACGAGGCGAGTTCGGTGGTTTACGGAATGCCGCGCGAGGCGGTGCGGATGGGCAGTGCGGGGCAGACCCTGCCCCTCGACAAGATGGCGGCTGCGATCATGAATTTCGCCCGCCGCCACAGGGCAGGAGTGCAGGCATGACGATCGCGACCCCCATCCCGACCCCGAAGCTGCGCCAGCCGCTGGCCGACCCTCTGGAAGGGGTGCTGCGGATCAGCGAGGAGACCTTCGTCCAGGCGGGCGATGCCCTTTCGGGGGCCGTGGAGATCCTGCGCGGGACCGAGCAGCTTTTCGCCCGTCTGGACGTGACGCTGGGCGATGAGACGAGCGCGCAGCTTGCCTCGCTGATCGAGGAGACCTTTGCCAATGTGGAGGTGATCCGGGCCGATTTCGACATGTTCAGCCGCGATGCCGAGGCGCTGCGCGGCGCGGTGCGCAGCGTGCGGGTGGAGGTGAACGAACTGGACCGCGTGGTGCGGACCATTTCCAACGTGTCGATCAATGCGCGCATCCAGGGCAACGGGCTGGTGCCGCCGCGGCCGCAGGTGAATTCCTTCATCGAGCGGCTGGCGGTGATGGCCTCGGAGGCCGAAAGCATCCTGACCGAGGTGAAGGATGCGATGGTGGGGATCGGGCATGACACCGGGGCGATGGAAGCCTCGTTGCAGGAATTGCGGCAGGAACTGATGCTGCATGTCCTGCCGCGGCTGACGCGCTTTGCCGCCATCGCGCAATCGGTGCAGGATGGCCGGGCCGAGATGACGCGGATGAGTGCCGATCTGGCGACGCGGATGCGCACCGTCTTTTCGGAAGTGTCGCGGATGATCATGGCCTTGCAGACCGGCGACAGCACGCGGCAGCGGCTGGATCGGGTGCGCGAGGTGCTGGCCGAGGCGTCCATGGTGCCCGGATCGGGGCTGGAGGCGGTGCTGGTCGATCTGGCGCGGGCGCTTTCGGCGGCGGCGCGGGAGGATGCGGAGTCCGAGGTCGGCGTGTCGGTCACGGCACTTGCGGCGGTGCGGTCGAGCGCCGAGCAGGCGATGCAGGCGGCGCGGAGCTTTTACTTCGCCAAGGCCGGGCGCAATGGCGCAGGAACGGCGGCGGATGGCACGTCGGGGGATGCCGAGGCGCTGTCGGCCAGTCTGGCGCGGGTGCGGCGGAACCTTTCGGTGATGCGCGCAAGGGCGGAAGAGTTGCGCGGGCGGCTGGACCTGATCCTGAAGCACGAGGCGACGATCCGGCAGATCGCGCAGCAGGTGCGTCTGTCGGGGCTGAACGCCGTGCTGATCTGCGCCAAGCTGGGCGAGGAGGGGCGGTCGCTGCGGGAATTGGCGCAATGGCTGCGGACCTTGACCGATGAGAGCGATGCCATCGTGCAGCGGTTGCAGGGCAATCTGGCCGAGACGCGAAACCGCACCCGCGAGGCCGGTCAGGCCGGGGTGGACCGTCTGGAAGGGGCGCTGTCGGGATTCATCGGCGATGCCGAGGCGCTGAACGAGGCGATGGGCCAGATCGACCGGGTTGTCAGCGACACGGCGCGCGGCTTCGATGCGGGCGGCAAGGCGCTGCCCCTCAAGCTGGGTCAGGCGGCGGAGCGGCTGGAGACCTTCCGGCGGGCGCTGGATGATCTGGCGAAGCTGGAAAGCAGCCTTCTGCTGCGGCGGATGATGCTGGCCGATCCGGTGCTGCCCATGGTCGAAGGCACGCATGAGGCCGAGGTTCTGGCCCGCCAGCGGGCCCGCTATACGATGCAGGCGGAGCGGGCGATCCATGACGGGGTGATCGGGGCAGGCCTTGCCCCCGTGGTGGCGCCGCAGGAGGCCGTGGCGGAGGAAACGCTGGACGACATCCTGTTCTGAGCTGTGCCGCGTCAGGCCCGATCGGGCGCGTCGAGGAAGACGCGCACCGTTTCCTCGAATTCGCGGGGCTTTTCGGCATGAAGCCAGTGGCCCGCATCGGGGATGCGGGCAAAGCGGGCGGCGGGGAAATGGGCGCGGATCCTGTCGCGGTGTTCGGGCCGCACGTAATGGCTTTGCGCGCCGGTCAGGAAGAGGGTGGGGCGGTCGAACTGGCCCGTTGTGCCGGGCCAGCCGACGATATGGGGCATCTCGGCCTCCAGCACATCGAGATTGAGCCGCCAGCGCGGCCCGCCTTCGGCCTTGAGGTCCAGCGATTGCAGGAAGAATGCCCGCAGCGCCGGGTCTTCGACCGTGGCGGCGAGGCGGCGGTCTGCTTCGGCCCGTGAGGTGAGATCGGCCAGATCGAGTGCGCGCATCGCGTCGATATGGCGGGTCTGGTCATGCGTATAGGCGACCGGGGCGATGTCGGCGACGACGAGGCGGCGGACGAGGTCGGGCTGGGTCAGGGCAAGCTGCATTGCGGCCTTGCCACCCATGGAATGGCCCAGAAGATCGGCGGGCGCGCCGATATGGCGGATCACCTCGGCCAGGTCGGCGGCGAGGTCGGGATAGCGGTGGGACGCTGCGCGGGGGCTGTCGCCGTGATTGCGCATGTCCACGGCGAAGACCGCGCGGCGGTCGGCAAGGCGGCGGGCGATCACACCCCAGTTGCGGCCCGATCCGAAGAGGCCATGGGCGATGACGAGGGGCGGCTTCTCGGCGGTTTCGGCGGCGGGGTGATGGATCAGGTTCAGCATTGTTTCCAATTGGTGACAGGGTCGTTTCCGCCCCTTGGCATTGTTCCGCCGCAATCAGGCCATTATTCTGCCACAATCCGTTAAGGGGTGCGAACATGGCTGCGAGTGCGATCATCATCCTGCAAAAGGCAGGACGCATAGCCGAGTTGCTGGAGGAACGTGTCGGCGTCAAGGGGCCGGAGACCGGCCCGCGTCTGGGGCCTCGCCTGCGCCGGGCCTCGCGGATGCTGCCCTCCGAGGCGCGCCGGGCGGCGCGGCGGGTGGCCGTGGCGGAACGGAAGGCGCAGACGGGCGGGATCGTGGATATCGACGCCCATCGCTTTGACGACGATTACCGCCTCTGCCTGCGGCATATCCAGGAGATCCGTCCCGGCAGCCACGGACCGGGCCTGTTGCGGGGTCTGTTGCAGGGCGGGCTGACGGCGGTTCTGTCGCTGTTGATGCTTTATGCGGGGCTGGCCTATGCGGGCCTGATCTGAGGCCCGGGCGCCGGGCCGCCCAGTGCGCCCCGGCTGACCACCGTCACGGTGGCGAAAGAGACATAGAGCAGCAGATACCAGGAGCCGAGCTTGCCGAGGCTGACCAGTTGCCCCGGCACCTGCCCGGAATAGAGCCATGTGCCGGTGAGGGTGCCGACATTCTCGGCGATCCAGAGCGCGAGGGCGGCGAGGAAGGCCGCGAGGGGCATGGGCATCCAGTGGTGCCTGTCCGTGATGCGGAACCAGACGCGGGTGCGGGCGAAGAGGATCAGCGTTGCTGCGAAAAGCCCGAAGCGGATGTCCGGCAGATAGTGGTGGGCGAAGAAATTCGCGTAGATCGCCAGGGCGAGGATCAGGGTCAGGGCAAAGGGCGGATAGGGCGTGAAGCGCATGTCGAAGATGCGGATCACGCGGGCGATGTAGCTGCCCACGGCGGCATACATGAAGCCGGAAAAGAGCGGCACGCCCATCAGCTTGAGCAGCGCGGGTTCGGGATAGTCCCAGGACCCTGCGGCGACCTTGAACCATTCCATCGCCGTGCCGGTGAGGTGGAACAGGAGGATGACCCGCGCCTCTTCCCAGGTTTCCAGCTTCAGCCAGAGGAAGGCCGCCTGCGTGGCAAGGGCGAAGAGGAAGAGCGCGTCATAGCGGTGAAGCGGCCAGTCGGGCTGCCAGATCAGTTTCGATCCGATTATGGCGGCGAGCATCAGGCCGCCGAAGAGGCAGGCCCAGCCCTGTTTCAGGACGAAGAGCGCGAATTCGGCCAGGGGCAACGGCAGGCGGGCGCGGGCGGCGTCGCCGAGGCGGTGTTCGAGGCTGCGGGTGTCGCGCAGGGTCATCGGCGCGGCAGGACGGGGCGTTCGCGGCGCGGTGGCGGGGCGGGGGTCAGATGGGCGCGGGCGACGCCATGCGCATCATGGATGGCATGGGCGATGAGCCCGGGCGCGCGGGCATCGCCGATGCGGGACAGGGTTGTGAGGCCCCTGTCCTGGAGCGCGAGATAGAGCGCATCCTGCGGTTCGCGCGAGGTGACGGGGATCAGGGTCGTGCAGGGGATGATCGTCTCGCGCCCGGTATGGGCGCAGGCCAGGGTGGCGGTGCCGGGTCCGAGGGCGGAGACGATCTGGCCGAGGCGGAGGGTGACGTTCCGGTCGATCAGCCGGGCCTGAAGGCGGGACTGTTCGACGGTGTAGGAGGTCCAGGACGCTACGCTGCCTGCGGGAGAAACATAAGCGACATCATGGCCTTCTGCCGCCAGCAGATCGGCAAGTCCAGCGGCGATGTGATAGCCTTCGTCGTCGAAGATCACGATGGGACCGCCGGGCGGGCGGGTGCCGTCGAGGATATGATCGGGGGTCAGGGTGCGGGGATCTGCAAAGCAGGGCACGCCGCCCGGATGGCTGCGCCCGCGCCCATCGGCGCGCCAGAGACTGCCGGTGGCGATCATGACATGGGAGAGGCCCGTATCGCGGATGTCGTCCGGGGTCATCCGGCTGCCGGGATAGAGGGTGACCTGCGGCAGCTTGGCGATTTGCGTGAGCCGCCAGTCGATCACCCGGCCCCATTCCGCCAGGCCGGGAAGCCGCGCCTCGCGGGTGACGCGGCCGCCGGGTTCGCCCGCCTCGGCCAGAACCACGGGGATGCCGCGCTGGCCAAGGGTGACGGCGGCCTCCAGCCCTGCGGGGCCTGCCCCCACGATCAGGACAGGGTCTGCGGTGCCGATGAGGGCGGGGACGCGGTCGGGATGCCAGCCCTGACGCCATTCCTCGCCCATCGTGGGGTTCTGCGTGCAGCGGATGGGGGCGCCGAGGCCGTCATGGGCGTAGCAGATGTTGCAGCCAATGCATTCGCGGATGTCGTCGAGCCGGCCGTCGCGGATCTTGGCGGGAAGGAAGGGGTCGGCGATGGAGGGGCGCGCGGCACCGATGAAATCGAGGATGCCGCGGCGGAGTTGCGAAAGCATCGTGTCGGGGCTGGTGAAGCGCCCGACGGAGACGACGGGTTTGCCGGTGGCGCTGCGGACATGGGCGATATGGGATTCCAGCGCGGCTTCCTTGACGAAGCGGGACGGGCCCATTTCCACCCCGTAATCCGGGATCGTGACGTCGAAGACATCGACAAGGGGGGCGATGCGGCCCAGGAATTCGGCGCGGGCTGCGCTGCCGGTGCCGTCTTCATCCGTCACCTCGATGCGGATGGCGATGGCGGCGCGGTCGCCCACGGCATCGCGGGTGTCTGACACGAGGTCGCGGATCAGGCGGGTGCGGGCGTCGAAATCGCGCCCGTGGTCATCGGCGCGGCGGTTCAGCGCGGGGTCGAGGAATTGCGCCAGCAGGTAGGTATGGGCGGCATAGACATAGACGATGTCGAAATCGGCGGCCTTGGCGCGCAGGGCGGCGGCGCGGTGCCAGTCGCGCAGGTCTTTGATATCCTTGCGATCCATCCGCTGGCTTTGCCAGGGGCCGGTTTCGGCGAGGATGCTTTCGGGGCCAAGCGCCGCCGCGCGGCTGAGGACATTCGCGCTGCGCCCGCCGCCATGCCACAGTTCCACCCCCGCCAGTGCGCCATGGGCGTGGACGGCATCGGCCATGGCGGCCATGTTGGCGGTGTCGCCTTCGTCCCAGAGGCTGCAATAGGGGGCGGGCGTGTCGTCCGAACTGGGGTGGATGGAGCAGTATTCGCTGTTGACCACGCCCCAGCCGCCTTCGGCCTTGACCCCGCGCATGGCGGCGAGGGTGGCGGGGTGCTGGTTGCCCATGCCCGAGCAATGGGGAACCTGCCAGAAGCGGTTGGGGGCGGTGACGGGGCCGATCCGAAGCGGCTGGAACAGCGGGGCATAGCGGGGATCGGGGGGCATGCGGACCTGCGGCTGACCTTGCCGTCAAGGGTGGCCCGCCGCCGGGGGAGGCGTCAATGCGAAAAGGGGCGCAGGCTGCGGCCTGCGCCCCTTTTTCCCTGCGAATGCAGAGGGATCAGAGGTTGGGATAGATCGGGAAGCGCTGGCAGAGCGCCTCCACCTCGGCCTTGACCTTGGCTTCGACGGTGGAGTTGCCGTCTTCGCCATTGGCGGCGAGGCCGTCCACGACTTCGGTGATCCAGCGGCCGATCTGGCGGAATTCGCCCTCACCGAAGCCGCGCGTCGTGCCGGCGGGGGTGCCGAGGCGGACGCCGGAGGTGATGGTGGGCTTTTCCGTGTCGAAGGGGATGCCGTTCTTGTTGCAGGTGATGTGGGCGCGGCCGAGGGCCTTTTCGGTGGCGTTGCCCTTCACACCCTTGGGGCGCAGGTCCACCAGCATCAGATGCGTGTCGGTGCCGCCGGTGACGATGTCGAGACCGCCCTTCATCAGCTCATCCGCCAGGGCCTTGGCATTGGCGATGACCTGCTTCTGGTAGGTGACGAATTCGGGGCGCAGCGCCTCGCCGAAGGCGACGGCCTTGGCGGCGATGACATGCATCAGGGGGCCGCCCTGGATGCCCGGGAAGATGGCGGAATTGACCTTCTTGGCGATGGTTTCATCGTCGGTCAGGATCATGCCGCCGCGCGGGCCACGCAGGGTTTTATGCGTGGTGGTGGTGGCGACATGGGCATGCGGGAAGGGCGAGGGGTAGAGGCCCGCCGCCACGAGGCCCGCGAAATGTGCCATGTCCACAAGGAGATAGGCGCCGACGCTATCGGCAATTTCGCGCATCCGCTTGAAGTCGATCACGCGCGGGATGGCGGAGCCGCCGGCGATGATGAGCTTGGGCTTGTGTTCGGCGGCGAGTTCCGCGACCTGATCGTAGTTCAGTTCGAGGTCCTGTTTGCGCACGCCGTATTGCACGGCCTTGAACCACTTGCCCGACTGGTTGGGCGCGGCGCCGTGGGTGAGGTGGCCACCGGCATCGAGCGACATGCCGAGGATGGTGTCGCCGGGCTGGATCAGCGCCTGGAACACGCCCTGATTTGCCTGAGAGCCGGAATTGGGCTGCACGTTGGCGAAGCCGCAGCCGAACAGCTTGCAGGCCCGTTCGATGGCGAGATTTTCCGCGATATCAACGTATTGGCAGCCGCCATAATAGCGCTTGCCGGGATAGCCTTCGGCATATTTGTTGGTCATGACGGAGCCTTGCGCCTCCATCACGGCGCGGGAGACGATGTTCTCCGACGCGATGAGTTCGATCTCGTGCCGCTGGCGGCCGAGTTCCTGGGTGACCGCGCCGAAAAGCTCCGGGTCGCGGGTGGCAAGCGGTTCGGTGAAGAATCCGGAGTCGCGGTGGGGGGCGTTCATGGGCACTCCTCATGACGATGGACGGCATTTGCGGGCTTGGGCAGCATCTAGCGCAACGGGTGGGCTGCGGGAAGGCAGGAAAACGACTCCAAACGTGGCTCGTGCGAAATAATTGTGCGTGGCGGGCGGATCGGCGCCGATGGGAGCGGCGGGCGGGGGTTGAGTTTGCGGCGCTTGCCCCGCAAGGATGGGGGGCGGGCAGGGCCTGCGGGAAAAGGGGACTGGCGATGGCCTTTGGACGGATTGCCTTCAGGGCATCGACGGCACCGGCGGCGGTGGAGGCGCTGCGGGTGCTGACGGCGCGCTATGGGCAGGCGGAGGTGGAAAAGGCCGATGTGGTGGTGGCCCTTGGGGGCGACGGATTCATGTTGCAGACCCTGCATGAGACGCAGGCGATGGCTCTGCCCGTTTATGGCATGAATTGCGGGACGATCGGCTTTCTGATGAACACCTACCAGCCGGGCGACCTGCCGGAGCGGCTTGCGGCGGCCGAGGAGGCGGTGATCAATCCGCTGCGGATGCGCGCCGTGGGGGTGGATGGGACGGTGCATCAGGCGTTGGCCATCAATGAGGTGAGCCTGTTGCGGGCCGGGCCGCAGGCGGCCAAGCTGCGGGTGATCGTGGATGGGCGGGTGCGGATGGAAGAACTGGTCTGCGATGGCGCTCTGGTGGCGACGCCTGCGGGATCAACGGCTTACAACTATTCGGCGCATGGGCCGATCCTGCCCATCGGGGCGGATGTGCTGGCCCTGACGGCGATGGCGGCCTTCCGGCCAAGGCGGTGGCGGGGGGCGCTGATCCCCAAGACGGCGGTGGTGCGGCTGGAGGTGCTGGAGGCGGCGAAACGTCCGGTGATGGCGGATGCCGACAGCCGGGGATCGGTGCGCGAGGTGGCGAGTGTGGAGATCCGGTCGGAGCCGGGGGTGCGGCATCGGATACTCTTTGATCCGGGGCATGGGCTGGAAGAGCGGCTGATCAACGAGCAATTTGTCTAACCCCCAATCTCCAACCGGTAACCCCTTGCGCGCGCTGGGTTTACTGTCCGGATTTGCGGGAAACGGCCGTGCCGCATTGTGTGCCGCATTCTGTGCCGCAAACTGTGGCCACGCGCGGTGGGGAAAGCGGGCGTTAACCATTCTGCGGGGGGTGAGTCGGGGGCTGCGGGGCCTTGGCGCCGTGCTGTGACTATGACCACCTGGCCAGGCCATAACCTGAATCTGTGGCGGATTGTTGGACCTTTGGCCCTTGATCGGCGGGGATAAGCTGCGTTAGCGCTACGGCATGGTGTTGGCGCGTTTCCCTTGGCTCCTGCGGGCCTGTCTGGCCCTGATCCTGGCCTTTGTTCTGGCCGGGACGGGGGCGGCGCATCGTCCGGTGGAACGTCCGGGCGAAGCGGCGGCGCTGGCGCTGTTCCTTCAGGCGGGCGGGTCGCTGGAGGACCTTTGCCATGTGGCGGGCGAAGAGGGGCATGGCGGTGGCCATGCGCTGATCGAGTGCCCGGCCTGCATGTTGCAGAAGGCGGGTGTCCTGGTCGCCGTGGCGGCGGGCGTGAGCCCTGCGCCGATGGGACGGGCCGAGACCCTGGCCTTTGCCCAGGCCGACCCTGTTGCACCTGCATCGCCCGTTCTGTTCCCCCCGGCGCGGGGGCCGCCGTCCATCCTTCTTTCCTGATGCGACTTTCAGGCTGCCGCGCGGTGCGGCGGCCGGCTTCTGGACAAGGAGGAACCGCGATGGTTTCCACGACGGACAATGTCGCCGCAGCGGCGACGGAACGGCGCTATTTCACGGTGTGGCGCTGGCATTTCTACTGCTCTCTCTACGTCTTTCCCTTCCTGATGATGCTGGCGGTGACCGGCCTGATCATGCTGTGGATTTCGGCGATGACGGAGATCAATGGCGAGCGGACGGTGATCGTGCCGGGCGAAGCGCCGATGGCCGTTTCGGCGCTGGAGGCGGCGGCGGAGGCCGCGGTGCCGGGTGGCGCGGCGGTGACCTATATCGAGCCGATGGCGGCGGATCGCGTCGCCGTCTTTCAGGTGGCGGGCGAGGCGGGCGATGTGACCGTGGTCCTGAACCCCTATACCGGCGAGGTGGTGGAGACCTTCCCCTGGCGCGCGGGCTGGTATGATTTCGCGACCGAGATCCATGGCACGCTGCTGATCGGTGATCTGGGCGATTGGCTGATCGAGGCGGCGGCGTCGCTGGGGGTGATCCTTGTCGTCACGGGCGTCTGGCTGCATTGGCCGCGCCGGGGCGCAGGATGGCGCGAGACGCTGTTGCCGAAGATTGCCTTCACCTCGCGCGGGGCCTGGAAGGCGCTGCATGGCGCGGTGGGGATGTGGATGTCGGTCATCCTGCTGGTCTTCCTGATTTCCGGCCTGAGCTGGGCGGGCATCTGGGGCGGCAAGATGGTGCAGGCCTGGTCCACCTTCCCGGCGGAGAAATGGGATGCGGTGCCCTTGTCGGACAAGACCCATGCCGAGATGAACCATGGCGCGGCGAAGGAAGTGCCCTGGGGTCTGGAACAGACGCCGCTGCCGGAGAGTGGGTCGCTTGCCGGCACGCAGGCGGTGACCGGCGCGGTGGATATCGACGGGCTGGTCGCCTTCGCGCGGAGCCTTGGGTTCAACGGGCGGTTCCAGCTTGCCATTCCGGGCGACGAGACGGCGGTCTGGACGATCAGCCATGACAGCATGTCGAATGACGGGCCGGACCCGAGCGCGGATCGCACGATCCATGTGGACCAGTATACCGGCAATGTGCTGGCCGATGTGGGCTATGCCGATTACAGCCCCTGGGCCAAGGCGATGGCCTATGGCATCGCCTTCCACGAGGGCGACATGGGGGTGTGGAACCTGGCGCTGAACACGGTCTTCTGCCTGTCGATGATCTTCCTGCCGGTGTCGGGGCTGGTGATGTGGTGGAAGCGGCGGCCCGAGGGGGCCTTGCGCCTTGCCGCGCCGCCTGCGCCGCAGGGGCTGGCCTTCTGGTGGGGGGCGGCGGCGCTGGTCGTGGTGCTGGGGATCGCCTTCCCGCTGGGCGGTGCGGCGATTGCCGCGGTGATCCTGCTGGATCTGGTGCTGTTGCGGCAGGTTCCCGCGCTGCGGCGGGTGTTTTCGTGATCGGGTAGGGCGGGGTTAACCCCGCCCTGCGCGACGGCAGGATGGGCGGTATCGCCCATCCTACGCGTCTTTCCAGCCTTCGATCTTGCGATAAAGGGTGGAGGGCGCGAGGTCGAGGACGCGGGCGGCCTTGGGGACAGAGCCGTCAAAGCGGCGCAGCGTCGCCTCGATCACCAGACGTTCGATTTCGGCCAGGGGTTTGCCGACCAGCCCTTCGACCATGGGTTCGGGCGGGGCGAGGGCCGTGCTGGCGGCGGGGGCCTGCCGGTTGCCGTCATCAGCGACGATATGGGGCAGCATGTCGAGGGTGACGCGGCCGCCTTCGTTCATCACCACGACATGGCGGATGACGTTCAGAAGCTGGCGCACATTGCCGGGCCAGGGGAGGCGGCGGAAGAGGGCGGCCACTTCGGGGGAGAGGCCGTCGAAGTGACGGCCTTCCTCGGCGGCGAAGCGGGCGAGCGCCTCTTCGGCGATCTCGATGACGTCGTCGCCCCTTTCGCGCAGGGGGGGCATGTGGATCGGCACGACGAAGAGGCGGTAGTAGAGGTCTTCGCGGAACTGGCCGCGGCGGACGGCATCGAGCGGGTCCTGGTTGGTGGCGCAGACGATGCGGACATTGACCTTGCGCGGGCGGGTGGCGCCGACGGGCTGCACCGTGGAGGTTTGCAGGAAGCGCAGGAGCTTGGTCTGCAGGGCGGGGGCCATCTCGCAGATTTCATCGAGGAAGAGCGTGCCGCCATCGGCGGCGGCGGCGGCGCCGGGCTTGTCGGAGATGGCGCCGGTGAAGCTGCCTTTCATATGGCCGAAAACTTCGGATTCGAGCAGATCCTGCGGGATGGCGCCGCAGTTGAGCGCGATGAAGGGGCCGGTGGCGCGGGGGGAATTGTCATGGACGGCGAGGGCGCAGAGTTCCTTGCCGGTGCCGCTTTCGCCGGTGATGAAGACGGTGGCCATGGAGCGGGCGACGGAGCGGATCTTGGCATGGATGCGGGCCATCGTGTCGGAGGTGCCGACGAAGATGCCGCCGGGGGCGGGGGGCTGCTGGCTGGTGGGAAGGGCGGCGGCGATGGCGGCCGGGCGGGGCGGGCTGGTGGTGACGGGGGGGGCGGCGGCGGCGGCCGTGCCGCGGCGGGGGCTGCGCCCGGCGAGGGCATTGTCCACCGCGCCGAGGAAGCGGGTTTCGTCGAAGGGTTTGACGAGGAATTCATGCGCGCCGGCGCGCATCGCTTCGACCGCCTTGTTGATGGAGCCGTTGGCGGTGATGACGATGACATTCACCTCGGGGCGGAGGGTGAGCATGTCCTGCATCAGTTCCAGACCATCACGGTCGGGGAGCATCAGGTCGAGGAGGACCACCGTCGCGCCGCTTTCGCGGAAGGCGGCGAGGCCTTCGCGGGCGGTGCCGGCGCAGCGGACGGCGTGGCCCGCATTGGCGAGGACCGAGCGATAGACCATCTGGAGCGAGGGCGTGTCCTCGATCAGGAGGAGGGGGGGCTGGTCGGTCATGGCGCGGTCTTGCGGGGGGGCGTGCTGGCGGTTGTGGTGGCGGGCGTGGTGGCGCAGGGCGGGCGGGCGGCGAGGAGGCGGCGCAGGCTGTCGAGATCGGCGAGGAGCGGGGCCGAGAGGGCGGCGGCCTGGCGTTCGCTGCGGCCATGGGCGGCGGTGTTCAGGTCGATGGCCAGCGCATGCAGCCGATCCGCGCCGATCGTGCCGGCGAGGGAGATGAGGACATGGGTCTGGGCGCGGATGACCGTCCAGTCCCCGGCGTCGAGCGCGGCGGTGAGGGCGGTGGCGACGGAGGCGAGATCGGCCTGCATCTGGCGCAGGATCAGGGGGGCGGTGTCGGGTCCGGCGAGGGCGAGGATGTCGGAGAGCCTCTGGCCATCGCCGATTATGTCGGCGGCTGGGGCATGGGTCATGGCTGCACGCCTCGGCATGGGGCGCGGGGCGGGATGCGGACAGGGATGGGGCGGCGCGCTTGCAGATCCTGCATGCGCGCCAGAGTATCGGTGCGCCGGTCTTTGTCCAGTGCCGGGACGCCGCGGCCCGGCGGTGCGCGGCTATCCGCGCGCGAGGCCGAGGCTTTGCAGGGCGGTGCGGATCTCGTCGAGGATGGCGGGATCGTCGATGGTGGCGGGCATCTTGAAGGGTTGCCCGTCGGCGATCTTGACCATGGTGCCGCGCAGGATTTTCCCCGAGCGGGTCTTGGGCAGGCGGTCCACCACCACGGCGCGCTTGAAATCGGCGACGGGGCCGATCTTTTCGCGCATCAGGGCGACGCATTCCTTCACGATCTCTTCCGCCGGGCGGGTGCAGCCCTTGTTGAGGCAGAGGAAGCCCAGCGGTGACTGGCCCTTGAGGTCATCCGACACGCCGATCACGGCGCATTCGGCGACGTCCTTGTGAAAGCCCAGCACCTCTTCCATCGCGCCGGTGGACAGGCGGTGGCCTGCGACGTTGATGACATCGTCGGTGCGGGCCATGATGTAGAGATAGCCGTCTTCGTCGATATAGCCCGCATCGCCGGTTTCATAAAAGCCGGGGAAATGGGAGAGGTAGGATTTGCGGAAGCGGTCCTCGGCGTTCCAGAGGGTGGGAAGGGTGCCGGGGGGCAAGGGCAGCCGGATCGCGATGGCGCCGAGCTGGCCGGGCGCGACGGGATGGCCGCCTTCGTCCAGCACCTGCACGTCGAAGCCGGGCATGGCGACGGAGGGGGAGCCGACCTTGATGGGCAGATGTTCGATCCCCAGGGGGTTGGCCGCGATGGCATAGCCGGTTTCGGTCTGCCACCAGTGATCGACCACCGGCACGCCCAGATGGCGGCCCGCCCAGTTGACGGTATCGGGATCGGCGCGTTCCCCGGCGAGGTAGAGGGCCTGGAGATTGGTCAGGTCGTAGTTCTTGACGAGATGGCCTTCGGGATCGTCGCGCTTGATGGCGCGGAGCGCGGTGGGGGCGGTGAAGAAGGCGCGGACCTTGTGTTCGGCGATGACGCGCCAGAAGGCCCCGGCATCGGGGGTGCCGACGGGTTTGCCTTCATAGACGATGGTGGTGCAGCCCGCGATGAGGGGGGCATAGCAGATATAGCTGTGGCCCACGACCCAGCCCACATCGGAGGCGGCCCAGAAGACATCGCCCACGCCGCAATTGTAGATGGCGCGCATGGTCCAGGCCAGGGCCACGAGATGGCCTGCGGTGGGGCGCACCACGCCCTTGGGCGCGCCGGTGGTGCCGGAGGTGTAGAGGATATAGGCGGGGTGGTTGCCTTCCACCGGGACGCAATCGGCGGGGTCTACGCCATATTGGAAGCTGTGCCAGGCGACGTCGCGGCCTTCGATCAGTTTCGCCACTTCCTGTTCGCGCTGGAGGATGACGCAGAAGTCGGGCTTGTGCGCGGCCATGTCGATGGCGGCATCGAGGAGCGGCTTGTAATGCACGACGCGGTTCGGCTCGATCCCGCAGGAGGCGGCGATGATGGCCTTGGGCGTGCAGTCGTCGATGCGGACGGCGAGTTCGTTGGCCGCGAAACCGCCGAAGACCACGGAATGGATCGCGCCGAGGCGGCCGCAGGCGAGCATGGCTTCCAGCGCCTCGGGGACCATCGGCATGTAGATGATGACGCGGTCGCCCTTGGTGACGCCCTTGGCGCGCAAGGCACCGGCGAGGCGGGCGACGCGGTCCTGCAATTCGGCATAGGTGATGACATGTTTGGTCCCGGTGACGGGGCTGTCATGAATGATGGCGGGCTGCTGGCCGCGCCCGGCGATGACGTGGCGGTCCACCGCATTCCAGCAGGTGTTCACGCGGGCATCGGTGAACCATTCATAGAGCGGGGCGCGGGAGGCGTTGAGGGCCGAGACGGGGCGTTCGATCCAGTCGATGGCCCCGGCGGCGTCGAGCCAGAAGCCTTCGGGATCGGCCTGCCATTTCGCATAGAGTTCACGGTATGCCATTGTATGCCCTCCTCCACGAGTTGGGTTGTGTTACGCGAGGCGGGGGGCGTGACGCAACGCTGTTACCGGAAACAGCGGGCGGGTGCGGCAATATGTTTGCAGATTATTGCAAGTGTGGTCTGCAAAATTTTGCAATTCCGGCGCGGCTTCGCGGAGGACAGCGAAGCGGGGCGGGGTTTGCAAAGTTTGCGGCGACTCAGGCGTAGGATGGGCAGTATTGCCCATCCTACCTTTGGGGGCGCGGGATGGGCCGGATGGCCCATCCTACGGGGGCGGCCCTAGCTGTAATGGGTGACCGGGGTGCCTGCGAGGGCGGAGATGTTCAGAAGCCCACGCGCGGTGATGGAATTGGTCACGATATGGGCCTTGTTGCCCATGCCCATCAGGATCGGCCCGACTTCCAGCCCGTTGGCCTTCATCTTGAGGATGTTCCGCGTGGCCGCCGCCGCATCGGTGGAGGCGAAGACGAGGACATTGGCCGGGCCTTCCATGCGGGAATTCGGCAGCAGCCGGTCGCGCAGCGACTGATCCAGCGCCGAGTCCACGTTCATTTCGCCTTCATAGCAGAAATCGGGTTCGCGGGCGTCGAGCAGTTCGAGCGCGGCGCGCATCCGCTGGGCGGCGGAATTGTCCATGTTGCCGAACTGGCTTTGCGTGCAGAGCGCGATCTTGGGCGTCAGGCCGAAGCGGCGGACATGGCGGGCGGCGCCGATCACGCTTTCCATGATCTGCTGCGGCGTGGGTTCGGGGTTGACCTGCGTGTCGGCGATGAAGAGCGGGCCGTCTTCGAGGATCATGAGCGAGAGCGCGCCCACGGGATGCAGCCCGCCGCGTGCCAGAACCTGACGGATATAGTTGAGGTGCCAGTGATATTGCCCGAAGGTGCCGCAGATCAGGCTGTCGGCCTCTCCCCGATGCACCATGACCGCGCCGATGGCAGTGGTGTTTGTGCGCATCACGGCCCGCGCGATATCGGGCGAGACGCCGCGACGGGCCATCAGATCGTGATAGGTGCCCCAGTAATCGCGGTAGCGGGGATCGTTTTCCGGGTTCACCAGATGCACGTCGCGGCCGGGGCGGATGGGAAGGCCCGCACGTTCGCAGCGCATCTCCACCACTTCGGGGCGGCCGATGAGGATGGGGATGTCGTTGGTTTCCTCCATCATTGCATGGGCGGCGCGCAGGACGCGTTCATCCTCGCCCTCGGCAAAGACGATGGTGCGGGCGGCGACCTTGGACGCTTCGAAGACCGGGCGCATGATGAGGGCGGATTTGAAGACGGAGCCGTCCAGCTTGCGCTTGTAGGCGTCGATGTCGTCGATGGGCCGGGTGGCGACACCCGAGTCCATCGCGGCCTTGGCGACGGCGGAGGCGACGACGCCGATCAGGCGCGGGTCGAAGGGTTTGGGGATCAGGTAATCGGCGCCGAAGGAAAGCTTCTCGCCGGAATAGGCGGCGGCGGCCTCGGCGCTGGTGGTGGCGCGGGCGAGGGCGGCGATGCCTTCGATGCAGGCAAGCTCCATCTTCTTGTTGATGACGGTGGCGCCCACGTCGAGCGCGCCGCGGAAGATGAAGGGGAAGCAGAGAACGTTGTTGACCTGATTGGGGAAGTCCGACCGGCCCGTGGCGATGATCGCATCGGGGGCCACGGCGCGGACCTGATCGGGCAGGATCTCGGGCGTGGGATTGGCGAGGGCGAAGACAATGGGGCGGGGAGCCATCTTCGCCACCATCTCGGGCGTCAGCACCCCGGGGCCGGAGAGGCCGAGGAAGAGGTCGGCCCCTTCGATCACGTCGGCCAGCGTGGCGGGGGTGGTGCCCTGGGCGAATTCCTCCTTCTGGGCGGTCATCTGGTCATGCCGGCCCTCATAGACCAGACCGGCGAGATCGCAGAGCCAGACGTTTTCGCGTTTCACGCCGAGGTTCAGGAGCATGTTGAGGCAGGCGATGCCCGCGGCGCCTCCGCCGGTGGAGACGACCTTGATCTCGTCGAACCTTTTCCCTGCGACGATGAGGGCATTGGTGGCGGCGGCCCCCACGACGATGGCGGTGCCGTGCTGGTCATCGTGGAAGACGGGGATGTTCATCCGTTCGCGGCAGAGCTTTTCGACGATGAAGCAGTCGGGGGCCTTGATATCTTCAAGGTTGATCGCGCCGAAGGTGGGTTCCAGCGCGCAGACGATATCGGCGAGTTTCACCGGATCGGGTTCGTTCAGCTCGATGTCGAAACAGTCGATATTGGCGAATTTCTTGAAGAGGACGGCCTTGCCTTCCATCACGGGCTTGGAGGCCAGCGCGCCGATATTGCCAAGGCCAAGGACGGCGGTGCCGTTGGAGACGACCGCAACGAGATTGCCGCGGGCCGTGTAGCGCGAGGCGGTGGCGGGGTCAGCCTTGATTTCGAGACAGGCCTCAGCCACGCCGGGGGAATAGGCGCGGGAGAGGTCGCGGCCATTGGCCAGCGGCTTGGTGGCGCGGATTTCGAGTTTTCCGGGCTTGGGGAATTCATGATAGTCGAGTGCCGCCTGACGCGCGTTTTCCTGCCGTCCGTCGCCCTTGACGTGATCTTCCATCGCCCCCTCCACCAGTTTGTTCAACGTTAAACTATTTTTTGTCGAACCATTTCCCTCTCTTTCCAATAGGCGTTTTCGCCCCGTCTTGCAAATCCCCGAAGGGCGCGGCCATTCTTCGCGGGGACAGGGGAGGGAAAGATGTTCGAAGTCAAAGGCGAAACCCGGGCCGAGATGCGGCTGCCGACGCAGGAATTGCGGGATGACCTGCCCTTCTGGACGAAGAAACTGGGGTTCCGGCTGGACATGATCTATCCGGCTGACAACCCGGAGGTGGCGGTGCTGTCCGGGCATGGCCTCAGGCTGCGCATCCAGAAGGGGGCGGCGGAGCATCCCGGCACGGTGCGCATCCTGACGGATGAAGAGGGCTTTGCCGGGGGGGAGCGGCTGCTGATCGCGCCGAACGGGACGCGGGTGGAGATCGACCGGGCCAATCCGCCGCTGGTGCTGCCCAGGACGGAACATGCCTTTGTGGTGCGCAGGCTGGCGGAACAGGCGCCCTGGATCATCGGGCGGGCGGGGATGCAGTATCGCGACCTCGTGCCCTCGCGGCTGGGCGGCGCGATGATTGCAAGCCATATCCGCATCCCGGATGGCGGGCCGGTGCCGGATATGGTGCATTTCCACAAGGTGGGGTTCCAACTGATCTTCTGCATCAACGGTTGGGTCGATGTGGTCTATGAGGATCAGGGGCCACCGATCCGGCTGACGGCCGGGGATTGCTTCATCCAGCCGCCGGAAATCCGCCATCGGGTGCTGCATGCCAGCGACGGGATCGAGGTGATCGAGATCGGCGTTCCGGCAGAGCATATCACCGAGATCGACCATGAGATGGAACTGCCGACGCCGCATCTGCGCCCCGAGCGGGAATGGCAGGGGCAGCGCTTCGTCCATGACCGGGGGGCTGAGGGGGTGTTCCGACCTTTCCGCCTGCCGGGTTTCGTGGCGCGGGATACCGGCATTCATGATGCGACGAAGGGCGTGGCCTCGGTCATGGTGGCGCGGCCGGATAGGGGGGAGACCGTCTGGACGCGGCATGAGGGGGATATCCTCTTCACCTTCGTGATGGCGGGGGAATTCACGCTGGAGGGCGAGGGGAAGGACCCGTTCCGCCTGTCGCCGGGGGATGCCTTCGTCATCCCGCCGGGGATGGCCACGCGATACGCGGGTCCGTCAGACAATCTGGAATTGCTGGAGGTGACCTTGCCGGGGGCGCCTGCGACGGTGCGGGTCTGATCCTGCGGCGTGTCGCCTGTGGGGGGCCGGTGCAGGGGGCTGTCTGCCCCCTCTTGGCCTGCGGCCAATTCACCCCCGAGGATATTTGAAGACAGAAAGTGAGGCGAGGGCGGCGCGTTAACCTTAACGGCCTGCGTCCTGTTCACTTTCTGTCTGAAAATATCCTGCGGGGGGTGAGCCGCGGCACGCGGCGAGGGGGGCGCAAAGCCCCCCTGCGACGGCGGGGCTTGCAGGACCGCTTGCCATTCCGGGCGCGGGCTTCCAGACTGATGGGCCAGAATTCCCGCAGGAGCCTGCCCATGTCCCTTCTTGCCGCCGCGACCGAGGTTCGTGAAAAGGCCTATGCGCCCTATTCCCGCTTCAAGGTGGGGGCGGCGCTGCGGACCAGCGCGGGCACGGTCTATGTCGGCTGCAATGTGGAAAACGTGGCCTATCCCGAAGGCACCTGCGCCGAGGCCGGGGCGATTGCGGCCATGGTGGCGGGGGGCGAGACGCGGATTGCCGAGGTGCTGGTGATCGCCGACAGCCCCGAGCCGGTGCCGCCCTGCGGCGGGTGCCGCCAGAAGATCGCGGAATTCGCGGGGCAGGAGGTGCGGGTCACGCTTTGCACCACGGATGGCAAGCAGAAGGTGATGACGGTGGCGGAGCTTTTGCCGGGGGTCTTTACCGCCGCGCATATGGACCGGACCTGAGCGTGGACGCGCGGGCGATCATCGCGAAGCTGCGGGATGGGGGGCAGCCCTCGGCGGCGGAACTGGGCTGGTTCGCCAGAGGATTGGCCGATGGCGCGGTGAGCGATGCGCAGGCCGGGGCCTTTGCCATGGCGGTGCTGCTGAAAGGGCTGGGCGAGCAGGGGCGCGTGGCGCTGACCAAGGCGATGCGGGATTCGGGCCGGGTGCTGGACTGGGATCTGAACGGGCCGGTGGTGGACAAGCATTCCACGGGCGGGATCGGGGATTGCGTGTCGCTGCTGCTGGCCCCGGCGCTGGCGGCCTGCGGGGCCTATGTGCCGATGATTTCGGGCCGGGGACTGGGCCATACCGGGGGGACGCTGGACAAGCTGGAAGCGATCCCCGGTTTCCGGACCGGGCTGAGCGAGGAGCAGTTGCGGCGGCAGATCGGCGAGGTGCGCTGTGCCATCGTGGCGGCGAGTGCCGAGATCGCGCCGGCGGACCGGCGGCTTTATGCGATCCGCGACGTGACCTCGACGGTGGAGAGCGTGGACCTGATCACCGCCTCGATCCTGTCGAAGAAGCTGTCGGCGGGGCTGGAGGCGCTGGTGCTGGACGTGAAATGCGGATCGGGCGCCTTCATGGACACGCTGGAGAAGGCGGAGGCGCTGGCGCAGGCGCTGGTGTCCACGGCGCAGGGGGCGGGCTGCATGACGCGGGCGCTGATCACCGACATGAGCCAGCCGCTGGCGACGGCGGCGGGCAATGCGCTGGAGGTGATCGAGGTGATGGAGACGCTGACCGGGACGTCGGTCAATGCGGCACTCTGGGACCTGACGGCGGCGCTGGGGGGCGAGGCGCTGGCGCTGGGCGGGCTGGCGGCGGATGCCGAGGATGGCGAAGCGCGGATCATCGCGGTGCTGGAGAACGGGCAGGCGGCGGAATGGTTCGGTCGGATGGTGGCGGCGCAGGGCGGGCCTGCGGATTTCGTGGAGCGCTGGCCCGACCGGCTGCCATCGGCGCCGGTGGTGGTGGAGGTGCTGTCGGCCAGCGATGGGTTCGTGGCGGCCATCGACGGGCGGGCGCTGGGCGAGGCGGTGGTGCATCTGGGCGGCGGCCGGCTGCGCGAGGGTGACCGGGTGAATCCGTCGGTGGGGCTTTCGGATATGGCGGGCCTGGGCGAGGGGGTGGCGCGGGATGTGCCGCTGGCCCTTGTCCATGCGGCGGATGAGGCGGCGGCGGAGGCGGCGGTGAAGGCGGTGCAGGCGGCCTATCGCATCGCCACCTCGGCGCCGGAGGAGCCGCCCCTCGTGCTGAAGCGGGTGGGGTGATGGCGCGGGCCTTCCTGATCGTGATGGATTCGGTCGGTTGCGGTGGCGCGCCGGATGCGGCGGCCTTTGGCGATGCGGGGGCCAATACCCTGGGCCATATCGCGGCGGAATGTGCGGCGGGCCGGGCGGAGGAGGGGCGGAGCGGGCCGCTGCGGGTGCCGAACCTTGATGCGCTGGGATTGGGGGCGGCGGTGCGGCTGGCCTCGGGGGCCGCGATGCCGGGGCTTTCGGCGGTGCCAGTGGGGCGCTGGGGCGCGGCGACGGAAGTGTCGCGGGGCAAGGACACGCCCTCGGGGCATTGGGAACTGGCGGGGGTGCCCGTGCCGTGGGACTGGACCTATTTCCCGGATCGGGTGCCTGCCTTCCCCGATGATCTGGTGGCGGAGGTTTGCCGTCTGGCGGGGGTTGGCGGGGTCTTGGGCAATTGCCATGCCTCGGGGACCGAGATCATCGACCGGCTGGGGGCGGAGCATCTGCGGACGGGCTGGCCCATCTGCTATACCAGTGCGGATAGCGTGTTCCAGATCGCGGCGCATGAGGAGGTGTTCGGGCTGGAGCGGCTGGTGACCCTGTGCCGCGACCTTGCGCCGAGGCTGCATGGGATGAAGGTGGGGCGGGCGATTGCGCGGCCCTTTGTCGGCGTGCCGGGGGATTTCCGGCGGACGGGGAACCGGCGGGATTTCGCGATTGCCCCGCCTGCGCCCACGCTGCTGGACTGGGTGCAGGGGGCGGGGCGGGTGACCCATGCCATTGGCAAGATCGGCGATATCTTCAGCCATCGGGGGATTTCGCATCTGCACAAGGGCAAGGATGATGCTGCCCTTTTCGATCATCTGGACCGGCTGGCGGGCGAGGCGGAGGCGGGGTCCTTGACCTTTGCGAACTTCGTGGAGTTTGACACGAATTTCGGCCATCGCCGCGACGTGGCGGGATATGCGCGGCAGCTTGAATGGTTCGATGCGCGGCTGGGGCCGTTTCTGGCGCGGCTGGGGCCGGGCGATCTGGCGATCCTGACCGCCGATCACGGCAATGATCCGACCTTTCGCGGTACGGAACATACGCGGGAGCGGGTGCCGGTGGTCTGTCACGGGGCGGGGGCGGGGTCCTTCGGGCTGTGCGGATTTGTGGATGTGGCGGCTTCGGTCGCGGCGCATCTGGGGGTGGCGGCGGAAGGGCCGGGGAGGAGTTTCCTGTGATCACCGACATGCCGAAGGTGGAGTTGCATCTGCATCTGGAAGGGGCGGCCCCGCCGGCCTTCATCCGGGGGCTGGCCAAGGAGAAGAAGGCCGATATCGGCGGCATCTTCGACGAGCGGGGGAATTACAAGTACAAGGATTTCTGGGATTTCCTGAAGGTCTATGAGGCGGCGACATCGGTGCTGACCTCTCCGGACGATTACGCGCGTCTGACGCTGGCGGTGCTGGAGGAAAGCGCCAAGTCGGGCGTCGTCTATTCCGAGACTTTCCTGAGCCCCGATTTCTGTGGCGGGCGGGATGTGGGGGCCTGGCGGGAATATCTGCATGCGATGCGCGAGGCGGCGGACAAGGCCGAGCGGGAGATGGGCATCACCCTGCGCGGCATCGTCACCTGCATCCGGCATTTCGGCCCCGACAAGGCGCGGGAGACGGCGCTCTGCGCCGCCGAGACGGCGGGGGACTGGATCGTGGGATTCGGCATTGCCGGGGACGAGAAGATCGGCAAGCCAAAGGATTACCTGTGGTCCTTCGACTGCGCGCGGGAGGCGGGGCTGCGGCTGACGGCCCATGCGGGGGAATGGGGCGGGCCGGAGTCGGTGCGCGATGCCGTGCGCGATCTGGGGGTGGAGCGGATCGGGCATGGCGTGCGCGCCATCGAGGACCTTGCGCTGGTGGATGAACTGGCCGAGCGGGGCGTGGTGCTGGAGGTTTGTCCGGGGTCGAACATCGCGCTGGGCCTCTATCCGGGCTGGCGCAAGCATCCGATTGGCGAATTGTGGCGGCGCGGGGTGAAGGTCACGGTTTCGACCGATGATCCGCCCTTCTTTCACACCACGATGGCGCGGGAATATGACATGCTGAATGCCGCCTTCGATTGGGACGAGGGGGTTTTCGAGGGGATCGCGCGGACCTCGCTTGACGCCGCCTTCTGTGATGGCGATACGCGGGACCGTATCGCCAAGAAGCTGGAGAGCCGGAATGCTTGAGCACCTGACCGTCGTGACCCATCCGCTCGTCCAGCACAAGCTGACGCTGATGCGGGAGAAGGACACTTCGACCGCCTCCTTCCGGCAGTTGCTGCGCGAGATCAGCCTGCTGCTGGCCTATGAGGTGACGCGCGAATTGCCGATGACGACGAAGCGGATCGAGACGCCGCTGTGCGAGATGGATGCGCCGGCGATCGAGGGCAAGAAGCTGGCGCTGGTGTCGATCCTGCGGGCGGGGAACGGGCTTTTGGACGGGATTCTGGAACTGATCCCGGCGGCGCGGGTGGGGTTCGTGGGGCTGTATCGCGACCATGAGACGCTGCAACCGGTGCAGTATTACTGCAAGCTGCCGGAGCAGTTGGAGGATCGGGTGACCATCGTGGTCGATCCGATGCTGGCGACGGGCAATTCCAGCGCGGCGGCGGTGGACCTGATCAAGGCCAAGGGGGCGAAGGAAATCCGGTTCCTCTGCCTGCTGGCCGCGCCGGAAGGAATTGCCCGGATGAAGGAGGCGCATCCCGATGTGCCGATTGTGACAGCTTCGGTCGATAGTCACTTGAATGAGAACGGTTATATCGTTCCGGGACTAGGCGATGCGGGTGACCGCATGTTCGGCACAAAATAGGCTATTGCCCCCCTTTACGAGGCAACAATCCTCGCGCATTCTGGCCGTCACGCTACTGGGGGGTAGTCATGTTCGTGAAGGTTCTGAGGGGGGCGTTCCTGGCCTCTGCTCTGGGCGCGGGTTGCGCCTTTGCACAATCCGCATCCGATATCGGGGGGCCGCGTGAGCTGCCTCCGGCGAGTTTTTCCGGCCAGCAATATGTGGACAGCCGCGGCTGCGTCTTCCTGCGTGCCGGGATCGGCGGGCGGGTCAACTGGGTGCCGCGGGTGGACCGCGACCGGCGCGCGATGTGCGGCTATCCGCCGACCTTCGGCGGGGGCGAGACGGTGGCGGCGGCGCCTGTGGTGGCGCCCGCGCCGAGGGTGATGGCGGGGGAGCCGCCGCCCGAAAGCTATACCCCTGCGCCGGTGGCGGGGCTGCGGCCTGTGACGGTGGCGCCGAAGCCTGTGGCGGTGGCGAAACCGGTGGCCGTGCCGAAACCGGTGGCGGCGGCCCCTGTTGCGCCTGCCGCGCCGCCCGTGGCGAGGGCGGGAACGGGGCGGCAGATCGGCTGCACCACATCGGCCCCGGTGCCGGTGCGGCTGCGGCTGACGAATGGCGGGACGGTGGTGGTCTGTTCGCGTGGCGATGGCACGCTGGAAGGGTTGCGCGCGCCGATCTATCCGGAGGGTTCGGGGGTTGGGGCGTCGCTGTCGGGCGCGTCGCGGCTGGTGCCGCTGGGCCAGCCTGCGGCCATCGGGACGGGCGTGGCGGGGGCGCAGGTGGCCGCCCCGGCGGTGCCAGTGCCGAAAGGATACAAGCTGGCCTGGAGGGATGACCGGCTGAACCCGCTGCGCGGGGTCGGCACGGCGGAAGGGCAGGCGGCGCAGGATCTGATCTGGACGCGCGACATTCCGGCGGAGCCGGTGGAAGAGGCGGCGGCGGCAGGGTCGGCCCGCGAGGTTTCGGTCAGTGTCGGGGCGAAGAATGCGCCGCGGCGGGTGGCGGTGGCGGCAGAGCAGGCGGTGGAGCGGGCGGTGGAGCCTGTAGCGGAGCCTGTGGCGGCGGCGGCCAAGCCCGTGGTGGCGGGGCGGTTCTTCGTGCAGGTGGGCAGTTTCGGCGTGCCGGCCAATGCCGAAGGGGCGGCGGGGCGTCTGGCGGCGCTGGGCCTGCCGGTGGCGCGGTCGGAAGGCCGGATCGGCGGCAAGCCGGTGCAGGTGATTCTGGCCGGGCCGTTCGGCGACAGCGGGGCGGCGAAGGCGGCCTTGCGCGCGGCGCGGGGTGCCGGGTTCGGCGATGCTTTCGTGAAGTGACCCTCAGCCGCCGCAGATGGCCTTGAGGCTGTTCCAGTCCTCGGCGTTCAGGAGCGCGCGGGGACTGCCGCCGCGATAGGGATCGGCCTCGATCAGGGTGAGGGTGCTTTCCCCCGTGGGATCGAGCGCGAAGCCATAGGCGGCGGAAGAGACCGCCGCCCCTTCGAAACGGGCGAGAAGCGCCTCTTCGGGCGGCGGCGGGCGCGGGGTGTTCAGGAAGACTTCGCCATAGCCTTCGAGGGCCGTGGCGGGCAGGGTGCCGGTGGTGAGCAGGCGGACCGTGGCGGCAAGGCCTGCATGGCGCAGGATGGGCTGCATCGGGTCTTCGCTTTCGGCGCGCAGGGTTTCGGCCAGGGCGAAGCCTGCGGGCGCTTCGGGCAGGGTGGCCCCGGTCAGCATGGGCAGGCCGAGGAGGACGAGGTTGCCGGGCAGCACCGCCGCCTGTGGCAGGCCTTCGCGCAGGACGGCGAAGCGGATGCCGGCGCCGCCGAAGAGGCGTTCGGACAGGAGGGTGAGCGCGCGGTCGCCCAGCGGTGTGCCGCAGGGCGCGCCGGTGAGGCGGGCGATATCGGCCAGCGCCGCCTCGCCGATCTGGGCGCGGGTGGCGGGGGGCAGGACGGCGGCGGTGTGGCGGATGAGCGCGTCGGGGACGAAATAGGCGCCGATCCCGAGGATGGCGAGCGTGGTGCCGATCAGCAGCGTGCCGCGCAACCGGCCGGGGCGCGGGGTGCGGCGGCGCACGGCGCTGCGGATGGTTTCCAGCGCGGCGATCATGTCGGGATCGTCGAGTTCCAGCAGTTCCTCGGCATCCGGGCCGGGGGCGTAGAGGGCGGGCAGGGTGCCGGGATTGATCCGTTCGATGGCGGGCAGCGACCAATGCGAGAGGGCCAGTTCCGTGCGCGGGTCGGAGAGGACCAGCGTCGCCTCGCGGAAGGCGACGACGACCTCGCGGCGCTGGGACTGGGGTCCGTCACGCCAGAGGCCGGGGCTTTCCAGCCTCTGGTATTTCTTCAGCGCGGTCATGCCTTGCCTGCGGTCCTGCGGCGGTTGGTCCGGCCGTTCCATTGCGGTCGGGCGGGACGATAGCGCAGGGACAGGGGCGGCACAACTTTGTCAAGCCCTGCCTGGCCTGAGCGGGGGTCGGCAGGGCGGATCAGGCGGGTTGGCCCATGAGTTTTGCCACGGCGCGGAGTTCGAATTTCTGGATCTTGCCGGTGGAGGTCTTGGGCAGGTCGGAGAAGACCACATGTTTGGGCGTCTTGAAGCCCGCCAGCCTTTCGCGGCAGAAGGCGATGAGGTCCTTTTCGGTGGCGGTCTGCCCCGGTTTCAGTTCGACGAAGGCGCAGGGCACCTCGCCCCATTTTTCGTCGGGCTTGGCCACCACGGCGCAGAGGAGGACGGCGGGGTGGTGCATGAGGACGCCTTCCACCTCCACCGACGAGACATTCTCGCCGCCCGAGATGATGATGTCCTTCGCGCGGTCGGTGATCTTGATATAGCCGTCGGGGTGCTGGAAGGCGATGTCGCCGGAGCGGAACCAGCCGCCCTTGAAGGCCTCGGCCGTGGCTTTGGGGTTCTTGTAATAGCCTTTCATCACCATGTTGCCGCGCATGGCAATCTCGCCCAGATGCTGGCCATCGCGGGGGACGGGGGTGCCGTGGGTGTCATGCACCTCGGCCCCTTCGAGCATGGGCATGGCGACGCCGGTGCGGGCCTTGTAGGCGGCGCGGTCATCCTTGGCGCAGCCGTCCCATTCCGCGCGCCAGGTGCATTCGGTGGCGGGGCCGTAGGTTTCCGTCAGGCCATAGACCTGCGTCACGTTGAAGCCGAGCGGTTCGAAGGCGGCCAGCGTGGCGGCAGGGGGCGGGGCGCCGGCGGTGAAAACCTCGACGATATGGTCGAAGGGGCGGCGGTCGGTTTCGGGGGCGTTGATGATGGTGTTCAGGACGATGGGCGCGCCGCCGAAATGGGTGACGCCTTCATCGGCGATGGCGTCATAGATCGCCTTGGCGGTGATGTCGCGGCAGCAGACGAGGGTGCCGGCGAGGATGGGGGTCATCCAGGTATGGGTCCAGCCGTTGCAGTGGAAAAGCGGCACGATGGTCAGATAGACCGGGTGCAGCACCATGCGCCAGGAGAGGATATTGGCCGTGGCCGAGAGATAGGCCCCGCGATGGTGATAGACCACGCCCTTGGGGCGGCCGGTGGTGCCGGAGGTGTAGTTGATGGCGATGGATTCCCATTCGTCTTCGGGCATCACCCAGGGCGCGGCGGGATCGCCTTCGGCGAGAAGCGCGTCATAGGTCAGGTAATGGCCGGAGGGGGTGAAGCCTTCATCCGCCACCTCGATGATCTGGGGGGCGGGGCCTTCCATGCGGCGGATCGACTCTTCGGCCAGAGGCAGGAAGGCCGTGTCGCAGAGGACGATCTTCGCCCCGGCATGGCCGAAGATATAGGCGACGGTATCGGCATCGAGGCGGGTGTTGATCGTGTTCAGGATCGCGCCCGCGGCGGGGACGCCGAAATGGGCCACGGCCTGCGGCGGGATATTGGGCAGGAGCGTGGCCACCACATCGCCCGGCGCGATGCCCCGGCGGGCAAGGCTTGATGCAAGGCGGGAGACCTGTTCGGCATAGGCGGCATAGGTCAGCCGGGTGGATTTCCAGACGACCGCCGTGCGGTTGGCGTGGATATCCGCCGCCCGTTTCAGGAAGGAGAGCGGCGTGAGCGGCACGTAATTCGCCGCGCATTTTTCCAATCCGGTTTCATCGGCCAGCCAGCCCATTCTTGTCCCTCCCCCGTCAATTCTTCTGTGCATGTCGTTTTCGGGCGCGCAATGCGGAAGGTAGCAGGGTTCACACGGGAGGCGAGAGGGCGGAAAAGGCATTTCCATGGGCAGTTCCGACAGGACATTGGCGGCGGCGGGGTTGATCCTTGTCTATGCGATGGTGATCGGCTTCACCGACAATTACGTGCGGGTGATCGCCGAAGAGGCGGGGCTGTGGCAGTTCCATCTGACGCGGAGCCTGATGGCGGCGGTGCTGCTGGCGCTGGCGATGGTGCCCTTGAAGCTGAAGCTACGGCCGGTGCGATGGGGCGCGGTGGTGGCGCGGTCGTCGATCCATGGCGCGGCGATGGTGATCTATTTCGGGGCGCTGGCCTTTCTGGATGTGGCGCTGGTGGCGGCGGGGCTGTTCACCGCGCCGATCTGGGTGCTGCTGATTTCGCGTTTCGTCTATGGCCATGCGATCGGGCCGGTGCGGATTGTTGCGGTGGTGCTGGGATTTGTCGGCGTGGTGCTGGTGCTGGGGCCGGAGGCGCTGGCCGGGGCATCGCTGCCTGCGGTGCTGCCGGTGCTGGCGGGGGCGATGTATGCGATGGGCAATATCGCGACGCGGGAATGGTGCGCGCAGGAAAGCGCCGAGACGCTGCTGGCGGGGTTCTTTGCCGCGCTGGGGGTGATCGGGGCGGTGGGGATGGCGGTGCTCTGGCTGGCCCCGATTGCGGTGCCTGCGGGGGCGGAAGGGTTCTTGCAGCGCGGGCCGGTCTGGCCGGGCGGGACCTTCTACTTCTGGACTTTCGTGCAGGCGGCGGGGTCGCTGGTCGGGGTGGGGATGATGATCCGGGCCTATCAGATCACCGATGCGTCGAAGGCGAGCGTGCTGGAATATGTGATCCTGCCCGCCTCGGCCTTTTGGACCTGGGTGTTGTGGGGGACGGGGCTGGCGCCTTTGGCCGTGCTGGGGATGGTGCTGATCGTGGCGGCGGGGTCGATGATCGCGCTGCGGGCGAGGGCGGTGGAGGGGTAGGGTTCGGTGCGTGCGAGCACGCACCCTACGGGTGGCTGGGGCGGTGGTTGTGTTGGGTGGAGGTGGTGGAGGGGTAGGGTTTGGTGCGTGCGAGCACGCACATTACGGGCGGCTGGGGCGATGGTTGTGTTGGGTGGAGGTGGTGGAGGGGTCGGGTTTGGTGCGTGCGAGCACGCACCCTACGGGCGGCTGGGGCGATGGTTTTGTCGGTAGGGTGGGACAAAAATCTTCGAAGATTTTTGCAGATTTCTTCGAAGAAATTTGGTCTTAGAGATCGCCCACGGCTTCGCGCCAATGTTTGCGGCAGAGGCTGACATAGGTTTCGTTGCCGCCGATCACCACCTGTTCGCCCGCGGTCAGGGCGCGGCCATCGGGGCCGCGGCGGATGACCATGGTGGCCTTTTTCCCGCAATGGCAGATGGTGCGGACCTCGCGCATCTCATCGGCCCAGGCGAGCAGGGCGGCGGAGCCGGGGAAGAGATTGCCCTGGAAATCCACCCGCAGGCCGTAGCACATGACGGGGACCTTCAGGTCATCCACGGCGCGGGCGAGTTGCCAGACCTGATCCTTTGACAAGAATTGCGCTTCATCGACAAAGATGCAGGCGACGGGGCCTTGGGACAGGCGGTTCCTGATCTTTTCGAACATGTCTTCGTCCGGGGCGAAGGTGTCGGCCTCTTCCCCGATCCCGATGCGGGAGGCGATGCGGCCCTCGCCCGCGCGGTTGTCGAATTGCGCGGTGATGAGATAGGTCGCCATGCCCCCCTCGCGGTAGTTGTGCGAGGCTTGCAGGAGCAGGGTCGATTTGCCTGCATTCATCGTGGAGTAGTGGAAATAGAGCTTGGCCATGCCCGCGCCTTAGCGCATCGCGGGGCGGGTTGGGAAGGGGTCAGCCTTCGCGTTGCAGCCGTTCGCGCAACACGCCGATTTCGACATCGAGATCGGTGCGCCCGTCTTCGATCAGGGCGCGGGTGCGGGAGGCGAAGTTGGTTTCCAGATCGGCGAGCAGCGATTCATAATCTGCCCGCGCCTTGGCGTCGCGGCTTTGCGCGTAGAAATCGGCGAATTTGACCGTCGCGTCGCGGGCCCCTGCCAGATAGACGCTGAGGTATTTCCGGGCGGAGGAGAGGTCGCGGGGATCGGCCTCGATGGTGCGGAACATGGCGCGGGCGGTATCGGCGAAGCGGTCCACGCGGGATTCGAGGGCGCGGTCATTGGCGCGCAGGATCGCGTCCTTCATGCCGGCGACCAGCTTTTCCGCCTCGTCCACCGCGCGGGCGACGCGGTCGGTCTGGAAACTGTCGATGCCCTCGGCGCCCTTGTCCTTGAGCGGGTCGGGGCCGAAGGCGAAAAGGTGGAGAAGGCCAGCCAGGGCGCCGAAGGCGAAGGGGAGGAGGCCCGGCTGGCTGATCGAGGCGGCAAGGGCGAGGGCGACCCCGGTCAGGACGGCGCCGAAGATCTTGCGCGGGATGGCGGGGCGGCGGGCGATGCGGCGGTCGTCATATTCCTGATGGGCGCGGGTGCCTTCGCGGGTGAGCCATGCGGACAGGAGCAGGAGGCCCGTCGCCCCGAGACCGGGGAAGAGCGCCTCTGGCCCGCCGGAGAAGGCGGGGATGAGCATGGTGAGCGAGATGAAGAAGAAGAAGTTAACCCGCGCGCCCTTGCGGATCGGGCGTTTGCCGTCGAAGCGATGGGGGCCTTCGGGGCCTTGCGGGCCGCCCGGCCCGGTCTGGCCACGGGCGGCGCGGCGTTCGTCGGCATCGCCGCGGCGTTCGGGATCGGGGCTGTACTTGCCGCCAAAACGTTGGGCCATGTCACTGCACCCCGCTGCCGGCGGTGTAGAGGATGAGGGCGAGCAGCACGAAATAGGCGAGGGTTTGCAGTCCGGTGCCTGTCATCTGCCTGTTCCGCCCCCTGCCGACTTCTGCGGGCGGAGTATAGGCGAGGGCGGGGGCAGGGGGGAAGGGGGCAGGCTGTGCCGATCAGCCGCGCGGGGGGCGGCGGGGCTTGCCGCCCGAGGGGGCGGCGGGGCGGGGCTTGCCTTGGGGGCCGGGGGCGGCGTCGGGGCGGTTGCGGGTGGATTGCGGTTTGGGCTTGGCGGGGCTGCGCGGGCCGGGCTTGGCGGGGCCGGTTTTCGCGGGGCCGGGTTTCGCGGGGCGGGGGGCGGGGGCATCGGCCAGTGTGCCGCGCGGGGCGGAGGGTTTGCCGCCCCGGGTGGGGCGGGCGGTTTTGGCTTCGGCTTTCGGGCCGCGGGCGGGGCGCGGGGCGCTGCTGTCGGGCCGGGGGCCGGGTATCGGGCCGCGTGTCGTGGGCGTGTCGGGTTTCGGGCCACGGGCGGGGCGGGGGGCGCTGTCGCTGCGCGCTGCGGGTTTGGCGGGGCGCGCCGGGGCGGGTTTGCGGGGCGCTGCATCGGTCGCGGTGAAGAGGTCGGGGGCGAAACCGAGCTGGTCGCGCAGGACACGGGGGCGGACTTCCTCCACCTCGCCGGGCTGCAACTCGTTCAGGCGGAAGGGGCCGTAGCTGACGCGGATCAGCCGGTTCACGGTCAGGCCGATGGCGGACATGGCGCGGCGGATTTCGCGGTTCTTGCCTTCGCGCAGGCCGACGGTGAGCCAGGCATTGGCGCCTTGAAGGCGGTCGAGCGCGACCTGCATCGGCTGAAACCGTTCGCCTTCGACGGTGATCCCTTGGCGCAGCGGTTCAAGATCGGGGTCGGTGGGGTTGCCCTTCACCCGGACGCGGTATTTGCGCAGCCAGCCGGTGGAGGGGAGTTCGAGGCGGCGTTTCAACTCGCCGTCATTGGTCAGAAGGAGGAGGCCTTCGGAATTGAGGTCCAGCCGCCCGATGGACATGACGCGGGGCATGTCTTCGGGCAGGTGGTCGAAAACGGTGTCGCGGCCTTTTTCATCGGCGGCGGAGGTCACCAGCCCTTCGGGTTTGTAATAGAGCCAGAGGCGCGGGGGTTCGGGCGGGGCCAGGGGCTGGCCGTTGACCGTGATGCGATCCTTCGCCGTGACATTGAGGGCGGGGCTGTCGATGACCTTGCCGTTCACCGCCACCTCGCCCGCCGCGATCATGCGTTCCGCCTCGCGCCGGGAGGCGATGCCGGCGCGGGAGAGCACCTTGGCGATGCGGTCGCCTTCGGGGGCGGGCCTGGCGCTGGGGGATTTCGGCGGGCGGGTCATGGGGTTGTCCTTCAAGGGCCAAGCGTGGTGCCTAGCGGAACCCCCGGGGGTTTTCCACCCCCGGACCCCCGGAGAGTATTTTTTCCAAGATGAAGGGGCAAGGTTGCGCCTAGCGGAACCCGCCGGGGTTTTCCACCCCGTCGGCCGCCGGTTCTTGAACCGGTGGCGAATCCGGCGTCTGGCCCCGGAGAGTATTTTTTCCAAGATGAAGGGGCAAGGTTGCGCCTTTGTGTTTGGCGGGGCAGGAAGGGGTATGGAGTTCCGGTCTTTCATGGAGTTGGCGCTGGACGAGGCGCGGGCGGCGGGCGCGCGGGGCGAGGTTCCCGTGGGCGCGGTGGTGGTGTCGCCTGCCGGTGCGGTGGTCGCGCGGGCGGGGAACCGGACGCGGGAGTTGTGCGACCCCACGGCCCATGCCGAGGTGCTGGCGATCCGGGCGGCTTGCGCGGCGCTGGGGGCGGAGCGGTTGCCGGGCCATGATCTTTACGTGACGCTGGAGCCTTGTCCGATGTGTGCGGCGGCGATCTCGGCGGCGCGGATCGGGCGGCTGTATTATGGCGCGGCGGACCCCAAGAGCGGGGGCGTGGCGGTGGGGGCGCGGGTGTTTTCGCATCCGCAATGCCATCATGTGCCGGAGGTCTATGACGGGATCGGGGCGGCAGAGGCGGAGCGGCTGCTGAAAGGGTTCTTTGCCGCGAAGCGGTGAAGGGGGGCGGCGGCCCCCCCCTCCCCCCGCCCTTGCAGGCCGTCAGAAACGGATCGGGTCGAGGACCTGGGGTTCGATCACCTGCACGCCGGGCAGTTCCACCACCATGTCGGTTGCATCTTGTTCCAGCGCGCCGAAGGTGCGGTAGTGGCAGGGGATCACCGTCTTGAAGTTGAAATAGCGCCGCGCCGCCCAGGCCGCGCGTTTCATGTCCATGGTGAAATGGCCACCCGCGCAGAGGATGCCGATGGAGGGGGCGTGAAGTTCGCCCATCCATTGCATGTCGGCCATGATGTCGGTGTCGCCCGAGACATAGATCGTGTGGCCTTCGCCCGCGATCATGTAACCAGCTTCGGAACCTGCGGCGACGGGGCCCGCCGCGCCCGAGAGGGTGGAGGAGTGGCAGGCATTGACCATGGTGACCCTGGCCCCGGCCAGATCGACGGTGCCGCCCTTGTTGAAGCCGATGCTGGCGATGCCGTCGCGGCCTTCGAGATAGCTGACGAGGTCATAGATGCCCACCAGCGGGATGCCCAGTTCCTTGCAGATGGCGGCGGCATCGGCGGCATGGTCGCCATGGCCATGGGTGAGGAGGACATGGGTCGCGCCTGCGAGCGCCTCGGCCCGGCGGTCGGCGGGGAACAGGGGATTGCCGGTGAGCCAGGGGTCGATCAGGAGGGTGGCCCCCTCGATCTCGATGCGGAAGCCGGAATGGCCGAGCCAGGTGATCTGCATGTCTGTCTCCTTGATCTGGTCGGGGATCTGGTCGGATGGTCGCTTGTCCGGGCCAAGCTAGCGGGCGCGGACGGAATGGGAATGCCGCTGCGGGCGCAGACCCTGTGCATGAGCGGGGATTGTCCGGCCTGAAGCCGCCTGATGCCCTTGCGGGATTGGGGGCGGGGGGCTAAACGGGCGGGGATCAGAACAGGGGAAAGACCCATGTCCATCGACATCGACACCGCGCGCCGCGTGGCGAAGCTGGCCCGGATCCGGGTGGAAGAGGCCGATCTGCCGGCGCTGGCCGGGGAGCTTTCGGGCATCCTGACCTTCATGGAGCAGTTGAATGAGGTGGATGTGACGGGGGTGGAGCCGATGACATCGGTCACGCCGATGCGCCTGAAGCGGCGCAAGGATGAGGTGACGGATGGGAATATCCAGGCGCAGGTTTTGAAGAATGCGCCGGATGCGCGCGAGGGGTTCTTTGCCGTGCCGAAGGTGGTGGAATGAGCGCGAACACTTGGACGATCGCGGCGGCGCGGGATGCGCTGCGCAAGGGCGAGATTTCGGCCACCGACCTGACGATGGCCTGCCTGACGGCGATGGATGCGGGCGATGCGCTGGGGGCCTTTGTCCACAAGACGCCCGAGATCGCGCTGGATCAGGCGCGGGCGGCGGATGCGCGGATCAAGGCGGGGGATGCGCCGTCGATGTGCGGGATTCCGCTGGGGATCAAGGATCTGTTCTGCACCAAGGGTGTGCCGTCGCAGGCGGCATCGAACATCCTTGCCGGGTTCAGGCCGGAATATGAATCGACTGTCACGGCGAAGCTGTTCGAAGCGGGCGCGGTGATGCTGGGCAAGCTGAACATGGACGAGTTTGCCATGGGGTCCAGCAACGAAACCTCCTGCTATGGCCATGCGGTGAACCCGTGGAAGGTGGACGGGCGCAAGCTGACGCCGGGCGGTTCCTCGGGCGGGTCTGCCGCCGCCGTAGCGGGCGACCTGTGCCTGGCCGCGACGGGGACGGATACGGGCGGGTCGATCCGCCAGCCTGCCGCCTTTACCGGGATCGTGGGGATCAAGCCGACCTATGGGCGCGTCAGCCGCTGGGGGATCGTGGCCTTTGCCTCGTCCCTGGACCAGGCGGGGCCGATGACGAAGAGCGTGCGGGATGCGGCGATCTTCCTTCAGGCCATGGCGGGGCATGATCCGAAGGACAGCACTTCGGCCGATCTGGCGGTGCCGGATTTCGAGGCGGCGCTGACCGGGGATATCCGGGGCAAGAAGATCGGCCTGCCGCGCGAATACCGCATGGAGGGGATGCCGTCGGAGATCGAAAAGCTCTGGGCCGATGGCGCGGCGATGCTGAAGGATGCCGGGGCGGAGATCGTGGATATCTCGCTGCCCCATACGAAATACGCGCTGCCGGCCTATTACGTGATCGCGCCGGCGGAGGCGTCATCGAACCTCGCCCGCTATGACGGGGTGCGTTATGGGCATCGGGCGAAGCTGGCGGCGGGCGATGGCATAACCGAGATGTATGAGAAGACCCGCGCCGAAGGCTTTGGCAAGGAAGTGCAGCGCCGGGTGATGATCGGGACCTATGTCCTGTCGGCGGGGTTCTATGACGCCTATTACAACCGGGCGCGGAAGGTGCGGGCGCTGATCAAGCGGGATTTCGACGAGGCCTTTGCAAACGGGGTGGATGCGATCCTGACGCCCGCCACGCCGAGCGCGGCCTTCGGCCTTGGCGAGATGTCATCGGCGGACCCGATCGAGATGTATCTGAACGACGTCTTTACCGTGACGGTGAACCTGGCGGGGCTGCCGGGGATTTCTGTGCCGGTCGGGCTGGACAAGCAGGGGCTGCCGCTGGGTTTGCAACTGATCGGACGTCCCTGGGACGAGGGCGGGTTGCTGAATCACGCTTATGTGCTGGAACGGGCGGCGGGCTTTGTGGCAAAGCCAGCCAAATGGTGGTAATTCGCCGGATCGAGGAAAGTCGAGGCGCGATGATGCGATCTGTTGTGATGCTTGCCCTGACCGCGGCCATGGCCGCCTGCACCTCCAGCGTTCCGGATTCGGGCGCCGGGGTCGGGTTCAATGACTACAACAGCTATCTGCGGGAACAGGCGGCCTCGGCCCCGCGGGCGGCGACGCCGGTGACGCCGGTCGCGCCTTTCGGCACGGCCATGGCCCCGGCCACGGCCCCGGCGGGCGGCTTTTCGCCCGATCTGGCGGCGGCGGCCATCGACCGGGCGACCGGTGCAGCCCCGCTTTCGGCCACGGCGCCGCAGCCGGTGGTGATCGGCGATCCGATGACCCAGGGCGCGGGGACGGCGGTGGCGGCCTTTGATCCGAACGATCCGAACCGGCCGCGCGGCAATGCGCCCGCGACCATCGCGCCGCAAGCGGGCGAGATGGTGCATAACAATACCGGCATTTCCGATGAGCAGGATTTCGCAGCCGTGTCGCAGCGCGAGACGATCGAGAGCGATGCCGAACGGCTGGCGCGGAACCGGGCGCAATACACGGTGATCCAGCCGACGGCCGTGCCGGAACGCACGGAGACAGGGCCGAATATCGTGGCCTATGCGCTGTCCACCACGCATAACCCCGGCACGCAGGTGCATTCCCGGTCATCGCTGCGCTTCACCGATCCGCAGGCCGCCTGTGCGCGCTATGCCTCGCCCGATCTGGCGCAGCAGGCCTTTCTGGAGGCCGGTGGGCCGGAGCGGGATCGCCGCGGGCTGGACCCGGATGGCGACGGCTTCGCCTGTGCCTGGGACCCGCGGCCCTTCCGTTTGCAGTGAGCTTCCCTTCGCCGAATTGCGGCGAAAGGCGCGGCGGGGCGCGGCCCGACCTTGTGGTCATCCACTATACCGCCATGGCGGGCGTGGCAGAGGCGCGGGCACGGCTCTGCGACCCGGCGCATGAGGTTTCGGCGCATTGGCTGATTGCCGAGGATGGCGGCACCGAGCAGCTTGTGGATGAGGCGCTGCGGGCCTGGCATGCCGGGGCGGGGGCCTGGGGGGCGGTGACGGATGTCAATTCACGCTCCATCGGGATCGAACTGGCCAATGGCGGCGCGCAGCCCTTTCCTGAACCGCAGATGGCGGCGCTGGAGCGGCTCTTGGCCGGGATCATGGGGCGCTGGGGGGTGAGGCCCGAGCGGGTGATCGGGCATTCCGACATGGCCCCTGCGCGCAAATCCGATCCGGGGCCGCGGTTCGACTGGCGCAGGCTGGCGCGGAGCGGTCTGTCGGTCTGGCCCGAGGCGCGAAGCGGCGGTCGGCCGGCCGAGTTCCTCGGCCATGCGCGCCGCTTCGGATATCCGGATGTGGAGGAGGGGCTGCTGCTGCGGGCGTTCCGGCTGCGGTTCCGGCCCGGGGTGGAAGGGCCACTCGATGCGGTGGATGCGGGGATGGCGGCGGATCTTGCGCGGCGCTTCCCGGTTGACGCAGCCACGGGGGCGGCGTAAGCCCGGCGGCGCGCGGATGGCCGGATGACCGCGGGGCGTATGTTCCGAGGAAAGTCCGGACTCCATGAAGCAAGGGTGCCGGGTAACGCCCGGCGGGGGTAACCCCAGGGAAAGCGCCACAGAGAAGAGTCTGCCCCGGATTTGATCCGGGGTGATGGTGAAACGGTGGGGTAAGAGCCCACCGCGGACCGGGCAACCGGGACGGCACGGCAAGCCCCACCCGGAGCAATGCCGAATAGGGGCCTCGCGCGGAAAGGTCTGCCTCGGCAGAGACCTCCGCAGGGACGCTTCAGCCCAGGGGCCCGGGTTGGCAGCTTGACCGCCGTGGTGACACGTGCGGCAGAGGAATGGTCATCCAGCCCCGGATCACGGTCCGGGGGGGACAGAATCCGGCTTATAGGCCATCCGCGCATTTCCCTTGACCGGCGTCGAACAGGGGGCCTTGGCCCCTCGCCGCGCGCGGCGCGGCTCACCCCCGGAGTATTTCGGGCCAAGATGAAGCAGGGGGCCGGTCTCACGCTGTCTTCATCTTGGTGGAAAATACTCCGGGGGTCCGGGGGGGACCCCCGGCGGAGCCAAGCGGCGCAGGCCGCGCAGGCGACCTGAAAGACTTGCGCCGCATGGCGCGCAATTTGATGGAAGGCGGGCGGTTTGGCTGTTGACTCTGCCGCCTCCCCAAGTAAAAGGCGGGCTTCAAGAGATTTCGCGGGGGCCTGTGCGTTTCCCCGTTCTAGGAGAGACGACTATGGCGAAGCCGACGACGATCAAGATCCGTCTGAACTCGACGGCGGGGACCGGGCATTTCTACGTGACCAAGAAGAACGCCCGCACCATGACCGAGAAGATGGTCGTGAAGAAGTACGACCCCGTCAAGCGCGAGCATGTGGAATACAAGGAAGGCAAGATCAAGTAAGGTCTTGCCTGACATTCGGGATCGGGCCGCCCTTCGGGGCGGCCTTTTCTTTTTCGCCATGGGCCTTTCCTCGCGCGCAGGTTGCGCTAGCTGCACGCGATGGATCACATCCTTACCCTTCGCCGTGCCAAGCCTTCGGACCTTGCCGCCGTGGACCGGCTGCTTGGGCGGAGCTATCCGCGGCTCTTGAAGCAGGATTACGCGCCGTCGGTTCAGGTGCTTGCGCTTCCCCTCATCTCGCGCGCCAAGCCGGAGCTTCTGGCTTCGGGGCGCTACTTCCTGGCGGAGACGGAAGAGGGGCAGGTGATCGGGGCCGGCGGGTGGAGCGCGGCGCTGCCCGGGCTGGGAGCGGAGGCCGCGCAGACCGCCCATGTGCGGCAGGTCGCGGTGGACCCCGCGCGGCTGCGGCAGGGGGTGGGCAGCGCCGTCATCAGCGAGGTGATCGTGGATGCGCTGCGGCATGGCATCCGCTGGCTGGATTGCCTGTCCACGCGGACGGCGATCCCTTTCTATGATGCGCTGGGCTTTCGCGTGCTGCATGAGGTGGATGTGCCGCTGGCGCCGGGGATCGTCTTTCCGGCGGTGCGCATGATGCGGCAGATCAGCCCCTGAGCGGCGAGGGTGGCGGAATGGAAAAGGGCCGGTCTTGCGACCGGCCCTTTCCGTTTCCGTGCCCTGACTGCGTCACTCGCGGTTGCCGAGGAATTGCAGCAGGAACATGAAGATGTTGATGAAGTTCATGTAGAGGCTGAGCGCGCCCATGATGGCGGACTTGCCGAGCCATTCTTCATCACCATACTGCGCGTGCTGGATATAGGTGTTCTTGATGTTCTGCGTGTCGAAGGCGGTCAGGCCGGCGAAGATCAGCAGACCGATCACCGAGATCGCGAAGGCCAGCGCGCCAGAGCCGAGGAAGATGTTCACGATCGAGGCGACGATCAGGCCGATCAGGCCCATCATCAGGAAGGTGCCCATCCCCGACAGGTCTTTCTTCGTGGTGTAGCCCCAGAGCGACAGGCCCGCGAAGGCGATCGCCGTCACGAGGAAGGTCTGCGCGATGGAGACGCCGGTGAAGGCCTTGAAGATCCAGGCGATGGAAAGACCCATCACCGCCGCGAAGGCGTAGAAGAAGAGCTGCGCCGCCGCCTGCGACAGGCGGTTGATGGCCGCGCCGAAGGCGAAGACCATGGCGAGGGGCGCGAACATCACGATCCAGCCGAGGATATTGGGCGAGAGCGTGACGGGATCGCGGAAGATGGACAACAGAGCGTCCGAGGTGCCGACTGCCCAGGCCACGCCGCCGGTCAGCAGCATGCCCACGGACATCAGCCCGTAAACCTTGTTCATGTGGGCGCGCAGCCCTGCGTCGATCTGAGCGGTCCGGGCGCCTGCGCCGACCGAACGGATCGTCTGGTATTCAGCCATGTGAAGCCTCCGAATGTTGAGCCTTCGGCTGCGGGTTGGCATCCCACAGGCCGGATGCTGCGAATATCGGAAGCCGTGCCTTGGATTTCAAGACGCTTGTGCAGGAAACGCTGTATTCCCGAGTCGGGTTTTTTCCCCGCATTCCGGTGGGTTCCGCCCCTAGCGCAGCCAATGCGCGGGGACGTCCCAGACCGGGCGTTCGGCTTCGATCCGAGCGGCTTCGGGCGTCAGGCCGATATCGGCGAGGAGGTGGTCGTCGAGCTGGGCCAGCGTGCGGCGCTGGCGGCGCAAGGCGATGAGCCGGCGCAGGAGGCGCAGGGGCGACAGGCGGGCGCGGACGGGGGCGTGGCGCAGGCTGGAGGCGATGAGGCGGGGCATGAGGATTTCCATTCCGATTGATGATGCTGTTGGCTTTTCCGATCAGGATGGTTGAAACATGCCGGAAGATGTGGCAGTTGAAAAATGAATGATTGTTTGGACCTGCATAAGGGAGTGTGATGATGGCGCGGGTGCTGGATCTGGTGGCGCTTCGGTCCTTTGTCGCGGTGGTGGATGCCGGGGGGGTGACGCGGGCGGCGGGGTTGCTGAACCTCACGCAATCGGCGGTGTCGATGCAGTTGAAACGGCTGGAGGAGTCGCTGAACCTCGGGCTTTTCGCGCGGGCGGCGCGCAAGCTGACCCTGACGCCGGAGGGGGAGCAGTTGCTGGGCTTTGCGCGGCGGATGCTGGCCTTGAATGACGAGGCGCTGGCGCGGCTGACCTCATCGAGTTTCGAGGGGGAAATCCGCCTGGGCGTGCCGCATGACATCGTCTATCCGGCGATTCCCGGCATTCTGAAGCGGCTGTCGGCGCAGTTTCCCCGGGTGCGGGTGAATCTGGTGTCGTCCTTCACCGTGCTGTTGAAGGAGTCCTTCGCGAAGGGCGAGCTGGACCTGATCCTGACCACCGAGGATGCGGCAGGGCAGGGTGGCGAGGAACTGGCGGTCAGGCCGCTGGTCTGGGTCGGGGCAGAGGAAGGGCAGGTCTGGCAGAAGCGGCCGTTGCGGATCGGCTTCAAGGATACCTGTATCTTTCGGCGCAAGGCGGTGACGGCGCTGGAGGCGGCGGGCATTCCCTGGGAGATGGCCGTGGATGGCGAGAGCGAGCAGGCCATCGAGGCGACGGTGGCGGCGGATCTGGCGATTTCGGCCCGGTTGACGAATGCGATGCCGCAGGGGCTTTTCCCGATCGAGACGCGGGGAACGCTGCCCGATCTGGGGGCGCAGATGATCTGCCTTTATGCGGCGCCGACCCTGCGGGGGGAGGCGGCGGAGCTGCTGCGGCAGGAGATCCGCAACGCCTATTGCTGCTAGGGCACGGCGCGGGGGTCAGCGGGCGGTTTCGGGGGTGATGTCGATCACCACCTTGCCGGTGGCGGCGCGGCTGCGGAGCAGGTCGAGGCCCTGCGGCAGCGCCTCGAAGGGCAGGCGGTGGGAGACATGCGGCTTCAGCCGCCCTTCGGCCTGCCAGAGCAGCAGGGTGGCGAGGCTGTCGCGCAGCAGATGCGGTGCGACGGCGAGGTAGCCACCCCACCAGAAGCCGATCACGGTGAGGTTCTTCACCAGCAGCAGGTTGGCAGGCACCTGCGGGACGCTGCCCGAGGCGAAGCCGATGGCGAGAAGGCGGCCATCGGGGCGGGTGGCGCGGAGGGCGGCGTCGAAGGCGGGGCCGCCGACGGGATCATAGACCACATCCACGCCACCCAGCGCCTTGAGCGCGGCCTTGAGGTCGGGCGTGTCGCTGTCGATCACCTCATCCGCCCCGGCGGCGCGGGCGATGGCGCATTTCTCGGCCCCGCGCGCGCAGGCGATGACGCGGGCGCCCATCAGATGGCCGATCTCGACCGCCGTGAGGCCGACGCCCCCGGCGGCACCGAGGACGAGCAGCGTTTCGCCCGGCTGGAGCCGTGCCTTGTGGGAAAGGGCGAGGTGGGAGGTGCCATAGGCGATCTGGAAGCCGGCGGCTTCGGCGAAGGGCAGGCTGTCGGGCAGGGGCAGCAGGCTTTCGACGGGGAAGCATCCCCGTTCGGCAAGGCCGCCATGGCCGGCATAGACCGCGACCCGCGTTCCGGGGGGCGGGCCGGCCGTGCCGGGGCCGAGGGCAAGGACGGTTCCGGCCAGTTCGAGGCCGGGAATGAAGGGGAGGGCGGGTTTGTCCTGATACTTGCCCTCTGCCATCAGCAGATCGGCGAAGTTCAGGCCGCAGGCGTGGATGGCGACCAGCGCCTCGCCCGGGCCTGGCTGGGGATCGGGAAGGTCGAGGAGGCGTGCAGGCTGGCCCAGGACTTCGATCTGCCAGGCGCGCATCCGGTTACCTTTCCCCCTAGGCGTGTCCCTTGCGCAGATAGCGCAAGGATAGGCAGCCACCAAAGTAAAATTTGTTGCATTCCGCGAAAAGCACTGCGCGACAGTTGCAAAACGAAATGCAAAATGCAAAAATCTTTGTGCGCGAGTCTGTCGATCCTGGCTAAGCCTGCGGTTCAGCGGGGCCTTTCGGGCAAAGCTTGTTCTTCGTTCGTATAAAATGAACTATCCCAAACGACAGGTTTTTGCGTTCTTCGGTGTCGAATCTTGTGGAAAACTGCCCGGTGGTAATTTTCGGCATCAAATTTGCTTGTAACATGGTAGGGGACGATGTCGAGGAGTACCAAATGAAACATCCCGTGGACGCCCATGTTGGCAAGCGTATCCGCCACCGGCGCTGGATGGTTGGCATGACGCAGCAGCAACTTGCCGACAAGGTCGGGATCAAGTTCCAGCAGATTCAGAAATACGAAACCGGCATGAACCGCGTCTCGGCCTCGCGGCTGTGGGACATCGCGGATGCGCTGGGTGTGACGATCGGCTTTTTCTTCGAAGGGCTGGATGACAGCCGGGAAAGCGCGCAGGCGGCCGAGGGCGACTTCATGGCCGACAAGGAAGCGCTGGAACTGGTGCGGTCCTATTACGCGATCCCCGAAGCGCAGCGCCGCCGCCTGTTCGACCTTGCCCGCGTGTTGAGCGACGCGGCCTGATCCCCCTGCCGGGGCTGCCACCCCGGCTTCGAATGCTTGACCAGGGTCCCCTCGTGCGGATAGCGCGGGGGGACATGCTTTTTGGGGGATGCGGGATGCGGGTGTCGGAACGGGAAGCGGCGGAGCTGATCGCCACGGCGGCGGAACTGGCGGATGCGGCGCGGGAGGCGACGCTGCTGCATTTCCGGCGGGCCGACCTGACGGCGGACACCAAGGAGACGGAGCGGTTCGATCCCGTGACGGTGGCCGACCGGCTGTCGGAAGAGCGGATGCGCGCCATCCTGAAGCGCCGCCGTCCCCAGGATGGCATTCTGGGCGAGGAATTCGGGGCCGAGGCGGGGACGAGCGGGCTGACCTGGGTGCTGGACCCGATCGACGGGACGCGCGGCTATCTGTCGGGGACGCCGACCTGGGGGGTGCTGATTTCGGTGCGGGACGCAGAGGGGCCGATCTACGGGATCATCGACCAGCCCTATATCCGCGAACGGTTCGAGGGGGGCTTGGGCCGGGCCGAGGTGAACGGGCCATCGGGGCGGGCGCCGTTGCGCTGCCGGGGGGCAAGGCCGCTGACGGAGGCGATTCTCTTTTCCACCTTTCCCGAGGTGGGCACGGCCGAAGAGGGCGCGGCCTTCCGGCGTGTCGTTCCGCAGGTGCGGCTGACGCGCTATGGCACGGATTGCTATGGCTATGCGCTGATTGCGGCGGGGATGGTGGATCTGGTGATCGAGGCCGGGTTGCAGGCCTATGACGTGCAGGCCCCCATTGCGGTGATCGAGGCAGCGGGGGGCATCGTCACCGATTGGGAGGGGCGGCCCTGCCCGGACGGGGGCCGCGTGCTGGCCGCCGCGAACCGCGAGGTGCATGCGGCGGCGCTGGCCTTGTTGCGGGGCTAGACCTGCGGCGTTGCGCCTGGGTCTGGCCGTGGTTTTTTGAGTATTTGGGCCAAGATGAAGCTGGCAGGGGCAGGGGTTTTGCTGCGGGCGGGGCTTGGCCTGCGGCGCGGCCAGGGCTAGGCTGGCCGGGTGCGGGCCGAGTCCTTCCCCCTTCTGTCGCCCGCCGTTCCCGATCCACCGAAGGGGGTGGGCGAGAAGGGAGCATTCCATGCCTGAGAGAGAGATTCTGATCCGCGGCGCGGCGGCGGTCGTGACCATGGATGGCGCGCGGCGCGAGATTGCGGGGGGCGATGTGCTGCTCCGCGGGGGCGTGGTGGCCGCCGTGGGGGAGGGGCTGGGCAGCGCGGGCGAGGTGGTGGAGGCGGCGGGTTGCGTGGTGACGCCGGGATTGGTGAACACGCATCATCACCTGTATCAGACGCTGACGCGGGCGGTGCCGGGGGGGCAGGATGCGCTGCTCTTTGGCTGGCTGAAGACGCTCTATCCGATCTGGGGGCGGTTCGGGCCGGAGGAGATGTTCGTTTCCGCGCAGGTGGGGCTGGCGGAACTGGCGCTGTCGGGCTGCACGCTGACCTCGGATCATCTTTACCTTTATCCCAACGGATCGCGGCTGGATGACACGATTGCCGCCGCCGCCGAGGTGGGGCTGCGGTTCCATCCGACGCGGGGGGCGATGAGCATCGGGGAAAGTGACGGGGGGCTGCCGCCGGATGCGCTGGTGGAGCGGGAGGCGACGATTCTGGAGGATTGCATCCGGGTGGTGGATGCCTTTCACGACTCGCGCGAGGGGGCGATGGTGCGGGTGGGGCTGGCGCCCTGTTCGCCGTTCTCCGTCAGCCGCGACCTGATGCGGGAGGCGGCGGTACTGGCGCGGGACAAGGGGGTGATGCTGCATACCCATCTGGCGGAGAATGACGAGGATATCGCCTATTCGCTGGCCCAATTCGGCTGCCGTCCGGGGCAATATGCGGAGGAATTGGGCTGGGTGGGGGAGGATGTCTGGCACGCGCATTGCGTGAAGCTGGATGGTTCTGAAATTGAACTTTTCGGGCAGTCGGGGACGGGGGTGGCGCATTGCCCCTGTTCGAATTGTCGATTGGGGTCGGGTATCGCGCCGGTGCGGGCGATGCGGGATCGGGGCGTGAAGGTGGGGCTTGGCGTGGACGGGTCGGCGTCGAACGATGCGGGCAATCTGGTGGGCGAGGCGCGGATGGCGATGCTGTTGCAGCGCGTGGCGCGCGGGGCGGATGCGATGGGGGTGCGCGAGGCGCTGGAGATCGCGACGCTGGGCGGGGCGCGGGTTCTGGGGCGGAGCGATTGCGGATCGCTGGAGGTGGGCAAGCGGGGGGATGTGGCCGTCTGGGATGTTTCGGGGGTCGAATCGGCGGGGAGCTGGGACCCGGTGGGGGCGCTGCTTCTGTGCGGCCCTGCGCGGGTGAAGCATCTGTTTGTCGAGGGAAAACAGGTGGTTCGGGAGGGGGAGATGGTGACGATCGACCTGCCCCGCGTGGTGGAGCGGCAGATGCGTCTGGCGGCGCGGCTGATGGGGTGATAGGCGGGGGCCATGTCGCATAATTTCGAAGCCCAGCGCCGCGAGACCTTTGCCACCTTCAAGGGGGTGAAGGGCCTGCCCGCGCAATCCGTGATCGACTTCATCTTCTTTGTCGAAGAGACGGATGCGAATTGGGGGGCCTTTGAAAAGGCCTTGAAAGCAAGGGGTTTCAAGACAAGGCGGGTGGGGGATGGCGAGACGGTCATCGCCAGTTTCGGCCCCATCCCCGTGACGCCCGAGGCGATCTGGGACAAGGAACGGCTGGCCACCGAGATTGCGCTGGCGCATGATTTCTATCCCGATGGCTGGGAACTGGCCGAGTAGGGTTGCACCATTATCGGCTGTGCCGTGTTTTGTGCCGCAAACTGTGGTCACGCGCCGTGCGGCCCATTGAGGCGGTGCGCAACGGGGGGATGCGATGCCGGAACCGCTGGATGCCTATAGACCCGCCGAGATCGGCGCGCTGATCGAGACGGCGGGGGTGGCCAAGGCGGCGCTGCCCGCCGGGCGGATGCTGGTGCTGGCCGTGCTGGCGGGGTGTTTCATCGGGTTCGGGGCGGCGGTCTGGTGCGTGGCGATGGCGGGGGTGGACCCCGGTTTCGGCCCCGGCCGCGTGCTGGGCGGGGTGGTCTTTGCGCTGGGCCTGATCCTTGTGGTGGTGGGCGGGGCGGAGCTGTTCACCGGCAATGCGCTGATGGTGATGGCGGCGGTGGATCGGCGGATCACGGTGGGGGCGCTGCTGCGGAATTGGGGGATTGTCTGGATCGGCAATCTGATCGGGGCGGCGGGGCTGGCGCTGGCCTTCGGGATGGCGGGGCTGGCCGAGGGGCCGATGGGGGCGGCGGCGCTGCGGGCGGCGGAGGCCAAGGCGGGGCTCGGGCCGGTCGAGGCGGTGGTCCGGGGGGCGCTGTGCAATGCGCTGGTCTGTCTGGCGATCTGGCTGAGTTTCGCGGCGCGGTCGGTGACGGACCGGGTGCTGGCGGTGCTGTGGCCGGTCACGGCTTTCGTGGCGCTGGGGCTGGAACATTCGGTGGCCAATATGTTCCTGCTGCCTTTGGGCTGGATTGCGGGGGGTGAGGTGTCGCTGGCGGGGGCCGTGGGGAACCTGCTCTGGGTGAGCCTTGGTAATGTGATCGGCGGGGCGGGGGGCGTGGCGCTGGCCTATCGCCTGGCCTATCCGGCGATGGCGGGGAAGTAGCGGGGCGCTGCCGGTGGGAGAAAGGTCAGGGGGCGTTCCGCCCCCTCTTGGCGCTTTGCGCCAATTCACCCCCTGAGAGTATTTTTCGCCAAGATGAAACTGGGGCGGGGCGTTAAGGTTAATGGGTTGGGGTTTGGGGGAAGTGTTGGGGTTTTGGCGGTGATCTGCGGCTTGGACGGAGGCCGGGGTGGGGCGGCTTTCGGGGGAGGGGGACAGGCCGCGCTTGGTGGGGCAGAAGGAAAGGGTCGTTCCGCCCCCTCTTGGCGCTTTGCGCCATTTCACCCCCTGAGAGTATTTTTCGCCAAGATGAAGATGGGGCGGGGCGTTAAGGTTAATGGGTTGGGGTTTGGGGGAAGTGTTTGGGTTCTGGCGGTGATCTGCGGCTTGGACGGAGGCCGGGGTGGGGCGGCTTGCGGGGGTGGGGGACAGGCCGCGCTTGGTGGGGCAGAGGGAAAGGAGCGTTCCGCCCCCTCTTGGCGCTTTGCGCCAATTCACCCCCTGAGAGTATTTTTCGCCAAGATGAAGATGGGGCGGGGCGTTAAGGTTAAAGGGTTGGAGTTTAAGGGAATTTCGATGGGTTTTGGCGGGGCGGCGGGACGGCGGGACGAGTCGGGCGGTGCGGGGGCGGTCTGGTCGGGTAGGGGGTGGTCGGGTGATCTGCGGGGATAACCTTCAGTTGTTCTTTCTGATGGAATTAAACCCTAGGTTAGTTCAAGGGGTTGCCGCAGGGGTTTGCCGCCGATCCAGACGGACCTTATTGCGCGGTCATCGCCCATCATGATGGTGGGGAAGAGCGCCTCCCAGAGCGTTTCGGCCCGCGCGCTGGCCTGTGCGATGGCGGGGGTGGAGGCGAGGTCGAGGATCGTCAGGTCGGCTTCCATCCCGGGGGCGATGTTGCCGATGCGGTCTTCGGCGTGGAGGGCGCGGGCGGAGCCGACGGTGGCGAGCCAGATCAGTTGCGAGGGATGCAGCGCCTGCCCGCGCAACTGGGCGATTTCATAGGCGGCGGCCATCGTGTGCAGCATGGAGAAGGAGGACCCGCCGCCGGTATCGGTGGCAAGGCCCACCCGGAGCTGCCGGGCGAGGGACATGTCGAAGAGGCCGGAGCCGATGAAGCTGTTGGAGGTGGGGCAATGGACGAGGCTGGCCCCGGCCTCGATCAGGCGGGCGCGTTCGCGGTCGGTCAGGTGGATGGCGTGGCCGTAGAGTGCGCCTTCGCGCAGGAGGCCCTGCGCCTCGTAGGTGTCGAGATAGTCGCGGGACTGGGGGAAGAGGGCGCGGACCCAGTCGATCTCATCCGTCTGTTCGGAGAGGTGGGTCTGCATCAGGCAATCGGGATATTCGCGCCAGAGCGCGCCCAGCGCGGCAAGCTGTTCCGGGGTGGAGGTGGGCGAGAAGCGGGGGGTGATGACATAGGAGAGGCGGCCCACCCCGTGCCATTTCTCCAGGAGTGCCTTGCTGTCGTCATAGGCGGATCGGGCGGTGTCGCGCAGGCCTTCGGGGGCGTTGCGGTCCATGCAGGTCTTGCCGGCATAGAGGCGCATGCCGCGGGTCTGGGCGGCGGTGAAGATGGCGTCCACGCTGGCGGGATGGATCGTGGCATAGGTGCAGACGGTGGTGGTGCCATGGGCGGTGGCGAGGTCGAGGTAGCGGTTGGCGATGACCTCGGCATAGGCGGGATCCTTGAACCGCATCTCTTCGGGGAAGGTATAGCTGTTCAGCCAGTCGATCAGCCGCTTGCCCCAGGAGGCGATGATGGCGGTCTGGGGGTAGTGGACATGGGCGTCGATGAAGCCTGCGGTGATGAGGCTGCGGCCATAGTCATGGATACGCGCCTGCGGGTGGCGGCGGCGCAGGTCATCGGCGGGGCCGGTCGCGGTGATGCGGCCGCCTTCGATGAGGATGGCGCCATGGCTTTCGTGCTGGGCGGCGGTTTCGCCGGCCGCGAAGGGATCGGCGGTGAAGCGGAGCACCTGCCCCAGAAGAATATCGGCCATCTGCTGCCCCTTGTTCCCGCCGCTTTTGGCGCGTCATGCATCGCTTGCAAACCTATGGTCTTTCGGCGCATGGGTAAATTTCCCCATGCCCCCTGTTTCGCAGAAACAGCTTTCGCTAGGCTGGGGGTAATCGGGCAGGGTGCGGGATGGCGGAAAACGAGGCAGCGGTCGAAGAGATCGAACTGGACGATGCCCGCGTGGAGGCGATCCGGGCGGCGGTGTCGGCTGGGGATCGGGCGCTTGTCCTTGGCTTGGTGGAGCCGCTGCATGCCGCCGATATCGCCGACTTTCTGGAACAGATCGACGCGGGGGAGCGGCGGGAGTTCCTTGCGCTCTATTCCGGCGCGTTCGGCGGCGACCTTCTGTCGGAGATCGACGAGACGATCCGCGAAGAGGTGATCGCGGCCCTGCCTGCCGAGGTGGTGGCCGAGGCGGTGCGCGATCTGGATACCGATGACGTGGTCGATATCCTTGAGGACCTTGAGGCGCCGGCGCAGGGGCGCATCCTGGATGCGCTGGATATGGCCGACCGGGTGGCGGTGGAACAGGCGATGGCCTATCCGGAAGGGTCGGCAGGCCGCCTGATGCAGCGCGAGGTGGTGGTGGCACCCGAACACTGGACGGTGGGCGAGGCGATTGATTTCCTGCGCGGGGCGGAGGTCTTGCCCGACCAGTTCTATCACGTGATCCTCGTCGATCCGCGGATGAAGCCCCTGGGCTATGTCACGCTGGGGCGAATCCTCTCGGCGCGGCGCGAGGTGGCTCTGCGGGATCTGGTGGAGGACAGTTTCCGCACGGTGGAGGCGACGGAGGAGGAGGCCGAGGTCGCCTATATCTTCAACCAGTATCACCTGATTTCCTGCCCTGTGGTGGATGCGGGGGGGCGGCTGGTCGGCGTCATCACCATCGACGATGCGATGAACGTGCTGGATGAGGAGCATGAGGAGGACATGCTGCGTCTGGCCGGCGTGGGCGAGGAGGCGAGCGTGTTGGACGGCCCCCTAGCCACGGTGCGGCAGCGGTTGCCCTGGCTGGTGGTCAACCTGTTCACGGCGTCGATTTCGGCCTTCGTCATCTCGCGCTTCGAGGCGACGATCACGGCCATCGTGGCGCTGGCGGCGCTGATGCCGATTGTCGCGTCCACGGGGGGGATTGCGGGGACGCAGTCGCTGGCCGTGGCGGTGCGGGCGCTGGCGACGCGGGACCTGACGGCGGCCAATGCGCGGCGGGTGGTGCTGCGGGAACTGGCGGCGGGGGCGTTGAACGGGCTGGCGCTGGCGGTGATCATCGGGCTGGCGGGATGGGCGATCTTTGGCGATCCCTGGATCGGGGGGGTGCTGGCCATGGCGATGGTGGTGAACCAGATCGTGGCGGCGCTGGGGGGTGTTCTGGTGCCGCTGACGCTGGAACGGCTGGGGCTGGACCCGGCGCTGGCCTCGGGGACCTTTGTCACGACGCTGACGGATGTGATGGGGTTCCTGGCTTTCCTCGGGCTGGCGACGCTGGTGCTGATATGACGATCGAGGCGGAGAAGGCGGCGGCGCGGAAGGCGGCTTTCGCGGCGCGGAAAGAGGCCTTTGCCAGGGGGCAGGGGCAGGCGGCGGAACTGCTGGCCGATGTGCTGGCCCCGCATCGGGGGAAGGCCCTTGCGGGATATATGGCGATGCGGACCGAGATCGACCCGATGGCGGCGATGGCGGCGCATCAGGGGCCGGTGGGGGTGCCGGTGATCCTCGGGCCGGGGCAGGCGCTGCGCTTTCGCGAATGGTCGCCGGGCTGCGCCATGGTGGCGGGGGAGTTCGGGGCGCTGATCCCGGCTGAGGGGGCCTGGGTGGAGCCGGAGGTGGTGATTGTCCCGCTCGTGGCCTTTGATGCGCGGGGCTATCGGCTGGGCTATGGCGGGGGGTTCTATGACCGCACGCTGGCGAGGTTGCGGGCGCGGCATACGGTTCTGGCGGTGGGCTTTGCCTTCGCGGCGCAGGAAGTGCCGGAGGTACCGATTGATGACTTCGATCAGCGGCTGGACGTGATCGTGACGGAGGCGGGCATCCGCCACTTTCCCTGAGTTGATTTCATCTGTTTGAAAATATCCCACGGGGGTCCGGGGGTGTGAAACCCCCGGTCCTGCCGTTTCAACCCGCGCAAGGCGGATTACTTGGCGATCTTCTCGTCGCGGACGAACATGTTGGCCCAGGCGCGGTCGATCAGGTCGGGGGTCATCTGGTAGGGGATGCCCTCGAATTCGCAGATGGAGATCATCTGGTCGATAAGATAGACCGGCTGGTAATTCGCGTAGTTGTTGTTGATGGTCGGATACTTGACCTTCAGCAGATGGACGAGCGCCTTTTCGTCCAGCGGCATCTTCTTCTTGCGCGCGACGAGGGCGAAGATCTTCAGGAAATTCTCCTGGCTCGGGCCGTCGATCTTGATCTTGAAGAAGATCCGCCGCAGGGCCGCGCCGTCGAAAATCTCGTTCGGGTGGAAGTTGGTGGAGAAGATCACCAGCGTGTCGAAGGGGACGGTGAATTTCTCGCCCGATTGCAGGGCCAGGATATCGCGGCTTTCTTCCAGCGGCACGATCCAGCGGTTGACGATCTTTTGCGGCGGTTCGGCCTGGCGGCCGAGGTCGTCGATGATGAAGATGCCGCCGGTGGCCTTGAGTTGCAGGGAGGCGGTGTAGGTCCGGGCGGTGGGGTTGTATTTCAGGTCGAGCATGTCGAGCGTCAGTTCGCCGCCGGTGATGACGGTGGGGCGTTCGCAGCGCACGTAGCGGGGATCGTAGCGGTTGCCCGACCGGCGGATGGAATTGGGATCGTCCATCTGCTCTTCGGCAGCGGAATGGACGATCGGGTCATAGACCGTGATGATCTGGCCCGCATATTCGATGGCGCGGGGGACATAGATCTTGTCACCCAGCGCATCGCGGATGCCGTTCGAGATCGAGGATTTCCCGTTGCCGGGTGGGCCATACATCAGGATGGACCGGCCGGAGGTGACGGCGGGGCCGAGATTGTCGATCAGGTCGGGGGGCAGGATGAGATGACCCATCCCCTTGAGCAGTTCCTGCCGGGTCAGGGTGATGTTGCGGATCGACTGCCGCTTGACCTGTTCCTTGTAGGCCTCCAGCGGCACGGGGGCGGCGCCGTAATATTCCGACTGCGCCAGCGCATCGAGGGCGCGGGCCTTGCCGGCATCGGTGAGCTGATAGCCCATTTCGTTGCCGGAAGTGGCGTGGAGTGTCCCCGTCGCCTCGACATAGCGCTGGCTGCGGGCGAGGTCGATCAGTTCCTGGATCAGGGTCACGGGAAGGCAGATCACGCGCGACAGATCGGAGATATGTTCCTTGTTCGTGCGGAACATGGTCTTGAGCAGCAGGTCGCGCAGCAGGACGGGCGAGAGGCCGGTTTCGGCCAGCGTCTTGGGCTGCGGCGGGGCCGGGACCCCGGCCGGGGGGGCGTGCAGGACGGGAGCCTCGGCCGTGGCGGCCTGCGGGAGGGGGGCGGAGGAGAGGGAGGCGGTCTGGGCGGTCATGCCTGCGGGACTCCGGTCTTGGGCATCATCCCGGGTGGATTATCCCCCATTCGTGGAGAAATTCAGGCAGAGATGAGGAGACCGAGCAGAAAGTAGAAACTGAGCGCGCCCGCAAGGGCGAGGCCCATGGGGAATTTGCGATGCGTCCAGCTTGCCCAATCGGGCGTGGCGCGGCGCATGGCGGGGATGGCGCGCATCAGGCGATGGGCGGCGAAGGCGGCAAGCAGGCAGCCGCCGAAAAGGGTGAAGACGAGGCCGGGGCTGCTGCCTGCGAAGAAGGGCGCCATGGCGGCGGCGAATTTCGCATCCCCCGCGCCGACCATCCGCAGGGTGGAGGCGAGGAAGCCCGCGACCAGCGTGATGGCCCCCAGGGCATAGCCCCAGAGATAGAGGTCGAAGGGCAGGGCGATCAGGCCGAAGAGGACATAGGCGGCGGCCAGCGTCAGCACGGCGATATTGGGGATCCGCATGAATTTCATGTCGGACCAGGCGACCCAGAGGCTGATCGGCAGGACCGGAACCAGGAACCACAGCGCCGTCCAGACGGGCGGCAGATCGGTCGTCATCATGCCGGATCAGGCCTCGAGCGCGGCAAGGCTGCGGACGGCAGCCTCGAAATGCTGCGGGTGGGTGGAGATGGCGTCCTGAAGCAGCGCCTTGCCCACCGAGACATCGCCCTTCTTGATGGCGGTGAGGGCGAGGGTGTAGAGCAGTTCGGCCTTTTCCGTCTGGGTCATCTGGATGACGGGAAGGTCGTATTTCCGCTGCGCGCCGCGCGCCATGACGAGGTTGTTCTTGGCGGTGAAGAGGCTGTCGTCATAGGTGAGGGCCTGCACGAACAGCCGTTCGGCCCCGGCGAAATCCTGCCGCGAGAGTTTGGAGAAGCCCCAGTTGTTATAGACGCCGGCGGGTTTGGTGGTCATGCCCGCGGCGGTTTCATAGAAGCTGTCGGCCTTCTTCCAGTCCTTCTTGCTGTCGGCGACCATGGCTTCGAGCCGGTAGCGTTCGAAGGTTTCATGGGTGGGCGGGATGCGGTTCAGTTCCGCCTCGGCCTTTTTCCAGTCGTTCTGGCGGATGTAGGAATCGGCAAGCGAGACGCGGTCATCCAGCGTGCCTTCGGGCGAGGCGGCGACGGCGGCCCAGACGGTGGAGGCATCGGCGGGGCGGTTCGCGCGGATCAGGGATTTGGCGAGGCCGCGCTTGAGGTCGATGCGGTCGGGGTTCTCGGTCGAGGCCTTGGTGAAATAGGCCACGGCCTCGTTCGGGTCGCCCACGGTGAGCATGATGTCGTTGAGGTTCGTCTCGTCGATGACGTTGACGCTCTGGATGGCGCGCTGCACCTCGGCATCCGAGGTTCTGTTGCAGGCGGAAAGGCCCACGGTGCCTGCAAGGCACAGGGCGACGATGACCGGGTGGCGCATGTTGCTGCGTCCTTTTGCTGCTCGACCTCTTGGTCCCTAGAGCTGCGAGAGGAGGACGAAACGCCCCTGGCCCCGCCGCACGAGGGTAAAATTCGGTTCTTCTTGCGGCCCATCATATACCGAAGTTTCGCTTTCGGCGATAGCGAGGCGCAGATTTTCGCGGATGGAGTCCGTTTGGCCACTGTCGAGCGCGAAGGCCTGCTGGAAGATGCGCCGGGCTTCGCCGGGTTTGCCGCGTTCCATCAGCACGACGCCGAGGTTGTTGAGGGCGGGCACGAAGGTCGGGTCTTCCTTGACGGCCTGGCGGAGGATGGTTTCGGCCTGACCGAGGCGGCCGAGTTGCAGGTTGGCCGAGCCGATGGCGGAGAGGACATCGGCATTCACCCCGATCTCGCCCGCTGCGCGCATATAGGCGCGCAGGGCGAGTTCATATTCGCCGGAATCCATCAGGCGATGGCCGACGATGAGCCCGTCCTCGCCGGTGGCGCGGCGGTCCACGCCGGGCGGGGTCAGCCCGTCAGATGCGGTTCGGCCGCCCGTCGATTGACAGGCGGCCAGAAGCAGGGCGCCTGCTGCAAGAACAGGCCAGAGTTTCGGTCGCACCCTTCGGTCAGCCTCCAAATGCCTTCACGACGCCATGCAGCGAGGGTCCGATGAGGATCACCATCAGCGGCGGGACGGTAAAGAACATTGTGCCGAGGGTCAGCTTCGTGGGCAAGGTGTTTGCCTTCTCTTCGGCGCGCATCACGCGTTTGTCCCGCATTTCGGCGGAATAGACACGCAAGGCCTCGGCGATCGAGGTACCGAAGGTGGCGGACTGGATCATCGTGGTGACGAAGGAGGTGATGTCGGGCAGGCCGACCCGTTCGGACAGGTCGCGCAGCACGGTGACGCGTTCCTTGCCGGCGCGGGTTTCCTGGCTGACGATTTCAAGCTCTTCGGCCAGGTCCGGATAGGCGGGGCCGATCTCCTTGGCGACGCGGGCGATGGACTGGTCGAGCGACTGGCCCGCCTCGACGCAGACGAGCATCATGTCGAGCGCGTCGGGGAAGCCTTCGGTGATGAGCTGCTGGCGGGTCTGGAGGCGGCGCTGCACCCAGTAGGTGGGCAGGTAATAGCCGGCGGCAGCGGGCAGCAGGGTGGACATGGCCATGCCCTGCATGTCGAGCGGCTGCGAGCGGCTGACGAGATAGGCGTAGATCACGCCGAGCATCAGCATCCCGAAAGCCAGCAGGAACTGCATCGCGTGGAACATGCGGACGGCATTCTTGCCGCGATAGCCGGCGCGCAGCATCTTGAGCCGCGCCGCCGACATCTGTTCCTTGTCCTTCGGTTCAAGGAAATGGGCGAAGCGGTTCAGCTTGTCGGACTTGTCGCCGGAGCGGCGCAGCGCGCCTTCGCGCGACTCGCGGTCGCGGGCCTGCGACTGGTTGCGGGCCTCTTTCTTGAGCTTGTCGAAGGGTTCGGCCTCGCGCCGCAGGAAGAAGGGCAGCGCGATGATGATGAGCATCAGGCCGAGACCGCCTGCCAGCAGGAGCGGGCCCTGCGGCCCCAGATGGCCGATGATGAGGGCGTTCAGGGAGTCGATCATGGGTCAGACCTTGATGTTGACCATCATCTTCATGAAGATGACGTTGACCACGAGGAAGGCGACGACCACGAGCGCAGCGGGAACGAAATACTGCGTTTCGCGCACGCCATCGTAATAGTCGGGCTTGAGCATCTGGATCAGCACGATCGCCGCGATCGGGAAGCCCGACAGGAACATGCCGGACCATTTCGCCTCGGCCGTGATGGCCTTGACGCGGCGGAAGAGCTTGAACCGGGCGCGGATCACCTTGGCGAGACCGTCGAGGATTTCGGCAAGGTTGCCCCCCGATTGCTGCTGGATCGAGACGGCGACGGCGAGGAAGTGGAGGTCCTGGTTTTCCATCCGCGAGGCAAAGGCGCGGAGGCTTTCCGAGATGTCGCGGCCATAGGTCGCCTCGTCGGCGATCAGGCCGAATTCGGTGCCGAGCGGATCGGCCACTTCCTTGGACACGATGGCGACGGCGTTCGAGAAGGGATGCCCCACGCGCAGCGAGCGCACCATCAGTTCGACGGCATCGGGAAGCTGTTCCTCCAGCAGCATCATCCGTTTCTTGGCCTTCTTGGAGACCCAGAAATAGACGCCGCCCACGCCCATGCCGATGGCCAGCGCGATGCGGACCGGGGTTTCGGCCTGGGTGGCGAAGGTCAGGCCGACATAGGCCACCACTGCCAGGACGGCCATGATGAGGACAAGCTGCTTGGGCGAGAAGGCGATGTTGGCCTTCTGCGCCTTGGAGGCAAGGATCTTGTAGAGCGGGATGCCGCGCGCATGCATGTGCTGCGACATTTCCTTGCGGAGCTGTTCCAGCACCTGTTCGCGGTTCTGGTTCTTTTCCAGAAGCGCGAGGCGGCGGCTGACCTTGGAGTTGAGGCTGATCGACTTGCCGAAGACGGTCAGATAGAGCCCCTCGACCAGAACGACGACGGCCACGAAGATCAGGATATAGATGATCGGGGCGGCACTGAATTCCATGTTGTGACTACCTGGTCAGAAGATTGGGGGTTGCGGGTTCGGATCAGACGATCGGTTCGTAGATCGAGGCGGGCAGGTCATAGCCCCACTGGCGGAAGCGGTCGGAATAGTGCGAGCGCACGCCGGTGGCGTTGAAACGGCCGATGATCTTGCCCGAGGGTTCGACGCCGAGCCTTTCGTAGCGGAAGATTTCCTGCATGGAGATGACTTCGCCTTCCATGCCGGTGATTTCGGTGATGGAGACCATGCGGCGCGAACCATCCTGCAAGCGCGATGCCTGCACGATCAGGTTGACGGCGCTGGCGATCTGCGACCGGACGGCCTTGATCGGCATGTCGATGCCCGCCATGGCGACCATGTTTTCGAGACGCGAGATGCCGTCGCGGGCGGAGTTGGCGTGGATCGTGGTCATGGACCCGTCATGGCCGGTGTTCATGGCCTGAAGCATGTCGATGACTTCCTCGCCGCGGGTTTCGCCCACGATGATGCGGTCGGGACGCATCCGCAGCGCGTTGCGCAGACAGTCGCGCTGGGTCACCGCGCCCTTGCCTTCGACGTTCGGCGGGCGGCTTTCCATGCGGCCCACATGGACCTGCTGAAGCTGGAGTTCGGCGGTATCCTCGATCGTCAGCACGCGTTCGGTGTTGTCGATGAAGGAGGAGAGGGCGTTGAGCGTGGTGGTCTTCCCCGAGCCCGTGCCGCCCGAGACGATGATGTTGAGGCGGGTGGAGACGGCGGCCTGAAGATAGGCGGCCATCTCTTCGGTGAAGGCGCCGAAGCGGACGAGATCGGCGATGCCGAGCTTGTCCTTCTTGAATTTCCGGATCGAGACGAGCGAGCCATCCACCGCGACCGGCGGCACCATGCAGTTGAAGCGCGAGCCATCGGCAAGGCGGGCGTCGCAATAGGGGTTCGATTCATCGACGCGGCGGCCCACGGCGGAGACGATCTTGTCGATGATCCGCAACAGGTGGCGTTCGTCCTTGAAGGTGATGTCGGTCAGCGTCAGCTTGCCGCCACGTTCCACGAAGATGCGCTGCGGGCCGTTCACCAGGATATCGGAGACGGTTTCGTCCTTCAGGAGCGGTTCGAGCGGGCCGAGGCCCATCACCTCGTCATAGAGTTCCTGGTTGAGGGTGGCGCGGTCGTCCTTGTTCAGGGCGACGGACATTTCCGACAGCGCCTCGGAGGCGATTTCCGCGATCTCGGTGCGCAGGCTGGATTCGGAGGCATGTTCCAGCGCGGCGAGGTTGAGGTTTTCCAGGAGGCGCTTGTGCAGCTCCACCTTCAGTTCCATCAGCCGTTCCTTGCGCTTCTTCTCCTTGTCCGCGGCGGCGGCTTCGGGCGTGGCGGGGACGGCGGCGGGACGTGCGCCAAGCACCGCCTTGGGCGGTGCGGCGGCGGCGGGCGCGGCGGGTTTCGGCGCGGGTGTGGCCGCGGCCACGGCGGCGGCGGGAGGTGCCACCGGGCGCAGGGCGGGTTTGGGATCGGCAGCGTCAGGTTTCTTGAAACGTGAGAACATCAGGAAGGCCCCCCAGGCCAGGCAGTCCTATCGGGTTTGAGGTCAGGACCGGCCGGTTTCCACGGCGCGGTTGAGGTCGAAGAGCGAGCGCGCAAGCTTTTGCAGCTCCTTGCGCACCGGGTTCTTGGGCGCGCTGATGGCCAGCGGATGCCCGTGGTCGTTCGCCTGCGTCACCTGTGCGCCGCCGTCGGGGATCTGCACCTCGAGACGGATGTCGAGGCTTTCCGACATGCGCTTCACCCGGCTCTTGGCAGAGAGGTCGGTGAATTTGGGCGCGCGGTTCAGGATGTAGCGGAGCTTTTCATGCGGCAGCGTTTCGGCCTTCAGCGCCCGCACGAGGCGCAGCACGTTCTGCGCGGAGCGAAGGTCGAGGTCCATCGTGGCGAAGTAGACATGGGCGCGCGAGAGCACGGTTTCCGTCCAGGCCACGATGGTTTTCGGCATGTCGATGATGACGAAGTCGAAATTCGACTGCGCCATGTCGATGATGCGGGCGATGTCCTCGGGCGTCACGATGTCGAGCGGCAGCATGTCGGCAGGTGCGGTGAGGACATAGAGCTTGTCGCCATAGGTCAGCATGGCCTGAAGGAAGGCGTCGCTGTCGGCGGCGGCGGTGTCGGAGAGCAGTTCGAACACCGCTTCCTTGCGCGGCAGGTCGAGATAGGTCGCGACCGAACCGTATTGGAAATCGAAGTCCAGAAGGCAGACGCGCGGGGCGTTGGTCTTTTCGATCGTGGCCAGTTCCCAGGCGAGATTGGCCGCGAAGGTGGAGGCACCCGAGCCGCCGGACAGGCCATGGACGGGCAGGACCACCCCGTCGCGGTCGCCCTTGGCCTTGAAGCTGGGCGCATGGGCGGCGGCGTCGGGGACGGCATGGAGATGGGTGACCGTGGCAGGGGTCGCCGGCATGGGGATGGCGGACGGCTTGCGGATGCGTTCGATCGCCTCCTTGAGCGCGCCATCGGGGAGCGGGTAGGGGACGAAGTCATCGGCGCCGAGGCGCAGGAGTTGATGCAGGCCCGCGGGGCTGATGCGGTCGGCGATGAGGATGACCTTGATCTGGCGCAGGGTCGCGGCCTTGATCACCTCGGTGATGCGGGTCAGGTCGCTTTCGTCTTCGCTGTTGACGGCAATGGCAACGAATTCAAGGCTTTGCGCATCGGGCTGGGTCAGGAATTCCTGGGCGTCCTCGAAGGTCAGGTCGCCCCAGCTTTCGCCCATCTCGAGCTCCATGTCGTCGATCAGCAGATCGAAGTTCTGGATGTCCCGCGAGATGGTGCAGGCCAGGATCGGCGCCGGATCGGGCAGCATGTTGGCAGCGGTGTTCATCGCCTAGTCGTCCTTCCTTGCCGGGGGTCCGATGGGCAAGCCTCCCGCCACCACATGCGGCCGGGCAAGGCGATTGCCACCGGGGGACCCCGCACGGGCATTGCCGTGAGATTGTTCCCAGTCACGGGAAAAGCTGGAGGGGAATGGTGGCGATTCTTGGGCTAGAAACGCGAGATTGTTTGAAATCTGGCGACTTTATACGGGCAGCAAAGGGAAGTGTTCGCAGCCGACCAGGGGCGGCGCAGCCGGAAACGGAAACAGGCTGCCGCAGCAGCCTGTCCGGTTCGTGCAAGGGTTGTGCCAGAGGCGCGTCAGGGCGCGCCGGTTGCGCCGGTGGCGGCGCCGCCGCCTTCCCCGCCACCGCCGCTGCCACCGCTTCCGGCCGTCAGGACGGGGGTGGGTTCGGCGCTGACGATGTATTCGCGGAAGATGATTTCGGCATATTTGCCGTCGAGAACGGAGGGGTGGCGCTGCACGAAGCCCGACACCTCGGTCACCGTGCGGCGGTTCTGCTGTTCGGGGCCGGGGGTGGGGATGACCGGCTGGGTTTCGCCATAGGAGACCAGCGCCTCGAGCCGCGAGCGCGAGATGCCGCGGCTGGAGAAATAGGCGACCACGGCTTCGGCCCGGCGCTGGCCGAGGCGGCGGTTGTAGGCATCGGAGCCGACGGCATCGGTATGGCCATAGACGCGGAAGCGGACTTCCGGGAATTGCCGGATGAAGTTGGCCTGCTGGTCGAGCGTGGCCCGCGCCTCGGGCGAGAGCTGCGCGCTGTTGAAGGCGAAGGTGATGGTGGACGGCACTTCGCGGGCGAACCGTTCGCCGAGCGCCTGGACCGGATTGATCTGCCCGGTCTGCACCATGAAGTTGTTCATCGTGGAATTGCCGAAGCCGCCTTCATCGACATTGGACCCGATGATTTCGCTGCCGCAGGCCGCTAGGGCCAGAAGCGAGAGGGCGGACAGAAGATGCGTGGGCTTCATGGCCTGTCCCCTCATTCCATCACATAGCCGTAGGAGCCGGTGAAGTCCTGCCGGGCCACTTCGCCCGCCGCCCCGGATGTGGCGGCCTTGCCGACTTCGCCGAAGAGGAAGAGTTCACGTTCCGTCGGCAGGCGGACCCGGTCTGTCGGCAGCGCCAGCGCCTCGCCCCGCGTGGGGGTGACGAGATGCGGGGTGACGATGATGACCAGTTCGGATTGCGACTGCTGGTATTCGACCGAGCGGAACAGCGTGCCGAGCACCGGGATATCGCCGAGCCACGGGATCTGGCCGTTGAGGTCGCGGAAGTCGTCCTGGAGGAGGCCCGCGATGGCAAAGCTTTCGCCATCGCGCATCTCGACCGTGGTCTGGGTTTCGCGGCGTTTGAAGGCGGCGAGCTGGATGCCGTTGCTTTCCTGCGTGACCGTGCCGTCCACCGACGAGACGGCGGCGGCGATTTGCAGGTTGATGAGATCGCCATCCACCACGGTGGGGGTGAACTTCATCTCGACCCCGAAGGGTTTGTATTCCACGGTGATGGTGCCGTCATCCGACACGGGCACGGGATATTCGCCGCCCGCGAGGAAGGAAGCCTCTTGCCCCGAAAGGGCGGTCAGGTTGGGTTCGGCCAGCGTGCGGACGACCCCCTTGGTTTCCAGCGCTTCGAGCAGGATGCCGATTTGCAGCGAGCCGGTGGTGAAGCCGAGAAGGCCCGCGCCGACGACATTCTCGCGCACTTCGATCGGGTTGTTGAGCCCGTTGTCGCCGTTCAGCCAGGTGCCGGTTTCGACGGCGTCATTGGTGCCGCCGATGGCGATGGAGGAGGACAGGTTCTTGGCGACCGAGCGCTGCATTTCCGCAAAGCGCACCTTCAGCATCACCTGCTGGGTGCCGCCCACCGTCATCAGGTTCGACACGCGGTCGGGCGCGTAGCGTTCTGCAAGGTCCAGCGCGCGGGCGAGCCGGGCGGTGGAGGAGACGGTGCCCGAGAGCACGATGCCGTCATTGGCGGTGCGCACCTCGATCTTTTCGCCCGGAAGGATCTGGTTCAGCCGTTCCTTGAATTCGGCGATGTCGGTGACGACCTGCACCTCGACATTGGTGATCAGCTCGCCCTCGGCCGACAGGAGCGTCAGCGTGGTGCGGCCGGGCGTCTTGCCCAACACATAGATCGACCGGTCGGACAGGGTGGAAATGTCGGCGATGCCGGGATTGGCGATCGAGAGTTCGGCGAAGGGAACATCACTTTCCAGAACCACGGCGCGGTTCATCGGCACTTCCAGCGCCTGGGACGCCGTGCCCTGAACCACCCGCAGCACTTCTGCCCCGGACATGGCCGGAGGCACGAAGGCCAAGGCGGCGCCCATTGCGCCGGCGGCCATCAGCTTTCGCATCTGCATCGGTGACCTGCCCTTTCGATCACACCTCGTGACGCGGGTCTTACTGCCCGCTCCAACCGTTAACATGCCTCAATACCAGTTTCTTTGCAAGAATCATTGCCTTAACGGAAACTCCTGATGTGGATAACTGGCAACACAGGGGGGTGCCCCGACCATTGGTCGCGTGTTGAAAAGGCCAGACCCACCATATGCGGTGGGTCTGGCCGCAGCTTATCTGGAGTTGTGCGCTGTCAGGCTGTGGTCGCCTGACCTTTGGGGTGCTCCGCTCTGTCGCAGCCTCAGTTCGTGCAGGGGATCGGAATTTCCACCACTTCGCCGCCCTTGCGGTTGCGGATGGTGCAGACGCGTTCGGCCTCGACCTCGATCACTTCCTCGGTCTCGATCCCGAGGAGGGAGTCGCTGTCCACTTCCACCCGGCCTTCGATCGTTTCGCCCGAGCGACCCACGAGCGAGAGGGCAAGGCGGCCCGTTGCCTGGGCCTGTGCGAGGCGGGCCACCTGTTCCGGCGTGGCCTTGACGGTGACGGTCTGGGCGATGGTCGCCTCGCCGGTGGCGGCCCCGGCGGCGGTCTGGTCGATGGCGATGACGTTGATGCCGGTCTCGATCAGTTTCGTCACTTCGGTCATGCCATTGCTGCCGGTCCAATAGACATCGACATAGTTGCCCGGATAAACGAAGCCCGACACGCCGGAAGAGGCATCGACGCGGATCGCGAAGGCGCGCATGCCTTCACCAAGCTGCGAGGTGAGGCCTGCGGATTCGCCCGGTTCGGTCACCTTGACCTTCAGGATTGGTTCGAACGGTTCCATCAGGCGCAGGGCATAGCGCGGCTGTTCCTGCCCCGGGGGGAAGAGTTCGGCCTCGTCCGAGAAAGTGCCTTCGGGCAGCGCCGAGGCCTGCCAATAGATCGTGCGGACGTTTTCCTTCAGGAGCGGATCGCCGAAATCGAGCCGCTCTGTCACGACATAGACTTCGACGAGGTCGCCGACCTTCTGGCGGAACTCGCGTTCCTTCACCAGGGCGGATTCCGTCTGGTTGATATAGCCTTGGGCCATGAAGACGGCGAAACCGGCCAAGGCCATGCCGGCGATAAGGACCAATCCGAAGATCATGCGCATGTCGGTTCTGCCTTTGTTTGTGCCCTTGAACGGCAAATGGGCCGGTCGCGCCCGAGGGCGGACCGGCAGGAATTCAGTCGTCTGTCGCGTCCACCACCCGTTCACCGATGTCGGTTGCGGAGGTGTCCACGGAGTTGCCAACGGTGATCCCGATCGGGATGGCCAGGAGAACGACGGCAGCGGCAAGCACCACCCAGTCCACCGTTACGGCGCCATCCTCTTGTTTCGGGAAGCTCCGCGCTTCGTCGATCAGTGTCGTTTCGGTCATGTTCGCACTCCGGCTTTTCGGACCTTGCGGCCGGGCACCGCCTGAATAACGAAACCGGTCCGTCTCGTTACTTGTGACTGCGGCCAGGCCGAAACCTGGCCGCATGGCCGATCATGCCAGTGGCGCGATCACTCTTCGGCGCCGCCCGAGTTTGCGACGACGTCTTCGGCGATGTTGCCGGCAGCGGTCGAGATCGAGCCACCGACGGTGGTGCCGATCACGAGGGCGAGGGCCACGACGGCACCGGTCAGCACGACCCAGTCAACGGTCACGGCGCCCGATTCGTCGTTCTTGAAGGATTTGAAGATGTTCAGCAGTTTCATGGTCGTCTTCCCTTGGTTCAGGTTTCAGGTCTTGCTCACAACCGTGCCGGGGTCTGTCGGTCCGTTCTTCCGGGCGCCGTCTTCCGTTCGGTATGGAGGCATATGGCCCCTGAATCGTGGCGGCAGTTGGGAATCGGGTGGGCATTTTCGGTCAACTGCGGATTTCCGGGGGATGGGGGCTTAAGTCATTGAAATTGCTTTAAACAATCTTAATGAACCCATACTTCCGTCGGTGACACATATCCGTTGGGTGGCAATTTTGGCGGTTTTGCCACGTTTTCGCGGGGGATGACCGCAGGATCGGGCCGGTCGCGGGGAAGCGGGCGGGGGGAGGGATGCTGCGCCCCGCCCCTTGTGCGGCCCGACCGGGGGCCCGGCCGCACAAGACCCGCAACGGCCGATCAGTTGCTGCTGGTGATTTCGCCCGCGATTTCGGAGGCTTCCGACGTGATCGCGCCGCGGACGGTGCCACCCACCACGATGGCCAGGGCGACGACGGCGGCGGTCAGCACGACCCAGTCAACCGTCACGGCGCCGGATTCGTCGTTCTTGAAGGATTTGAAGAGGTTCAGCAGTTTCATGGTCGTTTCCTCGTTACTCGTTACAGGTCTTGGTTCCAACCGCCCCGGTTTCCGTCCGTCCGTATCGTCCGTCCGTCTGCCGTTCGGTGTGAGGACATATGGCCTGCGAACGGTGGCGGCAGTTTGGACGAGTTTGGGCTTTTGCATCGGCTTTGCATTTTCTTGCACGGCGCCGCAGAGGATTGAAAAACATCGGAAAAAATTTGAAATCCTCCTGAAAAATTAACACTTTAGGTGAAAGCTTGGCCGTTCTGCCACGTTCCCCCTGGGGGGAGTGGCCAGACGGGGCGTTTTGGTGCATGATTCCCTGCAAGAGGCAAAGACAGGAAAGGCATCCGTCAGAGATGCACGTCCGGGCAGCAGTTCTGGCTATGGCGGCGAGTCTTGCCGCGATTCCCCCCGCGGCTGCGGAGGGCCTGTCGCCGGAGCGCGATTTCACCTTCCGCCGCGTCAAGGTCGGGGAGGGCCTTCCGGGCCAGCGGATCACCGTGCAGATTGATCCGGCGGAGCAGGCGCGGCTACTGGCGGCGCTGCCCAAGGCCGAACCGCCGCGCGAACCCGAGCCGCTGCCCCCGGTGGGCGTCGCGGCCGCAGACCGGCCGCAGGGGCCGGTGCCGGGCGCGGCCTCTACCTATGGCTGGTTCTGGGACCTTGTGCCGCCGGGCATGGATCAGGCGGCGGGGCGTTTCGATGCCGCGATGGCGGCGCTGGCACAGGGGCCGCAGGGAAAGTCGGTGACCGCGCCGCGCCTGCAACAGATGCAGAAGATGGCCGATGACCATGGCACGGCGCTGCTGATGGCGACGGTGGGCACGGAGGTTTCGCCCGCTCTGGCCCTGGCGGTGATGGCGGTGGAAAGCGCGGGGCGGGCCGATGCCGTCAGTTCGGCAGGGGCACAGGGCCTGATGCAGCTTATCCCCGCGACGGCGGAGCGGTTCGGCGTGCGCGATGCGCTGGACCCGGAAGAGAACATCCGCGGCGGCATCGCCTATCTCGACTGGCTGATGAAGGAATTCGACCGCGACCCGATCCTCGTCCTGGCCGCCTATAATGCGGGCGAGGGGGCGGTGCGCGCCAATCGCGGTGTGCCCCCCTATGCCGAGACGCGGGACTATGTGCCGAAGGTGCTGGCGGCCTGGCAGGTGGCGCAGGGGCTCTGTGCCACGCCGCCCGTGGTGGTGAGCGATCCCTGCGTCTTCCGTATCCTACAGGCCAGCCAGTAGGCGGAGGCTGGGGGCGGGCCCTCTCGGGATCAGACGGCGAAGGCGTCGGCCCATTCGGGATGTTTCTTGCGCTGCGCGTTCACGAAGGGGCAGAGCGGCATGATCTTGAACCCTTCCGCCCGCGCATCGGCCACCATCCGGGTGACGAGCGCAAGACCTGCGCCCGTGCCCCGGAAACTGTCCGGCACGCCGGTGTGATCGGCGATGATGAGCGTGGGGGAGGTGATGGAATAGGTCAGTTCCGCCTCTTCGCCGTTCTGGCGGATGACGTAGCGGCCCTTGCTGGCCCCGTGTTCGCGCTGCACCTCGTGGGTCATGGCCTGCTCCGATCGGGAAGCGCAAAATTTTCGGAGGAAAATTTTGCGGGTGAGGGGCGAAAAATCTTCGGACGAAGATTTTTCGGGGGGGGCTGGGGCGAAGAATTTTCGGTGAAAATTCTTCGCTGATGCGCGGCGTCAGTTGACGAGGGTCGCTTCGGTCGCGGCCCGAAGCTCGGCTTCGGTCACGCCATCGGCCAGTTCGACGATCTTCAGCCCGCCGGGGACGACATCGAGGACGCCGAGATTCGTGATGATGCGGTTGACCACGCCCTGACCGGTCAGCGGCAGGGTGCAGGACTTCAGCACTTTGGATTCTCCATGTTTGGAGGTGTGGTCCATCACCACGACCACGCGGCCCACGCCGGCCACAAGGTCCATCGCGCCGCCCATCCCCTTCACCAGCTTGCCGGGGATCATCCAGTTCGCGAGGTCGCCGTTTTCGGCCACCTCCATCGCGCCGAGGATGGCCATGGCGATCTTGCCGCCCCGGATCATGGCGAAGGAGGTGGCGCTGTCGAAGAAGGCGGTCTGGGGCAGTTCGGTGATGGTCTGCTTGCCGGCATTGATCAGGTCGGGGTCTTCCTCGCCCTCAAACGGGAAGGGGCCCATGCCGAGCATGCCGTTTTCCGATTGCAGGGTGACGTTCACGCCTTCGGGGATGTAGTTTGCCACCAGCGTCGGGATGCCGATGCCGAGGTTGACATACCAGCCGTCCTGAAGCTCTTGCGCGGCCCGTGCCGCCATCTGGTTTCTGTCCCACGGCATTACACGCTCTCCTTCTTCCGGACGGTGCGCTGTTCGATGCGCTTTTCGTGCTGCCCCTGCACGATGCGATGGACATAGATGCCAGGCAGGTGGATCGCGTCGGGGTCGAGCGCGCCCAGGGGCACGATCTCTTCCACCTCCACCACGCAGATCTTGCCGCAGGTGGCGGCGGGCGGGTTGAAGTTGCGGGCGGTCTTGCGGAAGACGAGGTTGCCCGAGGGGTCGGCCTTCCAGGCCTTCACGATGGAGAGGTCCGCGACGATGGAGCGTTCGAGGATATAGGTCTTGCCGTCGAAGTCCTTGTGCTCCTTGCCCTCGGCGATGACGGTGCCGACGCCGGTGCGGGTGTAGAAGCCGGGGATGCCCGCGCCGCCGGCGCGCATGCGTTCGGCCAGCGTGCCTTGCGGGTTGAATTCAAGCTCCAACTCGCCCGACAGGTATTGCCGCATGAATTCGGCATTCTCGCCCACATAGGAGGAGATCATCTTCTTCACCTGACGGCTTTCCAGGAGGATGCCGAGGCCAAAGCCATCGACGCCCGCATTGTTGGAGGCGACGGTGAGGTCCTTCGTCCCGGCCTTGCGGATCGCGGCGATCAGAAGTTCGGGAATGCCGCAGAGGCCGAAGCCACCCGAGGCGATGGTCATGCCATCGAAGAGGACGCCGTCCAGCGCGGCTTCGGCGCTGGGATAGACCTTTTTCATGCGCGATGTCTCCCCCGCAAATTCTCGCCCGTCATATGGAACCGGGGCGCGGGGAGTGTCAATTGCCGCGCTGCGGCACGGGCCTCAGCGGCGGGCGGAGAGGGCTGCCATGCCTTCGCCGGAGGTCAGGAGGAGGGTGCCGTCTTCGGCGATGTCGAAGCCGGTGACGGAGGCGAGGGCGGCGAGCACGGCCAGTTCAGTTTCCATCTGCGGGGCGGGGCAGGCCATGCGGGTGGTGGCGATGGGGCCGAGGGAAAGGCTTTCGCCCGTCAGGCTGTAGCTGCCGGTGAGGCGGTTGCAGCCGGAATTGCCCGACACTTGCCCGTCGGCGAAGGCAAGGATGACGCCGCTGACATCGGCAAGGGGGGCAGGGCCGAGGCGGGTCACGGTCCAGTCCCCCGCGAGGAGCGCGGCCGGGTCGCCCGCGCAGCCGTTCAGCCCGGCCGAGGCGCGGGTGAGGGTGGCGCGATAGGGATGGGGCATCCCCGACATGCTGTCGCGGCAGAGCTGCGGGTCGATGCGGAGGGTGAAGTCGCTGGTGATCAGGATCAGGCTGTCGCCTTCCGTCTCTTGCGTGAAGGGCAGGATGCGGAGGCTGCCCTTGCCTTCGGGTTCGGACAGGCGGAGGCCTTCGACCGTGGCTTCGACGGACCAGAAGGGTTCATTGCCGCGGGCGGTAAGGGGAAGCGTGATGCCCGGCGGGGGGGCTACCGCCGCGCCGTCCTGCGCCGTGGCCGGAAGCGGGGCGTGCAGGGCGAGCGTTGCGCAAAGGAGCAGGGGGAAGCTGCGGGTCATCTGGACGTCTCCGGTCACCTTGGGGGGCAGGATAGGCCGGACGCGCCGCTGCCGCAAAGGGGGGCGGGGAAGCGTGGGCTTTCCCTTGGGCGGCGGGCTTGCTAGCAAGGCGCGCGTCCCCGCGGCCCGCGTGGTGGAATGGTAGACACAGGGGACTTAAAATCCCTAGGCCGAAAGGCCGTGCCGGTTCGAGTCCGGCCGCGGGTACCAGGGGAGCACGGGGGGATCAGAAGCTTTCCTTCACCGCCTCCATCGCGACATAGGTGGAGGTGGAGGCGACATGCGGCAGGGCGCTGATTCGTTCGGCCAGCACGCGGCGGTAATCCAGGATGTCGGCGGTGCGCACCTTCAGCAGATAGTCGAAGCGCGAGGCGATCATGTGGCATTGCTCCACCTCGGGCACCGCCAGCACGGCCTTGTTGAAGGCCTGAAGCGCCGCTTCGCGGGTGTCGGACAGGCGCACTTCGACGAAGGCGACATGGGCCTGGCCCATGCGGATCGGGTCGAGAAGGGCGCGATATCCCGTGATGATTCCGCTGTCTTCCAGCCTTTTCAGCCGCGCCTGGGTGGGGGATTTGGACAGGCCGATGCGGCGGCCGAGTTCGGTGGCGCTGATCCGGCCATCGGTGGCGAGGATGCGCAGGATCACTTCGTCAAAGCGGTCGAGCGGGACGCGTTCAATCGGCATGTATGGCCCCTGAATTGCAGGCGAAACGACATGGGTTCAGATGATCTTCGGGAGAAAGACCCGGCAAACCTGCGGTATCATAGGCCAAATCGGAGAAAAAGCCCATGCCCCGCGACATTCCTTCTGAACCCTGGTCCGTGATCGCCCTGGAAAGCCTTGCCGATGAGGCGGCGCTGGTGCGGCGTTTGATCGCCGAGGCGGGGCTGGACGATGCCGCGCGGGCGCGGATCACCGCCGCCGGGGCGGGGCTGGTGCGCCGCATCCGTGACAGCGTGAAGCCGGGGCTGATGGAGGTTTTCCTGGCCGAATACGGGCTGTCCACCGAAGAGGGCGTGGCGCTGATGTGTCTGGCCGAGGCGCTGCTGCGCGTGCCGGATGCCGAGACGATGGATGCGTTGATCGAGGACAAGATCGCGCCTTCCGACTGGGGGCGGCATCTGGGGAAATCGGCCTCGTCTCTGGTGAACGCGTCCACCTGGGCGCTGATGCTGACCGGGAAGGTGCTGGAGGATCGCGAGCCGGGGGTGGTGGGCCATTTGCGCGCCGCCGTGAAGCGGCTGGGCGAACCGGTGATCCGCCGCGCGGTGGCGCAGGCGATGAAGGAGATGGGGCGGCAGTTCGTTCTGGGCGAGACGATCGAGGCCGCGATGAAGCGGGCGACGGAGCTGGAGGCGAAGGGATACACCTACAGCTATGACATGCTGGGCGAGGCGGCGAGGACGGAAGGGGACGCGCGGCGCTATCACCTGGCCTATTCCAAGGCGATCACCGCGATTGCAGCGGCGGCGAAGGGCGCGGATATCCGCGCCAATCCGGGGATTTCGGTGAAGCTGTCGGCGCTGCATCCGCGCTATGAGGTGGCCAAGCGGGCACTGGTCATGGCGGAACTGGTGCCGCGTGTGCGGGCCTTGGCGGGGCTGGCCAAGGCGGCGGGCCTGGGCTTCAACATCGACGCGGAAGAGGCGGATCGGCTGGCGCTGTCGCTGGAGGTGATCGAGGCGGTGCTGTCGGATGCCTCGCTGGCGGGCTGGGACGGGTTCGGCGTGGTGGTGCAGGCTTACGGCCGTCGCGCCGGGGCGGTGATCGACTGGCTTTATGCGCTGAGCGCGCGGCTGGATCGGAAGATCATGGTCCGGTTGGTGAAGGGCGCCTATTGGGATGCCGAGGTGAAGCGGGCGCAGGTGATGGGGCTGACATCCTTCCCGGTCTTCACGCGCAAGCAGGCGACGGATGTGAGCTATATCGCCAATGCGCGGAAATTGCTGGGGATGACCGACCGCATCTATCCGCAATTTGCCACGCATAACGCGCATACGGTGGCGGCGATCCTGGAGATGGCTGCGGACAAGCGGGCCTTTGAATTCCAGCGGCTGCACGGGATGGGCGAGCGGCTGCATGATCTGGTGCTGACGGATGAGGGGACGCGCTGCCGCATCTATGCGCCGGTGGGAGCGCATCGGGACCTGCTGGCCTATCTGGTGCGGCGGCTGTTGGAGAACGGGGCGAATTCGTCCTTCGTGAACCAGATCGTGAATGACGAGGTCCCGCCGGAGGTGGTGGCGGCCTGCCCCCTGACGGCGATGGAGGGGATGGCGGCGGTCGCCAATCCGGCGCTGAAGACGGGGCCTGCGCTGTTTGGCGCGCGGGTGAATTCCAAGGGGTTCGATCTGACGGATGCGGGGCATCTGGCGGCGATCGAGGCCGCGCGCGCGCCCTTTGCCACGCAGCGGTTCGAGGCGGGGCCGATGATTGCGGGGCGGCCTGCGGGGGGCCTGCGGGTGGAGGTGCGGAACCCTGCGACGGGCGATCTGGTGGGGCATGTGGTGCAGGCGGGCGCGCCGGACGTGGAGACGGCGCTGCGGCTGGCCGAACCCTGGGCGGCGGCTGTGCCGGAGCGGGCAGAGGTGCTGCGCCGGGTGGCGGATTTGTATGAGGCGGAGTTCGGGCCGATCTTCGCGCTTTTGGCGCGGGAGGCGGGCAAGACGCTGGCCGATGCGGTGGCGGAGTTGCGGGAGGCCGTCGATTTCCTGCGCTACTATGCCGATGGGGCGGCGGGGCTGACGGCCCCGGCGCGGGGGGTGTTCACCTGCATTTCGCCTTGGAACTTCCCCCTGGCGATTTTCACCGGGCAGATCGCGGCGGCACTGGCGGCGGGCAATGCGGTTCTGGCCAAGCCTGCGGAACAGACGCCGCTGATCGCGGCTTTCGCCGTGGGTCTGATGCACAAGGCGGGGGTGCCGGTGACGGCGCTGCAACTTCTGCCCGGCGAGGGGCCGGTGGTGGGGCGGATGCTGACCTCTGACCCGCGCGTGGGTGGGGTCTGTTTCACGGGGTCCACCGAGACGGCGCTGATGATCCGCCGCGCGATGGCGGACCATCTGGACCCGACCGCGCCCTTGATCGCGGAAACGGGCGGGTTGAACGCGATGCTGGTGGATTCGACGGCGCTGCCGGAACAGGCGGTGCGGGATATCCTTGCGTCCTCGTTCCAGTCGGCGGGACAGAGATGTTCGGCCCTGCGCTGCCTCTACGTGCAGGAGGATGTGGCCGAGACGGTGCTGGAGATGCTGTCGGGCGCGATGGATGAGCTGGCCTTGGGCGATCCGTGGGATCTGACCACCGATGTTGGGCCGGTGATTGACGCCGAGGCGGCTGGCACGATCCGCGACCATGTGGCGGCGGCGCGGGCGGCGGGGCGCGTGGTGAAGGAGATGGCGGCGCCTTTGGCGGGAACCTTCGTGGGGCCTGCGGTGATCCGGGTGGACGGGATCGCGGCGATGACGCGCGAGATTTTCGGGCCGGTGCTGCATGTCGCCACCTTCCGCGCCGATGAGATCGACCGGGTGGTGGAGGCGGTGAATGCGACTGGTTACGGCCTGACCTTTGGGCTGCATACCCGGATCGACGACCGGGTGCAGCGGATCGTGGAGCGGCTGCGGGTGGGCAATACCTATGTCAACCGCAACCAGATCGGCGCCGTGGTCGGCAGCCAGCCCTTTGGCGGCGAAGGGCTGTCGGGGACGGGGCCGAAGGCGGGGGGGCCGGATTACCTGATGCGCTTTACGCGGGTGGAGGTGGCCGAGGTGGCCGGAGACGGGCGCGCGGCGACGGAGGCCGAGGTGGCGGCGGCGCTGCGCGCGGCGGGGGCTGTGCCTGCGCCGGGGCCGATGAGCCATGACCTGCCGGGGCCGACGGGGGAGTCGAACCGGCTGACCAGCGTTGCGCGGGAGCCGGTGCTCTGTCTGGGGCCGACGGCGGCGGCGGCGGCGGACCAGGCGGCGGCGATCCGGGCGCTGGGCGGCGTGGCGGTGGAGGCGCCGTCGCTGGAGCCTGCGGCGCTGGGGCGGCTGGCGGGTTTTGCCGGGGCGGTCTGGTGGGGCGGGGCAGAGGCGGGGAGACCCTATGCGCAGGCGCTGGCCGGGCGGACGGGGCCGATCCTGCCGCTGATCGGCGGGAGGCCCGACCGGGGCCATGCGCGGCTGGAGCGGCATGTCTGCATCGACACGACAGCCTCGGGCGGGAATGCCCAATTGCTGGTCGAGGCGAATTGAGCGGAGCCTGCGGGGGCGGGCGCCCCCGCAGGCAAGCCTTTTTCCCTTGGCCCGCGCCTGCGCGCGGACCAAGGCGGGGCAGGGGGCGTTCCGCCCACTCTTGGCCATGCGGCCCATTCACCCCCTGAGGATATTTTCAGACAGAAAGTGTCGGCTGCCGGGTGGGGGCGGTTTTTGGAGGGCGACGTGGGACCTTGACCGGGAGGCGGGCTTCGGCAAGCCTTTCGCGATGTTTCCGATCCGCGATCACAACCCCTCGGGGCGGGTGCCCTATGTGACCTTCGTCCTGATCGCGGCGAATGTGGGGTTCTTCCTGCTTTACTGGTCGCTGCTGGCTTCGGATGCGGCGCTGGGGCAGTTCTACATGGTCTGGGGGCTGGTGCCGGCGCGGATCAGCTATGGCGAGGGCTATCTGACCTTCCTCACCTCGATGTTCCTGCATGGCGGCTGGATGCATCTGGCGGGGAACATGCTGTTCCTCTGGGTCTTTGGTGACAATATGGAAGAGGAGATGGGCCATCTGGGCTTTCTTCTCTTTTACCTTGCCTCCGGCGTGGCGGCGGCGGGGGCGCAATATCTGGCCGATCCGGCGTCCATGATCCCGATGGTGGGGGCTTCGGGCGCGATTGCCGGGGTGATGGGGGGCTATCTGTTGATGTTCCCCAAGGCGCGGGTGGATGTGTTCTTTTTCTTCGTGGTCTTCTTCCGGGTGATCCCGATTCCCGCCTTCCTCGTGCTGGGGATATGGTTCGCGATCCAGTTGGGCAGTGGCTGGGCCACGGCGGCCGATCAGGGCGGGGTGGCCTATTGGGCGCATGCGGGCGGGTTCATCGCGGGGCTGGCCATGGCGGTGCCGGTCTGGCTGCGGCGGGGCGGGCCGGGCTATTGGGGGCGGACGCATGGCGCGCCACCGCATCCGGTGGCGGATTACGCGGTGGTGAAGAGCCGCATTCCCCGGGTCAGGCGGGGCGGGCCGGGGCCATGGGATGCGCGCTGAACGGGTGCGGAAGGGGCGCGGTGGGACCGTGCAGGCGGGCGGTCAGGCGTCGCGCAGCAGCGTGGCGAAGGGGGTGTAGAGGGCGTCATTGCAGGCAATGAGCGCGCCCTTTTCCAGCGGGTCATCGCCCTCGCGCAGGCCGGTGACGAAGCCGCCCGCCTCTTTCACCAGAAGCAGGCCGGCGGCGATGTCCCAGGCCTTCAATTCGCGTTCCCAGAAGCCGTCAAAGCGTCCGGCGGCGACATAGGCGAGGTCGAGCGCGGCGGAGCCCCAGCGGCGCACGCCGGCCGTGGCGGGCATCAGCCGGGCGAGATCCTTGAGCATGGCGGGCAGCGTGGCCTTGGCGCCGTAGGGGATGCCCGTGGCGAAGACAGCCTCATGCAGATGGCGGCGGCCCGAGACGCGGATGCGGCGGTCGTTCATCCAGGCGCCTGCGCCCTTTTCGGCCCAGAACATTTCGTCCTTGGCGGCGTCATAGACGACGGCGGAGACGATCTCGCCCTTGTGTTCCAGCGCGATGGAGACGGCCCAATGCGGCATCCCGTGCAGGAAGTTCGTGGTTCCGTCCAGCGGATCGACGATCCAGCGGCGGGTCGGGTCCTGGCCGTCCTGGGTGCCGGTCTCTTCGCCCAGCCAGCCATAGGAGGGGCGGCCGCCCATGAGTTCGTCCCGGATAAGCCGTTCCGCCTCGCGGTCGGCCTTGGTGACGAAATCGCCGGGACCCTTGGCGGAGACCTGAAGGTTTTCGACCTCGCGGAAGTCCTTGACGAGCGAGCGGCCTGCCTTGCGGGCGGCCTTGATCATCAGGTTGAGGTTCGCGCTGCCTTGCATTGCAGGGGCTCCGGGGAGGGAAGGGTCAGGGCAGGGGCATTACACGCGGGCGGGCGGGAAGGGAAGGGGGGATGGGGGCCGCCACCCCGGGCATTGCCTGAGACGGGCGATTCGGGGCAGGATCACGGGGCCGTGATCTGTGTCGGCTTTGGTGATTTTGGGAGTGCGAGTGATGGCTGTCGTGACGATTTCGAACCCCGGCAACGGGGGAATTTACTGGCCCGACCTGTTTGACGTGAACTTTCTGGACAGTGGGACGACGGTCTCGAGGACGTCGCGCAGTTTCATCGTGACCTGGCAATCCGAGGATTGGGGCACGGTGGAGATCCGGTTCAGCGGCACGGGCCTGACCTATAGTGACGGGACCTTTCCGGATGGGGCGCGGCTGGTCGAGGGCAGCTTGACCGGGATGACGGTGAAGGTCGGCGGTGCCACCTGGCTTCGGGCGACATCGCTGGACCTGCCGGCCGAGGTGATGGACCATCTCTGGCTGGGCTGGATGCATCGGGGGCAGTACCGGCCGGGTGATGCCTTCGATTTCTGGACAGCCCTGCTGCGGGGGGATGACCGGATCCTTGGCAGCGATGCGGATGATGACCTGATCGGCGGGCAGAACCCCGGCAATGACACGATCTTTGGCGGTGCGGGCTTTGACTGGATCAATGCGGGTGCCGGAAATGACGTGATCGACGGCGGAGCGGACCGGGACACCTATTCGCTTCAGGAAAGTTTCTTTGACAGGACGGCCTTCCGGGGGGCGGTGGTCAATCTTCAAACGGGGACGGCGACAGACAGTTGGGGCGGCACGGATACGCTGACCTCTGTCGAAAGGGTGGAAGGGTCGCGTTTCGCGGATCAGATCACCGGATCGGCGGAAGCGGAGCGCTTTTCCGGGTTGAAGGGGCGCGACACCATCGACGGCGGCGGGGAGCATGACACCGTGCGCTATGATCGGGATGCCGATTTTGGCGGGCTGCGCGGGGTGAACGTCAACCTTGCCACAGGCGTGGCCCGGGATGGATGGGGACAGGAGGACACGCTCTTGAACATCGAGGGGGTGTTCGGCACGCGCTTTGGCGATGCGATCACGGGGAACGGGGCCGACAACTGGTTCATCGGCGGGGATGGCAGGGACTCGATCAACGGGGGCGCGGGCTTGGATACGATGGAGTTCTGGAAAGAGACCGTCGAGACGGGCGCGGTGGTCGATCTGTCGCGGAGCAGCGGGCAGGTGCAGAATGACGGGTTCGGCAATGTCGAGACGCTGGTCAGCATCGAGAACCTTTATGGCACCGCGCTGGGCGACCGGATGACCGGGAACCGGCTGGCCAACTGGCTGGAGGGGGATTTCGGCAGCGACACGCTTTCGGGCGGGGCCGGAAATGACAGCATCGTCGGCGGCGAGGGGGCGGATGTCCTGACGGGCGGGTCGGGGCGGGACCGGTTCTTCTACAACACCTGGGATGGCGGCAACCCCGCCGGGGACACGATCACGGATTTTGCCAGCGGGGTGGATGCTTTCGTCTTCAACACCGTGAATTTCGAGGGGATGGACACGGTGCTGCGGTTCCGCAACGGGACGTCTGCGGGGGGAAGCGGGGAGTCCTGGTTCTATTTCAACACGGCCACCCGGCAGCTTTTCTGGGATGCCGATGGGACGGGGACGGAGGCGGCGGCGGTGATGGTGGCGACGCTGACCGGGGTGACCGCGTTGCGGGTGGCGGATTTCGAGCTGCAATGATCCGTTTTCCGATTATTTCCGTCGGAAATTAACAGTTGATTAAAAAGGTCGGATATCATAGGGGTTGGGGTCTTCATCCCCTGTGATCCCGCCATGTCCTTCGCTGCGCTTGCCTCTTTCCTCTCCGGGTCGCCCGAGGCGGTGGCCCTGGTCCTTGGGGATGGGAGGCAGGTGTCGCGGGCGGCGCTGGCAGAGCGGGCCACAGGATTTGCGCGGCGGCTGGGGGCGGGGCGAAAGCTTGTGGCGCTGGAGGCGGTGACCTGCGCCGAAAGCATCGCCGCGCTGCTGGGCGCCTGGTCGGCGGGCCATGCGGTGGCGCTGCTGCCGCCCGGCGACAGCGCGGCGATGGAGCGGTTCCGCCGGGATTTCGCGCCCGAAGCCGTGTTCGCACTGGCGGGCGGGCGCTGGCGGTTGACGCTGGACGGGCGTGGGGCGGGGCCGTTGCATCCCGATCTGGCGCTGCTCATGCTGACCTCGGGGTCAACGGGGCATGGCAAGGCTGTGCGGCTGTCGGCGGCGGCGGTGGCGGCGAATGCGGCCCAGATTGCCGAGGTGCTGGAGATCACGGCGGCAGATCGGGCGGCGCTGGTGCTGCCCTTGCAATATTCCTTCGGGCTGTCGGTCGTGACCTCGCATCTTGCGGCGGGGGCGTCGGTCTGGCTGGCCGAGGGCGGCATCCGGGCGGAAGGGTTTCTTGACCGCGCAGCGGCGTTGGGGGTGACGAATATCCAGACCGTGCCGATGGGGTATGACCTGCTGGACCGCGCGGGATTCGCGGATGTGGCCTGGCCGGGCCTGCGTTTCCTGGCCGTGGCGGGGGGCGGGTTGGCGCCTGCGGTGCAGCGGCGCTTCGCCGAGGCCATGGCGGCGCGGGGCGGACGGTTCCATGCGATGTATGGCCAGACCGAGGCGGTGGCGCGGATCGCCTGTCTTCCGGCGGAGATGGCGGTGACGCGGGCAGGGTGCATCGGCTTTGCGGTTCCGGGGGGGCATCTGACGCTGCGCGACGAGAGCGGGCGGGAGGAGGCGGAGGAAGGGGAACTGGAGTATCGCGGGCCGAACGTGATGATGGGTTACGCCAGCGCGCGGTCTGATCTTGCCCTGGGATCAACGCTTTGCGCGCTGGCCACGGGGGATGTCGCGCGGCGCGAGGCGGATGGGGTTTACCGGATCGTCGGGCGCAAGCGGCGGATGTCGAAGATCGCGGGTGTGCGGATCGGGCATGACGCGGTGGAGGCGGCGCTGGCCGAGCGCGGGCTGCGGGTGGCGGTCTTTGGCGGGGACCAGGGGCTGCGCGTGGCCTATGAAGGGGCGGAGCGGGCGTCGGATGTGGCGGACCTGGCCGCGCAGGTGGCGGGGGTGATGCGTCGGCATGTCGATGCCTTTGCGGTGGAGGCCCTGCCGCGGCTGGCCTCGGGCAAGGTGGATTACCCGGCCTTGGGGCGGGTGGCGGTGCCGGAGGCGGAGACGGGCGTGACCGCCGCCTTCCGGGCCTGCTTTCATCCGTTGCCAGTCGGGCCGGGGGACACGTTCACCGGATTGGCGGGGGATTCGCTGCGCCATGTGGAACTGGTGCTGGCGCTGGAAAAGGCGCTGGGCCATGTGCCGGAGGGATGGGAGGAGATGCCGGTCGCGGCCTTGGCGCGGATGGAGAAAGGCGCGGGAAAACAGGGTGTTGCGACCGAGATCGCGGTGCGGGCCGGGGCCATTGTCGCGGTGGTGGTGACGCATGAGACGCTGTGGCCCGTCTATGGCGGTGCGGCGGCGATGGTGGTGCTGGTGGGGCTGATGTGGGCGCGGTTCCAGCGCGCCGCGATTGCCGCCGGGGATTGGGCGGCGCTGATCCGGCCGATGGGGCGGGTGCTGTTGCCCTATTACCTGATCCTGACCGGCTATTCTGTCGCCTGGGGGCAGGTGCCCTGGGGATCGGCGTTGCTGGTGTCGAATTTCGGGATCGGCGATCCGGTGACCCATGACCGGCTGCCCTTTCTTTACTGGTTCGTCGAGGTCTGGGTGCAGATGCTTTTGCTGCTGGCGGGGCTGGCGCTGCTGCCCGGGGTGCGGCGGGTCGTGCGGGAAAATCCTTTCCGGGCGGGGCTTTATGCGCTGGCGGGGGCGATGGCCCTGCGGCTTTGGGGGGCGGATCTGCTGGGCCTTGGGGGGCGGAAGCTGTTCACGCTGCCCTGGGTGGCCTATCTGGCCTGCTTTGGCTGGCTGATCGGTTGCGCGGATACGCGGCGGCGGAAGTGGATCGTGCTGGGGCTGGCGGCGGTGGTGATGCCGCTGGTCGCCTGGCTGGGCGGGAACTGGTACGGGGCCTGGCTGAAATATGGCTGCATCTTCGGGGTGCTGGCGCTGCTTCTGTTCGTGCCGCGCCTGTCCTGCCCGGACTGGCTGCGGGGGGCGATCCTGCCGGTGGCGGCGTCAAGCTATCTCATCTACCTGACCCATCGCCTGCTGCCCGAGGTGGTGATGGCGGGTTGGGCGGATGTGCTGCCGGGATGGGCCTTTTCGGCGCTGTCGATTGTGGGCGGCATCGCGCTGGGGATCGGGTTGACCGCCGGGCAGCGGAAAGTGGCGGCCTGGTGGGCGGCGCGGGGTGCGATGCGGCCGGGCCAAGGCCTTGCCGGGACAGCTTGATTCCTTTCAGGGGCCGAAATCGGTTGTGGTGCCTGCTGTGCCGCGAACTGTGCAGCAAACTGTGGTCACGCGCGGTGCCTTGCCGGGGCGTTCACCCTGCGCTGCCGGGGCGGTTGATGGGGGGCTGGACAAGCGGCGCCGCTTTGCGGCAGATACGTTATAGTATAACATAATGGAGTCGCTGCCATGCCATCTGCCGCTCAGAGAGACAGCCGCCTTCCCGTCACCGTCCTGTCGGGGTTCCTCGGGGCGGGGAAGACCACGCTTCTGTCGCATGTGCTGAACAACCGGCAGGGGCTGCGGGTGGCCGTGATCGTCAATGACATGGCCGAGGTGAATATCGACGCCGATCTGATCCGCGCGGGGGCGGAGCTGCATCAGGCGGAGGAGAAGCTGGTCGAGATGACCAATGGCTGCATCTGCTGCACCCTGCGCGACGACCTGCTGAGCGAGGTGCGGAAGCTGGCCGAGGCGGGGCGCTTTGACCATCTGCTGATCGAATCGAGCGGGATTTCGGAACCCCTGCCGGTGGCCGCGACCTTTGACTTCCGCGATGCGGAAGGGGAAAGCCTGTCGGATGTGGCGCGGCTGGATACGATGGTGACGGTGGTTGATGCGATCAACCTGCTGAAGGATTTCTCCAGCCACGATTTCCTGGCCGCGCGGGTGGAAACGCCGGAGGGCGACGGGCGCGCGCTGGTCAATCTGCTGACCGAGCAGATCGAGTTTTCCAATGTGGTGGTGCTGAACAAGGTGTCGGATGCCGGGGCCGAGCGCGTGGATGCGGCGCGCAAGATCATCGCGGCGCTGAACCCGGATGCGCGGGTGATCGAGGTGGATCACGGTGCGGTGGACCTGCGCGCGGTGATGGGGACGGGGCTGTTCGACTTCGACAAGGCGGCGGAGCATCCGCTTTGGGCGAAGGAACTCTATGGTTTCGCCTCGCATGTGCCGGAGAGCGAGGAATACGGGATCGAAAGCTTCGTCTTCCGGGCGCGGCGGCCCTTTGATCCGGCGCGCATCCATGCGGTGCTGAATGGCGATCTGCCGGGGGTGATCCGGGCGAAGGGGCATTTCTGGCTGGCCACGCGGCCCGACTGGGCGGCGGAATTCTCGCTGGCAGGGGCGGTGTCTTCGGTATCGCCGCTGGGACGGTGGTGGGCTGCGGTGCCGAAGGCGCGCTGGCCGCAGGGGGGCGAGGGGCTGGCGGCGGTGCGGGCGCAGTGGGTGGAGCCCTGGGGCGACCGGCGGCAGGAGATCGTCTTCATCGGGCATGGAATGAACCAAGCGGCGATCCTTGCCGCGCTGGAGGCGGCGCTGGTGCCCGCGGCGGAATTCGCGCCCGAGGCCTGGGAGGCGATGGCCGATCCCTTCCCGCTGTGGCGCGCGGCATGAGCGGCAACCTGCGGTCGCCCAGGGCGCGGTGGCGGCACGGCTGCCCGATGCGGGCGCATGACGCGCTGCCCGCGCCGCTGCGGCTCTGGCTGAAGGAGGCCGCGCTGCCCTGGTCGGCAGAGAGCGCGCGGCGGGTCTGGGAGCGGGAGGTGCGGCGGTCGGGGGTGGAAGGCGCCTTGCGGCGGCTGGGGGAGGTGGAGGCGGCGACCTTGGCGCGGGAACGGGCGGAGGTCTGGCGGGCGTGAGGGGCGCGGGGGATGGGCAGGATTGCCCATCCTACCGGGGAGGGCGGTGGCGTGGCGGGGAGACCCCCGCCCTACGGGCGTTGCGGCGGCGGGGGTGCCTATTTTTGGGCGGTGGCGTGGCGTATGGGACGCCGATTTTTCGGGCGGTGCCGTGGCGGGGTGAACCCCGCCCTACGGGTGTTTCGGCGGCGGGGGGCGCCGATTGATGGGCGGTGGCGTGGCGGGGTTAACCCCGCCCAACGGGTGTTTGGGTCGCGGGGAGACCCGATTTATCGGCGGTGCCGTGGCGGGGAGCCCCGGATTTACGGGCGTTGCAGCTTGACCGGTTCCGTGCGGCCCAGCCGCAGGAAATGCGCCATGAAGGGTTTTGCGGCATCCTCTTCCCGCGTTGCAGCATAGAGGCGGCGGGTGATCGTCTTGGGGCCCAAGGGCCGCGTGATGTAATCGGCATGGCTGCGCACGTCGCGCAGCACCCAGTCGGGCAGCACGGCCACGCCGCGGTTCGAGCCGACCAGCATCAGGATCACTGCCGTCAGTTCCACCGGGCGCTGGCCGCGCGGTTCGATCTTCGCCGGTGTCAGCAGTTCGGTGAAGATGTCGAGCTTGTCGCGGGCGACGGGGTAGGTGATGAGGATTTCATCGCGGAAATCCTCGGCCCCGACCCAGTCCTTCTTCGCGAGCGGGTGGTCCTTCGAGGCGACGAAGGTGGGGTGATAGTCAAAGAGCGGGTTGTAGACCACGCCGTCGAGGCGGAGGGGATCGGAGGAGATCACGAGATCCACCTCCTCGCGCAGCAGGGCGGGGATGGCGTCGAAGGCAAGGCCCGCGCGGATGTCCACATCGACATCCGGCCAGGCGTGGCGGAACTGTTCGAGGACGGGAAAGAGCCAGTCGAAACAGGCATGGCATTCGATGGCGATGTGCAGCCGCCCGGTCTTGCCGGATTTCAGGGCGCGGAATTCCTCTTCCAGCGCGTCGATTTCCGGCAGGATGCGTTCGGCGAGTTTCAGCATCCGGAGGCCCGCCGCCGAAAGCCGCATGGGTTTGGAGCGGCGGACGAAAAGCTCGATCCCCGCCTGATCTTCCAGCCCCTTCACCTGATGGGAGAGGGCGGATTGCGTCATGTTCAGGATATCGGCCGCGCGGGCGAGGCCGCCGGCCTGATGGATGGCGCGGATGGTGCGGAGATGGCGGAATTCGAGATGCATGGATGATGCGACGGATTCATGTTGATGATGAGTATTATGAATTTGTCTCACATGACGCGATATGAGACAAGGGGGCATCAAGGATGAGGTGTTTCCCATGACGACCCCGCGCATCAGCTTCGAGTTCTTCCCGCCGCAGACGCTGGATGCGTCCTTCCGGCTGTGGGAAACGGTGCAGATGCTGGCGCCGCTGAAGCCGTCCTTCGTTTCGGTCACCTATGGGGCGGGCGGGACGACGCGGAAGCTGACGCATGAGGCGGTGGGGGCGATCGGGCGCAACTACGGGCTGAATGTCGCGGCGCATCTGACCTGCGTCGATGCGACGAAGGCCGAGACGCTGGAGATCGCCGAGGCCTATGCGGCGGCGGGTGTGACCGAGATCGTGGCGCTGCGCGGCGATGCGCCCAAAGGGGCGGAGCGGTTCACGGCCCATCCCGAGGGTTTTGCCTCTTCGGTGGAGTTGGTGGAGGCGCTGGCGAAGACGGGGAAGTTCAAGCTCCGCGTCGGCGCCTATCCCGAACCGCATCCCGATGCGGGCTTTGCGGGGGCGGATGTGGAACACCTGAAGCGCAAGGTGGATGCGGGGGCGACGAGCGCGATCACCCAGTTCTTCTTCAACGTCGATACCTATTTCCGCTTCCGCGATGCCTGTGTGGCCGCAGGGATCGACGTGCCGATCATTCCGGGCATCCTGCCGATCATTTCCTGGGACGGGGCGAAGAAATTTGCCGCCCGCTGCGGGGCGCATGTGCCCGGCGCGCTGGACGAGGCCTTCCGCGTGGCGGCGCGTGACGGGCGCGAGGACCTGTTGGCGCTGACCCATTGCACCACGCTTTGCGCGCGGCTGATCGAGGGCGGCGTGGAGGACCTGCATTTCTACACGCTGAACCGCCCGCATCTGACACAGGCCGTGGTGCGCGCGCTGGGGATCACCCCGGAGGTCGCGCTGGAGAAGGTGGCCTGAGGCTTCTGGAACTTCTCTGTCCCCAGAGGAGTGGCTGACTGGGCGCCCGGTTCCGATCCGGCCTGCCATCTCCTGCACGGCTCCCGCAGGGTGGTGGACCGGATCGCCCGCAGGGACCGGGCGCCCGTTTTTGATCCGCGACAGGCGAAAATTCTTCGACGAAGAATTTTCGGGCGCGCCTTGGCGCGCCGGGGGAAAACTCTTCGGAGAAGAGTTTTGGGGGCCGGTTGACCGGCCCCTGCGGGGAAAATTCTTCGGAGGAAGAATTTTCGGGGCTGCGCGGGGGGCGGGCGCGGTTGCGGCCCGGACAGGGGCGCATTAACCTCGCCCGCGACAGCGACCCGGGGAACGCGACACGTGGCAAAGCCCATCTTCCTTCTGAACGGCCCGAATCTGAACCTGCTCGGCCTGCGCCAGCCCGAGATCTATGGGCGCGAGACGCTGGAGGACGTGGCCGAGGCCTGCGGTGCCCTGGCCGAGGAGCTGGGTCTGTCGATCCGCTTCCACCAGTCCAATCACGAGGGTCAGATCATCGACTGGATCCACGAGGCGCGGGGGGCCGGGGCGGGCATCGTGATCAACCCCGGCGCCTTCACCCATACCTCCATCGCCATTCTCGATGCGCTGAATGCCTTCGAGGGGCCGGTGCTGGAGGTGCATATCTCCAACATTCACAAGCGCGAGTCCTTCCGGCACCATTCCTATGTGAGCCTGCGTGCCGAGGGCGTGATCGCGGGTTTCGGGACCGAGGGCTATCTGCTGGCGCTGCGCCGGATGAAGACGCTGGTGTCGAAATGATGCTGCCGCAGAACCGGTTTAAGAAGGCGCTGCGCGAGGGGCGGCAGCAGATCGGGCTTTGGAATTCGCTTCCCGGTCCGCTGGCCTCGGAACTGCTGGCGACCTGCGGTTTCGACTGGGTGGTGATCGACACCGAACATGCGGTGACCGATATTCCCGACACGTTGGCGATGATGCAGGCGATGGCCCCCTATCGCACCCATGCGGTGGTGCGGCCCGCGGCGAATGATCCGGTGCTGATCAAGCGGCTGCTCGATCTCGGGGCGCAGACGCTGATCATCCCCTATGTGCAGGATGCCGAGGAGGCGCGGGCGGCGGTGGCGGCGATCCGCTATGCGCCGCGCGGCATCCGCGGGGTTGCGGGGATGACGCGGGCCACGCTCTTCGGCCAGGTCGCGGGCTATGCGGCGCGGGCGGAAGAGGAGCTGTGCCTGATCCTGCAAGTGGAAACCGCCGATGCCCTGGACCGGATCCCCGAGATTGCGGCGGTGGATGGGGTGGACGGGCTGTTCATCGGTCCGGCCGACCTTGCAGCAAGCATGGGCCATGCCGGCAATAGCGGCCATCCCGAGGTGGTGGCGGCGATCGAGAGGGCGATCCGGGCGATCCGGGCCGCGGGCAAGCCTGCCGGAATCCTGACGCTGGACCCGGAATTCGCGCGGCGCTGCATCGACTGGGGGACCGGTTTCACGGCTGTCGGCATGGACATCGCCCTTCTGGCGCAGGCGGCGCGCGGGCTGGCGGCGCGGTTTCGTCCGGAGTGAGGGGTGTGGTGCGGGCGGCGGCGATCCCGGATCGGTTTCGCTGGCACCCGGATGCCCGGCTGATCGGGCCGGAGGGGCGCGAAGCGGCGCCGGTCCCCGCCGGGGCCTCGGCGATCATCGCCGAATCCCCCTGCGGAGCGGCCGTGGCGGCGGCGCTGGCCCGGGCCGCCTGCGGGCTGCCCTTCCGTATCGGCGCCCCCGACCTTGCGCCACCGGAAGCCGGGGCGCGGCCGCGGTCCCGCCCGGTCTTCGAGACGCTGACCTCCGGTTCCATGGGCGTGCCACGGCGCATCCGGCGCAGTCAGCGCAGCTGGTGGGCGAGTTTCCTCGTGAACCAGCGCCTCTTCGGGATCGGGCCGGGGGTGCGGGTCGCGGTGCCGGGGCGGATGGTGCATTCCCTGTCGCTTTACGGCGCGCTGGAAGGGGCCTGCCTCGGGGCGGAGGTGCATCTTCTGGCCGGACTGCGCCCGGATGCCCAGGTGGCGGCCTTGCTGGCGCGAAAGGTTGCCGTGCTTTATGCCACGCCCGCGCAATTGCGCCTGATCGCCGAGGCCGGGGGGCAGCGCTTGCCGGATCTGCGGGTTGTCCTTGTCGGAGGGTCGAAGCTGGACGTCCTCTTGCGGGCGGCGCTGGCCGTGCTGGCCCCGGCGGCGGAGGTGCGGGAATTCTATGGCGCGGCGGAGGCGAGTTTCATCACCCTGACCGATGCCGGATCTGCGGAGGGCAGCGTGGGGCGACCCTATCCGGGCGTGCAGGTTGAAATCCGGGCGGCGGATGGTGCGGTGCTGGCGCCCGGCGGGCTGGGCGAGGTCTGGGTGCGGTCGCCCTATCTTTGCGACCGCTATGCCGGGGGGCGGGGGATGCCTGCGTTGCGGCGGGCGGGCTGGCTCTCGGTCGGCGAGATGGGCTGGATGGAGCGGGGGGAGCTTTTCCTGGCCGGGCGCATCGGGCGGATGCTGACAGTGGCGGATCAGAACGTGTTCCCCGAAGAGATCGAGGCCTTTCTGGCCGCTTTGCCGGGGGTGCGGCGGGTGGCGGTGCTGCCACGCGCCGATCTGATGCGGGGCCATGTGCTGGTGGCGGTGGTGCAGGGCGATCCGGCGCAGGAGGCGGCAATCCTGCGCGCGGCGCGGGCGCGGCTGGGGGCGCTGAAGGCGCCCAAGGCGGTGATCTGGCGCGCGGACTGGCCGGAGCTGGCTTCGGGCAAGGCCGATCTCGCGCGGATCGCGGCAGAGGCGGGGCTATGATGGGGCGGGCTGTGCTGCGGGGGGGGCGGTCCCTTGAGGCTTTGGGCCGGGATGTCGGGGCGGGGCCTTTCTGCGGGGGATGGGCATGAGCGCCTTTGTGATCGCGGCGCGGCGGACGGCGGTGGTGCCGCGTGGCGGGGCTTTCCGCGACTTGTCGGTCGAGGCGCTGGCCGCGCCGGTGGTGGGGGCGCTGCTTGCGGCGGCCGGGCTGGAGCCCGGGGCGGTGGACGAGGTCATCATTTCCAACGCCATAGGGCCGGGGGGCAATGTGGCGCGGCGGGTCGCGCTGGCGGCGGGCCTGCCCGAGCGGGTGGCGGGGCTGACGGTGGATCGGCAATGCGCGGGGGGCCTTGATGCACTGCTGCTGGCGCGGGCGCTGGTGCTGGCGGGCCTGGCGGAGGTGGTGGTCGCGGGGGGCGTGGAGAGCTATTCCCAGGCGCCGGAGCGGCGGATGCCGGGGGCGGCTGCCCCCTATGCGCAGGCCCCCTTTACCCCCTGGCTGGAGCGCGATCCCGAGATGGCGGCAGCCGCAGAGGCGCTGGGCCGGAGGTTGTGCATCTCTCGCACAAGGGCGGATGCCTGGGCTGTGGAGAGCCATCGCAAGGCGCTGCATGCCGATCTGTCGGGCGAGATCGTGCCGGTTGCGGGTCTGGCGCGGGATGACTTTGCGCGGGCCCTGTCACCTGTGGTGGCGGGGCGCGCGCGGCAGGTCAGTGGCGATGTGACGGCGGCCAATGCGGCGGTGGCGGCGGATGGGGCGGCCTTTGTTCTGGTCGTTTCGGAACGTGTCGCGGCCCGGGCGCGGCGGGCCTGCCGGATTGCGGCAGGCGTCACGCGGGGGGGCGTGCCCTGGGAGCCGGGTCTGGCACCTGTCGCCGCGATCGGCGAGGCGCTGGCGGCGGCGGGGCTGGCGGCAGGCAGGCTGGAGCGGGCGGAGGTGATGGAGGCCTATGCCGTGCAGGCCATCGCCTGTGTCGAGGGGGCGGGGCTGGATCCGTCCCGGGTGAACCTGAAGGGCGGGGCGCTGGCGCGGGGGCATCCGGTGGGCGCCTCGGGCGCCGTGCTGGCGGTGCGGCTGTTTCAGGATCAGGAGGCAGGGGCGGGACTGGCCGCCATCGCCTCGGCGGGGGGGATCGGGACGGCGGTGGTGTTGGAGGCGTAGGATGGGCAATATTGCCCATCCTACGGGTCAGGCGCGCGAGAGCAGCGCATCGGGGCGCATGCGCGCGATGCCCTGGGTGATGAGCGCGGCAAGCACGACCTTGATCAGGTCGCCGGGCAGGAAGGCGGTGACCATCAGGGCAGCCTCCGGCAAGGACTTGCCCAGCATCAGCGCGAGGCCCGGGATGCCGAAGGCATAGAGCGTGACCACCCCGCCGAGGAAGGCCGCGATGGCCGCGGCGGGCAGGATGGCGAGTTTCAGCTTCTCGGTCACCAGACCCGCGACGAAGGCCGCGATGGGGAAGCCGATCAGGAAGCCGACGGTGGGCGAGGCAAAGACGCCCAGACCGCCGCGCCCGCCGGAAAGCAGCGGCAGGCCCAGTGCCACGAGGCCGAGGAAGAGCAACACCGCCAGTGCCCCGCGCTTTGCCCCCAGCACCGTGCCGCAGAGCATGATGCCAAGCGATTGCGCGGTGATCGGCACGCCGAATGGCAGCATGATCTGCGGCACGAAGCCCAGAACCGCAATCAGCGCGGCGAAGAGGGCGATATGCGAAAGGCTGCGTTCCATGGCGGGCTCCTGATCCTGGCCTGCGGGTTTAGCCTGCGCCGCCCCGGGCGCGCAAGGCTTCGGCGACATGATCCGCTTCGTCCAGCGCCGCCAATGCGGCGGGAACCAGGATGCGCCAGCCGGGTGGGCGGGGGCTGCGGGCCGACCAGGCGCTGCGGATCGCCTCGATCCGCTCTGACAGGACGGGGATGAAGCGGATGGCGAGCGCGATGGCAAGCGACAGGCGGCGGGCGGGAAGGCCGATCCGGGCGAGGGGGGCGGTGATGCGGTCGAGCACGGCGAGCATGTCAGACAGCCGTGTCGTCATGGTGACAAGGTTGGCGGCGGCCATGGCGGTGATCAGGCGCAGGGCGATGGCCACCCCGCCGGACAGATCGCCGGTGACGCCGTGCCAGAGCGCGAGGATCAGCAGGAAAGGCCAGAGCGGGCGCAACTGGCGCAGGGCTCCGGCCGCGAAGGCCCGGCCAAAGGCGAGGTGGAGGCCCGCGAGCGCCATGGCAATGGCGGCGAGGGGCAGGGGGGCGGACAGGCGGAAGAGGAGCAGGGTGAAGAGGCAGAGGGCGGCGAGTTTCACGCCCGCGGGCCAGCGGTGGAGCGGTGTGTCAACCGGGGAGGTCAGGGTCAGCATCGGCCTCTCCCAGTCTTGCCATTTCGGCGGTGAAGGCGGGGATCACCGCATCGGGCGGGCCGTCAAGGCGCAGACGCCCGGCCTCCAGCCAGAGCAGGCGGTCGCAGCCCGACAGGGCGGCGGGGGCGTGGCTGATGGTGATCAGTCGCTGCGGCAGGGCGGCAAGGCGGCGCGAGAGGCGGGCGGCGGTGGGCAGGTCGAGCGCGGCGAAGGGTTCGTCGAGAAGGATCGTGCCGGGTTTCATCAGGAGGACGGCCAGCAGGCAGAGCCATTGCCTTTGCCCCTGCGACAGGGTGCTGACAGGGCGGTCGGCCCACTCCGCGCGGCCTTCGGCGGCGAGGGCCGCGCGGGCGGCTGTCTCGGCGTCGGCATGGCCTTGCTGGCGCAGGCCGAAGGCGAGTTCCTCGGCCACGGTGGGAAAGAGGATCTGCTGGTCGGGGTTCTGGAACAGGATGCCGAGGCGCGTCAGCATGGCCTTGCGGTCGCGGGCGGGGTCGATCCCTTCGACCCTGACGGTGCCGGAACTGGGCGTGATCAGCCCCGCCATCAGCCGCAGGAGCGTGGTCTTGCCCGATCCGTTCCGGCCAAGAATGCCGATGCGCGGTTCCGTGAGGGTCAGGGTCAGGTCTGACAGGACAGGAATGCCGCGGATGGCGAAGGACGCCCCCTGAAGGACGATGCCGCTTTCCCCTTGTGCGCCTGCTGCTGCCATGTTCCGCGATTAACTCAAGCAAAAGGGCCGTTCCAGAAGAAACGGCCCCGCTCATTTTCCGTCTGCACCGATCCGACGGGGGGCAGACCTGCCCCCCTGCGCGATCAGCCTTGGCGCGCTGCGGCCACGGCCTCTTCGAGGATGTCCATCGCTTCGGCGAAATGCGCGTCGGGGATGGTGATGGGGGCGAGGAAACGGATCACGTTGCCATAGACGCCGCAGGTGAGCAGGATCAGGCCGCGCTTCAGCGCCTCCATCCGCACGCGCCCGGTGAAGCCGGCATCGGGTTCCTTGTTGCCCGGATTGGCGAATTCCACCGCCACCATGAAGCCCGGACCGCGGATATCGCTGATTTCCGGGGTGGTGGAGCGGATGGATTCCAGCCGCTGCTTCAGCCGCGAGCCAAGTTCGTTGGCACGGGCGCAGAGTTGTTCCTCTTCGATCACGTCGAGGACGGCGTGCGAGGCGGCGATGCCCAGCGGGTTGCCCGCATAGGTGCCGCCGAGGCCGCCGGGATTGGCCGCATCCATCAGTTCGGCCTTGCCGGTGACGGCGGCGAGCGGCAGGCCGCCCGCAAGGCCCTTGGCCATGGTGGTGAGGTCGGCGGCGACGCCATGCATCTGCATCGCGAAGAGATTGCCGGTGCGGGCAAAGCCCGTCTGCACCTCATCGGCGATCATCACGATGCCGTGCTTGTCGCAGAGCGCGCGGATGGCGCGGACAAGGTCGGTGGGGGCCTCGTAGAAGCCACCCTCGCCCTGCACGGGTTCGAAGATGATGGCGGCCACGCGGGCCGGATCGAGATCGGCCTTGAAGAGCTTTTCGATGCCCTTCATCGAATCCTCGGTCGAGATGCCATGCGGCCCCATCGGGAAGGGGACGTGGAAGACATCGGGCATCATCGCGCCGAAGCCCTTCTTGTAGGGTTCGACCTTGCCGGTCAGGGACATGCCCATGAAGGTCCGGCCATGGAAGCCGCCGCCGAAGGCGATGACGGCGTTGCGGCCAGTGGCGATGCGGGCGATCTTGACCGCGTTTTCGCAGGCCTCGGCCCCGGTGGTGACGAAGATCGTCTTCTTCTGGAAATCGCCCGGAACGGCGGCGTTCAGCCGTTCGGCAAGGCGGATGTAATTCTCATAGGGAAGGACCTGATGGCAGGTATGGGTGAACTTGGCCATCTGGGCGGTGACGGCCGCCATCACCTTGGGGTGGCAATGGCCGGTATTCACGACGGCGATGCCGGCGGCGAAGTCGATGTAGCGGTTGCCCTCGATATCCCAGATTTCCGCGTTCAGCGCGCGATCGGCATAGATCTGTGTCATCATGCCCACGCCGCGGGAGATGGCTTCATCCCGGCGGCGGGCGACGTCTGCGTTCAGCATGGCAAGGCTCCATCCATGGGGTCCGGCGCGGACCCTGATTTGCCGGGCATTTGATCAAACTTTGCGGCGGGCTTCAATGACGAAGGCGACGGGGCGGCGGCGGAATCCGTCCCTTGGCGACGATTGGCCGCGTTTAATCCGGCCTTAAGATTCGCTGGGGCAAAATGAGGGACGTGGACGACAGAAGGTATGTTCCGATGCGCGATTTTCCGATGCCTGCGCCTGTGCCCCGCGACCCGGGTGCGGATGATCCCGTGGATCGGCTGCGACTCATCCGGTCGCGGCGGGTGGGGGCGGTGACCTATCATCGGCTGGTGGCGGAACACGGGTCGGTGGCCGCGGCCCTTGCCGCGCTGCCCGATGTGGCGCGGGCGGCGGGGGTGGAGGAGTACAGCCCCTGCCCGGTGGAGGTGGCGCGCCACGAGATGGCGCAGGCGCGGCTGGCCGGGGCGCGGATGGTGGTGCCGGGCGATGGTGTCTATCCCGATCTGCTGGCCGGATTGCCGGATGCGCCGCCGGTCCTGTGGCTGCGGGGCGATGCGGGGCTACTGGCGCGGCCGATGCTGGCCATGGTCGGGGCGCGGAACGCGTCGTCGCTGGGCCTGCGGATGGCGCGGCGGCTGGCGCAGGGGCTGGGTGCAGAAGGGCAGGTGGTGGTGTCGGGCCTTGCGCGCGGCATTGATGCCGAGGCGCATGAGGCGGCCTTGCCCACGGGAACGGTGGCGGTGATGGCCGGTGGCGTCGATGTCGTCTATCCCGAAGAGAATGCCGCGCTGGCCGGGCGGATCGCCGAGGCGGGCTGCCTGATTTCGGAACAGCCGATGGGATTGCTGCCGCAGGCGCGGCATTTCCCGCTGCGCAACCGGATCATCGCGGGGCTGGCGCGGGCGGTTGTCGTGGTGGAGGCGGCGGCGCGGTCCGGATCGCTGATCACGGCGCGGGACGCGCTGGACATGGGGCGCGAGGTGATGGCGGTGCCGGGCCATCCCTTCGATGCGCGGGCGGCGGGGTGCAACCTGCTGATCCGGGATGGGGCGGTGCTTGTGCGCCATGTCGAGGATGTGATGGAGGCGCTGGGGACGGCGCCAGAACCCGCGAAGCTGGAGGAGGCCGAGGTGATCGACAGCCTGCCGGGGCCGGTGCCGCCGCGCCGTCCGCTGGCGGATATGGCCGCGCTGCATGGGCAGATCCTGGCGCGGCTGGGGCCGAGCCCGGTGGCGGAGGATCAGCTGATTCGCGACCTCGCCCTTCCGGCAGAAGCCGTGGCGCGGGGTCTGGTGGCGCTGGAGATGGAGGGGCAGGTGCGCCGTCAGGCCGGGGGGATGCTGTCGCGGGCGTGACGGCTGTGCGGGATCGGGCGGCGGCTTGGGCAGTGGCTTGGGCAGGGGGATCGGGTGGCGACTCGGGCGATGGCTTGCGCAGGAGGATCGGGTGGCGACTCGGTCAGGGGGATCGGGCGGGGGAGGGAGGGGGCGAGAGCGGTGTCCGGCCGGACCCAGCGCCGGTCTGACCCAGTGCCGACCTAACCCCGGGCCGGTTTTTTCCCCGCGCCGGCCTGACCCCGCGCCGGCCTGACCCCGCGCCGGCCTGACCCTGCGCCGGTCTGACCTTGCGCCGGTCTGACCTTGCGCCGGGCCAAACTGCGTGAGCCTTGCCCTGCGGTGATCCGGCGGAGCGCGCCCCGCGGGCGGGACGCGCAGGCCTTTCCTGTCGCCTCCCGCGCGTGCCGCGCGTCCGGCTCCGCGTTTAGGGGGCGCACGCGCCCCCTCTGGGCCATGCGGCCCATTCACCCCCTGTGGATATTTCCGGACAGAAAGTGGGGGCAGCCGGGCGGCGCCTCCTGCGGCGGCGGTGCGGGGCGACGGCGGTCGAAGGGCGGGCGGACCCCAGGCATCTGGCTGCATTGACAAGCGCGCCGCTTCGCCCACATGGTGCCGCGCTGTTGTTCGGGGCCTCTTGGAAGGAATTTTGATGGCTGTCGTCGTTGTGGAAAGTCCGGCCAAGGCGAAGACGATCAACAAATACCTGGGTTCGGATTTCACGGTGCTGGCCTCTTACGGCCATGTGCGCGACCTGCCGGCAAAGGACGGGTCCGTCGATCCCGAGCAGGATTTCCGCATGGAATGGGAAGTCGCGCCGGAGTCGAAGAAACATGTGCGCGCGATTGCAGAGGCGCTCAAATCCGACGACACGCTGATCCTTGCCACCGACCCCGATCGCGAGGGCGAGGCGATTTCCTGGCATCTGAAGGAGGCGCTGGCCTCCTCTCTCAAGAAGGGAAAGACCGTCGCGCGGGTGACCTTCAACGCCATCACCAAGGATGCGGTGACCAAGGCGATGAAGGAACCGCGCGAGGTGGATGAGGCGCTGGTCGATGCCTATCTCGCCCGCCGCGCGCTGGACTATCTGGTGGGCTTCACCCTGTCGCCGGTGCTGTGGCGCAAACTGCCGGGGGCGAAATCGGCGGGGCGGGTGCAATCCGTCTGCCTGCGCCTGATCGTCGAACGCGAGATGGAGATCGAGGCCTTCCGCGCGCAGGAATACTGGACGGTGAAGGCCGTGCTGACCACCCCGCGCGGGCAGGAGTTCGAGGCCACGCTCACGGTTCTGGGCGGAAAGAAACTGTCAAAATTCGACATTCCGACGGCGGAAGCGGCGGAGTTGGCGGTCAAGGCTGTCACTTCCCGAACTCTGGCGGTGAAATCGGTCGAGGCGAAGCCCGCCACGCGCAACCCCTGGCCGCCCTTCATGACCTCGACCCTCCAGCAGGAGGCGAGCCGGAAATATGGCATGGGCGCCAAGGCGACGATGAGCGCGGCGCAGCGTCTCTATGAGGCGGGCCACATCACCTATATGCGGACCGATGGCATCGACATGGCACCCGAGGCGGTGATGGCCGCGCGGGACGAGATCAAGCGCCGCTTCGGGCCGACCTATGTGCCGGACAGCCCGCGCATGTACAAGAACAAGGCCAAGAACGCGCAGGAGGCGCATGAATGCATCCGCCCGACCGACATGTCGGCGGGGCCCGAGAAGCTGCGCCTGGTCGAGGCGGATCAGAAGAAGCTTTATGAACTGATCTGGAAGCGGACCATCGCCAGCCAGATGGCGGCGGCGCGGCTGGAGCGGACATCGGTCGATGTCGGGTCGGCGGATGGCGAGGTGATGCTGCGGGCCAATGGGCAGGTGGTGCTGTTCGACGGGTTCCTTGCCGTCTATGACGAAGGCCGCGACGACGAGGATGAGGATGAAGGCCGCCTGCCGCAGGTGATGCAGGGCGAAGGGGTGGAAAAGAGCGGGGTCACGCCCGAGCAGCATTTCACCCAGCCGCCGCCCCGCTATACAGAGGCGACGCTGGTCAAGCGGATGGAAGAACTGGGGATCGGCCGCCCCTCCACCTATGCCAGCATCATCGGCACGATCCAGGACCGCGAATATGTGCGCAAGGACAAGAACCGCCTGATCCCCGAAGACAAGGGGCGGCTGGTGACGGCCTTTCTGACCAATTACTTCCGCCGCTATGTCGATTTCGACTTCACCGCCGATCTGGAAACGCAGCTTGACGACGTGTCGGCGGGGGAACGGGATTACAAGGAGGTGCTGTCGCGCTTCTGGCGGGATTTCAGCGCGGCGATTGCCGAGACGGCCGATCTGCGGATCGGCGAGGTGCTGGACAAGATCGACGAATTCCTTGCCCCGCATCTTTACCCGGCGCGGGCGGACGGGTCCGATCCGCGATCCTGCCCGGTCTGTGGCAGCGGGCGGCTGCATCTGAAGACGGCGCGGTCGGGCGGGGCCTTCATCGGTTGCGGGAATTACCCGGACTGCCGCTATACCCGCCCCATCGGCGGCGGGGATGAGGGGGGCGCGATCTCGGGCGATGGCACGGTGCTGGGGCAGGATGCGGATGGCCAGCCAATCAGCCTGCGGGCGGGCCGTTTCGGCCCCTATGTGCAGAAGGGCGAGGCGAGCGAGGCCAATCCCAAGCCGCCGCGGGCGAGCCTGCCAAAGGGGTGGAGCCCCGAGTCGATGACGCTGGAGCGGGCGGTGCAACTGCTGGCCCTGCCGCGTCCCATCGGGCCGCATCCGGCGGATGGCGTGCTGGTGGAGGCGGGGATCGGGCGGTTCGGGCCTTATGTGAAACATGGGCCGGTCTATGCCAATATCCCGGATGTGGAAGAGGTCTTCACCATCGGGATGAACCGGGCGGTCGAGGTTCTGGCGCAGAAGGCGACACGGGGGCGCGGCGCTTCTGCCCCGGTCGGCCCGCTGCGGGTGCTGGGTGCGCATCCCGATGGGGGCGAGGTTCAGGTGATGCCCGGGAAATACGGGCCTTACGTGAAATGGGCCAAGGTGAATGCCACCCTGCCCAAGGGTGTGGAGCCCGAGGCGGTGACACTGGACGAGGCGCTGGCCCTGATCGCTGAGAAGGCTGGAAAGTCTGGGGGAAAGAAGGCGGCGAAGCCGAAGGCCGCCGCCGCGCCCAAGGCCGCCGCCGCGCCCAAGGCCGCCGCGAAGCCGAAAGCTGCCGCGAAGCCGAAGGCGGCTGCCAAGCCGAAAGCTGCTGCCAAGCCAAAGGCAGCCAAGGCCTGATCCCTTGCGGATAGGCGACAGGGCGCGCGTCCTCTGCTAGGGAGGGGGCATGTGTTGCGTTGTGCAGGGGTTTGCGGTGCGTCTTTCGGTGGTTGTTCTTGGTCTGGCGGGTCTTGCCCCGCTTCCTGCTCTTGCGCAGGAGCCCTTTGAGGGCCGGGGGTATTTCATCGCCTGCGGCGAGGAAGGGTGTTTCCTGAACGCGGCGGGGTTCGATCTTTTCGTGGCGGCGGATCAGGGCGCGGCGATGCTGGCCGATCTGCCGATGCTGGCGGCAGTGGAGTTCCGCGGGACGCTGTCGGAGATCGGCGACAGTTCCGCCGCGCTGCACCTTGAGGCGGTGGAACGGGTGGCGGATGACCTTTACGAGGGCAATCTGCAAGCCATGCAGGGCGACTGGCGGCCGGTGGGCGAGGCGAACCCCTTCCTCATCGGCATCTATGGCATGGACTGGGTCGAGATCCTGATGGAAGAGGAGCAGGACCGGTTCATGATGTCGGTGGGCGATGCCTGTGCCGATGGGGTGGTCTATGCCGGGATGGCGATCAGCCTTTATCGCCATGGCGACGATCCGGGGGCGGATGCCTGCTGGGGCCTGGAATTCATCGACGACGCGCGCCTGTCGCTGCGCGACCTGTCGGGCGATTTCGGCGTGGTGGATTTCGAGCGCGTGATCGACTGAGGCGGTGGTCCCGGCCCGCGGGGGATCAGGCCCCGCGCGGGTTGATCAGGCGGGCCATGACATCGGCGGCGCGGATCGCCCCGATGGGCTGGCCACCCTCTGTGACCGAAAGTTCGGTGGCGCCATCGCGCAGCATTTCCATCACCGCGCGGACCGGTGTTTCGGCATCCACCGCATGGCCCGCCGCCGCATGGCCTCGCGCCATCACGTCGCGTGCTGTCAGCACGCTCAGCGGGTTCATATGGGCCACGAATTCGGCCACGTAATCCGAAACCGGATTGGCGATGATCTCGCGCGCCGTGCCGCATTGCACGATGCGGCCCCCTTCCATCAGGGCGATGCGGTTGCCGATCTTGAACGCCTCGTCCAGATCATGGCTGACGAAGATGATCGTGCGCTTCAGCTTGGCCTGCAAGTCAAGGAGTTCGTCCTGCAACTTGGCGCGGATCAAGGGATCAAGGGCCGAAAACGGTTCGTCCATCAGGAGGATCGGCGCTTCTGTCGCGAAAGCGCGGGCCAGTCCGACCCTTTGCTGCATGCCGCCCGACAATTCGCCCACCTTGCGTTCGGCCCAATGGGTGAGGTTGACGAGTTCCAGTTGCGCATCCACCCGCGCGCGGCGGTCTTTCTCTGGCATCCCGCCGAGTTCGAGGCCAAGCCCCACATTCTCGCGCACCGTGCGCCAGGGCAGGAGGCCGAATTGCTGAAACACCATGGCGATCCGGGTCAGGCGCATCCGGCGCAGGGTGGCGGGGTCGGCATGGGTGATATCGACCTGAGCGTTGCCGTCCCAGACCCAGACCGCGCCCCGGCAGACCGGATTGAGCCCGTTGACCGCGCGCAGGAGGGTGGACTTGCCCGAACCGGACAGGCCCATGAGGACGAGGATTTCGCCCTCGGCCACGTCCAGCTTGCAATCATGCACGCCAAGGACCTGACCGGTGGCCGTCTGCACCTCGGCCCGCGTCTTGCCATCATCCATCAGGGGCAGGGCGCGCTGGGGATTGTCACCGAAGACGATGGAGACATTGTCGAACCGCACGGCAAGACCGGCCGTGTCTTTCGGGTCGCTGATGCGGGTCATCTGCTGCCTCCGATGCGCAGCATCCGGTCAAGCAGGATGGCGACCACAACGATGATGAAGCCGGATTCGAAGCCGAGCGAGGTATTGACCGAGTTCAGCGCCCGGATCACCGGCACGCCAAGGCCATCGGCCCCGACCAGCGCGGCGATCACGACCATGGAAAGAGAGAGCATGATGGTCTGGTTCAGCCCGGCCATGATCTGCGGCAGCGCCCAGGGCAGTTCCACCTTCCACAGGGTTTGGCGCGGAGTGGCGCCGAAGGCGGTGGCGGCTTCCAGCAGGGCCTGCGGGGTGGTGGAGATGCCCAGATGCGTCAGGCGGATGGGCGCGGGCAGGACGAAGATCACGGTGGCGATCAGGCCCGGCACCATGCCGAGGCCGAAGAAGACGATGGCCGGGATCAGATAGACGAAGGTCGGCAGGGTCTGCATCAGGTCGAGGACTGGCACCAGCGCGCGGTACAGGCGCGGGCGATGCGCGGCGGCGATGCCGATGGGCACGCCAAGCCCCATGCAGACGACGCAGGCGGCGAGGATCAGGGTCAGGCTTTCGGTCGTCTCTTCCCAATAGCCCTGGTTGAGGATGAAGAGAAAGCCGATCAGCGCGCCGAGACAGACCTTCCAGGACCGTTGGAGATACCATGTCAGGCCGAGGAAGGCCGCGATGATGATCAGCGGATGGGGCGTCTGAAGCACCCAGAGGATGCCGTCGATCATCGCCTCCATCACCAGCGAGATCGCGTCGAAGAGGGAGCCCAGATGGGTGTTCATCCAGTCGAAGACGGCCTTCGCGGCCTTGCCCACCGGGATCTTGTAATCGGTCAGCCACTCCATCCGCAGCCTTCCCCCTTCATCTTGGCGGAAATACTCCGCGGGGGTCCGGGGGCGCGAAGCCCCCGGTTGCCGCCGCGGAGCGGAACGGTTTACTGGAGCGCGGCCGTGACGGCAGCCTTGGCGTCGCCGCCATCCTTGGTGGTGACGCCGTCAAGCCAGGGTTCCCAGACCGTCGGGTTGGCCGCCAGCCAGGCCTTGGCGGCATCGCGCGGGTCGGCGCCGTCATTCAGGATGGCGCCCATGATCTCGTTCTCCATCGGCAGGGTGAAGACGAGGTTTTGCAACAGCTTGCCGGTGTTCGGGCATTCCGCGACATAGCCCTTGCGGGTGTTGGTATAGATGGTCGCGCCGCCGAAATCCGGCCCGAAGAGCGCATCGCCCCCGGTCAGGTAGGTCAGCTTGAAATTCGCGTTCATCGGATGGGGTTCCCAGGCGAGGAAGACGATGGGTTCGCCCGATTCCGTCTTGCTGGCGACTTCGGCGAGCATCCCCTGTTCCGAGGATTCGACCAGTTCGAAACCCTCCATCCCGAATTCGGGGGCGTTGATCGCCTCCAGCACCAGACGGTTGCCGTCATTGCCGGGTTCGATGCCATAGATCTGTGCGCCGAGCGCGTCCTTGTGATCCTTGATATTGGCGAAGTCCGAGATGCCCAGCGCCGCGCCGTGTTCATTGGTGGCCAGCGTGTATTTCGCGCCTTCCAGATTGGCGCGGACGGTTTCCACGGTGCCCGCGTCGCGATAGGGGGCGATGTCGGCCTCCATCGAGGGCATCCAGTTGCCCAGGAACACGTCGATATCGCCTTCCGCGAGGCCAGTATAGGTGACCGGCACCGACAGGACCTTGGTTTCCGTCTCGTATCCCAGCGCTTCGAGGATCAGCGTCGTGGCGGCGGTGGTGGCGGTGATGTCGGTCCAGCCCACATCCGAGAAGATCACGGTGTCGCAGCCCTCGGCAGCGACGGCACCAGCCATCGCGAGCGTCGCGACGCCGGCGAGGAGGGTGGATTTCAACATGGCAGTCTCCCTGTCGGTTTTTGTTGATTGACGAGTCAATAGACTTCACGCTTATTCGGTTTGGCAAGCATTTTCTCAGGACGCCGAACCGGACATGCCGAAGCTTGGAATGGAGCCTATCCGAAAGGCGGCGCTGGTCAAAGCAACGATCAGCGAGATCGGGCGTGTCGGCTCGCTGGATGTCACGGTCAGCCAGATCGCCAAGCGCGCGGGCATGTCGAGCGCCTTGGCGCATCACTATTTCGGATCGAAGGAAGAGATTTTCCTGGCCGCGATGCGCCATGTCCTGACGCTTTACGGGGCCGAGGTGCGGGGCGCGCTGGCGGTGGCGGAGGGGCCGGAGGCGCGGCTCAGGGCCATCCTTGCGGCGAGCTTCAGCGCCGGGAACTTCCGGCGCGAGGTGGTGGGGGCCTGGCTGAATTTCTACGTGCTGGCGCAGACGGTGCCAGAGGCGAAGCGGCTGCTGGCGATCTATCAGGGGCGGCTGCGGTCCAATCTTCTGGCCTGTCTGCGGCCGCTTGCCGGGGGGCGGGCCTCCGAGATCGCGGAAGGGCTGGGGGCGCTGATCGACGGGCTTTACCTGCGCGAGGTGCTGAAATCCGGGCCGCCCGATGCGGGCGCGGCGGTGCAGACGGCGCTGGATTATCTGAACGTGCAACTGAAGGGAAAGACCGCATGATCGCGCAACCCAAGGCCAGCCATTTCGTCGATGGCGCCTATCTGGAGGACAAGGCGGGCGCGCCGGTCGAGGTGGTCTATCCCGCCACGGGCGAGGTGATCGCGGTCGTCCATGAGGCGACGGCGGCGGTGGTGGAGGCGGCGCTGGCCTCGGCCCGCCGGGCGCAGGGCGCATGGGCGGCGATGAAACCGGTGGAGCGGGCGCGCATCCTGCGCCGCGCGGCCGAGATCATCCGCGACCGGGGCGATGACCTGGCGCGGCTGGAAACGCTGGATACCGGCAAGCCGATTCAGGAGACGCTGGTCGCGGATTGGCCGAGCGGGGCGGACAGTCTGGAATGGTTCGCGGGGCTTGCGCCGACGGTGACGGGCGAGACGATCCCGCTGGGGCGCGACTTTGTTTATACCATCCGGGAACCGCTGGGGGTTTGCGTGGGCATCGGGGCCTGGAACTATCCCAGCCAGATCGCCTGCTGGAAGGCGGCGCCGGCGCTGTCGCTCGGCAATGCGATGGTGTTCAAGCCGTCGGAGGTGACGCCGCTTGGTGCGCTGAAACTGGCGGAAATCTTCGTCGAGGCGGGGCTTCCGCCGGGGCTGTTCAACGTGGTGCAGGGGCGCGGCGCGGTGGGGGCGGCGCTGGTGACCGATCCGCGCGTGGCCAAGGTATCGCTGACCGGGTCGGTGCCGACGGGGCGGCGGGTCTATGCCGCGGCGGCGGATGGCGTGCGGCATGTGACGATGGAACTGGGCGGCAAGTCGCCCCTGATCGTCTTTGACGATGCCTCGGTCGAGGATGCGGTGGGGGCGGCCATGCTGGGGAATTTCTATTCCACCGGGCAGGTCTGTTCCAACGGCACGCGGGTCTTTGTCCAGAAGGGGATCAAGGCGCGTTTCCTTGAGCGGCTGGCCGCGCGGACAGCCGGGATCACCCTGGGCGATCCGCTGGACCCTGCCACGCAGATGGGGCCGCTGGTCAGTGCGGCGCAAATGGAAAAGGTGCTGGGCTATATCGCCACGGCCAAGGCGGAAGGCGCGCGGCTGGTCTGCGGTGGCGACCGGGCGGCGCTGAACACGGGGTTCTTCGTGCAGCCCACGGTCTTTGCCGATGTGACCGACGCCATGAAGCTGGCGCGGGAAGAGGTGTTCGGCCCGGTGATGGCGGTGCTGGATTTCGAGACGGAGGAGGAGGTCGTCGCGCGGGCCAATGACACCGAATTCGGTCTGGCGGCAGGGGTGTTCACGGCGGACCTGACGCGGGCGCATCGGGTGATTGCGCGGCTGGAGGCGGGAACCTGCTGGATCAACGCCTATAACCTGACGCCGGTGGAAGGGCCGTTCGGCGGGTCCAAGATGTCGGGTGTCGGGCGCGAGAACGGGCGCGCGGCGGTGGAGCATTATACGCAGGTGAAATCGGTCTATGTGGGCATGGGGCCGGTGGATGCCCCATACTGACCTGCCCTCTCTGCGCCCCGGCGATTTGCCGTCGCCGGACCGGATCGCCGCCGCCCTGCGGGGGGTGCGCAATGTCGTGCGCGAGACGCCTTTGCTTGAATCGCCGGTGCTGGCGCAGGAGTCCGGCGCGGCGCGGCTTTTCGTGAAGGCGGAGGGGTTGCAGCGGACCGGGTCCTTCAAGCTGCGCGGGGCGCTGTGGCGGCTGATGCAACTGGATGATGCGGCGCGGGCGCGGGGCGTGGTGGCCTTTTCATCGGGCAATTTCGCGCAAGGCCTGGCGGCGGCGGGGCGCGAACTTTCAGTCCCGGTGACCATCGTGATGCCGGTGGATGCGCCTGCCAGCAAGCGGCGCGCGACCGAGGCGCTGGGGGCGGAGGTGGTGCTGTCGCATCATGGCGACGCCCCGCGCGAGGTGGTGGCGGCGGCGCTGGCGCGGGACCTGGCGGAGGCGCGGGGTCTGACGCTGCTGCATCCTTTCGACGATGCGGATGTTGTGGCGGGGCAAGGGACCACGGCGCTGGAGGCGCTGGCCCAGATGGCCGAGGCTGGGGCGATGCCCGAGGTGGTGGCCAGCCCCGTGGGCGGCGGCGGCCTGATGGGCGGGGTGTCGCTCGCGGTGCGGGCGGCGCATCCCGATGTGGCGATCTGGGGCGTGGAGCCGGAGGGGCATGACGGCATGGGCCGGTCCCTGCGGGCGGGAGCGAGGGTCGCGGCGCCGGGCGGCCCCACGCTCTGCGATGCCTTGCAGGCGCCGATGCCGGGGGTTGCCACGCTGGCGGCCTGTCAGGCGGGCGGTGTTCAGGGCGTGTCGGTCGGGGATGGGCCGGTGGTGCGCGCGATGGCGCGCGCCTTCGAGGAGTTGAAGCTGGTGCTGGAACCGTCGGGGGCGGTGGCGCTGGCGGCTGTGCTGGCGGGCGTGGTGCCGGTGGCGGGGAAGGTGGTGCTGGTCATCGCCTCGGGCGGGAACATCGCCTTTGACCGCTTTGCCGAATGCCTTGCGCGGGCGGCACGGATGCAGGGCTAAGGGAAGGGCCGGGGACATGCAGGCGGATTTCGTGATCATCGGGGCGGGGTCGGCCGGGTCGGCCATGGCCTATCGTCTGGGCGAGGCCGGGGCGCGGGTGATCGTGATCGAACATGGCGGCACGGATGCGGGGCCGTTCATCCAGATGCCCGCCGCCCTGTCCTATCCGATGAACATGGCGATGTATGACTGGGGCTTTCATACCGAGCCAGAGCCGCATCTGGGCGGGCGCGTGCTGGCCACGCCGCGCGGCAAGGTGATCGGCGGGTCGTCAAGCATCAACGGGATGGTCTATGTGCGCGGCCATGCGCGGGATTTCGACACCTGGGCCGAACTGGGGGCGCAGGGCTGGGCCTATGCCGATGTGCTGCCCTATTTCCAGCGGATGGAAAACTGGCACGGGCAGGGCGATGGCGGCGATCCGGCCTGGCGGGGCGCAAACGGCCCGCTGCATGTGACGCGGGGGCCGCGCGAGAATCCCTTGTTCGAGGCCTTCATCCGGTCGGGCGAACAGGCGGGCTATCCGGTGACGCGCGATTACAACGGGCAGCAGCAGGAAGGCTTTGGCCCGATGGAGGCGACGATCTTCAACGGGCAACGCTGGTCTGCCGCCAATGCCTATCTGAAACCCGCGATGAAGAAGGGGAATGTGGAGGTTGTCCGCGCCCTGGCCCGCCGCGTGGTGATCGAGAACGGCAAGGCGACAGGGGTAGAGGTGGAGCGCGGCGGAAGGATCGAGGTGATCGCCGCGCGCTATGAGGTGGTCGTGTCGGCCTCGTCCATCAACACGCCGAAGATCCTGATGCTGTCGGGCATCGGTCCGGCGGCGCATCTGCGGGAGCATGGGGTCGAGGTGGTGGCGGATCGGCCCGGGGTGGGGGCGAACCTCCAGGATCATCTGGAGCTTTACCTGCAATTCGCGTCGAAGAAGCCCATCACGCTTTACAAATACTGGAACCTCTGGGGCAAGGCGGTGATCGGGGCGCAGTGGCTGTTTACCCGCAAGGGGCTGGGCGCGTCGAACCAGTTCGAGGCCTGCGCCTTCATCCGGTCGAAGCCCGGGGTGGAGTATCCGGATATCCAGTATCACTTCCTGCCCATCGCCGTGCGCTATGACGGCAAGGCCAGTGCCGAAGGGCATGGCTTCCAGGCGCATGTGGGACCGATGCGGTCGAAGTCGCGCGGGGCGGTCACGCTGCGCTCGGGCGATCCCCGCGTCGCGCCGAGGATCCAGTTCAACTACATGTCCCACCCCGACGACTGGGAGGATTTCCGCACCTGCATCCGCCTCACGCGCGAGATCTTCGCCCAGCCCGCGATGGCGGAATTCGTGAAGCACGAGATCCAGCCCGGCGCGGGCGTGCAGACGGATGCGCAGCTTGACGAGTTCATCCGCGAGCATGTGGAAAGCGCCTATCACCCCTGCGGCACGGCCCGGATGGGGCGGCGCGACGATCCGATGGCCGTGGTCGATCCGGAATGCCGGGTGATCGGGGTGGAGGGGCTGCGCGTGGCCGACAGTTCCATCTTTCCGCAGGTGACCAACGGCAATCTGAATGCGCCCTCGATCATGGTGGGGGAAAAGGCTGCCGACCACCTGCTGGGCCGCGCGCCGCTGTCGCGCTCCAATCAGGAACCCTGGATCAACCCGAACTGGCGCACGGCGCAGCGGTGATGTTCGCGCTTTGTGCTTAACCAATTAAGGAAGTGTTAATGTTAACCTTGATTTCGCCGCTTTCGCGGGGGACATCGGGGTATGGCATTAACGTTTCGTTCCCTTCTCGTTCTGGTGGCGCTGATGCTGCCGCTTGCGGCGCCGGCGATGGAGTTGACGGGCCGCGCCCGTGCCGTGGATGGCGACACGCTGGAGGTGGCAGGGCAGAAGGTCCGGCTTTTCGGGATCGACGCGCCGGAACTTGATCAGCACTGCGACCAGTCGGGGCGACGCTGGGCCTGTGGTCAGGCGGCGCGCGACAGGCTGGCCGAGATTGTCGGGCGCCAGCGTCTGGCCTGCGCGGTGCAGGACATTGACCGCTATGGCCGCAACGTGGCCACCTGCACAGCCGGGGGCGAGGATGTCGCGGCGCTGATGGTGCGCGAGGGCATGGCCATCGCCTATCGCCGCTATTCGGGCCGCTATGTGAATGCCGAGGCGGCGGCGCGGTCCGAGGGGCTGGGGCTCTGGACCTCGACCTATGTGCAGCCGGAACAGTACCGGGCCGAGGGGCGGGGCGTCGATCCGATCCCTGCGGACAAATGCGTGATCAAGGGCAATATCGGGCGCAGCGGCAAGCGCATCTATCACCTGCCGGGGCAGGCGGATTACGAGGCGACACGCATCAATGAACGGGCCGGAGAGGCCTGGTTCTGCACCGAGGCCGAGGCGCGGGCGGCAGGCTTTCGCCGCGCGGCGCGCTGAACTTGACCAAGGTCAAGGCGGGCTTGCCGCAACCTTCCTAAGGTCGGGACGAAACGACGCGAAGGAGAAGACCCATGTCGAATACCCCCCATGACCTTTACGAGGATTTCCCCGAAAAGGTGCAGGCGATCCATGCGCTTAAGGCGAAGGATGCCCATTTCGCGCGGTTGGTGGACGAATATCACGCCGTGAACCGTGCCGTGCATCGGGCCGAGACGCGGCTGGACGTGTTGTCGTCGGAACATGAGTCGGAGTTGCGCCGGACCAGGATGAAACTGAAGGACGACATTTCGCGGATGCTGGCCGTCTGACAGCCGGGATGGCCCGGAGCAGGCCCCGGCGCGATCCGGGGCCTGTGTCATTCCGCGATCTCGTAGGGCAGCAGGCCGCGACGATCCGGGTCCACCTTCAGGCGGCGTTCCAGCGGCGGGACAGACCGTTGATGGCAGGCGGGGCGTTCGCAGATGCGGCAGGAGATGCCGATCGGTTCGAAATGGCCCTTGAGGTCCAGCCCATCGGCATAAACGAGTTGCGCCGCATGCTGCACCTCGCAGCCCAGACCGATGGCATAGCGCTTGACCGGGGCGAGGAAGGCCCCGCCGGGTTTCGACACGTCGCGCGCAAGGCAGAGATAGCGCACGCCATCCGGGGTTTCGGCAAGCTGGCGCAGGAACTGGCCCGGCGTTTCAAAGGCGCGATGGACGTTCCACAGGGGACAGGCCCCGCCGAAACGGGCGAATTGCAGGCGTGTGGCGGAGTGGCGCTTGGTGATCGTGCCGGCCTGATCGACGCGGACGAAGAAGAAGGGGATGCCCTTCGCGCCCGGCCTTTGCAGGGTGGAAAGCCGGTGCGCCACCTGTTCGATGGAAGCGCCGAAAAGATCGGCCAGCCGTTCCAGATCGTGCCGTGTTTCCAGCGCCGCCGCCTGAAAGGCGCGATAGGGCAGGAGGGCCGCCCCGGCAAAGTAATTGGCCAGCCCGATCTTGGCGATATCCCGCGCCTCGGGCGTAGCGAAACGGGCAAGGTCGAGCGTTGCCTCGATCAGGTCGTTCTGGGTGAGAAGCGCCACCTGGAGCAGCAACTGGAAGCGCTGGGTCGGGGCGGCGGTGCGGTTGGACAGGGTCAGCCGCTTGCTTGCCGGATCGTAGCGGCGGGTTTCGGTCTGGTCGGTGAAGGCCAGCGTGATGCCGCGCTTTTCCAGCGCGGCGGCGGCGCTGCGCGCAATGTCGGACAGCACGCCTCCGGGGGCTGCGAAATGTTCGGCTGCCCGGTCCACGGCGTCGATGTAATTGTCGCAATAGTGAAAGAAATCGCGCACCTCTTCCCAGGGCGAGGGGCGCAGGGCGGCGTCTTCGCGCCCCAGCGCCTCGTCCAGCGAGGCGAGGCGTTCATGGCTTTGCCGATAGGCGCGGTGCAGGTCGAGGAAGGCGCGGGCCAGTGCGGGGGCATTGGAGGCGGCAAGGCGCAGATCGGCGAGCGGCGGGGCGGCCTGCGCGAAAACGGGATCGGCCAGCGCCTCGCGCATGTCCGAGACAAGCCGTTCGGATTCCCCAACTGTCAGTTCGGTCACGTCCAGCCCGAATTCCTGCGCCAGGGCCAGCACCACGGCGGCCGAGACGGGGCGGTGGTTGTTTTCCATCTGGTTCAGATAGGGCAGGGACACGCCCAGCTTGTCGGCAAAGGATTTCTGGGTCAGCGACAGGCGGGCGCGGATTTCGCGCAGCTTGGCCCCGGCATAGAGTTTCTGGGTGGGCATGGCGGCCTCCGTTTGCAAAGCGGGTTATCCGCTTTGCAAAAGGGGTGCGTCAAGAGGGAGGCCTCAGGCCGAAAGGCCGAGGGCCCTGGCCCGCCGGATCACCGCGAGGATCGAGAACAGCGCACAGACCGAAGAGGCCAGCATCAAGAGGACCAGCGGCATCTCGGTCGCGCCTTCGGTCAGCAGCGCCCCGGCCAGTGCCGCCAGCGCCGCGCCGCCGCCGATCTGGATCGCCCCGCCAAGGCCCGAGGCGGTGCCTGCAAGCTCGGGCTTGATCGACAGCATCCCGGCATTGGCATTCGGCAGGGTCATCCCGTTGCCAAGGCCAAGGGCGAGGGTGAAGCCGAAGAAGACATAGGGGGAATGCACGCCCGCCAGCGTGACCAGCGTCAGCGCGCCAAGGCCCGCGATGCAGACCAGCGTCCCCCAGAGCACCATGCGGTTCATGCCCACGCGCACGGAGAAACGGCCGGCGACAAAGTTGCCGGCTGCATAGCCGACGGCGGTGATGGCGAAGAGCAGGCCCACCTCGGAGGAAGACAGGCCGAAGACCACGTTGCCGACATAGGGCGCACCGCCCAGATAGGCGAAGAAGGAGCCCGAGGTGAAACTCGCGCAGCCGACATAGCCCCAGAAACGGCGCGAGGTCAGCAGGCCCGGATAGGTGCGGATCTGCTGCATCAGGCTGATGCGGCGCGGCGTTGCGGTTTCTCCCAGATCGACCCAGACCAGCGCCAGCGTGGCGGTGCCAAGGATCAGCAGCAGCGCGAAATTCGCTTGCCAGCCGAACTGTTCGTCCAGCACCCCGCCGATGACCGGGCCGATCATTGGCACGATCGACATGCCCATGGTGACATAGCCGATCATGCTGGCCGCCTGCGCATCCGGCACCATGTCGCGCACCACGGCGCGGGACAGCACCATGCCGGCCGCGATGACCGCCTGCGCCATGCGGAAGGCAAGGAAGGTGGCGGCATCGGGGGCGATCAGCGTTCCGACGGTGGCGATCAGGAAAAGGACCAGCGACACGAGCAGCACCTTGCGGCGCCCGAACCGATCGGACACGGGGCCGATGACGATCTGCAACACGGCGGAAAGCGCGAGGTAGAGCGCGACCGAAAGCTGCATGAGGGCATAGGGCGCATCGAACCATGCCGCCATGCCGGGCAGCGACGGCAGGAAGATGTTCATCGTCAGCGCGGACAGCCCCGCCAGCATGATGAGCGTGGCAATATGGGGGGGCGTGCGGCGGTCAAGAAAGCGGGAGCCGGTCATGATGGGTCAGCGCTACGCCGGACCGGCAGGGAAGTCCATGGCGGGGATGCACAGGGGACTGTGCGGTGGGGGCTGTGCAGCTCACGCCCATTTGTGGAAGATGAAGAAGGCCCCCAGCGCGATGAAACCGAAACCCAGCGCATGGTTCCATCCCAGCGGTTCCTTCAGATAGAGGACGGAGAAGACGGCAAAGACCGACAGGGTGATGACCTCCTGTATCGTCTTGAGTTCGGCGGCCGAGAAATGGCCATGCCCGATGCGGTTGGCGGGCACTTGCAGCGCATATTCCGGCAGGGCGATGAGCCAGCTCGCAAGGATCACCAGTACGAGCGAGGCGGATTTGTATTTCAGATGCCCGTACCAGGCGAAGGTCATGAAGATGTTCGAGGCCAGCAGAAGGCCGATGGTGACGACGGGGACGGGAAGTTGCGACATGATGGCCTCGCTGGGTCTGGCTTCGTCTCGGGCGGCGCGCAGAGGGGGCGACCCCGGGAGGGCCGACGGCCCCCCGGACCCATCCGTGGATGTTTCCGGACAGAAAATGAAGGGCTTGGGTAGGGGCGGGCGCTGCGCCGGGCGGTTCTAGCGCGCCGCTGTGGCGAAGGCGAGTGATTTGCAGTATCGCAATTTGCGGTATGTGATCTGCCAATAATTTGCAAATATGCCAGACTCCCTTTGGACAGCCCCGCCCGCCCCGCTATGTTCCCGCGAAATTCGGGGGGAGAGCGCCGATGAAGGATATCCTGCAAGAACTGGAAGACCGCCGTGCCGTGGCCCGTGCCGGGGGCGGTGCGCGCCGGGTCGAGGCGCAGCATGCCAAGGGCAAGCTGACGGCGCGGGAGCGGATCGACCTGCTGCTGGACGAGGGCAGCTTCGAGGAATTCGACATGTTCGTGCAGCACCGCTGCACCGATTTCGGGATGGAAGAGACGAAGCATCCCGGCGACGGCGTGGTCACCGGCTGGGGCACGATCAACGGCCGCATGGTCTATGTCTTTTCGCAGGATTTCACCGTGCTGGGCGGTTCGGTGTCGGAAACCCATGCCGCGAAGATCTGCAAGATCATGGATATGGCCATCCAGAACGGCGCGCCGGTCATCGGGATGAACGACTCGGGCGGGGCGCGGATTCAGGAGGGCGTGTCCTCGCTCGCCGCCTATGGCGAGGTGTTCCAGCGCAATATCATGGCCTCGGGCGTGGTGCCGCAGATCAGCCTCATCATGGGGCCTTGCGCCGGGGGGGCGGTCTATTCCCCGGCGATGACCGACTTCATCTTCATGGTGAAGGATTCCTCCTACATGTTCGTCACCGGTCCTGACGTGGTGAAGACCGTGACGAATGAGCATGTGACGGCCGAGGAACTGGGCGGGGCCACGACCCATACCAAGAAATCCTCGGTGGCGGACGGGGCCTATGAGAATGACGTGGAACTGATCGCCGAAACCCGGCGGCTGTTCGACTTCCTGCCACTGAACAACCGCGAGAAGGCGCCGGTGCGGCCCTTCTTCGACGATCCGGCGCGGGTGGAGATGAGCCTTGATACGCTGGTGCCGGACAATCCGAACCAGCCCTATGACATGAAGGAACTGATCCTGAAGATCGCCGACGAGGGCGATTTCTTCGAGATCCAGAAGGAATTCGCGGGCAATATCATCACCGGTTTCGTGCGGCTGGAAGGCCAGACGGTGGGCGTGGTGGCGAACCAGCCGATGGTTCTGGCGGGTTGCCTCGATATCGACGCCAGCCGCAAGGCCGCGCGTTTCGTGCGCTTCTGCGATGCTTTCGAGATCCCGATCCTGACGCTGGTCGATGTGCCGGGCTTCCTGCCGGGGACGGGGCAGGAATATGCCGGCGTCATCAAGCATGGCGCGAAGCTGCTGTTTGCCTATGGCGAGGCGACGGTGCCGAAGGTCACGGTTCTGACGCGCAAGACCTATGGCGGGGCCTATGTCGTGATGTCGTCCAAGCATCTGCGGGGCGATTTCAACTATGCCTGGCCCACCGCCGAGGTGGCCGTGATGGGCGCGAAGGGCGCGGTGGAAATCCTTTACCGCAGCGAATTGTCCGACAAGGAAAAGATCGCCGCGCGGGTGAAGGATTACGAGGACCGCTTTGCCAATCCCTTTGTTGCCGCCGAGAAGGGCTTCATCGACGAGGTGATCATGCCCCATTCCACCCGCCGCCGTGTTGCCCGCGCCTTTGCCAGCCTGCGCAACAAGCGGCAGGAAACGCCCTGGAAGAAGCACAACAACATCCCGCTCTGAAGGCCCGAAGATGCGCCGCCCCGTCCTGATCCTGCCTTTTGCCGCGCTGCTTGCGCTGCCGGTCCCCGCGCAAGAGGGGCCGCAGGTGGTTGATGGCGCGGGCGAGGTGGTCGTGCTGCCCTCCGGGCATGAGGCGGTGCTTCAGGACGTCATCTGGAACGTGCCGGGGCCCGAGGGGATGGCGCTGCGCTTCCGCTTTGTCACCCCGGCCATCGCGCCCGGTGGCGGGCTGGAATTCGAGGCGGCGAGCGAGGCGATGCAGTATCTCTGCGACAGCTATGCCCTGCCGCGGGTGGCGGAGTTCGGCCCTGCCCCCGCGCAGATCGTCATCTCGCTTTCCGATGTCGCGGTCCCCTTCGGCGAGGCAGCCCCCGAGGCGGTGCAATACTTCGAATCCTACCGGATCGAGGACGGCGCCTGTCAGTGGGAGATGTTCTGATGTCCGCCTATGCCATGGCCAAGCCTCTTGCCGCCGCGCCCTTGCGTGATGTAGCAGTGCCACAGGCCGACAACTTGGCTTCGCTTGCGTGTCCTTTCCCGGTTTTTTCCGCTAAGGTGCCCTCAGGCCGAACCCAAGCGGCCTATGCCTCGCATCGAGGGCGGGATGGCGGCTTGTCGTCAGACCCGACCCTCCAAGAAAATAGGAGTAGAGGATGTCGAAGAGCACGAAGACCCTGCTGGCCCTTTGCATGGTCGCCTTTGTCGCGGCTTGCGCCGCCAAGGAAGAAGAAGTCGTTTACGTGGAAGAACCGGTTTCGACCGAACCCACCTACACCGGCAAATACAAGTAATGAATCTGGGCGGGCCTGCGGGGCGGATGCGCCCCGGCCCGCCCTTATTCTGTCTGCCGTCCGGTTTGACGCCGGGCGTCTGATCGGCCATGACGCGCCCCTTGGCATCGACAGGGGCAGACCATGCTGAAACATCGCGGCTTTCCGGGCCGCCTTCCCGGCACAGATTTCCAGTTCACCATCCGCCGCGCCAACAAGAAGGATGGCGCGACCAAGATCGTCCGGCGCGAGCGGTTCAAGGACCGCAAGCATGCCGACCGGATGGCCGATCAGGGCTTCATGGCGGCGCTTTGGGCGCAGTTCGGGGAAGAGCCCTTTGAACGGGGCAATCTGGATGCGGGGCGGCTGAGCTGGCTCTTCGGGCGCGAGGTGGTGCCGGCCGAAGACCCGTTCGACCCCTGTTCCTATGACGCGCTGCTCAGGATCGACCGCAAGCGCGCCGAAGCGAGCTTTCCCGAAATCTTCGCCGCCGATGCCCCCGATTTCGGCTTTGATGACGATGATTTTACCGGGGATTTCGACGACGAGGACGAGAGGTAGGCATGCATTCGCCGATCGTTCCGCGCATCTGGCAGGGTTTCGCACAGCCGTCACAGAGGGCGGCGATGATCGTTGTCACGGCAGGATCGTTCGGTCAGGCTTTCCCCCATGCGGGGTCCCGGTCCCTTGGCCCCCGCCTCTGCCCTTGCAGAGACTGCCGTGACTGTACCCCTTCCGCCTTTACCCGGCCTTCGCCCCTGCGGGGCAGGCCGGGCCTTTTCCCGGCGCGGCCCGATGCGCGCACAACCGCCGATGCGGTGGAGGGGAGGCTGGAAGCTGACGCTTTCCTCTTTCATGATATGTGGCATGCGGTAGAACATGCCGCAACGACAACCCAGAGAGGCATCGAGCCATGCATAAGTATCTTGTCATTCTCGCCCTTGCGACCACCACCCTTTCGGGCTGCATGTCCACCCCGACCGAGCGCGGCCTTGGCGGCGCCGTCGCCGGGGCGGCCATTGCTGACGCAATGGATGAAAACATGGTCGCGGGCGCGGCCCTTGGCGCGCTTGCCGGTGCCGCATCCTGCGGTCTGCCGGGGCTGCCGCCCTGCCGCCGCTACTGATCTGACGGCCGCCATCGGGCGGCCTGACACGCATCGCAACGGGCCATCGGGGCAGCACGCCCCGGTGGCCCTTGTCATTTCCGCGCCCCGGCCCGGGCGCGGTGGAAGGGGAGAGAGATGTTCAAGAAGATCCTGATCGCCAACCGGGGCGAGATTGCCTGCCGCGTCATCAAGACCGCGCGGAAGATGGGCATCCAGACGGTTGCCGTCTATTCCGATGCCGACCGCAATGCGCTGCACGTCAAGATGGCGGATGAGGCGGTGCATATCGGGCCGCCGCCGGCGAACCAGTCCTATATCGTGATCGACAAGATCATGGAGGCGATCCGCGCCACGGGGGCCGAAGCCGTGCATCCCGGTTACGGTTTCTTGTCCGAGCGGATGGATTTCGCGGCGGCGCTGGAAAAGGAGGGCGTCGTCTTCATCGGCCCGCCCAGCCCGGCGATCGAGGCGATGGGGGACAAGATCACCTCGAAGAAACTGGCGCAGGAGGCGGGGGTTTCGACCGTGCCGGGCTATATGGGCCTGATCGCCGACAGCGAGGAGGCGGTGAGAATATCCCGCCAGATCGGCTATCCGGTGATGATCAAGGCATCGGCGGGCGGCGGTGGCAAGGGGATGCGCATCGCCTGGAACGATCAGGAGGCGGCAGAGGGGTTCCAGTCGTCCAAGAACGAGGCGGCGGCGAGCTTTGGCGATGACCGCATCTTCATCGAGAAATTCGTGACCCAGCCTCGGCATATCGAGATTCAGGTGCTGGCCGACAAGCATGGCAACTATGTCTATCTGCACGAACGGGAATGTTCGATCCAGCGCCGGAACCAGAAGGTGATCGAAGAGGCGCCGTCGCCCTTCCTGGACGAGGCGACGCGCAAGGCGATGGGCGAACAGGCCTGCGCCCTGGCCCGTGCGGTGGGCTATACCAGCGCCGGCACGGTGGAATTCATCGTGGATGGCAACCGCAACTTCTATTTCCTTGAGATGAACACCCGGTTGCAGGTGGAACATCCCGTCACCGAACTGATCACCGGCGTCGATCTGGTGGAACAGATGATCCGCGTGGCGGCGGGCGAGCCGCTGCCTTTCCGGCAATCCGACCTTAAGATCAACGGCTGGGCGATGGAAAGCCGCCTCTACGCCGAAGACCCGTATCGGAACTTCCTGCCCTCCATCGGCCGTCTGACGCGCTATCGTCCCCCGGTCGAGGGCAAGACGGCGCGCGGCGGGATCGTGCGCAACGATACCGGCGTCTATGAGGGCGGCGAGATTTCGATGTATTACGACCCGATGATCGCCAAGCTCTGCACCTGGGGCGAAACCCGCGCGGCGGCGATCGAGGAGATGCGGCTGGCGCTGGACACGTTCGAGGTGGAGGGGATCGGGCATAACCTGCCCTTCTGTTCGGCGGTGATGGACCATCCGCGTTTCACCAGCGGGAACATCACCACGGCCTTCATCGCCGAGGAATATCCCGAAGGCTTCAACGGGGTGGCGCTGGATGCGGCCATGCTGCGCCGCGTGGCGGCGGCGGCGGCGGCGATGAACCGGGTGGCGGAAATCCGGCGCACGCGGATTTCCGGCACGATGGACAACCATCAGCGCCGGGTGGGCGATGACTGGGTGGTCAGCCTTCAGGGCGAAAGCTTCCCCGTGACTATCGCCGCCGACAAGGCCGGATCGACCGTCACCTTTGCCGAGGGCATCGCGCATCGGGTGGAAAGCGACTGGACGCCGGGCCAGCAACTGGCCCGCCTGACAGTGGACGGCGCGCCGCTGGTGCTGAAAGTGGGCAAGGTGCCGATGGGCTTTCGCCTGCGGGTGCGCGGCGCGGATCTGAAATGCTTCGTGCGCAGCCCGCGCCAGCATCAGCTTTCGCTGCTGATGCCCGAAAAGCTGCCCCCCGACACGTCGAAATTCCTGCTCTGCCCGATGCCGGGGCTGGTGGTGAAGATCAACGTGGCCGAGGGCGACGAGGTGCAGGAGGGGCAGGCGCTGGCGACGGTGGAGGCCATGAAGATGGAGAACATCCTGAAGGCCGAACGGCGGGGGGTGGTGAAGAAGATCGCCGCATCCGCCGGGGCAAGCTTGAAGGTGGATGACGTGATCATGGAATTCGAGTGAGCGATGCCCTTCTGCGCCCGCCAATCGTCAGGACCGCCCGCCCGTCCGGGGGGCGATAGGGCAGGGGGGTCATCCCCCCATGCCCAGTCCGGCGCCCTGCTGGATTTCCTGCCGGCGCAGCGGGAACTTGTCGATGGCGTTCGAAATCTCGCGCACCTCCCAGGGCAGGGGTTTGCGGATGACGGGCTTCAGGTCCTTGTCCATCAGGACGAGGGAAAAGCCGCGCGGACGCAGTTTCTGGCGCCATTCGCTGCGCGCCTCGGGATCGGTGTCCACCACCACGATCACATCGCGGCTTTCCAGCGCCTTGGGATCGCGGGCCAGAAGTTCCATCTGCCGGATGAAATTCGGGTCGTTGGGGCTGTCGGCAAAGACGGCGATGGGCCGCTTGACATAAAGCAGGTCGCCCAGAACGACATCGGCCGCCTGATTGGGAAGGAAACCGCCCGCCTCCTGCGCGGCGGCCATCGAAGACAGCGGCAGCACGGCCGCGAGAAGCAAGGATCGAAGCGTTTTCATGCGGTTCCCCTTTGCCCCCAATATAGGGCAGGGGCCTGAAAACCCAAGGGATATGCCGGGTGCCCACACTGGCGTGATGGAAGGAAGAAAGATGTCGGAAGACCTGTCCAGATGGCGCGCGCTGGCCGCCAAGGAACTCAAGGGCGCGGACCCTGACAGCCTGACCTGGAACACGCTGGAAGGGATCGCGGTCAAGCCGCTTTACACCGCTGCCGATGTGGCGGGGCTGCCCCAGATGGGTGAATTGCCGGGGCTGGCGCCCTTCACGCGGGGGGTGCGGGCCACGATGTATGCGGGCCGCCCCTGGACCATCCGGCAATATGCGGGGTTTTCCACCGCCGAGGAATCGAACAACTTCTACCGCAAGGCGCTGGCCGCCGGGCAGCAGGGGGTATCGGTCGCCTTCGACCTGGCCACCCATCGCGGCTATGACAGCGACCATCCCCGCGTGCTGGGCGATGTGGGCAAGGCGGGCGTGGCCATCGACAGCGTCGAGGACATGAAGATCCTTTTCGACGGCATCCCGCTGGAGAAGGTCAGCGTGTCGATGACGATGAATGGCGCGGTGATCCCGATCCTCGCGAATTTCATCGTGACCGGGGAGGAGCAGGGGGTTTCGCGCGCCGATCTGTCAGGGACCATCCAGAACGACATCCTGAAGGAGTTCATGGTCCGCAACACCTATATCTACCCGCCCGAACCTTCGATGCGGATCATCGCGGACATCATCGAATTCACCGCGAAGGAGATGCCGAAGTTCAATTCCATCTCCATCTCCGGCTATCACATGCAGGAGGCGGGGGCGAACCTCGTGCAGGAACTGGCCTTCACGCTGGCCGACGGGCGGGAATATGTCCGCGCCGCGCTGGCGCGGGGGATGGATGTGGATGACTTCGCGGGGCGGCTGTCCTTCTTCTTCGCCATCGGGATGAACTTCTTCATGGAGGCGGCCAAGCTGCGCGCGGCGCGGATGCTCTGGCACCGGATCATGGAAGGGTTTGGGGCGAAGAAGGCGTCATCCCTGATGCTGCGGACGCATTGCCAGACGAGCGGTGTCTCCTTGCAGGAGCAGGACCCCTACAACAACGTCATCCGCACGGCCTATGAGGCGATGGCGGCGGTGCTGGGCGGGACGCAATCGCTGCACACCAACGCGCTGGACGAGGCGATTGCCCTGCCGACGGAGTTTTCGGCGCGGATCGCGCGGAACACCCAGTTGATCCTTCAGGAAGAGACGGGGGTGACCAAGGTCGTCGATCCGCTGGCAGGATCCTACTATGTCGAGGCACTGACCGCGCAGCTTGCCGACGAGGCGTGGAAGCTGATGGAAGAGGTCGAGGCGATGGGCGGCATGACCAAGGCCGTCGCGACGGGGATGCCCAAGCTCAGGATCGAGGAAAGCGCCGCAAGGCGGCAGGCGATGATCGACCGGGGGGAAGAGGTCATCGTCGGGGTGAACAAGTATCGCAAGGACAAGGAAGAACCCATCGACATCCTCGACATCGACAATATGGCGGTGCGCGAGGCGCAGATTGCCCGACTGACGGCGACCCGCGCCGCGCGGGACGAGGCCCGCGCGCAGGCGGCGCTGGCCGAGCTGACCCGGCGCGCAAGCGAGGGTGGCAATCTTCTGGAAGCAGCGGTGGAGGCGGCCCGCGCAAGGGCCACGGTCGGGGAGATTTCGGACGCGATGGAAAAGGTGTTCGGGCGGCACAGGGCCGAGGTGAAGACGCTGGCCGGGGTCTATGGGTCGGCCTATGAGGGCGACGAAGGCTTTGCCCGCATCCAGAAGGACGTGGAAGCCTTTGCCGAGGCCGAGGGGCGGCGTCCCCGGATGCTGGTCGTCAAGATGGGGCAGGATGGCCATGACCGGGGCGCGAAGGTCATCGCCACGGCCTTTGCCGATATCGGCTTTGACGTGGATGTCGGCCCTCTGTTCCAGACGCCGGAAGAGGCGGCGCAGGATGCCATCGACAATGACGTGCATGTGGTGGGGATTTCCAGCCAGGCCGCGGGGCACAAGACGCTTGCGCCGAAACTGGTGCAGGCGCTGAAGGATGCGGGGGCCGAAGACATCCTCGTCATCTGCGGGGGCGTGATCCCGCAGCAGGATTACCAGTTCCTCTATGACAACGGAGTCAAGGCGATCTTCGGGCCCGGAACCAATATCCCCGAGGCGGCGCGGCGCATCCTCGACCTGATCCGCTCGACCCGCGACTAGGGCTGTTCGGGCTGATCCGCCAGCCAGGCCATCAGGGCGGGGCGGACGGTTTCCGCCCCCTCGGCGATGGCGCGGTCGATCACGGCCCGCGCCTCGCCCAGATCCACCCGCCGCAGAAGCGCCTTGACCGGCCCGATGGAGGCCGGCCGCATCGACAGCGCCCGCAGCCCCAGCGCGGCGAAGGCCAGCGCCTCGATCGGCCGCCCGGCATCCTCGCCGCAGAAGGACAGGGGGGTGCCGGTCTCGGCGCAGCGGGCGATGATCTGCGACAGGAAGTTCAGGAAGGACACGTTCAGCGTGTCATAGCGCCGCCGCACCCGTTCATTCTCGCGGTCGGCGGCGAAGAAGAACTGCTTCAGATCGTTGCCGCCGATGGAAACGAAATCCGTCAGTTCGAAGAAGGCGCGCGGCGCATAGGCGAGGCTCGGGGTTTCCAGCATTGCCCCGATCTCCACCCGTGCGGGGATCGTGTGGCCAAGCGCCTTTTCCCGCTCCAGCTCGTGCAGGACCTGCGCGCGGGCGGTGGTGAATTCCGACAGTTCCGTGATGAAGGGGAACATCACCGTCAGCGGGCGCCCTTTCGACGCCCGGATCAGTGCCTGCAACTGCATCCGCAGCACGCCGGGCTTGTCCAGCCCCACGCGGATCGCGCGCCAGCCCATCGCGGGGTTGGGCTCATCCTGCGGCTTCATATAGGGCAGCACCTTGTCCGACCCGATATCGAGCGTGCGGAAGGCCACCCGCTTGCCCTTCGCGGCATCCATCACGCGGGCATAAAGGGCGGCCAGTTCCGCCCGCTGGGGCATCTTGTTGCGGACGAGGAATTGCAACTCGGTGCGGAACAGCCCCACGCCCTCGGCGCCCGATCCTTCGAGGCTGGGCAGATCGGCCATCAGGCCCGCATTCATCATCAGCGCGGTGACCGTCCCGCATTTCGACTGCGCCGAAAGGCCGCGCAGGCTGGCATAGCGCTGCTGCGCCGCCGCCTGCATGGCGATCTTGTCGCGGAAGGCGCGGGCGACCGTTTCCTCGGGGCGCAGATGGACGATGCCCTGATCGCCATCGACAAGGATGGGATCGCCGTTCAGCGCCTCGGTCACGATGCGGTCGGCATGGATGACAAGGGGGATGGCCAGCGCGCGGGCCACGATGGCGGCATGGCTGCCGACGGAGCCTTCCTCCAGCACCACACCCTTCAGCTTGCGCCCGTAATCGAGCAGTTCGGCAGGCCCGATGTTGCGCGCCACGAGGATCGGGTTCTCGGGCATGGTCGCGCCGGTGTCGGTGCCCTGTCCCGTCAGGATGCGCAGAAGGCGGTTCGACAGGTCATCCAGATCGTGCAGCCTTTCGCGCAGATAGGCGTCGGGCACCTGTTCCAGGCGGGCGCGGGTGGCGGATTGCTCTTTCTCTACCGCCGCCTCGGCCGACAGGCCGCGGGCGATGTCATCTTCCATGCGCTTCAGCCAGCCGCGCGAATTGGCGAACATGCGATAGGCTTCGAGCACCGCCTTCTGATCCTTGTCGAGGCTTTCCGCCGACAGAAGGTCATCCACCGATACGCGCAGCTTGCCCACGGCGGCGCGGATGCGCTCGATCTCGGTCAGCGGATCGTCGGCCACGGGGTTCGTGACGACGACGCGCGGTTCGTGCAGCCAGACGCGCCCCTCGGCCGCGCCCTCCTGCCCGGTGCCGCCCCGGATCATCACCGATTGCTTGTGCAGCGCCCGCATGCCGTCGCTGTCGCTGGCAAAGACGCCCAGTTCCGTCATCTCGGCCAGAACCATGGCCACCACTTCGAGGGCATAGACCTCGTCTTCCGAAAACTCCCGTGCCGTCCGCGACTGGACGACCAGCACGCCGAGCTTTTCCCCGACCCGCTGGATCGGCACGCCAAGGAAGGAGGAATAGAGCTCCTCCCCCGTTTCCGGCATGTAGCGAAAGCCCTTTTCCTGTGGTGCATTGGCGGTGTTCACCGGCAGGCCGCTGCGCGCGACGCGGCCCACGAGGCCTTCGCCCAGCTTCATCCGCGTCTTGTGGACGGCCTCGGCCTTCAGCCCTTCGGTGGCGCAAAGTTCCAGCGTGTCGGTGTCGCGGAAGAGATAGATGGAACAGACCTCGGTCCCCATCGAATCCGCGATCAGATGGGTGATGCGGTCGAGCCTGTCCTGCCCGCCCCCGGTGGTGGCGAGCGTGTCGCGCAACCGGCGCAGCAGCTTGCGGCTTTCGCTTTCGGTCCGTTCCGGCATGGTTGTTCTTGTCCCTGTTGCCGTCTTTAGACCACAGGACCGGGGCTTGCGGAACCCCCTGTCAACCTGCGGACAGAGCCTGCGACGCGGAATCCCGTCCCTGCGGGGACGGGACCGAACGCTTCGGGAATACGTGCGGATTTCCCCGCACAAACCGGCTTCACGCGATCCGTGTCGCCATGACCCCCTCCTGCCGCTTGATGAAGGCGCGCAGGCGGTCGGCGTAGTCCGTCCCCACAGCGCCCCTGACGGAGGGTCGTGCGGCCAACCTTGCGCGCCAGCCCGCCAGTTCGGGAGGGATCAGGTGCAGGTCTGCCGCCACTTCAAACGTGTCGAAATAGCGGAAGGCAGGGGCGAAGACGGCGTCGACCAGTGAGAAGCTGTCGCCGCCGAACCAGGTGCGATGCCCCAATGCCTCGGCCAAACGGGCAAGGCGGGTGCGGATAGTGGCACAGGTGGCGTCGAAGGTTGCGGCATTCTTCGTGGTCTCCAGCGTCCAGAGATCACCCAGCAGGGCCGATCCCTGATCCATCCACGCCCTGTGCCGGGCGCGGGTGACGGGGTCCTCGGGATGCAGGCGCGGTCCGTGGGTTTCGTCGAGGTATTCGATGATGGCCGCGCTTTCGAACAGCACCTCCTCACCCACCTTCAGAAGCGGCACGCGACCCGTGGGCGACAGGCGCAGGAACCAGTCGGGTTTTGCCGCAAGGTCGATGTCGATCCGGTCGAAGGGGATGCCCTTTTCCGCCAGCACGATCACCGCGCGTTGCACATAGGGGCAGAGGTCGAAGGAGACGAGCGTCAGCTTTTCCATCAGTCCCGCCCCCAGACATAGACCAGCGCATCGTCGATCACGCGGGTGGGCAGGCGCATCAGGCGGCTGCCTGCGGGGGCGGGTCCATCCAGCCGCGCGCCGTCTTCCATCGAGAAGGTCGCGCCATGCCATGGGCAGATGAATTTCCCGTCGCGGCACTCCAGCGGGCCACCGATATGGGTGCAGGCATTGGCGACGGCCCGGGGTTCGCCGCCCGCGCGGAAGACATGCACTTCGCGCCCGAAGAAGGGGATAAGGATGCTGCCGGTTTCGGGAATGTCGGCAAGTTTGGCAAGTTCGTGTTGCATGGGGCTTGTTCCGATTCTGGATGTAGGTGCATCTATATGGATGCACTTGCATCTAGATGTCAATGTTGATGCAGTTGCATCTTTCTGCTAGGCAGGCTGCATGACCGAAGAACCGACAGAGGATGCCGTCACGGCCTGGGCGCGCCTGATCCGGGCGCAGCGCGTGGTGCTGGGCGCGGTGGAGGCCGAGTTGAAGGCGGCGGGTCTGCCGCCGCTTGGATGGTATGACGTGCTTTTGGAGTTGGAGCGGGCGGGCGAACCCCTGCGCCCGTTGGAGCTTGAGGGGCGGCTTCTGCTGGCGCAGCACAACGTGTCGCGCCTGCTGGACCGGATGGAAGGGGCGGGGCTGATCGCACGCGCGCCTTTTGCGGGGGACGGGCGCGGGCAGGTTATCAGCGTGACGGATGCGGGGCGTGCGATGCGGGGTCGGATGTGGGCGGTCTATGGCCCGGCGATCCAGCGCCATCTTGGTGCGCCGCTGGGGGATGAGGCAGGGCCGCTGGCGGCCCTGCTGTCGCGGCTGCTGCCTTAAGCCTTTTCCAGCTCGAAGGCGTCATGCAGGGCCTGCACGGCCAGTTCCATGTATTTCCGGTCGATCAGGACGGAAATCTTGATCTCGGAGGTGGAGATGACCTTGATGTTGATCCCTTCGGCCGCCAGAGCGTTGAACATCTTCGCCGCAACGCCGGCATGCGAGCGCATCCCGATGCCCACCACCGATACCTTGGCCACATCGGTATCGACGATCAGCTCGTCATAGCCGATCAGGCCCGCGGCCTTGGCATCCTCCATCGCCTTGCGGGCGCGGTCCACCTGATTGATCGGGCAGGAAAAGGTCATGTCCGTGACGGCGCCGGGATGGGCGTCGTCATAGTCCTTTTCGCTGATGTTCTGCACGATCATGTCCACGTTCACGCCCGCATCGGCCAGCGGGCCGAAGATGGCCGAGGCGACGCCGGGGCGATCCTCGATGGTGAAGAGGGTGATCTTGGCCTCCTCGCGCGAGAAGGCGACGCCAGAGACGACTTTCGATTCCATGATTTCCTCCTCGTCGCACACAAGGGTGCCGGACGTTTCATCGGTATCCTCGAAGGACGACAGCACGCGCAGCCGCACCTTGTAGCGCATGGCAAGTTCGACCGAGCGGGTTTGCAGGACCTTCGCGCCCAGCGAGGCCAGTTCCAGCATCTCTTCGAAGGCGATCTTGTCCAGCTTGCGCGCCTTGGACGACACGCGCGGGTCGGTGGTATAGACGCCGTCCACATCGGTATAGATGTCGCAGCGCTCCGCCCCGAAGGCGGCGGCAAAGGCGACGGCGGTGGTGTCGGAACCGCCCCGGCCCAGCGTGGTGATGCGGCCTTCGGGGCTGACGCCCTGGAAGCCCGCCACGACCGCGACCTTGAACCCTTCGGCGAATTTCGCGTCGATATTGGCGCGGGGGATATCCACGAAGCGGGCCGAGCCATGCTGTGCCGTGGTCTGGATCGGCACTTGCCAGCCCTGCCAGCTCCGCGCGGGAATGCCCATCTCCTGCAACCGCAGCGCCATCAGCCCGGCGGTCACGTTCTCGCCGCTGGCGACGACGGCATCGTATTCGCGGGCGTCATAAAGCTTGGACGTGCCTTCGACGTAACCCACAAGCTTGTTGGTTTCGCCCGACATGGCGCTGACGATGACGATCACGTCATAGCCGCGCTCGACCTCTTTCCGCACCTTCTTCGCGGCATTCTCGATGCGCGCGAGATCGGCCACCGAGGTGCCCCCGAATTTCATCACGAGAAGCGGCATGCATCCCCCCCGCAAGGCCCGAATTCCGCGCGCTTCTTAGGGCGGGGCGGGGCGGGGTGCAAGGGCGCTATTGGGCCGGGTCAGCCCCGGCGGCCACGACGTTCGCGGCGGGGTGCGCCCGCATCATCGCCCGTCCCGTCCGAGGCAGAGGAGAAGCCGCCCAGCTTTTCGCTGATCGTCTCCAGCGTCGGGCGCGGCCCCTTGGGGCGGCTTTCCAGCGCGGCGCGCATGGCGCGCAGATGTTCGGGCATGGTGCCGCAGCAGCCGCCGATGATCCGCACCCCGGCATCGCGGGCCAGCACGGCATATTCGGCCATCAGGTCCGGCGTGCCGTCATAATGGATATGGCCATCGTGATACTTCGGAATCCCGGCATTGCCCTTGGCGATGATCGGGCGTTCCGTTCCGGTGGAGGCAAAGCCCAGCACCGTGCGCATCAGGTCGGACGCGCCCACCCCGCAATTCGCGCCAAAGGCGATGGGCGGATTGGGCAGCTTTTCCACCAGATCGGCCAGCGCCGAAGAGGTGACGCCCATCATCGTCCGCCCCGCAGTGTCAAAGCTCATGGTCCCGCACCAGGGCAGACCGGCCAGCTTTGCCGCCTCGGCCGCCGCGCGATATTCCTCGGGGGCGGAGATCGTCTCGATCCAGAGGACATCGACCCCGCCCTCCTTCATGCCTTCCATCTGTTCATGGAAGATCTCTACCGCGTCCTTGTGGGTCAGGCTTCCCATCGGTTCGAAAATCTCGCCCGTCGGGCCGACCGATCCGGCCACCACCACCTTGCGCCCCGAGGCATCGGCGATCTCGCGCCCCAGTGCCACGCCGACGCGGTTGAGTTCCCGCACCCGCCCCTGCGCATTGTGTAGCTTCAGCCGCGCCGCGTTGCCGCCGAAAGTGTTGGTCAGGAAGATGTCCGACCCCGCCTCCACCGCGCCGCGATAGAGTTTGCGGATATTGTCGGGTTCATCGACATTCCAGAGTTCGGGCGGTTCGCCCGAAGACAGGCCCATGTTGAACAGGTTCGTCCCCGTCGCGCCATCGGCCATCAGCCAGTCGCGGGTGGAGAGAAGCTCGGTCAGCGCATCGGCCATGGGGCACCTTTTCCTGGGGGTCTCGTCTTCCGTCTGCCATGCGCTGGGCCATGAGGCAATTCGATATTCCGCATGATGATCTTGAGCCATGGGCCAAGATTCGGGCAGGGGCATGGAAAAGGCACCCCGCAGGGTGCCTTTCAGCGCGCAGGCTGGGCAATTCTGCCCAGCCTGCGTCAGAGTTCGTCAGAGTTCGTCCATCAGCTGCTTCTTCGCGACCGGCAGAAGTTCGGCCATCTTGGCGCGGACGTCATCGGCGCTGGCCTTGCCCGCCAGATCGCCCGCGACCTTGCGGACAACATCCTCGATCCCGGCCTCTTCGAAATCGGCGCTGACCACGCTCATCGCGTATTCTGCCGCCGCGTCGCCGGTCTTTCCCAGCAGGCCCGCGGCCCAGAGACCCACCAGCTTGTTGCGGCGCGCCTCGGCGCGGAACTGCATGTCGGCATCATGGGCGAACTTGGCCTCGAAGGCATGTTCACGATCGTCGAAGGTGGTCATCTGCGGCCCCTTGCTGCGGTTTCGGCTTGCCTCTTCATATGCCCCCAGCCCGCGCCCGCCGCAAGGGGAGGGCGCAGCCATGGGCAGAAGCCGCCGCATCCGTCCTGGCAAGGGGTCTGCCGCCTTGCGGGACGGGTTCGCTTGGACTATAGCCGCAGCAAGCAGGCGGGGAACCCTCGGGGTTGCCCCGCCTTGTGCATTGACCGGAGCATTCATGGCACGTCGCAAGAAGGTTTACGAGGGCAAGGCGAAGATCCTGTATGAAGGGCCGGAGCCGGGCACTCTGATCCAGTATTTCAAGGATGACAGCGCCCCGACGCCAGCCACCCCCGCCCCCGCGGCGGTGGAAGGGAAGGGTGTGCTCAACAACCGTCTGTCGGAATTCTTCATGACCGGGCTCAATGCCATCGGCGTGCCCACCCATTTCATCCGCCGCCTCAACATGCGCGAACAACTGGTCCGGATGGCCGAGATCATCCCGCTGGAGGTGGTGGTGCGCAACTTCGCCGCGGGCGAACTCTCCAGCCGCCTTGGCATCCCCGAAGGCACCCCGCTGCCGCGGCCGATCGTGGAATACTATTACAAGGACGAAAGGCTCGGCACGCCCATGGTCAGCGAAGAGCATATCTTCGCCTTCAACTGGGCCAGCCAGCAGGACCTGGATGATATCGTGGCGCTGGCGCTGCGGGTGAACGACTTCCTGTCGGGCGTGATGATGGGCGTGGGCATCCGGCTGGCGGATTTCCGCATCGAGGTGGGCCGCATCTGGGATGGCGATTACATGCGCCTGATCGTGGCCGACGAGATCAGCCCCGACAGCTGCCGTCTCTGGGACCTGCGCGGCGCGGCGGAATCGATGGAACGCGAGGGCGTGACGCGCGATCCCGGCCCGCTGCCGGATGTCTATACCGAACTGGCACGGCGGCTGGGCGTGCTGCCCTCCAACGTCACCCACCCGACGAAGCCCACGCTGATCAACTGAGGCGATCGCCGGACAGACGCCTTGCCCCGGCAGGGGCAGGGCGCTATGGCAGGGCGAAGCGAACCTTGGCCGGGGAATGAAGATGAAAGCGCGCGTCACCGTCATGCTGAAGAACGGCGTTCTCGATCCGCAGGGCGAGGCCGTGCGCCACGCGCTGGGCACGCTCGGCTTTGCCGGCGTGGAGGGCGTGCGTCAGGGCAAGGTGATCGAGCTTGATCTGGCGGAGACGGATCGCGCGAAGGCTGAGGCCGAGGTCAAGGCGATGTGCGAAAAGCTTCTCGCCAATACGGTCATCGAAAGCTATCGGGTCGAAATTCTCTGACCCTGCGGCCTGCTTGCGACGGCGGCGCGTCGGCCCGGGCATAGCCAGAGCCCGCGCCGGATGCTTGGCTGACCCCCTGACAAGGGATACCTCATGCGCGCCGCCATCCTGACCGCCTATCGCGAAGACCTGCAAATCGACACCGTCCCCGATCCGGCCTGCGAGGCGGATGGGGTGGTGCTCAGGGTGCTGGCCTGCGGCATCTGCCGCAGCGACTGGCACGGCTGGGTGGGCGAACATCCAAAGGTCAAGCCAGGCGCGATTCCGGGCCATGAATACTGCGGCGAGGTGGTCGAGGCCGGGCCGCTCGCCCGCTGGAAGCCCGGCGACCGGGTGATCGCGCCCTTCATCCTCGCCTGTGGCCAATGCCCCGATTGCCAGGCTGGCCAGTCCACCATCTGCAAGTCCCAGCGCGTGCCGGGTTTCGGCGAGCCGGGGGCCTATGCGCAATACATCTCCGTTCCCCGTGCCCATAACCTTGCCCGCCTGCCCGAGGCGATTTCGCCGGTGCTTGCGGCGGGGCTGGGTTGCCGGGTGACGACCGCCTGGCACGCGCTCACGGGCCGCGCCGATCTGCGGGCGGGCGAATGGCTGGCGGTGCATGGCACGGGCGGGATCGGGCTGTCGGCGCTGATCCTCGGCCGCGCTTTGGGCGCGCGGGTCGTGGTCGTGGATGTGGTGCCGGAGAAGCTGTCCCATGCCCTGTCGCTCGGTGCCGAGGCCGCCTTCGACGCCCGCGAGGGCGATGTGGCCGCCCGGATCGTGGAGGCGACGGGCGGCGGCGCCCATGTCTCGATCGAGGCGCTGGGGATCGCCGCCACGGCCAATGCCTCCATCGACTGCCTGCGCCCGCTGGGGCGGCATGTTCAGGTGGGCTTGCCCACAGGCCATACCGCACGGATGGAGGTCCATATGAACGCCATCTACATGAAGCAGCTTGCCGTCTATGGCACGCGCGGAATGCCCGCCTGGCGCTATCCCTCGCTGCTGGACCTGATCACGCGGGGCGTGGTGGACATGTCCCCGCTGATCGCCCGCACCGTGCCCCTCTCTGGCGCCAGCGCCGAACTGCGCGCCTTCGACGGCCCGATGCCCCCCGGCGTGGCGGTGATCGACGATTTCACCCGCTGATGGCTTTTGCCCGCCGGGTGCATTTTTCTGCCGAAGGGGGCTACACACCGCCTGGGAGCGGTGCTAATAGCCCGCCACCAGGCCGCTGTAGCTCAGCTGGTAGAGCACGTCATTCGTAATGATGGGGTCGGGGGTTCGAGTCCCTTCAGCGGCACCACTTCCTTCTCTAAGCCATTGGATAGCCTCAGCTTTATCGTTGGATAAGGCGAGCGTGGAACGTGGCGGGGGGCAAAGCTCCACCCCTGCCCCTTGTGAAGGTTGGCGCCTCCTCCTTCACAAGGCGCCTCCCGTACGGCCTTCGGCACCACCACATGTTCCCCCGAATCTCATGCTCGCTGCGAACAGGGGCAGCATCTGGGGCGGCTTCTGGCGTCGTCAGGGCAGCACAGAAGCTCTCCAGCACCCGCGGTCAAGGCGCCTCACGCCGTGATGAAATCCTTCACGAAGGCGGTGGCGGGGCGGGCGCGGATGTCGGCGGGTTTGCCGATCTGTTCGATCCGGCCCATCGACATGACGACGACGAGGTCGGCCAGTTCCATCGCCTCTTCCTGGTCATGGGTCACGAAGACCGTGGTCAGGCCTGTCGTGTCGTGGATGTCGCGCAGGCCCTGCCGCAATTCCTTGCGCACCTTGGCGTCCAGCGCGCCGAAGGGTTCGTCGAGGAGCAGCATCCTCGGTTCGATGGCCAGCGCCCGGGCCAGTGCCACGCGCTGCCGCTGGCCGCCAGAAAGCTGCGACGGATAGCGCGCGCCGATATCGGGAAGCTGGATCAGTTCCAGCAGCTTGGTCACGCGGCGGGCGATTTCGGCCTTGGTGGGCCGGGTCGCGCGGGGGCGGGCGTTCAGGCCATAGGCGATGTTCTCGAACACCGTCATGTGCCGGAACAGCGCGTAGCTTTGGAACACGAAGCCCGCGCGGCGTTCCTGCACCGTCAGGCCCGTCGCATCCTGCCCGTCAAAGAGGACGCGGCCGGAGGTCGGGAATTCCAGCCCGCCAAGGATGCGCAGAAGCGTGGTCTTGCCCGATCCCGAAGGGCCGAGCAGCGCCACCAGCGCACCCGAAGGAATGGAGAGCGACACCGGATGCAGCGCGGCGGTGGTCCCGAAGGCCTTGGAGATTTCGTCGATCTCGATATGCATGGCAGGTCTCCTAATGGCGGTGGTTCGCGGCGAGCTGATCGGCATGGCGCAATTCCAGAAGCGTCTTGAGAAGCAGGGTGAGGAGCGCGAGAAGCGTCAGGACGGCGGCGAGGCTGAAGGCCGCGACGGAGAGATATTCCTGATAGAGCATCTCGATCGTGGTGGGGATCGTGGCGGTTTCGCCCCGGATCTTGCCCGAGACGACCGCGACCGCCCCGAATTCCCCCATTGCGCGGGCGTTGCAAAGGAGGACGCCGTAAAGCAGCGCCCAGCGGATATTGGGCAGCGTGACCGTCCAGAACACCCGCCAGCCGGAGGCGCCGAGGGTCAGCGCCGCCTCTTCCTCGGCCCGGCCCTGTTCGATCATCACGGGGATGAGTTCGCGGGCCACGAAGGGGAAGGTCACGAACATCGTGGCCAAGATGATCCCCGGCATGGCGAAGACGATGGGATAGCCCTGCGCCACCAACCAGCCGCCAAGGGCCGAATTCGCACCGAACATCAGCACGATGCAGAGGCCTGCCACGACGGGTGAGACGGAGAAGGGCAGGTCGATCAGGGTGATCAGGAAGGCCTTGCCGCGGAAGTCGAACTTGGTGATGAACCATGCCGCCGCGACGCCGAAGATGGCATTGAGCGGCACCGAGATGGCGGCGATGGTCAGGGTCAGGCGGATCGCATCGCGGGCATCGGGCGAGGCGAGGCTTCTGAGCGCCTCGACCGCGCCATCGGCCAGCGCCTCGACAAACACCGCGATCAGGGGTGCGAAAACGAGGATGGCCAAGCCCGCAAAGGCCAGCGCGATCAGCGTCCAGCGGGTGGCGGGGCTTTCCTCGGTCGCGGCGCGGAACCGGATTTGGGTGGCGTCAGACATATCCGATCCTCCGACGGCTCCAGACCTGGATCAGGTTGATGACCAAGAGCATCGCGAAACTGATCAGCAGCATGGCGATGCCGATGGCCGCCGCCGCGTCATAGTTGAACTCTTCCAACTGAATGATGATCAGGAGGGGGGCGATTTCCGTCAACAGCGGGATGTTGCCCGCGATGAAGATGACCGACCCGTATTCCCCCACGGCCCGCGCCAGCGCGAGGGCAAATCCCGTCAGCGCGGCGGGCGTCAGCATCGGCAGGATCACATGGCGGATCGTGTGCAGGCGTGACGCGCCGAGGGTGGCCGAGGCTTCTTCCACTTCACGCTCGATCTCTTCCACCACGGGTTGCACGGTGCGGGTGACGAAGGGCAGGCCCACGAAGACCAGCGCGATGAAGATGCCCCATTGGGTATAGGCGATCTTCCAGCCGATCTCGGCGGCCATCTGGCCGAAAAAGCCGTTGGGCGCGTAAAGCGCGGTCAGCGAGATGCCCGCCACGGCGGTCGGCAGGGCGAAGGGCAGGTCCACTGCCGCATCAAGGATGCGGCGGCCGGGAAAGCGGTAGCGCACGAGGACCCAGGCCAAGAGGACGCCGAAGATCAGGTTGAAGAGCGCGGCAAAGAGCGACAGGCGGAACGACAGATAGAGCGCCGCCCAGACGCGTTCCCGGTTCACGGTTTCCCAGATGCCTGCCAAACCGTAATGGGCGCCCTTCAGAAGAAGGGCGCCGATGGGCAAAAGCACGACAAGGGACAGCATCGTCAGGGTGATCCCCATGCTCAGGCCCAGCCCGGGCATGGGGGATCGGTGGATGAGAGGTTTGCCCATCACGGTTCCTTATTTCGGGACGTAGATCTGGTCGAAGATGCCGCCGTCGCCGAAATGTTCGGGCTGCACCTTGGCCCAGCCGCCGAAGGAGGCGATGTCAACCAGCTCCAGCTTGGGGAAGCGGGCGACGTCTTCCGGGTTGGCCTTGGAGGCGTCCCAGGCGCGGTAGAAGTGCTTGAAGGCCAGCGCCTGCCCTTCGGGCGAGTAGAGGTAGTTCAGATAGGCCTCGGCCAGCGCCCGCTGGGCATCGGACTTGATATTGCCATCGACCAGGGCGACCGGCGGTTCGGCAAGGACGGAGACGGAGGGGACGACGATGTCGAACTGATCCTCGCCGATTTCCTTCAGCGCGAGATAGGCCTCGTTCTCCCAGGCCAGCAGCACGTCACCGATACCGCGCTGGGCGAAGGTGGTGGTCGATCCCCGCGCGCCATTGTCCAGAACCGGAACGTTCTTGTAGAGCGCGCCGACGAATTCCCGCGGATCCTGCCCGTTCTTCTCGGCCCAGGCCCAGGCGGCGAGGTAGTTCCAGCGCGCACCACCGCTGGTTTTCGGATTGGGCGTGATGACCTGCACGCCGTCTTTCACCAGATCGCCCCAGTCGGCGATGCCCTTCGGGTTCCCCTCGCGCACGAGGAAGACGATGGTGGAGGTATAGGGCGAGGAATTGTTGGGCAGTCGGGTCTGCCAATCGGCCGGGAGCTTGCCCGCCTCGGCGATCTTGTCGATGTCCGAGGCCAGCGCCAGCGTCACCACCTGTGCCTCGAGCCCGTCGATCACGGCGCGGGCCTGGCTGCCGGAACCGCCATGGCTGACCTCGATCTGCGGCGCCTCGTTGCCCTGGGCCACCCACCAGGCGGAGAAGGCCTCGTTGAGTTCACGGTAGAGTTCGCGCGTCGGGTCATAGCTGACATTCAGCAGGCTCTCGGCCTGAACCGGTGCCGGGGCAGAGCCGAGCGCCAGCAGCGCCACGGCAAGGGCCGATAGGGTGCCGCGCAGGCTGCGGGCAACCGGCCAGCCGGTAAGGCGGCGCAGACCGTCGGCGATGGTGACGCGGCCGTCGGGGAGCTTTTCGGCGACGGGGCCTTGCGCCGTGATCGTGCCGGCAAGCGTGATGGTGGCATGCATGGTCTTCTCCTGTTGCGGGCGCGCCTGCGGCGCGACGGAAGGGGTAAAGGGCACGAGGCCCAGAACGGTAAGCGGGTGGGGCGTGAAGGTCGTCACGACGCGCCTCCAATCGGTTCGATGCGAGCCTCCCACAGGGCGCGGTCACGCCCGGCAAGCAGATCTTCGGCGGCCTCGCCGGGCGACTTGGTGAAGATCAGCAGCGGGCTGCCGTTGACGCGATGCGTCTGGCCCGTGCGGCGGTCGATCAGACGGACGGCACAGGTCTGCGGCTGGGGCGCGCCGCGTGCGGCGGTCGTCCGTTCGGCCGTTCCGGTGAGGGCGGGCGAGAGTGTGGCAGCGGACATCGTGCGTCTCCTCGGTAACCAGCGGGGTGCCTCTTTCGGCGCCCCGTTATGTCTAAAATAACGACACAGTTAGTCGAGTATCGCAACGGAAAAAACACGCCAAAAATGATCGTGTTTATAGAATCCTATTCTCCCGCAGAAGGAGGGATTTCCTGCAAGGCAGGCTTCTCCCTGTCGCTCGGCAGGCGGGCAGGGGGGGGTGATCCGGTCAGTTTCCGCAATCGTCCGGCCGCAGAAGGGACGGGATTTTATCGCGTTTCGCCAATGACTTGCTGTTGCGCCTCCGCAGAGCGCAGCATGTCTTCCAGCGTGAGCGATTCGATGATGAGAAGGTAGGACCAGAACACATCGGCAAAGACCTTGCGGATGCGGCAGGTCGCTTCGTCGGTGCAGTCTTCGCAGCGCTGATAGGCGCGGCGCGACAGACAGGGCAGCGGCGCGATGGGGCCGTCAATCGTCCGCAGGAGTTCGGAGATCGAAACCTCGTTCGGCTTCTTGATCAGGCTATAGCCCCCGGAGCGCCCGCGGGTCGAGGCGATGACACCGGCATTCCGCACTTCAAGCAGGATATGTTCGAGAAAACGCTTCGGCGTCCCGGACCGCTTGGCGATCTCTTCGATCGTCAGGGGTTCGGGGTGGCCTTTCTCGGCCTCGTCCGCGAGGGCCAGAAGTGCCTTGAGGGCGTATTTCATCTTCTGCGTGATCATGCCCAAGCGTTACGCCCCTGATAGACGAGAATCAATGTCGGCATTTGCCCACCCGCCATTTGAACAGCGCGCTGTTGCGAAAGGCCCTTTCCCGGCGCGTGATCCGCCGGGCGGATTAATACACGATCAAGACAGTAGACTTATCGTATTTTTCATGCATGCTTCCTGGAACGGATTGCATGCATCATCGCAGAGGGGACGTTTGCAGGATGGACCTTGACCTCATCGACCGGAAGATCGTCGCCGAACTGATGCGCGACGCGACCATGCCCATCGCCCAGATCGCCGAGAAGGCCGGTCTGTCGCAAACCCCCTGCTGGAAGCGCATCCAGAAGCTGGAGGCGATGGGCGTGCTCACCTCGCGGGTGGCCTTGGCCGATCCGTCCCGGCTTGGCTTTGGTCTGACGGTCTTTGTCGGGATCGAGGCACCGGACCACTCGCCAGACTGGCGGGCGGCCTTTGCCACCGCCGTCGGGTCAATCCCCGAGATCATGGAAGTCTATCGCATGGCGGGCGAACTGGATTACCTGCTCCGCGTCTCGGTCAGCGACATGGCGTCCTTCGATGCGCTCTACAAGCGGCTGACCGATGCCGTCCCGATCAAGAATGTCACCAGCCATTTCGCCATGGAGCGGATGAAGTTCACCACCGCCTATCCCGTGGATACGCGCAACAGGTAAGCCCCAGAGTATCCTTTTCTCTTTCCAGCCACGTCTTTGGAAACTTAATCACGACAAACATGATAGTGTTTTAGCGGGAAAAGGAGTCGCCCCATGCCCAAGACGCTCATCCTGCCCGGACTCGACGGATCGCCAGCGCCGCATTGGCAGCATTGGTGGGCCGCGACCGACCCCAACGCCCTGACCGTCGAACAGCAGGACTGGGCGAGACCCACGCATGAGGCATGGGAGGCCGAGCTTGCCGGGGCGATCCTGAACCATCCGGGCTGCATCCTCGTGGGTCACAGCCTGGGCGCGGTGCTGGCCGCGCGCATCCTGACGCGCTGGCCGCAATTGAAGGTTTCGGCGGCCCTTCTGGTGGCGCCCGCGAACCCGGCGCTCAGCCGTCGCCTTGCCTCCTTCGCCGGGCTTCCGGAACGCCCGCTTGGCGTGCCGACCACAGTGGTTGCCAGCCGTAACGACCCTTGGATGTCCTTCCAGCAAAGCACCCATCTGGCCGAGCTGTGGCAGGCCGAACTGGTGGACCTCGGCTATGCCGGCCACATCAACGTGGCCAGCGGCTTCGGCCCCTGGCCTGTGGCGCTGGACCTGCGTGACCAGCTTGCAGAACGTGCAGGCATCACGGCAGGCAAGGGCGTTGGCCTTTTCGGGCGGAGGGCCATCGCATGACCGCCATCCTTCGCACGCATCGCCGCACCAGCTATCCGGCGCTGATGCTCTTCCTCCTCGTCTATCTCGGCACCCTGGCGGTCATCGTGGCCCCTGACCAGTTCCGGGCCGAACCGCCCGGCCAGACCATCCTGATCGAAACCGTCGGCACGGCACAGAAAGGAGCCCCCTGATGTTCTCCTGCATCCATGATCCCGGCATGGCCCTCTTCCTTGCCGAACACCCGCTTGGCACGGAACCCGAGGCCGGTCCGCTGGAATGGACTGCCTTCGTTTCCACCCTTCTTCTTGCCGTGATCGCTCTCACCGTCCCGGCATGAAGGATCACCCCGGCCCCGACCGATCTTCCTCCTCCGGCCCGGGGCCGGATCGTCCCGGCCCCCATGTCCTGGTCGTGGGGGGCGGGGCGAGCGGTGTCCTCGCCACTGCCCACATCCTCCGCAGCGATCCCTCGGCCCGCGTGACGCTGGTCGAACCGCGTGACCGCATCGGTCTGGGGCTTGCCTATTCCACCCCGGATCAGAACCACCTCCTGAACGTCCGCGCGGGCAACATGAGCGCGCTGGCCGACGACCCGCGGCATTTCCTCGACTGGCTGGCAGGGAAGGGGCAGGACAGCAGCCCCGACCGTTTCGTCAGCCGCCGGGTCTATGGCGAATACCTCGCCGATCTTCTGTCCACAGGGCGCGCACAGCGTCCTGCCCGGTTCCGTAGGGTTCACGGCATCTGCACGGGCCTGTCGGAAAACCCCGCTGGCATCGTCGCCAGTTTCGATGACGGCACGGTACAACTGGCGGATCACGCCATCCTTGCCACCGGCCACAGTCTGCCGCGCCCGGCCGCAGACCGGGCGATCCAGCCCGCATGGGACCCGATCCCCAGCTTGCCCTCCGACGCCTCGGTCCTGATCCTGGGGACCGGGCTGACCATGGTGGATCAGGTCCTCTCCCTCCTCGATTCCGGGTTCGAAGGGCGCATCCTTGCCATCTCGCGCCGTGGCCTTCTGCCCCGCGCGCATCGCCCGACGATCCCGCTGCGCCTCGGCCCGCAGGATGTGCCCTTCGGCGCACCGATGAGCGCGCTTTGCCGCTGGTTGCGGAGCCTTGCCCGCGAGGCGGAAGGCAAGGGCGGCACATGGCGCGATGCGATGGATGCGGTGCGGCCCTTCGTGCGGCGCATCTGGCGCAGCCTGCCCCCCGTGGAACGCGCCCGTTTCCTGCGCCATGGCCAGCGCTGGTGGGACATCCACCGCCACCGTATGCCGCCCGGGTCCGAAGCCCGCCTCCTTGCCGCCATGGCCGATGGGCAGTTCACCCTGCTCAAGGGGGATGTCTTGCAGGTCCACCCTGCCGCATCGGGCATCACCGCCCGCTACCGCCCTTACCGGAAGGCCGCGACCGAAACGCTGGCCGCGACACTCGCCATCGACGCGCGCGGTCTGCGCGGGCGTCCGACGGACTCCCCCTTGCTCGCCCAGTTGCTGGATCAGGGCACCGCGCGGTGGGACACGCTGCGCATCGGCCTCGACATCGCCAATGACGGCTCCGTCATCCGGGCCGACGGCACGGCGTCCCCCCGCCTTTCGGCAATCGGCCCCGTGAGCCGGGCAGCCTTCTGGGAGATCACGGCCATCCCGGACATCCGCGAACAGGCGGCATCGCTGGCAAGGCGGATCGTGCTGGGGCAGGTGGTCTAGCGGATCTCCCGCTCAGCGAGCGGATGTTCCAGGCGGCAGACCCACGCGCGACCAACCCTGTTGGCAGGTGCCGCAGATCGACCGACCACGCCAGAACGCCCGGCAGCACAAGGCCAACCAAAGCCATTGCGGACGAGGACAGCGCCGCGCCCCAGAACCGGCAGAAAAGCAGGCCATTTGCAAAGGTCAGGGATCGGTGCCGCCACGGATTGGAGCACCATCAGCGCGGCAGACACGACCGGGGCCCAGATGCCGAAGGATCGCAGATAGTCGATCAGGCCCGCCACCGCAGCCTCGACCTCGGCGGTGGTCAGCAGGTGGATGCCCGCCCCGACGGCGGCCCGAAGATCGGGCAACAGCAGCAAGGCCGCCCCCGGCAGGCCGACGGCCAGCAACAGCGCCACGGCGGCGATGCGCGAAGCTTTGCGTGTCATGGTATCCGCCAAGACGCGGATCACCCGCGCCGCAAATGGCCGCGGTCAGGCCCCCCCGACCGCGGCAGAAAGATCAGTTCGTCACCAGCGGATAGGAGGCCGCATCCTGCGCCGACCATTCCCACATGGACCCGGCATAGTTCCGCGCCTTGACCCCGATATCGTTCAGCACCGCCGTGACAAAGCCCGACCGGATGCCGCCCGTGCAGTGGGACACGACCTGGGTATCTTCACTCACGCCCAGTTCCGCCAGCCGCGCCTTCAGCGCCTCTCCTTCCACGATCTTTCCGTCCGCGCCGACCAGATCCTTGTAGAAGATGTGCCGCGCCCCGGGGATATGGCCGCCCCGGCTTTCGCCATAGGGCGTCTCGCCCGCATATTCGCGCGGCTCGCGCGTGTCGAGGATCACCACATCCGGCTTGTCGATCAGCGTGACCAGCTCTTCCTTCTTGATCTCATAGGCATCCGTCCGCGCCACGGTGAAATCGCCCGGCACCGCGACCGGCTTCAGCGCAAGGTCGCCCTCCGCCAGCAGCGCCTCGACCCCGCCATCAACGAGGAAGGTATTCTCATGTCCCAGCGTGCGCAGCGTCCAGACGATCCGCCCATCCTCGCCCCAGCCCTTCGCGCTGTCGGCAATCGCCACGACCGGAATGGCCGTCGATATGCCCAAAGCCCGCAGCTTTTCGGTCAGGACCGCGTCATCGGCGAGGAGTTGCCCCTTGTTCGGCAGATCGGCATTGGTGAAATCCTGCCAGACGACGGGGATTGCGCCCTCCACGGGGCGCTCGTCCTTCAGGTCCTGCCCCCGCGTATCCAGCAGGATCGCCCCATTGGCCAACATTTCCCGCGCCTTCGCGGCGTCGATCACCCAGCGCGCGGTGTCGGGGGTCTCGGCGACAGCGACCGAGGGGAGGCCTGCCACAAGACCACCGACAAGGGCGATGGTCGCAAGCGCAAAGCCGCGGCGGTTGACTGCGGGGAAGACGGGTTTCCTCATGGTTCGGACCTCTCTGGATGCCATTCTGGCGCGTGGACAATCGACTCACCTGATCGGCTTTCAGCTTAACATGCCGGGCGCATCAAGACGTTCCAAAGGCCCGGCACGTCGGAGAAGGGGCCTGTTGGGCGGGGGGCGGATCGGGGAAGACATTTCTTGATCCCCGCGGGGCTCCAGCATCCTGCTTTCGGCCGTCTTCACGCATCCGCGCTCCATCCGGCCTTTGCAGGCGGGCAAACCTATCTCTGCCGCAGCAGAAGCGGGGCGACGACGATCACAGCCAGAATGCGGATCACGTGATGCAGCGCGACGAAGGCCACATCGGCCTGGATGGCAAGGGCGATCAGGCCCATTTCCGTCAGTCCGCCCGGTGCCAGCGCCAGAAATCCCTGGTCAAGGCGCACCCCTGCAAGCTGCTGCATCGCCAGCGCACCGCCCAGGGCAAAGGTCAGGGTGATCAGCGTGGCGCCAAGGTTCAGGGCGCAGGCCCGCGCAAGGGTGGGGACAGAAATGCCAAGGAAGCGGCATCCCAGGATCGTGCCCAGCGCGACCTGCGCGGCATTCACCAGCAGAAGGGGCGGCACACTGGCCGTCAGCCCGGCCATGTGCACCGCAGCCGACAGGATCAGCGGACCCAGAAAGGTCGGCGCAGGCAGGCGCAACAATCTGCCCAGCGGCATCCCGATCACCGCACAGGCGATCAGAAGGGCCGCATCCACTGGCCCGATGGCAGCGTCAAGCTTGACCGGCCCAGTGCCCACGTCATGGCCAAGCACAAGGCGAAACAGTATGGCCATCAGCGCGATCGTCAGAACGATCCGCAGCGAATGCGCCAGCACGATCACCGGAACATTCGCCCCTCTTGCCTCTCCGAGTTCAACCATTTCCGAAAGGCCGCCGGGCATTCCGGCGAAATAGGCGGTGGTCCAGTCCTGCCGCCCGACCAGACGGAAGTAGCTGACGATCACGCCTCCCACCGCCACGAGATAGGCCAGAAGGATGGCCAGCGAGGTCAGCATCTCGCCCGCCTGTTCGATGATGCCCGGCGTGAAACGCGATCCCAGCAAGACGCCGATGACAGCGACGATGACCGGTCTCAGCCGGTCCGGCCCGCGGATGGGCCAGCCGGCGACCGAGGTGGCCATCGTGGCGGTCAGGGCCCCCAGCATCCATGGCAGCGGCATGGAAAGCAGATGGAACACACAGCCGCCAAGGCCGCCGATCGACAGCCCCGCCACTATGCGCGCTAGAGATGTCACGCGATGCCCCCGAATGCGCCCCGGCAGATTACGCGTATCTTTCAAGGAAGGCATGAATGTCCAGCGCCCGGAAATCCGGCAAGGCGGCCGTCAGCCGCGCATGGTCCCAGTCCCACCAGGCAATCCGTTGCAGTGCCTCCGCCTCAGGCCTGTCGAACCGCCACTTGATGTGGCGGGCCGGCACGCCACCGACGATCTCATAGGGCGCGACGGGTTTCGAGACCACGGCCCCCGCGCCGACCACCGCGCCCGTGCCGACGGTCACGCCGGGAAGGATCGTGACGCCATGGCCGATCCAGACGTCATGTCCGATGGTCACCCAATGGTCGCGGCGCCACTGGAAGAACGCGTCATCATCCTCGCCAAACCCGAACTGCGCGGCGCGATAGGTGAAATGATGCTGCGCGGCGCGCCAGGTCGCGTGATTGCCCGGATTGATCCGCGCGCCTTCGGCGATCGAGCAGAACTTGCCGATGGTGGACCAGACCACGTTGCCGCCCCGGACGATGTAGGAGTAATCGCCAAAGGTCACTTCGCGCATGGTCACTTGGGCCATGACCTCGGTCCACTTGCCCAAAGTGCAATCAATGAGGGTTGCGCTCTCATGGACGGTCGGCGCTTCGGTCAGGGTCTTCATGCGTTGGCTTCCGCTCTGTGTTGGGGGGTCAAGGGGTTCCGGCAGTCGGACCCGCGCGCCCGGCCACCGGGCCGGGGCGCCATGGGTTTGCCGAGGGTCTTCAGATCGCCCCCACCCTTTCCGGGCAGGGCACGGCCCATCCAGGGACCGACGGCTCGCCCGGACCCGTCCTCGGGGTTCAGGGCAGGCGGCACATCCCGCCTCCCGTCTTCGGGACCGGCGACCTTGATCCCCCGCGCCATCACCGCACACCCTCCCATCTGCCGATGAAACGGGCGCGGATCAGGCCCGAAAGCCAGTCGATCAGATAGACCATGGCGATGATCAGGAAGATGATCGACCATGCCTCGTCCCAGCGATAGGCGCCGATCCGATCCGACAGCAGGAAGCCGATGCCGCCCGCACCGACGATGCCGAGGATCGTTCCCGACCGCACGTTGGATTCGAAATTGTAGAGTGTGATCGACAGCAGCACCGGCCAGACCTGAGGCAGAAGACCAATCCGGATCGCCTGCGGGCGGCTGCCACCGGCGGCGACCACCCCCTCTATGGGGCGGTTCGAGCTGTTCTCGATGGCCTCGGCATAAAGCTTGGCCAGCACACCCACTTCCCCCACCGCAATCGCCAGCACACCCGCCAGCGGGCCAAGGCCGAAGGCGCGGATGAAGACCAGCGCGAGGATCAGGGTCTCCAGCGCCCGGATCATGTCGAAACCGCGCCGCAGGGTGAAGCGCAGGAAGGGCAGGCGGTTGATGTTCTTCGCGCCCAGAAACGACAGCGGAAAGGCCACCAGCGCGCCAAGGACGGTGCCCAGAAAGGCCATGGACAGCGTCTCGCCCAGACCCTTGGCAATCTCCTGCCACGACCGGGCATCGGTCCAGACATGCGGCGGGAACATGAAGGACAGCACATTCCCGAGTCGGGCCAGGCCGTTCCAGATGCGGGCAGGCGAGAAGTCGAAGGCGTAAAGGCACCAGGCCGTCAGACCCGCAAGCGCGGCCCAGAGCAGGGTGCGGCGCAGGCGCTGGGCGGGGCTTGCGCGAAAGGCCAGCGGCATGCGGGCCTTCATGTCGGCGATGTCGCTGTCTGACAGGCTCATGCTGTGACAATCCCGATGATGCGGTGGCGGATGCGTTCCGATGCCCAGTCGATCACGATCACCGTGGCGAAGATGATCAGGAACAGGGCCGAAAGGTTGGTGTATTCCTGAAGGCTGATGGCGGTGCGCAGTTCCTGCCCCAGGCCGCCCGCGCCGACATAGCCGATGATGGAAGAGGACCGGACGTTGATTTCGAACCGCAGCAGGGTATAGCTGATGACATTCGGCAAAACCTGCGGGAAGACGCCCCATCGCATCTGGTCGGCCCAGCTTCCGCCCGCGGCCTTCACCCCTTCGACCGGGCGCATGTCGATGTTTTCATTGGCTTCCGAATAGAGCTTGCCCAGCGCGCCTGCCGCGTGGATCGAAATGGCCAGCACGCCCGCCATCGGCCCCACGCCAAAGCAGAAGACGAAGATCAGCGCCCAGACCAGTTCCGGAACCGTCCGCATGATCTCCAGGCTGCGGCGGCTGACCCACAGCATCCAGGGCGCGGGCGACAGGTTGCGCGAGGCCACGAAGGACAAAAGAAGCCCGCCGATCACGCCAAAGAGCGTGGCCAGAAAGCCGATGAGAACGGTTTCCAGCAAAAGTTCGGCCCAGATCGCGCCACGGCCGAACCAGTTGGCGATATCGGCAAGAAGGGACTCCCAGCGCAATTCGGGGATGGTCTTCGACAGGTATTCGCCAAGTCGCGGCAACCCTGCCGGAATCACCCAACCCTCCTCGCGGCTGCCGTCGGGCAGGGTGTATTGCGTGACCTTGAAGAAACCCGACAGGGCCGAGGTGACCCAGGTCAGCACGGCCAGCAGAAGCGCCGCCGACCAGAACACCATCCGCGAACGGCGGCGGTGCTCCCTGTAGTCGCGGTCGAAATCGGTGAGGGAATAGGTCATCGGTCCGCCATCAAAGCGGGGCGGCCCCCGGAAGGCGCCGCCCCTTGAACGATCAGGACTTGCGCTGGTTCTTGAACCACTCGCGCATGTCCACGATCCACTGATAGCGATCGTGATTGACCTCGATGTAACCCTTCGCCGTGCTGTCCTCTGCGCCGGTCATCTGCTTGAACGCCTCGGGCGCGGCGGTGGGTGCGGCCATGACGGCGGCCTTCATCTCGTCGATCAGCCCTTGCGGCAGGTTGGCACGGGCGGTGAACGGGCCCGAGGTGATTTCCGGGCTGGTCCAGATCCAGCAGATTTCGCCTTCCTGGATCATGCCCTTGGTTTCCATCCGCTGCGGGATGCCGTTCTTTTCGTTGTTGATATAGGTCGCGGCGGCGTCGAACTGGCCGTTGACCACGCCCTGCACACCCGCCTCGTGGCTGCCCGAGAAGGGGATCGCCGCGAAGAATTCCTCCGGGACATAGCCCTGCTGAACCAGGTTGTAGTAAGGCACATTGTAGCCCGAGGTGCTGTCGGGATCGGCAAAGGCGAGGGTCTTTCCCTTCAGGTCGTCCACCGATTTGTAGCCGCTGTCGCAGCGCACCGCGATGATCGAGTAATAGCCGGTCGAGTCGTCTTCCTGAACCGCGGTCAGCAAGGGGATCACGCCGCCTTCGGTTTCCGTATAGGCGGCGGCATAGGCCGACGAACCGAGGAACGAGAATTCGATCTGCCCGGCCGCCAGCGCCTGGATCACGCCGTCATAGTTTCCGGCCGTGAAGATCTCGACTTCGATGCCGAGCGTCTCTTCAAGATACTCCTGAAACGGCGTGTAGCGGGCGATGCGGTCGCTTTCGTTCTCGCCCGACAGAATGCCGAACTTGACGACCTTGTAATCGGCCCTCCAGTCCTCGGCGAAGGCCGGAACGGCGGCAAATGCGATGAAGGCGGTGGTGGCGAGCAGACGCATGGTGGGCTCCCTTCTGGGGTTCAGGCTTCGGTTCGGGGGTCAGGCCGGCACCTTGACCCTGACGGAGGTCGAGGTGACGGATTCGGAGAATTCGGCCAGCCCGTCGCTGCCATAGATGTCGCGCAGGACATCATTGGTCAGTTGCCGGGGGGTGCCGTCAAAGAAGACACGCCCCTCACGCATCGCGATGATGCGCTGGCAATAGGTGCGGGCCGTGTCGATCGTGTGCAGGTTGACGAGGACCGTCAGCCCGTCTTCGGCATTGATGCTGCGCAGCGCCTCCATCACGCGGGTGGCGTTGCCGGGGTCAAGGCTGGCAATCGGTTCATCCGCCAGCATGATGCGGGGCTTCTGGACCAGCGCACGGGCAATGGCGACGCGCTGCTGCTGGCCGCCCGACAGCGTGCCCGCCTTCTGCAAGGCCTGTGGCAACAGGTCCAGCCGCTCCAGCGCGCGCAGCGCCTCGGTGCGTTCGGCATCGCTGAAGCGCATGGCCATGGAGGACAGAAAGCCGCGTTCCGCCAGCCGCCCGACCAGCACATTCGACAGCACGTCAAGCCGCTCCACCAGGTTGAACTGCTGAAAGATCATCGCACAGTCGCGGCGCCATTCGCGCAGGGCGCGGCCCCGCAGCGCCGTGATCTCGCGCCCGCCATGGGTGATGCGGCCCGAACTCGGGTCGATCAGCCGGTTGATCAGGCGCAGCAAGGTGGACTTGCCTGCCCCCGACCGGCCGATGACGCCGACGAACTGGCCGGGCGGTATCTCCAGCGAAACGCGGCTTACCGCAGTGGTCTCGCCGAAGCGGCGGGTGATGTCGGAGAGGATGAGGCTGTGCTGTTCCATGCCCATCACTCTCGCGCCACTTGGTAACCCCGCCACGTCATCCGGATGAATTTTCCGACACGCCGGGATGAAGGTTTCGCGTCGCTTTTCGGACAGGGATCAGGCGGCGATGTCTAGCGTCAGCGACCCGTCGGAAAAGATCTGGCGGCCGTTGCGGAACGTGGCGCGGACATGGCCGATGCCGCTGTCATCGGCGATCACCAGATCGGCGCGCAGACCGGCGGCGATGCTGCCACGGTCGGCCAGGCCAAGCGCGCGCGCCGGGTTCGCCGTCGCAAGGCGCGTTGCCCCCACCAGCCCCTCAGGATCGGCCTTCGCCAGTTCCAGCACCGCGGGCAGGATGGCCGACGGGTGGTAATCGGCAGCAAGGATATCCAGAAGGCCCGCCGCATGTGCATCGCGCGCCGAAAGATTTCCGGAATAGCTTTGGCCCCGCACCACATTCGGCGCGCCCATCGCGGTGGCAAGGCCGCGCTGTCGCGCCGCCTGCGCGGCCTCGATTGTGACCGGAAACTCGCTGATCGTTGCGCCCAGCGATTGCATCAGCGCCACCTTCTCTGCGGTATCGTCATCGTGGCTGGCAAGCGGAATGCCATGCGCCGCGCAGAGCCCGGACATCGCGGCCAGGGTCGCCGCCACGTCACCCGCATGCGCGCGCTTTTCGTCGATGCGCTCGCGGATATGCGCCTCGGCCTCTTCCGGCGTCAGGCCCAGATCGCGCTGCGTGCGCCGCGCCAGATGCTCCAGATCGCGATACTGGCCCTGGCCGGGCGTGTGGTCGGTCAGGCTGACCAGATCGACCGTGCCATCGGCAATCAGCTCCTCCACCACGGCAAGTGCGTTGGGATAGTTGATCTCGAACCGCGCATGGACGCGATGATCGACCTTCAGGATCGGCCGCAGCGCCTTCAGGGCGCGCAGCATCTCCTGGGAATGCTCATAGCTGCGCAGATGGCCATAGGCCGATTTCGGGTTGAAGCTGACCGCCGCATAGGCCGTGGTCACGCCGGAAACCTTCAGCCGCCGGTCCAGATCGCGCAGGCCGAGTTCCATCGGCATCTTGACATTGGGGCGCGGTTCCACCTCGCGTTCGATCATGTCGCCATGCATGTCAACGAAGCCGGGCATCAGCAAAAGCCCCTCGCCGTAAAGGGCCGCACCCGGGACGATGCCATCGCACACCTCGGCGATGGTCTCGCCCTCGATCCGCAGGCTGCCGCGCGGCAGCACCCGGTCTGCCAGCACGACACGGAAATCAGACAGCCACATCACGCACCTCCTTCGCCTGCAATTCGATTTCGCCGTCGATCAGCGCCGCCACATCGCCCGGATGGTGAAAGACGCCGATCATGGCGACGCCCGCCGCCTTCAACTCACGCAGGCGGGCCACCAGTGCGGCCCTCGCGCCTGCGTCCAGCGAGGCGGTGGGTTCGTCCAGAAGCAGCAGGCGCGGCGGCCGGATCAGCGCGCGGGCAAGATTGACCTTCTGCTGTTCGCCGCCCGAAAAGCTGGTCGGATAGGCCCGCCAGAGATCGCGCTTGACGCCAAAGGTGGCCAGCCAATGCCGCGCATCGGCCAGGGCGTCTTCGCCCGAAAGGCCAGCACGGCGCAGGGGTTCGGCCACGATCTCTTCGGCCGAGACGCGGGGCCGTGCGATCAGGAATTGGGTGACAAAGCCCATGTCGCTGCGCCTGAGTTGGGCGATATCCACATCCGCCGCGCGGGCAAGGTCGATCCGCCCGCCGGAATGGCTGAACCAGACCTGCCCGGCATCGGGCATATAGCTGCGCCAGATGCTGCGCAGAAGGGTGGATTTGCCCACCCCGTTCGGCCCTTTCAACAGCAGGAACTGCCCCGGATACAGGGCAAAGCCGACGCCGGAAAAGGCATGCAGGCTTTGTCCCAGATGATGCATGGTGAAGGTCTTGGCCAGACCTTCCACCACCAGGACGGGTTCAGAGTTTGGCATGGACCAGCTCCTGCGTATAGGGGTGCTGCGGGTCCTGGAAGACCTGGTCAACCAGACCTTCCTCCACCACCCGGCCATGGCGCATCACCATCACCCGGTCGGCCATGGTCCGGATCACGCCCAGATCATGGCTGACGATGACCATGGTGATGGCAAGGTCGCGCTGCAATCGCTTCAGCGTATCGAGCACCAGCGCCTGCACGCTGACATCCAGCCCCGTGGTCGGTTCGTCCAGCAACAGCAGCGCGGGTTCCAGCGCGATGGCCTTGGCCAACTGCACCCTCTGCTGCATTCCCCCGGAAAGAAGCTTCGGCGGGTCATCCATCCGCGTCAGGGGAAACTCGCTCGCCTCCAGCGCGCCCCTTGCCCGGGCGCGCAGCGCGGCAAAGCTGCGCTCGCCCGCCATCAGCAGGCGTTCGGCCACATTGCCCGAAGAGGAATGGCCCATCAGCAGGCCCAGATGCGGGTTCTGATACACGATCCCGATCCGCCGGGCGCAGAGCTGGCGGCGGGCAAACCGGTCCAGATCGAACAGGTTGCCCGCCGTGTCGGGCAGGGCCAGCCGATAGTCGCCCGCATCCGGACTGTCCTCGAGGTTCATCATCCGCAGAAGCGTGGACTTGCCCGAACCACTTTCCCCGACGATCCCCAGAACCTCGCCCGGCCAGACGGTTGCGGCCACATCCTCCAGCGCCGTCACCCGGCCGAAGCGACGCGAGACGCCGGTCATCCGCAGCAGGGGCGCACCCGCCACCAGCGTCGGTGGCAGCCGATCCATCATCGTCATGGCCGGAACCTTCCCTCTTCATACCACATCGGGCCGATGGTCGTGGCCGCACCTTCGGCCCGGCGTATCGCCTTGATGCCAAGATGGCTGTCCGAAGCCTCGAAGGCCGAACCACCGCCGTCCTGCGGAATCTCGTTCATGAACACGCCCCGCAGACCCGACCGGTGACAGACCAGATCGGCGTGATCCTCGACCTTATAGGGCACATCCGAGAAGACCAGGGGTTCCACCCGGGTAAAGGGCGGCACGGCGTAAAGCCGCTTTTCGCGGCCCGCCGACAGGAAGGTCAGGTGCCGCGCCATGTGCAGCTTCGGCACGTCCCAGCGCGGGATGGGCGAGGGCGTCATGACATGCCGCCCATTGACCAGCGCCGGATAGGCCGCGCCCTGCATGATCCGGCCCGACCGGACCATCTGCTCGTAAAGCACAAGCCACAGCCGTCCGTAGTCGGCGTCGGCATGCATCTGCCGGGCGATCGACATGTTCGGCTGCACGGGCCGCAGCGGCTCGGGGTTCGGCACTTGCAGGACCAGAACCTGATCCTCGCGCAGCCGTTCCTCGGGCACGCGGTGGCGGCTCTGGATCAGCGTCGCCTCCAGCGTGTCCCAGGTTTCCGCCGCGGCAGAGACGCGCGACAGGAACCGCCGGATGGAGGCCGCATTCACGCTGTCATCCGCTCCCTGGTCGATCACCTTCACGACGGAGTCCGTCCGCAGGAGCGTCAGCGTCACCTGCAATCCGCCGGTGCCCCAGCCGCGCGCCATCGGCACCTCGCGGCTGGCATAAGGCATCTGGCAGCCGGGCACGGCGATGGCCTTGATCATCTTGCGCCGCATCTCGCGCTTGGCCGATGCGTCAAGGAAGCCCCAGCTTATCGCGGCCCAGGGTCTGGTCAGGGTGGAAAGGGTCATGCCGGCACCTCGTCCTTTTCCGCGGTCTTTGCCCCCCGCAGCGCATCCAGCGACGACTGGAAGGTCACGTAATGCGGCAGCTTGAAATGGATGCAGAAGCCGGAGGCCTCGACCGGCTCCGTATGATAGAGGACGAATTCTTCCTCGACCGGCGATCCCTTGGCGGCACCGGAGGCGTTCAGGTCCAGCGTGGCCCCGGCGATCACCTTCACCTCGTTCCAGCCGAAGGTTGCGCAGAAGCCAAGGTCGAGCAGGCCGGATTTCCCCTTCGACGTGACTTCCGCCTGGCTGACCCGCACCCGCCCGGCCGAGAACAGCGCACCCGAAGGGTGGCGCACCATGACCTCGGCCTCGCCGAGGCGCAGCTCGTTCACGGTAGGATGGGCATTGCCATAGCCGCGCATCGCCGAATAGCCCAGCGCCAGCAGGCCCCCGGTATCGGCCCGCGCCAGCGATTGCAGGCTATGCGCCCGGCTGGCCGGAAACAGCAGCGGCTCGCGCGTGACATCCGGGATGTCATCCGGGGCGACCTCGCTGCGCGGCGGGTCGGCGACCAGCCCATTGGCCCTTTGCCAATCGGCCAGACTGGGTTGCCGGGCCGGGGCCGGAGTGGCAGCCGGGGTCACCGGGGCAGGGGTGAAGGTCTCTCCCTCCATCACTTCGGTCGCGAGGATGCGGTGCGCATAATCCAGCGTCGGCCCAAGGATCTGGCCCCCCGGAATGTCCTTGAACGCCGCCGAAATCCGCCGATGAGTCAGGATTTCGGCCTGCCTGACGGGTTCTGCAATCGTCAGGCGCGGCTGCGTCGTGCGCCAGGCCCGCAGCAGCAGCACTGCCTCGTAAAGATCGCCGCCCGCCTGTGCCAGCGCCAGCGCGGCAAGGTCAGGGTCGTAAAGCGAGGCCTCGCCCATCACCCTGTCCACCAGAAGGGGCAGCGCCAGGCGCAGTTCGGCCACCCGTTCGGGCGTGATCGGACCCAGCGCTTCGCGATAGAGCCGCTCGGCCTGCTCGATGGCGCGTTCTCCGCCCCGGGTTGCGACATAGGCCATCAGAGCACCTCCACAGCGACGGATCGGGGCAGGCCGACGATGCGGCGCCCATCGACAAGAACGAGGTCGATCCCTTCGGGATAGCGGCAGCGGGCACTGCGCAGATCAAGCAGGCCCTCCGGCAAACCGCCCAGCCGCAGCCTGCATTGCCCCTCGATTCCGGGGCCCGTCAGGCCGAGCAGGGGCCCGGCGCCGATGATCGCGGGCATCACCAGGGTCGCGCCCTCATCGGGATAGAGCGCGGACCCGACCGGCAGCACGGCCAGCGCGGCCATTGCCCCCGCCGCCGTCGTGCAAAAGGCGTGATCGGCCCGGTCCGGCGTCACCAGCGCAGCCCCGGTTGCGGCGATGCGGCGGGCCAGTTCCGGATCCTCGGCATGAACGCGGGTTTCCCGGTCCAGAAGCGCCAGCGCCAGATCGGCTGCGCCCTCGGGCAGGCTGCGCACCGTGCCGGGCCGCGCCATCGCCCACATCAGCGCCTCGAAGGCGTCGGTGTCGCGCAGATCGTCAGGGGTGGGGTGGGGCAGGGCCATCAGAAGGTCTCCATCTCGACGCGGGTCGCCTCGACCCGGCGCAGAAGGGCCGTATCCTCTTCGGCCTGAACCGCCGCTTCGCGGGCGGCAAAGGCCACCACCTCGGACAGGCCAAGCGCGCGCCCCGCATCCAGCACGGCCATCGCCATGGCCCGTTCCAGATCGCGCCCGGTCACCATGCCATAGCCTTCGATCCCGCTGGCCCGGATATGGGCCTCGGCCACCAGCACCTCGCCCAGAAAGAAATCCTTGCCGCGCACCGTGTCGCGGAAGGGCAGCATCACCAGACCCGTCCGCGACTGCACCACCTCGACCGCACCCAGCCGCGGCAGCATGGCCTCGGCCATCGCCTTCAGGCGTTTGGGGCAGCTTCGGGCAAGGGCCGAAAGGAAGGCGCCGGGGTCACCGGCCTCGCCGCGATCAAGCATCCCCCGCCTCCAGGCTGTCGATGGTAAAGCGCACGCGGTCGGCGGCCCAGATTGCCTCGGAATGGCCAATCACCCGCCCCTCTTGCGTGACGTCGGTCTTCACGACCACCATCACCGGCTGATCCGGATGCTGGGCCAGAAGCCTCGCCTCCTCGCGGTCGGGGCGCCGGGCATAGATCTCGGTCCGCTTGCGGTAGTAATCGTCGATGCCATGGGCGGCATAGGCTTGCGTCACCGAAAGCCCGGCATTGCGCTGTTCCAGAAAGCCCGGCAACAGGCCGGCCGGATGCCATGACAAGCCAAGGCTGACCGGAACGCCATCGGCCAGACCGCGCCGCAACAGCCGATGCACGGCATCGCCCGGAGCCAGGCCCAGGCTTTCGGCGACGGATGCGGGGGCGGGGACAGTCTCGGCGGCCAACGGCTCTCCGGAGGGGGCAAGCCCCTGATCCAGAAGGTTCTGCCGGAACCGCGTGCGCCGACCGATGGCATAGCGGACCATCGGCGCCGCCTCTACAAAAGTGCCGCGCCCCTGCACCACGCGCAGGCGCCCCTCGACAGCCAGCGCCTGCACGGCGCGCCGCACGGAATGGCGGCCGGTTTCGAACTGCGCGCAAAGCGCGGATTCGGTCGGCAGTTGCGCGCCCGGCGGCAGGCCGCCGCCATCAATCTCTGCTGCAAGTCCGTCGCGGATGCGACGCCAGCTTTCCCGCCCCAAGGTCCAATCTCCTGCCGTCAGTCATCCGGATGACCGACGGTATGACGCCGGGCTGCGACAGAGGGATGACGCTCGACAGAAACTTTCGCGACAGTCTTCCCGTCCTCGCCCGGGGACATCCACGCCGGGGCGTCCCGATGGCAAGGCGCGCGCCCATCCCGCCGCACCTGAACGCCATGGCCCGTCTTGCGCGACGTTTGCCGCGTCAGTCGCGCCCCTCATGCCAATCCAGCACCATCTGTGCCCAGCCTTTCGGGATGCTGTGCCCGCCGCCATGCAGGGCGAAGATCAGGTCCGTGCCGGGGGCGCACTCCGTCCACCTCCGGATCGTATAGATCCCGCGGCTTTCGGTCTGGTCGGCCGCCTCCGACCGGCAGCCATTGGCCTTGCGCCAGATTTGCATCGCCTCCGGCACATTGCCCTGCACGAATTCGGGCGTGATCGCGCGCCCGGCAAGTGGGACCGTCCGGTCGGCGGTGCCATGGGTATGCAGCAGGCGCACCGGCCCCGCGCAGGCAGCCGGATGCGGGCGCCAGAAACTGCCGGCGACCGGCGCATAGGCTGCGAAGGCGGCGGGGCTTCGGCAGGCGACATAGCTTGTCATCGACCCGCCGATCGAAAACCCGGCCAGCAGCATGTCCTCCCGCGTCAACCCGTATTTCGCCGCCGCATCATCAGCCACGGCAGTCAGGAAGGCGATCTCGTCGCGGCGGGCAGGGCGCTCGGGGTGAAAATCCCAGGATCGGCCCTTGCCATCGTCGCGCGGCTGGCCATCCGGCGCGATGACCGCATAGCCGCGCTCCAGGAATTGCCCGGCGATCCTGTCCCGGCGCATGAATCCTTCCCCTTCGCCGCCATAGCCATGCAGCAGCAGCACTGCCGGGCGGGGACCCGTCACCCCCTCGGGCAGCAGGATGTGATAGCTGCCATCGGGCAGCAGGCAGGGCTCCGGCGCGCCATTGCATTCGGCCGCCGCGATGGAACCGCAGAGCATCGCGGCAAGGGCGACGGCACAGAGGGCGAAACGGCGGATCATGCGGTGGTCTCCGGCGCGACACGGCGCATTGTGAAGCTTGCGCGCGGCATCTGCACCAGGGCCGCCAGCGGAATGGTCAGGCAAAGGCAGATGCCGATGGGCAGAAGCCAGAGGCTGATCTGCCCGGCCAGCGACAGGCCAAGCAGCGCCGCGCCCAGCCCGCTTTCGATCCTGTGGCAGCGCCAGAGGCTGCGCAGGTCGGACCGGCCCGCGACATGCGGCACCCAGCCGCCATCCAGCCCCCGCAGGATACGCAGCACCGCCCGCACCTGCTGCACCATCAGCGCCGGGGCCAGCAGCGCCGAGATGACGATCTCGGCCAGAACAAGGCCGGCAAAGCGCGGGGCTTCACCCGGCGTCAGGCCACGCCAGCGCAGATGGGCGATGATGCCCAGGATCTTGGGCGCGATCAGCAGCCCCGCGATGACAGCGGCCATGCCCGCTTCCGTCATCGGGGGCGGCGGCGTCCCGTCCCGGCCGGGCAGCGCCCAGAGCAGGAGCAGAAGCAGCCACCAGACCGAGGCAAGATAGGCCATCGCCCCCTGCAACAGATGAAACCGCGACACGGGATGCAGCCCGGGCACGAAGAGCAGTCGCAGATGCTGAAGATTGCCCTGACACCAGCGCTGGTCACGCCGCAGATAGCCCATCAGCGTTTCGGGCGTGTCCTCATGGCTGTCTTCGGCCTCGGGCATCATCTGCACGCCCCACCCGGCCCGGCGCAGAAGGGCGGCTTCGACGAAGTCATGGCTCAGGATGACCCCGCCACGCGGGGCAGGGCCGGGCAGATGCGGCAATCCCGCCGAGGCGGCAAAGGCCGAAATCCGCACAAGGGCGTTGTGGCCAAGGAAATTGCCTTCGCTCCCGGTCCAAAGGGCGAAGCCGCGGCCCATGTTCAGGCCATAGACGTCAGAGGCAAAGCTCTGCAATCCCTGCCAGACGGTCCGGCCCGGCAGGACGCGCGGGATGGTCTGGATCAGCCCGGTTCCCGCCTGCCTTGCCATCGCATCAACCATGCGGAGCACCGTATCGGGGCCCATGACGCTGTCTGCATCCAGGATCAGCATGGCCTCATGCGCATGGCCTTCCGCGACCACCCAGTCGCGGATATTGCCCGATTTGTAATCGCTGTTCCGGGCGCGGCGGCGATAGCACAGCACAAGGCCCGGATGCCGCAGGCGGGCCGCCGCCATCACCGCTTCCTCACGCTGCGCCGCCTCGGCAGGGCGGGTGTCGGACAGGACATGGAGCGAAAACCCGTGCCTGCCCTTCCCGGCAAGCCCGGCCAGAAGCTGCACGGCAGTGCCGATCGTTTCCTCGGCGGGTTCGCCATAGATCGGCAACAGGATGGCGACCGTCAGCCGCCGCAAGGGGCGCGGCGCAGGTTCGGGCCGCCAGAAAAGGCCGAGGATCGCCGTGGCGACGGCAAAGGCCATCCAGAAGACGGCAAGGCCCGACAGCCCCGCCAGCGCCCCCTCCGCCGCCGTCAGCCGCCCGTCCAGCCGGAACCAGTCGAGGCTCGTCCACACCAGCGCGACCGTCAGACCGAGCGGAAGCAGACCCACGAAGGCCCGGCAGGCTGCTCGCCACCTCTGCCGGGGCAGACCCGGTGCCGACGGATCGCGGAAAGGGTCCGTCAGGCTTTGCTCCGGCATCGCCAGCGGCAGCGCTGCAAGATGTCCGGGCCGCAGCTCGCGCGGCGAAAAGGTCACGACCGCACCCGGGCCTGCCACGCGATGTCAGCCGCGCCCGGGGCGCTGCGGACCGGGGCGGTCTTCCACGGCTGGCTCTTGAAATAGGCGGCGATCCAGGCCACCGCGATGATCAGGGCGAAACCCGCCAGATTCACCGCCAGCGCGGCAAGGGGGCCGTTCCCGGCCAGCTTCAGCAGCGCCCCAAGCAGCCGCGCCAGCACCATGGAGGCGGCAAAGACCGCCAGCGATTGCTGCCCCACGCGGCAGATCACGGCAATCGCCTTCCCCGCCCATCCCCCTTGCCGCAGCCGCGCGCCGCCCGGCCCGACCGCGACCCAGGCCAGATAGCCGAGGGCCAGGAAATGGACATAGCGCAGGATGCCGAAATCCGTCTTGTTGAACAGCGGCGCGGCCAAGGCGCGGGCCTCGCGCAGCATGTCCACCTGCGCATAGACCTTGCCCCAGGCGAAGGGCACCGACAGGACGACGATCCCCACCGCCAGCCAGATCAGCCCGCGATGGATCGGCGGGGCGGGAAGCCAGCCCGCCATCAGGGCGAAACCGGTGAAGAAGACCAGTTGCCAGGCGAAGGGGTTGAAGAACCACCTCCGCTCGGACCCGTTGGTGAACCAGAGTTCGGCAGGAAGGTTCAGCCCAGCCGTGGCCGCGATCCACAGCGCCACGCTAGCCGCCAGTGCCAGCCGCGCGTCGTGACGGGCCAGCGCCATCATCACGGGGATCAGCGCAAGGATCACCAGATACATCGGCAGGATGTCGAAGTAATTCGGCACATAGGTCAGCGTCAGCAGCCCGATCAGGTTAGGGCCGGTATTGTCGAGGAAGTGAGTGAGGTTCAGCGCCGAAACCTCGTTGCGCGGGAAAACACCCGTCAGGTTCAGCGCCAGCATCAGGGACAGGGTCACGAAGAAGACACCCAGATGCACCCAATAGACCTGCCAGACCCGATGCAGGATGCGCAGCGTCCCCATCCCCCAGCCCGCACGGGAAAAGACCGCCCCGAAGGCCAGGGCCGAGGCCATGCCAGAACAGAAGACAAACATCTCCGTCGCATCGGAAAAGCCGAAGCGGGCCGGAATCCAGAGCGTCCAGGGATTGCCGGTGATATGGGCGATCAGGATGATGAACATCCCCAGCCCGCGGAAGAAATCGAGGCGCAGGTCGCGCTGTTTCTGGGCCGGGGCCATCTCAGACGGCCTTCACGCGGATCGACTCGATCAGCGACAGGCGCGCGGCGGCATAGCCGTCGAGTGACCCGGCTCGCCGTGCCATGCGGTCCCGCAAAAGGCCCTCTGCCGCATCGGCATAGCCGCTGCGCAGGGCGGCTTCGATGGTGATGCGGTCAAAGACATCGCGCTGGGCATGGCTGCCGCCGATCTGCTGCAAATCGGCGCGTCCGGCCCGCAGATGCATCCAGGCCGAGGCATATTCCCCCGCCGCAAAGGCCTGAAGTCCCTGTGCGACATGCAGGCCGGGATGGGCGATGATGCGCTGCGCCTCATGGCCGGGCGCGCGCGTCGCCTGCATCCGGGCAATCAGTCCCGCCGCCGCCTGTTCCCGCTCTCCGCCGCAGAGCGCCAGCATGTAATGCAGGTCGGCAAAGGCCAGGCAGCCGTCACCGGCACGATGTTCGGACAGGTCGGCAAGTTCCTCCCAGCGGTTCCCGACATCGACACCGTCCAGCTCCAGCCGGGCAAGAAGGGACGCCGCATTCGAGATGTCGCGATAGTCATCGGTCTTTTCGGCGCGGATATCGGCATCATAAAGCGCCAGCGCCGTCTCGTATTGTCCCAGGTCCAGATGCATCAGGGCGCGGTGCCACCAGACATGGAAGCGGAAGTTGTTGCAATGCGCCCAGGCACTCTCGCGGCCGGTCAACCAGTCCAGACCGGCCCGCGCCCGGCCGGTGCTGTCATAGACATGGGCCACGGCATGCAGACCCCAGGCATCATCCGGGGCAAGCGCCACGCCCTCGCGGCCGATCCGCTCGGCCCGCGCGAAGTCGCCGGTTTCCTCCAGTGTGAAGGCATGGCAGCCAAGGATATAGCCGCGCGCCGGATGATCGTCCCAGGCCGGAAGAATGCCCTCGACCGAGGCCCGCATCGCCTCGGGCCTGCCCATGACGAAATGGATGGCCTGAACCATCTTCATCGCCAACGCATCGCGCGGGTTCAGGGACAGGACCACCTCCATCCGCGCGGCGGCGCGCGACGGGCGGCCCTGCAACCAGTCGCCCAGCGCATGGACGAAGGCGATTTCCCGCATCGTGGCCGGCGCCCCGGCAAGGGCGGCGGCATAGGCCTGCCGCGCGATCTCCACCATCTCGGCCCGTCCCAGCAGAAGACAGGAAATCCCCCGGATCGCCTGTCCCAGCGCGAAATCGGGACAGGCCGCCAGAACGCGGTTCAGATCGGGGCCGGTGCTCGCCGCATGCGACAGGATGCCCCTGATGACCCTGTTCCAGTCGCCGATCCATTCCGGCGAAAGCGAGGTGGGCGTTCCACTCAGGTCATCTGACAAGTGCATGGGCAAACCTTTCACGGCGGAGTGAAGGCCTGCATGGGGCGGAGACCGGCAACAGCAGGCGCGGATACACTGCGCTTCGCTGGGCTGCCCGGCTTTGTTACAGCCGGATCGGATTATGACAGCGGCCTCACGCCCTTGTCATGCAGCCGGGCCTAGAAGGCCCCGTCATAGGCCCGGCGCGGGATATGCGCGGCGATCAGGGTGAACCGGTCGCGCCCGAGGGCGGCAGCGGCCTCGCGGGCGAGGCTGGCCCTGTCGAAGACATCCGCGCCATGCCCGCCGAAGGCACGGGCGAGGGCCGCGAAATCGGTCCCCTTGCCCGGCCCGCCGAAATCAACGCCCAGATTCGGGCGCTGGCTGGCACGCTGCTTCATCTCGATCAGGGTCAGGCTGTGATCCACGAGGACGCAGATCAGGATGGGCAGGTTCTGGGCTGCAAGCGTGGCCAGTTCCCCAGCCCCCATCTCCAGCCCGGCATCGCCGACAAAAGCCAGAACCGGCGCCTCCGGTCGGCCCAGCTTGGCCCCCCCGGCAAGCGGCACCGCGCAGGCCATGGTGCAAAGGCCCGAGGATTGCAGGATCAGGCGCGGCGCCGGGCAATCCCACATCTGGCTGAGCAGGATGCGATGGGCGCCGGAATCGGCGGTGATCACGGTCGGGGCGGGCATCACCGCCCGCAGCGTTGCAAAGACGGCATGGGGACCCCAGTCCTCGCGGCCCGCGAAGGCCGATCTGAGCGCGTCACGCGCGGCCTGCGGCTGCCCCTCCGCCCATCGCGGCGGCGCGTCATGGCGCAGCGCGGCAAGGGTCTGGGCGATCCCGCCGATCAGCGGGATGTCGGCCCGGTGCATGCCATGGTCGCGGCGGCAGGGGGCAAGGTCGATCACCCTCTGCTTCGGGCCGAAGGCATTGCGCCAGCCGATCCGCATCTCGATGGGATCATAGCCGCAGAGCAGCACCGTATCGGCCTCTGCGACCAGCGGCAGCAGGATGCGGTCGGCCCGCGGCGACAGGCCCGCCCCGCCGAGGCAGAGAGGATCGGCCTCATCCATCAGGCCCTTGCCCTTGTAGGTGGTGATGAGGGGGATGCCGTGGCTGCGGCAGAAGGCGGCGATGGCCGGTCCGGCCCCTTCGTTCACCGCATCCACCCCGGCAAGGGCAAGCGGCCGCGCCGCGCCCCTCAGCGCGGCCAGCGCCTCCTCCAGCGCCCCCTGCGGTGGCAGGCCGGGGGCAGCGGTCCAGGGCGGCGGGGCAGGGGCTTCATCCGCCGCGCCTTCCGCGACGGTGATCGGCACATCGACATGAACCGGCCCGGGCTGGCCCGAAACGGCAAGGGCAATCGCCTTGGCCATGCCCGCCCCGATGGCGCCCGGCGCAAGGCGGAAGCTGCCCTTCACAACCGGGCGCAGCATCGCCTGATGGTCAAAGACCTGATGCGTATAGGTTTCCGCCTCGGCCGCATCCACGCAGCCCGTCAGGAAGATCAGCGGCACGCGATCCTGCATCGCATTGGCCACCACATTGACCGCATTCGCCACGCCGGGGCCAAGCGTGGCCACCAGCACGGGCAGGCTGCCCGTCATGTGCCACAGCCCCTCGGCCATGAAGCCGCCGCCATTCTCGTGCTTGACCAGCACGAAGGTCAGTCCTGCGGCATCCAGCCCCTGCATCAGGGCCAGCACCTCGCCGCCGGGAATGCCGAAGGCATGGGTGGCACCCGCCTTGGCAAGGGCCTGCCCGATGATATCCGCGCCGGTCGTCGTCATGCGTCCATCTCTCCGTCAATCACGCCCGCCGCCGCAAGGGCGGAAAGCTCCGCCCGCGTCAGCCCCAGATGGCGCGCCAGAACCGCGCCGGTATCCGCCCCGAGCGCAGGCGGCGGCTTTGCATAGGTGACAGGGGTTTCCGACATCTTCAACGGATTGCCGATCACCCTGACCGCCGCGCCATCGGACAGGGTCATCGGAACGGTCATCCCGCGCGCCGCAACCTGCGGACTGGCGAAGACCTGCGCAAGATCGTTGATCGGGCCTGCCGGGATGTTCTGCGCCGCGCAGAGCGCCAGCCAGTCCTCCGCCGTCCGGCCCGCCGTCAGGGCGGCGATCAGCGGGATCAGCACTTCGCGGTTGCGCACCCGCGCGGCATTGGTGGCAAAGCGCGGATCGGTCGCAAGACCGGGCGCCCCGGCCAGCGCCGCGAAGCGGGCGAACTGGCCGTCATTGCCGACGGCAAGGATGAAGCTGCCATCGCTCGCTGGAAAGCTGCCATAGGGCACGATGGTCGGGTGGTCATTGCCGCGCCTCGGCGGGACCTTGCCATCCACCAGATAGCCGACCCCCTGATTGACCAGCATCGCCACCTGCGCATCCATCAGCGCAAGGTCGATATGCTGGCCCCGCCCGGTTTCCCCACGCGCCGCAAGCGCGGCAAGGATGCCGACGGCGGCATACATGCCGCAGATCAGGTCCGCGATGCCGACCCCCGCCTTCAGCGGCGGGCCATCTGCCAGGCCCGTCAGGCTCATCAACCCGCCTTCGCCCTGCACCAGAAAGTCATATCCCGCCCGCCCCGCATTCGGCCCGGTCTGGCCGAAACCCGATATGGAACAATAGATCAGGCGCGGATTGGCCTCCCGCAGCCGCGCCGCGTCCAGCCCGTAGCGCGCCAGATCGCCGGGCTTGAAATTCTCGACCAGAACATCCGCCCGCGCGGCCAGCGCCTGCACCAGCGCCTGCCCCCGCGGATCGGCGATATCGACGGCAACCGAATGCTTGCCCCGGTTGGCCGACAGGAAATAGGCGCTGGCGCCGGTTTCGGCCCCGCTGTCATCGGTGACGAAAGGCGGCCCCCAGCCGCGCGTATCATCGCCCGTGCCGGGGCGTTCGATCTTGATCACCTCCGCCCCCAGATCGGCCAGAAGCTGGGTCGCCGAAGGACCGGCAAGGATGCGCGACAGGTCAAGCACGCGCAGCCCGCCAAGGGCCTGCACGGGACCCGGTCCGGGCGCGGCGCCGCTCATCGCTCCGCTCCGGTCATTCGGCCACCGGCGCGGCCGAGATGAAGTCCGGTATCCGGTCGGTCGCGGCGGCATCGGCCTCGATCCCCGGCCAGTTCGCCCCGGATTTCGCCAGATTGCCGGGAATGTCCTCTTCCCAGTCTCCGACGACAGCCTCGGTGATGTTCAGGTAAAGCCGGTCATCGACGATCCGCCACAGGGTCGGGTTGCCGGGAACCTTGCGCCCCTTGGCAACCCCATAGGCGCAATGCCCGTCATATTGCGGGAGGAAGGCCTCCGGACTGGCCAGGAAGGCGTCACGATGTTCCGTCGTGGCAAAGGCGAAGGTCGCGCCGTTGAAGCTTGCCGTGATCGCCGCATTGCCGGGCAGGGGCGATGGCTGCGGCTGGCCGATCGCGGCCTGCGGCAGATCGAAATAGGACACGACATCATAGCCCGAGACGGCAAAGCCCGTCGCGTCGATATACTGCTCGCCGGCGAAGGCGGTCCCGCCCGGCGCGGCGACGAGGGCAAGCGCAAGGGCGCTGATCTTGAACATGGAAAACTCCTGTTGTTTCCGCCCGTCCCTTCGCGGTCCGGGCGGGAGGCATTACACATGTGTCACTCCCGTCGCAGCGACGTGATCCCGGCGGCAGGCCCCCTCTCCCCGGCGCGCGCGGACCGGACAGCGCCTCACACGGCGCCCGGCGCGGGGCATCGGCAGGCCCTCCCATCTTCGGCAGTTCGCCCGGCGGAGCGGTGGCGTTACAGGGCAATCCGCCCCATGACGCGGCCCAAACCCCCGCGCTACCAGCGCAGGAACCGCGCCCCGATCATCGTGGCCAGCATCGTGACCCCGCCCATCGCGAGGCCGTACCAGGTCACATAGAAAAGCGGGCTGTCCTCGCTGCAATGCATCGCATAGGCCGTGGCCGCAAGGCCGCTTCCCCCAAGCCCCGCCGCAAAGCCCGCAAGGGCAGGCGAGGTGGTGGCCCCCCGATGCAGGGCCATCAGGATCGCCGCCACCGGCAGGACGGACAGCAGCGGGATCATCACCAGACAGGTGGCCATCGTCTTGCCCACCAGCGCCATCTGCCGCCCCTCGGCCGGTGTGCTGACATAGGCCCAGATCAGAAGCGCCAGCGCCGCCGCCATCGGTAGTGTCACCAGCCAAGGCCGCGCCAGACTGCGCCCCTCCGGCCGGGCCAGCACCAGCGCCAGCCGCAGGCCCAGCCCCCCGAGGGCGGCTGTCAGCACAAAGCGCAGGACCGATATCGGATCGGCCAGCGACCGGAGAAGATCGGCCCGCAGCCCGAGAAGGGCCCAGACCGCCAGCACCGCCAGGGCCAGCGCCGTGGCCAGCGCAGGCCAGAGGGCCGCCCAAGGGGCCGCCTCCGTCCGGCTGTCGGCGGCCAGTGCCGCGACAAGGTGTTCGGTCTTCATGTCAGATGCCTTTCCCTGAGCGCGGCCAGTGCTCCGCAGGCCCCTTTCCGGGCCATGCCAACCGCGCCTTCCGTCCTGTTGCAGGCCCGCCCGGCCCTTGCCGCGCTTGCCCCTCGTTCCGTCTCCTTTGCCGTGGCCCAGCAGCCGCGCGATCCGCCGCTGCAAGGGTCCGGCGCCGTCTGTCACCCGCCTCCGCAATGGCTGCCGATGCGCTCCGATCCTCCGTCGGCGACAGGGTCCATGCCTGCCACTTCGCGGCTGCGGCCATTCCGTTACAGGAAAGCCATCCGACGCGCCGCAGGCCGTGGCCGGAAGAGGACGGTCATCGGGCGAGTCGGTCGGGGGCCATCGCCCGCGCGGCAGGAGGGCAGGGGGGGGGCGGCTTGGCAGGGGGCCCCACCGGCCAAGCCGTCCTGCGGGGCTGCGACAAAACGTGCCCGCAACCCTGCGCGCGCCACCCTTCCCCGCGCCGCCCGCGCTGCGGATTCTGCAAGTTCCGGCGCGGCTTACCGGCGGCATTGAAAATAAAATAACAAATCAATCCGGATTTCGTAAATGAATTTACTAAATTACTGATGGACATCAATAACTTGTTGTGGATTAACTGGGATCAAATCTGATCGCGGGGGCGTGATCGTCAGCTTCGGCACGGGCTGATAGGACGGCCACACTCGACGCGCGACAGACTGGTGGAGGAACACAGATGGCAGATTCCGTGCAGCAGACGGGGGTCTATTCGGCCCCCGCAGAGTTCATTGCAAAGGCCCATGTGGATGCAGCGGCCTATGACCGCATGTACGCGGCCTCGGTCGCCGACCCGGCCGCCTTCTGGGGCGAACAGGGCAAGCGGATCGACTGGATCAGCGATTACTCGGTCGTCAAGAATACCAGCTTCGACTACGGCAATGTGTCCATCAAATGGTTCGAGGATGGCACCCTCAACGTCTCGGCGAACTGCATCGACCGTCACATGATGCAGCGGGCGAACCAGACCGCCATCATCTGGGAACCCGATGATCCCAAGACGCCCGCCCGCCACATCACCTATGCCCAGCTTCTGGAACAGACCTGCCGCATGGCGAATGTGCTGAAGAAGCACGGGGTAAGGAAGGGCGATCGCGTCGTCCTCTACCTTCCGATGATCCCCGAAGCGGCCTATGCCATGCTGGCCTGCGCGCGCATCGGCGCGATCCATTCGGTCGTCTTCGGCGGCTTTTCGCCCGACGCCCTCGCCAACCGCATCAACGATTCCGAGGCGAAGGTCGTCATCACCGCCGATTTCGCCCCGCGCGGCGGCAAGAAGACCCCGCTCAAGGGCAATACCGACCAGGCGCTGCTGCATTGCTCGGACCGGGTGAAATGCCTGGTGGTCAAGCATACCGGCGACCAGACCCACTGGACCGAAGGCCGCGACATCGACCTGACCGCCGAGATGGCCGAGGCCGCGCCCTATTGTGCCTATACCGAGGTTGGCGCCGAAGACCCGCTCTTCATCCTCTACACCTCCGGCTCCACGGGCAAGCCGAAGGGGGTGGTGCATACCTCCGGCGGCTATCTCGTCTATGCCGCGATGACCCATCAGATGACCTTCGACTATCATGATGGCGACATCTTCTGGTGCACCGCCGATGTGGGCTGGGTCACCGGGCACAGCTACATCGTCTATGGCCCGCTGGCCAATGGCGCGACCACGATCATGTTCGAAGGCGTGCCGACCTATCCGGATGCCGGCCGCTTCTGGGAGGTCTGCGCCAAGCACAAGGTGACGCAGTTCTACACCGCGCCGACGGCGATCCGCTCGCTCATGGGTCTGGGTGCGGAATGGGTGGAAAAGCACGACCTGTCCTCGCTGCGCCTGCTGGGATCGGTGGGGGAACCCATCAACCCCGAGGCCTGGAACTGGTACAACACCCATGTCGGCAAGGGCCGCTGCCCCATCGTCGATACCTTCTGGCAGACCGAAACCGGCGGCCATCTCATCACCCCGCTGCCGGGCGCCATCCCGCAGAAGCCGGGCTCGGCCACCAAGCCCTTCTTCGGGGTCAAGCCCATCGTTCTGGACCCCGCCTCGGCCAAGGTTCAGGAAGAGACGGAAACCGACGGCGTCCTCTGCATCGCCGATAGCTGGCCGGGGCAGATGCGCACCCTCTGGGGCGACCATGCCCGCTTCGAAGAGGCCTATTTCAGCCAGTATCGCGGCTATTACTTCACCGGCGACGGCTGCCGCCGCGATGCCGATGGCTATTACTGGATCACCGGCCGCGTCGATGACGTGATCAACGTCTCGGGCCACCGCATGGGCACGGCCGAGGTGGAAAGCGCCCTTGTCGCCCATCCCAAGGTGGCCGAGGCGGCGGTCGTGGGCTATCCGCATGACATCAAGGGCCAGGGCATCTATGCCTATGTCACCCTGATGAAGGGCGAGGAACCCACCGACGCCCTCCGCAAGGAGCTGGAGGCCTGGGTCCGCACCGAGATCGGCCCCATCGCCAAGCCCGACCTCATCCAATGGGCGCCTGGCCTGCCGAAAACCCGCTCGGGCAAGATCATGCGCCGCATCCTGCGCAAGATCGCCGAGAACGATTTCGGGTCGCTGGGCGACACCTCCACGCTGGCCGATCCGTCCGTCGTCGATGAACTGATCGAAAACCGGATGAACCGGGCATGACCGAGGTCCTTGCCCAACCTGCCGTCCTGATCCTGCTCGGCCCTCCGGGTGCCGGGAAGGGCACACAGGCGCGGATGCTGGAAGAGGATTTCGGCCTCGTCCAGCTTTCGACCGGCGACCTGCTGCGCGCGGCGGTGGCGGCGGGGACGGAGGCGGGGCGTCAGGCCAAGGCCGTGATGGAGGCGGGGCAACTCGTCTCTGACGACATCGTCCTCGCCATCCTCAAGGACCGCATGGCGGCGCCGGATGTTGCGCAGGGCGTGATCCTCGACGGCTTTCCGCGCACGGCGGGGCAGGCGGCGGCGCTGGATGCGCTGCTGGCGGCCAACGGGCAACGGGTGACAGCCGCGATCAGCCTCGATGTCGATGACGAGGCGATGGTCGGCCGCGTGGCAGGCCGTTTCACCTGCGCGACCTGCGGCGAAGGCTATCATGACGAATTCAAGCAGCCCGCCGTGGCGGGCACTTGCGACAAATGCGGCGGCACGGCGTTCAAGCGCCGGGCCGACGACACCGCCGAAACGGTGCGGGAAAGGCTGAAGGCCTATCACGCCCAGACGGCACCGCTGATCGCCTATTACGATGGCAAGGGCGTGCTGCAACGGATCGACGCGATGGGGCCCATCCCCGCGATCCGCAGCGCGCTTGCCGCCATCGTGAGCCGCGTCTCGGCGTGACTTGAAGGGAGGCCGCTTCCCCCGGAACAGGGGGGCGCGGGTGGAGACAAAGAAACCTCAGGGAGTAGCACTCATGGCGGACAAGACATCGTCCAACGCCTATTGGGCAGCGAATATCCGGGTCATCACCATCTCGATGGTGATCTGGTTCGTCTGCTCTTTCGGCTTGGGCATCATCCTGCGTCCGGCGCTTTCCGGCATCTCGATCGGCGGCGCCGATCTTGGCTTCTGGTTCGCGCAAAACGGTTCGATCTACGTCTTTCTCGTGCTGATCTTCGCCTATGCGGCGAAGATGAACAAGCTCGACAAAGAACACGGCGTTCAGGAATAAGGGCGGCGAGAGATGGATCAGTTTACCCTCAATCTCATCGTCGTCGGCGCGTCCTTCGCGCTTTATTTCGGGATCGCCTTCTGGGCGCGCGCCGGATCGACGTCGGAATTCTATGCCGCCAGCCAGGGCGTTCCCCCGGTCATGAACGGCATGGCCACGGCGGCCGACTGGATGTCGGCGGCATCGTTCATCTCGATGGCGGGTCTCATCGCCTTCGGGGGCTACAACAACTCGGTCTTCCTGATGGGCTGGACCGGCGGCTATGTGCTGCTGGCGCTGCTGCTTGCGCCCTATCTGCGCAAGTTCGGCAAGTTCACCGTGCCGGAATTCGTGGGTGATCGCTTCTACTCCACCTCTGCACGGATGGTGGCGGTGATCTGCCTTCTGGTGATCTCGATCACCTACGTGATCGGGCAGATGGTGGGCGTCGGCGTGACCTTCGCGCGCTTCCTCGAAGTGTCCACCACGACGGGCCTTCTGATCGGCTCGGCAGTCGTGTTCGCCTATGCGGTGTTCGGCGGCATGAAGGGCATCACCTATACGCAGGTGGCGCAATATGTCGTGCTGATCATCGCCTATACGATCCCGGCGCTGTTCATCTCGCTGCAACTGACCGGAAACTTCCTGCCCCAGCTCGGCCTGATCGGCGGCTATGCCCCGAGCAGCACGCCGGATGACTTCTTCCTGCACAAGCTGGACCAGGTCGTGACGGAACTGGGCTTCGCCGCCTACACCGCCGACACGCCGAACATGTTCAACATGTTCCTCGTGACGATGTCGCTGATGATCGGGACCGCGGGCCTTCCGCACGTGATCATCCGCTTCTTCACCGTGCCGAAGGTTTCGGACGCGCGGTCTTCGGCAGGCTGGGCGCTGGTCTTCATCGCGCTGCTCTACACCGTCGCTCCGGCGGTGGGGTCGATGGCGCGTCTGAACATCACCACGACCTTCTGGCCGGGTGCAATCGAGGGCAGCGCCTTCGACAAGCCCGCGCTTTCGGTCGAGGAGATCAACACCAACCCGGAACTGTCCTGGATCCTGAACTGGCAGAAAACCGGTCTTCTGGTGTTCGAAGACAAGAACGGCGACGGCCTGATCCAGTACTTCAACGAAAAGCCGGCACTCGCGGCGGCCAACAAGGCTCTGGCCGATGCGAACAAGGCCCTGGCCGAGGCTCCGGCCGATGCCGACAAGGCCGCGCTCGAAGCCAAGGTGACCGAGGCGAAGGCGGCTCTCGACGCGGCGCTGGCCGATCCGGCCAACGGCCTGAACGGCAAGTCGCTGGCCGAACAGGGCCTCGTCGGGAACGAACTGACCACGGTGAACAACGACATCATGGTTCTCGCCAACCCGGAAATCGCCAAGCTGCCGGGCTGGGTCATCGCACTGGTCGCCGCAGGCGCCCTGGCGGCGGCTCTGTCCACCGCGGCGGGCCTGCTCTTGGCCATCTCCTCGGCCATCAGCCACGACCTGATCAAGGGCGCGCTCAAGCCCGATATCAGCGAGAAGGGCGAACTGCTCTGGGCGCGTATCTCGATGGCCTTCGCCATCGTGCTGGCGACCTGGCTCGGCCTCGACCCGCCCGGCTTTGCCGCGCAGGTGGTTGCTCTGGCCTTCGGTCTGGCGGCTGCGACCATCTTCCCGGTGCTGATGATGGGGATCTTCTCCACCCGCGTCACCAAGGAAGGCGCCATCGCAGGCATGCTGGTCGGTCTGATCACGACCTCGGTCTACATCTTCCTCTACCTGGGCTGGTTCTTCGTCCCGGGTACGAACATGTTCCCGAACACGCCGGATGCCCACTTCCTCGGCATCTCGCCTGCGGCCTTCGGCCCGATCGGCGCGCTGCTGAACTTCGCGGTGGCCTATATCGTGTCCGGCATGACCAAGGCTCCGCCGCAGGACGTGCAGGACCTGATCCAGTCGATCCGCGTGCCGAAAGGCGCCGGTGCGGCCCAGGCCCACTGACAAGAAACGGAAGCCCCGGCCCCTCTGGCCGGGGCTTCCCCCTTTTTCGTTGACGAGGATGGAACCGGAGACTTGCGATGGATGACGGGCTCGCGACCATCATCGCCTTTCTCGAAACGGTGCATCCCTATGATGGCCTGCCGCAGGACGAACTGGCGCGTGTCGCCGGTTCCTTCAGCCGCAGGGAATTCGCCGCCGGCGAAGAGGTCTATCACGCGGGCGAACCGCTCAAGGGCCTCTATCTCGTAAAGCGCGGCGCGGTCGAGGTGCTGGAACCCTCGGGCAACATCGTCTCGCTTCTTGGGCCGCGCAACAGCTTTGGCGAGCGTGGGCTGATGCGCAACGGGCTGGCCGTGACCACCGCGCGCACGACGCAACCCTCCGTCCTTCTGATGCTGCCGGTGGCCGAATTCCGCCGCCTCATCGCCGATCACGCCGCCTTCGAACGCTTCTTCCAGCGGGGCCGCGGCGCCGAACACCGCGAAGCCGACCTCACCTCGCAGAAGGTGGAACGGCTGATGGCCTCGGACCCGATCACCGTGCCCGCCGAAACCACGATCCGCGCCGCCGCCGAACGGATGCGCGACCGCGCCGTCTCCAGCCTCGGCGTGACCGAGGATGGTCGCTTTGCCGGCCTCGTCACGACGGGCGACATGACGGCAAAGGTGCTGGCCGAGGGCCTGTCCCCCGACCGCCCGGTGACCGAGGTGATGACCCGCGATCCCGTCAGCCTGCCGCCCTCGGCGCTGGGCTCCGACGTGCTGCACATCATGCTGGAACGTCGCATCGGCCATCTGCCGGTGGTCGAGAACGGCACGCTCGTCGGCATGGTCACCCAGACCGACCTGACCCGCTTCCAGGCCGTCTCCTCGGCCCAGTTCGTGCGCGATGCCGCCACCGCCGACGGGGTGGAGGATCTGGTCCGCGTCACCGCCCGCATCCCGCGCCTCCTCTTGCAACTGGTCGGCGCACATAATGCGCATGAGGTGGTCACCCGGCTGATCACCGACATCGCCGATACCGTCACCCGGCGCCTGCTCTGGCTGGCGGAACAGAGGCTTGGCCCGCCGCCCGTGCCCTATCTCTGGCTGGCCTGCGGGTCGCAGGGGCGGCAGGAACAGACCGGCCTTTCCGATCAGGACAATTGCCTGATCCTGTCCGATGCCGTGACCGGGGCCGACATGCCCTGGTTCGCCGCGCTGGCGAAATTCGTCTCGGACGGGCTGGATGCCTGCGGCTATGTCTATTGCCCCGGCGACATGATGGCCACCAATCCGCGCTGGTGCCAACCGCTCCGCGTCTGGCGCGACTATTTCGCCTCCTGGGTCGCCACCCCCGATCCCATGGCCCAGATGCTCGCCTCCGTGATGTTCGACCTGCGCCCCATCGGCGGCGATCCCTCCCTCTTCCGCGCCCTTCAGGAAGACACGCTCGACATGGCGGCGCGGAACTCCATCTTCGTGGCCCACATGATTGCCAATTCGCTCAAGCATGCGCCGCCGCTCGGCCTGCTGCGCGGCTTCGCCACCATCCGTTCGGGCGAACACAAGCACCAGATCGACCTGAAACATAACGGCGTGGTCCCGGTCACCGATCTGGGCCGCGTCTATGCGCTGATCGGGCGGCTGCCCGCCGTCAACACCCGCGCCCGGCTGGAAGCGGCGGCCGATGCCGGCATCATCTCGCCCTCGGGCGCCCGCGACCTGCTGGATGCCTATGACCTGATCGCCCGGACGCGCCTTGAACATCAGGCCCGCCAGGTGCGGGCCGGGCACCGGCCCGACAACTTCCTTCCCCCGTCCGACCTGTCGGATTTCGAACGATCCCACCTGCGCGACGCCTTCGTCGTCGTCAGGACCATGCAATCCGCCGTGGGCCAGTCCCGCGGCGCCAGAAGCTGAGGCAAGCCGGAATGGCCCTTGAACTGATCGCCGCCTTCATCGCCGCCATCGCCTGCGCCGGCATCGCAATGCTGCTGCGCAGACTGTCGCGCGGGCGGCTGCCGAAATGGCTGGTCCCGGCGGCGGCGGGCGCGGGGATGATCGGCTTTGCGGTCGTCATGGAATACGGATGGTATGGCCGCCAGGCCGGGGCGCTGCCCGAAGGGGTTGTCGTGGTCTGGGAGGATCAGCGGCCACAGGCGCTGCGGCCCTGGACGATGGTCTTTCCGATGACCAGCCGCTTTCTGGCCATGGATACGCGGTCGCTGGCGGCGCATCCGGGAAACCCCGACCTTATCCTTGCGGAAGTCTATGGATTTGCGCGCTGGCAGGGCATCGAACAGGCGCTGCTGGTGGTGGATTGCGCGGCCGACCGCTCGGTCCGGCTGACAGCCGAGACGAAGATCGACGACTCCGGCATCCTGACCGGAGGGGAATGGGCACCCCTGGCCGAAGGCGATGCCTCGGCGCAGGTCGCCTGCGGGAGGGCAAGCGATGGTTGAACGCAGCAGACCACCTTTCGTCCTGATCGTGGAGGACGAGGACAACATCGCCGTCGCGCTGGAATATGTGGTCAAGCGCGAAGGCTACGGCCATGCCCGCATCGCCGACGGGGCCGAGGTGATGCCCTTCATCCGCAGCCGCCACCCCGAGGTGGTGCTGCTCGACATCATGCTCCCCTCGGTCTCGGGCTACGAGATCTGCCAGGAGATCCGCCTCGATCCCTCGCTCTCCGACGTGAAGGTCGTGATGATGACGGCGCGCGGCTCCGCGCTGGAAAAGCGCAAGGCCATGGCGCTGGGCGCGGATGGCTTCGTGTCGAAACCCTTCGACCTCGGCACCCTGCGGGGTGAAATCAAGCGCATCGTCACCCCGGAGGACGGGATGTGATCCACCGCCTCGGCCTGCGCCTGCGCGTCCTGCTCTTCTTCGCGGCCCTCGCGGGCGGGGCGCTGGTGGCGATCGGTCTGGGCCTCTGGGTCGCGCTGTCGCGCTTTCCCGCGCTGCACCAGGAAATGACGGCCCTGATCCAGATCGGGCTGGTCGCGGGCTTCCTCACCACCGGCCTCATCGCCTGGGTCTGGTTCCTCTTCGATACCAACGTCGCCCGCCCCATCGACCTTCTGGCCGGCGCCCTGCGCGCCCGCGCCCATTCCGATGTCGAACGCCCGCTGGAGACAGAGGTCGCGCGCTATCTCGGCGATCTTGCCCCCGCCGCCTCCGCCGCCGCCGCCAGCCTCGCCGAAACCCGCAGCGCCCTGGCCGAGGCGATCGGCCGCGAAACCGCCCGCCTCACGCAGGAAAAGGCCCGGCTGGAACGGCTTCTCTCCGACGTGCCGGTCGGCGTCATCATCTGCGCGGGCGACCATCAGCTTGTCTTCTACAACTCGCAGGCCGCCGAATTCCTCGGCGCAGGCAGCCTTGATGTCGCCGATCAGCCGGGGCTGGCGCGCAGCGTCTTCGGCTATCTGCGCGAAGGCCCGCTTCAGGATGCCTGGCACCGTCTCACCGAAACCGGCCAGCCCGATGCCGCCTCCGATCTGCTCTGCACCGCGATCCGCGGCAATGTCCTGCTGGCCGGGCGGATGCGGCTTCTAGATGGCGGGGCAGGGGGCTATGTCCTCACCCTCCGCGATGTGACGCAGGATTACGCCGTCTCCGCCCGCCGCGAAGCTTTCATCGCCGAGGCGCTGGAACGCATCTCCCGCGCCGTGGCCGGCATCGCCAGCCTGCGCGCCGCCGCCAGCGAAACCGGCGATGCTTCGCTGGCGCTGGCCCTGGAACGCGAGGTGGACGGTCTCGTCGCCACCATGCGCGAGATCGGCACCACCAATCAGGATCGCCGCCCCGAAACCCTTCCCTTCACCCTGCTGCGCGGCGAGGATCTGCTCGACGGCATCAAGGCACGGGCCGAAAGCCCTGAACTGGCGATCACGGTCGCGCCGTCCAACCTGCTCGTGGGCTGCAATGCCTATGAGATGGTCGCCCTTGTCGCACGGCTCTGCGACGGGGTCGCCGCCGCGCTGAATCCCGGCCACCTCACCCTCCGTCTGGACGAGGAATTCGGCGGCGCCTCGCTGCGCCTGTGCTGGCAAGGGCCGCCCCTTACCGTCACCGCGCTGGAACGCCTGCTCGACCAGCCCCTTGATCCGTCCCTCCCCGAGGCGACGGGGCGCGCCGTCATCGCCGAACATGCCACCGACATCTGGCCCGAAACCCTGCCCGACGGGACCGGGTCGCTCTGCCTGCCCATCCTTCAGGCCCGCCGCGCCGTGCGCCGCCCCGAACCCGTCATCCGGCGCGTCACCTATGATTTCGACCTGCTCGCCCAGGAAAAGCGCGGCCATGTCCTGAAAAGCGGCCTCGACAGCCTGACCTATGTGGTCTTCGACACCGAAACGACCGGCCTGCTGCCCCATCAGGGCGACGAGATCGTCCAGATCGCCGCCGTCCGCATCGTGAACGGCCGCCGCCTGGAAGGCGAGGTCTTCAACACCCTCGTCAATCCCGGCCGCCCGATCCCGCCCGCCTCATCCGATGTGCATGGCATTTCCGATGCCATGGTGGCCGATGCCCCCCCGGTGACCGAGGCCTTGGCCCGTTTCCACCGCTTTGCCGAAGGCGCAGTGCTGGTGGCCCATAACGCCCCCTTCGACATGGCCTTCCTGCGCCGTGCCGAACCCGCGCTGGGCAAGCGTTTCGACATGCCGATCCTCGACACTGTCCTGCTTTCCGCCGTGGTCTTCAGCCAGCACGCCGAACATTCGCTCGACGCGCTGACCCAGCGCCTCGGCATCACCATCTCGGAAGAGGCCCGCCATACCGCCCTGGGCGATGCCGTGGCCACAGCGGATGCCTTTCTCAAGATGCTCACCATGCTGCGCGGCCGCGACATCCGCACCTTCGAAGAGGTGCTGGTCGAAGTGCGCAAGCATGGCCGCCTGCTGAAGGACCTGAACGCCTGACCTACAGCCCCAGCTTCTCCAGCGGCGGGCCCGGAAAGCGTGCGAAATCCGGCGCGCCCTCCGGCGTTCCCAGCAGGTCGCGCACCGCCCGCACGGCCTGATCCATCGCCGAATGGGCATAGGCATAGGCCCCCGAATCCGCATTCGCGATGGCCACCCGCCCCCAGGGCTTGCGCGCCGTCTCGATCGGCAGCGGGCCGTCGGGCCAGAAGGCATCCCAGGGCCGCATGTATTCATAGGCATAGCCATGGCTCCACCGGTTGCAGGTGATCGCCTCGATATCCGTCGCCGGGTCGAAACCCGTTCCCGCCAGCGCCTTCGTCAGCAACTCCCGGATCGACCGTTCCATCTCTTCGAAGCTCAGGCTCATCATCGCCCGCTTGCCCGCCAGCGCCTGCTCGCGCGAAGGCAATCCCGGCTGGACCATCACCTTGGACAGATGCAGGATCACCGGGTCCTCCGGGCTGTCGGCAAAGCGGTAATCGCCCATCGAGACCGGGAAATCTATCTCGAACCCGCTCCAGAAATTGCCCTTCGCCCGCGCGCCGTCGATCTTCAGCGCATCCAGCGCCTTCCAGTTCTTCAGCAGCACGTTGGTATAGATCAGCGGCACCTTCTGCTGATCGTTCAGCGCGGTGATCTGCGCCTCTGGCAATTCGTCGGTCAGATAGGGGATGACCCTGTGCCAGCAGGCCAGCACCACATGCCCCGCCTTGACCGAAGCCAGCCCTTCCGCCCCGGCATAGGTGACCGTTACCGTCTCGGCCGAGGCCGGGTCGCCATCATGCGCGACCTTCACCACCGTTGCATTCAGCCGCAGCCGCACCGGGTTCTCCGCCCGGTCCAACTGGCCGTAATCCACCATCGCGGTGACCTGATCCTCCATCGTCGATCCCGGCAACGCCGCAGGGATCAAGGCCCGCACCAGATGCCGCGCGATCCCGGCATTGCCGTCGGGGAAGTGGTAGATATAGGGGTCCGGGTCGGTGAATCCCAACCGCCCCGAAGGGCTGTGGAACTTCGACACGCTCTCGCCCAGATCCATCCCGTCGAAACCGGGGTTCCAGTTGCCGCGCGCATCCAGCGCCGTGGTCGCGTCGATCCCGACCCCGAAATAGCCGGTGGTAGAGGTCTGGAAGTAATCCACCAGTTGCGGATCGGCCTTCACGTAATCCAGCAGGAATTCCTTGTAGGTGATCTGCGACAGCTTCTCCAGCCGCTGTTCGGGGGTCATGCCGGGCAGATAGTCGCCCGGCGCGTCGATCAGTGCGATCAGATCGGCCTTGGCCTTGTCGTTCAGCGGGGTCTGGGCGACCCAATCCTTCGTTTCGCCCGACTGCACCACCAGCTTGTCCACGCCCCAGACCGCCGCATCGAAGAAGACCGCGCCGTTCAATCCCCGCGTCTCGGCCCAGGCCTGATCGTAATAGGTCTCGAACTTGGCAGGCTCGATCCCGATGTCGGCCAGCATCGCATTCACCGCCGGGCTGAAATAGCTCGGCGTCTGCATCGACTGCGACCCGCCATAGCCGATCAGCCGCCGCCCGTTCGAGGCGGTGAATTCGTTGCGCTTGGCATGGCCGCCGAAATCCTCCAGCGGATCAATCAGCAGCACCGTCGCCCCCGGCTTCTGCTGCTGATAGGCAAAGGCCGCCGCCAGCCCCGAGATGCCCGCGCCGACCACAACCAGATCATAGCTTTCGCCCGTCTCGGCCACGGCCGGACCGGCCTCCCAGAAACCGCCATCGCGGATCGCATGCATCACGTTCTGCGCCGCATCCGTCTGGCCGCGCAGCCCCGTTCCGGCGGGCGGATAGGCCGCCGCCTGCGCCGCCGCCGGACGCGCGCCCCAGCCGCCGATTGCGGCCGCCCCGATGGCCAGCGCCACCCCGTCCAGAAAATCCCGCCGGGTGATCCCGCGATCCATCCCCAGCCGCTTGTCCTCGTCGCTCCAGCCCATCGCCTTTTGCCCCCGTGCCGATTGCGCCGGGTCGGCGGACCCGGCGCTTCATCCTTCGATCCTGCGCCGGGAATCGCCCGCTCGTATAGCCTGTTCCCGCCCTGTCGAGGTCGCGTCCCGGACGCGCCGCCCGCGCTCAGCCCGCCCAATCCGGCGACAGCGCCGGTTCCTCCAGCCCCGGCACGTCAGAGGCAAAGCCCAGCAGGTCGCCATTCCAGGGCAAGGTCTCCTCCGCCGCCTGACCGGGAAAGAGGATGGCCGTCGTCACCACCGCCTGCCGCATCCCCGCCCCGCCAAAGGCCAGCGCGGTGACATTGCGCGCAGGCATCGCCAGATCGGGCAGGGCGCGGCCATCCGGCGTCCAGCGGCTGATCCGCGCGCCGTCCCAATGGCCCACAGAGAGCGTCCCGTCACGATCCACCGTCATCCCGTCGGGATAGCCCGCCTCTGCCGCGACCTCGGCAAAGACCGCCTGCGCCTCCACCCGTCCCGACCCGTCCAGCGCAAAGCGCAGCAGCCGCCGCCCGAAGGTGTCGGCGAAATAGGCCGTCCGCCCGTCCGGGCTGAAGGCCGGCCCGTTCGACACGGTGAAACCGGCGGCCACCTCCGTCACGCGTCCCCCCGCGATCCGCCACAACCGCCCGATGGGCGCCGCCTCCCCCGCATCCGAAGACCCGATCCACAGCGCCCCCTGCCGGTCCACCTTGCCATCGTTGAAGATCGTCCCCTCCGGCAGGTCGATGGGGCAGGGCAGGGGGCTCACCCTCCCATCCGCCAGGGTCAGCCGATGGAACCCCCGCACCGACACAAGCAGCACCGCCTCCGCCGTCCAGCGCGCCAGACAGGCCAGATCCTCGGCGAATCCCTCGGCGATCACGGCATCCGTCCCTGTCGCCGGATCAAAGCGATGCACCCGCCGCCCCTGAAGGTCGAGCCAGAGCCAAACCCCCCGCTCCGGCAGCCAGAGCGGGGATTCCCCCACCCGCGCGCCCACAGCGGCCAGCCGCTCCACCCCGCCGCTCATGGCTTGGCCGAGGCGAAGAGCACCCGCCCCCCCACCTTGATCTCCACCTCCACCGCATAGCGGATCAGCGCCTCGGGGTTCACCTCCACCCCCAGCCCCGGCCCCTCGGGCAACCGGATCAACCCATCCGCCCCCGGTTCGATCCGCGTCAGTGTCAGGTCGCGCGCCAGGGGTTGCAGGCCGGTCGGGTATTCGCAGATGCGGTGATGTTCCAGCCCGACATAGGGTTGCAACGAGGCCGAGAGCGCAAGGTTCGAGGTGAAGGTGTGGTTGACATAGGTCACCCCCGCCGCCGCCGCCCGTTCCGCCACCCGCCGCGCCGGGGCAAGGCCCCCGATGCGCCCTGTGTCGATCTGCACGAAACCCGCCCGGCCGAAGTCGATCAGATGTTCCGCCATATCCGCGTTATGCGCGGCCTCGCCCCCCGCCAGCGGCACCCTGGACCGCGCCGCCAGCGCCGCATAGGCCCCCAGCGCCGACCCGCCGAAAGGTTCTTCCAGCCAGGCCGCCCGCGCCGCCTCCAGCGCCGGCAGGCGCAGGGCGGCGGCCTCCACATCCTCGCCAAAGATCTGGCCCGCGTCGATCAGCAGGATGCCATCCTCGCCCAGCCCCGCCCGTGCCGCCTCCAGATGCCGGATATCCTCGGCCAGATCGGCCCCGAAGGGCGACCAGCCGAATTTCGCCGCCGTGAACCCCGCCGCCCGGATCGCCTGCGCCCGCGCCCCCGTCTCTTCCGGTGTCGTCCCGAACAGGACCGAGGCATAGGGCAGTTTCGGATGCGCCTTCTCCTGCCCCAGCAGTTTCCAGGCCGGTTCCCCCCGCGCCTTGCCCAGCAGGTCCCACAGCGCGATCTCCACGCCAGACCAGGTATGCGAGGCTTGCAGAAGGTCCATGGAGTTATAGGCCACATCGGCGGCCATGGCCGCGATATCGGCAGGCCCGTTCAAGTCCCGCCCCAGGACCGACGCCCCCACCGGGCGGCAGGCCCCATGCGACATCGGCGCGACCCAGGCGGCGATGGAAGGCAGCGGCGCCGCCTCGCATTCCCCCCATCCGACATGCCCCCCCGCCGCGACACGCACCACAAGCGCATCCTGGCTGCCATCGGCGGCGGTCGTCACCTCCGGCATGGAAAGATAGAAGAAATCCACGGCTTCGATACGCATGATGGGTCAGTCCTTGTTGTCAGGCATCTCAGGGGTCAGGCATCTCAAGGGTCAGGCTCAGCCGCGCATGGCGCGTTTCGCCCGCGGCAAGCGTGATGACATGGCCCCCCGCCGCACGGGCAAGGGCAAGGCCGGTGGCGGGCCATGTGCTGCACGGCTCCAGCCCGATCATCCGCGCCTGCCCGTTCCAGGGCGCGTCCGGGGTTCCCCCCGTCTCCACCCAGAACCAGGCCAACGGCCAGGGATCGGCACTCCAGTCCAGCCGCACCGCCAGCGACCCATCCGCCCGCGCCAGCCGCGCCCAAGGCGCTTCCGCGAAATCCGTCAGGCAAGCCAGCAGCGCCACGCCGTCGGGCGGGGCCGAAAGGTCCACCACCCCCGCCTTGCCCGGCAGATGCGGCCAGTTCCCCGCCCCGCCGGGGATCAGCGGATTGGCCGCCGGATCATAGGCCGCGCAGGCCCGCAGGCCCCGCGCCCCGGTCTCCACCCGCACCGCCCCGGCCAGCAGATCGCCCCCCAGCGTCACATGCTGGCCCCAGACCACGCGGCAGGGCGCGTCGGCCTCCACCACCTCATGCAGCAGCATCGTCGCCCCGGCCAGGGCAAACCGCCGCTCCATCCGCACCGGCACGGCGGCAAAGCGGCGGCGCAGCACCAGCGCCTCGCCCGCCCAGCCCATCTCCCAAGGCGTGACCGACCCTTCGCCATGGAACCCGTGCCGCACCTCCCCATCCCGGCAAGCATCCCCCGCATTGGGAAACAGCACCGGCCAGCCCCCGGCCCAGCGTGACAGCCACTCCGCCTCATCCGCCGCGCCCCCCGGCAATGACCCGCCCTGCGCCTGCCAGGGCGGCCGCGCCAGCACCTCCGCGCCTGAAGGCAGGTGCCGCAGGCTTGTCACCGTCCCCCCCATCCCCGGCGTGACAACGGCCGACAGGGTTCCGTTCTGCAACACCACGGTCGCGGTCATTTCACCGCCCCCGCCATCAGCCCCCGCACGAAATGCCGCTGGAAGGTGAGGTACAGGATCAGCATCGGCGCCGCCGCCACCGCCATCCCCGCCATCGTCAGCGGGATCTGGTTGTTATAACGCCCCTGAAAGACCGCGATCCCTGCCATCACCGTCTTCTTCGCATCGTCCTGCAAGAAGATCACCGCCATCAGCAGGTCGTTCCACACGAAGAGCGCATTGACGATCACCAGCGTCAGCAAGGGCGCCAGCGACAGGGGCAGCACCACCCGCATCAGGATCTGCAGATGCGTGGCCCCGTCCATCACCGCCGCGTCGATCAATTCCTGCGGCAGCGACCGGAAGAAGGTGACCAGAAGATAGACGGAAAAGGGCGTGATCAGCCCGGCATAGATAAGGATCGCCCCGCCATAGGTGCTGATCAGCCCCAGCCTCGTGTAAAGAACGAACAGCGGCACGATCAGAACCACCGGCGGCACCGCCATCAGCGCGGTCGAAACGGTCAGGATCGCATCCCGCCCGCGAAACTCCATCCGCGCGATGGCATAGGCGGCAAGGCAGGCCACCACCAGCGACAGCCCGACCGACCCCGCCACAAGGATCAGGCTGTTCGCCATCCAAAGAAAGATCGGCGTGTCGAACAGGATCTGGCGGAAATGGTCAAAGACAAAGGCATCGGGCCAGCCCGTCTTGTCGGCCTGATACTCCTCCTGCGCCTTCAGCGCCGTCACCAGCATGAAAACCGTGGGGATCAGCGCGATGGCCGAGGCAATCGACAAAGCCAGATGGGGCAGGGGGCGCAGCCGCATCACGCCTCCTCCCGCCGCCGGACCCGGAACAGCGCCCAGATCAGCAGGAGCGACACCGCAAACAGCAGCACGCTCACCGCCGCCGCGATGCCGGGCAGGCTGGTGCGGATCAGCGCGTTGAAGATATATAGCTCGATCACCATCGTCGCGGTGCCGGGCCCGCCCCGCCCGCCGCCGATCACATAGACATAGGCAAAGACCGCCGACAGCATCGTGATCGCGCTGATCACCACGAAGAACTCGATCACCCCGCGCATCTGCGGGATCAGCACATGCCAGGCCCGCTGCCGCCAGCTTGCCCCGTCCAGCCGCGCCGCCTCGATCAGGCTTTCATCCAGCGCCATCAGGCGCGACAGGAACAGGATCACCCCCAGCGCCGTCTCGCGCCAGACGATCAACCCCATCACCGTCCACAGCGCCACATCCGCCGACCCGATCCAGTCCAGCACCATGAAATCCAGCGACAGCGCCGTCAGCACGGCATTCACCGGGCCGGAAAACTGGAACATCTCCTTCATCACCACGGCGATGATCGGGATGGCCAGGATATAGGGCAGGAACAGGATCGTCCGATGAATGCGCCATCCGGGTAGCCGTTCATACAAAAGCAGCGCCAGCACCAGCGCAACCATCACCATGACCGGAATGGTCAGAAACAACTTCAGGTTATGAATCACGCTTTCCCAGAACAGCGGCTGACCCAGCACCAGTTCGTAATTCCGCAGCCCGATCCACGGCCCGTCGATGCCCCGCACCTGCTTGAAGCTGAACTCCACCAGCCGGATCAGCGAGAGGCCAAAGACGAAGGCCAGAAGGCAGATCAGCGGCAGGACGAAAAGATAGGGGACAAGCGGGCTGTTGCGGCGCATCCTTGGCCTTCCGGAAAGGGGCGGGGCGGCCCGTCCGGGCCGCCCCTCCGAAGATCAACCAGCCGAAAGCTCGCTCGCCCATTGCTGGTATTTCTCGACAAGGTCGGGGTTGAAGTCGCGCCATTCCTGCGCCACCCGCGCGGCCAGCTCGCCCGCCTCCTCGCCCGACATCCCCGCCGTGATGATGTTCTGCCCCGTCGGGATCGCCGCCTGTTCATAGAACTGGCCGGGCATCAGGTTGGTGATGTTGGTGATCGGGTCGCCCTTGCCCCAGCGCGTCCACAGGTCCTTGACCGACGCATCCGTGATCACGCTGTCGTCAAAGCCCGATGCCGCCGGTATCCACCCCGTCGCCTCCCAGAAGCTCGCCAATTGCGCGGGCTGGTTCAGGAAGTTCAGGAAGGACGCCGCCGCCTCCTTCGCCTCGGACCCTGCCGCGATGCCCATGCCCTGCATGTCCACCACCGGGCGGCCTGCCAGCGCGCCCTGCCCGAAGACGGGCAGCACCATGCAGCCGATCCGCCCGTTCGTCGTCTTGGCATCGGCGGGCAACCGCGTGCCGATGGAGGAACAGATGCCCAACTGCCCGTTCACGCAAAGGTCGATGCCGGGATAAAGGCCGAGCGAGGCCATGTCCTTGTTCAGGAAACCCGCATCGCGCAGTTCCTGCAACTTCACCCAATGCTGGTGATAGCGCGGTTCGCGGAAGTCGAGGTCCCCGATGAACAGGTTGACCGCATCCCCCACACTGTCGAGGTTCTGCGACAGGCCGTGCGTGATGTACCACTCCGCCCAATATCCATCCTGCACCCCGCCGCCGAAAGGTTCCACCCCCGCGGTCTTCAGCGCCTCGCAGGCGGCCAGCAACTCGTCCCATGTCGCGGGCGGTGCATCGGCATTCAGGCCGGCTTTGTCGAACAGGTCCTTGTTGTAATACCAGGGCATCGGCAGCGGGTACCATCCCATCCGCCAGACATGGCCGTCAAAGCGCGACAGCGGTCCGTGGTTCGACGCGGCCAGCAATCCGTCATCCATCAACCCGTCCAGATGCGCCAGATAGCCCAGCCAGACGCTTTCCATGTGATAGATGCCGTTCCACAGATATTGCAGGTCCGGCGGTTCGCCCGCCGCCGCCGCCGTCTGGAATTGCGAAATCACGACGGCGGTGTCCTGCAACATCGGCGTCACCTGCGCCTCGGTGAAGGCGGCGATGGCCTTGTCCAGATAGGCCTGCAACCCCGGCAGTTCCTGCTCGCCCCACCACCACATGTCCAGAGTGGGCGTCTGGGCCAGCGCCCGGCCCGCCAGTCCCCCGGTCAGCGTCAGCGCCCCCAGCCCGGCCCCGGCCTGCAACAGGCGGCGGCGGTCCATCATCCCGGCACCAGTGGGCGAGCGTCTTGCGGTCGTCGTCATGTCGTTCTCCCTGTTTGGTCTTGTTGCTTTGTTCACTCAGAAAGTCGCGGTCATTCCCCCGTCCACCACCAGCACCTGACCGGTCATCCACCGGCAGAGCGGCGAGGCAAGGAACACCACCGTCCCGGCCACATCCTCCGGCTCCCCGGCCCGCCGCAGGGGGATGCGCCCCTGTCCGACATACCAGTCGCGGAAGACGGGGGTTTCCGTCTCATCCACCCCGTCCACCACCGCCATCGGGGTGCGCAGGAAGCCCGGCGCCACGGCATTCACAAGGATGCCATGCGGCGCCAGTTCCACCGCCATGGATTTCGTCAGCCCGATCACGCCCCCCTTGGCGGCATTGTAGGACCCGCACATCCCGCTGGAGACGAAGCCCTGCACGGATGAGATATGGATGATCCGCCCGCGCCCCGCCGTCACCATATGCGGCGCGACCAGTTTCGATCCGCGCCAGACGGCCTCAAGATTCACCGCGATGGTGCGGTCCCAATCCTGCTGGCTGTCGTCAAGGATGCTGCGCGGCGGCGGGTTGATCCCGGCATTGTTCACCAGCACGTCGATCCCCCGCCGTGCCGCCACATCCGCCACCAGCGCGGCATAGCCCGCGCCATCCGTCACATCCAGCGCATGGCCCTCCGCCGATCCACCCGCCGCGCGGATCGCCTCTGCCGCCGCCGCCACTGTCTCGGGGTTCAGGTCGATCAGCACCACATGCGCGCCCTCCGCCGCCATCCCGGCGGCGATGCCCCGGCCCAGCCCCTGACCGGCGCCCGTCACAAGACAGGTCAGGCCGGCCAGCAGCCCGCTCACGCGCGGCCTCGGCAGGGTCTGTCGGAAAGGGTCACGCGCGACATCCGTCCCTCCCTCTCCCGTTTTCCGAAATTTCGGAATTGCATCCGGGATTTCGAACAGCGTAAGGTGGACCCAAGCCACGAGTCAAGCAGCGCGACAGGCGCGGAGGGGGACGGATGGACGGCATGGGTCTTGCGGGGCGCGTCGCGGTGGTCACCGGGGGGGCGCAGGGCATCGGCCTCGCCGTCGCCGAACGTCTGGCACAGGCGGGGGCGAAAGTGGCGATCTGGGACATGGACGGCCCATTGGCCGAGGCCGAGGCGGCCCGTCTGGGCGGCCATGCCATCGCACTCGACGTCTCCGATACCGAGGCCACGGCCCGCGCCGCCGCCGCGACCGAGGCCGCGCTTGGCCCTGCCGCGATCCTCGTCACCTCGGCGGGCATTGCAGGCTCCAACGGGCCGGTCGTGGCCTATGACCCGGCCGAATGGCGGCGCATCCTCGACATCAACCTGACCGGCACCTTCAACTGCTGCCGCGCGCTCATCCCGCAGATGCAGGCGCAGGGCTATGGCCGCGTCATCACCATCGCCTCCATCGCCGGGAAAGAGGGCAATCCCAACGCCGCCGCCTATTCCGCGTCGAAGGCCGGGGTCATCGCCCTGACGAAATCGCTGGGCAAGGAACATGCGGGCGAGAATATCGGCGTGAACTGCGTCACCCCCGCCGCCGCCCGCACCCGCATCTTCGACCAGATGAAGCAGGAACATATCGACTACATGCTGTCCAAGATCCCGCGCGGCCGGTTTCTGAAGGTCGAAGAGGCCGCCGCCATGATCCTCTGGCTCGCCTCCGCCGAGAACAGCTTCACCACCGGCGCGGTCTTCGACCTGTCGGGCGGCCGGGCGACCTATTGATGAACCGGCCCGAACCCCTGTCCCGCCCGAGGCCGGAACCCACGGGATCGGGCGCCCGCAGCCTGCGCCGGGCGGTGGGGATGCTGTCCCTGATCCGCAGCCGGGGCGAGGCGCTGACCGTGGCCGAGATGGCCAGCACCCTGTCGATCCCCAAATCCACCGCCTATGACCTTGTCCATGCCATGCTGGACGAAGGCCTGCTGACCCCCGTGGATGGCACCCGCTTCGCGCTGGGCCATCTGCTGCACGAACTCGGGCAGGGCTACCGCGCGCAGGTGGATATCCTGCGCGAAGGCACCCGCATCGTGCAGGCCCTGCGCGACGAGACCGGCGAAACCGTGCAGCTTTCCGCCATGGACGGCCCCTTGATGCATGTGCTGCTGAAACAGGAAGGCTTCCGCGCCGTCCGCATCATCTCCAACACCGGCTCCCGCGTGCCGGTCAACTGGGCGGCTGCGGGGCGGCTCCTCGTCTCCGACCTCGACGATGCCGCCCTGCGGCGGCTCCTCTCCGCCACCGTCGCCCCATCCCCCACCGGACGCGCCGAAACCGACGTGGATCGCCTCATGGCCCAGATCCGCACCTTCCGCGCCCAGGGCCATGCGGTCGAGATCGGCGAGACAAACGAACATGCCGGCTGCCTCGCCGCGCCCGTGCTGGATGCCGAAGGCCATGTCATCGCCGCGCTCAGCCTCGCCGCCCCCGAACAGCGGCTGAACTCGCCCGACCGCGCCATGCTCGTCGCCGCCGTCACCCGCGCCGCCGCCGATCTCGGCGCGGCCCTGCGGCAGGGCAGGGCGCAGCCGTCTTGAGATATTCTATAAAGTGAATATATGGGGGCGGCAGAAGCAGGAGGTCTCTCATGTCGTCCCATTCCCTCTCCCCCCGGCCCGAGGTGCACGGCTTCTTCGACCCCGCCACCAACACCATCAGCTATGTCGTCCGCGATCCCGCCTCCGATGCCTGCGCTGTGATCGATTCCGTCATGGACATCGACTATGCGGCCGGGCGGATCACCTATGACCATGCCGACGAGATCATCGCCTTCATCACCGCCCGTGGCTGGCGCCTCGACTGGCTGATCGAAACCCATGTCCATGCCGACCACCTCTCCGCCGCGCCCTATATCCAGGCGAAACTCGGCGGTAGGATCGGCATCGGCGAAAAGATCACCGAGGTTCAGGAAACCTTCGGCAAGATCTTCAACGAAGGCACCGAATTCCAGCGCGACGGATCGCAGTTCGATGCGCTCTTCAAGGATGGCGACACCTATGCCATCGGCGGCCTCACCGCCCGCGCGATCCACACCCCCGGCCATACCCCCGCCTGCATGACCCATGTCATCGGCGATGCGGCCTTCGTGGGCGATACGCTCTTCATGCCCGATGGCGGCTCCGCCCGCGCCGATTTCCCCGGCGGCGATGCGGGCGAACTCTACGACAGCATCCAGAAGGTGCTGGCACTGCCCGACGAGACACGCCTCTTCATGTGCCACGACTACGGCCCCAATGGCCGCGACATCGCCTGGGAAACCACGGTCGCCGAAGAGAAGGCCCATAACATCCATGTCGGCCAGGGCCGCACGCGGGAAGAGTTCATCCGCTTCCGCACCGAACGCGATGCCTCGCTCGCCATGCCGAAACTCATCATTCCCTCCTTGCAGGTCAACATGCGCGCGGGCGAGATCCCGACCGATGCCTCGGGCCGCCCTATGCTCAAGGTGCCGGTCAACGGTCTCTGAAGGGGCGCAGGCCATGACCCGCGCCCCCCTTGCCCGCTGGCTGCCGATCCTCGACTGGGGGCGGCGCTACGACCGCGCCACCCTGGGCAGCGACCTGCTGGCGGCGGTGATCGTCACCGTCATGCTCATCCCGCAATCGCTCGCCTATGCCCTGCTGGCGGGCCTGCCGCCCGAGGCGGGGCTTTACGCCTCCATCCTGCCGCTGCTGCTCTACACGCTCTTCGGCACCTCGCGCGTGCTGGCGGTGGGGCCTGTCGCGGTGGTGTCGCTGATGACGGCGGCCAGCATCGCGCAGGTGGCCGAGGCGGGCACGGCGGGCTATGCCGTGGCCGCGCTCACGCTGGCCTTCCTCTCCGGCGCGATCCTTCTTCTGATGGGGGTGCTGCGGCTGGGCTTCCTCGCCAATTTCCTCTCCCATCCCGTCGTCGCGGGGTTCATCTCCGCCTCGGGCCTTCTGATCGCGGTCAGCCAGATCGGCGCGCTGACAGGGCTCAAGGCCGAAGGGCATGGCCTTGCCGAACAGCTTGCCTCGCTTGCCCGTCAGGCCGGGCAGATCAACCTGCCCACCCTGGCCATCGGCGCGGCCAGCCTCGCCTTCCTCTTCTGGGTCCGCAAGGGGATGAAACCCCTTCTCCTGCGGGCGGGCCTCGCCCCCCGCATGGCCGATCTCCTCACCAAATCAGGCCCCGTGCTGGCCATTGCGGGCGGCAGCCTTGCCGTCTGGGGCCTTGACCTCACCGCGCGGGGCGTCGCCGTGGTGGGGGCCGTGCCGCAAAGCCTGCCGCCCTTCACCCTGCCCAGCTTCGCCCCCGCGCTTTTGCGCGACCTCCTGCTTCCCGCCGCCCTCATCGCGCTCATCGGCTTCGTCGAATCCGTCTCGGTCGGCCGGACGCTGGCCGCAAAGCGGCGCCAGCGGATCGACCCCGACCAGGAACTCATCGCCCTCGGCGCGGCCAATCTGGGCGCCTCCGTCACCGGCGGCTTTCCCGTCACGGGCGGCTTCGCCCGCTCCGTCGTCAATTTCGACGCCGGGGCCGAAACCCCCGCCGCCGGGGCCTTCACCGCCCTTGGCCTCACGCTGGCCGCCCTCACCCTTACCCCGCTCATCGCCTTCCTGCCCAAGGCCACGCTCGCCGCGACCATCATCCTCGCCGTGCTCTCCCTCGTGGACCTGTCGATCCTCAGCCGCGCCTTTGCCTATTCCCGCGCCGATTTCGCCGCCGTCGCCGCCACCATGGCCGTCACCCTCCTCGCCGGGGTAGAGGCGGGCATCTCTGCGGGCGTCCTCCTCTCGCTGCTTCTCCACCTCTTCCGCACCTCGCGCCCCCATGTCGCCGAAGTCGGCCTTGTTCCGGGGACCGAGCATTTCCGCAACATCCACCGCTTCGCGGTGCAGACCGATCCCGCCATCCTCACCCTGCGCGTGGATGAAAGCCTCTACTTCGCCAATACCCGCCATCTGGAAGACCTGATCCTGACCCGCGTGCCGGGAGACGGCGCGCTGCGCCATGTCGTCCTGATGTGTTCGGCAGTGAACGAGATCGACCTCAGCGCGCTCGAAACACTCGAAAGCCTCGATCATCGCCTGCGCGACATGGGCGTGACCCTGCACCTGTCCGAGGTGAAGGGTCCGGTGATGGATCGCCTGCGCCGGACCGATTTCCTTGCCCATCTCTCGGGCCGGGTCTTCGTTTCGCAATTCGAGGCCTGGTGCAAACTCACCGGCCGCTGCCAGGCGGGCGATCCGCAGCGCCATGCCCGCCCGACCCACCCGATCCGGGGCGAAACAATAAAACAAATGCTTTCTTGAATGTGAAATAAAATTGCGCGCACATCTTCAAATCCTTGCGCATGCTCTCCACATCCCTGCTGCCGCCTGAACCGGGCGGTGTCCTCTGCCGCGCCCGGCCAGGGGGCAGAAACGACGACAGCAACCCAACAGGGAGAGAGCACATAATGGAGAGACGCCAGTTTCTCAGGAATTCCACCCTCGGGGTCGCCGCCGCCGCGGCCGCCACGACCCTCGCAGCCCCCGCCATCGCGCAGACCGTCTTTGAATGGCGCATGGTGCACTCATGGCCGAAGAACCTGCCGGGCGTCGGCGCAGGGGCTGAACGTCTGGCCGAACGCATCACCCGCGCTTCGGGCGGGCGGCTGAAGATCACCCCCTTCGCAGCCGGTGAACTCGTCCCCGCGCTCCAGTGCATGGATGCCGTCATGGATGGCACCGCCGAAATGGGGCATGACGCCTCCTTCTACCATTCGGGCAAGCATCCGGCCTTCTCCATCTTCTTCGCCGTCCCGTTCGGCATGACCGCCGATGAACAACTCGCCTGGTTCCGCTTCGGCGGCGGGCAGGAGTTGTGGGATGAACTGAACGATCAGTTCGGCATCGTCTCCTTCCCGGCCGGCCAGACGGCCTGCCAGTCCTTCGGGTGGTTCAAGAAAGAAATCACCTCGATGCAGGACTTCAACGGCCTGAAGATGCGCATTCCCGGCCTTGGCGGGGAACTCATCAAGAAGGTCGGCGGGTCCGCCGTCGTCATGCCGGCGGGCGAGATTTTCGCCGGTCTGCAATCCGGCGCGATCGACGCGGCGGAATTCATCGGCCCGCTCAACGACCTCGCCCTCGGCTTCCATCAGGTGGCCAAGTTCTGCTACGGCCCCGGCATCCAGGAACCGGGCGGCGCGGTGCAGCTCATGGTCAACAAGGCCAAGTTCCAGGAACTGCCGGAAGACCTGCAACAGGTCATCCGCTCGGCCTGCGCCGAAGGCTATATCGACATGAAGGCAGAATATGACATCCGCTCGGGCGAGGCGATGGCCACGCTGGCGAATGACCATGGCGTGCAGTTCATGCGCCTCCCGAACGAGGTGCTTCAGGGCCTCGGCAATGCGGCGGGCGAGTTGGTGCAGGAATCGATGGATACCGGCGATGACCTGACCAAGCGGGTCTGGCAGTCCTACCTCGCCTCGCGCGCCATGACGATGCGCACCCTCCGCTTCAACGAGCAGGCCTTCCTGAACGCACGGACGCTGGAATTCACCTTCCCCGCCGCGACCTGACCGATTCCTCTGATCGAGGATAAGAAAGGTCCGCAGCCCCGCTGCGGGCCTTTCCTTTTGTACAGTCCGCCAGCCGGGCAGGGCGCGCGGGCGGCCCGCGCCCTCGCCTCCTCTCCGCTTCCGACCAAGATCCCTTCCCCGTCCCGAAGTCGCCAAGGGGAAAGACCCGCAGCATTGCCAGATGCAGCCCATCAGAATTGCCACCGACTGTTGCGGGCGCGATCCCGTCTACAGACCCCACAAGACCGCGTTCAGACCGTCCATCACCCTCGCCCCTTCCTCATCAGACAGGCGATGGACGGGGATGCGATGTCGCACCAGGCGCGCATCCAAAGTCAGCGGCATATGGCTCAACACCCGCCATGTGACGCCCTTGATATCCACGTCCACGGTAAGCTGGCGCAACGCCGGAAAAAGCCCTGCCGGTCGGATCGGAGCGACGATGATCGTGTTGATCTCAAGCAAATGCTCTGCCTGAACAACGACATACAAGGCACGGTCGATGTCGAGGACGTCGAACTTATTCATTCCGTCCCGGATAGTTCATGGCCAGATGAGAGCCGGGAACCCCATCCCTCTCAATCACCTGCGCCTCGTCCGAAAGGGCAGAGGCATTTTCCCGATACCAGGCCGCGGCGCGCGCTTGCGGGCTGCCCGCTGCCATGTCGCTTGCGATGAGCCTCTTGATATACTCGGTGACGCTTTCGCCCTTCATCTCGGCCCATGCCGCCAATGCGAGCTTTTCCTGTGGGTCCATCCGAATGGTCAAATTGCTCATCCCTATCTCCCCCAACAGGACATATGCACTAACAAAGTAGATGACGTGTCGGTGCGATACAAGAGGCGACCCCGGTGTCCGCGCCTGTCGCGCGGACACTCGCATCCTCTGCCGGACGGCATGCGCCAGGCATCGCAGCGGGCCTTTTCCTGTGGCGCTCTGGGCAGGGGGGCGTCAGCCGCCCCCCTCTGTCTCCGGCGCACCACCGTCCAGGTCAAAGGCGCCACCGCCGCCCCCCTCCGTCTCCGGCGCGCCACCGTCCAGGTCAAAGGCCCCGCCACCGCCGCCCTCGCTCTCCGGCGCACCACCGTCGAGGTCAAAGGCACCGCCGCCGCCGCCCTCACCCTCCGGTGCGCCACCGTCAAGGTCGAAGGCACCGCCGCCTTCCCCCTCCGGCGTGCCGCCATCCAGATCGAAGGCCCCGCCGCCCGCATCGCTCTCGGCCCCGCTTTGCTCGGCCGCAGGCTCCGCCGGGGCCACCACAGCCGGGGGCGACCGGAACAGGTAATCCGGCAGCCAGGTCACCGTCTTGGGGAACATGTAAACCACGACCAGCATCGCAAGCTGGATGATCACGAAGGGGATCACCCCGCGATAAATCGTCCCCGTCGAAATCGACTTCGGCGCCACCCCCCGCAGGTAAAACAGCGAAAACCCGAAAGGCGGCGTCAGGAAAGAGGTCTGCAAGTTGATCCCGATCAGCACCCCCAGAAGGATCGGGTCCAGCCCCATCATCAGAAGGATCGGCGCGGTGATCGGCACCACGATGAAAACGATCTCGAAGGTATCAAGGAAGAAGCCCAGCACGAACATGATCGCCATCACCACGATCAGCGCGCCGAGCTGCCCGCCCGGCATGTCCTCCAGCATCCCCTGCACCAGCTCGCCCCCGCCCATCCGCGTGAAGACCAGCGCGAAGGCCGTCGCCCCCAGCAGGATGATAAAGATCATCGAGGTGATCGACATGGTCGATTTGTTCGTGTCGCGGATCACCTCGACAAAGCGCGCGCGCAGCGCCCCCGTCATCAGCACGGCAACAGACCCCACCGCCACCGCCACGATCAGCAGCGTCAGCAGGCCGAAGGCCCCGCCAAAGAAGCCCACCGCCACCAGCACGGCCAGGAACCCCAGCCAGAAGGTCATCAACCGCTTTTCCAGAACCTCGGCATTGCCCGACCCGTCATCCAGGTGATGGTCGGCCAGCATCTTCACGATCATCAGGAAGATCGCGCCCAGCGATCCGACCGACGCGCTCTCCGTCGGTGTCGCCACGCCCGCGATGATCGACCCCAGCACCGCGATGATCAGCGCCATCGGCGGCACCAGCGCCACCACGGCCCGGCGGCCCAGACCGCGCTTTTCCTCCGCCGTCATCGGCAGGGCAGGGCAGGCGGCCGGGTTCATGAAGGCGCGGAAGGCGATGTAGAGGCCGTAAAGGAAGGCCAACGCCATCCCGGGAAAGAAGGCCCCGGCGAACAGATCACCGACCGAGATCGTGTCGGGCGCGAAATTCCCCAGCTCCATCTGCGCCGCCGCATTCGCGCCTTGCAGGATGTCGGCCACGAAGATCAGCACGGTCGAAGGCGGGATGATCTGGCCCAGCGTGCCCGCCGCGCAGATCACCCCCGTCGCGATGCGCGGATCATAGCCCGCCCGCATCATCGCAGGCAGCGACAGCAGGCCCATGGTCACGACCGTCGCCCCCACCACCCCGGTTGACGCGGCAAGCAGCGTGCCCACGATCACCACCGAAAAGCCAAGCCCCCCGCGCAGCGTCCCGAACAACTGCCCCATCGTGGTCAGCAGCACTTCGGCAATGCGCGATTTCTCCAGCACCACGCCCATGAAGACGAACAGCGGCACGGCGATCAGAACCGGGTTCGTGATCACCCCGAAGAACCGGGTGGCCAGCGACGACAGAAGGTTCATGTCGAACGCTCCGACCATCCAGCCGATCACCGCGAAAAGGATCGAAAGCCCGCCCAGGGCGAAGGCCACCAGATAGCCGAACATCAGCGTGCCAAGGATGGCAAGGAAGAACAGCCCGGCCAGAATCTGGCCCAGAACCATGGAATCCATCATGCCCCCCGCTCAGTGGCTGCTGGCGGCCGGGGCGAATTCCTCGCGCCCGCGCAGAACAAGGATCGACCGCGCCACCATCGCCGCCGCCTGCAACAGCACCAGCGCGACGAAGGCCAACAGCGTTCCCTTCAGGATCCAGTAATTCTGCAACCCGCCGGGATTGGGCGAGGCCTCATCGGCGGCCCAGGAATTCTGCACCATGATCCAGAAGGCCCAGGCGCAGACCGCCACAAAAGGCAGCAGGAAGATCACCGTCTGGATCAGGTCCGACAGCGCCCGCCCGCGCGGGGTCCATTTGGAATAGAAGATGTCCACCCGCACGAAGCCGCCGATCACCATCGTATAGCCCGCGCCCAGCACGATCACCGCCGCGTGCTGCCAGACATAAAGGTCCTGCAACCAGGTGAAATTCGTGTTCAGGGCATAGCGCGTATAGACGGTCGCAAAGCAGACGAGGACCGTCCCCAGCGCCATCCAGGACACCACATTTCCGACAATCCGGTTCAGCCCCTCGGCCCACCGGACAAACCCTTCCAACTGCATCATGCTTCCCCCGCTGAACTCGTGCCGCGCATGTCACAGCCGACAAGGCGACCCGCCGCGCGACGCGCGCCGCCGGACCCCCTCACCTGCGGTCCCCGCGGCGACCACCTTTTTCGTCATGGCCAGATGGGAACTGAAACCTGACTTGCAAAGGGATGCTTCGCCCCGGATGCGAAATTTTCTTGCGCAGCCGCCCCATCCACGCGCCATGTTGCTGCGCGGTGACATCCCGCCCCGCCCCGCCGAAGACGGCACCGCGCGGCAAAGCCGGTTGCAGAGGTGCCACCGCACCAGCTTTGCCCCGCGCTGGCCGCTTTTCAAACACAGGCTTCTGCGAATAACTATGATTAAAGGTCACAAGACGGGCGCCCTTGGACACGCTATCCCCCCTCCTTCTCGGCCTGCTGGGCAGTCTTGCCGCAGGCAGCATGACGGCACTTGGCGCGTTGCCCGTGCTGCGCGCGCGGGTGCCTTCCGCCGCCACCCGCGACATGCTGCTCGGCTTTGCCGCCGGGGTCATGCTGGCGGCGGCCTTCTTCTCGCTCATCATTCCCGCGCTGGCACAGGCCGGCATCACCCATGAGGGCCGCGCCATCCCGGCGCTGATCGTCTGCCTCGCGCTGCTGATGGGGATGGGCTGCATCGCCGCGCTGAACGAGGCGCTGCCCCATGAACATTTCGCCGCCGGTCCCGAAGGCCCCATGGCCCCCCGCCTGCGCCGGGTCTGGCTCTTCGTCATCGCCATCACCATCCACAACCTGCCCGAAGGGCTTGCCGTCGGGGTGGGCTTCGGCCAGGGCGGCCTCCAGGGCGGTCTGCCCCTCGGACTGGGGATCGGCCTCCAGAACCTTCCCGAAGGCCTGGCCGTGGCCGTCGCCTTGCGCGGCGAGGGCTATTCCGGCCGCCGCGCCTGGGCTGTCGCCGCCCTGACCGGGCTCGTCGAACCCATCGGCGGCCTCCTCGGCGCCAGCATCGTCACGCTCTCTTCCGCGCTTCTGCCCTGGGGGCTGGCCTTCGCGGCGGGGGCGATGCTCTATGTCATCAGCCACGAGATCATCCCCGAAACCCACCGCTCCGGCCATCAGAACCGCGCCACGCTGGGCCTTTCCGTCGGCCTCGTGGTCATGCTCTTCCTCGATGTCACGCTGGCCGGCTGACCCGCGCCGTCGCGCGGCGGCAAAGGTTGCCACCGCTGCGCGAACCTGCCAACCATGGCACCACCCGAACGGTTCGAGAATATCCCGATGATCCATCCCGTCCTGCTCTGCGGCGGCTCCGGCACCCGCCTCTGGCCACTCTCGCGGAAAAGCTTCCCCAAGCAATTCACCCGCCTGATCGGCGCGGAAAGCCTGTTCCAGGCCTCGGCCCGCCGCCTGTCGGGGCCGGATTTCGCGCCCCCCCTCATCATCACCGGATCGGATTACCGTTTCATCGTCACCGAACAGCTTCTCGCCGCGGGCGTCGATCCCGGCCCGGTCCTGATCGAACCCTCGGCGCGCAACACCGCCCCCGCCGTGCTGGCCGCCGCCCTCCACCTCGCCAGAACCGACCCCGAGGCGGTGATGCTCGTCGCCCCCTCCGATCACGTCGTCCCCGATGCCGCCGCCTTCCGCGCCGCCGTCATGGCGGGCCTGCCCGCCGCCCGCGCGGGCCGCATCGTCACCTTCGGCATCCGCCCCACCCGCGCCGAAACCGGCTATGGCTGGCTGGAACTCTCCGCCCCCGCGCAGGACGGGCAGGCCATCGCCCTCACCCGCTTCGTCGAGAAACCGCCCCGCGACAAGGCCGAGGCGATGCTCGCCGCCGGCAACTACCTGTGGAATGCGGGCATCTTCCTCTTCACCGCCCGCACCATCCTGGCCGCCTTCACCGAACACGCGCCCGCCCTCCTGCCCCCGGTCACTGCCGCGGTGGACAAGGCGCAGGCCGATCTGGGCTTCCTCCGCCTCGCGCCCGAGCCATGGTCGGGCGCCGAGGCGATCTCCATCGACTATGCCGTGATGGAACGCAGTTCCAACCTCGTCGCCGTGCCTTTCGGCGCGGGCTGGTCAGATCTCGGCGGCTGGGATGCCGTCGCCGCCGAAATGCCGCATGACGCGCAGGGCAATGCGCTGGGCGGGGCCGCCACCGCCATCGGCTGCACCGATACCCTCCTGCGCTCCGAGGATGACCGCGTGGAACTCGTCGGCATCGGGCTGGAGGGCATCATCGCCATCGCCACCCCTGACGCCGTCCTCGTGGCCCACAAATCCCGCGCGCAGGAGGTGAAGAAGGCGGTCGAGGTGCTTCAGGCCAAGGGCGCGAAACAGGCCGAACATTTCCCCCGCGACCACCGCCCCTGGGGCTGGTTCGAAACGCTGGCGCTCTCCGACCGCTTTCAGGTCAAGCGCATCGTGGTCAAACCCGGCGCCGCACTCTCGCTGCAATCGCATATGCACCGGTCGGAACACTGGATCGTCGTCACCGGCACCGCCCGGGTGACGGTGGATGACAGCGTCCGCCTCGTGACCGAGAATGAAAGCGTCTATATCCCGCTGGGGGCGAAACACCGGATGGAAAACCCCGGCAAGGTGCCGATGATCCTGATCGAGGTGCAGACCGGCAGCTATCTCGGCGAGGATGACATCATCCGCTATGAGGATGTCTATGCACGGGGCCAGGGCGCGAAAGGGTAGGGTGCGTGCTTGCACGCACCACCCCGCAGCCTAGCCCCGCGCCCAGAGCGCCTCATAGATCGCGGCGATCCCCGCCGCCTCGCCCTCGATGCTGAAGATGCGTTCCGCCCGCGCCCTTGCGCGCGCCGACAGCGCCGCCCAATTCGCCGCATCGCCCAGCGCCCAGCGCACGCCCTCGGCCACCGCCGCCACATCTTCCAGCGGCACGATCCGCCCCGCCTCTTCCGGGTTCCCCGGATCGCCCACGCATTCCGCGAAATGCCCCGTCGCCGTCGCCACGATGGGCAGGCCGCAGGCCATCCCTTCCAGCGGCGTCACCCCGAAGGGCTCATAGCGCGGCGTCGCGCAGAGAAGCCGCGACCCTTTCAGGATCGTCAGCAGCGCCTCATCCGAAATGCTGCCCGAAAAGAAGATGCGCCCTTCCATCCCCGCCGCTGCGATCTCGGCCTTCATCTTGGCCAGAAAACCCTGATCTTCGGGCTTGGCCAGCCCCACCAGCACCGCCACAGCCCCCGGCAGATCGGGCAGCGCCCGGATCATCGCCTTGACGAAGATGTCACTTCCCTTTGAGGGCCGGATGCGCCCCACCGTCACGATCCCGTAAGTCCCCGGAAAGCCTGTCTTCGCCCATTCCGCGGCCCGATCTTCCGGCGGGCAGAAACGCCGCGTATCCACCCCATGCGGGATCACCGCATCATGCCGCCCCACGCAGCGCGCCGCCTCGTCGCTCGTCGCGATGATCCGGTCCATGCGCGAAATCAGAAAGCGCGGCCAGGCCGAATGCCGATGCTTCGCGGCCGAGGTAAAGACCGTCCGGATCGGCAGCCGCAGCACGTCGCGCGCCAGGATGGCAAGCTGCATCTCGGTATTCCGCCGCACATGCCAGATCGCGAAGGGCCGCCCCTCCGGCTTCTGCCGCGCCAGCCGCAGCGCCGCGCGCTTGGTGATCGGTTCAGGCAGACCCGGCAGCCCCACCCCGACCAGCACGCTGCGATAGCGCCCCATATGCTGCTGCATCACCGCCCGCAGGGTCGAAGAGACACCGGTGAACCGCTTGTTGAAATTGGTCACGTAAACTTCGGGCGCCTGATCCGTCATCCGCCTGTCCTGCCTGCTGCTCCGGCCCCGCCTGCGGGGCTGGCCTCATAGACCGCGCTTCCGATGCCCTGTCAACGCGCCGCGCCCGCCGGGCCCCGTCCCCTGCGGGTTGTGGCGCGGCAAGGGCGCGGCTATATCTCGCCCCGGTCCGGGGGCCGCCGCCCCCGCCATGCGGAACCGGAAATGGCGCTGATCCAGAGCAGGGGAAAAAGGCTGGCCGACTGGCTCACCGATCGGATGATCCGGGCCGCGCTCTGGCTTGTCCTGCGCCTGCCCTTCGAGTCCCGCCGCCGCCTCGCCGCCGCCCTCATCGCCCATGTGGTGGCCCCGCTCGCAGGCTGGCGCCGCCGCATCCGCGACAACCTCGCCCTCGTCCGCCCCGACCTGCCCGACGCCGAACGCCGCCGCCTCGAACGCGCGGTGCCGCGCAGCATCGGCCGCACCCTGGCCGAACTCTATTCCGGCCCCGATTTCGTCGCCCGCGTGGCGCGCGAACCGCTGCAAGGCCCCGGCGTCCCCGCGCTGGAAGAGGCGCATCGCACGGGCCGGCCCGTCCTCCTCGTCACCGGCCATCTGGGCAATTACGACGCCATCCGCGGCGGCCTCATCGCGCGCGGCTACCGGGTGGGCGGCCTCTACCGCCCGATGGACAATGCCTTCTTCAACGAACATTACGTCGCCGCCATCTCGCGCATCGGCACGCCGCTCTTCCCGCGCGGGCGCAAGGGCCTGGCCGAGATGATCCGCTTCCTGAAAGGCGGCGGCATGGTCGGCGTGGTGCTGGATCAGTCGATGGGGGACGGGGCGATGCTCTCCTTCTTCGGCCAGCCTGCGCTCACCTCCCTCTCACCCGCCGAAATGGCGCTGCGCTACGATGCGCTGGTCCTGCCCACCTACGGCCTGCGCCGCCCCGATGGCGGCTTCGACCTGCGGATCGAGGCGCCGATCCCCCATTCCACCGCAGAAGAGATGACCCAGGCCCTGAACGACAGCCTCGAAGCCCAGGTCCGCACCCATATGGACCAGTGGCTCTGGACCCACCGCCGCTGGAAGATGTCGAACCGCCTCTACTGAGGCGCGCCCCGCAGGGCCAGGCAGGACAGGATCATCCCCGCCGTCGCCGCCACCCCATCCGCCTCGGCCTCCAACACCCCGCGCGCGGCATGAACCATCGCCCCGCGCCGCGCCGGGTCCTCCCACAGCCCCGCCACCGCCTGCGCCAGCGCCGCGCCATCGGCCACCTCGGCCGCCCCGCCCGCCGCGCCCAGCCGCGCGTAAAGGTCGGCGAAATTCCCCACCCCCGGCCCATGCAGGATCGCCGATCCCATCACCGCGGGTTCATAGGCATTATGCCCCCCCACATCCGCCACCAGCGACCCGCCCAGAAAACTGACCGGGGCCAGCGCGAACCACAGCCCCATCTCGCCCAGCGTATCGGCCAGATAGACCTCCGCCCCCTCCGGCCCTTCCCCCAGCGACCGCCGCGCCACCGTCAGCCCCGCCGCCCGCATCACCTCTGCCACCGCCTCCGCCCGCGCCGGATGGCGTGGCGCAAGGATCAGCCGCGCCCCCGGCACCGCCGCGCGCAGGGCAAGCTGCGCCGCCGCCACCGCCTCCTCCTCCCCCGCATGGGTCGAGGCTGCCAGCCACAAAGGCGCCTCCCCGAAGACCGCCGCCAGCCGCGCCCGCTCGCCCTCATCCACCGCCAAAGGCTCCGCCGCCCGCTTTAGCGTGCCCAGCACCCGCACCCGCCCCGGATCCGCCCCCAGCGACACCAGCCGCGCCGCCATCGCCGCATCCGGCGCCCCGATCACCGTGAAATGCCCCAGCAGCGCCCGCGCCACCCCCCGCGCCCGGCTCCAGCGTGCCGCCGACCGATCGGATATGCGCGCATTGGCCAGAACCAGCGGCACGCCCCGCGCCACCACCGCCCGCATCAGCCGGGGCCAGAACTCGCTTTCCACCAGCACCGCCACATCCGGCCGCCAATGGTCCAGAAACCGCCGCACCGGGCCGGGCAGGTCCAGCGGCAGGAATTGCAGGATCACCCCCTCCGGCACCCGCTCCGCCAGCAGCCGCGCCGCCGTCACCGTCCCGCAGGTCAGCAGGACCGTCGCCCCCGCCCGCCCCGCGCGCAGCGCCTTGACCAGCGGCAGCACCGACAGCCCTTCGCCCACGCTCACCGCATGCAGCCAGATCACCTCGCCCGCAGGCCGCGCCGCCCCCGCCACGCCCAGCTTCTCGCGCCAGCGCGCCTCATCCTCCTTGCCCCGCCCCCGCCGCCAGCGCAGCAGCAGCGGCGCAAAAGGCGCCAGCGCCCAGGTCACCCCGCGCCACAGCGCCAGCGCGGGCGCATCGGGCAGCGAAGACGGGGGCCCAGACGAAGAGGGCAGGGGGGAAGGATCGCTCATGCCCGACCCTTACACCGCCATCCCCGCCCTGTCACGGCGGTGCCACGGCGGCGTCACCGCAGCCGTTACTTCGTCAGGATCAGCTTGCCCGCCCGCGTGATGCGCAGCGCATAGACCTGCCCATCCAGCGCGATCCGCGCCTGCACGCCCCCTTTCGTCAGCACCCGCGCATCATGCAGCGGGGCCGCCTCCAGCGCCGACCGGGGCAGGGCCGGGGCAAGGCGCACATCGCCCGCCGGGGCAGGGCGCAGCGCCGTCCCGGCAAGGGTCAGGCGGCGGGGATCGGAATGCAGCGTCATGCCCGCCCCTCCACCCGGTCGAACAAGGTCTCAAGCGCAAGGCCGGCGCTCATCGGCAACCAGTCGCTGACGGCAAGCCGCAGCCATTCGCCCGCCTCGGGACGGGCGGCATGCTGCGCCTCGGGCGCGGGGGGCAGGGCAGGGAACGGGGATCGGATCATGGGACCGGCTCTCTCTGGGCAAGGGGAAAGGGGCACCGGGCTGACCACAGGGTCTGGCTGAGCGTCTTCCGATTACCTTATTGAAACAGTCGGAATTGTAAAGCCGATTCTTTCACTCAGGATATCGCCCCCTTCCCGTCCCTCCCGCAGCCTGCTACCACCCCCCCGTCGCGCAAGAGGAGGCCGCCGATGACCGCACCGCTGACCTGCTTCAAGGCCTATGACATCCGCGGCCGCCTTGGCATCGACCTTGATCCCGATATCGCCCGCCGCATCGGCCGCGCCTTCGGGCAGGTGCTGGGCGCCCGCCGCGTCGTGCTGGGCCGCGACATCCGCGCCTCGTCCGAAAGCCTCGCCTCTGCCGTCGCCGAAGGGTTGATGCAGACGGGGGCCGAGGTGCTCGACCTCGGGCTCTGCGGCACCGAAGAGGTCTATTTCGCCACCGGCCATCTCGGCGCGGATGGCGGCATCTGCGTCACCGCCTCGCACAACCCGATGGATTACAACGGGATGAAACTGGTGCAGGCCGGGGCCGCCCCCCTCGACCCCGCCACCGCCATGGCCGCGATCCGGGCGCTTGCCGAAACGGAAGGCTTCGCCCTCGCGCGCCCCGGCGGCAAGGTCACCGATGCCAGCGCCACCCGCATCCCTTACGTGGACCGCGTCCTGTCCTTCGTGGATATCGCGGCGCTGCGCCCCCTCCACATCCTCGTCAATTGCGGGAACGGCGCGGCAGGCCCAACCTTCGACGCGCTGGCCGCAGCCTTGCAGGCCAGGGGCGCCCCCCTCCGCTTCACCCGGATGCACCACGCGCCCGATGGCAGCTTTCCCAACGGCATCCCCAACCCGCTCCTGCCCGAAAACCAGCCCGCCACGGCACAGGCGGTGATCGCCGCCAAGGCCGATCTGGGCGTGGCCTTCGACGGCGATTTCGACCGCTGCTTCTTCTTCGATCACGAGGGTCGCTTCGTCCCCGGCGAATATGTCGTGGGCCTGCTGGCCGAAGTCTTCTGCGCCAAGGAACCGGGCGCCACCATCATCCACGACCCCCGCGTGATCCTCGCGACGCAGGCCGCCATCGCCCGCGCCGGGGGCCGCGCCGTGATGGCGCGCACGGGTCACGCCTTCCTCAAACAGGCCCTGCGCGACACCGGCGCCGTCTATGGCGGCGAAATGTCGGCCCATCACTACTTCCGCGACTTCTACGCCTGCGACAGCGGCATGATCCCCTGGCTCCTGCTGGCCGAACTCATCGGCCGGACGGGCCAGCCCTTCGCCGCCCTTCTGGCCGACCGCCGCGCCGCTTTCCCCTCCTCGGGCGAGATCAACTTCCGCGTCGCCGACGTCCCCGCCGCCATCGCCCGCATCGACGCGACCTATGCCCCGCGCGCCGAAAGCCGCGACCTGACCGATGGCCTCTCGCTCGATTTCGGCACATGGCGGATGAACCTGCGCGGCTCGAACACCGAACCGCTCCTCCGCCTCAATGTCGAATCCCGCGCCCGCCCCGATCTGGTGGAACAGGCGGTGGCCGAGATCACCGCCCTCCTTGCCTGACCGCCCACCCGGCGCAGGCGGTGCGTTTTGAGTATTTGGGCCAAGATGAAGACCAAAGCCTTCCCCCTTCATCTTGGCGAAAGTACTCGCAGGGGGTGAATGGCCGCGCAGCGGACAGAGGGGGCGGCACGCCCCTTGACGCGGAGCGGGACGCGCGCCCCGCGCGGCCCGCGACCCAAAGGCTTGCGCGTCCCCCGGTAGGGGGGCGCGCTCCACTTGATCACCCGCTCGCACTCACCCGCTCGCACTCACCCGCTCGCACTCACCCGCTCGCACTCACCCGCTCGCACTCACCCGCTCGCACTCACCCGCTCGCACTCACCCGCCCGCACTCACCCTTCCACGCGCACCCTCCAACGCGCTGCATTTCCATCGGGCACCGCGTTAACCTTAACGCCGCCTGAAGAAATCACCGCCAAACGGCAAGGCCAGGCTGCAAGGACGGCTACCCGGAGGCTCGCCACTCGGCCCCCCGCCCGCCGAACCGCTTCCGCCATGCCGCCGGCCTTCACCCACCGAAGCGCTTCCGGTCAGGCACCGCCAAGCCTATAGCGCGCGGCCAACCCCTCTTTGGGAAGCCGGCCAACCCGCCCCGCGTTAACCTTAACGCGCCGTCAACCCGCCGCCCGCCGCGTGGCCACAGTTTGCGGCACAGTTTGCGGCACAGACTGCGGCACGTCTCACATCACCGCCCCGATCTGCCACGGCACGAATTCCGCCCCGCCGAAACCCAGCTCCTCCGACAGCGTCTTCCGCCCCGAGGCCACCTCGACGATCCGGGCCAGGATCTCCTCCCCCTTGGCCTCGATGCTCACCCCTTCGGTCAGGATATCCCCGCAATTGATGTCCATATCCTCGGACATCCGCGCATACATCTCGGAATTCGTCGCCAGCTTGATGCAAGGGCTTGGCTTGTAGCCGGACACCGACCCCCGCCCCGTGGTGAAGACGATCATCGTCGCCCCCGATGCGATTTGCCCGGTCACCGAACAGGGGTCATATCCGGGGCTGTCCATATAGACAAAGCCATTGGTATCAATGGGTTCCGCGAATTTATACACCCCGGCCAGCGGCGCCGTCCCGCCCTTCGCCACCGCCCCCAGCGACTTTTCAAGGATCGTCGTCAACCCGCCCTTCTTGTTGCCGGGGCTCGGATTGTTGTCCATCTCGCCCTCGTTCCGGGCGGTGTAATCCTCCCACCAGCGGATGCGCTCCAGAAGCTTCTCCCCCACCTCGGCCTTGACCGCGCGCCGGGTCAGCAGATGTTCCGCCCCATAGATTTCGGGCGTCTCCGACAGGATCGTCGTCCCCCCCATCCTCACCAGCAGATCCGACGCATGGCCAAGCGCCGGGTTCGCCGTGATCCCGGAATAGCCATCCGATCCCCCGCATTGCAGCCCGATCACCAGCTTCGACACCGGCGCCGGCCGCCGCTCCACCTTCGACGCCACCGCTGCCATTTCCCGCAGGATTTCCAGCGACTTGGCAATCGTCGCCCGCGTCCCGCCCGTGCCCTGAATCGTCATGTAGCGGAAATTCCCGTCCGGCCGCAGCCGCCCCTGACCCACAAGGTCCGGCACCTGCATCACCTCGCAGCCCAGCCCCACCAGCAGGATACCCCCGAAATTCGCGTTGCGCGCATAGCCCTTCAGCGTCCGCATCAGGGTCTGATACCCCTCATTCGTCCCCGACATGCCGCAGCCCGTCTGATGCACGATGGGCACGATCCCATCGACATTCGGCATGGCATTCAGCACCGGGTCCTTCTCCGCCGCCTCCGCGATGAAGCGCGCCACCGACCCCGAACAGTTCACGCTCGTCAGGATGCCGATGTAGTTCCGCGTCCCCACCTGCCCGTCGGCGCGGTGGTAGCCCATGAAGTCTAACGGTTGCAGCGGGGGCAGGGGGCGGCATTCCGACCCGATGGCATAATCGTCCGTATGCGGCGCCATCCCCAGATTGTGGGAATGCACATGCGCCCCCGCCGCGATCTCCTCCGTCGCCTGACCGATGATCTGGCCATAGCGCAGCACGTTCTCGCCCCGCGCAATGGCCCGCGCCGCGATCTTGTGTCCGCGCGGCACCGCCCCCGGCAGCGCCACGCCTTCGACCACCGCCCCCTTGCCCAGATCGGCCAGCGCGATCACCACATTATCCGCCCCGTGCAACCGGATCACGCCGCCCGTTTCCGCCATCGCTCCCCCTCCAGCCCTTCCTTGACAGGGGGCCGCACATGTCTAACATGTTAGCATGTTACAGCCCCCCGAAGCTCCTTCACAAGTGCCTTCCGAAGCGCGCCTCGCGCCTCTGGACCGTTTCACCGGCTCCCTCGGCCAGCGCGTCTATCAGACCCTGCGCGAGGCGATCCTGTCGCTCGCCTACCGCCCCGGCGAAATCCTCCGCAAACCCGAGATCTGCGAAGCGCTCGGCGTGTCGCGCAGCCCCGTCGCCGATGCCGTGGCCCGGCTGGCCGCAGAAGGCCTTGTCGATGTCGTCCCGCAGGCGGGCACCTTCGTCGCCCGCTTCTCGATGGAGGAAATCCGCGAAGGCGCCTTCCTGCGCGAGGCCATAGAAGTCGCCGCCATCGAACGCGTGGCCGAGACGATCACCGAGGATCAGCTCACCCAGCTCCGCCGCAACATCACCGTGCAGGCCGCCCTCATCGCCGATGGCGACGTGCCGGGCTTCTATCAGCAGGATGCCCGGATGCATGAACTCCTCCTCTCCTTCACCGGCTTCCGCAAGCTGGCGCAGGTCAGCGAAACGGCATGGCTCCATGTCAACCGCGCGCGGCAGTTGATCCTGCCTGTCCCCGGCCGCATCGCCGCCACGCTGGAGGAACACCGCGCCATCCTCGCCGCGCTCGAGGCCCGCGATCCGGAAGCCGCACGCCTTGCCACCCGCGCGCATTTGCGGCAGTTGATCACCTATCTCGAACCGCTCGAACGCGACCGGCCCGATCTCTTCGATCCGGCCTGAAAGGCACCCCAGATGACCCTTCCGAACCGCCCGCGCTACGCGACGCGCCTGAATGCCTTCAAGCGCAAGGGCGATACGGTGGCCGACCTGCTTCGAAAAGCCGGGCAGGTGGGCGGGCTGAACGCCGCAGACTTGAACTTTCCCGACCATTTCGACCATCACACCCCGGGTGAACTGGCCGAAATATTGCAACAAAACGGTATGGCCCTGAACGGCCTCGCCATGCGCTACTACACCGATCCCGGCTTCCGCCTCGGCGCCTTCACCCATCCCGACGAAACCGTCCGCCGCGCCGCCATCGACATCACGAAGCGCGGCCTCGATGCGCTGGCGCAGATGGGTGGCACGGTGATGACCGTCTGGCTCGGCCAGGACGGGTTCGATTACAGCTTTCAGGGCGATTATGCCCGCATGTGGGACGACACGCTCGCCGGATTGGCCGAGATCTGCGACCACAACCCCGCCCTCGACATCTCCATCGAATACAAGCCCAACGAACCGCGGTCCTGGTCCGTCCTGCCCGACATGGCCACGACGCTGCATGCCATCCGCGATCTCGCGCGCCCCAATCTCGGCGTCACGCTGGATTTCTGCCACATGCTCTTCGCGGGCGAGATGCCGGCGAAATCCGCCACCCTCGCCGCCCGCCATTGCCGGATCATGGGCGTCCACCTGAACGACGGCTATGCCAAACGCGACGACGGCCTGATCGCAGGCACCGTCCATCCCCTCCAGACGGTCGAACTCTTCTGGGTGCTCGACCGGCTCGGCTATGACGGGGTGATCTATTTCGACACTTTCCCCGATCACGGCGGCATGGACCCGGTCGAGGAATCCCGCGCCAACCTCGCCCTGACCGAACGCCTCCGCCACGTGGCCGCAGGCCTGCGCGACGACCCGATCCTCGCCGCCGCCATGGCGCGGCAGGATGCCGCCACCGCCACCCGCCGCATCGCCACCGCCCTCTACGGCGCCTGAATTACGTAATTTACGTAAATCCTTCCCACTTCATCTTGGGCAAAACACTCCACGGGGGTCCGGGGGTGTGAAACCCCCGGCCTGAGCCGAAGCGGCGCAGCCGCGCGGGCGAGGCAAAAGGCTTGCGCCGCGCCCTTCGCGCGGCGCTCCGCTTCACAAGCCGTAGAACCCCACCGCATTCCCGCCATAGATCAGCGCGCGGTCCACATCCGTCAGCCCCTCGGTCAGGCTCAGCGCCGCCCGCCGCCAATCGGCATATTCCCCGCGCAGGCGGCATACCGGCCAGTCCGACCCCCACATCACCCGCTCCGGCCCGAAGACGGCGAAGACATGGTCAACGTAAGGGCGCAGGTCCTCCACCGTCCAATCGGCCTGCGCTTCGGTGATCAGGGCCGAGAATTTCACCACCGCCGCCGTCTCCCCGGCGATCCGGTTCATGCCCTCGGCCCAGAAGCGGAAATGCGCCTCCGACTTCTCCCGGATCTGCGGCTTCATGCAATGGTCCACCACGACCTGTAGCGTCGGATAGCGCTTCAGGATCGTCAGGAACGGGGCCAGATGGCGCGGAAAGCCCAGCGCGTCAAAACGCAGACCCAGATCGCTCATGGCGCGAAAGGCCCATTGCACCTCCTCGCGCAGCATCCAGCCATCATCGGGGATGTCCTGGATCATCGGGCGCAGGCCCTTCATCTTCGGATGGCCCGCCAGCCGCCGCATCTCGGCCAGATCGGCGGGACGCTCGAAATCCACCCAGCCCACCACGCCCAGAACCCAGGGCGTCGCATCCGCGATCCCCAGCATGTATTCCGTTTCCGTCACCGTCGGCGCGGCCTGCACGAGGATCGTCCCCTGCACCCCCACCGCCTGCATCTGCGGCCACAGCTCCGCCGGGCCATAGGGCCGCGACAGCACCGGGTCATCCTTCGGCATCCAGCCGTAATCCCCCCGCGCGGGGTGCCAGAAATGCTGATGCGCGTCGATCTGCATGTCTCTCCTCACTCAGACAGGCGCGTCGGGGTGGATCAAGCCCTCCGCCTTCATCGCGGCCCAGAGCGCGGGCGGAATCTCCGCCGCCGCCGCCTGAAGATTGCTTTCCATCTCGGCCAGCGTCTGCCCGCCGGGGATCACCGACACCACCGCCGGATGCCGCGTGCAGAACTGGAAGGCCGCATCCACCAGCCGCACCCCATGCGCCTGACACAGGGCCTGCAACCGCCCGGCCTGCTGCATCGCCCAGTCCGGCGCGTCACTATAGCGATACTGTGCCCCCGGTCGCGGCCCCGTGGCCAGGATGCCGGAATTGTAGGGACCGCCCACCACCACCCCCACACCCCGCGCCGCCGCAGGGTTCATGAACCCCTCCAGCGACTCGGTCCGCAGCAGGGAATATTCCCCCGCCAGCAGGAAGATGTCGAAATCCCCCCGGTCCAGCAGCCAGCGGCAGGGCTCCCATTCGTTCACCCCGGCCCCGAAGGCCCGGATCACCCCTTCGTCGCGCAACTGCATCAGCGCCCGGTATCCTCCCGCCATGAAGGCCTCCAGCCGCGCCTCCAGCGCCGTCTGGCTGCCATGGTTGAAGATATCCAGATCATGCGCATAAAGAATGTCGATCCGGTCTATGCCCAATCGCTCCAGCGAAAACTCGACCGAGCGGAACACCGCGTCATAGCCGTAATCATAGACCTCGCGCCGCGACGGCACCTCGAACCATTTCCCGATCCCGTCGCGCTGTTCCGGCGTGGTCACCCGGAACAGCCGCCCGATCTTGCTCGAGATCACATAGTCGTCGCGCGGCTTGCCCCGCAGGAACCGGTTCAGCCGCGTCTCCGAAAGCCCGAGGCCATATAGCGGCGCCGTGTCGAAATAGCGGATGCCCCCCATCCATGCCCGTTCCAGCACGGCCTGCGCCTCTTCATCGGAAATCGCCCGGAACAGATTCCCGATCGGGGCCGAGCCAAAGCCCAGAGTGGTGAAGTCCAGCCCCCCGTTGCCCAGCCTGTCCCACTGCCGCCGCTCCTGCATGACCGTCTCCCGCTGCCCACTAACATGCTAGTATGTTCCCCCTTCCGGTCAAATCCCTTTCCGTCTAGCCTTCGCCCATCCGGGGAGGATCGCATGTCTCGTTTTGAAAAGGTCTTCGGGCAAGGAAAGCCCGTCATCGCCATGGTCCATCTGGGCGCGTTGCCCGGCACGCCGCTGCATGATGCGGCAGGCGGGGTCGAGGCGATCATCGACGGCGCGGCCCGCGACCTTGCGGCCCTGCAAGCCGCTGGCGTCGATGCGGTGATGTTCGGGAACGAGAATGACCGCCCCTATGAATTGAAGGTGGATACCGCCTCCACCGCCACCATGGCCTATGTGATCGGCCGCCTGCGCGACCGCATCACCGTCCCCTTCGGCGTCAATGTGCTCTGGGACCCGATGGCCAGCGTCGCGCTGGCCGCCGCCACGGGCGCTGCCTTCCTGCGCGAGATCTTCACCGGCACCTATGCCTCCGACATGGGGATCTGGGCGCCCGATGCCGGCGCCGCCCAGCGCTACCAGCACCGCCTTGGCAATACCGGCTGCGCGCTCCTTTACAATGTCTCGGCGGAATTCGCAGGCTCCCTCGATCCGCGCAGCCTGCCCGACCGGGCGCGCTCGGCCGTCTTCTCCTCCATCCCTGACGCGGTCCTCGTTTCGGGCGCGATCACCGGCGAGGCGGCCGAGATGCGCGATCTGGAGGCGGTGAAGCGCGTCCTGCCGAAGACCCCGGTCCTCGCCAATACCGGCGTGAAACACGCCACCATCGCCGATGTCCTGCGCGTGGCCGATGGCTGCATCGTCGGCTCCGCGCTCAAGGTCGGCGGCGACACCTGGGCCGCCGTGGACCCCGACCGCGCCAAGGATTTCATGGACCGCGCCCGCGCCGCGAGGGGCTATTGATGCGCCTCCCCCCGACGCCACTGAAGCGGAGCGCTGGCGCGCAAGCCTTTCCTGTCGTCGGCGCCTGCGCGCCTCCTCCGCGATCAGGGGGCGCACGCGCCCCCTCTGGGCCATGCGGCCCATTCACCCCCTGTGAGTATTTGGGCCAAGATGAAGGGGGCAGGGGGCTGGAATGACACTGCGCGACCTGATCCGCGACTACATGCTGATCCCCGGCCTTGCCGGGCATGAAGACCGCATCCGCGCCCGCATCAAGGCCGATCTCGATGCGCTGGGCATCGCGCATCGGACCGACCGGCTGGGAAATCTCTCGGCCACGCTGGAAGGCGATCCCGCGGCGCCGTCGGTGCTGGTCTTCACCCATATGGACCAGTTGGGCTTCATCCTTCGGAAGATCGAGCCATCGGGCCTGATCCGGCTGGAACGGCTGGGCGGCGTGCCGGAACGGGCGCTGGCCGCGCAGGCGGTGGTGATCTGCACCCGGGCAGGCGATGTGCCGGGGGTAATTGCCAACAAGAGCCACCACGCCACCACGCCCGAAGAGAAATACCGCGTGCTGCCTTATGCCGAGCTTTACGTCGATGCCGGCTTCACCTCCAAGGCCGAGGCCGAGGCGGCGGGCCTGCGCATCGGCGATCCGGTGGTCTATCGCCCCCATGTCATGGACCTCGCCAATGGCCGCCTTGCCGGGACCAGCGCCGATGACCGCGCCGGATGCGCGGCACTGGTGGACCTTGCCGCGCGGCTGAAGGACCGCCGCGCCGGTCCGACGGTCCATCTCGTCTGGTCGGTGCAAGAGGAATACAACCTGCGCGGCGTCCTGCCCGCCGCCGCCGCCGCCAAGCCCGACATTGCCTTCCAGATCGACCTTCTTCTGGCCTGCGACACGCCCGACATGGCATCGCGCGGGGATGTGGCGCTGGGGGGCGGCCCCGGCATCAGCCTCTATTCCTTCCACGGGCGCGGCACGCTGAACGGGGTGATCCCGCATCCGGCGCTGGTGGCGCTGATGGAGGACACGGCACAGGCCGAGGGCCTGCCGCTGCAACGCTCGGCCCATACCGGGGCGCTGACGGACCTGTCCTATATCCAGTTCATGGGCGAGGAAGGGGTGGCCTGCCTCGATGTGGGCTTTCCCATGCGCTACACCCATTCCGCGCTGGAAGTGGTGGACCCTGCCGATGTGGCGGGGCTTGTCACCCTGCTGGAGGCAGCACTTGCCCGCATCCCCCCCGGCTTCAACCTGATCCGGTGACCCCATGACCCATACGCTCGGCATTGATATCGGCACCTTCGAATCCAAGGGCGTTCTGGTGGACGGGACGGGCCGCATCGTCGCCACCGCCACGCGGCCCCACAAGATGCTGGTGCCGCGCCCCGGCTGGGCCGAACATCGCGCGGAGGAGGATTGGTGGGGCGATTTCGTCCATATCACCCGCGCCCTTCTGGCCGAGTCGGGGATCGACCCCCGGGACATTGCCTGTGTCGCGGCCTCAGCCATCGGCCCCTGCATGCTGCCCGTCGATGCCACGGGCGCCCCCCTGATGAATGGCGTCCTCTATGGCGTGGATACCCGCGCGGCGGCCGAGATCGACCATCTGACCGCCGCCATCGGTGCGGACCGGATCATGTCCATCTGCGGCAATGCGCTGACCTCGCAATCGGTGGGGCCAAAGATCCTCTGGCTGAAGAACACCCATCCCGATCTTTACGCGCGGACGGCCAAGGTCCTTACCTCAACCTCCTATATCACCTGGAAGCTGACCGGGGCCCATGTCATCGACCATTACACGGCGGCCAATTTCTCGCCCCTCTATGACGTGAATGCGCTGAACTGGACCGATGCGCTGGCCCCCGACATCCTGCCCTTGGACAGGCTGCCCAAACTCATGTGGTCCACCGATATCGCAGGCCATGTGACCGCCGCCGCCGCCGCCGAGACGGGCCTCGCCGAAGGCACCCCCGTCACCTGCGGCACGATCGACGCGGCGGCCGAGGCCGTCAGCGTGGGCGTGCAGCGACCGGGCGAGATGATGATGATGTATGGCTCCACCATCTTCATCATTCAGGTCACGTCGGACCCGATCCGCGATGCGCGCCTCTGGTATGCGCCCTGGCTCTGGCCCGGGATGCATGCCTCCATGGCGGGGCTGGCGACCTCCGGCACGCTGACCCATTGGTTCCGCGACCAGTTCGCCCGTGACACGACCTTCGGCGAACTGGCCGCCGAGGCGGCGGCTAGCCCCAAGGGGGCCAAGGGCCTCCTCTGCCTGCCCTATTTCAGCGGCGAGCGCACCCCGATCCATGACCCGCAGGCCAAGGGGGCCTTCTTCGGCCTCGACCTGACCCATACGCGCGGCGACATGTTCCGCGCGGTGCTGGAGGGTATCGCCGCTGGCACCGCCCATGTGCTGGACACCTATCGCGCGCTGGACGCCTTCCCCCAGCGCATCCTTGCCGTGGGGGGCGGGACGAAGAACGCGGTCTGGATGCAGGCCACGTCGGATATCGGCGGCGCGGTGCAGATCCTCTGCGAAAAGACGGTGGGGGCGAGTTACGGCGATGCCTTCCTCGCCGCCACTGCCGTAGGCAAGGCCATGCCGGAAGAGATCGTCGAATGGAACCCCGTCGCCCGGACGGTGCGGCAGGAAACGGTGGCGGCCTATGCGCGGCAATATCCGCTCTTCAAGCGGCTCTACACCCAGACCCGCGACATCGCCCATGAACTGGGCCAGCCCTGATGCGCTATGACCGGATGCGCCCCCATCAGGTGCAGGCGGCCATCGCCGCCAATACGCCCGTCGTCCTGCCCCTGGGCGTGATGGAACATCACGGCGGCCACCTGCCCGCCGGGGTGGACCTGCTCGCCGTGACCGAAATCCTCGACCGGCTGGGCGATGCCATCATCACCCTTCCCCCCTTCGCCTATGGCGCGGCCAGCCATGCCGTCGCCGGGCCGGAACATGGCACGACGCTCCATATCGACGCCGCCGCGCTGGTCCCGTTCTTCGAGGCGCTTTGCACCGCGCTCCTCAAGGCGGGTTTCCGCAACATCCATGCGGTGATCCATCACCAGTCGGAAAACATCGCCCAGGGGATGCCCACCGACCTCGCCTTCCGCCTTGCCGCCCGCAACGCCATCTTCCGCTATCTGGAAGCAGAACGCGGCACCGGCTGGTGGGGCCGCCGCGACATGGCCGATTACTACGCCCGGCACGCCGAAGGGGCGGACCCTTTCAACTGGATCCGCCTGCACCCGCTGTTCCCAAGGAACGACACCTTCCCCTTCGATCACGCAGGCGAAGGCGAGACGGCCCTGATGCTGGCGCTGGCCCCTGACACGGTGGCTATGGACAGGGCAGGGGAGGGCGATCCCTGGTGGACCGAAACCGCCCCCCGCGCCACGCCAGCAAAGGGGGAAGAAGGCGTGAGCCTCGCGCTTGCCCATCTGCGGAAGGTTCTTGGCCTGTAGGATGGGCACACTTGCCCATCCTACAGTTCCGGCAAATCCACCACGCCCTTCTTCAGCAGGAAACAGCCATATGGCCCGCTATCCGCCGTTCGGATGATCGCAAAGGCCTGTTTCGCCGCCGCATAGAAGGCGAACCGCTCCAGCGCCTCCATCTTCACAGGCCGCCCTTCGGCCGCGTCCAGCACCGCCTGCATCCGCGCGAAGATCGGCACCACCCCGTCCGGGTTCCCCACCACCTGCATCCGCCGCACCGGCGCGGGCACAAAGCTGTCCAGCGGCATCAGCGACAATATCGCCCGCGCCGCCGTGGGGATGTCGCAACCCGCCATATCCACCAGCCGCCCATAGGTCGTTTCCGCCGCAATCGTCGCCGCCGGATGGTTCACGTCGCAGATCACCAGATCGTCGCCATGCCCCATCAGCATCAGGACATGCACCACCTCTGCCGAAAGCCTCTGGTCGATCCCCTTCAGCACGTCACTTCACCGCGCCCGCCGCCATGCCCTTGATGATGAACTTCTCCAGCACCACCCCGATCACGATCAGGGGCAGGATCGCCGCGAAGGACAGGGCCGCCATCGACCACCAAGAGATGCCTTGCGAACCCGTCTGGCTCGCCACCATCACCGGCAGCGTATTGGCATGGGTCGAGGTCAGCAGCGCCGCGAAGAAATACTCGTTCCAAGTCAGCACCAGCGACAGGATGAAGGCCGCCACCATCCCCGGCAGGGCAATCGGCAGGATGATCGTGGCAAAGGCCCCCCAGACCGACAGCCCATCCACCAGCGCCGCCTCTTCCAGCTCTGTCGGGATGGATCCGAACTGGTCGCGCATGATCCAGATGACGATGGGCAACACCGTCAGGGTATAAAGCAGGATCAGCCCCACCCGCGTATCCAGCAGCGCCAATTCCTTGTAAAGCACGAGGAAAGGCAGGGCGAGCACGACAGGCGGCAATATCAACTGGCTCAGGAAGAAAAAGCTGATGTCGGAATTTCTCATATAGCCAAAGCGGTAGTTGAACCGCGACAGGCCATAGGCCGCAAGACTGCCAAGGATCACCGCCAGCGCCGAAGAGGTGACCGAGATCACCGCCGAATTCATGAAACGCTTCATGAACTCCTCCCGCACCGTGCTTTCCGCCCAGATCGTATCGGGCGACAGGCCCAGCGACCGCCAGCCCAGCCAGGCGGGCTGATAATCCACGAAGGGGATCATGTTCCCCTTCATCACATTGGGCGCCATCTTGAAGCTGGTGGTGATCGTCCAATAGATCGGGAACAGGCAGATGATCGTCCACAGGATCAGCACGCCATAGATGGCGATCCGGCTCGTCCACCATTTCGCGCGGTGGCGGCGATCAGCCTCGCTGTCCCGGAAGATCTGCGTCGTGGCGGTCATGTCCGGGGCCTCATCCAGCGGTCGGCAAGTTTCATCAGAAAGGTCATCGCGATCACGATGATGACGAGGTACACGAAGGCCAGCAGCGTGCCATAGCCCACATTCGACCGCTCGCGATATTCACGGAAGATGAAGCTGGTCACCGTATCCGTCGCCCCCCCCGGCCCGCCCGAGGTGACGTTGATCACGATATCCGCCAGCTTCAGCTTGAAGATGATGCGAATGAGGATCGCGGTGATCGACACAGGCAGCATAAGGGGGAAGGTCACCTCCCAGAAATTCCGCCAGCCATTCGCCCCATCCACCTTCGCCGCCTCGTTCAGCTCCTTGGGGATGGCCTGAAGCCCTGCCAGAATCATGATCATCATGAAGGGGATATAGGTCCAGGCATCCATCACCATGATCGTCGCCCGCGCGATTTCGGGCGACCCGAAGAAGGACGGGTTCTCCACCCCGAAGAACCGCGCCAGCCGCGACAGCGGGCCATAGCGCGCCTCCAGCATCGACTTGCCGATCATCCAGGACACGGCGACCGGCGACAGCATCAGGGGCAGAAGGAAGGCCACGCGAAAGAACTTCCGCGCCCGGATCTGCGCGTTCAGAAGGAGGGCAAGGCCGAAGGCTATGGCATATTCCACAAGGATCGCCGCGGAATAAAGGACCATGTTCCACAGCGCATTCCAGAAGAAGGGATCGGTCCACATCTGCCGGATATTGTCCAATCCGTTGAACTGCCGGCCCGTCGGGCTTGACAGGTTCCAGTCGGAAAAGGCGATCAGCAGGCCGAAGAGCAGGGGAAACACCGTCAGCGCCGCCACGAAGATCGCCGCAGGCAGCACGAAAAGCGTGCGCTTGCCATGCTCCCCCCGGATCAGGACCTGCCCCCAGCAGAGCGCGACCGCCCAGGTGCAGAAGGCGTAAAGCGTGGGCCGCCAGTTGACGAAGCCGAACTCCGCCTGCCCGGTGGCCTGCATCACCTGCAAGGCCGCGACAAGGACCGTCAGACCCGCCGTCCCCCAGATGATCGCCCGACCAAAGCGCTTGCGCCCCTCGGGGATATTGTCGTTCGTCACGACATGAAGAAGATCGCCTTCGCTGCTCACCTGCTCCCCCCGGAACGGTGCGCCAGAGGGGCGCACGGATCATGCTAGCATGTTAGTCTTGGGGCGGGGTGGGTGGCAAGCGTGCCAGCACGGCGCGCAGCGAAAAAGAAACGGCCCGCCACGAAGGGCGGGCCTTGATCAGTAGGACGGGGGGTCCGTCACCGCTCGCGCGACGCTGCCGACCTGTTCCCCGGCCCAACGCGCATAGACATAGCGGCATCAAGGTTGCTATTCAAGGCGAAGTGAGCGGTTAGGTGTATCGTGCAGGTTGTGGACCTCATCTCGGCGGAACGGCTTCGCACCTTTGCACGCCATACCGACTCCCAGGCGCGGGCGGTTGCGCTGCACAACCACACCCTGCAACTCGGCGCTTCGCTCATGTCACTGATCGCCCTGCTTGAACTGGCGCTGCGCAACAGCACCAACCAACGCCTGATCGAAGACTTCGGCGATGCCCTATGGCTTCTGCCGGGGAACAACGCCGTTCCGCTGAAGCCGAGAGAGCAGCAAACCATAGCGGATGCCACCTCATATGCCCGCCGCGCCGCGCAGTCCAAGCTGGACGAGCAACTGCGCGCGAATGGCCAACCCGTTCCCCGCCGCCCGCCACCCATCAACGTCACGCACGGGCAAATCCTGTCCCAAACCACTTTCGCCTTCTGGCGGCGGCTCTATTCGGGCGAGTATGAGGCCACGCTCTGGAAGCCTTCGCTCAAGCGGGTCTTTCCCAACAAATCGCTGCGGCGCGCCGACCTGTCCAAGGCTCTGGCGGCCATCCACGAAGCGCGCAACCGCGCCGCCCATCACGAACCCATCTACGGCCCAAAGCTGGATCAGGCGATGGAGGCGCTCGACTTCATCCGCACTCATCTTGGCGCGCGGGCCGAGTCGGACGATACCGCCTTCAAGCACTTCACCCGTATCCAGCATCTGCGCGTAAAGATGGACTACGAAAGTTACCGCGAGGCGTGGTCAACCTTGACCCTGCCATCGCCGTGAAAGGAAAACGCCCGCCACGGTTCCCCGCAGCGGGCGCTCTCATTCTTCCCCGTCAGGGGCCGATCACAACCCCAGACTTGCCTTATACAGCGCGATCTGGCTGTCCCGGCCGATCTGGTCGGTGATCTTCTCCCAGGCGGCGGCGATGGCATCCGCCGTCTCCTGCGCCGAGGCATACTGCCCGGCAAAGCCCTTGGACAGCTCGTCCTCGGCCACCGAATAGTACTGGAAGATCCCCGGGATGCGCGGCTCGATGGCCGCGTTCGGGTGGTTGTAGCTGTCCGCGTTCGACCCGAGGTAATCCTCGATGAAGGCGCGGTCATAGCCTGCCGCTTCCCACTCCTCATAGTTGAAGTGCGAGTTGCGATAGGGCTGGAAGCCCGACGGATAGGCCGCCGTCCAGAGCGACAGGTCCTTGCCGCCCAGATGGGCCGCCGCCGACCAGGCCGCCTTGCGCTTCTTCTCGTCGCCCGACACGCGGCTGGTGACATAGATGCCCCAGCCGATATAGGCCATCAGCGGCGCCTCGTTCGCGGTCTCTTCCCAGGCCCCGGCGGCCGAGTTGTAGCGGCGCGTCGAACCCGGGTTGATCCCGAAGCCCACCACATCCCCCACGACCGAGGTATCCGAGGTCCGCGCCGAAGACCCGATATCGCCCCACCACATCAGCATCGACCCCGTCCCCGCCAGGAACTGGCTGAACCCGGTGGTGCCCGGATCGGCGTTGATCTGGTCCGCCGGATAGGCGCCGGCGGCGATCAGGTCCATCACGTCCTGGATGGCCTGCACCCAGCCCGGATTGTTCACCCGCGGCTTCATCGTATCGGGATCGAACAGCCATGCCGGATCGTCCGGATGCTTCACATAGGCCGCCGCACGGTTGGCGATGAAATACATGCCAAAGCCGCCCCAGCCCTTCAGCGGGTCCAGATAGCCATGCGCCGGCTGCCCGGTCAGCGGATCGGTCTGCCCGATCAGCGCCTTCGACACCTCGTTCACCTGCTGCCAGGTGGTCGGCACGGTCGCCCCGCCGATGGCGCCCTCGCCGAAATAGTCGGTGCGATAGGCGAAGGTGTGGCAGTCGCCGTCAATGGTGATCCGGTAGGACTTGCCATCCCAGGTGCCGACCGGCGGCTGGAGGTAACCCACAAGGTCATCCGCCTCGATCTGCGTCTTCACCCAGTCGGGCATCTCGTCCAGCAGGCCCTTGCCTGCCGTGTCGCCCTCGAAAGGTGCGCCCATCTCGATGATGTCGAAATCGACGGTGCCGGTCGCGATCGACTGCTGGAGACGCGCGTTGTAATCGGCCTGCGCCAGGTCGATCCAGTTGATCTTGGCGCCGGTATAGGCCTCCCAGGGCTTCAGGAAGCCGCGGAACAGGAAGTTGTGCAGGTTCTGGTTGTTCAGCCCCATGAAGGTCAGCTCAACCCCCGCGAATTCGCCCTCGGCGACGCTGGCCTTGGTCGCGCCCAGGCACATCTCGCCCACCTTCTGCCAGTCGGCATCGGTCGGGCTGCCCATCCCCACGCCGGGGATCTTCAATATCTCGGCTCGCAGGTTCTCCTGCGCCGAGGCCGGGCGGAACCCGGCCACCGGGCCCAACGCGGCCACGGCCCCAAGCGCCGTCGCCCCTTGCAACATGCGGCGGCGGCTCATCCGCGCCTGCATGACTTCATACGCTCCAACCTTCACGTCGATATCCTCCCTAGGATGGCTGCCGGATGCCCTGCGGTCCCGGCTCTTCTGATTGATCGTGACGCCCGGAATGCCGCGATCCGCCCCTCGCGGACCGGATGCAGGCAGTGGGGCCTCCCAACCCCGTGCGGCAGCACTCCCTGTGCCGAACCTTGGCGCGACCCCGGCCCCCTGTCAAGTTTCTAACATGTTAGTATGATTAGTCCGTGGACAGGCCCGGGACGAGCGGCTACCTATCGTGCAAAACCTTGGGAGGGGCGGCATGGCCGAAGTCACGATCCGCGCGCTGAAAAAGGCCTATGGCGGGCTTCAGGTCGTCCACGGGCTGGATCTCGACATAGCGGATGGCGAATTCGTCGTTCTGGTCGGCCCCTCGGGCTGCGGCAAGTCCACGCTCCTGCGCATGATCGCCGGGCTGGAAGAGGTGACCTCGGGCGATATCCGTATCGGTGAGCGGCGGGTGAACAACCTTCCCCCCTCGGAACGCGACATCGCGATGGTCTTCCAGAACTACGCGCTCTACCCGCACAAGACGGTGGCCGCCAATATGGGCTTCGCGCTCAAGATGCGCGGGATGGACAAGGCAGAGATTGACAGCCGCGTGAAACGCGCCGCCGAAGTGCTCGGCCTCACCCCCTATCTCGACCGCTATCCCCGCGCCCTCTCGGGCGGCCAGCGCCAGCGCGTCGCCATGGGCCGCGCCATCGTGCGCGACCCGCAGGTCTTTCTCTTCGACGAACCGCTCTCCAACCTCGATGCGAAACTCCGCGTCCAGATGCGGACCGAGATCCGCGAACTCCACCAGCGGCTCAAGACCACCACCGTCTATGTCACCCATGACCAGATCGAAGCCATGACCATGGCCGACAAGATCGTCGTCATGCAGGGCGGGCGCATCGAACAGGTCGGCGCACCCTTGGAACTCTACGACCGGCCCGCCAACACCTTCGTCGCCTCCTTCATCGGCTCGCCCTCCATGAACATGATCGAAGGCGTGGTGCAGGGCGGCGTGGTCCGGGCCGGGGGGGCATCCCTGCCGCTCCCGCCCGGCATGAAGGTCGCCGAGGGGCGCGAGATCATCTATGGCATCCGCCCTGAAAACCTCGCGGCCGCGGCCGAAGGCATCAGGGGCACCGTTGCCGTGGTGGAACCCACCGGGGCCGAAACCCATGTCGTCGTCCGCATCGAAGGCCGCGAACTCACCGCCGTCTTCCGTGACCGCGTCAGCCACCGCCCCGGCGATGCCATCACGCTCGCCCCCGGCGATCCGGCCAGCGTGCATCTCTTCGACAAGTCCAGCGGCGCGCGGTTCTGACCCGCGCCCCTCCGGGCGACCTTGACCCGGCCGCCCCCGCGCGGCAGGTTTCGCGGCAGAACGGGCGGACCACCGCCGAGGGAGGATCACATGCTCAAGGGATTAGATCACCGGCTGAATGCCGATGTGCTGCGGGTGCTGCGCGCCATGGGGCATGGCGATGTGCTGATCGTGGCCGATACCAACTTCCCTTCCGATTCCGTCGCCCGCGCCACGGTCACGGGCGAACTTTTGCGGATGGAAAACCTGACCTCGGCGCAGGCCGTGCAGGCCATCCTCTCCGTCCTGCCGCTCGATACCTTTGTCGATGATTTCGCGGGGCGCATGGAAGTGGTCGGCAACCCCGCCGAAATCCCGCCCGTGCAAGCCGAGGTGCAGGCCGAGATCGACCGCGCCGAAGGCCGCCCGCGCCCGATGATCGGCATCGAACGCTTCGCCTTCTACGATCTGGCGCGGCAATCCTATGCCGTCATCCAGACGGGCGAGCGCCGCTTCTACGGCTGCTTCATGTTCCGCAAGGGCGTGATCCCGCCCGACGCCTGATCTCAGGGAAACAGACCCATGTCCGACATCGTCATCCTCGGCATCTTCGTGGCCGACACCGCCTATCGCGCCGACCGGCAGCCGAAGATGGGGGAAACCATCCTTGGCACCTCCTTCATCCTCGGCCCCGGCGGCAAGGGGTCCAACCAATCCGTCGCCGCCGCGATGGCCGGGGGGAAGACCAGCATCATCACCCGCCTCGGCAAGGATGCCTTTGCCGATATCGCGCGGGCCACCTGGGCCAAGGCCGGGGTCATGCCCCATGTCACCGAAGATGCCGAAAGCTACACGGGCGCGGCCTATATCTTCATCGAGAATGCCACCGGCAACAATGCCATCATCGTGGCCGCAGGGGCGGCAGGCCGGATATCGGTTGCGGATGTCGAGGCCAGCCGCGCCCTGATCGAAGGCGCCAAGGTCTTCATCACCCAGCTTGAACAGCCCATCCCCGCGGCCAAGCGCGCGCTGGAAATCGCCCGCGCCGCAGGCGTGCGCACCATCCTCAACCCCGCCCCCGCCGCGCCGCTGGAGGACGACCTCCTCGCGCTTTGCGACATCGTCACCCCGAACGAGTCGGAAACCGAAAGCCTGACGGGCCTGCCCGTCACCACCATCGCCGAGGCCGAGGCCGCCGCCGACGCGCTGCTTGCACGCGGGGTCGGGGCCTGCCTCATCACGCTGGGCGAAAGGGGCGCGCTTTATCGCGACCGGACACGGTCGGTCCATGTGCCGGTCATCAGCGCGGGCAAGGTGGTGGATACGACCGGGGCAGGGGATGCCTTCAACGGCGGCTTCGCCGTAGCACTCACCGAAGGCCGCGACGTGGTCGATGCGGTGCGCTTCGGCTGCGCCACGGCAGGCATTTCCGTCACCCGCCCCGGCACCGCCCCCGCCATGCCCTCGCGGGCCGAAATCGAGGCGCTGCTGGCCGCGCAGGGATAGCGGTTCCTGACGCAGGAACCGCGACGGAATTTGACGCAAATTCCGCCTCTCCCCGTTGCGCCGACGCTTGCCCCCCGGTTTCTGCGTCAGAAACCGGCGCGGAATTTGCGCCAAATTCCGCCACCCCACGTATCACCCGGCGCAAGGCCATAACCCAAAGCTATGGCCCCGGCCCGATTCCCGGCGGCATCCGCTGGTTAACGCCCACTTTCCCCACCGCGCGTGGCCACAGTTTGCTGCACAGAATGCGGCACAACATGCGGCACAGCCATTTTCCGCCCTTCCCCGGAATTAATCCAGCGTTCCCAATCCCTTGCCCGCCGCCCCCACAGCCCCGTTGACAGCCCCTCCACCCCGCCCCACTCTCCCCCCATGACCACCCCGCAGCTCCTCATCTTCGATTGTGACGGCGTCCTGATCGACAGCGAAGTCATCTCCGCCCGCCAGCTCATCGCCGAACTCAAGGGCTACGGGGTCGAGATGGACATGGCCTTCGTCAGCCGCCATTTCCTGGGCCGCTCCTACCCGGTCGTCCTGCAAGAGGTGCGCGACCGCTGGGGCGTGCAGCTTCCCGACCGCTTCGAAGCCGATTACCGCGCCCGCCTCCTCGCCGCCTTCGAACGCGACCTCACCGTGATGCCGGGCGTGGTCGCCACGCTCCGCGCCATGGCCATCCCCTATTGCCTCGCCACCTCCTCCAGCCCCGAACGCATGCGGAAATCCCTTGAAATCACGGGGCTTTCCGCCTTCTTCGATGGCCTCGCCTTCACCGCCTCCGAAGTCGCCCGTGGCAAGCCCGCGCCCGATCTCTTCCTCCATGCCGCCGCCCGCATGGGAGCCGACCCCGCCGCCTGCATCGTGCTGGAAGACAGCCTCAACGGCATCCGCGCGGGCCTTGCCGCCGGGATGCGCGTCTGGCACTTCACCGGGGGCAGTCATCTGAAGGGGCTTGACCTCACCCCGCCCGAGGATGCCATTCCTGAGGCGACATTCGACAGCTTCGCCGCCCTGCGCGCCGCGCATCCGGCCCTGTTCGCCGCCCAACGAGTGACGCCATGACCCTGCACGATGCCGAACCCAGCCAGAGCGACGAGGCCGCCCGCGCGGGCTGGCTCTACTACGTCGCCGGCATGACGCAGGACCAGATCGCCCGCGAACTCGGCGTCAGCCGCCAACGCGCCCAACGCCTCGTCAGCCGCGCCATGGCCGAAGGCCTGATCCATGTCCGCATCGAACATCCCATTGCCGCCTGTCTTGAACTGGAACAGGCACTTACCGACCGTTTCGACCTGATCCGCGCCCGCGTCGCCCCGGGCCTCGGCCCCGGCGCCGATGCCGTCCGCGCCATCGCGCCCTCTGCCGCGCGGGAACTGGAACGCTTCCTCGCCATGCCCGATCCCCTGGTGATCGCCCTCGGCACGGGCCGCGCCCTGCGGGGGATGGTGGATGCGATGACGACGATGGACGCCCCCCAGCACCGCCTCGTCTCGATGATCGGCAACATCGCCCCTGACGGCTCCGCCTCCTTCTTCGATGTCATCATGCGCATCGCCGACAAGGTCCGCGCCCCGCACTATCCCATGGCCATGCCGGTGATTTCCTCGACGGTGGAAGAGTTTGCCGCCTTCACCGCCCTCGGCCCCATCGCCCGCGTCCGCGAACTGGCCCAACGCGCCGATGTCATCTTCGTCGGCGTGGGCCAGATGGGCGACGACGCGCCGCTTCTCGCCGACGGCTTCATCACCCGCGCCGAACTCACCGCCCTGCAACGCCGCGGCGCCGTGGGCGAGGTTGCGGGCTGGGTCTTCGATGCCGAAGGCAACTATCTGGAAAAGCCCGAGAATACACGCAACGGCGGGGTTCGGGTCGAGCCGCGCCTCGCCCGCCCGGCCATCGGCGTTGCCGCCGGACCCTCCAAGATATCCGCGATCCGTGCGGCGCTCGGGGCGGGCATCCTGAACGGCATCGTCACCGACGAAGCCACCGCCCGGGCGATTCTGCTGCACCGCTGATACCGCAGCGCGGCATCCGGCAACCGCTGTGTTAACCGGCCGTCAATCCGGCCGCATCACCCTGTTCATTCCCGAAGCGATGAAGTTTCACGCGGTTTTTATGCCGAAAGGGTGCAATTCCGCGCAGGAACAGACTTGACGCAGCCCCGCAAGATGTGGGTAATTGCTCATTAAGCGATGAAATGCTCAGTCGCTTCTATGGGAGGGAACCAATGACACTTTCGCTGCGCGCGCTTCTCGGCGCGACGGCCGCGCTTGCCCTGACCGGGGCGGCCATGGCCGAAACCACCATCACCGTGGCCACCGTGAACAACGGCGACATGATCCGCATGCAGGGCCTGATGGACGACTTCTATGCCAAGCACCCCGACATCAAGGTCGAATGGGTCACGCTGGAAGAGAACGTCCTGCGCCAGAACGTGACCACCGACATCGCCACCGGCGGCGGCCAGTATGACGTGCTGACCATCGGCACCTACGAGGTTCCGATCTGGGGCAAGCAGGGCTGGCTCGTCTCGCTGAACGACCTGCCCGCCGAATATGACGTGGATGATCTTCTCCCCGCCATCCGCGGCGGCCTGACCGTGGACGGCAACCTTTATGCCGCGCCCTTCTACGGCGAAAGCTCCATGGTCATGTATCGCAAGGACCTGATGGAAGCCGCGGGCCTCACGATGCCCGACGCGCCGACCTGGGCCGATATCGAAAAGGCCGCCGCCGCGATGACCAACCGCGATGCCGAAATCAACGGCGTCTGCCTGCGCGGTAAGGCCGGCTGGGGCGAAAACATGGCCTTCCTGACTGCCATGTCCAACTCCTTCGGCGCGCGCTGGTTCGACGAAAACTGGAACCCCCAGTTCGACCAGCCGGAATGGAAGGCCACGCTCGACTTCTACCTGAACCTGATGAACCAGTATGGCCCCCCGGGTGCCTCGAACAACGGGTTCAACGAAAACCTGACCCTGTTCCAGCAGGGCAAGTGCGGCATGTGGATCGACGCCACCGTCGCGGCCTCCTTCGTCACCGGCGCGGATTCGACCGTGGCCGACAAGGTCGGCTTCGCGCTGGCCCCCGACAACGGCCTCGGCAAGCGCGGCAACTGGCTCTGGGCCTGGTCGCTGGCCATCCCGTCCTCGTCGGATGCGCAGGATGCGGCCAAGGCCTTCGTGAACTGGGCGACCTCCAAGGAATATCTGGAACTCGTCGCCTCCAAGGAAGGCTGGGCCAACGTGCCTCCGGGCACCCGGACCTCGCTTTACGAGAACCCGGAATATGCCGCAGTGCCCTTCGCCAAGATGACGCTCGACAGCATCAACGCGGCTGACCCGAACAATCCGACGGTCAAGCCGGTGCCCTATGTCGGCGTGCAGTTCGTCGCCATCCCGGAATTCCAGGGCATCGGCACGACGGTTGGCGAAATCTTCTCGGCGGCCCTTGCCGGCCAGAAAACGGCGGATGAGGCGCTGGCCGAGGCGCAGGCCGCGGTGACCGAGGAAATGAAGGCCTCGGGTTACATCCAGTAATCCTCCCGGCCGGGGTCGGCCTTCGGGCCGGCCCCGTGTTTTCCAAAAGATTTCAGTCGTCTGTCCTGAAGGTTAAGCAGGGGTTACCCTTTCCCTGCCGCAAGGTCCGCGCCCTCTGGCCCGACCTCCTTCCCGCGCCCCGAAACCGGAGACCGCCCATGTCCACGCAGTCCACCCGTCTCGCCGCGCGCCTGATGGTGGCGCCCTCGGTGATCGTCCTCTTCATCTGGATGATCGTGCCGCTGGCCATGACACTCTACTTCTCCTTTCGCCTCTACCGGCTGCTCACGCCGGACCGGACGGGATGGGTGGGCTTCAACAACTATCTGTGGTTCTTCAACGCGCCCGATTTCTGGCTTGCGCTCTTCAACACGCTGGCGCTGGTGGGCGGGGTTCTGGTCATCACCGTCATCCTCGGCGTGCTGATCGCGCTGCTGATCGACCAGCCGGTGAAAGGGCAGGGGATGCTGCGCATCCTCGTCATCTCGCCCTTCTTCGTGATGCCCCCTGTGGCGGCCTCGATCTGGGAAAACCTCTTCATGCATCCGCAGAACGGCCTTTTCTCGGCCCTTGCGCGGGGCTTCGGGATGCAACCTATCCTGTTTCTGGAAGATTACCCCCTCTGGTCCGTCATCGGCATCGTGTCCTGGGAATGGCTGCCCTTCGCCACGCTGATCTTCCTCACCGCGCTGCAATCGCTGTCGTCCGAACAGCTTGAGGCCGCCGAGATGGACGGCGCCACCCCCGTCAACCGCTTCCGCTACATCATCCTGCCGCATCTGACGCGGGCGATCACCGTCGTCATCCTGATCCAGACCATCTTCCTTCTTGGCATCTTCGGCGAGATCTTCACCACCACCCAAGGCGGCCCCGGCTCCGCCTCCACCACGCTGCCCTACATGATCTTCAAACAGGCGATCGTGGCCAAGGATATCGGTCGCGCCGCCGCCGGGGGCATCATCGCCGTCATCCTTGCCAATATCGTGGCCTATTTCCTGATGCGCGGCATCGGGCGGCATCTGGACAATTGAGGGGAACCGACCATGGCCCGCGCCCAATCCCCCCGCCGTCGCCTGATCGCCACGCTCGCCGCCTGGGGCGTCGCGCTGACGATCTTCTTCCCCGTCCTCTGGATGATCCTGACCAGCTTCAAGACCGAAGCCTCCGCCGTCGCCATGCCGCCGCAGCTCTTCACGGCCGACTGGACGCTGGAAAACTACGCCGAGGTCTGGCAGCGCTCCGACTACCCCCGCTTCTTCTGGAACTCCGTCTTCATCTCCATCGGCTCCACCCTTTTGGGCCTCGCCATCGCGATCCCCGCCGCCTGGTCCATGGCCTTCGTGCCGGGCAGGCGGACGAAGGACCTTCTGATGTGGATGCTGTCCACCAAGATGATGCCCGCCGTGGCCGTCCTGATCCCGCTCTATCTGGTGTTCCAGCGCATCGGTCTCTTCGACACGCGGCTCGGCCTCATCCTCGCGCTGATGCTGATGAACCTGCCGATCATCATCTGGATGCTTTACACCTATTTCAAGGAAATCCCGGCCGAAATCCTCGAAGCCGCGCGGATGGACGGGGCCAACCTCTGGAACGAGATCGTCTATGTCCTCACGCCCATGGCCCTGCCGGGCATCGCCTCGACCATGCTCCTCAACATCATCCTCGCCTGGAACGAGGCGTTCTGGACCATCACCCTGACCACGACCAAGGCCGCGCCGCTTTCGGCCTTCATCGCCAGCTTCTCGGCCCCGCAGGGCCTTTTCTACGCGAAACTCTCGGCAGCCAGCGCCATGGCCATCCTGCCGATCCTGATCCTTGGCTGGTTCAGCCAGAAGCAACTCGTCCGCGGCCTGACCTTCGGCGCGGTGAAGTGAGGAAGACATGGGACAGATCCAGCTCACACAGGTCCGCAAATCCTTCGGCGAGGTGGATGTCATCCCCGGCATCGACCTGATGATCGAGGATGGCGAATTCGTCGTCTTCGTTGGCCCCTCAGGCTGTGGGAAATCCACCCTCCTGCGCCTGATCGCGGGGCTGGAGGACACGACCTCGGGCACCATCGCCATCGACGGCAAGGACGCCACCCACCTGCCGCCTGCCAAGCGGGGGCTGGCCATGGTCTTCCAGTCCTACGCCCTCTACCCCCATATGACGGTCAGGAAGAACATCGCCTTCCCGCTCAAGATGGCCGGCATGTCGGAAACCGAACAGGCCGCCCGCGTGGAACGCGCGGCCAAGGTGCTCAACCTCACCTCCTATCTCGACCGCCGCCCGGGGCAACTCTCCGGCGGCCAGCGCCAGCGCGTCGCCATCGGCCGCGCCATCGTGCGCGAACCGGCGGCCTTCCTCTTCGACGAACCGCTTTCCAACCTCGACGCGGCCCTGCGCGTGGGCATGCGGCAGGAGATCACCGAACTTCACCAATCGCTGAAAACCACCATGATCTACGTGACCCACGATCAGGTCGAAGCCATGACCATGGCCGACAAGATCGTGGTCCTGAACGCAGGCCGGATCGAACAGGTGGGATCGCCGCTGGACCTCTACCACCGCCCGCAGAACCTGTTTGTCGCGGGCTTCATCGGCAGCCCGAAGATGAACTTCCTCGCGGGGGCCGAGGCGGCAAAGCACGGCGCCGCCACCATCGGCATCCGCCCCGAACATCTGGAGATCGGCGCGGGCGGCCCCTGGCAGGGCACCGTCGGCCTCAGCGAACATCTGGGCTCCGACACCTTCCTCAAGGTCGCGCTCGACACCGGCGAAACCCTCACCGTCCGCGCCGGTGGCGAGGTCGCGCTGCGCCATGGTGACAGCATTGCCCTCGCCCCGCAGGTCGGCAAGATCCACCGCTTCGACGCATCCGGAAAGGCACTGGCATGAGGCTGCAAGGAAAGACCGCGCTCATCACCGGGGCCGCCCGCGGCATCGGCCTGGAATTCGCCCGCGCCTATATCGCCGAAGGCGCGCGCGTGGCGCTGGCCGACATCAATGCCGAAGCCGTGGCGCAGGCCGCAGCCTCCCTCGGCCCGCAGGCCGTGGCCGTGCAGATGGACGTGACCAGCCAGACCAGCATCGACGCAGGCTTCGCCACCGCCATCGCGCAGCTTGGCCATCTCGACATCCTCATCAACAACGCGGCCCTCTTCTCGGCCGCCCCCATCGCGGAAATCACCCGCGCCGATTACGACCGCCTCTTCGCGGTCAATGTCGCAGGCACCATCTTCTGCACCCAGGCCGCCGCGCGCCACATGATCGACCGGGGGCAGGGCGGCACCATCATCAACATGGCCAGCCAGGCCGGACGTCGCGGCGAAAGCCTTGTCGCCGTCTATTGCGCCACCAAGGCCGCCGTCATCAGCTTCACCCAATCGGCAGGCCTCAACCTGATTTCCCACGGCATCAACGTCAACGCCATCGCCCCCGGCGTGGTGGATGGCGAACATTGGGACGGAGTCGATGCCTTCTTCGCCAAGTATGAGGGCAAACCCCCCGGCCAGAAAAAGCGCGAGGTGGGGGCCGCCGTCCCCTTCGGCCGCATGGGCACCGCCGCCGATCTGACCGGCATGGCGATCTTCCTTGCGACGGCAGAGGCGAAATACATCGTCGCCCAATGCTTCGGCGTCGATGGCGGCAACTGGATGGCCTGACCATGCCCCGTCTGCGCCCGCGCCCTCTACATCCCGTTAACCCCGCTGCCGCAGCCTTGGCACCGGGGTTCGCCCCACCGACCCGAGGCCAGCCATGACCGACGCCCCCGCCTACACGCTTCCCGCCTATGATCGCCGCCGCCTGACACCTGGCATCGTCCATATCGGGCTGGGCAATTTCCACCGCGCCCATATGGCCGTCTATCTGGATGATCTCTTCGCGCGGGGCGAGGCGCTGGACTGGGCCATCCTCGGCGCAGGTGTCCGCGCGCCCGATGCCCGGATGCGCGACGCGCTCAAGGCGCAGGATTGCCTCTCTACCGTGATCGAGCTTGACCCGGCGGGAAAGACCGCCCGCCGCATCGGCGCGATGGTGGATTTCATCGAGGTGCAGCCCGACAATGCCGCCCTCATCGCCGCCATGACACGGCCCGAAATCCGGATCGTCTCGCTCACCGTCACGGAAGGCGGCTATTACGTCGATCCCGCCACCGGGCGGTTCGATCCCACCCATCCCGATATCCGCGCCGATGCGAACAGCCCGGACCGCCCCGCCACCGCCTTCGGCGCGATCCTCGCCGCGCTCAAGGCCCGTCGCGCCAAGGGCATCGCGCCTTTCACCGTCATGTCCTGCGACAACCTTCCCGGCAACGGCCATGTCACCCGCGCCGCCGTGGCGGGCCTTGCCCGCCTCTCCGACCCCGCGCTCGCCGATTGGGTCGAGGCGCAGGTCGCCTTCCCCAACGGCATGGTGGACCGCATCACCCCCGCCACTGGCCCGCGCGAACGCGCGATGGCGGCGGCTTTCGGGCTGGGCGACGATCCGGTCCCCGTCACCTGCGAACCCTTCCGCCAATGGGTTCTGGAAGACCACTTCCCCGCAGGCCGCCCGCCGCTGGAACAGGTCGGCGTCACCTTCACCGACCATGTCCATGCGTATGAGATGATGAAGATCCGCATCCTGAATGGCGGTCATGCGATCATCGCCTATCCCGGCGGGCTTCTCGATATCGAATATGTGCACGAGGCGATGGCCGAACCGCTGATTTCCGGCTTCCTCGACAAGGTGGAACGCGACGAGATCATCCCCATCGTCCCGCCCGTGCCGAACACCGACCTCGCCGCCTATTACGCCCTGATCCGCGACCGCTTTTCCAACCCCGAGGTTGCCGATACCGAACGCCGGCTCTGCCTTGACGGATCGAACCGCCAGCCGAAGTTCATCATCCCCTCCATCGCCGACAATCTGGCGCGGGGTCATCTGCCGCGCGGGCTGATCCTCGAATCCGCGCTCTGGTGCCGCTACTGCATGGGGCTTTCGGATGCGGGCAAGGTTATCGAGCCGAACGATCCGAACTGGGACAGGCTGCAAGCCGCCGCGCGGGCCGCGACGGCCGATCCCATGGCCTGGCTCGGAATGGCAGACATCTACGGCGCCGTTGGCCGCGATCCGACGGTCCAGGCGGCCTTTGCGGCCTATCTGGCCGATCTGGGCGCGAGGGGCGTGCGGGCGGTGCTGCGCGACTACCTGTCAAGCTGATCGAAAAAGCCCGGCTGCGGCCGGGCCGAAACAATAAAAAACAATTATTTCAGAGGCTTAGCCCCATTCCTTCGCGCCGATCAGGCGTTCCAGCTCTTCAACCAGAGGCTGTGCCTCCTCATCCGTGAGATCGACATTCTCGATCTTCACCTGCTCGATACTCGGTTTCAGCGGATCGACCGGCACGGTGGCTGTGCCACGTCCGAAATGTTCGTCATAATATCTGCGCGACATGATGACGAAACGCGAGGTGCCATGTTCCGACAGGCTGACAGGCCCGACAGACGCCGCCTCATAGACGTCGCTGGCCTTCCGATTCATGGCGGTCTTCGGGAATTCCCTCATGCTCATGCGGTTCATTCTCGAATTGTCCCTGTTCTGCATACAAACATTTGTGATGCAGGCTAACGTACATGGACAGTGAACAACGGCGATAAACGGAATGCCTATGCACCCCGGTTATCCACCTGTTAACGGCAGTTATCCACAAAAATAAAGGCTCTTCTACTCACGGTTAGCGTTCTGCCGGGCCACATTCTGCCATCGGCCCTGACGCCAGACAGCTTCTGTGGAAAAGTTCCACCATCCCCGGACCCGCCAACCCGGCCGAAACCCCGCAGCACCCCCTGCGCCTTGGGTTTTCCTTGACTGCACAGGAATTGATCGTTGCGCACATAAAGCGGGCGCAACTGCCCGATGCCGGGGGTGCTGCCCTCCCCACCTCCGGCCCTGCGTTGAACCTGCGGCAAGCCGGGCCTTGGATGGGGCGGACAGCAACCGAAGCGATGCGCATGACCGCCCTCACCGCGATACCCGCCACCTCGATGCAGCGCAGCCGCGGCGAAGTCCTGGTGCGCCTGCGTCAGGATGGCGCCATCGTCCGCCTGGTTGACCTCCGCCAGCAGGGCTCGGCCAAGGCCATCCTGCCGCGCGTCGCGGGCGGGCCGGAAGTGGTCTTCCTCAACACCTCGGGCGGGCTGACGGGCGGAGATCGTCTGTCCTATTCCGTCGCGCTCGGCGCAGGCGTCCGCGCCGTCGCGACGACCCAGACGGCAGAACGGGCCTATCGCGCCGCTTCGGGCAATGCGCGGGTCGAGGTCGGCATCGAGGTCGGCGCCGAAGGCTGGATCGACTGGCTGCCGCAGGAGACGATCCTCTTCGACGGCTCCGCGCTCGACCGTCGTACCCGCATCGACCTTGCAAAGGGCGCGGGCTGCCTCGCGCTCGAAGCGGTGGTCCTCGGGCGTCACGCAATGGGCGAGACGGTCCACCACCTGTCCTTCCGCGACCGCCGCGAAATCTGGCGCGACGGGCATATCCTGCATCTGGAGCCGCTGGCGCTGGGCGATGCCGCGCTCGGGGCAGGTCGGGCGGTGCTTGGCGGCGCGCGCTGCTTTGCCAGCCTCGTCATGATCGCACCGGCTGTGTCGGATGCGCTCACGCCCCTGCGTCAGGTGCTTGACGAGCCCGGCGTCACCGCCGCCGTCTCGGCCTTCGACGGACGGCTGGTGCTGCGGCTCATGGCAGGCGACGGCTGGCCGATGCGGCGGCAGATCGCGCGGGCGCTATCGGTCTTGCGGCGCGGGGCGGTCCTGCCGCGCGTCTGGCAGTTTCAGGAGAATGGGCGATGAACCTTACCCCGCGGGAAAAGGACAAGCTGCTGATCAGTCTCGCCGCCATGGTGGCGCGCAACCGTCTGGCGCGCGGGGTGAAGCTCAACCACCCCGAGGCGGTGGCGCTGATCACCGATTACGTGGTCGAGGGCGCACGCGACGGCCGCTCGGTGGCCGACCTGATGGAGGCGGGGGCCCATGTCATCACCCGCGACCAGTGCATGGAGGGCATCGCCGAGATGATCCATTCCGTGCAGGTCGAGGCGACCTTTCCCGACGGCACGAAACTGGTGACCGTCCACCATCCCATCCGTTGAAAGGTATCCATCATGGCGATCCGGTCTTCTCTGTTGCTTTCTGCGGTTCTCGCCGCGCTGCCAGCGGCCGTTCTGGCGCATGAGGGGCATGGCTCCGGCTTTCTGGCCGGCGCCGGGCATCCCATCGGCGGAACCGATCATCTCCTTGCCATGCTGGCGGTGGGCCTCTGGGCCGCGATGCTGGGCGGGCGGGCGCTCTGGGTGCTGCCATTGGCCTTCGTGACGGCAATGCTGGCGGGCGGAGGGATGGGCCATGCCGGCCTTCCCCTGCCCGGGGTGGAGCCGATGATCCTTGCCTCTGTCATCCTCGTGGGCGTTGCTGCGGCGCTGGCCCTGCGCCTGCCGCTCGGCTGGGCCGCGCTGGGCGTGGCGGCCTTCGGCCTGTTCCATGGCCATGCGCATGGCATGGAAGGCCCGCAAGACGGCCTGGCCCTCTTCGCGGCGGGCTTCGCCCTGGCAACGCTGGCGCTGCACATGGCAGGGCTGGGCATCGGGCTTGCGCTGAACGCGCTTGCCGGTCGGGGGGTGCTGCGGATGCTGGGCCTCGGCACGGTGCTTGGCGGCCTTTCGCTGATTTTCGGATAGGGGGACGCGATGATTCCGGGCGAAATCTTTCCGGCGGAAGGTGAGATCATCCTCAATGAGGGGGGGGAGGTGACGGTGCTCATGGTCGCCAATACCGGCGACCGCCCGGTGCAGGTGGGCAGCCATTACCACTTTGCCGAAACAAATCCCGGCCTCGCCTTCGACCGTGACGCCGCGCTGGGCAAGCGCCTCGACATTCCTGCCGGCACGGCCGTCCGCTTTGAACCGGGTCAAAGCCGCGAGGTTCGGCTTGTGCCCCTGTCGGGGGATCGGGTGGTCTATGGTTTCAACGCCCATGTGATGGGGCCGCTGTAAGCGCGCTTGACGCAGGGACGATGCGGATGGAACGCTGCGGAGGCCGCGCAGGGCGCAGGGGAAAGCGCCGCGCGGCTCAAACCAGCAGAGAGAGGATTGACCGATGTGTGATGCCTGTCTGATCGAGTCCGTGAAAAGTTCCATGCTTTCGCGTCGTGCGCTGTTCACCGGGGCGGCGGCCACGACGGCGGCGGTTATGGCCTCCGGCCTGACCACGGCCAAGCCCGCGCTGGCGCAGGCCTCCGGCAAGGTGGTGGACCTGACCCACGCCTATGACGGTGCCTTTCCCACCTTCGACGGCAATCCCGGCATCCTGTACGAGCCTGCGGTGAAATTCGCCGATTCCGGTTACCAGCTCTGGAAACTCACGATCTTCGAACATACGGGCACCCATATCGACGCCCCCCTGCACTTCACCGAAGACGGCACCTCGGTCGCCGACTTGCCGCCCGACCGGCTGGTCTGCCCGCTCTGCATCATCGACATCAAGGCGAAGGCTGCGGAAAACCCGAATGCAATGGTGGAGCCCGCAGATATCGAGGCCTATGTCAGCGCCAATGGCGCGATCCCCGCAGGCGCCTGTGTGGCGATGAATTCCGGCTGGGCCGCCAAGGTGGGAGAACCCGCCTACCGCAATGATCCCGAGGGCAAGTTTGCCTTCCCCGGCTTCTCCAAGGCGGCGACGGACATGCTCGCGGGCCTCGACGTGGCCTGTATCGGGGTGGATACGCTCTCTCTCGATCCGGGCAACTCTGCCGATTTCGCGGTGCATTTCAGCTGGCTGCCGGGTGGCCGCTTCGGGATCGAAAACCTTGCCGGGCTGGACGGTCTGCCCGCTGCCGGTGCGACCGTCTTCATCGGCGCGCCCAAGCACAAGACCGGCACCGGGGGCCCGGCCCGCGTGATGGCGGTTGTCTGATGGCGGTCGTTCCGATCCTTTCGGACGAGGAGGCGGGGGCGGAAGCCCTCGCCATCTTCGACGACATCCGCGCCAGGCGGCAGACGGACTATGTGAACCATTTCTGGCGCGCACTGGCGGCGGACCCTGCCTTGCTGAAGGCCACATGGGAGCGTCTTCAGCAGGTCATGGCGCCCGGCGCACTCGACCCGCTGGTCAAGGAAATGATCTACATCGCCGTGTCGGTCACGAACGGATGCAGCTACTGCATCCATTCCCACACGGCGGCAGCACAGGCCAAAGGCATGACGCCGGCACAGCACGGCGAGTTGATGGCGGTGATCGCGATGGCATCGCAGACCAACGCGCTGGCCACTGCGCTTCAGGTGCCGGTGGATGAACGTTTTCTGGCAGAGGAGGGGGCAGGATGACGCCGGTCGATGTGATCCGGATGCAGATGGCAATGGCCTTCGGCCTGCTCGACATGCAGCAGAAGATGGTCAGCGGTGCGTGGCAGATGGCGCTGTGGTGGATGCCGGGTGCCACGTCTTCCACCCCCGGTGCCGGAAACATCTGCGCACCGTCGGGCAGGCGACGGGTCAGGGGATGACCCGTTCCTCCGCCGCCCCTGATGCCCATACCTGACCGAGGAGTCGCCCGATGCCTTTCGCCATACCCCGCGCTGCCTATGCCGACATGTACGGTCCCACCGTGGGGGATCGGGTTCGTCTCGGCGATACCGACCTGATCATCGAGGTGGAACGCGACCTGATCGCCGACCGCTCGTCGGGCGGGGCGAATGCGCCGCGCTATGGCGAGGAGGTGAAGTTCGGCGGCGGCAAGGTGATCCGCGACGGCATGGGCCAAAGCCAGATCACCCGCGCGGCGGGGGCGATGGATACGGTCATCACCAATGCGCTGATCGTGGATTGGACGGGCATCTACAAGGCGGATGTCGGCCTGCGCGATGGGCGGATCGCGAAGATCGGCAAGGCGGGCAATCCCGACACCCAGCCCGGGGTCGATGTGATCGTCGGGCCGGGAACTGAGATTATCGCCGGCGAGGGGCGCATTCTGACGGCGGGCGGTATGGATGCCCATATCCATTTCATCTGCCCCCAACAGATCGACGATGCGCTGCATTCGGGACTGACCACCATGCTCGGCGGCGGCACGGGGCCCGCGCATGGCACGCTCGCCACCACCTGCACGCCGGGGCCCTGGCATATCGGGCGGATGCTGATGGCGGCGGATGCCTTCCCCATGAACCTCGCCTTCGCTGGCAAGGGCAATGCCTCGCTTCCCGCCGCGCTTGAAGAACAGATCCGTGCCGGGGCATCCTGCCTGAAACTGCACGAGGATTGGGGAACCACCCCCGCCGCGATCGACTGCTGCCTGACAGTGGCCGATGCGATGGACGTTCAGGTGATGATCCACACAGACACGCTGAACGAAAGCGGCTTTGTCGAGAACACGCTGGCGGCCATCCGGGGCCGCACGATCCACGCCTTCCACACCGAAGGGGCCGGGGGCGGCCATGCGCCCGACATCATCAAGGTGGTGTCGTCGCAGAACGTGCTGCCCTCCTCGACGAACCCCACCATGCCCTATACGGTGAACACCATCGAAGAGCATCTCGACATGCTCATGGTCTGCCACCACCTCGACCGCAAGGTGCCCGAGGATGTGGCCTTCGCCGAAAGCCGCATTCGGCGTGAGACGATCGCGGCCGAGGACATCCTGCATGACATCGGGGCCTTTTCGGTAATCTCCTCGGACAGCCAGGCCATGGGCCGGGTGGGCGAGGTCATCACCCGCACCTGGCAGACGGCCCACAAGATGAAGGTGCAGCGCGGGCGACTGGAGGGCGAGCAGGGCGCGAACGACAATCTCCGGGTCCGCCGCTATATCGCGAAATACACCATCAACCCGGCCATCGCGCATGGCTTGTCGCCCCATATCGGCAGCATCGAAGAAGGCAAGCGGGCCGACCTCGTTCTCTGGTCCCCGGCCTTCTTTGGGGCCAAGCCGGAAATGGTGCTGATCGGCGGCTGCATCGTGGTGGCGCAGATGGGTGATCCCAACGCGTCGATCCCCACACCGCAGCCGGTGCATACCCGCGCCATGTTCGGCGCCTATGGCCGCAGCGTGGAGCGGAACGCGGTGACCTTCGTCTCCAAGGCGGGGCTGGAGGCGGATGTGAAAGGGTCGCTCGGCCTCGCCAAGGATGTGCTGGCGGTGGAAGGCTGCCGTGGCATCGGCAAACGCGACATGCGCTTGAATGACGCCACACCGCAGATCGAGGTGCATCCCGAAACCTACGAAGTACGGGCGGATGGGGTGCTCCTGACCTGCGAACCGGCCCGGGAACTGCCGCTGGCGCAGCGGTATTTCCTGTTCTAGGCCGGTTCGAGGGAGCGCGCCTCAATGCATGGACTGTCCTGCTTCCCCAGCCTGCACGGCGCGGCGGATCGGCCATCCGGGCCGGGGCGTCCGGGTCTGCACCGGCACGGTGCGCACCGTGGTCTGCACCCTTTCGCGCCAGAAGGCCGGGTTTTCGCGGATGGCCGGTGGCAGAAGGCTGGCATCGAACATGCGGACCCGGTGTTCCGTCACCTCCGCCTTGTGCCATCGGCCAGCCTGCCCCCCGGGCGGGGACGCGAGGATCAGGTCCCGCACCTGCATTTCGCGGGCCTTGAGGCGGGCGATTTCGGCGCGGATTTCGGCAAGTTCGTCGGCAAGGGCGATGGGGTGCATGGGTAACTCCTGTCCTGAACAGGAGAACTCTCGCAGGAACGGGTTAACGAGGCGTAACGACTCGCATGGCGTCGGTGCTAAGGTGGGTTCGGGTCGGTTTGGAAGGACGGGCAGAATGGCGGATTATCCGGATGCGATGGGCCTGGTCAGGGCAGCGGCGCTCTCTGGTCGGGTGGCAATGGATCGGGTGGTTCTTGGGTATGAAGAGCGTTTCCTGCGGCGCAAGCGGCTGGTGACCGAAGCCGGGCGCGGCGTACTGGTGAACCTGTCCGAAACCACAAGCGCCGAGCACGGAGATTGCTTCGAACTCATGGATGGACGCCTGATCGCCATCGAGGCGGCGGCGGAGCCGGTGCTGGAAATCCGGGGTGATCTTCCGCGCCTTGCCTGGCACATCGGCAACCGCCATACGCCCTGCGAGATCGGCCCAGACAGGCTGGTGATCCGGGATGACCATGTGCTGAAGGCCATGCTTCTGCAACTCGGTGCGCAGGTCACCCATGCCATGGCACCGTTCCGCCCCGAAGGCGGGGCCTATGGCCATGGGCGCACGATGGGGCATGATCATGGCCATGGGCATGTGCCGCATGTCTTCGCGCTGGGCCATGCGCATGGGCCGCTGCACGTCCAGACCCACGCCTTCCGCCGGGTCGAGGACGAGCCGGAGGTTGCGGAAGAGTGACGGCAGGCCTCATGACACTCGTGCAATGGCTGTCGCCGGCCTTTCCGACGGGGGCCTTTGCCTATTCCCACGGCATGGAGCAGGTGATCGCAGACGGGGGCATCTGCTCGGGGGCCGATCTGGAAGGGTGGCTCTCGGATGTTCTGCGCTTTGGTGCGGGCAAGCAGGATGCGATCCTGCTCTCCGCCGCGCTGGAGCCGGGGGCGGATCTGGACGGGCTGGCCTCGCTCTGCATCGCGCTTCAACCCTCGGCCGAGCGGCTGCGTGAAGTGGCCGAGCAGGGCGCGGCCTTCGCGCGGACGGTGGCCGCCCTGACCGGCGAGGTGGTGCCGGAGCGCCCCTTGCCCATCGCGGTAGGTGCGGCAGCGTCAAAGCTCAGGCTTGAGAAAGCCCAGGTTATCGCCCTTTACCTGCACGCCTTTGCATCGAACCTTGTTTCGGTGGCGGTGAGGTTCGTGCCCCTTGGCCAGAACGACGGGCAATCGGCACTGGCGCGGTTGCATCCGCTGATCGGGCGGTTGGCCGAAGAGGCCGCACACCTCGGGCCGGAAGCGATCGAAAGCGCCGCCCTGGGTGCCGATATTGCGGCGATGCAGCACGAAGCGATGGATGTGAGGATTTTCAAGACATGAAGGCGAACGGACCGCTGCGGGTGGGAATTGGGGGGCCGGTCGGCGTGGGCAAGACCACCCTGACGGAACAACTCTGTCGGGCATTGGCGCATCGCTGTTCGATGGCCGTCATCACCAATGACATCTACACGCGCGAAGATGCCGAATACCTGATGCGCGCCCAGGTCTTGCCGGTGGAGCGCATCCGCGGCGTTGAAACGGGGGGCTGCCCGCATACCGCGATCCGCGAGGATGCGAGCATAAATCTTGCCGCCGTGGCCGATCTGCGCGGGGCCTTCCCAGACCTCGATCTGATCCTGATCGAAAGCGGCGGCGACAATCTGGCCGCGACCTACAGCCCGGAACTGGCGGACCTGACGATCTACGTCATCGACACGGCGGCGGGGCAGGATATTCCGCGCAAGCGTGGTCCGGGTGTCACGCGGTCTGATCTTCTTGTCGTGAACAAGACCGATCTTGCGCCCTATGTCGGCGTCGATCCCGTCCTGCTGGAAGAGGATACGAAGCGCGCGCGGGGCGCACGTCCCTATGTCATGGCCCGGCTGCGCCAAGGTCTGGGCGTGCCCGAGGTGGTCGATTTCCTGTGCCGTGAAGGCGGGCTTGTGCTGGCTGCCTGAAGAACGGGCAGGCAGAAGAAAGGCCGGGGCGTTCCGTCCCGGCCTTTCGCATTTCCGACGCTTTGTCGCCCACATCCGGCCCGAGTCGCCGGGGAACGGCTTTACGGGCGCACAAAAAGGCGGCGTGGCGGACAGAATTGCGGAAGGTTTGTGCGAAAAGCCGGGCTTTGACTTTCTGCCTTGCCTCTTCCGGCGGCAGCGGTTGCCGCATCGCGGCGAAGGCGGTCTTCTTCACCTGCGGGGCCGCTGCGGTCACCGTGAAAGAAAAGATGTGCGGCAGGGGACATGATGTGGAAGTCCGCCCCCGCCGCACGGGGTGCAACCTGAGTTGCCACTCGAAGATAGTCACCCGCCCCCGGAAAGGGAAGGGTGCCTTCGGCTGGCCTCGAGAGAGGATAATCCATGAACGGGATCAAGGGGATGATGCTGGGCGGCGCGATGGGCATGGCCCTCGCCACCACCGCGCTGGCGCAGGAGGAGACGATCAAGGTCGGCGTCCTGCATTCGCTGTCGGGCACGATGGCGATTTCGGAAACGACGCTGAAAGACACGATGCTGATGCTCATCGAAGAGCAGAACGCCAAGGGCGGGCTGCTGGGCAAGCAGCTTGAGGCGGTCGTGGTGGACCCGGCCTCCGACTGGCCGCTCTTCGCGGAAAAGGCGCGCGAATTGCTGACCGTGTCCAATGTGGATGTGATGTTCGGCTGCTGGACCTCCGTTTCGCGGAAGTCGGTGCTGCCGGTGATCGAAGAATTGAACGGTCTGCTGTTCTATCCGGTGCAGTACGAAGGTGAAGAATCCTCCAAGAACGTGTTCTACACCGGCGCCGCGCCGAACCAGCAGGCCATTCCGGCAACGGACTACTTCCTGGAAGAACTCGGGGTCGAGAAGTTCGCCCTTCTCGGGACGGACTACGTCTATCCGCGGACCACGAACAACATCCTGGAATCCTACCTGATCTCGAAGGGTATTCCGAAGGAAGACATCTTCGTGAACTACACCCCCTTCGGCCATTCCGACTGGTCGAAGATCGTCGCCGATGTCGTGGCGCTTGGCGCGGATGGCAAGAAGGTCGGCGTGATTTCGACCATCAACGGTGATGCCAATATCGGCTTCTACAAGGAACTGGCCGCGGCGGGCGTCTCTGCCGACGAAATCCCGGTCGTTGCCTTCTCTGTCGGTGAAGAGGAACTGTCCGGTCTGGATACCTCGAACCTCGTTGGCCACCTTGCCGCCTGGAACTATTTCCAATCCGCCGACACGCCGGAAAACGCTGCCTTCATCGAAAAGTGGAAGGCCTTCGCCGGCCCGGATCGCGTGACCAACGACCCGATGGAGGCGCATGTGATCGGCTTCAACATGTGGGTGCAGGCTGTCGAAAAGGCCGGGACCACCGATGTCGATGCCGTGCGCGAAGCGATGTATGGCCTTGAAGTGCCGAATCTGACCGGGGGCGTCGCGAAGATGCTGCCGAACCATCACCTGACCAAGCCGGTTCTGATCGGTGAAATCCGGGCAGATGGCCAGTTCGACATCATCAGCCAGACCGAACCCGTCCCGGGCGATGCCTGGACCGACTTCCTGCCGGAATCGGCGGTGCTGGAGGCCGACTGGCAGACCCTCGACTGCGGGATGTACAACACCGAGACGAAGACCTGCGTCCAGATCAAGTCCAACTACTGATCGGGTCGTGACATGCGGGGGGCCGGATGATCCGGCCCCCCCTTTTTCTGCCGCAGGGTGTGATGCGACATTTTCTTCTTTCCCTCGCCACGGCGCTGCTGCTGGCCCTGCCGGGACTGGCGCAGGCGCAAGGCACTGCGACCGATATCCTGAACGAGAATCGATCCCTGGTGGAAAAGCCGACGCGTGCGAAGATCGCGCCCGTGATCGAGGCACTTGCCGCCAGCGGTGATCCGGTCGCCGCCACCGTTCTGGCCGCCTGGGCCGACAAGGGGCTTGGCCTGCGAAAGGCCGACGGCACCTTCTTTCTGATCGAGGCAAGCGGCGATACCTGGCTTCTGCGCGATCTGACAGGCGCGGATGCCGGAACGGCACCCAAATCCGACATTGTCGAACTTCGTCCCAATGCCGGTGTGCGCGGGCTGATCGCCACGGCGCTGGTGCAGTTCACCCTCTCGGACCCTGATCCGGAAACACGGGCCGAGGCGCTGACATCCATCGCGCGCGACCCCGAAGAGGCCCATCTGCAGCCCCTGCGCGCTTCGCTGGCGACAGAGACGGACCCCGTCCTGAAGGCCCAGAAGGAGCGGCTGGAACGCCTGCTGACCCTGCGCTTCGACACCGACAGCGCGGCCCGTGTAGCTGCGATCCAAGGTTTCGGCGCGGATCTCGGCCTCGATCTGCGCGGAGCCCTCAATCCCCTGCTGGCCACATCCCGCATTGCCTTCACCGGTGATCTTCCGGAAGGCAGCAATCTGGCGCGGGACCTTGTCCCCGGGAAGGATCTGTCCGAGGTAGAGGCCTATGACCTCCTTGTCGCCGCGGGCATGGCGCCGGCACGGCTGACCGTTGAAGAGGCGCGGGCGGCCCTTCTGGCCAACATCGTGGATGGTGCCGTCGGCGGTGTGCCGGTCGCGGAACTTGGAACGCAAGAGGCGCGGGACCGTGCCTATACCGCGCTTGAAGTGGCAGGAACCGTGCCGCCGGCTGCGACCGATGCCGAGGTTGCGGCGGCAATCGCGGCGCATCGCTTCGTCGAGGTTTATGAGGAACCCGATCCGGCCGTGACCTCGGCCGCGAAATCGGCGCTGGACGGGATCACCATGAAGGTCGGCGCGATGCAGGCGGCGGACCTTGCGCTGGATGCCGTCTCGCTGGCCTCGATCTACTTCCTTGCGGCGATCGGCCTTGCCATCACCTTCGGCGTCATGCGGGTCATCAACATGGCGCATGGCGAATTCATCATGATGGGCGCCTATACGGGCTATGTGGTCCAGCTCTTCATCACGAACTACACCCTTTCCATCCTGATCGCCCTGCCTCTGGCCTTTGCCGTGACCTTTGCCGCAGGCGTGGCGATGGAGCGGCTGGTGATCCGCCACCTCTACAAGCGCCCGCTTGAGACCCTGCTTGCGACCTTCGGTATCTCCATCGCCTTGCAGCAGATCGCCAAGAACATCTTTGGCACACAGGCCCGTCCCCTGACGGCGCCGGGCTGGCTCGACGGGGCGCTGGTCTTCAATGATGTGGTGTCGATCAGCTATATCCGCATCGCGATCTTCGTTCTGGCCATGGTGTTCCTGCTTTTCTTCCTCTGGCTGATGAAGCGCACGCGTCTTGGTCTGGAGGTGCGGGCCGTGACGCAGAACCCGTCCATGGCTGCCTCCATGGGCATCAACCCTGACCGGATCAACATGCTGACCTTCGGTCTCGGCTCCGGGATCGCGGGGATCGCGGGCGCGGCCATCGGACTCTTCGCCAAGGTCACCTCGGAACTCGGCTCCGATTACATCGTGCAGAGCTTCATGACCGTGGTCGTCGGAGGTGTGGGAAACATCTGGGGCACCCTCGCCGGTGCCGCGTTGATCGGCGCGTTGCAGAAGGGCATCGAATGGCTGAACCCGTCGAACACGCTGGCGGCGCAAACCTACATGATCCTGTTCATCATCCTCTTCATCCAGTTCCGGCCGCGGGGGATCATCGCCCTCAAGGGCCGCGCGGCGGGGGATTGAGCCGATGGCGCTGACACTTTCTGTCCGAGAATATCCCACGGGGGTCCGGGGGTGTGAAACCCCCGGTCCCGCAGATGACCTATGCGCGAGGCTGACATGACGCGCCAGACCTTTGTGGAACGGTCCTTCCTTGCGAAGAACCCCTCCGTCCTGTGGTTCATCCTGATCCTCGCGCTGTTCACGCTGGGCGTGACGGTGCTGTCCGAGGCCTATGGGGTGGCCTTCATCTCCACCTCCTTCGTCAAGACACTGGGCAAGACGCTGTGCCTGTGCCTGGTCGCCCTGGCGATGGACCTGATCTGGGGCTATGCGGGCATCCTGTCCCTTGGCCACATGGCCTTTTTCGCCTTGGGCGGCTACATGCTGGGCATGTGGCTGATATATGCGCGGACCGAGGAGATCGTGGTCGCCGCGCTCGCGCAGGGGGGGCTGCCTGCCACGCCTGAAGAGGTGCGGCAGGGCATTGCCGTGCAGATTTTCGGGGTGGTGGGCGCGTCAGAGTTTCCGCCGATCTGGGCGCTGGCGCATTCCTTCTGGGGGCAGATGTTCCTTGTCGTCGCCGTGCCGGGCGTGCTTGCTCTGGTCTTCGGCTGGCTGGCCTTCAGGTCGCGGGTGACGGGGGTCTATCTTTCGATCCTCACCCAGGCGATGACGCTGGCCCTGGCGCTTTACCTTTTTCAGAACGACAGCGGTTTGCGGGGGAACAACGGGCTTTCGGGGTTGCAGAACCTGCCCGGTCTTTCGGATGTGTCGCAGGATGATCTGTCGATCTGGTTCTTCTGGGCCTCGGCCTTTGCGCTTGGCGCAGGCTACGTGCTGCTGGCCTGGGTGGTGTCGGGCAAGTTCGGGTCGGTCATCCGGGCCATCCGGGATGACGAGCAGCGGGTCCGCTTTCTCGGCTATTCCGTTGAAGGATATAAGCTTTTCGTCTTCACCCTGACGGCGGTGATCGCGGCAATCGCGGGGGCCCTCTACTATCCGCAGGCGGGGATCATCAACCCGGCGGAACTGGCCCCCATTGCGTCGATCTATCTGGCGGTCTGGGTGGCCATCGGGGGGCGCGGGCGGCTTTACGGGGCGGTGATCGGGGCGGCCTTCGTGTCGCTGCTGTCCTCGTGGTTCACCGGGGGGCGGGCGCCGTCCATTCCGCTCGGGTTCTACACGATCAACTGGGTGGACTGGTGGCTGGTGCTGCTGGGGCTGTCCTTCGTGGCGGTGACGCTGTTCGCGCCGAAGGGGATCGGCGGATTGTTCGACCTGTGGCAGGGGCGGCGCGCCCCGGACCGCAAGGGAGCGGCGCTGGGTCCGGATGACAGCTCGTTGCAGGAGAAGGAGGCGCTGAAATGACCGCGCTGCTGGAGGTTTCGGGCGTGTCCGTCACGTTCGACGGGTTCCGCGCCATCAACAACCTGTCCTTTTCCATCGGGGCGCAGGAATTGCGGGCGATCATCGGGCCGAACGGCGCGGGCAAGACGACCTTCATGGACATCGTCACGGGCAAGACGCGGCCGGATACAGGATCGGTAACCTTCGGAGAACGTTCGGTTTCCCTGCTGTCCCTGTCGGAGGCGCAGATCGCGCGGGTGGGTGTGGGGCGCAAGTTCCAGCGTCCGACGGTGTTCGAGGACCAGTCGGTTGCCGAGAACCTGACCATGGCGCTGAAGGCGCAACGGGCGCCGTGGCGGGTGCTGTTCTGGAAGGAAGGGCCCGAGGATCGCGCGAAGGTCGAGGCGCTGGCCGAGGAGGTGGGGCTGGCCGAACATCTGCCGCGCAAGGCCGGAGAGTTGAGCCATGGGCAGAAGCAATGGCTTGAAATCGGTATGCTTTTGGCGCAGGAGCCGCGGCTCTTGCTGGTGGATGAACCGGCGGCGGGCATGACGCTGGCGGAGCGGGAGCATACGACGGCGCTGCTGGTCGAGATGGCCAAGACGCGGGCGGTGGTGGTGGTCGAGCATGACATGGAATTCGTGCGGCGGCTGAACTGCAAGGTGACCGTGCTGCATGAGGGGGCGGTTCTGGCGGAAGGGTCGCTGGATCATGTCACGAAAAATCAACAGGTTATCGAAGTCTATCTGGGGCGCGGGTGATGATCAGGACCGAAGGGCTGACGCTGCATTATGGCGGGTCGCAGATCCTTTACGGCATCGACATGGAGGCCAAGGCGGGTGAAGTGACCTGCGTCATGGGCACGAACGGGGTGGGGAAAACCTCTCTTCTCAAGGCCTTGGCGGGGACGCATCCGCGGTCGGGGGGGAAGGTCTTCCTTGGTGGGGAGGAGGTGCCGAAGGTGCCGCCCCAGGGGATGGCGAAGCGGGGGTTGGCGGTGGTGCCGCAGGGGCGGATGATCTTTCCGTTGCTGACGGTCACGGAGAACATGCAAACCGCCTTTGCCCTGCTGCCGAAGTCCGAACATCGAATTCCCGAAGAAATATATGAGCTTTTCCCGGTACTTAGGGACATGGGCCATCGCCGGGGGGGTGATCTTTCCGGGGGGCAGCAGCAGCAATTGGCGATTGCGCGGGCGATGATCATGAAGCCGCGCGTGCTGCTGCTGGACGAGCCGACGGAGGGCATCCAGCCCAATATCATCCAGCAGATCGGGCGTGTCATTTCCTACCTGCGGGGCAAGGGGGACATGGCTATCATATTGGTGGAACAGTATTTTGACTTCGCCTATGGGCTGGCGGACCGGTTCTATGTGCTCAAGCGCGGGGCGGTTGCGCTGGAGGGGACGAAGGCGGAACTGTCGCAGGACACGCTGCGGGCAACGGTTTCGGTCTAGGGAAAAGGGCGGCGCAACGGCTGTGCCGTATCCTGTGCCGCAAACTGTGCAGCAAACTGTGGCCACGCAGCGCGCGCCGGAACGGGGTTTCGGCAACGCCCGAGGGGGCGAGGGGACCTTGGGACGGCGCACCGGCTGTGCCGTATCCTGTGCCGCAAACTGTGCAGCAATCTGTGGCCACGCAGCGCACGCCGGAACGGGGTTTCGGCAACGCCCGAGGGGGGCGAGGGGACCTTGGGACGGCGCGACGGCTGTGCCGTATCCTGTGCCGCGAACTGTACAGCAAACTGTGGCCACGCAGCGCAGGTCAGGGTGACCCTCTGGCAAGGGGCCGCCGGTCGGGGGCGGGCAGCGCGTGGCAAAGAAAAAGGCCCGTCTGCCGAGGGGCAGACGGGCCTTCATCCATCCGTCGGGACGGATCAGTTGGTCGCTTCGCCTTCGGCCGGCGCAGCCTCGCCTTCGGCAGCGGCCGGAGCGGCCGAGAAGGAGGCGAGGAAGGCGGCCACGTTCGCGGCTTCGGTTTCGTTGGTCAGCTTGAACGACATCTTCGACTTCGCCTTGTCGTCGCCCAGCTTTTCCTTCAGGAACTTCGCCGGGTCGGCGAGATAGACGGCCAGATCGGCCTCGGTCCAGGTATAGCCGCCGGCGCCAAGAGCGACGATCGATTCACCATATTTGAATTCCGGGTAGGTGCCGGCGGCACGACCCACGACGCCGTAGAGGTTCGGCCCGGTCTTCGCGTTGCGGCCAGCCAGCACTTCGCCGGCTTCGTTGGCGACGACGTGGCAGGTCTGGCACTTGTTGAACACCTTGGCGCCCGCTTCGGCATCGCCGGCCGCGAATGCGGGGGCGGCGATGATGGTGGAAAGAACGGCAAGGGCAGTCAGTCTGGTCTTCATGGGGATCCTCCCGGTTTCTTGGCGCAGTCTAATGTGGTTCGCCGCTGCTGTCTGGCAAGTCTTCGTGATGGGGTTGTGAAGTTTTCCGCCTAGGCCACGGCATGTGCCACGGCGCAGCGCTGCCAGAGCGAGGCGAGCGCGGTGACGAGATGATCAATATCCGCATCCGAGTGCAAGGGGCCGGGCGTGATGCGCAGCCGTTCCGTGCCTTTTGGCACCGTCGGATAGTTGATCGGCTGCACATAGATGCCCCAGTCATCCATCAGGATGTTGGAGACCATGCGGCATTTCACCGGATCGCCGATCATCACGGGGATGATGTGGCTGTCATTGGCCATATGCGGGATGCCCGCCCGATCCAGCCGGGCGCGCAGCTTGGCCACATTGGCCTTCTGGGCGCGGCGTTCCTCGTCGGACTGTTTCAGGTGGCGGATCGAGGCGGCGGCGGCGGCGGCCACGGCCGGGGGCAGGGCGGTGGTGAAGATGAAGCCGGAGGCGAAGCTGCGCACGAAATCGCAGAGCGCGGCGGAGCCGGTGATATAGCCGCCGACGCAGCCATAGGCTTTGCCCAGCGTGCCTTCGATCAGGTCGATGCGATGGGCGAGGCCAAGCTCTTCGGTCACGCCGCCGCCATGGGGGCCATACATGCCGACGGCGTGGACTTCGTCGATATAGGAGAGGGCGCCATGGGCTTCGCAGACCTCGACGATTTCGCGGATCGGGGCGATGTCGCCGTCCATGGAATAGACGCTTTCGAAGGCCACGATCTTGGGCCGGTCGCCCACGGCGTGCAGCTTGCGGTCGAGGTCGCGCCAGTCATTATGCCGCCACAGCACCTTGTCGGCGCGGGAATGGCGGATGCCTTCGATCATGGAGGCGTGGTTCTTCTCGTCCGAGAGGATCACCGCATTGGGGATGCGCGCGCCGAGGGTGGAGAGGGCAGCCCAGTTGGAGACATAGCCGGAGGTGAAGAGAAGCGCCGCCTCTTTCCCGTGCAGATCGGCGAGTTCCTGTTCGAGAAGCAGGTGGTGGTGATTGGTGCCCGAGATGTTGCGGGTGCCGCCCGCGCCGGTGCCGCAGGTCTGCACGGCATCGACCATGGCCTTCACCACGGTTTCGTTCTGGCCCATGCCCAGATAGTCGTTCGAGCACCAGACGGTGACATCGCGCACCTTGCCGTCCTTGTGATTGGCGGCACGAGGGAAGGACCCGCAGCGACGTTCAAGATCGGCGAAGACGCGGTAATTGCCTTCGGCCTTGAGCCTGTCGAGCTGGTCCTGGAAGATTGCGTCGAAGTCCATGGGGATCACTTCCTCACTGTCAGTGGCTGGTCGGGTCTTGTGAGGCCCGGTGTCTTGGCTGTGGTCACGTCGGGGCGCTGGGCAGGAAGCATCCAGCGCCAGAGTTTCTCATCGGGGAGCGGCACCACCATGAACCAGTGTTCAAGGAGGGCGAGCAGCGTCAGGGCGGAAAGGAGGGTGTAGCCGATCACCTGACCGTCGGTCTGGGCCGTCCAGAGCCGTTCGAGGAAACAGGCGCTGGCGAAGGAAAGGGCGGTGATCGAGGCCGGGAAGAAAGCGTTCATCGGCGCGCGGCGGAAATGGCTGGAGAGATGCGCGAGGGGGCGCGGCAGGAATTCCGTGTGGATGCGCGGGACGCCGAAGAAGAGGTTCAGCTTGGCCGAGATGCGCGCGAAGAAGAGGATGGCGAAGGTCCAGAGCGCGAAGCGGTTGGTGGCGCCCTCGCTGATCTGGGCGATGACGCCGAGGGTGCCCATGAGGGCCAGTTCGTGCCAGAGGATCGTGCCCACGGCGCGGAGGAAGCGTTCCCAGAGGGGGGCGTAGGGCGGGCAGGGCGTGGTGTTCGGACCTGCGACGATGCCGGAGAGGAAGGCCAGTTCCAGCCAGCCCCAGATCGCCAGCGCCGCGACGAAGGCGGTGAAGGCGCCGGTGGCGGTGCCGTCCTGGAGGGTGTGGCGCAGGGCGACGAAGCCGCCGAGGAGGAGGGGCAGGCCGAGGATCACGCTCCAGAGATGGGCGTCGCGGCCTTCCTGATCGGCGCGCTTGACGCGCCACAGGATGATGCCGGTGGAGAACCACCAGAGGAACAGGGCCGCGACGGCGGCGATCCATGGGGTATTCATGCGCGGCCCCCCCCTTCTGAGGGGGACCGCGCCGGGCGGTGGGACGCGCCCATCCCGCCGCCGCAACCGCCGCTTTCGCAGCGATATGCATGTCTGGGGGTCAAAAGGACGGCTCCAGCCGGACATTGGCCGGGGGCGTCATGTGTTTGACCGGGATCAGGTAGAGGCCCGCGAAGGCGAGCATGGCGCGGGCGGAGGCGGTCTTGTGCCCGATCCAGCCTGCGATGCCCCCCTTGCGCTTGGCGCTGTCCATGTCGCGCATGGCCTGATCCATGCGGCGCAGGCCGGGGATCCAGCGCGGGTGGTCGATGTCCAGTTCCACCGGGAAGACCTGCCGCGCGATGATGGAGGTCTTGCGATAGACCTCCTGGTCATACCAGTCGATATCGACGCCGAGGGCGTTGTGGAAATCGACGCGGGCATGATCGCGCACCCACATGGTGGAGTAGACGGCGGTCAGGAAGAAGCGGATCCAGAGCTTGTTGGCGAAGCTTTGGGTCAGCGCAGGGTCGGTGCGCATGAGGAGCGCGAAGGCCTCGCCGTGGCTGAACTCATCGTTGCACCATTCGCGGAACCATTTGAAGATCGGGTGGAAGCGGTGTTCGGGATGCGCCTCGAGATGCCGGTAGATGGTGATGTAGCGGGCGTAGCCGATCTTTTCCGACAGGTAGGTGGCGTAGTAGATGAATTTGGGGCGGAAGTAGGTGTATTTCTTCGCCTTGGTCAGGAAGCCCAGGTTGACGGCCACCCCCGCCTCGCGCAGGGCGTCGTTGATGAAGCCGGCATGGCGGGCCTCGTCGCGGGACATGTAGCTGAAGAGTTCGCAGATGTCGGGGTTGGTGCCGCGGCGTTTCATTTCCTTGTAGAGCACGCAGCCGGAGAATTCGGCGGTGCAGGAGGAAACGAGGAAGTCGATGAACTCCACCCGCAGGGCGGGGTCCATGCCTTGCCAATCGACCGTGTCCCAATCGGCGTTCTTCTTGAAGTGGCCCTTGTTCGGGTCGGACTTCATCTGTTGCAGGAGCTTGTCCCATTCCGCGCGGACGGGGGTGACGTCGATGCGGTCCATCTCGTCGAAATCGGTGGTGTAGAAGCGCGGGTTGAGGAGCGTCGTCTCGGTCGCCATCGCGGTGGTGTCGAAGGCGTCGGACATTTCGGCGTGCAGCTCGCCATGGGTGGTGTCGTGCTGGTGTTGGGTATGGGCGTTCACAGCGTCACCTCTTCGGAGAAGGAGAATTCGCAAAGCTCCATGAACTCCAGGTCGCCGGTGAGGCGGGTCCATTGGCGTTCGAGCCAGCTTGCGCGGGTGATCGTGGCGGTGCGGTCCTCGATGACGACCTCGCCATAGGCCGCCATGACGGGCGTGCCGTGAACGAGAACCTCGTCACCGGGATGGACCACGGCGCCGTTGTTGAAACGCACATGGGCGTGCAGGCTTTCGAAGCGATGACTCACTTCGACGGTGCAGGGCACCTGTTCTTTCTCGCGTGTCAGAAGTCCCATTTCTTGGTTCCCTTTATTGATCGAGCAGCCGTTCGAACGCGGCTTTGTTATCGGCACCAAAGGCATAGAGTTCGGCGCTCCAGCCCGTTGCGGGGTCTTCGGCGACGAGGCGGCCATTGGCGTAGCGGACGATGTTGATGGGCGGGTTGCCTTCGATCCGGTGGGTCACGCGCTCGCGCGCCATGGCGTTCTGGATCACGGTGATGAAGCCGCCATGCGGCAGGTCCGCAAGTAGCGTGCCGTCGGGGTTGAGCACCTTGACGGCCTGGGCATCGAGGCCCTGAAGGATGATCGCGCGGCTTTCCACGACTTCGGAGGCCTTGGGCTGGCCCACGGTGGGGCGGTCCGAGACGACGGCGGCGGTGGTGATGGCGAGCGTGGTCACCGCCAGCGCGAACATGGCGCGCAGCAGGGCGGTGGGGATCATCTCGGCCTTCTGGTTCCGCAGGGCGGGTTGACGGGTTTGCATGATCGTCCCTTTCACTCTGCGGCCACGGCATCGCCCATCGCCGCGTCGATGCGGCTGATGACGGGCATGGCAAGGCGGGCTTCGGCGGCTTCGGCCAGAAGGCGGGCCACCCGTTCGGCATCGGGGATGCAGCGGAGGGCGGGTTCGGTCTTCTTCAGGCGACCCGGGCGCAGATGCGGCCAGAGCGCGAGGAAGGCGAGGCGGGTTTCGCCCAGCGTTTCCAGCGCGATGGTGCCGGTGCCCTTGGGTTTCAGGTCAAGGCGCGCGGTGGCCACCTGCGCGAAGGGGATATTGTAGGTGACCGACAGGGCGGCGCCGATCTTCATCAGGACGCGGGCCGAGGTGACGGTATAGACCGTCGCGCGGGCCTGCGCCCAGGCGAGCAGCCAGACCACCGCGACGGCGGCCAGCGCGAGGACGACATAGGGCAGTCCGCGCAGCAGGGCGAGGGCCAGGCCGCCATCGGCAAAGCCTGCGCCCGCCTTCCACAGCACGATCAGCGCCATATAGGCGGCGATCCAGCGGATCTTGAACGCCTCACGCGCGAGGGCGGAGGTGTCGGGGCGGCCCTGCCAGAGGACCTCTTCCCCTTTGGGGAGTGGCGCGGGAATGCCGGGGGCCACGTCGAAGGCGAAATCATCATGGTCTGACATGGTGCAGACCCTCCGTAAGCTGGGGTAAGACGGGGCGGCCCGGGCGCAGGCCGCCCCCCTTTGTCATCAGAAGCCGTGCTTGCGCTTGTCGGCGTCGTACATCCAGCCGCCGGCCACGTAGCCCGAGATCTTGTCTTCCTCGAGTTTGGTGACGGTGGTCAGGGACTTGGTCTGCGGGATGCCTGCGAAGCTGTCCGAGGCCAGGGCACGGATGCGGACGCGATCCGGCCAGATGCGGGCGAGCGTCATGGGAACCAGACGCTTGCCGCCCTCGTTCAACTCGATCTCCAGATAGCGGACGAGCTGTTCGGGGGCATCCACCCACATGTCGGAGATGCGGCCCACGACTTCGAGATCCGCCGCCTGAACGGGCAGGCCGCGCGGGTCGCGCCCGGCGCTGATGACGAAGCCCTTGGCCTGTCCCATCGGGACGATCTTGGCATGGCCGTGGCCGTCAAGTTCCGGCTCGTCGCGGCGCGGGACCCAGGAGGCGGGACCGACGCCATCGGCCAGCGGGTTGCCGGTGGGGGCGTGGGGGAAGCCTTCGGAGACGGCGGTACGGGCCAGCGCCAGATCGGTGCGGCGGTGGGCGGCTTCGTTCGCGGCGGAAGGAACCGTCACTTCGCCCTTGCCATGCGGCAGTTTGAAGGTCTTGGGCTTTGGCACCGGGAAGGGGCCCTGGTTCGGGGCGGGCGAGCCGTCCTCCATCTCCAGCGGATAGCCTTCGCGCATGTTTTCGGTTTGCAGATAGTAGATCAGCAGCGCGAAGAAGGCCCAGAAGAGCCAGATCGACAGGCTTGCCAGATCGAAGTTTCCAAAGAAGTTGACACCTACCATGTTCGTGGTCCTCCGGGGTCAGGTTGGGAATTCGGCAAGGCGCAGGCGCGCATCACCGGAAGGGACGTCGTTCGGGTCGTGCAGGGGCCGCAGGCGGACCATCGGGCCGAGGGCGGCAAGCGTTGCGAAAAGCAGCGCGATTTCGAGGTGATAGACGAAGGAATAGCCCAGCGACGGGTCCGAGAGCCCGACGCCGAGGCGGCCCGAGGTGGCAAGGTGGCCCACCACATCGCGGATCGTGCCGCCCATGAAGATGGACAGGCCCTGTGCCGTGGCCTGTGCCGCGCCCCATGCGCCAAGGGCGATGCCAGCCCCGGCGAGGGTGCCGACGGGAAGTTTCATCGCCACGGTGAGGGTGGCGATGGCGAAGAGGCCGCCGCCAAAGCCGATGAGGCCTGCACCGGCGAAGAAGAGCGCGGTGGAATGGAGGGGTGCCGCGAAGATGACGGCGGAGAAGGCGGCGATGCCCGCGAGGATGCCGCGCGCGGCGAGGCGGTAGGGATCGGTTCCGCGCGCCAGCCAGCGGGCGGCGAGGAGGAAGCCGGTCAGCGCGCCAAGGGCCGACATGGCGGTGAGGAAGGTGGTCTGCGAGACGCTGAGCCCCAGGATTTCGCCGCCATAGGGTTCCAGCAGCACGTCCTGCATGTTGAAGCCCAGCGTGCCGAGGACGACGACGACCAGAAGCCGCCCGGCGGTGCCGCCTGCCATCAGATCGGCCCAGGCATCGGTGAAGCGCGGGCGGGGTTCTTCGCGCTCCGCCTTGGTCATCGGGCGGAAGCGTTCCTGTTTCCACAGGGCGATGAGGTTGAGGATCAGCGTGGCAAGGCCGCAGCCCTGCACGACCTTGACGAGGAGGAGCGGTTCGAAGTTCTGCAAGAGCCAGCCGATGGCGAGGGCCGAGATGCCCATGCCGAGGAGATTGGCCACATAGAGCAGCGCCACGACGCGGGGGCGGGTGTCGTCGGAGGCGCGGTCGGAGGCGAGGGCGAGGCCTGCCGTCTGTGTCATGTGCATGCCGAGGCCGGTCATCAGGAAGGCGATGGCGGCGAGGATTTCACCTGCGTAAGGCACTTCGAATGTCCGGTCGCCGGAGAGGACGAGCAGGGCGAAGGGCATGATGGCGAGGCCGCCCATCTGCCAGAGCGAGCCGAACCAGAGATAGGGGACGCGCTTCCACCCAAGGGCAGAGCGGTGGGTATCGGAGCGGTGGCCCAGAAGCGCGCGGAAGGGCGCGACGAGGACGGGAATGGCGATCATCGCGGCGACGATCATGGCCGGAACGCTGAGTTCCACGATCATCACGCGGTTGAGCGTGCCCAGCAGCAGCACCTGTGCCATGCCGACCGAGACCTGGAAGAGCGACAGCCGCAGGAGTTGCGCGAGCGGCAGGCCTTCGGAGGCCACATCCGCGAAGGGCAGCCAGTTGGCGGTGAAGCGTTGCAGGTCTTTCTTGCGGAGGATCATGCGCGATACTCCAGACATTCGGAAATGTAGAAGCCGCGGCTGACGCGTTCGACTTTCGCCACAGTGCCGCCGGTGTGGCGGGCGATGGCGCGCCAGTCCTGCGGGATCATGGTGGGCGAGCGGTCGGCGCGGGGGAAGGCCTTGCCGATGGTGAAGAAGGTCATCAGGAAAGGCGTGCGCGGGGCGACAGTGAAGGTGATGTGGCCCTGCGTCCGGTCGGCCAGCTTGCGCAGGGCCGCCGCGATATCGGGGGTGCGGTAGTAGATCAGGCTGTCCATCGCCATGACGAAGTCGAAATGGCCATGGGCCGGGCTGGTCATGTCGCCTGCCGCGAAGGTGACGCGGGGGCGGAGGTCTTCGGTCAGGCGTTGTTCGGCGATGGCGATGAGCTGGGGCGAGATGTCCACCGCCACGACGTCGGCGCCGCGCGCCGCCAGTTCCGCCGTCATCAGCCCCGTGCCGCAGCCGGCATCCAGCACGCGGGCGCCCTTCAGATCGGCGGGCAGGCGCGACAGCATGATCGCGCGCATCCGGTCGCGGCCTTCGCGGACGGTCTGGCGGATGCGGCTGACGGGGGCGTCAGAGGTCAGGCGCTCCCACACCTTGGTGGCGCTGCGGTCGAAATAGTCTTCGACGCGGGAGAGCGTGGCGGAATAGTCCTGCATTCTCAGTCAAATCCCAGAAGTTCGAAGATTTCGCGGTCGGGCAGCGGGTCGGGGGTCGATCCGGCCCCGGCGACGGAGCGCCAGAGCGTTTCGGCCAGCCGCAGGTATTCGGCGCGGGCGGTGACGATGTCCTGTTCGTCATCCATCTCGAACAGCGTCTTCTTCTTGAGGCGCGAGCGGCGGATGGCGTCGATATCGGGCATATGGGCGAGGCGGTTGAAGCCTACGCGGGCGCAGTAACGGTCCACCTCATCCGTCTCGCGCGAGCGGTTGGCGACGCAGCCGGCGAGTTGCACCTTGTAGTTGCCGGATTTCGCCTGCACGGCGGCGATGATGCGGTTCATCGCGTAGATGCTGTCAAAGTCGTTGGCGGTGACGATCACCGCGCGGTCGGCATGTTGCAGAGGTGCTGCAAAGCCGCCGCAGACCACATCGCCGAGCACGTCGAAGATCACCACATCGGTATCTTCCAGAAGGTGGTGCTGTTTCAGCAGTTTCACCGTCTGGCCCACGACATAGCCGCCGCAGCCGGTGCCGGCGGGCGGTCCACCCGCCTCGACGCATTTCACGCCGTTCCAGCCGGTGGCGACGTAATCCTCGGGGCGCAGTTCCTCGGCGTGGAAATCGACCTCTTTCAGGATGTCGATGACCGTGGGTTGCAGGCGGCCCGTGAGGGTGAAGGTCGAGTCATGCTTCGGGTCGCAGCCGATCTGCAACACGCGCTTGCCCATCACCGAAAAGGCCGCCGACAGGTTCGAGGAGGTGGTCGATTTGCCGATCCCGCCCTTGCCATAGACGGAAAAGACCTTGGCCCCTTCGATCTTCATCGAGGCGTCCTGATGCACCTGCACCGAGCCTTCGCCATCCATGCCTTTCAGCAGGGGAATCTCGTCTCTCGGGCTCATGCGTCGCTTCCCTTCGAATTGGTCTTCATCTGTTCAAAAATATCCCGGGGGTCCGGGGGCAGGCCCCCGGTCCGACGATTGGTCTGGGTGCGCGTCTGGGTCATTCCGCCGCGATCCCTTCCAGTCGATCCTCAAGCTCGTCGGCCGCGCGTTGCAGGGCGGCGAGCGTTTCGGCATCGGGTTGCCAGTAGTTGCGATCCGAGGCCTCGAGCAGGCGCTGGGCCATGCGGGAGGAGGCTTCGGGGTTGAGGGCGGCCAGGCGGCGGCGCATCGCCTCGTCCAGCACGAAGGTTTCCGACAGGCGCTGATAGACCCAGGGGTCCACCTGCGCGGTGGTGGCGGACCAGCCGAAGGTGTTCGATACCTGCGCCTCGATCTGGCGCACGCCTTCGGCACCGTGGCGCAGGAGGCCTTCGAAATACTTGGGGTTCAGACTGCGCGACCGGGTTTCCAGCGCGATCTGATCCTTCAGCGTGCGGACGGTGCCGCCGCCGCGCGTCTGGTCGCCGATATAGATGGGGGTTTCCTGCCCGCCGCGTGCGCGCTTCACGGCGCGGGCGATGCCGCCCAGCGTGTCGAAATACTGGTCAACCGTGGTGACGCCCAGTTCGACAGATTCGAGGTTCTGATAGGCGAGGTCCACATCCTTGAGCGTCTTTTGCAGGAGCGCCGCGTTCTGGACGGGCTTGCCGTTGCGACCATAGGCAAAGGATTTGCGGTTCTCATAGGCGTCGGCCAGTTCGTCTTCCTCGCCGAAGGCCGACGAGCCGACCATGATGTCGACGTTGGACCCATAGGCCCCTTCGGCATTGGAAAAGACGCGTAGCGCGGCGGTTTCCATGTCCACGCCCATCTCTTCGGCATAGGCCAGCGCATGGGCGCGGATGAAGTTCTGGGCAAGCGGTTCCTCGGCCATGGCGGCCTTCCAGGCGGCTTCGGCCAGCATCCGGGTTTGCAGGGGAAGAAGGTCGCGGAAGATGCCGGACAGCGTCATCACCACGTCGATGCGGGGGCGGCCGAGTTCGGCCAGCGGGATGAGGTCGGCACCGCAGAGGCGGCCGTAATGATCGAAGCGGGGCTTTGCCCCCATCAGGGCGAGGGCCTGGGAGAGCGGGCCGCCGTCGGATTTGATGTTGTCCGATCCCCAGAGGACGAGGGCCACGGTGCGCGGCAGGTTCGGGTGAGTGTCGAGCAGGCGCTGGGCCTGTTGCATCCCGTCCTTCAGGGCGAAGGCGGTGGGCATGCGGAACGGGTCGAAGGCATGGATGTTGCGGCCCGTAGGCAGGATGTCGGTGGACCGGATCAGATCGCCGCCCGGCACGGGGCTGGTGAAATGGCCGCCCAGGGCGCGGAGGATGGCGGGAATCTCGGTCTGGGCCTGGAGTTTGGCATCCAGCGCCTCGGCCTCGGCCCCGGTGGCACCGATCAGGTCGATATAGTCGCGCCGTTCCTGCGGCCCCATCGGGCGGCCAAGGACGTGGAGGCCATCGGGGATCAGCGCGCCTTCGGTTTCGAGGAGTTTCACCCAGAGTTGCGCGGGGTCCGTCGGATCAAGGTCCACGGCGCGGGCCTGTTCGACGATCAGTTCCCACAGGTCCGCGCGATCCGGCGCGTCATCTGCCGCCGCGCGCCAGCGGGAGAGGGAATCCTTCAGGTCCTGCAACCCCTTGTAGAGACCCGACTGGGCGAGGGGCGGGGTCAGGTGGGTGATCGTCACCGCGTTGGAGCGGCGCTTGGCCAGCGTCGCCTCGGACGGGTTGTTGGAGGCGTAGAGATAGACATTCGGCATGTTGCCGATCAGGCGGTCGGGCCAGCAGGTTTCGGACACGCCCGCCTGCTTGCCCGGCAGGAATTCCAGCGCGCCATGCATGCCGAAATGCAGCAGGACATCCGCGCCGAAATCGTCGCGCAGCCAGCGGTAGAAGGTCATCATCGCATGGGTCGGCGCGAAGCCCTTTTCGAAGAGAAGGCGCATCGGATCGCCCTCATAGCCAAAGACGGGCTGGAGGCCGATGAAGACCTTGCCGAATTGCGCGCCAAGGACCATGACTCCGCGCCCGTCGGTTTGCAGGCGGCCGGGGGCGGGGCCCCAGACGCGCTCGACATCCGAGAGCCAGCGGGTTTTGGCCACGACTTCGGCGGCGGGGATGATGGTGTGGACATTGGCCGGTTGGCCATAGATCCGGGCCGAGCCGCCCATGACTGCCTCGCGCAGGTCATCCAGCGAGGCGGGGGGCGTGAGGTCATAGCCTTCGGCGGCCATGGCGTGCAGCGTGTTGAACAGGCTTTCGAAGACGCCGAGATAGGCGGCGGTGCCTGCGGCGCCCGCATTCGGCGGGAAACCGTAGAGGACGACGGCGACCTTGCGCTCTGCCACTTGCGACCGGCGCAGGGCGGCGAGGCGGGCGGTCTTGTCGGCCAGCGCCTCGATCCGTTCAAAGCAGGGGGCCATGGCGCGGGTGGCGATGGCCTCTTCGCTGGCGGGGCGGCATTTCTTGAAACAGCCCGCGCAGCCGTTCAGATCGTGGCGGCCGGCGAAGACGGTGGGATTGGTCGCGCCGTCAATCTCGGGCAGCGCGATGAGCATGGTGGTTTCGACCGGGCCGAGGCCGCCGCCCGAGGCGCCCCATTGGCCGAGCGTCTGGAATTCCAGCGGATGGGCGGCGATGTAGGGGACGTCGAGTGCCTCCAGCGCCGCGACGGCGGCGGGGCTGTCGTTATAGGCGGGGCCGCCGACGAGGGAGAAGCCGGTGAGCGAGACCATGGCATCGGTCCGGCCCTTGAAGAAGGACTCGATCGCGGGGCGGCCGTCGAGACCGCCGGCGAAGGCGGGCAGGACGGCGATGCCCTTCGCCTCGAAGGCCCGGATCACCGCGTCGTAATGGGCGGTATCGGAGGCGAGGACATAGGAGCGGAGCATGAGGAGCCCCACGGTCGAGACCGCTCCCACGGGGCGGGGGAGGTCCGCCGGGTTCGTGGTGATGCGCGCAGGAATATCCGGGTGGTAGAGGCCCACATCCGGATAATCGACCGGGGGTTTGGCCGAAACCGCGTTCCATTTGCGGTTGGCCGAGTAGCGCGAGACGAGGTAGCGGATCATCTCTTCGATGTTGTCGTCGGACCCGCCCAGCCAGTATTGCATGGACAGGAACCAGGCGCGCAGGTCCTGCGCCTTGCCGGGCAGGAAGCGGAGGATCTTGGGCAGGCGGCGCAGCATCTTCATCTGCTTTTCGCCGGACGATCCCGAAGGCGCGCCGGAGCCGCGGAGTTTCTTGAGCAGTTGCATGGCCGCCGAGGCGGGCTTGGCCATGTCGAGATCGCCCATCTTCGTCATCTTGACGATCTGCGGATCGGCGATGACGCCGACGAAGGCATCGAGCCCGTCGCGCACGGCACGCAGGTCTTCGATGACGGCGGTGATGTGTTCTTCGATGAAGAGCAGGTTCGCCACCACGATGTCGGCGGCGCGGATCGCGGCCTTGGCACGGGCGAGGGCGGCGGGGTTTTCGGCCCATTCGGCGGCGGCGTGGATCGAGACCTCGATGCCGGGGAAATCCTTGACCAGCGCCGGGGCCACGCGGGCGGCGGGGCCTGCGGCATGGGCGTCCAGCGTGACGATGACGAAGCGATAGGTGCCGTCGCCCCTGGCGGGGACGGGCATCAAGTCCGGCGATGTGTAGCGATCATCGCGCATAATGGGCCTTGGCTTCGTAAAGGGTGCCGACGCTGATCCTGGTCACGCCCCGGTCGGCGGCGTATTTCTCGGTGTTGCGCTTGGCCTTGCCGCGCACGAAGAAGGGGATCTTCTTCAATTCGCGTTCGGCATCGGGGAGCCAGACCACCTCGCCCGAGGGCGTAACGACGGGGATTTCCCTCGCCTCGCCCATGTCTTCATCTGTTTTCAAATATCCCACGGGGGTCTGGGGGTGTGAAACCCCCAGTTCCTCGGCTTCCACCCGCGAGACGGCCTTTGCCCCGTGATGGCTGGCGCCGGCATCGTCGTGGAATTCGAAATCTTCGCGGAACATGGTCAGAAGGTGTTCTTCCAGCCCCATGACGAGCGGATGGATCCAGGTGTCGAAGATCACATTCGCGCCTTCGAAGCCCATCTGGGGGCTGTAGCGGGCGGGGAAGTCCTGCACATGGACGGGGGAGGAGATGACGGCGCAGGGGATGCCCAGACGCTTGCCGATATGGCGTTCCATCTGCGTGCCGAGGATAAGTTCGGGTTGCAGGCGGGCGATTTCGGCCTCCACCTCCAGATAGTCGTCGGTGATGAGGGGTTCGACGCCATAGGCCTTGGCGGCGGCGCGCAGGGGACGGGCGAATTCGCGGTTGAAGCAGCCCATGCCGACCACTTCGAAGCCGATCTCGGTGGCGGCGATGCGGGCGGCGGCCATGACATGGGTGGCGTCGCCGAAGATATAGACGCGCTTGCCGGTGAGGTAGGTCGAATCCACGCTGGCCGACCACCAGGGCAGGCGCAGGCCGGATTCATCCACTTTCGCAGATATGCCCGTTATCCCGCTGACTTCATGCAGGAAATCGCGCGTCGCGCCGACGCCGATGGGAACGACCTTGGTATAGGGCTGGCCGCAGGCGCGTTCGAGGTGGCGGGCGGCGGTTTCGCCGGTTTCGGGATAGAGCAGGACGTTGAAATGCGCCTGACCCATGCGGGCGATATCGGCCGGGGTGGACCCCATCGGGGCGGCGACGTTGACGGCGATGCCCATCAGACCCAGTAGCCTTGTCACCTCGGCCACGTCGTCGCGGTGGCGGAAGCCGAGCGCGGTTGCGCCGAGGAGGTTGCAGGTAATGGCATCCGTCCGGGGCATCGGTTTGGCCAGGGCCTTGACGATCTGGAAGAAGGTTTCGTCCGCGCCGAAATTCTCTTTCCGCTGGTAGGAGGGCAGGTCCAGCGGGATCACCGGGATGGGCAGACCCAGCGCCTCGGCCAGACCGCCCGGATCGTCCTGGATCAGTTCGGCGGTGCAGGAGGCGCCAACGATCATCGCCTGCGGCTGGAAGCGGGCATAGGCGTCGCGGGCCGAATCCTTGAAGAGGTTCGCCGTGTCGCCGCCGAGGTCGCGGGCCTGGAAGGTGGTGAAGGTGACCGGCGGGCGGTGGTTCCTGCGTTCGATCATGGTGAACAGGAGGTCGGCATAGGTGTCGCCTTGCGGGGCGTGCAGCACGTAATGCAGCCCCTTCATGCCGGTCGCCACGCGCATGGCCCCCACATGGGGCGGGCCTTCATAGGTCCAGAGGGTGAGTTTCATTCGGCGGCCTCCTTGTTCAGGAGGGCGCGGCGGCGCAGGGGGCGCGAGAAGAGCCCCGCCAGATCACCGGCCTGTTCGTAGAAATGGACCGGCGTGAAAACCAGTTCGATGGCCCATTTGGTGGAGAAGCCTTCAGCCTCCAGCGGGTTGGCGAGGCCGAGGCCGCAGACCGTCAGGTCGGGCCGGGCGGCCCGCTGACGGTCAAGCTGCTTTTCGACATCCTGACCTTCGGAGATGACCGGGCCTTGCGGCAAAAGGTCGAGGTCGGGGCCGACGAGGCCTTCGTGCAGGTAGGGGGTGCCGACCTCGATCGCCGTCATGCCGCATTCGCGGGTGAGGAAGCGGGCGAGGGGAATTTCCAACTGGCTGTCGGGGAAGAAGAAGACCGACTTGCCGCGAAGTTCCTGCGACTGGGTGGCGATGGCCTTGAGCGCGCGGGCACGGGGGGCGGCGGTGACCTGTTCGAAGAGGTCGCGCGACACGCCGAATTCATCGGCGATGGCGCGCAGCCAGGCGGTGGTGCCTTCCTCGCCGAAGGGGAAGGGGGCGGCGAGGTGCCGCGCGCCGCGCCGGGTGAGGGCGGCATGGGTGTCGCCGAGGAAGGGTTGGACGAGGGCGAAGACGGTGTTTGCACCGACGGCGGGCAGGTCGCCCGCGCGGCGGGCGGGCAGCATACGGACAGGGCCGATGCCCATGGCCGTCAGGAGCGAGAGGCACTGGTCTTCCACCACATCGGGCATGGCGCCCACGATCAGGAGTTCGCGCGCCGTGCTGGCGGGCAGGGTGGGGACCATGGCCGCGAGGCAGGCATCTTCACCCTGGGTGAAGGTCGTCTCGATGCCGGAGCCGGAATAGTTGTAAACGCGGACATGGGGCGAATGGACGGAGGACAGCCGTTCGGCGGCGCGGGCGAGATCGAGCTTGATGACCTCGGACGGGCAGGAGCCGACGAGGAAGAGCTGCTTGATGTCGGGGCGGCGAGCGAGGAGGCGGGCCACTTCGCGGTCAAGTTCGGCATTGGCGTCAGCGAGACCGGCGAGATCCTTTTCTTCGAGGATCGCGGTACCGAAGCGGGGTTCGGCGAAGATCATCACGCCGGCGGCGGCTTGCAGGAGGTGCGCGCAGGTGCGGCTGCCCACCACGAGGAAGAAGGCATCCTGCATCTTGCGGTGCAGCCAGATGATTCCCGTCAGGCCGCAGAAGACCTCGCGCTGTCCGCGTTCCTTGAGGACGGGGGTGGAGCGGCAGCCGGTGGAGGGGAGATCGAGGCTCATGCGACCACCTCGGCCATGGTGCGGTTTTCCTCGATCGCCTCGGCCTCGGCATCCAGCCGCGCCATGCGCAGTTTCCAGAGGAACTGGCCCGCGTTGATGACGTAGGTGGCATAGGCGGCGAGGGCGAGGAGCATCAGTTCCGTGGGGGTCAGCGCGCCGGTCCAGAGCGCCCAGAGATAGGCGGTGTGGAGCGCGATGACGGCGAAGGAGAAGACGTCTTCCCAGAAGAAGGCGGGGGCGAAAAGGTACTGGCCGAAAACGACTTTCTCCCAGATCGCGCCGGTCACCATGATAACGTAGAGAAAGCCGGTCTTGACGATGATCGAGACGGTGGCGGCGGTGTAGCCGTCACCCGTCATCAGGAAGCGGACCACCAGCACGACGGAGACGGCGAAGGCGACGAACTGGGCAGGTGCCAGGAGGCCCTGGACGAGGGTCCAGCGGGTGGCATCGCGCCGGGCGCGTTCTTCTTCCGTGTAGAGCCGCTTGCGCGGTGTTCTGGCTGTTCCGGGGTGCATCGGTAGACGCCGCTCCTTTCGTCTCCTCGCTGTGAAAGGTTAGCGTGGAGGGTCGAAGTGTCAACTAAAACTTACATACATCGCCTGCCTTGCCGAGTCGATGCGGCTTTCGGGTTTCATGCCAAAAAAGGCAGCAAAAGCGAGTATTTGTTGAATGATTTCCGGTCTTTTCCGGCGGAGGATTTTTTTCTTTGGGCTGGGGGTGTCAATTTGTTTTGACAATCTAAAACCAAAGGGGGACAGTTGGGAGGAGCCGTCCGGACGCCATCCGCATGACTGATGCGTGGTGTCCGCCGGTTCAGGAGCCGGAAATGCAGCATGAAGTTCATCTGGGGTCGGCACATTTGGCCGAAGGCTCGCAGGGCGGTGTTTCGCGCTTTGCCGCCGAGGTCGTGGCGCGTCTCGTCGCACGGGAGGCTGCCGATGGCTCTGGAGTGCGGGAGGAGTTGCTGAGCAGGTTCGTGGCGGCGGTGTCGTCGCTGGACCCGCTGGTTTTCGAGGAACTGAAGCCTGAACTGCGTCGCGCGCGCGTATCTGCGGCCATGCTGGCGGATCAGTACATTCCCGAGGCGGCGCGGCGTCTGGGCCTGGCCTGGGAAACGGACAGCCTGAGCTTTGCGCAGGTGACCATGGGCGTGGCGCGGCTTCAGGCCGTGTTGCGCGAGATCGGCAGCAACTGGTCTGCGGATATGGCCGAGCCGGCCGACACAACGACCCTGCTTCTGATCCTGCCGCAGGGCGAGCAGCACACGCTGGGGGCCATGGTTCTTGCCGGGCGGCTGCGACGGATGGGAATTTCGGTTTCGGTTCAGATCGCGCCGAAACTGCCGGAACTTGCCGACTATGTTGCCGAACGCGCATTTGATGGTGCGCTTATCTCTATCGCCTGCGAAGACAGGCTTGAAACTTGCCGGAAACTTGTGAAAACGCTTAAGGAAGCAAGTAATGGCGGTCTGAGGGTGGCCATCGGCGGTGCTTTGGCCGGGGCTGATGAAAACGTAATGCGGTTGACCGGTGCCGATGTGGTGACGAATGACATTGTGCTTGCCCTGGAAGGGATGGGCGTGATGTCAGGAATGTTGCCGGAACTGGAAACGAGTTAACCCTTTTTCGAGGTCGCGAAAGCCAAAAGCGGCCGAGGATCGGAAAGAGTGTGACGACCGACGGAAGACATTTGCTGAATGGCGGGAAGTTGCCGCTGATCGCGCCGGATCTCTTGAGTGAGATCATTGCGACGGCATCCGACATTGCCCTTCTGGTGTCGCCTGCGCGACGGATCATTTCGGTCCTTGTAAACCCGCATCACCGCAGCTTTGGCCAGTTGACGGATTGGGAGGGGGCGCATCTGAAGGATGTGCTGGCGCCCGAGAGCCTGAAGAAGCTGGATGCGCGGATCACCGGCATGAATGGTGCGCGGCATGGGAATATCGCGGTCGAGTTGAACCATTCCGACCAGTCCAATTGGGAGTTTCCGGTCCGCTATTCGCTGCACCGGATCGGATCGGACGACTCGATCCTGATGCTTGGCCGCGATCTGCGGCCGATTGCGGAAGTGCAGCAGCAGCTTGTTCAGGCGCAGCTTGCGCTGGAACGGGATTATGAGACGCAGCGCGAGATGGACACGCGCTATCGCGTGGTCATGGAGGTGATGCGCGATCCGGTTCTGATTGTGTCGATGTCTTCGGGGCGGATCACGGATATCAACCCGGCTGCGGCGCAGCTTCTGGGCGGGCAGCGGGCCGATCTGATCGGCGTGGCGGTGGCGCAGGAATTCGAGGGGCGGCGGCGCGGCGAGTTCCTGGAAAGCCTGGCCAATATGGCGGTTGCCGAAAGTTCGGCCCCCATCGAATTGACGGCGAAGCGGTCACAGAAGCGGGTTTTCATCACCCCGACCGTGTTCCGCGCTGCCGGTGAGCGCGTGCTGCTGTGCCAGATCGACACCTCCGAGGCCGGGATGGCCGCGACGGATGAGCTGGGCGACAGTCTGGCGCGGCTCTATCACGAGGGGGTTGATGGCATCGTCTTTGCCGATGGCGACGGCAATATCCGCGCCGCGAACGAAGCCTTCCTGAACCTGACGGATACCGCGAATATCGCGGCGGTGCGCGGGCGGTCGCTGACCGATTTCCTGGCGCGCGGGGCGGTGGACCTGCGGGTGCTGTTGGACAATGTGAAGCGCACGGGGCAGTTGCGGCTTTATGCGACGCGGCTGACGACCGATTTCATGGGGCAGATCGCGGTGGAGATTTCCGCGACCTGGCTGAATGACCGGCCCAATCCGATCCTTGCGCTTGTGGTGCGGGATGCGAGCCGGGCCGATACGCTGCGCCGCCCGATCGGGCAGCCCGATGACGGGGTGCGCAATGTGATGGAACTGGTCGGGTCCAGCACCCTGAAGGACATCGTGGCGGAAACCACCGATGTGATCGAGAAGATGTGCATCGAGACGGCGCTGGAACTGACGCGGAACAACCGCGTTGCGGCGGCCGAGATGCTGAGCCTGTCGCGGCAGTCGCTGTATGTGAAGCTGCGCAAATACGGGCTTTTGAACAAGGACGGCGAATAGGGCCGTTTCCCGCCACGGGAAGGCAGAGATCGCTGAGATGGCGGGGCTGCGGCCTTGTTTTCCTTGCATCGTTCCCCCCCTCCTGATCGGCGTTCGCTGTCATTTTCTTCCCTTTGTTTTCGGTTGGATTTGACCTGTGTCAAGGCCGCGCGCGCAAAAACTGTCAACTTGAATTGACAGTGATGCGGAGGCCAAGATGCGGATCGTTTTCGTCCATCCGAACTATCATTCCGGCGGGGCCGAGATCGCGGGCAACTGGCCGCCGGCCTGGGTGGCCTATCTGACCGGCCATCTGCGGCGGGCGGGGTTTCAGGACATTCATTTCATCGACGCGATGACGCATCACATCGGGCCGGAGGAGTTGCGCGCTCGGTTCGCGGAGTTGCGCCCGGATGTGGTGGGCGTCACGGCGATCACGCCCGCGATCTATGAGGCGGAGGGCGTGCTGAAGATTGCCGAGGAGGTGGTGCCTTCGGCGCTGCGCGTGCTGGGCGGCATCCATGCCACTTTCATGTTCCGGCAGGTGCTGGAAGAGGCGCCCTGGGTGGATGTGATCGTGCGGGGGGAGGGGGAGGAAATCCTTGTCAACCTGATGGAGGCGGTGCGGGATGGGCGCTGGCCTGCGGATCGGCGCAGGATCAAGGGGCTGGCCTTCCGGGATGGGGAAGAGATCGTCGCGACGCAGGCGGCGAGCACGGTGAAGGATCTGGATGCGATTGACCCGGATTGGTCGATCCTTGACTGGTCGAAATACATCTATGTGCCGCTGGGGGTGAAGGTCGCGATCCCGAACATGGCGCGGGGCTGCCCCTTCACCTGTTCCTTCTGTTCGCAATGGAAGTTCTGGCGGGATTACCGGGTGCGCGATCCGAAGAAGGTGGCGGATGAGATCGAGCGGCTGGTGACGGATCACGGGGTGGGGTTCTTCATCCTTGCCGATGAGGAGCCCACCATCAACAAGAAGAAATTCGTGGAATTCTGTCAGGAGCTGATCGACCGGGGGCTGAACAAGCGGGTGACCTGGGGGATCAATACGCGGGTGACGGATATCTACCGCGACCGGGACCTGTTGAAGTTCTACCGCGAGGCGGGGCTGGTGCATGTGTCGCTTGGCACCGAGGCGGCGGCGCAGTTGAAGCTGGACATGTTCAACAAGGAGACCACGGTCGCCGAGAACAAGGAGGCGATCCGCCTGCTTCGCGAGGCGGATATCTTCGTCGAGGCGCAGTTCATCGTGGGGCTGGACAACGAGACGAAGGAGACGCTGGAGGAAACCTTCCAGATGGCCTGGGATTGGCAGCCGGACCTTGCCAATTGGTCGATGTACACGCCCTGGCCCTTTACCCCGCTGTTTCAGGAAATCCGGGATCAGGTGGAGGTCTTCGACTTCTCGAAATACAATTTCGTCACGCCGATCATGAAGCCTGCCGCGCTGACGCGGGGGGAATTGCTGGACGGGGTGATGAAGAATTACCGCCGCTTCTACATGCGGAAGGCGCTGTTCCATTATCCGTGGCGGGGGACGGGGTTCCGGCGGCGCTATTTGCTGGGTTGCCTGAAGGCGTTTCTGAAGGCCGGGGTGGGGCGGACCTTCTATGACCTTGGCAAGGCGGGCTATTGGGGGCCGCAGACCAAGGGGAAGGTGGATTTCCATTTCGACGAGACGCGGACCATTGCGGATGCCCAGATGGCGGATTGGGAGGCGTCTGCGGACAGGGCGGCCAAGGCGGCGGAGCGGCGGGCGGCGGTGAAGGCGCAGATGGCCGAGCGTGCGGAAGAGCGGCGGGCCTTCAAGATGCCCGAGGTTGCGGCCTGCGGTGGCGGCAAGGAGCAGATGGACGAGGAGGCGTGAGGTGGACGGCGGCTTTGCCCCGGTCGCGGCGGCCGAGGCGCGGATCGGGCCGAATGCGATCACGCAACTGGTGGCCGTTCTGGACCGGGTGGAGGGGCGGGCCTTCCGCGATCAGGTGATGGCGGCGGCGGTGGTGGCGGTGCCAGACCCGGCGCTGGGCATGATCCCCGAGGGTGACGCCGCGGCGGTGCATCTGGCGCTGCGCATGGCGGTGCCGGAGCGGGCGGAGGGGCTGTTGCGCCTCGCGGGGCTGGCGACGGGGAGTTACATCCTGAAGCATCGTATCCCGAGGGGGGCGCAATGGGTGATCCGGGCGCTGCCCGCGCCTTTGGGGGCGCGGCTTCTGGCGGGGGCGATTGCGCGGCATAGCTGGACCTTTGCAGGGTCGGGGGCGTTCCGCATCGCGGGGTGGACGCCGCTGACCTTCGAGGTGGCGGGCAATCCGCTGGCGGCGGGGCTGCGGGCGGATCATGCCGCCTGCCACTGGCATGCGGCGGTGTTCGAGCGGCTGTTCGCGCGGCTGGTCTGGAAAGGATGCGTGGTGCGGGAGGTGGCCTGCGTGGCGGCGGGGGACGGGCTGTGCCGCTTTGAAGTGCTGCCCCATGCCTGACGCTCGCGCGGGATGGCGGGCGGAGGATTTTGAGTATTTGGGCCAAGATGAAGGGCGTGTGTCAGAAAAAGTTGACACATGCGGCGTCAGGACACTTGCCCGACTCTTCAATGTACTATGTAGTTGACGCATGACTGTCAGCATTTCCATACAGCCTCGTCGCCTTCCCGAACCGCGCGCCATGCTGCGGCTGATCAAGCCGATCACATGGTTTCCGCCGATCTGGGCCTATCTCTGCGGGTCCGTCTCGGCCGGGGTGCCGCTGGCGGGCAATTGGGGGATGGTCCTTCTGGGCATGGTTCTGGCGGGGCCGATCGTCTGCGGGATGTCGCAAGCCGCGAATGACTGGTGCGACCGGCATGTGGATGCGGTGAACGAGCCGGATCGCCCGATCCCGTCGGGGCGGATACCGGGGCGCTGGGGGCTGTATATCGCCTTGGCGATGACCGTGCTGTCGCTTTGGGTCGGGTCGCTGTTGGGGACCTGGGGGTTCTGGGCGACGGTGGCGGGTGTCGTGGCGGCCTGGGCCTATAGCGCGGAGCCGGTGCGGCTGAAGCGGTCGGGCTGGTGGGGGCCGGGGCTGGTGGGGCTGTCCTATGAGGGGCTGCCCTGGTTCACCGGGGCGGCAGTCCTGTTGCAGGCGGCGCCGCGGTTCGAGGTCGTGGTGATCGCGGGCCTTTATGCCTTTGGTGCGCATGGGATCATGACGCTGAATGATTTCAAGGCGCTGGAGGGGGATCGGCAGCACGGCGTGCGGTCGCTGCCTGTGGTGCTGGGGCCGGAGGTCGCGGCCAAGATCGCCTGCACGGTGATGGGCATGGCGCAGGCGCTGGTGATCCCGCTGCTGGTCCTGTGGGGCAAGCCCTTGCATGCGGCTGGCGTGCTGGCGGTGCTGGTGGTGCAGGTCGCCGCGATGCGGGTGCTGTTCCGTGATCCGAAGGGCAAGGCGCCCTGGTATAACGGGACGGGCGTGGTGCTCTATGTCACCGGCATGATGATTTCGGCCTTTGCGCTGCGGGGGCTGGCATGAAGCTGGGCTGGTTCCAGATCACCCGGCTGGGACTGGTGCAGATGTGTCTGGGCGCGGTGGTGGTGCTGACCACATCGACGCTGAACCGGCTGATGGTGGTGGAACTGGCGCTGCCGGCGGTGCTGCCGGGGCTGCTGGTGGCCTTGCATTACGGGATACAGATCACGCGGCCCAATTGGGGGTTCCGATCGGACACCAGGGGGAACCGGACGACCTTCATCATCGGGGGGATGGCGGCGCTGTCGCTTGGGGCCTTTCTGGCGGCGGTGGCGGTGGTGCTGTTCCCGGCGGGCTTTGCCCTTGGTCTGGCGCTTTCGGTTGTCGCTTATGCGCTGATCGGGGTGGGGGTCGGGGCGTCGGGGACGTCGCTCTTGGCGCTGCTGGCGACGGCGACGGAGCCGCGGCGGCGGGCGGCGGCGGCGACGATCACCTGGCTGATGATGATCCTTGGCATCGCGGTGACGGCGGGGACGGTGGGCGCGCTGCTGGACCCCTATACGCCTGCGCTGCTGTTGGAGATCGTGGGCGTGGTGACCCTCGGCGCGGTGATCCTGACGGTGCTGGCCGTCTGGGGGATCGAGCGGCGCGTGGTGGCGGAGCGGGCGGCAGAGACGCTGCCCTTCCGGGAGGGGATGGCCGAGGTCTGGGCCGAGCGGAAGGCGCGGGTCTTTACCCTGTTCATCTTCCTGTCGATGACCGCCTATTTCATGCAGGAACTGATCCTTGAGCCCTATGCGGGGCTGGTCTTCGGTTTCGCGCCGGGGGAGAGCACGCAGCTTTCGGGCGCGCAGAATGGCGGCGTGTTCGTGGGCATGCTGCTGGTGGGGATCGCGGCGACGGGGCTGCGGCTTGGCACGTTGCGGATGTGGGTGACGGGGGGCTGCGTCGGATCGGCGCTGTCCCTGATCGCGGTGGCGGGCCTTGGGCAGACGGGGGGCGCGCTGGTGCCCGCGGTGGTGGCCCTGGGCTTTTTCAACGGGATGTTCGCTGTGGCGGCCATCGGGTCGATGATGGCTTTGGCCGGGCAGGGGCGGGATGCGCGGGAAGGCACGCGCATGGGCCTTTGGGGCGCGGCGCAGGCTTTGGCGGCGGGGTTCGGCGGGCTGGTCGGTGCGGCTGCGGCGGATGCGCTGCGCTTGGTGATGCCGGTTCAGGATGCCTTTGGCGCGGTCTTTCTGGCCGAAGCGGGTTTGTTTGTGATCGCGGCGCTGATCGCGCTGCGGGTGATCGAAGGGCGGGGCGGTCAGCGCCTGCCCGATGCGCAACTGATACCGGGGGAGTGACCCATGGGATATGATGTCTTCGTGGTGGGTGGCGGGCCTTCGGGCGCGACGGCGGCCGAGGATCTGGCGCGGGCCGGGAAGAGCGTGGCGCTGCTGGACCGGGCGGGGCGGATCAAGCCTTGCGGCGGGGCGATCCCGCCGCGGGCGATCAAGGATTTCGAGATCGACGATGCGCAGATCGTGGCCAAGATCACCACGGCGCGGATGATTTCGCCCACGGGGCGGATGGTCGATATCCCGATCGAGAATGGTTACGTGGGCATGGTGGACCGCGAGCATTTCGACGAATACCTGCGCGTCCGGGCGGGCAAGGCGGGGGCAGAGCGGCTGACCGGCACCTTCCTGCGGGTGGAGCGGGACGCGGGCGGCACCCATGTCATCTGGCGCGACAAGGCCACGGGCGAGGAGCGGCGGTCGGCGACGAAGATCGTGATCGGGGCGGATGGCGCGCGGTCGGTGGTGGCGCGGGCAGAGGTGCCGGGCGGGAGCACGATCCCCTATGTCATCGCCTATCACGAGATCATCAAGGCGCCCGAACCTTCGCCCGACTATGACCCCGACCGCTGCGACGTGATCTATGACGGGCGGATCAGCCCCGATTTCTATGGCTGGGTCTTTCCGCATGGCGGGCAGGCGAGTGTGGGCATGGGCACCGGCCTTGATGGCGTGGACCTGAAGAAGGCCACGGCGGATCTGCGCGCGGCCTCGGGTCTGACGGAATGCGAGACGATCCGGAAGGAGGGCGCGCCGATCCCGCTGAAGCCCCTGGACCGCTGGGACAATGGGCGGGATGTGGTGCTGGCGGGGGATGCGGCGGGGGTGGTGGCGCCATCCTCGGGCGAGGGCATCTTCTATGCGATGGCCGGGGGGCGGGTGGCCGCCACGGCGGCGCAGGCGGTGCTGGCCTCGGGCAAGGCGTCGGACCTGCGGATCGCGCGGAAACTGTTCATGCGGGAGCATGGGACGGTATTCCGGGTCTTGCGGTCGATGCAGGATGCCTATTATCGCAGCGACGAGCGGCGCGAGAGGTTTGTCAGCCTCTGCCATGATGTGGATGTGCAGAAGCTGACCTTCGAGGCCTATATGAACAAGAAGCTGGTGAAGGCGCGGCCCATGGCCCATGTGAAGATCGGGATCAAGAACATGGCGCATCTGTTGCGGCTCGTCTCGCCGGTCTGGACCTGAGGTCATGGCGATGCTGGCCCCCACGGCTTCGGCCCTTGAAGAGAACATTCCCGCCTGGGTCGATGGGCGTCTTGCGCCCGTGGGCAAGATGGAGGTGCATCTGAAGGGGCTGCGGCACAAGGCCGTGTCCGTCTTCGTGATGCAGGGGCGGCGCGTGCTGATCCAGCAGCGGGCCTTGACGAAATACCATACGCCCGGGCTTTGGGCGAATACCTGCTGCACCCATCCGCGCTGGGACGAGGACCCCGCCGCCTGCGCAGTGCGCCGGTTGCGCGAGGAATTGGGGATCGAAGGGCTGTTTCCCGCCTTTGCCGACCGGGTGGAGTATCGCGCGGATGTCGGTGGCGGCATGGTCGAGCATGAGCTGGTGGATATCTTCGTGGCCGAGGCCGGGCCTGGCCTGACGGTGGTGCCCAATCCCGAAGAGGTGGCGGCGGTGCGCTGGGTCGATCTGTATGACCTGTCGGCAGAGGTGTTGCGGAACCCGGAGCGGTTCACGCCCTGGCTGCGCATCTATCTGGACGGCCATATGGACCGTATCTTCGGCAGTCTGGTCGCCGGGCGCTGACCCCGCCTTGCGAGGCTGGCGCGACGGGCTTGCGGGGCAGGACGGTCAGTCCTGACGCAGATCGGCGAGGAATGGCAGGAGGGGGGCGGCGACGGCCTCGGCTGCCTCTTCATGGACGAGATGGCCATGGTCGGGCAGTTCCACATAGGTGGCGGCGGGCATGTGATGGGCCGCGTCGCGCGAAATGCGGGCCGGGACGGCGAGGTCGCCTGCCGAGGCGATGAGCAGGGTGGGCGTGGCGATGGTGGGAAGCTGTCGCATCAGATCCTCCAGCCGCCATTGCGCCATCATGCCGAGCGTGCCATCGACATGGGCCGGGTCGCGGACCAGTGTCAGATATTGCGCCTGCCCCGTGGCATCGAGCGGGGAGCCGGTGGCGGTGAGGAGTTTGGCGACGGTTGCCGGGTTTCCCCAGAGCTTTGCCACCACATGCGGGATGAAGGGGGTGACCGCGAGGACGCGGGCGAGAAGGGGGAACATCACCCCCGCCGCGCCGTCGAAGGTGCCAAGGGCGGCATTGATGCCGACGATGCCCTTCGGTGCCAGGATCGGGGCAAGGCGCAGGGCGAGCGCCGCCCCGGCGGAATGGCCGATGATGGCATGGGGGGCGATGTCCAGCGTCTGGCAGAGCGTGGCCATGTCTTCGGCCATCGCGTCGATGCCATAGCGGCTGCGCGCGCCGGAGCGGGTGAAGCCCTGGCCCGGCAGATCGGGGACGATGACGCGGTAATGCGGTGAGAGGAGCGGGATGAGGTTGCGGAAGCTGTGGCCCGCGCCCCCCGCGCCATGCAGCAGGAGGAGAGGCGGGCCGTCGCCCGTGTCGATGACGCACCAGTCATGCGGGCGCGCGGTGACGCGGCGGGTCTGATCGCGGAATGGCCAGTCGGGCGGCATGCGGTCCGGGGGCATGCTGGGCGAGGGCCTGCGGGGGGCGGTCATGTCAGCTTTCCAGTGCTTCGCCCAGAACCGAGGACAAGCGGCGCGCATCGGCGCGGGGGAGGGCGAGGTAGGGGGCATCCATGATCTGGGCGAGCGTGCGCAGCGCGGGCTGCGGGCGGTTGGCCACGTCGATCACGAGGGCGGGGGTGGCGGAAAGGCGTATCTGGCGGGCGAGGAGGGTGGCCTCTGCCTCGGCCCTTGGGCGGTCGGCGGTGCCGTCGAGGGCGATGTTGCCGCGCCCGTCGGTGAGGATGGCGATGGTGGGGGTCAGGCCGCGCTGTTTCGCCTGTGCCGCCGTCGCCAGCGCCAGTTGCAGGCCGGAGGCGAGGGGGGTGCCGCCGCCGCCGGGGACGCCCGCTAGGCGGCGTTTGGTCTGCACGAGCGAGCGGGTGGGGGGAAGGAGAAGTTCCGCCGCATGGCCCCGGAAGGCGAGGAGGGAGACGTGGTCGCGGCGGGCATAGGCCTGGGCGAGGAGGAGTTCGATGGCACCTTTGGCTTCGGCCAGGCGAGCGAAGGCGGCGGAGCCGGAGGCATCGACGGCGAAGATCAGCACGCGGTCGGAGGTTTCGCGGAAGCGTTTCAGCCGGATATCGGCGGCGCGGACCAGAAGGGCGGCGTCGCGGCCGGGCGTCTGGGCGCGGCGGAGCGGTTGCCACGGGGCGGCGGCGCGCAGGGTGGCGACAAGGTCGATGCGCGCGCCGGGGGTGAGGCGTCCGGGGCGCGAGGGCAGAGGGCGGCCACGGCGGTTGCCGCCCCGTTCTGCCCCGGTGCCGCCTGCGGATTTGGCGGCGCGGGCAGCGCGGCCGGCGGCCAGTGCCTCCAGCAGGTCGCGGGGGAGGGCGGCGAGGGCGGCTTCGACCAGCATTTCTTCGGGGATCGACTGGCTTTGGTCTTCGGATTGGGCTTCGCCCTGATCGGGGTTCGGATCGGGGGGCGGCGGTTCGTCGGGTGGGGCCTCGGCCTGATCGGGCAGGGGCGTGGCGCGGTGGCCATAGACGAGGGTGGCGGCGGCGGCGAGGTCGGCTTCGGTGACGGTGTCCTGTCCCGCCCATGCGGCATGGGCGCGGGCGGTGGCGGCGGCCAGAAGCGGCGCGCGGAGCGACGGGATGCCCAGTTCGGCGGCGGCGCGGGTGAGGGCGTCCAGGTGATCGGGCGTCAGGGCGAGCCGGGGCAGGCGCGCGCGGGCCTCGGCAAGGCGTTGCGGATCAAGGGAAATGTCGCGGCTTTCCGACAGGGAGATGTCGGTCAGGTCGAGGAAGAGCGCCAGACGGTCGGCAAGGGCGGGGGCGAGGGTTTCGTCTGCCTCGGCTCCTTCGTCCAGCGCGATGAGGGCATGGGCGGGGCTGTCCAGCGCCGTGGCAAGGCGGGCCGCAAGGCCCGGTGGGCAGCGTTCGGCCATGGTCAGGATCAGGGCGGCGGGTTGGGCGAGAAGGCCTGCCTGCATCACGGGCTGCCCGGTGGCCAGCGTGGCCGCAAGGTCCAGCCCGCCGAAAAGCGCGTCATCCGCGATGGTGGGGTGCAGGCGTCGCCGGGGCAGGGGCAGGGCGTCGAGGCCCGCCGTCACCCGGTCACGCACCGGGCCCGCGCGGGCGCGCAGCCAAAGGCCGCGCAGCCCGCCCGGATCGAGGGCGAGACAGGCGAGCGCGGTTTCGACCCGGCTCCAGGGATCCTCCGTGGTCAGGGCAGAACCTCCGCCACGGCGCGGATGACGCGGGTGGTCGATCCGGCCTCGTCCAGTGGATCGCGGCGCAGGCGGTGCGAGAGGCACATGGGGGCGACGGCCTTGAGATGGAGGCGACCGACGGCATCGTCGCCTTCGAAGGCGGCCAGCGCCCGGGCGGCGCGCAGGAGGGTGAGTTCGCCGCGCAACCCGTCTGATCCGATGGCGATGCAGAGGCTGGCGCAATCATGCAGGACGGTGTTGGGCGTGCTGATCTTCGGCAGCGCCGCGCGGGCGGCGAGGATGCGGTCGCGGAGCGCGGCATCCTGCGGGCGCCAGGTTTCCATGAAGGCCCCGTAATGCGACTCGTAGCTGTCGCGGCGGCGGATCACCTCGACCCGTGTTTCCACGTCGCGGGGGGAGGTGACTTCGACGGAAAAGCCGAAACGATCAAGCAGTTGGGGGCGAAGCTCGCCCTCCTCGGGGTTGCCGGAGCCCACGAGGACGAAGCGGGCGGGGTGGCGGATGGAGAGGCCTTCGCGTTCCACCACATTCTCGCCGGACTGGGCCACGTCGAGGAGGAGATCGACGATGTGATCCTCCAGCAGGTTGACCTCGTCGATATAGAGATAGCCGCGATTGGCGCGGGCGAGGAGGCCGGGTTCGAAGGCCTTTTCGCCCCGCGTCAGGGCGCGTTCGATGTCGAGCGCGCCGACGACGCGGTCTTCGGTCACGCCGAGGGGCAGGTCCACGACGGGGGTGGGCTTGGTGATGATCCGGCCCGTTGCGCCCTGCGCCCAGTCGGGCACCTGCGCGGGGGTGGCGGAGTTGACGGGGCAGCCTTCGACGGCCTCGATTTCCGGCAGGAGGGCGGCGAGGGCGCGGACGGCGGTGGATTTGCCCGTGCCGCGATCACCGAAGACGAGGACGCCGCCGATGGCGGGATCGACCGCCGTCAGGACCATGGCCTGTTTCATCGCCTCTTGCCCGACGATGGCGGAGAAGGGGAAGGGTTGCTTCATGTTCTTACCGTAAGGTCTTGGGTCATCTTGGGATTTCCGGGGTCATGCCGCCTTGGCGCTGGTCAGGCTGGCCAGCGGGTCGCCGCCGTTCCAGCTCCCCATGCTGCCCAGAAGGCGGAAGCGGGCGTAAAGCTCTTCGTCGAACCAGTTGCCGTCGCGCACGGCCTTGATGGCGCGGCCATGGGGGCCGTCGCCGCGGGCGAAGGCGGCCATGCTGGCGGTGTCGGGCCAGATCGAGAAGGTGACCTGATGCAGGAGCGGCACCTCGCCGATGCCGATCTTGAAGGCGACATTGGGATCGCTGCCGATGGTGGCCGAGATGGAGGGGACGCGGTCCCAGAATTTAAACGCGCGGGAGGGGCGGACCGTGGCGCGGGTGAGGGCGGCGAGGGGGCCGCTGGCCTGCTGTCCCGGGGTTTCGGGAAGGAAGGGGTTCACCCCCGCCCAGCGGCCACGGGCCGAGAGCGGGTCGAGGAAGATTGTCCAGCTTTCCCCGGCCCTTGCGCGCCATGTCTGCCAGACGGGACTGTCGGCGATGGCGCTGCGGGCGGTCGCCTCATCCGGCCAGGTGGCGAGGATGGCCCAGACGCCCCAGTTGGGGCGGGGGGTGAAGCCTTCGCCGGTGCCGGAACCGCAGAGCTTCCAGAACAGCGCGCGGCGTTCGCGGCGCAGGGCAAGACGTGCGGCGCCCATCTGCCCGATGACCCAAAGGCGCGGGAGAAGCCCGTCGAAGCGGAATAGGCTGAGGCTGGTAACGGGAATGGCGCGACCCTCCTGTCGGATGGTGTAAACTTATTCTGACATTTTGTGTTGCCAAGGGGAAGCGAAAACGGCGTTCTGCGACGAGATGTACTGTGATATTGTAAATCAAACTAGACACTCTATCATCGAGTCCATGGAACATATGCCGCGCCCTCGCCCCGCCCTTGCCCCTGCCGCCCCTGACGAGGCGGATCATGCCATCGTCATCGGGGCGGGGCTGGGGGGGCTGGCTTCGGCGATGCGGCTGGGCGCGAAGGGCTGGCGGGTCACGGTGATCGACCGGCTGGACCGGGTGGGCGGGCGCGGGTCGTCGATCACGCAGGGCGGGCACCGGTTCGATCTGGGGCCGACCATCGTGACGGTGCCGCAGGGTCTGCGCGATCTCTGGGCCGTCTGCGGGCGGGACTTTGACCGGGATGTGCGGCTGGTGCCGATGGATCCGTTCTATGAGATCCGGTTTCAGGATGGGTCCACCTTCACCGCGCGGCAGGACGAGGCCGCGATGAAGGCCGAGGTGGCGCGGCTTTCCCCCGGTGATGCAAGGGGTTACGAGAAGTTTCTGAAGGACAGCGAGGCGCGCTACTGGTTCGGATATGAGGACCTTGGGCGGCGGCCGATGCATCGGCTGGCCGATCTGCTCAAGGTGCTGCCGAAGTTCGGGATGATGCGGGCGGACCGGTCCGTCTATGCCCATGCGGCGGGGCGGGTGAAGGATGAGCGGCTGCGTTTCGCCCTGTCCTTCCATCCGCTGTTCATCGGGGGCGACCCGTTCAACGTGACGTCGATGTATATCCTTGTCAGCCATCTGGAGAAGGCTTTTGGCGTGCATTACGCGATGGGCGGCGTGCAGGCGATTGCCGAGGCCATGGCGCGGGTGATCGCGGCGCAGGGGGGCGAGGTTGTCCATAACACGGAAGTCGATGAAATCGTTACGGAAAACGGGCGCGCGGCGGGGGTTCGGCTGCTGTCGGGCGAGGTGATGCGCGCAGGGCTGGTGGTCAGCAATGCCGATGCGGGGCATACCTATACGCGGCTGTTGCGCAACCTGCCGAGGAAGCGCTGGACCGACCGGAAGGTGAAGGATGCCCGCTGGTCGATGGGGCTGTATGTCTGGTATTTCGGGACGAAGGGCACCAAGGGCATGTGGCGCGATGTGGGGCATCACTCCATCGTCGTGGGGCCGCGCTATCGCGAGCATATCAAGGATATCTTCATCCGCGGGAAACTGGCGGATGACATGAGCCTTTACGTGCATCGGCCGAGCGTGACCGATCCGAGTTGCGCGCCCGAGGGCGATGATACTTTCTATGCGCTGTCGCCGGTTCCCCATCTTGGGTTTGACAATGGTGTGGACTGGGCCGAGGAAGAGCCGCGCTATCGCGCCAAGATGGCGCAGATGCTGGAAGAGCGGTTGATCCCCGGATTCCGCGACCGCATCACCGAGGAGATCACCTTTACGCCCGAAACCTTTCGCGACCGTTACCTGTCCCCGTACGGTGCGGGATTTTCCATCGAGCCGCGCATCCTGCAATCGGCATGGTTCCGGCCGCATAACATATCCGAGGAATTGCCGGGGCTGTTTCTGGCCGGGGCAGGGACGCATCCGGGGGCGGGCCTGCCGGGTGTGGTGGGGACGGCGGAAGTGCTGGGGCAACTGGTGCCGGATGCGCCCAAGCTGTTGAAACAGCGCGAGGAGTTGAGGATGGCTGCGGAATGATCGACCCGCGCGACATGGCCCATTGCCGCGAGGCGATCCGGACCGGATCGCTGTCCTTCCATGCGGCGTCGCGGCTGTTGCCGGGGGCGGTGCGTGACCCGGCGCTGGCGCTTTATGCCTTTTGCCGGATGTCGGATGACGCGGTGGATGAGGGGGCCGACAAGGCGGGGGCGGTGCTGGCGCTGCGCGACCGGCTGGATCTGGTCTATCGCGGGACGCCCGCCAATGCGCCAGCGGACCGGGCCTTTGCGGCGGTGGTGGAAGGGTTCGAGATGCCCCGCGCCCTGCCCGAGGCGCTGCTGGAAGGGTTCGCCTGGGATGCGGTGGGGCGGCGATATGAGACGCTGTCGGGGGTGATGGATTATTCGGCGCGGGTGGCGGCAGCGGTGGGCGCGATGATGTGCGTGCTGATGCGGGTCAGGGATGCCGATGCGCTGGCGCGGGCTTGTGACCTTGGCCTGGCGATGCAGTTGACCAATATCGCGCGGGATGTGGGCGAGGATGCGCGGGCCGGGCGGATGTATCTGCCGATGGGATGGCTGCGGGCGGAAGGCATTGATCCGGATGCCTTTCTGGCACGGCCGAAGGCCTGGCCGGGGGTGGCGCGGGTGACCTTGCGGCTGCTGGAGGAGGCGGATCGGCTGTATCTGCGGGCCGAGGCGGGGGTGGCGTCCTTGCCGCTGTCCTGCCGTCCGGGCATCCATGCGGCGGGGTTGATCTATGGCGCGATCGGGGCCTGTGTGCGCGGCGCGCGGGGCGACAGCGTGACGGGCCGGGCGCGGACGGGGCGGGGGCGGAAGCTGGCGCTGCTTGCGGTGGCGACGGGGAAGGCGGCGGTGTCGGCGGTGAAACCTCGGGCGGCGGTGCTGCATGCGGCGCCGGAGCCGGAGGTGGCGTTCCTGGTGCGGGCGGCGGCGCGGGGAGAGGCGCGGCGGGGGCGTTCGGATGCGCTGCTGGCGGTGCTGGCGCAGCTTGAGGCGCAGGATCGCGGCATGGCCTGAAGGCCCCGTGCCTAAAGGCCTTGCGCCGCAAGGTTTTTCTTGGACGAAACCCCGAGGCGGGTTAGATCGCGCGCTGCAACCATGCGGAGGGCGCGATGGAGTATTTCACGCTGTTTCTGACCTATCTCGCGGCCTGCGGGGCGGCGGCGGCGACGGGGGCGATGTTCCAGCCGGGCGAGTGGTATCGCGGGCTTGCCAAGCCGCGCTGGACCCCGCCGGACTGGCTGTTCCCGGTGGCCTGGACGGTGCTTTACCTGTCGATGTCGGCGGCGGCGGCGCGGGTGGCGATGCTGCCCGACACGGGGCAGGCGTTGGCGCTTTGGTCGGTGCAGATCGCGCTTAACACCTTGTGGACGCCTGTCTTTTTCGGGCTGCGGCGGATCGGGGCGGGGCTGGTGATCATCTTCCTTCTGTGGCTGGCCGTGGCGGCGACGATGGTTGCCTTCTGGCAGCATGACGCCATCGCGGGGGTGTTGTTTGCGCCTTATCTGGTCTGGGTGACGGTGGCGGGGATGCTTAATCGGTCGGTGTGGTATCGCAACGTGGCGGCCTGAGATTTCAAGGCTTTGGCCGAAAACGGGTGTGCCGTAAACCGTGCCGTATTCTGTGCCGCAATGTGTTGCCACGCGGCGCGCGGTCAACTGGCCTGTCGCGCAACGGTTTTCGGCGGTGCCGAACAAAATTCTTCGAAGAATTTTGCAAATTTCTTCGAAGAAATTTGGGTCAGAAGGTCCAGCCTGCGCGTCTTGGGACGCGGACGGCGAGCATGGGTTTCAGGAGCGGCTGGCGGAAGCGGGTGAGATCGAGCGCCTCGTGCACGCCTTGGGTGACCTCTCCCATCAGGCGGGTTTCGACCAGGCTGCGGGAATAGAAGGGCGCGTCGAGCATGGGCAGGACCTGGCGGGGTTTCGTGCCCGGATCGGCGCGGGTTTCGCGGCGGACGAGCCAATTTGTGCGGGCGAAGGCGGTGCGGGGTGGCGCGGCCACCTCTCGCGCTTCGCCGGAGGGGGTGACTTCGAGCGCGAAGTCGCGCTGGGTGCCGTCGCGCCATGTGGCATCGTAAAGGCAGAGCGCGCGGTCCTGCATGGGAAAGCGGCCCCATGTCCAGAAATCGAAATCGGCCTCGAGCGCCGCGCTGCCGAAATTGGCGTCGAAATAGCCGTGGCCCTCCCAGTTCTGGCCTTGGGTCAGGTCCACCCTGATCCGGGCCGTGGGGGCGAAGGGGCGCCATTGGTGGCGGGGGTGGAGGGCGAGTTCCACGCCCGTCACGGCAGAGGGGGTGAGGGTAATGCGGCCCCTGACGCGGGAGATGAGGGGGGGCGAGGAGACCTCGTCCACGTCGATGACCAGCTCGCGCCCGGTCCAGTGCATCCGGCTGGGGCCGATGGTGAGGGTGTGCTTTTCCTGCCGGAGTGCGGCGGTGCCGCGGTCTGTCATGGTGAAGCGGCCGCCGGGGCCATAGGTGGCGACGTTCAGGCAGACATGGTTCTGCGGGTTGCGCCGCCCGCTCCAGGCATACCAGGGCGAGAAGACCGAGCCGATGAAGCCTATGACCGAGACCGCGCGCCGCCCGTCATCCGAGACCCCGTCGAGATACCACCAGGCATAGCCGTCGGGGCCGACCTCGACGCGGAAGTCCGGTCCTGCATGATCGCCTCGACCGCGTGCTTCGCGGAGAGGGCTGCCATCGGCACGCCCGCCCCCGGATGCGCCCCGCCCCCCGCGAGATAGAGCCCCGGCAGGGCGGTCCGGGCGGGGGGGCGCTGGAAACTCGCCATCGTCCCTTCGGGGGAGCGACCATAGATCGCGCCTTTCGACGCCGGAAAGAGCCGGTCCAACACAGCGGGTGAGGTGAGTGCCTCCGGCCCCGGCGGTGTCAGCGTCAGGCCCATGCGGGACAGGCGGTCGAAGGTGATCTGTCGGCATGTCTGGAAATCCTCGGGGCGCAGGGCGGGCAGGCCCGCAGGGGCGTTCAGGATGATCTCGAAGCGTTCGGGGCCGGCGGCAGGGCCGCGGGCGCGGTCTTCGGCGCAGAGATAGAGGGTGGGGGCGGCGGGCATCCGGCCCTGTCCGATGGGGCCGAATTCGGCGGCGGGGTCTTCGGTGAAGAAGAGGTTGTGGTGGATGAGGTCGGGGGCCCTTGGCCCTGTCGCCTGCGAGGCGAAGGCCCAGACGAGGGCGGAGAGGCTGCGCGGTTGGGTCGCGCTGCGGGGCAGGGCAGCGGCGGCGGCAGGTCCGAGATGGCCGTCGGCGAGGGCGGCGGGGTCGCCGTTGAAGACGACGGCGCGGCAGGGGAGCGTGTGGCCATCGGCGATCTGGACGCCGGTGACGCGGCCATTCTGGCGCTGGATCCGGGTGGCGGGGGTGGCATAGCGGACCGTCACGCCCATGCGTTCGGCCAGGGCGGCGAGGGCGGCGGCGAGGTGGTGCATGCCGCCTTCGACCGCCCAGACGCCGCGCGCCTCGGCCCGCCAGATGAGCGAGAGGACGGCGGGGGAGCGGCCGGGGCGGCCACCGACATAGGTGGCGTAGCGGGCGAAGAGCTGGACAAGGCGCGGGTCGCGGAAATGGCCTTTCAGCCAGCGTTCCAGCGAGAGGCCCGGCAGGAGGGCGGGCCAGAGGCGCGGGCGGGCGAGGGCGGCGCGGGCGATGGCGGGCAGGTCGGGGCGGGCGGCCTGCATTACGGGCGCGTCGAAGGCGGTGAAGAGGTCTTCGGCGAGGGCGTCGAATTTCAGGAAAGCATCGGCTTCGCGCGGGCCGGCGAAGGCCTGGATCGCCTCGGCATTCGCCTCGCGGTCGGTGGTGAGGTCGAGCGCGTCGGAGCCGGGCCACCAGTGGCGCGCGAGGAGCGGCTGGGGGATCAGGGTGAGGTGATCGTCGAGCCTTTCGCCATTCAGCGCGAAGAGCGTGTCGAAGACGGAGCGCAGCGTCAGGACGGTGGGGCCGGTATCCACAGGGCCGGCGGGGGAGGGAATCGCCCGGGCCTTGCCGCCCGGCGTGGCGGCGGCCTCGAGCACCGTGACCTTGAGGCCGGAAGCGGCCAGGCGGATGGCGGCGGCGAGCCCCCCCATCCCGGCGCCGATCACGATGATGCGGTCCTGTTCCATGGCGGGAGTTTAGGGAAGCCCTTGAGGTTGTCCATCCTGAATTACAACAAGGTGTAAGATTTAGTTTACACTTTGCAGTGGCAGTGACAGACTGCCCGGCAGGACAGCGAAGGGGACGGCCATGGGCGTGAGCGGTGTGAACGGCGGCATGGACGCGCGGATCGAAGCGGCGGTGGCTGCGGCGCTTTCGCTGGGGCAGGGGGCCTTGGGCAATGCCGAGGCGCCGCCGAAGCTGCGGGGGGCGCTGGATCACGCAGTCTTTCCCGGCGGGGCGCGCATCCGGCCCACCATCCTGATTTCCGTGGCGCGGGCCTGTGGCGATGATCGCCCGGGCTTGACGGATGCGGCGGCGGCGGCGCTGGAACTGATCCATTGCGCCTCGCTTGTGCATGACGATCTGCCCTGTTTCGACGATGCCGATATCCGGCGCGGCAAGCCTACGGTGCATCGCGCCTATGGCGAGCCTCTGGCGGTGCTGACGGGGGATTCGCTGATCGTACTGGCCTTCGAGGTGCTGGCGCGGGCGGCGGGGGATCATCCGGCGCGGGCGGTGGAGTTGATCCGGGTGCTGGCGCAAAGGACGGGGATGCCGGGCGGCATCTGCGCAGGCCAGGGATGGGAGAGCGAGGCGGAGGTGAATGTCGCCGCCTATCACCGGGCGAAGACCGGGGCGCTGTTCATCGCGGCGACGCAGATGGGGGCCATCGCGGCGGGGCAGGAGGCGGAGCCCTGGGAAGAGCTGGGCGCGCGGATCGGCGCGGCCTTCCAGGTGGCGGATGATCTGAAGGATGCGCTGCTGACCGAGGCCGAGATGGGCAAGCCTGCGGGGCAGGATCTGGCCCATGCGCGGCCCTCGGCGGTGCAGGAACTGGGGGTTCTGGGGGCGGTGTCGCATCTGAAGGACATTCTCGGGGGCGCGATTGCGTCGATCCCGTCCTGCCCCGGCGAGGCGATGCTGGCCGCGATGGTGCGCGCCTATGCCGAGCGGATGACGCCCGTCGATCTGCAACCGGTGCGGGGATGAGCGACGCGGCGGCAGGGCCTGCCGCCCGCCCGGCGCGGGCGCGGCAGCCCTGGGCGGTGCGTCTGGGCTTGTCGCCGCGGTTTCATGCCTTTTGCGCGCGGGTGCCGGGGTTGAAGCATGTCGCGCGGGCCGAAGGGGCGGCGCTGTTCGACATCGTGCAGGGGTTCGTGCAGTCGCAGGCCTTGCTGGCGCTGGTGGAGTTCCGGGTGTTGCATCGGCTGGCCGAGGGGCCGGCGCCTTTGGCGGCGCTGGCCGGGCCTGCGGGCGTGCCGATGGAGCGGATGGCGATCCTGTGCAAGGCGGGGGCGGGGCTGGGCCTGATGGCCGAGCGGCGGGGGGTCTGGCGGCTGACAGTGCGGGGGGCGGCGTTCCTGGCCGTGCCGGGGCTGGAGGCGATGGTGCGGCATCACCCCGTCCTTTATCGCGATCTGGCGGACCCGGTGGCGTTTTTCAGGGGCGAGACGCAGCCGGAACTGGCGGGGTTCTGGCCCTATGTCTTTGGCGCGGGGGGCGCGGCGGACCCGGACCTGGCCGCGCGCTATTCGGCGCTGATGGCCGACAGTCAGGGATTGGTGGCGGCGGATACGCTGCGCCTGGTGGATTTCCGGGGCGTGCGGCATCTGATGGATGTGGGCGGCGGGACGGGGGCCTTTCTGGCGGCCGTGGGCGCGGCGGTGCCGGGGCTGCGGATGACGCTGTTCGATCTGCCTGCCGTGGTGCCGGGGGCGGAGGCGCGCTTTGCGGGGGCGGGGATGCGGGGGCGGGTGCAGATCGTGCCGGGGTCCTTTCGCGACGATCCGCTGCCAGGGGGCGCGGATGCGATCTCGCTGATCCGGGTTCTCTATGACCATGCCGATTCCACCGTGACGCAGCTTTTGCGGGCGGTCTGGGCCGCGCTGCCCGATGGCGGGCGGATCGTGGTGTCGGAGCCGATGGCGGGGGGCGCGCGGCCCGATCCGGCGACGGATGTGTACTTTTCCGTGTACACCTTGGCCATGCAGACCGGGCGGACACGGTCGGGCCCGGAAATCGAACGGATGCTGGGCGATGCGGGCTTTGTGGATTGCCAGTTCCGGCAGGGTTTCCGGCCCTATGTCACCTCGGTCGTGACGGCGGTGAAGCCTTCGGACGACAAAGCACAAAAAAGTGTCTAATTAAATTGACACTGCTGGTTGTCAGTCTATCCTTACACACAGCCAAGGACTCTCGCCCATCCAGGAGAGTCGCGGCGCAGGGGGAAGAAACGTGAGAACGACCGCAGTCATCCTTTCCGGCCCGAGGGAGCTTTCGCTTCAGGTGCTGGACCTTGTCGCCCCGGGCGCGGGTGATCTGGTGGTCGAGATTTCCCATTCCGGCATTTCCACCGGCACCGAGAAGCTGTTCTACACCGGCACGATGCCGCCCTTTCCGGGTATGGGCTATCCGCTGGTGCCGGGATATGAGGCGGCGGGTGTGGTGGTCGAGGCGGGGGCCGAGAGCGGCTATCGCGTCGGCGAGACGGTCTTCGTGCCGGGGGCCAATTGCTTTGCGGGCGATGTGAAGGGGCTGTTCGGGGGCGCGTCGCGTCACCTTGTGACGCCCGCGCATCGCGTGGCCCGGATCGACGGCGGCATGGGTGCCGAGGGTGCGCTGCTGGCCCTGGCGGCGACGGCGCGGCATGCGCTGGCGGGGTTCGACACGGCGCTGCCCGACCTGATCGTGGGTCATGGCACGCTGGGCCGGTTGCTGGCACGGCTGACGCTGGCGGCGGGTGCGCCTGCGCCGACGGTCTGGGAAACGAACCCGGCGCGGCGCGAGGGCGCGGCAGGCTATGCCTGCATCGCGCCCGAAGACGACCCGCGCCGGGATTACCGCGCGATCTATGACGCCTCGGGGGCCAAGGGCCTGCTGGACCAGTTGGTGATGCGGCTGGCCAAGGGGGGCGAGGCCGTGCTGGCAGGGTTCTATACCGAGCCCGTGTCCTTTGCCTTCCCGCCCGCCTTCATGAAGGAGGCGCGCATCCGCATTGCCAGCGAATGGCAGCCGGATGACCTGACCGCCACCCGCGCGCTGATCGAAAGCGGGGCGCTGTCGCTGTCGGGGCTGATTACCCACACCCGTCCGGCATCCGCCGCGCCCGAGGCCTATGAAACGGCTTTTGGCGATGCGGCCTGTCTGAAGATGATCCTCGATTGGAAGGCCACGGCATGAACGACGTTCCCAACCTGAAGGATTTCGACGCCCGCCTGCGCGACGAGGCGCATGAGGAGCCTTCGCTGGAGGTGCCTTCGGACCCTCCGACCAAGAAGACGCAGATCATTGCGATCTATGGCAAGGGTGGGATCGGCAAGAGCTTCACGCTGGCCAACCTGAGCCACATGATGGCCGAGAATGGCAAGCGCGTGCTGCTGATCGGCTGCGATCCGAAGTCGGACACCACTTCGCTGCTGTTCGGCGGCAAGGCCTGCCCGACGATCATCGAAACCTCCACCCGCAAGAAGCTGGCGGGGGAAGAGGTGAAGATCGGCGATGTCTGCTTCAAGCGGGGCGGGGTCTTTGCGATGGAGCTGGGCGGGCCGGAAGTGGGCCGGGGCTGCGGCGGGCGCGGGATCATCCACGGGTTCGAACTGCTGGAGAAGCTGGGGTTCCATGACTGGGACTTCGACTATGTGCTCTTGGATTTCCTGGGCGATGTGGTCTGCGGCGGCTTCGGCCTGCCGATTGCGCGGGACATGGCGCAGAAGGTGATCGTGGTCGCGTCGAACGATCTGCAATCGCTCTATGTCGCCAACAATGTCTGTTCGGCGGTGGAGTATTTCCGCAAGCTGGGCGGGAATGTCGGCGTCGCCGGCATGGTCATCAACAAGGATGACGGCACGGGCGAGGCGGCGGCCTTTGCGGCGGCGGTGAATATCCCGGTGCTGGCCTCGATCCCGGCGGATGACGACCTGCGGCGCAAGTCGGCCAATTACCAGATCGTCGGCACCCATGCGACGCAATGGGGCGGGCTGTTCACGGAACTGGCGGAGAACGTGGCCGAGGCGCCGCCGCTGCGCCCCAAGCCCCTGACGCAGGATGGGCTGCTGGGCCTGTTCGATGCCGAGACGACGGGGGCCGATTTCGTGCTGGAGCCTGCCAATGATGCCGACATGCGCGGCAAGTTCGCGGGCGAGGTGAAGTCCCTGGAAGTGGTCTATGACGATGTTTGACCTTTCCGCCCTTGAGAAACTGGAAGAGGCGCTGCGCGCCCTGGCCCGGAAGGGGACCAAGTGATGGCTGGCGAGATCCGCTATGACCAGGCTGCCGAGACGCCCGTGACCGAGGGGCTGCGCCCCGAGGTGGGGGCGGGCGCTGCGGTTGTGGCGGATGGCCCCAATCTGGACGGGCTGGGATGCCATGCCGGGGCGGCCGAGATGGAGGCTGCGGCACGGGCGGCGGGGAATTCCGAGATCCTCGACCGCTATGCCGCCGACTATCCGCAAGGCCCGCATGACAAGCCGCAGAGCATGTGCCCGGCTTTCGGCTCGCTCCGCGTGGGGTTGCGGATGCGGCGGGTGGCGACGGTTCTGTCGGGATCGGCCTGCTGTGTCTATGGGTTGACCTTTGTGAGCCATTTCTACGGTGCGCGGCGGTCGGTGGGCTATGTGCCTTTCAATTCCGAGACGCTGGTGACCGGCAAGCTCTTCGAGGACATCCGCGATGCGGTGCATGAGCTGGCCGACCCGGAACGCTATGATGCGGTGGTGGTGACGAACCTTTGCGTGCCGACGGCGAGCGGCGTGCCGCTGAAGCTGCTTCCCAATGAAATCAACGGTGTGCGCATCGTGGGAATCGACGTGCCGGGCTTTGGCGTGCCGACCCATGCCGAGGCCAAGGATGTGCTGGCGGGCGCGATGCTGAATTATGCGCGGCGCGAGATCGAGGCGGGGCCGGTGGCGGCACCCGAACGCGGGCGGTCGGATCGGCCGACGGTCGCTTTGCTGGGCGAGATGTTCCCGGCGGACCCGATGATGATTGGCGCGATGCTGGCACCGCTGGGTCTGGCGGCGGGGCCGGTGGTGCCGTGCCGCGAATGGCGCGAGCTTTATGCGGCGCTGGATTGCGGCGTGGTGGCGGCGATCCATCCCTTCTACACGGCGGCGATCCGCGAGTTTCAGGCGGCGGGGCGGACGGTCGTGGGATCGGCCCCGGTGGGCCATGACGGGACGATGGATTGGCTGGCGGCCATAGGTGCCGCCTATGGCGTGGCGGCGGATCGGGTGGCGGCGGCGCAGAACGGGTTCGGCGCGGCGATCAAGGCGGCGCTGGCCGACAATCCGATTGCCGGGCGGATCACCCTGTCGGGCTATGAAGGGTCTGAACTTCTGGTGGCGCGGCTGCTGGTCGAGAGCGGGGCGGATGTGGCCTATGTGGGCAGCGCCTGCGCACGCAATGACTGGTCGGCGGCGGATCGCGACTGGCTGGAGGCGCGGGGCGTGGTGGTGAAGTATCGCGCATCGCTGGAGGATGATTGCGCGGCGATGGAGGCCTTCCGGCCCGATCTGGCCATCGGGACGACCCCGGTGGTGCAGAAGGCCAAGGAACTGGCCATCCCGGCGCTGTATTTCACCAACCTGATTTCGGCGCGGCCCCTGATGGGGCCGGCGGGGGCGGGGTCCCTGGCGCAGGTGGTGAATGCCGCCATGGCGAACAAGGCGCGCATGGACGGGATGAAAGAGTTCTTCGAGGGCGTCGGCACCGGCGATACGGCGGGCATCTGGGAAGGTGCGCCGAACCTGCGGCCCGACTTCCGCGCCGCGCATCAGAAGAAGCTGGAAAAGGCCGCCAAGGCCGCGCAAGCGGAGGCGATGATCTGATGTTGATCCAGGATCATGATCGCGCGGGCGGGTATTGGGGGGCGGTCTATGCCTTCTGCGCCGTCAAGGGATTGCAGGTGGTGATCGACGGCCCGGTGGGTTGCGAAAACCTGCCGGTGACGTCGGTGCTGCATTACACGGATGCCTTGCCGCCGCATGAGTTGCCCATCGTGGTGACGGGGCTGGGCGAAGAGGAACTGGGCCGCGACGGCACCGAGGGCGCGATGCGGCGGGCGTGGAAGACGCTGGACCCGGCGCTGCCTGCAGTGGTGGTGACGGGGTCGATCGCCGAGATGATCGGCGGCGGCGTCACGCCGATGGGCACGAATATCCAGCGGTTCTTGCCGCGCACGATCGACGAGGATCAGTGGCAGGCGGCCGACCGGGCGATGACCTGGATCTTCACGGAATTCGGCATGACCAAGGGCCGGATGCCGGTGGAGAAAAAGCGCGAGGATGGCGACCGGCCGCGGGTGAACATCCTTGGCCCGATGTATGGCGTCTTCAACATGGCGTCGGACCTGGCCGAGATCCGCCGTCTGGTGGAAGGCATCGGGGCAGAGGTCAACATGGTGCTGCCCTTGGGCGCGCATCTGGCCGAGATGCGGAACCTTGTGAATGCCGATGTGAACATCGTCATGTATCGGGAATTCGGGCGCGGTCTGGCCGAGGTGCTGGGCAAGCCTTACCTGCAGGCGCCCATCGGGCTGGACAGCACGACGAAGTTCCTGCGCAAACTGGGCGAGCTCTTGGGGCTGGACCCCGAGCCGTTCATCGCGCGGGAGAAGCATTCGACGCTGAAGCCGGTCTGGGACCTGTGGCGCAGCGTGACGCAGGATTTCTTTGGCACGGCCAATTTCGCCATCGTGGCGAACGAGACCTATGCGCGGGGCATCAGGGCCTATCTGGAAAGCGATCTTGGATTGCCTTGCGCCTTTGCCGTGGCGCGGCAGGCGGGGGCCAAGACGAATAACGAGGCGGTGCGGGCGATGATCCGCCAGCATCGGCCGCTGATCCTGATGGGGTCGATCAACGAGAAGATGTATCTGGCCGAGCTGAAGGCCGGCCATGGCCCGCAGCCGCATTTCATCGCGGCAAGCTTTCCGGGCGCCGCGATCCGCCGCCATACCGGCACGCCGGTCATGGGATATGGCGGCTGCGTCTGGCTGTTGCAGGAGGTCTGCAACGGTCTGTTCGAGGCGCTGTTCCATATCCTGCCGCTGGGGTCCGAGATGGACTCGGCGGCGGCCACGCCCACCACCCTGCGCCGCGATTTCCCCTGGGATGCGGATGCGCAGGCAGAACTGGACCGGATCGTTTCCGAACATCCGATCCTGACACGGATCTCCGCTGCGCGGACCCTGCGGGATGCGGCCGAGAAGGCCGCGCTCGATCAGGGGGCGGAGCGGGTGGTCAAGGAAACCGTGGAAGCCCTGAGGGGCGCGCCACTGACAACGACAGCACAAGGAGGGACTGCATGAGCGATCATACCGCAGGCGAGAACGGGCATCACGCCCACCGCGCACCGCGCGCCGAGTTCTACGTCTATTTCGCCCTGATCTTCCTTGTGGCGATCCCCTTCGCCGCCATCGCCTGGGTCGTGCAGACGATCCTTGAGCGGCGGCTGCCGGTGCATGGCCCCTTGGCCCGCGCCTGGCGCGAGGCGGGGTCGATCACGCCGAACATCTTCCGGCCCTGAGGCCGGACGCCCGCCCGCAGGGGCGGGGACAGCTTTCTCCGGGTTGCGCCCGACCCGTCACGCCTTCGCCCTCCCGCAGACCATCGCGGGGTGGTGAGAACTCGGAAGGGCATTCCGCCTGACCGTGAACCCCGCCGCAGGGATTGCGGCGTCAGTCTGCCCATCCGGAGGATAGAATGGCTGATAAATCTGACCTGAGCTTCACAGGTCTTACCGACGAGCAGGCGCAGGAACTGCACTCGGTGTATATGAGCGGGCTTTGGCTGTTCACGGCCATCGCAGTCGTCGCCCATATCGCCACGTACATCTGGCGCCCGTGGTTCTGAGGAGGATCAAAACATGTCCAAATTCTACAAGATCTGGCTCATCTTCGATCCCCGTCGCGTCTTCGTCGCGCAGGGCGTCTTCCTGTTCCTGCTGGCTGCGATGATCCACCTGGTGGTTCTGAGCAACGGCATCAACTGGTTCCAGACCGCTGCCGCCGTCGGTGGCGCCGCACCCGCGGCAACCGAGTGACGCCGTAAGGCACCTTGCTGCGGGCGGGGGGCAGGACCCTTCGCCCGCGGCGACCCGAACGGGCAAATCCGACGGCCACCAAAGGACCGCCGGTCGCAACACAGCGGAGAGGGAAGCATGGCACTGCTCAGCTTCGAACGGAAATATCGCGTGCCGGGGGGCACGCTCATCGGCGGGAACCTGTTCGACTTCTGGGTCGGGCCGTTCTACGTCGGTTTCTTTGGCGTCACGACATTCTTCTTCGCGGCGCTTGGCACGATCCTGATCTTCTATGGCACGGCCATGGAAGGCGTCTGGAACCCGTGGCTGATTTCGATTGATCCCCCGCCCGTGGAATACGGGCTGGGTTTTGCGCCCCTGATGGAGGGGGGACTGTGGCAGCTGATCACGATCTGCGCCCATGGTGCCTTCATTTCCTGGGCGCTGCGTGAGGTGGAGATCTGTCGCAAGCTGGGGATGGGCTTTCACGTGCCTTTCGCCTTCGGCGTCGCGATCTTTGCCTATACGACACTCGTGGTCTTCCGGCCGCTGATGATGGGGGCATGGGGCTACGGCTTCCCCTATGGCATCTGGACGCACCTCGATTGGGTGTCGAACACGGGCTATACCTACGGCAACTTCCACTACAACCCTGCCCACATGATCGCGGTGTCGTTCTTCTTCACGAACGCGCTGGCGTTGTCGCTGCATGGGGCCCTGATCCTGTCCGCCGCCAATCCCGAGAAGGGCAAGGAGATGCGGACGCCGGATCACGAGGACACCTATTTCCGCGACCTGATCGGCTATTCGGTCGGCACGCTGGGCATCCACCGCCTCGGGCTTCTGCTGGCGCTGAACGCCGGCTTCTGGAGCGCGGTCTGCATCATCATCTCGGGCACGATCTGGTTCGACCAGTGGGTTGTCTGGTGGGATTGGTGGCTGCAACTGCCGTGGTGGGCCGACATCGCAGGAGGCGTAAATGGCTGAGTATCAGAACATCTTCACCCAGGTTCAGGTGCAGGCTGCCCCCGAAATGGGGATGGTGGAAGAAGTCGAACTGTCGAACCGCACCAAGGGGGCCTCTTTCTCGACCCTTGCGGGCTGGTTCGGAAATGCGCAGCTCGGGCCCGTCTATCTGGGCACCATGGGCGTGATCTCGCTGATGTCCGGCGCGGTCTGGTTTATGCTCTGCGGGGCGTGGTTCTGGTATCAGGCCGGGTTCAACCCGGCGGTCTTTCTGCGGGACCTGTTCTGGTTCTCGCTTGAGCCGCCGTCGTCTGAATACGGTCTGGGCTTCGCGCCCATCGCGGAGGGCGGTCTGTGGCTGATCGCGTCCTTCTTCCTGCTGATCTCGGTCCTGTCCTGGTGGGTGCGGACCTATCTGCGGGCGCAGGCTCTGGGCATGGGCAAGCATGTGAGCTGGGCCTTTGCCAGCGCGATCTGGCTGTTCCTGGTGCTGGGCCTGTTCCGCCCGATCCTGATGGGATCGTGGTCCGAGGCAGTGCCCTACGGCATCTTCACGCACCTCGACTGGACCAACAACTTCAGCCTGACCTATGGCAACCTGTTCTACAACCCGTTCCACGCGCTGAGCATCGTGTTCCTTTACGGCTCGGCCCTCTTGTTCGCGATGCACGGCGCCACCATTCTTGCGGTGTCGCGCTTCGGCGGGGACCGGGAACTGGAGCAGATCGCAGACCGGGGCACCGCATCGGAACGTGCGGCACTGTTCTGGCGCTGGACCATGGGCTTCAACGCGACGATGGAAGGTATTCACCGCTGGGCCTGGTGGTTTGCGGTGCTGGTGACGCTGACAGGCGGGATCGGCATCCTGATTACGGGGACGGTCGTGGACAACTGGTACGTCTGGGCACAGGACCACGGCTACGCGCCGCTGGATTGAGGGGGAAATGATGTCTGACAACGACTTCCTTCAGCAAAAGCCGGGTGCGGCGCTGCGGTCCTGGGCCTTGTACCAGATGATGGCCGGAGCGGGATGGGCGGCCTTGTTCGTCCTGTCCGTGGCGGCACTTCTGTTCGCGGTCTGGGGGATCGGCCTGCTTCTGCCGGAAGACAGCAAGCTGGCACCCGATCCCAATGCCTTCCTGATCACGGCCCCCGCCGTGACCGGGATCGCCTGATCCAAGCATGGGTCCGGGCGGAGCAAAGCCGCCCGACCCGCCATCATTCGGGCCAATTCGCCGGCCCGGATCCGGGGCGCAACCACAGCCCGGTTCCCTTCCTGTTGGCGACAGGGACCTGGTGCCGTGTAGGTTTCCCCTGCACGGCACTTTTTTCATCCCGGAAAGGGGTAAGCCATGACCACCATCGACAGCCGGACGCCGACCCTGGACCGTGTGGCGGGGCCTGCGGATTTGAAGGGGCTCTCGGATGCGGAGCTGGGACGGCTGGCCGGGGAGTTGCGGCGCGAGACGATTGAAGTGGTCAGCCGGACGGGCGGGCATCTGGGATCGTCGCTTGGGGTGGTGGAGCTGACGGTCGCCATCCATGCCGTCTTTGACACGCCGCGGGACAAGCTGATCTGGGATGTCGGGCATCAGTGCTATCCGCACAAGATTTTGACCGGGCGGCGGGAGCGGATGGCGACGCTGCGGCAGGGCGGGGGCGTTTCCGGATTTACCAAGCGGTCGGAGAGCGAATTCGACCCGTTCGGGGCGGCGCATTCCTCTACCTCCATCTCGGCGGCGCTGGGTTTTGCGGTGGGGCGCGAGATGGGGATGCCGGTGGGCGACACGATCGCGGTGATCGGCGACGGGGCGATCACGGCGGGCATGGCCTATGAGGCGATGAACCATGCGGGCCATCTGGGCAAGCGGCTGTTCGTGATCCTGAACGACAATGACATGAGCATCGCGCCGCCGGTGGGGGCTTTGTCGAAATACCTCAACGAGATTGCGGCGAAGGGGCCGCTGGCGCTGTTCAAGGCGGCGGCGGAGGAGTTCGAGAGCCATCTGCCGGGGCCGGTGCGGGATGGCGCCAGGCGGGCGCGGGCGCTGGTCACGGGGATGCCGGGCGGCGGGACGCTGTTCGAGGAGCTGGGCTTTTCCTATGTCGGCCCGATTGACGGGCATGACATGGGGCAGGTGCTGGCGACGCTGCGGGCGGCACGGGCGCGGGCGACGGGGCCGGTGCTGATCCATGCGGTGACGGTGAAGGGCAAGGGTTTTGCCCCTGCCGAGACGGCGGCGGACAAGTATCACGGCGTGTCGAAATTCGACCCGGAGACGGGGGAGCAGGCGAAGGCCAAGTCCAACGCGCCCTCCTATACCACGGTCTTCGGCAATGCCCTGACGGAAGAGGCGGCGCGCGATCCGCGGGTGGTGGCGATCACGGCGGCGATGCCTTCGGGGACGGGGCTGGACATCATGGCGCGGCGCTTCGCATCCCGCGTGTTTGACGTGGGGATTGCCGAGCAGCATGGGGTGACCATGGCGGCGGGGATGGCGGCGGCGGGGCTGAAGCCTGTCTGCGCGATCTATTCCACCTTCCTGCAACGTGGCTATGACCAGATCGTGCATGACGTGGCGTTGCAGGGCTTGCCGGTGCGCTTCGCCATCGACCGGGCGGGGCTGGTGGGGCAGGACGGGGCGACCCATGCGGGGGCCTTCGACATCGGATTTCTGGCCAATCTGCCGGGCTTTACCGTGATGGCGGCGGGGGATGAGGCGGAACTCGTCCACATGGTGGCCACGGCCATGGCGCATGACGAGGGACCCATCGCCTTCCGCTATCCGCGCGGCGAGGGGCTGGGTGTGGACCTGCCCGCGCGGGGCGTGCCGATCACCATCGGCAAGGGGCGGGTGCTGCGGGTGGGGTCGGATGCGGCGATCCTGTCCTATGGCGCGCATCTGGGCGAGGCACTGGCGGCGGCGGAGATGCTTGAGGCCGAGGGGATTTCGATCACCGTGGCCGATGCGCGCTTCGCCAAGCCGCTGGATACGGCGCTGATCGACCTGCTGGTCGAGGATCATCCCGCGCTGATCACGGTGGAGACGGGGGCGACGGGCGGCTTCGGCGCGCTGGTGCTGCACCATCTGGCCAATAGCGGCGGGCTGGAGAAGGGGCGGGCGATCCGGACCATGACCCTGCCCGACCGGTTCATCGACCAGGCGAGCCCGGCGCAGATGTATGACTGGGCGGGCCTGTCGGCGAAGGACATCGCGGCGATGGTGCGGCAGGCGACCGGGCGGCGCGCGGCGGCGCGGCCGGGGCTGCGTCTGGTCTGAGTTCGGGGGGGATGGGCGGGATCGCCCATCCTACGCGGGCGGCCTGTGGCGTAGGATGGGCAATGCTGCCCATCCTGCCCGTTCAGGCATGGCCGACGGTCTGGCGCTGTTCGCCGAGCCCTTCGATGCCGAGGCGCATCACCTCGCCGCCCTTGAGGTAGATCGGATCGGGCTTCTGGCCCATGCCGACGCCGGGCGGGGTGCCGGTGGAGATCACGTCGCCGGGATGCAGGGTCATGAACTGGCTGACGTAATGCACCAGATGCCGCACGCCGAAGACCATCGTCCGGGTGGAGCCGTTCTGATAGCGGTGGCCGTCCACCTCGAGCCACATGGAGAGGTTCTGGGGATCGGCCACTTCATCCGTGGTGACCAGCCAGGGGCCGAGGGGACCGAAGGTGTCGCAGCCCTTGCCCTTGTCCCAGGTGCCGCCGCGTTCGATCTGGAATTCGCGTTCCGAGACGTCATTGATGACGCAATAGCCCGCGACGTGATCCATCGCCTCGGCTTCTGTCACGTAGGAGGCGCGCTTGCCGATGACCACGCCCAGCTCCACCTCCCAGTCGGTCTTTTTCGAGCCGCGGGGGATGAGCACATCGTCATTCGGGCCGATGATGGCCGAGTTGGCCTTGAGGAAGATCACCGGTTCCTTCGGCACGGGCAGATTCGATTCCGCCGCGTGATCGGCATAGTTCAGGCCGATGCAGATGAACTTGCCCACCCGTCCGACGCAGGGGCCGATGCGGGCATCGGCGGGCAGTTCGGGCAGGGTGGCGAGGTCAAGGCTGCGGAGGCGGGCCAGGCCTTCGGGGGTGAGCGTCTCGCCCGCGATATCGGGCACGATGCCCTGAAGGCTGCGGATGCGGCCTGCGGCATCGACAATGGCCGGCACTTCGGCCCCGGGTTGACCTACGCGCAACAGTTTCATCCGTTCCTCCCTTTTCGGCGCGGGCAGGGAACCCCGGTTGCGCCGGATTTGCAAGGGGCCTCGGCACGCCGGTTGCCGCGTCGCAAAGCGTTGCTGCGCTGCGACAAGGCGCAAACGGTTCGCAGCCTTCGGACCTTTGGCCCGTTGCCCCCCCGGGTGAAGTATGGCAGAGAAGTTTACGAATTAGACCAGACGCATGAGTTCAGGACGATGAGTGACTTCGCGACCCGGCGGGTGATGATGGTGGACACGCAAGTGCGCCCGTCCGACGTGACCAAGTTTCCGATCATCGAGGCGATGCTGACGGTTCCGCGCGAGGTTTTCGTGCCTCAGGCGAAGCGCGAGGCGGCCTATGTGGGCGAGAATCTGGACATCGGCGCGGGCCGGGTGGTGCTGGAGGCGCGGACGCTGGCCAAGATGCTGGACGCGCTGGATGTGCAACCGACGGAGCTGGTGCTCGATCTGGGCTGCGGCTTCGGCTATTCGACGGCGGTGATCGCGCGTCTGGCCGATGCCGTGGTCGCGGTGGAAGAGGATGAGGCGCTGGCCGCCGAGGCGCAGCGCAGCCTGTCGGCGGAAGGCGTGGACAATGCCGCTGTCGTCGTCGGGTCGCTGGCGGCGGGCGATGCGCGCCATGCGCCCTTTGACGTGATCACCATTCAGGGCGGGGTTGAGGTGGTGCCGCAGGCGATCCTTGATCAGCTCAAGGAAGGCGGGCGGATCGGTGCCGTCTTCATGGAGGGCGCGCTGGGCGTGGCGCGGGTGGGATACAAGATCGACGGCGCGGTGACCTGGCGCCAGGTGTTCAATGCGGCGGCGCCGGTTCTTCCGGGTTTTGCCGCGGCACGCGGATTTGTTCTGTGACGTGACGGTTGTTGCCCCGCAGGGTTTGGCGCGGGGAAGACGTGAGGCGCGGGCCGGTTTGCGGCACGCCACTGAAGAGGCAGGGTATATGATGCGCAGATTCCTTTCGGCAGTGGCGGTTTCCGTCCTCGGACTGGGTGCGGGGGGCGTGCAGGCAGAGACGCTCGCCGATGCGCTGGTCTCGGCCTACAAGAATTCCAAGCTGCTGGATCAGAACGAGGCGCTGCTGCGCGCGGCGGATGAGGATGTGGCGCAGGCGGTGGCGGCGCTGCGCCCGGTGATCAACTTCGTCGCAGAGGCGCAGGCGACCGATACGGACCCCGATACGGTAGGGTCCGATGACTTGCAGACGACCTTCACGCTGGCGGCGCAATGGACGGTGTTCGATTTCGGGCGCAACCGCGCCGGGATCGAGATCGCCAAGGAGACGGTGCTGGCGACGCGCGAGGCGCTGAAGGATCTGGAGGCGCAGGTTCTGCTTTCGGCGGTGAGCGCCTTTGTGGATGTGCGCTTGCAGGCGGAGATCGTGTCGCTGCGGCAGAACAACGTCCGGCTGATCACGCAGGAACTGCGCGCGGCGCAGGACCGGTTCGAGGTGGGCGAGGTGACGCGCACGGATGTGGCCATCGCCGAGGCGCGTCTGGCTGCGGCGCGGTCGGGCCTGGCGGCGGCGCAGGGCGATTTCGCGGTGGCGCGGGAGCGGTATCGGGCGGTGACCGGGGCCTATCCGGGCAATCTGGCGGGCCTGCCGCGGCTGCCGAAGACCGCCGGATCGCTGGACGAGGCGCGGATGATCGCGCTGCGGACCCATCCGGATATCCTGCAGGCGCAGCGTCAGGTGACGATCTCGGAACTGGGGGTCGAGGCGACGCGGGCCGAAATGCGGCCGTCGATCAACCTGGAAGCCGGGATCGCCGAGAATATCGACACCGACACGCGGCGCGACAGCGTTTCGCTGTCGTTCAACCAGACGATTTATGCGGGCGGCGCGCTGTCTTCGGCGCATCGCGCGGCGCTGGCCAACAAGGAGGCCGCGCAGGCCGGGCTGTTGCAGGCGACGATCACCGTTGGCGAGAATGTGGGCAATGCCTGGTCGGCGCTGGAAGTGGCGGCGGCCTCGATCCAGGCGGGCACGCTTCAGGTGGAGGCTGCGCAGACGGCCTTTGAAGGGGTGCGCGAGGAAGCCACGCTGGGGGCGCGGACGACGCTGGATGTGCTGAACGCCGAACAGGAATTGCTGGACGCGCGGGCGACCAAGTTGCAGGCCGAGGCGCAGCGCTATATCGGCGTCTATAACCTGTTGTCCACGATGGGCCTTCTGTCGGTGGAGCATCTGGGGCTGGGCGTGCCGACCTATGATCCGGCGCTCTATTACAACGCCGTGAAGAACGCGCCGATCACCAGCCCGCAGGGCAAGAAGCTTCAGCGCATCCTCGACAAGATCGGCGACTGATCCTTTGGCAGGAACGCCACGGCCGGGCGGCGCTGCGGTGCCGCCCGTTGCCTTTCCTTGATATCGCCACTGTTGTGGGCGATAGAATCGCATCCACGCATTGCGCATCCGAGAGGTCTGCACCGAAATGTCCGAACGGTTGAGTTCCGTCGAGATCGAGGATGTCCTGTCCTCCATCCGCCGTCTGGTTTCGGAGGATTTGCGTCCCGGCGCCAAGCCGGCGGCCGAAGTGGCCCCCCCCGCGGCGGCCCCTGTGGCGGCACCCGTGGCCGCGCCTGCGGCAGAGGCCGAGAAGCTTATCCTGACGCCTGCGCTGCGGATCGGGCCGGAGGCGGAGGCCCCGGTCGCGGCCCCGCAACCGGAGGCGGCGATGCCGTCCTTCCAGTCGGTGCGGCAGGGGCGGGGGGCATCGGTCGTGGACCGTGTGACCCGCGCCATGCCGGAGGAGGAATGGGAGCCGGTGGGCGAGGCGGTGGTGCCGTCGCGGTCAGACTGGGCGACGGAGGCGGAGGCTGCGGTGGAAGCTGCGGGCGAGGCCTGGTCGGAGGCGCCTGTGGCCCCGGTGGAACAGCCTGCCGATCCGGTGATCGAGGCAGCGGCGGAGGCGCCACTGCCCGAGGTGCTGGAGGGCGAGATCGAGATCGTCGAGGCGGTGGTGTCCGAGGACTGGCCCGCCGCCGATGCGCCGGAGGCGAATTGGGCGGCGCCGGGCGAATCCGCGCCGATGGAGGCCGAGCAGCCGGATGATCCGGGTTGGTCGGATGTGGAGCCGATGGTGATCGACCGTCCTGCGGCCGCGGAGGCGACGGAGGAGGAGCTGCGTGGCGAGGAGGGGCTGGCGATGCCGCATCCGCAGGACCCGACGGATCTGGGCGGGCCTGTGCCTGCCGACATGGCGGGCGAGAGCCCTGCCGCGATGCCGGACTGGGCGCGGATGGAAGCGGAGGCCGAGGAGGTGGTGACGGCGGAGCCGGTGGCCGCGCCTTCTGCCACCCCCCGCGCCGATGCGGGCTGGGCCGATGCCGCCGAGGCGGAGATCCGGCGCGAACTGGAGGAAGAGGCGACGGCGACGGTCTTTGCCCGGTTCGAGGAGGATGACCACGACGACCGCCATTTCGACGAGGAGATGCTGCGCGATCTGGTGCGCGACATCATCCGCGAGGAATTGCAGGGGGCGCTGGGCGAGCGGATCACGCGCAATGTGCGCAAGCTGGTGCGGGCCGAGATCGCACGTGCGCTGGCGGTGCGGGATTTCGAATAGGCCGTGGGGCCAGCAGGGAAAAGCAAAACGCGCCCCGAGGGGCGCGTTTTCGTTTCCGGCCCCCTGCGGGGCCCGGGGCAAGGCGCGGGGGATCAGGCCGCTTCGGCCTGTTCCGCCTCAAGCGCGTGGCGGCGTTCGGATTCCTCGCGCGAGAGCGCGACGGAGGTGCGGACACCCTTGGCCACGAAATCCATCAGGCCTTTCACGACCCGCTCGTTCGGGTCGATCCCGGCGCAGGACAGAACCTCGCGCCCGTCGCGCGACCGCGCCCAACGGGCGATCTGTTCCGGGCCGTTCCCGTATTTCTTGTCATCTGCGATCGCATCATCGAGCGCAGCGAGAACCACGGCAGCGAAGAGCTTGCGCGCCCGCTGACCCTGTTCGTAATTGAAGGCGGTGCCATCAACGAAATCGACCATCTCGTCGTTGTCCTGTTCTTGTCTTTTCTGGCGTCCGGCGAATATGACCGTTTGGTCACGATTCGGTATTGTCCTTTTAGCAGGTCAGGCATGCATGTGGTGCATTACTTTCCTGTATCCATACAATATATCGTCGGATCAGCGGTGAACTGTCCGCTGGATATAGGCAGAGTTCATAATTCTTCAACGCATTTCCGCCTTTTTCCCGTCACGTCACGGTGACCATGGCAAAGGTCATGCCAAGTCGTCGGGGTCCAGCGTGATTGTGGCGGTTCCGGCCTGCATCGGGCCGGTGGCACGGTCCAGCCGCAGATGGGCGAGGGCGCGGTCGCCCGACCGGGTGAAGAGGGTTCCGACAGCGCGATCCTCGGCGGTGATCGGGCTGCCGAAGGGGGCATCGCCGGTGATGCGGATGCGGGCAAGGCCTTTGCGCAATTCGGTCTTGTGCTTCATCCTTGCGGTGACTTCCTGACCGACATAGCAGCCCTTGCGGAAATCGACGCCATGGAGGCGTTCGAACCCGGCTTCGAGGATGTAGCTGTCATCGGGGATGAGTTCGCGGCCCGCCTCGGGGATGACATGGGCGACGCGGATCGCGTCCCAGTCGATCTGCGGCGTCTGGCCGGGGGTGGGGGTGTAGAGCCGCCAGCCGAGGGCCGGGTGGCGGGGATCGGCGAAGGCGCCGTCGGGGGCGGGGCCGAGGCCGCGCTGGACATGGAGGGGGGAGGGTGTCAGGCGGACATCGGCGCGCAGGCGGTAGAGGGTGAGGCGGCGCAGGGTCGCGTCGGCCAGCGCTTCGGGCAGGTCGAGGAGGAGGGTTCCGTCGGGCAGGCGGGCGATCAGGAAATCGGCCAGATACTTGCCCTGCGGGGTGAGGAGGGCGGCCCAGACGAGGCCGGGGCCTTTCTCCAGCGGGCGGACATCGTTGGAGACGAGGCCCTGAAGGAAATGCAGCGCATCGGCCCCTTCGAGGGTGATGATTCTGCGGTCGGTGGCCTCTTCCCCATGCATCTGCGGTATCCTTTCGGCGGCCAAGATAGGGGTCAGTCCTTGAACTGCAAGGCGTGCAGGCCCGCATAGAGGCCGCCTTGCGCGATCAGGTCATCATGGCGGCCCTGTTCCACGACGCGGCCCTTGTCGAGGACGAGGATATGGTCGGCCTCGCGCACGGTAGAGAGGCGGTGGGCGATGACCAGCGTGGTGCGGCCCTTGGCGAGGCGGGCGAGCGCGTCGGCCACGGCAGCCTCGGACCGGCTGTCGAGGGCGGAGGTGGCCTCGTCCAGGAGCAGGACGGGGGCGTCGGCGACGAGGGCGCGGGCGATGGCGATGCGCTGGCGCTGGCCGCCTGAGAGGGCAGAGCCGCGCGGGCCTGCGGGGGCGTCGAGCCCGCCGGGCAGGGTGGCGAGGAGGTCGGAGAGTTGCGCGGCCTCGGTGACCTGGGTCAAGCGGTCGGCGGGGATGCCGGGGCGGCCGAGAAGGATGTTGTCGCGCAGGGATTCGTCGAAGAGTGCTGTGTCCTGCGAGACGGTGGCGAAGAGGGCGCGCTGATCGGGGAGGGAAAGGGTGGTGGCGGGGCGGCCGTCGATGAGGATTTCCCCGTCATCGGGTTCGGCCAGCGCGGTGAGCAGGTGGAAGATCGTGGATTTGCCCGCGCCGGAGGGGCCGACGATGGCGGTCATCCGGCCCGGCCGGGCGGTGAAGGAGAGGCCGTTCAGGACCGGGACGCCCGGATAGGCGAAATGCACGTCGCGGAATTCGAGGCCGGGGCTGGTGGTTGTGGCGGGAAGGGGGGAGGCGGCGGGGCGGCGTTCCTCGGTATCGGTGTCGAGCAGGCGGAAGATGCGTTCGAGCGAGGCAGCGGCGATCTGCCAGGTGCCCGCGACCTCTCCCAGCCGGCGGATCGGCTGGAAGGTGAGCGTCATGGCGGTGAAGAAGGACATGAATTCACCCACCGTGCGGTCGCCCGACGCCACCTCGCGCCCGCCGAGCATGAGGACGGCGAAGAAGCCGATGCCGGTGACGATGTCGATCATGGCGGGCATGGTCTGGGCCGCGACGATGGATTTGGAATAGGCGCGGTTGAGGGCGCGGACGGTGGTGAGGAAGCGGCCTGATTGGTAGGCCTCAAGCCGGTTCAGCTTGATCGCGTTGATGCCGTGGAAGATCTCGTCCAGCCGGGTGGAGCGGGCGGCGGTCGCCTCGCGCAGTTGCACGGATTTGCGGCGCAGATAGCGTTGCAGGATCACGGCGGGCAGGATGAGGAGCGGCGCGCCGATGAGGGCGGCCAGTGTCCATTGCGGGTCGATGGCGATGGCGACGGCGAAAAGGCCGATGAGGGCGACGATGTCGCGGCCGGCCGAGACGATGACGGTCTGCCAGATGCCCTGGACGGCGGTGGTGTCGCCCTGCACCCGATCCATCAGCGCGCCGGGGGGGTGGTTCTGGAAGAAGCTGCCCGACTGGCGCAGGATATGGGCCAGCATGTCCACCTGCATGGCCGAGGCGATGCGGACCGAGACGATGGTGAGGAGCGAGCGCGAGACGATGGTGGTGATCGCGCGCAGCACGAAGAGGCCGAGGATGGCGAGGCCGACCCAGAGGATATCGCCTTCGCCTTCGGGGCCGAAGACGCGGTCGAACAGGGGTTCGATCATCCAGGAGAGGAGGCCGAGCGTGCTGCCCTCGATCGCCATCACGAGGAAGGCTGCGATCATCAGCCAGAGATGCGGGCGCAGATAGCCCTGCCAGAGCCTGCGGAAGAGCGGGCGGGAGGCATAGGCGGGGTCGCCGTCTCCGGTCCGGTCGATGGGCTGTGTCTGGTGGGGTTCGCGCAAGCGGCTGGGCCTTTGGCTGCGGCCCTGCCAGCGGGGCCCTTGGGGGATGTGACTAGCGCGAATGGGGCGGGGCGGCAAGCGGTGGGACTGGGCGGGGCAGCTTGGTTGACCTTCCCCGGCGGCAGGCATAGCCATGGAGTGTTTCCCGAAGGAGAGAGCGATGACCCTGTCGAATGGCCGCCCCTATCTTGCGATCCCCGGCCCTTCGGTGATGCCGGACCGGGTGCTGGCGGCGATGCATCGGGCGGCGCCCAATATCTATGAGGGGCGGCTGCCCGAGATGGTGGAGACGCTTTGGCCCGATCTGCGGCGGGTGGCGGGGACGGTGCAGAATGTGGCGCTGTATATCGCCAATGGCCATGGCGTGTGGGAAGCGGCGAACATGAACCTGTTTTCGCGCGGGGACCGGGCGCTGGTTCTGGCGACGGGGCGGTTCGGGCTGTCCTGGGCCGAGTCGGTGCGGGCGCTTGGGGTCGAGGTTGAGGTGCTGGATTTCGGCAAGTCCTCGCCCGTCGATTTCGCGCGGGTGGAGGCGGCGCTGCGGGCGGATGGCGGGCATCGGTTCAAGGCGGTGCTGACGACGCATGTGGATACGGCCAGCACGGTGCGGACGGATATCCCGGCCCTGCGGGCGGTGATGGATGCGGTGGGGCACCCCGCGCTGCTGGCGGTGGATTGCATCGCCTCGCTGGCCTGTGACGCATTCCGCATGGATGACTGGGGCGTGGATGTGATGGTGGCGGCCAGCCAGAAGGGGCTGATGGTGCCGCCGGGGATCGGCTTCGTCTGGTTTTCCGAGAAGGCGCGGGAGCGGTGCCGGGTGTCGGACCTGCGGACGCCCTATTGGGATTGGACGCCGCGCGCCGATGCGGGCGAGTTCTGGCAATACTGGAACGGCACCGCGCCGACGCATCACCTGTTCGGCCTGCGCGAAAGCCTGACGATGATCCTGGATGAAGAGGGGCTGGAGGCGGTCTGGGCGCGGCATGAGGTGCTGGCGCGGGCGGTCTGGGCGGCGTTTGACTGCTGGTCGGCGGGCAATCCGGCGATCGGGCTGAACGTGGCGGAGCCTGTGCATCGGGGCCGGTCGGTCACGGCGGCGCGGATGGGCGCGCCCCATGCGACGCGGCTGCGGGAATGGACGGAACACAAGGCGGGCGTGACGCTGGGGATCGGGCTGGGGATGGCCCCGGCCACGGACCCGGCCTATCACGGCTTCCTGCGGGTGGCGCATATGGGGCATGTGAATGCCCATATGACCCTTGGCGCGCTGGCGGTGATGGAGGCGGGGATGGTGAGCCTGGGCATCCCCTTCGGCCCCGGCGGCCTTGCCGCGGCGGCGGAGGTGGTGGGGAAGGCGGTCGTCTGACCGCCTTTGCCGGCCGCCTTGGTCAGCCGCCGTTCTTTGCCAGCCAGTCCTGCATCCAGGTGATTTCGGCCTCTTGTGCGGCAATGATCTCGGTGGCGAGTTTCTTCACCTCGGGGTCGGTGCCGTGGTCCAGCACGATGCGGGCCATGTCGATGGCGCCCTGATGGTGGGCGATCATGCCACGGATGAAGTCGATATCGGCATTGCCGGTGAAGGGGATGTCCATGCCGCTGTGCATGCGGGCATTCGCCTCGCGGAAGGCGGTGGTGGCGGGGCTGTCGGTGCCCATGCCATGGGCCGCATGGTCGGACCCCATGTCATGGCCGGAATGATCGGTCGTCTGGGCCGCGAGCGGCGCGGCGAGGGTCAGGGCCAGGAGTGCGGCGAGGGGGAAATGGCGGGTCATGGCATCCTCTGGAATTCGTGAGAGAAACGATGTGTCGAGGCTTCCCCCTGCTGGAAGGCAAGACACGGCGCTGTGACTTTTCGCGGGCTGCCCCGCTGCGGGCGGAATGCTGCCCGGCCGGGCAGCGCGCACCGGCGCCCTGCGCGGGCGCACAGGGTTGCGGCGGCTGGACCCTTTGCTTGTGCAGAAAGGACGCCTATCCTTACCATGAAGGAAGGATGACCGTGCCATGACAGCCGCAGGCCGCCGCCCCGTCGTGGGGATCATCGGCAATATGAACATGATCAACAACGAGTATCCCGTCCATGCCGGAGGAACGATGAATTCCGAGGCGGTGGCGAAGGTGGCGGGCTGTCTGCCCTTGATCATCCCTTCCAATCCCGCCTTCGTGGCGGTGGAAGAGCTGTTGGAGCTGTGCGACGGGTTCCTTCTGACGGGCGGACGACCGAATGTGCATCCGAGCGAATATGGCGAGGAGGAGACGCCTGCCCATGGCAGTTTTGACCGCTGCCGCGATGCGGTGACGCTGCCGCTGGTGCGGGAATGCGTGGCGCGGGGGCAGCCGTTTCTGGGCATCTGCCGCGGGTTTCAGGAGGTGAACGTGGCGCTGGGCGGCACGCTGCACCCGGAGATCCGCGACCTGCCGGGGCGGATGAACCATCGGATGCCGCCCGACGGGACGATCGAGGAGAAGTTCGCCCTGCGCCATCCGGTGCGGTTCACGCCGGGGGGCGTGTTCCATCGCCTGATGGGGGCGGAAGAGGTGATGACCAATACGCTGCATGGGCAGGGGATCGCCCGGCCGGGGCAGGGGATCGTGATCGACGGGGTGGCCCCGGATGGGACGCCCGAGGCGATTTACGTGAAGGATGCGCCGGGTTTCACCCTTTCGGTGCAGTGGCATCCGGAATGGAACGCGGCGAGCGATCCGGTATCGCGGCCGCTGTTCACGGCCTTTGGTAGGGCGGTGGCAGAGTTTGCGCAGGCGCGGCGGGCGGGGCCTGCGGCGGTGGCGCGGCGGGCCTGATTGCGGGGACCGTTCACGGGCGCAGGGTGAGGCCGTCGAAGGTGGCATCGAGTGCGGCATGGGCGGCGGCCCGCTGCGCTTCGGTCCCGCCATCGCAGCCGGCCAGCCAGAGCGCCTGTGCCATCACAGCGCCGTTCAGAAGATGTGTCACGGCGACAGGGTCGAGCGGGCGCAGGCGGCCTGCGGCGATGAGGCAGGTGAGGTCTTCCACGATCATCGCGAAGCCGGATTGCATCAAGATGTCCATCGCCTGCGCGCCCATCACGGCGGGCGCGTCGCGGAAGAGGATGCGGGCGCGGTCCGGGCTGAGGGTAAGGTCGAGATAGGCGTGGTAGCAGGCGGTCAGGCCGCGCCAGGGGTCATCCTCGGCCTCGTAGATGATGTCCAGTTCGCGGCCGATTTCGGCATCGACGGCGCGAAAGACGGCCTCGAACAGCCCGGCCTTGTTCTGGAAATGGTGGTGGAGCGCGCCGCGGGTGACGCCCGCCTCGGCGGCGAGCGCGTCAAGCGAGACATGGGCGAAGCCCTGCGTGGCGAAGGCCTGCCGAGCCGTGGCGATGAGGCGCGCGGCGGTCTGTTCGGCGGCCTCGGCCCTGCCCTGCGGGCGGGGAAGGGAAGGAGGGGCAGGTTGGGGCGAGATTGACATACGGGCCGTATGTGAGCTAGGGAATTCACATACGGATCGTATGTGAAACGGAAGGGCGCGGCAAGTGCAGGGGCGGGCATTGATCGGGGCGATCTGGCGGGAAGTGCCCGGGATCGTGGGTCTGGCGCTGCCCATCGTGATGGGGCTGGCGGCGAGCACGCTGATCGGGGTGACAGATTCGGTGATGCTGGCGCCGCTGGGGCCGGTGCCGTTGGCGGCGGTCGGGCTGACGGGGGCGGTGGCGGTTCTGTTCTATGCGGCGATCTACGGCCTGCTCTCGGCCCTGTCGGTGCGGATCGGGGCGGCCTGGGGCGCGGGGGAGGGGCTGGCCATTCCGGGCATCCTGCGATCGGGCCTTGCGCTGGGGGCGCTGGTGGGCGTGGGGTCGGCGCTGGTGATGGCGGCGCTGTGGCCGCTCTTGCCGCTGCTTGGCCAGCCGGAAGAGGTGGTGGCGGCGATGGGAGCCTATTGGTTCTGGATCTGCGCCTTCCTGATTCCCTTCGCGATCCTGACCGTGTTCAAATCGGCCTTCGAGGCGGTGGAGAAGCCATGGCTTGGCACGGCCTTCGCCTTTCTGGGCGTGGCGATCAACGTGCCATTGAACTATGCGCTGATCTGGGGGATCGGGCCGCTTCCGGAACTGGGGCTGACCGGGGCGGGGCTCGCCTCGTTCCTGGCCGAGACGCTGGCCCTGCTGGTGGCCTTTTTCTGGTGGCGCTATGCGCCGTCGATGCGGCGGCTGCGGCTGCGGCGACAGGTGAAGCTGCGCGAAATGGGGATCACCTTCCGCGAGGGCGCGCCACTGGGGGCGATGTATGTGGTGGAGACGGCGTCGGTCAGCATCGCGACGCTGATGATCGGGGCTTTTGGCACGGTGGCGCTGGCGGGAAATCAGGTGGCGCAGGCGGTGGGCGGGGTTCTGTACATGCTGCCCCTGGGCGTGGCGGGGGCGGTGGCGATCCGCGTCGCGCAGGAGCGGGGGGCGGAGAACCTTGGCGCGTTGCGGCCCATCGCGCTGGCCGCCGTGGCGGTGGCGGGGGTGTGGCTGGTGGCGGCGGCCGTGGTGCTGGCGCTGGAGGGGGAGGCCATCGCGCGGCTGGTGACCGATGACCCGGAGGTGGTGGCGGTGGCGGCGGCGATCTTCCTTGTCTTTGCGCCGATGCAGGTTTCCGATGCGGTGCAGTCGGCCATGCTGGGATCATTGCGCGGGCTGTCGGATACGGCCTGGCCTGCCATGGTGTCGGCCATCGCCTATTGGCCGGTGGCGCTGCCGCTGGGCTATATGCTGGCGCATTGGGGCGGCATGGGGCCTTCGGGCATCTGGGCGGGTTATATCCTTGCGCTGGCAGGGGCCGGGGCGGCGCTGACGGTGCGGTTCTGGCGCAGAACGGCCTTGTTGGCGGAAAGGCCATCGGTCTAGATGGTGGAAACGGTTTCACGGGGGAGGACGGGATGAAACGGTCGCGCATCAACGAGGTCATGGCGGCGGCGGATGAGATGATCCGTCATTACGGCTTTGTCCTGCCGCCCTTCGCCTATTGGTCGCCGGAGGAGTTCAAGGCGAAGAAGGGCGATGCGCAGGCGATCATCACCGCGCGGATGGGGTGGGACATCACCGATTACGGGCAGGGGGCCTTTGACGAGCTGGGGCTGTTCCTGTTCACGCTGCGGAATGGCAAGCTGGCGGACCTGCAACGCGGGGGCGGCATGTGCTATGCCGAGAAGCTGTTGATTTCGCGGAAGGATCAGCATTCCCCCTGCCATACCCATGTGATCAAGGCCGAGGACATCATCAATCGCGGCGGCGCGAAGCTGGCGGTGCGGCTGAACGGATCGAACCCGGACGGGTCCTTTTCCGAGACGCAGGGCGGGGTGGTCTATTGCGATGGCGTGCCGCGCCCCTTCAAGGGCGGCGATGTGCTGCTTTTGTCGCCGGGCGAGAGCGTGACGCTGCTGCCGGGGGATTGGCATGCCTTCTGGGGAGAGGGGGGCGATGTGCTGATCGGCGAAGTGTCCACGGTGAATGATGACGTGACCGACAACGTTTTCGTCTCGAAGAAGATCGGCCGGTTTTCGGAGATCGAGGAGGATGTCGCGCCGAAGCATCTGCTGGTGGCGGATTACGATCGCTGGCTGGCCTGAGGTCGGGCCGGAATGGAAAAGGGCCGCTGCGGGATGCCGCAGCGGCCCTTGTGCATTCCGGAGCGCGGGTCAGCCGCCCGACGTGGTTGTGGTCGTCGTCGTGGCCGGTGCCGTGGTGGTGGGCGTCGTGGTTGCCGGAGCCTGAAGCGCGGCAGGCACGCCTTGCAGAAGCGGGTTGAAGGCCGGCATGGCCGCGGGCACGACGACGGGTTCCACCTTCTTGACCGGCTGCGGCGGCGGCAGGATCAGCCGCGTCGGATATTGCCCATCGCGGGTGAGGACCACGACCTTTTCGCCACCCTGAAGGCGGTTGTAGAGGTCGATCACGTCCTGATTGATCATGCGGATGCAGCCGGACGAGGCGTTGCGCCCGATGGAGCGCCATTCCGGCGTGCCGTGGATGCGATAGCCGTAATCCACCCCGTTGGTGGTGAGGTAGATGGCGCGGGCACCGAGCGGGTTGGTCGGACCGCCGGGCTGGCCCTTTTCCCATTTGGCGAGTTTCGGGTCACGGGCGATCATTTCCGGCGGCGGCGTCCAGGTCGGCCAGGGTTTCTTTTCGCTGACGATGGCGGTGCCGGCCCATTCAAAGCCTGCGCGGCCGACCGAGATGCCGTAGCGGATCGCCTGGTTCTTGCCCGTCACATAATGCAGCACGCGCTGGGAAGGGTTGATGATGATGGTTCCGGGCGCTTCGGCGGTTTCGAAATAGACCGACTGGCGGCGGAACTGCTGGGGGATTTCCTCGACCGGGAGGGCGGGAATGTCGATATTGGCGTCCTTGGTCGCCAGATAGGCCCCCTGCACCTCTTTCGGTTCGCCGGGTTTGGCCTTTGGGACGGCAGTGCCGCCTTGCTGGACGCAGGCGGAGAGCAGGGCGATCAGGCCGACAGCGGCAAAGGTCTTGAGGATGGCAAGGAAAGGGGCGCGCATAAATCGGTGGTCCATGAGTGGGCGCAGGGCGAGGTCGCCCTGCCGGGATGTCTTGTTCCCATCCTAACCAGCGGGCGGCCATGCGTCAAAGCGTCAAAGGGTGGTTCGGACCTGCCAAAGCTCGGGGAAAAGCTGGACTTCGAGCATCCGTCGCAGATAGGACACACCCGACGTGCCGCCCGTGCCGCGCTTGAAGCCGATCACCCGTTCGACAGTGGTGACGTGGTTGAACCGCCAGCGGCGGAAGTAATCCTCGAAATCCACCAGTTTCTCGGCCAGTTCATAGGCCTGCCAGTGGCGCGCAGGATCGCGATAGACCTGTTCCCACATGGCGCGGACGCCGTCATCGGCCGTCCAGGAATGGGAGGGGTCCCGGGTCAGGATGGCCAGCGGGACGGGCAGGCCCAAGCGCGCGACATGGGCGAGGGCCGCGTCATAGAGCGAGGGGCGGGCGAGTTCCGCCTGAAGCCTTGCCAGAATGTCAGGGCGGTGGGCATGGGGTTTGAGCATGGCCTGATTGCGGTTGCCGACGGCGAATTCGATCAGGCGGTATTGCCAGCTCTGGAAGCCGGAGGACTGGCCCAGATCATCGCGGAAGCGCGAGTAATCCGATGGCGTCATGGTGCGCAGCACGTCCCAGGCGGAGTTGAGCTGTTCGAAGATGCGGGCGACGCGGGCGAGCATCTTGAAGGCTTCGGGCGCGCGGTCGTCATCGAGGCAGCGGCGCGCGGCATCGAGTTCATGCAGGGCGAGGCGCATCCAGAGTTCGGAGGTCTGGTGCTGGATGATGAAGAGGAGTTCGTCATGGGCATCGGTCAGGCAATGCTGCGCGCCCAGAATGCGGTCGATCTGGAGGTAGTCGCCATAGGACATACGGCCGTCGAAGGACATTTGCGCGCCATCGCGGGACGGGTCGAAGGGGGTATCGGTCATCTCGTTCTCCTTGGGTTGGGGGGATCAGGGAGAGCGGTGGTCCCTTCCATTCTGGACCGAGAGATTGCCGATGCGCCGCCAGAGCGCGATCCAGCCTGCCGGGCGGCAGAGCGGATGGCGCGAAGAACGCTGCTGGGCGGCGGGGCGGGGCATCAGGTGACCTTGGCGCGGGTCTTGAATTCGGGTCGGTCCCAGGCGCGGGTCGCCATGATGCGGGCCAGGATGGCCACGGCGCGATCCACCTCGTCAAAGCCGATATAGAGCGGGGTGAAGCCGAAGCGCAGGATATCCGGGGCGCGGAAATCGCCGATGACGCCTTCGGCGATGAGCGCCTGCATGATGGCATAGCCGTCGGGGTGGCGGAAGCTGACCTGACTGCCGCGCTGGGCATGGTCGCGCGGGGTGGCGAGGGCGAGGTCGGGGCAGGTGCCTTCCACCCCGGCGATGAAGCGGTCGGTGAGGGCGAGGGAGCGGGCGCGGAGATCGGCCATATCGACCTGATCCCAGATGTCCATCGCGGCTTCGAGTGCGGCAAGTTGCAGGACGGGGGGCGTGCCGACGCGCATCCGTTCGATGCCGCGACCGGGGCGATAGGCAAGGTCGAAGGCGAAGGGGGATTCGTGGCCGAGCCAGCCGGAGAGGGCGGGGCGGGCGGTTTCGGCATGGCGCGGGGCGACATAGATGAAGGCGGGGCCGCCGGGGCCGGAATTGAGATATTTGTAGGTGCAGCCCACCGCGAAATCGGCACCGACTCCCGCCAGATCGACCGGCAGCGCGCCTGCGGAATGGGCGAGGTCCCAGATGGTGAGCGCGCCCATGGCATGGGCCTTGGCGGTGATCGCGGCCATGTCGTGGCGGCGGCCGGTGCGGTAATCGACTTCGGTGATCATGGTGACGGCGACGCTGTCGTCGATGGCATCGAGCACCTCCTCCGGGGCGACGGTGCGGAGGCTGTAGCCGTTCCCGAGCGTGCGGACGAGGCCATCGGCCATGTAGAGATCGGAGGGGAAGTTGCCGGTATCCGACAGGATGACGCGGCGGGTTGGGTTGAGTTCGAGGGCGGAGGCGAGGGCCTGATAGACCTTGATCGACAGCGTGTCGCCCATGACCACGGTTCCGGCTTCGGCGCCGATCAGGCGGGCGATGCGGTCGCCGATGCGGGCGGGCTGGTCCATCCAGCCGGCCTTGTTCCAGCCGGTGATGAGCATGTTGCCCCATTCCTCGGTCACGGTGCGGGCGACGCGGGCGGCGGCGGCCTTCGGCAGCGGGCCGAGGGAATTGCCGTCGAGATAGATGATCCCCTCGGGCAGGTCGAAGGCGGCGCGGGTGGCGGTGAAGTCGGTGGTCATTGCGGTCTCCGTTCGTCTGTCCTTCCATGCCTGCTTCGGCGCGGCGGCACAACTGCCTGTTGTCCGGGCAACGCGCTGTCTGCTGCCGCCTTGGGGGAGGATCGCATCTTGCCATTCGCGGAGTGTCGGGGAAGAAAGGGCGTTCGACAGGGGAAGGGAATGCGCGGGTGCCGAAAGTCGTCGATCTGCCGCCTGTCTGGCTGATGGCTTTCATCGGGGCCGTCTGGCTGCTGGATCGGCTGTTGCCTATGCCGCTGTTCGGGGGGACGGGGGATTTGCTGGCGGCGGTGTTCGGGGTGATGGGCGCGGGGCTTTTTGCCGGGGCGTTGTGGGAGATGGGGCGGGCGCGGACGACGGTGATCCCGCATCGTGCGGCGACGGCTCTGGTCACGACGGGGGTTTTTGGCCTGTCGCGCAATCCGATCTATCTGGGCGATGTCGCCTTTCTGCTGGCGGCGATCCTGTGGCTGGATGTGCCGGTGGGCCTGCTTCTGGTGCCTTTGTTCATGAGGGTGATCCGGGACCGGTTCATCCTGGAGGAAGAGGCGCGGCTGCGCGCCGGGTTCGGGGCGGCCTTCGACGTCTGGGCGGCGCGGGTGCGGCGGTGGCTGTGAGGAGAAACGTGGTGGTTGGGCAATGGACGAAAAGATGTTCGTCGGGGATTTGAAATATTCTTGCGCAGTGGTAAAGGCGCGGTCAGAAAGAGCGAATTGCTGCACCCGCAGCGTAAACCGGGGGAAATAGCGTGAAGATCGGGGCACCGAGAGAGATTTTCGAGGGTGAGAACCGGGTGGCGATGACGCCCGATTCGGTTCAGGCGCTGGCCAAGCTGGGCCATACGAGCGTGATCGAGGCCGGGGCCGGGGCGAAGGCCGGGTTCTCGGACGAGGCCTATCGCGCGGCGGGGGCCGAAGTGCTGCCGGATGCGAAGGCCGTCTTCGCGGCGGCGGATGTGGTGGTGAAGGTGCGCGGACCCGAAGCGTCGGAAGCGGCGCTGCTGAAGAAGGGGCAGACGCTGATTTCCTTCTTCTGGCCGGCGCAGAACGAGGCCCTGCTGAAGCAGGTGGCGGATGCCGGCGCGACGGTCGTTGCCATGGACATGGTGCCGCGGATTTCCCGCGCGCAGAAGATGGATGCGCTGTCGTCGATGGCCAATATCGCGGGTTATCGCGCGGTGATCGAGGCGGGCAACAATTTCGGCCGCTTCTTCACGGGGCAGGTGACGGCGGCGGGCAAGGTGCCCCCGGCCAAGGTTCTGATCGTCGGTGCGGGCGTGGCGGGGCTTGCGGCGATCGGGACCAGCGTGTCCCTGGGTGCGATCGTGCATGCCTTCGACGTGCGGCCCGAAGTGGCCGAGCAGATCGAATCGATGGGGGCGAATTTCGTCTTCCTCGAATTCGAACAGACGCAGGATGGCGCTGCGACGGGGGGCTATGCGGCCCCGTCCTCCCCCGAGTTCCGCGAGAAGCAATTGGCGAAGTTCCGCGAGCTTGCGCCCGAGATGGACATCGTCATCACCACCGCCCTGATCCCCGGCCGGCCCGCGCCGAAGCTGTGGACCGAGGACATGGTCAAGATGATGAAGCGCGGGTCGGTCATCGTGGACCTTGCCGCCGAACGCGGCGGGAACTGCGACCTGACGGTGCCGGATCAGAAGATCGTCACGGAAAACGGCGTGACCGTCGTGGGTTACACCGATTTCCCCAGCCGGATGGCGGCGCAGGCCTCGACGCTTTATGCCACCAATATCCGCCACATGCTGACGGACCTGACGCCCAAGAAGGACGGCGTGATCCACCACAACATGGAGGATGACGTGATCCGCGGCGCGACCGTGGCGCATGAGGGCGCGGTGACCTATCCGCCGCCGCCGCCGAAGATCGCGGCTATCGCGGCGGCCAAGCCCAAGGAGAAGCCGAAGGAACTGACGCCCGAGGAGAAGCGGGCGCAGGAGGCGGCTGCCTTCAAGAAGCAGACGCGTGATCAGGTGGCGATGCTTGTGGTCGGTGGCGGGTTGATCCTTGCGGCGGGGCTGTACGCTCCGGCAAGCTTCATGTCGCATTTCATCGTCTTCGTGCTGTCGGTCTATGTCGGCGTGCAGGTGATCTGGAACGTGTCGCATTCGCTGCACACGCCCCTTATGGCGGTGACCAATGCGATTTCGTCGATCATCATCCTTGGTGCGCTGATGCAGATCGGGTCGGGCAACTGGCTGGTTGTCATCCTTGCGGCGTTGTCGGTCTTCATGGCGGGGATCAACATCTTCGGGGGCTTCATGGTCACCCGGCGCATGCTCGCCATGTTCCAGAAGTCGTAAGGAGTAGCGCGCGATGGAATACGGATTCACCACCGCCGCCTATGTCGTTGCGGCTGTTCTTTTCATCCAGTCCCTTGGCGGGCTGTCCGGCCAGGAAAGCGCCAAGCGCGCGGTCTGGTACGGGATCGTCGGCATGGCGCTGGCCGTGGCGGCGACGCTTTATGGGCCGGGTGCGGGCAACTGGCTGATTTCGCTGGTCATGGTCGCCGTGGGCGGCGTGATCGGCTGGTATGTGGCGCAGCGGGTGCAGATGACCGAGATGCCGCAGCTTGTGGCGGCGATGCACTCTCTTGTGGGTCTGGCGGCGGTCTTCATCGGGTTCAACACCCATATCGAACTGACCGCGATTGCCGGAATGGACGAGGCAGCGCGGCAGGCGCTGACGGGCTTTGCCGCGAAGGTTGCCGAAAAGACCGCGGTCGAGGTGGCCATCCTGCGGGTGGAGACCTTCCTTGGCGTCTTCATCGGGGCCGTGACCTTCACCGGTTCCGTCATCGCCTTTGGCAAGTTGGCCGGAAAGGTGGATGGCAAGGCCAAGAAGCTGCCCGGTGGGCATGCGCTGAATGCGGGGGCGGCGATCATCTCGCTGGTGCTGCTGTTCGTTTACCTCCAGTCTGGCTCCACTCTGGCGCTTCTGGTGATGACGCTGGCCGCGCTGTTCATCGGCTATCACCTGATCATGGGGATCGGCGGGGCGGACATGCCGGTGGTCGTGTCGATGCTGAACAGCTATTCCGGCTGGGCGGCGGCGGCGATCGGCTTCTCGCTGTCCAATGATCTGCTGATCGTGGTGGGCGCGCTGGTCGGGTCTTCCGGTGCGATCCTGTCTTACATCATGTGCAAGGCGATGAACCGGTCCTTCATCAGCGTGATCCTCGGCGGCTTTGGGGGCACGACGGGCCCCGCGATGGAAGTGACGGGCGAGCAGATTGCGATTGATGCCGAAGGCGTGGCGGCGGCGTTGAACGATGCGGACAGCGTCATCATCATCCCGGGTTATGGCATGGCGGTGGCGCAGGCGCAGCAATCGGTCAGCGAGTTGACGCGGAAGCTGCGGGCGAAGGGGAAGAACGTGCGTTTCGCCATCCACCCCGTCGCGGGACGTCTGCCCGGCCACATGAACGTGCTGCTGGCCGAGGCGAAGGTGCCTTACGACATCGTTCTCGAGATGGACGAGATCAACGAGGACTTCCCCGAAACGGACGTGGCCATCGTGATCGGGTCGAATGACATCGTGAACCCGGCGGCACAGGAAGACCCCAACAGCCCCATCGCCGGGATGCCGGTTCTGGAATGCTGGAAGGCGAAGCAGGTCTTCGTGTCCAAGCGCGGGCAGGGGACGGGCTATTCGGGGATCGAGAACCCGCTGTTCTTCAAGGAGAACACGCGGATGTTCTATGGCGATGCGAAGAAATCCATCGACCAGCTTCTGCCGATGATCGACTGACGCGGGATGGGCCGCATGGCCCATCCTACGGGGCCCCGGTCGCAAGACCGGGGCCTTTTTCGCGGCATCAGGGCCGCAAGGCTGCACAGGCGGCGGGCTTTTCTGCAACATCCGGGTTGCATACCCTTGTATTCCTGCAATTCACTGGAAGCGCGGCGCGGCGCGCCCTACCTCGCGGGAAAGAGACGCAGGACGACCATGCCCACGATCCCCGACCACCCGCTGCGCTATGCCCTTGTGAACGAGCTGCACGCGCGGCCGTTCCCGTCGCTCGATGTGCCGAGCCATGCCGTCTATATGGCCATCAAGGAGCCGGTGGACGCCGCGAACCGCGACCGCAGCAAGGATCGCGCGCATCTTCTGGCGCTGCTGGATCGCCATGCCTCGGCCCATCCGCAGCCGGATGCGACCCATTTTTCCGGCCCCATCGGGCGGCATGACCTGAAATGGGAAAGCCATACCGAGTTCGTCACCTATTCCGCCTTCGGCCCCGGCCTTTCCAAGCGGCCCTTCGACCCGGCAGAGGCGGAGGTCTTTCCCGAGGATTGGCTGACCGCCGCGCCGGGCAAGCGCATCTGTTCGGTGCTGATCCGGATCGAGGAACTGCCGGAGGATGACGATGCGGTCATGGCCAAGCTGGAGGAATGGTTCGTTCCCGAAAGCCTTGCCGTGAGCCGTGTGGTGGATGGGGCGGCCATCGTGGCGGGGGATTTCCGGATTGATCCGGCGGGGCATATGCGCTTTGCCGTCTTCGTGCGGCCCGGCACGGGCAGCCGCCGCGTGGGGCGGATCGTGCAGCGGCTGTGCGAGGTGGAGACTTATCGGTCGATGTCGATGCTGGGCCTGATGCGGGCGCGGCAGTTGACGGCGCGGCTGAACGCGCTGGACCCGCAATTGATGGCGCTGGTGTCGGCGCTGGATACGACGGAACGGTCGCCCGAGGCGGCGCTGCATGAATTGCTGACGATTTCGGCCGAGTTGGAGAGCCTTGCGGTGCAGTTCTCCTTCCGCTTTGGCGCGACGGCGGCCTATGAGGCCATCGTCAACCAGCGGATCGAGGTGATGCGGGAGCAGCGGATACAGGGGCGGCAGACCTTCGGTGAATTCATGATGCGCCGCTATGACCCCGCGATGCGGACCGTGAAATCCGCCGAGGCGCGGCTAAAGAGCATGGCGGAGCGGGCGCAGCGGGCGGCGGAACTCTTGCGGACGCGGGTCGATGTGGAGCGGTCGGCGCAGAACCAGAAGCTGCTGGAAAGCATGGACAAGCGGGCGGACTTGCAATTGCGGTTGCAGCGCACGGTTGAAGGCCTGTCCACGGTGGCGATCAGCTATTACGCGGTGAATCTGGCGGCCTATGCTCTGGAGCCGCTGGCGCATCGGGTGCATCTGTCGCATGGCGCGTTGCTGGCAATCCTGACGCCTGTCGTGCTGGTCGGCGTCTGGCTGATGGTGCGGCGTATCCGAAACCATTTCGACTGAGACTTGCGCGGGATCAAGGCGCGGCTGCGCGTCTTGTGCCAGACTTACCCCCGGTTCGATTTGGGGGGTGCGCGATGGTCTGGGCGAAACTGGGCGTGGGGGCGGTCCTTCTTCTGCTGCTGATCTGGGGCGGTGCCGTGGCGCTGGGCGCCTGGCGCTGGTCCGGGCAGGTGGAGGCGCTGCTGCGGCGGATGCTGGCCGAGGAGCGCGGTCTGGCGGTGCGTCGGTTCGATCCTGCCGCGCTGGACGGGCTGCCGCCGCCCGTGGCGCGCTATCTGCGCAAGGTGCTGCCGGCGGGGGGTGATCTGCCGGGCCGGGTGGAGATGGCCCATGAGGGGCGGTTCAACATGGGCGAAGGCGTGGACAACTGGAAGCGCTTCACCTCGCGCCAGACGGTGACGCTGGGGCGGCCGGGTTTCGTCTGGGATGGGGCTGTGGTCATGGCGCCGGGGCTGCCGGTGCGGGTGATCGACGCCTATGTGGCGGGCGAGGGGGTTCTGGTGCCGGCGATCCTGGGTCTGGTGCCGCTGGCGCGGCTGGAGGGTGGGGGAGCCATCGCGGAGGGCGAGCTTTTGCGCTGGCTGGCCGAGGCGCCCTGGTATCCGGGCGTTCTGCTGCCCGGCAATGGGGTGCAGTGGCGGGCCGTCGATGACCGCAGCGCCGAGGCGCGGCTGGTGGATGGGGCGGTGGAGGTGCGGTTGCTGTTCCGTTTCGGGGCGGATGATCTGGTCACGTCGATCCGGGCCGAGGCGCGGGGCCGGACGGTGGCGGGGAAGATGGTGCCGACGCCCTGGGAAGGGCGCTGGTGGGCCTATGAGCGGCGGGATGGGGTGATGGTCCCCATGCGCGGCGAGGTGTCCTGGGTCCTGCCCGAAGGGACGAAGCCCTATTGGCGGGGGCGGGTGACGGCCTATCGGCCCCTGCCTGCGCCCTAGCGGCCCCGGATGCGGGGATCGAGGGCGTCGCGCAGGCCGTCGCCGATGTAGTTCACCGACAGGACGGTGAGCGAGATGGCGAGGCCGGGCCAGAGCACCCGTTCCGGATAGGTGCGGATCTCGGCGATGCCGTCATAGAGGAGGCGGCCCCAGGTCGGGAAATCGGGCGGGAAGCCGAGGCCGAGGAAGGAGAGCACGGATTCCGTGATGATCGCCGCCGCGATGCCGAGCGTGGCTGCCACGAGGACGGGCGAGAGCACGTTGGGCAGGATGTGGCGGGTGATGATGCGGCGCGAAGGCGTGCCGATGGAGCGGGCGGCGAGGACGAATTCGCGTTCCTTGAGCGCCAGCACCTCACCCCGCACGACGCGGGCGGCCTGCATCCAGCTTGTCAGGCCGATGGCCATGACGATGAGGAGGAAGGTGCCGAGGCGGGGGCCGAGCACGCCCGCGATGGGATCGCGGAAGAGGAAGATCATCACCAGCAGCAGCGGCAGGAGCGGCAGGGCGAGGAAGAGATCGGTGAGTCGCATCAGCAGGCCGTCGATGCGGCGGAAATAGCCTGCCATCACGCCGACCGTGGTGCCGATGAAGATGGCCACCAGCATGGCCACGGTGCCGACGGCGAGCGAGATGCGCCCGCCGAACATCATGCGGGCCAGCATGTCGCGGCCAAGCTGATCGGTGCCGAGCGGATGGGCGAAGGATGGCCCCTGGTTGCGCATCTTGAACATCTTCACCGTGTCGCTTTCGATGAAGTTCGGGTCGATCCGCCAGACCAGCGGGCCGAGCAGGCAGAAGATGGCGAGGGTTCCCAGCATGACGAGGGCGGCCATGGCCCCCTTGTGCTTGCGGAATTGTGCCCAGACGTCGGCCCAGGGGCCGCGGACCTTTTCGATATTGAGGGTCGTGTCAGTCATAGCGGATCCGCGGGTCGAGGATGCCGTAGAGGATGTCGGCGATCAGGTTGAACATCACGATGAGCACCGCGAAGATGAAAGTGACGGTCTGCACCGTGGGCAGGTCGGAGACGTTGATCGCCCCGATCAGCATGGCGCCGATGCCGTTGATCTTGAAGATCTGCTCGGTCACGATGGCACCGCCGAAGACGGTGGGCAGACCCAGCGCGATGACGGTGACGACCGGGATCAGCGAGTTGCGCAGCACGTGTTTCAGCACGACCTTGCCTTCGCCCATCCCCTTGGCCCGCGCGGTGCGGACGTAATCCTGACCAAGGTTTTCAAGGACGGAAGAGCGGGTGTAGCGGCTGATCTCGGCCGCGTTGAAGAGGGCGAGCACCATGACGGGCAGGGCCATCTGGGCGAGCATCTGCTTGAAGCTGGCCCAGTCCACCACTTCGAGATTGGTGTCGTAGATGGTGGGGAACCAGCCCAGATTGACCGCGAAGATCAGGATCAGGATGTTGCCGGTGAAGAAGGTGGGGACGGAAAAGCCCGCCATGGCGAAGAAGGTACCCGCCTGGTCGAACCAGGAATACTGGCGATAGGCGGAATAGATGCCGATGGGCAGCGCGATCAGCACGCCGATCAGATAGGCGGTGCCGACGACGGTGAGGGTCTGGGGCAGGCGTTCGCCGATCGTGTCCATCACCGGCATCTTGGACTGCCAACTGATGATGCGCTGCGCGCCTTGGGCGAAATCGGTGCCGAAGAGGGCGTCGATGCCGTAAAGCGGTTCGATCCAGAAGAACTGTTTCAGCCAGAGCAGATAGCGCACCAGCACGGGCTGATCCGCGCCCATCGCTTCCAGCATCTTCTGGCGCACCTCGGGGGGCACCGTGAGGGGGACGTCGGACAGCGGGCTGCCGGGGGCGAGATCGACCAGAAGGAAGATCACGAGGCTGATGAGAAGCAGCGTCGGGATCGCGGTCAGCAGTCGCCGGAGCGTGAATGTCAGCATGGACGTCCCAAGGATACTGGCAGGGAAAGAGGCGGAAAGGGCGGGGCGCGCGGGCGGGCCAAGCCGCCGCGCGCCCCTGAAGCGTCAGATCACTTCGCGCGGGTCCAGTCCTGCGCGTTCCACAGCTCGGTGTCCCAGGAGTTCATAACGAAGCCCTCGAGCGTGTTGGACTTGGCCGAGAAGCGGCCGCGGTCCACCAGCGGGATCACGATGTTGCTGTCCTTGGTCAGCATGTCGTTCAGCTTCATCACCAGCGCGCCGCGGGCTTCGATGCCCGAGGTGGTGGAAAGCTCCTTGACCAGCGCGTCATAGGCCGGGTCGCAGAAGCGGTTGATGTTCTCGCCCTGCCACTGGTTGTCCGGGCCCGGGATCTTGTCGCAGAGGTATTGCGACATGTAGGGCTCGGCATCCGTGCCGTCGAAGTTGTTGGCATACATCTCGACGTCGGCATAGAACTTCTGGAAGGTGTCGGGCGAGGCCGCGTCACCGCCGAAGAAGACCGACGGGTCGATTGCCTTCAGTTCCACTTCGACGCCGATCTCGTTCCACCAGCCCTTGATCAGGGCCTGGAAGTCCTGACGGACCGGGTTGACGGTGGTCTGATAGACAAGGCTGAGCTTCTTGCCATCCTTGTCGCGGATGCCGTCGCCATCGCTGTCGGTCCAGCCGGCGCCTTCCAGCAGGGCCTTGGCACCTTCGATATCCTGCGTCAGGCAGGCGGTGTTGTCCGAGGCCTGGAAAGCCGGGGCCGGGACGAGGTTGCAGGTCGGACGGCCCGCGCCGCCATAGCCGACATCGACGAGCGTCTGACGGTCGATGGCGATGGAGAGCGCCTTGCGGACATTGGCATCGGTCAGGATCGGATGCGGATGCTTGATCGTGGACCGTTCGCCTTCCGGCAGGGCCGGGTCGGGGTTGGTCATGTTGATCTCGATCCGTTCGACCAGCGTGCCGAAGGCGTTGACGAAGGTGCCCTTGCCGCCGGCTTCCATCTGGGCCTGCTGTTCGGGGTTGATCTGGGTGTTCCAGGCGTAATCGAATTCGCCGGTTTCCATGACCGCCGAAGCCGCCGCCAGCGCGTCGCCGCCGCCCTTGAGCGTGACCTTGGCGAAGGCGGGCTTGGCCGGGTCGCGGTAGTTGGGGTTGGCTTCCAGCGTCACCACGTCATTCACCTTGAAGTCGGTGACGATGAAGGGGCCGGTGCCGATGGGTTTGGAGTTCTGTTCGGTGCAGGTCTGGGCGGCCGGGCCCATGCAGGCTTCGAACTGCGCCTTCTGGAGGATCGGCGCGGTGCCGCCGGTGAAGGGCTGATAGGGATAGGGTTTCGGGTTTTCGAAGGTGACGACGACGGTCAGGTCATCGGGGGTATCGACTGATTTCACGCCTTCATATTTGGCGCCCTGGGCGCAGCCGCCTTCGGGATGGGTGCAGTATTCCCAGGTGAATTTCACGTCGGCCGAGGTGACGGGGGTGCCGTCGGACCAGAGGAGACCTTCCTTCAGTTTCCAGGTGATCGAGGTCAGGTCGGCGGAGACGCCGCCGTTTTCGACCGTGGGGATATCCTGCGCGAGTCGCGGGAAGAGCTGGCCGTCCTGATCGAAGCCCGCGAGCGGTTCGAGGACGAGCGAGCCCGCCTCGACGTCCTTGGTGCCCGAGGACAGGTAGGCGTTCAGCGTCGAGACGGCCTGGTAGTAGAATACCTTGACCTCGCCGTCGGCGCCCCGTTCGGCATGGGCCGCCGGGGCCAGCACGAAGGCCGCCGCAGCGCCCAGAAGGGCGGTTCTGAAGTTCATGACAGTTCTCCTTGTTGGTTGTGCTCGCGCACCTCGGGGCCGGGGGATGCATGCCCCCCGGCGGTATCTTGATTTGCCGCGACCAGATGGCAGGCGACGAAGCGGCCCGGCTGCACCTCGGAGAGGCGCGGCTTTTCCTCGCGGCAGAGGGGGATGACCTTGGGGCAGCGCGTGCAGAAGTTGCAGCCCTTGGGCGGATTGGCAGGGGAGGGCACGTCGCCCTTGAGGATGATGCGCTGGCGCGTCGCTTCGACCGCGGGGTCGGCTTCGGGCACGGCGGAGAGAAGGGCCTGTGCATAGGGGTGCAGAGGCGCGGCATAGAGCGCGTCGCGGGGGGAAAGTTCCGCGATCTGGCCCAGATACATGACCGCCACCCGATCGGCGATGTGGCGGACCATGGAAAGGTCGTGGGAGATGAAGAGATAGGTGAGGCCGAGCCTGTCTTGCAGGTCTTCCAAGAGGTTCACGACTTGCGCCTGGATCGACACGTCCAGCGCGGCGATGGGTTCGTCGCAGACGATGAAACGGGGATTGAGGGCAAGGGCGCGGGCAATGCCGATACGCTGGCGCTGGCCGCCCGAGAATTCGTGCGGATAGCGGTTGGCGAAGCGGCGGTTGAGGCCGACCTGATCCATCAGCTCATAGACGCGTTCAGTCTTCTTCGCCTCGTCCCAGTCGGTGTGTTCGTCGAGCGGTTCGCCGATGATGGCGGCGACGGTCATGCGGGGGTTGAGGCTGGCCTGCGGGTCCTGAAAGACCATCTGCATGGTGGGGCGTTTCTTGCGCAGCGCGTCGGGGGCGAGGGTGGCGATATCCTCGCCCCCGATCACGACCGAGCCGGAGGTCGGTTCGTAAAGCCGCAGGAGGGCGCGGCCCACGGTGGACTTGCCGCAGCCGGATTCGCCCACGAGTCCAAGGGTTTCGCCTTCGAAAATGTCGAAGCTGACGCCATCGACGGCCTTCACCGCGCCGACCTTGCGGCGCAGGATGCCCGCATGGATGGGGAAGTGCATCTTGAGGTCGCGGACCTTGACGAGGGGTTCAGGCATGGGCCGCCTCCGGTGACCAGTGGCAGGCGACATCATGGCCGTGACCGACGGGCAGGCCGTCGATGGCGCGGCGGGCGGGGTTTTCCGCCTCGCAGCGCGGAAGGGCATGGGCGCAGCGGGCGCGGAAGGGGCAGGCCACGGGTTCGCCCTGAAGGATGGGCGGCTGGCCCTGGATCACCTCCAGCCGCGCGGCGCGGGCGCCGGTGAGGGCGGGCACGGTTTTCAGCAGCGCGCGGGTATAGGGGTGCCGGGGATTGGCGAAAAGCTCCTTCACCGGGGCCTGTTCGACGACCTGCCCGCCATACATGACCATGACGCGGTCGGCGATTCCGGCGATGACGCCGAGGTCATGGGTGATCCAGACGATGGCCATGCCGAGCTTCTGGCGCAGGTCCTTGACCAGTTCGATGATCTGGGCCTGGATCGTGACGTCCAGCGCAGTGGTGGGTTCGTCGGCGATCAGGACATCGGGGTCGCAGGCCAGGGCGATGGCGATCATCACGCGCTGGCGCATGCCGCCGGAAAACTGGTGCGGGTAGGATTTCAGTCGTTTGCGGGCATCGGGAATGCCGACGAGATCGAGCAGTTCCGCCGCGCGGTTGGTGGCCTGTGCCTTGGTCATCCCCATATGCTTCATCAGGGGTTCCATGATCTGGTTGCCCACGGTGAAGACCGGGTTGAGGCTGGTCATCGGGTCCTGGAAGACGAAGCCGACCTTGGCGCCGCGCACGGCCTGAAGGTCGCGGGGGGCGAGTTTCAGGAGATCGCGCCCGCCGAGCAGCACCTCACCCCCGCGCACCTCGGCGGGTGGGGAGGGGAGGAGCCCGATCAGGGACATCATGGTGACGGATTTGCCCGAACCGCTTTCCCCCACCACGCCCAGAAGTTCACCGGGGCGCAGGTGGAAGCTGACGGAGTTCACGGCATGAATCTCGCCACCGCGGGTCTTGAAAACGGTCTTTAGTCCCCGCACATCGAGGACGGGCGAAGCCCCGTCGGGCATGAAAAGACCCCCCAAGGTCACATGATTATTGTTGTTTTTCCGGGTGGCTTTGCCCTTGGTCCCGGCGTGTTGGGGTGAGTGTTAGAGATTTTTCGCCCTCCCGCAAGCCGCTTGTGCGGGCTTACCTTGCGTCATCATCAGCGCGGGCCTGTCACCCTTGACCCTGCGGCGGCAAGCCGCCAACGTGGGCGGGTTGCACAGGAAAGCATCGAATGTCCGCGCGCCCGCTTGTCTCTGCCCCTCTGACCCCTCGTGAAATTCTTGATCGTCTGGTGGCCTTTCCCAGCGTGAGCCGGGACAGCAATCTGCCGCTGGTGGATTGGGTGGAGGACTATCTGGCCGGGCAGGGGATCACGGCCCATCGCCACTGGAACGAGGATCGGACGAAAGCAGCGCTGTTCGCCCATGTCGGCCCCTGGGAGGAGGGGGCGGTGGTGCTGTCGGGCCATACGGATGTGGTGCCGGTGGACGGGCAGGATTGGACATCGGACCCCTGGACGGTGGTGGAGCGGGAGGGGCGGCTTTACGGGCGCGGGACCTGCGACATGAAAGGGTTCGATGCGCTGGCCATCTGGGCGCTGGTGGAGGCGCAGCGGCGCGGGGTGAAGCGGCCCTTGCAGATCGCGCTGAGCTATGACGAGGAGGTGGGCTGCACCGGCGCGCCGCCGATGATCGCGGCGATGCAGGGCGTGCTGCCCAAGGGGGCCGTGGCGGTGATCGGCGAGCCGTCGGGGATGCAGGTGGTGAACGGGCACAAGGGCGGGACGGGGTTCCATGTCCATGTGAAAGGGTTCGAGGTTCATTCCTCGCTGCTGCCCTCTGGCGTGTCGGCGATCATGGAGGGGGCGCGGCTGATCCAATGGGCGAATGAGCGCAATGCTTGGATTCAGGCGCAGGCGGTTTCGCCGGTGGCGGCGGGGTTCGATCCGCCCTTCACCACGCTGCATGTGGGCATGATTTCGGGCGGGACGGCGCATAACATCACCGCGGCCGAATGCCGTTTCGCGCTGGAGATGCGGGTGGTGCCGGGGGAGGAGATCGAGGCGCATGTGTCTGATTTCCTTTCCGAAGTCGCGCGGGTGGAGGCGCGGATGAAGGCTGTGCGCCCGGAGGCGGGCATCCATCTGGAACGGTTCTTCGGGGTGCCTGCGCTGGTGCCGGAGACGGAGGGGGAGGCCGAGGCGCTGATCCGGCGGCTGACGGGGGGGAATGCGGTGGGGGTCGTGTCCTATGGCACGGAGGCGGGGCAGTTTCAGGAGGCGGGTTATTCCGCCGCGATCTGCGGGCCGGGTGACATCGCGCAGGCGCATCAGGCCGATGAATGGCTGGCGGTGAGCGAGTTTCAGGCAGGGCAGCGCTTCATGGAGCGGCTGCTGGAGGAGTTGGCGGCATGATGCGGTTTCCGATTTCCGAGGCGTCCCCCATCCGGTTCGGGGGGGAGGCGCCCAGGGCCTGTGACGTGGTGGTGCTGGGCGGCGGGGTCATCGGGGTGATGACGGCCTGGTTTCTGGCCGAGAAGGGGTTGCGCGTAACCCTTTGTGAAAAGGGCAGAATCGCCGGAGAGCAATCCAGCCGCAACTGGGGCTGGATCCGCCAGCAGGGGCGGGACATGGGCGAATTGCCCATCATGATGGAGAGTATGCGTATCTGGAAATCGCTGGCGCAGGAGTTCGGCGAAAGGCTGGGGTTTCGGCAGGAGGGGGTGTTGTACCTCGCCAAGACCGAGCGCGAGATGGCAGGCTTCGCGGCCTGGCTTGCCGAGGCGCGGGCCTTTGGCGTGGACAGCCAGATGGTGAGTTCCGGCACGGTGGCGGAGCGGTTGAAGGGCAGCGTGAAGGGCTGGACCGGGGGATTGCTGACGCCGTCGGATGCGCGGGGGGAGCCCTGGGCGGCGGTGCCTGCGCTGGTGGAAGGGGCGGTGGCGCGGGGGGCGGTGGTTCTGGAAGGCTGCGCGGTGCGGCGGCTGGACGTGCAGGGCGGGCGGGTGACGGGGGTCTTTACCGAGAAGGGGCGGATTGCCTGCGATCAGGTGGTGGTGGCCGGGGGAGCCTGGTCGTCGCTGTTCCTTCGGGCGGAAGGGGTGGCCATCCCGCAACTGGCCGTGCTGGCCAGTGTGGCGGCGACGGAGCCTATGGCGGAGGTCTTTGCGGGCAATGCCTGTGACGATGATTTCGCCTTCCGGCGGCGGCAGGATGGTGGCTATTCCATCGCGCCGGGATCGGGGCATGATTTCTTTGTCGGGCCGGATGCGTTTCGCAATTTCGGGACCTATCTACCTGTTCTGAAAAAGGATTTCCGGTCAACGGCATTCAAGGCGGCGGCCCCGGCGGGCTATCCCGACGCCTGGGGGACGAAGCGGCGCTGGGGCGGCGACGAGGTGTCGCCCTTCGAGGCGATGCGGGTGTTGAACCCGGCGCCGAACATGGAGCGGATCGGGCGGGTGCAGGCGGCGATGGCGACGGCCTTTCCGGGGCTGGGGCGGCCGAAGCTGCGGGCGGCCTGGGGCGGGATGATCGACACGATGCCGGATGTGGTGCCGGTGGTGGACCGGGTGGCGGCGGTGCCGGGGCTGGTGATCGCCACGGGGATGAGCGGGCATGGGTTCGGGATCGGGCCCGGCATGGGGCGGGTGGTGGCCGATCTGGTGGCGGGGGAGGCGGTGGGGCATGACCTTGCGCGGTTCCGCCTGTCGCGGTTTTCGGATGGGTCGGCCTTGGTGCCGGGGCCGTCGCTCTGATCCTTTCGGCCTTGTGCCTGGGGTTGGGGGTTTTTTGAGTATTTGGGCCAAGGTGAAGGGGCGGGGCGTTAATCTTAAGGGTTCCTAAACGCTTGGCATTGGGATTGGCCGGATTGCCCGGTCCGTTTGGTGGTCGCGGGACTTGGGCCGTTTGCTTCCTGGCGTGGCGCGGGTGGGGGCGTCGATTTGAGTATTTGGGCCAAGGTGAAAGGGCGGGGGCGTTAACCTTAATGGGTTGTGCGGGGCAGGGATTTCCTATGGACCTTTGGTGGTGAAGGACGACGGTCAGGGCGACGGGCAGGGCGGGACGAAGGTCGGGGTCGGGTCGCTTGTGACCTGCCTTGCGAGGGTGGGGCGGAAACCTTAAGGTTTTGCGCATGACCGCGCGCGCTGCCCCCCTGATTGATCCCTTTGCCCGTCCGATTTCCTATCTGCGGGTGTCGGTGACGGATCGCTGCGATTTCCGCTGCACCTATTGCATGGCGGAGAACATGACATTCCTGCCCAAGGCGGAACTTCTGACGCTGGAGGAATTGGACCGGCTCTGTTCGGCCTTTGTCCGGCTGGGGGTGGAGAAGCTGCGCATCACCGGGGGGGAGCCTTTGGTCAGGAAGGGGATCATGACCTTTTTCCGGGCCATGTCGCGCCATCTTGAGACGGGCGCCTTGCGCGAATTGACGCTGACGACCAACGGGTCGCAACTGGCGAAATATGCGGCCGAGCTGGCGGAATGCGGGGTGCGACGGATCAATGTCTCGCTTGATACCCTTGATACGGCAAAGTTTTCGGCGATCACGCGCTGGGGGCGGCTGGGGCAGGTGCTGGAGGGGATCGCGGCTGCCAAGGCGGCGGGGCTGCGGGTGAAGATCAATGCGGTGGCGCTGAAGGGGTTCAACGAGGAGGAGCAATTCTCGCTGACCGACTGGTGCGCGGCGGAGGGGCATGACCTGACCTGGATCGAGGTGATGCCGATGGGGGATCTGGGTGGCGAGGATCGGCTGGGGCAATACTGGAGTCTGAAGGAGGTTCGGGCGCGCTATGCCGAACGCTTTACGGTGACCGATCTGGCGGAGCGGACGGGGGGGCCTGCGCGCTATGTCCGGCTGGAGGAGACGGGGCAGAAGGTGGGGTTCATCACGCCCTTGACCCATAATTTCTGCGAAAGCTGCAACCGGGTGCGGCTGACCTGCACCGGGGAGCTGTACATGTGCCTTGGTCAGGAGGACATGGCCGATCTGCGGGCGCCCTTGCGGGCGAGTGCCGAGGATGGGCTGGTGGAAGAGGCGATCCGGGCGGCGATCGCGCGGAAGCCCAAAGGGCATGATTTCGACTATTCGCGGCAGACGGTGAGCGGGCAGGTGTCGCGGCATATGAGCCATACCGGGGGGTGAGGCGGTTTTTTCCAAGCCCTTGGTGTTGTTGGTTAATCGTTGCATTTCCGGCAAAATGGCTGTGCCGTAAGCTGTGCCGCATTCTGTGCAGCAAACTGTGGCCACGCGCGGCGGGGTAGGATCGGGTTAACCGCAAGCCGTATTGACAGCCTGTCGCATGGGGCAGCCGGTCGCAGACCCCTCGCATCGCGCGCGGGGCGGCCTATCTTGGCCGTAACTGTGAAAGGTGACTCATGGATACGCTATTGCTGTCCCGCATCCAGTTTGCGGCGAATATCTCTTTCCACATCCTCTTCCCGACGATCACCATCGCGCTGGGATGGGTGCTTCTGTTCTTCAAGCTGCGCTTCAACCGGACCGGGGACCGCAAGTGGATGGACCTTTACCTGTTCTGGGTGAAGGTCTTCGCGCTGTCCTTCGCGCTGGGCGTGGTGTCGGGGATCACCATGTCCTTCCAGTTCGGCACCAACTGGCCGGGCTTCATGGAAGTGGTGGGGAATGTGGCGGGGCCCTTGCTGGCCTATGAGGTGCTGACGGCCTTCTTCCTTGAGGCGGTGTTCCTGGGCATCATGCTGTTCGGGGCGAGCCGGGTGCCGGGATGGCTGCATACGCTGGCGACCTTTCTTGTCGCCTTCGGGACGACGATGAGCGCCTTCTGGATCCTTGTCCTGAATTCCTGGATGCATACGCCGGTGGGGCATGAGGTGCGGGATGGCATCGTCTATGCGGTGGATTGGTGGGCGATCATCTTCAACCCGTCGATGCCCTATCGTCTGGCGCATATGCTGCTGGCGAGCGGGTTGACGGTGGCCTTCCTGATCGCCGGTCTGTCGGCCTATCGCTGGCTGCGCGGGGACCGTGCGCCGGAGGTGGCGACGGGGCTGCGCTTCGGCGTGGCGCTGGGGGCGGTGCTGATCCCGGTGCAGATCCTCGCGGGCGACATGCATGGGTTGAACACGCTGGAGCATCAGCCGGCCAAGGTGGCGGCGATGGAGGGGAACTGGGAGACGCGAGGAAATGTGCCGCTGCTGCTGTTCGCGCTGCCGGATGAGGAGACGCGCAGCAATGCCTTCGAGATCGGGATTCCGTCGATGGCATCCGTCATCCTGAAGCATGACCCGGCGGGGGTGGTGCCGGGGCTGAATGACTTTGTTGCCGAGGATGGGACGGTGCTGCATCCGCCCGTGTCGCCGGTCTTCTGGTCCTTCCGGATCATGGTGGGGATCGGGATGCTGATGCTGGTGGCAAGCTGGGCGGGTGCCTGGATGCTGTGGCGGCGCGGGGTGGAGGGGCTGCCGAAGCCGTATCTCTGGGGCCTGACGGGGATGACCTTTGCCGGTTGGGGCGCGACGCTGGCGGGGTGGTACACGACCGAGATCGGCCGTCAGCCCTGGCTGGTGCATGGGGTGCTGACGGTGAAGGATGCGGTGGGGGATATCGCGGGGGGCATGGTTCTTTCGACGCTGATTGCCTATGTGGCGGTCTATCTGGCGCTGCTGGCGGCCTATGTGGGGGTGATCTTCCATCTGGCGCGGAAGGGCGGGCGCTATGATGCGCCGGTGGCCAGCCCCGGCATGCAGCCTGCGGAGTGAGCGCGATGTTTGATCCGCAGGCCTTGCCCCTGATCTTTGCCGCGCTGATGGGCGTGTCGATCCTGCTTTACGTGGTGCTGGACGGGTTCGACCTTGGGGTCGGGTTGCTGTTTCCCTTTGCCGAGGAGGCGGAGCGGGATCGCATGGTCGCCTCCATCGGGCCGTTCTGGGATGCGAATGAGACCTGGCTGGTGCTGGCCATCGGCATCCTGCTGGTGGCCTTTCCGGTGGCGCATGGGGATATTCTGACGGCGCTTTATCTGCCGGTGGCGGTGATGCTGATCGGGTTGATCCTGCGGGGGGTGGCGTTCGAGTTCCGCGCCAAGGCACCGCTGGGGCACAAGCGGCCTTGGGATGTGGCCTTTTGGGCCGGGTCCTTGATGACGGCCTTGGCGCAGGGCTTCATGTTGGGGATGTATGTGATGGGTCTGGAATGGACCTGGGCCAAGGTGGCGTTTTCGCTGCTGACGGCGGGGGCTTTGGCCGTGGCCTACAGCTTTATCGGGGCAGCCTGGGTGATCCTGAAGACCGACGGGGTGTTGCAGCGGAAGGCCGTGGATTGGGCCAAGGGCGGCATCTGGGGGATGGTGCTGGGGATGGGCGCGGTGTCGGTCGCGACGCCTTTGGTGAGCGCGCGGATCTTCGACAAGTGGTTCCGTTTCCCCGAGATCGTGGCGCTGGCACCTTTGCCCCTGATGTCGGGGCTGCTGGTGGCGCTGTTGTGGCTGTCGTTGCGGCGGTTGCCCACGGCGAATGACAGTTTTTCCTGGTTTCCCTTTGCGGGGGCGGTGGTCTTGATGGTGCTGGGCTTCTTCGGGATGGCCTACAGCTTTTACCCCTATATCGTGCCGGAGCAGTTGACGATCTGGGAGGCGGCGGCGGCGACGGAGAGCCTGTCGATCATCCTTGTCGGCACGCTGGTCGTGCTGCCGATGATCCTTGGCTATACGGTGCTGGCCTATGTGATCTTTCGCGGGAAGGCGACCAAGCTGTCCTATGACTAGAGGCGCAGCGTGACGGCGGCCAGGGCGAGGGCGGCGGGCAGCGCCTGGATGAAGAGGATGCGGCGGCTGGCGGTGGCCGCGCCGTAGAGGCCCGCGATCAGGACGCAGGCAAGGAAGAAGAGGGCGAGGGGGCGGCCGTCGGTGGTGGTGCCTGCGAGGACGGCCCAGAAGAGGCCGGCGGCGAGGAAGCCGTTGTAGAGGCCCTGATTGGCGGCGAGGACCTTTGTCGCGCGCGCGAAATCCTCGCTCGTGCCGAAGGCGCGGCGGGTGCGGGGATGTTCCCAGCGGAACATCTCCAACACCAGAATATAGACATGCAGCGCGCCGATGGCGGCGGTGAGGATGCCGCCGATCATGCGGCGGGCATCCTCGTTTCGACCATGCCGGCATACCAGCTGCTGCCGAAGGGGATGACATTGTCGTCGAAATTGTAGGCGGGGTGGTGGACCATCGCCGTGTCGCCATTGCCCACGAAGACATAGGCGCCGGGGCGTTCGTTCAGCATGAAGCTGAAATCTTCGGCCCCCATCAGGGGGGCGGTGTCGGGGTCCACGTTGCCGGAGACCTGGCGCGCGACTTCGACGGCGTAGTCGGTGTTGGCCTCGGCATTGATGGTGACAGGGTAGCCGCGGGCGTAGTTGACCGTGGCGGTGGCGCCGAGCGCCATGGCGGTGCCGGAGACGATTTCGGCGATGCGGCGTTCGACGAAATCCTGAACGGCGTGGTCCATGGTGCGGACGGTGCCCTTCATCTTCACCACCTGGGGGATGACGTTATGGGCGGTCGAGTCGGTTTCGACGGTGCAGACGGAGACGACGACCTGTTTCAGCGGATCGACATTGCGCGAGGCGATGGTTTGCAGGGCCACGATGATATGGGCGGCGACGACGGTGGTATCGACGCAGTCATGGGGTTTCGCGGCATGGCCGCCCTTGCCGGTGACGGTGATTTCGAACTGGTCGGCGGCGGCCATCAGCGCGCCCTTGCGGATGGCGAAATGGCCGACGGGGATGCCGGGCATGTTGTGCATGCCGTACACCTCCTGGATCCCCCAGCGATCCATCATGCCATCGGCGACCATCTCGCGCCCGCCGCCGCCGCCTTCTTCGGCGGGTTGGAAGATGACGACGGTGGTGCCGTCGAAGTTGCGGGTTTCGCAGAGGTATTTGGCGGCGCCGAGGAGCATGGCGGTGTGGCCGTCATGGCCGCAGGCATGCATCTTGCCGGGGGTCTTTGAGGCGTAGGGGACGCCCGTCTGTTCGATGATCGGCAGCGCGTCCATATCGGCGCGCAGGCCCACGACGCGGCCTGATGTATCGGTCTTGCCCTTGATGACGCCGACGACCCCGGTGCGGCCGATGCCTTCCACCACCTCATCGCAGCCGAATTGGCGGAGGAGGTCGGCCACCTTGGCGGCGGTGCGGTGGACGTCGAAGAGCAGTTCGGGATGTTCGTGGAAATCGCGCCGCCAGGCGGTGATTTCGGGGAGGAGTTCGGCGAAGCGGTTCTTGACGGGCATGGGGGCTCTCCTTTGCCAAGAGCGTAGCGGAGTGCCGGACGGGTGCAAGCGCGATCAGGCGAAGCGGCGGCGGGCGTCGAGCGCAAGGCCGGTGCCGACGGAGCCGAGCATGTCGCCCGTGGCGAGGCGGGCCTGCGGCAGGGCCTTGGCCACCATGGCACGGAGGAGGGGGAGTTGGGAGGAGCCGCCGGTGAGGAAGACGGTGGCGATGCGGTCGGGGGTGAGGGCGGCGTCCGTCAGGGTGCTGTCGATGAGCGCGCGGATGCGGGCGACGGGGGCGGCGAGGGCGGCGTCGAAGGCATCGCGCCGGATCATCGGGTTGGGGCCGGTGGTGAGGGGGGCGAGCATGAGGCGCGTGGCGTCAGAGTCGGAGAGGGCGATCTTGGCGCGTTCCACCTCCATCGCGATGGCGTGGCCGTGGCGGTGGGTGACGACATGGATCATGCGGTCGATGAGGTCGGGCCTGTCTGCCTCGTGCCGCAGACCTTTGAGATCGGCCATCACGCGCGGGGCATAAAGCGCGTTTATGCGGTGCCATGTGGCCATATCCTGCCAATAATGGCGGGGCAGGATGCCTGCGCCCTGTTTGGAGGTGGAGAGGTAGCCGAGATGCGGCATCGCCTCGGCCAGCGACAGGAGACGGTCGAAATCGGTGCCGCCGACGCGGATGCCGCCGGTGGCGAGGATATCGGCGCTGCGGTCCGGGGCGCGGGCGCGGGCGGGCGAGAGGCGGAGGAGCGAGAGGTCGGAGGTGCCGCCGCCGATATCGAAGACGAGGACGAGTTCCTCGGTCGTCAGGCCCTGTTCGTAATGCAGCGCGGCGGCGACGGGTTCATACTGGAATTCGATATGGCGGAAGCCGCAGGCATGGCCGATCTCGGCCAGCACGGATTGCGCGGCGGCATCGCCTGCCGGGTCGTCATCGACGAAATGGACGGGGCGTCCGAAGACGGCGCGGTCGATGCCGGGGGCGGCGGCGTCGAGCCGGGTGCGGAGATGGCCGATGAAGCGGGACAGCACGTCGCGGAAGGAGATGGCGCGGGCGCCGATGGCGGTGCGGTCGTTGATGAGGCCGGAGCCGAGGGTGGATTTGAGGCCGCGCAGGAGGCGGCCATCTTCGCCCTCCAGATAGGCCGTGAGGGCGGCGCGGCCGAAATCGACCTGCGGATCATCGCTGTGGAAGAAGACGGCGGAGGGGAGGGTGACGTCCTCCCCTTCCAGCGGCAGAAGGCGCGCGCCTGTGGCATCGGCCAGACCGAGGGTGGAGTTGGAGGTGCCGAAGTCGATGCCTGCGAAACTCATGCTGGCCCTTTCCTGTTGCGGCGGTCAGGCCAGATGGCGGGCGGCTTCCTTGCGGGCGAAGGATTTGAGCGCGGTGCCGGGACCGTCGAGGAAGGCGCGGCTGCGGGCGGCGTCGTGTTTCGAGAGGTCGCGCAGCCACCAGGCGATGGCCTTCTGGATGAACCAGTCGCGATCGGGGATATAGCTTTCGACCCATGACAGGGCGCGGTCGCGGATGGCCAGGTCGCCCGGTTTGGGGTGGTTCATCTTGGCATAGGGCAGGGTTATGACGAGGGCGGCGCGGCGCGTCCACATATTGGGATGCCGGGTCCAGGCTTCGACGGCTTCGATGCGGGCGGGATCGGCGAGGAGGCGCTTCTGCCCGGCGATGGTGGCGTGATCGGCCAGCGCCCAGCCGTCGAAGCCCTCAGCCCAGCGGCAGATCAGATCCCAGGCCGGGCCGTCGGGGCGTAGGCGGGCCTGCGTTAGGAGTTTTGCGGCGGCGATGCGGGCCTCGTGAATGTCGGTCTCCCACAGGGCGGCGGCGAGGGCGGTGCGGTCTTCGACCGAAAGCGCCGCGCGCCAGTCTGCGACCCGGTCCTCGATGGCGGGGACGGCGATGCCGAGATAGCTGCGCGGGGCCTTGTGATAGGCCGCCATTTCGGCGGCCTTCACGGGATCGGCCAGCGCCTGAAGCTCTGCCAGCGCGCTGTCGGGGGTGGGGTGGGTCATTCCACCGTCACCGATTTGGCGAGGTTGCGGGGTTGGTCCACGTCCGTCCCCTTGGCGATGGCTGTGTGATAGGCGAGCAGTTGCGCCGGGACCGCGTAGAGGATGGGCGCGAAGGCGGGCGGCACCTCGGGCAGGGTGAGGGTGGCCCATGTGCCGCTGCCCGCCTCGGCCACGCCTTGGGCATCGGAGATGAGCAGCACCTTGCCGTGGCGGGCCATCACTTCCTGCATGTTCGAGACGGTCTTTTCGAAAAGCGCGTCGCGGGGGGCCATGACGATGACGGGGACGCGGGCGTCGATCAGGGCGATGGGGCCGTGCTTGAGTTCGCCCGATGCGTAACCTTCGGCGTGGATATAGCTGATTTCCTTGAGTTTCAGCGCGCCTTCGAGGGCCATGGGATACATCGCGCCGCGCCCGAGGAAGAGGATATCCTGCGCCTCGGCCAGGTCTTCGGCGATGTCGGCGATGGCCTGCGAGAGGCCAAGCGCGTGGTTCATCAGGCCGGGCAGGTTGCGCAGGGCGGACAGGTGGGCGGCAAGGCCCGCCGCATCCATTCGTCCGCGATCCACCGCCGCCTTGAGGGCGAGGAGGGCGAGGACGGTGAGCTGGCAGGTGAAGGCCTTGGTGGAGGCGACGCCGACCTCGACCCCAGCGAGGATCGGAAGCGACAGGTCGCTTTCCCGCGCGATGGAGGAGGTGGGGACGTTCACCACCGAGACGACCTTGGCCACCTTTTCCTTCGCATAGCGCAGGGCGGCGAGCGTGTCGGCGGTTTCGCCGGATTGGCTGACGAAAAGCGCCCAGGAGGTGGGGGAGAGCGGCGGTTCGCGGTAGCGGAATTCCGACGCGATGTCGATTTCGGCGGGAAGCCCTGCGATCTGTTCGAACCAGTATTTCGCGACGTGGCAGGCATAGGAGGCGGTGCCGCAGGCGACCATGGTGATGCGGTCCACGGCTGCAAAATCCACCTCGGCGGGCAGGTTGAGCGTGCTGCCGTCGGGGCCGATGTAATGCTTGAGCGCATCGGCGATGACGACGGGCTGTTCGGCGATCTCTTTCGCCATGAAATGCTTGTAGCCCGCCTTTTCGATGCGGGTGGCCTCGATCTGGATGCGGGTTTCGGCGCGGTTGGCGCGGCGATCCTGCGCATCGAAGATTTCCGCGCCGTGGCGGGTGATGACGGCCCAGTCGCCCTCTTCAAGATAGGTGATGCGGTCGGTGAGGGGGGCGAGCGCGATGGCGTCGGAGCCGACGAACATCTCGCCCTTGCCATGGCCGATGGCGAGCGGGCTGCCCTTGCGCGCGGCGATCATCAGATCGTCCTGCCCGTCGAAGAGGAAGCAGAGCGCGAAGGCGCCGTGCAGGCGGTGAAGGGTCTGGCGCGCGGCCTCGACGGGCGTTGCGCCCTTGTCCATGTGAAGCTGGGCGAGGAGGGCGATGGTTTCGGTATCGGTTTCGGATTCCTGCACGTAACCGGCGGCGGCGAGTTCTTCGCGCAACTCGCGGAAGTTCTCGATGATCCCGTTATGGACGACGGCGACGGGGCCGGCGCGGTGGGGATGGGCATTGGCGACGGTGGCCGCGCCATGGGTGGCCCAGCGGGTATGGCCGATCCCGGCCTTGCCGGCGAGCGGTTCATGGACCAGCAGGTCGGAGAGGTTGACGAGCTTGCCCACGGCGCGGCGGCGGTCGAGCCGGCCCTTGTTGACGGTGGCGATCCCGGCGCTGTCATAGCCGCGATATTCGAGCCGTTTCAGCGCCTCGACCAGCAGCGGCGCCGCTTCGTGGTTGCCAAGAACCCCTACAATTCCGCACATTATTCTTGCCCTTTTGGCTTGGATGCCTTGATGGATTTTAATTTTTCGAACAATTTCGGGGCGAGCCCCGGTTTGGTGACCTGTTTTGCGCGACCCAGCGCGATGGCCTCGGCCGGGACGTCTTCGGTGATGACGGAGCCCGATCCGGTGAGCGCGCCGTCGCCCACGGTGACGGGGGCCACGAGCATCGTGTCGGACCCGATGAAGGCGCGTTTGCCGATGGTGGTGCGGTGCTTCATCACCCCGTCATAGTTGCAGGTGACGGTGCCCGCGCCGATATTCGTGTGTTCACCGACATGGGCATCGCCGAGATAGGTGAGGTGGCCGACCTTCACGCCTTCTTCAAGGATGGCGTTCTTGATTTCCACGAAATTGCCGACATGGACATCCTCGGCCAGTTCGGCGCCGGGGCGCAGGCGGGCGAAGGGGCCAACAGTGGCGCCGCGGCTGATGTGGCAGCCTTCGAGATGGCAGAAGCCTTTCACCTCGGCCCCCGACTCGATGGTGACGCCGGGGCCGAAGAGGACGTTGGGGCCGATGATCGCGTCGCGGCCGACATGGGTGTCGAGGGCGAAGAAGACGGTTTCGGGGGCGGTGAGGGTGACGCCGTTTTCCAGCGCCTCGGTCCGCGCGCGGGACTGGAAGGCGGCCTCGGCGCGGGCGAGTTCGGCGCGGGTGTTGATGCCCAGCGTTTCGGATTCGTCGCAGAGGATGAGGCCGGCGGAGAGGCCCTCGGCCCGGGCGAGGGCCACGATATCGGGCAGGTAGTATTCGCCTGCGGCATTGGCATTGCCCACGGCGGCGCAGAGGCGCATCAGCGTGGCGGCATCGGCGCAGAGGACGCCGGAATTGCAGAGCGTGACGGCGCGTTCGTCCTCGGTCGCGTCCTTCCATTCGACGATGCGGTGGAGGGTGTCGCCTTCGGCGATCAGGCGGCCATAGCGGCCTGGATCGGCGGCGTGGAAGCCAAGGACGACGACGGCATGGCGACGACGGGCGTCGAGCATGGCCTGAAGCGTTTCGGGGCGGATGAAGGGCGTGTCGCCGTAAAGGACGAGGGCATCGCCTGCCACGCCTTCCAGAAGCGGCGCGGCCTGGAGGACGGCATGGGCGGTGCCCTTCTGTTCTTCCTGGAGGGCGGTCTGGATATCGGGGTCGAAGGCGCGGGCGGATTTTGCCACCTGTTCGGCGCCATGGCCGGTGACAACGACGGTCACCTCCGGTTCCAGCGCGCGGCCGGCGGCGAGGGCATGGTGGAGGAGAGGGGCGGCGCCCACCTGATGCAGCACCTTGGGCAGGTCGGAATTCATCCGCGTGCCCTGACCCGCGGCGAGAACGATGAGCGAAACCGGCATGCTGCCCCTTTCCTTCTTTTGCCGCCCGTTTTACCCCCATTGGGCCGGGCCGCAAGAGAGGCCCGCTTCACGGAGGATTTCGCGGTGTTGCAGGGGCGGCGGACGGTGGTCTTTGATCTGGACGGGACGCTGGCGGATACCTCTGCCGATCTGCTGGCGGCGGCCAATGCCTGTTTCCGCGATCTGGGGCATGGCGATGTGCTGGACGGGGGCGATGCGCTGACAGCCTTCCATGGCGGGAAGGCGATGCTGCGGCTGGGCTTCGCGCGGCTGGGGATTGCGGGGTCAGAGGTGCAGGTGGAGGCGCAATATCCCCGCCTGCTGGCCGCCTATGCCGAGGGCATCTGCCGCGAGACGCGGCTTTATCCCGGTGCCGTGGCGGCGGTGGAGCTGCTGCGGGAGCGCGGTTTCGCCACGGCCATCTGCACCAACAAGCCCGAGGGGCTGGCCGAGACATTGATGCAGCGGCTGGGGGTGCGGGGGCTGTTTGATGCGCTGGTGGGGGCGGATACGCTGCCGGTGCGGAAGCCCGATGCCGCGCCCTATCTGGCCTCGGTGCAGCGGGCGGGCGGTGTGGTTGCGCGGTCGATGCTGGTGGGGGATACCGAGACGGACCGCAGGACGGGGATCGCGGCGGGGGTGCCTGTCGCGCTTGTGACCTTTGGTCCCGAGGGGCGGGGGATCACGCGCCTTGACCCGGAGGCGGTGCTGGATCATTTCGATGATCTGCCGGAACTGGCGGAAAGGCTGGTGCGCTGATGGACGGGGCGGGCGAGGGTTCGGAACGCTTCACGGGGAGTTTCACCCAGCAGGAGCCGATCCCGGAAGAGGGGATCGCGGCGGCGCTGGAGGTGCTGCGGCATGGGCGGCTGCACCGCTACAACACCGCGCCGGGAGAGGTGGCGGAAACTGCCCTTCTGGAAGAGGAATTCGCGGCGCTGACCGGGGCGAAATACTGCCTCGCGGTCGCCTCGGGCGGCTATGCGATGGCCTGCGCGCTGCGCGCCGTGGGGGTGAAGGCGGGAGAGGCGGTGTTGTCCAATGCCTTCACGCTGGCCCCGGTGCCGGGGGCGATTGCCTCGGTCGGCGCGCGGCCGGTGTTTGTGGAGGTGACGGAAGATCTGACCATCGACTTCCGGCATCTGGAGGTTCAGGCGCAAGCGAGCGGGGCGAAGGTGTTGCTGCTGTCGCATATGCGGGGGCATGTCTGCGACATGGACCGGCTGATGGCGCTTTGCGATGCGCTGGGGGTGACGGTGATCGAGGATTGCGCCCATACGATGGGGGCAAGCTGGCGGGGGGTGCCCTCGGGGCGGCATGGGCGGGTGGGATGCTATTCGATGCAGACCTACAAGCATGTGAATTCCGGCGAGGGCGGGTTCATCATCACCGATGAGGCCGAGGTGGCGGCGCGGGCGGTGCTGCTGTCGGGGTCCTATATGCTCTATGCCCGGCACCGCGCGGCCCCGCCTGTGGAGGTGTTCGAGGGGCTGCGGCTGGACGTTCCCAACATCTCGGGCCGGATGGACAATCTGCGCGCAGCGATCCTGCGGCCGCAATTGCGCCTGCTGGAGGAACGGGTGGCGCGTTGGGGGCGGCTTTACCGGACGCTGGAAGCGGGGCTTGAGGATGTGCCGGGGCTGCGGCTGATCCCGCGGCCGGAGGAAGAGACCTATGTCGGGTCTTCCTTCCAGTTCCGCCTGCCGGACTGGCCGGAGGGCCGCATCCGCGCGCTGATCGCGCGCTGCGCGGCGCGGGGGGTGGAGTTGAAGTGGTTCGGCGCGGCGGAGCCGGTGGCCTTTACCAGCCGCTATGAGCATTGGCGCTATGCCGAGCCTGCACCGCTGCCGGCGACCGACCGGGTGCTGGCGGGGCTGATCGACATGCGGGTGCCGCTGACCTTTGCCCCCGAGGATTGCACTCTGATCGCGCGGATCATCAGGGCCGAGGTCCTGGCGGTGCAGCAGACGGGCGAAGAGGCGGCGGTGGCGGTGCCACTGGCCGATTGAGGCCGGGGCGAAAAATTTTCGTACGAAAATTTTTCCGGTCGATCCTGCCGGGCAGGATCGGAAAATTCTTCTGTGAAGAATTTTCGCCTTTGTGCAAAATTTTCGGGGAAAATTTTGCGTTCCTAGGGTTGGGTCGCGCGCCAGAGGGGGACAGTCGAGATCGACATCTTGGCCGAGCCTTCGGTCACTTCGCGGGCATGGGCCACATAGATCAGCGTGTTGTTCTTCGCATCGAAGATGCGGGTCACGGAGAGCGTCTTGAGCAGGAGCGACTGGCGTTCGGAGAAGATTTCCTCGCCCGTTTCGCTGCGGTCGATGTCGCCGAGCGTGATCGGGCCGGTCTGGCGGCAGGCGATGGAGGAGTTTGACGGGTCTTCGAACCAGTTGCCCTGCATCAGCCGGTCAAGCGTGGAACGGTCGAAATAGGCGAGGTGGCAGGTGACGCCGGGCACGTCGGGATCGGCGAGCGCCTCGATCAGGATATCATTGCCGACCCAATCCACCCCGACGCGGCCGACCTCTTCGGCGAGGCTGGGGGCGGGAAGGAACGTGGCGAGGAGCAGGGCGAGGCGGGCGGTGCGGGGCATGGGTCTTCCTTTCTCGGTCGGCTGGGGCCGAGTGAAGCGCAAGGCGCCGGGCAAGGCCAGCGGCTTTGTGCCGCGGCCCCGGTCCGTGGGCGCCGACTCGGCGCTGCGGCGGCGGTGGCGGGGGGCGTCCGGTGAGGCGGGAACGGTGTGCCGTTGCATACAATTCATGGAATCCCTTGTCGCATGTGGGCTTTTTCGACCCGGCTTCGGTTGACCGCGGGCGGGGGGCAGAGTAAACGGAGCGCCAAGAGAACAAGTGGCCCGGACGTGGCCACAGCTCGCATGTCGCCAGCCGAAGGAGCGCCTCGTGGACCCACTTCTCCGAGAGTATCTTCCCATACTCATTCTTCTGGCATTGGCGGTGGGGCTTGGCCTTGTCCTGATGCTGGCGGCGGCGGTGCTGGCGGTGCGGCGGCCGGACCCGGAAAAGGTTTCGGCCTATGAATGCGGGTTCAACGCCTTTGACGATGCGCGGATGAAGTTCGACGTGCGGTTCTACCTCGTGTCGATCCTTTTCATCATCTTCGACCTTGAAGTGGCTTTCCTGTTCCCCTGGGCTGTGGCCTTTGGCGAGATCAGCATGACGGCCTTCTGGTCGATGATGGTCTTCCTCGCGATCCTGACCGTCGGCTTTGCCTATGAATGGAAGAAGGGAGCGCTGGAATGGGAGTGAGCACGTCACCGAACCAGGCGGGCGGCGACCATGAGGTCGCGGTCCAGGCGCTGAACCGGGAATTGCAGGACAAGGGGTTCCTGCTGACCTCGACCGAGGACATCATCAACTGGGCGCGGATCGGGTCCTTGCACTGGATGACCTTCGGTCTGGCCTGCTGCGCGGTGGAGATGATGCATACCTCCATGCCGCGCTATGATCTGGAACGCTTCGGCACGGCGCCGCGGGCCTCGCCGCGGCAATCGGACCTGATGATCGTGGCCGGGACGCTGACCAACAAGATGGCGCCCGCGCTGCGCAAGGTCTATGACCAGATGCCCGAGCCGCGTTACGTGATCTCCATGGGGTCCTGCGCCAATGGCGGGGGGTATTACCATTACTCCTATTCCGTGGTGCGCGGCTGTGACCGGGTGGTTCCGGTCGATGTCTATGTGCCCGGCTGCCCGCCCACGGCGGAGGCGCTGCTGTACGGCATCCTGCAATTGCAGCGGAAGATCCGCCGCACCGGCACCATCACGCGCTGAGGAGGGCGAGACATGTCCGAAGCCCTTGAGGAACTGGCCGCCCATATCGGCTTCAAGCAGCCCGATGCGGTGCTGGGATCGCGCGTGGCCTTTGGCGAGTTGACGCTGGAGGTGTCGCTGGCGCATCTGGAGGCGTTGGTGGAGTTCCTGCGCACAGACAGCGCCTGCCGCTTCACCTCGCTGGTCGATATCACGGCGGTGGATCATCCGAACCGGGCGGAGCGGTTCGATCTCGTCTATCACTTCCTGTCGATGTATCAGAACCACCGCATCCGGCTGAAGGTGGCGGTGGGCGAGGAGGAGATGGTCCCGTCGCTGAGTGCGATCCATCCCAGCGCGAACTGGTTCGAGCGTGAGGTGTTCGACATGTTCGGCATCCTCTTTTCGGGCCATCCGGACCTGCGGCGCATCCTGACGGATTACGGGTTCCGGGGCTATCCGCTGCGCAAGGATTTCCCGACCACGGGCTATACCGAGGTGCGCTATGACGAGGCGCAGAAGCGGGTGGTCTATGAGCCGGTGAAGCTGGTGCAGGAATACCGGCAGTTCGATTTCATGAGCCCGTGGGAAGGGGCCGAGTACATCCTTCCCGGTGACGAGAAAAAGGCCTGAGGGCGCGGGCCTGTCCGGTGACGGGCGGGCCGAACGCCAAGCGAGGTAGGACGATGGACGGCAGCTTTGACGACGCGCTGACGGGCGAACAGAAGATCCGCAACTTCAACATCAATTTCGGGCCGCAGCACCCGGCGGCGCATGGTGTGCTGCGTCTGGTGCTGGAACTGGATGGCGAGATCGTGGAACGCTGCGATCCGCATATCGGGCTTTTGCATCGCGGCACCGAAAAGCTGATGGAGAGCCGGACCTACCTTCAGAACCTGCCCTATTTCGACCGTCTGGATTACGTCGCGCCGATGAACCAGGAACATGCCTGGTGTCTGGCGATCGAGCGGTTGACCGGGACGGCAGTGCCGCGCCGGGCGAGCCTGATCCGCGTGCTGTATTCGGAAATCGGGCGGGTGCTGAACCATCTGCTGAACGTGACCACGCAGGCGATGGATGTGGGCGCGCTGACGCCCCCCTTGTGGGGGTTCGAAGAGCGCGAGAAGCTGATGGTCTTCTACGAACGCGCCTGCGGGGCGCGGCTGCATGCGGCCTATTTCCGGCCCGGCGGCGTGCATCAGGACCTGCCGCCGCAACTGATCGACGATATCGAGGAATGGGCGGATCATTTCCCCAAGGTGCTGGATGATATCGACGGGCTGCTGACCGAGAACCGCATCTTCAAGCAGCGCAATGCCGATATCGGGATCGTCAGCGAAGAGGATATCCAGAACTGGGGCTATTCCGGCGTCATGGTGCGCGGGTCTGGCCTTGCCTGGGACCTGCGGCGGGCGCAGCCCTATGAATGCTATGACGAATTCGACTTCAAGATCCCGGTCGGCAAGAATGGCGATTGCTATGACCGCTATCTGTGCCGGATGGCGGAGATGCGGGAGTCGACCAACATCATCCGGCAGGCCTGCGCCAAGCTGCGCGAGCCTGCGGCCAAGACCGACATTCTGGCACGGGGCAAGGTGACGCCGCCGAAGCGGGGGGAGATGAAGACCTCGATGGAGGCGCTGATCCACCACTTCAAGCTTTACACCGAAGGGTTCCACGTGCCGGCGGGCGAGGTCTATGCCTGCGTCGAGGCGCCCAAGGGCGAATTCGGCGTCTATCTGGTGGCCGATGGCACCAACAAGCCCTATCGCGCCAAGATCCGCGCGCCGGGATATCTGCACCTGCAATCCATGGATTACATCTGCAAGGGGCATCAGCTTGCCGACGTATCCGCCATCATCGGCACGATGGATGTCGTGTTCGGGGAGATCGACCGCTAATGCTGCGCCGCCTGCATCCCGTCCAACCGGACAGCTTTGCCTTCACGCCTGCCAATCTGGAATGGGCAAAGGGGCAGATTTCGAAGTATCCCGAGGGCCGTCAGGCCAGCGCCATCATCCCGCTTTTGTGGCGCGCGCAGGAACAGGAGGGGTGGCTGACCCGTCCGGCGATCGAGCATGTCGCCGACATGCTGGGGATGGCCTATATCCGGGCGCTGGAAGTGGCGACCTTCTATTTTATGTTCCAGTTGCAGCCTGTGGGCAGCGTGGCGCATGTGCAGATCTGCGGCACCACCTCTTGCATGATCTGCGGGGCGGAGGAGTTGATCGCGGTCTGCAAGGAGCTGATCGCGCCGGCGCCGCATACCCTCTCGAAGGACGGGAAGTTTTCCTGGGAGGAAGTGGAATGCATGGGCGCCTGCGCCAATGCGCCCATGGCCCAGATCGGCAAGGATTACTATGAGGACCTGACCGCCGAGAAGCTGCGGGATCTGATCGCGCGTTTCTCCAAGGGGGAGGTGCCGGTGCCGGGGCCGCAGAATGGCCGTTACGCGGCAGAGCCCCTGTCGGGGCTGACCTCGCTGAAGGAGTTCGCGGCGGGGCGGAAGCCGCATAATGCCTCGGCCCAACTCGCGGTGGATATCGGCGATACGGTGAAGCGGATTGACGGGACGGAAGTGCCGATCCTGACGCCCTGGCTGGGCAAGGCCAAGGCGGCGAAACCTGCGGCCAAAGCGCAGGTGGCGGAGCCGGTTGCCGCGGAGGCGGCCCCTGCGGCCAAGCCTGCCGCCAAGGCCCAGGCAGCGCCGAAGGCCGCCGCGAAGACGGCAGACGCGAAGGTTGCGCCGGATGCCACCGGGACGAAACCCCGCGCCACGCGGGCGAAGAAGACTGACAAGGATTGACGGAAGACCTTAACAGGGGGGGCAGCCCCCGCCAGACAGGGACGAAGCCATGAAACGTGTTGAAAATCTGAACGCGCCTTCACTGAGCGGCTGGATCATCGCCGCCGGGCTGGGGGTGATTGCCTTTTGTGTGTCGAAGGTTGTGGGTGAGTTCGATTACACGACATCCGGGTTCTTTGCTGCGCTGGTGACGGGGGGCGCGGGTCTTGTGATGGGGATGCCATGGGGTGCGAAAGACCGCATTCCGAAGGTGGAGGCGGCGGCCCATGGGCATGAGGCGGAGGCGCCTGTGGCTGCGGCTGCACCGGCTCCGGCTGTGGCTGCACCGGCTCCGGCTGCGGCCCCGGCCCCGGCTGCGGTTGCTGCTCCGGTCATGGCTGCGGCGGCCCCGGCTGCGGTGGCCGCTCCGGCTGCGGTTTCTGCCTCGGGCGAGGCGAAGCCTGCCGGCCTGTCGGCCCCGCGCGGCGGCAAGGCCGACGATCTGAAGGTGCTGGAAGGCGTGGGTCCGGCGATGGAGAAGCTGCTGCACGAGCTGGGCATCTATCACATCGACCAGATCGCGGCCTGGGGGCCGGCGGAAGTGGCCTGGATGGATGGCAATCTGAAAGGGTTCAAGGGCCGGGTCACCCGTGACAAGTGGGTGGCGCAGGCCAGGCTGATCGGCGAGGTGGGGATGGAGGAATTCCTGCGCCGCGCCAAGACGAACGATTACTGAGGCCGGGGGGATGCGCAAACCTACGCCAGAGGAATTGAACATCGCCCGGCAGGCAAGGCTGGTGGCCTTTGTCATCGCCGGGACGATGATCCTGTGGATGGGGGCGCAATACCTTGGCGGGCAGATGGGGTGGGAGACGCGGTTCGTCTTCCTCTTTGATCTGGCGGCGATGGCGGCCTTCTTCTGGGCGCTGGTCGTTACATACGGAATCTGGCGCAAGCGCCGGGGCAATTGAGGGGCTAGGGATGCTCAAGGATCAGGACCGCATCTTCACCAACCTGTACGGGATGCATGACCGCAGCCTTGCGGGGGCGAAGAAGCGTGGCCATTGGGATGGCACGGCCGAGATCATCAAGCGCGGCCGCGACACGATCATTGACCAGGTCAAGGCGTCGGGTTTGCGCGGGCGCGGCGGGGCGGGGTTCCCGACCGGTCTGAAATGGTCCTTCATGCCGAAGCAGAGCGACGGGCGGCCGTCCTATCTGGTGGTCAATGCCGACGAGTCGGAGCCTGGCACCTGCAAGGACCGCGAGATCATGCGGCATGATCCGCATACCCTGATCGAAGGGTGCCTGATCGCGTCCTTCGCGATGGGGGCGAATGCCTGCTACATCTATATTCGCGGCGAATATATCCGCGAGCGCGAGGCGCTTCAGGCGGCGATTGACGAATGCTATGACGCCGGGCTTCTGGGGAAGAACGCGGCGAAGTCGGGCTGGGATTTCGACCTCTATCTGCATCACGGGGCAGGGGCCTATATCTGCGGCGAGGAGACGGCGCTGCTGGAAAGCCTTGAGGGCAAGAAGGGCATGCCCCGGATGAAGCCGCCCTTCCCGGCGGGGTCGGGGCTCTATGGTTGCCCGACCACGGTGAACAATGTGGAATCCATCGCGGTGGTGCCGACGATCCTGCGGCGGGGGCCGGAATGGTTTGCGGGCTTTGGCCGGCCGAACAATGCGGGGACGAAGCTCTTTGGCATTTCGGGCCATGTGAATAACCCCTGTGTCGTCGAAGAGGCGATGTCCATTCCGCTGAAGGAATTGCTGGATCGGCATTGCGGCGGCGTGCGCGGCGGGTGGAAGAACCTGAAGGCGGTCATTCCGGGCGGGTCGTCGGTGCCGCTCTTGACGCAGGCGCAATGCGATGACGCGATCATGGATTTCGACTGGCTGCGCGAGCAGCGGTCGGGTCTGGGGACGGCGGCGGTGATCGTGATGGATCAGTCCACCGATGTCATCAAGGCGATCTGGCGGCTGTCGAAGTTCTACAAGCATGAAAGCTGCGGCCAGTGCACGCCCTGCCGGGAAGGCACGGGCTGGATGATGCGGGTGATGGATCGCCTTGTGCGGGGGGATGCGGAGGTCGAGGAGATCGACATGCTGCTGAGCGTGACCAAGCAGGTGGAGGGCCACACGATCTGCGCCCTTGGCGATGCGGCGGCCTGGCCGATCCAGGGTCTTGTGCGGGCCTTCCGGGACGAGATCGAGGACCGGATCAAGGCGAAGAAGACGGGCCGCCTGTCGGCGGTGGCGGCGGAGTGAGGCGGATGGCGGCAGCCCTTTCCCTGACGCTGGCCCTTGGGGCCTGCGCGGCCCCGCAAGGCGCGGGGACGGGGGTGCCGGCTGCGCCCTTGCGGGTGACGAATGGCGGGCTGCCCTTTGCCTATCACGAGGGGGCGGCGGCCAGACGGGTGGCGATGGAGACCTGCGCGGCCGAGGGTGCCACGTTGCGGACCTCGATCTATGACCGCTTCGAGGCGGGGGCTTGGGTGTTCGTGGAGGGCTGCGCATGACGCGGGCAGGGATGCATCTGGCCGAGTTGAATGTGGGCCGCCTGCTGGCGCCGACGGATGACCCGCGCGTGGCCGAGTTCATGGCGGCGCTGGACCGGGTGAACGGTCTGGGCAAGCGGATGCCGGGATTCGTGTGGATGATGGAAGGGTCGGGCGCGCCGGGGACGGGGAACACGGAGGCGAAGATCGGTGGCGATCCGCAATTCGTGTCGAACCTGACGGTCTGGGAAAGCGTCGAGACGCTGGAGAATTTCGTCTGGAACACGGTGCATCGGGCGTTTTACGAGCGGCGGGCCGAATGGTTCGAGGTGCTGGGGAAGATGCATTTCGTGATGTGGTGGGTGCCTGCGGGGCATCGGCCCACGCTGGAAGAGGCGCTGGCGCGGCTGGCGCATCTTGAGGCGCATGGGGACAGTGAAGAGGCCTTTGGCTGGGCCTTCCTGAAAGAGGCGCGGCTGTGGAAGGACCACCGCTGCACCCAGGTTGCGGCGGAGTAGGGATCATGTGTTACGGCAATATCGACCCCAAGCTGGCCCTGCGCGAGACCGAGGCGCGGATGAAGGGCGTGGCGGTTTTCACGGAACAGAAGAAGGATGACGCGGTCCGCCCGGCCTTTGGGGCGGCGGGCTGGCTGCGTGCCGCCGTGGCGCGGCTGATGCGGAAGGACGAGGCGCATGTCTAATCTGAAGCCGATTTCCATCGACGGGATCGTGGTCGAGGTCGATCCGGCGATGACGATCATCCAGGCGGCCGAGGTGGCGGGGGTGGAAATCCCGCGCTTCTGCTATCACGAGCGGCTGTCCATCGCGGGCAACTGCCGGATGTGCCTTGTGGAAGTGGTGGGTGGCCCGCCGAAGCCTGCGGCAAGCTGCGCGATGCAGGTGCGCGACCTGCGCCCCGGCCCGAATGGCGAGCCGCCGGTGGTGAAGACCAAATCGCCGATGGTGAAGAAGGCCCGCGAGGGCGTGATGGAATTCCTGCTGATCAACCATCCGCTGGATTGCCCGATCTGCGATCAGGGCGGCGAGTGCGACTTGCAGGATCAAGCCATGGCCTATGGCGTGGATTTCTCGCGTTACCGCGAGCCGAAACGGGCGTCGGATGACCTGAACCTCGGCCCGCTGGTGGCGACGAAGATGACGCGCTGCATTTCCTGCACGCGCTGCGTGCGGTTCACGACCGAGGTGGCGGGCATCACCCAGATGGGCCAGACCGGGCGGGGCGAGGATAGCGAGATCACCTCCTATCTGAACATGACGCTGGATTCGAACCTTCAGGGCAACATCATCGACCTGTGCCCGGTCGGGGCGCTGACCTCGAAGCCCTATGCCTTTACGGCGCGGCCCTGGGAACTGACCAAGACCGAAACCATCGACGTGATGGATGCGCTGGGGTCCAATATCCGGGTGGATACGAAGGGGCGCGAAGTGATGCGCATCCTGCCGCGCAACCATGACGGCGTGAACGAGGAATGGATTTCCGACAAGACGCGCTTTGTCTGGGACGGGTTGCGGCGGCAGCGGCTGGACACGCCCTATATCCGCGAGAATGGCAAGCTGCGGAAGGCAGGATGGGGCGAGGCTCTGGCGGCGGCTGCGGCGGCGATGAAGGGGAAGAAGGTTGCCGGTCTGGTGGGCGATCTGGCCCCGGTAGAGGCTGTCTATTCGCTGAAGGCGCTGGTCGAGGGTCTGGGCGGGCATGTGGAATGCCGCACGGATGGGGCGCGGCTGCCTGCGGGCAACCGGTCGGCCTATGTGGGCAATGCGACGATCGAGGATATCGACGGGGCGAAGTCCATCCTTCTGATCGGCAGCAATCCGCGGGTGGAGGCGGCGGTTCTGAACGCGCGTATCCGCAAGGCGTGGTTGAACGGCGCGACAGTTGCGGTGGTGGGTCCGGCGGTCGATCTGACCTATGACTACCATCATGCGGGGACGGACAGGGCGGCGCTGGTGGCGCTGGTGGCCGAGGCGCAGAAGGCCGGGCCGGATGGCAAGCCGGGCGTGGTGATCCTTGGCCAAGGCGCGATCAACGAGGCGGATGGCGAGGCGGTACTGTCTCAGGCCATGGCCCTGTGTGCGGCGTCGGGGGCGCGGCTTCTGGTGCTGCATACGGCGGCGTCGCGCGTGGGCGCGATGGATGTGGGCGCGGTGACTGAGGGCGGTCTGGCCGCGGCGACCGAAGGGGCGGAGGTTATCTACAACCTTGGCGCCGATGAGGTGGAGATCGCGCCGGGCCCCTTTGTGATCTATCAGGGCAGCCATGGCGACCGGGGCGCGATGCGCGCCGATGTCATCCTGCCGGGCGCGGCCTGGACCGAGGAAAACGGGCTCTTCGTGAATACCGAAGGCCGCCCGCAATTGGCGTTGCGCGCCGGGTTCGCGCCGGGCGAGGCCAAGGAGAACTGGGCGATCCTGCGGGCGCTGTCGGCGGAACTGGGCGCGGCGCTGCCCTGGGACAGCATGGCGGCGCTGCGCCGCGCGCTGGTGGCGGCACATCCGCATCTGGGCCGGGTGGATGAGGTGGCGGAGGCCGAATGGCAGGCGCTGGAGGTGAAGGCCCCGGCCAAGGCCGAGTTCCGGCTGGCGATCCGCGACTTTTATCTGACCAATGCGATTGCCCGCGCCTCGGCCCTGATGGGCGAGTTGTCGGCGATGGCGGCGGATCGCGCCAAGCCTGCGCTGGCGGCGGAGTGAGGCAAGAAATGGCACGGATGATGGGGCGCATGGCATGGGCAGGGGTCGCGGCAGCGGCCCTGTCGGCCTGCGCGCCCGCAGCCGGGCCGGAGGTCGCGGGGCGGGGGACATTCGACCCCGGCTATCAGGGGATCGAGACGATCCTGCTGGACGGCGATCTGGTGAATTTCCGCGTGGCGATGACCGGCGCGCGGAGCAACGGGGATGTGGAGGCCTATGCGCGCTGCGCGGCGGCCCAATATGCGCTGATCCGTGGCGCGGGCTTCGCACGTCATGTGCGGACGACCGTGGCGCGGGCTGGGGAAACATGGCGGGGGGATGCGGTCTATACCATCTCGGCCGCGCTGCCCGAGGGATTGCGGACAATCGACGCCGAAGTGACGGTGCGCGATTGCGGATCGCTTGGGATACCGACTGTCTGAGGGAAAGGCATCATGAACGAATTCTTCGCAACGGGGACGGGAACGGCGGTTCTGGTGGCGGCGCAGGCGCTGCTGCTCGTCGGGTTCGTGATGCTGTCGATGCTGTTCCTCGTCTATGGCGACCGGAAGATCTGGGCCGCGGTGCAGATGCGGCGCGGGCCGAACGTGGTGGGGCCGTGGGGCATCCTCCAGACGGTGGCGGATGCAGCAAAATACGTCTTCAAGGAGATCGTGATCCCGGCGGGCGCGGATCGGCCGGTCTTCTTTCTGGCGCCGATGCTGTCCTTCGTGCTGGCGCTGATGGCCTGGGCGGTGATCCCCTTCGATGACGGCTGGGTTCTGGCCAATATCAACGTGGCGATCCTCTTCGTCTTTGCCATGTCCTCGCTTGAGGTCTATGGCGTGATCATGGGCGGGTGGGCGTCGAACTCCAAATACCCGTTCCTCGGCTCGCTCAGGTCGGCGGCGCAGATGATTTCCTACGAGGTGTCGCTGGGGCTGATCATCATCGGGATCATCATTTCCACCGGGTCGATGAACCTGTCGGCCATCGTGGCGGCACAGGATGGCGATCTGGGGCTTTTCAACTGGTTCTGGCTGCCGCATCTGCCGATGGTGGTGCTGTTCTTCGTGTCGGCGCTGGCCGAGACGAACCGCCCGCCCTTCGACCTGCCGGAAGCGGAATCCGAACTGGTGGCGGGGTTCATGGTGGAGTATTCCTCCACCCCCTTCCTGCTGTTCATGGCGGGGGAATACATCGCCATCTACCTGATGTGCGCGCTGATGAGCCTGCTGTTCTTCGGTGGCTGGCTGTCGCCCATTCCGGGGCTGCCGGACGGGTGGTGGTGGATGGTGGCGAAGATGGCCTTCTTCTTCTTCCTGTTCGCCATGGTGAAGGCCATCACGCCGCGCTACCGCTATGACCAGCTGATGCGGATCGGCTGGAAGGTGTTCCTGCCGCTGTCGCTGGCCTGGGTCGTGATCGTGGCATTCCTTGCGAAATTCGAGGTGTTCGGCGGCTTCTGGGCGCGCTGGGCGATCGGGGGGTGAGATGAGCGAGAACATCAACAACCTCGTGCTGGAGCAGTGCAGCTTGATCCGTGAGGATCTGAGCAGCATCCGGTCGGATTTGCAGGATGTCAGGTCTGAAATCGGGGATGTGCGGAGCGACCTCTTGGGGCAGCAGACCATGCTTTTCGGCCTTGCGACGGTGATCGGGCAGATCGACAAGCGCGTTGAGCATCTGGAACAGAAGATCGGAGCGTAATCATGGCAAACATCGACTGGACCCGCGCGACGCGCTATTTCCTGTTGCAGGACTTCATCAAGGGCTTTGCCCTTGGCATGAAGTATTTCTTCGCCCCCAAGGCCACGCTGAACTATCCCCATGAGAAGGGGCCGCTGTCGCCGCGGTTCCGGGGAGAGCATGCGCTGCGCCGCTATCCGAATGGCGAGGAACGCTGCATCGCCTGCAAGCTGTGCGAGGCGGTCTGCCCGGCGCAGGCCATCACCATCGACGCGGAACCGCGCGAGGATGGCAGCCGCCGCACCACCCGCTATGACATCGACATGACCAAGTGCATCTATTGCGGCTTCTGCCAGGAGGCCTGCCCGGTGGATGCCATCGTCGAGGGGCCGAATTTCGAGTTTTCGACCGAGACGCGGGAAGAGCTTTTCTACAACAAGGAAAAGCTTCTGGAAAACGGCGCGCGCTGGGAAGCCGAGATCGCGCGCAATCTTGAACTTGACGCGCCCTACCGGTGACCCGTGATGAATGACGCCTTCACCAAGATGTTCCAGCAGATGATGGAGAGCAGCCAGGAGATGGTGCGCGCCTTCAATCCTGCGCTGGAAAACATGCAGGTGAAGGGGTTCGAGCAGTTCTTCCCCACCATGTCGAAGGACATGATGGAGATGTGGTTCGGCAAGACCTTCAACCGCGAGGGTCTGGATGCCAAAACGCGGCTTCTGGTGACCATCGCCGCGCTGACGGTGCTGGGCGCGCAGGCCGAGCCGCAACTGAAGCTGACGGTGCGCCATGCGCTGGAGGCCGGGGCCACGCAGCGCGAGATCGCCGAGGTGATCTGGCAGATGAGCATGTTCGGCGGCCTGCCCGCCATGCAGAAGGCGCTGGAGATTGCCCAGTCCGTCTTCGGCGAGATCGAGGAGAAAGACGCATGAGCGTTGCAGATTACGCCTTCTATGCCTTTGCCATCGTCACGGTGACGGCGGGGCTTCTGGTGACGGTAAGCCGCAACCCGGTGCATTCGGTGCTGTGGCTGATCCTGGCCTTCCTGTCTTCGGCGGGGCTCTTCGTTCTGCTGGGGGCGGAGTTCGTGGCGATGCTTCTGATCATCGTCTATGTGGGCGCGGTGGCGGTGCTGTTCCTGTTCGTCGTGATGATGCTGGACATCGACTTTGCCGAGCTGAAGGGCGAGATGGCGAAATACATGCCGCTTGCCCTTCTGATCGGGGTGGTGATGCTGATGCAGATCGCGCTGGGCGTGGGCGCCTGGGTGCAGGCGGATGGCGCGCTGGGGCTGCGGCAGGCGGTGGCACCGGATGCCGCGCAGGTGGAGAACACCAAGGCGCTGGGGCTTATCCTTTATGACAAGTACATCTACCTGTTCCAGGCGTCCGGCCTGATCCTGCTGGTGGCGATGATCGGGGCGATCCTGCTGACATTGCGTCACCGCAAGGATGTGAAGCGGCAGAACGTGCTGGCGCAGATGTGGCGTGACCCGGCCAAGGCGATGGAGTTGAAGGACGTGAAGCCGGGGCAGGGGTTGTGATGCGGTGGGGTGCGTGCAAGCACGCACCCTACGGGATGTAGGATGGGCCATCGGCCCATCCCGACAGAAGAATAGGGCCGAAGGCCCGAGGGAACCGAAGATGGTTGGACAGTGGACGAAGTCGGACAAGGCGGGGCGCGGCATGGCCGCGGCTCTGGCGCTTGGCGCGCTGGTCGCGCTGGCGGGCTGCATCTCGGATGAGCAGGCCGTGGATATGGGCCTTGCCACGCAATGCGAGGCGGACGGGACCGTTGCCAAGCTGGGCGATCCGGCCGGGCGCTATGTGACGCGGACCGATGTCGAGGTCTGCAAGGGGCCGCGGCGCGACAGCTATAACGAGACGGCGCTGGAGATCATAGACTGCGGCAGCCTTTCCACCCTGCGGGCGGGCGTGATCCGGCAGAGCGCCGATCAGGCGCGGCGGGGCGCGGATTACAATTACAGCACCCAGGTGGAGCAGGCGCGGCTGCGGCTGCGGGTCGGGCTGGCCGATCTGGCGCAGACCGAGGCCGCACTGGCCGCCGCCGGCGTGCCGGTGACCCGCATTGCGGGGCAGGGCGCGGAGCATTGCACGAAACTGGCCGCCGGGGCGGCGCAAACGAACTGAACGGGCAACCCGCCCGGAGGGAACGAGAATGGTTGGACTTGAACATTACCTGACGGTCGCCGCGGCGCTGTTCGTCATCGGGATCTTCGGCATCTTCCTGAACCGGAAGAATGTCATCGTGATCCTGATGTCGATCGAGTTGATGCTTCTGTCCGTGAACATCAACCTTGTCGCCTTCTCGTCCCATCTGGGCGATCTGGTCGGACAGGTCTTTACCATGTTCGTCCTGACCGTCGCCGCCGCCGAGGCCGCCATCGGCCTTGCCATCCTCGTCGTGTTCTTCCGCAACCGCGGGACGATCGACGTGGAAGACGTCAACGTGATGAAGGGTTAAGCCGCCATGGCAACGATCATCCTCCTTGCGCCGCTGGTCGGCGCGCTGATCTGCGGCTTCGGCTGGCGCATCCTGGGCGAGAGGGCGGGGCAGGTGATTGCCACCGCGCTTGTCTTTCTGGCGGCGATCCTGTCCTGGGTCATCTTCCTGACCTTCGATGGCGAGACCTATAAGGTCGTGCTGATGCGCTGGATCGAGAGCGGCAGCATGGACAGCGAATGGGCGATCCGCATCGACCGTCTGACCGCGATCATGCTGGTGGTGGTGAATTCGGTTTCGGCGCTCGTGCACCTTTATTCGTTTGGCTACATGGCGCATGACGAGAACTGGAAGGATGATGAGCCCTATCGGGCGCGGTTCTTCGCTTATCTGTCGTTCTTCACCTTCTCGATGCTGATGCTGGTGACGTCTGACAATCTGGTGCAGATGTTCTTCGGCTGGGAAGGGGTGGGGGTCGCGTCCTATCTGCTGATCGGGTTCTATTACAAGAAGCCCTCGGCCAATGCGGCCGCGATCAAGGCCTTCGTGGTGAACCGGGTCGGCGATTTCGGCTTTGCGCTGGGGATCTTTGCGCTGTTCTACCTGACGGACAGCATCCGTTTTGACGATGTCTTTGCGGCGGCGCCGACGCTGGCCGAGACGAACCTGACCTTCCTCTGGGGGGAATGGAATGCGGCGAACCTGATCGGGGTTCTGCTGTTCATCGGGGCGATGGGGAAATCGGCGCAGCTTCTGCTGCATACCTGGCTGCCGGACGCGATGGAGGGGCCGACGCCCGTTTCCGCGCTGATCCATGCCGCGACGATGGTGACGGCGGGGGTCTTCCTCGTCTGCCGGATGTCGCCGGTCTATGAGTTCGCGCCGCAGGCTTTGGCCTTCATCACGGTGTTGGGGGCGACGACGGCCTTCTTCGCGGCGACCGTCGGTCTGGTGCAGAACGACATCAAGCGGGTGATTGCCTATTCGACCTGTTCGCAGCTTGGCTACATGTTCGTGGCGGCGGGGGTTGGCGTCTATTCGGTGGCGATGTTCCACCTCTTCACCCATGCCTTCTTCAAGGCGATGCTGTTCCTTGGCGCGGGGTCGGTGATCCATGCCACGCATCATGAGCAGGACATGCGGAATTACGGCGGCCTGCGGAAGAAGATCCCGCTGACCTTCTGGGCGATGATGATAGGGACGCTGGCCATCACGGGCGTGGGCATTCCGCTGACGCATTACGGTTTCGCGGGCTTCCTGTCGAAGGATGCGGTGATCGAGAGCGCCTATGTAGGCAGCCAGTACGCCTTCTGGCTGCTGGTGGTCGCGGCGGGGTTCACGAGTTTCTATTCCTGGCGGCTGATGTTCCTGACCTTCTATGGCGAGAGCCGGGCGAAGGGGCATGGGCATCACGGGCATGACGATCATGGGCACGGGCACGGGCATGATGACCATGGGCATCACGAGCCGCATGAGAGCCCGACGGTGATGCTGATCCCTCTGGGGGTGCTGGCGCTGGGCGCGGTCTTTTCGGGGATGATCTGGTACAACGTGTTCTTCGGGGACGAAGGCAAGGTGCGTGGCTGGTTCGGGTTGCCGGTGGCGGAACATGCGGCGGATGCGGCGCATGGCGAGGGCGAGGCCCATGCGACGGCCGAAGGCGAAGGTCATGCGGCCACCACGGCGACCGAGGGCGAAGGGCATGGCGAGGGCGAGAAGGCCCATGCCTTCCCGCAGCCGGAACCCGGCCAGGGCGCGATCTTCATCGGGCCGGACAACCATGTGCTGCACGAGGCGCATCTGGTGCCGAAATGGGTGAAGGTGTCGCCTTTCGTGGCGATGGTCCTTGGCTTCCTGCTGGCCTATCAGTTCTACATCCGCCGCCCGGACCTGCCCGGCAAACTGGCCGAGCAGCAGCGCCCGCTGTATCTGTTCCTGCTGAACAAGTGGTATTTCGACGAGATCTACGACTGGATCTTTGTTCGGCCGGCGAAATGGCTGGGCGGGTTCCTGTGGAAGAAGGGCGACGGCGCGGTGATCGACGGCACGATCAACGGCGTTGCCATGGGCATCATCCCGTTCTTCACCCGGCTCGCGTCACGCGCGCAGTCCGGCTACCTGTTCCACTATGCCTTTGCCATGGTTCTGGGCATCGCTGCCCTGATCACATGGATGACGCTCTCGGGGGGCGCGCACTGATATGGAAAACCTCCTCTCCATCATCACCTTCATTCCGGCGGTGGCGGCGGCCATCCTTGCGCTGTTCCTGCGCGGGGATGACGCGGCGGCGCAGCGGAATGCGAAATGGCTGGCCCTGCTGGCCACGACGGCGACCTTCCTCGTCTCGCTTTTCGTGCTGTTCGGGTTCGATCCGAACGACACCGGGTTCCAGTTCGTGGAGGAATACGACTGGATCCTGGGCCTGAAATACAAGATGGGCGTGGACGGGATTTCGATCCTGTTCGTGATGCTGACGACCTTCCTGATGCCGATCACCATTGCGGCCTGCTGGGATGTGCAGCATCGCGTGAAGGAATACATGATCGCCTTCCTTCTGCTGGAAACGCTGATGCTGGGCGTGTTCTGTGCGCTGGACCTTGTGCTGTTCTACCTGTTCTTCGAGGCGGGGCTGATCCCGATGTTCCTGATCATCGGCATCTGGGGCGGGAAGGAGCGCATCTATGCGGCCTTCAAGTTCTTCCTCTACACCTTCCTCGGGTCGGTGCTGATGCTGGTCGCGATGATCGCGATGTATATGGATGCGGGCACGACCGACATCCCGTCGCTGCTGGCGCATAACTTCGGGTCGGAGGACATGCAGGTTCTGGGCGTGCATGTCGTGGGCGGGTTGCAGACGCTGCTGTGGCTGGCCTTCTTCGCCTCTTTCGCGGTGAAGATGCCGATGTGGCCGGTGCATACCTGGCTGCCCGATGCCCATGTGCAGGCCCCGACGGCGGGGTCTGTGGTTCTGGCGGCGATCCTTCTGAAGATGGGCGGCTATGGTTTCCTGCGGTTCAGCCTGCCGATGTTCCCGGTGGCGTCGGACCTGCTGGCGCCGCTGGTTTTGTGGATGTCGGCGATTGCCATTGTCTATACGTCACTGGTCGCGCTGGCCCAGCAGGACATGAAGAAGCTGATCGCCTATTCGTCGGTTGCCCATATGGGCTATGTGACGATGGGGATCTTTTCGGCCAATCAGCAGGGGATCGACGGGGCCATCTTCCAGATGATCAGCCACGGCTTCATCTCCGGCGCGCTGTTCCTGTGCGTGGGGGTCATCTATGACCGGATGCACACGCGCGAGATTGACGCCTATGGCGGGTTGGTGAACCGTATGCCGGCCTATGCGCTGATCTTCATGTTCTTCACCATGGCCAATGTGGGCCTGCCGGGGACGTCCGGTTTCGTGGGCGAGTTCCTGACGCTGATGGGGGTGTTCCAGGTGAATACCTGGGTGGCGGCGGTGGCGACGACAGGGGTGATCCTGTCTGCGGCCTATGCGCTGTGGCTCTATCGGCGGGTGGTCATGGGCGAGCTGGTGAAGGAGGCGTTGAAATCCATCACCGACATGACCCGGCGCGAGCGGGCGATCTTTGCGCCGCTGGTGGCGATGACCCTGATCCTTGGCGTCTATCCGTCTTTGGTGACCGACATCATCGGGCCGAGTGTCGGGGCGCTGATTTCCGATTACCAGGCTGCGCTGCCCGTCGTGGACGGCACGCAACTGGCGCAGAACTGAGGGGACGTTCGAGATGACGCCGCAAGATTTTTCGACCGTCCTGCCCGAGGTGGTGCTGGCCGTCTATGCGATGGCTGCACTGATGTTCGGGGTCTATACGACGAAGGACAAGGCCGCGCCCCTGATTTCCTGGGCGACGGCGGGGCTGTTCCTGGCGCTGGCGCTATGGATCGGTGCGGGCGGGGCGGGGGAGCGGACGGCCTTTGGGGGCATGTTCATCGACGATCCCTTCGCGCGGTTCGCCAAGGTGACGATCCTTGTGTCGGCGGCGGCGGTGCTGATCATGAGCCAGGATTACATGATCCGGCGCGATCTGCTGCGGTTCGAATATCCCATCCTGCTGGCGCTGGCCGTCGTGGGGATGATGATGATGGTGTCGGCGGGCGATCTGATGGCGCTGTATATCGGGCTCGAATTGCAGTCGCTGGCGCTTTATGTCGTGGCCGCCGTGCGACGGGACAGCGTGAAATCGACCGAGGCGGGGTTGAAGTATTTCGTGCTGGGCGCGCTGTCGTCGGGCATCCTGCTTTATGGCGCGTCGCTGACCTATGGCTATGCGGGGACGACGCTGTTCTCGGGCATCCTGTCCACGCTGGAAGAGGGCGCGCCGATCGGCCTGTTGATCGGGCTGGTCTTCATGCTGGCGGGTCTGGCCTTCAAGGTATCGGCCGCGCCCTTCCACATGTGGACGCCGGATGTCTATGAAGGATCGCCGACCCCGGTGACGGCCTTCTTTGCCACGGCGCCGAAGGTGGCGGCGATGGCGCTGCTGGCGCGGCTGTCCTGGGATGCCTTTGGCGCGATTCCGGGGGACTGGACGCAGGTTCTGGCGGCGCTGGCGGTGATGTCGATGTTCCTGGGGGCCGTGGCGGCCATCGGGCAGCGCGACATCAAGCGTCTGATGGCCTATTCGTCGATCGCCCATATGGGCTATGCGCTGGTGGGTCTGGCGGCAGGCACGGCGGAAGGCGTGCAGGCCATGCTGATCTACATGGCGATCTATGTGACGATGAATGTGGGCACCTTTGCCTTCATCCTGTCGATGGAGAAGGACGGGCGTCCGGTTACCAGCATCGACAGCCTGAACATGTTTTCCAAGAAGGAGCCGATGAAGGCGCTGGCGATGCTGGTGCTGATGTTCAGCCTTGCGGGCGTGCCGCCGATGGTGGGCTTTTTCGGGAAGTTCTACGTGTTGCAGGCGGCGGTCGATGCCGGGATGACATGGCTGGCGCTGGCCGGGGCGGTGGCGTCGGTGATCGGGGCCTTCTACTATCTGCGCATCGTCTTCTTCATGTATTTCGGCAAGGAGACGGAGGGCGTGGAATCCCGCATGGCGCCTGCGCAATGGGCGATGCTGGTGGCGGTGTCGGTCATCATGGTGGCGGGCATCGTGAACCTGTTCGGGATCGAGCCCGTGGCCGCCGTCGCGGCGGAAGCCCTTGTCAGATAAGGTGTCAGGCGAGCCCTGGCCGGAGGGGGTGGGTCGCCGCCTTCTCGACACGGTGGACAGCACCAATGCCGAAGCCTTCCGGCTGGCCCCGCAGAGCGCGGGGCCTTGCTGGATTCTGGGCGGCGAGCAGACGGCGGGCCGGGGGCGGCGGGCGCGGGCCTGGGCCAGCCCGCGGGGGAATTTCCACGGCACGCTGCTTTTGCATCCCACGGAGCCTGCGGCGCAGGTGGCGCTGCGGTCCTTTGCGGCGGCGCTGGCGCTGCGCGAGGCCTTTGTCGCCGTGACGGGGCTGGGGGCGGCCTTCACCCTGAAATGGCCCAATGACGTGCTGCTGAACGGCGGCAAGGTGGCGGGCATCCTGCTGGAGAGCAGCGGGGCCGGGCAGGGGGTGCAGCATCTGGCCATCGGGATCGGGGTGAATCTGATCGCGGCGCCCGATCCTGCGCTGGTGGAGGCGGGGGCGGTGCGGCCTGTGTCGCTGCTGTCGGAAACGGGGGTGCGGGTGACGCCGGAGGCGTTTCTGGAGGTGCTGGCCCCGGCCTATGCCCGGTGGGAGGCGTCTTTCGTCACCGAGGGTTTCGCGCCCTTGCGTGCCGAATGGCTGGCCCATGCGGCGCGGCTGGGGGAGGCGATCCGGGCGCGGACCGGAACCGAGACGCGCGAAGGGATATTCGAGACGATCGACGACAGTGGCGCGCTGATCCTGCGCCAGAGCCGGGGTTCCGTCGCCATTCCGGCGGCGGAGGTTTTCTTCTGACAGGGGGGAAGGGATGCTCCTCACCATCGACTGCGGGAACACGAATACGGTCTTTTCGATCTGGGACGGGACGCGGTTCATCGCGACCTGGCGGATCGCCACGGATCACAAGCGGACGGCGGATGAGTATTTCGTCTGGCTGTCTTCGCTGATGATGCTGACGAAGACCGAGGCCACCATCACCGATGCCATCATCTCGTCCACCGTGCCGCGGGTGGTGTTCAATCTGCGGGTGCTGTGCAACCGCTATTTCGACTGCCGCCCGCTGGTGGTGGGCAAGCCGGAATGCCGCCTGCCGGTGCCGCCGCGCGTGGATCAGGGGACGACGGTGGGGCCGGACCGTCTGGTCAACACTGTGGGCGCGCATGACCGGCATGGCGGCGACCTGATCGTGGTGGATTTCGGCACGGCCACGACCTTTGACGTGGTGGACAGTGACGGGGCCTATATCGGGGGTGTCATCGCGCCGGGGGTGAACCTGTCGCTGGAGGCGCTGCACATGGCCGCCGCCGCCCTGCCGCATGTGGATGTGAGCCGTCCGGCCAAGGCCATCGGCACGAATACGGTGGCCTGCATGCAATCGGGCGTGTACTGGGGCTATATCGGGCTGGTCGAAGGGATCGTGCGCGAAGTGCGCAAGGAACGCGACCGCGAGATGAAGGTGATTGCGACGGGGGGCCTTGCCTCCCTTTTCGCGCAGGATACCGCGCTATTTGACAGCGTCGAGGATGATCTGACCATGCATGGTCTGATGCTCATCGACGCATACAACAAGGAATTGGAACGCGCATGACTGTGAACCGGCTGATCTACCTTCCCCTCGGCGGTGCCGGGGAGATCGGGATGAACGCCTATGTCTATGGCTATGGGCCTGCGAACAAGGAACGGCTGATCCTTGTCGATATCGGGGTGACCTTTCCGGACATGGACTCGACCCCGGGGGTGGACCTGATCCTGCCGGATGTGACCTGGCTGGAAGAGAATATCGACCGGCTGGAGGCGATCTTCATCACCCATGCGCATGAGGACCATATCGGTGCGCTGGGGCATCTGTGGCCAAGGTTGCAGAAGCCCGTCTATGCGCGGCGTTTCACCGCGACGGTGGGACGGCTGAAATTCGACGAGCAGGGACTGCCCGTCGAGGCGATCAATATCGTGGAGGCGCGGCCCGAGACGGTGGAGGTGGGGCCGTTCAAGGTGCAATTCGTGCCGGTGAGCCATTCGATCCCGGAAAGCGCGGCCCTGATCATCGACACGCCGGCGGGGCGGGTGGTGCATTCGGGCGATTTCAAGCTGGACCCGAGCCCGGTGGTGGGCGAGGCCTGGGATGATGCGCGTTTTGCCGAGATCGCAAAGGAGCGGCCGGTGAAGGCGCTTATGTGCGATTCCACCAATGTCTTTTCGCTGCATCCCGGACGGTCGGAAAGTTCGATCCGCGAGCCGATCCGCGATCTGGTGGCAAGCCGGGGCGGGCTGGTGGTGGCGACGACCTTCGCGTCGAACGTGGCGCGGCTGAAGACGCTGGCCGAGGCCGCGAAGGCCGCCGACCGGTCGGTCTGCCTGATGGGGCGGGCGATGAAGCGGATGGTGACGGCGGCAGAGCAATCCGGCGTGCTGACGGATTTTCCCCGGACCGTCAGCCCGGAAGATGCGGCGGATATCCCGCGCGGCAACCTGATGCTGATCGTGACGGGATCGCAGGGCGAGCGGCGCGCGGCTTCGGCGCAACTGTCGCGCGGCAAGTATCTGGGAATGGAGATGAAGGCGGGGGACCTGTTCCTGTTCTCGTCCAAGACGATCCCCGGAAACGAGCGCGAAGTGCTGCGCATCGTGAACAACTTCTCGGAAATGGGCGTCGATGTGATGGATGACGGGGGCGGGAAATACCACGTCTCGGGCCATGCGAACCGACCCGATCTGGAGCAGGTGCATCGGCTGCTGCTGCCCGACATGCTGATCCCGATGCATGGTGAGCATCGGCATCTGCGCGAACATGCGCGGATCGGGGCCGAGGCGGGCATCGCCACGGCGGTGGTCACGAATGGCATGATCGTCGATCTGACGGGCGAGACGCCGGTGACGGTGGGGCATGTGGAGACCGGGCGGCTTTATCTGGACGGCACGGCCATCGTGGGCGCGCTGGACGGGGTGATCCGCGACCGTATCCGCATGGCGCTGAACGGGCATGTGATGGTGACGGTCATCCTGGACGATGACAACGAGGTGCTGGGAGAGGCCTGGGTCGAGGCGATGGGCCTGCCCGAGAAGGGCCGGTCGGGCGTGCTGGCCGAGGTGATCGAGGGGGAGTTGAACGACTTCCTCGACGGGGCCGGGCGCAAGATCCTGTCGGATGACGACAAGCTGGACGAGGCGCTGCGGCGCATCGTGCGGCAGGTGGGGATGGAAGAGATCGGCAAGAAGCCGGAAGTGACGGTTGTGGTCAGCCGGTTGATGGCGGAGTAACCGCCGTTGCGGCAAAGCGAAAGGCCGGTCCCTTGCGGGGCCGGCCTTTCGCGTTCCGCATCGGCAGGGGGCGAAGATTTTTCGTACGAAAAATCTTCGCGGACGGCTTAGCCGTCCGTGCCGTTGGCGGGGCTGTCCTCTTCCGCCTCATCCGTCGACGGGGTGGCGATCTTGAAGCTGCGCAGGATGAAATCCGGCACATGGTCGCCCATGCCGATGACCGGCGGACCGGACCGGTCGTCACGGTCGCGGTCGCGGTAACGGTCGCGGCGGTCATCCCGGCGATCATCGCGACGGTCGTCGCGGCGGGGGCGATCGTCGCGGCGCGGCGGCGGGGCGGCGGCTTCGACAAGGTCCACGATCTCGGCGGTTTCGATTACCGGTTCCTCGCGGCGTTCACGCGCGGCGCGGTCTTCGCGGGCGGGACGGTCTTCACGCGGGGCGCGGTCTTCGCGCGGGCCACGCTCGCGGCCACGGCCGCGGCCGCCACGGTCTCCACGTTCGCCGCTGCGTCCGCCACGATCTTCGCGCGGCCGGTCGGAGCCTTCGGCGGCGAGGTCCAGCCCTTCGGGCAGATCGCCGCGCGGGATCGCCTGTTTCACGAGGGACTCGATGGCGGAAAGATACTTGTCATCCGAGGGAACGGCGATGGTGAAGGCCTTGCCCTGACGGCCAGCCCGGCCGGTGCGGCCGATGCGGTGGACGTAATCCTCGGGGTGGGAGGGGACGTCGAAGTTGAAGACATGGCTGACGGCGGGGATGTCGAGGCCGCGGGCCGCCACATCGGAGGCCACCAGAAGATGCAGCGTGCCGTCGCGGAATTCATCGAGCGTCCGCATCCGCTGTGACTGTTCGAGGTCGCCATGGATGGGCGCGGCGTTGAAGCCGTGGGATTTCAGCGATTTCGCCACCACGTCCACATCCATCTTGCGGTTGCAGAAGATGATGGCGTTGGTGCAGCTTTCGCCTTCGGCGCGGATCAGCGCGCGCAGGACGGCGCGCTTTTCGGTGAAGCTGCGATCCTTGCGGGTCGGTTGGAACTGGATCAGCTTCTGTTCGATGGTGGCCGAGGTGGTGGACTGGCGCGCCACTTCGATCTTGGCCGGGTTCGACAGGAAGGTGTTGGTGATCCGCTCGATCTCGGGCGCCATGGTGGCGCTGAAGAACAGGGTCTGGCGGGTGAAGGGGGTAAGCTGGAAGATGCGTTCGATATCGGGGATGAAACCCATGTCGAGCATGCGGTCGGCTTCGTCCACCACCATGATCTGCACGCCGGTCAGAAGAAGCTTGCCGCGTTCGAAATGATCGAGCAGGCGGCCGGGCGTGGCGATGAGCACATCGACGCCGCGGTCGATCAGCTTGTCCTGTTCGCCGAAGGAGACGCCGCCGATGAGCAGCGCCTTGGTCAGCTTGGTATGCTTGGCGTAGATGTCGAAGTTTTCGGCCACCTGGGCGGCGAGTTCGCGGGTCGGTGCGAGGACGAGCGAGCGCGGCATCCGGGCGCGGGCGCGGCCCTGGCCGAGCAGGGTGATCATCGGCAGGGTGAAGCTGGCGGTCTTGCCCGTGCCGGTCTGGGCGATCCCGAGGACGTCGCGGCCTTGCAGCGCGTGGGGAATGGCCTGGGCCTGGATGGGGGTGGGGGTTTCATAGCCCGCTTCTGCGATGGCCTGAAGTACGCGCGGATCGAGCGCGAGGTCGGAGAATTTGGTCATAAGCGTCCTTAAGATGCGGGATCGGCCCGCATGGGTGAAGGGACGCTGCTGTCCGGGCGCCCCGGCGTCGGTGTCGGCCCCTAAGGCCTGACAGGCACATAGAGGAAATATGTGCATGGGTCAAGGATTGGGCAGAAATCGCCGTCAGACACCTGAATGTTGCCTAAACTCCGGATACAGCCGGGGGGGCTGCACCTCCGGTCGCATGGCGCGCGCCTGAGGATGCGCGCAGGATGGCGCCAGAGCGGGGCGGCCTGTCGCCTTCGCTGCCCGGGAACGGAGGGACCGATGTCCTTTGAGCGTATGGTGAAAAGCGTGCATTCCTGGCTGGGGGTGCTGATCCTTCCCTGGGTGGTGGCGATCGGTTTCACCGGGCTTTACATGAACCATGACGAGCTGGTCCTGTCGCTGTTTCCGACGGAGCATTACGACACGGCGGGTTTCGATGCCTCGCCCCTGGCCGCGCCGCGCGACGAGGCCGCGGCAGAGGCGATTGCCCTGCGGATCGCGCCGGGGGCGGATCTGTTCCTTGATGACGGGGAGGACCGGTTCCGCCATCGCGACGTCTTTACCTTCGATGCCGGGGACTATGACGTGATCGTGGATCGGGCGACGGGCTTTGCCTGGACCGACAGCCGCTATGTGACGCGGACCTATGCGCCGGATGGAGAGTGGCTGCATACGCGCCTTCGCTGGTCGCGGGTGCTGTCGTCGATCCATGAGCGGGGCTGGGTGGGGACGACCTTCGGCACCTGGCTTGCGGATATCACGGCCGGGGCGCTGGTGGTGTTCGGGCTGTCGGGGCTGGTGCTTTTCGTCATGCCGCGGCTGCGCCGCGTGAAGAACCGCCGCGCGAAGGCGGCGATGCTGAAGCAGGTGCAAGCGCGGGGGTGACGGAGGCCGCCGCCGATCAGACCATCATTTCCTTGGTCGCGGTGAGGCGAAGGTCGGGGTAATCCCGTTCCACGCGGTCGATGTCCCATTTCAGGCGTGTCAGATAGACCATGTCGCCGTCATTGTCGGTGGCGATATGGCCCTTGTTGACATTGACGAAACGCTCCACCTCGGCCTTGGGGCCGGAGACCCAGCGGGCGGAGGTGAATTGCGAGGGTTCGAAGCGAACGGGGAGGGAGTATTCCTGTTCGATGCGAGAGGCCAGCACTTCGAATTGCAGGGCGCCGACGACGCCCACGATGAAGCCCGACCCGATCATCGGCTTGAAGACCTTGGCGGCGCCTTCCTCGGCGAATTGCATCAGGGCCTTTTCCAGATGCTTGGCCTTCATCGGATCGCCCGCCCGCACGCCTTGAAGCAGTTCCGGTGCGAAGGAGGGGATGCCGGTGAAATGCAGCGCCTCGCCTTCGGTCAGGGCATCGCCGATGCGGAGCTGGCCGTGGTTCGGGATGCCGATGATGTCGCCGGCCCAGGCCTCTTCCGCCAGTTCGCGGTCGGCGGCGAGGAAGAGGACGGGGTTGGAAACGGCCATGGGTTTCTTGGACCGGACATGCAGGAGTTTCATGCCGCGTTCGAAATGGCCCGAGGCGAGGCGGACGAAGGCGACGCGGTCGCGGTGCTTGGGGTCCATATTGGCCTGCACCTTGAAGACGAAGCCGGTCACCGGGCCTTCATCGGCGGAGATATGGCGTTCGGCGGCCTTCTGGGGCTGCGGCGTGGGGCCGTATTCGCCCATGCCATCCATGAGTTCCTTGACGCCGAAGGAGTTGATGGCCGAGCCGAACCAGATGGGCGTCATGGAGCCGTTGAGGAAGCTCGCCCGGTCGAAGGCGGGCAGGAGTTCGCGCGCCATCTCTACCTCTTCGCGCAGTTTGGCGAGGAGGTCGGCGGGGATGTGATCGGCGAGCTTGGGGTCATCGAGCCCTTCGATCTTGACGGACTCTGCCACGCGGTTGCGGTCGGCGCGGTCCATGATCTCCAGCTGGTCATGCAGGAGGTCATAGGCGCCGATGAAGTCGCGCCCCATGCCGATGGGCCAGGAGGCGGGGGTCACGTCGATGGCGAGGTTCTGCTGGATTTCGTCGATGATGTCGAAGGTGTCGCGCGACTCGCGGTCCATCTTGTTGCAGAAGGTCAGGATGGGCAGGTCGCGCAGGCGGCAGACCTCGAAAAGCTTCTGGGTCTGGGATTCCACGCCCTTGGCGCCGTCGATCACCATGATCGCGGCATCGACGGCGGTCAGGGTGCGGTAGGTGTCTTCGGAAAAGTCCGAGTGGCCGGGCGTATCCACCAGATTGAAGCGGTAGTCGCGATAGTCGAAGGACATCGCCGAGGCCGAGACGGAGATACCGCGTTCCTGTTCCATCTTCATGAAGTCAGAGCGCGTGCGCCGCGCCTCGCCCTTGGCACGGACCTGGCCCGCCATCTGGATCGCGCCCCCGAAGAGGAGGAACTTTTCGGTGAGCGTGGTCTTGCCGGCGTCGGGATGCGAGATGATCGCGAAGGTCCGGCGGCGGGCGATTTCGGGCGGAAGGGTGGGGCGGTTGTCCAGCATGGCGGGCATGTAGCGGAAAGCGGGCCTGCCGTCCACTGGGCAGGCGGGTTGCTGGGGCAGGCGGGTTGTAGGTCAGGCGGGTTGCAGGGGCAGGCAGTGGCGGTTACGCCTTGGGGGACAAAGGCAAGGGAGACCGGGATGGATCTGGGCATCAGGGGCAAGCGGGCGCTGGTCTGCGCGTCGAGCAAGGGGTTGGGTCGGGGCTGCGCCGAGGCGTTGGCGGAAGCGGGGGTGGACCTCGTGCTGAATGCGCGGGGGGGCGAGGCGCTGGAAGCGACGGCGGCGGCGATCCGGGCGCGGCACAATGTGAATGTGGTGGCGGTGGCGGCCGACATCACCACCGATGCCGGGCGCGAGACCGTGTTGGAGGCGGCGGGGGCGGTTGATATCCTGGTCACCAATGCGGGCGGCCCGCCGCCGGGGATGTGGTCGGACTGGACGCGGGAGGATTTCATCCGCGCGCTGGATGCCAATATGCTCACGCCCATCGCGTTGATGAAGGCGCTGCTGCCGGGGATGATCGGGCAGGGCTGGGGACGGGTGGTCAACATCACCTCGCAATCGGTGAAGGCTCCGATCGCGGTTCTGGGACTGTCCAATTCGGCCCGTGCAGGGCTGACGGGCTATGTCGCGGGCACGTCGCGGCAGGTTGCGCCGCATGGGGTGAACATCAACAACCTTCTGCCGGGGATCCATGACACGGATCGGGCCGTGTCCCTGGACAAGGGGGTGATGACGGCGGAAGGGGTGACGATGGAAGAGGCCCGCGCCCGGCGCGCGGCGACGATTCCCGCGCGGCGCTATGGCGATCCGGCGCATTTCGGCGCGGCCTGCGCCTTTCTGTGTTCGCAGCAGGCGGCCTTCATCGTGGGTCAGAACATCCTGCTGGATGGCGGGCAGACGCTGGCGACGCTGTAAGGGATGAAATGGCGGCGCGCGGGTCTTGCGCGCGCCCCGCGCGTCGTATAGGTCAACCATGCTCTCGGCGGGTTGGCGGAGAGGTTACGCAGCGGATTGCAAATCCGTGAAGACCGGTTCGATTCCGGTACCCGCCTCCAGAGCAGAACCATCCCACCTTTTTTCTGGACCGCCCATGGGGCAGCCGACCCGGCGCCGCGTGAAGGGCTAATGAATGCGGCGGCGGATCGGGCGCGGGGTTTCGGCGTGGAGCGCGCCATCTGGCCCTACAGAGCGGCATGGGGCAGGAACGGACCGCGACGGATCGAGGGAGCGGCTGGGCGCGGAACTGTTCATCCGTTGCAGTTCCAGCACGACTTCCAGCCTGTTTCGCACATCGAATTTGCGCATGATCTGGTTCATGTAGAACTTCACCGTCTTGTAGGAAATGCTCAGCTTGACGGCGATTTCCTTGTTGGACGCCCCGTTGAGCAGTTCATGCGCCACCTGATTTTCCCGCGAACTCAGCGCCACGGAGGCAAGCTTCTGCCGTCTTTGCTTTTCGAGTTCCTTTTCCTGCGTGATGCTTGTCGCCAAAGGCGGGGAGATGAATTCCTGCCCTGACAGGATTGTCTCGATCGCGGCGGCAAGGTCGTCGGTTGAACTGCCCTTGAGGACGAAGCCGTCGGCTCCGGCCTTCATGACTTGCAGGCAGGTCCTCGGGGAGGTGGCTTCGGTGAAGATCATGATCTTGAGGTCGGGTCGTTCGGCGCGGATGCGGCGTATCCCTTCAAGCTCTTCGCCCATCAGGTTCAGATCGGTGACAAGGATTTCGCATTTCACCTCACGCACGAGGCGGAGCGCTTCCTCTGCTGTCGCGCCAGTTTCCACAATGCGGTAGTGAGGCCGGGTGCGAAAGAGGGCGGCGAGACCGGAGAGGATGATCGGATGGTCGTCGACAAGCACGAAGTTCGGCATTTCAGTCTCACATTCACTGCCGGAAGGGCGAACCCGGCCACGCCTCTTGGTTGAGTTGCGACGAAACCGGCCGCCTGTTGCGAACGGGAATGAGTTACATTCGCAATTCCGTGCTGTCGCGACAAACAGCGATGGTCCGACATATCGTGCGTCACCAGTCTTAGACCGGATCAGACTTAGGTTAGGGGAGGGGGCAGCTGGGAAGGCCTTGTCACGGCACTGTCCAGCCAGAAAGAAGGTGATGGAGCTGCCCTCGGTGGCCCTTGGGCGGGGACCGGACGGCGAGGCCGTGTCTGGTGATCGCAGGCCCGCGAGGCGCGTGGTCGCGCGTGAGGCTGCCCCGACATGCCTGAAAAGACAGGAACTTCAGGGTTTTGCGACGGCGCGGTCCGGGCCATGGGAGGCGTTCCGCTGGGCGCGCGCGATGTCGGCCCCCCTCTAACCTAGGTCTGATCCCGCCTTGGACTGCTGACGCACGATACGTTGGACCATCGACGTTTGTAGGGGCATCCCCAACTTGCGAATGTAAATCATTCCGGTTCGCACCGTGCCGCCGGCTTCATTGCAATTCAGGAAAGAGGCGTACGCCATGGTTACTGTTAATAGGAATGACCTCGAATTCATCCTTCAGCAGATCAAGATCGCTGAGGCCGATGCGCGCGGCGAGCAGATCCTGGGGACCTATCTTCCGACTTCGGAACTCCCCTGGGGTCTGCGGCGCGTGGATGGCAGCAACAACAACCTCGGGACCGGGCAGGGCACCTATGGGTCGGCCGGGCAGGAATTTCCCCGTGCGACGACACCGACCTGGGTCAACGAGGGCGATGACGGGATGCGCTTCGGTCCGCCGATCCTCGGGCCCGATTTCCAGCCGGTCGATTTCGGCTTCCCGGGCGTTCCGGCGGGCTATATCCCGCTGAACAACGGGCTTGGCCCGGACGGGAGCGATCTTCCCGCGACCTATCTGAACAACAACGACTATGCGATCCGCTTTCCGAATGACCCGACGCTGGGGCCGCGTGCCATCCAGGCCGGCGATGTCGTCGATGCCGATCCGCGGATCATTTCCAACCTGATCGTCGATCAGACGATGAACAACCCGGCGGTCCTGATTTCGGCCTTCCAGGTGGCGGGCAGCGAAGATCCCTATACCGATGCGGCCGCCATCCAGGAACTGTTCTCGGCCTACAAGCAGGCTGTCGAGCTTGGCGATGCGACCAATGCCGCGACCCTGGAAGCGGATATCATGTCCGCGCTGGACACGGCGGGATTGGCCTATGAGGCGAGCACCTCCGGCGATCTGGCCAAACTGACGATCGTCGTGCCGAACGTCGCGCCGGATGAGGGGCTGTCTGCCCCCTTCAACTCGTGGATGACGATCTTCGGCCAGTTCTTCGACCATGGCCTCGATCTGGTGCAGAAGGGCGGTTTCGGGACGGTCTATATCCCGCTCCAGCCGGATGACCCGCTTTACAACCCGTTGACGCCGAACACCAATTTCATGGTGGTGACGCGTGCGACGCTGACCGAGAACGGGGAAGCGGTGAACAAGGTCACGCCCTTCGTCGATCAGAACCAGACCTATACCTCGCATCCGTCGCATCAGGCCTTCCTGCGTGAATACGACGTTGTTGACGGCGTGCTGGTTTCGACCGGGCGGCTGCTGAACGGGAACACCGAGTCCGGTGGCGGGATGGCGACCTGGGCCGATGTGAAGGCGCAGGCATTGAACCTTTTCGGGATCCGGCTGGACGACATGAACGTCCATTCCGTGCCGCTGCTGGCCACTGATCCCTATGGCAACTTCATTCCGGGGGCGAATGGTCTGCCGCAGATCGTCAAGATCGTGGATGGTCAGCGGGTTCTGATCGAAGGCAACCTTGCCGAACCCGTGGACACGGTGGGTGCGGTTTCTGCCGGCGTGGCCTTCCTTGACGACATCGCCCATAACGCGAACCCGGATGCGGGCGAAACCGCGGATGGCAACACTGAATTCAGCGTGGCGTCGGACCGTCAGGAAGCAGGCACCTATGACGACGAGTTGCTTGACCGGCACTACATCGCCGGCGACGGCCGTGCCAACGAGAACATCGCCCTGACCGCGGTGCACCATGTGTTCCATTCCGAGCACAACCGTCAGGTCGAGCTGATGAAGGATATCCTTCTTGCCGATGCGCAGGCCATTCTTGATGGCACGGGCGACATCGTCGCTGCGACGACCTTCCTGAACGAATGGCTGGCCACGCCGCTGAGCGCGGCAGGGGACCTGGCTGCGGCCACGATCGAGTCGCTTGCCTGGAACGGGGCGCGGCTGTTCCAGTCGGCCAAGTTCGTCACCGAGATGCAGTATCAGCACCTCGTCTTTGAAGAGTTCGCCCGGAAGGTGCAGCCCTTCGTGAACGTCTTCGTCAACTATGACGGCGAGCTTGACCCCGCCATCCTTGGCGAATTCGCCCATACCGTCTATCGCTTTGGCCATTCCATGCTGAATGAAAGCGTGGACCGCTATGATGCGGACTACAATCCGGACCATATCGACCTGATCTCGGCCTTCCTGAACCCGGTTGAGTTCGCAACCAGCGGGATTGATGCCGAAGAAGCGGCTGGCGCCCTGGCGCGCGGCATGACTCGCCAGCGCGGCAACGAGATCGACGAATTCGTGACCGAAGCCCTGCGCAACAACCTTGTCGGCCTGCCTCTTGACCTTGCGGCGATCAACATCGCCCGTGGCCGCGAAACTGGCGTGCCGTCGCTGAACGAGGCGCGGAAGCAGTTCTTTGCAGGGTCGCAGGACAGCCAGATCAAGCCCTATGAAAGCTGGTTCGACTTCGCGCTGAACCTGAAGAACCCGGTCTCGATCATCAACTTCATCGCGGCCTATGGCACCCATGAGACCATCCTCGCCGCGACGACCCTGGAAGCGAAGCGGGAGGCGGCAGCCAACATCGTCTTCGCAAGCGATGCCTCGCCCGTTGACCGGCTCGAATTCCTGAATGCGACGGGGGACTGGGCCGGGGGAAGCCTCGGCGGCCTGAACAACGTGGACTTCTGGATCGGTGGTCTGGCCGAGAAGAAGATGGTCTTCGGCGGGATGCTGGGATCGACCTTCAACTTCGTCTTCGAGGTGCAGCTTGAGGCGCTTCAGGATGCGGACCGGTTCTACTACCTGAACCGCCTTGCGAACCTGAACCTGACGGCACAGTTGGAAAACAACAAGTTCTCCGACATGATCCACCGGAACACGACCGCGACGCACCTTCCGGGCGATGTCTTCTCGACCCCCGACTTCTACATCGAGGTCGATCAGACGAAGCAGTTCAATGCCGGGCTTGGCAGCGCGGACCCGACGGGGGGGGGCGATCTCATCCTTCAGTCGATCCTGCCCAAGGTCATCCGTCGCGATACGGACGGCGATGGAACCTTGGACTATGTCCGCTTTACCGGGGCCGAACATGTGGTGTTGGGCGGCACCGAGGGCGACGACATCCTGATCGGCGGCAAGGGCGACGACACCTTCTGGGGTGACGGTGGCAATGACCGCATGGAAGGCGGCGAAGGCAATGACTTCCACTTCGGCGGTGCAGGCAACGACATCATCACGGACGAGTTCGGCGATGATGAAGTCCGCTCCGGCGCAGGCGATGACGTGGTGAATGCGGGTCAGGGCTTCAACCTGATCATCACCGACACGGGCAAGGACTTTGTCTGGGGCGGCCCCGACTTCGACGAAATGCTGCTGGGTCAGGACGATGACTTTGGCCATGGCAGCGTCGGCGGCGGCATGATCATGGGCGGCGAAGGCAATGACTGGCTGGAAGCCGGTGGAGCCAACAACCTGCTGCTGGGCGACAATGGCGACCTCGTGCAGGGCCTGCCGGTCAAGCGCAGCGTGGACAGCCCGATTGTCGGCCATGACGTCCTGATCGGCGGCAGCGGCAATGACGACTTCGACGCCGAAACCGGCGACGACATCATGATCAGCGGCAGCGGCACCAACAAGTACTTCGGTCAGCTTGGGTTCGACTGGGCCAGCCATGCCAATACGCCGGAAGGTGTGCTGGCCGACATGATGAACCGGCTCTTCGCTCCGCCTGCCGTGGCTGCCTCTCCGGCGACGGTTCTTGACCGCTACTCGCAAACCGAGGCGCTGTCGGGTTCGGCGAATTCCGATATCCTGCGGGGCGACGACCAGACCGATCTGACGGCGGATCATGCGCTGATGGACATCAACGTCCAGCTTGTGAACGGGCTGGATGCCTTCCTGACCAATGTCAATGAGGCTGGCGAAATCCGCTTCAGCTCGGGCAATATCATCCTGGGTGGCCGCGGCAGCGACATCATCGAAGGCCGGGGCGGCAATGACCTGATCGACGGTGACCGCTATATCAACGCCAAGATCCTGGTGACGCCCAGCGACGGCTCTCCGTCCTACTTCGTGTCGGGCATGTCGGCGATCAAGGACAAGATGTTCACCGGCGAGATCAAGGCGAGCGAGCTGAGCATCTATCGGGAAATCGCGAATGGTCAGCAGGTCGGCGACGTGGACGTGGCCGAGTATTCGGGCAATCTGGCCGATTACACGGTGGAAGGCTTCAACGAACTGACCGGCGTGGCCACCGATACGGATGGCGACGGCTGGATCACGATCACCGACACGCGTGCCGGTGGCACGGATGGCGTGGACCGCGTGAAGAACATCGAACGCGTCCTCTTTGCCGATGGCACGATCAAGATCGCGGAGCATGAAAACTCCATCGCCGAGGGCCGGGTTTCGGTTACCGCCAATGGTGCGCCGGTCCTGAATGGTGCGCCTGTCGGGGTGGCGGGTCAGGTGCTGGTGGCTTCGACGGCCCTGGTCACGGACCGCGACAACCGGACGGTGGAAAATCCGACAGGCGCCATCGCGGCCGGGGTCGAGTTCACCTGGCAGGTCGAAACGGCGGCTGGCAGCGGTGTCTTCACCGACATCCTGCGGATCGTGGCGGATGAATTCGCCCCGGTGATCGGCGCGAGCTACACGGTTTCGGCGGCGGAGGAGGGTCTGGCGATCCGTGCGGTTGCGCGGTTCAAGGATGCCGATGGCGTCATCGAGACGGTCTATTCCAACGCCGATGAAGGCGGCAACCCGCCGGTACCGATCCCGGCAACGGGGGCGCCGGTGATCAGCGACACGACGCCGACGGAGAACCAGGTGCTTACCGCCGATCTGACTTCGATCGCGGATGAGAATGGTCTGGGCACCTTTGCCTTCCAGTGGCAATCCTCGACGGATGGCCTGACCTGGACGGATATCGCCGGGGCGACCGCAGCGACCTATCAGCCCTCGCAGGCACAGGTCGGCACGCAGTTGCGGCTGGAAGTCAGCTTTGTCGATGGGTTCGGCACGCTGGAGACGCTCTTCTCTGCGGCGACGACGGCGGTGGTGGACTCCAACGTCGCGCCGACCGGTGCCCTGACGATCAGCGATACCACGCCCCAGACGGGGCAGGTGCTGACCGCAAGCGCGCTGGCCATCGCCGATGCGAACGGCTTCAACCCGGCCACGACGCCGCTGACCTTTGCCTGGGAATCCTCTGCCAATGGCGTGACCTGGACACCGATTGCCGGTGCGACGGCGGCGACCTTCACGCCCCTTGCGGCGCAGGCGGGTCTGCAACTGCGGGCCAAGGTGACCTTCACCGATGGTGAGGGGACAGTCGAAACCGTGACTTCGGCGGCGACGCAGGCTGTGGGGACCACGATCACGACCGGTGTCGGCAGCCAGACCGTGACGGGGACGGCGGGCGATGACGTGATCACGGCCGGGGCTGGCGATGACATTGTCAACGCAGGGGCTGGCGATGATACCATCATCTGGCGCAGTGGAACCGTTGTTGTGGGTCCCACGGATGGTACCGACGTCATCAACGGCGGAACCGAGGGCGCGCTGGGTGACACCTTCCAGATCAACGGCAACGGCTTGCCTGAGACGTTCCGCATCTACACGGCCACGGCCTGGCTCGCGCTGGGTGGCGGACGGACGGTGGCATCGGGCGCAGAAATCGTGATCACCCGTAACGGTGGGCTGACGCCGGGCCAGGCGAACGTCATCGCGCAACTGGCCGAGATCGAAGAGATCGTGATCAACGGCAACGGCAATGTCACGGCCAATGACGGCAACGGCACCCCGAATGGGGGCGCGATTGGCGGCGATACTGTTCAGATCATCGGCGACTTCACGACGACCAGCCTCAACTTCTCGACCATCACGATCAATGGCGATGTCGGGAACGACACGGTGGACATCTCGTCTCTCGGTTCGGCGCACCGGATCGTCTTCCGCTCGGCGGGAGGTGTGGACACGGTGGTCGGCACGCTGCGGCCGCAGGATGTGATCGAGGTTCCGGCGGGCGTGGACCCGGCAAGCTATGTGCCGACGTCCAATGGCAACGGCACCGTGACCATGTCGAACGGCACGCATTCGGTGACCTTCACGGGGTCGATGTCGGCGCTGCCGACGCTGGCTCCGGCATCGGATGACGAAGATTACGATGATGACAATCCGGGTTCGGGCTCCGGCTCCGGCACGGGCGGCGGGACGACGGCGCCGGTTGTCGAGGGTGTGGTGCTGATGCCGGGCTCTTCGGCGGGTGTCATGGTCGGCGATGCGGGCGATGACGTGATCGTCGGCGGCGAGCAGGGCGATGCGCTGCTCGGCAAGGGCGGGGCGGATATCGTGCTGGGCAATGGCGGCAATGATGTCGGCGTCGGCGGCTCGGGTGGCGACACGATCGAAGGCGGCGCAGGGCGCGATGTCCTGCTGGGCGGCGAAGGGGACGATGTGTTCCTGGCGCAGTCCGGCGACGGGGCGGACATGCTCTTTGGCGGGGCGGGCAGCGATACGCTCGACCTATCGGCGCTGACGGAAGCTGCGGTGATCGACCTCGGGGCCTATACGGCGATCGGGACGGCGCGCATCGGCGGCGTGACCGACCATCTGGTCGGCATCGAGAACGCCACCGGCGGGATGGGCAATGACGTGATCAAGGCGTCCCTGTCGATCAACGTGCTGACGGGCGGCGACGGGCAGGATGTCTTCGTCTTCGCCTCGGCCGGCGCGGCGGATGGCGACGTGATCACCGACTTCCAGCCGGGCGACCGGATCGACCTGTCGGGGATCGACGCGATGGTGGGCACGACTGGCAACCAGGCCTTCACGCTGGCCGGCCAGGGCACCACGGCGGCGGGCAGCCTGGTGATCCGCGAAGTGGCGACGGCGGATGGGGTCGATACGATCATCGACGGCTTCACCGACGGCGATGCGGATGCCGACTTCTCGCTCACGCTGCGCGGGGCGCATACCCTCGACAGCTCGTCCTTCTCCTTCTGATGAAACACGCCCCCGGCCGGGATACCGGCCGGGGGCGCAGCGCCGGATCACGTCCGGCGACGTGGCAAAGACAGAAAATGTATGACCGTGAACTGACTGAACTTCAGATCCTGATCGGACAATGGGCCAAAACCGGCCAGGTGGATGTGAAGGATTGGGGCGCGAACGAGGTGATGACGATCCTTTCGGGCCGCCCGGAATTCCGCGAGAAATTCGTGGCGCTGCTGGAGATGCGACTGGGCAAACCCTTGCAGTGAAAAGGACAAGACAGATGGGGCCGGGCATCGCGATGGCGGAGCCCGGCCCCTTTTTCCTGCCGTCTTCCGCGCCCGTCAGGTGAGCGCGGTTTCCTGCCATGTCGCCCGTGACAGCCAGTCGGGGTTGATGTCCACCCCCCAGCCGGGCGCGTCGGGGACGGTGACATGGCCATCCTCCACCCGGTAGGGATCGCCGAGAAAGAGCCCCTCCTGCCATGGATAGTAGTCGGGGCCTTCGATGGAGAGTTCGAGATAGCGCCCGGCATTGGGCAGGGCCTTGAGCAGGTGCATGGTGCACATGGTGACGAGGCTGAGGTTGGCGGCATGAGGCGTGACGGGCAGGCCCGCCGCCGCGCCCATGCGGGCGACTTCCAGCGTGCGGGTGATGCCGCCCATGTACATCACATCGGGTTGCAGCACATCGACCGAGCGCCGGGCGATCATCAGCGCCCAGCTTGCGAATTCGCAATCCTGTTCGCCCCCCGTCACGTCGAGATCGAGCGCGGCGCGCACCTCGGCGGTCTGGTCATATTCCCAATAGGGGCAGGGTTCCTCGAAATGGCCGATGCCTTCGTCCTGCAACCGCTTGCCCACTTCGATGGCGCGGGCGGGGGAATAGCAGGAATTGGCATCGACCAGCTTGTCGATCCCGTCGCCGAGCGCGCGGGAGACGGTGGGAATGACCGCCTCGGTCCGGCCAGGCCATTCGTCCTGGTCGCGGCCGCATTCGCGGCCCACACGCCATTTGAAGGCGGTGAAGCCCTTCGTGTCGCGCAGGGCGCGGAAGCGGGCGGCCTCGTCTTCCGGAGTGATGTCGCGCTTCATGGAGGAGGCATAGGCCCGCAGGCGGCCCGGTGTGCCGCCGAGCAGGGCGACGACGGGCTGACTCAGGCGCTTGCCCTGCATGTCCCAGAGCGCGGTATCGAGGCCCGCCATGGCGCGGCGCAGGTAGGAACCGGGATATTTGTGTTCGCGTTCCCCGATGAGGGCGAGGGTGTCGGCAAAGTCGGTGGCATCGGTGCCGAGGGCATGGGGCGCGATCTGGCGGTGGAAGACCTGCGCGGTGATGTCGGCATTGTAGGTGGAGACCTGACCCCAGCCCGTCAGGCCGTCTTCGGCGGTGACGCGGACGAAGGCGAGGAATTCGTTTCCGAAGGTTTCAAGGCGGGTGATGCGCATGGGCGGCTCCTGTCTGGCAGGTCGCAGTGAAGCGGGGCGGGGAAAGCCGGTCTGTTCCGGCGGCGACAGGCGGGCGCGCGGTTTTGGCGCGAGGCGGGCGGCACGGTTTTCGCAAGGGGAAGGGGCAAGACCCCTGCACGGCGGACCAAGAGGCGGCGCATGACGGCCATGACTTTCGATCTGGGCGCTTCGGCACCCGTGGCCGGTGGTGCCCTCTGGGGCCCCGAGATGTTCGGCTATCTCTATACCGGCTTTCGGTCCTTTGACCGGTTCGAGGCGCAGCTTGCCGATCAGCAGGTCGGGCTGTTGGTCTGGCCGGGCGGGTTTCTGGCCGAGATGCATCCCGACCGCTATGGGATGGAATATCCGGGCCTGTTCAACCCGGCCCTGCCGCGCCCCGATCTGGGGGAGATGATGGCCGAGGCGGTGGCGCGGGGGGCGGGGCTGGCGGTGGTGCTGCCCTCGCTGCGCTATCTGGGCGAGGCTGCGGCGCTGCGCAGTGATCTGCAAGCTTTTCTGGGCGATCTGCTGGGCGGGGCCTATGGGCCTGCGCCGGAGCGGCTGATCCTTGAGGTGGGCAGCGAGTTCTATACCAGTTTTCCCGATCCGGCGCTGGCGGCGCAGCAATACGGGGCGATGGCGGAGATCTTCGTGCAGGAGATTTCGGCGGCGCTGGCCGATCCTGCGGTGAACACGACGGGGATGGACCTGGACATTGCCGTGCAGGCGGGGCGGACGCCTGGCGAAGATGCCGAGGTCAGGGCGGGCCTGTCCGAGGCCTCCTTGCGCGAGGTGGATCATGTCATCCATCGCCGTTTCGCCCTGGAGGCGGAGGGGATCGACGGACGCCTGGACGATGTGCAGCAGGTGATGGAGGCCTGGCGGGCGGAGCTTGCGGCGCTGGGGCAGGAGGGGCCGGGGCTGTTTCTGAGTTCCTGGGGCGTGGGGTCCTATACGCGGGACGAGGCGTTGCGGGATTTTCTGGCGGCGGATGCGGCGGCGGGCGGGTCGCTGGGGCCGGGAGATGTGGATCTGGAGGGCCGGACCACGACCGCGTTTGAGAATTTCTGGCAGCAGGCCATGGCGGCGCGTGATTACGGGGCGGAGCATCCGCGCCTGATCCTGGAGATGCTGACGGAATACGGGGCCGAGGGGATGACGCATGCGGCGGTCTATGGGACCGACGTGATCCATCCGGGGCGGACTTCGTTCAACGATATCAACGGGGTGCCGCAGGACTTCATCGGCCAGCGGATGCTGGACATGATGGCCGAAAGCGTGGGCGGGACGCGGGCGCTGGACTTCGGGGCGCCGAATGCGGCCGGGGAGGCCGTCTGGGCCTATGGATTCGAGAATGACGACAAGCTGGTGGTGTTCCTTGCGGCGGATGAGGTGGTGCCCGCCGGGGTGAAGCTGGAACTGCCGGGACTGGGAACGACCTATCGGCAGGTGGCGGCGGATTCGCTTCGCGCTGCCGTTCCCGACGACTGGATGGCGCGGTTTGACATTCCCGACAATCCCGACGTGGATGAAAGCGCCGAGGGGCGGAGTTTCGCGCTGGGCGAACGGCAGGCGGCTGTGGTGCGGCAGGTGGCTGACGGGGTGCAGATCGCGTTTTCCGTGCCCGGCGAGGTGGTGCGCGTGGCCTTTGCCAAGACCGATGCCGGGCTGGCCGAGATCGCAGGGTTCAGCGACGGGGATATCGTGATGCTTGACGCCGCGGCGGTGGGGCCGGGCGATGATGATGATGGGGAGGGGGACGGGGATGACCTTCCCCTTGTGCCGATGCCGGATGGGGCCGGGGCAGAGGATGACGATGATTTCGACTTCGGCGGGGGCGACGCGTTGGGGATGATGCTGGCGGTGGTGCCGCTGCTGTTCCTGCTGGGGATGGCCTGAGGTCAGACTGGCCTGAGGTCAGACTGGCCTGAGGTCAGACTGGCAGCGCGCGGGCCCCTTCGGCATGGGAGGCCTCGGCCCGGTCGAGAATCTGTTGCAGGCGCGCGGCGCGGGCGAAATCGGGGATGGCGGGGCCTTGCCCCCGGATCGCGGCGATGAAGCGGCGATAGACGGTGGGGACGGGCGGGCAGGGGATGCGCCGCCATGTGCCGCTTTCGAGATCGGGGGGCAGGCAGGCGGTGAGGCGGCTTTTCCCCTTTTCGAAGGCCACATCGAGCGCGCCCTTGTCGCCATGCAGCCGGAGGCGCAGGTCATTCAGGTGCCCGGTGGCAAAGCGGGTGGCGGTGACGGTGCCGAGCGCGCCGTTCGTAAGGCGGAGCTGGATCGTGGCACTGTCATTGGCATCAAGGACATAGTCGCCGATCCGGTCGCCGGGGGCCTTGTCGAAAGTGGCAAGGCGGCAGGACAGATCGGCCACGTCGAGCCCTGCGGCGAAGGTTGCGAAATCGAGGATATGGATGCCGACATCACCCAGCACGCCCTTTGATCCATGCGCGGTGGACAGCCGCCAGAGCCATTGCGCCTGCTGGTCCCAGGGGCCCCATGCCGGCTGGACGAGCCAGCTTTGCAGATAGGAGGCCTCCAGATGCCGGATGGGGCCGAGGGCGCCGTCGGCCACCATCCGGGCGGCTTTCTGAAGGGCGGGGACGTTGCGATAGCTGAGATTGACCATGGCGATGACGCCCGCGCGGGCGGCGGCCTCGGCCATTTCCGCGGCATGGGCGGCGGTGGTGGCGAGGGGCTTTTCGCAGAGGACATGCTTGCCCGCCGCCAGAAGCGGCAGGGTGGTCGAGTGGTGGGCGGCATCGGGGGTGACATTGGTCACCGCATCGAACTGACCCCAGGCCAGCGCATCATCAAGGCGGGTGAAGCGGTGAGGAATGGCGAAACGGTCGCAGAACTGGCCAAGCTGTTCGGTGCGGGTATCGACGCCCGCCACAAGCTGCACGCCCGGAATTTTTGCGAAATGTTCCGCGTGGTTGGCGGCCATTCCTCCAGTGCCGAGAATGAGGAGGCGGATGGTGCGGGGCATCAGCGGAAGCCTTCTTCGCCGGCCTGATGCAGGCGGGGGCCGCGTTCGGTGATCGGTTCGGGCGCGACCTCGACCGGGACATTCGGGGCGGCATTGGGATCGGCCAGACGGGCGGCAGGGTTATGCGCCCATTTCACCGCGTTCAGGATCACGCGCTGGACATTGGCGTCATGATAGGTCGGGTAGGTTTCATGGCCGGGGCGGAAGTAGAAGATGTTGCCCGCGCCGCGCTTGTAGGTCAGGCCGGAACGGAAGACTTCACCGCCCTGGAACCAGGAGACGAAGACGGTTTCCATCGGTTCGGGCACGCCGAAGGGTTCGCCATACATTTCCTCGTGTTCCAGTTCGAAACTGTCGGGCAGGCCCGCGGCGATGGGGTGGTTGCGGGAGGTGAGCCAGAGCCGTTCGCGTTCGCCCGCCTCACGCCAGGTCAGGTTGCAGGGGCTGCCCATCAACCGCTTGAAAGGTTTGGAAAAATGGGCGGAATGCAGGAAGATCGCGCCCATACCGGACCAGACGGCATCGCAGACACGATCGACGATGTGATCCTGCACCTCGCCATGGGCGGCATGGCCCCACCAGATGAGGACATCGGTCTGCGCCAGCCGTTCGGGGGTCAGGCCGTGGTCGGGGTCCTGAAGGGTGACGGTGGTGGCCGTCACATCGGGATCGCGGTTCAGCGCCGTGGCGATGGTGGCATGCATGCCGTCGGGGTAGAGATCCGCCACGATGCGGTTCTTGCGTTCGTGAACATTCTCGCCCCAGACGGTGACGCGGATGGACATGGACCCCTCCCAAGGTTTGAAAGCGCTTTGGGAGGGGTAGGGGCGCAGATGCGGGCCTGTCAAGGATTCGCCGGGGCGAGACGCTCAAATCGCTTTGAGCGCCTGCCCTCGGGCCCGCTCAGCGCGGGTCGAGCGCCACGCCGCCATTGGTCCTGTTCCAGCGGATCGAGGACCAGAGCGACAGGCCGATCAGCATCGCGCCGCCAAGGCCGGTGATGACCTCGGGGATATGGACCAGGGTCTGGCAGAACATGATCACCGACAGGATCAGGATGGCGTAGAAGGCGCCATGTTCCAGAAAGCGGTACTGGGCGAGCGTACCCTTTTCGACCAGCATGATGGTCATGGAGCGGACATACATCGCCCCGATGCCAAGGCCGATGGCGATGACGAAGAGGTTGTTCGACAAGGCAAAAGCGCCGATCACCCCGTCGAAGGAGAAGGAGGCGTCGAGCACTTCGAGATAGAGGAAGGCGCCGAGGCCGCCCTTGGCCGCCGCCGACATGGTTTCCTGCGACTTGTCCAGCAGGCCGCCCAGCGTCTCGACCACGAGGAAGGTGACGAGGCCGTAGATGGCGGAAGAGACAAAGGCCGTGGATTCAGCACCTTGCAGGAATTTCGAGAAGACGAGGATGGTGATCAGGACGACGCCCACCTCGATCCCGCGGATGGTGGCGGTCGCGGCGACCTTCTCCTCCAGCCAGCGGACCCAATGCACGTCTTTTTCGGCATCGAAGAAATAGGTCAGGCCCACCATCATCAGGAAGGCGCCCCCGAAGGCCGCGATGGGAAGATGCGCCTCATGCATGATGCGGCTGTATTCCTCGGGCTGGGTGGAGGCGAGGACGACCGCCTGCCAGGGGCCGATATTGGCGGCCAGCACCACGATCAGGAGCGGGAAGACGATCCGCATCCCGAAAACCGCGATCAGGATGCCCCAGGTCAGGAAGGCGCGCTGCCATTCGGGGCGCATGTCCTTGAGTTTGTTGGCATTCACGATGGCGTTGTCGAAGGAGAGCGAGATTTCAAGCACCGCGAGGACGCAGCAGATGAAGAAGATCGAGGCCATGCCCGAGAGGGTGCCGGTGCTTGACCAGCCCAGCCATGCGCCAAGCGCGAGGCCCGCAGCCGTGACGATAAAAGCCCAGGTGAAGTATTGCAGCGTCGATTTCTGTGCCGAAGGGGTGGTCATGGGTATATCCCTTGCCGAGGCGGAGATGGCAGACGGGCGGGGCGCGGCGCGGGTATGCGTCGGGTCGATCCTGCGGGTCGGTCAGGTCCTTGCGACTGTTGCTCCACAGTGCCGACATCGCGAAAGCGTCGCAGGACTTTCGCCAGAGGGGCCCGGTCACCAGGGTTTCGCCAGCCTCCGAGATGCGGGGCGGCTGGGGTTGTTCATACGGTTTCGCATATGAAAATCAAACGATTTCTTCCCGCACCGCCTAACCCCTTGCGAACGCTGGAGTAACGGTCGCAAAGGGGCGGTGGACCCTGTGCCGGGATCTGTGCCGTGTTCTGTGCCGCAAACTGTGGTCACGGAGCGCGCGGCGATCTGGTGTTAACCAATCCATGCCGGGGGTGAGTCGCGGCCATCTGGCCTTATGGCGACTTGCCCTCTGGCCCTATCGGTGCGGGCCGTGGTAGGGGATGATGCAAGGGATCGCCCCCGCCTGCGCCGGGGGCTTGCCGCATTTCAGGAAAGGACGCGCCCATGGAAGGGTTGGACCGGTTCAACGACATTTCCGAAGTGGTCGAGGCCGACCGCGCCCATGTCTGGCATCACCTGAGCCAGCACAAGCAGTATGACACCGGCGTCGATCCCCGCGTGATCGTCGAAGGCAAGGGGATGAAGGTCTGGGATGCCAAGGGGAAGGAGCATATTGATGCGGTCTCTGGCGGTGTCTGGACGGTGAATGTCGGCTATGGCCGCGAGAGCATCGCCAATGCGGTGCGCGACCAGCTCATCAAGATGAACTATTTCGCGGGCGCGGCGGGGTCCGTGCCGGGCGCGATCTTTGCCCAGCGTCTGATCGAGAAGATGCCGGGGATGACGCGGGTCTATTATTCGAACTCGGGCTCCGAGGCGAATGAGAAGGTCTACAAGATGGTGCGCCAGATCGCGCATCGGCACCATGGCGGCAAGAAGTGGAAGATCCTCTATCGTGACCGCGACTATCACGGCACGACCATCGCGGCGCTTGCCTCGGCGGGGCAGGACCAGCGGGCGATGCAATACGGGCCTTTCCCGGATGGCTTTGTCCGGGTGCCGCATTGCCTTGAGTATCGCAAGCAATGGGATGTGGAGAACTATGGCGAGCGCGCGGCGGATGCCATCGAAGAGGTGATCCTGCGCGAGGGCCCGGATACCGTGGGCTGCCTGATCCTCGAACCCGTGACGGCGGGGGGCGGCGTGATCGTGCCGCCGAAGGGCTATTGGGAGCGGGTGCAGGAGATCTGCAAGAAATACGACATCCTGCTGGCGATTGACGAGGTCGTCTGCGGCGTGGGCCGGACGGGGACCTGGTTCGGATACCAGCATTACGGCATCCAGCCCGATTTCGTGACCATGGCGAAGGGCGTCGCCTCGGGCTATGCGGCGATTTCCTGCACGGTGACGACCGAGCGGGTCTTCGAGATGTTCAAGGACGATCCGACCGATCCGATGAGCTATTTCCGCGACATCTCGACCTTCGGGGGCTGCACCAGCGGGCCTGCGGCGGCGCTGGAGAACATGAACATCATCGAGCGCGAGGGTCTTCTGGAGAACACGGTGAAGATGGGCGACTATTGCCTGTCGAACCTTGCGGCGCTGATGGAGAAGCACAAGGTCATCGGCGATGTGCGCGGCAAGGGGCTGTTCCTTGGCGCGGAACTGGTGGCGGATCGCGCGACCAAGGAACCGGCCGACGAGAAGAAGGTGCAGGCGGTGGTGGCCGATTGCATGGCGCAGGGCGTGATCATCGGGGCCACGAACCGCAGCCTGCCGGGGCTGAACAACACGCTCTGCCTCTCGCCGGCGCTGATCGCCACGAAGGATGACATCGACCATATCACCGGGGCCATCGACGGCGCGCTGACCCGCGTCTTCGGCTGATCCTCACGCGGCGTTAAGGTTAATGCGCGCGGCCCCTGAAGAAGGGGCCGCGCATTCCTTTTGCCTCGCCTGCGCGCGGACGCGCTCCGGCTCAGGTTTTTCTTGAGTATTTGGGCCAAGATGAAGCGACAGGGTCTTAATCTTGGGAAAAACACTCTCGGGGGGAGGCCCGCAGGGCCGTGGGGGGCAGACAGTCCCCCGGCAGCGGTTCCACCGGGCTTGACGCCTGCAGGAGGGGCGCGCCTTATGGCCAGATTGGATGGGGGATAGGTCCAGATGGCGATACCGGTGGAGCGTTTCTATCTGGCCGAGGGCGGGGGCGGGACGCTTCAGCAGCGCATCCGGGCGATGGTGGCGGATGGCATCCTGACGGGGCGGTTCCGGACGGGGGAGAAGATGCCCTCATCCCGGGGCCTTGCGGCGCATCTGGGGGTGAGCCGGATCACCGTGACGCTGGCCTATACGGAACTGGTGGCGGCGGATTACCTGACGGCGCGGGGGCGGTCTGGCTATTTCGTCAGCGACGGCGTGCCGGTGCAGCCGGAGTTTCGCCCTGCGCCACGGGCGGCGGGGACGGTGGATTGGGAGGCGCTTTGCGCGGGGCGGTTTTCCCGGATGGAGCGGGTGGAGCGGCCCGAGGATTGGCGGGCCTATCCCTATCCCTTCATCTACGGGCAGGCGGATCCGGCGCTGTTCGACCATCAGAACTGGCGGCTTTGCGCGCTGCAATCGCTGGGGCGGCGGGAGTTCGAGACGCTGACGGCGGATCGCTATGAGCGGGATGATCCGCTGCTGATCGAGTACCTCCTGCGCAACATCCTGCCGCGCCGGGGGATCGAGGCGCGGCCTTCCGAGGTGCTGGTCACGATGGGGGCGCAGAATGCGCTGTGGCTGGCGGCGCAGGTCCTGCTGCGGCCCGGGGGGCATGCGGTGGTGGAGAACCCCGGCTATCCGGGGTTCCGCGCGATGGTGGCGCAGGCGGGGGCGCGGGTGACGCCGGTGGCGGTGGATGAGGGGGGGCTGGTGGTGGAGGCGCTGCCCCAGGGGGTGGATGTGGTCTTTACCACGGCGAGCCATCAGAGCCCGACCAATGCGACCATGCCGGTGGCGCGGCGGACGGCGCTGCTCAGGGCGGCGGAGGAGCGGAATTTCCTTGTGGTGGAGGATGATTACGAGTTCGAGATGAGTTTTCTGACGCCTGTCTCCCCCTCGATCAAGAGCCTCGATTCCGGGGGGCGGGTGGTGCATGCGGGGTCTTTCTCCAAGTCGATCTTTCCGGGGCTGCGGCTGGGCTGGCTGGTGGGGCCGGAGCCGTTCATCCGCGAGGCAAGGGCGCTGCGGGCGCAGGTGCTGCGCCATCCGCCGGGGCAGTTGCAGCGGACGGCGGCGCATTTCCTTTCGCTGGGACATTACGATGCGCTGGTGAACCGGATGAAGGCCGCTTTCGCCAAGCGGCGGAAGGCGATGGAGGAGGCGATTTCCCTGCATGGGCTGCGGGTTGCGGGGCAGGGGGGATTTGGCGGGTCGTCCTTCTGGATGGAGGCGGCGGAGGCTGTGGATACCGAGGCGCTGGCCCTGCGGCTGCGGCGGGAGGGCGTGCTGATCGAGCCGGGGCGGGTGTTCTTTCACCCCGGCACGGAGCGGCGGAATTTCTATCGGCTGGCCTATAGTTCGATCCCGGTGGCGAAGATCCCCGAAGGCATTGCGCTGGTGGCGAAGGCGATGCGGGAGGGGTGACGGGCGCGCGGGTGTCTGGCCTTGGACCGGGGGCGCTTCGCCCCCCGGACCCCCCGAGGATGTTTTTCGACAGAAAGTGTGAGGGGCGTTCTGCAAGGTATTGCGGGCGTTGGGTTTATCCATGGGTTCCGGCCGCCGGGGCCGTGCCCTGTTCTGTGCCGTTTTCTGTGCCGCAGACTGTGGCCACGCGCGGTGGGGTCAGGGGGCGTTAACCTTAATGGGAGGTTGCGGGGCGAGGGGGCAGGAGGGGCAACTGGACTTAAGCGGCCTTTTCTTCTGGCCCTAAGCCTGCGGTGCGGCGCGGGGGTAGAAGAAGGGGAAAGCGGCCTTGCGGGGCCGGACGGAATTGTGAGGGAGACGGCGCATGCGCATGACGACGGAAGAGGCTTTCGTGAAGGTGTTGCAGATGCATGGCATCGACAATGCTTTCGGGATCATCGGGTCGGCCTTCATGCCGATTTCGGACCTGTTTCCCAAGGCGGGCATCACCTTCTGGGACTGCGCGCATGAAGGATCGGGCGGGATGATGGCGGATGGCTTCACCCGCGCCAGCGGACGCATCTGCATGATGATCGCGCAGAACGGCCCCGGCATCACCAATTTCGTGACGGCGGTGAAGACGGCCTATTGGAACCATACGCCGCTGTTGCTGGTGACGCCGCAGGCGGCGAACCGGACGATCGGGCAGGGCGGGTTTCAGGAAGTGGAGCAGATGGCCCTGTTCAAGGACATGGTCTGCTATCAGGAGGAGGTGCGCGATCCGAACCGCGTGGCGGAAGTGCTGAACCGCGTGATCCTGAATGCCAAGCGCCATTCGGCCCCGGCGCAGATCAACATGCCGCGGGATTACTTCACGCAGGTCATCGACATCGACCTGCCCGCCGTGGTGGAGTTCGAGCGGCCCTCGGGGGGCGAGGCGGCGATGGCGGAGGCGGCGGCGCTGCTGTCCGCGGCCAAGTTCCCGGTGATCCTGAACGGGGCGGGGGTGGTGATCGGGGGGGCGATCCCGGCGTCGATGGCGCTGGCGGAGCGGCTGTCGGCCCCGGTCTGCGTGGGCTATCAGCACAATGACGCCTTTCCGGGGAGCCATCCGCTCTTTGCCGGGCCTTTGGGCTATAATGGCAGCAAGGCCGGGATGGAGCTGATCAGCCGCGCCGATGTGGTGCTGGCGCTGGGGACGCGGCTCAATCCGTTTTCCACCCTGCCGGGCTATGGGCTGGATTACTGGCCCAAGGAGGCCAAGATCATCCAGGTGGATATCAACCCGGCGCGGATCGGGCTGACGAAGCGGGTGACGGTGGGCATCGTGGGGGATGCGAAAAAGGTGGCCGAGGGCATCCTGGCGAAGCTGTCGGCATCTGCCGGGGAGGCGGGGCGGCAGGCGCGGCTTGACCTTATCGCCACGACGAAGAGCCGCTGGGCGCAGCAATTGGCCAGCATGGACCATGAGGATGACGATCCCGGCACGAGCTGGAACGAACGCGCGCGGGCGGCGAAGCCGGATTGGATGAGCCCGCGCATGGCCTGGCGGGCGATCCAGTCGGCGCTGCCGAAGGAGGCGATCATTTCGTCGGATATCGGGAACAACTGCGCCATCGGCAATGCCTATCCGACCTTCGAGGCAGGGCGGAAATATCTGGCACCTGGCCTGTTCGGCCCCTGTGGCTATGGTCTGCCCTCCATCGTGGGGGCGAAGATCGCCTGCCCGGATGTGCCGGTGGTGGGCTTTGCAGGGGACGGGGCCTTTGGCATCGCGGTGACGGAACTGACGGCCATCGGGCGGCCGGAATGGCCTGCGGTGACGATGGTGGTCTTCCGCAACTATCAATGGGGCGCGGAGAAGCGGAATTCGACCCTGTGGTATGACGACAATTTCGTGGGCACCGAGCTGGATACGCAGGTGTCTTATGCCGGGATCGCGCGGGCCTGCGGGTTGCAGGGCGTGCAGGCCAAGACGATGGAGCAGTTGCGCGACGCGCTGGCCAAGGCGGTTGAGGATCAGATGACCCATGGCAAGACGACGCTGATCGAGGCGCTGATCAATCAGGAACTGGGCGAGCCCTTCCGGCGCGATGCGATGAAGAAGCCCGTCGCAGTGGCGGGGATCAGCAAGGCGGATATGCGCCCGCAGGAAGTCTGATGCCCTTTGATCTGTCCCTTGTCGGGACAGTCTGGATGGCGGTCGCGGTTCTGGGCGCGGCCTTCATCCGGGGCTATTCGGGCTTCGGCTATTCGGCCATGGTGATTGCGGCCTCATCCCTTGTGATGAACCCGCTGAACATGGTGGCGGTGGTGGTGATCCTTGAAACGGCGATGAGCGTGCAGGCGGCGCGGGGGATCGCGGCGGATGTGGATTGGCGGCGGGTGGGGCTGATGCTGGCGGGGGCGGCGGTGGGGCTGCCCTTGGGCCTGTGGCTGCTGACGGGGATATCGGAGGATGCGGCGCGGGCGGTGATTTCGGCCTATGTCCTTGTCATGTGTCTGGTGCTGCTGGCCGGATGGCGGATGGCGCGCGAGGCGCGGGGCGGTTCGAACCTGGGCATGGGGTTCGTGTCGGGGCTGGCCAATGCGCCGGGGATGGGGGGGCTGCCGGTAGCGGCCTTCTTTGCCGCGCAGCCGATGCGGGCGGCGGTGTTCCGGGCGACGTTGATCGCCTATTTCCCTTTGTTGGACCTCTATTCCGCGCCGCTTTACTGGTATGCGGGGCTGGTGACCTGGGACACGCTGTGGGCGTCGCTGATTGCGCTGCCTTTGACGTTCTTGGGGAACTGGCTGGGCAGTCGGCATTTCCTGGCCACCGATCCGCAGGATTTCCGCCGCTTTGCCATCCTGCTCTTGGCGGGGCTGGCGGGGATGGGGCTGGTGAAGGCGGTGATGTGATGGCGGTGCTGGTCGTCAATGCGGGGTCTTCGTCGCTGAAGGTGGCAGTGTTTGACGCGGGGCTGGGCGAGGTCCTTGCGGGGCGGGTGACCGAGATCGGCGGGGCGCGGGCGCGGGTGGAGGCAGGGCCTTTGGTCGGCGCGCGGGTGGTGGGGAGCCATGCGGCGGCGCTGGCGCTCATCTTCGAGGGGATGGAGGAGGCGGGGGTTCCGGTGGCCTCCCTGCGGGCGGCGGCGCATCGGGTGGTGCATGGCGGGGCGGGGCTGGTGGCGCCGTGCCGGGTGACGGAGGCGGTGCTGGCGGAGGTGGAGGCCTGCGTGCCGCTGGCGCCTTTGCACAATCCGGCGAACCTGACGGGGATGCGGGCGCTGGCGGCGCTGGTGCCGGACCTGCCGCAATATGCGAGTTTCGACACGGCCTTTCATGCGACGGTGCCGGAGGTGGCGGCGCGCTATGCGATCCCTGCGGAGGCAGAAGCGCTGGGCCTGCGGCGCTATGGGTTTCACGGGATCAGTTACGCGTCACTTGTTCGAAAAGTGCAAGAAATAGGATCTGGATCGGTGCCTGAGCGGCTGCTTGCGTTCCATTTAGGCAATGGGGCATCGGCTTGCGGGATCGTGAAGGGGCGGTCGGTGGCGACGACGATGGGCTATTCGCCGCTGGATGGGCTGACGATGGGGACGCGGGCCGGGGGGATGGACGGGAATGCCGTTCTGAGACTGGCCGAGGTGCATGGGGTGGCGGGGGCGGCGCATATCCTGAACCGGGAGAGCGGGCTTCTGGGTCTGGGCGGCGCGTCGGACATGCGGGAATTGGCGCGGGCGGGGACGGCGGAGGCGCGCTTTGCCATCGCGCATTTCTGCTATTGGGCGGTGCGGCATGGGGGCAGCCTGATCGCGGCGATGGGGGGGCTGGACGCGGTCGCCTTCACGGGCGGGATCGGGGAGAATGATGCGGCCGTGCGGGCGGAGATTTTGCGGGGGCTGGCCTTTGCCGGGGTGCGCTTTGACGCGGGCGCGAATGCGGCGGGGGCGGGGGTTCTGCATCCGCAAGGCGCGGATGTCGCTGTCTGGATAGTCGCGGCGGAGGAAGAGCGTCAGATTGCGATGGAGGCCATGCATCTGATGGCGGGGGGGGCGTGATGGGTCAGCCGAGGGTGGAGACATCGCCGAAAGTTTCGGACGAGGTGCGCAAGACCACCTGCTACATGTGTGCCTGCCGCTGCGGGATCAATGTGCATCTGACGAGCGGGAAGGTGACCTATATCGAGGGGAACCGCGACCATCCGGTGAACAAGGGCGTGCTCTGCGCCAAGGGGGCGAGCGGCATCATGCAGGTGACGGCGCCGAGCCGGTTGCGCGCGCCGCTGCGGCGGGTGGGGCCGCGGGGATCGGGGGCCTTCGAGGAGATTTCCTGGGAAGAGGCTTTGGCGACGGCGGTGTCGTGGTTGAAGCCGCTGCGAGAGGAGGCGCCGGAGAAGCTGGCCTTCTTCACCGGGCGGGATCAGAGCCAGAGTTTCACCGGATGGTGGGCGCAGCAGTTCGGCACGCCGAACTATGCGGCGCATGGGGGGTTCTGTTCCGTCAACATGGCGGCGGCGGGGATTTACACGATCGGCGGGGCGTTCTGGGAATTCGGGCAGCCGGACTGGGCGCATACGAAGCTGTTCGTCCTGTTCGGGGTGGCGGAGGATCATGACAGCAATCCGATCAAGATCGGGATCGGCAAGCTGAAGGCGCGGGGGGCGAAGGTCATCGGGGTGAACCCGGTGCGGACGGGGTATAATGCGGTTGCCGATGAATGGCTGGGGATCACGCCGGGGACGGATGGGCTGCTGATCCTGTCGCTGATCCATTGCCTGCTGCAGGCGGGGAAGATTGATCTGGATTACCTCGCCCGCTGGACCAATGCGCCGCTTCTGGTGAATGAGGCGGAAGGCCCGGAGAAGGGGCTGATCCTGAAGAATGCGGAGAGCCAGCCTTTTGTGATTGATCGCCGCACGGGGATGCCTGCGCCCTGGGACGGGGCGGGGGTGCAGCCGGACCTGGGGGCGGTGTGGCAGGGGCATCGGACGGTGTTCCAGCATATGGCGGAGCGCTATCTGGCGGAGGACTATGCGCCGGAGGCGGTGGCGGATCGCTGCGGCGTGCCTGCGGGGCGGATACGTGGGCTGGCGGCAGAACTGGCGCGGGTGGCTTTTGATGAGGCCTTTGAACTGCCGGTGGAATGGGTGGATTTCCGGGGGGACCGTCATGCGTCCATGACCGGGCGGCCGGTGAGTTTCCATGCGATGCGGGGGATTTCGGCCCATTCCAACGGGTTTCAGACGGCGCGCGCGCTGCATCTGTTGCAGATCCTGCTGGGGACGGTGGAGGTTCCCGGTGGGTATCGGCTGAAGCCGCCTTATCCGAAGCCCGTGGAGGCGCATCCCACGCCGCATTTCGTGGCGGCGCCGGGGAAACCCCTGAGCGGGCCGCATCTGGGCTATGTCCGGGGGCCGGAGAACCTGGCGCTGAAGGAGGATGGCAGCCCCTGGCGGATCGACAAGGGCTTCACCTGGGACAACCCGTTCAGCGCGCATGGGTTGATGCATATGGTCATCCCCAATGCCCATGCGGGCGATCCCTACAAGGTGGATACGCTGTTCCTCTACATGGCGAACATGTCGTGGAATTCGTCGATGAATTCGGCCCGCGTCATGGAGATGCTGACGGATAAGGGGGAGGACGGGGAGTATGTCATCCCGCGCATCATCTATTCCGATGCCTATGCGTCGGAGATGGTGGCCTATGCCGATCTGATCCTGCCCGACACGACCTATCTGGAGCGGCATGATTGCATTTCGCTGCTGGACCGCCCGATTTCCGAGCCGGATGCGGCGGGGGATGCGATCCGCTGGCCGGTGGTGGAGCCGGACAGGGATGTGCGGGGGTTCCAGTCGGTGCTTCTGGACCTTGGGGTGAGGCTGGGCCTGCCGGGGATGACGAACCTGGATGGAACGGCGAAGTTCAGGGATTACGCCGATTACATGGTGAACCATATCCGCCGGCCCGGTGTGGGGCCGCTGATCGGGTTCCGGGGCGCGGATGGGCAGAGCGAGGGGCGGGGTGAGGCGAACCCGGATCAGCTTGCGCGCTATATCGAGAATGGCGGATTTTATCAGGCCCATGTTCCGGAGGGGGCGCAGTATTACAAACCCTGGAATGCGGCCTATCAGGATTGGGCGGTGGCGACGTCCTTCTATGAAACGCCCCAGCCCTATCTGTTTTCCATCTGGTCCGAGCCGATGCGGAAGTTCCAGCTTGCGGCGGAGGGGCATGGCTTCCTGCAACCGCCCGAGCATCTGCGGGAACGGTTGAAGGTCGCGATGGACCCTTTGCCCATCTGGTATCCGCCCTTTGGCGAGGCGGCGGCAGAGGGCTTTCCGGTGCATGCGATCACGCAGCGGCCGATGGCGATGTATCATAGCTGGGGGTCGCAGAATGCCTGGCTGCGGCAGATCCATGGGAAGAATTACCTCTACCTGCCGTCGAAGATCTGGGAGGCGGAGGGGTTTGCGGAAGGGGATTATGCGCGGGTGACCTCCCCCACGGGCGAGATCGTGGTGCCGGTGGCGCATATGGCGGCGCTGAACCCCGATACGGTCTGGACCTGGAACGCGATTGGGAAACGGCGGGGGGCCTGGGCGCTGGACGAAGCGGCGCCGGAGGCCAATCAGGGGTTCCTGCTGAACCATCTGATTTCGGAACTGCTGCCGGGCGAGGGGCGGGTGTCGAATTCGGACCCCGTGACAGGACAGGCGGCGTGGTTCGACCTGCGGGTGCGGGTGGAGCGGGTTGGGCCGCAAGAGTGGGCGGAGCCCGCCTTTGACATGCTGCCGCGAGTGGTGCCGAAGGGGAGGGCGCGGGCATGAGGGGGGAGAGACAAAATTCTTCGAAGAATTTTGCAAATCTTTTCGAAAAGATTTGGGGAGGCCTGCGATGACCGGGTTGCCGGAGCGGACCGAGAAGAAGCTGGGTCTGGTCATCGACCTCGATACCTGTGTCGGCTGTCATGCCTGCGTCACGGCCTGCAAGGGGTGGAATGATCAGGGCTATGGCGTGCCTCTGTCGGACCAGAATCCCTATGGGGCCGATCCTTCGGGAACCTTCCTCAACCGCGTTCACAGCTATGCGGTGCAACTTGTTGATGCTGCGGCGCAAATCATAAACTTCCCGCGGTCTTGCCTGCATTGCGAGGATGCGCCCTGCGTCACCGTCTGCCCGACCGGGGCGAGCTACAAGCGGGCGGAGGATGGCATCGTTCTGGTGAATGAGGATGCCTGCATCGGCTGCGGCCTTTGCGCCTGGGCCTGCCCTTACGGCGCGCGGGAACTGGATCAGGCGGCGGGGGTGATGAAGAAATGCACGCTCTGCGTGGACCGCATCTATAACGAGGCGCTGCCGGAAGAGGACCGGGAGCCTGCCTGCGTGCGGACCTGCCCCACGGGGGCGCGGCATTTCGGGGATTTCGCGGACCCCGAGAGCAAGGTCAGCCGGTTGACGGCGGAGCGGGAGGGGTTTGCGCTGATGCCCGAGATGGGGACGAAGCCGGTGAACCGCTATCTGCCGCCGAGGAAGAAGGACCGGCCGGAGGAGGCGTCACTGCTGGCGCCGCTGCTGGATATCAAGGCCACGGGGCTGGCTGGATGGCTGGACCGGGTTCTGGGGAAAATCTGAATGAATCCTGCGCCTTCCGTTGTCATCTTCACAGTTCTGTCGGGGCTGGGATTCGGCTTTCTCGCGCTGCTGGGGGTGTTTGGGTCGGCGGGGATGGCGGCCTTTTTCCTTTGGGCGCTGGGCTATGGGCTGGCGGTGGCGGGGCTGGTCGCCTCGACCTTCCATCTTGGCAATCCGCAGCGGGCGCTGTTGGCCTTTACCCAGTGGCGGACAAGCTGGCTGTCGCGGGAGGCCTGGGCTTCGGTCGTCACGCTGCTGCTGTTTGCGCCGCAGGCGGTTTCGGATTGGCTGGGGCTGGAATGGGGGCGGGGTTTCGGGATGGCGGGGGCGGCGATGGCCTTTGTCACGGTTTATTGCACGTCGATGATCTATGCCCAGATCCGGGCGGTGCCGCGCTGGCATCACTGGACAGTGCCGGCGGTGTTTCTGGCCTATGCGTTGTCGGGGGCTTTGGTGATGGGGGCGGTGCGGCCCTATGCGGCCTGGATGCTGGTGCTGCTGGGGATTGCCTTGGCGCTGCACTGGCATTTCGGCAAGAGCGCCTTTGCCAGGGCGGGGGCGAGCATGGAGAGCGCCACGGGGCTGGGCCGGATCGGGGCTGTGTCGGTCTTTGAGCAGCCGCATACGGGGGGGAATTACCTGATGCGGGAGATGATCTTTGTCGTGGGGCGGAAGCATGCCGATCGGGTGCGGATGATCGCGATGGTCTGTTCGGTGATGCTGCCGGTGCTGGCGCTGATGTTCATTCCCGGCGTGGCGGCGGTGATCGTGGCGGTGGCGGTGCATCTGCTGGGCGCGCTGGCGCAGCGCTGGCTGTTCTTTGCCGAGGCCGAGCATGTGGTGGGGCTGTATTACGGGGCGCACTGAGGGGTGGGTTCTGCGCCTTGTGGCGCTAGTTCCGGCGTCGGAGGCTGCCCCTTGTTCATCCTGACACCTGAGACGATCTGGAATCCCGGAGCCTTGGAGATGCGGCAGGTGCCGCGGCGCGTCTTTGGGCGGGTGATGGTCTTCCCGCGCCGGGGGGCGGGGCTGGGCCTGTGGCTGCGGCTGGTCTTCGAGGTGGAGGTGCTGCGCTATCTGGTGGCGCTGTTGCCCTTCCTGCTGGGGGCGGTGCTGTTTCCCCGCTATGCGCTGGCGATTTCGCAGGCGCCGCTGCCGATGCTGATCGTGGTCTATCTGTTCGAGGCCAAGGTGTTGCGGCTGTCGAAGGCCAAGGCGAAGGCTTTGGCCAGCGCGGCGGAGGTGGAGCGGGGGCTGGACCTGTTGCGCGTGCGGGCGGTGGCGGTGCTGTCGAAGATCGCGGCGGGGCGGGGGCTGGCGGAGGGGCGGCTGCATCTGGTGGTGGAGCAGTCGGAAATCTGGCGATTGCCGCCCCTGACGCTGGTTTCGGTGCAGAGCGAGGCGGGGCCGGACTCCGGGCCAGAGGTGGTGCGGCTGTCCGGCGAGGAACGGGCGCTGCTGGCGGGGCTGTTCGATGCGGAATTCGGGGAGCGCGATCTCTTGCGGGTGAATCTGGCGGCGGGGGACTGTCTGCGGGACGTGGCTTTTGACGTGCGCGGCGTTTCGGCCCATGCGCGGCTGGCGGCGCTGATCGGTTAGCGCGCGAGGTCGAGGATCGTTCCCCAAGGGGCGCGGGGCGCGTGGCGGGCGTCGGGGACGGCCCAGATCACGGGGAAGCGGGGTCGGGGCGGGAGCGGGGCTTCCAGATCGGTGAGGACGATGAGGATGGAGGGGCTGAGGGCCGCCGCCGCCGCGAAGGCGGGGGCGAAGGCGGTGCCGCCGCCGCGTGGGGCGTTCATCGAGCGGAGTTGGGTGGCGGCGGTGGCGGGGTCGAGCTTGATCGCCGGGGCGGGGGTGTCGTCGAAGGGGATGAGGTGAAGCTCGGCCCGCGTGCGGCGGGCGATGGCGGTGCATTCGGCCATGAGGAGGGCGAGGGCGTCATCGGTGATGCTGCTGGAGGTGTCGAGCGCGATGACCACGCGGGGGGCGGGGCTTTGGCGGGCGGTGCCGGGCTGGAAGGCGGGTTCGGGGGTCTGGTCCTGTTGGGCCTGCGCCATGGCTGCGATGAAGGGGCGGGCGGGGCGGCGGTGCGTGGGCTGGGGCGCGTCCAGCGTGGCGCGGGTGAGGAGGCGGCGCAGGATCACCTCCCACGGGGTTTCGGGGATGGGGATATCTGCAAGGCGCAGGCCTGCGGCGCCGATGCCGCGGCCTGCCATGCGGCCTGCATCGAGGGCGCGGGAGAGGTGGCGGTGCCAGTCGGCCTCGGTCTTCGGGTCGGGGACGTCAGACGGGCCGGTATCGGGTTTGAGGTCGGGCTGGAAGCCCTGCGCGGTGGCGTAAGCGAGGGCGCGGGATTGCGCGTCGCCCGTGCCGCCGGGGGTGGTATCGCGCAGGCGATGATAGAGGCGGTCCACGTCCCAATCGGCCAAGGCCTGACGTGGGGCGGCGGTGGTGTCGAGGGCGCTGGCGAGCAGCCCCGTCAGGGTAAGGGCGGGGCGCGGGATGGCATAGCCTGCGGCGAGCAGGGTTTCGTTCACGATGGCATCGGCGGCGATCTGCCAGAGGCGGGCATCGAAGCGGTCGCCCAGACGGAGGGCGAGGGCGGCGAGGCGGGGGGAGTGGCGCAGGGCCACGTGGAGGATGTGATGGGCGGCAAGGCCCATCTGTTCGTGCCGGGGGAGGGTGTCGAATTCGGGGCCGTAATGGATGCACTGACCCGTGGTTTCGGCGGCTGGCCCGTGGTCGCGGTCGCGGTGGTCGCACCAGAGGGCGAGGGCGGCCATGGCCGGATCATGTTCGTTCAATGCGCGGAGCGCGGTGGTGGCGCGGGTGCTGTGGCGCGTGGTCATTCGAGCCCCATCATTCGAGACCCATCATTCCAACCCCTGCGCCTGCCGTTCGGCGCGGTATTCGGCATAGGCGGGGGAGGTGCGGAAGGCGTCGGTGAGGTTCTGGGTCAGGGCCTTCTGGATCAGGAGTTCGAAGCCGTGGGTGCAAAGCTCGGCCAAAGGCAGGCGGGCGAAGGGGGCATCGGGGCGCAGGCGGGGGAGGTGGCGGAGGTCGGCCATCACCTCGATCACCTTTGGCATGGTGGCGGCGTCGGCGGTGCCGATCAGGGCATAGGTGAGGGCGGTGAGGCCGGTCATCGTCTGGGGGTAGAGGTCGGGGCGTTTTGCCTTCGGTGCATCGAGCAGGTCGGCCACCTGCACGGTGGCGGCGATTTCCTCGGCCACCAGCAGGAATTCGGCGGCGGCGGCGTCGCCGATAGTGCCGGCGATCATGGGGGCGCGGAGGCGCGGGTCGGGGATGGCCTGAAGGATATCGGAGACGCGGACCCATGAGCGCGGGGTGCAGGCGATGGTGAGGCCGCGGCGAAGCGCGTCTTCAGAGTTTTCCAGAAGGTCGGGGCGGGTGCGGATGAAGGTGATGACGGCGGGGTGGAGGCCGCGCGGGACGGCGTAGCGGGTGAGCCAGTCCGTCGCCTCGGCCCGGAGATGCAGGTGGATCAGGCGGTCGGCGAGGGCAGTGCCCATCTCATAGGCAATCGCCCCATCATCGGTGCCGTTCCCGGCGGCGACGAGGAAGCAGGAGGCGGGAAGCTGATGGCGGCCGACGCGGCGTTCCTGAAGCAGGCCATAGACGGTGGGTTGCAGGCTGGGCGCGGCGGCGGTGAGTTCGTCGAGGAAGAGGATCGCGGGGCGGGCGGGATCGTCGGGCAGGTCTTCGGGGCGATACCAGACGGTGCGGCGGGTGCTGTGATCGTAGAAAGGCAGGCCGCGCAGATCCTGCGGTTCGATGGTCGTCAGGCGGAGGTCGAAGAGCTGCGCGCCGGTTTCGGCGGCGAGTTGCGCCACGATGTCGGATTTGCCGATGCCGGGGCGGCCGTGCAGCATCCATGCGGCGGTGAGGCTGCCTGCGGCCTGTGCCTGATGGGCGGCGCGGAGGAGGGCGAGCGCCTCGCCCGCCGAGATGGGGGCGGTGTTCACGGTCATGGGGCGTCTCCTTCTGCCTGCGGGCGGAAGCGTAGCGGGACGGGCGGCTTCGGCAAGCGGTTGTCCTTGCCGGAGGCGCGGCCTAAGACTGATCGGGGCGGTTTCCTGCGGGGGCCGGAGCAGGAAGGGACGGCGGAACATGGACGGGATCGAACTGGCGGCGCTTTTGCCGGTGATCGGGGCGCTGATCGTGGCGGGCGCGCTGATCGGGCTGCTGGCGGGCGTGTTCGGCATCGGGGGCGGGGCGATTTCGGTGCCCATCTTCTTTGAGCTGTTCCGGGTGCTGGATTACCCCGACGAGGTGCGGATGCCGATGGCGGTGGGCACGTCGCTGGCGGTGATCATCCCGACCTCGCTGAATTCGGCGCGGGGGCATTTCCTGCGGGGGACGGTGGATATGGATCTGCTGAAGCTCTGGGCGGTGCCGGTTGTGCTGGGCGTGCTGGCCGGATCGGTGATCGCGCGCTTTGCCGAGCCGGTGGTGTTTCAACTGGTCTTCGTGGCGGTGGCGCTGACCAATGCGGCGAAGCTGCTGACCGGGGGGAAGGGCTGGCGGCTGGCCGAGGGTCTGCCGGGGCGGAAGGTTCTGGTCGGTTATGGTGGGGTGATCGGGGTATTGTCTGCGCTTATGGGTATCGGCGGGGGGGCGATTACGAACCTGCTCTTGACGCTGCATGGCTATGATATCCGCCGGGCGATTTCGACGGCGGCGGGGGTGGGCGTGCTGATCGCGCTGCCGGGGACCATCGGTTACATGCTGGCGGGCTGGGGCAAGCCGGGGTTGCCTGCGGATGCGCTGGGCTATGTGAGCCTTTTGACCTTTGCGCTGACGATTCCCACCACGCTTTTGACCACGCGGTTCGGGGTGAAGCTGGCGCATACCCTGCCCAAGCGGGTGCTGGAGACGGGGTTCGGGATTTTCCTGCTGGTGGTCTGCGCGCGGTTCGTCTGGGACATGCTGGGCTGAGGGGGGATCATGGCACTGGCGGTTGTGACGGCGGGGACTTCGGCCATCGGGCGGCCCCTTGTGCTGGCGCTGGCGGGGGCGGGGCATGATGTGGCGCTGACGCATCTGGGCAGCGCCGAGGCGGCCGCGCGGGTGGTGGCGGAGGTGGAGGCGCTGGGGCGGCGCTGTCTGGCGGTGGAGGTGGATGCGGGGGATGAGGTGGCGGTGCCTGCCTTTCACGCCCGCGCAGCGGAATGGGCGGGGGCGGCGCCGGCGATCCTGGTGAACAATGCGGGCATCCAGAGCTGGGCCGGGCTGATGGAGTTGCGGGTGGAGCAGTGGGATGCGGTGATGCGCACCAATCTGCGCGGCACCTTTCTGAACACGCAGGCCGCGGCGCGGCTGATGATCGCGGCCGGGGTGGCGGGGTCCATCGTCAACCTCGGATCGGGCTGCAACAAATGGGCCTTTCCGCGGCTGGTGGATTACACCGCGTCGAAGGGCGGGATCGAGCAGTTCACCAAGGTCGCGGCGAGCGAGCTTGGCCCCCATGGGATAAGGGTGAATTGCGTGGCTCCGGGGGCGATTGCCACCGAGCGGACGGCGGCGGAGGCGGGGGATTATGCGGGGCAATGGGCGCCGATCACGCCGCTGCGCCGGGTGGGGACGCCCGAGGATATTGCCGGGCCGGTGCTGTTCTTCTGTTCGCAGGCGGCGGCCTATGTGACGGGGCAGACGCTGTGGGTGGATGGCGGCACCTTTTCGCAGGCCCCCTGGCCCTATGAGACCTGAGCCGCCTTGGCGGCGGCGGGGGCCTGCTCCAGATGCCGGGCCAGCGCGGCGCGCAGGGCGGAGGGGGCGACGGGTTTGACGAGGTAATCGGACATGCCCGCAGCGAGGCCCCGGTCGCGGTCGCCCGTATCGGACTGGCCCGTGAGGCCGATGATGGGCAGGCCCGCGCGGGCGCCGGGCAGGGCGCGGATGCGGCGGGTGGCGTCGATGCCATCCATCACGGGCATCTGGCAGTCCATCAGGATCAGGTCGATGTCATGGTCGAGCAGGGTCTCGATCGCCTCGGCCCCGTTGGTGGCGGTGAGGGTCCTGAGACCCTGATGTTGCAGCAGGGCGGCGGTCACTTCGAGGTTGAGCGGATTGTCGTCCACGATGAGCGCGCTGCGGCCGGCGAAAGGGGTGGGCGGCACCGGGTCCGGCGGGAGGTCGGGGGTGAAATCGGGGGCCTGCCCCGGCATTCGGCGACCGCGCAGGTCCTGGCCTGCGAAGATGTCGGTCAGGCGGGGGATCAGGATATCGGGATCGACGGGTTTCAGGACGAGATCGCGGAAGCCGTGGTCATAGGCGTCTTCCACTGCCGCATGGCCGCCCCGATGGGAAAGGAGGACGAGCGGCGGCAGCGCGGCACCGCAGGCGGCCTGAAGGCGGGCGGCGGCGAGGTGGCCATCGGCATCGGGCATGCGGCTGTCGATCAAGAGGGCATCGACGCGGGCGCGGCGCAGGGCGGCGATGGCTGCCGTCAGATCGGCTGCGGTGGTGATCCGCGCCCCGGCGGCGGCGAGGGGGCGAGAAATGGCCAGGGCGGCGCGCGGATTGTCATCGAGGATCAGGAGGCGGCGGTCGCGCAGCGGTTTCGGCACCGGCAGGGCCGGGCCGGGGGCCGGGTCGAGCGGCAGGCGCACCCAGAAACGGCTGCCTTCGCCGGGGGCGCTGTCCACGCCGACCTCGCCCTGCATGAGATCGGCGAGCTGGCGGCAGATGGCGAGGCCGAGGCCGGTGCCGCCGTAGAGACGGGCGGTGGACTCTTCGGCCTGCGAGAAGCTCTGGAACAGGCGGGTGATCTGTTCGGGGGACATGCCGATCCCGGTATCGGAGACGGTGAAGCGGATCATCCCTTCCGTTTCGGCGGCCACGTCGAGGCGGATTTCGCCGGAGGTCGTGAATTTCAGCGCGTTGGAGAGGTAGTTCATCAGGATCTGCGTGATGCGCAGCGGATCGCCGATGAGGCGGGGGGGCAGGGCGGGATCGGCGTCGAGGATCAGTTCCACCCCCTTGTCGGCGGCGGCGGCGGCGATGCTGTCGCAGGCGGCGCGCAGGACGGGGGCAAGGCCGAATTCGGTGCGTTCGATGCGGAGCTTGCCCGCCTCGACCTTTGACAGATCGAGCACGTCGTTGACGATGGACAGCAGGTGCTGGCCTGCCGCCTGAAGCTTGACCACATAGTTGCGCTGATGCGGGGTGAGGGGAGAGCCGAGGAGCAGGTCGCCGAAACCGATCACGGCGTTGATGGGGGAGCGCAGCTCATGGCTCATCTGCGCGAGGAATTCGGATTTCAGGCGCGCGGTCTGTTCGGCAATGTCGCGGGCATGGGCAAGCTGGGCGGCGGCGGCCCGTTCGCGGGCGGCATCGGTGAGGACCCAGACCGCCCCGGCGGCGGGATCGCGCGGGTCGATGGCGGTGGCGCGCAGATGGACCCAGCGCAGCGAGCCGTCGCCGCAGCGCAGTTCGGTGCTGCCGTGATAGGTTTCGCCGCGGCCCATGCTGGCCAGGGCTTCGGCGCGCAGGCGCGACCATTCGTCGGGATCAGGCAGGAAGAGGCGGGTACTGGCCCCGGTCAGTTGATCCTGCGGCCAGATGAGCAGGGAGGACAGGCCGGGATTGCAGGTGGCGATGCGGCCGTCGCGGATCAGGGCGATGCCGCTGTCGGCGGTGGCGAGGATGGTTTGGAGTTCATCCGTGCGGGCGGAGAGGTCTTCGGTCCGGCGGGCGACCTGCGCCTCGAGCGTGCGCTGGTGATTGGCGAGGGCGGCCTCTGCCTCGCGCGTTACGGTGATGTCGTTCCAGATCGACAGGATATCGACGCGGTCGCCATCGGGGACGGCGGTGAGCAGCACCTCGATCAGGACGGGGGTGCCGTCGGCGCGCAGATGTTCCCAGTCGAACTTGACGCTGCCTTCGTGCAGGACGCGGTCGATGATCTGCGCGGCCTTTTCGGCGGAGCGGGTTCCGTCGGGCTGATGGTCGGGGGAGATCTGGTCGGGGCGCAGGCCGAGGAAGGTGGCGCCGTTGCGATAGCCGAGGATGGCATGGGCGGCGGCGTTGCCTTCGGTGAAGACGCCGTCTTGCAGCAGGGCGGTGGCCTGGGCGGAATGCCGGAAGGTTTGGCGGAAGCGTTCCTCGCTGCGGGCGAGGCGGCGGGTGGCGAGGGCGCCCAGGGTGCGGCCGGCAAGGCGGGAGGCGGCCAGATCGACGAGCAGCCGTTCCTCGGGGTGAAGATGGGCGAACTGGCCGCTGGGGGCGAGGACCTCGATCTCGCCCGTCTCGACGCCCTCGATCATCATGGGCGAGGTGAAGAGCCAGGACCAATCGCCCGGCCGCGGATCATGGACCGTGTCGAAGAGGCGCAGGCGAAAGCCGAACTGGCCCGGCGCGCCGATCCCGTTTTCGAGGGCGAGGGCGACGGCGGCCAGCACATCCTGCGGCGGGCGGGAGAGGTCTTCGGTGGCGAGGAAGACGGCATGGAGGCCATTGAGTTCGCGGGTGCGGTGATGCAGCGCCTCGGCCACCTCGCGGCGGGCACGGTCGAGGCGACGCAGCCGCCCGCGCAGGACCAGCACCGCGCCGAGCGTGGCGAGGCTGATGAGCGCGAGGGAGAGGGCGAGCCATGGGCTGCTGGTGGTGGCGAGGGGGGCGCGAAGGCTGCGGCCCGGCCCGGCGCGGCGGCGAGGGCGAGGATTGCCGGAAGGAGGATGCAATCCGGGCCGCGTCCGCGCTGCGGATGGCGGAGGGTCTGGCGGTTCTGTCCCGTCTGTTCGGCGGTCATGCGGTCTTCCTGCGGGCGGATCCTGTGGCGATCCGGTTTCGGGGCGGTCCATCTGGCCGGAAGGCGTGGGAAGAACCGTCTGTTCAGGAATCTTTACGTGGCCGCCGTGAGGGTGGCTTTGCGCCAGATCAAAACAACCGGGGATTGTTTGTCGGGGTGGAAATCAGGCCACGGACCCCCGCCTTTGGCGCGTCGTCAGTTGACGCTGCGGTGGAAATAGGCGCGCGATCAAGGGTCTAGCCCCTGTTCACTGGCGAAGCGCGGTTGGAGGCGGGGCTGGCCATCGCGGTGGGAAGGGCGGCCGGGCGGCCCTTCCCGGGGAGTGGCGGAAGTTGCCGGAATGAGAAAAATGCAGCGGCGCAGTTTTGGCTTGATGATTATGCAAATCATTCGCATAAATGACCTGTCCGGGATGGCTTGCCTCCATCCTGATTCGACAGGCCCGCCACCGCGACCCCGGGGCGGGCCTTTTTCCTTGCGCCTTTGCGGGGGGGGGTGGCGGTCTCCGAAAGGTGGCGCCGGGGGCGGAAATGGCTGCGGGATCAGGGTGTTGCGGCTGCGGCCGGGACGGGGGGGCAGGTGCAGGCTGACCGAGGCGGGCAGCGGCGCCGGGGCAGAGGCGCGCGAGTCGACGATCATGAGGAACAGCGCGACGGTCGAGAGCAGCAGGACGAAGATGGCTGCGGAGAGCAACGCGAAGAACCGGTGCATGAAAACCCCTTGGAACGGTGCGGCGAGACGGCCTTTGTCCTAGCCTGCCGGACGGGCGCGGGGCGGTGCAAGACAATCCGGCTCTGACTTCCGTTTAGGTCTGCGCGCGCGGGAGGGCTGTGTCGCGGGGTATAGGGCGGATGGCCCGGATATTGCCGCAAGTTTACGGAGAATTGGGGGAAAGGCCCCAATTCGGGGCGGGCTGGCGTGAGGAAGGCCCTTGCAGGGGGTGGGAATGAGGGCCCTGGCGGGGGCGGCTGTGCGGTCCGGGGGTGCGGTGATTCGGGACCGGGCGCGCGGCTAGAGGGACATCAGGCTGCGGAAAAGGGCCGATCCCCAGGACAGGGAGCGGTCATAGAGCCTTTCCCGAACCAGCGCCGTCGCGGCGCATTTGCGGCGGTAGGTGTCGGGATCGTTCAGCAGGTGCAGGAGGAGACCCTCCAGGGCCTGGCCATCATCGGCGGTGAAGACCGAGGCGGCATCGCCGAGAAGCTCGGCCGCAGGGACGACCGAACTCAGCACCGAGGGGATGCCGTGAGCGGCCGCTTCGAAGCCGACGACGGCGAGGCCTTCGTTGAAAGATGTCATCGTGGGACAGATGACCAAGTCGGAGGCGGCGATGGCGGCATGGACGCGGGCCGAGCCGATCCTGCCCAGAAAGGTGATCCGCCCGGCATGGGGCGAGGCCGCGCAGCGTGCCCGGAGCGCGGCTTCGGAACTGCCGGAGCCGGCAAAGGTCAGGGTCAGATCCGGATGCTTCCCGGCCAGCCTTTCAAAGGCATCGAGGAGCAGGAAGACACCCTTGGAGGGTTCGGTTCGGCCGAGAAAGAGAAGGTTGCTGGGTCTGTCGCGCCGTTGCAGCGGATAGCGATCCACGATCTGGGGATGTTCGACCTCTCCTTTGACCCGCCCTCCGGTCAGCGCAGCGATCTGGCGCATGCATTCGTGAGAGGTGCAGACCGCGCCATCCAATGCGGCGGCCTGCCCGGCGAGAAGCGCCCGCCGCAGGCGATTTTTCGGATCGGCGGGCGGCCGCCCCATAGGCCAGAAGGAGTTATGCGCCGACAGGATCAGCTTCCGTCCCCTGGCCATGCCCTTCCAGGCGGCGGCAGGGGTGTGGGTCGAATTGAGCACGATATGCGGCCTGAATCGCGCGACCTGTGCGGTGACGTCCCGGGCGAATCTGTGCTGGCTCCATATCCACTGCCACCGGTTCGTTGCGGCGCGCTCTTGCACCTGGTCGAAGCGGAACCGTCCATCCTGTCTTGGCGATCGCGGCGCGGGAGGGGGGGCGAGGGATATGATCTGGCAGTCGGCTTCCAGCCTGTGCATGAGTTCGTAGAACATCAGGGAATAGGCGATGATCGGCACCCGCGTTTCGTGGCGGCCTTCGCGCCACTGATCGAAGGTGCCTACGACGTCACCCGGTCCGGGGATGTAGCTGATACGCAAGGGGGCGGAAGGGGCAAGGCCCAGATGGCGGCGCAGGTCTGCACCCGCGCTGTCGGGAACCACGATCACATCGTCCATCACATGGCGCAAGCCGTTCGCCCCCACGCATACCAGCACAAACGCGCACCGTGCCGCGGCTAGCCCGCGGCCACAGTTTTGACACAATCATTAATCGGGGCGTTTTTCAACGGCGATCAAGGGCTTCGACGTCGCGATGAGGAAAGCGCCGGGCCGTGTTGCCCAGGGTTCGGCGCGGGGCTTTGGCGTCGTGCGGGGCCGGGGGCGGCGGAAATGTCTGACTTAACCGCTTCGGCGCCGTCGCAGCGGCGGCCCCCGGGGGCGGGGGCCGCCGTGCCTGGATCAGGCGGCTTCGCGGCGGAGGGCCTGGGCCATGCAGTGGATGCCGCCGCCTGTCTTGGAGATTTCCGACATGTCGATGGCGGCGACTTCGAAGCCGCGCGCCCGCAACTGCCCGATCAAGGTCTTGGAGATCGTGGGCGCAATCACCCTGTCGCGGCCGAGCGACATGAAGTTGCAGCCGAGTGCCATCGTATCGCGGAAGGGCACGTCGATGATTTCATGCCCTTTCGCCTTGAGCCAGTCCACGATGCCCGGCTCGGTGCAGTCGAGGCAGACGGCGGTGAGCTTGGGCGCGATTGGAACGACCATCAGGTCGATGTGAACATAGTATTCGTCGATGAAGGCGAGGCGGGTTTCCCAGCCTTCAGCCTCGAACCAGCTTTGCACCTGGCGGGCGCCTTCCTCCTGTGTGCGGGCGCCGCCGCAGCCGATGAGGACGCAGCCTTCCTCGATCACGTTGAAATCCCCGCCTTCAAAGGTGCCGGCGGTGACCATGTCATAGATCGGTATGCCCAGTTCCTCATAGGTGCGGATGGCGGCGTAGTTTTCGCCGCGCCGCCACCAGTTGGCCATCGCGGTGATGATGGCGCCATAAGGGGTCATCACGGAACTGTCGCGGGCATAGACCTGCATCGGCAGTTCCGGGCTGGGCTTGTGCATATGGACCTTGACCCCGAAATGTTCATAGGCCGAGACAAGCTCGGCATGCTGGGCCTGGCCGACCTGGATGTTGCAGGGCGCCTCGCGCAGGTGCTTGCGCGACAGGGACGAGGTGGAGAGGTGGCGCAGATGGGCGGGGCTGCCCAGAAGCACATCGGTCAGCGGATCGGTTTCGTTGCGAAAACCCCAGCCTTCGAGCGGTTTCGTGCCGCCCCTGGGATTGCGCCGTTGCAGGCTGAAGGGTTCGGAGCCGTGGCGATAGGTCTGCATCGAGGTCTCTCCTGGTTCAGGCGCCGGGCATGGCGGAGGGAATCCACCAGTCCTGCCCGCGCGGGGTGGTTACATATTCAGGCCAGCGGAAATTGATGGGCGGAGGATAGTCGCAGAGCGGGGCGGTCCAGTCGCTGCCGCCGACGCCGCCGCCGGTGCGGTGCAGGAATTCGGCCATTGCGGCTTCGCGCGCCTCGGCATCTTCGAGCAGGTGGAGGGCGGAGAGGGCGAGGATCTTGGCCGCCGTCTGCACCATCGGGTCGATCGTGGCCGGGATGCCGCCGAGGGCGTTCATCACCCAGGCCGGATAGGCCGTGCCGGGCGGGGCCTTGAGGGCAGGGCGGGCGACATAGAAGCGCGCAGTGGGGGCGTGCCAGGTCATGTCGGTATAGTCGTCGGAGGTGGAATTGAGCTGTGACGGCGGCAGGTCGCGGCGCAGGATCGCTTCGGCCTCTTCGGGGTCGATCAGGCGGGTCATCTCGTCGAGGAAGGGTTCGAGCATGGGGACCATGCCGAGATTGACCTGCATCTCGCGGGCGATGGCCTTTGCCGCCTCGTCCCAGACCGGCGCCCCGACCAGTTGCATCGCTTTCCAGACGGTGCGGGCCATGGCGTGATTGGCCAGCCCGTGGCGCGACTTGCAGACCCAGTGGCGTTCCCAGCGGCAGCCGGTCATGGCGGCGGCGGCGGCGGCGTTGCGATCCAGCACCGCCGTCACCTGATCGGCCATCGCGATGGTCGGGGTGCGGATCATGTATTGCAACTCGGCCAGGCCTGCGGGGAGGTTGTCGGCCGTGGCCTGACCGGCGGTAAGGATCGCTTCGGAGATGGACCAGCCGCCCTGATGGGGCAGCATGGACTCGCGGAGGGATTTCGACGTCTGGTACATGAGCATGAGGGCGTCATTTGCCCCCGGTGCGCGCACGGCGGAATGGGATTGCGGGATCGGCGCGCCATCGTGAAGGCCCCAGCCTTCCGGCGCGTCGCAGAGGAAGCGGTAGATCATCGCATAGGCCGCGCCGCAATGCGTGTCCCAGCGGACGGTATTGCACATGGGCAGCATGTAGAAGGGATGGAAGGAGAGGATCGCGGCCAACCCGTCGTAGTATCCGGCGGCGGCGTGGATGGGCTTGGACCCGCGGACCTTTTCGGCTGGTTCTCCGGTGAAGCGCAGGCCGCCGGGGATGCCATGGGCCGTCATCGCGGCCTTGATGGCGAGGACGGCGCCGAGCCCGGCCATGCCGAGGCCGGAATGCGGATCGGTATGGCCGCCCGCCTGAAACCCCAGACCGGCGCGGGGTTCGCGCCGCGTGGAGGCGGCCTGGCAATTGCCCGGGACCGCGTCGTATTCGGCATAGAGGCCGATCACCGGCCCGTCGCCGTTGCGCCAGTCGGCGCAGAAGGCGGTGGGCATCCCGGCGGAGCCTTCCTCGACCGTGAAGCCTTCGGCGCGGAGGCGTTCGACATACCAGGCGGCAGAGCGGTATTCGCGCCAGGCGGTTTCGCCGAAGCCGAAGATCGTGGCCGTCCAGTCCGACAGGTCGGGGGCCCGACGCGCGATCTCGTCCATGGCGAAAATCTGGGCGGGGCTGGGGGTCATCGGCCGATCCTTTCCCGCAAAGCCTAATCGGCGCGCCTGCGCCAAAGGAAGTGAAACCTTTTTCAGCGCTCGGCAAACGGTTTTCACCTAAGCGCTTGCCCGCTGGCGGAAGCTGCCCATAGTGGGAGGATCAGGAGAGGCATGACGGCGATGAGAGTTCCATCCACCCAGGCCCTGCGCGCCCTTGTCAGTTTCGCGCGCCATGGCACCGTCTGGCAGGCGGCGGAGGAGTTGAACCTGACGCGGTCGGCGGTGAGCCATCAGCTGCGGATGCTGGAGCGGGATCTGGATTTCCACATGCTGAACCGGGTGGGGACGCGGGTGGAACTGACGGCGCAGGGGCGCGCCTATGCCGATGACGTGCGGCGGGCGCTGCTGGCGATTTCCGGAGCGGCGGCGCGCAATATCGGGCGCGGCGTGGCGGGCAGCCTGACGGTGAGCTGTGCGCCCGGTTTTGCGTCGGGCTGGCTATGCAACAAGATCGGGCGGTTCACGGCGGCCCATCCCGATGTGGCGCTGTCGATCATCACGCCGCGCCGTCTGGGCGAGGTGTCCAACCCGCTTGTGAATCTGTTCATCACCTATGGAAACGGCGAGTTCCCGAACATGGAGAGCGAGCATATCCTTGATGTGGTGTCGTCCCCCGTATGCAGCCCGGCGATGGTGAACCGGCTGGGCGGGATGCCCGAGCCGCAGGATGTGCTGCGGCTGGGGCTGCTGCATCTGTCGGATTACGCGGATTGGGCGCTGTGGTTCGCCTCGGTCGGGCTTGATCCGCAGATGGCGGCGACGGGGGTGGTGTTTTCGGACATGCATCTTGTCTATTCCGCCGCGCTGGCCGGGCAGGGGATTGCCATGGGCGATGTGGTGCTGTCGCAGGATGCGATGCAGAACGGGCAACTGGTACGGCCCTTCGAGCAGGAGGTGCGGTCGCCCAAGGCCTATTACATGGCCGTGCCGCTGGCGATGGTGGACAATCCGACGGTGATGGCCTTCCGCACCTGGCTGCGGGCGGAGCGCGCGCAGGGCTTTCCGCCGCCGAGAATGGCGGCTGCGGCGCGGTGACGACAAATTTCCTTTGTCGTTAAGAAGAAAAACTATCGTTTGTGCGGCTTTGGCCTGCCCCCTTAGGATTTCCCCAAGGCTGTGGGAACGGATGGGGGTCGCCGGGTGTCCAGCACGAGGGCCGCGACGAGCGTCGAGGTGGGTGTCAAGGCGGGTGCAAGGGCCGGCGCCGCCGAGATCGGTGCCGAAGGGATCTGCAAGACCTTCGGGTCATTTGCGGCGCTGAGCGATGTCAGCCTGACCATCGGCCGGGGGTAGTTCCTGACGCTTCTGGGACCGTCCGGATCGGGCAAGACGACCTTTCTGATGATCCTTGCAGGGTTCGAGGCCGCGACGCGCGGGCGGCTGACGCTGGACGGGCGGGACATGACGCAGACCCCGGCCGAAGCGCGGGCCTTCGGCATGGTATTCCAGGGCTATGCGCTGTTTCCGCATATGACGGTGGAGGAGAACATCGCCTTTCCGCTGAAGGTGCAGCGCCGGTCGGCGGGCGAGATCCGCCGCCGGGTGGCCGAGATGGTGGAGATGGTCGGGCTGGGCGGGCATTGTCACAAGCGGCCCGCGGGATTGTCGGGCGGGCAACAGCAGCGCGTGGCGCTGGCGCGGGCGCTGGCCTATGACCCGCCGGTGCTGTTGCTGGACGAGCCCTTTTCCGCGCTGGACAAGAACCTGCGCGGGCAGATGCAGGACGAGGTGCGCCGCCTGCACCGGGACCTTGGCACCACCTTCGTCTTCGTGACCCATGATCAGTCCGAAGCGCTGGCGCTGTCGAGCCGGGTGGCGATATTCGATCACGGGCGGTTGCAGCAGATCGCGCCGCCGCGGGAAATCTATGAACGCCCCGCCAACCGTTTCGTTGCCGAATTCCTGGGGTCGATCAACATTCTGCCGCTTGAGGGCGTCCGCCCGGACGTGCCCGGCGCCCGCGCCAGTTTCGAGGGCCGGCCGCTGGTGCTGGCGGCGGCTTTGGGAACGCCCACCGCCACCCTGGCCCTGCGCCCGGAATGCATGAGCCTTTTCCGTTTCGCCCCCACCGACTGCAACGCGATTCCCGCCACGCTTATCGACCAGACCTATCTGGGCGCGGAGACCCACCTTGCCTTCCGGACGGCGGGCGGGGTTCCCCTGTCCCTGTCCCGCCCCACCGCCAGCCTTCCGCCAGACCTCGCGCCCGGCGCGCAGTGCTGGCTTGGCTGGGAAACCGACCAGGGGATCTTTCTCTGACCGCCGCGAAAGCCGGACCCACCCGGCTCCAGAACAAACGCACAACAAGGGAGACTGCCATGAATACTCCGTTCGAACTCGACCAGATCGAGATCCTCGCCCAGAAGGCCCGCAGCGGGGCGATTTCGCGCCGCAGCTTTACCCAGCTTGCCGTCGCGCTGATGGGGACGGCTGCGGTGTCGCTGCGCGGCACGCCCGTCCTTGCCCAGTCGGGCGAACTGGTCTTCGTCAACTGGGGCGGGGATGCGATGACGGCCTATGACACGGCCTATGGCGCGCCCTTCCTGGCGGAGTCCGGGATCACGGTGAAGCAGGACGGTTCCGGCCCCAGCGAGGGGGCCATCCAGGCGCAGTTCGAAAGCGGCAAGCCCGCCTGGGACATCGTGGATGCCGATCCCTTCTCGGCACAGGCGCTGGGCAAGAAGGGGATGATGGAGCCGATCGACTATACGGTCGTGGACAAGACCAAGACGCGCGAGGGCTTTGGCTGGGAATATGCGGCGTCGAGCTATTTCTACAGCTATATCATCGCCTATGACGCGACCAAATACGGGGACAACCCGCCCAAGAGCATGGCGGATTTCTTCGATGTGGAGAAGTTCCCCGGCAAGCGCGGGATGTACAAATGGGGGGCCGGGATGTGGGAGGCCCTGCTGATGGGCGATGGCGTGGCGCCGGCCGACCTTTATCCGCTGGACATCGAGCGGGCGCACAAGAAGCTTGAGGCCTTCAAGGGCAATGTCGCGGGCTATTGGGGTGGCGGGGCGGAAAGCCAGTCGATGCTGATGAATGGCGATGCCTCGATGGTGCTGGTCTGGTCCACGCGGGCCAAGCTGCTGGAGCAGGATTCGGGCGGCGACATCACCTTCATCTGGGATCAGGGCCTGATCGCGCCGGGGTCCATGGCGGTGATCAAGGGCAATCCGGGCGGGGCGGAGGCGGCGATGAAGTTCATCGCCTCGGCCCAGGACCCGGCGCGGCAGCTTGTGATGTTCAACCTGCTGGCGCAGGGTCCGGCGAACCCGGCGACCGATGCGCTGCTGCCGCCCGAGGAGGCGCGGTTCAACCCCGTCGATCCGGCCAATGCGGCCAAGCAGATCCCGCTGAACATGGAGTGGTATGAGGCGAATTACGGGGCGGCGCTGGACGCCTATCTCGCCATCATCTCGGCCTGAGGCGAAGGGGCATCCCGGCCCGGCGCCGGGGTGCCCCCCCTTTTGCGGAATTCCCCGTGATGCACCGATTGCCCCGCCCTGTCTGGCTGCTGTTTCCCCTGCTGGGGTTCATGCTGCTGACCTATGTGCTGCCCTTTCTTGGCGTAGCGGCCTGGAGCGTGACCCTGCCGGAGCCGGGGATCGGGCAGTATCAGGCGGCGCTGACCGATCCCTTGGTGCAATCTGTGTTCCTGCGGACCTTCCGCGTCTGCCTTGTGGTGACGGTGGTGACGGTCGCCGCCGCCTATGTGATCACGCTGATCTGGGTGCGCGGGACGCCCATGCAGCGGCTGGTGATCGAGCTGTGCATCCTGATCCCCTTCTGGATTTCGGTGCTGACGCGCGCCTTCGGCTGGCTGGCGCTGCTGTCGAACCGGGGCATCCTGAACAGCTGGGCGCAGAACCTTGGGTTTCTGACGGAACCCCTGACGATGGTGCGGAACGAATTCGGCGTGGTGGTCGGGATGGTGCATTTCCTGATTCCCTTCGCGGCCTTCCCCCTGGCTTCCGCCATGCGGGCGGTGGATGAGCGGGTGTTGCTGGCGGCGCGGGGGATGGGGGCGGGGCGGACGCGGGTCTTCCTTCAGGTCTTCGTGCCGATGACCGGCCCCGGCATCCTGGGGGCGGCGCTGGTCGTCTTTGTCTTCGCGCTGGGCTTTTTCGTCACCCCGGCCATTCTGGGGGGCGGGCGGTCGGTCATGGCGGCGGAACTGATCTATCTGCGCATCTTCCAGAGCCCGAACTGGGGTCTTGGTGCGGCCATCTCGGTCATCCTGATGGTGGCTGTGGGGGCGCTGCTGGCGCTGATGATGCGGCATGCCCGCGGGGCGGGGCCGCGATGACCACCCCGCCCGGACGCCTTGCCCTGTGTCTTGCGGCGCTGGTCGCTGTCTTCCTGCTGATGCCGCTGGTCGCGGTGATCCCCGTTTCCTTCACGCCGAGCCGGTTTCTTTCGCTGCCCGAGGGGGAATGGTCGCTGCGGCATTACCGGGTGCTGATCGAGAACCCGGCCTGGGGGCAGGGGCTTGGCCTGTCCATCGGCATCGGGGTGGTGAGTTCGGTGCTGGCGACGGGGATGGCGCTGGCCTTCAGCCTGGGCATCTGGATGGTGCAGCCGCGCTTTGCGGGGCTGCTGATGGGGATTGCCCTGCTGCCGATGGTGGCGCCGCCGGTGGTTTCGGCGCTGACGCTCTATTTCTTTCTGATCACGCTGGGCCAGTTCAACGACGTGATCGCCTATGACACCTGGGCGGGCGTGGCGTTGGCCCATGCGGTGATGACGGCGCCCTATGCGGTGGTGTTGATCACGGTGGCGCTGACGCAGGTTGACCGGCGGATGGACCTGGCGGCGCGCGGGATGGGGGCATCGCTGACGCGGCGGATTACTTCGGTGATCCTGCCCAGCATCCGCTTTGGCGTGCTGTCGGCGCTCTTGCTGACTTTCGTGCTGTCCTGGGAGGAGATCGGGGTGACGCTGTTCATCACCTCGGTCGATGCGGTGACGCTGCCGCGGCTGATGTGGATGGGGTTGCGCGACAACATCGACCCGGCCATCGCGGCGATCTCGGTGATCCTGATCTGCGTGGTGGTGGTGGTGATCCTGGCCAAGACATTCTGGCTGGGAAGCGGTCGCCGGGCGAAGGGCGAGTGAGGCCGGGACGCAGCCCCGCCCATGCGGAGGCCGAGGCGGGGCGCGGCAGGAACGGCGGGTGACTTGGCGGTGCGGAAGCGACTGCGGTCCAACCTTCTCTGGGCTGGAATATCGCTACTTGTTTCCTTCCCGAAAGAATTCGAAGGGTTTTTCAACCTGACCGGTGAGGCAGTGCACCCGGATCGGCGGAAGCATTTCAAGGTCTGCTGGGTCGTAGGCCGAGTCCTCGGCCAGCGCGATATCGGTCAATGGCCCGAATGCCACATCGATGAAGGCGAAGTCGCTTCGACGGAGTGCGAAGGTATCGAGAACACGAACGAATTCTGGCAAGGCGTGGCGCCAGGGGTATTGCACGGTCAGCAGGATGACAGGGGTGCCGCATAGATAGCTTTCCTCAAATAGTAATGGTGAAGGATCATTTGTGCCTTGACCGTCGAATTCATGCCTTATGACCAGCCCGGTTTCCTTGTCGCGCAGGGTCACGGCAAAGCGCACATCATCGTTCACAGGGTCCAATCGAATCATGAGCGTCCGGGTTTCCACGGAGTCCTCGTCAAAAAGCGTCTGAAAGTGACTAAGCTCTTGAGCGGAAAGGGATGCCGCGTAGACACCACCAACAAAAGCCATGACGAGCTGTGATCTCACTCCGCATCCTCGAATCTTGGGCTGGCAACGGAGAAGCGGCAAATGTCGTCAAACCTCCCTCCGTCACGAATGCTCCGCATCAACTCTCGACGATCTTCGTAGATCCTGGTTCGTCGATTGATCTGTGCCGTGATCGTGTTGGTCGCCTCGTCGGTAAGCTCCGCGTCGGCAAGGCCCGGCAGATCGTGGCTAAGCCAGAAGTAGACTGCGGACCTCACCGCATAGACCGGTTCGGCCGCGCGACTTGGCTCGGTCTCGAAACCAATACCTTCCCCGAAGTTGGCTTCGTGCCACTCGCTAAAGGCTCGGTAGTTCGCACGGCCGGTTAGCTGAAAAAGACTGCGGCCACGGTAGGCCCAACCATCGCCGCTATCTGCATCACCATTGCCCAGGCGGTTGGCATAGGCAAGGTTGGCGATGGACACTTGGTCGGCCGGATGCACGTCCATTCTTCCATATAGATCAGCATCATCGGGATGATCCAGGAAATAGTCGAAGGTGTTTCTCAGTCCTTGGGGATTGTAATTCAGACCTTCGACAAGTCGCGCATCGTCGCCGGCTTCATGCCGCATCTGAGCAAGAAAATGAATGAGGCGCTCCCGTATATCGAGCTGCCCCGATACGACTCTCAAATCCAACTCGCGCGCGATCGCTGAGAGCTTTTCACTGTCCGCGTCAGGGAACACGGATGCCAGTCGGTCTCCGGTAAGGATGTCGCAGGTCGCGCCCTCGGGGATGGCGCTAGGATAAATGATCGGCTCGGCGGTACAACGGCAGTTCCAGCTCTGACCCGGATGACCGCCTTCAGGAGGGTTGGACCAGAAAAAGATGTGGTCGTCGTTTGCCGCATGTATCGCGCGAACTCGGGAATCGTCCCTGCTTCGCCAGATATAGCGATCAACGTGCAGGCCTTCTGCCTGAAGGAAGCCGTTCAGGATTTCCGCATATCGGGCAATGATTGCAGTTATGACCGGATCATTCGGGCCAACAGCCACACCTGTTTCGGTCAAACGGGTTGCGACCTCGGCGCGAAGTTGATCACGGATGGGCGTCAGTTCGACGGAGCTGACGTCGACAGAGACTCCGCTAGGGAGGTATTGGTTCAGTCGACTGACCGCCGCCACGAGTGCATCATCAATGATGCTGTCAAGCAATCGGTCGGGCACGACAGAAGACTTGCGCTCTAGAATGACGAGGCTGGTCAATGGCGAGACGAAGGTGCTCTGTCCGCCCGCCCTGATCCAAGATGAGAACTTGCTCTCGTGCCGCATTCCGTCCCTGCCCCCCGAAAATGGCGGTCATTGGACATGATCATAGTCAAGAATGCGTTAACGGTCCGAAAGGAACCCCACCTGCGTCCAGAGAAAGTTCGACACCGGTTGCGTTGGCGGAGAGGGTGGGATTCGAACCCACGGTAGGCTTGCACCTACTCCGGTTTTCGAGACCGGCGCGATCGACCACTCCGCCACCTCTCCGTGCTTTAGGGGGGTCGTCAGTGCGGGGTGTCTAGCGGGGTCATTCGGGGCTTGCAAGGCCGATTTCGTGGGCATCGGGCAGAATTTGCGGCGACGGCGGGCGTGGCTCGCGTTGTTGTGGCTTGCCGTGGCTTGGCAAGCGGGGCGGCATTCCTTAGCTGTGAGGCAAGCCGTCGGGCGTTGCAGGAAAGGAGAGTGGTCATGGCCGAAGCGATGGGGTCCGGGATCGGGGCGCTGTGTCGTGCTGTTGCGCTGGCCGCGCTGATGGGCGGGGGGCTGATGCCTGTCCTGCCGCTGCCTGCGCAGGCGCAGACGGAGGCCGAGGCGGCGACCGAGACCGAGGTGCAGGCCGAGGCGCAGGGGGCGGATCTGCGGCCCGAGGTGGCCGGGCTGATGCAGACGATGCGGATCGCCGACATCGTTGCGCTGCTGCGCGAGGAGGGGATCGACTACGGGCGCACGCTGGAGGCGGACATGTTCCCCGGCGCGGGCGGTTCGGGCTGGGAGGCGACGGTCGCGCTGATCTATGATGGCGGGCGGATGCAGGAGGCCTTTGGCGCCTCGCTCAACCTTGCGCTGGAGGGGCAGGAGGCGGCGACGGAGGAGGCGCGGGCCTTCTTCGGGTCGGATCTGGGGCAGAAGGTGCTGGATCTGGAGATCGAGGCGCGGCGGGCGCTGCTGGACGAGGCGGCGGAAGAGGCGGCCAAGGTCGCCTGGGAGGAAATGGCGGCAGAAGGGGGCGCGCGAGTCGATCTGCTGGAAGCCTTCGTGGCGGCGAATGACCTTGTCGAATCGAATGTGATGGGCGCGCTGAATTCCAATCTTGCCTTCTATCAGGGGATGGCGGAGGGCGGTGCCTTCGGCGACGAGATGACGGAAGAGCAGATGCTGTCGGACACCTGGGCGCAGGAGCCGGAGATCCGCGCCTCGACCTCGGACTGGATCTATCCCTATCTGGCGCTGGCCTATGGGCCGCTGACGGATGAGGAATTGCAGCAATACATCGACTTTTCCTCCAGCCCGGCGGGGCAGGTGCTGAATACGGCGCTGTTTTCGGCCTTTGACGACGTGTTCACGCCGGTCTCGAAGGCGCTGGGTCTGGCGGTGGCGCGGCAGATGCAGGGGCAGGATATCTGAGCCAAAGCAGGGCCCGGATCGGGCTTGACTTCGCGGGCGCTTGCCCCGATAAGCGCGCATCCCGGCGAGGCGCGAGTCTGGCCGGGTTCACATTTTCATGACGCCCGTGAGGGCGCGCTGTCCGAGGCGGGGAAACCCCGGAACGCCCAGAAATGGGGGCCACAGGGCGCGGAGCAAGGAAGAGGAAGACCCATGTTCGCGGTCCTGAAGACCGGTGGCAAGCAGTACAAGGTGCAGGCGGGTGACGTTCTGCGCGTGGAAAAGCTGGCCGCCAATGCTGGTGACAAGATCCAGTTCAACGAGGTCCTGATGGTGGGTGGCGACACCGTGACCGTCGGCGCGCCGACCGTGAAGGGCGCGGGCGTCGTGGCGGAAGTCATCGACCAGATCAAGGGCGAGAAGACGATCCACTACGTCAAGCGCCGCCGCAAGCACAGCTCGCAGCGCACCAAGGGGCACCGTCAGCAGCTCACGCTGGTCCGCGTGACCGAAGTGCTGGCCTCGGGCGCCGAGAAGTCGGGCGTTGCTGCCGCGACCGGCACCGCCGATGCGCGCCGCGCCGCCCATAACGCCGAAGCCGCCCCCGTGGCCGCCGAGGCCCCTGCGAAACCGAAGCGCGCCAAGAAGGCCGCGGAAGCCGTTGCGGAATAAGGAGTAACACCCCATGGCACATAAAAAGGCAGGCGGTTCTTCCCGCAACGGGCGCGACAGCGCCGGTCGTCGTCTGGGCGTGAAGCTCTATGGCGGTCAGGCCGCCATCCCGGGCAATATCATCGTCCGCCAGCGCGGCACGACCTTCTTCCCGGGCCAGGGCGTCGGCATGGGCACGGATCATACGATCTTTGCCGTGACCGAGGGCAAGGTGTCCTTCAAGAAAGGCCTCAAGGGCCGCACCTTCATTTCGGTCCTCCCGGTTGCGGAGGCAGCCGAGTAAGCCGAACCTTTACATTCGGAATGTAGATGGGGGATCGGCTGAAAGGCCGGTCCCCTTCGCTTTTTCCGGCCTGCGGGCCGGTGGGGCGGGCGGAGGAGAGAGAAACAGGCCGGGACGGGGGCGGGGCCTTCGTCACGGAAAAGCCGGAAGCCGGGCTCATTTCCCGGCCTTTCGTGCCGTAACACTTGAACGGGGCCGAAGTGCCCCCGACATGCGCTTCGGATGGAGGGAAGCCATGATGCTGGACAAGATCGCTGCGCTGCCGGATGGCGCGATTGCTGCCGGGCGGTTCATCCTGCGGCCGGTGCGCAAATCGGATGCGGGTCTCTTCGCGATGTATGCGGGGGATCGGCGCGTGGCCGAGGCGACGCGGTCCATTCCGCATCCGCTGCCACCCGGCGCGGCGGAGGCTTTCGTCACGCGCGCCATGCAGGCGGGCGGGGATGAGGATGTCTGGGTCATGGATGGCGCGGCCTCGGGCCTTGCCGAAGTGCTGGGCGTGATCAGCCTGAAGCGGATGGACGAGACGAAGTATGATCGCGGCCAGTCCGAGATCGGCTATTGGGTGGCGCCCGCCTTCTGGAACACCGGCTTCGCGTCGGAGGCCGTGCGCGCCCTGATCGCGGCCAATCCGCAGGGCAGCCGGACGATCTTTGCCGAGGTGTTTCAGGACAATGCGGGATCGGCGCGGGTGCTGACCAATGCCGGGTTCCAGTATCTGGGCGATGCCGAGACGTTTTCGGTCGCGCGCAATGCGCGCGTGCCGACCTGGACCTATATCCGCAAGCTGGATTGAGGCTTGGGGGGCGGTGCAGCCCCCCCTTCCTACGCCCGCCGCGTGGCGCCTCTGGCGGGCGGGGTTGTGAGTATTTGGGCCAAGATGAAGGGGCGTTCGGTGCGGAGGCTTGAGCCTTTGGCCTTTGTCCACTATCGCCTTGGTGCAATGTCGCCGCGGGCGGCCCTGATGAAAGCCTGATGAGATGAAATTCCTTGACCTTGCCAAAGTCTATATCCGCTCGGGCGGCGGCGGGGCGGGCTGCGTGTCGTTCCGGCGCGAGAAGTTCGTGGAATTCGGCGGGCCTGACGGGGGCGATGGCGGCAATGGCGGGTCGGTCTGGGCCGAGGCTGTCGAGGGGCTGAACACGCTGATCGACTTCCGCTATCAGCAGCATTTCTTTGCCAAGAACGGCCAGCCGGGCATGGGAAGCCAGCGGACGGGGAAATCGGGCGAGGATATCATCCTGAAGGTGCCTGTGGGGACCGAGGTCATCGACGAGGATGAGGAGACGGTGATCGCGGACCTTGTCACCGTGGGGCAGCGGGTGCTGCTGGCCAAGGGGGGCAATGGCGGCTTCGGGAACCTGCATTTCAAGACATCGACCAACCGCGCGCCGGGGCGGGCCAATCCGGGGCAGGAGGGGGTGGAGCGGACCATCTGGCTGCGGCTGAAGCTGATTGCCGATGCCGGGCTGGTGGGGCTGCCCAATGCGGGGAAATCGACCTTCCTTGCCGCCGTGTCCAATGCCCGCCCGAAGATCGCGGGTTACCCCTTTACCACGCTGATCCCGAACCTCGGGGTGGTGGGCGTGGACGGGCGGGAATTCGTGATGGCGGATATTCCGGGGCTGATCGAGGGGGCCTCTGAAGGGCGGGGGCTGGGGATGCAGTTCCTTGCCCATGTGGAACGCTGCAAGGTGCTGCTGCATCTGGTGGATGGGACGTCATCCACCATCACCAAGGATTACCGGACCATCGTGCATGAGCTTGAGGCCTATTCCGAGGTGCTGGGGGACAAGCCGCGCATCCTTGCGCTGAACAAATGCGATGCTTTGGACGCCAAGACGATCACCACGCGGCGCAAGGCGCTGGAGAAGGCGTCGGGCGGGAAGGTGCATGTGATTTCGGGCGCGGCGGGGATGGGGTTGCAGGATGTGCTGCGCGCCATCTATGCCGAGATTCAGGGGGCGGAGCCGGAGAAGGAGACGGGGCCGTGGCAGCCGTGAGCGGGGCGCGCGCGGCCGTGCCGGATGTGCGCGCGGCGAAGCGGATCGTGGTGAAGATCGGGTCGGCCCTGCTGGTGGACCGGGCGACGGGGCTGCGGCAGGGCTGGCTGTCGGCGCTGGCGATGGATGTGGCCGAGGCGAAGGTGCGCGGCGCGGATGTGGTGCTCGTGTCGTCGGGGTCCATTGCGCTGGGGCGCAAGGTGCTGGGCCTGCCGGCGGGGGAGTTGACGCTGGAGCAATCGCAGGCCGCCGCGGCGGTGGGGCAGATCCGGCTGGCGCGGGCCTATGAGGAGGTGCTGGCGCCGCATGGGATCACCACGGCGCAGGTTCTGGTGACGCTGGAGGATACGGAGGATCGGCGGCGCTATCTGAATTCCCGCGCGACGATGGAGACGCTTCTGGGTCTGGGCGTGGTGCCCATCGTGAACGAGAATGACACGGTGGCGACGGATGAGATCCGGTTTGGTGACAATGACCGGCTGGCGGCTCAGATCGCGGTGACGGTGGGGGCGGATCAGTTGATCCTGCTGTCGGATGTGGACGGGTTCTATTCGGCCAATCCGAAGGAAGACTCGGCGGCGGTGCGGTTCGAGGTGGTGGAGACGATCACGCCGGAGATCGAGGCGATGGCGGGCGATCCCATTTCGGGCCTGTCCAAGGGCGGCATGAAGACCAAGCTGATGGCGGCCAAGACGGCGGTGGCCGGTGGCTGTGCCATGGCGATCATGGAAGGGTCGGTGCTGCGGCCGCTGAAGGCGCTGGCCGAGGGCGCGGCGCGGACATGGTTCGTGCCGGGGGCGGACCCGCAACTGGCGCGGAAACGCTGGATCAACGCGATGAAGCCGAGGGGCGAGGTCGTTGTGGATGCGGGGGCGGTGACGGCGCTGGGGGCGGGCAAGTCGCTGCTGCCTGCGGGTGTGCGGGCGGTGAAGGGGACCTTCGGGCGGGGCGAGCCGGTGGCGATCCTTGGACCCGACGGCGCAGTGCTGGGCAAAGGGCTGATCCGCTATACGGCGGCGGAGGCGAAGGCGATTGCTGGGCACAAGTCCGGGGAGATCGAGGGAATATTGGGTTATGCCGGGCGGGCGGCGCTGATCCATCGGGATGATATGGTGGTCTGAGGAGGCCGGTGGCGGACCGGGGGCCAGCCCCCGGACCCCCGGAGTGTTTCAGCCAAGATGAAGGGGCTTTGAGCATGGACGGCAGTTTCGCGGACATGATGGCCGGGATCGGGGCGGCGGCGCGGGCGGCGGCGGCGGAACTGGCCTATGCGGCGCCGGAGGCCAAGCGGGCGGCGCTGGAGACGGCGGCGGAGGCTGTCTGGGCGCGGCGGGATGAGATCATCGCGGCCAATGCGCGGGACATGGAATTCGGGCTGGCCAAGGGCCTGTCGCCCGCCATGCTGGACCGGTTGAAGCTGGACGAGGGGCGGATTGCCGGGATCGTCGAGGGGTTGCGGGCGGTGGCGGCGCAGAAGGACCCGGTGGGCGAGGTCATCGCGGAATGGGATCGGCCCACGGGGCTGCATATCCAGCGGGTGCGCACGCCTTTGGGGGTGGTGGGGGTGATCTATGAGAGCCGCCCCAATGTGACGGCGGATGCAGGCGCCCTCTGCCTGAAGGCGGGGAATGCGGTGATCCTGCGGGGGGGATCGGAGAGTTTCCATTCCTCTGGCGCGATCCATGGCTGCATGGTGGAGGGGCTGCGGGCGGCGGGTTTGCCGGAGGCGGCGATTCAACTGGTGCCGACGCGGGACCGGGGGATGGTGGAGGCCATGCTGCGGGCGGTGGAGTGGATCGACGTGATCGTGCCGCGCGGGGGCAAGGGGCTTGTGGGGCTGGTGCAGCGCGAGGCGCGGGTGCCGGTCTTTGCCCATCTGGAGGGCATCTGCCATGTCTATGCCGATGGCGATGCCGATCTTGCGAAGGCGCGGGCGGTGGTGGTGAACGCCAAGACCCGGCGGACGGGGATTTGCGGCGCGGCGGAATGCCTGCTGATCGACCGGGCCTTCTGGGAGAAGCATGGTGGCGTGCTGGTGACGGACCTGCTGGAGCGGGGGGTTGAAGTGCGGGCGGAGGGCGATCTGCTCACGATCCCCGGCACGGTGCAGGCGCGGCCGGAGGATTTCGGCTGCGAATTCCTGGACATGATCATCGCGGCGCGGATCGTGGAGGGGGTGGACGGGGCGATTGCGCATATCCGCCGTTACGGCAGCCAGCATACCGAAAGCATCCTGACCGAGAATGACGCTACGGCTGCGCGGTTCTTCCAGCGGCTGGACAGCGCGATATTGATGCGCAACGCCTCGACCCAGTTCGCGGATGGGGGCGAGTTCGGGATGGGGGCGGAGATTGGCATTGCCACCGGCAAGCTGCATGCGCGCGGGCCGGTGGGGGCGGAGCAGTTGACCAGCTTCAAATATCTGGTGACCGGGGACGGGACGATCAGAAGCTGAGGCGGAGCCATCCCGGCCCCGGTTCAAGATCGGGGCGGCGGCCGAGGGCGGCGATGGCGGCGGCGGCGAGGGGGAAATGCACCTCGGACGGGTCGAGCGGATCGCCCCCGGCGGCGTCGGGGGTCAGGAGGCGGGACCAGAGCCCATCATCGTGGCGCAGGCGCGGGGAGGTGAGGGTGACGGACCAGCCGACCTCGTCGCGCAGGGCGCGGAGGTGGCCGTTGCTGCGGAGCGCGGTTTCGGCGCAGAGCAGGCAGAGGAAGGCGGCCTTCACCTCGATCCGGGCGAGGGTGGCGGGGCTGGCCCAGTCGATGGCGAGGCGGCCCGAAGGGTGGAGATCGGCGAGGATCGACTGCACCTCGGCGCGGGAGAGGGTCTGGTCGGGGCGGGCGATGCCGAAGGCCACGCGGAAGAAGCGGATGCGGGCGTTGAGGGTGGCGACGCTTTGCGCGATCAGCGCGACCTCGTCGGAGGTGCCGGAACCGGACAGCGTGAGCAGTTCCACCCCGTTGCCGATGGCGCCGATCGGACCGATAAGATCATGGCAGAGACGGGAGCCGAGCAGGGCGGTGAGATCGGGCTGGGGAAACATGGAACACTCCGGCACTGGGAAAGGACTTGGGGATGCATGAACTTCTGGAACCGGGCATGTTCGTGCGCCATCCCGGAGAGCCGGATTGGGGGCTGGGGCAGGTGCAATCGAACATCGGCGGTCGGGTCACGGTGAATTTCGAGCATCAGGGCAAGGTGGTGATCGACGCCCGCCGGGTGGACCTGACGGTGGTCTTCGATCCCGGCAGATGATGGACCGTCGCGCGGCTTTTGCAATCCCCGGTCAGGATGCCGCGCGGGGCTGTTGCGGACGTTGCAATGCGCCGGGGCACTGCGTACATCCTCGGCAGGAGGACGGAGGGTGGCAGGGTGCCGGAAGACAGGATGATTTCCGAGGAATCCGTCTATGCGCTGCGTCTGGCGCGGGATGCGGCCGACCTGCGGGCGGCGCAGCGGCTGCGCTATATCGTCTTCGTCGAGGAACTGGGGGCGGATGGGCCGCTGGTGGACCATGCGGCGCGGCTGGAGCGGGATGATTTCGACGAGGTTTTCGATCATCTGCTGCTGATCGACACGCGGCGCGATCCTGCGGCGCTGGACCATGTGGTGGGGGTCTATCGGCTTCTGCCCTCGGACCGGCTGGCGGCGGGCGGGCGGTTCTATTCGGAAGGGGAATATGACCTGACGCCCCTGCGCGAGAGCGGGCGGAAGCTTCTGGAACTAGGGCGGTCCTGTGTGCATCCTGACCATCGCGGCGGGACGGGGATGTTCCATCTGTGGAATGCGCTGGCCGATTACGTGCTGGAGCGGGGGATCGAGGTGCTGTTCGGGGTGGCGAGCTTCCACGGCACGGATATCGGGCGGCTGACGCCGTCGCTGGCCTATCTGCACCATCACCATCTGGCGCCGCCGGGGCTGCGCGTGGTGGCGCGGGGGGCGGGGTATCAGCGGATGGACCTGCTGCCGGCTGAGGCGCTGGATCGCAAGGACGCGATGACGGCGACCCCGGCGCTGATCAAGGCCTATCTGCGGCTGGGCGGGTTCGTGGGCGAGGGGGCTTTCATCGACCGGGCGTTCAACACCACGGATGTCTGTCTGGTGATGGATACGGCGCGGATGTCCGAGCGGCATCGCGGCTATTACACGCGGGGCAGGGTGTGAGGGGTCGGGATTGAGCTCTGCCGCAGAGGATGACGGCTGGAAAGACGCCCGGATGGCGGTGCCGGCGATCACCCCGGCGGGGTGGTTGCGGGTGCTGTGGCGGGGCGGGCTGCTGGGTGGGGTGACCTATGGCTGTCTGGTGATCCTGCTGTTGCTGCGGCTGATGGAGCGGCCCCTGTTCGGGGTGCAGCGGCCCTGGACGCCCCATATCACGCAATTCGTCTGCAAGGCGGCCTTCGTCATCCTGCGGTTGCCTTTGGTGGTGCGGGGGCAGGTGATGCGGCAGCGCGGCGCGGTGGTGGCCAACCATGCGTCATGGCTGGATATCTTTGCGCTGAATGCGGCGCAGCGGGGGTATTTCGTCGCGAAGTCGGAGGTGGAGCGCTGGGCCGCGATCGGCTGGCTGGCGCGGGCGACGGGGACGGTGTTCATCGCCCGCAAGGGGAGCGAGGCGAAGAAGCAGCAGCAGATTTTCGAGGATCGGCTGCGGGCGGGGCATCACCTGATGTTCTTCCCGGAAGGCACGAGCACGGATGCGGTGCGGGTGTTGCCGTTCAAGTCCACGCTCTTTGCCGCCTTCTGGTCGCATGGGCTGGAAGAGGTGATGTGGGTGCAGCCCGTGACGCTGGCCTATCGCGCGCCGGAAGGGTGCGATCCGCGTTTCTATGGCTGGTGGGGGGATATGGAATTCGCGGGCCATCTGCTGATGGTGCTGGCGCAGAAGCGGCAGGGGCGGGTGGAGGTGGTGTTCCATGACCCCGTGCCGGTGGATGCCTTTCCCGACCGCAAGGCGCTGGCTGCGCATTGCGAGGCGGAGGTGAGGAAGGGGCTGGAGGGGCGGTTGTAGGAGGTGTTGCGCGCGTTCGGGGGGGGGGGCGGGGTGAACCCCGCCCTACGGGGTGTGCGGAGGGGGCGGGGTGAACCCCGCCCTACGGGGGGCTTTCATTTGGCGCTGGCCAGGCTTGGTGTTTGGGCAGGAGTCAGGGGAGGGGAGGCACTTGTAGGGCGGGGGTCTCCCCGCCGTCATCCCAAGGGGGCGAGCAGGGTCTTGAGTGCCGCGGCCGGGTTGTCCTTGGACCAGATTTCTTCACCGACGGCGAAGAAATCGGTGACGGGGGCGAATTTTTCCACCAGTTCCGCCGTCAGTGCGCCTTCGGCGACGACGGGAACCTCGATCACCTCGGACCACCATTCGAATAGGTCCCAGTCGGCGCGGGAGCCATCGCCCAGGGGCGTGGCACCGATGGGGCCGAAGCAGATGTAATCGGCCCCGGCCTCGCCCGCCGACATGCCTTCGTGCCGGGTGGTGCCGCAATGGGCGCCGATGATGGCATCGGGCAGGTCCTTCCTGACCTTGCGGACAGAGCGCGCGCCATCGGTGAGATGGACGCCGTCGAGGCCGAGGCGTTCCACCAGAAGGACATGGCGTTCGATGACCACGGCCACGTCGCGGGCATGGGCGGTGAGGCGGATGGCATCGGCGGCGCGCAGGATGCGGTCTTCGTCGCGGGTCGCAAGGGCGATGCGGAGGCAGGCGATTTCGGTGGCGTCCAGCACGGCGGCCAACTGGTCGGGGTAGGTGTCGAGGTCCAGCTCGGGCGGGGTGATGAGGTAGATCTGCGGGCGGTCTTGGTCGGCCATAGGGCGCTCCGGCATGGGTTTGGGGGGGAATAGCGCAGATTTCCGGGGAAGGCGAGGGTGGCTTGGGCTTGTCCGCGGGGGGAGGGGCGCGTATCTGGCGCGGGTGAGAGATGCCCGGAGGCCGCCCAAGTGACCGAGACGATCCCGCCCTGTTTCATCCTTGTCCGCCCGCAGATGGGCGAGAATATCGGGGCGGCGGCGCGGGCCATGCTGAATTTCGGGCTGGAGCGGATGCGGATCGTGGACCCGCGCGACGGCTGGCCCAATCCGAAGGCGGTGGCGATGGCATCGGGTGCGGGGCGGGTGCTGGATCTGGCAGGGATATTCCCCGACATCCCCACGGCGATTGCCGATTGCGATTTCGTCTTTGCCACCACGGCGCGGGGGCGGGAACTGGTGAAGCCTGTGGTGACGCCCGAACGCGCGATGGAGATGACGCGGGCGATGGTTGCGGAAGGCAAGCGCGTGGGGGTGCTGTTCGGCCCCGAGCGCGCAGGGCTGGAGAACGAGGATATCGTGCCGGCCAATGCCATCGTGACGGTGCCGGTGAACCCGGATTTCCCCTCGCTCAACCTCGCGCAATGCGCGTTGCTCTTGGGCTATGAATGGCGGCGGCAGATGGGCGAGGTGCCGCCCGAGGTGATGGGTCTGGCGCGGACCGATTTCGCCAGCCGGGTGGAGGTGGAGCGGCTGTCGGACCATTTCGAAGAGCGGCTGGAGGCGGCGGGCTTCTTCTATCCGCCGGAGAAGGCGCCGCATATGAAGCTGAACATGCGCAACATGTTCGCGCGGCTCGGGCTGACGCGGGCCGAGGTGCAGACCTTCCACGGGATGCTGCGGCAGATCGCCTACAAGCTGCGCAAGCAGGGGGAGTGAGGCGCGGGTGGAGAGCGTCGGACCGGGGGCCAGCCCCCGTCGCCACTGGGCTAGAACCCGTGGCGCCGCAGTGGCGACCCCGGAGTATTTTTCGCCAAGATGAAGCCGGGGACGAGAAGAGAGGCGCAGTTCGCCGCAGCCCCTTGAAGGGGGCGGGGGGTGGGCATACCCTCCGCGCCGAATGAGGGAGACGGCGAGATGGCAGGCAAGCGCAGCATCTTTGAAGAGGTGGGGCAGGGGGTGGCATCCGCCCCGCCGCCGCAGGGGGGCATGATCGCCGCCAAGGCGCAGGGGGCGCGGCGGGGTATCAGGCTGTGGCTGATCTCTCTTTTCCTGCTGGTGGCGACGATGATCGCCGTGGGCGGCATGACGCGGCTGACGGATTCGGGGCTGTCCATCGTGGAATGGCGGCCGGTGACCGGGGCGATCCCGCCGCTGGATCAGGCGACCTGGGAGGCGGAGTTCGAGAAGTATCGCGCCATCCCGGAATATCAGTTGCAGAACAAGGGGATGAGCCTTGAGGAGTTCAAGGTCATCTATTGGTGGGAATGGGGCCATCGGCAGATGGGCCGGGTGATCGGGCTGGTCTGGGCGGTGGGTTTCCTGGGCTTTCTGGTCGCGCGGCAGATCCCGCCGGGCTGGACCGGGCGGCTGCTGGGGCTGGGCGTGCTGGGGGGCCTTCAGGGGGCAATCGGCTGGTGGATGGTGTCTTCGGGCCTGACGGGGACGATGCTGGATGTGAAATCCTATCGTCTGGCGACGCATCTGGGCCTGGCCTTCGTCATCCTTGGCCTGATTGCCTGGTATGTCTTCCTGCTGGGGCGGTCTGAGGCGGAGTTGATGCAGGCGCGGCGGGGGCGGGAGGCGAAGCTTTTCTCCATGTCCACGGGCCTGATGCATTTTGCCTTCCTGCAAATCCTGCTGGGGGCGCTGGTGGCGGGGATTGATGCGGGGCGGGCCTTCCCGACCTGGCCCTTGATGAACGGGCAGTTCTTCCCGGCGGATGCCTTCTATGTGCCGGACGGGGCCGGGGGGAGCCTGCCGGTCTGGCATGCTTTCTTTGAAAATCCGGGGCTTGTGCAGTTCATGCACCGGATGAGCGGCTATCTTCTGTTCGTCTTTGCGGTGGTTGTCTGGCTGCGGGGGCGGAAGTCGGCGCATGGGGCGACGCGGGCGGCGTTTCATGGCGTGATGGCGATGATGGTGGCGCAGATGGTGCTGGGCGTGGCGGCGGTGCTGACGGCGGCGCACGTGCATGTGGCGATCACCCATCAGATCGGGGCGGTGATCCTGTGGGTGCTGATCCTGCGGGCGCGGCATCTGGCGGGCTATCCCGTTGCGGGATCCATCCGGGAGGGGACGGCATGACGGCCTATGACGATCTGATGGCGTTCCAGCGCGAGACCGAGGCGCTGGCGCAGGTGGCGGGGCGGCTGGGCTGGGACCAGGAGACGGTGATGCCGCGCGGCGCGGCGGAGCAGCGGTCGGAGGAGATGGCCGCGATGGAGGGGGTGTTGCATGCGCGGCGCACCGATCCGCGGATTGCCGACTGGCTGGCGGCGGCGGTGCCTGCGGATGCGGTGGCAGCGGCGCAAATCCGTTTGATTGCGCGGAGTTATGCGCGGGCGACGAAGGTGCCGGCGCGGCTGGCGCAGGAGATCGCGCGGGTGACGTCCATGGCGCAGGGCATCTGGGCCGAGGCGCGGGCGCGGGAGGATGTGCCGGGGTTTCTGCCGGTGCTGGCGGAGGTGATCCGCCTGCGGCAGGAAGAGGGTGCCGCCCTTGCGCAGGGGGGCGATGCTTACGATGCGCTGATTGACGATTACGAACCGGGCGCGACGGCGGAAAGCATCGGCGCGATGTTCGACCGGATGCGGCCCCGGCTGGTGGCGCTGCGCGGGAAGGTTCTGGGGGCCGAGCGGCAACCCGTTGGTATATCAGGGAATTTCTGCGCAGAGGCGCAGATGCGCTTTGCCCGCGATCTGGCCACGGCCTTTGGCTATGACTGGGAGCGAGGGCGGCTGGATCTGGCGGTGCATCCGTTTTCGTCGGGGTCGGGCAATGATGCGCGGATCACGACGCGGGTGGCGGAGACGGACCCGTTCAACTGTTTCTACTCGACCATCCATGAGGTGGGTCATGCCTGCTATGAGCTTGGCATAGATCAGGATTATCGCCTGACGCCGTTGGGATCGGGCGTTTCTATGGGTGTGCATGAGAGCCAGAGCCGCATCTATGAAAACCAGCTTGGCCGCAGCCGGGCCTTTACCGGCTGGATGTTCGGGCAGATGCGGGAGCGGTTCGGGGAATTCGGGATCACGTCGGCAGACGATTTCCACGCGGCGGTGAACCGGGTGCAGCCGGGCTTCATCCGGACCGAGGCCGATGAGGTGCATTACAACCTGCATGTGATGATGCGTTTCGATCTGGAGCGGGCGCTGATCCGGGGCGACCTGGCGGTGGGTGATCTGGAGGCGGCGTGGAACGACCGGTTCGCCGCCGATTTCGGGGTGGCGGTGGATCGGCCGTCGCATGGGATGTTGCAGGATGTGCATTGGTCGGCGGGACTGTTCGGATATTTTCCGACCTATAGCCTGGGCAATGTTTATGCGGGCTGCCTGCACCGCGCGCTGCGTGCCGACATTCCCGATCTTGACGCGCATCTGGCGCGGGGCGACGCCGCGCCGGCGACCGGGTGGTTGCGGGAAAAACTCCAGCGCCACGGGGGGTTGCGGGAACCGCGGGCGACGATCGCCGCGGCCTGCGGCTTTGAGCCGACGGAGGGGCCGCTCCTGGACTATATCGAAGAGAAGTTCGCGGCGATCTACGATCTGTGAGCAGGGATGGCGCTGTGGCGGTGCCGCAGGCTGTGCCGCATTCTGTGCCGCAAACTGTGGCCACGCGCGGCGGGGTAACGCGCTGGCAAGGACTCTTCCGGCGCGGATGGGCCGAATGGCCCATCCTACGCGGCATGGCGGGTAGGATGGGCGGTTTCGCCCATCCTCGGCCTCAGGCCCAGTCGGGTTTGCGCTTTTCCAGAAAGGCGCGGATGCCTTCATCGGTGTCGCGCCAGAGCATGTTTTCCACCATCGCGGCCCCGGTGAGGGCATAGGCCTGATCCAGCGGCAGGCCCATCTGATCGTAGAAGCTGCGCTTGCCGATCTTCACGGCGGCGGTGAGCTTGGCCGAGAGCGTCTCGGCCAGGGCGCGCGTCGTGGCGGAAAGGTCGGCTGCGGGGGCGGTGCGGTTCACCAGCCCCACCTCGCGGGCGCGGGGGGCGGGGAGGAATTCGCCCGTGGTGAGCATCTCGAAGGCCACGGCGGGGGGAACCTTGCGGGTGAGCGCCACCATGGGGGTGGAGCAGAAGAGGCCGATATTCACCCCGTTCACGCCGAAGCGGGCATCTTCGGCGGCGACGACCATGTCGCAGGAGGCGGCAAGCTGGCAACCGGCGGCGGTGGCGATGCCATGGACCTGGGCGATGACGGGCTGGGGCAGGAGGGGGAGGCGCTGCATCATGGCGGCGCAATCCTCGAAGAGCTGGCGGAAGAAGGCGGCGCCGCGGTCGGGTGTTTCGCGGGCGGCCTGCATTTCCTTCAGGTCATGGCCGGCGCAGAAGGCGCGGCCCGCCCCGCGCAGGATGACGACGCGGGTGGCGCGGTCGGCGGCGAGGCGGTCCAGTTCCGCTGTCAGCCGGGCGAGCATCGCGACGGAGAGGGCGTTCAGGCTGTGGGGGGAATTGAGGGTGATCGTGGCGATGCCGCCTGCATCTTCGCGCTGGATCAGATCATCGGTCATTGCATCCCCCCTTTGGCTTTGCCAGACGATAGGGGCAGGAACGGGAAGAGGGAAGCGCATGGACCTGAAGATGGACCGCGAGGCCTTGACGGCCTTCCTCATCCGGGATTTCGGGCAGGTGGCGGCGGATTTCGCGGTGGACCGGGCCGATGCGGGCGGCGTGACGCTGCGGTTGAAGGTGGCGGAGCGGCATCTGCGGCCGGGGGGGACGGTGTCGGGGCCGTCGATGTTCGGGCTGGCGGATGTGGCGCTGTATCTGGCGATCCTGAGCCGGTTGGGACCCGTGGCGCTGGCCGTGACGACGAATGCGAGCATGGATTTCATGCGCAAGCCCGCGGCGGGGCGGGATGTGCGGGCGGAGGCGCGGCTTTTGAAGCTGGGCCGGGTGCTGGCGGTGGGGGATGCGCTGCTGTTTTCCGAAGGGATGGCGGAGCCGGTGGCGCGGGCCTCGATGACCTATTCGATACCGCCGGGGGGCGGGGCGGGGTGACGGGGGAGGGCGCTGCGGCGGCGGCCTGCTGTCGCAACGGGATCATGTCCTGTCGGCGGGCGGCGGACCGCTGGCCGATCCGGGAGCATAGACTGGCCGGGGGCGGGCCGGGATCGTTGGCGGCCCGGACGGTCGGGAGAGGGCGGAGCGTGCGATGAACATCACCTTTCTCGCCTCGGCGGTCGTGCTGCTGACGGGTATCTTCTGGGGCGTCTATTGGGTGCCGGTGCGGGCGCTGGCCGATCTGGGGCTGGACGGGGCCTGGGGCACGGGGGCGATCACCCTTGCGGCGGCGCTGTTCCTGTTGCCCTTCGTCATCGCGGACAAGGGCGCGTTGCGCGGCAGGAATGCGCTGGGGATCGTGTCGATCATGTTCGGGGGGGCGGCCTTCGCCCTGTATTCCATCGGCTTTCTTTACGGCAAGGTCGCGCTGGTGGTGCTTTTGTGGTTCTTCAGCCCGGTCTGGAGCGTGCTGATCGCGCGCTATCTGCTGCGGTTGCAGGTGCCGCGGCTGCGGCTGGTGGCCATCGCGGTGGGGTTGCTGGGACTGTTCATCATGCTGGGCGGGGATGGCGGGCTGCCGGTTCCGTCGAACCTGGGCGAGTGGATGGCCTTCATCGGCGGGCTGATCTGGGCCTTTGCCACGGCGGGGATGCGGCTGAAATCCGATGTGACGCCGCTGCCTTCGGCCTTTCTCTTTGCCTTCGGCGCGACGGTGACTTCGCTTCTGCTGGCGCCGCTGCTGGAGCCCTTGCCGGAGATCGCGCGCGGCGACCTGGCCAGCATTGCGGGCCATGTCCTGTTCACGGGCGGGCTGTGGTGGGTGTTGTCGATTGCCGCGCTGATGTGGGCGACGGTGCGGCTTGATCCGGCGCGGGTGGGCATCCTGCTGATGACGGAGGTGGTCTTTGGCGCGGTGACGGCGGCGATCTTCGCGGGCGAGAGCCTGTCGGGGAGCGAGATGGTCGGGGGGGCGCTGGTGATCCTGTGCGGCCTGCTGGAGGTCTGGCCCGCGAAGGAGGGCGGGGGGAGGGCCGCGGCCTGATCCCAAAGGGTGCAGTCCTGCGGGAGGGGTGCGGCCGACAGCAAAACGACCCCGCAGGGGGGCCGCTGTCGGAGGCGATTGTGCGAGACCTGCGCCGGGATCAGGATTTCGGGCGGGTGAAGCGGCCTTCGATCTGGGCGCCGGATTCGATGACGAGGGAGGTGTAGTTCACATCCGCCTCTACCTGCGCGGTGGCGCGGAGGGTGAAGGCCTGGGTGGAGACGCGACCGTCAAGCTTGCCCTTCACCTCGACCGTTTCGGCGCTGACCGTGCCTTTGACCGCGCCTTCGCCGCCGATGAGCAGATTGCGCGCCGAGAGGGTGCCGTCGATATCGCCGAACACTTCGACCGCGCCGGAGGAGGTGATTTCGCCAGTGATCCGCAGATCGGAGGCGAGGACGGATTTCCCGGCATTGGTTGCCGCGCCGGAGGCGGGGCTGCGCGCGGGGGCGGGCTGCGGGGCGATCGGGTCTGTCTTGCTGAACATGCGGTCCTCCGGGCGATGGGTCGATAAGGGGGGAAGCGGGGGCGGAGGTCAAGAGGGTCGGGTCGGGCGGGGGGAAGGGGCGGGGAAATCGGCAGGGCGGGGAAGGGGGATGTCGGTTCCGGACCTGACAAGCCGGCGCGGGGGCGATTGGATGGGGGTGGGAATCACGTCCGGGGAAGGGGTCGCCATGGCGGAGCAGGGGTTTTTCACGCCGGTCTCGGGCTTTGACCTGCCGCGATTCGCGGGGATCCCCACCTTCATGCGGTTGCCGCATGTGGGCCTGGACGATCCGCGTCTGGCCGAGGTGCAGATCGGGCTGATCGGGGCGCCCTGGGATGGCGGGACGACGAACCGCCCCGGCCCCCGCCATGGGCCGCGGCAGTTGCGCGACCTGTCCACCATGATCCGGGCGCAGAACGGGGCGACCTGGGTGGCGCCCTTCGAATTGGCGCGCTGTGCCGATCTGGGGGATGTGCCGCCCAATCCGGGGGACCTGATGGATTCGCTGGCGCGGATGGAGGCCTTCTATGACCGGGTGGCGGCGGCGGGGGTGTTGCCGCTGACCGGGGGCGGGGATCATCTCTGCACCCTGCCGATCCTGCGGGCGGTGGCCAAGGCGCGGCCTGTGGGGATGATCCAGTTCGACAGCCATACCGACCTGAACGACGTCTATTTCGGGACTGGGCGCTATACCCATGGCACGCCCTTCCGCCGGGCGGTGGAGGAGGGGCTTCTGGACCCGAAGCGCTATGTGCTGATCGGCATTCGCGGCACGGCCTATGGGCGGGAGGATTGGGATTTCGCAGAGGCCAACGGCATCCGCATCATCCCCATCGGCGAATTCCACCGCCGGGGGGTGGAGGATGTGATGGCCGAGGCGCGCGAGATTGTGGGGGCGGGGCCCACTTACGTGACCTATGACATTGATTTCGTCGATCCGACCTTCGCGCCGGGGACGGGGACGCCGGAGGTGGGCGGGCCGAATTCATGGGCTGCGCTGGAGGTGGTGCGGGGTCTGCGGGGTGTCGATGTGGTGGGGGCGGACCTTGTGGAGGTGAGCCCGCCTTTCGATCCGTCGGGGGGGACGGCCTGGCTGGGGATTTCGCTGATGTTCGAACTGCTCTGCGTGATGGCGGAGCGGGTGGCGGCGCGGGGCTGAGCGTGTCTGGCGGGAGATGGGGGGCCTTGCCCCCCGCGCCGCCTTCGGCGACGCTCCCCCCAGAGTATTTTTGACCAAGATGAAGATGGGGGCAGGGATGGACGTTGATCTGATCGTGAAGAATGCACGGGTCATCACGATGGATGCCGGGCGGCCTTTCGCAGAAGCCGTGGCGGTGCGGGCGGGCCGGATCGCGGCGGTGGGCGGCGCGGAAGTGGCGGCGCTGGCGGGGCCCCGGACGCGGGTGGTGGATGCGGGGGGGCGGACGCTGCTGCCGGGTTTCGTGGAGAGCCATCTGCATCTGGTGCTGGGCGGGGCGGAGCTGGTGCAGTTGCAGATCGGCGGCGTCATGGGTTTTGACGCGCTGAAGGCGGCGTTTCTGGGCTATGCGGCGCAGAACCCCGACCGCGCGCTGCTGATGGCGCAGGGGGCGGCCTATGAGATTTTGGGCGCGCCGGTGACGCGGCATGATCTGGACCGGGTGATCGCGGACCGGCCCATCGCGATGATGGCGCCGGATCATCATACGGTCTGGGCCAATACGCTGGCCTTGCAGAAGGCGGGGCTCTTGCACGGGGCGCAGATGCCGCATGGGCATGAGGTGGTGATGGCGCCGGATGGCACGGCCACGGGCGAGCTGCGGGAATTCGAGGCCTTCGGTCCTGTGCTGGCGCTGGGGGGCGAGGCGCATCTGCAACTGGGCATCGCCACGGGGGGCGAGCCGGAGCCCTGGCCGGATGCGGCGACCTTTGCCGCCGATCTGGAGAAGGTGGTGGCGGGGCTGGCGCATTGCGCGGCGCATGGGATCACCACGATGGTGAACATGGACGGCAACCGCTATACCTGCGCGTTGCTGGCCGCGCTGGAGGAACAGGGGCGGCTGACGGCGCGGGTGCGCGTGCCCTTCCACATGAAACCGCATATGGAGATGTCGGAACTGGACCGGGCCAGCGCCATGGCGGCGGAATTCGATGGCGATTGGGTGCGGTCGGGTTTCGTGAAGATGTTCATGGATGGCGTGGTGGACAGCCGGACGGCCTATATGCTCAACGACTATCCCGGTCACCCGGGGCATCGGGCCGATCCGCTGTTTCCGCCGGAGCGGTTCAATGCCATCTGCACCGAGATCGACCGGCGGGGATTGCAGATCGCCGTCCATGCCATCGGCGATGCGGCGGTGCGCCAGACCATCGACGGCTATGAGGCGGCGGGGCGGGCCAACGGATTGCGCGACATGCGCCACCGGATCGAACATATCGAGCTGATCGACCGGGCGGATGTGCCGCGTCTGGGGTCGCTGGGGATTACGGCAAGCGTGCAACCGCCCCATCCGCCGGGGGCGATGGACTTCCCGATGTCCACGATGGACACGGTCTTTGACCGCGCAAGGTGGCGCGACGCCTATCTGTGGAAGACGCTGAAGGATCACGGCGCGCCGGTGGCCTATGCCAGCGACTGGCCGGTGACGGATGTCTCGGTGCTGCGGGGGATACAGGCGGCGCTGACGCGCGTGCCTTATGACGGGGCAGGGGATGAGCGGCTGAACCTGATGGAGACGCTGCATGCCTATACGGCGGGGGGCGCCTGGGCCGGGCATTGGGACGATGTGACAGGCACGCTGCGGGTGGGGATGGCGGCGGATATGGTGCTGCTGGACGGCGATATCGAGGCGACGGCGGCAGAGAGCATCGGCGGGATGGGAATCGCGCTGACCGTGGCGGGGGGACGGGTGACCCATGCAGGGCCGGGTTTCGCCTGAATCGCGGGCATCCGCGCGATAACCTGTGGATGAATCAGGAGGTGCATTCCGGCTGACTCGGGCCGGATTCGCGCTCACCGGCAACCTGGAGGCGAAATCATCGGGGCAGGCGGGGAAGGGGCCAAGCGAAAAAGCGCCCCGGCCCCCGTCCAAACCCCAAGTTTTCTTGGGTTGCCGAAAAAATCGTCATCTTCCCGTCATTTTCCTCTTGCGGCCCCCCGGCGAGATACGTAGATAACCGCTCACCGAAGACGACGCGGCGCCGAAAGACGGTGCGACGGGGACGGAAGTTGCGGCAGAAGCCGCAGCGAAAAAACTCTGGAGGCAAGGCGGGAAGCGACGCTGGTAGCAGCGTGCGGCTTGTTTTGTGTCTGGAACGCTCTTTGACATTGCTGTTTTTATGAAGGGATATGTGGGCGGTTTGGGCGCATCGGCGTCTGGATTGTTTGCATATCGGCCTACTAGGGGAGACCCG
>NZ_PKRQ01000038.1 GCF_002855575.1 Tabrizicola sp. TH137 | reverse complement strand
CCGACATTCCCCAAGTGGCCTGCCGCTTGACTTCAAGATCGCCTGATTTTGCTCGCTGGGCAAGCGTTCTTCGCCCCGAGCGGTGTCTGTCGTCGCGCAAACGGCCGAAGTCGGGTGGATCAAGCCTCGAACCCGCAGCATTCTGGCCCGGCAGAGCCGCTTTCCCGCGCGGCAGACGGACCTGTCCTGCCGCTTTCGTTCAGCTTGGGCATGGATCGTGGTCATGCGCATGACGGAGGCGTTCGAAGACGGCGGATGGCGGCAAGGACGGCCCGCACCATCGGGCCGGTGACGGCGACCTCGGCCAACTGGAAGGTAATGGCGCGGGCGTGGCGGACGACGCGGGCGCCGATCTTGATCAGCTTGAGTTGCAGGCTGGTCAACGACCAGTCCGCCATGGCCTCGGGCAGTTCGATGCAGCGCAGGAAGGTTGCCAGGTTGTAGGCCAGCGCGTGCAGTTGCAGCCGCACCTCGTTGTGCCGGAACTTCCGGCATGACAGCCGCGTCCAGCGAAAGGCATATTTGCCTTCCTTGATGTGCTGCTCTGCGGTGCCGCGCTGGTTGTAGAACCTCACCACCCAGTCTGGCTCCATCGGCAGGTTGGTGACGATGAAGCCGACTTTGGGGAACAGCTCGCCCGGATGCCATTCGATCTTGGCGATGACGCGGCGCGGCTTGTCCCAGGACGCCGCCTGATACTCGAAGTCCTCGAAGAACCGTTTGACCTTGGTCAGCGAAGGCCGTCCCACGGGCCGTGTCAGCCGATGCGCGATCTTCTCGCGCAAGACGGCGTTGGCGGGCAGACGGATGGCGTAGAAGAACCTGGCTTCTTCCAGCCGCATATAGATCGCGGGGATCGCGTAGGCAGCGTCGGCCCGGAAGAAGCGTCCACCAAGGTCGCGGCCAGCATATCGGGCAATGACGGGATCAAGGACATCCCGCCAGCCATCGGCGCTGTGGACATTGCCGTTACGCAGGGCGCAGCGCTCCAGCATGCCAAACTGGTTGAACAAGAAGATGGGGTGATAGCAGGTGCAGTCGAAATGCCCGTTCCAGGCAGCACCTTCCTGATCGCCGTGGGTGGGGCTGACCGAGCTGTCCATGTCCAGCACGATGTATTTCAACCCGTTGCGGTCATGAAACCGGTCGATCCATTGGCCGTTCAGATCGGCCAGCGCCGCCCGGTTCGCGGCCAGAGCCAGCGTCTCGGTCTCGAACCGTCCCATCTGCGATGCCGAAGCAGCTTGCGCCTCGACGGCCCTGCCGCCAACGACCTGACGCATCACGGGATCGAGGGCCAAGCGGTCGGCATCGTTCACATCCTCGTATCCGGCCAGTCGTCCGAACACCGATTGCCGGAACAATCCGTCAAGCCGATGGAGCGTGTTCTTCCCGGTGCGGCTGTCTCGCAGCGCCTCCGACGCCAGATTGGACAGGCCGAGCACGTCATCAAGCTCGCGCATCACCAGCAGGCCACCGTCTGAACTGATCTGCGCACCACGGAACTCCAGACGCACACGGCGGTCGAAATCAACCCGATCTCCCCGCGCCAAGCCCGCACCCTCCAGGTGATCCATGAAACGCGCCCCTCGCAGCCGTCAACGCCATGATTTATATGCGAAATATCACGATTACGACAGCGAAATCAGCGACTTACTTGGAGAATGTGGGT
>NZ_PKRQ01000037.1 GCF_002855575.1 Tabrizicola sp. TH137 | reverse complement strand
GTCAGCCAGAAAAGCTCGCCCATGATCCCTCCCCAAGTTGGGAGCTTGAATCATGCCGCGCGCCGTCGCTCAAGCAGATTTATGGGTCCTGACTCTAGAAGACTGCCAACTTGCCCACCACTCGCGAAACCGTCCTCGCCGCGCTGCATGCGCGGCTGCAGCCGCTTGCCGCCCTCACCCTGCGTGACGAGGTGCTTCCCGAGCGGATCACTGCAGTCGGGCTGATCATCCTGCGCGACGGACAGCCGGGCGAACCGGAGGTAACGCTGTCGCCCCTGCGCTATCACTACCAGCACCGGGCCGAACTGGAGGTGGTCATCCAAGCGGGCACCGGCCTGACTAGCGCCTTCGATGACCTGATCGTCGCCATCGGCACGGCGCTGGAGGCTGACCGGACATTGGGCGGCCTCTGCGACTGGGTTGAACCCGAAGCCCCGTCATCCGTCGATCTGCCCGTCGAGGGCGCTGCCAGCCTGAAGGCGGCGCTGATCACCGTCGTCCTGCACTACACCACGACCAGCCCCCTGGCCTGACCCCACACATATCCAAGGAGACCCCCATGGCACGTGCGCAAGGCGCGCGGGCGCAGATGGCGCTTGCGTTCGAGACCACCTATGGAACCCCACCCGCGGGCGGCTTCACGAAGATGCCGTTCGCCAGCACCACGCTGGGGTCGGAACAACCGCTCCTGAACAGCGAACTGCTCGGTTACGGCCGCGACCCTCTTGCGCCGATCAAGGATGCGGTCACGGCGGACGGCAATGTCGTGGTGCCGATCGATGCCGCGGCCTTCGGCTTCTGGCTGAAGGCGGCCTTCGGTGCACCCGTGACGACCGGCGCGGCACCGGGACCCTTCACCCACGAGTTCCGCTCCGGTGCCTGGTCGCTCCCGTCGATGTCCATCGAGACCGGCATGCCGGAGGTGCCGCGCTATGCCATGTATTCTGGCTGTGTCCTCGACAGCCTAAGCTGGCAGATGCAGCGCTCCGGTCTGCTGACCGCAACGGCCAGCCTTGTCGCACAAGGGGAAGCCATCGCCAGTGCCTCCGCAGCGGGAACACTGGCTGACCTCAACCTCCAACGCTTTGGCCATTTCAACGGGGCGATCACGCGCAACGGCCAGCCGCTCGGCAACATTATCTCGGCCGAGATCACCTATGCCAACAATCTCGACCGGGTGGAGACCATCCGCTCGGACGGTCGGATCGACGGGGCGGACCCCTCCATCGCCGCGCTGACCGGCAAGATCGAGGTGCGCTTCGCCGATCAGGTGCTGGTGAATCAGGCCATTGCGGGCGATCCTTGCGCCCTCACATTCGCCTATGTCCTGCCCTCGGGCGAGAGTTTCTCCTTCTCGGCACATGCCGTCTACCTCCCACGCCCCCGGATCGAGATCCCGGGGCCGCAGGGCATCCAGGCCACCTTCGACTGGCAGGCCGCCCGGGATGCCACCTTGGGCCGGATGTGCACCACGACGCTCGTCAACGACATCGAGGAGTATTGATCATGCTACGCCTGAACCTCGCCCGCGAAGCCTGCTGGCTCGACCTTGCGCTGGGCGTGCGCGTGAAGGTCGAACCCCTGACCACGGCCATCATGGTCGCGGCCCGCACCGACCCGGCCGTCCGCGCCATCGCCCCCGGCACGCCCGATGACAGCATCGCGGTCATTTTCGCCAAGGCCATCGCTGCCCGCGCCATCGTCGATTGGGAGAGCGTCGGCGACGCGGATGGCACCCCGATCCCCGTCAGCCCCGAGGCCATCGACGCGCTTCTCGACCTCTGGCCGATCTTCGAGAAGTTCCAGACCGCCTATGTCGCCAAGGGTTTGGAGCTCGAGGTGG
>NZ_PKRQ01000036.1 GCF_002855575.1 Tabrizicola sp. TH137 | reverse complement strand
AACCTGATGGTCGACACGTCAACACAATGACACGGAGTCAATCGTAGCATGGGTCAGGCCATCAGGCTGCGATACCATACTCACAGTCGTAGCAGTTTCCGCGACCGCTCATTGAGATCTGGACACCGCGTTTGCGGAGCAGCGCCTGATAAGCGACCGAGCAGTATTGCGATCCGCGGTCGGAATGGTGGACCAGACCGGGCGCGGGATTGCGAGCCACAAGAGCACGGCGCAGGGCTTCGACCGCGAGATCGCGCTTCAGACGGTCACTCGTGGCCCAGCCGACGACGCGACGGGAGAAGAGGTCCAGGACTACCGCGAGGTAGAGCCAGCCCTCTGCCGTCCAGATGTAGGAGATGTCCGCCCCCCATTTCCTGTCCGGACCGTCCGCCGTGAAGTCCTGTGCCACCAGATTGGGGGCGATGGGCCAAGCATGTTCACTGTCCGTCGTCCGTTTGAAGCGCCGCTTCTGCCGCGCGATCAACTGGTTCTCGCGCATCAGGCGTGCCGTGCGATGCCGCCCGATCTCATGGCCATCGTCGACGAGGTCGCGGTGCATGCGCGGGCTGCCATAGGTCCCGTTCGATAGCGCGAAGGCCGTCCGGATATGCGCCAGATAGACCATGTCCTGCTGCTGGCGCAGGCAAGCTGGCCGTTCCTGCCACGCAAAGAAGCCGCTCTGGCTGACCCCAAGCACGTGGCACATCCGGCTGATCGGGAAGTTGGCCTTCTCCGCTTCGATGAAGCCGAAGGTCATCGACTTCCCTCTTTCGCGAAGAAGGCCGCGGCTTTTTTTAAGATGTCGCGCTCCTGCTTCAGAACCGCATTCTCCCGCCGCAGCCGCTTCAACTCGGCATGGACATCGACGGGTGCCTCACTCGGCTCGCTGGCATCACGCTCATCTCTCAGCCACCGCGTCAGCGTCGACAGTCCAATGCCCAGATCCTCCGCGATCTCCCGTCGCATCCGGCCACTGGTCAGTGCCAGCCGCACAGCTTCACGCCGAAATTCCGGCGTCGGCCTGTTCCCGTTTCCCATAGAACACCTCCTGGTTCCTCAGTTGGTGCTCTCCACTTTTTCCGGGAAAGTCCACTTCGCGGCCGTCTGCCGACTGACATCCAGATCGTTCTGCAGATACTCGATCCGGGTGTAGGGATGGCGAAACAAGTTGTTCAGGAGTTCCTGGCTGTAAATCTTCGGCAAGTCCTCACGTAGCCGATGCTTCACGTCCGCCATTTGCTGTCGGATGCCGGTGACGATCTCGACTGTTGTGGCAGAAGTCTCTGCAACGGCCTCCAGCATGTAGATGACCCAGGGTTCCCATTCGCCCGTGTCGCGCACCGCCTGAAGGTGCCTGTAGTAGTCCGCTTTGTTACGGGTGATGAACCGCGACAGGTAGAGCACCGGGATGTCGAGCAACCCCGTTCTGGTGAGATAAAGTACGTTCAGGATGCGCCCGATCCGTCCGTTCCCATCCGGAAACGGGTGGATGCTTTCGAACTGATGATGGATCAAAGCCATCTTGATGAGCGGATCGAGATCGCTGAGTTCATCGTCGTTTATGAACCGTTCGAGCGCCGTCATGTGGCGGACAATTTCGTGCGCATCCTGGGGGGGGACGAAGACGATCTTCCCTGTTTGCTCGTTCTTGAGGGCAGTACCCGGTGTCACTCGAAATCCAACGCTGCGGCCCTTCAGCAAGCGGAACATGTCGATCAGGGCCGAATTCGGGATGAGGCCGCCGGTTTCGCCCAAGCGTGCGTATCCGAGCCGCAGAGCGTCGCGATACAGCGCTACTTCTTTGGCCGCCGGGGACTGCGGATCGTCAGGGTGTTGATTTCCACTGAGAGCTGACCCGGTTTGGCCGAAGATTTCCATTGAGATTTGACCCATGTGACCCTCCCCCGAGCGAAGCGCGAGGGGGTCAACGGAGTGATCGACATGGGACTACTGAACGTG
>NZ_PKRQ01000035.1 GCF_002855575.1 Tabrizicola sp. TH137 | reverse complement strand
CGGCCACGGGTTCGTGGGTCAGGCGCAGCGCTGTGGGGGTGAGTAGAAGTGGTGGCGGGGTCGGGTCGCGTCGTCGGGCGAGGATGTTGATGACAACGGGGTCTGCTGCCGGACGGTGCTAAATCCTACGCTAAGCCGATAAAACGCGCCTTCCGTGGTCCCTGAGGTTTCCGTTGGCATCGACGTAGCGATAGAGGGTCACCGGTTTGACACCCAGCTCGGCCGCGAGGGCGGCAACTGAGGTGTCCCTGTTTGACATGGCCGCTTGGGCCAAGCGGACCTGAGCCTTGGTCAGTGCGAACTTCCGCCCGCCTTTTCGACCGCGCGCCCGGGCGGCTGCGAGACCTGCCATGGTGCGCTCCCGGATCAGGTCGCGCTCGAACTCGGCCAGGGTCGCGAAGATGCCGAAGATCATGCGACCGGCCGAGGTGGTGGTATCGATTTCAGCACCCTGACCGGTCAGCACGCGCAGGCCAATGCCACGATCTGACAGGTCCCGCACTGTATTGACCAGGTGGGTCAGCGTGCGCCCGAGCCTGTCCAGCTTCCAGACCACGAGGACATCACCTTCCCGTAATGACCGCAGGCAAGCCTCCAGTCCTGGGCGATCATCGCGCGCACCGGATGCCTGATCTTCGTAAATGCGTTCCGCGGGCACTCCTGCGGCGATCAAGGCGTCTCGTTGGAGATCCAGAGACTGTGACCCGTCAGCCTTGGAGATGCGTGCATAGCCGATCAACATGTTTCACAAACGTTCGTTTGCGATGCATCCATGAAAGAGGCGCGTTGCGGCATCGCTTCCATCTCTTCAGCCTTATCATAAACAAAATACCATAAACCAGACGCAGAAAGAATAAGATATATGGTACATCGTGCGGTTCTGACCGACCGGCAGCGCGCAGCATTGTTCGATCTGCCGACTGCTGAGGCGGACATGCTGCATCACTTCACGCTGTCGGACGATGATCTGGAAATCATCCGTGCCCGCCGCCGCCCGCACAATCGCTTTGGCTTTGCCCTGCAACTTTGCGCATTGCGATATCCTGGCCGTCTGCTGACACCCGGTGAAGTCATTCCCTTGGCAGTTACGCGCTTTCTGGCCGCGCAGGTTGGCCTGAAGCCTGATGATCTGGCCGGTTACGCGACCCGTGAAGAGACCCGCCATGAACATCTGGCGACGCTCAGAGAGCAGTATGGCTACAGGATGTTTTCTGGGAGAGGGGCGCGCGACCTGAAGGGCTGGCTGGAAGATGTGGCGGAGACTGCGCGCTCCAATGACGATCTGGCACGGCGCTTTGTCGAGCAGTGCCGGTCGACCCGAACCATCCTGCCTGGCGTCACGATCATCGAGCGACTTTGCGCCGACGCGCTGGTGGCTGCGGAGCGGCGGATCGAGGCACGGATCGCAGGGCGGCTGGACGATGCCATGAAGAGCCGCCTCGATGCCTTGCTGACAGAAGATGCTGGTGGATCGGTGACACGGTTTGTCTGGCTGCGTCAATTCGAGGCTGGGCAGAACTCGGCCGACATGAACCGTCTTCTGGATCGGCTGGAATTCCTGCAGCGCCTCGGGCTGAACGAGACGGTTCTGGCTGGGGTGCCGCCGCACCGGATTGCCCAACTTCGCAGGCAAGGCGAGCGATACTTCGCGGGCGATTTGCGAGACATTTCCGGGGATCGCCGTCTCGCCATCCTTGCCGTCTGCGTACTGGAATGGCGCAGCGCCCTTGCCGACGCCATTGTGGAGACCCATGACCGCATCGTCGGCAAGACCTGGCGCGAGGCGAAGTCCCGATGTGACGCGTGTGCGGAAGATGCCAAGGCCGCGCTGAAGGACACCTTGCAGTCCTTCGCCAGCCTCGGTTCGGCGCTGCTGGAAGCCCATGAAGATCGTGCATCGCTCGAGGAGGCTGTCGGCAATGCCGGTGGCTGGCTGTCTCTCAAAGGGCTGGTCGCGACAGCGGCCCAATTGACCGACACTCTGGCCGCCGACCCATTGGCCCATGTCGGCCATGGGTATCATCGGTTCCGTCGCTACGCGCCGCGCATGCTGCGAGCATTGGACATTCAGGCAGCACCCGTGGCGGAACTCCTGTTGGCGGCCAGCAAGATCGTCGCGGGAACGGATGTGACGGCCACCCGCTCCATGGCCTTTCTGCGCCGGGGATCGAAGTGGCAGCGCTACCTTGGTGGCGAGGGTGACGGGGGCCGTCTGTGGGAAGTCGCGGTCCTGTTCCATCTACGCGAAGCCTTCCGTTCGGGGGATGTCTGGCTCGCTCATTCCCGGCGGTATGGC
>NZ_PKRQ01000034.1 GCF_002855575.1 Tabrizicola sp. TH137 | reverse complement strand
CACGTTCAGTAGTCCCATGTCGATCACTCCGTTGACCCCCTCGCGCTTCGCTCGGGGGAGGGTCACATGGGTCAAATCTCAATGGAAATCTTCGGCCGAACCGGGTCAGCTCTCAGTGGAAATCAACACCCGTCATGCTGTCTGCTTTCGCGTCGTAGCGGCCGCGGGCAGCCAAGACTGGAAGACGGCTCGCAGCATCATTATCGTTGAGACCCCAGTGTACCAAGTTTGCTGTCTGTGGAACGATACACTATGCTTAGGGGGCGTCAACGCGATTCCGACTGGATATCCTTTGTGAAATGGACACCTTTTCTAAGGTTATGAGCTTATTCCTCGGCGCCAAAGGCCACCAGAGTCTTTTTCAGATCAGCCACCGAGAAGTATGACACTTTCGGGTTGTGGCGGATGAGCGTTGGGCCTAGTGTTGCAGTGTCACAAAGTCGCGGTTCCCTCCGCCGTACCTCTGGTCGCAAAATGCTACGCCTCTTTCTCTTCGACCTTGCACGCTTTATTCGTCCGGGCAGGCGCTCCGTATACTTGGGATACGTCCATGGACTTCGCCGGCTACCGGGAGAAGCGCGAACGGATCTCGGTCTAAGCGGTGAACTAATTCTGACCCGCGCCTCCAACGAGACCAGTCGTCACCTTGCAGCCCGCCGGGCGAGGGACAAGCAAAAGCTGCTCGAGGTCCTGTCGACGATCGCGACACGGCGCGGTTTCCCTCCACTGGCATGGGATAAACGCGATGAGTCATGAAGCTTCCCGGACCAACAGTCCTTCTCTGGCGGGCGAAGCAGCGTCGGTCATTCGGTTTCCGATCGCAGGCGAACGTCACCCAGCCAAGCGCAATCCAGACCTCGATCCCACGGAACAAATACGCAGGTACGGCCGTCTGCTGGGCTGGGTGAAGGTCTGGCTGAACCGCTCTCGGATGCGCCGCGATCTTATGGACCTCGCCCTTCGGCAACCGGACTCACTTCTCGACGACGTAGGCTTGACCAGGCAGGTGGCACTCACGGAGGCAAGCAAGTGGTTCTGGATGCCACCTGAACTGTAATGGGTCTACATAGATCCAGGCGGCGCATCGCGTTTTCGAAACACCGCGGTATGCGCCATAGGTTGCTTCGACCGTACTGCTTCTTCCGCACCTCATTCTGGGGAGGGCGGAGTGATCGAAGACGTGTGGGGCGGGACTGACAAAGTCGCGTTAGCCCCTCCCTTCAAGGTCTTCTCGCCGGCTCAACGCCATAAGTAGACATTGCGTCAGCGACGCGGTCCGAAAGGCTTCGGTCGGGCGCCAGTCGGTAGCTCGGCGCGATTGGCCTGCCCCCTGAAAAGTGGTCCTCCCTGAGGTATGGCTTTCGAGCCATTTGGAGGATGCAAGAATGCCCCAGAAGAAGCACAAGCCTGAGGAGATCGTCGCGAAACTCCGGCAGGTCGACGTTTTGGTGTCAAATGGCCAATCAGTGGCCGAAGCTGTGCGCTCGATCAGCGTGACGCAGTTCACCTACTATCGGTGGCGCAAGGAGTTTGGTGGCCTTAAGGCGGACCAAGTGAAGCGGCTGAAGGAGCTGGAGAAAGAGAACGAGCGCCTGCGGAAGGCGGTGTCGGACCTGACGCTCGAGAAGCTCATCTTGGCTGAAGCTGCACGGGGAAACTACTAAGCCCCGCCCGCCGCCGTGCTTGCATCGAGCATGTCAGGCAGACGTTCCGGATCTCGGAACGGTTCGCCTGTCGCGTGCTCGGCCAGCATCGCTCGACACAGCGGAAGATGCCGCAAGGGCGCGCCGACGAAGAAGCCCTGACGGCGGACATCGTCGCGCTCGCCAGCCAGTCTGGTCGCTACGGCTACCGCCGGATTACGGCGCTGCTGCGCGAGGCGGGCTGGGCGGTGAACGTGAAGCGGGTCGAGAGGATCTGGCGGCGGGAGGGGCTGAAAGTTCCGCAAGAGCAACCGAAGAAGGGCCGGCTCTGGCTGAACGACGGGTCGTGCATCCGTCTGCGGCCAGAGCGTCCGAACCATGTCTGGTCCTATGACTTCGTCGAAGCCCGGACCCACGATGGAAGGAAGTTCCGCATGCTCAACCTCATTGACGAGTTCAGCCGGGAGTGCTTGGCAATCCGGATTGACCGGAGGCTGCGATCAACGGACGTGATCGACGTGCTGTCTGATCTGTTCATCCTGCGTGGTGTTCCCGATCACATCAGGTCCGACAACGGCCCGGAGTTCATCGCTACGGCGGTGCGTGAGTGGATCGCCGCCGTCGGCGCAAAGGCCGCCTACATCGAGCCAGGGTCCCCTTGGGAGAACGGCTATTGTGAGAGCTTCAATTCCAAGCTCCGCGACGAGTTGCTCAACGGGGAGATCTTCTACAGCCTAGCCGAGGCAAAGATCATCATCGAAAACTGGCGCCGTCATTACAACACCAAGCGCCCACATTCATCACTGGGGTATCGCCCCCCGGCACCTGAGGTCATCCAGTGGCCGGCTTCGCCACCCGGACCCGCTTCGCCGGCCAACCCAACCGTAGCGCCAAGACCCGTCATGCACTAAGACTGAAACCGGACCACTCGATCGGGGCAGGCCA
>NZ_PKRQ01000033.1 GCF_002855575.1 Tabrizicola sp. TH137 | reverse complement strand
AAGCTGGAATATCGCTGCTCAGGGCCAGCTGACTGCACCGCGGTAGCACTCAAACACAAATCTCGGCGCAGCCGAACGCGTTGATCAGACGTTCCTTTAGTATCATCATAAAGGGCAGAGAGCGGCCGCTTGAGCGTTTGGCCGTAGATCTATTGTTGATCTTGAACGGGACAGTCGGATGCTATGCACCGCCGAGGTGCCCAGCGGGCGCCTGACCACGCGATGTGTCACAGGGCAGAAATCCTGCGCCGGACGGATGCACCCGGCGCAGGTCGGAACGGTCCCGGTCAGCCCTCCACGCGGGCGCCTGTCCCGCGGACAACGGGGATCCATGTCTCGCGTTGGGCAGCATAGTAGGCATCGACCTCGGCAGGGGTCTTTGCCGCGGGCACGATCGAAGCCAGTTCCTCCAGACGCACACGCATGGCATCGGACTGAACGATCTCGTTTATCATGCCGTTCAGCGCGCTCACGATGTCGTCCGGTGTGCCGGCCGGGGCCGAGATAGTATTCCAGGTCTGGCTGACGAAACCAGGCAAACCCGCCTCCTCCATGGTCGGCACATCGGAAAGCGCCGCAAGGCGAACCGGGGCGGAGACGCCCAAAGGCCGCACGGCTCTCCCTTGCACTTGCCCGATGGCGGTCAGAGACGGGTCGAACACAAAGCTCAGCCGCCCTGCAACCAGATCAACCATGGCATCGGGGCTGCGCGGATAGGGGATGTGGACGACACTTTCGGCGCCGATGCGCTGCAGAAACAAAGCGCCGGTGATGTGGGTTGTTGTGCCCGCAGGTCCGGAGCCGTACTGGAAAGCCGACGGATCGGCCTTGATGCGCGCGGTCAGGGCGGCCAGATCGGCATCGGGGCTATCTGCGGGCACGCACATCACCATCGGAACCTCATTGATCATCGCCACGCCACGCAGTGTCGAGGCGATATCAACCGGCAGCGGTTCGAACAATGCGATGTTGTGGACCAACTGCGACGACGTTCCGACAAGAAGCGTGTAGCCGTCAGGCGCAGCAGTGCTGACATCCTCGGTCGCGCGCATTCCCGAGGCCGTGCCGTTGTTCTCCACTACGATACTTTGGCCGAGGACCAGCTCCAGCGCTTCGACCAATATACGGGCCACCACGTCGGCGTTGCCGCCGCCCCCTTGGGCCACGACCAGCCGGATAGGGCCGGCCGCGGGCCACTCGGCAGCATGGGCCGAGCGTGGCAAAACAGACAGGAAAGGTGCGGCGAGTGCCGAGCCAAGCAGCATACGACGGTGAATCATCTTTCGCTCCAGGAAAACAGGAATTTGAAGGTTTGGCTGACCACAAGACTGGCGGCTGAGCCTGCCATGCCGTATCTGACAAAATCAGTCAACTAAACGAATCGTGGGTTCCCGATGAAGCCGGATCTTCCCCTGACATCCAGACTGCCGCACCGAAATGGACCGCGCGTCATCCTTCGACGCATGCTTCCGGGGTTTGTGCTCTGTGCGATCGGGGCGGGGATGTCGGGGCTGGCGCAGGGCCAGCCTGCATGGCTAGGTGGAGATGTCGGGCCCGGCCTGATGGCACAGCTTCTGTCGCTGGGAGTGCTTGGCCTTGGTGTCGCTTGGGCCATGCTCTCTGCACGCAGCCCCGTCACGCCTACGCCTTCACCGGGATGCGGCAACAGCAGCGACTGCGGGGCGCCTGAACGCGGCCTGCGCCACAGCGCGCCCGCTCTGTTGGGCGCAGTGCTGATATTCGCCCTGACAGTTCCTGTCCTTGGCCTTGTCCTTGCCGCGGGGTTGGCTGCAGCGCTGGCGGCCTGGGGATCGGGCGAACGCAGCCCGCGGGCGCTGGCGTTTACAGTTCTGGGCCTTATGACGCTGGTGGCCTTTGTGGGCGTGGCGCTGCTGCCACCCACTGCCCCGCTTTGGCCTGCAGGCTGAGGGGGTGGGTATGGATATTGCCGCCTGGGCCGCGGGCTTCGCGCTTGCGATGACGCCAGAGAACCTCGCCCTGTGTTTCCTGGGCGCACTCCTCGGAACGCTGGTGGGGGTCCTTCCCGGTATCGGGCCTGCGGCGACGCTGGCGCTTCTATTGCCATTGACCTTCGCACTGGAACCTGCTGGCGCATTGATAATGCTGGCAGCGATCTACTATGGCGCTCAATACGGCGGCTCAACCAGTTCGATCTTACTTAACCTGCCGGGGGAGTGTTCGGGCGTCGTCACGGCGATGGACGGGCACAAGATGGCGCTGATGGGACGTGCTGGCCCGGCGCTTGCTGTGGCGGCGTTGGCCTCTCTGTTTGCCGGGCTTTTGACGGCGGCCCTGATCGCGACGATAGCCATGCCGCTGGCCTCAATGACCACAGCCATCGCGCCTGCAGGTCTGGTAGGATTGATCGCGCTTGGCTTGTTCGCGGCGGCTGTCATGTCGCCTGGCCCCGCCGTGCCGGCACTGGCATTGATCCTGATCGGAGCGGGGCTGGGACTTGTCGGCACCGATCTGGCAGGCGGACAGCCGCGCTTCACCTTCGGGATCCCGGAATTGCGCGACGGCATCGGCTTTGTCCCGTTGGTCATGGGCATTTTCGGCCTCGCAGAGATCATCCGCGCACTGGAAACCTCGGGCCGTCCCGAAACCATCCGCGGCGTGCGCTGGCCATGGCCCAGCCGCGCCGACCTTC
>NZ_PKRQ01000032.1 GCF_002855575.1 Tabrizicola sp. TH137 | reverse complement strand
TGCGCCTCGGTCAGCCAGAATAGGTTGCTCATCGTTCAGTCTCCTTGCGGAGCCTGAATCATGCTGCAAGAGGAAGATCAATGGGTCCTGACCCTAGTTCCACTGGGAGCTCATGCATTTCGGCGCCCAGGTCGTCGGCCTCCGCCCCTTTGCGCCTGCTTAAGTTAGAGGAGTGCCGGTTTCCCGGTGACGGGTTGAGGGTTGGGAGATTGGCTCCCGGCGCCCGTCGCGGGAGATAACCGATGGGTGTCGTGGAAGTTCTGGATCTGGTCGCACCGACGCGGGCAGGTGGCTGGAAAGTGGATGTTAGCCGGGGTGAGCGGAGCGGGCGAGTGTCGTCCGAATGGTTCAACCGGCCCGATGATGAGCGATATCTGTCGCTCGATGATCTCTGGGCCAATGTGAAAGGCCGGTCCGAGCGCAGTCGCAGCCGTGTGGTGCAGACGGCGGAAATCCGGGTCGAGGCGGCGCGCGACAACCCTGAGCGGCTACACCTGAGGCTGCCGAAAGCGCACGAGCCGGTCGCGCCCACGCATTGGGCGTTCGGCCAGCTTGCCAGCATCGTCGGCGCGCCGGCCTCCTACCTGCGGCAGCTGCCCGCGCCGCTGGCAGGGATCAACCTGCAATACGGTCTGACCAACCATCGCGCCGAGCAGGTCAAGACCTTCGAGACGGAAGACGGCCGCACCGAACTGCGTGCAGTGACCGGCCCCGACTATGGCCGTATCCATGACCATGAACTGGTCGAGGCCGTGCAGCGCATCGCGGGCAATGGCACGGGCGACACGCGCTGGAAGGTGCCGGGCGTGCTCGACTGGTCGACCGGGGTCTACAACCCCGATGTCGAGATCAGCCGCGACACGACCACGCTCTATGCCTCTGACCGCGATGTCTTTCTGTTCCTCGTCGATGATCACAACCCGATCGAGGCGGGACGGCTTCCCGACGGCTCTCCCGACCTCTACTTCCGGGGCTTCTACTGCTGGAACTCCGAGGTGGGCGCGAAGACGCTCGGCATGGCGAGCTTCTACCTGCGGGCAGTGTGCCAGAACCGCAATCTGTGGGGCGTCGAGGATTTCCAGGAGATCACCATCCGCCACTCGAAATACGCGGCCTCCCGCTTCGCGCATGAGGCGGCCCCGGCGCTGACGCGCTTCGCCAATTCCTCGCCGCAGGGCTTCGTGAACGGCATCAAGGCCGCACGGCAGCAGATCGTCGCGCGGACGGACGAGGACCGGGATGACTTCCTGCGCAAGCGCGGCTTCTCGAAGGCGGAGTCAGGCAAGATCATCGAAAAGGTGCTGATGGAAGAGGGCCGCCCGCCCGAGAGCATCTTCGATTTCGTACAGGGCATCACGCGGCTCGCGCGCGACAAGACCCAGCAGGATGCCCGGCTCGACATGGAAGGGCGCGCCAAGAAGCTCCTCGACCGGGTCGGCTGAGGCTGGGCTCGGCAACGCGACCGCCCTCGCGCGCGGCGGTCGCACTTTCCACTTCCACACGCACGCTAATGGCCCCGCCCCGAGAGGGCAGGGGGCTTCGGCCTGCGCATTTCAGCGGGAACTCCCATGACCCCCCAGGAAGAAACCATCGTCCTCGAAGCCCGTGACATCCTCGGCCGCTACCTGAGCCAAAACCCGGTCATCGGCAGTTGGCAGGCGCTGATGGACTATTGTGCTCTGACCGTCCGAGGTCCGATCGAGCGCTTCCACGTCCTCTATCTCGACCGCAAGAACCGCATCATCTCCGATGAGCTTCTCTCGACAGGCACGGTCGACCATGTCCCGGTCTATCCGCGCGAGGTGATCAAGCGAGCGCTGATGCTTAACGCCAGCGCCCTGATCCTGATCCACAACCGCCCATCGGGCGATCCGACGCCCTCGGAGGCGGATCTCAGCATGACCAAGGAAATCCAGAAAGGCTGCAAGTACCTCGGGCTGACGCTGCACGACCACATCATCGTCGGCGCCGGGACGGAGCTGAGCCTGCGGGCCCTCGGCAAGCTCTGAGAGCCCATCGGACCCATCACCGCTGCCCCTTCGAGGAAGAGGGCGGCGGTTTGGTCTTTGACGGATGAAGCGGGGAGAGAGGCTTCTCGCGCCGTCGGAGATCTTCCCATGTTCGACTTGCCCCTGCCCATCCACCCGACCGCTTACGCGCGGGGCGTCCCACCGCATTTTCCCTCGGACGACGTTGACCACAGTCACCCCTTCGCCCTGACCCTGTCGCGCCGCGCACCGGCTGAACTCATGTCGGGCCAGGCCGCCCCGCTGGTCCTCGCCCGCTTCGCGACGCTGGCCGAGGCCATGCAGGGCGCAATCGACCACGCCGAGAGGATCGCCCCAGATGCCGCGCCCCAGCTTCTGGCGATCCTCGACCGCGACGAGCGCCTTGTGCTGGCCGGGGCCGCTAGCGACCACGCCGTCGCCTGGTGCCACCCGGTGACGAGCACGGTCGAAGCGCGGGGCGTCGTGACCGAGGCAAGCCAGCTGCGCGCGCAGGTCGGCCGCGCGACTGCCTGGGGCGAGCCGGATCTGGCGCAACGGCTGCGCTACCGCGCCGATCTTCTGGAAGCGCGTCTCGTCGACCCGCTCTGGCGCGCCTTTGCCGCCCGGGCGTTGCAGGTCGCTGCCTGAGGCCCGAGAGGCAGAGAAGGGCAGGGGGGATTTGGAGTTCGTCCGGGGGAGAGAGATCGCCTCGGCCTGCTCCGATCTCTTCCCCTTACCGGAGACACATTATGAGCCTGACCGAACCCACCCTCGCGCCGCCGATGGCGCCCCCGACCGTCGACTTGGCGCAGATCTTCGCCGCTCATACCGAGCGCGCGTCCCGCATCGAAGCCTTGCACCCCGGCAACAAGTACCGCCTCTTCGACGGCCTCACGGCCGCCGGCATCACCCATGTCACCGTGACCTTCGACGGTGCTGGAGACAGCGGCCAGATCGAAAGCATCGGCGC
>NZ_PKRQ01000031.1 GCF_002855575.1 Tabrizicola sp. TH137 | reverse complement strand
GGGAATGGTGGGCGCTACATCGGCACACCTTCTGTCAACGGACCAAAAATTCCGATCGTTGGCTGGTCGATGGAGGTGGGCGATCTGCGTCCGGCACATTTCTTCGCGCTGCATGCGATGCAAGTGCTCCCTGCCGTTGGATACATCGCCAGCCGCTTCGACTTGCCAAAGCGCTTGTTGTGGGTCGTGACACTGCTGTATGCCAGCTTTACCATGTTGGTGTTTACGGCCGCCCTGCGAGGCATACCTCTGATAAGCCCATGAAGGACGAACAGCATAAAGACGCTGCAACGGCCCAGAAAGGCCGAACCGTCCTCATGCACCAATCTGGTTTGGGATGGTTTTCTTATCTGGCTCTTTGTGCTGTCGGCCTCATCATCGGATTGACCTCCTTAGGACCAAGCGCGTCTGAAGGCTTGGGTACTCTCAACAAAATGGCATTCTGGACGGCCCATGTGATTCCGGCCCTGATCCTTCTCGCGTCGACGCAAATAGCGCTCGGGCAAGTCGAACGCGTCTCTGCACTGCCTGGGCTTGTGCAGGTGTTCCTTTCGGCCATTGTCGCAGCACTTCTCTTTGCGCCGTATGCAATGGCCGTTGACGGGCTGTTTGGTGGCGACGCGGCTCTCGACGACAAGGGTGGCTCGCTTTGGCTCCGGCTCGCTTTTGAGCTTGGAAATTTCATAATCCCGCTGGTCCTATTCTGGACGCTGATAAATGCGCCAAGCCTCCTCAAACTCGAAAGCGGCGGTTCCCGCCCAAGCGAAAGGGACCAGCCAAATCCTGATCCCCAAGATGACCTGGCCGAGCTCTGGTCGCGCATACCGGTTCGGTTAGGAAGACGACTTGTCGCGCTCTCGGCGGAACTTCACTACTTGCGTGTCTTCACGACAGAAGGTGATGCGCTGATCCTGTTTTCCTTCGGACGCGCCGTCGATCTATTGCAAGAGCGGAACGGGATGCAGATCCACCGGTCCCACTGGGTCGCATTAGATCAGATCGACGAGGTAGTAAGCCAGGATGGACGAGTGTTCTGCCTGATGAATGGTGGGCTGGCGCTTCCGGTCAGCCGCAGCTATCGATCAGCCCTGAAGGCCGCACGGCGCGAGGTCGTTTAGCTGATCCGGCCGGGCCAGTCGGCACCCGGCCATCTGCCGTACTCTTCCCTTCTAGGATACGCTCGACCGTTCGTGCAACAAGGCATGCCGTTCGTGCAGTCCCTTTTGAAAACAGAGATTTTCGCCCGAACTGTTCCTGCATCGCTTGCAGGGCAGGCAATCACTTCAGGAACGAAAAGGAACGAACATATGGTCCATTCATCACGATCGCGCGCGACGCTCGCGTCGGTGTTCTTCATCAGCCTTGCCTTTCCCGCGATCGCAGATCCCTTGGAGGGAGGGTTTTACCTCGAGGGCTTCGGTGGTGCTTCGTCCCTCGCCGACACTGGTTTGTCAGGTATTGCCACCGGGACTTCCGGCTTTGGCACCGGACAGGTTTTTGGTGTCGCTATCGGCTACGACTATGCCGGCAGTCCCTTTCGATCCGAGCTCGAGTTCGCCTATCGCTCAAGCGAAGCGGACGGTGCTGCCGGAATCACGGGTGACTTCGCATCCACGACATTCGCGTTGAATGGCTACTATGACTTCGAAACAATCGCTGGTGGCCGCCTGAAACCCTATGTTGGCGCCGGTCTCGCTTACGTTACCGAGATCGACTTCGATGTCAGCGGTGGCGGCGCGCCTGGTGAATACAACGCCCGCGGTGATTTTGGCTATCAGTTGATGGTCGGCGCCGAATATCCGGTCTCGGATCGTTGGTCCGTCACGGGCGAACTTCGCTACTTCGACGCTGGTCGTCAGGATTTGACTGGTCCCGGCGGAACGCTCTCCGCGGACTATCAAAGCGTCGACGTCATCATCGGTACCTCGATCCGTTTCTAGAGCCCGGGTTGAGCTGGCTTTCTGATCCCATTCGGGCCTTTCACTCCCAACCGTTCACCAACGAGATAACCCATGAAAGATACACTCAAGCTGTGCGCTCTCTCACTTGGCATCGGCCTTGCCGCGACATCATCGCAAGCTGAAAGCATCGTCGACATTGCTGCCGGTGACGATCGGTTCTCGACACTGGTCACCGCCGTGACGGCCGCAGGCCTCGCCGAAACGCTGGCAGGTCCAGGACCATTCACCGTCTACGCCCCGATCAATGATGCTTTTGCGGCGCTCCCGCAGGGCACTGTCGAAAACCTGCTGAAACCGGAAAACAAGGATCAGCTGACGAATGTGCTGCTCTATCATGTCGATGATCGCAAGCTCTCGGCCAACATGATCCCCGGGGGCTCCAACTATTTCAAGCCGTTGCTCGCATCTGAACGTCTGTGCATCACAAAGGACGGCGACGGCGTGTTTATCGCCGATGGTACGGGAGACGTCGCCAAGGTGGTGATTGCCGATATCCAAGCGGACAATGGCGTGATCCACGTGATCGATAAAGTCCTGTTGCCGGGCTCGCGACCCGACTGTCACTAAGCGACAGACATGGAACGCTCCCGAAAGCACCCTCGAAAGTAGGATGTTTTTGGGGGCACCGCATCGCGAGTAAGCGCTAGACTGCCTGTTAGCAATTCAAAGTCGAGACTCCGATCCTGGCCCGTCGCTGCAACACTTGGTGGTGCATGGCCGAATGATGAGTGCTGACTTAGACCCCATGATCGGGCCCTGAACTAACTGGGCTGGTGGTTGTGGACAATCGTGATGCGACGCCGGAACGGTTTGCGTGAGGTTGACGAGGCAGGCAAATTTCCGAAGTTCGGAGTGCCGTCATAATGGTTTCTGCTTGGGACCCTCTGTACTGCGACGAGGCAGAAAAATCCGCTTCATCTTCCAGATCGTCCCGGCCGCTATCAGGGCAAGACAAATCGCGCTTACCGGGTCGGTCAATAGCACCATAGGGTCTCCTCGCGAGAAGAGCAGCGTCCGGCGCAAGTATTCCTCGAAAGCCGGACCAAGGATGAAGCCCAAGACCAAAGGCGTCGGCTCAAGCCCCAGCCGCAGAAGCGCCCAGCCAAAAAGGCCGAAGCCCAGCATCAACCACACGTCGAACAGCGCGTTCTGCACCGAATGCACCCCAATCAGGCTGATCACCAGAATGAGCGGCACCAGTCTGCGAAACGGAATGCGCAAGAGCGCTGCCCAAACCCCGGCAAAAGGCAAGTTCAGCACCACGAGAATGATGTTGCCGATGATCAGGCTGGCCATAAGCGCCGCGAACAGGTCGGGGTTCTGCGCGATGAACCCCGGGCCGGGCAAGATCGCATGGATCATCAGCGCACCCGCAAGCACCGCCATGACCGGGCTGCCGGGCAGGCCCAGTGTCAGCAGCGGCACGAGGGCCGTCTGGGCCGCGGCATTGTTGGCGGCCTCGGGGGCGGCCACGCCTGCGACGGCTCCAGTGCCAAGAGGGCGGTCGCGCGGCACAAGGCCGCTTTCCAGCCCGCGTGCGGCCAGTGCGGCCAACAGTGTGCTTGCTCCCGGGATCACGCCCAGGGCAGAGCCAACGGCGGTGCCGCGAAGAGTGGGCCAAGCGCCCGCGCGAAGGTCGGCGCGGCTGGGCCATGGCCAGCGCACGCCGCGGATGGTTTCGGGACGGCCCGAGGTTTCCAGTGCGCGGATGATCTCTGCGAGGCCGAA
>NZ_PKRQ01000030.1 GCF_002855575.1 Tabrizicola sp. TH137 | reverse complement strand
AGAACATCGTCATCCTCGCCGGCAACATCGGTCAAAAGCCCGAAGTGCGCTCGACCCAAAGCGGCACGAAGATCACCAACTTCACCCTGGCCACCTCGCGGCCGCGCCTCTCGGAAGGTCGCGTGATGCGCGACGAGAACGGCTACCGGATCATGGACACCGAATGGCACCGCATCACCTGCTTCAACGGCCTTGGCAAGACCGTTGCAGAGCACTGCGAAAAGGGCATGAAGGTCCTCGTCCACGGCCGCATCCACTACATGAAGTGGACCGACGCAACCGGCACCGATCGCTACGGCTGCGAGATCATCGCCGAGAAGGTCGACTTCCTGAGCCGCCCGAAGTCGGCCGAGAATGAAAACCCTGAGCTGGTCGACCGCGACGACGAGATCCCGTTCTGAGAGGAACGGGGTCTCCCCCGAAAGGGCCCGGAGGGGAAACCCGCCGGGCTTGGTCGTGCAGGAACCTTACTTCGGTAAACTGCTGGACATGCTCCGAGGTAGCGCCCTCAGGAGCCGACAATCCATCGATCTGCCCGTTCGGAAACACCCCCCAAGGCCGGTGTTCAGGAACTGGAGGGCGGAGGTATCGTTTGCATGGAAGCCGTTGCACGACCTCGAAGTTGCTAACCGAATCAGCAACTTTCCGCAGTCTACAACCTCGATCCGGCAGATACCCGATTCCATGATGCAGCGTTCTGAGTTAGAAGGGATCAAGCGAAGGGAGGCGACCTGTGGATTGCGTAGCGCGATGAACAATTGTGGCAGCGCACGTCTGGCTGCTTTGACGCGGCTGTTCTCCGCTACCGTCTTCCGAGAAATGGCGAAGAAGGGTCGGTCCGGTCTGTTCCTTCGGCTGCTCAAGCAGACCGACCTTATCTCTCTTACCGAACAAGGCGGGACTGTAGGTGACACCTTCGATGCTGCGTTTGAGGTTCTGAAGGTTTCGGGACACCGCGATGAATACATCTATCGTGCGGCCATAAGTCAGAAAGTGCTGTTGGGAACACACTCTCTACGTACGGCGTCTATGCTCACTGAATTTCGTGCCGGCAGTTCCAAGGCGGATCTGGTAATCTTGAACGGCACCGCAACCGTCTATGAAATCAAGTCGGAGCGGGATTCGCTGGCGCGGCTTGCCAATCAGGTTGAGAACTACAAACGCGTTTTCGCGAAAGTTAATGTGATTGCGAGTGAAAACCATATTGAAGGAGTGTTGGCAACCGTTTCTGATGATGTTGGGGTAATGTGCCTATCCAAACGCTATCAAATCACTACGGTACGCGAAGCGATCGATTGCCCGTCGCGCATCTGTCCTACGACCGTCTTTGAGTCTTTGCGCATGGTCGAGGGCGTCACGATACTTCGGGCGATGGGATTAACGGTGCCGACTGTTCCAAATACTCAGCGGCACGCTGCGATGCGCGAGCTCTTTGCCACGCTCGACCCTGTTGCTCTACATGTCGAGATGGTACGGACTCTCAAGCGGACGCGCGATCTTGCACCGATAGGAGAACTTGTTGAGCGTCTACCGACTTCGCTGCAAGCTGCAGCGCTATCAGTGAAGGTGCGCCGTGCAGACCATTCGCGGTTAGTCGACGCTATCGCGACCCCGCTGGACGCGGCTATGGCCTGGAGCTGAAAAACAAATGTACCACCCTTACTTTCGCGGGAAACAGTTCGAGCTGATCACAATCCGCGAGATGGCGCCATTACTCGCTGAGAAGAACTTTATTCCCGTGATTGAGCCGGTACGCGAGGCACTCGGCGGGCTCAAGAAGACATTGAGTGCGATATGTGCAGCCGGCGGGAGAGCGATTTTGATCGTGAACCCCTATCATGGCGACCATCAAGAAGACGGAACGGGAATCACCGATCTCCTCAAAGAGGGCTATATTGGCGTTGACAATATAGCCGCTGGTATCCTTTTGCGTAGTGACATGACGGTTGAAGAGGTCATGGCCTGCTACAACCATCATGCTGATCATCATCCAGTTCTGGTGCACGCGGGCTTCACCGCTCCTAAGGCGCTAGCGACCGAGTTGGAAGCCGCGATGCCCGGCCTCACTAACGTCTTCGTAGAAGATCATGCAAAGTTGCTGTATCGGAAGCATTTCGATCAGAGTAAGCGCATCCTCGTGCGGGACGGTTTCAAGCGGCAACGCAATGCCGACTATCCCGAGATGGAGGAGTTCTCCGATCTACATGTTACCTATGGTGATCTCGGGATGGTGGGTTTTGGCGACTTTCTTATGGTCGGCGATGCCTACAGCGAGAGTGGTGGGCCGGCCTATGCCGTCGCGATCCACTTGACCTTCATCGATGCTGACAAAGACGACGTAATGTATATTTATCACTTTGTCTCAGATACGAAGGACACACCGACCGATCCCGCTGGAAAGTTCGCTCAGGCATTGGCGAAGCTGATCGCAAAACTGAATAGTGGCACATCACATATTCTTGAAACCCAAGCTATTCTGGAGTTCCGCGAACTCCATGCTAAAGGTCATTTTCCAGGCCTTGGCTACATAAAGAAGCTCTCGATGAAGCATCACATCGAGACCCTTGCCGATTATCTTGGCTGATCTCAATGCCAAAACGCCTCTGCTGCCCTGAGTGCTTCGATGATCGCAGCCTTCGCGATCAGCTTTTCCCGTCGTTGGATCCTAGCCAAGGTACTTGCGACTTCTGCGGCACCGCCGATACTCAGCTTGTTGAGCCCATTAAACTCGCCAACTATTTTGAATTGCTAGTGAATGTATACGAACCGAGTGATGACGGGAAGTCACTGGTCGAGTGGATGAAGGACGACTGGCAGCTCTTCAGCCATGAGCGAATGGACATAGCTCACGCCAAGGAGTTGCTTGGCGAGATTCTCAATGACGGCGAGATCGTCCGAGGCAGCTTCTCACCGTCATCAAGTTATATCAGCGAAGGCCTCGCGCAGTGGGACAAGCTGCGCGACGAAATGATGTACGCCAATCGCTGGTTTCTTGATGTTGCCATCGACTTGGATCGTCTCCGCCAGTTGCTCGACATGTTGTTGGCGCCGCAGTTGCCCCAGAAATGGTATCGTGCTCGCATTCGTACCGAAGATGAAACCTTCACAATTGAAAAGATGGGAGCGCCGCCAAAGCGACGGTCCTCGCACGGTCGAGCCAATCCGGCGGGGATTCCCTATCTTTATCTCGGGTCCCGCCCCGATACCGCTGTCTCAGAGATTAGGCCCCATACCGGCGAAGCCGCGTGTGTCGCTGATTTTACGATCCCCGAGATCAGAGCTGTGGACTTGCGCAACCCGCGAAAACTCGTCTCACCTTTCATCCTGACCGACGCAAGCGAGATCGGACAGTTACGCGCCGACCTACCTTTCCTCGAACGCCTTGGTGAGGAATTGACACGCCCCGTTCAGCCGACCGGGGCGGCAATCGACTATATTCCGAGCCAGTATCTATGTGAATTCATTAAAAAGAGCGGTTTCGATGGTGTCATCTATCGCAGCTCGGTCAGTGATGGCATCAATCTAGCATTGTTTGATCCGGCGCGTGCAATCGGCGGTAAGGTTGAACTCTACAGCGTGACCAAGGTATCCGTTGAAGTGGTCGCGACCTAAGGCAGAAATTGTCTGATGGCTATAGCGCTTTTGAGCGCAATTCTTTGACCGTCTAGGAGCTCTAATTTTTCAGGTCAGCGAAGTTCTCTCCCGTTAGCTAAGGCCTAAATTGAAAGGATCGCTAGGGTCAGGACTCGTTCTCGGATTATAGCCAGAACATGACTGTTGCGGCGAGAGCGACGGCGGAGAGGAAGACCTTGGGGCATCTGTCGTAGCGC